>CBDCSO010000001.1:0-7618 GCA_965221655.1 bacterium | reverse complement strand
GGGCCGCCGAGGAAGCCCTGTCTCGCGTGGGACTCGGGGACCGTATGCGGCACTACCCCTCCCAGCTCTCGGGCGGGGAGATGCAAAGGGTGGCCGTCGCGCGCGCCGTTGTCCACGGCCCCCGCCTCGTGCTGGCGGATGAGCCGACGGGCAACCTGGATTCGGAAAACTCCCACCGGGTGATGGACCTCGTATCGCAACTGCACGAAGAGGACGGCTTCACCATCGTCATGGCGACCCACGACAAGATGCCCCTGCGCTACGCCACCCGGCGCCTCGAGGTCGTCGACGGACGCTTGCGGGAGGAGGCGTGAGCGCCCTCGTTTCGCTCCTGCGCCTTTTGGCCTGGCGGAGACTCAGGCAAGAGCCCTTCAGGCTGCTCCTCACGCTGGTGGGCGTGGGGCTGGGCGTCGCCGTTTTCATCGCCATCAAGCTGGCGAACACGGCATCGGTGCAGGCGTTTCAGAACAGCCTGGAGGTCATCTCGGGCAAGACGCAACTGGAAGTCTCGGGCGGCGACCCGGGCGTGGCCGAAGACCTGATTCTCACGCTCGCGGCCATGCCGGAGGTGAAGCGCGCCTCCCCGGTCATCCGCGGCCACGTGTGGGTGCGCAAGGCGGGCGTTTCGGACGCGCGGTGGCGCCGCGGGGCTTCCTCTGAGGGACGCTCCGCCCTCGTGCTCGGACTCGACCTGTTGGGGGATTCGGATTTTCGCACCTATTCGTTCGAGCGCGACTACGTGCGCGACGAGGTGCTTGAGCGCATTGCCGACCCGGAGGGCGTTTTTCTCACGCGGACGATGGCGCGCGCGATGGGCGTGGAGGCGGGCGATTTCGTCGAAATCGAAGCCGGGCGCAGAATGCGCTTTCGCGTGCGCGGCGTCATGAAGCCCGAAGGGGTGGCGAAGTCGATGGACGGCCGCCTCCTCATGATGGACGTGGCCGTCGCACAAGAAGCCCTGGATCGCCTGGGCAAACTCGACCGCATCGACCTGATTCTCAAAAACGCAGGCGAAGTGGAGGCGGCGCGCGAGAAGATTCGCGCCGTGTTGCCGCCCGGCGTGGTGGTGTCGCGGCCCGAGAGGCGCGGGCGTGACGTGGAGAAGATGCTGGCGTCGTTTCAGCTCAACCTCACGGTGCTGAGCGTCATCGCGCTGCTGGCGGGTTGTTTTCTCATCTACAACACCATGTCGGCCTCGGTACTCAGGCGCAGGGGGGAGATAGCCACCCTGCGCGGGCTGGGGGTGACGGCCCGAGGCGTCGCGCTCCTCTACGGGGCGGAGGCGCTTTGCATCGGGCTTGCGGGTGCGTGCCTGGGCCTTGCGGCGGGGGCGTTCATGGCCCGGGGCGCGCTTTCGGTCGTCTCGCAGACGATCAGCAACCTCTTCGCGTTTCTGGAGGTGGGCCGCGTCGCCCCCACGGGCGTCGACCTTCTGGAGGGGCTCGGCGTGGGGGTGGGCGTCGCGTTCGTATCGGGCGTTTTTCCCGCGGTGGCTGCCGCGCGGCAAAGCCCGCGCCGGGGTCTGGCCGAGCGGGGCGGCAAGGTGCAGGTGCGCCCGCGCACCGTGGCGCTCCTGCTCGGGGGCGCACTGCTCGCGGGCGCCGTCGCCTGGTGGCTGGGAGGGCAGGCGCTCGCCCGCGGGACGCCGGCGCCCGGCTATCTCGCGGCGGGTGCGGTGATTACCGCCACCGCCCTGGCGAGCCTCCCGCTCCTCTTATCGGGTTCGTTTGCGCTGCGTGAGGCGCGGGGTCTTTCGGTAAACGGCAGGCTCGCCGCCCACGGCCTGGGCAGACACCCGCAGAGAAACGCCGTTACCCTCGCCTCGCTGGCCATCGCCGTTTCCATGCTGGTGAGCCTTTTGTTGATGATAGAGAGCTTCCGCTCGACGGTGGAGGTCTGGACGCACCAGACGCTGCGGGCGGATTTTTACGCCGCACCCGCTTCGGGCTTCATCAAGGGTGCGCGCACGAGCGTTTCCGATAACTTGCTGCGCTCCGTGCGGAGCGTGCCGGGCGTCGCGGCGGTGGATGGCTTTCGCGCGATGCGCCTGCCCTGGCGCGGGGAGCGCATCTCGCTTGCGGGGGGCGATTTTCGCATCGTGGCCGAGCGGGGCAGGCTGTTGTTCCTGGAAGGCGACGCCCGCGCGATTCTCACGCGGGCGCGGACGCGCGGAGAGGCGGTGATAACCGAGACCTTCGCCAACGCCCACGGAATCAGGCGCGGTGACGTGCTCACGCTTCCCGCACCCGCACCCGCGGGCGAGGTGCGCGTGCGCGTGGCGGGCGTCTATTACGACTACACCACCGACGGGGGCTACGTGGTGGTGGATCGCGCGTTTCTCAAAAAGCACTGGGGCGACGCCCGCCTGAATTCGCTCGCCGTGTACATCGAGGAGGGTGCGCAGCCCGCAGCGGTGCGCGCCGGGCTCGAGAGCGTTCTCGACCCCGCCGTGGCCATCGTCTCGAACGCGCGCCTCAAGCGGCGCGTGCTGCGCATTTTCGATCAAACGTTCGCCATCACCTACGCGCTCGAGTTCATCGCCGTTCTGGTGGCCCTGCTCGGCGTCGCCACCGGGCTGGGTTCGAACGTGGTGGAGCGCGCGCACGAAATCGGCGCACTGCGCGCGATGGGCGCGACGCGCGCGCGGGTGGGGGCCATCGTCATGGGCGAGGCGGCCATGCTGGGTGCGCTCTCGGTGTTGCTGGGCCTTGCGGCGGGGGTGTGCCTCGCCTCCATCCTGATCTTCGTCGTCAACAAGCTGAGCTTCGGGTGGACGATTCAGTACGTCTTCCCCTGGCGCGAGGTGGGGGCCTATCTGCTGCTCGTGGTGTTTGCGGCGCTGGCTGCGGGCTGGCTGCCTGCCCGGGCGGCGGCGCGCGTCTCCATCGGGGAGGCTGTGGGACGGGAATGAAAAAAACGCTTGCCTGCTTCACGGCGGCGCTCCTGCTTGCGAGCGCCGCGGCCGCCTGGGCCGACGCGTGGCGCCGCGCCCTGCCGGGCTATCGCTACGCCTTTCCGCGCGATCACGGCGCGCACCCTGCGTTTCGCACGGAGTGGTGGTATTTTTCGGGAAATCTCCAAGACGAGCGCGAGGGAAAATACCCCTTCATGCTCACCTTCTTTCGGGCGGGGCTGCGCCCCCCCGGCGCGGGGCGAAAATCAAAGAGCCGCTGGGCGCTGCGCAACATCTACGCCGCGCACTTCTCGGTGTTGGACGCCCAAAGCGGAGAACACCGCACCTCGGAGCGCATGAGCCGCGGCGCGCTTGAGCAAGCCGGAGCGGAACAAGGGAACTTGCGCGTCTGGCTGGGCGCGTGGCGCGCGCACAGCGCGGGCGGGGCGTTTCGCGTCGAGGCGTCAGGCGAGAAGGCCGCCCTGCGCCTCACGCTCACTCCGCAAAAGCCCCTCGTGGTGCACGGAGAGGACGGCGTGAGCCAAAAGGCGCCCGGTGCGGGGCGCGCCTCGCACTACTACTCGTTCACGCGGCTGCGCGCCGGGGGCGTGCTCACACTCGAGGGGAGAACCATTCCCGTGCGGGGGACGGCGTGGATGGACCACGAGTTCGGCTCGAACCAACTCGGCCCCGCCCAGGCGGGGTGGGACTGGGTGAGCCTGCAGTTGTCCGACGGGCGGGATTTGATGTTATATCTTCTGAGACGAAAAGACGGGGGCGTGGAGCCTACGAGCAGCGGCACCATCGTCGAGGCGGATGGGCGCGCCGTCCACCTGCGCCTGGGGGATTTTACGCTGCGCGCGACGGGCAGCTGGAAGAGCCCGAAGAGCGGGGCGGTCTACCCCATGGGGTGGATGGTCGAGGTGCCCGCCCACGGCCTGCGCCTGCGGGTGGAGCCCTACGCCCGCGCACAGGAGATAGAAACGCCGGGCAGCACGCGCATCACCTATTGGGAGGGGGGCGTGTTCGCCGAAAGCCCCGCGGGCGGCCCCGCCGGCGTGGGTTTTATCGAGATGACGGGCTACGCCTCCGAGGGGCGGCCCAGGTTTTGATTTCTGCGGGGTTGCGCCCCGCGAGCGTGGAGAGAAGACATGGCGGACGGCGCAAGCGTCGGAATCGTGGGGCTCGGGCTGATGGGAACGGCCATGAGCCAAAAGCTCATGGAAGCGGGCTACCGGGTGCAGGGGTTCGACGTCGATGGGAGCAGAATGGAGGTGCTGGCCCAAAACGGCGGCACCCCCGCCGCGTCTGCGGGCGAGACGGCCCGGGACGCGGACTTCGTGCTCGTCTCGCTGCTCTACAGCAGCGTCGTGCGCGAGGTGTGCCTGGGCGCGGGGGGCGTGGCGGACTCTGCGCGCGCGGGGCTCGTCGTCATCGACACTTCGACGTCCAGCCCTGATGATTCCGAGCGTCTCGGTGCGGACTTGCGCGCGCGGGGGGTCGGCTTCGTGGACGCGAGCCTCAGCGGCTCGCGCAACCAGGTGCTTGAGGGCAACATCGTCTCGGTCGCGGGCGGGGAGCAGGGCGATTTTGACGCGGCAAAGCCGCTGCTCGCCACCTTCGCCCGCTCCATCCACCATATGGGGCCGAACGGGGCCGGGGCGCGGACGAAGCTCGTCATCAACCTCGTGCTTGGCCTCACGCGCCTGGCACTCTCGGAGGGGCTCGTGCTCGGCATGAAGTCGGACCTCGAGATGGAAGGCCTGCTCGAGGTGCTCAAGGACAGCGCGGCCTACAGCAAGGCGATGGATCAGCGCGGCGCGCGAATGGTGCACGCCGACTACGACGAACCCCTCTCGCGCATACGCCAGCACCACAAGGACGTGCGCCTCATCATCGAGCAGGGCCAAAAGCTCGGCGCGCCGATGCTGCTGAGCTCAATCCACCAGCAAGTACTCCAGGCCGCCGAGATGGGCGGGCTGGGCGACGCGGACAACTCGGCGGTCATCGAAGTCCTCAGGCGCATGGCGGGCATTCCCTCCCGCTAGCGCGCATATCGGAGGAAGAATGGTGAAGGAGATATCCCCGGTTGAACTCAAGAGCCTGATGGAGAGCGGCGGCGCGTACGCTGTGCTCGACGTGCGCGACCCGATGGAATTTCACGAAAAACAGATATTCATGACGACGAACGCCCCGCGCTCCGCACTGGAGTTTCTCGCCCCCCGCCTCGTGCCCGTGCGCGCGACGCGCGTGGTGGTGGTGGACGAGGGCGGCCCCCGCGCCGGGCGCGCGGCGGCCCTGCTCGCAGAGAGCGGCTACGCGGACGTTTCAGTGCTCACAGGCGGCCTGCGCGCCTGGGAGGAGGCGGGCTTCGCGACGGTATCGGGCACCAACGTGCCGAGCAAGGACTTCGGCGAGCGGGTGCACGTGGAAAACGCCGTGCCCGAGATTACGGCGGAAGACCTCTTCGCACTCATCGAGGCCGACCCGCCGCCGCGCATATTCGACACGCGCACCGAGGTGGAGTTCGAACGCTTCTGCGTCCCCACCGGGCGCAACCTGCCGGGCGGGGAGCTGATTCTCCACGCCTGGGATTTGGCCCAGGACACCGAGACCCCCCTCATCATCAACTGCGCGGGCCGTACCCGGAGCATCATCGGCACGCAGGCGCTCCACCGCCTGGGAGTCACCCAGGCGCGCGCTCTCAAAAACGGCGGCATGGGCATCATGCTGGCCGGACTGCCGCTGGCAGAAGGCGTGCCGAGCGAGATTCCCGCACCCTCCGCGAAAAGCCGCGCCCACGGGGAGACGCTCGGCGCACAAATTGCGGAGGAGGAGGGAATTCCCTTCGTCTCGCCCGAAGAGCTGCGCGCACTCATCGACGAGGCGGAGAACGAGACCCTCTACCTGCTCGACGTGCGCCTGGCGCCCGAGTTCTCAGGCGGCCATTTGCCGGGGGCGATCTCCATCCCCGGCGGGCAGGCCGCCCAGCGCACGGATGAGGTAATCGCCGTGCGCGCGGGACGGGTGGTGACCTATTGCGACCAGAACGCGCGCGGGATTATGGCGGCCTACTGGCTGCGGCAGATGGGGCTCGACGTAAGCGTCCTGCGCGGAGGGCTCGCCGCGTGGACGCAAGCCGGCGGCGCACTGGAAAAATCCGCCGCCGCCGCCTCGGGCGAAAGCCCCGCCCAGGCCGCGGGCGTCCTGGGGCTGGAAGAAGCCATGCGTGCGGCGCGCGCGTATACGGCGCAAGAAACGGCGGAGTGCGGAGTCGTGCTCGACGTGGATACGAGCGCCTCCTACGAGGGTGGCCATCTGCCAGGCTCAACATGGGTGTCGAGGGGGCTCATAGAAGACGAAGCGCCCGCACAAGCGGGCGACGCACCCCTGGTCTGCGTCTGCGAGGATGGGCGCAAGTCCGCCCTGAGCGCGCACGCGCTCGCGCGGCTGGGCTACGACGCCGGCTACCTCGCGGGCGGCAAGGCGGCCTGGCGGGCGGCGGGCCGCACACTGCAAACCGGGCGCGCAGGTCTGGGCGACAAACCGAAGGACGTGCAGCTCAAGCCCTACGACATCGGGCGCGGCGCCATGGAGGCCTACCTCACCTGGGAGGAGAACCTGGGCCACAAGTACGAGCGCAAATAGGGCGCTCTACGCGGAGGGTGTGTCCGCGTTTGCCGCTCCTTGTGCGCGGGATTCCGCGTTGTACGCGCGCACCTGCCTGGGAATGGTGAACAAATCCACGAATCGCCACATGGTGTAGGGCAAAAAGGCGATGAAGATTATCGCTTTCGTCTGCACGCCCATGTCGGGCAGGGATATCGAGGTGAGAAAGCCGACAAAAAACGCGGCGGAATAAAGCAGGGCCGAGCGCGGTTTTTCCAGATAGAAGTGGTGTGCCCCCAGCCAGTCCAAGGCGAGCCACAGCACATAGGCGAGGGCGATTGATTTTTCGCGCGGCTTATCTGTGTTCATCGGCTTTGTTGCGTTTTCGGGCACATTCCGCGAACCATATCCATCCCTCGCGTTGCACGGTCTCCCTTTCTCGCTTTTCCTTAGGAGGCGGAACGCAATTTCCCCCCAAAAAATCCCGACCCGCCTGCACGCAAAGGCACGCATCCAGCATATCGTCATTGTTATTACTTTCAAGGATGTCGTCGTTGTTGATTGTGCAGGCGAAATCGATTTTCTTTCTTAGCGCGTTGAGGATTTTTTCTTGTTCTTTTTTATCGTTTTTGTAATGTGTTTTCGCGTCAAGGTCAGGCGCGCAAAGCGCGGGAAGAACGATTGCGGGATACACTTCGATAGCTTTGGTTCCGCTGATGGGTCCCTGCTCCCACGCGAGAGGAATTTCGCATGAGGTACATTTGCGGATTTTTTTGAGCAGGCACAGTGCCCAGTGGGCGGTTATTGCGATTTTATCAGCTCCTACTTCCATCGGTTTCTTCCCGATTTCTTTTTTCACGAAGCAGTCGGTATAGCGGCGGAACATGCGGTCTCGTTCGATGGTCGGCGGCGCGCCCGCCTTCTTATGATTGCGGAGGCCATCTCTCATGGTATTTGGCCACCCGAGCGGAGCGTCGAGGGCAAGAAGCACGGGGCCAGTGGCACGCTTGATTCTTTTGGTGACAAACGCAGAAATGGATGGATTGACTTCATCCTCATCCCCGGTCAGAACACATTCGATTTCGCAATCCGATCCGTTCTGATTAGAACGTGCCA
>OZ244906.1:2060000-2934324 GCA_965221655.1 bacterium | reverse complement strand
ATGCCGAAACGCCATCGGAGTCTCCTCGCGGAGAAAGGCGGGCTACGCCATCGCGTGGATCGTTCGGGGAAAGCGCAAAGAGGCGAAAATGCGCAGTCGGGCGGATTACGCCTCCCCGACGAAGCGCATGTCCACCGCCTGCTCGTAAGCCACACCCGTCCCAATCAGCCCGCCACTCAGACAGGCGTCGCGCAGCCACTCGAAGCTCGCGCGCGTGAGACGGGGGGTGCGGTTCCAGAGACCCAGCTTCAAATAGCGCTCAATGGCGCGCTCGAGAAGCCCGGGGGGAGAACCATCGAACCAGGGGGAGACGCACCGGGCAATTTCCCCGGCGTCGTGAGAGGCGAGCCAGGCTTGCGTCTCGCCCATGGCGCGCGTCATCGCAAGGGCGGCCTCGGCTTCTTCGCGTAAGAACGCCTCCGGTGCATAAAACGCCGTGTAAGTCGTAAGCCCACGCTCCGCCGCCGCGTACCAGACATGGCCCGCGCCCTCTTCCACCAACTCCTCGGCAAGGGGCTGAAACACCTGCACGAGGTCCACCTCGCCCGTGCGCAGGGCGGCGGCGTTTTCGGCCATCGTACGGTCCGGGATTCTATCGAGGCTCTTGGGGTCCAGACCCGCGAGCCGCAGGTCGTGCTGGAGGCACATCCAGGGGGTGGGCACCTCGCTCACGGTGGCGATTTTGCCCTCGAGCAGGTCACCCATCCGGAACTCCGGGTTCGGCGCACGCCCGAGGACAAAAAACGGGTCGCGGCAAACGACCTCGCAAAATACCTTGAGATTGCAGGAGGGATTTTGGTCGTAGGCCACCATCACCCGCATGGGACCGCCCCAACTCACCTGGGCGGCGCCCGACATCACGAGTTCCGCGGTGCGGGCAGGATCGGGAGAGGTTTCGAGGCGTACGTCCAGGCCGTTTTCCGCGTACCTGCCCAACGTAATGGCGGCGTAGAACGGCGTGTAAAAGACGGCACGAAAATTCTCGAGCAGCGTAATGCGCACAGGCACCTCCCGGGGGTCGTTGTGCTCCGTGCCCCGCGCGAAACTCGCGGGGAGCCTTGCAAAAAATGGGTGCGCGGCTTGGGCGGCTCCGCAGCCTACGCGGCGGCGGGGACAGGCTCTCCCTCCTGGCCCAGGCGCCTGCGCTGGAGAAAGAATACGCCCCCCAGTATGAGCGCACCCGCCGCGTGGCACCAATACATGGGCCAGAACAAAAGCCCCGCCGCCAGGAACAACAGTGCGCGCGCAGGCTTGGTGAAGGAGAAATACATGAAGCCGACCATGGCGGCGGCCAACGCCTGGAAACCGAGCAGGCCCGCGACGAACGTCTCGAACGAGAGCCAAGTCTCGCGAACCAGCAGAATCGGGGTGAAGGCGAACATGAGCGGCAGTATGTACATACCCTTCGCCGTGCGGAAAGAAGCCCAGGCGGCCTTTGCCGGGTTCGCGTCTGCAATCCCCGCCGCGGTATAGGCGGGCACGCACACGGGCGGCGTAAAACAACTATCCAGGCTGTACCAGAACACGATGAGATGCGCGGAGAGCAGCGAGAGGTTATACGGCTCGCCGAGCTCCAAAAGCGCGGGCACCGCCATCACCGACAAGACGATATAGGCCGCGCTCGTCGGCAGGCCCATGCCGAGCACGAACGAGGCAACGCCCACCAGGAGGATGCCCAGGAACAGGTTGTCGTTCGCTAGGTTCGTGACGAGCGAGGAGAACTTGAGGCCGAGACCCGTCTGGAACAACGCTCCCATGATGATGCCCACGGCCCCCACCGCCGCACAGATGGGCAGCGACTGAATGGCTCCCTTCTCGAGGGCGAGCACGACGTTCCAAAGCCCCCGCGCGGCCTCGCCCGCGACCTCGGCGAAGCTCGTCCCCTCCGTGCGCGCCTTGCGCCACAGGAGGAGGGCGCCGTTCAGCCCCGCCAGGAGCACGACGGAGAGAATACCGGCGAGACCCGCGTAGGGAACGGTTCGGCCCGTCATGAGAATCGCCAGAATCACCAAGGGCGGCAGAAGATAGAACCATCCCTCTTTCATGATGGGGCCGAGCGGGGGTATCAACTCCCGCGGCATGCCCACGAGGCCTTCTTTTCTGGCTTCGAGATGCACGATGGCGTAGACCGAGAAGAAATACAAAGCGGCGGGCAGAATCGATACCTTCACGATTTCCCAATACGAGATGCCCGTGAACTCCACGATCAGGAACGCCGAGGCGCCCATGACGGGCGGCATAATTTGCCCGCCCGTAGAGGCCGCCGTCTCGATGGCCGCGGCTATCTCGGGGCGGAAGCCGGTACGCTTCATCATCGGGATGGTGAACGAGCCCGTGGTGACCACGTTCGCGTTGGCGCTGCCCATAATCGTACCCGACATGGCACTGGCGAACACCGCCGCCTTGGCCGGCCCGCCTCTGAGCTTACCCGCTACCGCCATCGAGAGCTTGACGTAGAAGTCGGCGGCGCCCATGCGATCCAGAAACGCCCCAAAGAGGATGAACAGGAATATGTAGACCGAAAAAACGCTTAAAGGCGCCGTCCACAGGCCGTCGTAGGTCATGTACTGATGATCCACGATGTGCATGAACGAGGCCCCCTTGTGCGCCATTTGCCAGGGGAAATAGGGGCCAAAGTAGGAATAGACGATGAAGAAAAGCGATATCATCGGCAGCGCGAGGTTGATGGTCCTGCGCGCCGCTTCGAAAGCGAGCGCCAGAACCACCGTACCCAAAATCAAATCCAGAGGCTCGAGCGGCTCGACGAAATGCAAGCGATTGAGGAAGTAGTCGATGCGCAGTGTCGGGTAAGCAATCGAGACGACCGCCAGGAGGAGGACGGCGGTCGATACGACCGCCCGCCACCCTCCCCCCGCCGGCTTTCGGTAGATGATGAAAATCAACGTCATGCCGAACAGATAGGAGAGCGCCCTCTGGTAGAGCGGCTCGTAGCCGCCCGTATAGGCCACGTGGATGTGGTAGACAGACATGCCGACCGCGATGACCAGAACCAGCCAATCCAGAGGGGTTCTTGCTCTTTCGTCGCTCACCCTTGGCGCCTCTATCGTTGGAAACGGGTTAATTCAGCGCGCCGATTTCCTTGTAGAAGCGCTTGGCGCCCTCGTGCAGGGGCACTCCGATTTTCATGCCCGCCTTCTTCGGGTCCCAACTCTTGTATATCTTGTGGACGCCGCCGAGGAATTTCAATTCGTCCTTCGCTATCTTGAGGATCGAATACACCACGTCGGCGCTCATCTTGGTCGTGGTGAGCAGCACGCCCGAGAGCCCCATCGAGTCCTTGGGATTGGGATTTCCCCTGTATATGCCGCCCGGAATCTGGCACGGCGTGAAGCCGTGGCCCGCCAGCATCTTTTTCACGTCGTCGCTCATGTCCAGAAACACGAGGTTGCGCCCCAGGGCGGCCTGGATGCCCGCGCCGTTGGGGTCGCCCGAGTTGTGGAAGTAGAAGTCGATCTGACGCGCGCGAATCGCGCGCGACATGCCGCCCACGCCCGCGAAGTTGAGTTTGTAGCCGCGCTTGGTGAGTTCCTTGTAGTTCGTCCCGTAGTGCTTGACGATCAGGCTGCCCACGTACTCGGTGCTGGTTCCCTTCTTGGCCACGCCCACCTTGTGCGGTGCCTTCGACTTGATGATGTCGCCCCACGTCTTGACGCCCGCGTCGTAGAGTTCCTTGGACGCATACTGGTGGTAGCAAGAGTCCCAGAAGGTGGCTATGCCCCGCAGGTTTTTGTAGGACTTCTTGAAGGGCGTCTTGCCGGCCAGCGCAGCGCCCGCGAAGTTCGAGAACGAATAACCGAAATCCGCGCCGCCTCCGCCCACGCGGGCCGGATTCGCGCGCCCGCCGCCGGGCACCACGCTGAGGATGATCTCCTTCTGCTTTCTGTTGACGATCTCGCTGAGGCCCGCCCCCAGCCTGCCCATCGTGCCGCCCAGGCTGCCGACCGCGACGTCGTACTTCGCGGGCGCGGCCAGGACGTCGCCTGCCGCCAGAAACGGCAAGACCAGGGCCAAAACGCCGACCATCTTTGTGAATCTCTTCATTTTTCCTCTCCCTGATGAAGTTACGTGAGAATGCCGACGCCTCACGTCGGTTCGGCTCGTTCGTTCCACGCGCGAGGAAACCTCCTCGCCATGCACCCCACTGGCGCAGCGAATGAAGCCTCCGCTTCGTTTCCAACCCATACCCGTTTGTGTATGCTTGGAGTGAGAATCTTACAGACGAGAGGGTTTGCGTGTCAACGAATCACCCGGGTCGACGCACCACGCGGCACCCCTGAAATCGCCTCCCCGAAAGGAGCACCGAAATGCCGTTTTACCGTTGGGACGACATGAAGCGAAAAAATCTGGCCCGTCCGTCGGATTCGGAGGGCAGCATCATCATCGGCGAGCACGTAACCCTTAACCGTTCGGTGAGCCAGCCGGGCAAGCTCGCCCGCCCGCACACGCACGGCTGCGAGCAGATAATCAACGTCGTCGAGGGCACGGCATGGTTTCGGGTGGGCGAGGAAGAGAAAACCGTATCGGCAGGCGACATCATCCACATTCCCGAGGGGACCGAGCACGAATTCAAAAACGAGAGCGACGGCGAGTTCGTCTACCTCTCGTTCAAGAACAAATCCGCAGACTGGCCGCCGCCGACCGCGACGATGGACTAGCCCCGCGCCGCAAGCCCCGCCTGCAACTCCTCGGGGTCGACGGGCAGGCGCACGGCCTCCCCGCGCTTCGCCGCCAGGTCGCACGCCATGCAGAGCATGAGGTTTCTGTGCCCCTCGGCGCCCGTGCAGTGGGGCATTTCCACCCCGGTGTAGAGGTGCGCGAGCCAGGCGATGGACTCCTCGCGCATCGGCCCCCAGAACTGGCCCCGCGACATGTCGCCCGCCGGGTAGCTGCCCAGCAGATGTACGTGGCGCTCCTCGCCCCGGTGTGAGGCCAGCGGATTTTCCGACGCCATGATGAAGTCGGCATGGGTATCGTCGATGGTGAGCGCGCCCTCGCTGCCCACCACGCTGATTGCGAGTCCGTAGGTCGAGGCGGGCCAGATGGTGGGCATCCCCCAGTTGCACTCCATGCTCCAGATGGTGCCGTCATCGAAGGTGAAGATGCTGAACGTGGCGTCCTGGGTGCCGACGCCCGTCATCACCCGCGACACCGAACGCGAGACGACCTCGACGGGGCGCTTGCCCGGCCCCATGACGAAGAGCATCACGTCCAGGGCATGGGTGCCAGAGATCACCATGGGCGTGAGGGTGGAGCGATCCTCATTCCTCGACAGCCGCGTGATGCCGACCTGGCGGTTGAGCAGCGCGCGCGTCGTCGCGGAGGTGATTTCGCCCAGAAGTCCCGACTGCACGTGTTCGCGCGCCGTGAGCCAGCGCCTCCTGAAGCGCTGGGTATAGCCCACCAGAAGCTCCACGCCCGCGGCTTCCGCGGCCTCCACGAGCCGCGCCGATTCGGCGACGCTCGTGGCCAGGGGCTTTTCCACGAGGATGCGGTGGCCTTGCTCTATCGACTCCCAAAGCGGCTTCGCGTGCCACTCCTCGTCCGTGGCGATGACGACGGCGTTGACCTCGGGCCTGCGGATGAGTTCCGCGAAATCGGTCGTAAAGAAATCGGCTCCGAACTCCGCGGCCATCGCCCTACCCTTCTTTGCGTCCACGTCGCAGAGCCCAAGCCACTCCGTGCCCGGATACTCCCTGGCACAACGCGTACGGATGCGGCCCACCCGTCCGCAGCCCACCACCGCCAGGCCAATCGGATTCTTCCCGCCAGGTGAAGCGGACATCGCACCCTCCCGGACAACCATCGAACACACAAGTAATAACGCACCCGGCTAGGCACGCGGGAAACCGCGCACCGCAAGCAGCGACTAATCCAGGTCCTTCGGCGAGGCGGGCAGCGGCACTGCGCGTCCGGTCCCGGCCGAATGGTCCATCGCCAGACACAGCATCAGGTTTTCGTGCGCCTCTCCCGCCGTGGTGTGCGGCGTGGGAACCCCCAGATAGATTCTGTCGAACCACGAGCGCGTCTCCTCGCGCATCGGCCCCCAGAGTTGGTCGAACGCGAGGTCTCCCGGCGGGTAGCTGGTCAGGAAGCTTACGTTGCGCCCCTGTTTCAGACGCGCAGATGCGTGCGGCTCCTCGGTGGCGAGCACCACGTCGCGGTGTGTGTCGTCTATCGTGAGCACGCCGCCCGTTCCCACGATGCCCAGCTCGAGCGAATACACCTCCGCGGGCCAGACGCGGGGCAGTGCCCAGCTCACGTTCATACTCCACAGCGTTCCATCCGCGTAGGTTACAATGGCGAACGTGGAGTCCTTGGTCAGGTAGGGGGCCATCGCCTTGTCCACCGAACGAGCGTAGACCTCCACGGGGCGGAGCCCCTCCAGAAACCACGTGCACAAATCCACGCTGTGGGTGCCGGAGATGACCATCGGGGTGAACCTGGTCGGAAATTCGGTTTTGGTGGAATTCGCCACCGGGTTCATGCGGTTCAAAAAGGCGCGCCCCGTAACGGAGGAAACATCGCCCAGTTCGCCCGAGCGCACCTTCTCCTTCGCTACCAGGAAGCGGCGGCGAAACCTCTGCGTATAGCCGACGACTGCATCTACCCCCGCCTCGTCGATTGCGCGGGCGAGTTTTTCCGAAACCCCGGCGTCCACCGCCAAGGGCTTTTCGATCAGCATACGATGGCCGCGCTCCACCCCCAGCATGACGGGCTCGAGCCGCTCGTTCGCGTAGACGGCCAGAACCATGGCATTCACCTCGTTGCGCTGGATGAGTTCGCGGTAGTCGGTGGTGAAGAAGTCGGCCTCTACGTCCTCGGCCAGTTTCCTCCCCACCTTCTCGTCCACGTCGCACAGCCCGATCCACGCGACCGCGGGGTTTTGACGTGCGAATTCCGCGCGGATGCGGCCAATCTTTCCGCATCCCACCACCGCGAGGCCGATGGGCCTTCTCGTTTCTTCATGCATGGATGTCGCCTCGATTTCGAGCATGTCCCCTGGATGATCGAGCGCATCTTCCCACCCCGACCTGTGCCGCGCAACCTGCGCGCTCACGGTTCCCAAAAGCCGCGTTTCGTCCGACAATGGGGCGTTCGCACGAATCCCCCTGCAAGGAGGAACCCGTCTTGTCCCGCATCCCCATGCGCGAAGCCGACGACCCGGCCGTCCACCATCTGTTCGACCACGCGAACGTTCTCTTGAACCGCGTGCCCAACGCCTGGCGTGTGATGGCGCACCAACCCTTCATCGCCAAATTCATGCTGCCGCTCACCTCGGCCCTCTTGCGCCAGGGGCTGGGCTCGATACTCGACACCAGGACGAAGGAGCTGGCTATCATCAGAACCAGCCAGCTCAACGACTGCGCCTACTGACTGGCCCACAACGCGCCGGTTGGTCAATCGGCGGGCATCGCGCCGGAGCAAATCGCGGCAATGGCGGCTGGCGACTACGCCTCCTTCACCGAACGCGAACGCGCCGTACTGCTCTGGGCGGAACACGTAACACACAACACGGCCAAAGAGCGCGACGACGTTTTCGGGGAACTCGCAAAGCACTTCACCGATTCTGAAATCGTCGAGCTCACGATGGTCGTCACCTACTTCAACATGCGCAACAAGTTCAACGACGCGCTGGGCATCCCCATCGAGACGCAAGAAGAGATTGACCGCAACAAAGTGCGCCGCAAAAGCCCCGACGACCTCAAGGCCTACCTCGAGGCGCTGCTGGCCGACTGGCCTGAGGAATTCCCCGAGGCGGAGAGTGGGAGATGAAGAAGACGCTCATTCGGGGAGCGACGATTCTGTCGATGGACCCGGTGGTCGGCGAGATCGAAAGCGGCGACCTGCTCATCGAGGGAACACGCATCGCCGCCGTGGGCGGGAACCTCGATGCCGCGGATGCGGAGATCATCGACGCGCGGGGGGCGATTCTCATCCCCGGTCTCGTGAACGCCCACATGCACACCTGGCAAACCGCCCTGCGCGGACTCGGGGGAGACTGGGGCGGGCGCAAGTATTTCGAGATCGTCCACGAAACCCTGGCCCCCGCCTATCTGCCCGAGGACGTCTACGTAGCGACGCTCCTCGGAGCATGGGGGCAGATGGAGGCGGGCGTCACCACGCTGTTCGACTGGTCCCACAACAATCCCACCCCCGCACACACCGATGCCGCCGTGGACGCTCTGTTTGCTTCGGGGATTCGCGCCCTGTTCGGCCACGGAACGCCCAAGCCCAAACCTGCGCCCGGGCAACCGCATTACTCGGAAATTCCGCACCCAAGAAGCGAGATAGAGCGTCTGCGCAAGGGGCGCCTCTCGGACGATGCAGCTCTGGTAACGCTCGCCATGGCAATTCTGGGGGCGGATTATTCTCCCCTCGCGGTGACGCTCCACGACATGCGGCTCGCGCGCGAGTACGACTTGTTGTCGAGCGCCCACATCTGGGGCGACGCGAGCAGGAAGGTGAAGGGCGGCTACCACGTCCTCGCCGAAGAAGGCGTGCTCGGCCCCGACCACAACCTGGTGCACTGCAATTACGTGGACGACGCGGAGCTCGCGGTCATTCTCGGTGCGGGCGCCTCGGTTACGGCCACCCCCTCGGCCGAGATGCAGACGAACCGGGGCGAGCCGGTCGTGGGGCGCGTGGCCGCCCTGGGAGGCAGACCCTCCATCGGCGTGGATTTGGAAACCTACGTTTCGGGAAACCTCCTCCACACGGCTCGCCACGCCTTGCAAACCCAGCGCATGTTCGACAACCGCCGCCTGGAGGAGTCCACCTACCGCGCCCCCGCCCTCACCTTTTCCGCGCGCGACGCACTCGCCTGGGCCACCATCAACAACGCACACGCGATGGGCCTGGGCGAGAGAATCGGTTCGCTCACGCCGGGCAAGCAGGCCGACCTCGTCTTGATACGAAGCGACGCTCTGAACCTGACGCCCGCAGGGGACGCGGCGCGCGCCGTTGTGTTCTACGCCGAGCGCGACAACGTGGAGACGGTCTTCATCGCAGGAAGCAAGGTCAAGGAAAACGGCCGCCTGCTCGTCGAGGCGGGCAAAATCGCCGACGCCACCGAACGCCTCACGGCCTCGGCCCGGAGGATTCTGGGAGCGGGCGGGGAGTAGGAACCACGCGGGCCGGCATTGCGCCGGCGACCATAGGTGTCCCGCCGGTGGGTGGGGCGAACCAACGACACGATGAGCACCTGGCTCCGGCCTTCGCGCACCACGTTGCACTCATGCGATGCGTCTCCCTAATATCCATCGTCCGCGTAGTGACCCGGGGTGGGGGTGGCGCCGCCCGTGCCGGTGCGGATGACGTGTTCGCGCCCGCCCAGGCGCGCGACGAGTGCTGCCTGCTCGCGCTTGGCGCGCGCGTCGGTCTCCTCGGGATCGAGAATCGCGCGCAGCGCGGCTTCGAGTTCGGCGCACACGTCGCTGAAGGCAGGTGCGCCGGCGAGGTCGTTCTGCTCCTCGGGGTCGCTCTCCAGGTCGTAGAGCTCGGGGGGATAGTCTACGTAGTGGACGTACTTCATGCGGCCCTTGCGCACGAGGTAGGCCGCCGTCTCCGCCCCCGAGGCGTGGTATTCGCTGAAGACGACCCTCTCGGGGTCGTAGGGTGCGCGGGCGGTTTCGTAGAGCGAACGGCCCGGCAGCCCCGCTTCGGGCGCCAAGCCGAACGAGGCGAGAATCGTGGGGTGAAAGTCTACGAGCGAGACGGGCGTTTCCACCACCTTGCCCGCGCCTACGTCCGGCCCGGCCATCACGAGCGGCACTCCGGCTGATTCCTGGTACATCGTGCCCTTGCCCCATGTACCCCGCGCGCCCAGGTTCTCGCCGTGGTCGCTGGCGAACAACACGCGCGTGTCACCGGCAAGGCCTGCGCGCTCGAGGCTCTCCAACACGCGGCCTATCTGGGCGTCCACAAACGTGCACAGCCCGAAATATGAGGCGATAGCGACGCGCCTTTTCTCGTCGTCGAAAAAATCGTCCGAGGGCACGTACTTGCGGTACGCCTCTATCCAGGGGTGGCGGGGGCGGCCGTCCAGGGCGTGTGGCTTGGGCGCGGGCACGGACTCGGGCGGATACATGTCAAAATACTCTTGCGGCGCCATGAGCGGGAAATGGGGCGAGACGAAGGAGACGAACGTCATCCAGGGGGCGTCGCGGCGGCGGCCTTCCTCCTCGAGCCAGGCACACGCCCGCTCCGCGATGTCGAGATCGTAGTTCGAATAGCTCGTCTCGCCGGGGCCAATCTCGCGCGCCAGTTTATCTGCCTTCTGGACAATCAATTCATCACGAATCGAGCCCAGTGCCTTGCCCACGTTCTCGCGTACGTGCATGGGCACGATCTGCTCGTCGAAGCCCGTGGGGTCGGAGGCGTTTCGGTAGTGGAGCTTGCCGATGGACATCACCCGCACGCCCGCGGCCTGGAGGCGGTGCCCCCAACCGGGCGGATCGCCCGCGTAGGGGCTCGCGTTGTCCCAGTGGCCGATTTCGTGCACGTAGCGGCCCGTGGCGAGGCTCGCCCGGGCGGGGATGCAGATGGGCGAGTTCGTGTAGGCGCCCGTAAAGCGCACGCCCGCGGCCGCCAGGCGGTCGATGTGCGGCGTCTTGACCATCGGGTGGCCGTAGCAGCCCAGGGCGCGGACGCTCAACTCGTCCGCCATGATGAGGAGCAGGTTCATCGGCTTCACGGAATACGCTCCTTCGGCGTCGTGCGCAGGGCGCACCTACATGTGGGGCCACACGGGGTCGGTGCGGTTGTTGAGCGGTCCCGAGGGGTGTTCGTCCAGATAGTCATAGATATTGCCGAGGCCGCCTTTTCTGAGCATGGTGAGGCGCTCGCCCATGTGATCGTTGCTCTTGAGGTCCGTCTCGTAGACCTCTAACACCTTCTCCTGCACCTCCTCGCGGCTCAGCCCCGCGTTCTTGAGGTCGCGCACCTTGTCGACGAGCGCGTGGAGCTTCTCGCGCTGGCGGGGTATCTCGTCCTTCGCGCACGGCTTGCCGTGCCCGGGAACGTACCAGTCGACGTCGAGGGCTTCCAGCATTCCCAGCGACTGGAACCAGCCCCAGACGTCGGCGGAGTGAAACGCCACGTTGTAGGCGGGCGTGAGGTTGTCCGCCGTGAAGACGACGCGATCCTCCACCGCGTGCACGACCGTCTGCCCCCGCGTGTGGCCCGCGGCGTTGATGAGGATGAACGTCTTGCCGCCCAGGCGTATCGTCATCCGCTCCTTGTAGGTGATGTCGGGGGGTCTGAGTGCGAAGCCCTCGAGCAGCGCCTCGCTGCCGGGGTCGTATTGGCGCATACGCTCCGCCCCCTCTTCCGCCGTGGCGATGGAGGTGTGGAAATCCGCGTAGACGATTTCGCTCGACACGATTTTCTCGGGCTGCAGGAACCAGTTGCCCGCAATATGATCCTGGTGATGCTCGGTGTTCACGAGGTAGCGCAGCGGGCCCTTTTGCGCGATGAACTCGCGCCAGGCGAGCGCTTCGGTCGGCCGCATGGGACCATCCACGGCGATGACACCCTCCTCCGTCACCACCATGCCCACAGTGGGGTAGCAATCGTAATAGAAAACGCTTTCGGTCAGCTGCTCCAATCGTCCGCCCTCCCGTGTCAAACCCCGCCCCGGTCGTCGAGCCCCGCCTCGCGCTCGAACCATTCGCGTATGACGGCCTGGTCCATCGCGCCGAGACCCATCTCCATCGCTCCCTGGTAGACCTCCTCCACCGCGTCGGTGAGCGGCAAGGGTGCGCCGTTCGCGCGGGCGAAGCGCCGTATCAGCCCCAAATCCTTGTGCATGAGGGACAGGGCAAACTTCGCGGGTTCGTATGCCTTATCCCGCAATCCGCGCCCGCGCGTGTGCATGACGCGAAAGACCGTGCTCGCGTAGAGGTATTCCATCATCTGATCCGGGTCCAGGCCCGATTTCACCCCCAGGGCGAAGCCCTCGGCCAGGGCGCACAATTGGCACGCCACGAGCTGGTTGGTGATGAGCTTCATGCGCAACCCCGATCCGTTGGGGCCGAAGTAATCGAGCAGTTCGCACACGGCGTCGAGCACCGCGCGGTGGGCGTCGAGCACCTCCTTGTCACCCCCCACCATCAGGCCGATTTTCGCGTCGCGCGCGATGAGGGCGTTTCCGCTGATCGGGGTGTCGAGAAAATGAAAGCCGCGCTTTTCCGCTTCCTGTGCGACGGCGATGCTCTCCTCGGGCAGGATGGTCGAGAAATCAAAGCAAACGGCCCCTTCCCGCGCGGTGAGCAGCGCGCCCTTCTCGCCCAGATAGGCCTCGCGCACGTGTTCTCCTGCGGGAACCGAACTACAAACGTAGTCCACCCCGCGCGCCGCTTCGGCGGGAGAATCGAACACAGGCATGCCCGCCTCCCGCGCGGCCTTGCACGCCGCGGGGCTCGGGTCGTAGCCCAGCACCTCAAAGCCCGCCTTCACCAGATTGGCGGCGACCGCCCCTCCCATGTTGCCCAGACCCAGAAACGCGATCTTCTTGCCCAACTTTTCTCTCCTCATGCGCCGTAGGTTCGTATGGCCCCCTCGGTAAACTCCACCCCGTGGCCGGGTGTATCGGGTACTTCCATGCAACCCCCGACGACGGGAAACTCCCGCGTAAGGACGTCGGGGGGCAGCATATCCACGTATTCCACCATGTAGCCGCTCGGCGTCGCGGCGACCAGACCCACCGACACCTCCTGGAGCAGATGGCTGCACAGGGCAAGATTATAGGCCTCGGCCAGGTGGGCCGCCTTGCGAAACTCCGTCACGCCGCCGCAGCGACCCACGTCCGGCTGGAGAAACGAAGCCGCGCGTCGCTCGCAAATCTCCCGAAAACCCCAGCGCATGTAGGCGTTCTCTCCCGCCGCGATGGGCGTCGGGCTGCTCTGGGCCACCTCGGCCAGATCATCCACGGAATCGGCGAGCACGGGCTCCTCGAACCATTTCACGTCGTATGCGGCGAGCATGGCGGCCACCTCGAGTGCCTCGCGCGGGGTGTACTTCTGATTCGCGTCCGCGAACAGAATGAGCGATTCCCCCGCCTCGTCGCGCAAAAGGCGAATGCGCTCCTCATCGCGCGGGCTTCCCAGCTTGAGCTTGTACGCGCCGATGCCCCGCTCCATGAAGCCTTGGCATTCCTCCACCATCTCGGAGTCGGTGAAAGTGAGCCAACCTCCACTGCCGTAAACGGGAACTTTTTTTCTGAATCCGCCCAGCAGACATTGGAGCGGAGCGCCCGCCGCCTTGGCAAGTGCGTCCCAGCAGGCGGTATCGATCGCAGAAAGAGCCTGCACGCCCAGGCCGCCGCGCATCCGCGCCTTGTTCGGCCCCCACAGCCGCTGCCAGAGAGCCTCGGGTGCGAGGGCGTCGCGGCCCACCGCCAGCGGGGCCAGTTCTTTCTCTATGTAGTGGACGAGCACGCGGGAAGTCTCCCCGCCCAGACTCATCACGAAGCCGCAGCCCGTCGGCCCGTTTTCGGTGTGCAGAAAAACTAGCAGATAGTCGAGTTCGGATTTCGTGCTGTTGGCGCTCCCTATGGCGCGCGCCAGGGGCACCTTGAGCGATTTCGCTTTTATCTTCTCGATCTGCAACTCCACCACGCCGCCATACCCCGCCGAATCCCGCGCCCAAAAGCGCCAAGGGCTGCGGAGAACCTCGAAAGAGCCCTCCGCAGCCCTTGGCATCAATCGATGCGCGCTAGTTCATTTTCATGCTGGCCAACGCCTTCTCGAGCGGACCCCTCTCGATGCCCTCGCCGCCCGCGAAGTCGGGCAGACGGCGAATCTTGCCCCGGCCCTTCTGCACCTTGGCCGTCGCGTTCAGGGCGTTGATGATGCGCGGAGTGATTTTATACAGCGGGCGCACCACCTCAATGGAGCGCCTGGCGATGGAATAATCGACCTTGCGACCCTTCGCCACCAGCCATTTGTGGTAGACCTGGGCGAATTTGTCGGGGTCTTTCTTCCACAGGTTGGCGGATTTCAGATAGGCGCGCAGATATTTCACCATGCCCCCGGGGTTGCTCTTGAGCGTCCTGGGGTTGGCGAGTTCGATGAAAATCATCGCAGGCGGATTGTCGTACTTGCAGTAATCGACTATGGGCCTGCCCCACTTCTCGTCCGTGAGGCGGAACGAGGTGGGCGCGCCGATGACCATGGCGGAGACCACCCCTGCCCGGAAGGCGGAAAGACGCTCCGCCGTGGTGGTGTTCATTATCTTGATATCGCGCGGTTTCATGCCGAACGCGGGCAGGATGCCATTGTCCAGAACGAAGTGGGTGGAGGTTCCCTTTTTCTCGGCGATGGTCTTGCCCTTGAGGTCGGCCATCGTCTTGACCGGGGAATCAATCGGCACCCAAACGGAGATGGACTTACACCACGAGGAGCTGACGGAAATCATCGTCAGACCCGCCTTCTTGGCGACGCCGTCCACGTAGGGCCGCGTGGCTCCATGGCCTACGTCGAGGCTGCGCGAGAGCAACGCCTCAATGACGAGCTTGCCCTGCGGAAAAACCTTGACCGACCAGTTGCCCTTTCCAAACTCCTCATCGAAGTAGCCCATCCCCATGGCCACCGCCGTGAAGGAGCCGAACGTCTGGCGATGCATCCCGATGCGGAACTTGGCCGCCAGGGCGTCGGTCGCCGCCGAGCCGACGAACACAAGGCCCAAAACAAGAGCAATACCCAGGTGCCACGAGCTTTTTCTCATCCTCTCTCCTCCGGAAAACGGGGAAATGCAGTATCTCCCTCACATACGTTCATAATCCATTGCATAGTATGAAGTCATTATGCCACATCCCCCCCGGCAATTGCATCAGCGCGAAATTCCGCCCGCAACACGGCCCTGCTCGGACGAGCATGCCAAAAGAGCTTCTAAAGCATAAGAAAAAGCATCCGCGGCGCCCGAATGGGCGTCAATTCAGTTTCATGCTGGCCAGTGCCTTATCGAGCGGTCCCCTCTCGATGCCCTCGCCGCCCGCGAAGTCGGGCAGACGGCGAATCTTGCCGCGGCCCTTCTGCACCTTGGCCGTCGCTGCGAGAGCGTTGACGATGCGGGGAGTGATTTTATAAAGCGGCCGCACCACCTCGATGGAGCGTCTCGCCATCGAGTAATCGACCTTGCGACCCTTCGCCACCAGCCATTTGTGGTAGACCCTGGCGAACTTGTTGGGGTCTTTCTTCCACAGGTTGGTGGATTTCAGATAGGCGCGCAGATATTTCACCATGCCCTCGGGGTTGCTCTTGAGCGTCCTGGGGTTGGCGATTTCGACGAAAATCAGCGCGGGTGGATTGTCGTATTTGCAGTAATCGACTATGGGCCTGCCCCACTTCATATCGGCCAGTCGAAACGTCGTAGGCGCGACGCCGACCATCCCGTCGACCACCCCCGCCCGAAAAGCGGACAGACGCTCCGCCGTGGTGGTGTTCATGATCTTGACGTCGCGCGGCTTCATGCCGAATGCGGGCAGGATGCCGTTGTCCAGAACGAAATGGGTGGAGGTTCCCTTCTTCTCGGCGATGGTCTTGCCCCTGAGGTCAGCCACCGTCTTGACGGGCGAATCCATCGGCACCCAGATGGAAGTTGCCTTGCACCACGAGGAGCTGGCGGCAATCATCGTCAGACCCGCTTTTTTGGCGACGCCGTCCACGTAGGGCCTCGTGGCTCCGTGGCCCACGTCGATGCTGCGCGAGAGCAACGCCTCGATGACGAGCTTGCCCTGCGGAAAAACCTTGACCGACCAGTTGCCCTTTCCGAACTCCTCATCGAAGTAGCCCATCCCCATGGCCACCGCCGTGAAGGAGCCGAACGTCTGGCGGTGCATCCCGATGCGGAACTTGGCTGCCAGGGCGTCGGTCGCCGCCGAACCGACGAACACAAGGCCCAAAACAAGAGCAATACCCAGGTGCCACGAACTTTTTCTCATCTTCTCTCCTCCGGAAAACGGGAAAATGCACGACCGTCGTCAATAGCGTTCACCTTCGGTTGCACTGCGTATTTCCATTGTCACCACACGCTCCCGGCATTGCGTCAGTACGAAATTCTGCCTGCCGGGACGATTCAAAGCCGCATCAAATCCTCACCCGCCACGATGGGGCCGTCGAAATACGGGGCTATCGCTTCGCGTACCCTTTCATTCGGTGCGAGCGGAGGAACGACGTGGGAGAAAACGAGCATCCCGACACCGGCCGCAGTGGCCGTTCTTCCCAACTCCTCCGCCGTGGCGTGGTGGGCCGCCACAATCTGCGCCGTACCTCGAAACCCGCCAAAATTCTCGTTGATCAACTCCGGCAGGCAGGGATGCATCACCAGAATGTCCGCACCCCGTGCAAACGGCACCAGCTTCTCCGTGGGGCTGCCGTCGCTCGCGATGACGATTCTTCTGCCCTCAGACTCGAACGAGTAGGAGAGAATGTCCTCCACGTTGCCATGGCGCGTCCCCCTCTCGACACGGACGGCGATTCCGTCCACCTCAAGCGCATCGCCGGGCGCGAGTACGGACGTCGTAATTTCGGCGCCGTCGCGCGGTTTTCCCTCCTCCACCCGCAAATCGACGTCGTAAGCGTAGTAAGCGAGCATGCGCTCGACGATCTCCCGAACGGGCGAGGGGCCGTAGACCTCGAGAGGCGTCGCGGCCCCCAGTATCCACCGCGAGAGAAAAAATTCGCCGAAGCCCGTGTAGTGATCGGAATGAAAATGCGTGAAGAAGAGATGATCGACGTCGCGGACGCGAAAACCCGACTCGACAATGCGGGTCGCCGCGTGGCGGGCGGCGTCGACCAGATAGAGTTTCCCGCCCTTGGCGATGGCGTTGCACGGACCGCTCTTCTGGGGAGTCGGCGGTGGCGCGCCCACACCCAGGAGTATGAGTTCCACGCCGGCTTCCTCCTTCGCCGAAGCGGATGCGCCGCCTCTTGCGGAGGCGGGTTGCGGGAGAGTATGCTTGCTTTCGCCGTTTTATATATTCTCGCGCACATCGTACCGAAAAGAAAGGGCGCCGTATGCGTCGTCTCTCCGAGCACCTCTACGCAGAAACCGCCTTTGACTGGGCGAACGTGGGCGCGGCCGTCACCGATAACGGCGTCGTTCTCCTCGACTGTCCGGTGCGGCCCACCGATTCGCGCAGGTGGCAGTCCGAAGTCGCTTCTTTGAGCCCGCTGGGAGTGCGCTACCTCATCGCCACCGACTACCACGGCGACCACACCACGGGCTCCTCGTTCATCGAAGGCGACGTGGAGATCATCGCTCCCCAGTACGTCTACGAGGAAATCGCAAAGGGCGACAACGCCTTTTCCAAGGAAATTTTCGTAAAAACACTGCGGGATCGGGGCCACGTCGCCGAAGCCGTGGAAATCGAGACTGCCGCCGTGCCGCTGCCGCGTTTTTGCTTCGAGGACAACCTCACCCTGCATCTGCCGCCGCTTACTTTCGAAATTCACCGAAAAGGCGGGCACTCTCCCGCGTGCACCTCGGTTCTCGTGCCCGAGGAAGGGGTGCTCTTCGCGGGCGACGTGGTCATCAACGGCCCCTCGGCGGGGATGCGCGACGCTTGCGTCGCCGAGTGGATAGAAGCTCTCGCCTGGGTGGAGACCCTCAACGTCGAGACCATTGTCCCCGGCCACGGCGAGATATGCGGCAAAGAGGTGGCGACGGAGCTGAAAGACCGCCTGAGCGGGATGATGGAGATTATGGTCGGGGTCGTCGGGGCAGGCAAACCGAAGACCGAAGCCACCGAGGACCCCCAGTTTCTCGCGTACTTCCACGCCGACGACTCGCTCGGCGCATACTGGCTCCAGCAGAGGAAGGACACCTTCCGTGAGGGGCTGGAGCGTCTCTACGACGAAGTCGTCGCCCGGGGCCGGGACTGAAGTCGCCGCTGCCCGATTCCACAAGGAGGCGCAAATGAAGGTAGAACAAAGAAGGCTGGGCCGCATCTTTCGCGTCACGCTCGAGGCGGGCGACAACTTCTACGCCAACCTGACCCGCGTGGTGAAGGAGCACGACGTCCGCGCGGGTTCGGTGTTCCTCATCGGCGCGCTCTCGGAGACGGACATGATCTCCGGCTTCAAGAGCATGAACGGATACGACGTAGACCGTCTGCACTTCCAGGGCTGGCGTGAATTGGTGGCTCTCGGGAACATCACGTGGCCCGAAGAGCCACCTCTCGCCCTTGGCGAGGGCGTGGAATGGAGCGAGCCCCAGCCCTACGTCCATGTCCACATGGCCATCAGCGGAGGACCGGGCGAGCCTGAAAAAGTGCTGGCGGGCCATCTGAGCGACGGCATCGTCAAGGGTGGTATGGTCGTCGAAATATACGAACACCTCGACGCCTGACGACGCCCGCACCGGACACGGCAAACCATGAACGACCTCGCAGGCCTGCCTTTCGCTCCCAACGAAGACCCCTTTGTCGTCGAACACGGCGGCTTTTACCGCCGCTGGCTCCACATGGTCGACGACTTAGAAGAGTTAGAGCGCGCCGTGGCCTCTCTCCAAGGCACGACCGACGACGTGTGGGTGCCCCTGTGGAGCGGAATTGCGGAGCGCCACGAACGCGAGGCAGAGGCCTTTGCCGCCCGGGGCGAGACCCACTCGGCGCGCGAAAAATTTCTGCTGGCGAAGACCTACTACAGCATCGCGCGTTTTCCCCGCGCACTCACCCCCCGCAAGCAGGAGGCCGATCGGGCGTGCATCCGCGCCTACCTCAGGGCGTGCGCGTATCTCGACCCGCCACTCGAAGTCGTGGAGGTGGCGTGCGAGGCAAAACGCATTACCGCGCACTTTCGCGCCCCTGCGGCAGCGAGTACCGAGAATCCTGCACCCGCCGTCCTCGTCATGTGCGGCGGAGACATGTTCAAGGAAGACCGCGGCTGGGCAGGCGAGATGGCGATGGAAGAAGGTCTCGCCACGCTGGTGATGGACGGACCCGGCACGGGCGAGAACCCCTTTCCCTACGAGCCGCGCTCGGTCGTCGCCTGGGAGGCAGCTCTGGACTATCTCGCCGCCCGCCCCGAGGTGGACGCGAGGCGCATCGGGGCGTTCGGCATCAGCCGGGGCGGCCACTCAGTCATGCTGCTCGCGGGCACGTGCCCCGACAAAGTGGGGGCGGCGGTGGCGAGCGCGGGCCATCACTTCGGCTATCGCCTCACGCCCGAGGAGATGGAAAACTACGTCGCCAACCGCAACAAGCGCGCGGCGTACGTCTTCGGCGCACCGGGAGACGGCTCCTCCTTTCCCGAAACGAGCGTCGAGAAAGAAGAGGCGCTCTTCGCACAGTGGTCGCTCGCGGAACTCGGCCTGGTGGAGAAAATCGTCTGTCCCGTCTTGATGATCAACGGCAAACAGGATCACCTCGCCCCCATCGGCAACGTCTACTACATGCTCGAGCACGGCCCCGTGACGGGCAAGGAGGCGCGCATCTACCCCGACGACGGGCACTGCGCGTTCAAACATTTTGCCGAATGGGCGCCCGCGTCGTTCCGTTGGCTGCGCGAGAAGCTCACGCGCGAGGCGTAAAACCGCCCGTTTTCCACCAGAAAACCGCTCTCGCTTTACCCTGGACGCGGTATAATTTCGGCCTGCGCCCCGTTCGTCCGGGGCAGAGCAGTTTCGTCCATTTCACCGACACGGGAGGCGAGCGATGGAACGCATGAAAGCGAGCGATTTCGACCAGGAACTGCTGGATCTGTTCGACGAATACGTGCACGGCGTCATCGATCGCAGGGAGTTTCTCGACAAGGCGGCGAAGTTCGCCGCCGGCGGCCTCACCGCCACCGCCCTCCTCGATATGCTCTCGCCAGACTACGCCCTCGCCAGGCAGGTGGACGAAGGCGACAAGCGCATCAAGGCGGAGTGGACGACCTACCCCTCGCCCCGGGGCCACGGCTCCATCAAGGCCTATCTCGTTCGCCCCGCGGGTGGTGGAAAGCGCGGCGGCGTGGTGGTCGTACACGAGAACAGAGGGCTCAACCCCTACGTTGCCGACGTTGCCCGGCGCGTGGCCGTGGCCGGCTTCACCGCCCTGGCTCCCGACGGCCTCACGCCGCTGGGCGGATACCCCGGCAACGACTCCGACGGCAGGGTCATGCAGCGCAAACTCGACAAGGCGAAGCTGCTTGAAGATTTCTTTGCCGCCTTCGACCGCCTGCGGGCCGACGCGAACGCGAACGGTAAGGTCGGCGTGGTCGGCTTCTGCTACGGGGGCGGCGTCTCGAACGCGATGGCCGTGCGCAAGCCCGACCTCGCCGCGTCCGTCCCCTTCTACGGCCGTCAGCCCAAAACGGAAGAAGAAGTCGCCCGCATCAAGGCGCCCCTGCTGCTGCACTTCGCTGAATTCGACGCGCGCATCAACAAGGGCTGGCCCGCCTACGAAGCCGCCCTCAAGAAGCACGGCAAGCAATACACCGCGCATTTCTACCCTAAGGCCAACCACGGCTTTCACAACGACACCACGCCGCGCTACGACAGAGCCGCCGCCGAACTCGCATGGGAGCGCACGATCCGCTTTTTTCAAGAAAATCTCGTCTAGGCCGCGATGAATCACGCGCGCACCCTCTCCTGCGGGCGGGGTGGTGCATGGTGGTGGCGAGCGGGCCGCGTCGGATTCGAAACGCCTGCATCACTCTCTGTTCGATAACCGGGGAGGGGTGATGAAACCCGGCGCTCCCACTTGCGAGGCGGTTTTGGGAAGCGACGAAATGGAAAAAACCCTCGCCTTGCTGGATTTGGAAGACGGATACTTCCTGAGCCACAGGCGCGCGCTCGCGCGGGCGGCCCAGGCAGCGGGCTACCGCGTCCTCGTATGCGTGCGAAGGGGCGCCGACCGCCTGGGGCAGATTCGCGCGGAGGGCTTCGCGTGCTGCGCTCTTGGCAACGACAACAAAGCAGGCCTGCGTCTGTGGAGCGAGGCTCTCGCTCTTTTGCGCCTCATTCGCGCGTACAGAAAGCATCGCCCCCACATAGCGCATCACTTCGGCGTGCGAAACCTGCTCCAAGGCGCCCTCGCCGCGCGCCTTGCACGCACACCGCTCGTCGTGCAGTCCTTCGTCGGCCTGGGTTCGCTCTTCACCACACGCACGAGAGGGCTGCGGCTCGTGCGCAAAGTTCTCTGCTTTCTGCTGCGGCGTCTGCACGCGCGAGACGGCGTCTGGGTAATCGTCCAAAACGACGCCGACAAGAAGACGGTGCTCGAAAACGCCCTCGCCCGCGAGGCACGCCTGCTCGTCGTGCGCGGCTCGGGCGTGGACGTGCGCGAATTCTACCCTGCGCCCGAACCCACCGGTCCGCCGCTTGCAGTTCTCGCCGCGCGAATGCTGGCCGAGAAGGGCGTGCGCGAATTCGTGGAGGCCGCCCGCCTGCTCAGGCGCGAGAACGCGCCCGTGCGCATGGTGCTCGTGGGAGCTCCCGACCCGAAGAATCCCTCCTCCTTATCGGGCGAAACGCTCGCGGGCTGGCAACGCGAGGGCGCGGTCGAATGGTGGGGCTACAAAGAGGGCATGGCGAACGTGTGGAGAAACTGCCACATCGCCGTCTTGCCGACCTACTACGGAGAAGGTTTGCCGAAGAGCCTGCTGGAAGCAGCAGCGAGCGCCCGCCCCCTGGTGGCCACCGACGTTCCCGGCTGCCGGACGGTTCTCGAAGAGGGCGTAAACGGGTTGCGCATCGCCCCCAAGGACGCCCGGGGGCTGGCCGACGCCATCGCCAGGCTGGCCGGGGACGCAGCACTCAGGCGCGAGATGGGCGCGGCGGGGCGGCGCATGGTGGAAGAGCGGTTTAGGGACGAAATCGTCTTGCGGGAAATTCTCGCACTTTACGCGCGTATGGAAGCGCAGGTCTGCGCCTAGGGCCTGATGCGCAAGAACATGAGCGCAGTCCAGAACAACACCTCGAGATCCAGGCGGAGTGAATAGTTGAGAACGTAGTAAAGGTCGTATTCGAGTTTGACGCGGTAGTCTTCGATCTGATCGACGTGGCCCTGGTGAATTTGTGCCCAGCCCGTGATGCCCGCGGGAACGAGTTCACGATAGACGAACGCGGGGTAATGCCGCTTGGCCGTATCGAGAGTCTCGACGTACTCCGCCCGGGGACCGACCAGGCTCATATCTCCCCTCAAAACGTTCCACAACTGGGGAAATTCATCCAGATGATACCGGCGGAGCAGGCGACCAAGCGGGTAGACCCTTGGGTCGTCGGCCTTGGTCGACAGCGTACCCCTCGGGGGAGGAGCACCCATGCGCATGGTACGGAACTTGTAGAGCGTGAACGTTCTCCCGCCCCGGGTAACGCGGGTCTGGGAGTAGAACACGGGGCCTTTGCTCGCAACCTTGATCGCGGCGGCAAGGAGCAGACCGAACGGGACGAAGACGACCAGGGCCGAAACCCCCAGCAATACGTCCAGAGTACGTTTGCAAACGCGCTGCCGCGCACTCAGAGCGCGTCCGCTCTTGAGGACGGGGAACTTCTCGGAGACGGATTCCAGCGAAACGCGGCCCTTCATGTCTCAGCCCCCGGCGTGCTCGTTGCCCGGTTGTCGGATTTTTCGACACTTGCGACTGGCGTCCCCAAGGGGATTCGAACCCCTGTTGCCGGCGTGAAAGGCCGGTGTCCTGGGCCAGGCTAGACGATGGGGACAGGAAAACGGCCAGCGGACCGAGAAATTGCTCCTGAACGGGTGGATATATACGCGCTTTCGGATGAGAAGTCTATCCCGACCGGATGCTCAGACGCGCAGCACGACGAGGATGGCTCCGCTCACCGTAAGCGCCGCACCGGCAGGTTGATGCCAGGTGACGAATTCGGCCCGCCTCAGAAAGACAAGGCTGAACAACACGGTGAACAGGGGACTCGTCTGCACCAACGGCACCACCCGGAAAACCTCGCTTAGTTGCAAGGCGGAAGTGAAGAGAAAAATTCCCATGCCCGCCGCCACGCCGCCGAGCACGTAGGGCCAAAACGCGCGCCGCACATCGCCCGCACCTTCCTTTCGCAGGGTATAACAAGTGTAGGCGCCCACCACGAGCAGGGCAACGGTGGCGCCTATCGTCGCGGCGTTCAGTGCACTCGGAAAAGCACCCAAACCCTTTTTCCACGACGTGGAGCCGACGCCTGAGATCATCGCAGCGAACACGGGCCAGCGCGCGTCCCAGCGGCTCCACCTCCCTTCGGTCTTGCCCGAAAGCAGCAGTACGATGCCACCCACCACGAAGGCGACGCCCATGAGGTGGTACCAGGCAGGGTCTTCCCCCAGAAACACGAGTGCCAGCAAGGCGGCGAAGATGGGCGACATACCCTTTATGGGGGCCGCACGCGCCACGCCGACGCGATGAATGCCTATCAAGAAGAAGATGAGAAAAAGCCCGGGGTTGCACATTCCCCCGAGCATCACCCAAAAATAGTGTGCGCCCGGCGCGGGGAACGGGGTGCCCAGCACGAGCAGCAGTGGAACGAAGAGAACCAACTCCCCCGCCAGGGTGAGCGTCGCGCCGACGAAGTGGTTGGCGTACTGCAAGCCCTTGCGCGCGAAGAAATCCGCACAGGTGAAGCACGCCGCTGCACTCAGGGCGAGAAGAACGTATGGCTCTATCGGCAAGGGACGATTCTCCGCTGGCGGGGGGCAAGAGGACGCCGCCCGCAAGGCTTAGGCGAGATATTTCTCCGGGTTGCCCAGAAACTCGACGACGGCCTGGACGAACACGCTTGTGCCGACGGGCAGGGCATCCTCGTCAAGATCGAAACGATCCGAGTGCAGGCCGTAAACGAAACCCTTCTCCTCGTTCAGTATACCCACGCGGAACAACGCTCCGGGCCGCTCGGACGCCATGTAGGTAAAGTCCTCGGCTCCCATCGAAAGCGGCATCTCGCCAACGTTCTCGGGGCCGAGCACCTGCGCGCCCGCGTTGGTGATAAGCGCGGCGGCGGACTCGTGGTTTCTGAGAGCGGGATAACCCGGTGTATGCTCGACCTCGATCTGCACGTCGAAAGCCGCCGCCACCCCGCGCGCAATCGCGTGTACGCGCTCAATCGCCTTCTCCCGCACGCGAGGGTCGTGCGTACGGATGGTACCCTGGAGCCGTGCGTATCCGGGCACGATGTTGATTGCAACGCCCGCCTCGAACCCCGTGATCGACACGACGGCGTGCTCGAAGGGGCTCAGGTTTCTGCTAGAAATGCTCTGAAGCGCGCTCACCAGGTGGGCACCCGCCAGCAGGGCGTCTTTCGACTGGTGGGGATAAGCCGCGTGTGAGCTCTCACCCCTGACGTGAAAGATCATCTTGTCCGATGCCGCGAGCGCAGGACCCGTGCGCGTGCCAATGTGCCCCGCAGGCATGTCGGGCCACACGTGGGCGGCGATGAGGATGTCCACGCGGGGCTCTTCGAGAACGCCTTCTTCCACCATTCTCTTTCCCCCGCCCTTGCCCTCCTCGGCGGGCTGGAAAATGAACTTGACGTTGCCACCCAGCCCGTCGAGCCACGTGCGGTTTTCCGCGAGCAGACGAGCCGCGCCGAGCAGCATGCTCACGTGGGCGTCGTGACCGCAAGCGTGCATCTTGCCCGGGCGACGGCTGCGATAGGGAACGTCGTTCGATTCCTCGACGGGCAGAGCGTCCATGTCGGCACGTATACCGATGGTGGGGCCGGGGCGTCCCGTCGCGAGCAAGCCCACCACCCCCGTCTCCGCAATGCCGGTGTGCACTCCGAGCCCGAGACGCTCGAGGTTCTCCACAACAAGGCGGGAGGTTTCGCGCTCCTCGTAGCCAAGCTCGGGGTGCATATGAATCGTGCGTCTGGTCTCGGAAAGCCAAGGATGTAGTGCGCGTGCGGCGTCTCTTATGGATTCCGACATATCTTCAAGTCTCGCAATGGAATTCACACACGCCGGCCGTATGCGACGCTCCCGACCTCTGTTGCAGAAGTTTTTGCGATACGTCCGCCAACGCGCTGGATATCACAAACAGCGCGAACTGACCAACCCGCCGCTCGATTCTCGGGGACGCTCCGAGGTGAGGAGAAACCACGGTCATCCTCGCTCAAAAATCGCCCGGTCCGAACCCGGGGGTCTCGCGCAAAATCGCTTTGATGTCCTCGCGCTTGTGCTTGCGGGTCGTGGTTCTGGGCAACTCCTCCTCCGGCCAGACGAAAAAGCCCGCCACCCGTTTGTAGTCTGCGAGGTCCGCGCTCAGGCGCGCGAGTTCCGTATCCACCAGTACCGCACACTCCTCTTCATCCGCGGGCAAGTCGGCCTCGGTGTCGAGTACGACGACGGCGAAAACCTCTTCCCCGCCGCGCGGGTTCTTCCTGCCGAGAACGCACACGTCCAGGAAGCACGTGCTCTTTATGAGCTGTTCCTCCACCTCTTCGGGATAGACGTTCTTACCGGCTTCGGAAACGATGACGTTCTTCGACCGCCCGCATATCGTAAGGTAGCCCTGTGCGTCCACCCTGCCGATGTCCCCGGTGTGGAACCAGCCCCCGCGCAGCACTTCGGCCGTCATCGCGGGGTTCTCGAAGTAGCCCTGCATCACGTTCGGCCCGCGCACGAGTATTTCTCCCTCCCCCTCCCCCGCGCCCTCCACGCTCTCGATACGCGCTTCGACCCCTTGAATCGGCGGGCCGACGGTGCCGATGCGGTTCGCCGCCCCCGGGGGATTCGCGTGGGTGACTGGCGAGGTTTCCGTAAGGCCGTATCCCTGAATCACCTCGACCCCCAGCGCGAGCAAATCGCGGGCTATCCGCGCGTCGAGCGCAGCACCTCCGCTCACGAAGTAGCGCAGGTTCGCGCCGAGGTTCTTCTTCACCTGGGAGAACAAAATACCCCCGACGCACACACCCATGCCGAGGCAAGCGTTTGAGGCGGCGAACAGCAGGCGGAAGAGCATTTTTTTCGGCCCGCGCAGCCCTTCCACGTTCGACATGATGCGCTTGTGAATGAGGCGCGCAAGGGCCGGCACCATCAGGCAGATGGTGATACCCTCCTCGCGCATAGCGTCGGCAATGAGGCGCGGATTGAGCGAGGAGAGGTAGTGCACCCGCGCACCCGCCGCCAGGGGCAACAGCAAGCCGCCCGTGCTCTCGAACATGTGATGCAGAGGGAGGATGGAGAGAAAAACGTCGGTCTCGCACGCCCCGAACGGGCCCAACACGGCGCGCACGTTCGAGACGATGTTCGCGTGGGATAGCATGACCCCCTTGGGTGTTCCCGTCGTGCCCGAGGAGAACGATATGAGCGCGAGCGCATCTGGCCCGCGCGCAGCACCGGGCAGGCCTTCCGCCGGGGCGGACTCTCGTTCTGCGTCGAAACGCACGACCTTACAGGCGGAGGGTGCGCCGCGCGCGAGTGCTTCGGCCCGCCCTTGTTCGCCCGCGTCGGTGAGCACGCAGACGGGGCGCGCCTTCTCCACAACGTTCGCCAACTCGCCTTGCTTCAAGTTCACGTCGAGCGGCACGAGTACGCCGCCCGCTAGCAGCGCGCCGAAATAGCCCACCGCCCATTCGGGTTGGTTCGCTGCCAGCAAGGCGACCAAATCCCCCGGCCCCACGCCGCCCGCCACGAGTTCTCGCGCCAGGGCCGCTGCGCGCCCCAGGAGTTGCTTTCTCGTTAGCGCGACCTGCCCGCGGCCTTCCACCTCGCCCTCCAGGGCGATCGCGTCGGGAAACTGCGCCGCCGCCTCCTCCAGAAGATCGACCAGCGTCTCCATCTGCGCCTCCCTCCGTTTACCAAGGTTCGGTTCGCGGCAGCCTCGCGCTTCAGCCTATATCAACCGCTTGCGCACCTGCCAGGCGACGAACTCGCCCGCAAAGACCAGCGCGATGATGGCCAGCACCAGCACGCCCGATTTTTGCCACTGAAACTGTTTGACGTACAGGAACACGTAAAAACCCAGCCCTCCGGCCCCGACCAGGCCGAGAATCGTGGAATCCCGCAGGTTCATCTCGAAACGGATGGCCAGGTGCGCGACCATCTGCGGCAGCACCTGGGGGATCAACCCGTGCTGGATGATCTGCACCGAAGACGCTCCCGTGCCCCGCAGGGCGAGCAGGGGCTTGGGGTCAGTCGCCTCGATCTCCTCCGCCACGAAGCGCCCGAGCACGCCGACGGAGTGAACGGCCAGCGCCAAAACGCCGGGGAAAGGCCCCAACCCCACGGCGGAGACGAACAACAGCGCCAGAAGCAGGAGCGGGATGGAACGCACGAACGCCATCAACGCCTTCACGGGCAGGTGCACCCAGGCGGGCGTCCAGTTCGAGGCCGCGAGTACGCCCAGCGGATAGGCGAACAGCGCACCCCAAAAGGTGCCCACTATGGTGGTCTGGAGCGTCTCGACCGCCGAGGTGAGCAGCACGTCCCAAACCGACCAGTCGGGGGGGGACATTCTGCCGAAGAAGTGGACTAGCCGGGGAACGCCGCGCCAAAGCTGTCCGAACGAGAATTCTGTTCCCTGAAAGGACCAGAACAGAAGAGCACTAGCCGCCAGGCATGAGCCGACCCTGCCAGCCGTACGGCCAAGTGAGGACGTTTGCGTCCGCTCTTGCTGCGTTGCCATGCGCGACTCCGTTCATGCCCGCGAACTCGTATATTTCGCGTATCTTATCACCACAAAGCGCATCCGAAGAGCCGTCCCACACGATTCGTCCGTCGCGCATCGCGAGGATTCTGCTCGCGTACCTGCGCCCGAGTTCGGGAAGGTGCAGACTCATCAGCAGCGTAAGGTCGTAGGCGTCGCACACCGAGAGAATCAACCCCAAAATGTCCTCGGCCAGAGCCGGGTCGAGGCTCGATACGGGCTCGTCGGCGAGTAGAATCGTCGGCTCCTGGGCCAGTGCCCTGGCGATAGCGACGCGCTGCTGCTCCCCGCCCGAGAGCGTACGGGCGAAACGCTCCTGCTTGCCGCCCAGGTGTACCTCGTCGATGGCCTTGGCGCATATCTGCAAATCTCGCTCCGAGCAGATTCCGAGCGCGCTCCTGAGCAAGGACACGTAGCCGAGCCTGCCGTGGTAGACGTTCTGCCAGACGGTCTCGCGTCCTATCAGGTCGAAATGTTGGTGAATCATCCCGATGTGGCGGTGGTGGGCCTTCATCTTGCGCGATTCGCGGATCGGGAAGATGTCCCCCAGCACGACCACCTTGCCTTCCGTGCAGGGCACGTAGCCCTTGAGCATGCGCATGAGCGTCGTCTTGCCCGAGCCGCTGTTGCCGATGACGGCGATGCGCTCTCCGCGCGCGACCCGCAACTCCTCAATGGAGAGAATCGTGCGCCCCTCCACTTCTACGCGCGCGTTCTCGACGTGGATGACCACCTCTTTGGACATTCGCCTATTCCCTCAAAAAACCATATTTTCGCGCCAGGTCGGCCACCACCCGGTAGCGAGCGTGGTCGACCTCTATGTAGCCGTCCACTCCGTAGAGTGCGCGCAGCAGCTTGCGATTCCCGGGCCGGTTCAGCTTGAGCATCGCCGCGACGAAACTGCGCCTGACCGCGGGCTCCAAACCCTTGCGCACCACCACGTTGTGGCTGGGAATCCGCGCGGACTCGGCGATGGCCACTACCCGGGCGCGCTGCTCGGGGCGCAAAAGGTTCAGGGCGTACTGGCTCACGCCTGCCGCGTCCACGAAGCCGCCGAACATCGCCTGAATCGCCTGTTGATCCCCGCCTGCAAAATACACCCTGCGGAAAAACCTGCCCTCGGGCCTTTCCACCCCTCCCTGCACCAAGCCCGCGCGCACGAAGAGATCGTGGGGATACATGAAGCCCGAACTCGATATGGGGTCGACGTAGGCGATGGTTTTGCCTTTCAAGTCGGAGAGGTTTTTGATGCCGCTCTCCCGGCGCACAAAGATGCGCGCATGGTAATAGGACTTTCCGTCGTAAATTTCGCCGAGAACAGCCTCGACCCCTGAATGCCTGTTCGCCAACACGTAGGGCAAAGGAGACATGAAGCTCACGTCCGCTTTGCCTGCTGCCATGGCCTCGACGGCCGCCGAATAGTTGAGCGTGATGAAATGACGCACCTTGCGCCCCATCTCTTGTTCGAGAAAACGCATAACGGGTTGCACGTCGCTGATAAGTTTTTCGGGATTCTCGAGCGGAATGAGCGCAATCCGCAGGTCTTTTTCCGCCGTCCATGCGGGCGTTGCGACAAGGAGGCACGCGAGGAGCAGAATCGCTCCAGGCAACAGTTTTCGGGCAATGTCCAAGGTCGCTCTCATTTGAGCTTGTCCGCGTTTTTCTCATACAGGGTGTGGTAGGCCGCCATTTTCTCCTCGCTCGTCTTCGCGTCGCCCGCCAGATGCGCCTCGAGCGCCTCGTTCAGGTTCTTCTCCATCTCGTCGAGGATGGGGAGGCTACCCTTGTCCTGCACGTCCCACTTGTGGGCCTGCACCTCACGCACGACCGTCCGAAGCACGATGGCGATCAGCTCCGTTTTTTTTCTTCTCTTCAAACGCTCGTAGGTAGAGAGGAAGAACTTGAACTCCTCCAGTTCAGACGCGAGCGTGTGCACCGTATCCTCCATGCCCTCCACGCCGTCGCCCACGGCCTCGACGTAGGCGGTGAGGTCGTCTATTTCCTTTTTGGTCAGTCCGAGTTTGAAGCGCTCGTTGAACCACTCGTTCACAGCGCGCAGAGTAGGCAAGCTGCCGTCGTGGAAATAAGGCGCAGTAAATTTCGCGGAAAGCAGGGTGGGAGTGTCCAGCCCTCCCGAGCGGAAGGGTCCGGGACCCTCGCCCGTCGAACCGATGTCGTGGCGCTTGTGGTCCAGAAAGTTCGCATCCGGTACGTGGCAACTCGCGCAACTCGCCCCGCCCATCATCTGCGGAAATTTTCGAAAAAACGTCTTCTCTCCCCGCAAGGCCGCCTGCGAGACCCGCGCGGGGTCGAGTCGCCCGCTCTTTCGTAATTTGGGATTCGGCAAGAACTCGAACTCGTTCATGTAGGCGACCATCCCATCGAGCAGCATGGGATCGGGTTCGGGCCCGTCGAACTCGTTCACGATGACGTTGCGCACGAACTCGCGCAGCGAGGCGAAGCGCCCGTTCCTGCCGTAAGGGGCCGTGAAGCGAATGCCGCGCAAATCGGGCGTGTCCAGCGGGTCGTAGAGGCCGTTGTTGGCGTGGCCCGCAAAAAAGCTGTTCGACACGTCCATCCCGCCCTTGCGGCTCGAAAGCCCGGGAATGAAGAGCCGGGGATTCGTCACCCCTTTGTTGTGGCAGGTATTACAACTCATCCCCAGGCTGCGGGCGGGCTCGCCGAAAATCTCGGCGCTGTCAAAGGCCATGTCGCCCAGCGCGATGAGAAAGGTTTCCGCCTCGTTCACGCCACGCGCAGCCATGCCGAGAATCTGCCGCGGGCGCGGCAGTTGCTTGTTGATGTCCGAGCCCGGGGGCAGACGCCAGGGCACCCTGGCCGTCCGGACATAGGTTTTGCTCGCCCGCGGTCGGGGGAGGAGCCTCTCACGCTTACCGGCCCGAAAGGCGGAGAAGTTCGCGGTGAAATACCGGCGGATAGCGGCGGTGTTTTCCTGAATCTTGGCAACGTTCATCGCTCTTGCGCCGATGCCCATCACACCCCCGGCTCCTGAGTGCGAGCGCGCCTCGAGCCAGTGTATCCGCATCTTCTTCCAGCCTTGGGGGTCGAGGTACGGCAGGGCTTCCGCGAAGGCGTCCGAAATCTTGCGCGCCTCGGCGAGGCGGCTTCGCACTTCGGCCCTCGTGGCGTTGGGGCGAACTTGGTCCAGACGCGCAATCAGCAGTGCGGCGACGCCGCGCGTCAACAGACCGAAAACGAGACGCCGCCCGTTCTCGCGCGCCGCCGTCATGTCGGCTCCCGGGTCTGCGGTTCGGGCGACGCGCCTCGCGGCGTCCAGAGCTTCCCGAAACTTTCGGGCAGCAGCGGGGTGTGCCTCCGCCAGTGTGCGTTCGATGCGCTCTGCGTCGGCCCATACCTCGGACCAGGGCACGGGGTTTAGATTGAGCATGAAGTTCGCGCGGCGATAACTTTCGGCGACGGGGTGCAACGCCTCGGGAGGAACGACGTGGGCGAAAACGCCGGCGGCATTCACCAGCAGAGAGCCTGCGACGAGAAGGCACGCCCACAAGCGTCTGCCCGCGACGCCGGCCCCTCTTCCGGCCGCCTCTCGCCTGCGCCCCATGGTTTCTCTCTCCGTTTTGCGGCAAAAAACCTCAGACAACAAATTTTATGGCTGCGCCAAAAGAAAAGTCAAGCTAGCACCCGATAATTTTTTAGCCATACCTAAAAAATAAACGCTACCCTAACGTGCGGGAATATAGATAGTTGTTCGAATCATCCTGGAGGTTGTCGGGAGAAAGCGTCTTCGCGGGGAGTCACATAAAAAAACCGGCCCCGTCTCCGGGGCCGGGCACGAGAGAGTTCGCTACCTAGAAATCGACTTGAAACCGCGCTCCGAGGACCACCAAATCATCCGCTTCGGGATTCCCCTCGGGATTTTTGACGAATTGCAGGATGGGACTCAGGTGGACGTTTTCCGCAAAGTGCCAGCGATAATATGCTTCGAACGTCTCCTCGTCCTTTTTCTTCGCGTTGCCTTTGGCTATCGGTTTTATAGCGCCAAAAGCCAGACCCGCCGCGTCGCTCGGACGCCCCGGAATCCCCATCTGGAAGCCCGCACTCCACGCGGACTCGGTGTCGTAACTCAGGTTGTCCGAATCGCGAAAACCCAGACGCAGGAACATCGACAACCCCGGAGTCAGTTCCTGGTCGATGCTGACCCCGTATCCATAGGCCGTATACCGCTCCTGCTCGTCGCCCTTCATCTCAAGTCCGTTGCCGTCCGCGAAACCCCACAGCCGATAGTTGCCCTCCCTGCCGAACGCCTTGCCGCCGTAACCCACCTCCACCATGGAGAAGATATGGTCGAACAGCTTGTCGTTCGTGGAGCCGCTGCCGTCTGCGTCCTGATCCATGAAGCCGCTTTCGACGTAGAAACCCTTGGGCAAGTCCAGGCGCGCACGCGCACCCGCAGCGTTGTCCGGAGCACTCAGAACCGCGTTGTTCGAAAACGCCCCCGTCACGAATTGCGAGGCGGAATCTCCCGCCACGTTGTTGCCGTCGATGTAGTTCGTTAGGTCGATTTTTCCCGCCGTGAGGGTAAGGGCGCCGAAGGTCGCCTCCAGCGTCGCCTCGAGCACCGTCAGTTCGTCCCCGGTGTCGCCCGCGTTCGAGTTCAAACCCGAAAAAGTCCCAAACCGTGCATCCGGACCGTCGCCCGCGATACCCTCCAGAACGAGTTGCAAGGTGAGATTTTTCGCCGGCTCGTGGGTGAAGGCCAAGTCGAACAGGCCGACCGAGAAGCCCTCGTTTCCGCCCGCTTCTTTGTCGACGCCCGACGTGCCTTGCAACATGCCGGTTGCCGCACCCGAGATTTCAACTTTCGGAAGCAAGTCGAGCGACTTCTTCACGTCCACCCTCGTTTGCCGGACTACTTCTTTCTGCGTTTTTTGCTCCTCGGAGATCGACTTCATCTGGGTTTTAAGCGCCTCGATTTGCTTCTCCAGGGCTTCGATCTTCTGCTGCATCTGCTGCGTCATCGACTGGGCCGAAGCGCCTCCCGGCACCATGAGCGCGGCGGCGAGCGCAAGGGCAGAAACGAACCGCATGGGACTTCTTTGCACCAGCGTTGCAAACACACACTTTCCGAACATGCACTTTCTCCTTTCGGAACTCCAAATGGGTCCGGGAAACGCGCCCCGTCAAGGGAGGCGCGAGTTCCGGCATCAACGAGGCGCGCCCCCGGCCCCGAACTCTCTTGCAGTGAAGCGGACGACTCCCTCAGATGGCGGCGTCGCCCCTATCGCCTGTGCGAATCCGCACACAATCCTCCACGGCGCAAACGAATATTTTGCCGTCTCCTATCTGCCCTGAATGCGCAGCCTCGCTGATCGCTTCAACGACGGCAGCGGCGTTCGCATCCTGGGTAAGAACTTCCACCTTGATCTTCGGCAGAAAATCGACCACGTACTCACTGCCCCGGTAGAGCTCGGTGTGGCCCCTCTGTCGACCGAAACCCTTGACCTCGCTTACCGTCATGCCCGCCACGCCGGCCTCTCCCAATGCTTCCTTTACGCTTTCCAGCTTGAATGGCTTGATGATCGCCGTAACCAAACGCATTTTTTACTCCCCTCAAAGAGGGCGGACGTACGCATCCGCCCGAAGTTCCTCTACTAGGCCAGACGCTCGCTTGCGTAGGCCTCCATGCCGTGCTCGGAGATGTCCAGACCCGCCGATTCGTCCTCTGCGGAAACGCGCAGGCCGAGAGCGGCACGCACCACGTACCACAGTACGAGGGAGAGCACGAAGGTGAACGCTCCCACCGCCACGACGCCCACGAGCTGCTTGACGAGGAGCCCCGCTCCCCCTCCGTAGAACAGACCCACGACGCCCGGATCGACCGAAGGGGCCGCGAACAGACCGAGGGCGAGCGTGCCGAAGGCTCCGCACACCAGGTGCACGGAAACGGCACCCACCGGGTCGTCTATCTTGACCTTGTCAAGAAACGGGATCGAAAGGCAGACGATGACGCCCGCGATCAAGCCGATGACGACCGCCCCCAGCGGCGTGACGTTCGCACAGGGTGCAGTGATGGCCACCAGACCCGCGAGCGCGCCGTTTACGCTCATCGAAAGGTCCGCTTTGCCGAACAGGGTGCGTGAGGTGAGGCTAGAAGCCACGACGCCCGCCGAGGCGGCGAGGTTTGTCGTCACCGCGATACGTGCGATGGCCCCGGGGTCGGCAGCCATAGTGCTACCCGGGTTGAAACCAAACCAACCAAGCCACAGAACGAACCCGCCCAGGGTCACAAGCGGCATGTTGTGGCCGGGCATTGGCTGCATGCGCCCGTCGGAAGCGTATTTCCCGATGCGGGGTCCAAGCACAATGATGCCCGCCAGGCCCGCCCAGCCACCTACGGAGTGGACCACGGTCGAGCCCGCGAAATCCAGAAAACCCATGCTCCCGAGCCAGCCTCCACCCCAAATCCAGTGTCCCTGGACAGGGTAGATGAAGGCGACGAGTACGAAGCTGAAAATCATGAACGAGGAGAATCTGATTCGCTCGGCCACGCAGCCCGAGACGATGGTGGCCGCAGTCGCCGCGAAGACGAGTTGAAAAAAGAACTTCGCGTAGAGCGGCACGCCCGTCCAGTTCAGTGCGGAGAAAACGCCCGCGTATGCGTCGCCCGTGGCCGGGCTGTTGTCCGCTCCCGACAGGAAAAAACCGTTCGTTCCGAACATCGAGCTGCCGTCTCCGAACATGAGCGCGAAGCCCAGCACCCAAAACGCGAGCGAGGAGACGGCGACAACGCCAAAGTTCTTGTAGAGAATGGCGACCGTGTTCTTCGCCCGGCAAAGGCCGGACTCGAGCATGGCGAAGCCCGCGTGCATCCAGAACACCAAAAAGCCCGCGACCATCACCCAGACGGTGTCCGCTGCGACCCTGAGGTCCGCGAGGCTCTTCGCCATCGCCTTCACGTCCTGCGCCCACCCCTCGGCGGCGAAGGACAAAACTCCCGCGGCGAACACAAGCCCCGCCGCAACCAACAAACCTCTTCTTTTCATACCTTTTCCTCCGATGTGTTTTGTCGAATACGTACCTTTGCCGCTCACCGAGCGTTCTCTCGATTTTCAGGCAAAAAGTGTTTCGCGCTTGTTTCCGGCCGATTACCCGAAAGTTAAAAACGCCCACCCCGCTTCGGTTTGACACCGCGGAGTTGTGCGTGTTAGCAAGGGTGCCAATCCGCTCCCAAAACCGTCTCTACCAAGCCCTTTCGGGTGCGTAATCCAAGCAAGGAGAACCAATGCCTCCCAAACGAAAACCCAAGATTCCCGCCAGGGCGCTTAAGCGCGGCACGGCGCTTTGGACGAAAGAGTTCACCGAGCGCATCGGCCACGACATGGCCGAGTGGGCGGACGAGGAGTTCATGGAGTTGTTCATGAACTTCTGCTACGGCGGGCTCTACGACAGAGGCGTCCTGCCCCAGAAGACGCGCGAACTGTGCGCCGTGGCCGCGTGCGTCATGGCCAACGCGCATCCGCAACTGCGCACCCACGTGCAGGCCGCCTGGAACTGCGGAGCGACGAAGCGCGAAATCATGGAGGTCATCATCCAGATGGCCATCTATTGCGGGATGCCCTACATGCTGCAAGCGGCGCGCATCGCCGCGAACGACGTCTTTCCCCAATTGAAACGCGGAGAGAAGGCCGCTGCCCCGCCGCCGGGCCTCAAGGTGGACGAAGCCCCGCCCACGAAACCGAAACGGCGCGCAACGCGCAAGCCCTGACCCGAGCCACGAGGAGCATCCTGCAATGGCCCGTAGAATCGTCGATTTGAGCATTCCGCTTCAGAACGCGCCGATGGAAAACAACCCGGCCGTCATCCACTACGTGAATCATGTCGAACTCGGGCGGATGCGCGCGAAGTCCTACGGGTTTCCCGACACCGGCTATTTTCCCGACCAGATGCACTGTGCGACGGAGAACATCACCTCCATCAGCACGCACAGCGGCACGCACCTCGACTCGCCCTACCACTACGGCCCCGAGTGTGAGGGCCAGCCCGCCAAGACGATAGACTTGGTACCTCTCGAATGGTGCGTGGGCGACGGCGTCGTTCTGGATTTCCACGACGTCGAGCGCGGACACAACATCACGGTCGAGGAGACGAAGCAGCGGGTCGCCTCCCTCAAAGAGAAAGGCTACGCCCTCAAGCCGATGGACATCGTACTCATTCGCACCGACCACACGACGAAGTACCTCTACGCGCCCGACTTCGAGCAGACCCACCCGGGCATGAGCGTGGACGCCACGGAATGGCTCGTCGATCAGGGAATCAAGGTGATGGGCATCGACGCATGGGGCTTCGACATCCCCGTCTCGAAGATGACCGAACTCAGACGCGGGGGAAACACAAAAGACTTCTTCGGCAGCCATTTCCTGGGCCGCAGGAAGGAATACATTCACGCGGAGAAGCTCACGAACCTCGACAAGATTCCCGAGTTCGGCTTTACCGTCTCCATGCTGCCCGTCAAGATAGAGCGCGCGAGCGGCGCATGGTGCCGGGCGGTGGCCATCGTCGACAACTAGGACGAATCAGTCGGCAATTTGAAACATATGGTAGTATTGTTCCGGTACGCGGGGAGTTTCGAGAGAAACGCAAAGGAGGGAGTCGATGGCTACACACGAGAGCGCAATGAAGCAACGGGCCGCAACCGGTGGACGAACAGGGCACATGGAGGCCGTCGCGCCGGCTCTGTTGGCAATCGTTCTCGGTGTCTTCATCCTCTACGGAGTGGGCTTCGCGCAGCCGCAGCTTCTTCACGACGCCGCTCACGACACCCGACACGCCTTCGCCTTCCCCTGTCACTAGCGGCCAGCATCGACAGCACGGCGAAAGACGGCGCCCCGCAAACGGCGCCGTCTTCCTCGAGGGGCCCGATGCCCGAACACGACAGCCAACGAAAACCCTGGGGGCACTACACCGTGCTGGCTGATGCGCCCGACCACAAGGTCAAGCGCGTCGTCGTTGAGCCAGGCGGCCGCCTCAGCCTGCAACGACACGCCCACAGGACCGAGCATTGGCACGCCATAGCAGGCGAAGCCCTCGTCACCAGAGAAGGCGAGACAATCTCCCTCTCAGCAGGCCAAAGTATGGACATCCCCCAAGGGGCGTGGCACCGGATTCAGAACACAGCCGACGCGCCCTTCATCTTCATCGAGGTGCAGACGGGAGTCTATTTCGGCGAGGACGACATCGAACGCCTGGAAGACGACTACGGAAGACTCTGACGCACCACTCCCCCGCCAACCGCACGAGAGAATGCGCACCGCGCGCGCGAAGGCCCGGCCTCCTAGCCCCTGCGAAGTTGCTCCAGTGCCTTCGCCAGACGCTCCACCCCGCGCTCACACTCCTCGGTCGAACACGAATACGCGATGCGAACGTACCCCTCGCCGCCGAAGACGGCGCCGTTCACCGTGGCGATGGCGTGTTCGTTCAGCAGGTAGTCCGCCACCTCCCCCGAGGTTTCGCCAAAGGCCTTCACGTTCGGGAACGCGTAGAACGCGCCCGTGGGCTCGGCCAGCGTAACGCCCTCAATGGCGCGCAAGCCTTCGGATATCACGCGGCGGCGCTCGTCGAACGCGCGCGTCATCGCCTCCATGGGCGCCTGATCCTCAAGCACCCCGCGCGCGGCGCCGTGCTGAATAAAGGTGTTCACGCAAACGGTGGTGTACTGGCGAATCTTGAGCAGGTGGCGCGTAATCTCGGGGCTCGCCACCGTCCAGCCCAGCCGCCAGCCGTCCATGCTGTAAAACTTCGAGAAACCGTTGATGATCACCGTCCGCTCGGCCATGCCGGGTTGCGAGAAGATGCTCGGAGCACACGGAGCGTCGCCGTAGTAGATGCGCGCGTATATTTCGTCGCTCATCACGAGAAGGTTGCGCCGCACTGCCAGGTCCGCGATTTTCGCGAGTTCCTCCTCGGGAATCGTGCAGCCCGTGGGGTTGCCCGGCGAGGTGAGGCAGACGAGTTTGGTTCGGGGCGTCAGGGCCGCTTCGATATCCTCGGCACGCAGGGCAAAGTCGTTCTCCTCCTTCGTCTCCACTTCCACAGGCACGCCACCCGCAAGGGCGGTGCAAGATTTGTAGTGGTGCCAATTCGGCTGGGCGACGATCACTTCGTCCCCCGGATTCACCAACGCCAGCATCGAGACCATGATGCCCTCGTTCGCCCCGGCCATGACGATTACCTGGGTATCGGGGTTCACCTCCACGCCGGTGTCGATTTCCGTTCGGTGGCCGATGCCCCTGCGCAGGGCGGGAACCCCCGTGCTGGGGGCGTAGTGCACGTCGCCGCGCGCGAGGGATTCGGCGGCGCCCTGCTTGATGTGTTCGGGCGTGTCGAAATCCGTGCGCCCGATTTGCCAGTGAATGACGTCGCGCCCCTCGGCTTCGAGTTTCGCCACGGCATCGAAAACCCTGCGGATGCCCGAGAAGGGAATCTTCTCCAGACGTTCCGCCCCCACGGCCTGGGGATCGAAAGCAACCGTCATCTACCATCTCCTTGCGTATGAAGAAACGATGTCCAAAAGACGAAATTTTTCATGCTACCAAGAAAGGGGGGCGCCACTCCCTCCCGGGGGAGCGGTCTACAGCAAATCCCCCTTCATCACCGTAACCGCCCTCCCGGCCAGGACGACGCGGTTTCCCAGAATCCGCACGCGCACCACGCCGCCCCTGGCGGACGCCTGGTGACCCGTGAGGTCATCTTTCCCCAGCCGCCGCGCCCAGAACGGCCCCAGGCAGCAGTGGGCCGAACCCGTAACCGGGTCCTCGTTTACGCCGACGGCAGGGGCGAAAAACCGCGACACGAAGTCGTAGGCAGATTCCTCTGCGCGCGCGGTTACGATGCACCCACGCATGGGGAGCGCCCCCAGCAGGCCAAAGTCGGGTGCGAGGCCGCGTACCAAAGCTTCGGAGTCCGCCTCTACCAGGAAGTCGAACTCGCTCTTGCCTACGTAGCGGGGGGTGATGCCGAGCGCCTCCGCCAGACCCTCCGGCGGGGCGGCGGGCGATTCGGGGGTAAGCGGAAAGTTCATCTCTATCCACTCCTCTGCCCTCTCGCAGGTCAACACCCCGCTTTTGGTATGGAAGATAATCGTCTCATCCGGCCCGACGCGCCCCTCCTCCCACAAAACGTGCGCACTCGCCAGCGTTGCGTGGCCGCAAAGGTCCACTTCGCTCCACGGGGTGAACCAGCGCAGGCCGTAGCCGTCCTGGCGCCGTGTCACGAAGGCGGTCTCTGAGAGGTTCATCTCCCCCGCCACGCGCTGCATCCACTGCGCGTCGGCCTCAGCGGGCAGGATGCACACCGCGGCCGGATTGCCGGAGAAGGGCGTATCGGTGAACGCATCCACCTGAACCACGGGAAAAGACATGCTTTTTCTCCCGGAAAGAGCGGCTCAGACGCGCTCTACCGGGTCGCCCGCGCGAATGACGCCCCCATGCAGCACCTGCGCGTTCAGCCCCGAACGGTTGATGAGCGCCTCGAAGAGACCCTCCATCCCCAGTAAGTTCTCGAAATAGCGGCACGGCTCGTTCAGGCGCACGCCGCGCATCCGCACCTCGCCGACCTGAAAGTCCACGCCCACCAGGTGGTTGAGCGGAACGCCGCGCGTAACGATGTTTCTTCGGCTCTGGCCCGCGTCAAGGCGGATGTCGTGGTCGCGCGCGAGGGCTTCCACGGCCTCTATCTCGATAAGCGTAACCTCGCGGTCCGGCCCCGACTTTTTGGAATAAGTTCCCACGCCCTCGGCATAGCGATCCCCGGCCAGTCCCGCACCCGGAATCGCCCGCGCCTCGGCTATCTCCATCATCGGCTCCCCACCCACCGAGGCGACGTGCACCGAGACCACTTCTCCGAGAAACGTCATGACGCCGCGCGCTCGCCCACGAGTTCCGCCGCCTGCTCTTCGGTGGGAAAAGCGCCCGAGTCGAGTTTCGACCACAAAAGGGTGCCATCGAGCACCAACTCGAAGGAGCCGATGCGAAATTCCCCGTTCTCGTTACCGGCGATTTCTAGGTCGGGAAAGCGTTCTTTCAAGTACCGAGCCAACTGCTCGTAGCGGGGTCCGTAGTTTCACTTCTGGCAATACTCGACGTGGAGCTTCATGCATCTCTCTCCTTGGGGAAGACGAAAGTCGGCAAACGAGCATATCATAGAAGAACCCGGGCGCGAGGTGAAGGGAGGAACGCACCCCGCAACCCCACGGCGAACCGCGAAAGTGCCCACGCGACTTGACGAACGCGCCCACACGGGAGAAAACTCTCTCCAATTTCCGTACAAAGCGCAAGGAGCAAAAATGGCAGGCATCACCCGCGTGGGGGCGTACATCCCGTTTCATCGGCTCGAGGGGGCGACCGTAAGGTCCGTGTGGGGCGCGGGAAGCCCCAAGGTTTCGCGCCCACTGGCAGGGTTCGACGAAGACCCCATCACCATGGGTGTGGAAGCACTCATCAACGCCGCAGGCTGGGGCAATTCCCCCGTGGATGCACTGTATTTCGCATCCACCACCCACCCTTATGCCGAGAAATCGAACGCCTCGGTTCTCGCGGCGGCGGCGGACCTGCCCGAGACACTCTTCACCCTGGACGCGGGCGGTTCCGTACGCGCGGGCACCTCTGCGCTCAAAGCCGCCTGCGACGCCGTCGAGGCGGGCTCCGCCGGGACGGCAGCCGTAGTGGCAGCAGAGAAAAGGCCTGCCCTGCCCGGAAGCCCCGACGAGCTGAGCCTTTGCGACGGGGCGGCGGCGGTCGTGGTAGGCAAGGGAGAGGACGTGGGTGCTGAGATCGAGGCTATCCATTCATGGTCCGAGGATTTCATAGACCGCTGGCGCCTCCCGGGCGAGAACGCCGTCTCCGCAGGTGACGCCAAGTTCATCCAGGACTACGGCTACGTACGCCAGAGCGTGGCCACCGTCGAGGGGCTGCTCGCTAAAACGGGCGCCACGCGAGAGGACGTCTCCCGTTTACTCCTCTACGCCCCCGACGCGCGCACCCACGCGGTAATCGCCAGAAAACTCGGGTTTCCCGAAACCGCCTATCCGGAAGCCCCGCTCGTCGCACGCATTGGGGACGCCGGGGCCGCGGCGCCCCTGCTCGCTCTGGTCGAGGCTTTACAGAGTGCGCAACCCGGCGAGCACGTCGTCGTCGCGGGCCACGGAAGCGGGGGCGAGGCCGTCTTGTTGCGCGCGACGGACAAGGTGCACTCCCTCAGAGCGCAGCGCGGCATCGACTGGTCGCTCGCGCGGGCGCGCCCCATCCCCCACTACGGCCAGTGGCTCAAGTTTCAGGGACTTTCTCCAGAAGAGGAAATCCGCCCCTTCTCCTCGCCCAGCATCCTGTGGAAAGAAAACAGGGCGAACATGCGCCTGATGGCCGGGGTGTGCCGCTCGTGCGGAGAGGTGCAATATCCCCGCCAGAGGGTCTGCAACGCCTGCGGAACGCGCGACGCATGGGAGGAGCGCAAGCTGGCCAGGCGGGGGAAAATATTCACCTTCGTGCACGACTATCTGCCCCCCTCGCCCGAGGGTTTCGTCACGATGGCAACGGTGGAGCTCGATGGCGGGGGACGCTTCTATGGCCAGATGACGAGCCACGTGAAGGACGAGGTGCACATAGGCATGGAGTGCGAACTCACCTTCCGGCTTCTCCATCAGGGCGATGGCTATTACAATTACTATTGGAAACTGCGACCCGCCGAATAGGGTATCGCGCCCTTGCCGGTCGGCATGCCTTTTTACGAGGAGTTCGACATGAGCGGAACCATAGCCGGTAAAGTCGCCATCATCGGCGCTGGCATCACGAAATTCGGGGAACTCTTCGAACAGAGTTACAACGACCTCGTGGTGGAAGCCGCCTTCGAGGCCTACGAGGACGCGGGCGTGAGCGGCGACGACGTGGAGGCCGCCTGGCTGGGCACCTACCTTCCCCTCGGCTGGGGCTTCGACGGCACCGGCGGCCCTTCGCTCGCGGAGGCTCTCAACCTCTACCCCAAACCCGTCTCGCGCGTGTCCAACTACTGCACCACGGGCATGGAGGCCGTGCGCATGGCGGCGATGGCCGTGGCTTCGGGCATGCACGACGTGGTGCTCGCAGTGGGGGCGGAGAAAATGCGCGAGGTGCCCCCCCGGGGCAGCCTGGTGGCCCAGCACGTCGAAAAGCTCCACCCCATGTATTCGAAGGGCCGCACCGCACCGGGCAGCTTCGCCGTGCTGGCGCGGAGGTATTTCGAGGAATTCGGCGCGACCAAGGAAGATTTGGCCGAGGTGGCCGTGAAGAACCACCACCACGGGAGCCTGAACCCCCGCGCACATTTCCGGAAGAACATTACCAAGGAGCAGGTGCTCAAGGCCCCGCCGGTCACCGAGCCGCTCGGGCTGTACGACTGCTGCCCCACGACGGACGGGGCGGCGGCCGTCGTACTCTGCAGGGCGGACCTCGCGGAGTCGCGCTTCGCGAAGAAGGATTACGTACTCATCGACGGCATGGGACTTTCCTGTGCGACCGGCTATATCACCACGGCGTTCAACCCGCGCTTCGACTTCATCGGCTTTGAGGCCACCCGCGAGGCCGCGCGCCAGGCCTACACGCAGGCGGGCGTAACGAACCCCCGCGAGGAGATAGACCTGGCCGAGGTGCACGATTGCTTCACGATCACGGAAATCCTCAACTATGAGGATTTGGGCTTCGTGGAGAAGGGCGAGGGGCCCGAATTCGTAAAGAGCGGAGCGAGCAAGCTCGGCGGCGAGTTGCCGGTGAACACCTCGGGCGGTCTCAAGAGCTGCGGCCACCCCATCGGCGCGACGGGTGCGCGCGTGGTGGCCGACCTCACGCACCAACTCCTGGGCCGCTGCGGCGACCGCCAGGTAAAAGGTGCGAAACGAGCCCTCGGCCATACCCTGGGCGGCCCCGGTGCGGTATCGAGCGTGTTCGTCCTGAGCAAGAATTAGCGGCACACCCTGGAGGAGGCTGCGCCCCGGCTCTCCGCGCCGGGCAATCAATTGCGCGAGTTTGTCCCTCACCTGCTGAGCGCGTCCCCTTGCGGATACACAAGGGGCTCGCACGCGACTCTTCTCTGCAATTTCAGCAGCGGCGAGAACCGCTCAGCCTTCCACCCGCTCTCCTGTTTCGCCGTCGAACAGATGGGCGTTCTCCACGTCGAAGAACACCCGCACGCGCCCTCCCACCTGCACACGGAAATGGCCCTCCGCCTTCACGGTAAGCGACGCTCCGGCGATATCCAGGGCAACGAAGGTATCCGACCCCAGCGGCTCGACGAGCTCCACCCTGCCCTCGGCGAAGACCGAGCGTGCCCCGCTCTCCTGAAAGCCCAGATGCTCGGGGCGAAAGCCCAGGGTGTAGGTGCTCCCCTCCCGACATCCCGCAGGTAGCCGGAAACGCAACGTGCCTGCCTCAAGCTCGAGACCATCCTCCGCCAGTCGGGCGCGACCCTCCAGGAAATTCATGGCCGGACTCCCCAGAAACCCCGCCACAAAGCGATTCACGGGGCGGTCGTAGAGGTCGATGGGAGGGCCGGCCTGCAATATCTTCCCCTCGTCCATGACGACGATGCGATCCCCCATCGTCATCGCCTCGGTCTGGTCGTGCGTCACGTAGATGGAGGTCGTGCCGAGACGACGCTGGAGCTTGCGTATTTCGGCCCGAGCGGTTACGCGGAGCTTGGCATCGAGGTTGCTCAAAGGCTCGTCGAAGAGGAAGGCCACCGGGTCGCGCACGATCGCGCGGCAGACCGCCACGCGCTGGCGCTGGCCGCCAGAGAGCTGGCGGGGCTTGCGCCGCAGAAGGTCTTCGAGACCCATCAGAGCGGCGGCTTCCCTGACCCGGCGGTCGACGTCAGTGGCGGACACCCGCCGCACCCGCAGACCGAAGGCCATGTTCTCGTAGACCGTCATGTGGGGATAGAGGGCGTAGTTCTGGAACACCATGGCCATGTTGCGTTCCCTGGCGGGCACTTCGTTCACGCGCTCACCCGACACGCGAATCTCGCCGTTGGTGGGAAATTCCAACCCGGCCACCATGCGCAGCGTCGTGGTTTTCCCGCATCCTGAAGGCCCCACCAGGACGAGGAATTCCCCCTCGGCGACTTCGAGGTCAATTCCGTCCACGGCGCGTACGTCCCCGAAGTGCTTGGTCAGGTTCTCGAGGCTGACGGCGCCCATCTTCTCTCCTCCGCCGCTGCGGACGCGGCCCCTATTTCACGGCTCCGGCCGTGAGGGCACGGATGAGATAGCGCTGCATGAAGAAGCCCACCAGCAGGGCAGGCAGCATGATGAGCGTCGCGAGGGTGGACATGTCTTGCCAGAAGACTTGCATCTCGCCCATGGTTTCCGCCAGCCGGACAGGGATGGTGCGCGCGTGCACGTTCGTGAGCATGAATGCGAACATGAATTCGTTCCAAGCGAGCAGGAAGACAAAGATAGACGTCGCGGCAATGCCCGAGGACGCGAGAGGAAAGGTAACCCGCGCGAGCGTGCGCAACGCGCCGCAGCCGTCGAGGGCGGCAGCCTCTTCGAGTTCTTTCGGAATTCCGTCGAAAAACGCCTTCATCAGCCAGGTGGCGAAAGGAACGTTCAGTGCCGTGTAGATGAGGATCAGGATGAGGCGGGTGTCGAGCACCTGTAGGTAGCGGAACAGCAGATAGAGCGGAACCACAGCCGTCACGGGCGGCAGAAGCCGCGTAGCCAGCATGAAGAAGAGCAAGTGGGCCGATGCGCGGAAGCGGTAGCGCGAAAACGCATAGGCCGCCAGGGAGGAGACGAACAGGGTGATGAAAGTCGTCACCGTCGCGATGAAGACGCTGTTCCAGATGAACCGCAGAGCAGATTCGTTCCCGACGCCCAGAAACTTCCAGTAGGAGGAAAAATCGGGGCTTACAAACACGCGCGGCGGAATGCTGAAGATGGCAGTCTCGTTCTTCACCGAGGTGAGCATGATCCAAAGAATGGGAAACAGGCTGAACGCCAGAAGAGCCAGCATCGCCCCGCGCGCCGCCGGGAGGGAGGGAATTCCCGGCCCGATCTGCTCTTCGCCCCGCGCCATGGTCTAGCCGTCCCTGTCCCGGATAAGCCGTAAATAGGCAAGCGCGATTCCCGTGCCGAGCACGAGGAGAACGACCGAGGTGGCCGCTGCGTTGCCCACGTCGAAATAGCGGAAATAAGTGCGCTGAATCAAAAGGCCGTAGGGCATGGTGGACGTGCCGGGCCCCCCCTCGGTCAGGATATAGGGTATGTCGAACACCCGCAGTTTGAAGATGGTCTGGAAGAGCAGCGCCACCACCAGCGGAGGGAGAATAAGGGGAAAGGTGATGCGGCGGAACACTTGCCAGCGGTTCGCGCCGTCCACGTGGGCGGCTTCGAACACCTCGTTGGGCAGGGCGGTGATGCCCGCGAGGAGAATCATCGTCACAAAGGGCGTCGAACGCCATACCTCGCAGACGACGATGGCCCAGAAGGCGGGCCCGGTCTCGGCGAGCCAGTTCACCTTGGCAAATCCCACGAGGGTGAGGAGGAAGTTGACGATGCCGATGTCACGATCCCACATGAGGCGCCAGCCGAGTCCCACCGCGATGGGGGCGACCATGTAGGGGGTGAGGAGAAACGAGGTCATGAGCCGCCTGCCGCGCACCAGACCGTAGAGCAGCAGAGCACTCGCCACCCCCAAAACGAACTCCAGTGCGATGGTGGCTACCGTGAAACCCAGGCTGAAGCGCGTAACCGGCCAGAAGTCGGGATCGCCCGCGAGCAGACGGACGTAGTTGTCGACGCCCGCGAAAACGGCAAGATGGGGCGTGGTGAGCCGCCACTCCCACAACGAGAGATAAATGTTGTAGAGGGCAGGATAGACCAGTATTCCGCCAATAACGGCGAAAGCAGGCGCCATGAGCAGATAGGGCGCGAGTGCCTGCTTTCGCGCGGGGGTGAGCCACACACCCCCTCCCCTTCGCGTCATCTCCCTAACGAATCCGGTATTCACGACCCTCGTCCGTCCCTCAGGGGCTGCGGGGCGCGGGAGCCCACCCCCCGGAGGAGAACCTTGCCTCCGGGGGGTGTCTCCGCGTTTCGGTAACCCTACTTCAGAAACGCATTGATGCGGCGGCAGGCGTCCTGCATGGCCTGCTTCGCGCTCTTTTTCTTCTGAAGGAAGTTGATGACCTCCTGGGAAGTGGCGTCGCTTATCTCCGCCGAACGCGGATGCTGAGCCGCGCCGCTACCCCGGCTGATGGCGGTCAGCCACGCCTTGGCCACCGGAAACTTCTTGAGGTAATCGGCGTTGTTGTAGACCGAACTGCGTACGGGGCCGTTCGCCCACTGCAGGGCGCCGCGGAGCTGGTTCTTCTTGTTGGAGAGCGCCATTATCAGCTCCCAGGCCGCCGCCTTGTTCTTGCTCTTTTTGTCCATCACGAGGTGCCAGCCGCCGTTCAGCGTGGCGCCGCGGTTCTTGCCGTCCGGCGAGGGCACGAGGAACCAACCCAACTGGTTGGCCGTCTTCGACTTTTTGGGGTTGGTCATCAAGCCCCAGTAGGGGGAGAAGTAGACCCCCATGGCGGCGCGACCCTGCATCATGGCGGTGCGGTATTCATCGCGGCCCCAGGCCAGCATGTCGGGCGGCGACCAGCCGTTGTGGAAGGGCTTGCCGAAGACCTCAAGGACCCTGATCGAATCGGCGCGATCGAGCAGGCACTTCTTGTTGTCGGGGGAAAGTACACCGTGGCCCGTGCTGTGGAGATAGCGCAGGAAATCCTGCTCCACGTGCACGCCCGGCTTGCCGCGCTGGACGACGCCGTAGACCTTGCCCGGCTGGTTCAACTTCTCGGCCGCGGCGAGAAACTCCTCCCACGTCCGGGGAATCGAAAGGCCCGCCGCCGCGAAGAGATCCTTGCGGTAATAGACGATTCCCGTCCCCGTGCGGTAGGGAACCCCGTAGGCGGGCCCGTTCGGCTTGGGAAAGCGGGTGATGCCGGACAGCGCGGGAATGAGGTCCGCGTAGTCGTAGTCCGCAGGCGCGCTCTTGATGTATGTGTCGAGCGGCTCGAGGAAACCTATCGTCTCGGGGTTAACCCACGCGTCCACCCAGGACACCACGTCGAATTGCCCGCCCCCGGCGGCGAAGGAAAGCACCGCCTTGTCCTTGATCTTGCCGTAAGGGGTGGTGACCACGGTTACCTTCACTCCTTTTTCCCTCTCCAGATCCGCCACCACGCCCTTCGGCCCGCCCGCCGCCTTGAACAACGTCGGGTGGATGAGGAGGGTTACCTTCCCGGCTGCCTCGGCAGGCGGCGCGAACCCCGCCGCGAGGACGATTGCGGCGACGAGACACAACAGGCGTCCGAAACGTTTCATCGCTTCTCCTCCCTCGTCTGGGTAATCGATTCGACATGACGCGAACCACCGGGGGCGGTCACACCACCGCCCCGCTCTCGTGCAATTTCTCTCGCAGGCGATCGACGGGCAACCCGCGCGGAGTCGTCTTATGCTCCACACACATGGCCGCCGCCGTTCCCGCCGCCTGGCCGATGGTCATGGCGTGTGCCTGGTTGCGCACCGAGCCGTTCGCGAAGCGGTCGCTCGACACGCACCGGCCCGCCACGAGGCAATTCTCTATCTTGCGGGGGAGCATCACGCCGTAGGGAATGCCGTAGGATTCACCCCCCTCGATGTGCTTGTGCTCGATCACGCCCGTGGGCTGGTGCACGTCGAGGCAGTAGGCTCCCCGGCCGATGTCGCGCGGTCCCTTGCGCGCCTCGACACAAGCCTCGGTGGTGAGGGTTTCCTCGCCATCGATGCGGCGCGTCTCGCGCACCCCGATGGCCGCCGCCGAATCCACGACATAGCACTCCTCGAAACCCGGGGCGTACTTGCGGAAGAAATCACGCACCTTGAATATCTGCTCGCGGCCCTCGACGGCAACCTGGTTCAGATCGTCGTTGTCGACGCCGCTGTAGCCCAGCATGCTCGTCGAGTTGATGGTTACCACCCCCGGAATGGTGGTGATGGAAAACACCACCCGCTGGCGGTTCGGGTGAAACTCCCCGCGCGACTGGGCGAGCTTGACCGACTCGTAGTATCCGGTGACGAGAGGGTAGTCCTTGTGGGTGCGCAGCCCGGCGGCTATTTCCTCGCGCGTCTTGCCGATGTAGGGATCCTCGCCAAGCATGAACTGCGTCGGGTTGGCCTTGACGTGTGCGAGATGCTTGTCGAGATTCACGTTCCCCATCCGCGAGAAGAGGCTGATGGACATCGTCTTCCCTTCCTCGTCGCCCAGAAGGAAGGGCGCACCCGCCTGCGCGGCGAGGTCCGCGTCCCCGCTCGCGTCGATGACGATGCGCGCGCGTATTTCGCTCTCCCCGCTCTTGTTCACCATCCGCGCACCCGCCACGCGGTCGCCCTCCATGACGGGCCCGATGGTGTAGGTGTTCAATACCAGGTCCACGCCCGCCTCGAGGCAGAGCTTCTGGGCAACGAGCTTGAGCACCTCGGCGTCCACGGGCGTTACCGAGTAGGAATTGCCATAGGCATTGTGGAGGTGGCCTTCGGGAAAGGCGCCGCCCAGGCGGATGAGTTCGTCCACGATCTCCTGGGGGATGCCGTTACATATCTGCTCCCCCTTCATGTTGTGGAAGGTGAGAAAGTTGCCCAGAAGGCCCGCCGTCGCGTTGCCGCCCAGGAAGGCGAAGCGATCCGTGAGGACGGTGCGCGCACCGCCGCGCGCCGCCGCTATCGCGGCGCACACTCCGGCCATGCCCGCTCCCACCACGAGAACGTCGACGCTGCCTCTCTCCGCCATCAGTGTCTCCCCCCTTTGCACCCGCAGACCTTGCTCAGGCTTTCCACGTGGCCATTCTCTCAGTGCCCAACGGGCTTCGTTACCGCCCGGGTCGCGCCGTACGTGGGGAAGAACAGCGTGTGGCTCCCCGGACCTCCTGCCACGGCGAGGAGAATGCTCTCCGGCCCGTCCGCGACGGGTACGGCACTTTCCGGGGCACCGGGGCGTTTGGCTCGCACGCGCTCGGCCACCTCGGGCGAAAAGGCGTCGAGCGGCGTGCGCGCCTGCTGGAAGAGTGCTTGCTGCACGTCCGCGCGGCCCATGCCGTCCGAGGCGAGAAGCGCCAGATGCTGGGGGCTCAGAACGACAAGCACCTCCCCGCCACCCTGGGCGTTGTTCGAGCCGGGATAGGACATCGTGCCCGCGATCATGCGCAACACGCCCGCGGCGTTGCCGCTCGCAAAATCGTTCACGTTCACCGGGGCGTCCGCCCCCACCACCGTCACCGCGCTCTCCTCAGCGTGAAACCCCCGCGTCGTGTGGATCGGCTTCCAGGAACAGGCCGCCTCGGCGAAGCAGGCGGAAAACTTTCCGCCGTGGCCGAACGTCGCCATGTCGGTTTCGCCCGGCGTCGCCATGCCCAGCCGCACGGAGGCAAGACGCACGGCGCGGCCAATGGTGGCGTTCGCCCGAAAACCCGGCCCCAGGCATCCGCTCCCCGCGTGCACCCCGAGCCGCGCGGCGATCGGTCCGTGGACGATCACCAGAGGCGAAGCAAGCTCGGTCGTCGCCTGGATGGCCAAAAAGTTGAACGCGGGCTCCATCACCGCCTCGAGCGCCGCCAGAACCACCGGAAAACATGCGGGCTTGCACCCGGCGGCCACCGCGCAGACGGCCGCCTCTTCCACCGTCACCTCTTCCATTGCGGGCGGCATTACCCCTAGCACGTCACCCGCTCCTTTCCGGACAGCGGCGAGCATGGCGTCCACCGCCTCGCGCGTAGGCGGGACGATGGGCAGGCCGTCGCCGGGCTCCTCTTCCATCGCCGCTTCGATGGCGGCCGCGGCATCCGGCGGGAGCGCCTCGGGCATAGCCTACGATATCTTTCGCGTCACGGAGCGATGGTTGACCACGCCCGGGGCAAAGAGCGAGTTCGGCCCCGCGCCGCCGTGCACCACGATGGTGATGTCGTCTTTCTCCTCGACGATGGGCACGGTCGCGCCCTCCACCGTGTTCACTCCGTAGAGCATCTGCTTCCACTCGCTCCAGCGCTCACGCGCCTCGGGGGGATAGGACGCAACCGGAATCCGGTAGACCTCGTAGAGAAAATCGCGCACGAGGTTCTTGTCGAATCCTCCCTGGAACACCTTGTTCGCGTGGGCGGGGCCGAAAACGAGCATGAGCTCGCACCGCCCGAACTGGGGCCGCGTGCCCGAGCACGCAATTACGCTCCCGAAGGTGCCCAGGATGCCCTGCGCGGTGAGTGCGCTGTGGTCGTCGACCATGTGGAGGGGTTCCGCGGTGAACACCGTAACCACGTTGTCCGCCTCTGCGAAGCCCTTCTCCACGTGAAGCGGCGGCCAGGGGCTTTGCTCGACGTTTTCGGTAATCGCGTCGAAATACTTGGCGAAATGGCCCTGGCAAGTGGCGCCCTGGTTGTCGAGATCGGCTATGCAGTTCGACATGACGAGGCGCACCGCGCGCCCGATGGAGGCGTTCACCCCCCAGCCGCGCGGGCTGAGGTCGCGTCCGTCGCTCATGCCAATCTCGCGCGCGACGGGGCCGTTCACCACGACGATGGGAAACAGGGTGTGCGCCGTCGTGACAACGTGGTTGACGTGAAATTCCTCCTGCGCCATAGCCTCGACCGCCGTGAGGAGAACAGGCATGGCACCGGGGGCGCAGCCCGCCATGACGGCGTTGGCCGCGATGCGCTCGACTGTAACGTCCGCCATGCGCGGCATGAGGCGGGCGATTACCTCCTCCCCCCGCCTGCCCGAAGCCGCCACGTACTTCTCCACTACGTCGAGAGCGGGAGGGATGACGGGAAGTCCGTCCGTCGCGCCCAAATCCAGCAGCGCGCGGTTCGCACCCGCGGGGTCTCCCTCTATAACGAGGATGCGTTCGATGGGTTCCTCTGCGGCGGGTGCGGGTGCCTTCTCCTCCGCCGTGTTCATCCACTCGGCAGCCACCGCGTCCACACCCTCGCGTGCGATGCGCACGAGGGTATCTCCCCCCTGGTGGGCGACGGTATCATCCACGAGGAGAAGACGCAGGCAGGGGGACTTATAAGCGCGGGCGAAGCTGCGCGCCGCCGTCTCAAAGCCATTGCCCACCACCACGACGGTGGGAATGCCGCGCTTTTCGAGTTCAACCGAGTCGTGGATACTCCACGACGTGCAGCCCCCTCAGACCCCGAAGCCCGTGAGCGCCACGTCGCAGTTCGACGCGATCTCCTCGAGCGTCTCCTGCCCGGCGCCCTCGGCGGCCCAGCGCTTCTTGCGCACCAGCAGGCGCGCGTCGTGTTCCTCGGCAAAGACCTGGCCGACATAGCCCAGAAAATCGCCCGCGTGGGGCATGCTGTTGTCCAGCAGAGCGATGCGCAGCCCGGCCAGGTTCTTGACGGCGACGCCCACAACCGAGGGACCCTTCTCTTGCGCCACGGCGGCGACGGGGTTGACGATTTCGATACGACTGCTTTCGTTCATGCCCGAACTCCCCCCGCAAAGACAGAAAACGCGCATCCCGCGCCGGAGAGAGCGCCGCGGCGCATCTCACACGACCGAAGGCGCGACGCCGCGCTCCCCTGCCGGAACTCCTCGCAGACGCCTCCCCTCCTGACGTGCACCGCCAACCCTGGAGAAGCATCTCTTCTCATGCGATTCTCCCCGCATTTTTCGATTATCTTCGGATACAACAAGCATAGGGAGAAATTCCGCAGGATGTCAAACCCTCGGTCGGCGGGCGGCATGGGAGAATACCCAGAAAAAGGCAAAACGCTTCCGGTTCGGCGACGGGGCAAAGGGTCTTCGTGGCGGATAAAATCAACTAAGATAACTTATCATAGATTGCTAGCAGGAGCGCGCCCTCCCTCCCATACCAACTGCTCACCGGTTTTAAAGTCTTTCACGCCATTCAACTGAGGCGGTTTAGAATGAACAGCCCAAGCCTTGTTGAGTTGCTCTTTCACCAACTCCTTGGCTGGGTTTTCTCCATTTTCATCTGAAAATATCGCACCAGTAAGGTTTGCGTTCTCAAGAATTGCATTCCCCAAATTGGCTCCCGACAATTTTGCTCCGATAAGTTTCGCACCACGCAACTCGGCTGAAACCAGATTTGCAGATGACAAGTCTACTTGAGGGTTCTCGTAAATCCAGTCGGGAAACTCTCCAATCTGTGCCTCTTCTAATTTGGCTCCGGCGAGATGTGCTCTAGACATGTTTGCTCCTAGGAGAAACGCGCCAGTCAAGTCCACCTGAACAAGTTTTGCGCGAGACAAATCTGCCTGAAAAAGTCGCACACGAGACAAATTCATTTCCTTAAACTCTCCGTGGCGAAGTTTCGCTCCACTCAGATCCAACTCGTAACCTTCCCGCTTTTCTATCTGCAACTCTCTTTCACGACGTGAACCAATCGCATCCATGACCGCCTGAACGTCCGGGCGCAATTCATGCAATTCAGAGTCCCCTTCTTTTTCCATCTGCACCGCTCGTTCGGCACCCCCGGCTTCCTGAGCGGGTGGGTTGCGAACAAATGTACAGAACAGGCTCATAATCTGGGTATAGTATTCATCCGGATCCTCACGGGCCAGACGCGTAAGAGCGTAGATGCCTCCGAGACGAGTCGATAGCACCGCGCTGCCGAACATTTCCGTGCCCTTTTGGTAGCGTTCGTTGCGCAGGCTTTGCTGGGAGACTTCTATCTGTCGACGTGCCGCCTCCGCTTGCTGATCCGCCACCCGGGCACGCCACCAAGCAAGCCAAAGAGCGATGGGGGCTGCGATGAACAAGCCAAGATTGCGTATAGTCGTGGAGGGCGATTCATAACCATTCGGAGTTTGTCGAAGCCAATCCCACAAACACCAGATCGCGAGGACGAAAACTATCAAGATCAAGGCGATCAACACATACCACGTCTTGTTTTGCTTGATATGCTCTAGCCTGCGTTTTATCGTATCCCTCATCCACCCACCCCCCTCACCCCGCCAGTGCATTGCGGCAGGCGGCCTCGATGTGGGACTGGCCGATTTCGAGCGCATCGTAGACCTCGTGCGCCAGCCCACTCTGGCCGAAGCTATCCGTGCCCAGACAGGTCTGGGCCGCGCCCAGCGCACCACCCAGGAACGAGAGCGCGAGCGAGTGGCCGTCCAGCACGGAGACGACGGGGTTGTCGCAGTGTTCCTCGCCCACCATCATCTCGAGGCGCGAGGGGCGGCCCGCGCGCTTCGCCTCCTTGTGATCGGCGTAGACCCTATCCGCACTCGTGAGCACGAAGACGTTGACGTATACACCCTCGCTTGCGAGCGCATGTGCGGCGGCAAGAGCCTCGGGTGTCATGACGCCGCTCGCGAACAGGTTCACCGCGTTCACGCCCGCGCGATAGCCGGGCCGGGACTTGGCAGAATGAAGCAGGTAGCCGCCTCCCAAAACGTTGCGCCGCAGCACTTCGCGTCCCAGGGAATCAGCAAGCCATTCTGCGGGCAGCAGACTCTGGTCGACGGGCTTGGTGCTCAGACGCAGATAGAACGCCGGGCACTCCCCCTCTCCCAGCACACGGCGTATCGCCGAGAGGAGCAACCACTCGACCTCGACGGCGAAAGTCGGCTCATAGGCCTCAAGGCCGGGCATGCCCAAGGCGATCGCGGGCGGCAGAATGCTCTGGTGCGCGCCTCCCTCGGGTGCGAGGCTTACTCCGCTCGGCGTAGCCACCACGATGAAGCGCCCCCCGTTGTAGACCGCGTAGCGCAGAGCGTCGAGACAGCGGCTGATGAACGTGTCGTAGAGCGTGCCGATGGGGCAGATGCGCACCCCGCAAAGTTCCTTCGAAACACCGAAGGCGGCGAGCAGCAGCATAAGGTTGTTCTCGGAGATTCCCAGTTCGATGTGCCGCCCCGACGGGGACTCCTCCCACTTGAGGAGTCGCTGCACCTGCTGCAAGGCGAAGAAGTCCGCCTTTCCCTCGGGGTGATACACGCCGCAGCGGTTGATCCATCCGCCCAGGCTCGTGCTCACGGCCACGTCGGGCGAAGTGGTGACGACGTGGCGCGCGAATTCCTCCTCGCGGGCGATCCGCGTCATGATTGCGCCGAATGCCTCCTGCGTGGAGGTCGTGGCGGGGAAGTTCGTGCCCACCTCCTCCGGCACCGGAGCGGGCGTCGCCGCCTCTCTGGCGAGAACGGCGCGCGCGTCATAGCGCTCTACCGCGCGCGCCACGGCACGCGCCTCGGGACTGTCCTCGGGCAAGTGGGCCAGCTCCTCGCCCGGCGCGAGCCCGGCGGAATCACGCAGCGCATCGATTTGCGCCGCGCTCAGAAGCTGGGCGTGGTTCATCGGATCGCCCGCGATGGGCAGCCCCCAGCCCTTGATGGTGTACGCGAGAACCATCACGGGCCTGTTGCGCTCCCGGTCGGCCTCGTCGAGCGCCTCCAGAATGCACTCCATATCGTGCCCACCCAGATCGGCGAGGAGGGCGGGCAGAGCTTCGTCCTCAAAGCGATCCAAAACGCCCGCGAGTCCACCGTACTCCCCGGCGTCGCCGCGCGTCAGGCCCTCCCTGATCTCTCGTCCGCTCCTTGCGATGAGGCTCTGGTATTCGCCGTTCGACATGTCGTCGATGCGTCGCCTCAACACCTCGCCGCCCGGCAGGGCGAATGCAGCCTGGAGGCGCTTTCCGTACTTGAGTTCCACCACGCGCCAGCCGTGTAGGCGAAACTGATCGCGAATCTGCTGCGCCTTCCCGTCGGGCACGACGCGGTCGAGGCTCTGGCGGTTGAGGTCCACCACCCAGATGACGTTGCCCAGGTGGGAGACGTATTCCTCCGCGAGCGCTTCCCACACGTTCCCCTCGTCGAGTTCCGCGTCCCCCACCAGGGAAATGAAACGCTGGGGCGGCCCCGGGCCGAAGTGGTCGTCGACGTAGGACTGCATGAGCGCAGCGAAGGCGGCGGCGACCGAAGGAAGACCGAGCGACCCGGTGGAGAAGTCCACGGGATACTCGTCCTTGAGGCGACTCGGGTAGGCCTGCAGACCACCGAAGGCGCGCAACTCCCGCAGACGCTCCATCGGCAAATCGCCCCGCAGGGCGTGGGCCGCGTGCAGCACGGGAGAGGCGTGAGGCTTGATGGCGAGTCTGTCGCCCGTCTTGAGCCAACGGAAGAACATAGCCGTCATCAGACTCACCACGGAGGAAGAACTCGCTTGGTGGCCGCCGATCTTGACGCCCTGCGCGCGGTCGCGCACGTGGTTCGCGTAGTGAACGCTATACGTGGAAAGCCAGAGAAGCCGCTTCTCCAAACGGCGAAGCACGTCCGCGTCGTTCGTCTCGATGAGCGTCTCTGGCGGAGGATTCATGCGTGTCCCTCCATGGGGAAGCCTGGGGGCTATACGCGCACACCGACGTGGAGTGTGGCGATGCCCCCCGTCATCGGACGATGGCACACCTCGCGGAAGCCCGCTTCCTCCATCATCCGCGCAAGTTCTTCCGCGCGCGGAAATTCGTATACGGTGCGGGGAAGGTAATTATACGCGCTTGGATGGGCGGAGACGAGCCTCCCCACGAGCGGCAGAAGCCCCTTGAAGTAGAGGGTGAACAAAAGCCCGAACAAACCCGCGGGATGCCCGAATTCGAGAACAACGAGCCTGCCGCCCGGGCGTATCACCCGCCCCATCTCGTCCAGACCCCTCTGACGATCCTCCAGGTTGCGCAGGCCGAAGGCGATGAGCACGCCGTCGAACGCCCCGGCAGCGAAGGGCAGGCGCAAGGCGTCTGCCTGCACCAGCGAGAGTGGCGCGCTTTTTTTCGCCGCCTTCTGCTTTCCGCGCACGAGCATGGGAAAGGCAAAATCCGCACCCACCACGCGCGCCTCCCGCCCGGCGGCGCGGCGCATCTCCAAGGCCACGTCCGCCGTGCCCGTCGCCAGGTCGAGGAGGTGCACCCCGGGGGACAGATCGCGCAGCAGGTTCGCCACCGCCCGCTTCCGCCAAAGGCGGTCCACGCCAAAACTGAGCAGGCGGTTCAGCAGGTCGTAGGTGGGTGCGATGTCCGAGAACATCTCCCGGACCGCGCCGCCCTCGATTCGGGTCGGCACGAACGCTCAACCCGCGCGGAGGAAAACGTCGGCGATGGCAGCCGAGGAGATGACGACGGACACCCAGGCGTTCAGGTTGAAGAACGAGACGTTCACACGGCTCAGGTCATTCGGGCGCACGATCCAGTGCTCCCAGAAGAGCAGACACCCCGTCGCCGCAAGGCCGGCCCAGTAGATCGCACCCAGGCCAAACGCGCGCCCCGCCCCGAAAAAGCAGACCATCGCCCCCACGTGGGCAACGCAAGAGAGGAGGAGCGCGCCCCGTACGCCCAGGAGTCGCGCGAGGGAATAGAGGTTTTCTTCCTCGTCGAAATCCACGTCCAGACAAGCGTAAATGAGGTCGAAGCCACTCACCCACAAGGTGACGCCCAAGAAGAGCAAGACGGCCACGAGGCTCAGTTCCCCGCGCACGGCCACCCACGCCCCCGCCGGGGCAGAGCCCAAAACCACTCCCAGAAAAAGGTGCGTCCAGGAAGTGAAGCGCTTCGAATAAGAGTAGAAGACGATGACCCCCGCCACCACGAAGGAGAGCGCGAAAGCCAGGGGGTTCAGCATTCGGGCGGAGAACAGGAACAGAGCCAAAAAGCCCGCCAACATCGCGAAGATGGATTTCGAACGCAGCAGTTCCTGAAACTCTTCGCGATCCTTCGTCCTGGGGTTTTTGGGGTCGATGTTCCTGTCGGCAAAGCGGTTGAGCGACATGGCGAAATTGCGTGCGCCCACCGCCGCCGCCACCATCCAGAACAGGGTCCACCTCGAGGGAAGCCCTCCTGCGGCCATCACCCCACCCATGAACACGAAGGGAAGACCGAAGAGGGTGTGCTCGAATTTCACCATCCGCAGAAACTGTCGAAGACAAGCAGACGCCGACGCCTCAGCCGCCAAGGCCGTACTCCTCCCAGCGCTTCGTCACGCGCTCCCTGATTTCGTCGCTCATTACGATCTCGGGCGGCCATTCGCGCTCGAAGCCCTCCGACGCCCACTTCCGAGTGCCGTCCACGCCCACCTTGCTACCCACGTGGAGGCGCGGGGCCGCGTGCTCGAGGGCATCGACGGGGCCGTCGACGAACACCATGTCGCGCCTGGGGTCGATGCTGCCCAGCACCTTCCAGGAAACCTCGCTCACGTCGTGCACGTTCACGTCCTCGTCCACAATGACGATAACCTTCGCCAGCGCCATCTGCCCCATTCCCCAGAGGGCGTACATCACCTTGCGCGCGTGGTAGGGATAGGATTTTCGTATCGAGACGATGACCATGTTGTGGAACACGCCCTCGGCGGGCATGTGCACGTCCACGATTTCGGGCAGTTGCATTTTCATGAGGGGCAGAAAAATGCGGCCCGTGGCCCCGCCGAGCCAGTAATCCTCCATCGGCGGTCTGCCCACGATGGTAGTGGGGTAGATCGCCTGACGCCTCCGCGTGATGGCCGTTACGTGGAAGACGGGGTAATCGTCCGCCAGCGAATACCAGCCCGTGTGATCGCCGAAGGGACCCTCCTCGCGCAATTCGCCGGGGTTCAGATAGCCCTCCACCACGACGTCGGCGTCTGCGGGAACCTCCACGTCCACCGTCTTGCACTTGACCAGTTCGGCACTCTTACGACGCAGAAAACCCGCCAGGTTCAGCTCGTCGATGGCGGGGGGCAGGGGCGCGCTCGCCGCGTATACGTATACAGGGTCGCCACCCAGTGCTATGGCCATCTCCATGCGCGCGCCCATCTGCGTGCTTTGCTGAAAGTTCTGCGCCCCGTCGTGGTGGAGGTGCATGTGCATGCCCGCGGTGCGCTCGTCGAAAATCTGCACCCGGTAGAGGCCGACGTTTCTTCTCCCCGTCTTGGGGTTTCGCGAATATATGTGCCCGAAGGTGATGTAGCGTCCCGCGTCCTCGGGCCAACACTTGATGGCGGGAATCGAGAAGAGGTCTGGGTTTTCGGTTTCCACGATTTCCTGGCAGGGAGCCGTGCCCACCGTCTTGGGCGAGAAGGAGGCGAGCCGTGCGAGTCGAGGCAGCATCTTCACCTTCTCGATGATGCCTTCGGGTGGTTTGATCTCCAGAATCTCGGCTATCTCGTCCGCCACTGCGTCGAGGCTCTCGACGCCCAAGGCCATCTTCATCCGCGTTTCGGAGGCATAAGCGTTGATCAGGACCGGAACGTCGAACGACTCGCCGTTCGCCCCCACGGGATTTTCGAACAACAGGGCGGGGCCACCGCTCTTCACCAGCCTGTCGGCGATTTCGGTGATCTCGAGTTCCACGTCCACGGGCGCGGCAACGCGGTGCAACTCACCTGCGCCCTCGAGCCGCTCGACGAATTCTCTCAGGGAAGCGTAGGCCATGGGATACCCGCAGAAGGGCTAGTCGATAACCCGGGGGACGCGAAAATGGCCCTTTTGGAAATCAGGCGCCATCTTCTCCATACCCTCGATGGGGGATTCGGTTACTTCGTCTTCCCGGAACACGTTCACGATATCGAGAACATGCGAGGTGGGTTCCACGCCCTCGGTGTCGACCTCGTTCAGTTTGGATATATGTTCGAGAATGGTGCCGAGCTGCGCGGTGAATTTTTCGATTTCGTCTTCGCGCAATTCGAGGCGCGCGAGTTTGGACACGTGCACCACGTCTTCGCGTGAAATGGACATCGCTCCCTCCCTCGCGCTCTTATACCGCCGGACTTTCGCCCGCGTCAATGCCGCCATCCAGCAAAGAGAGCGGCGCGTACTTGAGCACCAGCTTTTTCATCCCCACCTTTTCAAATTGCACGCTCACCACAGCGCGCTCGCCGGTTCCGCTGTGGGCGGAGACGACCCCTGGCCCGAACTTCTCGTGCAGTACGCGCGCACCCGGAGCATAAGGGCCGAGTGCGGCGGCGGGAACGTCTGCGGAGGTGCTGCGCCGCCGGGAGGGCGACTCCGCCAGAATGTCCGCGTAGCGCGCGGAAGCGGAATCGCGCGAACCGCCGGAGCCGAACGACTTTTTCTCCAGCGGCGGACTGTGGTCGCCCATGCGCCTCAAAAGCGTGGGGTCGAGCTCCTTCATGAATCGACTCGGGCGCTGCTTCCAGGTTTTTTGCCCCCCATCGGGCCGTCGCTCCCGCGACCAGGAGAGGCACAAAAACCGCTTTGCGCGCGTAACGCCTACGTAGAGCAGCCTGCGCTCTTCGTCCATCGACGTCGCACGGCTGTGGGGAATCAAGCCCTCCTGCACGCCGACGACGCCCACCGCCTCGAATTCAAGGCCCTTCGCCGCATGGAGCGTCAGCAGGGAGAGACGCCCAATCTCCTCCGAGAATTCGTCCGCCTCGCCCATTAAGGCCAATTCTTCGAGAAATCCCGCCGTGGCCGCACCCACATCGGGCGAAGTGCGCTCCTCCTCCCAGCGCTCCTCGAACGAACGCGCGGCTTCGACGAAGGCACCTACCCCCTCCAGCGCCCGGGCAGCGGCGCGACGCCGCTCCGCAGACGCGCTCGCGCGAGCACCCTCCCCCAGCCAGGCACGATAGCCCGTGCGCTCGAGCACCTCCTCGATCAAGCGCGCGGGTCCGGCCTCGTGCGCGGCGAGCGACTCGAGAATAGCAAGCAGTTTCTCCAGGCTGCGCGCCGCCTCGCCCCGCAGGCGGCCTTCAAGCAAGGCGGCTCGTGCGTCAGCCTGCGTCAGCCCGGGCGCATCCGCGCGCTGCATCGTCTCGACGCGCCCCGGCCCCAATCCCCGGGGTGGCTGGTTGACGATGCGCATGAAGGCCTCCCCATCATCAGGGCGGAGGATCGCCCGCAGATAGGCGGCCAGGTCCTGCACCTCGGAGCGGTCGAAAAAACGCTGGCCCTTTACCACCTGGTAGGGAATCCCCCTCCTGCGTGCCGCCTCCTCAAGGGGGCGCGACTGCGAGTTGATGCGGTAGAGAACGGCTACCTTCCGCCAAGGGACCGCGCCGCCCGCTCCCGCCTCGATGAGGCGCGCGATGACGGCCTCAGCCTCCGTTTCGGGGTTTTGCGCCGCCAGGTAGCAGACGGCCTCTCCTGATGGATTGCGCGTAAAAAGCCGTTTGGGGTGACGCGCCTCGGCACCGCCCACGATGTGTGCGGCAACGTCCAGGATACCGCCGGTCGAGCGGTAGTTCTCCTCCAGGCGAAACACCCGCGCACCGGGGAATCTGCGCTCGAAGTACAGAACGTTCTCCACCCGAGCGCCACGCCAGCCGTAGATGCCCTGATCGTCGTCCCCCACGGCGAACACGCTCCCCCCCTCGCCCGAGAGCAGCGCCACCAATTCATCCTGTACGGGGTTGGTGTCCTGGTACTCGTCGACGAGTATTTCTCGAAAACGAGTCCGGTACTTCAAGAGCACATCGGGGTGCTCACGGAACATGGACAGGGGTCTCGTGAGCAAATCCTCGAAATCCACCGCGTTCGCTGTGCGCAAGGCACGCTCGTAGGCGGGGGCGAGTTTTCGCGCAACTCCCTCCAGGGTGAACGCAGGTGTATCGGTTGCCTCCGCCCCAGCCTTCAGACGTGCAATACACTCCAGCACCGCCCGGGGCTGGTAGCGCTCCTCGCTGACGGCCGCCGCCTTCATGCACCGCCTGAGCAGCGTGAGGGACTCACCACGCGCGAAGATAACGAAATCGGGCGCGAGATTCGCCGCTTTCGCCTCCGCCCGCAGAATGCGCGCGCACACAGCGTGAAACGTGCCCACCCAGATGCCCCGCGTGCCCTCCCCCAAGGCCTCGAAGATGCGCTCGCGCATCTCGTTCGCCGCCTTGTTCGTGAACGTGATGGCCAGAATCCGGTTCGGGGCGCAACCCTCGGCGAGCAGGCGCAGGATGCGGTGGACGATCACCCGCGTCTTGCCGGAGCCCGCTCCCGCCAGAACGAGATTCGCCCCGGAGGGCGCGAGAACGGCTTCTTTTTGCTGGAGATTCAGGTCTTTCAGATAGTCGACGGACATGTTGCGGGGCTAAAATCTACGCGGGCTGACGGCGGACTTCGGAGCGCGGATGAGCGTTCGAGCGGGATAGGCTCCTTTGGAGACCGTGGCGTTGGGCGCGACCCAGCAGCCGGGACCCAGCAACACGCCCGGCGAGGTAACTGCGTTGCAGCCGATTTCCGCGTCGTCGCCGACGAGAGCGCCGAGCTTGGAGAGTCCCGTGTCGTATTGCGCCCCCTCGATACGCAGAACGACGCTCTTCGCACTGTGCGCTCTTTTTTCCTCCTCCGTCCGGAAGGCGAGGTTCGCCAGTTTCACCCCCGCCCCCAGGTTCGCCTCCGCACCGAGAACGCTGTCTCCCACGTAGGCGAAGTGGCCCGCCTGCGCGCCGTTGAGAAACACGCTATTCTTGACCTCCGTCGCGTGGCCCACCACGGCGTTCGGCCCGATGAGACACCCGCCCCGCAGATACGCTCCGTGCCGCACCTGTGCCCCCGCGCAAAGCACCGAAGGCCCTTTGATGACGACGCCCGGCTCCACGCGCGCACCTTCTTCCACCAGCAGGCCGACGGAGGGAACCGCGCACCGCTCCCGGCAGACGAACAGCCCCTCGCTTACCACCAACCCCTCCTCCACGCGCAGTGCATCGCCGGGAGGAGGAGGAACGTCCGCCGCATTCACCAGGTTTTGGACGAAACCCTCCAACAGGCCGACCGCCTCCCAGGCGTGAGGCACCTCGAACAGCGTCGGGTGAGGAAATTCCCGGAGCCTTGCGAAATAGGCTTCGGGCACCGTCGCGCTCATGTACTCAACTCCAGATACCAGGCACCGAGCGGCGTGATGCGCAATACTCCCTCCTCGGCACGTGCGAGTCCGCCGCGGACCATCTCCCTGCGGACGTTCCCGGGCCGCAGGGATGTGCCGAAGCCGGGCCGGGCCGCGAGATGCGCGTCGGCGGAGGCAAAATCCATCTCACCCTCTCGCAAAGCTTCGAGTAAATATGCTTCCGCCTGTGCGCCGGGGGAGGCGACATTCTTCATGTGCGCAAGTATCTCGCGTAACACGTCTTCTCCCACTTCGGCAAGACGTTCCTCCCATTCGGCAGGACCTCTCAGCACCACACCCGTTCTGTTCTCTGTGCCCGAGTTGCGTACGTAGACCGCACCCAGCGGCCCACCCGCCGCATCCTCCAGAGCGAGGTACATGACGCCCGGGTCGTCATCGAATGGTGCGAAACGCGAGACGGCGGCACCCGAGAACACTTCCTCCACGCGTGAAGAGAGTGTTTTCCCGATAGCCTTCCATGCATCGGCTCCCGGCTCCAGGCAGCTCCGCTCCACATGGTAGGCATAATAGGATTTCTTACACCCCCGGGGAAACGGCGCAGCGAGCGCAGCGTAGGCCTCCTGCGGCGCAGCCTCCCGGAAGAGATTCCGCACCGCGGCACAAGTATTGAGAAAGGTCTTCAGCCCGTCTCCCGCCGCGACCCGACGCACCGCCCCCTCCGCGTCGGCGAGCAGTCCGGGCACCATGGTGTGGCCGGATTCCTCACCGCCCAGAACAAAGCGCTCCCCCCACCTGCGCGCCTCGCGCAAAATCCATTTGTCCCCCACCGGGGTGAAGACGACGCGAAGCCCCAGTTCGGACAGGGCCGCCGCCGCGCCCGCGTCGCTCTCTATCGTGAGGGCAACCACTCCCCCATCTGGCAGCTCGTTCTCGGCCCGCAAAAAACGCGCCTGCAAGACGAGTGCGTCGTCTCCGTCAAGCACGCGAATCACGTCTTCAAACGGGTCGTAGACCAGGGCGTAGCCCCTGTCGCCGTCTGCATCCAGAACGCAGGCCGCGGCCACTCCCTCGCCGCGCCGCAGGTCGTCGCGCCGCGTCCGGCCCGCCTCGAACAACGCGCGCACACCCGCGTGCGTGCGTATCAAATCTTTCTCCGCGCCTTCCACGACACGTCTGCCCTCCAGGGCGACCACGCCTCCGCCCTCGTTCACCCGGCCTCGGCCCAGGGCATTCACCTCCCGCACACTTGCGGGACGCAATTCCTTCAGCGCGTCGACGGCCAGCCCGCTCCAAGCGCCCGCCGCCGGGTCGACCACCACCTCCCAACCCTCCAGGTCGCCCGCGCGCAGCCAGCAGTTGGGAAGCCGCCCGAGATAATCAAGATAAAACGCACGCGCCTCGGCAGCCACGTCCACGACACGCCCACTCTCGGGTGTTTGCTCCACGAGAGACCATTCGCCGGCCCAAATACGAGCGCTGAGCGCCTCGTCTTCTGCCGGCAAGGGCTTGGCCGAGTCGGCCGACAGGAGGATTTTTACACCGTTTTGTTCCGCGGAATTGTGCGAGGCGGTGAGCACCACCGCGCCTGCGGCCCCCGCGCCCGCCAGGTAAGTTGCCGCCACGGGCGTGGGTATCACACCCAGGGAGAGCACGTGCGCGCCCGCACGCGAAAGACCCCGCGCGCACGCGGCGCAGAGTTCGCCCGATTCGTCGCGCGGGTCCCAGGCCAGCGCCACGGCGGCGGGCGAGACGAGCTGCTCGGAGGCCCTCTCCAACAGCCAGCGGCCAGCCTCGAATACGTAATGCTCGACGAAGCGGGGCGTCAGGACGCCGCTTTCGACGAACGCGGCGCGCGCCTCGACGCCCATGGCACGCGGGTGATCTTCCGCGACCACGAGACCGCGAACCCCGTCCGTTCCCTGAAACCGAGTGTTGGACATGGAGGAGAGAAACGCTCAGGCGACGGTCACGGACTTCGCCAATGCGCGCGGCCTGTCCACGTCGCGCTTGAGCGCGACCGCGAGAAAATAGGCCAGCAACTGCCCTGCCACCAAATGCAGGAAGGGAGCCAGAAGCGGGGAGACGCGGGGCAGCACGATCTCCTCGCTGAACAGCCCCTCCACCATCTCATCCCCCTCGAAACGATAACCCAGCACGAAGCCCCCCCGCGCGCGCACTTCCTCCGCGTTGCTGCGCGTGAGCGCGTGCAGTTCGGCCTCCTCGGGCGTGGGCATCAGCACGATGGTGTACATGTTTTCGTCTATCAGCGAGATGGTGCCGTGTTTGAGAAAACCCGCACTCATACCCTCGGCGTGGAGATAGGTTACTTCCTTCATCTTGAGGGCGCACTCGAGGGCGGCGGGGTAGTAGACGCCGCGACCCAGATAGAGCCAGTTCTTCATGTGCTGGTGCGCCTGCGCCGCCATATGGAAAAAGCCGGAGCGTTCATTGAGCGTCCCCAACACCAGGTCGGAAAGCGAAGAGACCTCCTCGCGCAGGGCGACGACCTCCGCTTCGCGCAAGCGTCCGGCGTACAGACCGAGCTCCACCGCGGCGAGCAGCAATATAACCGCCTGGCTCAGCGCCGTCTTGGTGCTGATGACGCATTTTTCAGGACCCGCTCCCTGGAGAACCGGAACGTCCACCGAGCGCGCCAGGGTGGAGCCCACCATGTTCACGACGCCCGCCGTCCGCGCCCCACCTGATTTTGCATGACGCAGCGCGTTCAGCGTGTCGTAGGTCTCCCCCGACTGACTGATGGCGCAAAAACCGTCCCCGGGGCCGACCTCGGCAATGTGGGCAAACTCGTCCGTACTGACGACGGGCAGATACCTTCCCCCAAAGCGGCGGAAGAAATACTGTCCCATCAGCGCGATGTAATAGGTCGTTCCCACGCCGCCCAGAAAGCAGCGCCGCGACTCGTGCATCAATCCGGCCAAAGACTGGATGTCTTCTCTGGGTATCTGGAGGGCAGCCTGGATGGTGGTGGGTTGGTCGTAAATTTCCTTCAACATGAAGTGCGGATAGCCACCCCGACGGGCCTTGTCCGCCTCCCATTCGATTTCGGTTATCTCTTTATCCACCCGCTCGCCCGTGAGCAGGCTCTTGACCGCACAGGTTTCCGGCGTGATGAGCGCGTATTCGCCGTCTTCCATGATGATCGCCTGGCGCGTGAACTCCAAGAAGGCGCTGAAGTCCGAACCGACATAGTTGGCGTCATCGCCCAAGCCGATAACGAGGGGCGACTCACGCTTTACGCAGAAGATCATGCCCGGCGCGTCGGCCGAAATGACCACGAGGGCGAAAGTGCCTTCGAGCTCGTCTATCGCCTCGACGAAGCCTGCTTCCACGTCGCCGCCGCCCCGCGCGATTTTTTCCGCCACCAGGTGCGCGACGACCTCGGAATCCGTCTCGGAGCGGAATACGGCCCCCTCCTCCGTCAGGCGTGCCCTCAACTCCTTGTGATTCGAGATGATGCCGTTGTGCACGACGGCCAGACGTTCGCCGGTGTCCGCGTGGGGATGCGCGTTCGCCTGCGTAACCCCCCCGTGGGTCGCCCAGCGCGTGTGGGCGATGCCCACGCGGCCCTTCATGTCCGAGAAACGCTCGACCGCGTTCACTGCCTCCACGGTACCCACGTTCTTGCGGATATCTATCGACCCGTTTCTTTGGACGGCCATGCCGCAGGAATCGTACCCTCGGTATTCGAGGGCGGCTATCGCCCGCAAGAGTTTTTTCGAAATGTTCGAGCGTGCCGCCATGCCCGCGATGCCGCACATGCTAGTTCCCTCCCCGCGGGTAGGTGCAATGGGGCGGAATCACCTCGCCGGGTGGAACGACCGTGCCCGGGGCCAGCGTGTTCGAGGCGCCGACGCGCACGCCGTCGCCCAGGAACGAACCGAGTTTGTCGAGACCCGAATCGACACTCCCCCCGGGCGTGTGGATTTCGATGGGGGAGCGGTCGAGATGTTGTGTCAGTGTCATCGTGCCCGAACCGACGACCACGTCTTCGCCGACGACGCTGTCCCCCACGAAGGAGAGCCTCCCCACACGGGTGCCGTTCAGCAAAATGCAGTTCTTCAATTCGACCCCGAACCCGATGGTCGCGTTAGCGCCGATAGCCGTGTAGGGACGGACCAGAACACCATTTCCCAAAAAGGCGTTTTCTCCAATGAAGCAGGGACCGAATATCGAGGCGCCCGATTCGATCACCACGTTCTTCTCGATCACCACCGGACCACGAAACTGCACCGCGCCGCGCAGCCGCACGCTGCCGTCCACGCGGGCTTCCGTCCAGGTGTCCATGACCATGCGGTTTCCCTGGAGGAGATCCCAGGGGTGGCGCGGGTCCAGCCAGGGTTCTCCCCATATCAGGGAGCGCATACCCCCTCCCGCGCAGAGTTCGTTGAGTGCCTCGTCCATATCGAGACCCTCCAGCAGGTCGAACAGCCTGTAGGGCATGACGAACACGCCCGCCAGAACGTAGTTGCCCACTTCGCGCTCGACGGGCTTTTCCACCAGGCGTTCTATCTGCATGTCCTTGCCGAGGTAAACGGTGCCGTAGTTCTGGGCGTGGGGCGTGTGGCAAATCGCGGCCACGGGCTGGTGGCAGGTGCCGAACATCTGCACGACCTGGCGACACATATTTCTGGCGGTCAGCACGTCCGCGTAGACCAGGAGGAACGATTCGTTTTCCCGAAAGTGATCCTTCGCGCGGCGGACGGCGTCGCCGATTCCGCGCGGCTCTTCCTGGTGGACGTACTGGATGCTCATTCCGTAGCGCGCGCCCTGCCCGAATTCGTTGATGATGCGCTCGGCGCGATGACCGACGACTACGACCAGGTCGCTAATGCCCGCCGCACGTATCTGCCGGAGCGCGGTATGCAGCAACGTTTCGCCCGCCACGGGCAGCATGGCTTCCGGGCGGGTGTCCGTAAAGGGGTGTAAGCCGGCCCAGTGCCCGGCAGCCAGAATCAATGCTCGCAAGAGACGCCTTCCGAAAATGTAGGGGACGCGAAGCCGGCGGATGCACTCATATCGTCGCGCGGAAGATTATAACAGAATCGGGGCGGGCGTGCGGGCTTCAGGATGCGCCCCACCGCGCGTGGACTTCCTCCGCTCGACGCAGGTCCTCCCGCGTGTTCACGCCCAGGGCTTCTTCGGGCGTCGCGAGAGCCAGGCCGAGCACGACGCGGCCCTTTGCGCGCGCGAGCGGAAATACGTCGGGCAGGTAATACTCCCGCTGGTTGTTATCGGCCCCGAGCCTCGGCAAGGCATCGCACAGGAAGGAGACCTCAAAGGCATAAGCGCCCGTATTGACCTCGCGAATCTTCCTTTGCTCCCGCGTCGCGTCTGCTTGTTCCACCACACCCAAAAGGTCCTCACCCGCGCGCAGAACGCGCCCATAGCCGTGCGGATCATCGAGGATGGTCGTGAGCATGGTGGCGGCAGCACCCGCCTCCGCGTGATGGCGGCCCAACCGCTTAAGCGTAGAGGTGCGCAACAGGGGGGCATCCCCGCACAGCACGAACAGATGCCCCTCCTGCGTGGGCAGGGAGGCGAGACCAACTCCTGTGGCGTGGCCCGTGCCGCGCCTTTGCTCCTGGTGGGCAAAGAGAACGTCCTCCCCCGAGAGCGCGCGCCGTACGTCCTCGGCCTGATGACCCACAACGACGACGACGGGAGCTGCACCCGCTTCTTTCGCCCTGTTCACGACCCAGCGGATCATGGGCTGTCCGCCCACAGGGTGCAGCACCTTCGCCAGCGGGGATTCCATGCGGGTTCCCGCCCCGGCGGCGAGCACGACGGCAGCGAACCCATCGCCTCGAAACGCCAAGAACTCTATCTCCGGCGTGCGGGGGAGGTTTTGACGAGTCCGATTTCCTGGAGTTTTCTTCTCAGCGTATTTCGGTTGATGCCCAGCAGGCGCGCCGCCTGCACCTGGTTTCCACCCGCTTCTTTGAGCACCAACTCGAGCAGGGGCTTCTCCACGCTGCGGATGGTGTGTTCGTAGAAGTCGCTACCGCCCCCCTCGCCCAAGGAGTTCACCACCGAGGAGAGCCTTTCCCTGAAAAAACTCTCGATGTCGCTGCTTCGCTTGCTCCTGGGAGAGGTGCCCAGGTCTTCGAGCGAAATCGAGCTGCTCTCGCTGATCAGGAAAGCACGGCACACGGACATCTCGAGTTCGGCTTCGTTCCCCCACCATTTCTGGCCGCAGAGCCACGCCATCGCCGCAGGCGTAACGCGCCGTCTCGGCTGCCCGACACGCTGGGAAAAGTCGTCGAGAATACCCTGCACTACCAGCGAAATGTCTTTTTTCCTCTCGCGCAACGGGGGAATTTTGACGAAACGGGTTGATTCCCCTCGGTAAAGGCGCTCGAGAATCTTGTCCTGTATGAGTTGTTCGGGGTCGTGCGTGCGGCCGAGTATGAGGCGGAACTCCCCGGAGAGGTTTTTCTTTCTCAAAGCCCCTGCCAGAACCTTTTGTTGATCCTGGGGAAGGAGTTGGGCGTCCTCGATAAAAATCGTGCCTCCTTTGAGCACCAAGTCGCTCTCTTCTCCACGCCTTTCCTTGATGCGGTTGATGGCCCGTTCGAGCGCCAGACCACGCCGCATCTTCGGTCCCCAGTGCAGGAACGGATGGCGCGCGCCAGGGTACTGGGCATGCAGGGCGCGGGCAACAACCAAAAAATTCAGCCCCTTCTCTCCGCTGAGGACGACGGTACTATACTTGCGCCCCGCTTGCTGTACCGAAGACCTGAGGCGCTCGGCCGCCGCGCTCGTCCCGACGAAACGCCAGCTTCCGCTCTCCTTGCGCGCCTCGGTGCGCAGCCACCGCAGCTCCCTGCGCAAGTGGCCCTCCTCGCTCAGGGTACGGGCGAACTGGAATACTTCTTCTGGATGCACCTCGTCGACGAAAACCGCACGCGCGCCCGACTGGATGCTCAAGGGAGTGAGCCCTTTGTCTTCGGGGCGCAGCACGGCGGCGATTGGCTTGCCCGCCTCCTCGATTCTGCGTATCGGCTCCAGGTTCGCCCTTTCGGCCGCCGCGTAGAGAACGAAATCGCACCAGTTCATGCGCGATCTCGCCTTGGGAAGCGTCTCGTAGTGGCGCGTCTCCATGCCCATTTGCCGCAGACCGTTGAGCATGTACTCCCGACCCGGCGTGAGATCTCCCACGAAGAGCGTCTTGGCGCGGGTTGCTTCCCTATCGATTAGAGTCGCCAAAGTACGTCCTCATAATCTGCGAAAGACCGCTCCGGCGTCCGAGACGCCGGCGAAAACCACCGCATCGCCGATGGCGGGGGTGGCATCCCTCACCTCCTCCAGGCGAGCCAGAATTCGCCCGCCCTCTTCGAGTTCCACCAAGGCGAGCGTATAGGGAGTCGGCATTCCCTTCACACCCATATGCACCTCGGAGAAGGTATGGACCACGCCGCGTCCGGAGGCGTGCATTCGTTTCGTCTCGCCGCCGCAGTGTGCGCAGTCGCCCGCCTGCTCCAGGTGCATGCGCCCGCACAGGCCGCAGACAAAAATCTCCATGCTCTCCCGCTCAGGCGGTCGCCGCCAGAATATGGACGGCGCACGTCGCCCCCGAACCTCCCAGGTTGTGAGCCAACCCCACTTCCGCCCCCGGAACCTGCCGCGCGCCCGCCTCCCCGCGCAATTGGAGTGTGAGTTCGTGAATCTGCGCCACGCCCGTCGCCCCCACCGGATGGCCCTTCGATTTGAGACCGCCGCTGGTGTTGACGGGCAACGCGCCGCCGAGCCGCGTTGTCCCCTCACGCGCACCCCGCCCGCCATCGCCTTTCGCGAAGAGGCCCAAATCCTCCAGGGCGATAATCTCCGCCATCGTGAAGCAATCGTGAACTTCGGCGAGGTCCACCTCCTCGCGACCGAGCCCCGCTTGGGAGAAGGCCTCCTCCCCTGCCTTGCGGGTGGCGTGAAACGAGGTGATGTCGCTCTTGTCCGACAGAGCGGGTGAATCCGACGCCTGCGCCGAGGCGCACACACGTACGGGCTTTTCGTGGTGGGCAAAAGCCGCCTCGGTGGGGCACAGAACCACGGCCGCCGCTCCGTCGCTGATGAGCGAGCAGTCGAAAAGACCGAGCGGCTCGGCCACGGGCTTGGCGTCGAGCACCTGGGGGAGCGTAACGTCCTTGCGCATGTGGGCATTGGGGTTGAGCTTGCCGTGGGCGTGGTTCTTTACCGCCACGTGGGCTATCTCCTCGCGCGTCGTGCCGTATTCGTACATGTGGCGGCGGGCGATGAGGCCGAACAGGGCCGGAAACGTCGAGCCCACACTTGCCTCGACCGCCACGTCGCCCGCGGCGGCGAGAATGGAGGCCGTCTCGTCGGTTTGGGTCGCCGTCATCTTCTCCACTCCCGCGACGAGGGCGAAGTCCACCTGACCCGAAGCCACTGCCAACACCCCCTGGCGCATGGCGAGCCCGCCCGAAGCGCACGCCCCCTCGAGCCGGGTGCAGGGTATCGCCCCCAGTCCCGCCGCGTGGGCCACCATGGGCGCCACGTGGTTTTGGCCGACAAACGCCTGGGCCGCGAAGTTGCCAAGAAAAAACGCCTCGACCCGCTCCGGAGCGAGACCCGCGTCCGCGAGCGCGTCCCTGCAAGCGATCGCCCCGAGGGCGACCAGGCTTTCGGCCCGCGCGCCGAAGGGCGTGATGCCCACCCCGACAATTGATACGCCGCGCAATGCTCGCCTCCGCGTTACGCCCGCGCGCCCTGTGCGCGCAAGTCCACGAATCTCTTCGCCTTGAACGTCGTTCGCTCGAAAGATCCCGGGGGCAGCACTTCCACCTCCGGGGTGACGAGTAATTCCGTACGCAGTCTCTCGCGCAAGTGTGCGCTCAAGTCCGAATTCCCCTCGCCCGAAGCAGCCTCGGCGAAGACGACGCAGCGATCCCGCCCCGTCTCCTCGTCGCTTTGCAACTCCACGCGAAACTCGTTGCTGAGGGCCGTGAAACTGCGCACTACCTGCTCCACCTGGATAGGGTAGAACTTCGCCCCTTTGAATATTACGAGATCGTCATGGCGCCCAAGAATGCCGCCGGGCGAGCGCAGATGCGTCCTGCCGCAAGAACTGGGGGAGGAGTCGACGCGAGCAAAGTCGTTCGTCCAGTAGCGCAGCATGGGGGTAGCCTCGCGCGTGAGATGGGTGATGACGAGAATGCCCACCTCACCCTCGGGCACGGGTTGTTTCGTCTCGGGGTCCACCACCTCGATGACGTGATGATCCTCCGCCCAGATGAGGCCCGACTTCGCCGTCGATTCGCTGGCGAACGTCGGCCCGATTTCGCCCAGCCCGTAGTAGTCGTAAGCATCGACACCGAGAGCGGCCTCGACGCGCGCGCGCGTGGCGGGGTTTTGCGCACCTGCCTCGCCGCCGAACGCGCCGATTTTGAGGGGAATCTCCTCGGGGTCCACGCCGCTTTCGGTGAGTTTTTCGCCAATATAGAGGCCGTAGCTCGGCGTGCTCAGCAACACTGTCGAGCCGATCGTGACGAGATAGAGTATCTGCCGCTCTGTCATGGCGGCGCCGATGGGGATTACGAAACAACCGATTTTCTGCGTGGCGTAGTGCACGCTCATACCCGCGACCCACAGCCCGTAGCTGAACGCATTCTGCACCACGTCGCCGGGCCGCACACCGAAGCTCCACATCGTGCGGGCAGTGAAATCTGCAATGCTCTCGACGTCGGTTCTGCTCCAGATGGTGCTGACAGGCACCCCCGTGGTTCCCGTGGAGGGGTGCAACTCGCCCCATGTCGATGGTGAGGCAACAACGTAGCGCCCGAAAGGCGGATGCTTTTGCTGTTCGTCCCTGAGTTCTTGTTTGGTTACGAAGGGAATCTTGCGCAGATCGTCGAGCGTACGCACCGAGTCGGGCCCCATCCCCGCTGCGTCGAGACGCTCCTTGTAAAACGGGGAATGCGCGTAACAGCGGCGCACCTGCCACTTGAGGCGTTCGAGTTGCAGGGAGGCGAGTTCGTCCCTTCCCATGCGTTCGATGCGCTCGTCCCAGTAATCCCCGTTTGCCGACACGTCTACGGAGCCTTCTCGAGTCAGAAAGGTCAGGAAAACGCTCTGTGGCCACAAATCACAAGGCCGTCCGAATCTTGTCGAAAACCCCGGAAAAGGGATTCCAAAAACCTAGCATACCGAACCGAACCGCGCAAGAAAACGTTTTTCACAGCCCGTTCAGCGGATGAATTTTCGTGTGAACCACGAACGAATCAAAGAGTTATCGTGGTTCCTGCCACTTCGGGATCGTCCAGGGCACGAACGAGGGTCTCCACCACACGCGCAGGGGATGCGCCGTCCGCAAGATGTAGCATGAAGCCGTCCATCGCCTCGCGCCGCATCCAACCCGCAAAAACCGCCGCCTCGTCGATCGCTCCGGAGCGCGGCTCGCGACCCGCGAGGTCTTCGAACACCTCCGCTACCTTCTCCTCCAGCACGCGAACGGGCGGCGCGCCCTTCCCGAAAGAGAGTTCATAAGCGAGCAGCCCGTCCCTGATGAGATAGCAATACCTCTCCTCGCGCGTCGTGCCCGGCTCGACGATGACGAGCCTTCTCCTCTCGACGGAAGGCCCCGAGAGCCCATAGGTGCGGACCAGATGGTGCACCCGCCCAAGGTGGCGCTTGAGCTTGCCCGCCGAGGAACCCTGCTCCCCCCATGCCTCGCGTAACAGGGAAAGTGCGGCTCCGTTCTCCTTGTGTAGACGGCCCTCCAATATGTCGCCCAGCATATCGAGTAACGCGACGCGCAAGGCGTCGGTGAGGGGAGGCGGCTTTCTCCGGTCCCGGTAAGGGGGCCGCCGCGCATCGCGGTATTCTTCTGGCACCTCGCACGGAAGCGGAAAAGCGGCGCGAACAGCCTCGAGCAAGTCACCGAGCTGCGCTTTTTTTCGGAACGGGCCATAGTAGCGCGCCCCGTCGCGTGCGAAGCGCGGAACGGCGGACACGTCCGCACCCTCGCCACCCGGGGCGAGCCGCAGGAATCCTCCACCGGCCACGGATGGGTTTGCGCCGTTCATGAGGCGGGATTTTCGCATCGCGCGAAAGGCTTCCAGATTCATCACCAGTTCGCTGCGCAGGCTTTGCGCCTCCACGCGGCAGACGGACTTGAGCCTGAGTGCAAAGCGGGCGGCGGAGCGGTTCTTGGGATGAAACATGTCCCGCACAGCACGCCGCACGTCATTCGCCTTGCCCGCGAAGACGAGCCTGCCCTCCCCGTCGTAGAGGCGATAGACGCCGCGCGTGCGCGGCAAAGATTCGATTTGCGCGGGGTCGAGCCGGACGCCCTCGGCCATCGGTGGCAAGGACGGTTCTTCGGGCTCCTGAAACGCGCTCAACGCCTCGAGAGTGTTCAGCCCGAGCAGCCTGCACATCTGCGTGAAGCGGATGAAGAGTTGGGCCGTCGCCCGTGCATCGCCCAGTGCGCGATGTCTGTCCTCGTGCCAATCGGGCAGCCCCAGCACTGCGGCCAACTCACCGAGGTTGAAACGCTTTTGGCTTTTGAGAAGCCTGCTTGCCAACTCGAACGTGCACACAACGGGGGGCGAAAAATCCCGCCCCAGGTATTCCTGCGCGTAATACTGCAAGAAATGGAAATCAAAGTCCGCACCATGGGCCACGAAAACGCAGCCATCGATGAAATCAAGAAATTCGGGCAACACCTCCATCAGCCCGGGCTTGTCGGCCACCATGGCGTCGGTGATGCCCGTGAGGCGTACGACGTTCCAGGGAATCTCGCGGCCCGGGTTGACCAGAACGTCGCAGGAATCGACTATCTCTCCCGCGCACACCTTGACGGCGGCCAACTCCGTGACGCGGTGCTGGGGAGGACGGCCCCCCGTGGTCTCGATGTCGACGACGGCGAAGGTGGTCTCTGGAAGGTAGGGACCCGAGAGCAGGCGCACGACCTCCTCCGTGCTCGGGAAATCACTGCCTGCGCTCCTGTGGAGCAAAGGCTCGATGATGTCGAGCGCCACAGAATCGTCCACGCCCTCGAGAAGCAAGGCGCTCCGAACGTAGCGAAACGTGGCGGACTCTATGATCGCCGAGCGTTTCTCTGTTTCCTGATCCATGTGTCTGCGCTTTTAGACATGAGGTTCGAGGCAATGCACGTAGGCCAAATGTAGCAAAAAGCGCGCGGGGAGCATAGCCCCGCGCACGTTCACCAAGTTCCCCGCTTTTGGTATAAACGCAGTGTAAGAGTCTTCTCACGGGGAGAACGGTCTTGTTCGGCAGTATCGGCATGACGGAACTGATCGTGATCATGGTGGTCGCCCTGGTCGTCATCGGACCCAAGCGTCTGCCGGAGTTGGCGCGCACGCTCGGCAAGGCCCTGGGCGACTTCAAGCGCGCTACTTCGGACTTTCAGAACAACTTCAATATGGAAGACGACTACGACCTCGACCTTCTCGACGAAGACGCAAATGAGAAGAAGAAAACCGTGGAGGGCGAAGAAGAAACCCCCGAAGCGGGCGTACCCGAAGACGAGGAGGAGCAGCGCATCGAACCGGAGCGGGCCGAAATGTCCGAGACCGCGCCCGACTCTGCCGAACAAGCGCCACCGAGCGAAAGCGAACCCGCAAAACAGGACGACGCGAAGAAGTGAGCGGCGATGCTTCCATGCCCCTTACCGGGCACCTGACGGAGTTGCGCAACCGCATCCTCTACATGCTCGGCACTGTCTTTGTCGCGTTCTGTGGGGCCTATTATTTTTCGGGCGACCTCCTCAACCTGATGCAGCGTCCCATCGCCGGAGAAAAACTCGTATTCCTCTCGCCGACCGAGGCGTTCTTCGCCCACGTCAAGGTCTCCTTCTTCGCGGCGGTGTTCGTCAGCCTGCCTGTCATCCTGTTCCAGATATGGCGCTTTTGCGCACCAGGGCTCCTGGATCGGGAGAAACGCTACGTTGCGCCGTTTGTCATTCTCTCGACGCTGAGCTTCGTCCTGGGCGCGCTTTTCTGCTACTTCCTGATTTTGCCCTACGGCCTCGCCTTTCTCCTGGGCTTTGCGACCGAGAACCTCACGCCCCAGATCTCGATAGGCTTCTACATCTCCTTTGCCTTCAAGCTCATCTTTACGTTCGGACTGGTGTTCGAAGTACCTATCGTGACCGTGTTGCTGGTGCAGATTGGCGTCCTCACGCCCGACGTCCTCGCGAAGAACCGCGGGCACGTCATCGTCGGGGCGTTCGTCATGTCCGCCCTACTCACGCCGCCCGACGTGGTGACGCAGGTGTTTCTGGCGGGTCCCGTCATCGTATTGTTCGAGATCAGCATTCTGGTTTCGAGGATCATCGTGAGGCGAAAGAAAAAACGTGCTCAGGAACGCGAAGAGGAATGGGAAGACGACCCGGCCTGAGACCGAACGCAGGACAATGGGACGTGCATGACGACAAACGGCGGATTCGCCTCCTCATAACGGGACGGGTGCAGGGCGTAGGCTATCGCTATGGCGTCCTGCAAATCGCGCGCGAGCTCGGCCTCGCGGGATGGGTGCGCAACCGCCCGGACGGCAGCGTGGAGGTGACCGCAGAGGGCGCCCCCGCGGAGATCGCCGCCTTGCGCGCTTGGTGCCGCGAGGGGCCGCCCTTGGCGCGTGTTGCGGCGATGCACGAGGAGGAAGGCGTACCCTGCGGGGAGCTCCCCCCGTTTGAGGTGCGTTAGACGCCCGTGTATCCCGTCCAGAAAATGAGGTAGGAGGAAATGGCGTTCAGATAGTTCGAGAGCAGCAAGACGCCCACCAGCACAAGCATGACGCTGCTCGCGACTTCTACTCCGTGGAAATACTGCCGAAACGCCTGATAGAACCGGAAGAAGTACCCCACCCCCAAACCGCAAAGCACGAACGGGACGCCGAGCCCGGCTGAGTAGGCTGCCAAAAGCACAACGCCCTCGCCCACCGTTTGCCCCGTACCCGCGAACAGGAGGATGCTGCCCAGAATGGGGCCGACGCACGGCGTCCAGCCCGCGGCGAATGTGACGCCGACAAGCACGCTGCCGACCCAGCCCGCGGGCTTGGCCTTGAGCATGACGCGCTTTTCTGAAGAGAGTACGGGTGCGAAGACGGCGATGAACACGTAGAGAGCACCCGCTGCAAGCACACCGCCCAGCGTGGGGTAGCCCCCTCGCAGACTCGCCAGCCCCGCGAGCAAAGCCAGGGCGGCGAACACACCGCTCACCCCGACCGGCTTCGTGGCGAAGAACGTCTGGACGCGGAAACCAAACGCTCTGTCGCCGACGTAGAGACCGAACATGGTAATCAGCACGCCGCCCAGCAGCCGCAAGTGATCCTGATAGGCGAACAACACCCGCCCCACGAAAGAAGCGCTTGCCCCCAGGGCGACGAAAACGAGCGAGAAACCCGCCACGAAGAACAGGGCGTTCGCCAGAATGACGCCGCGCACGCGGGCGGCCTCGCCGCTCTCGCGCATCTCCTCATAGGAGAGGCCCGTCAGATAGCAAAGGTAGCTCGGCACCAGGGGGAGAATGCACGGAGAGACGAAACTCAGGGTTCCTGCCGCAAAAGCCAGGCCGATGGACACGTTTTCCGGGGCCATGGACTTCCTCTCGATAAGCGGAGGCGGCGAAAGTTGCGGGTCAGACCCCGCAATCCCCCTCCTCGCCGAAGGGATTGCGGATGCAAATCGTATCATCGCGTCCGGGTCCGGTGGAAACCAGCCATACCGGTCTGGCCGTCAACTCCTCGAGTCCTTTGATGTACTCCTGCGCCCGGGGCGGGAGGTCGTCGTAGTTTCGCACGCCTCCGGTGGGGGACATCCAGCCGGGAAACTCACGGAAAACGGGCTCGCACCGCTCCAGAATCGAGGTTTCCGCCGGAAAGACCGTAACGCGCTCCCCCTCGTATTCGTAGCCCACGCAGACCCGAATCGTTTTCTGGTTGTCGAGCACGTCGAGTTTCGTCACCGCTATCGCGTCCATGCCGGAGACTTGAATGCAGTGGCGCGCCGCCACGGCGTCGAACCACCCGCACCGCCTCGGCCTGCCCGTCGTGGCGCCGAACTCACCACCCTCTTCACGCAACTGTCCGGCCTCCACCTCTCCCATCTCGGAGGGGAACGGCCCTTGCCCCACCCGCGTGCAATACGCCTTCATGATGCCGAACACCGTGCGCAGGCGGCTGTAGGGCAGGCCGAGCCCGCTCATCGCCCCGCCTACGCCGGTGTTGCTCGACGTCACGTAGGGGTATGTGCCCATGTCCAGATCTAGGAGGATGCCCTGCGCTCCTTCGAGCAGAATCCTCTTGTTTCCGTTGAGAGCCTCGTTGATCTCCGCGTCGGTGTTGCGCACGTGTGCACCCAGGGCTTCTCGCACCCGGGTGCATACGTCCAGGACATGCGCCTCCTCGAGGGACTTCGCCTCCTCTTCGTTGAGGACAATGTCGCCCAGAAGCCGTTTTTTGATGGCCAGGCTCACGCGAATGCGGTCCCGCAGTATCTTCTCGTCGAACAAGTCCGAAATCCGCACGCCCAGCCGCGCCGCCTTATCCGAGTATGCCGGCCCGATGCCCCTGCCGGTCGTTCCGATGCGGTTGACGCCCAGAAGCTCCTCCATGTGGGAGTCGAGAACCTTGTGGTAGGGCATGATGAGGTGTGCACGCTTGCCGAGGACGAGGTTCTCGCCGATCTCGACTCCCGCGGCGCGGAGGTATTCTATCTCCTCCACCAGACCCAGCGGGTCGACCACCACGCCCGATCCGATGATGCACTTCACCCCCTTGCGCAGTATTCCCGTGGGTATCAGGTGCAGGATGTATTGCTTGCCGTCGACGACGACCGTGTGGCCCGCGTTGGCCCCCCCCTGGTAGCGGGCCACCACGTCGGCCTGGTTCGCCAGCCAGTCGATGACCTTCCCTTTTCCCTCATCGCCCCACTGACCGCCAATCACCGCCAGAACGCTCATCGCCCTTCATCCCTCCCGCCCACTCGAGCGAGGATTTCCGCACTCGAATACGCGCCCAGGTCTTCCCCGTTCGCCTCCAGAAGCCGCACCCTGTCTCCCTTCTTTCCACCGCGCTCGACGACGAGGCACTTCGATACGCCCGTCTCCCGCGCGTATTCGAGCGAGCCTTCGAGGCCGCGCCGAATGATGTCGCGCGCCACCCGCCAGCCGCGCGCCCTGAGGTTGCGGGAAAGAAGGATGCCCGAACGCTTCTCCCGGGTGAGGTCGATGACGAGGAAATCCGTTCCGTTTCCGCTGTTTGCATCTTTGGTGACGAGAGGGAGCATCTGGTTGAGGTCGACGGCGAATCCCGTCCCCAGGGCATCGTCGCCGTACAGCCCCAGGAGCTTGTCGTAGCGCCCGCCGCCGCAGACGGGATAGCCCGCCCCCTCCACGAATCCCTCGAAAATCACGCCCGTATAGTAGTCGAAATCCTTGAAGTCGCACAAATCGAACAAAACGCGCTCCGAAAGGCCGTAGAGTTCCAGTATGCGGAACACCTCGCGCAACTCGCGCACGGCAGTTCGGGCCGCGGGCGTTCGCACCTGCTCCTCCACCCCGTCGAGCATTTCCACCCCGCCGATGCACTCGGGGATGCGCTCCAGAAGCCCCGCGTCGGTCCCCTTGCGCGCAACGCCGGCCAGAGCAGCAGCCACCCCTTGGGAATCGCGGCGGCCCATGGCTTCAAGCAGTTCGGCCCTGCGTGCGCCCTTGACGCCCAGAGAAGCCATGATGCCGCGCAGAAACGCCCCGTGGCTGAGCGATATGCGAAAATCCTCCACCCCGTTCTCCTGGAGACACTCCACGGCGATGGCAATCATCTCCGCGTCGGCCTCAAGCGAAACCAGGCCGATGAGCTCCACGCCCGCTTGCCAGAACTCGCGCTGCAACTCACCCGCCACGTGGGCGTGGCGAAAGACGTTCGTCGCGTAGGAGAGACGCAGCGGCCGGGGGTGGGCGGCCAGAATCGTGCCCGCCGTCCGCGCGATTTGGGGCGTCATGTCGGCGCGCAGGGCGAGGAGTCCCCCGCTTTCGAGGTCCACCATGCGGTAGGTCTGGGCGTCGAGCACTTCCGAAGCCGCCCGGGGGACGTAGAACTCAAACGCAGGCGTGAGGAGCTCGCGGAACCCCCACTGCTCAAAGACGCGCAGCAGACGCTCCTCTACGTCCCGCTTGCACCTGGCCTCGCCAGGCAGGAACACCCGCGAACCGCCCGGAATGGCTCTCGACGAAGTCGTGCGCCTCACGCAAAACCCAGTCGAACGAGGCAGGCGTCGTAGACGTTGGGAATGGCGCGCACTTCCTCGAGGACGGGCTCGGGCACCGGGTCGTCGAGAATCAGCACGGCGACGGCCATGTCGAGCTGCCACACCCTGCCGAGCTGCATCCCGGCGATGTTGATGTTGTGGTTGCCCAGCAGGGTGCCGATTCTGCCGATCATCCCCGGGCGGTCATCGTTTCGGAACACGAGGAGGTAGCCCGTCAGGGCCACGTCCACCGAATAGTCGTCGATGTGGATGATTCTCGGCTCACCCTTGCGGAGGAAAGTACCCGCCACGGACCGCTCGCCCTCGTCGGTGCGAACGCGCAGTTCTATCATGTCCGTGTAGAGGGGGTTCTCCGAGCGGCTCGTCGTGCGCACCTCGATGCCGCGTTCTTTGGCGAGCAACAGGCCGTTCACCAGGTTCACGCGCGCTCCGGTGAGAACGCGCCCCAGCATCCCCTTCAGGGCCGAGGCGGCGAGTGCGCGCATGGGCATGTCGATCGGTCCGCCGTAGGTCACCTCGAGAAGCTGCAATCCCCCGCCCGAGAGCTGCACCAGAAAATTGCCCAGCCGCTCGGCCAGGTTCAAGTGGGCGCCGATTTCCTCGAGCACTTCCGGACCCAGGGCGGGCAGGTTCACGGCGTGGCCCACCACCCCTTTGCTCAAATAGGCCGCGACCTGCTTGGCCACGCTGATCGCCACGTTCTCCTGTGCTTCCGCCGTCGAGGCTCCCAGGTGCGGCGTGCAAACCACCTCCTCGCGCCCGATGAGCGGATCGTCCGCGTCGGGAGGCTCCTTCTCGTAGACGTCCACGGCGACGCCCGCCACCTGGCCGCTGTCCAGAGCCGCGGCGAGCGCTTCTTTGTCCACCAGCCCGCCCCGCGCGCAGTTGACGATGCGCACGCCCGGGCGCATCCGCTCGATTTCCGCCGCGCCGATGAGGTTGCCCGTCTCCGTCGTCTTGGGCACGTGCAGGGTGATGTAGTCCGACGACGCCAGAAGCTCGTCGAAATCCACGGGCTTCACCCCGCGCTTCGATATCGCGTCGGCGGAGATGTAGGGGTCGAAGGCGATGACGTTCATGCCCAGGCTGCGGGCGAACGTCGCCGTTTGCGAACCCACGCGCCCCATGCCCACGACGCCCAGCGTCTTCGAGGAGAGTTCGCTGCCCACGAAGCGGCCGCGCTCCCACCTGCCCTGTTTGAGCGAGGAGACGGCGGCGGGAATCTTGCGCGCGAGCGAGAACATCATGGCCATGGTGTGTTCCGCCGTGGTGATGACGTTGCCGTCGGGGGCGTTCACCACCAGGATGCCGCGGACGCTGGCGGATTCGAGGTCCACGTTGTCCACCCCGATGCCCGCGCGCGCGACGATTTTGAGCCCCTCGCCCGCATCCAGCAGCTCCTCGTCCACCAGCGTGCCGCTGCGCACGATGAGGGCGTCGGCCCCCTTTGCGGACGCGAGCACCTCCTCGCGCGTCCCCGCGGTGCACTTGACGACCTCGAAGCCCTCCTCGGACTCCAGCACCTCCTCCGCCCTCGGGGAGAGCGGCTCGCATATTACGACGCGAAACGTCTGGTTCACCTCGAAACTCCTCCCGCGTCCCGTGCCCCGGCGTCGGGGGAAACGTCCGCCGGGGCGGGGGTCTTATCCATCGAACGCCTCGCGCGCCGCCGCGAGGCCGCTGCCCTTCACGAATTCGTGCCCCAGTTCGGCGAGGGTCGCCTCCAGTGCGCCGACCGCGGCGATCACGTCTGCGGAATCCACGTATCCCAGGTGACCGATTCGGAAAATCCGCCCGCTCAGGCCGTCCTGGCCACCCGCTATGGTCATCCCGTGCACGTCCTCCATCAGCCGGGGAATCGCCTTGCCGTCCATGCCCTCGGGCACGCACACGACGGTGAGGGCCTCGCTGCGCAAATCGCGCGGGAATATCGAAAGCCCCATCGCCCGCATGGCGGCCTCCGTCGCGTGCGCCAGCTGCGCGTGGCGCGCGAAGACGTTCTCCAAACCTTCCTCGCGCATCATGTCGAGGGCGACGCAAAGACCCGCGATGAGCGAAATCGCGGGCGTCCAGGCGGTGGTGCTCTTCTGCTGGCTCTTGCGCTCGATGGCGAGGTCGAAATAGTAGCGCGGCAAGGTCGCCGTCTGCGTCGCGCGCCAGGCGCGCTCGCTCAGCCAGATGAAGGCCAGCCCCGGCGGAAGCATGAGCGCCTTCTGGCTGCCGGTGATGAGGACGTCGAGGTCCCACGCATCGGTCTCCATCTCGTAGACGCCCAGCGCGGTGATGGCGTCCACCGCCACCAGGGTGTCGGGCGAGGCGGCGCGCACCGCGCGCACCACGCCGCGCACGTCGTGCTTCGCCCCCGTGGAGGTCTCGCTCGCCTGCATCAGCACGGCCTTGTGGCCCCCGCGCGCGAGGCGCTCCCCCACGGCGCCGGGCTCGACCGAGCGGCCCCATTCCACCTCGAGCACGTCCGCCTCGACGCCAAAGGCGGCGCAAATCTCCGTCCACCGCTCGCCGAACTTCCCGCCCTCGATGACGAGGGCGCGCTCGCCCGGGGAGAAGAGGTTCGCCACCGCCGCCTCCATGGCGCCCGTGCCCGAGGCCGCAAGCGTGAGCACGTCGCCCTCGGTGCGGAACAGCCAGGCCAGCGCCTGGCGGGCTCGCTCGAACTCCGCCTCGAACCCGCGCGTGCGGTGGTGTATGAGGGGTCTCGCCATGACCTCGAGCACCCGGTGGGGAACCGGCGTGGGACCAGGAGCCATGAGGCGGTGCTTGTTCATTTCGGGTCGTTTCCTCAGGCGGGCGGGGACGGGCGATGCGGTGCTTTTTGCGCCGAAAACATACCACCCCGAAGAAAATCTCTCAACACCCCGCAAAGGCGGGAAAACCGCCCGGGCGAACCGCGCAGGGCGGCCGCGGGCGCACGCTCCCCGGGGGAGCGGATGGCTCCCGTGGGGAATCCGCGTGCCCGCCGCCCCTGCCCTGGGCCTGAAACGCGAATCTTGCTTCCCCGGCATCTTTGGGATATATTGGGCGGCGTAAAACCTGGAGACGCGACCATGCAGGCATTCGACACTCTCAAGGCGAGGAAGCTGCTCCGAGAATCGGGCTTCGAGGAGACGCAGGTCGAGGCCGTCGTCGCCACGGTGCGCGACGCCTTCGGCGAGAACGTCGCCACCAAACAGGACGTCGCCGAGTCGCGGACGGAACTCCAGCAGGAAACCGCCGCGTTGCGCACAGAAGTCAAGCAAGACATCGCTGCGTTGCGCGCGGAAGTCAAACAGGACATCGCCGAACTCCGCACGGACATCTCCCGTATGGGGATGGTGCTTTCGGCGGGAATCGTCGGGCTCACCGTAACCCTCATCAAACTCCTGTAAAACCCAAGCCTTTTACGAGCCGCAAGCGCCCGCCGACCGCGTGCGGGTGCGACTCTCTCCACAGCCAGCGACACCCCCGCCGCGGCCCGTTTCGCCCGCACTGGCAGGTTGCGCGACCGGTGGGGAGGAGCCGCGCGGCTTGTCTCCTCAAGGTGCGTTCACGTTCGGGGAGGTCGCGGCTGGCGGGAGGAGCGATGCGCGCACGAAAAAAACCGGGGGGCCGAAGCCCCCCGGTCGTGGCCATCTGCATCGGCCGGTGCATCACCCGCGCTTGCTTCGCACGGGCGGGAGGGCGGCGCTGCCCCTCCCCTTGTGAAGCGGACTGCTAGAACGTGTGGCGCAGCGTCCAGCCCAGCGCCCACATGTCGTCGTAGCCGTCGCCGCCTTCCACGAGGCCGTAGTCGCCGAACGTCAGGTACGCCGCAACCGCGCGCAGCTCGAGGTTCGGGTACAGCTTCCACCTGAAGCCCAGGTTCAGCTCCGTGCCAAAGTGCTTGTCGTCGTCGTAGGTGACCTTGGCGTCGGTTTGGGCTACGGGACTGCTACCAGAGGTGTCGGGCACGTCGCAGCCGGCAACGGCGGTGCGATGCAGCGTGTACGTGCCGGCGCTATCGACCTGAACGCCGTCGAGACACACCGCCGGAGCAGCCTCGGCCGCCTGGTAGTAGGAGATGCCGCCGGCGATCGTGAACGTCTTGCTCACCTTGTACTCGGCGAGGGCTTCCAGTGTCATCGTGCCGTTCATCTTGCGCACGTTGCCCGCGTTGACTTCTCCCAGCGCTCCATTGGCATTGCCGCTGCTATCCTCACCCTCGGTTACCGAGACGTTATACGGCGCGCCGCCGCCGCCCATGGTTACGTCGCGGATGCCGTTCGAGAGCGTCGTCCAGCGCCGCGAGGACATGATGTGGCCGCCGAATACCCAGCCCGAACCGCCGAGCTGCGGCATCAGGAAGCCGCCGTACTCGCCGTCGCTCGTCGTCGTCCGGCTCGCCGAGCCGCTGACCTCACCCGCCGTGCGGCTGGTGATGTCGACAACCGCCTGGTCTTCCTCACCCGAGAGCGCGGTGATGTTGCCCATGAGCTTGAGCTTGCCCATGCTCGTCGAGGTGCGCACCAGCAGCGCCCACGCCGAGAGGTCCGTGCCCTCGGCAACCTCGCCGTCCTGCATCACGGCAGAGGCGTTCACGTTCACCATCCCGAGCTTCGTCTTCGCGTTCACACCCAGGTAGTTGTAGTCGTACTCGCCATCACCCTGGTCCACCGACTTCGCCAGCCAGGGCGAAAGCGTGAGCGTCGGCGACACCTTCGCGCTCAACGCCACCAGGTAGTCCGACCTGTCGTCGTTGTCGTCCGACGTGTTCTCTTCCATCTTCGTGTGGAAGGCGCTCAGCGAGACGTTGTTGCTCAGCTTGCCGTAGAGCGCGAAGCCCGGCTCGCGGTGCCGACCACTCGTGTCGTAGATTTCCTTGTCCGGAGAGCCGTAGTCTGTCCGGCCTATCCGCAAGCGCATCGCCGTGCCCGGAACAGCAAAGTCGATCACCCAGCGGTTCACGCCCACCGTCTGGCGGTTGGGGCCAATCGCAAAGCCGCCGTTCGCGCTCACGAACTCGGGCTCCCATACGGCCATCGTTTTGCCGCCGTTCGTCTTCACCGTGAAGCGCGGACGAACAAGCGCGTCGTAATACTTCTTCGTGTCGCCTGCGTCGTCGTTGCCGTCGGCGTTATCCTCGGCCGATCCGCGTACGCGGAAAAAGCCGCTCATCTTCATGTCCGCCGCATACGCCGGGGCGGTGAACGCCGCCAGCAGCGTCAGAGCGAACAGACCCAAAAGAATTCTGCGCATTTTGTCGTTTCTCCCTAAAGCGAAATATCTATAAAGCGTTGCCGATGTTTCACGATCGTGTGTTTCGGGTGCTGCACTTCGCGGTCTCTCCTCTCGCATCACCTCCTTCCGGCGGAAGTTCGGACAATTCGTCGCGCCCGCAAAGCGAACGCAATACTCCGTGTAAGGCAGTCTTATAGTCAAGGATAGGGCATCCGCGCCCGCGTGTCAACGGGGGGTTCAGGGGAAATCTGGCGGGCGGGGAGCCTCAGCGTCGGTGGGAAGGAGCCGCGCGGCTTGTCCCTGGGGGTGCATTCGGGGTGCAAGGCGGGAGGAACGATGCGCACACGAAAAAAACCGGGGGGCCGAAGCCCCCCGGTCGCGACCATCTGCATCGGCCGGTGCATCACCCGCGCTTGCTTCGCACGGTCGGGAGGGCGGCGCTGCCCCCCCCTTTGTGAAGCGGACTGCTAGAACGTGTGGCGCAGCGTCCAGCCCAGCGCCCACATGTCGTCGTAGCCGTCGCCGCCTTCCACGAGGCCATAGTCGCCGAACGTCAGGTACGCCGCAACCGCGCGCAGCTCGAGGTTCGGGTACAGCTTCCACCTGAAGCCCAGGTTCAGCTCCGTGCCAAAGTGCTTGTCGTCGTCGTAGGTGAGCGTGGCCTCACCAGCGTCACACGTGCCGTTGCCCGCAGCAGCAGAGTACGCCCCGTCGGTATTCGCGGTGCCCGTGAGACCGTCGAGACACACTGCCGGAGCGGACTCGGCCGACTGGTAGTAGGAGATGCCGCCGGCGATCGTGAGCGTCTTGCTCACCTTGTACTCGCCGAGGGCTTCCAGGGTCGTCGTGCCGTTCATCTTGCGCACGTTGCCCTGCGTCGGGGTGGCCAAGTTGGTGGTGGCGTCGATCGCGCTGACCGAGGCGTTGTACGGCGCGCCGCCGCCGCCCATGGTTACGTCGCGGATGCCGTTCGAGAGCGTCGTCCAGCGCCGCGAGGACATGATGTGGCCGCCGAATACCCAGCCCGAACCGCCCAGCTGCGGCATCAGGAAGCCGCCGTACTCGCCGTCGCTCGTCGTCGTCCGGCTCGCCTCGCCTTCGGCGGCGATGATCGCGTCGTCTTCCTCACCCGAGAGCATGGTGATGTTGCCCATGAGCTTCATCTTGCCCATGCTCGTCGAGGTGCGCACCAGCAGCGCCCACGCCGAGAGGTCCGTGCCGTCGGCAACCTCGCCGTCCTGCATCACGACAGAGGCGTTCACGTTCACCATCCCGAGCTTCGTCTTCGCGTTCACACCCAGGTAGTTGTAGTCGTACTCGCCATCACCCTGATCCACCGACTTCGCCAGCCAGGGCGAAAGCGTGAGCGTCGGCGACACCTTCGCGCTCAGCGCCACCAGGTAGTCCGACCTGTCGTCGTTGTTGTCCGACGTGTCTTCTTCCATCTTCGTGTGGAAGGCGCTCAGCGAGACGTTGTTGCTCAGCTTGCCGTAGAGCGCGAAGCCCGGCTCGCGGTGCCGACCACTCGTGTCGTAGATTTCCTTGTCCGGAGAGCCGTAGTCTGTCCGGCCTATCCGCAGGCGCATCGCCGTGCCCGGAACAGCAAAGTCGATCACCCAGCGGTTCACGCCCACCGTCTGGCGGTTGGGGCCAATCGCAAAGCCGCCGTTCGCGCTCACGAACTCGGGCTCCCATACGGCCATCGTTTTGCCGCCGTTCGTCTTCACCGTGAAGCGCGGACGAATCAGGGCGTCGTAATACTTCTTCGTGTCGCCTGCGTCGTCGTTGCCGTCGGCGTTATCCTCGGCCGATCCGCGTACGCGGAAAAAGCCGCTCATCTTCATGTCCGCCGCATACGCCGGGGCGGTGAAAGCCGCCAGCAGCGTCAGAGCGAACAGACCCAAAAGGATTCTGCGCATTTTGGTGTTTCTCCCTGAAATGGAAATGTCCATAAAGTGTTGCCGATGTTTCACGATCATGTGTTTCGGGTGCTGCACTTCGCGGTCTCTCCTCTCGCATCACCTCCTTCCGGCGGAAGTCAGGTGGGCCGCCGCACTCCGGGGGCAGCCGAGCCGACCCGGGTACGCGGCGACGCAATAGCCCCGCCTGCGCAAAGCGCACGTACCATCACACGGGACGTAGTTTCAACGAGAAGAATAGGGCATCCACACCTGCGTGTCAACGGGGGATGCGGCACAAAAATATCGGGGTCAGGGAGCGTGCTCTTGCGTGCAGCGAAAGGCCCCTCAAGGCTTTCCGAGCTTGTAGAAGATAATCCGGCTTTTGGCGTCGGCGAACGAGGCGGCAGCCGTGGCCGCCAGCACGAGGTCGTCTACGCCGTCGTTGTCCGCGTCGGCGAGGGTGAAATCCACAACGCCCATGTTGATGCGCCTGGTGCGCCAGGATTCGAAAAGGCCGCCCCCGTCCCACACGAGGCTCGCAATCTGCCCGCTCGACACGCCGAGACCCGGCGCGAGGGTAGTGGCGTATTCGTTGCGGATGACGAGCACCTCGCGCACGTTGTCGCCGTCGACGTCATGCACCAGCACGCGCGAGCGCAGGGCAAAGCGCGGGGCGTCGAACTCCCTCTCGCCCGCGCTGTCGTCGCCGGGGTTGAACACGAACCTGTGGACGGGCGCGCCGTATATCTCGGAACTCGAGAACACAACCTCGCCCCCGCGCGCGTAGACCCTGAGCCTGTCGTCCTCGCCCACCTCTATGACGTCCTGCGCGCCGTCGCCGTCCAAATCCCACAGGCCAAAGCCCAGCACCGTGAGGCCGGGCGGAAGCGGATAAGGACCAGCGGCGGAGAGCTTTCCGCCCGACCAGCGATAGCGCATAACGGGACCCACCAGGGGTTTTTCAAAACCCTCGCGCTGGCCGAGGAGCGCAAAGGCCTCGGCGTCGGGAATCTTCTCGCCCTTCTCTGGGCGCCGCACCCGCACCAGGCGGTAGAACGTTCTGTCGTTCGCGTGCAGCGTGGTGAACTTTCCGCCCTTCATCTGCAACACCAGCGAGAACAATTCGCCCGCGCGGTAGTTGGCGAGGTAGAACTCGGGCGTGCCGTCTCCGTTCATGTCGGCCACGTCGAGCCAGCGGAAATCATACGTCCCGCCGCCGCCGAAGCGGGCGACCTCGCGCATTCTGTCCCCCTCGAGGCGATAGACGATGAGCGTATCGGCGGCGATGACGACGACCTCGTTCTTGGCATCCCCGTCCACGTCCGCCACGGACATGGCGCGGAAGGCGAGCTTCTCGAAGTGGTAGTTGCGCGCGCCGCCGCCCGCGCCGGGCGTCCCCTGGCGGGCGAGCACGAAGCTCGCGTTCGCGGGCGCGGGGCGTCCGTCGTCCGCGCGGCGGAGGCGCTGCTCCGTGGGCGGAACCTGCTCGAAGGGAAGCTCGGCCGCAATCGAGACGGCCTTGAAGAGCTCCTTGCTCGTGGTGAGGGAGAGCAGGCGCGAGGAGAGAACCTTCTTGCCCCCGACTTCGCGCACCTCGTTCTCGATGGCCATGTCGGCGCGTATCTGGTTGCGCAGGCGAATCGGGTTCTCGCCCTTGAGTATCTCATCCGTAGCGATGGCGGTCTCGAGGAGCCAGACCTGCAAGCGGTCCACGTCGTAGACGTCAAAGCGCCCGCGCGAGAGGAGCCTGCCGGCGAGTTCGCGCGTGAGCGTCTCCATGCTGATGGCTTCTTTCGTCCGGTTGACGAAGGGCAGGATTGCCAGGCGCACCTTCGCGCGGGATATGCGCACCTCGTCTCCCACGCGCGGGTCGAAGCGCCCCCCCGCGGCCAGGCGCACGACGCGCGCGATGGAGAACTGCTCGCGCACCTCGGCGATTTCGATTTCGGCAACCTCGTCCTCAAGCGCACCGAGCACGGCGCCCGTCGCCGGGTGCCGAAACGCAGCGCCCTTGCGGTAGACGTTGAGCCGCACGCCCTTCACGGCGCCTTCTTTCTCGCCGAGGCTGACATAGAGGTCTCCCCCGCGGACGGCGACCACCGCCCCGCGCAGGCTCGGGAACCTGCGGTGGAGCTTCTCGCTGATGATGCCGAGCGCCTTGCGGTAGTCGTTCTCCTGCGCGCGCGCACTGCCGCAAAGCGCACCGAGCAGAATGGCGAAAGCAAGGGTTGCGAGAAACACTCTTCCGGAGACGTGCGAAATCATGCGAAACCTCACCGAAGCGGAAAACGGCGAATCACTCGCCCGTGGCCGCTCCATTCGGGGAAAAAACAGGGCCGGGGCACGCACCACAAGGCGAAACGAAAGCTCTTCGCGGAGCGCAGCCCTTTCTCCGCCTCAGCTTTCAGGAGACCGAGGCGGTCGCGCTCCCCCACTATACCCCGCAGGCAGGAGAAAGCAAGTTTATCATCGCCGCCGCGGCGCGGCCCCGGAGGATGGGCCGAGCCCGAGCCTTTCGAGAAAATCGGGATGCAGCGGCGCGCCCAGGCGCGCGGCTTCTTGCGCGTGTGCGCGCGCACCGGCCGGGTCGCGCCCGGCGTAGAGGGCCAGTGCCAGGTTGTGGTGGGCGCCCGCGTGCTCGGGTGCGAGGCGCAGCGCGGCCCTCAGTTGCCCTATCGCCAGGCGAATCGAGCCCGCCTCGAGATAGAGCGAACCCAGGTTGAAGCGCGCCTCCACGAGAGCGGGCGCCAGGGCTATCGCGCGCTCGAAGCGGGGCCGCGCCAAATCCGCGCGCCGCGCGCCCATGTAGAGCGCTCCCAGAGCGAGGTGGCCCTCGGCGTTCTCCTCGTTGAGCGCGAGGGCGCGCAGCAGCGATTTTTCGGCCCGGGCCGCAGCTCCGCTCTGCATCTGCGCGATGCCCAAATCCACCCATGCGTAGTCGTAGACGGGGTAAATCTCCACGGACTTGCGCAGCGGCACGGTCGCCTCCTCGAACCTCTTGCGCTCGATGAGCGTCTGGCCGTAAACGCGCAGCGCGCGCGCGCTGCGGGGGGAGACCTCCGCCGTGCGCCGCCAGAAGCGAAGCGCGTCGCCCCACTCGTGGTTGCGCACGAGGGTGAGCGCCGCAAATACCACGCATACGCCCGCGAGCAGCGCCGCGCCCAGCCGCCTGTCCGCCCGGGCGAGCAGTGCGCCCGCCGTCGGTACGACGGCGATGAGAAAACCCGCCGAAGGAATGTAGAGCACCCGCTCGGCCATGATGGTGCCCATCGGTATGAGCAGGTTGCTCACGGGCAGGTAGGCGCCAAGAAAAACAGCGAGCCCGAAGGCGACCCACGGCATCTCCTCCCGCCTGCGCCAGGCGGCCCAGCCCCACGCGCCGAGGCCGGCCACTCCCCCCGCCGTCCAGAGAGCGGCGCCGACGCCTTCCAGCCTAATCTGGGCGAAGGAATAGTCCATGCTCAGGGGCCACGGCCACACGAGGAGCTTGAAGTAGCGTCCCAGCACGCCCAAAGCGGCGAGGGCGCGCTCGCCGGCGGGCATCAGAGCGAGGACGTTGTCCAGCTTAGACGGCGGATAGGGGCGCACCAAAAGACCCAGGGCGGCGTAGCGCATCCACACGTAGGCGGCGAGCACGAGCGCGAGCGCGCAGACGGCGAGGAGCGTATGCCGCAAGGGCGGGCGTTCCCTCTCCCCAAGCACGTATCGCCCCCAGAGCCACCACAACAGGGCGCTGAACAACAGGGCGACTCCGATTTCCTTGGAGAGAAGTGCGAAAAGGCAAAGCGCGCACGTGAGCGCGAGGGGTGCGAGCAGGCCGGGGGGGGCGCCGCCTCCTTTTGCGCCGCTCCCGCGGGCAGGCGCCGCGGTTTCGGGCCGCGCTTCGGGAAGCGCCACCCCCATGAGAAGACCCAGTCCCCCGAAAACGCCCAGGGCGGCCATCAAATCCGCGCGCGCGACGACGGCGTTTACCGCCTCGGTGTGCACCGGGTGTAAGGCGAACAGCAAGGATACGGCGCCCGCAGCACGTCGGGAGAGCCCAAGGCGCATACACAGCCACAACAACGCCACGCAGGCGAGGGCGTGCAGAACGACGTTCACGATTCTGTAGCCCGCCGTGCCCACGCCGCCCAGGGCGTGGTTCAGCGTGAGGGAAACGATGGTCAGCGGACGATAGAGGCGGTCTCTTTTCTCGCTGGTTTCGACCGCACCCCAGTAGTCGCGTCCAAACGCCTCCAGGGCGCTGCCCCCCTCCCGAACGAGGGGGTTCTCGCCGACGATGGCGACGTCGTCGTGCACGAAGGGGTGCGAAAACGTGCCCGAGAAGACAAGGAACGCAGCCAGGGCGACGCCGCACGTCCAGCCCCATCCGTTCACGAACGACCGCATCGCCTCCCCCCTCGCCGTTTCGGCTCCGCCCCTGCGCCCGACCCATCAACCGAGCAGACGCTGCACAAAACCGAGATGCGCACAAAAAGCACCCGGCGAGACCCGGATGCTTTCGCAGACGGCCTTGTCATCGCGCTCCCATGATAGCAAAACTTGCCCGCCGCGAAACGTCGGGGTTTCCTCTCCCCGACCCGATTCGGCTTTTGACTCCCCGACGCGCGACTGCTATCCTCGGGACGTGAAAGTTCGCTGGGGGTGCCTTGCAGGCTGAGAACAAACCCTTCGAACCTGAACCGGTTAGCGCCGGCGTAGGGAAGCGACAGGCTTTCCACATCCTATGGTTCCCCTCCGGCGACATGCGAAAGAAGTGGAGTTCGTCGCGCCACGCGCCAGCGGCGGACTCCCATCTACATGCGACGTATCCCAAAGGAGTCGGGAGATGACAGACACCAACGGAAAAACGAACGACGCGGGCGAGACCAGACTCAACCTCGTCGGGGCGAACGGACACGCCACGAATGCGAGCGCCTCGTTCCCCGCCTCCCGAAAGGTCTACGTCGAGGGGCCCGAGAACGTGCGCGTGCCCATGCGTGAGATATCCCTCTCGGGCGGCGAGTCCCCGCTTCGGGTCTACGACACGAGCGGCCCCCAGGGTGCCGACGTACGCCAGGGGCTGTCCAAGCTGCGCGACCCTTGGATTCGCGCGCGCGGCGCCTACGACGAGACCGAACCCTCCTACGTGCCGGTGCCCGGCCATTCGGACCCCGACGTTCCGATGCCGCCCTCCCGCAAGGTGCTCAGGGGCCGCGGCAACGTCACCCAGATGCATTATGCGAAAAAGGGGGAAATCACCCCGGAGATGGAATTCATCGCCATTCGGGAAAGCATGAAGCCCGAGTACGTGCGCGACGAGGTGGCCCGCGGCCGCGCCATCATCCCGGCCAACGTCAACCACCCCGAGAGCGAACCGATGATCATCGGGCGCAACTTTCTGGTCAAGATCAACGCGAACATCGGCAACTCGGCCGTTTCGAGCTCCATCGAAGAAGAAGTCGAAAAAATGAGTTGGGCCACCAAGTGGGGCGCCGACACCGTGATGGACCTCTCCACCGGAAAGAACATCCACGAGACCCGCGAGTGGATTATCCGCAACTCTCCGGTTCCCATCGGCACGGTTCCGATTTACCAGGCGCTCGAGAAGGTGGACGGCGTCGCGGAGGACCTCACCTGGGAGATTTACCGCGACACGCTCATCGAGCAGGCCGAGCAGGGCGTAGATTATTTCACCGTGCACGCGGGCGTCTTGTTGCGCTACGTGCCGCTCACCGCCAAGCGGGTGACGGGCATCGTCTCGCGCGGCGGCTCCATCATGGCGAAGTGGTGTCTGGCCCACCACCAGGAGAGCTTTCTCTACACGCGCTTCGATGAGATTTGCGAGATCATGAAGGCCTACGACGTCTCCTTCTCCCTGGGCGACGGGCTGCGGCCGGGTGCGCTCGCCGACGCGAACGACGACGCCCAGTTCGCCGAACTCGAAACCTTGGGTGAATTGACGCTCAAGGCATGGGAGCACGACTGCCAGGTGATGATCGAGGGGCCGGGCCACGTACCCATGCACCTGATCAAGGAGAACATGGACAAGCAACTCGAAATCTGCCACGAAGCGCCCTTCTACACCCTGGGGCCGCTGACGACGGACATCGCTCCGGGATACGACCACATCACCAGCGGCATTGGTGCCGCGATGATCGGGTGGTTCGGAACCGCCATGCTCTGCTACGTCACCCCCAAGGAACACCTGGGGTTGCCCAACAAACAAGACGTGCGCGAGGGCGTTATCGCGTACAAAATCGCCGCCCACGCCGCGGACCTCGCCAAGGGCCACCCCGGGGCGCGCGAACGTGACGACGCACTCTCGAAGGCGCGTTTCGAATTCCGCTGGGAGGATCAATTCAACCTCTCGCTCGACCCCGAAACCGCGCGTGAATACCACGACGAAACTCTGCCCGCCGACGGCGCCAAGGTCGCGCACTTCTGTTCAATGTGCGGCCCCAAATTCTGCTCGATGAAAATCACGCAGGAAGTCCGCGAGTATGCCGCCAAACAGGGGCTGGACGAGCAGGCCGCCCTCAACGAGGGCATGCGGGAGAAGGCGAGCCAGTTCAAGGAGGGGGGCTCGGAGCTGTACGTCGAGGAGGGCTAGCCTGCCGACCGACACACTCCGAAAGCTCCATGGGCAGGCCGCCCCGGCAGGATTTTGCGCGGAGGACAGGGTACAAATCGGCTATGGTTTTTTCGCCATGAACATGTTTGCATCGTGGATGGATGAGGTGCGACGCAGCACTCCGCTCGTCGCTTTGCATCAAGGCCGAAAATCATCGCACTGGAAGAATCCTCCCTTCTCCGTCTGAGTGGCCCAACGGACAACAGCAGCGCCGTGTATCCCCCCTCGACCGAATAATCACACACCAAACAAAGACGAGACGCGCGGCGTGATGGATGCTACCATTCCCTGCACCGGACTTCGGGGAGGGGCGTCATGACGTTGCGAATGGGCGTGTGGGCGCCGGTGTGGGGCACGTTTCTGGGCCGAATCGAAAAGCCCGAGGAGGTGCGCGAAGCATCCTTCGACCACAACGCGCGCTACGTCCGGCGCGCCGAGGAGTTGGGGTTCGAGAGCACTCTGCTGCTCGACAGAAGCCTGAACAGCATCAAGGGCGTGGGCGCACCCGTGCTGGAGGCGTGGATTACGGCGGCCGCCCTGGCGCCCGTCACAAAAAAAATCGAACTCATCGTCGCCGCGAAAAGCGCCTACCGCCATCCCGCGCTCGTCGCCCAGATGGGGGCGAACATCGACTGCATCAGCCGGGGGCGCTTCGCCATCAACGTCGTCTCGGGCTGGTGGGCGCAGGAAAACGAAATGGCGGGCATCCCCTTCCCGCCGCACGACGCGCGCTACGACCTCTCAGAAGAGGTCATGCACATCCTCAAGTCCTACTGGACGAAAGAGCGTTTCACCTTCAAGGGCAGATACTTCGAGATAACCGACGGCGTAACCGCGCCCAAGCCCCTCCGCAAGCCCTGGCCCACCTTCTACTTCGGGGGCGAATCGACCGCTGCAGTGAGGCTGGCGGGCAAGGCGGCGGACGTGTTTTTGTTCAATGGCCGTCCTCTCGCGGACGCGGTGGAGTTGATGGCCGCCGTGAACCGCGAAGCGCAATCCCACGGCAGGACCATCCGCCACGGGATGAGCTCGTTCGTCGTCTGTCGGGAGAGCGACGAAGCGGCGCAGGCGGAACTCGCGCGCCTTTTTTCGCTCATCACCCAAACGCCCCGGCTCGAAGGAGTCGACAAGGCCGCCCAGCACAAGAAAACGAGCGCGAGAGGAGGCGGCGTGGGCTCGAACGGCGGCACGGCGACGGGCCTCGTGGGCTCTCCGGAGACTATCGCCGCGCGCATCATGGCGTTTCACGAGGCGGGCATAGAGTTGTTTTTGCTTCAGTTCCACCCCATGTTCGAGGAGATGGAACGCTTCGCCGCCGAGGTGATGCCCTTGCTGCCACTGGGCACAGGAGCCTTGCGCACGTAAGAATTCACTCCACGAACACGCGCGCGCCTACGCCCAGGCCGTTGCGCAGGAACCACCCCCGGTTCACCTCCAGCACCCGACTCGCCTTGTGGCGCGAGAGGTGGGAGGCGATGCGCCCGCCCGGTACGTGGGGCGGGAGGCGGACGATCTCGACGATGCGCCCGCCCCCGTCGATGAAGGCGAGCGAGAGGGGGATGCGCGTGTCCTTCATCCAGAAAAAGCGCCGCGCCGCGTCCGGGAAGACGAAGAGCATCCCCGCGTTCTCGGCCAGGTGCGCCCTGCCCGAGAGCCCCTGCGCGCGGGCGCGCGGGCTGCGGGCGATCTCGACGGAAAGCCACGCCTCGCGCCCGCTCTGGGCGACGCGCACCGAAGCGCGCCCGAACGGGGCTGCGCCCGCCGCATACCCCCACCACAGGGCGAGGCCGAGCGCCGCCGCACAGGCAGCGAACGCGCGCCTGCCCAACAATCCTTTACAGAATAACATTGTGCGCACGAGATTCCCGTCGAGGCGACGCCACGCCGCCGCCCGGCTCCACGCGCCGCTTTGGCGTCTCCGCCCCCCGGGAGAGAAAAACGACGCTCTTCTCCCGCGCGATTCTTCCCACGTTTTACCGGGTTTTCCCGCGTTTTCCCGGGTTTTCCCGGGTTTCACCTCGCAGTGCGCGCGCGGCGGCTGCGCTCACGTGCGCCCCCGCATCAAAAACGCGCCCAGAGCGGGCAGCAACACGATGGCGCCGATCATGTTCACCAGGAACATGAAGGAGAGCACCGTCCCCATGTCGGCCTGGAGCTTGAGGGGGGCGAATATCCACGTCGCCACCCCCAGACCCAGCGTCAGCCCGGTGAGCACCACCCCCGCCCCCGTGGTGGCCAGCGTGCGCTCATAAGCCGCCCCGAAGTCCAGCCCCTCCCTGAGATAGCCGAGCAGCCGCCCGCAGATGTATATCCCGTAGTCCACGCCGATGCCCACGCCCAGGGCCACCACGGGCAGGGTGGAGACCTTGAGGCCGATTTGGAGAAAGTCCATGAGCGCGTAGGCGAGCAGGGAGACCAGCGCCAGGGGAGCGACGATGCACACCGTCGCCGCCACCGAGCGAAACGAGAGCAGGCACAGCACGATGACTGCCGCGTAGACGTAGCCGATGATGGGGAACTGCGCCGCTTCTATCTCTTCGTTCGTCGCCGCCATCACGCCCACGTTGCCCGCCGCCAGACGAAAAGAGACGAGCGAATCGCGCCGCTGCGCGCCGAACTCCTTGACGGCGGCGACGACGCGCCGGATGGTTTCCGACTTGTGGTCGGCGGTGTAGATCATGACGGGCATCGTCGAGCAGTCGGCGTTCAGCAGCCCGCTGCTCGTCGGCACGAGGGCGACCGACTGGGCGAGCGCCTGGCTGTTGCGCGGGAGCGTGCGCCACTTGAGGCTCCCCTCGTTCCAGCCCGCGTTGAGCTTGCGCACAATGCCCGCGAGGCCGCGCACCGAGCGCACGCCCTCCACGTTGCGCATGTGCCACTCGAATTCGTCGATCTCGCGCATCACCGCGTGGTCGACGCAGCCCTCCGCCTTGGTCTCGGCGATCGCCGTCAGCACGTCCACGCCGATGTCGAACAGGCGCGCTATCGCCTCGCTGTCGCGGTTGTAGACCGCGCTGGCGCGCAACTCCGGCACGCCGCGGTGCTGATCGCCCACGCGCACCTCGGGGGCGTAGCGCGCGCCCAGAACCAGCAATGCCGCCGCCACGCCTATGACCAGCGTGGCGGGCCGCGGGCGCGCAATCCGCGCGGCGCGCTCCCAGACCGCCTGCGCGAACCACGCGCGCTCCGCCCGCCGCGGCTGCGCGCGCAAATAGGAAAGCACGACCGGCAGCAGCCCCAGGTTCGTCAGGATGATGGCGGCGACGCCCAGGCTCGCGGTGATGGCGATTTCCTGTATGACGCGCACCTTGATGAGCCAGATGGCCACGAAACCCACGGCGTCCGACACCAGCGCCACCGACCCGGGCAGCAGCAGGCGGCGAAAGCTCGCCCGTGCGGCCTCCACCCCTCCCCCGCCCTCTGCGCGCACCGCACCCACCATCTGCACCCCGTGGCTCACCCCGATGGCGAACACGAGAAAGGGCACCAGCATGGACATGGGGTCGATGCCGAAGCCCAGCCCCGCGAGTGCGCCGAGCTGCCAGACCACCGCCACCAGGGAGCAGCCCAGCGGCATCGCGGCGAGAAGCAGCGAGCGCGTGTAGGCGAACACGAAAAAAGCGGTGATGAGCACGGCGACGCCGAAAAACGCGAGCACCTGGGTCGCGCCTTCGGTTATCTCCCCCAGCACCTTGGCGAACCCGATGACGTGCACCCGCACCGCGCCGCTCGCCTCGGCCGTCTTGCGTATGGCCTCCAGTTCGCGCGCGACGCGCAGATAGTCGAGCCGCGCGCCCGTGTGGGGGTGAAACTCCTGCAGCCGCGCGCTCACGAGCGCGCCCGAGAAGTCGTTGGCCACCAGTCTGCCGACGATCCCCGCCTTGATGATGTTCTCGCGCACCCGCGCGAACCCCTCCGGCGTGGGCCGAAAGTCCGAGGGCAGCACGTTGCCCGCGGCGATGCCCTCCTCGACCACCTCGGTGTAGCGCACGTTGGGCGTGAACACGGAGTAGACCTGGGTGCGGTCCACGCCGGGGATAAAGAACACCGCGTCGCTCACCTTGCGGAGTTGCTCGAAGAACGCAGGCGTGAATATGTCGCCCCCGCGCGCCACGACCGCCACCGCCACACGGTCCGCCCCGCCGAACTTCTCGCGGTGCTGGAGGTAGGTGCGCATGTATTCGTGCTCAAGCGGCACCATCTTGCTGAAGCCCGCGTCCACGCCCAGACCCGTCGCCAGCCAGAGCATCCACGCCGTCATCAGGCCGAAGACGGCGAGAACCAGCGGGCGGCGCGAGAACAGAACGCGCTCGAGCAGTCTCGTGAGTGAGGAGGGGGGTGCCGGAGACATCGGCTACGCGGCGCGGGGCAGACGCACCAGGCCGAACTCTCCGAGCAGCAGCACGTCGCCGCCCGGCAGCACGAGTGCGGTCGAAATGCCCTGGCGCGAGGCGGGCGAGCGGAAGGCGGGTTCGGTCGAGACGCTGCGCCCTCCGTCGCGGCTGACGAGCAGAGCGCCCTCAAGACCCGTTACCAGCAACAGGCCGGGCTTCACCCGCACCGCGTCGGTGAGCGTCGCCTCAGTAGGCGTGGGCACCCGCGCCCAGGTGCCGCCGCCGTCTTCGGTGCGATACATGCGGCCCCTGAGGCCAAAGATCAGCAGCTTCCCCGCCTCCGTGGCCAGGGCGCCGAACCAAGAACCCGCATAGGGCGAGCGCAGCCTGCGCCAGGTGGCACCGTCGTCGTCGCTGCGATAAATCGCCCCCGCCTCGCCCGCGAGGAACAGCCGCTCCCCGCCCGCGGGGACGATGGCGTTCAAGTGCACGTCGTCTATCGTGCGGCGGCTCCAGGTGCGTCCGCCGTCCACGGTGGAGAGAAAATACCCGTACGCCCCGACGGCGAAGCCCCTGCGCGCGTCGCGAAACCACACGTCGAGCAGGGGGCTTTCATCCCGGGGAGCCTGGTGGGTCAGCCGCCAGTTCGCTCCGCCGTCCTCGGTGCGCAGGACGACGGCGTCATGCCCGACCGCCCAGCCCAGGCGCGCGTCGTGCATGTGCACCGCCGTGAGCAGGGCGCGGGTGGGGGCGCGCCCCCGGCTCCAGCTCGCTCCGCCGTCTGTTGAAACCAGCACGAGGCCGCGCGCGCCTACCACCACCAGGCGCGAGCCGACCGCCGCGCCGTCGAGCAACAGCGGTTTTGCCGCGGGAGGAGCCGCCGCGCCCGCCGCTCCTGCGAGCGCCGGACAAGCGAGGAGTACAGCCAGCAAAAGGCCCGGGCACAAGCCGCACCCGGGCCGAGGGCGTACCCGGTTCATCTCCTGCCCATGCGGCGCAGTGCCGCGGGCGTGAAATCACCGGGCGAGAGTTCCGAGGTCATGTCCGCCATGGGGTATTCGTTCTGCAGACCCAGGGCGAGGTAGCGGCCCGCCTGCACGTCGGCGTGCACCTCGAGAGTCGAGGAGAGCATGGGCTTCTCGTAGTAGTTGATGACGTGCGCCTCGGAGACGCGCCAGAGCCGATCCCTGTTGTCGTAGATGTCGACGACCAGAATGTTCCAGGAATCCTCGTCGACGTAGAAGCGGCGGCGCTTGTAAATGTGGCGCGCCCCTTCTTTGAGCGTCGCGTCCACCACCCAGACCCGGTGCAGCTCGTAGCGCAAAAACTTCGGGTTCGGGTGCAGCGGGCCGAGAACGTCGGCGTGGGTAATCTTGTCGCTGTGCAGTGCGTAGCTGTTGTAGGGAACGTACATTTCGCGCTTGCCCACGAGTTTCCAGTCGTAGCGGTTGGGCGCGCCGTTGTACATGTCGAACTGATCGCTGGTTCGCAGTCCGTCCGCTGCGGTGCCCGGGTTGTCGTAGGCGACGTTCGGCGCGCGGCGCACCCGCCTCTGCCCGGGGTTGTAGACCCAGACGTGGCGCGGCTCGACGACCTGGTTGATCGTCTCGTGGGCCAGCAAAATGCTGCCCGCCAGCCGCGCGGGCGCCATCACCTGCTGGATGAAGAGAATCATCCGGTTGTCGAGGCGCTCCTCCGTCATGCCCGGCAGCGCGTAGCGCGCGATTAAGGCGTCGTGGAACTTCACGAGCGTATAGTCGCCGTTTCGGGCGACGGCGGCCTGGCCGATGGTGCGCCTGGCGAACACGCTGCGGTAGCGCAGCATGTGGTTCCAGATCACCTCCACGCCGCTCTTGGGAATCGGGAAGGGAATCCCTATCGTCGCCCCCGTAACGCCGTTGCCGCCTGGTGCGAGCTTCGCGGTGGCGGCGATCCGCCGGGTCGCCTCGTAGATGCGCTGGGGCGCCGAGGCGCTGCGCCGGGTCGGGTAGACCGGCATGCGGAACGAAGGATACAACTCCAGCATCTTGCGGTGGCCGACCGAGAGTTTTTGGGCGTACTTGGCCGCGTTGGCCGCGGTGATGACGAACAGGGGCTTGTCCGCCGCATAGGGGTCGGGGTGGTGATCGCCGACCTTGTAGCCCGCGGGCGGAGTCGTAATGCCGCCCTTCCACTCCGGAATCGTGCCCTCGGCGTTGCCCGCCCGCTCCGCTCCGAGAGGGGTGAGGTCCTTGCCGAGGCGGGCGATTTCCTCAGGAGAAACCGCGGCAGAGGCCGCCGTGGCGACGCACGCCGAGAAGACGACGATGGCGAGTCTGGGAATAATGGTTTTCATGGCGCTCACTCCATTGTCATCGCGGTGATCAGAACAGGTATTTGACGGTGGCCGAAACGGAGTCGCGGTCGTTCAGCAGGTTGTGTCGCCCCGCGCCGGTGAACGTGGTGTAGCTCAGGTCGAACTGCCAGCGGTTGAGATAGCTCGCCGCCAGACCAAGCGTCAGCGCCTTGCGGCCCTCCAGGAACGGTCCGCCGGGGCCGGGGCTGTTGCCTTGCACGTCGTGCTGGAACTGCAAGCGCGGGTAGAGGTTCACCGCGCCGATGGCGTTGAGATAGGAAAGCCGCGCCGCCAGCCGGTAGCCGTATGAAGTGTCGTCCGCAAAGGCGTCCGCGGGCTCGGCGGGAGTGTTCGCGTGCGCGCCCGCCAGGGTCGCGTGGAAGGGGTTGCCGCTGGTGGTCGTGCCCGGCGCTTCCAGGCGCAACTCGCTCTTATCCGGCATGTTGTGCACGTACGACACGGCCGCCTCGGTGACGAACGCCATGCTGTTCGCCCCGAACATGGGGCCGAAGACCTTGGTGAGGGTGGCCTGGAACTGACTCACGTCGCGCTCGATGTAGCCGCGCACGTAGGTGTCCGTGCCGAAGTCGCCAATCTGGTTCATGCAGTAGCGCGAGAACGAGGAGCCGCTCGTGCAGCGCACGCCGCTCGCGTCGGTCGAAAGCGGGGTGAGCGCCGCCAGCAAGAGCTCGACGTCGTCGATCTGCAGGGGAGCGTCGAGGCGGCGGGAGTATTCGCCCTGAAGCGCCCAGCCCGAAGCGCCGAGCTGCGTGTTGAAACTCACCCCCAGGAGCTGGAGGTCCTCGGGGTATTCGGCGTAGTAGCTCATCGTCTTCGCGTAGCGATCCACGGCGAGCAGACCGGCGATGCGGCCAACCTCCAGAGTAGTCCGCAACTGAAGCTGGGAGGCGGGCACGCCGGCCGCCGTGAGGCTCGCGACTATCGCCTGCGTGGTGTTGGAACTCTGGGCGCTGACCGCCGCCGCCGCCAGCAGCCCGGCGTTCACGCCCTGGGCGGTGCCCGTGCGCCCGGCCAGAAGCGGCAGGCGGCTGTGGTAGTTGATGAAGTAAAAACCGAACTCGGTGTTGTTCAAGCCCTCTGCGAGGTAGCGCAGGGCGAGCCCCCACTGGCCGCTGTCGTCGGGTTCGGCGCTCCTCGCGCGCTTCACGCTCACAAAGTCCGGGTCGAAACCGGCCTGCGCGGGCTGGGGCAGCGCACCCAGCAGGGGATGCGTGAAACCAGCGAGATCGGTGTTGATCTGCGCGGTGAGGCCCGCCCCCAGACCCTCGAAGCTGAACCCGGTGTCGGGGATGGCGCCCCAGCCGAAAACGACCTTGTCGCCGAGCACGTCGCTCGTCGAGAAGAAGGTGCCCGCCGGGTCGGGCTCTGTTTTCTCCCAGCGCGCCTGGTAGAAGCCCTCAAAGGTGACGTTGTCGTTCAGCCCCACCGAGGTGGAGACCATCGGCACGGGCAGGAGGCCGTCGCGCAACTCCGCCCCCGGCGTGCGCAGCTTGCTCACGTCGAAGGGGTTGATGACGTTGATGCCGTTCTGGATGAAGGTGCTCTCGCCCCAGTTGAGAACGTGGTTGCCCAGGCGCAGGTCCACGGGCACGCCGCCCATGTCGAACGAGCTGGTGACGTAGAGGTCGAGCACCTCGAAACCCTTGCCTACCAGGTCGCCGGCTTCAGAGGAAAGCGGAGCGCGCTTCCTGTCGCCGTCCTCGTTCTCGATGTCGTAGAAGCCGTGCACGCGGACGAAGGCGCCGAAGTTACCATAGTCGAGCTCGAGCTCGCCCGTAATCTTCGAGACGTTGCTCACCGTGCCCTTGTCGTAGTTCAGGTTGCCGTCGTCGCCGTTGACCGAGTTCGCCGTCCCGCCGTTGGCAATGCCGATGAGGCGTTTGTCGCGCTCCTGCATGCGGTAGGTGACGCCGTGGGAGATGGTGAAGTCGATGCTTCCCTCAAGCTCGCCGTGGCGAAACTCCTCCGCCTGCGCGGGCGTCGCCCATGCGAGGAGACACGCGAGAGCGAACCCGCCGAGGGTGGCCGCGCGCGCGCACCGCCCCCGGCGGCGTGTCGATCGTCCAAAGCCCGGGCGATGGATGGAGTCGCTGGACTGGGTTGGGTGCATGCCGCTGACCTCCCTGTGTCGTGTGCTCATCAATACATGTAGGAATCGACGATACTGATTATACTGCAACGCTCTGCGGAACACAAAGAAAGAACTCTCAGCCGGGCTTGACGGCCATCAGCACCACGCTGTGCCCCAGCAGGAGTTTCCAGGAGCCGAGCATCCGCTCGACGGTGCCCTCCTTCTTGGTGAGCCCCCGCAGCCACATGGGAAGAACCAGGGGCGCAAGCAGGCGGTTGCGGGGCCGGACGTAGCTCACCTCCACCTTCTCGAGTGCGAAGCCCGCGCGGTTGAGATGAAAGGCGAGCGTGGGGAGGTAGGGCACGGTGACGTGCCAGTGAACCGCCCCCCGCGAGGAGGGCTCGAGCGCCTTGCGCGTGAGCGTCTTGAAGCCCCCGAACTGCCCTCCCAGCAGGTAGAACAGGCGAGACTGCACGTTATTGACGTTGGGCGTCGAGAGCACGAGCCGCCCCCCGGGGCGCAGAACGCGAAAGAACTCCTGGATGCACAGGGCGGGCGCTTCCAGGTGCTCGATTCCCTCGAGCGAGACGACGGCGTCGAAAAACGCATCGGGCCAGGGGGTCGCGTGGTTGAGGTCCACGCGCTCAAAGGGCACGTCCCCCTGTGCGAAGACGCCCTCATCGATGTCCGCCGCCCGCACCTCGTGGCCCCGCTCGCGCAGCGCACGGCAAAGCTCCCCGCTGCCGCAGGGCGCGTCGAGCACGCGGCCCGCGGGCATATCCGCAAGCAGTGCGAGGGCCGCCTCGCGGCGGCGCAGGGCGCTCGCGTGCTGGTCGCCCACCGGCGCTATTGCCTGATGCGCGCCTACGCCTGGCGGACGCGGCGGCCGTCGGGAGCGAAGAGGTAGACGTGCCCCGGGTCGAAGCCGACGCCGAGCCGCTCGCCGGCGCGGAAGCGGTCGCTCGCCTCGACGACGGCAATGGTGGGACGCTCCGCACCGTGGTCGAAATAGAGCAGGGTGTCCTTGCCGAGGGGTTCAACGAGCTGCACGTCGCACGAGAAAGCCCCGTTCTCAGCGCCCACGAGCACGTGCTCGGGCCGCACGCCCAGGGTGTATTCTCCCGGAGAGACGTCCGCGTAGACCGCAGGCAGGACGAAGCGCACGCTCTCGCCCCCGCCCGTGAACACCGCGTCGGCGCCGTTCGCGCTCTCGACGCGGCCGGGGATGAGGTTCATCGAGGGGCTGCCGAAGAAATCCGCCACAAAGTAGCTCACCGGGTCGTTGTAGATGTCGAGCGGGGTGCCCACCTGCTCGATGACGCCCTCGCGCATCACCACGATGCGGTCGGCGAGCGTCATGGCTTCTTCCTGGTCGTGGGTGACGTAGACGAACGTCTTCTTGAGCTCCTCGTGCAAGCGGTCGATTTCCGCGCGCATCTCCCGGCGCAGCTTGGCGTCGAGGCTCGAGAGCGGCTCGTCGAGCAGGAAGGCGGAGGGGTCGGTGATGAGGGTGCGCGCCAGGGCCGCGCGCTGCGCCTCGCCGCCCGAGCACTGCGCGGGCAGCTTGTCGAGCAGATGGCCGATGCGCACCACGTCGGCCACCTCGCGCACGCGCTCCTTGCGCGTTTCGGGCGGCACCTTCTTCATGCGCGGGCCGAACTCGATGTTCTCCGCCACCGTCTTGTGGGGAAACAGCGCGTGGGTCTGGAACACCATGCCGACCCCGCGGTCGCCCGGGTCCACGTCGTTCACGATTCTTCCGTCAATGGCGATCTCGCCCGCGGTGGGGTCCTCAAAGCCCGCGATCATGCGCAGCGTGGTCGTCTTGCCGCAGCCCGAGGGGCCGACGATGACGACGAACTCGCCTTCCTCGATGGTAAAATCGAGGTTTTTCACGGCCTCTATGTTCCTGCCGAATACCTTGCGCAATCCCTTGAGCTCGATTCTCGCCATTGTCTTCTCTACCTCTTCACCATTCCGAAAGTGAAACCGCGCACCAGATGCTTGCGGATGAAGATGCCGATGATCATCAGCGGCAGCGTGATGCCCACCGAAAGCGCCGCCTGGTGGCCGTAGACGCGCCCCTCGTCGGAGCCCTCGTATTTCGCCAGCTGGACGGGCAGCGTCACCACGTCCACCTTGGCGAGCATGAGCGAGAGCAGATACTCGCTCCACGTCAGGATGAGGATGAACAGGAACGTCGCCACCACGCCCGAGCGTATGAGCGGGAAGATGACCTCGCGTATCGACTGCCACTTGCTCGCGCCCAGAATCTCCGCCGCCTGCTCGACCTCCACGGGCACCTCGTCGACGAAGCTTTTCGTCATCCAGACCGAATAGGGCAGCGTGGTGATGAAGTAGACGATCACGAGCCCCAGTGCCGTGTCCATCAGGTGAATCGCCGAGTAGTAAAGCGTGAGGGGTGCGGCCACCACGATGGGCGGAATCATCCGCAAGACCAGGAGCTGGAACATGCGGATTTCCGACAATATGCGGTAGCGCGAGACCCCGTAGGCCAGAACCGAGCCGAAGGCGACCGAGAGCGCGGTGGCGGTGATGGCGATGAACAGGCTGTTCCCAAGCGCCTGCCAGGGCTTGTTGGCCGAGGCCGACTCGTAGCGCGCCGTCTGCGTCTGCGCCTCGGTGGAGGTGCGGGGGCTCTCGGGCCTGCCCCACACCGCCTTGTAGTTCACCCACGAGGCTTCCTGCGACCAGTAGACCGGCGGCCAGGCGTGCCACTCCCAGTCAGGCTTGAACGAGGTGGAGACGATCCAGAAAACGGGAAACGCCACGACGGCCGACCACATCAGCAAAACGGCGTAGCGAAAGACGTTGAAGATGCGCGCCTTCAGGGCCTTGCTCATGCCCGCGCCTCCCTTCCCGGCGTTTCGTAGAGGGTGTCGAGCGCCTGTTTCTCGCGGCGCAGCAGGTAGATCGCCATGAGGACGATGAAGATCATGATAACCATGACGATGTAGGACATCGCCGCGCCCTTCGATATGTCGAACGAAACCCACGTCGTATAGAAGAGGTAGACGGGAATGGTTTCGGTGGCGGTTCCCGGCCCGCCCTGAATGAGGCCCCACGTCTTGGGAAACTCGGCCATGGCCTCGAGGAAGCGCAGTATGAGCGCCAGGAATATCACGGGCCGCAACAGGGGCAGCTGAATCTCGCGGAATATCTGCCAGCGGTTCGCCCCGAGGATGCGCGCGGCCTCTACGGGTTCGGTCGGCAGCGAGGAGAGCCCCGCCAGCATGATGATGAAGACGAAGGGCGTCCAGTTCCATATCTCGAGCAAAATGATCGTGAAGATGGCGAAGTTCGGGTTGGCCAGCCAGGTGAACTTGGACAGATCGCCGGGCAGGAAGTAGCTCAAAAACCCGTTGATGGGGCCTTTTTCATACAGCAGCATGTCGGCCGTGTAGGCGATAACCACGGGCACCGTCAGCATCGGGAGAATAAAGAGAATGTAGAAAAACGCCTGCCCCCGAAAGGACCTGTACATCAAAAGCGCCAGACCGAAGCCGCAGACGAAACAACCCAGCGTCGAGAGGCCCGCGAACAGCAGCGAGCGTCCCATGGCCCGCCAGAATCTCTCCTCGCCCAGCACCTCCTGGAAAAGTTCCAGCCCCACGAACTCCGCGTCGAACCAGGTGGAGAGATAGACCGTCCAGGAGTGGAACGAAAAGTATATCTGCAGAAGGAACACGGGCATCAGGAACAGAAACAAAAGAATCAGAGGCGAGAGCACGCTCCACTTGAACACCCGCACCCCGCGTGCGCGCGTGGAGCGCCTGCCCCTGGTGTGTCGTCCTGCCGTGGCGGTCGCCATCTATCGAAACTCCTGCCTGGGGGATGCCCATCAAGGACAGGCGCGCCTCTGCATTCGCCCCGCGCCCGACGCAACGCACCCTCCCCGGGGCGGCGCCCCGGGGAGAGGAGGTCGCACTCTACGAGGGAGTGTCCACTTTCGGCATCATCGCCTTGTAGAAGGGAATTTCCTTCCGCAGCTTGCGCTTGCCGACTTTGCGGATGATCTTCGACCACTCGCTCTGGATTCTGCCCATGACGTTCTTCGCACCCTTCAGACGGCCCGCATAGGCTTCCGAGAGGTTGCGGTCCACGACTTCCTTGAACTCCTGGTAGCCGGTGACGTAGGGCGGCGGGGTGGTGACGAGCAGGTTCTGCTCGACGGATTTGATGCCCTCCGGGGTGTAGACCTTCGTCACCTGCGGGTCGGTCATGTGCTTGGGATGCCAGGGGTCGTGGAAGGTGAACTTCGGGTGGCCGACCACCTCGGCGCTGTTCTTGTAGGTGCTCATGTACATGGCCCACGCGACGGCTTGTTTCTTGCGCGGGCTGTGGCGGTTGACGACCATCCCCATCACCGGAGCCGAGAAGGCGCGGTGGATGAGCTTGCCCGAGAATTTCGAGCCCGGCACCAGGCCGTAGCGCCACATGCCGCGCGTCTTCGTCTTCGCCGTCGGGCTCTCGATGAGCGCGATGATGCCGTCCCAGTACTGACAGGAGAAAATCTTGCCGTTCCTGATGCGCGGAATCATCTGCGGCGAACCCCAGGCGCTCGCCTCGGGATGGGAGACGTCCTTGCGCGCGAGCCAGGTCTCAAAGGCGTACTCGGCCGCGGGCGTGTTGAGCGTGGGGTTGGCGTCGTCGTCGAACGGGAAGCCGCCCGCGCTGTAGAGGTACATCCAGTACCAGAAGCTGCTGTTCGCCTTATCGCGCAGACCGCCGAAGCCGTAGAGCTCCTTATCGGGCCTGTGGAAGAACTTCATCATCTCGAGCTCGTCTTCCCACGTGACCGGCCACTTGAGAGGCTTGCCGTGCTTATCAGCAAAGGCCTTGCGCTCGTCGGGGTTGTCGAAGAGGTCCTTGCGGATGAACTGCGGGCAGACGTTGCCGTCGGTCGGCATGGCGTAGGTCTTGCCCTGGTAGGTCATGAAGCTCTCGAAGTTGCCCACCATCTTGAGGTCGAAGCCCGCTTCTTTCATATAGTCGTCGAGAGGTTCGAGCATTCCCGCCGCCGCGAGCGAGGGAATCATCATCGACTCGACGTGAAAGATGTCGAACTTGCCCGAGCGCGTGATGGCCTCGGCCATGGCTCTTTGGGGAATCTGCAGGTTGGGCACGTCGCTCACCTTCTCGACCGAGATGCCCGTGGACTTCTTGAGCTCGCGGTTGAGGTCGGGGTAGTTGCGCCAGTACAGACCCCACATCATCACGTTCAGGTTGGCGGCGCCCGCCTTCTTTGCCGCTTTGACGACGGCGTCCTCCTCAGGGCCGGCATGGGCGTCGCCGATGCCCTTGACGAGGGTCGGCCCCGCCACGGCGGTCGCCAGACCGGCCTTCAGGAGGTTTCTGCGGTTCATCCTGTGTTCACTCATCGGGGTGTTCCTCCTTCGTTCTTGAGGGTCGACCGCGGGCAGGGAGACAAAACCGCCTCGTGGCGAATACACCACCCGGCGGAGATGCCGCCTCCCGCGGCCCGCATGAGTCGGCTGCAACTACAAGGTAATGCGGCCATTCTAGCGGGGCGGGTATTTTTGTCAACAAGCCCAGGCGCAAAACATGCGGACGAAAAACGCCCTCTCCGCCGCGCGGCGGAGAGGGCGCCAAACGAGGGCCGAACGCTAGTTCCCTGCCGATTCCTCCATCTCGATTTCCGCCATCCTGCGCATGGCCACCTTGTCGCGCAGCAGGAACACGGGACACGGCGCGCGGCGGATGACCTGCTCCGAGACGCTGCCGATCAGGAAGCGGCTCACCATGTTGCGCCCGTGCGTGCCGATGACGATCAGGTCGAAATCCCCGTTTTCGCAGAACCCGAGAATCTCCTTCGCCGGGTCCCCGAAGACGACGACGGACTCGATGGGTACGCTCGAGCCGGCCTCGCGCACCATCACGGAGAGGTTGCTCTCGAGCTCCACGCGCGCGTCCTCCATCAGGCGGCTCGGCGAGAGTGCTCCCATGAGCTCCGCGCTCTGGCCGCCGTACTTCGCGCCGTAATCAGGCGAACGGCCCACGTGGATGGCCACGACTTTCGCGTTTCTGTTCTCGCCAATCTCCGACGCCACCCGCAGGACGCCGCTGCTCAGGTCCGAGAAATCGACCGGTGCCAGTATCTTCTTCGGATCATAGATTCGCATGGCGCATTCTCCCTCAAGAGAAACGTGCGGCCCGCACGAAAAAAGCGGAGCCTCCGCGGCCCCGCCATCGAGAACGTTTGTACATCGCGTCTTCGCGCCTCGTGCGCGGGCCGCTCGGAGCCGTTGCGCCGGTCAGATTCGCTCGTCCCCCGAAAGGCCGGCGCGTCGCCTCGGGGGACTCGAATCGGTCATCACGCCTACCCCCTGTTCCTTGTTGTCAATATACTCCCCCGTGCACCGCGTTTCAACGAAATTCTCATCCGCCCGCGCCGGCGGGAAAACCGCAACCGGAGCGGCTAGGGACGAATTTGCAGGGTGAGAATGGTCTCGACCGGCGCGTCGTAGGTGAGCTCGTTGATGTTGAGGGCCGCGCGCGCGTGCTTTCCCCTCTCCTCGCCGAGTACTTCGACCAGCAGGTCGCTCTCTCCGTTCACCACCCAGGGCGCCTCCTGAAAGCCGGGGGCGCTGTTCACGTAGCCGACGAGGCGCACGGCGCGGACGATGCGGTCCAGGTCGCCCCCCAGACACTCTTTCGCCATGGCGAAGTGGTTGAGGCCGCACAGGCGCGCCGAGCGGTAGCCCTCCTCGACGCTCACCCCGCCGCCGAGTTTGCCGCGTACGGGAATATCCCCGTTGTATTGGCCGATGGTGCCGGCGAGGTAGAGCACCTCGCCCACCGCTACGCCGGGAATGTAGTTCGCCACGGCGGGCGGTACTTCGGGAAGTTCGAGCCCGAGTTCTTCCAGCCTTTTTTCGATATCCATTTTCGCCCTCCACCCCCGGGGCAAGGCCCGGGTACGCGATTCAGTCTATCTCCACCACCACGTTGCCCACGTTCGCGAAGTTTTCCATCATCTCATGGGCCGCGGCGGTTTCCTCCAGCCCGAAGCGCGCGCCTATGTGGTGGGTGAGCGCGCCCGCGGCGCACGCGGCGTTTATGTCCGCGCACGCCTGCGCGATGGCCGCGTCGGGCATCGTGTAGACGAACACCATGCGGATGGCCGTGTTGTTGCCCATCATGCCGTACCAGGGGAGCACGGGCTCAGGGGCGCGCGTGGAGCCGTAGGCCGCGACCGTCCCGTTTTGCTTGAGCACGCGGCGGGTGACGTCGAGGTTCTCGCCGAAGTCCACCTCGCAGATTCTGTCCACCCCCGCGCCGTCGGTAATCTCCATGATGCGCGCGGCGGCGTCCTCGCTGCGGTAGTTCACCACGTGGTCCGCACCCGCCTCGCGCGCGAGGCGCGCCTTCTCCTCGCCGCTCACCGTGGCGATGACCGACGCCCCGCCCCACTTGGCGAGCTGCACCCCGTAGCGCCCCACCGCGCCCGCCCCGCCGGTGACGAGGGCGGTCTGCCCCGCTATCGGGCCGTCTAAGAACAGCGCGCGGTGGGCGGTCATCGCCGGAATTGCCAGACACGCCCCCTGGGCGAAGTCCACCGAATCGGCGAGCGGCACCGCCTGGCGCGCGGGCACGACGATAAACTCCGCCGCCGTGCCGTAGGCCCGCTCCCACTGGCCGTTGTATATCCACACGCGCTCGCCCGTGCGGGCCGCGTCCACGCCCGCGCCCACGCTCTCCACGACGCCCGCGCCGTCGGAATGGGGGATGACGCGCGGCCAGCGCATATCTCCCCGCGAGCCCAGGCGCGCCTTGTAGTCCGAGGGGTTCGCGCCCGAGGCGTGCAGGCGCACGCGCACCTCGCCCGGGCCGGGGGCGGGCGTTTCCACCTCGCCGTATTGCAGCACCTCTCTCGCGGGTCCGTAGGCTTCATACCAGACGGCGCGCATACTCTCTCCTCGCAAGGGAAATTTATCTCAAATCTTCATCTGCTAGAATACTGTGGATTGGTTAAGCCGCTTCAAATCTTACTGCCCACCACGTATACAAAGCGACAGGGAAACTTAGGTAACCCGACATTGCAAAAGAGAAAATCGTAACAATATTTTTTGCCCACCTAGCCCTAGATAAAAGACCCTTCGCACAGACTAATGTGACAACTCCCGATATAGCCGAAATTGATGCCAAGTACACATAGGTGGACAAAACCTCAGACGCTAATCCCTGAAGCCCCCCGAGTAGCGCCAACAAACTAACGGCAACGAACAGATAGAAACACCCGAGCATGGCCCAACAACAGGAGAGAGGAATACGATGTTTCTCAAAATCTGCAGGCGGTGAAATCTTGGTGCGATGCCAGCGAAAAAAGACAATGAAAAGTATGAGCATCCCCGCCAAGTGAAACATCCAGCCTACAACGACATCAGATGGATCGCTGATGGTCGCCGGCCGCATCCGCATCCCTTTTCCTCCTAAGATAAAAAATGCCGCAAGGATTCCCGCGAGGATTCGAAAGGATATTTTTATTGTCACTGGCTATTGCACCCCCTTGCTTTATTATCTATGTCCAACTCTAAGCATCTTCAAAAGCGCGCCACGAGCCACTACAAATAAATTTCGCGCGCTCAGGCCGCGGCGCGCTCGCGCTCTATCATCCGCGTAACGAGCGGAACCAAATCCCGCGCGGCGCGGCGGCACTCCTCCACGTGGGGATAGCCCGAGAGGATGAACTCATCGATGCCCAGCCGCCAGTAGGCGAGCAACTCCTCCGCGATTTGCGCGGGCGTGCCCACGAGTGCCGAGCCGCAGTTCACCCGCACCTGCGAGATGCCGTTCCACAGGCGCGGCCCCACGCGAAAATCTTCAAACGCGCGCGCCTGGGCCGCCGCGCCCACCATGCTCGTCCCCGCCACGAGCGCGCCGCGCTGGGCCTTCACGGAATCCTCCGCGCGGCTGAGCAGCGCGCGCGTCTCCTCCCAGGCCGCCTCCTCGCTCTCGCGCATCACCAGGTGGGAGCGCACGCCGAAGGCGGGGGTGCGGCCAGCCGCCGCGAACGAGGCGCGGGCGCGCTCTAAGTGCGTGCGCGTCTCCTCCAAAGGCCCTATCCAGCCGAGGTAGACGTCTGACTGCGCACCGGCGAGTGCCAATGCGGCGGGCGACGCTCCGCCGAGGTAGAATTTCGGGGCGCCGTCTGCGGGTCCGGGCGAGCAGTGCACGCCTTCGAGCCGCACGAACTTCCCCTCGTAGGTGACGGGCTCGGGCTTTTCCCAAAGCTTTCTTATCGCGCCGATAAACTCCTCCGCCCGCTCGTAGCGCGTGTCGTGGTCGATGCGCTCGCCCATCTTCTCGAACTCGCCCTTGATGCCGCCGGGCACGACGTTCAAATCCAGCCGCCCGCCCGTTATCTGGCTGAGCGTCGCCGCCATCTGGGCGAACAGGCCTGCGTTCACGAAGCCGGGCCGCACGGCGACGAGAAAGCGGATGCGCGTGCTGCGCGCGGCGAGTGCGCTCACCATCGTCCACGTCTCCGCCAGGGGGGCGCCCGCATCGAAGAGCCCGTTGGCGAAGCGCGTCGGAATGAGCATCGAATAAAACCCGCTCTCCTCCGCCGCCTCCACCACGCGGCTTAAATATTCGAACGTGGGCGGGCGCTCGGCCCTGTGCGTGCCGATGTGCGCGCCGTCGCCGTCGATGGGGATGAACCAGTCGAAGCGCGGCGCCGGGCGTTGCCGGTCGGTCGTCATGGGGAGCCTCCCCTGCGTGTCGAAAACGGCCTTTGCGCGATTCTAGTACACATGCGCGCGGCGAGAAACATCGCTCCTCATAAGATGCTCCCGCGCACCGCCCGCCCGCCCTACTCCTCGCACCAGGCGGGGCGGCTGCCGGGGATGATGTCCGAATCGTGAAAAACCTCGATGCGGTTGCCGTCCGGATCGAGAAAATACACCCCCTCGTGCCCGCCCCACAGGCCGTTGCTCGCGTCGAGCCGCAAAGGCCCCCAGACGATCTCCACGTCCTCGCGCGAGCGCAGGTACGCCACCGCGTCGTCGAACGCGCGCTTGTCCGCCACCTCAAAGGCGAGGTGGTGGAGGCCGGTGTCGCGCCGCGGCACGGTGTCCGTGCCGTCGGCCTCGGCCCAGTCCTCGGGCACGCTGAATATGGCGAGCTGGTGGTGGTAGTCGTCCAGGTACATGAAGGCGGAGCCGAACGGGGCCGCCGGGTGGCTGCCCGGCTCGTGGCGCGAGCGCAGGCGAAAGCCCAGAACTTCGGAGTAGAAGGCGACGGCGCGATCCAGATCGCGCACCTTGATGCCCATGTGCTGTAAGCGGATGGAGCGAATCATCGAACCCCTCCCGAAAGCGGGCGGGACTCCCCGCCCTTGCCCGTGCGCCGCAAGTGGAGTATCCATGAGAGACCAATCCCGGCAGTTGCGCGCTTTTATCGAACGGAGGTCTCCCCTTGGCCATTATCACGAACGAGACGAAAAGAAAATCATACGCGGGCGAGGTGACGCTCGGCGTCGGCGTGCGCATGGCGCGCACGGTGGAGGTCGGCCTCGCGATGCGCGCGGCGGGCTTCGACTGGCTCTTTATCGATCTGGAACACGGCCCCTTTGACCTCGAAACCGCCCAGCAAATCTCCATCGCGGCCTTAAGCCAGGGCATCACCCCCCTGGTGCGCGTCGCCGGGCTGGACGCGCACTTGAGCACGCGGGTTCTCGACAGCGGAGCACAGGGCATCGTGCTGCCCCACGTGAACGATGCCGGCGAAGCCGCAGAACTCGTGCGCATCTGCAAGTTCCCGCCCGAAGGAGATCGCAGTGCGGGGGGCGGCCTCGCCCACGGGGGCTTTGCGGCCATCGGTGCGGAAGAAATGCTGCGCGGCGTCAACGAGCAGACCCTGCTCGTCGCCATGATCGAAACGCCCGAGGCCGGCGAGCAGGCCGACGCCATCGCCGCAGTGGAGGGAATCGACGTGCTGCTCATCGGCACGAACGACCTGAGCACGGGCATGGGCATCGTGGGCCAGCACGACCACCCCCGCGTCAACAAGGTCTACGACCAGGTCATCGCCGCCTGCCGCAAGCACGGCAAGGTGGCGGGCATGGGCGGCTCCTACGCCCCTGAGATGATACAGCGCAGAATCGCCGAGGGCATGCGCTTCATCCTCGCGGGCAGCGACCTCACCTTCATGAACACAGGCGCGAAGGCGCAGGCGAACATGATCCGCGAACTGGCCGGCCAGGCGTAGGGAATCTTTTGTTTTTCGTTTCTTTCATGCGTTCGAGCGAGGAGACACCATGAAACTTCTGACCTACGAATCGGACACCGGCCCCCGCGTCGCCGTGCTCACCGAAAACGGCGTGGAAGACGTAACGCCCGCCACGGGCGACGCCGCCGAAGTCATCGCGCGCGGCGGCAGCCCTGAGACCAACGGGAAACCCGTGGCCCTTGAGTCCGTGCGGCTGCTCGCACCCGTGGCGCGGCTCGCCCGGCCCGTCATCGCCGTCGGCTTGAATTACAAGAAGCACGCCGATGAGGGAGCGCGCAAACACGGCGAACGCCCGGTGGGCGTGTATCCCGAAATTCCCGTGTTCTTCTGCAAGTGGCCAGGCTCGCACAACCGCCCCGACGGGCAGATAATCCACCACGCGAACACGAACGAGCTCGACTACGAGTGCGAGCTCGTCATCGTCATCGGCAAGGAGGGCAGGAACATCGCGCCCGGGGATGCGATGGAGCACGTCTACGGCTACACCATCATGAACGAGGTCTCGGCCCGCGACGTCCAGCGTGCGCACGGCCAGTGGTTCAAGGGCAAGGCGCTGGACACCTTCGGCCCCCTGGGGCCGTGGATCGTGACCAAAGACGAGACGGGCGACGGAAACAACCTGGCCGTGATGACGCGCGTAAACGGCGAGACGCGCCAGAACTCGAACACCAACGACATGATTTTCGACATCGCCACCGTCGTCTCGGCGATTTCGGAGGGTTTCACCCTTCTGCCCGGCGACATGATAGCCACGGGCACGCCCGAGGGCGTGGGCTTCGCCATGGACCCGCCGGGGCTGCTCAAGCCCGGCGACGTGGTGGAGTGCGAAATAGAGAACATCGGCGTGCTCAGGAGCACCGTCGTAGCGCCCTGAGCCGCGCGCGGCCCGCGCCCCTGTTCAGGAAGAGGGCGTGAGCGTTTGCCTGAGGTAGGGCACGAGGCCGCCCGCCTTCACCATGTCCATGATGTGGTCGGGCAGCGGTTCTGCTTGCAGGGTGTCGCCCTTTGTCAGGTTCTCCACCCTGCCCGCAATGGGGTCGACGCGCACGCGATCTCCTCCTTCGATGGAAGTCGCCGCGTCGCAAATCAGCACGGGCAGCCCGATGCACAGCGCGTTGCGAAAGAAGTTGCGCGCGAACGTGCGCGCTACCACGGCTCCCACGCCCGCGCGCTTGATACCGCGCGGCGCCGTCTCGCGGCTCGAGCCGCAGCCGAAGTTCCTTCCGCCCACTATCACGTCGCCCGCGCGCACCTTGTGGGGGAAATCGGGGTCGATTCCCTCCATCGCGTGCTTGCCCAGTTCCTCATCGGGCAGGCTCGCATAAGTTGCGGGCATGATGTAGCCCGTATCCACGTTGTCCCCGTAGACCCAGGCCGCCCCTTCGATGACGCGCGCCTCGCTCATTCGATAAACTCCCTCGGGTCCGCCACGCGGCCCCACACGGCGCTCGCCGCCACCGTGGCCGCCGAGGCGAGGTATATCGACGCCTCCAGGCTTCCCATGCGTCCCTTGTAGTTGCGATTCGCCGAGGAGATGCACACCTCGCCGTCGCCCAGCTGCCCCGGCCCCTTGCCCGCGCAGATGCCGCACGTGGTGGGGAGCAGCACACCGCCCGCGTCGAGAATCGCCCCCAACGTCCCCTCCTCCATCGCCCGGCGCATGATGTCCCTGCTCGCGGGGGCGATGAGCAGTTGCAGCCCCGGGGCGATGCGCCTGCCGCGCAGCACCTGCGCCGCCGCGCGCAGGTCGACCAGCTTCGCCCCCGTGCACGAGCCGATGTGGGCGCGCTGCAGGGCGGGTGAATCCACCTCCTCCACCGGAGCTACGTTGTCCATGCGGTGGGGGCACGCCACCTGGGGCGAGAGGTCGGACACCTCATACTCCCACGAGGCGGCGTAGGCAGCGTCGGAATCAGAGGCGACGGCCTCCCAGTCCTCCTCCACGCCCGCCGCGCGCAGGTATTCTTCCGTCTCCCCGTCCACGTCCATAATCGCGCTCTTCGCACTGAACTCCGCCGCCATGTTCGAGAGCGTCATCCTGTCCTCGACGGGCAGGGCCATGAGCGCCGCGCCCCCGAACTCGAGCACCTTGTATTCCGCTCCGTCTACTTTCAGATCCTTGAGCGCGAGCAGGGCCATGTCCTTGCCGTAGACGCCCGCGGGCAGGCGGCCCTCGAAGCGAACCCGTATCGTCTCGGGCACGCGGAGCCACACCTCCCCGGTGGCGAGCACGCCGATGCTCTCCGTCGGCCCTATCGCCACGCCCAAGGCGCCGAGTGCGCCCGTATTCGTCGTGTGGCTGTCGGTGCCGGTAACCACAACGCCCGGGCGCACGAAGCCGCGCTCGGCCATCAGGATGTGGCAAATGCCCTCGGCGTCGTAGAAGTGGGGGAGCTCCTGCTCGGCCGCCCACGCTCTGGTGACGTTCAGCACCCGCGCCTGGGAATCCTGGGTCGGGGGGTTGTGGTGGTCGGCGGTGAGCATGAAGCGGTTCTTGTTCCAGATGGGGAGGCCGAGCGAGGCGAAATCCTTCCCCATGCGGAACGGCCCCTGGTTGTCGTGCATGAGGTGGGCGTCCACCTTCGCCCAGACGATGTCGCCCACCTCCACGCGCTCGCGCCCGCTGGCGCGGGCCAGTATCTTCTGCGCGGCTGTATCCCCGGCCAAGAGCGTTCTCCTTTGAGATGGGGGATGCGCAAGGCGCACGGTTCTGTATACTCGACTTGTCGCACACCGGCGGCGCCGAGGCAAGGGAGCGAGGACACCCATGGCCGAAGACGAGCGGCTGGGCCGCAAGGCGTTTTTTACAGAAGGTCCGCTTTCTTTTGCGCGCGCCTTCATGCAGGGGGTGCGCCAGGGGGAGACCCAGGTGCGCCGCTCCACGCTCGAAGGCCCCGTGCTGCGCCCGCCGGGGGCGGCTCCCGAGGCTGCGTTTTTGGACCTTTGCACCGGCAGTGCGGCGTGTGCGCGCGCGTGTCCCGCAGACGCCATCCTGATGCTCCCCCGAGAGGACGGCTCCACCCTCGACGCTCCGCGCATCGTTCCGGCGGATGCGGCGTGCGTGGTCTGCGACGACCTCGCCTGCATGAAGGCCTGCCCCACGGGTGCGCTCACGCTCCTCGCGCGCGAGGAGATTCGCATCGGCCTCGCGCGCGTGAACGAGGAGGCCTGCTTCGCCTGGAACGGGGCCGACTCCGAATGCGATTTCTGCGTTGCGCACTGCCCCGTTGGTGCGCGCGCGATACGCATCGAGGAAACCGAAGAGGGCAAGGGTCCCCGCATCGGCGACGCCTGCGTGGGCTGTGGCTGCTGCGAACACCACTGCCCCGTGTTTCCGGGCGCGGTGCGCGTCTTTGCATGAGCTTCGCGGAGAAGCCATACCTGCTCGTCTGGGACGGGGAGTGCGAGACGTGCCGCCGGTGCGTCGTGTGGGTCGTCACCAAAGACGAGAAAAACGCGATACTCCCCCTCACCCCGCGGGGGGTTCCCTCCCCGCCCATGACGGAAGAACTGCACGCGCGCGCGAAAGAGGCGGTGCTGCTCCTCACGCCAGAGGGACGCGCACTCTCGGGCGGGCGCGCCTGCATCGAGGTGCTGCGCTTACTTGGTCGGGAGCGGACGGCGCGGCTTCTGGGCAGGCCGTCTCTTGCGGGCTGCGTCGAGGCGGCCTACCGCGCCGCCGCACGCACGCGGGGGTGGTGGGGGCGCCTGCTGCCCGCGCGCAAACTCGGGGGGTGAGGCGCGGCCGGCATCAGGAGAATTCTTCTTTCAGTATCTCGTGGATGAAGCGCTGCACGGCCAGCGGGTAATAGCGGATGTCGGGCGTGCGCACCACGGCGGTGTCGGTGGTCTCCAGACGCGCGAGCTCGCCCAGCACCTTCTCGAGCAGCACCTCGGGGCTCCACTCGTGGCGGGTGATTTTCAGCGATTCGTTCTCGATGTTGAAATTCCCCGACGCAAACGCCGGAAAGGCGAACACGCGCCCGACGAGCTCTGCATCCATCATCTCGGAGTCCTTGAAAATCTCGCCGAACGTCTTTTGCGCCTGCGCGGGCGTCCACACCAGCTTGGGAGAGACGAGCAGTCTGCCCGCTATCTGCACCGAGCCCGGCTCCTCCGCCGCCTCGGGGCCCAGCACCCGGTAGCCGAGCTCGTGGTACCCCGACACGATGCCCACGTAAGGCTTGCGGACGACGTCGATTTCCTCGAGCATCCTCTTGTGGAAGTCGTAGAAATCGCGCTGCGCGTCGTCGTCGAACATGGCTGCAGTCTCCGGCGGTGAACGGGTAGTGCAAACAAATTCTGATACCAAATCGGGGAGTGCGGGGTCAATCGCGGCGGCGCGGGGCCGCTCTCAGGAGGCGGCGGCGCGCAAGTCGCCCAGTATCTTCTCCGCGGCCTCGCCTGCGGAGTCCACGCAGTCGGGAATCCCCACCCCCCGGCAGGCGTTGCCCGCGAGCGCGATGCCGCGCAGACCGCCGAGGGCGCGCTCGACGCGCGCGACCCGCTCCGCATGGCCTACCAGGTAGTGCGGGAGCGACGCGCGGTAGCGGTGAAACGCGCGGACCCGCGGCGCACCCGATATGCCGAGAACGGCGCGCAACTCTGTGAGGAGGCGTTCCTCCAGTGCTTCGTCGCTCCCCTCTTCTTCTGCCGCCGCACCCGCGAACGCACGCAGGAGCACCATGCCCGCAGGCGCCCTGCCGGCGAATTTAGTACTGGAGAACGAACACGCAAGCAGCGCGCGGCCCTCGGCGGCGGGCACCACGAAGCCCATGCCGTCGAGCGGATGCGCCACCTGCTCCGCGCGAAAGCCCAGGTTGAGCGTCGCCAGCGACCCGCTCGGTATGGCGGCGAGCTCCTCAGCCAAATCGGGTGCGGCCTCTTTGAGCACGCCGCGCGCAGCACGCGGGGGCAGGGCGAGGCACACGGCGTCGGCCCCTATTTCCTCCCCGCCCGCAAGGCGCACGCGCCAACGGCCCCCATCCGCGCGGGCGAGTGCCTCCGCGCGGCATTCGAGGCGTACCGAGGCGGCGGGAATGTTTCGCGCAAGCGCGTCGACCAGCGCGTCCATGCCCCCCGCAAGGCTCGCGAACAGGCCGTATCTGGCGCCGCTCGCGGGCGCGCCGCCGGGCCGCCGCATCCGCTTCCTGAGACCGAGGATGACGCTGCGGTGCGCGCGCTCCATCTCGTGGAACTGGGGCATGGTGGCCTGCAGGCTCAAACTCTCGGGGTCCGCGGAGTAGATACCCGCCACCATGGGCTGGGCGAGGCGCTCAAGCGCTTCGCGCCCCAGGCGCCTGCGCACGAAAGAGGCGAGGGATTCATCCCCCTCCTCTTTTCTGCGCGGGAGCACGAGGTCCATCGCCATGCGCAGTTTGCCCAGAGGGCTGAAGACGGGCGTCGTGAGAAACGGGCCAACCTTGTAGGGTGCGAGCAGATAATAGCCCTGCGGCACGGGCAGGAGCCTCTCGCCGCGGAGCACGAAGCTGCGCCTGTGCGTCTCGTTCGTGCCGATGAGCTCGCCCGCGAGCCCGAGTTCCTCGCACAGCGCCACGCCCGCGGGCTTCGAAGCCAGAAAGCAATCCGGCCCCTTTTCCATCACGAAGCCGTGCGCCCTTTGCGTCTCGAGGACGCCGCCGAGCCTGCCTGAGGCTTCGACGAGCACGACCTCAAGGGGCAGCCCCCCGCTCTGTGCGGCCTGCAGCAGCCTGTAGCAGGCCACGAGCCCGCTCAGCCCGCCGCCCAGGACGACGACCCGCCGCGTCAAGCCGCACCCGTTTGCGCGCGCACGAGCCCGCACAGCATATCGATAAACGCGGGGTGCGTGCCCACGGTCGGCGCGCGGCGAAAGCGCAGGCCCGCCTCTTCCGCCGCCGCGCGCGCCTCGACGTCCAGGTCAAAGAGCACCTCCACGTGGTCGCAGATGAAGCCGATCGGCGCGACCACCACCTCTTTCGCACCCTGCGCCGCCGCCTGTGCGATAACCTCAATAACATCCGGGCCGAGCCAGGTGCCGGGCGGGACGTCCGGGCTGCTCTGAAAGCCGACCTCGTAGGCGCCCAGCCCCAACGCGCGGGCGGCGAGGGCCGCCGTCTCGCGAAATTCCTCTTCATACGCGGACGCCCGCGCCATCGAGACGGGTATGGAATGCGCGGTGAAGATCACACACACCTCCTCGGCGGCGGGTGCAGGCGCAACCTCGCGCACCCGCCCCGCAATGGCCTCCACGAAACCTGCGTGCGCGTGCCAGGGCGTTTCCATAAAGACGACTTCGGGCGCTGCTGCGCCCAGCTCCGCGCGCGCCGCGGCCACCGCGCCCCGGTAGGCCTCCCAGCTGATTTTCGTGCGGTGCGGGGCGAGCACCACCCCCACCGCGCGCGCAAGGCCGGCCCGCCCCATCTCGGCGAGTGTTTCCGCGACGTAGGGCGTCCAGAAGCGGTGGCCCGTGTAGACGGGCAGCCGCGCGCCTGCGGTTTCGAGCGCCGTCTCGAGGGCGCCCGCCTGCTTGAGCGAGAAGGGCGCGAACGGCGAAACGCCGCCGAACAGCGCGTAATGCGCCGCCACCTCGCGGATGCGCTCCTCCCCGCCCGCGCGCCCGCCCACGATGCCCTCCACGTAGCAATACGCCTCGCCCGGGCATTCCGCGTACTTGCGGCAACAGCCCTTCGTCGGGCCGCCGAAGCCGATCATGATCACCGAATCGAACTTGCTCACTCTCCCCCCGCCTCCCACTCGTGCACGAAATCGATGAGCCTGCGCACGTTGTCCACCGGCGTTTCGGGCAATATGCCGTGGCCCAGGTTGAACACGTGGCCCGCGCGCGCGCCCACGCGGCGCAACACCCGCGCGGCGCACTCGTATATGCGCTCAGGTTCCCCCAGCAGGACGCAGGGGTCGAGATTCCCCTGCACCCCCTTATCGCCCACCCGCTCCCATGCCGCATCGAGCTCCACGCGAAAGTCCACCCCCACCACGTCGCCGCCCGCCGAGGCGAAATCCTCCATATACGCCCCCGTGCCGGTGCCGAAGTGGATGAGGGGCGCGCCCTCTACTCCCGCGATGAGGGCGCGGCTGTGCGGCAGCACGAACTCCCTGAAATCCTCTGGCGAGAGACACCCCACCCAGCTGTCGAACACCTGCACCGCCTGTGCGCCCGCGCGAATCTGCTCGTTTAAGTAAATGATGAGCCCGCGCACCAGCTTTTCCATGAGCGCGTGCCAGGCGCCCGCGTCTTCATACATGAACCGCTTGGTGCGCGCGAAATGCCGCGAGCCGCCGCCCTCTATCATGTAAGACGCCAGGGTGAAGGGCGCACCGCAAAAGCCGATGAGCGGGAGCTCCGGGCGCATGGCCGCGCGCGTTTTGCGCACCGCCTCATAGACGTAAGCGAGGGTTTCGGCGGGCTCGGCCTCGCGCAGGGCGTCCACGTCGGCGGCGGTGCGCACCGGGTTGTGGAGTACGGGCCCCTCGTCAAACTCAAGCCTCATGCCCATGGGTTCGAGAATCAATAAAATGTCCGAGAACAAGATGGCGGCGTCCGCACCGATTCTGTCGAGTGCCGTCACCGCCACTTCCGCCGCCAAGTCGGGCGTGCGGCACAACGCGAGGAACGACACCTTCTCGCGCACCGCGCGGTATTCGCGCATGTAGCGCCCCGCCTGGCGCATGAGCCACACGGGCGTGCGCGCGTTGGGCAGCCCGCGGCAGGCGCGCAGAAAAGCGGAATCTCGGCAGGCGGGCGCATCCGCCGGCATGGGGTGCTCCTTCGGGTTGGGGGTGCGAAACCGCGGGGCCGCCCCGTGCTGGACAACCCCCTTTCGGGTAGGATAATAAGGAACAAACGCCTCCGGGCGCCATAGCCAAGTGGTAAGGCAGAGGACTGCAAATCCTTTATTCCCCGGTTCGAATCCGGGTGGCGCCTCCAGACGCGGGGTTTATTGCTGGTTCTTCCCGCGTTTCTCCATCCATTCGCGCGCGCGGCGCGTGGCTTCCGCAATCTGGTCGGGCGTCATCCTCTCGGCAATCAAGTCTCTCGTCTCGCCTGCCTTTTCATGCCCGTTCGCACCCGCGATGTTGAACCATTGATGGGCTGAAACCAAATCTTTAATGACGCCTTGGCCTTTGTAATACATCACGCCCAGATTGGCCTGCGCGGATGTGTGCCCCTGCTCCGCTGCTTTGCGATACCACTTGGCGGCTTGCTTGTAATCCTGCGGAACGCCTCGTCCCTTAGCATACATAAAGCCCAAGTTGCGCTGCGCAGGTGCGTGGCCCCCCTCCGCAGACTTGCGGAACCACTGCACGGCTTCTTTGTAATCCTGCGGAACGCCTCGCCCCTTGTGATACATCAAGCCCAGATTGACCTGCGCGTCCGCGTCTCCCCCCTCCGCAGCCTTGCGGAACCACTGCACGGCTTCCTTGTAGTCCTGCGGAACGCCTTGCCCCTTGTCGTACATCACGCCCAGATTGAACTGCGCGGATGTTTGCCCCTGCTCCGCAGCCTTGCGGAACCACCTCGCCGCTTCCTTGTAATCCTGCGGAACGCCTTGCCCCTTGTCGTACATCACGCCCAGATTGTACTGCGCGTCCGCGTGCCCCCCCTCCGCAGACTTGCGGTACCACCCAGCGGCTTCCTTGGAATCCTGCGGAACGCCTCGCCCCATGGAATACATCACACCCAGATAGAACTGCGCGATTGCGTCGCCTTGCTCCGCCAGGGGCTGAAACTCTTTGAGCGCCGCCGCGTAGTCGCCTTTCTTGTAGGCGGCCACGCCTTCTTTGAAACCGGCTTCGGCGCGGGCGCCCGCGGCGAGGCACAACAGGAGGGCGAGAATCAGTATGCGGCGAAAAGATGGTCGTCTCATCTAGAAATCCCTTTTTATCGGTTCTTCCCGTGCCGTTTCATCCACGCCCGCGCGCGGCTGGTGGCTTCTTCGATTTGCTCGGGCGTCATCTTCTCGGCTATGCGGTCTCTCGCCGCGGCCGCCCTTTCTGCTCCGTTCGCACCCGCGATGTTGAACCATTTGTGCGCGAAAACGTAATCCTGCGGAACGCCTCGTCCCTTCACATACATCACGCCCAGATTGTTCTGCGCGCGTGCCAACCCCCGCTCCGCTGCCTTGCGGTACCACTTGGCTGCTTCCTTGTCATCCTGGGGAACGCCTCGCCCCTCGTCGTACATCACGCCCAGATTGTACTGCGCGCGTGCGTACCCCTGCTCCGTAGACTTGCGGAACCACTTGACGGCTTCCCTATCGTCCTTGGGAACACCTAGCCCGTTGGCATACATCACGCCCAGATTGTACTGCGCGGATGCGTTACCTTGCTCCGCCAGGGGTCGAAACTCTTTGAAAGCCGCCGCGTAGTCGCCTTTCTTGTAAGCGGCCACGCCTTCTTTGAAACCGGCTTCGGCGCGGGCGCCAGCGGCGAGCCACAACACGAGAGCGAGAATCAGTATGCGGCGCAAAGATGGTCGTCTCATGCAGAAATCCCTTCTTATCGATTCTTCCCGTGCCGTTTCATCCACGCCCGCGCGCGGCCCCCTGCTACTTTGCGTTTTCTTCCATCCACGCCCGCGCGCGGCTGGTGGCCTCTTCGACCTGCTCAGGCGTCATTGTCTTCCCAATCAAGTCTCTCAGCACACCTACTTTTTCGTGCCCGTTCACACTCGCTATGTTGAGCCATTGATGGGCCGAAACAAAATCTTTAATGACGCCTTGGCCTTTGTAATAGATCAAGCCCAGCCTGAACTGCGCGGCTGCCAACCCCTGCTCTGCTGCCTTGCGGTACCACTTGGCTGCTTCCTTCTCATCCTGGGGAACGCCTCGACCCCCAGAATACATAAAGCCCAGATTGAACTGCGCGCGTGCGTACCCCTGCTCCACAGACTTGCGGAACCACTTGACGGCTTCCCTATCGTCCTTGGGAACACCTCGCCCGTTGGCATACATCACGCCCAGATGAAACTGCGCGATTGCGTTGCCTTGCTCCGCCAGGGGCTGAAACTCTTTGAGGGCCACCGCGTAGTCGCCTCTTTCGTAGGCAGCCATGCCTTCCAAGAAGCCCGCTTCGGCGCGGGCGCCAGCGGCGAGCCACAACAGGAGGGCGAGAATCAGTATGCGGCGCAAAGATGGTCGTCTCATGCAGAAATCCCTTCTTATCGATTCTTCCCGTGCCGTTTCATCCACGCCCGCGCGCGGCTGGTGGCTTCTTCGACCTGCTCAGGCGTCATTGTCTTCGCAATCAAGTCTCTCAGCACACCTACTTTTTCGTGCCCGTTCACACTCGCTATGTTGAGCCATTGATGGGCCGAAACAAAATCTTTAATGACGCCTTGGCCTTTGTAATACATCAAGCCCAGACTGAACTGCGCGGCTGCCAACCCCTGCTCTGCTGCCTTGCGGTACCACTTGGCTGCTTCCTTGTCATCCTGGGGAACGCCTTGCCCCCCGTAGTACATCAAACCCAAACTGAACTGCGCGCGTGCGAACCCCTGCTCCGCAGACTTGCGGTACCACCCAGCGGCTTCCTTGTCATCCTGCGCAACGCCTCGCCCCGTGCGATACATCACGCCCAGATTGAACTGCGCGTCTGCGTTACCTTGCTCCGCCAGGGGCTGAAACTCTTTGAAAGCCGCCGCGTAGGCGCCTCTTTTGTAGGCGGCCACGCCTTCTTTGAAACCGGCTTCGGCGCGGGCGCCCGCGGCGAGGCACAACAGGAGGGCGAGAATCAGTATGCGGCGAAGGTGCGGCGGCCTCATGGGGAAGTCTCCCTGCGGGGCTGCGAGTCGACGCGGCCCCCTGCTACTTTGCGTTTTCTTCCATCCACGCCCGCGCGCGGCTGGTGGCTTCCGCAATCTGGCCAGGCGTCATCTTCCCGGCGATGTAGTCTCTCGCCGCGCCCGCCTTTTCGTGCCCGTTCGCGTTTGCAATGCTGAACCATTGGTGGGCGAAAACGTAATCCTGCTGAACGCCTCGCCCCCTGGCATATATCACGCCCAGATTGAACTGCGCGCGTGCCAACCCCTGCTCCGCAGACTTGCGAATCCACTGCACGGCTTTCCTGGCGTCCGAAAAAAGGCCCGCTAACTTGCCATACATCACGCCCAGGTCGTTCTGCGCACGTGCGTGGCCCTGCTCCGCAGCCTTGCGGTACCACACGGCTGCTTCCGCGTAGCTCGTCGGAACGCCTGCTCCCTCCTCATACATCGCGCCCAGATTGTACTGCGCGTCTGCGTGCCCCCCCTCCGCAGCCTTGCGGTACCACCCAGCGGCTTCCTTGTAATCCTGCGCAACGCCTCGCCCCTTGTCGTACATCACGCCCAGATGAAACTGCGCCTCCGCGTTGCCTTCTTTTGCCAGGGGCTGAAACTCTTTGAGGGCCGCCGCGTAGTCGCCTTTCTTGTAAGCGGCCACGCCTTCCAAGAAGCCGGCTTCGGCGCGGGCGCCCGCGGCGAGGCACAACAGGAGGGCGAGAATCAGTATGCGGCAAAGGTGCGGTGGCCTCATGCGAAAGTCTCCCTGCGGGGCTGGGGCTCGATGCGGCCCCCTGCTACTTTGCGTTTTCTTCCATCCACGCCCGCGCGCGGCTGGTGGCTTCTTCGAGTTGCTCGGGCGTCATGCCCGCGGCGGCCAGACGCTTCATGCGCGCCGCGCGCCGCGCGCCGTTTGCGTGCGCGATCTCGAACCACTGGCAGGCGGAAACGAGGTCCTGCGCCGTGCGCTCGTAATAGATGAGCCCCAGGTTGTGCTGGGCGTATGCGTCGCCCGCCTCGGCCATCGCGCGCAGGCTGCGCTCGGCGAAGGTATCGCCCGCCTCCGCCGCCTTTCTGTACCACCCGGCGGCCTCGCGGGGGCTGTGCGCGACGCCCTCGCCCTTCGCGCACATCTCGCCCAAGAGGAACTGTGCGAATGCGTGGCCCGCCTCCGCCGCCTTGTGAAAATACTCCGCCGCCCCCTCGTAGTTGCGCGCGTCGTAGAGCGTCCATCCCTGCTGGAAGTGGGAGTCCGCCAGTCCGTCTTCACCGCCCGGCGCTTGCTGGTTGTTCATGAAAAAACCTTTCCCGGCATTTGCGCCGGGCGGCCTCCTCTCCGAGGCGAAACCCGGCGCGGCATAATACAACGCATGAATGGCGGCAATATAGCACGGAGAAAGCGCGCGTGCATGAGCGCCCTGCCGCGCTTGAAAACTCCGCCCAAAGGGTTAATATGCACGATACAGTCCACCAAGAGGGAGAGGGGAGCGCATGAGCCAGACGGGCACGGAAACCAGAATCGAAACCAAAGAGGATTTGCGCGCGTATTACGGCCCGCCGAATGAGCGCGCCGCACGCAAGCAGATGCCGAAGCTCGACGCCCACGCGAAGAACTTCATCGCGCTCTCGCCGTTCATGGTCATCGCCTCGGCCACGCCCGATGGAACCGACGCGTCGCCCAAGGGCGACCCGCCCGGCTTCGTCAAGGTGCTCGACGACAACACGCTCCTCATCCCCGACAGGCCGGGCAACAACCGCGTGGACACGATGAGCAACGTGATGGAAAGCGCGCACGTGGGGATGCTCTTCCTCGTGCCCGGCATGTGCGAAACCCTGCGCGTGAACGGGCGCGCGCGCGTGACCACCGACCCCGAAGTGCTCGCCCCCCACGCGATCAAGGGCAAGCTGCCGCGCTCGGCGATGATAATCGAGGTCGACGAGGTGTACCTCCACTGCGGCAAGGCGCTCCTGCGCGCGGACCTGTGGAACCCGGAGCGTCACATAGAGAGAAAGTCCTTCCCCTCAATGGGGCAGATGCTCTCCGACCAGATAGGCGACTACGACCCGGTAGAGCTGGAAAAGGGATTGCAGGAGCGCTACCGCACGCACCTGTACTAACCAACGAAAGGCACCGCCCGCCGGGCGCGGCCCGCGAAAAGCCGCGCGGCTCCTCTCTGCGAAACCGGGGCGCGTAGGGACGAGTTGCAATCTGCGCGCGCAGGCGCCCCATTCCCGTGTTTCATCCCATGGCCTCGCATTGCCCGTGAAAGGAGAAACGCGCATGTTCGCAATTTTGTTGATCCTCACCCTGGTGTTGCCCGTTTCTTCCGCACAGGCGAGCGGAGGCGCATCGCCCCACCGCTCGGAATACGCCGGCCAGCAGAGCAGGGAGATCAAGAGCCTTTCCGCGGAGGACGTCGACGAGCTCAGGCGCGGGGGCGGCTGGGGGCTTGCCAAGACGGCGGAGCTCAACGGCGTTCCGGGACCGATACACCTCCTCGAGATGAAGGACGAAATCGACCTCGACGGCGCCCAGCACGCGGCTATCCGCACGATATACCGACGGATGAAGAGCCGGGCCATCCTCCACGGCGAGCGTCTGATCGAACTGGAGCGGCGCCTCGAGAACGCTTTCCGCAGCAGAACCATCACCGACGCGCTGCTGCGCACATCGCTTGACGCCATTGCCGAAGCGAGAAAGGAATTGCGCTACGTCCACCTGGCCGCACACGTGGAGACGCTCGGGGTTCTCTCCGAAAAGCAGATACGCGCCTACAACACGCTCAGAGGCTATTCCGCCTCCGACCCCTGCAACAACGTTCCCAAGGGCCACGACCCCGCGATGTGGCGTCGCCACAACGGATGCGACGGATAACGCATCGCCGCCCCCGCCTCAGGGCTCTTGCCGCAGAAAGAGCGCCGCAAGGGGCGGGAGGGTGAGGACGAGGGAGCACCCCTGCCCGTCCCAGGGAACCTCCTCGGCGTGGAGAAGCTCGGGGTTCCCCATCCCGCTCCCGCCGTAGGCAGCGTCATCGCTGCACAGCACCTGCCGCCACTCCCCATCCGCGGGCACGCCCATGCGGTAGCCCTCGCGCGGCACGGGGGTGAGGTTCGCCGCCACGAGGAGCATCGGCTCATCCTCCGTGGCGACGCGCACGAAGCCCACCACGCTCTCGTTCGCCGCGTCCGCGCTCATCCAGGAGAAGCCGCGCGGGTCGTAATCTCTCCGCGAGAGGGCGCGCTCGTCGCGGTAGAAGGCGTTTAAGTCGCGCACCCACTGGGTGAGGCCGGCGCGGAGGGGTTCGCCCGCCAGGTGCCAGTCCAGCGTGCCGTCGTGGCGCCACTCGTTCCACTGGCCGAACTCCGCGCCCATGAAGAGGAGCTTCTTGCCCGGCTGGGCGAACATGAGGCCGTAGAGCGCGCGGAGGTTGGCGAATTTTTGCCACTCATCGCCGGGCATCTTCGCCAGGAGCGACCCCTTGCCGTGGACCACCTCGTCGTGGGAGAGCGGCAGCACGAAATCCTCGTCGTAGGCGTAGAGCATCCGGAAGGTGAGCAGGCCGTGGTGGTGCTTGCGGTGCACGGGGTCGCGCTTCATGTAGTCCAGGGTGTCGTGCATCCAGCCCATGTCCCACTTCATCCCGAAGCCGAGCCCGCCCCCGTCGACGGGGCGCGAGACCATCGGCCAGGAGGTGGATTCCTCCGCGAAGGTCTGCACGTCGGGAAAGCGGCGGTAGACCTCGGCGTTCAGACGCCGGAGGAAGGAGACGGCCTCGAGATTCTCGCGCCCCCCCTCGGCGTTGGGGAGCCACTCGCCCTCTTTTCTCGAATAATCGAGGTAGAGCATCGAGGCCACGGCGTCGACGCGCAGCCCGTCCACATGAAACTTCTCCAGCCAGAACAGGGCGCTGCTGACGAGGAAGGCCGCCACCTCGTTGCGCCCGTAGTTGAAGATGTAGCTGCGCCAGTCGGGGTGCAGACCCCGGCGCGGGTCGGCGTGCTCGTAGAGGTGCGTGCCGTCGAACAGCCCCAGCCCGTGCCCGTCGGTGGCGAAGTGCGAGGGCACCCAGTCGAGAATCACCCCCAGGCCGCGCTGGTGGAGGTAGTCGATGAGGTACATCAAGTCCTGCGGCGTGCCGTAGCGGCTCGTGGGCGCGAAGTAGCCCGTCGTCTGATACCCCCACGAGCCGCCGAAGGGATGCTCCATCACCGGCATGAACTCCACGTGGGTGAAGCCCGTGTGGAGCATGTGCTCGGCGAGGGCGGGGGCAAGCTCGCGGTAGGTGAACGCGCGGCCCTCCGGCCCCCTGCGCCAGGAGCCCAGGTGCATCTCATAGATGGAAATCGGCGCTTCCCTGCCGTTGCACGCCCCGCGGCACTCCATCCAGTGCGCGTCGCCCCAGGCGTAGTCGAGGCTGCGGACGATGGAGCCCGTCTTCGGCGGAATCTCCGCGTGGAAGGCGAAGGGGTCGGCTTTTTCCGCGACGCCCGCGTATTTCGAGCGCACGCCGTACTTGTATATCTCCCCCTCGCCCACGCCGGGGGCGAAACCCGCCCAGATGCCCGAGCTCTCCACGGGCGCGAGGGGGTGGGCGTCCTCCTCCCAGCCGTTAAAGTCGCCCACGACGCACACGCGCTCCGCGTCCGGCGCCCAGACGGCGAAGTGGACGCCCTGCGCACCATCGACGCGCGCGGGGTGCGCGCCCAGCTTCTCGTAGAGGGCGAAGTGCGACCCCTGGTTGAAGAGGTAGACGTCGTAATCCGTGATGTGGGAGAGCGCCGGATAATGGATCACGGCGCGTTGCCCTCCCACGGGCCGGGGGACGTCTCCGCGCGCGCCGCCAGCAGCGCCATGGACTCGCCCGCCAGGAGGTAGGAGTCGCGCGCGGAGCGGGCTTCGCCATCGGCGGTGTCCGCCACCACCTCCCAGGAGCGGCCGTGGTCGCGCCCGAGAAAGGCGAAGGGTATCGCCTCGTGGTGCGCGTTCATGAGCGCCATCACGACGTCTTGCTGGGCGTGCCCGGAGGCGGGAGTCCGCAGCCTGAAGCCGAAGCACTTGACGTGGTGCGCGCCCCAGTCCTCCGTCGTCATTTCGCGGCCCATATGGTGGAGCCAGACAATTTCGGGCGCCCGTCCGTCGCCGGGTTGCGCACCGGAGAAAAAGCGCGTGCGCCGAAAACCGGGCTGCGTCCGCATCCAGGCCAGGACGTCGCGGACGAAGGCGAGCAAGTCGGCGTTGCGCTCGACGAGCGTCCAGTCCACCCAGGAGGTTTCATCGTCGTGGCAATACGCGTTGTTGTTGCCGTTCTGGGTGCGCCCGAACTCATCGCCCGCCTGGAGCATCGGCACCCCCTGGGAGAGGAGAAGGCTCGCGAGCAGGTTCTTCTTGCGGCGGGTGCGCCTGCGCAGGATTTCGGCGTCGTCCGTCGGACCCTCCACGCCGCAGTTCGAGGCGAGGTTTTCGTTCGTCCCGTCCCTGTTCTCCTCCCCGTTCGCCTCGTTGCGCTTGTGCTCGTAAGTCGTCAGGTCCTCGAGCGTAAAGCCGTCGTGGCAGGCGACGAAGTTGATGCTCGCCCCGGGCGTGCGTCCGCTCGCCTCGAACACGTCGCTGCTGCCCGCCAGACGGCTCGCAAACTCCGCCGCCTGGCCCTCGTCCGCGCGCCAGAAGCGCCGCGCCGTGTCGCGAAAGCGTCCGTTCCACTCCGCCCAGCCGCTCGGGAACTCGCCCAGCCTGTAGCCTCCCTCGCCCAGGTCCCAGGGCTCGGCGATGAGCTTGCGCGTCGAGAGTACGGGGTCCTCCGCAATCGCCCGAAAGAAGGGAGCCTCGGGGTCGAAGCCGTTTTCGGTGCGCGCGAGTGTGGGGGCGAGGTCGAAGCGAAACCCGTCCACCCGGCACTCCTGCGCCCAGTAGCGCAGGCTGTCGAGGACCAAGCGCAGCGTCATGGGGTGGTCGACGTTCAGCGCGTTTCCGCATCCCGTGGTGTCGAGGTAGCGGTTCGCGTTTTGCGGGTCGACGCGGTAGTAGGCGCGGTTGTCGAGGCCGCGAAACGAGAGGTGCGGCCCGACCGCCCCGCCTTCTGCGGTGTGGTTGTAGACGACGTCGAGAATGACCTCCAGCCCCGCGCGATGAAACGCCTTGACCATCTCCTTGAACTCGGCCACCTGCCCGCCCCTGTCGCCGCTGCTGGAAAACCGGGCGTCGGGGGCGAAAAACCCTATCGTCGCGTAGCCCCAGTAGTTCGAGAGGCCGAGTTTGTCGAGGCGGTGCTCGCTGACGCGGTGATGCACGGGCAGGAGCTCGACCGCCGTTACCCCTAAGCTCTTTAGGTATTCGATCACTGCCGGGTGGGCCAGCCCCAGGTAGGTGCCGCGCAGACTCTCGGGCACCTCGGGATGGCGCATCGTGAAGCCCCCGACGTGGAGTTCGTAGACGACAGTCTCCTCCCAGGGCGTCGCGGGCGGGGCGGCGTCCCCCCAGTCGAAGGCTTCCCCCACGAGCACGCTCTTGGGGATGGCGTGGGCGTTGTCGCTCTCGTCCATCCGCGAGAGGTCGCTGCCCAGGTACCCATACACCTGGGGACACCAGCGCACCTCGCCCGCAATCGCCCGCGCGTAGGGGTCGAGCAGCACCTTGTGGGGGTTGAAGCGCTGCCCCTCGGCGGGTGCGTAGGGGCCATGGGCGCGAAAGCCGTAGAGTGCGCCCGCGCGCAGGCCTTCGACCTGCGTGCGCCAGATGCCGCGCGCCCCGCCGCTCATCGGCACCCGCGCGATCTCATGGCGGTGGTCGTCGGCCTCGAACAGGCACAGCTCGAGTGCCTCCGCGCTTTCGGAAAAAACGGAAAATTGCGCGCCCCGCTTCGTCCATTCCACACCCAGGCGTTCGCCCATTCTCTGTCTCCCGCACCGAAACCGACCCGTAAGCTCCCCCCTCCGGCGGCGAGGGGACGATGACATAGAGTTACCTAATATACCTACCGCAATATGCTCCATACATGAACCGCGTTGCGTTTTTGTTACGCGGGTTTCGCCTTTTCGCCCGCCGTGTGTAGAATCCGCCCCGCACGCGAAAACATCATTCGAAATAAGAGAGGGCGCGCGCTTTGAGGATTATCGACGTTCGCGAGACGGTGGTTCCCATTCGCTCGGACATCAGAAACGCTTTTATCGACTTCTCGCTGATGACGGTGAGCGTCGTCGCCCTCCTCACCGACGTGGTGCGCGGCGGGAGGCGCGTCGTGGGCTTCGGCTTCAACTCGAACGGGCGCTACGCCCAGCAGGGGCTGCTGCGCGAACGCTTCATCCCCAGGCTGCGCGCCGCCGACCCCGAAACGCTGCTCGACGCGGCGGGAACAAACTTTGACCCCGCGAGAATCCTCGCCTGCCTCATGCGCAACGAAAAACCCGGCGGGCACGGGGAGCGTTCGGTCGCCGTGGGCGTCATCGACATGGCGGTGTGGGACATGGTCTCCAAAATCGAGGAAAAACCCCTCTGCCGCCACCTGGCGGACACCCATGGAGACAGCCGCTGCGAGGAGAGGGTGCCCGTCTACGCGGCGGGCGGCTACTACTATCCGGGCAAGGGGCTGCGCGCCTTGCAGGAGGAGATGCGCGGCTATCTCGCGCGCGGCTACACGAGCGTCAAGATGAAGATAGGCGGAGCGCCCCTGGCAGAGGATTTAGCGCGCATAGAGGCGGTGCTCGAGGTCGTGGGCGCGGGCGAAAACCTGGCGGTGGACGCGAACGGCAAGTTCGATGTGGAAACCGCCCTCGCCTACGCCGAGGCGATGGCGCCCTACGAATTGCGCTGGTACGAGGAGGCGGGCGACCCGCTCGATTTTGCGCTTCAGGCCGAGCTCGTCCGCGGCTACGGGCGGCCCACCGCGACGGGCGAGAACCTCTTCTCCACCCAGGACGCGCGCAATCTCATTCGCTACGGGGGAATGCGGCCGGGGGTGGACGTCCTGCAATTCGACCCCGCACTGAGCTACGGCCTCGTGGAATACGTGCGCACGCTCGAGATGCTCGAGGCGCACGGCTGGTCGCGCCGCTCGTGCATCCCCCACGGCGGGCACCAGATGGCCTTACACGCCGCGGCGGGTTTGGGCTTGGGCGGCAACGAGGCCTACCCCGACGTGTTCAAGCCCTTCAACGGCTTCGCCGACGGCGTGGAGGTCGAAGGAGGCAGCGTCGGCTTCCCCGACCTGCCGGGCATCGGAATCGAGGCGAAGGCCGCGCTCGCGGACGTGCTGGCGGAACTCTCGGAAACGTAGCGAGCCCCGCCCTTCTTATTCTTCGCGCGCGCCGAAGGCTTCGGCCAGGGCGAGGACTTTCTGTGCCGATTCGACCACGGGATAGTCGATCATCCGCCCGCCGACGGAGACGCTCGCCTCCCCGCGCGCCGTCGCCGCGGCGAAGGCCTCCACCACCTCGTGCGCTTTTTCGATTTCCGCCCCCGTGGGCGTGAAGGCGCGGTTCACCACCTCCACCTGGCGGGGGTGGATGCAGAACTTGCCGAACATGCCGAAGAGGCGGCAGCGCTCCGCACTGGCAGCGAGACCCTCCTGATCCTCAAGCGCAATCCATACGGTGTCGAGCGGCTTCTCGAGGCCCGCCGCGCGCGAGGCCACGGCTATGCGCGCGCGCGGGTAGTCGAAGGTAAACTCCTCGCGCGGCCACTCGACGTCGAGGTCGTTGGTGTAATCCCCCGCACCAAAGGAGAGCCAGAAGCGGCGATTTCCCGTGCGCGCGGCGGCAATGGCTCCCGCCCGCTCCACGCCCTGTGCGTTCTCGAGTATGGCGAGCAGGTGCACCGCACCCTCCTCCATACCCGCCTCCCCTTCCGCTGTGCGCAACAAGCGGTCGGCCTCCTCTATCTGCTCGGAGCTTTCCGCCTTGGGCAGCACCACGCCCGTGAGTGAAGGCCCCACAACGGCGGCCACGTCCTCCGCCCCGCAGGCGATAGAAAAGCCCGTTACGTCCTCGAGCGGATTCACGCGCACGAACACGTCCGCTCCGTCCTCGGCCCGGATGGTCTCGACCGCGGCGGGAAGGCTCGCGCGCGTGGCGTCTTTCTCCTCCGCGGGCACGGCGTCTTCCAAATCGAGGACGACGGCGTCCGCCCCCGCCTTGCCCACCTTGGCGAGCATCCGCTCGCGGTTGCCGGGGGCGAAGAGAATCGTGCGGTAGGACTTCATGTAGAGTCTCCTCCGTATCGACGTGGCCGAATGGTTCGTCTTTTACCCTTGCCCGCGCCACTTGCCAAGCCCGGCGCCTGTGTCGCGGGGCCGGGGTTTTGGAATATAATCGCCCGGCCCGAGACGCCCACGCACCGGAGACTCCCGTGAAGCCCAGCGATCTGCTCTACCTGTCCGCCACCGAACTGGCCCGCCTGATCGAGACGGGCGCCACGACGCCCAGCGAGGTTCTCGAGGCGCACGTTGCCAGAATCGAGGCGGACGACGCGGCCATCAACGCCTTCACGCGCACCACCTTCGACCTCGCGCGCGAGCAGGCGGGGGAGATTGAGCAAGCGCTTGCGCGCGGAGAGCGCGTCGGCCCCCTGTGCGGGGTGCCCGTGGCGATCAAGGATCTGTTCGACCTCGAGGGCCACCCCACCACGGCGGGCAGCGCGATTCTCGGGAAAGAGGCGGCGCGCGCGACGGCGGAGTCCGTGGCGCGGCTCGTGCGGGCGGGGGCCGTCGTCATCGGCAAGACGAACCTGCAGGAATTCGCCCGGGGCGGCACGGGGGCGAACTCCTTCTTCGGCCCGACGCGCAACCCCTGGAACCTCGCGCGCACGCCCGGCGGCAGCAGCAGCGGCTCGGCGGCCTGCGTGGCGGCGGGCATGGCGACGGCGGCGCTCGGTTCGGACACCGGCGGCTCGGTGCGCCTGCCCGCCTCGTTCTGCAACCTGGTGGGGATGCGCTCCACCTACGGGCGCGTGAGCCGCGCGGGCGCGGTGCCGCTCGGTCTGAGCTTCGACAACGTGGGACCCATCACGCACACGGTGGAGGACGCCGCCTTGATGCTGCAGGTCATGGCCGGCCCCGACCCCCGGGACCCGACGACGGGCAGCGCGCCCCCGCCCGATTTTCGCGCAGAGATGGACGAGGGCGTAGACGGCATGACGCTCGGCGTGCCCACCAACCACTTCTGGCCGGGCGTCGACCCCGAAGTCGAAGCCCTCGTGCGCGAGGCGATTGCGTGTTTCGAGGAGATGGGCGCGCGAATAGAGCACGTCGAGATTCCCTGGGCGCGGCTCGGCCAAATCGCCTACGCGGCGACCGTGGGGCCCGAGAGTGCGGAATACCACCGCAGGTTTCTCGAGAACCACCGCGAAGAGTACGTCTCGCCCGGAGCGGATTTTTTCGAGCACGCCCTGTTCGTTCCCGGCTGGCGCTACGTGCAGGCGCAAAAGGCGCGCACCTTCTTCATCCGCCAGGCGGCGGAGGTGTTCCGGCGCGTGGACGCCGTGCTCGCCCCCACCGTCGCCGTCGCCCCGCCCACCATCGCCGATTGCCTCGACGGCATGAAGATGTGGGCGGTGGTGAGCGACAACACGGCGGCGTTCAGCACCATCGGCAATCCCGTGCTCCAGATACCCTGCGGCTTCACGAAGGAGCGCTTGCCCGCGGGCCTTCAGATTGCGGGCAGATGGGGGGCGGAGGCGACGCTCTTCCGCATCGGGGCGGCGTTCGAGAAGCGGCGTCCGCTATGGCGCGAGCGCCCGCCGGCAATCGACGCGCGGCCCGCCCCCCTTGCCGAGGAGCCTGCCGGCGGGGCGGAGGAGACGCACGACGCGGCCGAGACGGCTCACGTCGCCCGCATGGCGCGGAGCATGGGCTACGCGGCATCGCCCGCGCGGCTCCCCGCCCTCGCGCGCGGGGCCGAGAACATGCTCGCCGCCCTCGGCGCACTCGACGACCTCGATTTGGAGGGCTGCGAGCGCGCCGAGACGCTCAACCTCCTCACAATGGACGTGGATGCGGTTCCCTAGTCGGGCTTGAGCAGCACCTTCAGGCACGCGCCCGTGCCCGTCACCTCGATGCCCGCCTGCACCTGGGAGAGCGGCAGGCGGTGGGTGAAGACGTCGTCTATCGGCAGCGGCGTTCTGAGCAGCATGTCCATCGCCGGCTCGAACTGCACCTGGGGGTACGCCCACGAGCCGCAGATGTCCACGTCCTTGTTGCAGACCTGGTGGGGTCTGATCTCCACCGCCCCCGGGTCGCCGTAGTGGCCGACCTCCACGAGCTTGCCGCCCCGGCGCACGAGGTCCAGCCCCTCGGCGAAGGCCGCGGGCACGCCCGCCGCCTCGATCACCACGTCGGGTCCCACCCCGTCCGTCCAGGAGAGAATCTGCTCCTTTCTCTCCTCGCGCGAAAGAGCGGAGAGGTTCACCGTCCGCGTCGCGCCGAACCGCTCGGAAAAAGCGAGGCGCTCCTGCGTCATGTCCACCGCGATGATCTCGCCTGCGCCCATCGTCTTGAGCGCGGCCACGACGAGGAGCCCGATGGGGCCGACCCCCATCACCGCGCACCGCGCACCCGGCCCAAAACCCTCCCCCGCGTAGGGTATGCCCGGCGAAAGCGCGCGCCCCGCCGCGCGCTGGGCCACCGCCAGGGGCTCGCACAGCGTGGCGCGCTCGAGCGATAAGCCTTCGGGCAGCTTGAGCACGAAGGAGTTTCCCGGAACGTAGACGTATTCGGAAAACGCCCCGAAAAGGTGGGGCGCCTCCGCACAGGAGCGAAACCCGAAGACGGTGCGGTTCGGGCACAACTGCGGCCTGTGGGGAACGTGCACGCAGTACCAGCATCTGCCGCACGCCTGGCTGCCCGGCGTCACCGTTATCGCATCGCCCTCTTTGAGGGGGCCGCCCACGATCTTCATGGCCGCGTTCGCCCGCGGGCCTATCTTCTCCACCACGCCGCTGAACTCGTGGCCGGGAATCACCGGCCAGGCGAGGTTCAGGTTGCCTCCGTACATGTGCTTGTCCGAGCCGCACACGCCGACGGCGGCCACCCGCATGAGGAGGGCGTCCTCCTCCACGGCGGGCATGGGGTATTCGCGCAGGGCGATTTCGCCCGGCTGTAGAATCGTGGCGGCCTGCACGGTGGACATCGCACTCCCCCTCCTCAAACGGTGCGCGCAGAGCCCGCGCGCGTTGCCGAGTTGTGATAAAGGCTACTTTAGCGTATCTGTGATTCGCGCCACAACGAAGACGCGACAACCACCCGAGGAGCGTCCATGCCGCTCGAGAAGACGCTGGCCATCTTCGGCTACCCCCTGGGGCACACGCTCTCGCCCGTCATGCACAACGCGGCGGCGCGCGCACTGGGGCTGCCGTATCGCTGCATGGCCTACGAGGTGCATCCCGCCCACTTCGCCGAGGCCGTGCGCGGGGCGCGCGCGATGGGTTTTGCGGGATTTTGCATCACCATCCCGCACAAGGTGGCCACCTGCGCCCTGGTGGACGAGACAAGCGAGGACGCCCGCCTCATGGGCGCGGTGAACATGGTGACGATAGAGGCCGACGGCAAGCTCACGGGCCACAACACCGACGGGGTGGGCTGGCTGCGCTCTCTGGAGGAGGAGACGGGGGTCTCGCCCGCGGACAAAAAATGCCTCCTGCTCGGGGCGGGGGGCGCCGCGCGGGCGATAGCCATCAAGCTCGCGCAGACGGGCGCGGCCCACATCGAGATACGAAACCGCACGGCGCACAAGGCCGAAGCACTCGCGCGCGAAGTCGCCGCGCACTTCCCGCGCCCTGAAATTCGAGGCGGCGGGCTGGAGGATCTCGAATCCGCCGCGCGGGGGCGGGACATCATCGTCAACACGACGAGCCTGGGTATGGCGGGCGAGGCGGCGCGCGAGGCGGCCTGCTGCCTGCCCGAGGAGTGGATACCGCCCGGCAGCATCTGCGCGGATGCGGTCTACAACCCGCTGGACACGCCCTTTCTCCAAGCCGCGCGCAGGCGGGGAGCGCGCGCCGTTTCGGGCATCGGGTGGCTCCTCCACCAGGGAGCCGAGGGCTGGAGGCTGTGGACGGGCACGCAAATGCCGCTTGAGCCCGTGCGCGCGAAGCTGCTCGCGGCCTTGCGCGCCCGATAGGGCCGGGCACAACAGGGGAAAACGCATGACCATGCCGCTTGAGGGAATTCGCGTTCTCGACCTCTCCAGGATTCTGGCGGGGCCTTTTTGCACGATGATGCTCGGCGACATGGGGGCGGAGGTCGTCAAGGTCGAAAACCCCGCGGGCGGAGACGACACCCGCGGCTGGCCGCCTTTCTACGAAGGGGGCGAGAGCAGCTACTTTCAGTCCGTGAACCGCAACAAGAAGAGCCTCACCCTGGACCTCAAGGCCGAGGAGGGCAAAGACGTTCTGCGGCACCTGGTCGAGAAGTCCGACGTGCTGATCCAGAACTTCCGCCCCGGAGCCATCGAGCGGCTCGGCTTCGACTGGGAAACCTGCCGCGCGCTCAACCCCCGGCTCATCTACGCCAGCGTCTCGGGCTACGGCCAAAGTGGCCCCTCGCGCGAGCGGCCCGCCTACGACATCCTGCTCCAGGGAGAGGGCGGCCTCATGAGCATCACGGGTGCGGAGGGCGGGGGCGGCTTCAAGACGGGCATCGCCATCGCCGATCTGACCACCGCCATGTTCGCCACCCAGGGGATTTTGCTGGCCATCATCGCCAGGGAGAGAACGGGCAGGGGGCAATACGTGGACACCGCCATACAGGACGGCCAGGCGGCGCTCATGAGCCACGCCGCGGGCAACTTCTTCGCCACGGGCACCCCGCCCGGACGGCTGGGCAACCGCCACCCGAGCATCGCCCCTTACCGGGATTTCCCCTGCGCGGACGGCGAACTCATCGTCGCGGCGGCGAACGACTCGCTGTGGCAGCGCTTCGCAAGCGCCATCGGGCGGGAAGACCTGGCCGACGACCCCAGGTGGGAGAAAAACGCCCAGCGCGTCGAGGGCCGCGACGAGCTCGAAGCCCAAATCATCGAGACCATGCGCGCGAAGACCCGCGCGGAGTGGGCAAAAATCGTCTCGGGCGCGGGCGTGCCGTGCGGGCCGGTGCGCACCATCGAGGAGTTGTGCGCGGACCCGCAGGTGCACCACCGCGAGATGGTCGTCGAGATCGAACACGCGAAGACGGGCGTCCTCAAAATGATGGGCAACCCCATGAAGCTCTCGGACACGCCCGGGGCCATCCGCCTGCCCCCTCCCCTGCTGGGCGAACACACGGGGGAGGTGCTTACCGGCCTGCTCGGCATGTCGGCCGAGACAGTCGAGGCACTCAAGGCGCAGGGCGTGGTCTAGGCTTAAGGCTTGCGTCTTGTCAGATGCGCCGCGCGCCGCTAGGATGCGCGGATATTCCGCTCCCCGAAAACGGAGAGGCGCCCTGAGAACCGTCACGTATTCCTACAATTTCACGCTGCCGATCACGAACTGGTGCGTGAACCGCTGCGGGTATTGCAGCTTCCGCAGCAGCGTCCCCCACCTCCTCACGCTGGAGGAATGCGAGAGCCGCGCGCGCGAGGCGTACGAGATGGGCGTGGTCGAGGCACTCGTCATGACGGGCGAGGGCATCGACAAGCACAAGGGTCTCAAAAGCCAACTCAAAGCCTGGGGCTACGACTCCTATGCCGCCTACACGGCCGAGGTCTGCCGCATGTGTCTCGACGTCGGCCTGCTCCCCCACGCGAACATCGGCACGCTTGAGGATTGGGAATACGAGATTCTCAAGCCCTGGAACGTCTCGATGGGCATGATGATGGAGACCACCAGCGCGCGCGCCACGCGCCTCGCCCACCGCGCGGCCCCCACCAAGGCCCCCGCGGTGCGGCTCGCCTCCCTCGAGGCGGCGGGCAGGCTCGGCATCGCCTTCACCACGGGCATCCTCGTCGGCATCGGGGAATCGCCCGAAGAGCGCGTCGAGACGCTGCGCGCCATAGCGGAGGTGCACGCGCGCTACGGACACGTGCAGGAGGTCATCCTCCAGCCGCTCAACCCCCAGCCCCTCACGCCGATGGCGGGCTGGAAGGCGCCGCTCGACGCGGAGATCGCCGCTCTCATCCCCGAAGTCCACAGGCTCATGCCGGGCGTGCACGTGCAGGTGCCGCCGAACCTGGTGGAGGACTTGCTCGGCCTCATCCGCGCGGGAGCGGACGACATCGGCGGCATCGCGCCCGAGCCCGACCACATCAACCCGAACCGCAACTGGCCCCGGCTCGGCAACCTCGACGAGTCCCTCCACGGGGAGGAGGTGGCGCTCAGGCTGCGGATGCCGGTCTACGACGAATTCATCGAGGCGGGCTGGTGCCCGCCCGAAACCCTGCCCGCACTGCAAAAGATACTGGAGCGGCGCGAGGCGCTCGAGACCCTGCCCGTGGAGATCGCATGAGCACGCTCGCGCACGAAGTTCTCGACGCTTTTGAGGCGGGCGAGCAAATATCGCGCGCGGGTGCGACCGCCCTGCTCGCCGCGACGGACCCCGCCCTCGCCGAACGCCTCTACCAGGCGGCGGACGCAGAGCGCAGGCGCGTCGCGGGCGAGGAGGTAAGCTACGTCGTCAACGCGAACGTGAACTTCACGAACGTCTGCTATACGGATTGCAAGTACTGCGGCTTCTGGCGGCGGCCCAACGACCCCGACGCCTATACGCACGACAATGATACCCTGCGCACGAAGTTCGAGCGCGCGCGCGATTTCGGCGTGCGCGAAATCTGCATGCAGGGGGGGCTGAACCCCCGCATATCCATAGACCGCTACGAGGAGGTGCTCGCGCTCGCGCACGAGGTCATCCCCGGTGTCCACTTGCACGCCTACTCGCCGGCGGAGATCGACCACATCCAGCGCAAGACCCGCCTGCCGCTCGAGGTGGTGCTCACGCGCCTCAAGGAGGCGGGGCTGGGCTCCATCCCCGGAACCGCCGCCGAAATTCTGGTCGAGCGGGTGAAGAAGCTCATCAGCCCGGGGAGAATTCCCGTAGAGCGGTGGTGCGAGATCATCCGCACCGCCCACGCGGTGGGCATTCCGACCACCTCCACCGTCATGTACGGCCACATCGAAAGCAGCGCGGACCTCGCCGAGCACATGGACATTTTGCGCAACATGCAGGCGGAATCCCTGGCGGCGAACGGCCAGGGGGGCTTTACGGAGTTCGTGCCCCTGCCCTTCATCCCCTACGACAACAAGATGGGCGAGGAGTTCGGCATCACGGAGATGGCGGATTTGGAGACCATCTTCCGCCTCCACGCCGTGGCGCGGCTGTTCTTCAGGGGGAGCATCGCCAACGTTCAGGTGGCGTGGCCCAAGATCGGCATCGACGCCGCGCGAAAAGCGCTCTCCCTGGGCGTGAACGACCTGGGCGGAACCCTCATCGAGGAGAACATCTCCCGCGAATCGGGGGCGGAATACGGCCAGAGCCTGAGCCCCCGGCAGTTCGACGAAGCCATCGCCGCGGCGGGGAGGGTTCCCGTGCAGCGCACGACCACCTACGACATCATTCGGCGCGACGACCCCCGGTATCGCCACCCCCGCCCCGAAGACGAGACCCTGCTCGGCGCGGGCGCCTCGGGCGGCAGGAAGGCGGGCGACTTCATACCCGCGGGCAGCCTCGGCGCGCCCTCCCCCCGCTGAACGATTCGGAGAACGACCCGTTGAACGAACTTCACCATCCCTCCTTCAAGGACATGATGAACGACGTGGTGGACGCGGGAAGTTGCTGCGAGTGCGGAAGCTGCGTGCTCGTCTGCCCCCACAACGTCATCGAGTACATCGACTCCAAACCCAAGCAGACCGCCAAGGCAAAGGCCGACTTCGATTACTGCGGCATCAGCGAAGGGGTGGGCTGCGACGTGTGCGCCTCGGTGTGTCCGAGGCTCTGGCCGCGGGAGATTCATCTCAAGGACGCCACCTTCGGCGAGGGCAGAAGCCGCGCTTATGAGGGCATCTTCGGCTCCTACACCCACGTCTTCATGGCGCGCACCAAGCGCGCGGACGTGATGGAGCGCGCCCAGGACGGCGGCATCGTAACCGCCCTGCTGGCGTGGGCGCTCGAGAGCGGCGTCATCGACGGGGCCGTGGTCTCCGCCGTCGGGGAGGACGACCCGCCGTGCGACCCCAGTCCCAAGGTGGCCACGACCTACGAGGAGATTCGCGCGAGCGCGGGCAGTTGGTACACGTATTGCCCGAACAACCTCGCGCTTGAGGAGGTGGAGAAAAAAGACCTCCGCAAGGTGGGCTTCGTGGGCGTTCCGTGCCAGGTTACCCCGGTGCGCAAGATGGAGCTCATCGACCCCTCCTTTCTCGTCTCGCACAAAAAGCGCCCCCAGCACATCGAAAAACAGCGCGGCTTCCTGCGCGGGTTCGCCGAGCGCGTCGCGTTCCAGATCGGGTTGTTCTGCACCGAGGTCTTCACCTTCGACCTCATGACCGAGAAGATCGAAAAAGACCTCGGCATCCCCCTCACCGAGGTGGCGAAGTTCAACGTCAAGGGCGAGGTGCTCGTCCACAAGAAAGACGGCGAACTCGTCACCTTCTCCCTCCAGGAGGCGATGGAAAACTACCAGCGCCCCGAGTGCCAGCACTGTGCTGATTTTTCGGCGGAGCTCGCCGACATCGCCTGCGGGGGCGTGGGCACGCGGGGCTGGACGATCGTCGTGCTGCGCACGCCCCGGGGCGAGGAGATTTGGCGCGCGTTCGAGAAAGAAGGCCTGGTCGAGGTGCGGCCCATCGAGGAGAACAGACGCGCCTGGAACATCCTCAACATTCTGGCGAGAAGGCAGCGCAACCGCGTGCCGAAGCTGGGCGCGCGCAGCGGCACGACGGAGGGTCTGCCCCAATACGACGGGCTCGAGGGCGCGGAATTCACCGCCGCGCGCATGACGTCCAGCCCCAAGACGCCCGAAGAACTCGAAGAATGCCTCGCCACCGCCTATGGCGAGGAGGCGCGCCCCCAAGGCGCAGGCGGCTACCTCGCGGGGCAACCCCTTCCGGGCGACCCGGGAGACCCGCCCCCCGGGGAGAAGCGCAAGCTGCCCCCTCCCCCGTCCCCGGCCCAGGGCGGTGCGCCGCCGGGCTGGGAGGCTCCCCCCGGGTCCTGAATTGAGCGCACGAAACGCAAAACCCATACAAGAACTCGAAGGCGTCTCGCTCGCGGGCGCCCTCGCCGCGCGGCGCTCGGTTCGCCGCTTCACCGCGCAGCCCGTGCCGATGGAGGCGCTGCGCACGGCCATATCCGCCGCGTGCACCGCGCCGAGCCCGCACGGAACCCGCCCCTGGCGGTTCTGCATCCTGGACTCGCGAGAGGCGAAGGAGAACCTCGCCACCGCGATGGGAGAGGATTTTTTGCGCGACATGAAGCACGAGGGCGTTCCCGAAGAAGAGCGCGCCCGCAGACACCGGGGGAGCATCCGCCTCCTTACGGGCGCGCCCGCACTCATCCTCGCGGCGCTTTCTTACGCCGACCTCGACGCTTACGAATCCTCCGAGAAGCAGTCCTGCGAGTGGATGATGGCCGAGCACAGCCTGGGCGGCGCGCTCCAAAACCTCATGCTCGGCCTCGCGGCCCAGGGTGTGGGCTCGGTGTGGCGCTGCGCCCCCCTGTTCTGTCCCGAGACGGCGCGCAGAGCGCTCGATCTGCCCGGGGACTGGGTGCCGCGCGCGCTCATCGTCGCGGGCTACGCGGCGGACGCACCGCAGCCCAGGGAAGCGCCCGCGCCGGCGCTCATCGTCCGATGAGCCTCGCCGGCCCCGTCGTGGCGTTCGCGGGCGGAGTGGGCGGCGCCAAGCTCGCCGTCGGGCTCGCGGGCGTCTTGCCGCCCGGCGCGCTGAGCGTCGTCGTCAACACCGCGGACGATCTGGTGCTCCACGGCCTGCACGTGAGCCCCGACGTCGATACCGTCATGTACAACCTGGCGGGCATGTCGAACCCCCGCACGGGCTGGGGCATCGCGGACGACGGCGCGCGCGCGCTCGAACTTTTGGGACGCTACGGGGGGCCGACCTGGTTTCGGCTCGGCGATCAGGATCTGGCGACCCACATCCGCCGCACGCAGCGCCTCGCCGAGGGCGCGCGCCTGACAGAGGTCACCCGCGAGCTGGCGACGGCTCTGGGAATCCGCACGCACATTCTGCCGATGACGGATTCGCCCGTCGCCACCCGGGTGCGCACGCCCGAGGGAGAACTCGAGTTTCAGGATTATTTCGTGGCGCGGGGCACGCGCCCGCGCGTGTGCGGGGTGCGCTTTCAGGGGGCGGAGGAAGCGCGCGCCACGCCCGAGGTCGCCCGCGCTCTGCAAGAGGCGCGCACCATCGTCTTTTGTCCCTCGAACCCGATTGTGAGCATCGGCCCCATACTGGCCATAGCGGACGTGCGCGAGCGTCTGCGGGCCGCTTCCGCCCCGCGCGTGGGGGTAAGCCCCATCGTCGGCGGCGCGGCTTTGCGCGGCCCCGCCGCGGACATGCTGGCGAGCCTGGGGCACGAGACGTCGGCACTGGGCGTCGCCCGGATTCTGCGCGACGTGCTCGACGGCTTCGTGGTGGATGAGGCGGACGCAAGTCTCGCGCCCGCGGTCGAGGAAATCGGCCTCGCCTGCGTCGCGCTGCCCAGCATCATGTCCGACCTCGCAACGAAAAAAGCGCTTGCGCGCGGCGTTTTGGAATTCGCCTCTGTCGTGGCGGGAACCGCGTGAGCGAATTCGGCTATAATCGGCACACGTTCGCGCCTTACACACACCGGGATGGATGATGAGTCTTCCAGGCCACTGCTTCGCCCTCATACCCGTGCGCGACTTCGCAACGGGCAAGTCGCGTCTGGCGCCCGCACTCGACGCGCCCGCCCGCGTCCGCCTGGGCCGCTGGATGCTCGAGCGCGTGCTCTCCGCCGTCGGCGCGGCGCGGGGGGTGAGCGAAATCGCGGTGCTGAGCGACTCCGCCGAAGTGCTCTCGCTCGCGCGGGCGCGCGGGGCGAGGGAGCTGTTTCGCAAATCAGCGGGCCTGAACGAGGATTTGGAAGTCGGGCGCGCCTGGGCGCGCGACGAAAAAGCGGACGCCCTGCTCGTCATCCACGGCGATTTGCCGTTCCTGACGGCCGAGGAGGTGAACGCATTTTTGGAAGAGGGGCCTTCCCCTCCGCGCGAGGTCCGCATCGCGCGCTCGGGAGATGGGGGCACGAACGCGCTCCTCATCCGCCCCCCGGGGGCGATTCCCTTCCTGTTCGGCTGCGGGAGCTTTCGTAGACACTTGGAAGCGGCGCGGCACAGCGGCTGCGACGCACGCGTATGCGAATCGTTCGGCCTGGCCCGGGACATCGACTCCCCCGCAGACCTCGAACTCCTGCTCGCCCGCGAGCCCGAAGCACCCGTCCGGCTCGCCTCCGCCCCCGCGCGATGAACAGGGTTGAAATTCTCCCCGTCGCGGGGCTGCCCGAAATTCGGGAAGGAGACGACACGGCCCGCCTGATTCTCGAGGCTCTTGCGCGGGGCGGCGAACAACTTCGCCGGGGCGACGTGCTCGTCCTCGCCCAGAAGATCGTGAGCAAGGCGGAGGGCAGGCTCCTCGACCTGGGCCAGGTGCGGCCCTCGCCGGAGGCGCGCGCCATTGCCGAGCGCGACGGGCGCGACCCGCGTCTGGTCGAGGCGGTGCTGCGCGAATCGAACGAGGTCGTCGTCGCCTCGGAGCGCGCCCTCATCGTGGAGCACAAAACGGGCGCGGTGTGCGCACACGCAGGCATAGACCGCTCGAACACCGGGGGCGGTGCGGAGCGGGTGCTGCTGCTGCCTGACGACCCGGACCGCTCCGCCCGCGAACTCCACGAAACGATAGGCCGCGCGGCGGGCGTGTTCGTCCCCGTTCTGATCGCCGACACCCAGGGGCGCGCCTTTCGCCGGGGCGTCACCGGCGTAGCGATAGGCTGCGCGGGTCTCGAACCCCTGGTGGACTTGCGCGGAACCGCAGACCGCGCGGGCCGCCGGCTGGAGATCACCGTGCTGGCGCACGCGGACGAAATCGCCGCGGCGGCGAGCATGGTGATGGGCCAGGACAGCCAGGGGGTGCCCGCCGTCGTGGTGCGCGGCCTGGCCTACCACCCTGGCGATCGCCCCGCGCGAACGCTTTACCGCGCCAAGGACGAGGACCTCTTTCGCCCCCCGACACCCTAGGAGGAGCCGCGATGCCCATACTCCACTGGAACGACGTCGAGAACCGCCGCTTGAACGAGATCATCCACGGCAGAATCGTGCGCACGGACAACGTGATGGCGTGCAGAATCACCGCGAACGCGGGCAACCCCATCAAGACCCACGTCCACGAGTTCGACCAGATAACGCACATGATTCGCGGAAAACTGCGCTTTCACTCAGGCGACGAGAACCACCGCGTCGTCCAGCCGGGCGACGTGATGGTGTTTCCCGCAGGCACCCCGCACGGAGGAGAAGTGCTCGAAGACGCCGAATACATCGACATCTTCTCGCCGCCGAACCCCGATTTCCAGTGGGACAAATAATGCGCGCGCGCCGCGAGAGCCGCACCCCCGGCAGGAGAGAGCAAGCTCTCAACTCTTGAATCGTTCGAGACCCGCGCTTCTCCCTTTTTTGCGGCCACCCGCGCGCTCGAGAGCCAGACCCGCTTCGAGCGCCTCCTGGTTGAAGCGAAACTCCTCCCAGGTGCACCTCGCCAGCAGGTGGGGCGGGAGGCCGTAGGCTTTGGCCTGCGCGTGAATGAGCGCGAGCAGCCATTTTCTGGCCTCTTTCTTTCGCGCGTCAGGGAAACGCATCGCCTTGCGGCACGCCCTCCCCCGCCGCCTCGTTCTGCAGAGCCGTGACCGCCCCGAATATGGCTTCGGCGTCCGCCGGGGCGAGCTCGTAGACGCTCAGCTCATCCGGCAGGCAGCGCGCGGGTTCTTTGTCGCTCATCGCGCCGCGCGCGGGAGTGAAGCAGCGCCTGAGCACGCAGTGCGCCCATTCGCCGGTGAGGGCGTGCTGCTCCTCCTCGCTCCGCGCGCCGTTCGCAGCCCCCGCGAGCAGGCCGGGGTAGGCCGCCATGTCCAGCAGATTGGGCGCACGCACGAAACCCTCGAGCCCCGAGGGCAGGGTGATGGGCCGGCGGCCCTGGTTTCTGTATTCGGAAATTTCCACGTCGCCTCCCGTGTGGTGAATGGACGTCGCCCGGCGAGCCCGTGCGGGCTAGGTAAAGACGATGGCCATCTCGTCGTCGCCCTTCTCGCGCACCATGCGGAAGGGCGCGTCGTAGGCGAGCACGCCGTCGCGGTCCGAGAACCCCAGGTCGGCGTACTGGCACGCAGGGGCGGTGAGGGTGCAGACGTTGCCCGCCCGGTGGCCGATTTGAACGCGCAAGGCAAGCTGCGCCCCCTTCTCCCAGTTGCCGAACACGTCGTTCGTGGCGCGAAGCACGGCCTCGGGGTCGAACGAGCCCGTGGGGGCGCGCCCCGTTACCGTCGCGTTCACGTGCCCGCCCGTGGCGTTGGCGCTTTGGCGCAGGGCGATGGCGTTGTTCATGGCAAAGCGCACGTTCGCCGCGTCGAAATGGAACCCGCCGAGAGAGAAGCCGCTCATCAGGACGGGGGCGGGAGCTTCCGCGTCGTAGGCGTCACCCGCGAGCAGGGGGGCGTCGCTCACCTCGAAGTCGGCGGCCTCGAACTCCCAGTCGATGGTGGGAACGCCATCGAGCGGACAGTTGATCGAAAAACTCCCCATGCAGCCCAGATACATGACGCGCAGACCGTCCAGGTAGGCGGTGATGCACGCGCGCGTGTACGCCGCCTTCTCCGACGCGGGCGCGTAGGTGACCGAAACCCCCTCGGTGCGGGTCTCGCGCATCGCGCACGCCCGGAAGAGCAACCCGTAGTCGGGCGCGACGCCGGGCGTGCCCGAACCGCGCAGCTCGGTGGAAAAGGAGACCCGCGCGGAGCGCTTGCCGGAAATCGCGGCGAACGGCGAGGCGCTCGCGTCCTTCACCGCGCGCTCGAGTTGTTCCACGTCGATCTCGTGGGCGAAGTTCCCCGCCCGAAAGAGTTCGGACGCGCTAGCGGGCCTGTCCAGCAGATACGCCGTCCCCGCGGCGGGCCGCTCCCCCCAGGCGGCGTCGAGCGTGAGCGTGTCCGAAGCCGCGTCGAAGCCCACCACCTTCCTCCTCTGGCCGACGCCCGCCCCGCGAATCGTGCGCAGCACCGCCCCGTTCCAGAAGTCCTCGCTCTCGGCCAACGCGGCGTCCACCAGGGTGGATGCCTCGGCCGCATCCGCCACCAGCGCGCGTTCTTCCGTCGCGCCGATGGTCTGTCTGTCCATCAAGATGACGTCGCCCATCTCCTGCCCTCCTGTGTGCGTGTGAAGCGAGGGCGCGACGCAGGCCGCCCCCCTCGTTTCGGGTTTCGTCTCAGCCGCGCCGGATGCGCTCTATCGCCTGAATGCGAATTTCGGCGTAGTGGCACAGCACGCCGCCAAAGGTTCTCAGTTCGATCACGTCCACCTGCGGGGGGCGGAGGCGTTCCAGGGAGCGCACGCGCGGCGCGCCGGCACTATCGAGCAGGCGCAGGACGGCGTCGTCCCGAAAGCGGTCGCAAATCTCCTCGATGGCGTCCTGAAAAGCCACCTCGCTGGCCACCGCGTCCTCCGCCCCCATAATGCCGAACAGCAAGAACGTGTGGGTGCGCCTGCCGACGCCCGCCGGGGCGAAACCGCCTGGCGCGTTGGCTCCTAAGGAGGCAGCCTCCTCGTGCGCTTTTTCGCGCGTGAGCACCCAGCCCCTGATTTGGTCGACCCCGCCGCCCGCCTCACAGCGAAACAGGTCGAGATACCTGCCCGGCTCCGCCGCCCAGCGTTGATAGGCGTGCACCCGCCCCGCCCCCGCCACGCCCGCCACCACGGACGCGATGGCCTCGCCGATTTCTCCGTACCTGGATTCAGCCATCGATTCTCTCCGCTATCTGCGCGACCAGTTCCTCAAAGCGCCGCTCGATGCGGCTCCGGTTCTCCTCGAAAGCGCGCGCGAACATGTAGCGCCCGCGCGTTCCGCGGTCGGCTATCGCCCGGGCGACGAGAAAGGCCGCGCTCTCGAAGTCCCCTCCCCCTGCCTCGAGCCTCTGCACCACCCACATGTGGAGGGGGGAACCCTTCTGCCAGGGCGGCATCGGCGCGCCCGCCCGACGCCCGAACTCCACGGCGTCCGCGTAGGGGGCGTGCGAGGCCACCACGCCACGGAGCCGGCCCACGCCCTCGCCCCTGACCCGGCTGAACACGCTGCCTCTCAGGTTCCCGCTCACGCCTGCCGGCGCTGCGCGCGCCACCTCGCGCCGGAGCAAGTCGGTTACGTCCTCGAGCGCCGCGCGGGACAGGCGCATGGCCTCGGCCCAGGCGCGGGCGTCCGGCCAATCTTCCGCGAGAGGCTCCAGAGCCTCTTCGGTGCGCATTCGGCCGCCGCCTAGCGCTCTTCGGGCGCGCCGTGGGAGAAATACTCCCCGCGCCGCCCGGAGAGCCGCCCGTCCCAGTCGAGAGACGCCCCCGCCGCGCGCGCACGTTCGCCCTCTCCCACGTGGGTGCGGTACTTGCGCTCGAGCTCGTGGGCCAGGCGCGTGTATTCGCCCGCCTTGTTGGGGTAGTCCACCGCGTCCGCCGCGATGGTCGCACTCGTCGTCTGCGCGAAGCGCCGCGCCAGCAGGTGACACCCCTCCGCCGCCGCGAGCCAGGCCACGGCGGCGAGGTCGCTCTCGGGCACGCTCGTGCGCGTGTCGTCCGCCGTGTGGCACAGGGTGTAGAACACGCGCAGCGTCTCGCCCCCCGCGGGCACGTGGCGCAGCAGCCGAAACTTTTGCGCCGGGGTGCCGCGCGCGTATAGGGTCCATTCGCTCCCCCGCAGCCAGGAGGGTGCGCGTCCGCCCTGGGGGTATTCGACCGCCCGGACGCGGGAGAGCGCCTCGTCCCAGTCGCCGGGCAGGGAGAAGTCGAACCTCTCCCCGTCGCCCGCAAAATCGACGAAGGCCACGAGCGGTCTGTCCCGGCTGTAGCGCGCGAGGGCTGCGCCCACCAGGTCGGCGTAGTCCGCCTCCTCGACCCCGAACGCGGCGGGCAGCGCGCCCGCCTTGAGCAGCGCGCGCACCGCCTCGATGATCGTCTGCCTGCCTGCCATGGTCCTCCCCTCTCACAGAGGCGCTCAGGTCTTGAGCGTGAGCCTGGCCTCGAAGGTAAACGCGGGCGACTCCCCGCCGATGCGCCACGAGAGCCTGAGCCAGGGGCCGAGGTTCGAGAGCGCCACCAGGGTCTTCCCCGCCGAGGCGATGCGCGCGGGGCGGGTGTGCGCGAAGCCGGGTGCGTCGTCCGCAGGAGCGGCCTCGACCGCGAGGTCAAGCGTGGGCGCACCCCCCGCAACCTCCGACACGTCGATGAACAACAGCGCCTCGGTGAAGCGGCTCACCTCGAACGCCGCGCTGCCGCCGGCGGCGGTGCGCGCCGCCCGCGGAGCAAGAACGATGGTGTGGGTGCGCCTGTCGGGCATGGCGTCTCCTTTGCGCGCGGGCTAGGCCGGCGCGCCGCGATAGAAGCCGCGGTAATCCAGCACCGCGCCGCCGTAGACGTGGCGAATCTTGTAGCGAATCTTGTCCGCACTGAAGCCGCTGCCCGCCGAGGGGTTGTCCTCCACGAACAACTCCGGCTCGCGCACGTCGTCCATGAAGCCGATTTCGATCGTGTCGGCAAGACCCGGATCGGCGACCATGTACCAGGTTCCGGCCTCGGTGAGCTCGGGCACCCACAGGGGCTCGACTCCCAGGCGGTTGATGACGCTCGGCTGGGTGGAGTTCCCGCCCTCGACGACCTTGACTGAGGACTGCGTGACGTCAAAGGCGTCTTCGAGCAGCTCCGTCGGGTGGAGGAGGTAGCGGGGACGCACCTGGGCCGCCATCTCGACGCCCGCCTCCCCGTAGAAGGTCTGCCTGCCCATGGCCTTCACCCCGGCGATGACGCCGTCGTAGGTGAGCGCGTCCGTCGAGGCGTTCGCATGATCCGCGTGGAACAGGGCGTCGCCGTCGTAGATCGCGGCGTTCGTGGCGAGAAAGTCGAACACAAAGGCGTTCAGGGTGCGCTGGGCCGCGCGGGCGAGACGCTGGGGAATCATGCGAATCGCCCCCATGTCGTCGTTCTGGATCATCTCCCACGTGAGGTCCTCCACCCCGCCGCGCTTGGACACCGCGTAGGTCACCTCCTCGTCCGTCGGCGAGGTGAGCGCGGGGTAGACAGCCTGCTCGGCGACCTTTTGCAGGTCGCCGTAGCCGCCCACGCGCACCCGGCGGTTCGTCCTGAAATCCTTGACGGGCACGACGGCGGAGACGATTTTTCTCCACTGGTGGAAGCGTTCGTCGCGGAAGTCGCGCAGCATGGCGCGGCGGATGGAATCGCCGAACGCCTCGCCCCAGGTGCTCGTCTCCAGGGCGGCGGAGAGGCGCCGCACCCCGTTCCAATCCTCCGCCGCGCGGTGGTAGTGGAAGGTTTCGGCAAAGAACTGGCGCGGAGTGAGGCGATAGCCCGTGAAATCCTGGAACGCCTCGCTCATGAAGCGGTAGGGCCGCTCGCCCTCGTGCGTTCGCCCCTCGGAACTCCACAGCCCCTCGAGGGCTGCGCGCTTGCGGTCCGCCTCGTCGCGCACGACCTCCGCACGCGCACCAAAACCGCGCAGCGCACCGCTGGCGGTGAGCTTTTCGAGCGTGGCCGCCTCGAGGCGAATCGCCCCGTCGAGCTCCTCCTCCGTGAAGGCGCGCTGTGCAAAATGCGCGTCCACCTTCTCCTGCACGGCCCCGGGCAGTGCGGAGGCCGCGAGTTTGCGCGCGAGCAGCCCGCGCGCCGCCGTACCCCGCAGAGTTGTGCTCTCCTGCGTTGCGCTGTCCTCCTCCGCACTGGCCGCGAACGAGCCCTCCTGCCTGCCCTCCTCGCCGGGCTCCCCGGCGGACGCTGCGTCTTTCGTCTTTTTCCCCCGTTTCTCGAACATCTTCCCCTCCTGTGTAGTGGAATGACGGGCGGCCGGGCCGAGAATCCCGCCCCCGAGCTTGCCCTTGTGCACGACGTCGACGGAATGCACCGCCAGTATCTTCTCGAAATGCAGCACCGCTCCCGCGTCCTCTTCGCGCAACTCCGCGCGCGCGAGCACGTCGAACGAAAAGCCGAACGGCTCGGCGAGCCCCCGCGCGAGGGCGTCGTGGGCGAGTGCCTGAAACCACGCGGCGGATCGCGAGACCGCAAAGGTGCTGAGCAGCCCCTCCGCACCCATGCGCACGTCGCGGTGCCAGCCGACCAGGTTCCTGATGTCCGGCCCGCCCGACGCCGCGTGGTTCGCGAACGCCTGCGCGCCCTCGAACAGCGAGGCGGCCTCGCGCAGCACCTCGCGCGGCAAAAACCACTCCCCGTCGCGCGAGTAGCCGGGCCGGGCGATGAGGACGTCGAAATCCCAGGGTTCGCGCGCGGCCCGCGCGCGGACGAGCCGGCCGTGGAGTCTCACGGGGCGGGCTTCTTCCCGCGCCTGTGCGCGCATGCGCTTCATCCATTTCTGCAAGGGAGGCTCCTTCTCTCGTCGGTTTGGTTTCGACCCGGCCCGGCGCACCGGCGGGTGCGCCGCGCGCAACGCGGGCAAACTACGACAGGCGTGCACGCGCTCAGAATCAGCAAATGCAGGCAAATGCGGCGCGGGCGTTTTCTGCGGCGCAAACGCCATTTTTTGCTTGCAAATCGACAAAAATCCGGTAACATACGGAAAATAATGGAGTTGTGTGCGGCGCGGACGCTCTTTTGCACAACCCACCCCCGGCGCACGCCAACACCGCCCCGAGAAGATGAGGGCCCATCCCATGTGGGGCGTCGCACAACAGGGTTCGGCTTTTATTCGGGATTTCTCTTTGAGCCACGCGATCGACGTCGCGATCATGTGGTTTCTGCTCTACCAGGTCTACATCCGCTTTCGGGGCACGCAGGCGATGCGTCTGCTCGTGCGCGTGTTCGGGGTGTGGCTCGCCTATCTCGCCGCGCGTGCGGCGGGGCTCTACATTACCTCATTCCTGCTCTGGGCCATCTGGATAGCCGTACTCATCTTGTTCCTCATCAATTTCCACGGCGAAATACAGCGCATCTTCTTCCAGCTCAACCCGGTGCGCCGCGTGTCCGTGCTGCTGCGCCGGGCGATGCGCATCCGCCTGCCCGAGGAGAGCGCCACCACCATCGCGGCCTCGGTGTTCGCGCTCGCGGGGAGGGGCATGGGCGCCATCGTCATCATCGAGCGGCGCGACGCCATCGAGGCGCTGCTCCGGGGGCCGGGCGAGGAGATAGGAGCGACCCTGCGCCCCGCGCTGCTCGAGACCATCTTCACCAAGGGAGCGCCCTACCACGACGGGGCCGCCGTGGTGCGCGGGGAGAAGATTACCCGCGTGGGGTGTGTTCTCCCGCTTTCGGACCGCACCCTGCCGCCCGCTTTCGGCACCCGCCACAGGGCGGCGGTGGGCATGACCGAGCGCAGCGACGCCCTGGCCGTCGTGGTGTCCGAAGAGCGCGGAGAGGTGACTTGCATGGAGGGGGGCGGCCACGTCCAGACGATGGAGAGCGAAGAGGCGCTCGCAGCCTGGCTTACGGCGCGCCTGCACGCGCCGCGCGAGGGAGCACAGGCGAAAGGACGCGTCTCCCTCGATCTCCTGACCGAAAACTGGAAGCCCAAGCTCGTGGCCCTGGCCGCCGTCGTCTTCCTCTCGACGCTGAGCGGGCAGGGGCGGCAAAACCCGCAAAACTTCTTTCCCCGGCTCGAACGCGGGGCGGAGGCGGAATTTCACGTTCCGCTCCACTACTACAACCTGCCGAGCGGCGTCGCCCTGCCCGGCGACGCGGTGCGCAGCGTGAAGATTCGTTTGCGCGGCAACCGCGACCTGCTGCACTACATCGACGCCCAACGTCTGCGCGTGAACGTGAACCTCATCCGCGCCGTGCCCGGCGTCCACGACCACACCCTCACGGGCCGCGACGTGGATTTGCCCGACGGCCTCGCATTCGTGGGCGCGGCGCCCGCCACCATACGGCTCGACCTCGAAAAGGCGCAGACGCCCGGGCCGATGACGCGCTCACAGGGCGCGGCGCCCTCGCGCTTCTAGGGGGCATCGCCCGGGTTTCGCCGCCCCAAAATTTGCGCTTCCCGCGCGACGGGCATATATTCTGCACACGGTGTCGGGACCCGAATCGGCGGCGAGAGAACACGGACACCCGTACCGACGCCGTACACCCGGCACCGCCCGGTGCGGCCCGCCCGAAGCCGGGGGGAGCAGCAGCCTCCCGTTCGAGAGGGTCTCTTCAGGGAGGGAGGATGCGATGATATTCATGATGCATCGCTTCACGCGCGCCGAGACTGCGGCCTCCCCGGCCTCGCGCATCGGCCGGGCGGGGAGGATACAGCAAGGCTGATGCCCCAAATCGAGGCGAGCAGTCGCCTCGGGAAGGCGAGCCGCCGGGCTCGCCTCCAAAGAGCGAAGCAAAGAGAGCGGGACATGGCGTCCCGCTCTTCTTTTTTGTGCGCCTATGCGCCGCCCGCGCCCTTGCGCATCTCGATTTCGAGTTGCTGCAGCCTGTTCTTGAGCATGTTGAAGTCGTACTCGAATCCCTCGGCAAGCAGCACGAGCCCCTGGTAGAGCTGGTACTTCTCGGGCGCATCCTCTTCGTTGACCGAATCGCGCAGTTCGACGAATACTTCGCGGGCGTGGTGAAAGCTCAAGGCGTGTTCCTCCTTCCGCTCGGGCGTTGTAAAGGGGCGGCGGCAATCTGCATGCAGGGAGAAATCCTACCCGCCTCTCTGCTAGAATCAAGCGCATCCGACCACCAGCAACGACGAGGAGCACTCCATGCCGGAAAGACCGAACACCCCGCAAGTCGTCCTGCGCCTCATCGGGGGCACCCAACTCCAGATGTTCACCACCACGGGCAAACATTCCTACGTGCTCGACGAGCCCGAAACCCGGGGCGGCACCGACCTCGCCGCCACGCCGTTTGAGTTCTTCGTCGCGGGCCACGCGGGCTGAGGCCTCTACACGCTGCTGGGAGCAGCGAAGAGCAGGGGCATCCGCATCGACGACGTGGAGGTGCACGCGGAGTTCAAGCGCAACATCACGCCGAAGTTCCACGCGGATTACCATGCAGACCCCGAGCGCCGGAAACTCTCCATCGGCGTCATACGCACGAGCTACTACGTGCGCGGCGACGTTACGGAAGAACAACGCGCGGAGCTTCTCGAGGAGCTCGCGAACTGCCCCATCCACAACACGCTGGTGACGCCGCCCCGACTCGAGGAAAGCATCGTCGTCCTGGGAGAGGGCGAGGCGCCTCCCGAGCGGGTGTGAGCGACGCCACCAACGAAAAGGAGGCCGTGATGCGAATCGGATTCATCGGGTTGGGGAAGATGGGCGGCCCCATGGCGGCCAACCTCCAGGAGGCGGGGCACGAACTCCTCGTTCACGACGCCGTGCGCACAGCGGCCGCCGCGCACCTGGAGCGCGGCGCCGCGTGGGCGGACACACCCAAACAGGTCGCCCGCGCGTGCGACCTCGTGTTCACCTCGCTGCCGGGGCCGGATGAGGTCGACGCCGTCGCCACGGGAGCCGGCGGCATCATCGAGGGCATCGCCGCAGGCGGCGTCTACGTGGACCTCAGCACGGGATACCCCGCCCGCATCCGCGCGATCCACCAAAAGTTCCGCGCGCTCGGCGCGCACGTGCTCGACGCCCCGGTGAGCGGCTCCACCATCGGGGCCAGGACGCGGCGGCTCGCCGTCATGGTGGGTGGCGAGCGGGAGGTCTACGAGCGTTGCAGGCCCGTTCTCGAAGCCATCGGGGATCGCCTGACCTACGCGGGCGAAATCGGCAGCGGCACCATCTGCAAGCTCGCCCACAACTGCCTGGGCTACGCCATCCAGGCAGCGGCGGCGGAATGCTACACCCTGGGCGTCAAGGCGGGGGCCGCGCCCCAGGCGGTGGCCGAGGCGATTCAAAACGGCGCGGTGGGCCGGGGCGTGCACTTTCACTTCATCTTTCCTGAAACGTTTCTGCGGGGGAAATTCGACGCCCCCCATTTTCCGATGAAAGGCGCGGTGAAGGACGTGGGCCTCGCCCTGGAGCTCGCCCGCGAACACGCCGTGCCCATGGAGATAGGCGACATCGCCTACCGCGAACTCACGGCCGGCGTCGAACGGGGCTGGGGAGAGGACGACGCCCGGCGCGCGATGACGCTCCAGGAAGAGCGCGCGGGCGGCGTGCAGGTGCGCATCGCACCAGAGGAGAAGGCTTAAGATGAAACACGGCATCGCCATGCTGCCCCCCGCGCCCGCGACCTATGCACGCTGGTGCGCACTCGCCGAGGGGGCGGGCTTCGACGTCATCTGGGTGCCGGATTCGCAATCCCTCTACCGGGAGCTTTACGTCTCGTGCGCCGTCTGCGCGGCGCACACCGAGCACGTCCTGCTGGGTCCCAACGTAACCAACCCGCTCACGCGCCACCCCGCGGCCGCGGCGAGCGCCATCGCCACCGTGAACGAACTCTCCGGCGGGCGCGCGCTGTTCGGGATCGCCACGGGCGACAGCGCGGTGCTGAACCTGGGCCTCAAGCCCGCGCGGGTCGACGATTTGAGGGAATACATCCGCGCCGTGCGCGGAATGCTCGAAGAAGGAGCGGCGACCTACCGGGAAAAGACGTGCAGGCTGACCTGGCACCAAAGGCGCGTTCCCATCTACCTCGCCGCCGAGGGGCCGCGCACCACACGTCTGGCGGGCGAGGTGGCCGACGGCGTCATTCTGGGAGCGGGCCTCACCCCCGAGGTGGTGGCCGACTCTCTCGGCTGGCTGGAGGAGGGCGCGAAAAAGGCGGGCCGCCGCGTGGACGACCTCGACGTGTGGTGGATCGTCAAGGTGAACGTGAACGAGGACGGCGACCGTGCGCGCGAGGAGGTGCGCACCGCCCTCGCCGCCAGTGCGCAACACGCCTTTCGCTTCACGCTCGAGGGCAAGCGGGTGCCCGCGGAACTCCACTCCGCCGTGCGCGCTCTTGAGCGGCAATACGCATCTCACGAACACGAGATGGTGGACAAGCAAACCAACGCGGACCTCGTGGACAGCCTCGGCCTGCGCTCCTACCTGCTCGAGCGCTTCGCCATTGCGGGAACCCCCGCGGAGTGCGCCGCGCGCGTCGAGAGCCTCCGGGCCGTGGGGGTGGAGAACCTCCGCCTCTCCGCCCACGTGCCCGACAAGCCGGCCTTCATCCGCACCTGGAGCCGCGAGGTAAGAGCGCGCGCCGGGAGGGGCTGAGCCATGCGACACGGAATCTCCATGCGGCCACCCGAGACAGACACTTTTGGCGCGTGGTGCAGATGCGCGGAGGAGTGCGGGTTCGAGGCGGTGTTCATCCCCGACTCGCAATCGCTCTACCGCGAGGTTTACGTGTCGAGTGCGGTATGCGCCATGCGGACGCGCAACGTCATTTTCGGCCCGTGCGTGACGAACCCCCTCACGCGCCACCCCGCCGTGGCGGCGAGTGCGATGGGAACGCTCGACGAACTATCGGGCGGGCGCGCCTTCTGGGGAATCGCCACGGGCGACAGCGCGGTGCTGAACCTGGGGCTCAAGCCCGCGAAGCTCGCCGAGTTGCGCGCCTACGTGCTCGCCGTGCGAGGGCTGCTCGAAGAGGGAAGCGCCCTGTACCGCGACAGGGAGAGCCGCCTGAGCTGGCACCGCTCCCGCGTGCCGATTCACATCGCGGCGGAAGGCCCCAAAACCCTGCGCCTGGCGGGCGAGGTGGCCGACGGCGTCATCATCGGCACGGGTCTCGTTCCCGAGGTGGTGGCGGACACCCTCACGCTCATCGACGAGGGTGCGCGCAAGTCCGGCAGGCGTGTGGAAGATCTGGACCTCTGGTGGCTGGCGGACGCCCACGTGGATGCGGACGGCGCACGCGCGCGCCGCGACATCCGCACCGCTCTGGCGGCCAGTGCGCATCACTCGTTCGCCTTCACGCTCAAGGGCAAGCGGGTGCCGAAGGAACTCGAGGCGGGCATCCGCGCGCTGCGGGAGGGTTACGACACCTCCCAACACGGCTTCATCGAGAAGTCGCACAACGCCGCGCTCGTGGATCGGTTCGGCCTGGGAGAATACCTCGCCGAACGCTTCGCCGTCGTGGGCACGCCCGCCGAATGCCGAAAGCGTCTCGAAGAGCTGGAAAAAATGGGCGTCCGCGGCCTGCGCATCAACAACAACCTGCCCGACAGAACCGCCTTCATGCGCACCTGGAGCGGTGCGGTGCGCGGACGCGCCTGAGGACGTCCGACCCGGCGCATTGCGGCGCACCCCTCCCCCGAAGGCTCCACGCCGTCCCCAAAGCCGGCATACCGAAAACCCGCTCTTTTGCGCGGCTTGCCTCTTCGGCTAGAATGAACGCGCACGAGCGGACAACCACAACCTCTTGCGGGCATCGCACACGGGAGGATGGACATGAGCGGCGAACAAGAGAAAATTCTCGTCTACGAGCCCGTGGCGCAAGCCTCTGGTGCGGAGGCCGCCATGGCGGCGCGGCCCGAGAATCTCAACGACAAGGCCGTCGGCCTCATCAACAACACCAAGGATTTTACTGACGAGATTTTCGACGTGCTGGGCGCCGGGCTGGAGAAGCGTTTTCCCGGTGTGCGCGTACTGCGCTACCGAAAAGAGTCGGTGAGCGGAGCGCCCGCGGACCTCCTCGAGCGCGTGGGCGCAGAGTGCGACGCGGTGGTCTCCGCCCTGGGCGACTGAGGCTCGTGCACGTCGTGGAGTATCCACGACAGCGTCGCCTTCGAGAAAAGGGGGCTGCCCACGGCCACCATCGTAACCGACGCCTTCGCCTCCTACGCCAGACAACTCACCCGCCTGCACAGGATGGGCGAGTTGCCCCTGGTCACGCTGCCACACCCCGTAGCGGGCCGGGCGCGCGCGGAGGTGGAGGAGATGTCCGCCCGGGCGGGCGCACCCCTGGCGGCCGCCCTCACCCGAGCGTGCTCTTGAGTTCGCCGTGAGCGCGCCCGCCCGCAAGATAGCCCTCGCGCGCGACGCAGGCGCGGTGTTCGATCATTTCTACGCGCAGGGCTGGACGGACGGCCTGCCCGTCATTCCGCCGACCGAGGAGCGCGTCGCGCACATGCTGCGCTATACCGACTACGCGCCGGGAGACGTCATCGCCCGCGTGCCGCCCAAAAACGCGCCCGCCACGGTGGAGAGCATCGCCGTCAACGCCGTGATGGCGGGGTGTCTGCCCGCATACCTGCCCGTGCTGATCGCCGCTCTTGGGGCCATGACCGACCCCGCTTATAACCTCTACGGCCGCCAGACGACCACCCACCCCGGCGCGCACCTGATGATCGTCCACGGCCCGGTGCGCAACGAGCTGGAGGTGAACTGCCGCCAGAACGTGTTCGGCCAGGGCTTCCGCGCCAACGCCACGCTGGGGCGCGCCGTCAGGCTCTTGATGACGAACGTGGGCGGCGGCATACCGGGCGTCACGGACATGGCCACCCACGGCCATCCCGGCAAGTTCTCCTACACCATCGGCGAGGACGAGGAGGGCAGCCCCTGGCCGGCGTTTCACGTCGACCGCGGCTTCGCCCCCGAAACCTCCGCCGTCACCATGCTCTGTGCGGAGGCGCCGCACAACGTCAACGACCTCGTGAGCAAAACGCCGCATAAGTACCTGGGCACTGCGGCCTCCGCCCTGTGCACGCTGGGGGCGAACGGGGTGTACCGAAGCGGGCTGCCGAGCGAGCAGATGCTCGTCCTGACGGCGGAGGCCGCTTGCTGGCTTGCGGATCAAGGGTGGTCAAAGGCCGACGTGTCGCAGTATCTCTTCGAGACGGCGCGCCAGCCGATTCGCCTGCTGCGCGACAGGGGCGGCTTCGGCATGACGCCGCTCGCCCCTTTTGTCGACCTCGATGAGGAGGAGGACATGGCCCCCATCGTCCCCCGGCCCGAGGACGTGCTCATCGTCGTCGCCGGCGGCCACGGCCGCCACATGAACGCCGTGCTCACGGCGAGCTACAACCTGAGCGTCACCCGCGCGATTACGCGCAAGGACGGAACCCCGCTGGCCTCGGTGCACGATTTCGTGGAGTGAGGGGTAAGACGAACGGCTAGGAATTTCCCCCGGATCGGCGAGCGTATCCGTAACCACCCAGGAATCCAGCCCCCAGACCACCCAAGCCCGTTAAAACTGGCGTGATGAGTTCCTTGGCTCCGAATTGCAGGAACAGCCAAGACAAGCCGACGCAAGCAACCAGGATAGTGACGAGACCCACCCAAAGAAACCATTGGCCCCTTTTGTGCATCTCCCCCTGCAAGGTTAATTTTTGTTTGGCGAACTGAAACTGATTCTCATCGTTTCGAACACCTTCGGCCAAAGCACTTTTGAGGAGATCGTATCGCTGCTCCGGGGGCAGACCCTGCAGGATATCCGGATTCGACCACGGCGGGCCGGAATGCCCCGTGAAACTCAGTCCGACAATGCCTTCCGCACGATTGCTTTCCGCCGAGGGGCCAAGGCCCGAAGGCGGTAGAACGTTGGGGGCTCGTTGCGCTTCGTCCGGTTTTTCGGCGTCCACGTTTTCAGAACCTGAATCGGTCATGCACCGCCCTTTCGTATTTCGTCGCCTCGTCGAAAGCATACAGATCGACGCCGGATTCCCAGCCGGAGCCGCTTCCATGCAGGGATTCCGAGAAAGCCGCCCAAAGAGAATACAGCGCAACCGCGTAGGCTTCGTTTTGCAAGGGATCAGCGGGGTTCGGCTCGTCTTTCCATCTGTCCAGACTTTTTTCGAGTTCCGTCTGTAGCCTTCTCCGACTCTCCCGGGCCTTCTCCACGTCGCGTAACGAAAGCCGTGGAAACAGTGGAGAAAAGCGACCAACCCTGCGGGCGAACATTCCGTTTCCCCTGTATATGGTTTTCGCTTTCAGGTGTTCGATATCCTACCTGTATCAGACCGCACCCTCAACATCATATAAAAAATCAGGATGAATGCAACGCACCCCCCTACCCCTCAAGGTTCATGCCGAACTGGCCCGCGAGGTGGGTGACGAGTTTGCCCGCGGCCGCGTCGCTCATCCACCCGCGCGCGGTCGCCGTCTCAAGGGCCGTGCTCACACGCTCGAGTGCCTGCGACATCTTCTCGGTGTCGCGCACGGAGATGTCCGGCAGCACGGGAGACGCCCCGGCGCGCAGGGCCTCCTCGGGCAGTGCGCCCGCGCGGTGGGCTTCTTCAAGCTGCTTATCGGCCATGATTTGCAAAACGTGGCGCAGGGTGCGCTGGCGCCGCGTCATCTTCTTGAGGGTGGGGCGATCCATCGACTCGGCCGACGCCCGGTTCACGTCCTCGCCCTGGGCGAACCAGTGGGTGGGAATCCCCGCACCGCCCAGAAGCAGGCCGCGCATCATCCTGGCGACGCCCTGGGCGCCGCTTTCTCCCGCCTTGAGGTCGGGGGCGACGGCCCGCCACTCCTCTTTTTCGTTGTGGACGCGCACGCTGGAGGGCTTGGGGGCGACGCCGTTTTCGGTGAGCCACTCAGCTATCTGCTCCGGCCCCGCGCCCTTGAGGGTGACGTCGTAGATAAAGCTGTTTTGCAGGCGGGCGCGCTCGACGGCGTCGAAAACGAAGCGCTCGTAGGTGTCTATCCAGTCGATGGCGGCGAGCAAGTCCGAAGCCCCGCGCGTGGCGTCGCTCGCCTTGTTGATCTGGAACAAGAACGCCTCGCCGTCTGAGAAGCGTTCCCGCTCCCTGCGGGCGGAAGCACTCAGGTAGCCGCGCGGGTCGCCGCCCAGTACCGTGCGGATTCTCTTGCCCTTGCGCGCAGGGCCGCTCAGCCCCTCCGCGCGCAGCACGACCCCGATGGGCAGGGCGCAGTTGTCCGGGTCCATCACCACCTCCTCGATGAGTCGGGGGCTCACGTAGCCCAGCCGAACGCGGCCCTCGAAGCGCGAGACGGCGACGGGCAGCAGGAGTTCGCCGAAGATGCCGAGCTCGGAGACCAACCGCTCGAAGCGCACGTCCATCTGGTTCACCGGATCGTGCCAGAACCCCTTGACCGCGCGCAGTGCGCGGGCATCCGCGGAGTGCCAGCCCACTCCCTCGCCGACGACGTGATCAGTGACGATCTCTATCAGGCGCTGTCCCATCAGGTTGGTGAGCCAGAGTTCATACGCCAGCGTCTGCATCCGCGCGTGGGCGTAGGGGGCGCGCACCGCCTCGCCCAAAGGCCGCCAGAGCCTCCCTTCGGGCTCCACTTCGGCGCGCAAGGGCCTGGCAGTCGCCCCGAAGCGGTTTTTTTCGTTCGGGCGGGTGTTCATTCTGGGTGCGAAGCGGGTCGTCTTCTCCATTTTCATCTCCTCGTGCGCATGCGCAGACCCTGCGCGCGCGGAACCACCGTACCCCCCGCCGGGGGTGAGAGGATTCCCTCGCTCCGGGCCAGCGACTCGGCCAGCCGCGCATAGGCGCAGGCGAAGCCGAAATGGTTCTCGTTTCGCTCATACGCCAGCACCGTCTCCCCGGAGGAGCGGATGCGCGGCTTTTTTCTCAGGTTCGTCAAATGGCGCTCCACCTGTGCGAGGAGCGCTTCTTCTTCCGCGTTCGCAGGCCGGGGGAGCAACGCTCCGCCCGCGTGAAACTCCTCGACCAGGTGATCCAGCAAATCTTCGCGGCGCATGCGCACGTGGCGACGCTCCACGCCCAGAAACGAGACGCTCTTCGTGTGCATCTCCCCCTCGGTATGGCGCCAGATGAAGCCGCCCTCGGGATGGAGATCGTAAAGAGCGCGCGCCGCCTGGGTGTGGGGGCCGCCGTCCACGACGAAGGCCTCGACTCCCAACCCCGAGAATATGGCGCGACAGCGCGCGGTGAGCCGCTCCAGGGGCGGGGTCTCGAAATACACCCAGCGGACGGGCGGCCCCTCCTCGCGCACCGCCACCGCGCAGGCGTCGCCGGTGTCGATTCCGCAAAACCGCCTGCTCACGCAGGTCTCCCCGCGAGACGATAGGGGGCGGCGTCGCGCAGTTTGCCCAGCAACTCCCGCGAGATGGGCTGTACGTCGCCCGCGTCGGGCATGGCGAGCGAGGAGCAGCGAAACCGTGCCTTCTCGCTCGGGAGTCCGGCGGCGGACCACTTCGCCGCGATGCGCTCGAGACGAACCGCGCCGACGGCGAGCTGCGAGAGGCGATAGCTCCTGTGCGGCCGCTCGGGGTGCGCGGCCACCCACCGCCCCGCTTCGCGCCCGAGGACGGCTCCGCAGGCGGGACACGCCAGCCCGCAGGGGCGCAGCACGCGGGGCCAGTGCTCCTCGAGAACGCACTCCCGCCCGCAGGCGGCGCACCGCACGCGCCAGAGTCTCTGGTCGCCCTCCTCATACATGGTGTGGATGCCCGCGCCCGGCGTTCTCCCCACCGCGAGGTTCAGCGTGAGGGCGAGGGGCGAGGCGTCGATGCGGTCGTTCGACCACGCGAGGTTCTCGGTGGGCAAGTCGTCCACCTCGTCGCGAATCAACACGTCGAGAGGGAGCGAAACGGCATTGCCCACGTCGCGCAAACCCAGCACGTACAAAAAGCGCGACCCGCCGGGGCCGGGGAACTCCTTGAGTCCTTTGGGCGCAGCACCCTTGTAGGTTCCCTCGCGCATGAGGGCGGCGAGGCTCCCGTCGCGAATCGCCGGGCGCACGCGGGTTTGGTCGAAGCGGTTTGCGAAATCCTGATCGGGCAGAAAGTAGCCCACGTTCAGGCGGTGGACGACGACGGCGTAGAGCGCAAGCCCTATCGCGAGGGTGGTCATGCCCACCTGAGCACCCTTCAGGACGCTGATGGTGCGATCGGGCGTGCGACTCTCCAAAACGGCGTCCAGAACGGCGGCGGGTTCGCGCAGCGCCTCGCGGCCCGCGAAGGTAAACGCGCCCCGGTCGGTGCGCAACTCGGTGGTGAGGAAGCGCGCGAGCCCGCCTCTTCCGCCCGCTGCGCGCGCCACGCCGCCCGCAAGGAGACCCAGGCTCGACGCACGGACGATTCTTCGGGACCTGCGCAAACCCCCGCCTCCTTTCCGGGGACGACCCCCGCAGCGCAGGAATATAGGGAACGGGCGCGGGGGGCCGCGACGTGCAAATGCGCGCAGGTGCGCGCAGCCGTCGCGCACGCCGTCCGACCTCTCCGAAACGAAAGCGCGCGAAGCGCCTCCGCGCACACTACACACCCGCAGCGAGCGGTGGTATGATGCGGGCCAAGTACATCCAACGCCCGAAATCGACAGGGAGACGACTTCGGGGTCTTTCCCGAAAAGAAACTCCGTTTGCACCGACCCCACCCACGAACGCCCGCATCCCGTGCGGGGCGGGGGCGTTGGGAGGGTATTCGCGTATGCGTCCGGTGGGGGATGCGCTCTCCGGGCGTAAGACCCGAGAGTGGACCGGATATCAGGGAGAAACGAAAACGCGCCGCGCGTCGGCCAGGAATCATCATATTTTCCGCACCTTTCAGGGGAGGTTTTCAAGATGAGACGTTTTCCGGCGGCCCTCGCGGCCGCGGCGGTGTTGCTGACGCCCGCCGTCGCGTTCGCCGCGTCGGCCCAAAAGCTGGACTCCGGGCACACCGCCTGGATTCTCACTTCCACCGCTCTGGTTTTGTTCATGACGCTTCCGGGCCTTTCGCTGTTCTACGCCGGCCTCGTGCGCGCGAAGAACGCACTCTCGGTGCTCATGCAGTGCTTCGCTATCGCGTGCGTGGTCTCGGTGCTGTGGGTCGTGGTCGGCTACAGCCTGGTGTTCGAGAGCGGCAACGCCTTCATCGGCGGGCTGGGCAAGGCGTTCTTCGCGGGCGTGGGCGTGGACTCGCTCTCGGGCTCCATTCCCGAGACGGTCTTCGCCATGTTCCAGCTCACCTTCGCCATCATCACGCCCGCACTCATCGTGGGCAGCATCGCCGAGCGCATGCGCTTCTCGGCCCTCATGCTCTTCACGATGGCCTGGGTTTTGCTCGTCTACGCCCCCGTGGCCCACTGGGTGTGGGGCGGCGGCTGGCTCGGCGAGATGGGCGCACTCGACTTCGCGGGCGGCACGGTGGTGCACATCAACTCGGGCGTGGCGGCACTCGTGGCCGCTCTGCTCATCGGCCCCCGGCACGGCTTTCCCACGACGCCCATGATGCCCCACAACCTGCCGATGGCGGTTACGGGCGCGGGCATCCTGTGGGTGGGCTGGTTCGGCTTCAACGCGGGCAGTGCCCTGGCCGCGGACGGAGCCGCGGGCATGGCCATGCTCGTCACCCATCTCTCATCGGCGGCGGGTGCGCTCGCGTGGATGTGCGCGGAGTGGATAAAGCACGGCAAGGCGAGCGTGCTCGGCATCGCGACAGGCATGGTGGCGGGACTCGTGGGCATCACGCCCGCCTCGGGCTTCGTGGGGCCGATGGGTGCGCTGCTCCTCGGCGTCCTGGCGGGTCTGGGTTGTTTCTTCGCCACCAACTACATGAAGCAGGTGCTCAAGGTCGACGACTCGCTCGACGTGTTCACCGTCCACGGGGTGGGCGGCATCATCGGCGCGATGCTCACCGGCGTCTTCGTCGCCAAGGGTTTCGGCGGCATCGGCTTCTCCGAGGGCGTCAGCATGGGCGGGCAGGTGTGGATCCAGTTCGTGAGCGTCGTCGCCACGCTGGTCTACTCGGGCGCCGTCTCGTTCCTCATCCTGAAGATCGTGGACGCCATGGTCGGCCTGCGCGCGGACGCGAACGACGAGTCGAGCGGTCTCGACCTTTCGATGCACAACGAATCGGCCTACGAAAACTAGGCGCATCCGCCCCGGAGGCAAACTTGCGGGGCGCGACGGGAATCCTCGCTCCGCCTCCCCCGCTCAGGGGGAGGCGGGGGAGTTTGCGCGTTCGGCGAGATACGCCTCGGCGTCTTCGGGCAGGGATGTGAAGCGCATCGTCAGGCGCTCGTCCTGCGCTTTGATGACCTTGGCGTAGACCGCGGAGACGCCGGCATCTTCCGCCAGGCGCAGCATGAGGTTCGCACCGCGCTCGAAGGCAGAGGCGGACTCGACCTCGACGCAGTTTTTCGACACCCGCGCGATGCGTGCGGAAACCGCGTTTTCGGACACCTCCTTGCCCTCCACCGCGAAGATGTCGACCACAAGCGGCGACGCCAGGTCCACGAACGCCTCGGGGGCGGTCTCGGGCATCGCAGAGGCGTATTCTCCCCGCACCCCCCGCACCTCGTAGACCCGCACGGGTTCTTCGAGCCCCTTGAAGCGCAAATCCTGCGTATCGCCCACTTGGACGAAATCCGCCGTTCTGCGGTAGGTCTCCGGGCTGATGAGCACCTGCCCGCTCACCGTGTGGGATTCGATGCGGTAGGCCATGTTGATGGCCGTGCCCATGGCGCCGTATTTCGTGCGCTTCTCCGAGCCGATGTTGCCGACGATCACCTCGCCCGTGTTGATGCCGATTCCCATGTGGAGCTCGGCCATGCCGCGCGCGCGCTGCTCCTCGTTCACCTCGCCGAGGGCGCGCTGCATCTCCACCGCGCAGGCGACGGCGCGAACCGGGTCGTCCGCAGCGGCGAGGGGCGCGCCGAAAAACGCGAGAATGCCGTCTCCCTGAAACTCGTCGACCGTGCCGTTGTATTTCGTAATAATCTCGACCATGGGCGCCAGGAAGCGATTCACCACGTCGACGACCTCATCGGGCGCAAGGCGTGTGGAGAGGGCGGTGAAGCCGCGCAGATCCGAGACCAGAAAGGTCACGTCGCGCACCTCTCCGCCGAGTTTGAGGCCATCGGGCGAGTTGAGGAGTTCGTCCACTATCTCCCCGCTGATGTAGCGCCCGAACGTGTCGCGGATAAAATCGCGCTGCTTCAGACCCTCCACCATGCCCTCGAACGAGGCGGCCAGGCGGCCCACCTCGTCGCGGCTTCTTCTGGCGGGAATCTGCACGTCGAGGTTGCCCTGGCTCACCTCCTCGGCGGCGAGCGTCAGGCTCTTGAGCAGGCGCAACATGCGCGAGGAGGCCACACCGAACAGAACGAGACCCACGGCGAGCAGCAGCACCGTGAAGCCGAACAGACGGATGGTGTTCGCCCGCACCTTCTCGACCACGGGGTTTGCGAACTTGTTGAGCATCAGGATAGCGACCACCTCGCCGTTGCGCTTAAGAGGCGTGTTGATCTGCAAGAAGCGGTCGAACACCTGGCCGTTCGCCTCCCCGCCGAAGATGCGCGAGCGCATCATCTCGCCGCGGTTCCAGGTGTCGTTCGTGGCCTCGTAGGTGGCGGGGAAGAGCTGGTGGATGTGGGCGTCCTGCCCGACGTCGAATCCGTCGTGGCCCGCGGCGACGTATTCGTAGCGCCCATCGGGGCGCCGCCGCATGACGACGGCGTTGTCCACCCCCGAGAACTGCTTGATGCGCTGAAGCGCGGCCAGCACCTTGCGGTAGGCCGCGGTCTTCTTGTCGGCGGATTTTCTCAGGAGGTCGACGGCGGCCGGGTCTATCATTGTCGAGCCGCGCTCGGCGATGAACTCGAGCTGCGAGGCCAGCACGGCGATCTCGTAGTCGCGGCTGGACTGGAAGTAGCGAAACGCGAGCGGCCCGATGGCAACGACAAGAATCACCAGAAACAGCAGGAGGTTCTTGAAGACAATAGAGCACAAAAGCCCTCTGAGAGCGGCAATACCCGATGTCAGCAGGCTCTGTTTCGGCATCCCCACGCCCCTCTCCGGGTGAATCGGGAGGATAACATTATACACCGCATGCACCGCATGCACCGCGCGGCGAGCGCCTTACGCCGTGCGCTTTTTCCCCACGTAGTCGAGCAGCACGGCGAGGATAATGATGGCCCCCACCGCCAGCAGCTGCCAGTCGGCGGCGATGCCCAGCAGGTTCAGCCCGTTTCTGATGCAGGCGATGATGAGCGTGCCCATGACAGTGCCAACGATGCGCCCCTCGCCGCCCAGAAGCGAGGTGCCGCCGATGACGACCGCGGCGATCACGTCCATCAGGTCGAACATGCCCATGATGGCCTGGGCGGCCATGAGGCGCGACGCCATGACGACGCCCGCCAGCGCACCGCAAAATCCGCTGAAGGTGAGCGTGAACAATTTGACCGCGAAGACGTTGACGCCCGCGGCGCGGGCGGCCTCCTTGTTGCCGCCCACGGCATAGATGTTCGTGCCCAGCACCGTGCGCGCGAGGATGAGGTGCGCGGCCACAAAGACCGCCGCCATAATCAGGGCGGCCACGGGCACCGGGCCGACGTAGCCCTGTCCGATGACGCTGAACGCCTCGGGCAGGCCGAAGATGGACTGCTCGCCGGTGAGGATGAGCGCGCCGCCGCGCGCGAGACTGTCCATCGCCAGGGTCAGGATGAAGGCGGGAATCGCGAACCAGCCCACGAAGACCCCGCTGAACGCCCCCAGCAAGATACCGAGACCCAGGGCGGCGATTACCGCCGGCACGATGGGCATCCCGAAATTCTTGAGCAGCAAGGCGACGACCACCGCCCCCATCGACTGGATGGAAGCGACCGAAAGGTCGATCTCCGCACATATGATGACCAGCGTGAGACCCGCCGCCATGATGCCGATGTTCGAGGACTGGAGCAGAATGTTCATCCCGTTCGAGAGCGTGAAGAAGTTCTCGGCGGTGATGGACAAAAAGACTATCAGCAAGACCAAAGCGAGAATAAGACCGTATTTGGAAAAACCGGCCGCGACGAGGGCGGCGAGACGCCCCGCTCCGCTTTGCCGCGCGTCCCCCGCACCGCTCATCCTCATCCCCCGACCGCCGTGCTCGTCGCATAGCGCATGATGGTCTCCACGTACGCGTCTTCTCGCGCCACCTCGCCGGTAATGCGACCCTCGTTCATCACGATGATGCGGCTGCAAATCGCCGTCACCTCGGGCAACTCCGAAGAGATGACGACGATCGCCACCCCCAGGCGCGCAAGTTCCTCCAGTATGCGGTATATCTCCACCTTCGCGCCCGCGTCGACACCCTTGGTCGGCTCGTCCAGGATGACGATGCGCGCACCGGTCGATATCCCCCGGGCGAGGAGCGCCTTCTGCTGGTTCCCGCCGCTGAGCAGCGAAATCGCGTCGCCGAGCGCCGCAACCTTGATGCGGAGCCGCTCCACGTATTCGCGCGAGAGCCGCTCCGCCCCGGAGGCATCGACGTAGCCGAGCAGCCGCGTCAGCCCCCGGGCGCGGCTCTCCCGATAGAGGTTGAACAGGGAGATCAGCAGGTTCTCCCGCACCGAGAGCAGCGGGAAAACGCCTTGGTTCTTTCTGTCCTCGCTCAGGAAGGAAAGCCCGAGGCGAATGGCGTCGCGCGGTTTTTTGATCCGCACGGGCTCGCCCTCGACGCGCACCTCGCCGGCGTCCGGCCTGTCCAGGCCGAAAAGTGCACGGAAGAGTTCCGTCCGCCCTGCCCCGACGAGACCTGCGAAGCCGAGTATCTCGCCGCGCCGCAGCACGAAGCTCACGTCGCTGAACACGCCGCGCCTGGTGAAGTTTTTGACCTCGAGAACTTCTTCTCCCACTTCGCTCACGATTCTGGGGTAGCGCTCGTCGAAGGTGCGCCCCGTCATCATGCGTATGAGGCCGTCCACGTCGGTGTCCTCCGCCTCGGTCGCGCCGACCAGGCGTCCGTCGCGCAACACCGAAATACGGTCGCCCACGGCGAGGCAGTCCTCCAGGGTGTGGGAGACGTAGACGACGCCGATGCCGCGCGCCGTGAGCCGCTCGATGACACCGAAGAGGGCGCGCTTCTCCTCGGGTCCCAGCGAGGAGGTCGGCTCGTCCATGAGGATGATGCGCGCGTCGAACGCCACCGCCTTGGCGATTTCGAGCAACTGCATCTGCGAGAGGCTCAAGTCGCGCACGTCGGCGTCGGAGTCGAGGTCGATTTCCAGTTCCGCGAAAATCTCCTTGCACCGCGCAGCCATCGCCGCCTCGTCGCGCACGCCCAGCCACGCGAGCAACCCGTTTCGATGCCTCGGATCGCGGCCCAGAAACAGGTTGCTCTTCACGTCCATGAGCCGCACGAGGCTGAGTTCCTGGTGAATAACGCCGATGCCCAGTTCACGTATCTGCGCGGGAGAAGCGCGCTCGATGGGGCTGCCCTCGAGGTGGATTTGACCGGTGTCTTTTTCGATGAGGCCCGATATGATCCTGATGAGAGTCGACTTGCCCGCGCCGTTCTCGCCCAGAAGCACGTGCACCTCGCCCGCGCGCACCTGAAAGTCCACGTTCGCCAGGGCCACGACACCCGGAAATTCCTTGCCGATGCCGCGCATGTCCAAGACGACCCGCCCCGCACCCCGGGGCTGCGAGACGGGCACATCGGCTGGGGATGGAGTCATGGGCAATTCTCTCGCCGTGCGGCCCGGGCGCTATATCTCGAGCGGCTCCTTGGGGAAGCGCGTCAGAGAGACGCCGCCCTCACTGGTTACGTGCACCATATCCTCGTTGCCGAACAGATAGGTATCGTCGACGGCGATGCGCGGCTCGACGGCGAGCACCATGTTCTCTTGTAAGGGCAACTCCTCGACGCCCATGTCGGGGCGCTCGTGGATGTCCCAGCCCAGGCCGTGGCCCAGGAACCTGTCCCACAAATCGAAGCCCGCCTCGCGCGCCATCTCCTCGGCCACGTCGACGAGCTCGCTCGCCGCCACGCCGGGCTTCGCCGATTCGACGACGGTCTTGTGAATTCCGAGAATCGCGTCGTAGGCGCGCCTGTGGGTGTCGGTGACCGGACCCATCGCGCGGGTGCGCGAAGTGTCCACCGGATAGCCCTCAAAGCGCATGCAGATATCCCAGTGCACCACGTTGCCGCGCTCTATCGCCTTTGACGGGCTGGGCATGTGGAGGAGCGCCCCCGCCACGGGGTAGCCCGAGCAGATGAGGCTCGGCGAACTGCTGCAAGAATCCTCGTAAATCGGATCCGCGGACCGCATCGCGTGCTCGGCGGCGCGGATGAGTGCGAGTTCTGTCTTGCCCACGCCGTCGTCGCGTAGAATGCCGGCTACCGTCTCGTGCCCCAGGTCGGCCACCCGGGCCGCCTTGCGCATCATCTCGAGGTCGAAGCCGCTCTTCACCATCCGGAGTTCCTCGACGATGGTCGAACGCACGATTTCCAGATCGGGAAACTTCTCGCGCATACCGACGTAGAGCGGAGCCGGAAACTTGTCGTAGGTCTCGATGCCGACGCGCCGCACGTCGCCGGCATCGAGGATGAGTCTCTCGATATTCTCGACGGAAAGCCCATCGCCCTTTTTGGCCGAGAATCCCTCCCCGGCCACGATGCGCGAGACGCACACGTCGCGCGTGGGCATGAGTCCCGGGTCCACCATGAGAGCGGGCGGGTCTCCGCGCGTAATGAAGGCCGCCCCCCCGTCCACGATGGCGGTCTCGGTGGGTGTGAGGCTGATCCACCCCGCCCGGTCGGGAAAGTAGTCGGTGAGATAGCGCAGGCTGCCGGAGAGCTTGTTGTTGCCGTAGACGATCAGGGCGTCGTATCCGCGTTCGGACATCAGTCGCCGGGCGTTCGCCAGCCGCCTGTCTATCTCGGCCTGAAGCACATCGCTTGGAATGGGCATGGCCACTCCTCCGGCTGTGGAATCCCCTCTACTTGATCCCCGCCTTGAGGTGCTTGCCAACCGCGCGCAGCAGCTTCGTGTCGAGCGGAATCGTGCCCGTGTCGATGGTGTATTTCGACTTGTCGTCGCGGTCCATCGCCACGTCGATCCCCGTACGGACGAGCTGCTTGCCGACCGAGTCGCAATACGTGAGCACCGTCGCCAGCATGTTGCCGCGGTAGACCTCCTGTATCGCCTCCTCGACGCCGTTGAAGCCCGTAACGACGATCTTGCCCAGCTTCCCGCGCGCCTTCACGGCCTGGAGTGCGCCCAGGGCCATGTCGTCGTTGACGGCAATGATGGCCGCGAGATCGGGGTGCGCCGTCAGGATGTCCTCGGCCTTCTTGAGACCCTGTGCGCGATCCCAGTTGGCCGCCCACGTGCCGACCAGTTTTATGCCCTTGTGCTTGGCCAGGGCGTCCTTGGCCCCGTTCTTGCGCAGGATGCTGGACATGTTGCCCGGCACGCCCTCCATGAGCGCGACCTTGCCCTTGCCGCCCAGTTTGTCCACGACGGCCCGGGCGACCGCGTGCTGGCCGTAGTACTGATCCGGCCCCACGAAGTGGCGCGCCACCCTCTTCGCCACGTCGTCGGAGTGGATGAGCACGCGAATGCCGCTCGCCTGCACCTTCTTCACCGTCTGCACCATGGCGTTCGGGTCGATGGCGTTGAAGGCGAGGACGTGGACACGCTTCTGGATCAGGTCGTCAATCATCTTGGTCATGCCGATGAGGTCGGTGCCCAGGGCCGCGCCCAGGACGGTGAGCTCGAGGTTGGCATGGTTCTTGGCCTCCTCCTCGGCGGCGCGCTTGAGACACGCAAAGTAGGGGTTTCCGAGCGTCTCGACCACGATGCCCAGCTTCACCTGCTGGGCGAACGCCGAGGAGAACCCGGCGAACACGACTGCCGCGACTACCATACCGATCATGCGTCTCATAGCCTTCCCCTCCATTTCCTCTACAGGGTGACATGAACTCGCATCGTCTGAAACCAGGGTGTGCGAAGATCATCACACGCCCGAGCGCACTACGTCAAACGGACGAAAACGACTCTCGGGAGCGTTTTCCGAAGGGCTGCCCCCTACCCAAGCGCAGGAGCAGCCTCAGGCCGCGACCACTTGAGCAAAACGCACAGGGGGCGGCCTCCCCGGCTCCCCCTCGCCGGTCGGTGGCGTCTGCGCGCGCTAGCCCTTCCCGGGAATCACGGGCAACAGCACGTGGGAGGGATGCGCGGGGCCGGTGTGGAGCGTCACCCTGCCGCCAAAGCGCGTGGTCGGCCTGTCTTCTTTGAGGTCGTGCTTGAAGGGACCCACGCCGTAGTAGACGCGGCCCGCCACCTTGGGAGCGGCGGGCTCATAGCCCGGCCAGACGTAGTCGCGCCCCCGCACGCTCAGGGCGAGGCGGTACTCGGCGGGAATCACGATGGAGGTGGGCCATATCTCCACGTCGAGTTCGTATATCTCGCCGGGGGTTAGGGGCTGTGGTTCGTCGTGCGTGTGGTAGGGGCGGTAGGGCAGCGTGAGGGATTGATCGAGCTTTCTGTGCGAGGCGCGCAGCCAGCCGATGGCGACGGGCGTGTGCGGGTCGTTCGACCCGCGGTAGACGACCTCGGTCATGTCCGGCGAGAAGACGCGCAGGGTCAGGAACAGGTCGGCGTCCTCGGTGTCGGAGGAAACGAAGAGCTTCGCCGCCACGGGGCCGGTAATCTCGGTCTCCTCGGCAAAGGGGTGCGAAACGTAGGTGAGGCCGTCGCCCAGGGCGTCGTAGGTCTTCGCCCGCTCGTTTTTCTGCGGCTCGGGCCGGAAAGTGCCCGACCCCGAGTGCAGGTAGTACTTCGTCCACTGCGTGCGCGCGATGGGCCACGCCTCCTCGGCGCGTGCCACGAACTTCTCGCCCGGGTGGCGCACCTGGAGCAGCACCGGGGGCTGCTCCTCCCAGCCCGTGTCCTCGCCCTTGAGGAAGTGGCCGAAAAACTTCTTCTGGAGCGCCACGCCGTAATCCGTATAGAAGTGCGTGAAGTGCTCGAGGCCGTGGATTTCGAGCCATTTTTGCTCGCTGGCCGCGCGCGTGAAGCCCTCCGTGTTGCCCCGGGGGTGCAGCCCCACCCCGCCCCAGTTGCCGGCCGAGAGGAGCGGCACGTCGATTTTCGAGAAATCGGGCACCCGCGCCTGCCAGTAGTCGTCAAAGAGCGGATGGTCGAGGATGTCCCCCCCGAAGTCGCTTCGGTTCGCGGCGAGTTCCTCTTCGCTCAGGTTCGCGGGTCCCGATATCCAGTCGCCGTTCAGGCGGCTCTTGAGGCCGCGCACGCCCTTGCCGTGCTGGCGGGGGACGACGGCTTCGCGGTACCAGGTCTCGGCGAAACGGCAGGCGATGCCGCCGTGGTAGGCGAGGTCGCGGTAAAAATCCGCCGCCCCCTCCCAGACGCACATGGCCGCCAGGTGCGGGGGCTGGAGCGAGGCGACCTGCCACTGGTTCATCCCGTAGTAGGAGATGCCGTTGAGCCCCACTTTTCCGTTGCTCCAGGGCTGCGCCCCCGCCCACTCGATGCAGTCGTAAAAATCCTTCGTCTCGCGCGGCGACCACACCTCGAGATAGCCCGGCGAACGCGCCGCCCCGCGCGAGTCCACCCGCACGCAGGCGTAGCCGTCGGGCACCCATTTTTCGGGGTCTACGAGCTCCCAGTTCTGGTACTTGTTGCTCGTGCCCATGACGGTCTCGGGGTAGTCGTTGACCATCAGGCTCCACTGGTGAGGGTAGCCGTCTTGTAGGTGGAGCCATTTCGCATACGGGCCGTAGCTCAGGATGACGGGGTGTTTCCCGTCACCGAGGGGGCGGTAGACGTCGCAGCGCAACACCACGCCGTCGTCCATCTCGACGGGCACGTCCCAGTCGATGCGCATCCCGTCTCTCGTCTCGCTCTTGTAGTCGCTCATGGTTCGCCTTTCCGTCGGTGATGGGGAAAAACCGCCTCAAAGCCGCACTTGGGGATGCGCCAATATACCCCGCCCGCGCGGGAGGCGTCCAGACGGGGGGGCTCAACGGGGCATACAGAGAAAGGGACGTTTCTTTCACCTGCCCGTAAGGAAAGAAAACGGCGTTTTTCTTTCTCCAGGGAGGCCACAAGGAAAGATTTGCGGGATTTTCTTTCTTTGCGAAGATGAGATGGATGGCTGTGTCGAGTGCAGCCCAAGCGGGAATCGCTCCTAAATTTCACGATCCAAAATATCGTGGTCACCTATACGGCGCAGGGTAATTTCGTCGTCTTCCCGCCAAAATGTCGCACGATACCCTTGGGTGATTCTCATGTACCAGACATCTCTGCCCTCACGTTTTTGTCCGAGCTTGCGAACTCGCAGTGAATTATGGCCTGGGTTTTTGAGTAGCAATTCTATTTGCTTTTTCGCGGCGCTTTGTATTTCAGGAGGGAGTTTTTTGAAGTCTCGATCGAAACTCGCTAACTTATTGTATTTCATCAAGCATGGTGCAAATTACAATGAAGCCAAGAGGTCGTCTACGGAATCATACGTTTGCATTCGGCCCGCTCTGTAATCTTCATCCGCCTCATCTTCCAGCGTCTGCCAGGCATCGGAATAAAACCATGACTCCCTGGTATCCACATGCCGATAAACCGGCGGCTCCGTATGTTGCGGCACCTCAGCAACCGAAACAGTCGGCAAGAAGGCAGGCGTTAACGTTACCGCTAAATTTCGATACTCATTTTTGTCAGTGCTTGCTACTGGCTGAAACATCGCCTCTCCCCGTTGCCTCAAGTCTGCCTCGGCTGTTCGGTAACCTGAATGTTATCCGGCAAATATTTGCGCCCCGTGGATTTTTCGACCTCCACGATTTGCCGCAACAACATCATGGTCGTATCTGCCGCAACCTTCATGGGCAACATGACCTGACCGACCACGTGCCGTTTTTGGGTCTGTGGCCGGGATTGAGCAAACAACAAAACAATTCCTATGTCAGCACTCGTTCCCGCTTGGGCAAAATCCGCAAATGGAATATCCTTGCCTTCATCGGAATCGAGAGTTTGCTCCTCGTCTCGTTGTTCTTGGTCATTCATCGGCTACACCCACCCTTTCGTCGGGTCATCAAAAACGCTGCTTCCCTTGGGGCCGCAATGACTAGAATATCCACACGATATTAACAGATAAAAAAAATCCGTTCCAACCATGACTTCTTCAACCGGAAAGGTGTCGATCCGCAGGCACACGGCCTACGAAAGGCGATAAGAAAAGAAACTTTGCTTTTCATCTTTCGCAAAGAAAGAAAATAGCGTTTTTCTTTCTTTACCCCCCTCAAACGCGCTCCTCGAGCGTGCGCGCAGCCTGGGCGGTGAGTTCACACACCTTGTCGAGCACGTCGGGGTGGGCGCGGAGGGCTTCGCGCAACTCCGCGATAATCGCCATCTTGGCCGCCGCGAAGCCGTCCTCATAGCGCAGGCGGAGCCGCTCGGCCGATATGCGGGTGCGCTCGAGCGCGTTCACCATCGAGGCGAGCTTCTCGGGCGTCAGGTCGTCAAAAGATTCGCGCCCCAGGTGCGATACGGCCTCGACCGCCTGCACCATCAGCATCCCCCGCGCGGCGGCGGCCACCTTCTCGCCCGGGTCCCTCCCCTCGCCGTCGTAGCCTGTGATCTCCTCGATCAGGGAGTTCACCATGGCCTCCACGCGTTTGCTCCGGCGAATGGCTTCGAGCAGCTTGTCGTTGCGCCTGCCCACCGAGGAGACGGCTATCGTCTCCCCCGTGGCGTCTGCGAAGGCCTCGGCCACCTCTCTGTAGGATTTCCCCTCGGCGAGCATGGGGTCGACGAGTTCTTCCGCTTCGTGCGCGACGATTTTCGACCTGGGTCCCCGCCTCCTGTCCATCACACCTCTCCCACGAGAACGTCGCGCTCCGCGGGCACCGCGCCCTCGAGCAGGCCGCGTCCCCGGCGCGTGAGGTGCACCTCGTAGTCGGTCAGCAGGCGGCCGAAACCCTCGGGCGTGCGCTTTTCGATGAGACCCCGCTCCGCCAGATCATCCACGAACGCCTCGAGCGTCTCGCGGCCCAGGGGCGCGCCCTCCTCGTGGTGCCCCGCCTCGCGCAGGGCACCCCAGAGCAGCAGGCTGCCCACGCGCGCACCGGCGTGAAAGGCGTCCTGATAGTAGAGCGTCTTCAATATGTCGCCGCGCAGGACGCGGGCTGCCAACGCGTTCACGACGTAATACCTCCCGAACGAATCCGGGCCGCGCAGCGCGGCGGGCCGGGGGAAAAGCGGCGGGCCGCCCCGCCCGCGGCAGTGCGGAAAACGCACGGGGGGTCCGTGCGTTGAGGAGAAAGGCTCCATCCCGCATACTGGGAGAAGAAACCCGCGAGGAGACCCCCATGCACACGCACCCCTGGATGATCGCCGCCCTGGGCGCGCTTTGCCTGTGGTGGCTGCCCGATGCGCCCGCCCACGCCCACGGGGGGGAGGAGATCGCCCTGTTCAGCTACCTGGCGGAAGAGCGCAACCTGCTGCGCATCTCGACCGCTCTGATAGGCGCCATCGTCCTGGCGATGGGCGCCTATATCGCGCGCCAGTCGCAAAAAGAAATTGCCGCCCAAACCTCGAGGGCGAAGCTCATGGCCCCGGGCGTCATCGTCATCGTCGTGGGCGTCGGCATCCTCCTCACGGCGGCCTTCGTTCTGCCCGAACAGATAAGCATCGTGCACGATCATCCCCCGCAGCAGGGTGCTCACTGAGGGCGTCGCCCCGCTTCGCCCCGGCAGCGCAAGCCCGCTCCTCACCTGGCCTTGCCCGTCAACTTCTCCACCGTGCGCAGTGCGCCCAGACCGAGAATCCCCAGCGTGAGTTCGAAAAGCCCCTCCGCCGAGACGGGATAGGGAACCAGCGCGCCGGCCACAAGCACCTGCCGCGTCCACAGCCACGCGCCCAACACGTACTGGGGGATGAAGTAGAAGGCGAGCGAGACCCCGCACGTCCACAGGATGAACGGCCTGCCGCCCGCGACGAAGGGGCTGCGGTGGGCGGCCTCGATCTTGTTGATCTCGTTTTGCGCCTCGACGGGGCGCATCATCAGCCTCTGGCGTATCGCTTCTGCCGCGCGCTTCTCCTCGGGCGTCTCGACGAACTTGTCGATGACGTTCGCCACCCCCTCCGCCGCCGCGACGAAGCCTCCGCCTATGAGTTTTTCGAAAAAAGCCATCACACGCTCCTCATCACCGCGGCGACGCGACGCGCCCGGGCGGGCAGTGCCCGCGCGTACTCGGAGTCGAGCACCTCCGCCGCCGCGCGTTCGTAGTCGCCTTCGGCGAGTGCCGTCCACATGCGCTCAAAACCCAGCAGGTTCGGCACACCCATGTTGTAGGCCATGTTGAGAACGGCGCGACGCGCACCGCGCGTGAGGTGCGCGCACACACCACCGACGCGCGAGTGCGCGAGTTCTTCTGCCATCGCTCCCAGGCGATGGTGGAGCAAAAGCACGGCTTCGGCCTCGGATATGCCGTCTTCGAGCAGCGTGCCGTAGCCGATGGTCTTCCGGCCCCCGGTGTCGAGATACACGCGGGAGGCGAAACCCTCCTCGCGCTTGATGTCCTCCACGACCTCCTCGCTCATCAGCCCCTCTCCAGAGAACGCCCCGGCCCGCTCGCCATTCACGACGCGCACAGGAGGGCTCCCAGCACGAGCACGAGCAGAACGAGCCCCGCGGCGGCGGCCAGAAGACGCGGGGCGGTATGCGCGCTGCGCGCCAGGTGCTTCAGAGCGGAATCAGCTCGCTTCTCGAAAGGGTGTTTTTCGCGCATGGCTTTCCTCTTCGCTTCGGGGAATCGCGTGCGCCGCGGGCGTGCGGCGCACCCGGCGGCGGCCCGCCTCCGGGGCAGGGATTCTAGCCCTTGATGCCGCCGCCCCGATGGTGGAAAATACGGGCAACTGCGGGGAGCCGCCCACGTTTGCCTCAGGTGTGCGACGCCGCCAACGACAGGAGACGAGAGATGAAGAAGTGGACTGCCTGCCTCATCATTGCCGTATTCTCGCTGGGACTCGCCGGCTGCGACCCCCAACGCCGCGGCGACAAGGAGGTCGGCGGGGCGATTCTGGGAGGAATAGCGGGCGGAATGCTCGGCTCGCGCGTCGGCAAGGGGCGCGGCCGCACCGCGGCGACGGTAGCGGGCGCCATCATCGGCGGGCTCATGGGCGGTTCCATCGGGCGCCAACTCGACGAGCGCGACCGCCTGCTGATGGGCCGCCGCACCCAGACGACGCTCGAGCGCGGCAAATCGGGCGTGACGAGCACGTGGGTGAACCCCGACACGGGCAACAAGGGCACCATCACGCCCCGGCGCACCTACACCGTCCGGCGGAAGGCGGGCAACACCTACTGCCGCGAGTTCCAGCAGACCATCACCGTGGGCGGCAGGACCGAGCAGGCCTTCGGCCGCGCCTGCCGCCAGTCCGACGGAACGTGGAAGATCGTGAATTAGGGGAAATCCAGGCGATACTCACCTACCAAAAGCAAAACCCCCCGGCAGGTGCGCGGGGGGTTTTGTTTTGTTTCGTTCAGGGAGCCTTCGCTAGAAGCCGGGGTCCTCGTCCGTGGGGTGTATACAGGGCATCGGATTATCCCTGCGGACTATGACCTTGCAACATATCGGGGTCCCCTGGCCCTATTCCAACTTTAAGCGTGGGGACGGGTTGCACAGCATGCTGTTTGATAAACGCTCGACCCGTATGGTTTTCGACGATTTTTACCGCCTTTGTGGCAGTAAACGTGTGCGTCGTTGCGTGAAATACCGAGAGGCTCAAATCTTGGAACTTCTCGTCATCTTCAAGCTGAATTACCGTCAACCCTTTTTGTTCTATCTCGTCCCTCGATAAGTGTCGACTATGGCTTTTGAATGTCTTGTGATCAGCGAGCCAGTCGGAAATAGATTCTGCTTTGCTCGCAGGATCGCTCTGTCCATTGAACATGTATGCCTCAAGCCACGTTTTCACCAACTCTTTAGACATATCCAATGCATTTTCGCATTGAACCAGAAGGTCGGGTCCATATTGGGTCAACGTCGGCAACCAAGCAGACAACTTTGCTGGATCGACACATTCTCGTTGGGCGCGATCGAACTGCGCCAAGATTGCTTCCGCAGGGACCAAACGTACCCCTAGCGGAGTGGGTAGTACAATTTGCGGGTCGGTGGGACCAAGGAAAGAATGTTTGCCCAATACGATCTCGTCAGCCGCACACGCGATCATAGTAGCCGCCGACATGGCGAGTTGCGGAACGATTACACGAATATGAGAAAATCGTGAACGGAGATAGGATACAATTGCTTCTGCCGCTTCTGGAGAACCGCCGGGGCTATGCAGAACCAAGTCAAGATTCTCACCGTCCAAGCCTTGGACGACTTCCATCAACGCCTGTATATCTTCGTCGCCGATAGAAACCAGCTCGGGTGGTGCCATTTCCCTCTGCAACCACCCTGAAGCATAGAGGATAATGTTACGTTTCACGTGTTTGTGAAGCTCTAAAAGATATTTCCTGCGAACACCATCAAAGTCGGGTGGGTGTCCAGGTTGTTGCGTGGAACGTAACTCCGCTAGAATCTCACTCCATATCGGCACTTTAAGGGACCTGAGTTTGGCGGCTCAGGGGGGGGGGTCGTATAGTTCGTCGTTTTGACTTGCTCTGATCTCTTCACAGCCGAGCGATAAGCGTCGAGCCCCTTATCTTTTTCCTTCCAATCCTCATAGACTTCCATGACCTCACGAACTCCCGGGCGAGCGAGTGCGGCCTCTAGCATTTCGGCGTACTCTTCCTCACGTCTCGAACCGGTGCGTTCGGTAGCGTCCTTTTCGGTCATGTCCGGAGCCTCCCTTGCAAGTGTATCTACACTTATACATAGTATGCGGCAACTTGGAAACATAAGCGACCAGCTTCATGCAAGGGAAACTCTCGGCGACCTGATCGAATGTTCGCAGATGTGTTGAGTATACCTCTTTTCGGGCGGTCTAGCCCCCCTACCCCCTCATCCCGCCGTATTTCCATTCGAGGTCCAGGGGGAACTCCTCCTGCATCTTCTCGACGTAGGCGAGCACGTCCTCGCGGCGAAAGCGCGCGCTCTTGAACGAGGGGTGGTTCGCGGGCCGCGCGACGTCGGGCGGTGCGGGCGGACGACGCAGGTAGACGGGCCGCAGGCACGGGGAGTCGCTCGCGCAGTCCTCGGCCACGATGGCGTCGAGCGTGCGGCAGCTCTTGTAGCCGAGCACTTTCGCCAGCATGGGCTTGGTGAGAAACGCCTCCTCCTCCAGGATGCGGCGCGGCGTACGGGGATCGGGCGGTGCGTGGCGCGCGCGCCTGGCGGGGGGCTTTTTCGGGCGCGCCATCAGGCGAGGGCTTCGGCCAGCGAAACCACCCGCACGTCGCGCCTGCGCGTTCTGCCCGCGCGCACCAGGGCGTCGGCGCGCGCGCGGGCGGATTCCGCACTCGGGAAGATGAGGCGCACGCCCCGCTCGCGGTCGCGGTAGAGGAGCACCGCGCCCTCACGGGGAACGTCCAGCCCCTCGTCCACCATCTCGGCGAGGGTGCGCTCGTGCGCACCGACGTAGGAGGCCGCCTCGTTCATGACGCACCCCCGCGGCGGCGCGGCCGGCCGCCGCCTCGTAAAAAATGCCCGGATGACCCGCGCGTCGTGAAAACTGCCGAGGCTGAAGAAGGGAGCGTCCCCTGCGTGCGGGACGCCTCGTTCGGCGGGAAGTATGGTAGGAATGTGCGGGACGGATCATCCGGGCGAAGCATGGGCTCTGCAACATCCTTGAGCGGGCGCATGGCGTTTCCTCTTGGTGCCCCGAGTGAACGAAAGGGGCGGGAAACCAGCCTCCGCCGCCGCTTGATGTTCTTATTCGAACATCAAGCGCGACAAATATAGCCATTATTGGGCATATAAGTCAACAAAAATATCTAAAAATAGTTGTCCTGCGAAAAATCAGGAAGATACGGGAGAGGCAGGCCGCTCGGCGTCTTCGCCCAGAAGGTCGATAAAGCGTTTGACGACGCCCCGCAGCGGCACGCCGCGCCTGTGGATGAGACCCACGGGGCGGACGATGCCCTCGCCCTCAAAGGGCAGCACGGCCAGCGTGTTCATGGCGCGCTCGTTCTGGACGGCGGAGCCGGGCAGGATGCTCACCCAGGTGTCGAGGAAGAGCGCTTCCTTGATGCTCTCCACGTTGTCGAACTCCATGACGACGTTCACGCTCACGCCGGTGCGGCGAAATACCCTGTCGAGTGCGCTGCGAATCGGCAAATCCGCGTCGAACGCCACGAAGGGTTCGCCCTGGAGATCTTTGAGTCCGACGGTGTGGCGAAAGGCGAGCGGGTGCCCGGGGTGGGACACGAAGAACATCGGCTCCTCGCGGAAGGGCACGACGCGCAGGGCCTTGTGGCGGGGCGGGTAGGAGAGAAGGCCCACGTCGGCGGCGTCATCGAGCACCGTTTGCACCACTTTCTCGGGGTGGAGGCACTCCAGACGCACCCGCGCCTGGGGGTAGAGCGAGCGAAATTTTTGCATATAGGCGCCCATCTGGTGAAGACCCACCGAGTAGATGGCCGCCACGTGCACCTGCCCGTGCACCTCGCCGATGCCGCGCGATATCTCCGCACAGACCTGGTCGAACTCCCCCAGCAGCCTGCGGCACGCCTCGTAGAAGCGGTGTCCCTCCTCGGTCACCTCGAAGGGCCGCTTGCTCCTGTCGAGCAGGGCGACGCGCAACTCCTCTTCGAGCTGGCGAAGCGCCTGGCTCGCCGCGGGCTGCGTCACCCCGCACCGGGCCGCACCCCGCGAGAAACTCTTCTCCTGAACGACGCGGCAATAAAGCCGCAGGGTCTCGACGTTCATGCGAAAACCATACATCATAAGAAAAACTGATGCAACGTATTAAAATTTTTCGTTTGCCTTATATTTCCCGGAGTGCTATATTCACCCTGCCGTTTCATGAACACTGCCGCGTGCCATCCACCGGAAATATTCGCAACATGCCCTCGCGGTCTGGCCGGTCGCAGGCGAAGTTTCCCCCGGACACGCAGAAAGCCGGTAAAAAATGAGAAAAGCCCCCCCCGCACAAGGTCTCTACGACCCCACCCACGAGCACGACGCCTGCGGCGTCGCCTTCGTGGTGGACATAAAGGGGCGCAAGTCCCACGGCATCGTCGAGAAGGCCATCACCATTCTGCGCAACCTCGCCCACCGCGGAGCCACGGGCTCGGAAGCCGACACGGGCGACGGGGCGGGAATACTGCTCCAGGTGCCCGACAAGTTCTTGCGCAAGGTCTGTGAGGCGGAGAGGTTCAGGCTCCCCGCGGCGGGCCGCTACGGAGTCGGCTCGGTGTTTCTCCCCCGCTCGCCGCACCAGGCGAACGAGTGCGAGCAGATATTCGAGTCCATCGTGCACGAAGAAGGCACGGTCGTCCTCGGCTGGCGGCCCGTGCCGCGCGACCTCTCCGCCATCGGCCCCACCGCGCGGGAGGCTGCGCCGCGGTTTCGCCAGGTGTTCATCGGCGGGTTCGACGACGCCCTCGACGTCATGGGAATCGAGCGCAGGCTCTACGTCATCAGAAAGCGGGTCGAGTACGCGATTCGCGACTCCCGGGTGCGCGACAGGGAGGAGTTCTTCATCCCCTCGCTCTCCGCGCGCACGCTCGTCTACAAGGGGATGCTCACCGCCACGCAGCTCGACGAGGTATTCCCCGACCTGCGCGACCCCGACGTCGAGTCGGGCCTGGCGCTGATTCACTCGCGTTTTTCCACGAACACGTTTCCCTCCTGGCCGCTGGCGCACCCCTACCGCTGCCTCGCACACAACGGGGAGATCAACACCCTGCGCGGCAACATCAACTGGATGCGCGCCAGAGAGGCGCTGTGCTCCTCCCCGCACCTGCCCGACCTCGAGAAGGTGCTGCCCATCATCGTCGAGGGGGGGAGCGACTCGGCCATCTTCGACAACGTGCTGGAGTTTCTCTACATGGCCGGCCGGGAGATGCCCCACGCCGTCTTGATGATGATTCCCGAGCCCTGGGTCGGACACGAGGCCATGGACGCGGAGCGCAAGGCGTTCTACGAGTTCCACGCGAGCCTGATGGAGCCGTGGGACGGGCCGGCCTGCATCGCCTTCACCGACGGCTCGCTCATCGGCGCGGCCCTGGACAGAAACGGCCTGCGGCCCGCGCGATACTACGTCACCCACGATGACCTGCTCGTCATGGCGTCGGAAGTCGGCGTTCTCGACGTGCCGCCCGAGAACGTGCGGATCAAGGAGCGTCTGCACCCGGGCCGCATCCTGCTCGTGGACACCGAGCAGGGCCGCATCGTCGAGGACGAGGAAATCAAGACGCGCTACGCCGCGGCACACCCCTACGGGGAGTGGCTGGACGCCCACCTGCTCCACCTGGACCAGCTGCCCGACGCTCCCCACCTTCCCGAACCGGACCACGACACCGTCCTCACGCGCCAAAAGGCGTTCGGCTACACGCAGGAGGACTTGCGCTTCTTCATCGGCCCGATGGCCACCCAGAAGAACGACCCGACGGGCTCGATGGGCAACGACGCGGCCCTCGCCGTGCTCTCGAATCGCCCGCGCCTGCTCTACGACTACTTCAAGCAGCTCTTCGCACAGGTGACGAATCCGCCCATCGACGCCATACGCGAGGAAATCGTCACGCAGATATCCTCCACCATCGGCCCCCAAAAGAACCTGCTGGCGTCAGAACCCGACTCTTGCAGGCAGATAAAGCTCGACTCTCCCATCCTGAGCAACGAGGATTTCTACAAGATCGTCCACGTCGAACAGCCCGGCCTCAAGGCCGTGACCCTGCCCATTCTCTTCCGCGCGGACGAGGGGCCCGAGGGTCTCGAGCGCGCGATGGAGGAGTTGTGCCGCAAGGCGAGCCGCGCCATCAAGCAGGGCTACAGCTTCATCGTGCTCTCGGACAGGGGGGTTTCGAGAAACTACGCGCCGATTCCCGCCCTGCTGGCCACCGCGGGCGTCCACCACCATCTGGTGCGCGAGGGCACCCGCACGCGCATCGGGCTGCTCATCGAGACGGGCGAGGCGCGCCAGGTGCACCACATGTGCCTGCTGCTCGGCTTCGGTGCTGCGGCCATCAACCCCTACCTCGTCTTCGAGACCATCGAGGACATGGTGCGCGGCGGGCTCATCGAAAACCTCGACGCGGAGACGGCCGGCAGAAACTACGTCGCCGCCCTCGACAAGGGCATCCTGAAGGTGATGTCGAAGATGGGCATCTCGACCATCCAGTCCTACCGGGGGGCGCAGATATTCGAGGCCATCGGCCTGCGGCGCAACTTCGTGAAGAAGTATTTCACCTGGACGTCCTCGCGCATCGGCGGCATCGGCATTGACGTCGTGGGCCGCGAGGCCCTCAAGCGCCTCGCCGACGCCTTCCCCGCGCGGCCCGCGGGCGCGCGCGACCTCGAGAGCGGCGGCGACATCCAGTGGCGGCGCGACGGGGAGTTCCACCTCTTCAACCCCGAAACCGTCTTCAAGCTCCAGCACGCCACCATGTCGGGGCGCTACGAGATATTCAAGGAATACACCGAGAAGGTCGACAACCAGCACAAGCATCTGGCCACGCTGCGCGGCCTGCTGGACTTCAGATGGGCGGAAAACCCCGTGCCGCTCGAAGAGGTGGAATCAGCCGAGTCGATCATGAAGCGCTTCAGCACGGGAGGGATGTCCTACGGCGCACTGAGCCTCGAAGCCCACGAAACCCTGGCCGTCGCGCTCAACCGCATCGGCGGCAAGTCGAACTCGGGCGAGGGCGGCGAGGACGCGGAGCGCTACACGCCCGATGCGAACGGCGACCTGCGCAGGAGCGCCGTCCACCAGGTGGCGTCGGGCCGCTTCGGGGTTACGAGCGACTACCTGGTCAACTGCACCGACCTGCAAATCAAGATGGCCCAGGGTGCGAAGCCCGGCGAAGGCGGCCAGCTGCCCGGGCACAAGGTCTACCCCTGGATAGCCAAGACGCGCCACTCCACGCCGGGGGTGGGCCTCATCTCGCCGCCGCCGCACCACGACATCTATTCCATCGAGGATTTGGCGCAACTCATCTACGACCTGAAGAACGCGAACCCCCGCGCGGGGGTGCACGTGAAGCTCGTCTCCGAAGTGGGCGTCGGCACCGTGGCGGCGGGCGTCTCCAAGGCCCACGCCGACACCATTCTCATCTCGGGCCACGACGGCGGAACGGGGGCTTCGCCCATCACCAGCATCCTGCACGCGGGAACGCCCTGGGAACTCGGCCTCGCCGAAACCCAGCAGGTACTCGTGCTCAACAGGCTGCGCGACAGGGTGGCGGTGCAGGTGGACGGCCAGATGAAGACGGGGCGCGACGTGGTGGTGGGCGCGCTGCTGGGGGCGGATGAGTTCGGCTTCTCCACCGCGCCGCTCGTCGTCATGGGCTGCATCATGATGCGCGTGTGCCACCTGAACACCTGCCCGGTGGGCGTCGCCTCCCAGGACCCGAAGCTGCGCGAGAAGTTCGCGGGCAAGGCCGAGTTCGTGGAAAACTTCTTCCGCTTCGTGGCGGACGAGGTGCGCGAATACATGGCGCGGCTGGGCTTTCGCACGCTGGAGGAGATGATTGGGCGCGTGGACAGGCTCGACCCCAGAAAGGCGGTCGACCACTGGAAGGCCAAAGGCTTGGACTTCTCGGCCATTCTCCACAAGCCCGACGCCGACCCGGACGCCGCCATCCGCCAGACCACGACGCAGGACCACGGCCTTGAGCGCTCGCTCGACGTGCGCGAGCTGCTCCCCCGCTGCCGCGAGGCGATAGAGAACAAAACGCCCGTCTCCTTCGCCCTGCCCATTCGCAACACGCACAGGACGGTGGGCACCATCACGGGCTCGGAAGTTACGCGCGCCCACGGCGCGGAGGGGCTGCCCGAGGACACCATCCGCATCCACTTTACGGGCTCCGCCGGGCAGAGCTTCGGCGCGTTCGTGCCCCGCGGCATGACGCTCACCCTCGAGGGCGACGCCAACGACTATATGGGCAAGGGGCTCTCGGGCGGCAGGCTCGTCGCCTACCCCCCCGCCGCGTCGGGCTTTCAGCCCGAGGAGAACATCATCACCGGCAACGTGGCGCTGTTCGGCGCGACGTCGGGAGAAGCGTATTTCCGCGGTCTGGCGGGCGAGCGCTTCTGCGTGCGCAACAGCGGCGCGCACACGGTGGTGGAGGGCGTGGGTGATCACGGATGCGAATACATGACGGGGGGGCGCGTCGTCATCCTCGGCACGACGGGCAGAAACTTCGCCGCAGGCATGTCGGGCGGCGTCGCCTACGTGCTGGACGAGGCGGGCGACTTCGCGCGGCGCTGCAACAAGGAGATGGTGGACGTGGAGCCCCTCCTCGCGCCCGACGACGTGGAGGAGGTGAAAGACCTCGTTCGCAAGCACGCCGCGCACACGGGCAGCGCGCGCGCACAGGAGATACTCGATGCGTGGGACGCCTACCAGCCCCGGTTCGCCAAGGTGATGCCGAGAGACTACAAGCGCGCCCTCACGGCCATCGAGGAAGCGAAGACCAAGGGCATCCCCTGGGAGGAAGCCGTCATGGAGGGCGCCCATGGGTAAACCGACGGGATTCGTGGAATTCGGAAGAGAAGCGCCCAAAACGCGCCCCGTGAACGAGCGCGTGCGCGACTGGAACGTGGTCTACCTGCCCACCCCGCACGACGTGCTCCGCCCCCAGGGGGCGCGGTGCATGGATTGCGGCATCCCGTTCTGCCACCAGGGGTGTCCGCTGGGCAACCTGATTCCCGACTGGAACGACCTGGTCTACCGCGACTTGTGGAAGGACGCCATCGAGCGGCTTCACGCGACGAACAATTTTCCCGAATTCACGGGCTGGCTCTGCCCCGCGCCGTGCGAGGATTCGTGCGTTCTCACGATTAACGACGACCCGGTTACGATAAAGGAGATCGAAAAGTCCATCATCGAGCACGCCTTCGCCGAGGGCTGGGTGGAGGCAGTGCCCCCCGAGGCGCGCACCGACAGGAAGGTGGCCGTGGTGGGCTCGGGGCCGGCGGGTCTGGCCGCCGCCCAGCAGCTCAACCGCGCGGGACACCACGTTACCGTCTTCGAGCGCGACGACAGGCTGGGCGGCCTCATGCGCTACGGCATTCCCGACTTCAAGATGGACAAGACCTACGTCGACAGGCGCGTGCGCCAGATGGAAGAAGAAGGGGTGTCCTTCCGCGTGAACGCGAACGTGGGCGTCGACCCGAAGATGGCACAGCTCACGGAGGAGTTCGACGCCGTGGTGCTCGCCGCGGGCGCGCTCCTGCACCGCGACTTGTCCATTCCCGGCCGAGAGCTGGACGGCATCCACTTCGGGATGCGCTACCTCACCATGCAGAACCGAAGGCTCGCGGGCGACGCCATCGCCGAGGGGGAGTTCATCACCGCACGGGACAAGCACGTGGTCGTCATCGGCGGGGGCGACACGGGTGCGGACTGCGTGGGCACCGCCCACAGGCAGGGGGCGAAGTCCGTCCGCCAGTTCCAGTACCATCCGCGCCCGCCCGATACGCGCGACCCGCTCAACGACCCCTGGCCCAACTACGCGAACATCTTTCGCAGCGCGCCGATGTACGAAGAAGGCGGGGAGCGCATCTTCCAGATCCAGACCCGCCGCTTCGTGGGCGAGGACGGCCGCGTGAAGAAGATAGACACCGTTCGCGTGGACGAAGCGCACGACGAGAACGGGCGGGTCGTCTTCACCGAGATTCCGGGCACCGAAGAGGAGATAGAGGCGGACCTCGTTCTCATCGCCATCGGCTTTCAGGGACCCGACTGCCACCCCCTGCTTGAGGAGCTCGCGCTCGATCGCACCGAACGCGGGGCGGTACAGCGCGACGACAACTGGATGACGAGCGCGCCGGGCGTCTTCGTGGCGGGCGACATGATGCGGGGGGCCTCTCTCGTCGTCTGGGCGATTGCGGACGGGCGCTCCTGTGCCCGCGCGGTGGACGAATACCTCATGGGAGAATCGCGCCTCCACGCTCCGCTGGATTAGAGACGCTACCCACCCACGGGAGCGGGAGAGAATATTCTTTCGGCTTGGCCTCTGCGCCCGCCCGTTTCGCTACGTGCACCCTGCAAGAGAAACCCTTCGCTGTTACACCCGTGAAGGCATTTATGAGCGCGGCGTGCGCTCCGCCGTTATGGAACGCTCCTGCGCCAGCCGAGCCTATCGGCAATGCGCACGATGATGTCCGCGCGGTTGAGCGCATAGATGTGAAAGTGGGCGACGCCCATCTCCATCAGCCGGCGAATCTGGGCCGCCGCGAGGTCCGCAGAAGCTTCCCTGAAGCCCTGGGGGTCGTCGGCGTAGGGTTCGAGAGCGTTCACCACGCTCTTCGGCACGCTCGCCCCGCACCTCTCGGCGAAGCGCAGCACCTGGCCCAGATCGCGCACGGGCAGGATGCCCGGGGCGAGCGGAACCTCCACCCCGCGCCCGCGCGTCTCCTCCACAAAGCGCTCCCACAGATCGGCTTCAAAGAAAAACTGCGACGCCGCGTAGTCGGCCCCTTCGGCGACCTTCTCGACGAAGTAGTCCATATCCTTGCCGCGGTCGGGGGTTTCGGGATGGCCTTCGGGGTAGCAGGCCACACCTACCGAGGAGAGCCCGCCCAGGCGCCTGAGCCAGCGCACCAGATCGGCCGCGTAGCGAAACCCGCCCGAGACGGCCTGCTCGCGCGTCATGTCCTCGGGCACGTCGCCGCGCAGCGCCAGAATGTCGCCCACCCCGTTGCGGCGGTAGATATCCATCAGGCGCGAGAGTTCCGCCTCGTTCGCTCCCACGCACGTCAGATGCGCCACCACGCGGCCGGGGTGGAGCGCGGCGAGTGCGAGCACGAGCTCGAGCGTGCCCTCCTGCGTGGAGCCGCCCGCCCCGTAGGTGACCGAGGTGAAGGCGACGTCCATGGCGTCGTGTATCGCGGCCACCTCGCGCAGGGTGCGCTCCACGGCCTTCGCCCCCCGGGGGGGGAACAGCTCGATGGAAACGCTCACCTCAGGCGAGCGGATGGTCTCGACGATTCCGGACAACGCGCACTACCTCCGCCCGACCCCGCGGGGCCGGGAGAGTGAGAGACGAAAAAAACGGGCGCGGGGCGATGCACCCCGCGCCCGTGGTTCCTGCGTCCGAGAAGCGGCCTAGCCCAACGCCTCGACCGCCGCGAAGAGCTTCTCGTCATCGGGCTTCTCGGGCGGGGAGGCCGTAACCTCCATATGGACGATCTTCCCCTCCTTGTCGAGGAGAATCACCGCGCGGTTGCTAAAGCCCTTGTCGTTCAGCACGCCGTAGGCCGCGCACGTCTCCTTGCCGAAGAAGTCGCTGAGCAGCGGAAACTCGATGCCGTACTGCTCCGCCCAGGCGGAATGGGCGAAGGGGCTGTCGACGCTGATGCCCAACACCTCGCAGTCCGCAGCATCGAAGCGCGCCTTCTCCGCCTGGTAGGCGGGCAGTTGCTCGCTGCACACCGAGGAGAAGTCGAACGGGTAGAAGCAAAGCAGCACGTTCTTTTTGCCGCGGTAGTCGCTCAGGCGGACGGTATCTCCCTCGGCCAGCGTTTTCGGCAATTCGAAGTCGGGCGCCGCGTCGCCCACGCGCAAACTCATCAGAGACCCCCCTCTACTTGGCGGCCGCGAAGCGCGCGGCGACGTCGTCCCAGTTCACCACGTTCCACCACGCGGCGACGTAGTCGGGACGGCGGTTCTGGTAGTTGAGGTAGTAGGCGTGCTCCCAGACGTCGACACCCAGAAGCGGCACGTAGCCCTGGGTGCGCACGCTCGTCTGGTTGGGCATCTGCTTGATCTCGACGACGCCCGAGCCCGGCTTCGTGCACAGCCACGCCCAGCCGCTTCCCTGCACGGTGACCGCCTTGGTCGAGAACTCCTCCTTGAAGGCCGCGAAGTCGCCGATGGCCGCCGCCAGCTCGCCGCCCGGCTCGCCGCCGCCGTTGGGGCTCATGTTCTTCCAGAAAATGCAGTGGTTGTCGTAGCCGCCGCCGTTGAAGTTGAGGCCGCCTTGCTCGGGCGTGAGGCCGGCGAGAATCTCCTCGATGCTCTTGCCTTCCAGGTCCGTGCCCGCGATGGCGTTGTTCAGGTTCGTGAGGTAGGTGTTGTGGTGCTTGGTGTGGTGGATCTCCATCGTGCGGGCGTCGATGTGGGGCTCGAGCGCGCCGTAGTCGTAATCGAGAGCGGGAAGTTCGAATGCCATTTCGGTTCTCCTTTGTCCATTGATGGTGGAACGTCGCGTTCGTTCACGTTTTCTGTATGATCGAAGCCTGCGGGACGGCTCCTCCGGGCGACGCGGCAGCGCCTTGCCCCGCGCGCACCCTTTCGCCTCCGCCCTACCGGGAGGCCGCATTTTATGAGAGGGAACGGACGCGCGTCAAACATCGTCCCCGCGCGCGTCGGTTCCGTGGATTTCGTCGAAGTCGCGGTAGAGCAGCGACATATCCTCCTCGAGCATCCCCCGCGCGGCGGCCTTGCGCAGAAAGGCGTGCGTCCGCTCTGCCAGGGGGAGGTCGGCGCCGCGGTCCTTGCCCATGCCTACGGCGATGCCCACGTCTTTCTCCAGGTTGTAGACGCGCGCCTGCCCGTTCCACTTTCCCGAGAGAATGTTGTTCGGAAAGCGGTGGCGGCTGGCGTAGCTGTACGCGGTTGAGACGTTGAACACGTCTATCATGTCCTCGACGCGCATCCCCAGCCGCTCGATGAGGCGCGCACCCTCGCATGTCGCCAGAAACATCGTGTGCAGCACCATGTTGTGGACGATCTTCATGGCGTGGCCCGCACCCGAAGGCCCCAGGTGAAAGGTGCGCTCGACGAAGGGTGCGAGGTATTTCTTCGTGCGGCGCAAAACCTTCTCATCACCCCCGATCATGAGGGTGAGCCTGCCCTCCAGGATGCCGGCGGGGCCGCCGCTCATGCCTGCGTCGAGATAGCGCACGCCCGCGCGTTCGGCGCGACGCGCGAGGCGTCTGGTCTTCGCGGGGTCCGACGTCGTGAGGTCGTAGACGATGAGCCCTCTGCGCGCGTTCGCCAGCAGACCGCCCTTGCCCCGCAGGCAGGCGGCTACCTCATCCGAGGAGGGAACGACGAAGAAGACGACCGCGCAGGCTTTGCCCATCTCCCCGGGCGGAGCGAGGAGCACGTCCTCGCTCTCCCCAAAGGGGCGACGCGCGGCTTCGGAGACGTCCCAGGCCATGAGGGAAACGCCCTGGCCCAGCAGCCTGCGCACCAGAGGGCCGCCCATGCGCCCCAGGCCGACGACGCCCACTCTCGCCCTTTTCGCCATGCGCACACCCAGGAGATGCCGAACCGCTCGCGGGATGGAGCTCTCGTGGAGCCGACGACCGGACTTGAACCGGTGACCTGCTGATTACGAATCAGCTGCTCTACCTAGCTGAGCTACGTCGGCGAACGCGCAATGCGCGCGCGGGTGGTATTGAACACGCAGCCCCCCCGTGCGTCAAGCCGAAATGGGAGGCCGCCGCGAAACGCCGCGGCGCAGGGTTGACTTGCCCGCACCCTGCGCGTAAACATTTTCTACCCCGTGCCGCTAGCTCAGCTGGTAGAGCAACGGACTTTTAATCCGTAGGTCCAGGGTTCGAGTCCCTGGCGGCACACCACGATTCTTCCCGAACCCCCGTTCGGGTTTCGCTTGGGCTTCCCGCGGGCCGGCAGACACATGCGCCGCCCGCGCCGGCTCCCTCCCGCGCTGCAAGCATGGAGAGTGCACGTGGACGACGCGCGGGAAAAGACCCGCATCGAGCAGACCGCGGCGGCGGCTTCGCTGATGATGTGCACCAAGTGTTTGCGCGCCGCGCCGGAGAAGCGCAGGGCTTCGGGCTGAGCACGCAACCCCCGGGAGAGGCCGCATGGACAGAAGCATCTGGGCGACCTGGTACGACTTGCCGCCAGAAGACGAGCAGGCCTACAACGAGTGGCTCCACGACACCCACATCAGGCAAGCGCTCCAGCGCCCCGGCTACATGTGGGCGGCCCACTACGAGCTCATCGACAGGCAGTCGCCCAAGGCGAAGAAAAAAGACCACCTCGCCTACACGGACGACCCCTCGATTCCGGGCGGCACGGAATACCTGCTGCTCTTTGGCGCCGCGAGTGCGGAGACGTTCCTGAGCCCTAACCCCGCCCAGCTCGCAAAAACCTACTCCGAAGACACCAGGGCCATGCTCGCAAAGAGAATCGGCGAGCGCACCTGCATTCTGAGCGAGGTGGACAGGGTGAACGGCCCCGACGCCGCCACGCGCGCCGTGGGCGGCCCGCCCGCGCCGATTATCCAGATGGGCACTTTCAACTGCTTCACGCCCGAGGACGATTTTGACCTGAGCGCCTGGTACGCGCAGGATCGCCTGCCCGCGATGAAGTACATGCGCGGCTGCGTGGGGACGCGCAAGCTCGTCTCGGCGGCCGGCTGGGCGAAGCACTGCATCTTCTACGAGTTCTCCTCCCTCGATAAGGTGCTCACCCACTTCCCGCGCGCGGACAAGCTCATCCCCGGCGAGAACGACTGGTCCTACCACGTGTGCCAGCGCCTGCTCCACGCACCGGGTTCGCCCACGCGCGCGCGGCGCATCTGGCCCCCCGTAGAATGAGTGGAGACGCCCCTATGCGCGAGATGAAGCCCATCCGCACCGAGGAGGCCGAAGGCGAGGCCGCAAGGCTGTTCGCGGGCGTCACCTCCATGCTCGGCCGCGTGGCAAACTCCTACGCCGTCATGGCCTACCAACCCTACGTCGCCAAGATGATGCTGCCTCTCACCGTAACGCTCATGCGCGAGGGGCTCGGCACGGTGCTGTCCACACGCATCAAGGAGATGGCCGTCATCAAGACCAGCCACTTAAACGGCTGTGCGTACTGACTCGGGCACAACACGGCGCTCGGTCGGGACGCCGGCATCACCGAGGAGCAAGTGGCTGAAATCTGCTCGGACGCCTACATGGATTCACCAACGCTCACCGCGCGCGAGAAGGCCGCCGTCCTCTGGGCGGAGCACGTGACGAAGAACACCGCCAAGGCGCGCGACGACGTGTTCGACCACGTGCGCAGCCGCTTCGATGAGCGCGAATTCGTCGAGCTCACCATGGTCGTCACCTACTTCAACATGCGCAACCGCTTTCAGGACTCCCTGCGGATTCCCCTGGACGACGAAGAGAAGATAGAGGGCATCAAGCACGGGCGCAGACAAAACCCCGAGGACTTGAGAGCCTACATCGAGCGCATGGCGGCCGACTGGCCCGGGAGCTTTCCCGAGGCGAACGAGGAGGATTGAGGGGGGGAGAGCAAAAGACCCCCACCCCCCGGAGACCTGCGATGAATGAAAAGCCTGATTTCGTCTGGGAGAACCTGCGCGTCGGCATGACCATCGGCGAGCGCAGCCTGGAGGTAACCCGCGCGATGGTAGACGCGCACTGCGAGGCCGTGGGTGCGCAGCGGGAGTGGTACGAGAGCGCCTCGCCGCTGGGCGGGGCCATCGCCCCGCCGATGATATTCGTGAACGATCTGCTCGCCATTTATGATGCGAACTACAAGCGCTTCGGCACCATACACGCGAAGCTGGGCTACCGCTTCCACAAGCCCGTGCGGGTCGGCGAGCGGGTGCGGCAAAAAGTCGTCGTCAAAGACCTCTACGTCAAACGCGAGAAGGGCTGGATAGTGAGCGAACTCATCGTCACCGACGAGGCCGGGGAGTTGCTGGTTACCTCTTCGCACACCTCTGTCTTGAGCCTCACCCGAAGGCATGCAGAAGATGACTGAGGCGCGCGCGCAGATAGAGCGCATGCAACCGGGCGACGCCCTGCCGCCCCGCACCCACGCGGTGGAGCGCGCGGACATTGCGCGCTTCAACCGTTACGTAACGGGCGGACGCGACACGAAGAACATCCACACCGACGACGAGGTGGCGAGAAAAGCGGGCCTGCCCCGCGCGGTGGCCACCGGGCGCCACCCCGTCTCGTTCATATCCGAGCTCATGGTGGACCATCTGGGAATGGGGTTCGTGGCGGGCGGTGCGCTGGAAGTCTCCTTCGTCAAACCCATCTTTCCGGGCGACGTGCTCACGCTCTCGGCGACGCTGCGCGAGAAGACGAGCGAGGGGGGCGCGACGCGCTGCGTGTTCGACGTTTCGCTCCTGAACCAAGAAGGCACTGCCGTCACCTTGGGCACGGCGAGCGGCCTGCTCGCCTGATTTTCTTGCATGGGCGCGCCCGGTGGCTCTCTCGACAGCCTGTTTCACCCCCAATCCTTCGCCGTGGTGGGAGCATCCTCGAACCTGCGGCGCCTGGGCGGCATCCCGATTCGGCTCACGAAACAATACGGCTTTCCCGGCCCCATCTACCCCATCAACCCCGCGCGCGAGGAGATAGCGGGCCTCAAGTGCTACCCCGACGTGGCTTCGCTCCCCGAAGCCCCCGAGTTCGCCTTGGTCTGCACGCCCAGAGACGACGTGCTGCCCGCCCTCGCCCAGTGCGCCGCGCGCGGGGTAAAGGCCGCCGCCGTCATCACTTCGGGCTTTGCGGAGGCGGGTGCGGAGGGCGCAGCACTCCAGGAGGAGATTCTTGCGATTCGCGCGGCCTCGGGCATGCGCGTGCTCGGCCCCAACTGCATGGGCGTGGTGCACGTGCGCGCGCGGCTCATGGCGACTTTTACGATCTCGATTCGCGACGACGACCCGCTGATTCCCGGCGCCGTCGCCCTCGTTACCCAGAGCGGGGCCATGGGGGCGTGCATGCTCACCGGCTTTCAGGAGAGCGGGGTGGGCATCAGCAGCCTCGTGAGCCTGGGCAACGAGGTGGACGTGGATTTTGCCGAGTGCGTCGAATATTTTCTGGACGACCCGCATACGCGCGTCATCTGCGGGTATCTCGAATCCGTGCGCGACGGCGAGCGGCTGCGGCGCGCCGCCCTGCGCGCGCTCACGCTCGGCAAGCCCATCGTCCTGCTCAAGGGCGGCAAGACGAGCGCGGGCGCCCGCGCGGCGCAGAGCCACACCGCCGCCCTCACCACCTCGACCGACGTCTTTGACGCCTTCGCCGCGCAATACGGGATTCAGGTGCTCGATTCCATGGACGCGTTTTTGGAAATCGCGGACTTCCTCGCCCGCTCCCGGCCCATGCAGGGCACGGGCGTGGGCGTCCTGAGCTTCTCGGGCGGGTTGGGCGCACTCGCAGCCGACGCGGCGACGAGCGCGGGCTTGTCCCTCCCCGCTCTGGGAGAGGAGACCCGGGCGAAGCTCGGCGCCATCCTCCCCGACTACGCCCCCAGGGACAACCCCGTCGATTTGGTTTCGCTCATGGTCAGCCAGCCCGAGAGCCAGCCCCTGCGCGCGGCGGGCGAGGCGGTGGCCGGAGACGAAGGCGTCGACGCCCTGCTCTTCTTGATGGGCATCTACCACCACGTGGGCGAGCGCGTGGCCGGGGAGGTGCGCGCGCTGTTCGCCTCCGCAAAAAAGCCCGTCGCCTTCGCCTGGCTCACCGGGCCGCGCGCGCATATCGAGACACTCAAGCGCGCGGGCGTGCCCGTGTTCGGGGATTATGCGCGCGCGATTCGCGGGCTTGCCTGCCTGTGCGCCCTCGCCCGGGCCGGGGAGGCGGTGCGCGCGCCTGAGGAAGTGAACCGCGCGCGCGCCGACGCCGCCAGGCAGATCGTGGAGGCGCACCCGGCAGACGCCTTTTTGCCTCCCGAAGCCTGCGCCGCGCTCCTCGACCTCTACGGCATACCCAGACCGGCAGAGATGCTCGCAGCGACGCCTGAAGAGGCGCTGCGCGCGCGGGAGGAAATCGGCTCCCCCGTCGCACTCAAGGTGGTCTCCGGCGCCCTCTCGCACAAGACCGAGGCCGGCGGCGTGCTGCTGAACTTAAGCGAAACGGGGGAAATTCTTGCGGGTGCGGAAAAACTCCTCGCCCTCGCGGAGGACGCGCGCCTGCTCGTGCAGGAGATGGTTCCGCAAGGTCTCGAGATTTTGGTGGGCGTCTCGGGCGACGCGACGTTCGGCCCCTGCGTGTCGGCGGGGCTGGGCGGCACTTTCGTCGAGGCACTCGGCGACGTGGCGCGCCTGCTGCCCCCCTTCGGCGCCGCCCAGGCCGAGCACGCCCTCGGCGGCCTGCGCGCGCGCGCCGTGTTCGAGGGCTTCCGGGGCGGACCCGCCGTGCCCACCCACCTCGTATCCGATATAATGGTTCGGGTCTCGGACATGGCGCTCGAACTCAGGGGTGCTATCGCCGAGATGGACGTCAACCCCCTCATCGCCACGGCGGAGCGGTGCCTCGCCGTGGACGTGCGCATCAGGACGGGAGCCGCATGAGCAAGAGAATCACGCCTGGGATCCGCGCTCTGGTGGGGCAAAAGCACGGGCCGTTTCGCGTGCGCGTCGAGCAGGGGGCGATAGAGAAGTTCGCCGACGCCATCGGCGACCCGAACCCCGCCTACCGGGGGCCGGAAGCCCTCGCCCCGCCCACGTTTCCCACCACCTTCCGGCCGAAGGACGCCTATCCCGACGTGCCCGCCGATTTTGGCGACGTAGGGCTGCACGCCTCGCAAACCTATGAGTTCGATCGCCCCCTGCGCGCGGGAGACGAGGTGGACGTATCGTTCACCATCACCGACATCAGCGAAAAATCGGGCCGCTCGGGCGATCTGGTGTTCGTCGAGCGCACGTACGAATTTATCGACGCGCGCGCGGGCACCCGCCTGGGCGGGGGCAAATGGGTGTCGCTCAGGCGGTTCGAAAACCGCGGAGAAAGCGAATGATCCGCCAAAAGGGCGACGCCCTGCCCGAGTTGGTGAAAGAGCCCGTCTCCAGAACCCAGCTCGTCATGTACGCGGGGGCGAGCGGGGACTACAACCCGATTCACTACGACGATGAAGCGGCGCGCGCAGGCGGACTCGCAGGCGTCATCGCCCACGGAATGCTCTCGATGGGCATTCTGGGGCAGTTCGTCGAAAGCGCCTTCGGCGCAGGCGCGTGCAAAAGGCTCGAGGTGCGCTTTCAGGGCATGGTGCGGCTCGGCGAGGTCATCACCTGCCGGGGGATGGTCGAAGACGTGCGCGAGGAACAGGGCCGGCCCCTCGCCGTCTGCAAGGTGGAAGCATTTGACGCGGGCGGCCGCGTCCTCACCGCGGGCGTCGCCCACGCCTGGATGGAGAACGACGGATAGAGAGGAATTTTATGAGCATGAGACTCGAAAACAAGAACACCATCGTGACGGGCGCGGCCCAGGGCATCGGACGCGCGGTCTGCACCCGCTTTGCGCAAGAGGGCGCGCGCGTGCTCGTCGTGGACATGAACGAAAAAGACGGGGAGGAGACGGCGCGCCTGGCCCGCGAAGCGGGCGGGCAGGCGACCTTCCGCAAGGCCGACGTGAGCAAGCCCGCCGAGGTCGAGGCCGCCATCGAGGCGTCCGAGCAGGCCCACGGCCCCCTGGACGTCATGGTGAACAACGCAGGCATCGTGCGCGCGGCCATGCTCCACAAGATGACGGAAGAGCAGTGGGACGCGGTGATCGCCGTGCACCTCAAGGGCACGTGGGCGGGCATCCACGCGGCGGCGAAGCGCATGATTCCCCGGCGCGGAGGGCGCATCATCAACGTGACCTCGGGTGCGGGGCTGCGCGGCACCATCGGCCAGATCAACTATTCGGCGGCGAAGATGGGCATCGTCGGCGCGACCCAAAGCGCCGCGCGCGAGCTGGGGCGCTACGGCATCACCGTCAACTGCGTCTCGCCCGCGGCGATCACCCCGATGACGGAGACGATACGCACCGACGAGCGCTTCGAGTCGAAGTATCTCGAGCGCATCTGCCTGGGCCGCTGGGGCACGCCCGAGGAGATGGCGGCGGGCTTCGTCTTTCTGGCCTCAGAGGAGGCGAGCTACGTAACGGGCATCGTCTTGCGCATCGACGGCGGCCTGGGGATGTAGGCGCGCGCTCCGAGGCGCCCTCGCAGTGCGTCTCTGCCAAAATCGCCGAGCCCCCCACCACCTCCCCTGTGGCACAGGGGGCGGAGGGCTGATAAAATCGACCCGACACCAAAGCCCCGCAGAGGATGACGCCCATGAAGGCCATGATACTCAAGGAATTCGGCAAGCCCCTCGTCTACGAGGAAGCGCCCGAGCCGACCATCGGCCCGCGCCAGGTGCTCGTCGAATCGAAGGCGAACGGGCTGTGCGCAACCGACCTCAAAATCGTGGACGGCAGCGTGCGCACCGCACCCACCCCCCTCATGCTGGGCCATGAGAACGCGGGCGTCGTGCTCGACGTGGGCGCGGAGGTGGACTCCGTCGCACCCGGCGACAGGGTGGTCGTCGTGAGCAAGCAGACCTGCGGACGCTGCCCGATGTGCCGCGCGGGCCACGAGGAGATGTGCCTAAACTCCCCCGGGCGGCTGGGCATCGAGCTCGACGGAGGCTTCGGGCAGCTCGTCGCGGTCTCGGAGCGCAACCTCGTCAAGGTGGGGGAGAACGTCTCGCTGGCGGCGGCCTCCCTTATCGGCGGAACGCTCGGCTCCCCGCTGCACGCCATCCGCATGGCACAGCCCGAACTGGGCGAGTGCGCCGCCGTCTTCGGCGTCGGGGGGCTGGGGCTGCACGCCTTGCAGATTCTTAAATATCTGGGGGTAAACGTCGTCGCCGTGGACGTGAAGGAAGAAAAACTCGCCAAGGCGCGCGAGCTCGGCGCGTTCGCCACCATCAACGCCGCGCGCGAAGACCCGGTGAAGGCCGTGCTCGACGCGACGAACGGAGCGGGGGCGGACCTCGCCCTCGAGATCGTGGGCGGGGCGGCGGTGCCGCCAGTCATCCAGCAGTGCATCGACCTGCTGCGGCCCGGCGGGCGCCTCGTCATCCTCGGCTACGCCTTCGGCCAGAAGATGGAGATCGAGCCCGCACAGCTCGTCTACAAGTGGATACAGATCATCGCGTCGCACAACCACACGGTGCGCGACGTGGCGGACGCCGCGAGCCTGGTGAACGACGGGCGCGTGCAGGCGATCATCACCGAGGAGGCGCCCATGGTCGAGGCGAACGACGCCCTCGCCGCCCTGCGTGCGGGCGACCCGGTGGGCCGCATCGTCCTCACGTGGTAGGCCCGTACGGGGAGGAGAAGATGGAGCATCGCATCGAGACGGACAGCATGGGCGAAATCGAGGTGCCCGCGGACAAATACTACGGCGCACAAACCGCACGCTCGTTGATTCACTTCCGCATAGGCGGCGACCGCTTCCCGCGCGAGATGATTCGCGCCCTGGGGATTCTCAAAAAAGCCGCGGCGCTCACGAACGAAGAACTCGGCATTCTCGACGCGGAGAAGGCCGCCCTCATCGTGCGCGCGGCGGATGAGGTGATTGCCGGCGATCTGGACGCGCACTTCCCCCTCGTCGTCTGGCAGACGGGCAGCGGCACCCAGACGAACATGAACGCCAACGAGGTCATCGCCAACCGGGCGATAGAGATGGCGGGCGGCGAGATGGGCTCCAAGCACCCCATCCACCCCAACGACGACGTGAACAAGGCCCAGTCCTCGAATGACACCTTCCCCACGGCGATGCACATCGCAGCCGGCGAGCAGATGACGGGAAGGCTCATCCCCGCCGTCGAGGGGCTGCGCAAGACGCTCGCGGCCAAGGCGGAGGAATTCGACTCCATCATCAAGATAGGCCGCACCCACCTGATGGACGCCGTCCCCCTCACCCTGGGCCAAGAGTTCTCCGGCTACGCCCGGCAGCTGGAAAACGGCCTTGCCCGCGTGCGCGCCGCACTCGAGGGCATATACGAGCTCGCCCTGGGCGGCACGGCGGTGGGCACCGGCCTGAACACCCACCCTGAATTCGCGGAGCGCGCCGCGGCAAAAATCGCCGAAATGACGGGGCTGCCCTTTTGCAGCGCACCCAACAAGTTCGAAGCCTTAGCGGCACACGACGCAATCGTCTTCGCCAGCGGCGCACTCAAGACGCTCGCGGCCTCCCTGATGAAAATTGCCAACGACGTGCGGATGCTCGCCTCAGGGCCGCGCTGCGGCGTGGGGGAGCTGCTCATTCCCGAGAACGAGCCGGGCAGCTCCATCATGCCCGGCAAGGTGAACCCCACCCAGAGCGAAGCGATGACGATGGTGTGCGCCCAGGTGATGGGCAACGACGTGGCCGTGAACGTGGGCGGGGCGACGGGGCACTTCGAGCTCAACGTCTTCAAGCCGGTGATGGTATTCAACCTGCTCAACTCGGTGCGCCTGCTCGCGGATGCGTGCGACTCGTTCGACGCCCACTGCGCGGTGGGCATCGCGCCCAACCGGCCCGCCATCGAGGCGTATCTGCAGAACTCGCTCATGCTGGTTACCGCGCTCAACCCCGTCATCGGCTACGACAACGCGGCGCGCGTGGCCAAGAAGGCCTACACCGAAGGCGGCACCCTGCGCGCGGCGGCCATCGACCTGGGGCTCCTCACGGGTGAGGAATTCGACGCGGCGGTGCGCCCCGAGAACATGGTCGGCCCCAAAGCCTAGTTTTTCACACGTCGATTGGCGCAAGGTTCCTTAGGTCGCGCGGCGCGGCACTGCAAGGCCATCGCGAGCAGTGTGTTTATGCGCGGGGGACGAAACCCCGAAACGGCGTCGGTATGGTGTGTAAATCCTCGAGCAGATCAGGCGGCAGGTCGGTGTCCGCCGTGGGCAGCATTCCCGCGTATAAGGTGTCCACGCCGTTCCCGAAACGCTCTTCTATCGCCCGTTTGATCTCCGCGTGCGTTCCCACGGCGGCGAACAGGCGCACCAGGTCGTCGGGAATCTCGCCGGCCAACTCCTCCCACTGGCCCGCGCGCGTCATGGCGCGCAGCTTTCGGCCCAAATCGCCGTAGCCGTGCATCTCGAGCACCGGCCAATAATCCGGCGTCGAGCCGTAAAACCCCAGCCGCCGCTTCACCTCCTCCATGCCCGGGCGCAGGGATTCCTCATCCGGCCCCGTCACGAGGTAGCCCCCGCCGGTAATCTCAAAGCCCGCGCGCCCCACCTCGTTCTCGCGCAGGCCCGCTTCGAGCCTGGGCAGGCAGAATTCCTCAAAGTAGCGCCGCGTGCAGAAAGGGTGCAGGCGCACGCCGTCACAGGCGCGGCCCGCCAGGGCGAGCATGGCGGGCCCCACCGCCGCGATGGTTACGGGCGGCATGGGCAGGCCGCGGGCGGGCGGCGTGAAAGCGGGCGTCATGAGCGTGAAGCTGTAGTGCGCGCCCTGGTAGTCGAGCTTCTCCCCGTGCGCCCACGTACGCCATATCGCGCGCAGTGCTTCCACGTATTCGCGCATCCGGGGGGCGGGCGCACTCCAGGGCACGCTGAAGCGCCGCTCGTTGTGCGGCCTGATTTGCGGGCCGAGACCAAGCACGAACCTCCCGCCCGATGCGTTTTGCAAATCCCACGCCGCGTTCGCGCACACCATGGGGCTGCGCGGGAAGGCGATGGCCACCGCCGTGAGCAGTTCCACGCGCTCGGTCTGCACCGCCGCGACGGCGAGAGGCAAAAAGGGGTGGTGGGCGTTCTCCATGCTCATCACGCCGTCGTAGCCCGCCGCCTCGAACGCGCGCGCGGCCGCACCCGCCTTTTTGAGGTCGTCCATCGGAAGAGCAACTACGACGCGCACGAGGAACCTCCGCGAGGAAACAAAAGGAACCACAAGGAGAGGGCGTTTTGCGCGCAAGGCCGCAGGAGCGCGACCCGCGTTGCGCGGCTCGCCCCCATGAAAACTTCGCTGCGCTCAAATGCCCCGCATCAACGAACGCGCAGTCCCGCCCCCGCGAAACGCCTGCCTCTTAAGCCCCGTCGTTCTTGAGCAGCTGCCTGAGCACGTATTGCAGGATGCCGCCGTGCTGGTAGTAGGACACCTCATTGGGGGTATCGATGCGCACCAGGGCGTCGAAGACGATGGGCGTGCCGCCGTCCTCGGGCGTCGCGGTTACGCGCACCTCCTTCGCCTCGCCACCCGCAAGACCCGCGAAGTCGAACACCTCGCGGCCCGTCAGCCCCAGGCTTTGCGCGGAATCGCCCGGCTTGAACTGAAGCGGCAGCACGCCCATGCCGACCAGGTTCGAGCGGTGGATGCGCTCGTAACTCTCGGCGATGACGGCGCGGATGCCCAGCAGGCTTGAGCCCTTGGCGGCCCAGTCGCGCGAGGAGCCCGTACCGTATTCTTTCCCGCCCACGACGACGAGCGGTATGCCCGCCTCCTGGTAGAGCATCGCCGCGTCGTAGATGGGCATGACCTCGCCCGTCGGGAAGTGGGTGGTGAAGCCGCCCTCCGTGCCCGGGGCCACGCGGTTGCGCAGGCGCACGTTCGAGAAGGTGCCGCGCATCATCACCTCGTGATTGCCGCGCCGCGCGCCGTAGCTGTTGAAATCGGCGGGCAGTACGTCGTTCATCACCAGAAAATGCCCGCTGGGGCTCTCGCGCTTGATGGAGCCTGCCGGAGATATGTGATCGGTGGTAACCGAATCGCCCAGCAGGGCGAGGCACCGCGCCCCGGCGATGTCGCCAACCGGCTCGGGCTCGGGCTTCATGCCGTCGAAATAGGGCGCGCGCCGGATGTAGGTGGACATGTCGTCCCAGGCGAAAAGGCTGCCCTCGGGCGTGGGGATGCCCTGCCAGCGCAAATCGCCCCTGAACACGTCGCCGTAGCTCTTCTGGAACATGTCGGCCTTCACGTGCTGCATCACCACGTCCTGGAGCTCGCTCTGCGTGGGCCAGACGTCGCGCAGATAGACGGGGTTGCCCTCTTCGTCCTCGCCCAGAGGGTCTTTCGCAATGTCGATGTCCATGCGGCCCGCGATGGCGTAGGCCACCACCAGAGGCGGGGAGGCGAGGAAGTTCATGCGCACCTCGGCGTGCACGCGGCCTTCAAAGTTGCGGTTGCCCGAGAGCACCGAGCAGGCGACCAGATCGCCCTCGGCCACCGCCTTCGACACGTGCTCGGGCAGCGGGCCCGAGTTTCCGATGCAGGTGGTGCAGCCGTAGCCCACGTTGTGGAAGCCCAAGGCTTCGAGGTAGGGGGTGAGACCCGCGCTCTCGAGATACTCCGTAACCACCATCGAACCCGGGGCGAGCGAGGTCTTGACCCAGGGCTTGGCCTTGAGGCCGCGCTCGGCGGCCTTTTTCGCCACCAGACCCGCACCGAGCATGACGTAGGGGTTCGACGTGTTCGTGCAGCTCGTGATGGCGGCGATGACGACCGCCCCGTGCGTCATCTCGTAGGTCTTCGTCCCATCGCGCACGGTGACGACGGGGGGTGCGACCGCCGTCCCGCCCTCGCCGCCGCCGAGTTCTGCGAGCATCTTATCGAGTTCGCGCTCGAATACCGCCCCCGCCTCGGTGAGGGCAATGCGGTCCTGGGGACGCTTGGGGCCGGAGATGCTCGGAACCACCGCGCCCAAATCGAGCTCGAGCGTGTCGGTGTAGACCGCCTCGGGGGAGTCCGTCTCGCGGAACATGCCCTGTGCGCGCGCGTACGCCTCGACGAGGGCGATCTGCTCGGGCGGCCTGTTCGTGAGCTCGAGGTACTTTATCGTCTCGCGGTCGATGGGGAAGATGCCGCAGGTCGCGCCGTATTCGGGCGCCATGTTGGCCAGCGTCGCGCGGTCCGCAAGCGGCAGGTTGTCCAGCCCCGGCCCGTAGAATTCTACAAACTTGCCCACCACGCCCTTTGCTCTGAGCATCTCGACCACGACGAGAACGAGATCCGTCGCCGTGGCGCCCTCGGCCAGATCGCCCGAGAGCCGAAAGCCCACCACGTCGGGAATCAGCATGGAATACGGCTGGCCGAGCATGGCGGCTTCCGCCTCGATGCCGCCCACGCCCCAGCCCAGGACGCCGATGCCGTTGATCATCGTGGTGTGGGAGTCGGTGCCCACGACGGTATCCGGAAAAGCGCGCGTAACGCCTTCCTTCTCGTCCGTGCCCACCACGGGGGCCAGGAACTCGAGGTTCACCTGATGCACGATGCCCGTTTCGGGCGGCACGGCGCGAAAGTTGCGAAACGCCCCCTGTGCCCAGCGCAAAAAGGCGTAGCGCTCGGTGTTCCTGTCGTATTCGAGTTGCGCGTTGCGCTCGAGTGCCGTCTGCGTGCCGAACTCGTCCACCTGGACGGAATGGTCGATCACCAAATCGACGGGCTGCAGAGGGTTGATGAGGTCGGGGTCGCCGCCCAGGTCCTTCATGGCGTCGCGCATGGCGGCCAGGTCGACCACCACGGGAACGCCCGTGAAATCCTGCAAGAGGACGCGGCTGGGCATGAAGCCGACCTCGCGCGCGGCGTTGTTCTTCGCGTCCCAGGAGGCGAGCGCCTCCACGTCCGCGGCGCGCACGGAGCGGCCGTCCTCGTTTCGGAGCAGGTTCTCGAGCAGCACCTTCATGGCGAAAGGCAGCCGCGCGACGTCGCCTTTGTCCTTAAGTGCGTCGATGCGGTAGATCTCATAACTCTTGCCGTCCACGTCGAGCGTGGAGCGGGCGTCAAAGCTGTTGCTCATCGTTCACCTCGCTCGGGCGGGCGCGGCGCGTGCCCGCTCCTTCAAGTGGTCCGCCTGTGCGGAGGGTTTCGCCCAGGGAGCCGGTTCGGACTGGAATACAAGAAAAAACGACTCGATTTCTTGCGGAGAATACCACACGCGGGCGCGCAGGACGAGGGTGGCCCCTATTGCGCCTCGCGCACGACCATGTAGGTGGCCGAGGCGAAACAGGCGAGCTTCTCCGCCTCGTCGCGCAGCCTGATTTCCCACACCGAGGTCTTCCGCCCCAGGTGGATGGCCTGCGCCTCGCCGATGAGCGTCCCCTCCACGACCGGGCGCAGGAAGTTCACCTTCATCTCGACGGTCATCAGATGCGTGCCGACGGGGTAGCTCACGTAGCCGCCCACGCCGCCCGCCGTGTCGGCCAGGGCCGCCAGCGCACCGCCGTGGACGACGCCGTGGGGCTGGAACAGGCGCGGCTCGACGGCCATGCCGACGCGGGCGAAGCCCCTGCGCGCCTCGAGAACCTCAAAGCCCATCAGGTCGTTGAAGTTTCCCCGCCAACGCTCGCGGAAGACCCGCTCGACCTCCTCATCCGTCCACGAACGCTCCATCTTCCTCCTCTCGCGGCGCACCGCCCACGCGCGCGCGCCGCGGGAGTTTTCTCCAGCGGGAATCTGCGCGGGTCGCAGGTCTTCCGGTGTGCGCGGGGACGAGCCGCCCGGCTCGCCCTGCCGCATCCTCCCCGTGCGGGGGAGGCTCAGCCGAATATCTGCGTGGGCACGCGCCCCCATGCGTCCGGGTCGGTGAGGATGGCGCCTTCTTCGTCCTCGTAGGAGAAGAAGAGCAGCTCCGTCTCGGTCTTGGCACCCTTTTTCTCGAGGCGGCGCACGGTGATCGTCGGCACGTGCACGCCGAGCTCAAAATTCTTCGCGTGGCTCACCGAAACGCTCGCCCCGAACTTGGCGGCGCAGCGCTCGAGCTGTTCGCGCGTCGTCTTGACGCGCCCGTCGGCGAGTACCTCCCCGCCGAAGTTCTCGGTGAGATCGACCACAAAAACATCCGGCTCCAGCATGATGGCGCATTCTCCTGAACATGAGTGATGGACAAAACCCTGCGAACGCCCGCCGCAGCAAGCGCCCGAAAGCGCGGAGTCTAGCAAAACGGGGAGGAGAAGTCTCCCGGCGCGGCTCCCCCCCTACCAGTCCCAGAACAGGGTGTAGGCGCGGCCCGTGACGGGGCGCTCCTCCTCCCACGCGAGGCGCGTCCGGCCGGTAGCGGGCAGGACGCGCGGGTGGACCCGCCGTTTGTTGAAGCTGTTCGACGCCCCCTGGGATTCCTCCCTGCGGGCGCCGAGTATCTTGCGCCCCGCGGGCAGCAGGACTTCGAGGCGAAACGCCTCGGTGGGGTATTCGACCACCAGGGTCACCCACTCGTTTCGCGTCGTGAACGCCCCGCGCAGATGGAGGCGATGGCGCAACTCGAAGACGGCGCCGCCGGGAATCGGCTCAGGCAGGGCGAGCGAGACCGCATAGTCCGCGCCTGCGTCCTTCTCCACACGGTGCTCCAGAGGCGTCCACGCGGCTTCGGCGTCCTCCCCCTCCCCCGCCAGGCGGTAGGAATACGCCGCTTCGCGAGCGCCGCTGCCCGTGTGGTAGCGCGTTCTGACGCGCGAGAGCCCACCCAGGGCCACGCACCGCCGCACGCTCTCCATGTGCGTGTTCTCGCCCGCCGCGTCCTCGATGTCGTAGGTGCGCGCGTGGAAGAGCACGCGGTAGTCGTAGGCGTCGTCGCGGTCCGGTGCGGGTCCATCGTCTTGGGCGAGGCGGTTCTCGACGGCTTCGAGGCGTGCTGCAAGTTCTTCTTGTTGCTTCAAGAGCGCAGAGACGCCGCGCGCCAGCTCCTCCATCGTCTCTTGCAATCCGGAATCCTCATCCGCCATGTGTCCACCCCCGCCTCTCGTGCGCGCCCCCATGGGTTATGGTATAGCAACATACCCCCCAAAGGGGCAAGAAAGGGCGTTTCCTGCGCCTGCTCGAAAAATGCAAAAAAGCCAAGCAAATCTCCCGGCCCCCTGCCCGCCCAAAGAACGCGCGGGGAAGCAAAAAGGGGTTATAGAGAGAAGCCGATTTCCCTCCGCGCGGGGTTCGCCGGAAGGGAAAAGGCCGCCGGGCAGGGACGCCCCGCAAGGTGTATTTGCCGTGGCGCTCTAAGTGTGAAAATGCTCCTCTCGCGCCCAATGGCTCGCGGGGAAGACCCCTGTGCCCTCCCCCGCATCCAGCGAAACGAAAAGGTTTTACGTCTTGGCGGCGTTCGTTTTGCGGGCGGGCCGGGGTGAGCGAATCGCAAGAAGCGAAGCGTTGCGCCCCTGTGGGCGCGCTTTTTGTATGCGCCGAGACGAATCGAGCGAGACGAATCGAGAAAGCGGGGATTCAGGAGGATTCGACGAGGCGCAGGCCGCCGCTCGACTTGCGGTCGGCCAGCTGGCCGCAGGCCGCGAGGATGTCGCCCCCCTTGCTCGCCCGCGTGGTGGCGAGGACGCCCGCTGTTTGCAAAATGCGGCGAAACGCCTCCACGCGCGCGTCCCCGGGCCTTTGGAACGCACCTCCGGGAAAGGGGTTCCACGGAATCAGGTTCACCTTGCACCGCAGACCCTCCAGCATCCGCGCGAGGCGCTGTGCCTCCCCTTGCGAATCGTTCACGCCGCCGAGCATCACGTATTCGAAGGTAATGCGCCGCCGCGCGCGCAGGGGCAACGCCCGGCACTCGGCCAGCAGGGTCTCGAGGCTCCACTTGCGGTTCACGGGCACGAGCGCGCCCCGGGTCTGCTCGTCCGCCGCGTGGAGCGAGACGGCAAGGCCCGCGTCGGGCACCGCCTCCACAAAATCGCGCAGCCGCGAAGCCACGCCCACCGTGGAGACGGTGAGCCGCCTGGCGACGACGCCGTTTGCGCGGGGGTGCGTGAGTATGCGCACCGCGCGCACGGTGGCGGCGAAGTTGTCGAGCGGCTCACCCATGCCCATGAACACCACGTTGTGAAAGCGCTCTCCTTCTGCGAGCAACCCCCGCGCGGCGAGAAACTGACCGACAATCTCCCCCGCCCCCAGGTGCCGCACGAAGCCCATCTTCGCCGTGAGACAAAACGCGCACCCCATGGCGCAGCCCACCTGGGTGGAGACGCAAAGCGACCACCGCGTCGCCTCGCGCATGGGGATGCGCACGCTCTCGACCCGCGCGCCGTCCTCAAGGCGCCAGACATACTTGATCGTGCCGTCCGCGCTGCGCTGTTCTTCATCAAGTGTGGGCGTCTCGATGCGGGCGGTACGGGCGAGGGCGGCCCGCAAGCCCTTCGGCACGTCCGTCATCGCGGTGAAATCGCGCGCCCCCCGGCCGTAGAGCCACGCGAACAGCTGCCGCCCCCTGTAGGCGGGCTCTCCCATTCCCTCACAGAGCGCGACGAGTTCGTCCTCCTCCATGCCGAGGAGATCGCGGGTTTCGGGGGCCGGCGGCCCCGCGGGCCGCCTCGCCTCTTGCGTGTGCGCCTCGTGTTCCATCGCCGCTTCCATGGTGTTATGGTGCGCCCGTTTGTTTCGGCGAGGCATCATACCACGCTCGTTCGCACCGGAGAGGAACGATGGCCATACGCGCGCTGCTCCTGGATCACGACGGCACGCTCGTCGACAGCTACGAGGGAATCGAAAAGTGCATGCGGCTCACCTGCCGCGACCTCGGCGTGCCCCCGATGACGGACGAAGAGGTTCTCGCCTCCATCGGCCCCACGCTCGAGGAACGATTCACCGAGTTGTGGGGGGCGGAGGTCGCCGAGGAGGCGGTGCGCGTCTACCGCGCCCATTACGAGATCCACAACGTGGCGGGTACGCGCATCATGCCGGGGGCGAAGGATACCCTGGCGGCTCTCGCGCGGCGGGGCATCGAGATGGCCTGCGTCTCGAACAAGACGTGGTTTTTCTGCGAGCGGCAACTCGAACACGTGGGCCTTGCGCCCTACATCCGAAAGGTGTTCGGCCATCGCCAGGGCTACGCGCCCAAGCCCGACCCCGCGATGCTCCTCGCCGCCATGGAGCTGCTCGGCGTAAAGGCCGGCGAAGTCGCCATGGTCGGGGACACGGCGACGGACGTGCACGCCGCCCGCAACGCATCCATACCCGCCTGGATCGTCCGGGGGGAATATGCGCGTCCCGAGGAGATACGCGCGGCGGGGCCGGATGCGTATCTCGAAAAACTGGACGACGTGCTCGAATTGTTGTAGAATTTCCCGCGTTGTACTTGCGGGCGAATATGCTCGCTCCACCACTGTTTCGGGAAAACAGCGAAAAGGAGACGACAAGAACCGCTTATTCCCGGTCGAATCCTGCGTAAGATGCTCGACTTTCCACCTGCACAATCTTCCTGTGCGAGGCTTTTCACTCCCTACTCGAATAGGTGTGCCGCCCGGAGCCACAGCGACCTATGGATGTCACCACCCTTTTGCTCGCGACGTATATCCTGTTCCTTTTGCTCGAAGTTACCGACCTGTTGCGCGGCCGCTCCAGGCGCGTCTGGGTTTTTGTGCGATTTCCGTTCGCCGTCCTCGCCCTGGCCGGTGTGCTCGCTCTCCAGGCTCAGCCGATTCCCGAAACGGAAGACTTGCGCATTCCTCCGGCCACGACCCTCCACCGAGAGACGCGCGGCCCCGGCATGTTTTGGTACATCCACCATTTCTCGCGCCTCCACGGGGTGGACCCCCTGCTCGTGCGCGCGGTCATTGAGGTGGAAAGCGGCTTCGACCCCCGAGCCGTCTCGCATAAAGGTGCGAAGGGGCTGATGCAGATCAACCCGATCACGGCGAAGCACCTGGGCGTGCGCGACGTCTTTGACGTGTCCCAGAACGTCGAGGCGGGAGTGCGCTACCTGCGCTATCTGCTCGAATCTTACGGATGGAACCTCCACAGGGCACTCGCCGCCTATAACGCGGGTCCCGCCACCGTCCGGCAATACAACGGGATTCCTCCCTTCAGGGAGACGCGCCGCTACGTCAAGCGGGTCGTCAAAGCCTACGAGCGGCTCCGCAGGACGAATGAGGTGTTCAACGACAAGTCCCGCCTCGCCTCCCTGCGGCCTTACGCGCACATCGAAGCGCAGAGGGCCATTCCCTAGGGCGCGGGTTTTCGCGGGGCCGGCGAATCATGTATCATTCGCACACTGCATCGCCGCGCCGCGCACCTCGCGCGGGAATTCTCTCGTTCGACCCCGAACGACAGGGAGCGCAATGCCGAACACACCCGCTCCGCATGCCGCCCGCAAGCGAAAAATCCGCACGCTCACCGACAGGTTGCTCGCCCGCTTCGGAAAGCCCAAGCGGCTGAAAAGGGGCAATTTACTCGACGCACTGGTCGAAACCCTGCTCTCCCAAAGCACGACCGACCACAACCGCGACCTCGCATTCAACTCGCTCAAAAAGACCTTTGCCGATTGGGACGCCGTGGCCGACGCCTCGCAGGCGCGGCTCGCGCGGGCGATTCGCTCGGCGGGCCTCGGCAACCAGAAGGCGGGCAGGATACGGGATTTCCTGCGGTGGCTGCGCACGGACAGAAAAACGCTCTCGCTCGAGTTCCTGCACGACGAACCCGACGACTTTGCCGTGGACTACCTCACCCGGCACAAGGGCATAGGCGTCAAGACCGCCTACGTCACCCTGATGCTGGCCTCGAACCGCGACCTGTTTCCCATCGACGTCCACATCCACCGGATCATGATTCGCCTGGGCGTGCTGGGCGAGAAGGCCACGCCCGAGAAGTCCCACGCCGAACTCGCTCCGCTCATCCCCCCGGGCCGCGCGCACGAACTCCACATGAACATGCTCGCCTTCGGCAGGAACGTCTGCACCGCCCGCAACCCCAAGTGCGGGGAATGCGAGATGCGGCGCATGTGCCTCTTCTACCGAAGCGGGCGCATCGCTTCGGGCAGGGCCGCCCCCGCCCGCAAGAGCCGGGCCGCCCCATGAGTTGGATAGAGTGGATCGGCCCCGGCGAACTGCTGGCCATCGCCTCTTCCATCACGTTCTCGGTGGGGCAAACCCTTCTCCGGCAGGGTATGCGGAGCGTCTCCCCGCTGGCGACCGCGCTCATCATCAACGGCATCGTGAGCCTGGGCGGCCTCCTCATCTCCCTGCTCAACGGCACGCTCCTCGCCTCCCGGCCCCAGGCTCTCTTGTGGTACGCCGCCGTGGGCGTCACGGGGCCGACCATCGGGAGGTACTGCTACCTGGTGGGAGTCTCGCGCATAGGTCTCAGCCGCACGGTGCCCATATCCTCCGCCGCCCCGATTTGGGGCACTTTTCTCGCCGTTTTGTTCCTGGGCGAGACGCCGACCCCGATGGTCGTTCTCGGCACGCTGGGCATCGTGGTGGGTGTGTCGATTCTCGGCATTCAGGACGACAAGTCCGAATCGTTCAGAACCTGGTTTCAGGGCGCACTCGTATTCCCGCTCATCGCCTCGCTCGCCTACGCCGCCGCACCCCTGTTCGCCAAGCTCGCCTACGCCCACCAGAAAACGCCCGCCGTCGGCATGTTCGTCTCCTTCGCCACGGCGAACTGCCTGCTCCTTCTCGCCCGGCCCGTCCTGCCCGGCCGGCGCGACATGCACGGCGACGCGAGAGGCCTGCTGTGGGTCGGCGGAGCAGGGCTCATCGGCGTATGCAGCTCCTTCATGCTCTGGACGGCCTTTACGACGGCGAGCGTGTCCACCGCGCTGCCCCTGAGCCGCATCGCGCCGATTTGGGTGCTGATTCTGAGCTACCTTTTTCTGGGCAAGCTCGAGACGATCAACCGCAAGACCGTGGCGGCGACGGTGTGCGTCGTCGCAGGCGGCGTGCTGATCACCGCCTTCAGGAGCTGAAGCCGCAGGGTGCGATCCGCGCCCGCGCCTACCTGCCCGCCGCGGCCTCGGCCACGCGGGGCGAGTAGACGAGGTCGTCTACCTGGGGCGGATCCTCCAGGAATCCCGCCGCCTTGAGCGTCAGCACGTCGTTCGTGCCGTCGGAATGCAGGAAGCTCAGAGCGTCGCGCATGAGTTTCTCGATGGGGTTCTTGCGCATGTAGCCCGCCGCCCCCCACAGCTCCATCGCCTCCTGGCAGACCTGCACCGCGGACTCCGAGGCGAAGACCTTGCTCAGCATCGCGTTCTTGCGGTCCATCTCCTCGAGCTGGGTCGACCACGCCGTGCGCCACAGATACGAGCGCGACGCCTCTATCTTCATCGCCATGCGCGCGAGGCGTATCTGCTGGAGCTGGTGGTCGAACAGGGGCACGCTGCCCTGGATTCTGGCGTGTGCGTACTGCAAGGAGAGATCGTAGGCGCGTTGCCCCACGCCCAGCACCGTCGCCCCCGCCTGGATGTTGCTCCCGTGGCGGATGAACAGGTTGGCGAGAGCGGGAAGTGCCTGGCCCACCTCGCCCAGCTGGTCTTCTGCGGGCACTTCCACGTCGTGGAACTCGAGCGTGCCGTTTTGCACGCACCGCTGGCCGAGCTTGTCCCAGACTTCGGTAACCGAGAAGCCCTTGGCGTCAGAGGGCACGAGAAAGGCCGTCAGGCTGTCCGCCATGGCGCCCTTCATGTCCGTGCGCGCGGCGATTTGGTAAACCCGCGCCAGCCCGCCGTTCGAGATGTAGCGCTTCGTGCCGTTGAGCACCCAGCGGTCGCCCTTCTTCTCGGCGTAGGTCTGCATCCCCGCACCGGGATGGGGGTTGGGCCACACGTTGTCGCTGCCCGCCATGGGTTCCGTCCAGGCCGTGGCGAGGATGCACTCCTCATCCTCCATGATGCGGGGCAGCCAGCGCGCCTGCTGCTCGGCGTTCGCCATGTTCGCGATGGAGGTCATGATCTTCCACGTCTGATCAAAAGCGACGGCGAGCCCCAAGTCTCCGTACGCCAGCGCCTCGCCCACGATGGCGCACGTGAGCACGTCCGCCCCCTCGCCCCCGAACTCCTTCGGCACGGTGAGCGTACGCAAGCCGCGCCGCGAGCCCTCGCGGATGACCTCCCAGTTGAAGGATTCCTCGGGCGCCTCGATGCGGTCCGCAACCTCGGCGGCGGGAATCATCACCTCGGTGGCGAATCGCCTGGCGACCTCTCTCAATTCGGTTTGTCGGGACGTGAGCTGGAAATCGACCATCGGTTACATCCTCCCGGTAAAAGGGCTTCGGCGGCTCGCGCGGGAGCGCGCACGGCCTCGCGTCTCGTTGGTGGCGTATGCGCCGATTCTAGTCGGCGGGGGCGCTCTCGCACAACTCGATGCGCACGTTGCCCGGCCCCCGCACGTAGGCTATCGTCCGCCCGCCGATGCCGAGGTCGGCAGGCTCCATCATGATCTCCGCCCCCCTGCCGCGCAGCCACTCGACCGCCGCACGCACGTCGGGCACGGAGAGGCCGAAGTGATCAAGACCCTCCACCAGGTCGGGCGCGACGGCGTCGGGCGTCTCGCCGGGGCGCAAGCCCCGCACGAAGACGGTGAGGCCGCCGAGCCTGACCGCCGCGTTGGGCGAACCCTTGAAGTCGGGGTCGTAGCGCGTGATCTCCGCACCGAAGACGCGCTCGAAATACTCCGCGAACGCGCGCACGTTCGCGCAGACGTAGTGGACGTGGTCGAAGCCGAATTCCATGGCGATTCCCCTAAGGCGTGATGATGAGGGGTTCCTCCCCGGCCGGGGCGTCTCCCTCCTCAGTCTCCTCGGGCGCCGGCGCCTCGCCTTGCGCCTCGCGCGCCTGGCGGACGATGCGCTCGAGCATGACGTTGATGGAATACTGCACCATCTCGACGAGGAGCGGGGCGGGCTCTTCCGCCTCGGCGCCCACCTCGTCCGCCAGCGTGACGCACTCGCGCGCCATGCCCTCGTCTCCCGCAAGGTGAAAGACGTAGCCGTTGTCCTCGAGCTGGCCCGCCACGCGCGCGCGCAGGGCGGCGTCCGCAAAAATCTCGCGCGCCCCTTTTTCGACTATTCCGCGCAGGCGCTCTTGTTGCTGCTGCTCGTCCATCGCCACGCGGCTCTCGAGCGATTCGACGAATTCCTGAAAATACGGCGCCACGCGCTCCTCGTCCATCATCCACGTCCAGAAGGGCTTGTGGGCGAACAGCGTGCGCGCCTCCACCCGCTCGGCGTCCGCCGCAAGCGGCTGCGCCACGGCGCGCAGGGGGTGGGCGCCCCCCGGCGGATACGCCTCCGCGTCCGCCAGCGGGTCGAGCATGAGTTTCGCGTGCGTGAAGCCGCGCGGCAGCGCGGCGTCTCCCGCCTCGTTCTCGCGCTGGGCGCGCGCGAGCAGCCAGACGGCGTAGGCGGCGGGCGCCTCCTGGGTGGCGAGGGTGGGAATTTCGCCGATGCGCTCGAAGACGCCGCGCAGTTCTTTTGCGCCGATTTCCGCGTCGGTGAACTCGACGATTCCCCTGCCCCGCTGCAAGCGCGCCTGCACGAGGTACCTCCCGCGCGGCACCCGCGAGCGCGCGAGCCACAAGAGCATCTGCCCGCGCCCGTCCACCGCGCTCACCACCGCGTGGGCGTAATCGGGATAGGCGCTTCGGTGCGCGGGGGCCGCCCCCTCCTCGGGCGCGCTTTCGACCTCCACCCCCCGGCTCCTGAGGCGAAACGCCGCCTTGCGGATGCGCGAGAGCGCCTCTTTATCGCGCGTGGAGGCGGCGAGGTCCTGCAGGGCGCGGGCAGCTTCCTGCGTGCCCAGCTGCGCGAGCGCCTCGACGAAGTGCGCGGGCGGAGGCGCGCCTTCCGCCGCCATTGCCCCGGCAATATCGAGGACGCGCGCGCCGGGCGCCGCCTCCAGGCCGTCGCGCAGGGCGACCTCCTGCAAGAATGGGGGCAAACCCCCGAGTGAGGAGACGAGGGCGCGCGCGGCATCTGCACCCAGTGCGTCCGCGCCCAGGCGCTGCGCGACCTCGCGGGCGCGGGCGAGGTTCTCCGCACTGAGACCCTCCGGCAGCGGTGCGTTCGCATCCAGTGCGGCCAGGGCGTCGAGAAGCGCTTCGAGCCCCGGTATCGACCAGCGCATCGCCCGCACGAGGGAGGCGAGCCTTTCGACCACCGACGCATCGCCCAGCTCCCGTATGGCCAAAAGGGTGGGTACGCGGCCCGCGGGGGCGGTGGAGGAGAGGTGCTGCAAAAGCCCCGCGACGCCAACCTCCCCCATCTCCCTGATCTCGTCCAGCAAAGGCGCGGGCGCCATGGCCCCCGGCGGTGCGGGCACGGTGAACGACGCCTCAAGACCCGCCGCCACGCCCGCGGCGCGCGCCAGGTCTTCTTTCGAAAAAGCCTTTTTCGGGACTTTCGTCCTCGATTTCTTTGCCAAAACCTCTCTCCTGCGATATACGAGCCAAGGGTTGCATCATCGGGGGGTGCGGCCTGCGCTGTCAAGACGAACGCCCCGCTCGCCCGCCGCGCCCCTCGGTTCCCGGGAGACCATATGCGCCTTCGATTCGCCCACTGCGGCGACTTTCACCTCGGATACGATTTTGACTACCTCCCCCCGCGCAAAGCGGCGGCGCGCCGGGCCGACCTGCGCATGGCGTTTTTTCGCTGCGTCCGTGAAACGCTGGGGTGGGGCGCGCAGGTGCTCCTCATTTCGGGAGACCTCTTCGACAACCCACAGCCGGGGGCGCGCGACGTGGAAATCGTATCGAAGAACCTGGCGTATCTCGCCAGGAAGGGGGTGCGGTGTTTCGCCATTCCCGGCAACCACGACCCCGCGGGGCCGGACTCCGTGTGGCGCCGCCCCGAAATCGCCGGGCACCTGCACCTGTTCGATGCCGACCCCGCCGCCGAAGCGGGCCGCGCCGACGTGCCCGAGCTGGGCTTGAGCGTCGCGGGCATCCCCTGGGATGCGGAGGATGCCCTCCGCCCGCCCCTGCGCGACCTGCGCGCACAAGAGCTGCGCCTGCGCGAACGGGCCATACTGCTCCTGCACGGCTCCGAAGCCGCCCTGGCCGAGGAACACCCCGCCTTCCGCGAGCACCCCTTCCGCGCCGACGCGCTGAGCCGCCTGCCCTTCGGCTACGTGGCGATAGGCCACTACCACAAGCCGCTGGACGTCGCGCGCTGGAACGGCGGCGGGGCGTGCTACAGCGGCTCGCCCGAGGGGCTGCGCTTCAGTGCGCACAACCTGGGGGAGCGTTCCATCGTCCTGGGGGAGATGGACGAAACAGGCGCGCTCACCCGGTTGGAGCGAACGCCCGTGAACGCGCGCACCATGCGCGCACTCTCCTACGACGCCGGGGACGGCACCACCGCAGACGACTGGTTTCGCGCAATCGACGACATGCGCGACCCCGACACCCTGCTGCGGGTGCGCGTGCCCAAACGCGAGGGCGACACGCAACGGCGCGCGGAGGTGCTGCTCTCGGCTCTTGCGGGCGATTTCTTCTATCTGGACGTGGTGTGGGAATCGCCCGCGTGAGCCGGGGCGCCAGCCACGTAAACCCGCGCGCGGACAAACGGGCGGGAGAGATAAAACCTTGCCGACCCGCCTCGCATTTGGTAGATTCCAATTGTTCAGCCGTGCAACGAACCGATGAGGCAAAACTACTTCCTTTGGGAGAGGCCGCCATGAAACAGCCTTCGTTCTCGCAGCGCGCAGGTGCACGTGCAGTCGCAACATTCGCCCTCCTGGCGTTTCTCGCGCCAGCGCTTTTCGCCTCCGGGGCGGATGCGGCCGAGCGCACATGGTACTTCGGCGCGAACGTACCGGTGATGTTCATCGACGACACCGAAACCGACATCGCCGGGACTTCGAATGCGCCCGCCGTGGGGACTAACCCTGCAACGAACACCGTCTACACGGGCAAGGCCGACACCAGCTACGACACCGGCTTCAGGCTCGGCGTCGTCGTGGGCTACCACCTTCGGCCCAACCTGCGGCTTGAAGGCGAGGTGTTCTACGGCAGCGCCCAGGTCGACAAGATCGAGTACAGGGACCTACAAGGCACCACGACGCCCGTGGGGGCAACCCAGGGGGCGCCGTTTTCCGTTGCCGGCAAAACGCCGGTGGATGATGTTTCCGGCTCGGCAGAGCAGTTCGGCGGCATGGTGAACCTTTGGTACGACTTTCTCACCGATTCGGGATACACCCCTTTCGTGGGCTTCGGCCTCGGCTTCATCAACGTCGATCAAAGCGACCTGGACTACGACGCCCAGGCGATCGCCCGCGCCGTTGCGAACGCCCAGCAACAGGGAGCCGGCGACGCGCTGCCGGCGGGCTATGCTCCCAAGCCTACGGGCGACGATACGGCCCTGGCCTACCAGCTCGGCGCAGGCGTGAGCTGGCAGGTGAACGAAACCACCACACTCCAGTTCGGCTACAAGTTCCAGTACGCCCCCGGCCTGGAGTTCGCGGGCAAGGACACGTTCGCCTCGGTGGACAGCGAGACCGACCTGCAGATTCATCTTTTCGAAGTCGGCTTTCGGCACAATTTCTGATCCCGTTCTCGTCCGCATCCCCTACCGGGCCGACGCAGACTTTGTAGCGTCGGCCCGCGCCGTAAACGCAGAAACCCTCTCTAGCAGGCAGGCGCACCGCGTGCGGCGGCAAAGCGGCATGATGGGCCACAGCGCGCGGAGAGAGGCACGCGCGCACGTTCCCCCACCCGGCACGACGCACTCCACAAACGGGGAAAACGATGCTTCGCGATGAGCCGAACCCAACGCGCATCTGGTGCGACGTCGCCTTCTCGCACCCCGAAATTCCCGTGCGCATCGAGGACGCGCACCGCGCGCGCGGCGTGGAGGCAAAAGGCGTCGTGTGCGTCGTGATAGACGTATTGCGCGCCACCACGAGCATCGCCGCCGTTCTCGAGAACGGATGCGCCGCCATACACCCTTGCGCCTCGCCCGAGGCGGCCCGCACGCTGGCCGAAGAATTGCGCCGCCGCCACGGGGCCGGGAGCGTGCTGCTCGGCGGAGAGCAAGACGGCAAGCCCATTCCCGGATTCGACGGGGGAAACTCGCCCCGCGAATACACGCGCACGCGCATCGGCGCGAAGACCCTGGTGTTCTCCACCAGCAACGGCACCAAAACGCTCTTCGCCGCGCAGGGCTGCGGGGAGGTCTTCACCGCCGCCTTCGTGAACCTGGGCGCCGCCGCGGCCCGGGTGGCCTCCGTACTGGAGGAGAACCCGGAGCGCACCTTGCTCATCGCCTGCTCGGGGCGCGAGGGCGCTTATTGCGAAGAGGACGCCGCGGCGGCAGGCATGTTCCTGCAAATCGTGTGCGCGGGCCGGGAGCCTGAGTTATCGGACACCGCCCGCGCGGCGCTCCGCGTCGGGGAGGTTGCGGGGGGAGACCTCGAAGGAATGCTCCTCGACTGCTGGTGGGGCCGCCACCTGTGCGGGCTGGGGCTTCGCGACGACGTGGTCTTTTGCGCGCGCAGGGACGTTGCGCGCGTCGTGCCCAAACTCGAGGGGGGAGCGATTCGGACAAGCTAGGGCGCGAGTGCGGCCTCCACCGCCCCTGCCGCGTCCGGAGAATCCGCACCCGGCCTCAGATACAGAAAGAACTCGCGGTTTCCCTTCGCCCCGCGAATCGCACTCGCCGCGACTCCCTGGGGGGAGAACCCCGCACCCAGCGCCTCCTCCCAAACGTCGCGCAGCACCTCGCGGTGCAGTGCGGGATCGCGCACGATTCCGCCCTTGCCGACTCTGGCCTTGCCCACCTCGAACTGGGGCTTGACGAGCACGAGCATCTCACACTCCCCGGCGAGCAGCGCGCGCACCGGCCCCAGCACCTTGCGCACGGAGATGAACGAAACGTCCACGACGCACAGGCTCGGGCGCTCCGGCCCGGCCGCGGCGCGAAACGCCTCGGGCGTGAGGTGCCTGGCGTTCACGCCCTCGAGCAGGGTTACCCGCGCGTCGTTGCGCAGCCCCCAGTCGAGGAGGCCGCGGCCCACGTCCACCGCCGCCACGCGGTGCGCACCGCGCGCGAGCAAAACATCGGTAAAACCCCCCGTGGAGGAGCCCACGTCCAGACAGTATCTGCCTTGGGGGCGGACGCGAAAGGCGTCGAGTGCGCCCGCGAGCTTCAGGCCTCCCCGGCTCACGTAGGGGCAGGGGTCTTCCTTGAGGGAGATGGGTGCGTCCGTCGCGTAGGCGACGCCCGCCTTGGTGGCGGGTTCGCCCCCCACACTGACGAGACCGGCGAGAATCATGCTGCGTGCGCGCTCCCTGCTGGGAGCGAGCGCGCGTTCGACGAGCAGTTTGTCGAGCCTTTGCCTACTCGCCATGTACCGCCACGTCGGAGGATACGCCCTCGACCAGGGTGCGGGCCGCCTGGGTGATGTCGCCCGGCGTCAGCCCGCAATCCTCTCGCTGCAGCTGCGGGGCGCCGTGCTCGATGAAGCGGTCGGGAATGCCCAGTATCTTGACGGCCACACCGTGCAGGCCGTTCTCTGAGAGGAGTTCCAGCACGCCCGCGCCCATTCCGCCGATGCGCGTGCCCTCCTCTATCGTCACGATGCGTCCGCACCGCCGCGCGAGGCCGAGCACTTTTTCCGCGTCCATCGGCTTCACGAAACGCAGGTTGAGCACCGACGCCTCCACGCCGCCTTGCGCCAACTCTTCCGCCGCCTTCATGGAAAGGCCCACCATGGGGCCGAGGGCGATGAGCGCCACGTCGTCGCCCTCCCTGAGCAGCTCCGCCTCCCCGATATCGAGGGGTTCGATGAACTCGTCCATCTCCACGCCCTCGCCGGAGCCGCGCGCGAAGCGCACCGCCGCGGGGCCGGGGTATTCGATGGCGGTGAGCGTCATCCGCTGGAGCTCGTTCTCGTCCTTGGGCGACATGATGACCATGTTCGGCAGACAGCGCAGATAGGCCAGATCGTACGCGCCCTGGTGGGTGGGGCCGTCGTCGCCCACGAGACCCGCGCGGTCGAGCGCGAAGGTGACGGGCACGTTCGTGAGGCAGACGTCGTGGACAATCTGGTCGAAGCCGCGCTGCAGGAAGGTGGAGTAGATGGCGACGACGGGCTTCATGCCCTCAAGCGCCAGACCTGCGCCGAACGTAACCGCGTGCTGCTCGCACATGCCTACGTCGAAGCAGCGATCGGGCATGGCCTTTTGGTAGTTGACGAGCGCGGTGCCCTCGAGCATGGCCGCCGAGATGGCGACGATTTTCTCGTCCTGCTCGCTGAGCTTGAGCATGGTGTCGGTGAAGACCTTCGAGTAGCCCGGGGGGCCGGGTGCGCGCTTGTGGAACTTGCCGGACTCAGGGTCGAACTTCGTCACGCCGTGGTAGGTGATCGGCTCCGCCTCGCTGTAGGGATAGCCGTGGCCCTTGCGCGTTACGACGTGCACCAGGTTGGGGCCGTCGAGGCTCTTGACGTTGCGCAGCGTGGGGAGGAGCAAGTCCAGCCTGTGGCCGTCCACCGGACCGACGTAGCGAAAGCCGAGCTCTTCAAAGAGGATGCCGGGCACGATGATGTTGCGAATCGACTCCTCGACCCGCTCCATGAGCGTCACGGCGCGGCTGCCCACCACGGGGAGGTGGGCGAGAATCTTCTGCACCTCGCCGCGCACCTTGCCCACCCGCTGCGCCCATTCGCCCGTCATGATGCGCGCCAGATACGAGCACAGAGCGCCCACGTTGGGCGAGATGCCCATCTTGTTGTCGTTGAGGATGACGGTGAGGTTGCGCTTTACGTCGCCCGCGTTGTTGAGGGCTTCGAGCGCCATGCCCGCGGTGAGGCTGCCGTCCCCGATGACGGCGAGGACGTGAAAATCCTCGCCCGAGAGGTCGCGCGCCGTCGCCATGCCCAGGGCCGCCGAGATGGAGGTGCCCCCGTGGGCGACGTTCAGGTGGTCGTATTCGCTCTCGCGCCTGTCGGGAAAGCCCGCGATTCCCTTCCACTGCCTGAGGGTGTGGAAGCTATCCCGACGGCCCGTGAGAATCTTGTGGGTGTAGGCTTGGTGGCCGACGTCCCAGATGAGCTTGTCCCGCGGGGTGTCGTAGAGGTAGTGGAGCGCGACGACGAGCTCCGCCGCACCCAAAGAGGCGCCGAGGTGTCCGCCCGTGTTCGAGGTTACCTGAATCACGAGGTCGCGGAGTTCCTCCACGACCTGGGGGAGTTCGCTTTCGGGCAGTCTTCTCAAATCCGCAGGACTGTCGATGCGATCCAGCAACTCACCCATGTAGTCTCCCCCATGTGGATGGAACAACCCTCTTCCTTGCCGAAAACGCTTGCCACGCGCCCTCTGCAAGGGAGGTTCGCTTTTTCAAGGGCACAATACTAGAAATTAAAACCTGCGCAAAACGATAAATCGCGCCAGGGCGGCCAGGGCGGGCGCGCCGTTCGGGAACGCGGCGAGTGCGGCCAGCGCCTCCTCGCAGGCCGCGCGCGCAAGGCGTTTGGATTCCTCCATGCCGCAAAGCGCCGGATAGGTCGCCTTCTCCAGCCCCTCGTCCGAGCCCGTGGGCTTGCCCATGAGGTGCGCGTCGCCCTCCACGTCGAGGACGTCGTCCACAATCTGAAACGCCAGGCCTATCTTCTCGCCGTAGACGCCAAGTGCGGCCATCTGCGCCTCGTCGCCCCCGCCGAGCAAACCTCCCAGGCAGACCGAGACGCGCAGGAGCGCACCCGTCTTGCGCCTGTGTATCTCCTCCAGACAGCCCAGGTCGCTCACGCGGTCGTTCGCGCGCACGTCGAGGAGCTGCCCCCCCACCATGCCACTCGCACCGGAGGCTTCGGCCAGCAGGCGCACGGCCTCGAGCCGCCGCTCGGGCGCCGTGCGCTCCCCCGCGCGCGCCAGCGCCTCGAAGGCGAGCGCCTGCAGGCCGTCGCCCGCGAGTATCGCCGCCGCCTCTCCGTAGACCTTGTGGTTCGTGGGCGCGCCGCGGCGCAGGTCGTCGTCGTCCATGGCGGGCAGATCGTCGTGAACGAGCGAGTAGGAGTGGATGCACTCCACGGCGCAGGCCGCCGCGAGCACGGATGCGGGCTCTCCCCCCACGGCCTCGCAGCCCGCCACGCAAAGCACCGGCCGCAGGCGCTTGCCGCCCGCGAGCAGGCTGTAGCGCATGATCTCGTACATCTCGGGCGGCTCGCCCGAGGCGGGCGCCAGGCGCTCGAGCTCACCCTCCACGCGCCCGGCCCAGTGCTCGAGATAGGCTGCCGCGTCGACGGCGGCGTCACTCATCCCCATCTTCCAGAGGCTCCAGGGAGAGCGACTCGCCGGATTCTCCCGTGAGCTTCTCCACCCGCTTTTGCGCGGCTTCGAGCTGCCCCCTGCCGTAGCGGAACAGCCCGATTCCCTCCTCATAGAGTGCCACGGCTTCTTCGAGCGAGGGCTTGCCGCCCTCGAGACTCTCCACGATGGCCTCGAGACGCTCGAGCGCGGCCTCAAAGCTCTCGGGCGCGGTTGGCTCGTTCATGAACGCTCTCCTTCGGGGAAGACTTCCGCCACGCGGCACAACAGGCCGCCCCGGGCCAGGCGCACCCGCACGAGTTCGTTCTCGCTTACGGCTGCGGCGTTTTCTATCAGCGCGCCGTCGGCCTCCCGGTAGGCCAGGGCGTAGCCGCGCGCCAGAACGCGCAGCGGCGATACGAGTTCGAGACGCTTCACCGCCCCTCCGAGCGCACCCGCCTTATGCCGCAAGAAAGAGGCATGGGCCGTGCCAAGCCGCTTTGCCTCCTCCTCCAGCCGCGCCGCGCCGCGCGCGATTCTGCCCGCCGGAGATGCCGCCCGCAACCTGGGAATCGCCCCCTCAAGGCGCGCCCGCGTAACCTCCCAGCGGTGGGCGGCGTTTGTGCGCATGCGCTCCTCCAGTGCGTCCACGCGCTGGGCGTGGGCTTCGATGTGGGCTTCGGGCCGCCTGAAGGCGCGCGTCTCGCGCAGGCGCGCGAGGCCGGCATCGAGAGTCTCCAGGCGGCCAGCCACCGCCCGGCGGGCGGCGGCGAGCAGATCGCCGATATCGCGCGCAGCGCGCTGCCAGCCCGCAGCGGCGCGCTCGGCCGCAGCGGTGGGCGTGGCCGCCGCCTCATCCGCCGCCAGGTCCGCGAGCGAGGTATCCACCTCGTGGCCCACCGCCGAGAGAACCGGCGTCGCGCAACCTGCAATCGCGCGCACCACCTCCTCCTCGTTGAACGCCCACAAATCCTCGCGGCTTCCGCCGCCGCGGCCCGCGATGATCAGATCAACGGGGCGGCCCAGGGCGGAGAGCTCCTCGTCCGCGTGCCGAATCGCCGCCGCGATGGATGCAGCCGCCTCCTCTCCCTGCACCGCCGTGTGGAGGACGATGAGCTCCACAATCGGCGCGCGCTCGGCAAAGACGCGCAACATGTCGCGAAGCACGGCGCCCTCGGTACTCGTAACCAGCGCCACGCGGCGGGGGCGCGCGGGAACTTCCTTTTTGCGCTCGGGGGCGAAGAGGCCCTCTTTGTCGAGGCGTTCGTGCAATTGGCGAAAGGCGACCTCGAGCGCGCCCTCGCCCATCGGCTCCATCGAGAGGGCGGAGACCTGAAAGCGGCCGTCTCTCTCATAGAGCGTAACGCGGCAGCGCACCAGCACCCGCATTCCGACTTGCGGCTCGAAGCGCAAAGACCGTCTGCGGAGCGCAAACATGACGCCGCTCACCTTGGAGACTGCGTCTTTCAAGTCGAAATAGGCGTGGCCCGAAGGGTAGGTGCGCCAGAAGGAAACTTCTCCTTCCACCAGCGCCTCGCCGAACGCGCCCTCGAGCAACTCTTTCGCCCGCGCGTTGAGCTGCGAGACGCTGAGGACGGGGGGGGTCGACGCGCGCGGCGCATCTTCCCCCAGGAGGTTCACGCTCACGCGGGGCTCCTCACGCGCGGCCTTCGGCCCGCAGAGAATACGCGCGCACCGTGTTCGCCATGAGCATGGCGACCGTCATCGGCCCCACCCCGCCGGGAACCGGCGTGATGGCCGCGACCTTCTCGCGCAAGGGCGCGAAGTCGCAGTCGCCCACCAACTCCCCCTCCACCCGGTTGATGCCGACGTCGACCACCACGGCACCGGGCCGCACCATGTCCTCGGTCAGGAACCGGGGGCGGCCCAGGGCCGCCACCACCACGTCCGCCTCGCGCGTAACCGCAGGGAGGTCGCGGGTGCGCGAGTGGCACACCGTAACCGTCGCGTTTTCGTGCAGCATCAACAGCGAGAGGGGAAGCCCCACGATCTTGCTGCGCCCGATGATGACGACGCGCTTGCCCTCGAGGCCGACGTCGTAGAATTTCAGTATCTCGAGCACGCCCGCCGGGGTGCAGGGCTTGAGCGCACCCTGCTTGAGGGCGAGCTTGCCGAAGTTTTCGGGGTGGAACACGTCCGCGTCCTTAGCGGGAGAGACGGCGCGCAGCACGACCTCCTCGCTCAGGTGCCCGGGAAGCGGCAACTGCACCAATATGCCGTCCACCCGCTCGTCATCGTTGAGGGATTCGAGGAGGGAGACGACCTCCTCCTGGCTCGCGTCCTCGGCCAGGCGGTGATCGAAGGTCTCGATGCCGAGCTTTTTTGCCGAGCGGCCCTTGATGCGCACGTAGACCTGCGAAGCCGGGTCCTCGCCCACGAGAACGACGCCGAGCCCGGGGGGTCTCCCCATCCGGGGCAACAAGTCGTCGATGGAGGTGCGCAAACCCTCCATCACCTTCTCCGCAACGGGCTTGCCTTCCAGGAGCAGAGCCACGTTCACTCGCCTCCTTCGCTGGGGTGCGCGACGAACGGTTGCGCCCGTCTAGATCAGAATTTTTCCGTCCTCGATGACCAGCCGCTCATCCGCCCAGACGTTGGGTTTGTCAAAAATCATGTCGATGTGGAGCGGAGCCTCGACGACGCCCCCGATGCTCCCGCTGTCGCCCACCGCCATGTGGCAGGTGCCCCAGGATTTTTTCGCCTCGCGCATCGTCTCGCGCGAGCGGCAGGCGGGGTTCGTGCCGATGGCGAACTCGGCCACGTTCTTCGCCAGGTTCCCGTTTTCTTCCAGCAGGCTCCAGAAGCGATCCGCAGCCGCACTGCCGGTGATGGAGACGACCTCGCCGTCTTTCACCTCGATGCACATGGGTTCGGTAACGAACCCCAGGTCCTTCCTCTCGATGGAGAAGGGATTCACCATCACGCCGTTCGAGGTGCCCTCAAGCGGACTCATCGCGGCCTCTCCGTCGGGGCACGCCGCGAACTCTCCGGATTTTCTCGCCACGCCGATCAGCGGAAAGCAGGTTCTCCCCTCGAGCGAGAACTCCATGTCGCACCCATCGGGCGTCGTGAACCGGCCCGTTTTGGCCTCGGTGTAGATGTCCGAGAGTGCCCGCGTTATGCGCGCTACCTCGTCGTAGTCCGCAAGCGCACCGCCTGCGACCATCATGTCCTCGCGCCATCCCCACATATCCAGCACGCGCGCGCCTTGTTTGAGGGCGTTGCGCGCCGTTTCGGTGTGGATGGTGGCGAAGCTGGTCTGCAGGATCACGACGTCAGAAGCCGCCATCGCCGCACCCACGTGGGGCAGCGGATCGATGCCGCCGTTCATGTGCGGGGGCATGTACATGACGGAGAGCCTGGCCCCCGCCGCACCCAGTGCCTGCGCGAGAGCCTGCGTGATGGACTCGGGCCGATCCGAGTCCGTGACGAGAAGCACCAACTCCCCTTCCCGAACGGCCAGAATCTGCTCCACGATTCTCCTGGCGGTAGGCGCCATGTTGAACTTGATCATCTGCTCACCTCTGCTGATGGAAACAGGAAAACGGACGGCATTCCCCCGCAGTCGTCGACGAAGGCCCGGTAGAAAACAGGCTTCATTATATGAATCCCCGAGGCGCAGCCGCAAGGCGGCCCCATGCGCCGCCGCCGCACGCGGCGAAACAAACGCGCTGCCGGCGTTTGAGCGCGCACAGGCGGTTGCGCGATGATTTTCGGCAGCGAGGGAGAAGACGCCGCCGGGGCGCAATGCAAGACGGACGCCCCGAGGCGTTGTGCTATCATACGCGGCGGGAGTGCCAAGGCTCCCCCGTTTTTTCTCGACACGGGACAGGAGATGCACAAGTTGTTCAGGACGCTTCGCCGCGGGCTGGAACTGACGCGCAAGGACATCGCCGCCGTCATGGAGCGCGACCCCGCATGCAGGTCGAAGACGGAGGTGCTCCTCTGCTATCCGGGGTTTCACGCCGTGTGCCTGCACCGTGCGGCCCATTTTCTGTGGAAGCGCGGCGCACTGCTTCTCGCACGCTGGCTGAGCCACTGGAACCGCTTCTTGACGGGAGTCGAGATTCACCCCGGTGCGCGGATCGGCGAGGGGTTCTTCATCGACCACGGCATGGGCGTCGTCATCGGCGAGACGACGGAGATCGGCAACGACTGCACGATCTACCAAGGCGTTACGCTGGGCGGCGTGAGCCTGAAGAAGGAAAAAAGACACCCCTCGCTCGGCGACAACGTAATCATCGGCGTGGGTGCGCGCGTTCTGGGGCCGCACGCCATCGGCGCGGGCAGCCGCATCGGCGCAAGCTCGGTCGTCATCTCCGACGTTCCGCCCGGCTGCACGGTCGTGGGCGTGCCCGCACGCATCGTCTACCGCGAGGGAAGCGGCAAGACGGACGACGCCCCCCCGCTCTCCTTTGACCACCACGAATTGCCCGACCCGGTGGAGGCAGCCATCCAGTCCCTCCACCAGCGCGTCGCGGATCTCGAACGCGAACTGGCCCGCGCACGGGAGCGGCAGGCGCCATGAGAACCGTCTACATGGACCACAACGCGACCACGCCGGTGCGCCCCGAGGTGCTCGACGCGATGCAGCCCTACCTGGGCGGGAAATTCGGCAACCCGAACAGCATCCACCGCTACGGACGCGAGGCCAGAGTCGCCATCGAGGACGCACGCGAACACGCGGCGGCCCTGATAGGGGCGGCGGAGAGCGAGGAGATATTCTTCACCTCGGGCGGCACGGAGAGCGACAACTGGGCGATACGCGGCCTGCTCTCAGCGGTAGAGGGCCCCGCCCACGTCGTAACCACCGCCATCGAGCACGAAGCCGTGCTCGCCACCTGCCGCGACCTGGAGGCCCGGGGGGTGGAGGTTACCTACCTCGCACCCGACGCCGGGGGGCGCGTGCGCGCCGCGGACGTGGCAGCGGCAATTCGGCCCCATACGAAAATCGTCTCCGTCATGTGGGGGAACAACGAGGTCGGCACCATCCAGCCGATTCACGAGATCGGCGCGGCCTGCCGTGCGCGGGGCGTCGCGTTCCATACCGACGCCGTGCAGGCACTGGGCAAAGAGGCCATCGACGTGGAGAGTGCGGGCGTCTCCCTGCTCTCGGCCAGTGCGCACAAGATCAACGGCTGCAAGGGGACGGGCTTTCTTTACGTCAGAAGCGGAACCCGGCTCGACCCGCTCGTTATGGGCGGGGGCCAGGAGCAGAGCCTGCGCTCGGGTACCGAGAACGTGGCGGGCATCGTCGCCATGGGGGAGGCCTGCCGCCTCGCCCAAGCAGAAGGCCCCGCCCTCGCGGGCAGGGCCGCCGCCCTGCGGGATCGGCTCGAAAACGAAATATGCGAGCGCGTCCCCGACGTGTGCGTAAACGGCGACGTCGCGCACAGGCTTCCCGGAACCTCGAACCTCGGCTTCATCGGCGCGGAGGGAGAGACGCTGCTGATTCGGCTCGACCTCGAGGGAGTTGCGATCAGTACGGGAGCGGCGTGCAGCTCCGGCTCTCCCGAACCCAGCCACGTCCTGCTGGCGATGGGCCTGCCCGAAGAGGCCGTACAGGGCTCGGTGCGCTTCAGCCTGGGTTACGGCAACACCGAGGAAGACGTGGCGCGCGTGCTCGAGGTGCTGCCCGAATCCGTGCGGCGGATACGCGAGATGGCTCCCCGACGAAAATCCGGGAAAACCCGGGAAAACCCGGGAAAACCCGAAAAAACCTGAGAAGAAAACTTGGCCGTGCGAGACGATTATCACTACAACGAGACGGTGCTCGCCCACATCGCCAACCCGCGCAACGTGGGCGTCATCGAGGACGCAGACGCCGAGGGCAGCGGCACGAACCCCGTCTGCGGAGACGAGGTTACGCTCTATCTCAGGTTCGAGGGGGGAGTGGTGACGGACTCCAGGATGCAAATTCTGGGCTGCGGAGCCATTACCGCGGCCATGAGTTCGCTCACCGACCTGGTGCGCGGCAAGAGTGCGGAGGAGCTCGCGCGCATCACGGCGGAGGAGATAGGTGCGAGCGTCGGCGGGCTGCCCACCCACAAGCGCCACTGCGCCACCCTCGCACGGCGCGTGCTGCAAAACGCTCTCAAATCCCGAGGCGCGCATTGAGCGACACCGAAACATCCATCTCCGTCAAAGTATTGGAAATAAAAGGATTGAAGGCATGGAGCCTGCGCGTGCCGGGGCCGGCCACACCCGAAAACATCGGCCTCGCCCAGGCGCGTCTGCTCAGGGCGTGCGCCCATTTGCCCGCTTTGGGAAGCGCTTTCGGTCTCGATTACGGCGAGGGGGGATACGCGGCTTGTCGGCCCGCGTCCTCTGAATTCCCCCTCCCCCATGGGCTGGAAGTAGTTGATTTTAGGGGGGGATGGTATGCCGTATCCATCCACCGGGGGGGCTACGACACGCTCGGCACGACGCTGCGCAACGTCCTTGCACACTGGCTGCCCCACGGGGGATTCGCAAGGCGCGAGGCTGCGCTGCTCTACCGCTACCTCACCGACCCCCGGGAGACGAGCGAGGCCGACGCGCGGACGGAAGTGTGCGTTCCGGTGCGCCCCGACCCCATCGAGTGAGGGGTGCGGCACGAGCGTTACGAATGAATAAACAATAGGTTATAAAAATCTTCCGGTGGCTTTACGTCTTGCCCACCCGGCAGGGCAGGCTCTTGAGGTTCGTCTGATCAGAGGCCGGGTCGCGCTGTGTGCCGTCGGTCAGGAAGTTTACCGAGCGCCAGGGATGGTAGGGCTGGCGCTCCCCCCAGCCGATGGGCACGAACACGGAATCCTCCCTGATCCCTGCGTTCACCCACGCCACGGCCTCTATGGCGCCGTGGGCAGTTTCGACTTGCACCCTCTCTCCGTCCTCGACCCCCAACGCCTGCGCTTTTCGGGGGTGTATCTGGCAGTAGAGGTCGGGCCACATCTCCTGCGCCTGCCAGAAGTAGTGCGTCCAGCTGTGGAAGTGCGGCGCGGGCGGGCGGCCCGTTATCAGCGTGGTGTCAAAGGCTGCCGCGCGCTGCGCGCCCGCGTCCGGCTGGACGATTCTGGCGACGCGCGTGCCCGTGGGCGTCTTGCTGAAAGGCGAGATGACCGCGAGGTCGTCGTCTTCGTGCTCGTATTCGAGATGGGGCAGCGGGGGGGAACTATCCCGTTCGCCGTAGAACTCGGGCAGGGCGGAGAGGCCGACGCGCGCGAATTTTTCTTCGAGCGACTCCGTCCAGAATTCCAATTTTCCGCTAGGCGTCGGAAATCGCTTGCCTTCGGGCTGTCCCGGCGCGGTCGTTCCCTCGAGGTAGAGCGTCTCCAGCTCGGGAGCGTCCTCACTCGCGACGGGAAAACGCACCCAACGGTAAGGAACCGAGTGGAGCCTTTTTTGCGTCACCCCGCGCAGGAAATCGTGATCGATACACATCTCGTCCCAGAATTTTCCCGGGTCCTTGTATTCCTCCTTCATGACGTCGCCGAACCCCAGGCGCTTGCCAAGCTCTATCCAAATCCAGCCGTCGGGCTTCGCCTCTCCGGGTGGGTCAATCATCTTGTCGATCCACACGATTCGCCTGTCGTCGTTCGTGCGGCCTACCTCGCCCTTCTCGATGCCGCCCGCCGCGGGGAGCACGTAGTCGGCAAACGCGGAGGTTTCGTTGGGAAACAACTCGATATGGACGATAAGGTCGAGTGCGCGGAAGGCCGCGCGCGCCTCCTCTTGTCCCGGCCACTGGGCCATCGGGTTGTTGCAGGTGATGAGACCCTTGATCGGATAGGGCTTCCCCTCCTGCATGGCGTTCAGCCAGCCGGCCGGGCTTCTGCGCACCATGGGCTTTTGGATCTTCGCCCTTCTCTCCTCGGGCGCGTTGGCGGCAATGGGCGGACCCGCCGTCATATTCACGTAGGCGCCGCCCTTGCGGCCCCAGTTGCCCGTGATGGCGGCCACGAACATCATCGCCCGGTTGGTCTGCACCGAGTTAGAGTGCTGGTTGATTCCCCTGCTCGCGAAAATCACGCAGCCCTCGGCTTGCGCCACCTGCTCTGCCAACGCGCGAATTTCTCCGGCGGATATGCCCGTTACGGCCTCCGCCCACTCGGGAGAATAACCTGAGGAGAATATGAAGTCGCGCCATCGCTCCCAACCCAGTACCCATTCCTCGCAAAAACGCAGGTCATGTAAATTTCGCTCGAGAATGTGGTGCGCCATGGCCAGGCCGAGTGCCATATCCGTGCCAGGTCGAATGGGCAGCCACTTGTCTGCCTTGCTCGCCGTGGCGGTGTATCTGGGATCGACGACCACCATTTCGGCTCCGTTCCTGATGCGCCAGTCGTTCACTTTGCCGAAGTAGACAGGGCGCGTCTCGGCCTGGTTGTCTCCCACGTAGAGATACATCTGCGCGCTGCCGATATCCGTAGCCGTGTAACTGTTCCCGCAACCGTTGGTCCCGTGCGTCACCTCGTAGGCGACCACCTTGCCCGCGGCACAGAACGGGTCCGTACCCTGGAGGTTGGGAGTTCCCCACATCTGGCTGAAAAGCCGCACGTAGCCTTTTTGCGTAATCAGGCCCGTGCGGGTTCCCACGAAAAGAGCGAGTGCCTCCGAACCCCATTTTTCCTTGAGGGATAGGAGTTTCGCGGCAATCTCGTCGAGTGCCTGCTCCCAGCCGATGCGCACGAACTCGCCCTCTCCCCGGCGACCGACGCGCTTTAGGGGATGCACGAGGCGATGCTCGTTGTGGTGCATCTGAAGCGTAAACTGCGCCTTGGGACAGAGCTTTCCCTCGAGCACGGGGTCCTCGTCGTTTCCCGTCACGTTGACAAGCTGCTCACCCTGAAAGTGAAACTTCGCACTGCAACAGTTGAAACAAAAATTACAGCCCCCCGGCACCACGCGATCCGCCTCGACCGTCTTCTTGTCGCGCAGATAGGGGAAACTCGGGCCTTTCTCCTCGAATACGGCACTCGCCCCAGGAGCGTCCACGAAGCGAGGCCGCGCCGGTGCCGCGGGCGAGGGAGGGCCGCCTCCATTCGGTGCGGAGCCGTTCCCTCTTTCAAGCCTTTCGAGATAAATCGTTTGAGGCTTCAAGAGAAAATGATCGTGATCCCGGGGTTGGCGGCCCTGCGTCTCCGCGCTCTCGAGAAGCGTCTCCCGCTCCCCGAAGGAAATGGCGAAACCCGGACAAATTTCGGCGCAGGCGGGCTCGCGCCCCTCCGCGCGCCTCTCCGAGCACAGATCGCACTTTACCGAGTGGTGTCCATGGGCGTCGTAGCCCATCGCGCTGTAAGGGCACGCCATCACGCATTCGCCGCAACCCGTGCATAGTGACTCGTGCACTTCCACCACGCCGGTATCGGGATGCTTCGTAATCGCCTTGGGGTAGACGGGGCAAGCACGCAAGCAAGCGGGGCGCTCACAATGCTGGCAGGTGAGCGTCAGGAAATCGGGCGCGCCCGTGGAGGCGTCCCCCAGCCAAACGACTTTGTTGCGATATTCACCGGGTCCCAGCCTGTGCTCTTGCTTGCAGGCCGCCTCGCAGCTTTTGCAGCCGAAGCATCGCTCCAGATCGATCATCAAGGCTAATGAACCCACAATATGCTCCTCGCAGGCACGCGGACTACCATTTCGTCAGGTGCCACCAATATATCTCGCCTCCACCGGCCACGTAACCCGCGAAAAAGGTGACGGTCACGACGTGCCCCAGAATACCGAGAAGGAAAACGAACGCTAAAGCGACATGCACAACGCGCCAATACGCCTGGACACCCGAGACGCCAGCGCGCATGCCCAACAATCTGTTCTCCCGACCGACAAGCCGGGCATAGGCGAACGTAAGGCCGGGCTTCGATAGCCAGTGTTTGAGCCGGGGGGAAAAAGTGCCCTCGCTCGCCCCGGGATCAAGCCTCGACAAAAGTGCTTCTTTTTCCCGAATGAGGCGGGCGAGGCGCTCGCGGTCGTCCGCGCCCAACGGAGCGAAGGATGCCTCTCTCGAGGCGAACGTGGCCGACATGCGCCTGGAAACGCGAACGCGCGCCCACACCCCCAAAACCACCAGAAAAAACAGCGCAACGAGCAGCAACGCCGGCGCATGGCGCAAAAACCCGCCCGAGTGCACAGTCACAAGCACACCACCCAGGGTGGCCGTCACCACGTGGGCGGAAAACCAACCCAGGGGGGAGCCACCTACACCCGTTCGCTTCGTGACCACAAAGACCAGGGAGACGCACAGCAAAACGGTGCCCGCCACACCAAGAACATACAGCGTCGGAGACCCAGGCAGACGCCAAGCGGGGGGCAATTCATGTTGAAAACCGAAGAAGGTGACCAGAACGATTGACGCCACGAAGACGAGATAGGCCAACAACCTGTCGCCGATGTCGAGTTTTCTGATGGAGTTCAAGGGAATTCTATTTTTACGACGTCCACGATTTCGAAATTCCTCACGCCACCGGGCAACTGAACCGCGACCGCGTCGCCGGGTTCTTTTTGCATGAGCCCGCGCGAGAGCGGAGCGCTGAAGGAAATGATTCCGTTCGAGAGGTCGCTTTCCTCCTCACCCAATATCTTGTAGGTAATCTCCTCGTTCCTGTCCAAGTCGAAGAGCGTAACCTCCGTGCCGATCGTAACCCTGTCGCCGGAGATGGGAAGTTCCTCTATAACGCTCGCCTCGCGAATCTTGTCCATGATGCGGCTCACCTCGTTCTTCAGGTTGCCCTGCAACTCGATGGCCGCTTCCCACTCGGCGTTCTCGCTCAAATCGCCCAAACTCGCCGCCTTGCCGATTTCCTTCGACACCTCGTGTTTCAGACGGTGCTGAATTTCCTCGACCTTTTGTCTCAGTGCCTCCAGACTGGCCTTGGTGATGTAATACGGCATCTCTTCCTCATTACGTGGCGTGGAAAATACCCAGACATGTCTCAGGCGTGTTCAGGTACCCTACCCTGCAGTTGGTCCCGAAAATCATACCCCGTCTCCTCCACGAACGCCTCGATCAGACGCTTCGTCACGGGTCCGGGGACTCCCGCGCTCGGCCTGAAACTGTCTATCTCACGTACGGGCATGGCGCATATGGCGCTCGACGTGATGAAGTACTCCTCCGCCTGGGCCAAATCATAGGTCGTAATGTCCGCCTCGTGTAGCGGAATCCCCAGGCGCGCGGCCAGCTCGAAGACTGCCAAACGGGTTACTCCCTGCAATATGTTGCGCTCGTGCGGGGTCCATAAAGCGCCGTCGCGCACCATGAAGAAGTTGGCGACTGAATTCTCCGCCACGTTTCCTCGCATGTCGAGCATCAGGGACAGAGAGCCCGACGCTGCCGCGTCCAGTTCCGCCAGAATCTGGTTCATCTTGCTCGTCACCTTCGCGCGCGTTTCTATACACTCCGGAGGATTGCGCCGCGTGGGCGTTATCGCCAGGCGCACGCCGTTCAAATAACGCTCCGCAAAGGAGGCGACGTTCACCGGCCGCCAGAATATGAACACCGATGCCTTATCCGCCGCGTGCGCGGCCATGGAGGGATCGTCCAGACCGCGGGTCACCCAATGACCGACACGATACATGGCGCCCTCTTCAAGACGACACGCATTCGCCTCCAGGGTAGACAACGTCGCTTGGCGCATTTCCTCTTTTTCGAGACCCACGTCGACGCGAATGTATTTGAGCGAGCGGTAGAGGCGGTCGAGATGCTCTTCGAGCCGATAGAGCCTTCCTGCAAAGCAGGGGGTGACCTCATATACCCCGTCTCCCCAGAGGAAGCCGCGATCGAAGGGCGATATCCGGGCTTCTTTCTCCTCTATTATCTCTCCATTGAGATACACGAAACGCTCACCGGACATCGTTATCTCTCCCATCCAAATCAACGAAAAGGCGACTTCGCAAAGACGGCGAAAGCAGGAGATGACCCATTGCGTTCGCTCATCTTACAGAGAAAAGCTTCTGGAAAAAACCCTGTTTCGCGCAACGCCCGCCGCCGGAATACACCCGCCTACAGGTTCTCTTCCCTGTGCCGCCGATAGGCTGCAACCAGCCTCGAAGGCGCCGGGCGGGCGCGGGGGCTATTTTTTCTTTCCCCAGCCACCGCCACCCGGCGTCTCCAGACGTATTCTGTCTCCCCGCTTCGCCGCAATACGCGCTTTGCCGGGAAATTTTCGACTCTCCCCCTCTGTGATGAGCAAATTTCTGCCTTTCGTGCCTGGTTCTCCCCCACCGAGCGACCAGGGCGCGACGGCACGCCTCTCCGTCATAAATGAGACGGTGGCGTCGTCGAGCAGTTCGATTTCCCGAACGATGCCGTCCCCACCCCGGTGCCGTCCATGCCCGCCGCTGCCGCGGCGAACGGTGTATCGACTCACGCGAAACGGATAAGCGTGTTCCAAGGCTTCTATCGGGGTGTTCAGGGTGTTGGTCAGGTGGGTATGAATCGCGTCTTCCCCCGCACCCCAAGGCCCCCCGCCCATGCCTCCGCCCGTCGTTTCGTAATAGGCGTACGGGCGCCCCTGCCTGGGTCCGGGACGATGGTCTATACCCCCTATCGTGAGGTTGTTCATCGTTCCGCACGAAGCGGCGGGTATCTTGTCCGGACAAGCCTGGGCGAGAGCCCCGAGTATCACATCCACCATCCGCTGGCTCGTCTCCACGTTTCCGCCCGCGACTGCAGCAGGGAATTCGGCGTTCACAACGGTACCAGGCGGCGCAATCACCTCGATGGGCGTCATGCACCCCGAGTTGTTCGGAATGTCATACGGCACCAGGCAACGCAAAGCGTAATATGCGGCCGTGCGAGCGATGGATTCCACGGCGTTGACGCTGCCGCGGGTCTGCGGGGCGGAGCCGGTATAATCGACTCGCATCCGCGCACCGCGTATGGTGATTTTGACCCGTATCGGCACGAGGCCGCTCCCGAAGCCGTCGTCGTCCATGAAGTCCTCGAAGCGATACTCTCCATCGGGTATATCGCGTATCACCGCCTTCGTCAGACGCTCGGCGTATCGTTGCAACTCCACCGTATAGCGCAACGTCTCGTCCAGGCCGTGGCGTTCGACGATCTCCAGAATTCTTCTTTCGCCCACGCGATTGGCCGCGAGTTGCGCGGCGATATCCCCCTTGCGCTCCTCGGGAGTGCGCACGTTCGAGAGCATGAGGGCCAAAACGTCCTCTTGCGTCTCTCCGCGGCGCACGAGTTTCACTGGCGGAATCACCACGCCGTCCTGAAAAATCTCCGTCGTAATGCTCATCGAACCGGGCGCGATGCCGCCCACGTCGGCATGGTGCGCCCGATTGGCCACGTAATAAATAAGCCCGCCCTCGCCCTGCTCTCCGGCATATACGGGCGAGATCATCGTAATATCGGGCAGATGGTTTCCACCGTGAAAAGGATCGTTCAGCACGACGACGTCCCCTGGATCGAGCGCCATGCGTTCGATAACGTATTCCACGGACATCGGCATGGACCCCAGATGGGCCGGCAAATGCGCCGCCTGCGCCGCCATTCGGCCCTTGGCGTCGAAGATGGCGCACGAGTAGTCTTTCCGCTCCTTGATGTTGGGGGAAAACGAAGAGCGACACAGCGCCACACCCATCTCTTCCGAAGCCGCAAACAACAGATTGCGAAACACTTCCAGGAGTATCGGATCGTATCTGCTCGTCATCGTGCCCTCACGCCGTGTTTTCGAGTATGAGATTTCCCCACGCATCGACCCGGCATTCCCAGCCGGGAGGAACGACCGTCGTGGCGCTGAACTCGCACACCAACGCAGGACCTGTGAAACGATGTCCGCGGGAAAGTGCCTCGCGCGCGTACACGCACCCCTCGACTCTCTTGCCTCCGAATACCACTTCCTGCTTTCCCGTGAGCGCATGGGCAACGCCCTTCCGCGTCCTGGGCAGACGCTTTACAGGCAGACGCTCCAACTCGCCGACGGCGCGCGCGCGCAGGGTTACGATTTCGACAGCACTCTCGGGACTCGACGTCCCGAAGCGCTCGTCATGGGTCTCGTCGAACGCCGCTCGAAGGCTTTTACGAACGTCCACGCCCGGCTCGGGCAGATAGGGGAGCGTCAACTCGTAGGACTGGCCGAGGTAACGCATGTCGATGAAGAGCGAAAAGACCGGCCTCGGGAAGCCTTCGAACTTCAGATCATCGCGCCCTTTCCTCACCAAGGGGGCGAAATGCCGTTCCAGGGATTTCTTGCTTACCTCTCCGAGCGGCAGCAACACTGTTCTGGCGTAATCCTTCACTACGTCCGCCGTGAGCATTCCGCGCGCAGAGAGAATCCCCGGGTCGTTCGGTACGACTACGTGCGGAATGCGGAGTATTTCTGCCAGAGAGCAGGCGTGCATCGCGCCTGCGCCACCGAAGGAGACCAGGGCAAAGGTGCGTGGATCGTGGCCGCGCTCCATGCTGATGAGCCGAATGGCGCGCGCCATATGCTGGTTGGCCACGCGAACGACGCCCTCGGCCGCTTGCCGCGCGTCGAGGCGCAGGGTCTTGGCCAAACGCTCCACACCCCTTTGCACCGGGGTCACGTCGATACGCATCCTGCCACCCAGGAAGCGCTCCGGCTCGAGACGACCGAGGAAGAGATTCGCGTCCGTTACGGTAAGTTCGTCTCCTTTGCCGTAGCATATGGGACCCGGGTCCGCACCCGCGCTCTGCGGACCTACGGCCAGCGCGCCGCCTGCATCCACCCGGGCGATGGAGCCGCCGCCTGCCCCCACCGTGTGGATGTCGATGAGCGGAACCCGAATCGGACAGCCGGCCACCTCGGTCTCTGCGGTGAAGCCGATGCCGCCGCGCAACAAGGACACGTCCGTACTCGTTCCACCCATGTCGAACGCAATTGCGTTTTCGAATCCCGCCCTTCGCGCCACCTCGAAGGCTCCGACGACACCGCCTGCCGGGCCGGACAAAATCGTTCGAATCGCCTCCTCTCCCGCCATCGTACTCGAGATGATGCCTCCGTTGCTCTGCATGATGCGCAGACGCCCGGAGAGGCGCGATTCCAAATCCTGAAGGTATCTGTTCATCATCGGCGACACGTAGGCGTTCACGCACGTGGTACTCATCCGTTCGTATTCGCGGAACTCGGGAAGTACCTGACTCGACATCGATACGTGCATGCCGCTCCGCCGCACCGCATCCGCCACCTTCTCCTCATGGGAGGGATTCGCGTAAGAGTGAAGCAGGCAGATGGCGACGGACTCGACGCCCGCCTTCTTGAGTTTTCGCGCGAGTGTCGAGAGAGAAGAATTCTTCAGAGGGAGTATTTCCCCACCCTTTTCGTCCAGGCGCTCCTCCACGCCCAGGCGGAGGCTTCTCGGCACCAAGGCCCGTGGTCTGCGGTACGCCAGGTTGTAGAGTTCCTTTCGGTTCTGGCGTCCGATTTCTATGAGGTCCTCGAAGCCGGCTGTCGTCACGAGAGCGGTTTTCGCCCCCCGGCGGGTGAGCAGGGCGTTCGTGGCCACCGTGGAACCGTGGGTAATGTCCAGGGCGACGCTTCGACCACCCAGTATGTCGTCCAACCCCTGAAGAATGGCGCGCTCGGGGGCATCGGGCGTGGAGGGCACTTTGTGGATGTGCACCCCCGCGCCGTCAAAGACGATAAAATCGGTGAAGGTGCCCCCCGTGTCGACGCCGATTCTGAGCGTTTTCCCCTTACGCCCGGCCATCACCGCCTCCGGTGAGGCCAGACCTCGGGATTCAGCAAATCGGGAGGGCGCTTGCCCCGCAACCAAGTCTTCACGTTTCTTGCCACGCGCTCGGTAACCGCCTTGCGGCCCAAGTCGGTGTTCGTCCCCAGATGCGGCATCATCACGACGTTATCCAGCCCAAGGAGTGTGGGATGCGGTTTGGGCTCGTGCTCGAACACGTCCAGCCCTGCTCCACCCAAGTGGCCTGAACGCAGGGCTTCGGCCAGGGCCTCTTCGTCCAGTACGGCTCCCCGGGCCGTATTGACGATCACGGCCCCTTTTTTCATACAGGCGAACTCCTCCGCCCCCATGAGGTGGCGCGTGGCGTCGTTGAGGGGCACATGCACGCTCAAGAAATCGGATTCCCGCAAGAGCCGGCGAAAAGGGCGGTACGAGGCGCTCGCTTTCCTCTCTACCTCCGGCGCTTTTCGGTTCCGGCTCCAGTAGCGCACCCTCATGCCGAACGCAGCCGCCATGCGCGCCACGGCCAAACCGATGCGCCCCAGGCCGACGACACCCAAAACCCTGCCCTCAAGCCCCCTTCCCTCAAGCAGCGTAGGCGTCCAGTCGCGCCACTGCCCCGATCTGACGAATCCATCCGCCTCCACCGTGCGCCTGCTTACCGCGAGCAGAAGCGCCATGGCGCACTCCGCCGTGGGCGCCGTGACGACGCCGGGCGTATTGGTGGCGAGAATGCCGCGCTTCGTGACCTCCGCGATATCTATGTTGTTGAAACCGACGCCGCAATTGGCGATCAGCTTGAGGCGGGGCGCAACATCGAGCAAGTCGGCCGATATCTCGTCTCCCACCATCGAGATGAGAACGTCCGCGCGGCGCACGGCGCGCTTGTAGCTTGCGGGGCTCGGCTGAAACTCCCCGGAGTGCATGACGAATTCGGTGGACTCTTGCAACTCCTCGAAATGAGGAGGAGGGAATCTTCTGGAGAGAAACACACGCGCAAGAACGCCGGGAGACTCCTCGACGCTCATCTTCCCAATCGCTCCACGGCGTGCGCGATGCGATCGACGGCTCGCTCCAGATTCTCCACGCTGTTGGCGAAGCACATGCGCAGATGGTTGTCCGCATGCATACCGAAGGCGGAGCCCGGCAAGGCCGCCACCCCCACCTCGTCGAGAAGGTAGTCGGAAAATGCGTTCGCGTTCATGGGGATATCGCTCACGTTCGGAAAGGCATAAAAGGCACCTGCGGGGTAGCGGCAGGATATTCCCTCCACCTCGTTCAGACCAGAAATAAAAATATCGCGCCTGCGCTTGAAATCGGTCATCATGGCACGGCTCTCGGCCTGATCCCCCAAAAGCCCCTCCGCCCCCGCCAGCTGGATAAAAGGAGGCACGCAGCTCACCGAGTTGGTGATGAGTTGGGCCAGGGGCTCGGCGAGTGCGGCGGGAGCGGCGACGAAACCGAGGCGCCAGCCCGTCATGGCGTAGGTCTTCGAGAACGTCTCGAGCATGATGGTGCGCTCCCGCATGCCCGGCAGCGTGGCCAGAGAAACGTGCTCCCCCTCGAAAAGCATGTGGGCGTACACCTCGTCCGACAAGACGATGAGGTCGTTCTCCACGGCGATGTCCGCGATGGCCTCGAGTTCGTTCTTCGTCAGCGTGCCGCCGGTAGGGTTATGGGGATAGTTCAGGATGAGGAGGCGGGTTTTTTCGTTGACGCGCGCGCGCAGGTCCTCGGGCGTGAACCGAAAATCGTTCTCCTCGAGTATCGGCAGCGGCACGGGTTTCGCACCGGCATAGAGCGTTACGGATTCATAGACCGGAAAGCCGGGGTCTGGATAAATCACCTCATCCCCCGGCCCCGCCGTCGCCATGATGGTGTAGTACAAAAACGGCTTTCCGCCCGGGCCAATCACGATTTCGTGGGGCGCATACTCTCCTCGCCCATCGCGGGCGAGCCATTCACAAACGGCCTCCCGAAGCGCAGGCAGTCCCGCGGAGGGACAATAGTGCGTTTGGCCCGACTTGAGCTGCGCATACGCCTCCTCCACGATGCTCGCAGGCGTATCGAAATCCGTATCGCCGATCTCCAGGTGAATGATGTCGCGTCCCTGACGCTCCATTTCGTTCGCCCTGGCAAGAACCACGAACGAGCTTTCCGTCTTGAGTCGGTTCATTCGGTCGGCCAAGCGCATTTTCAGTCCCCGTTTCGTATCGTCATATCATCGAGCGAACAGGCGCATTCTCCACCACGCCGCACGTCCTCAACACACGCAACACCTCCGCCACGGGCAACCCCACGACGTTGGTATAGCTTCCCTCCACTCTGTCGACGAAACTCCCGCCCATTCCCTGAATGGCGTACGCACCCGCCTTGTCCATGGGTTCGCCGCTTTCCGCGTAACGCCGAATGGTTTCCTCGTCCACCTCCCGGAAAGACACCCTGGTCGCGACTGCTTCCTCATGCCGGCCATCCGCCCAAAGGAGAACGAAGGCGGTAATCACCTCATGCCCGCGGCCCGAAAGCATCCCCAACATGGCCGAAGCATCTCCGCTGCTCGAGGGTTTCCCGAGGATTCTATTCTCCAGCACGACGACGGTGTCCGCGGCGAGCACGAACGCCTCCGGATGCGCGTTCGCTACCCAGCGCGCCTTGGCCATGGCCCGACGCCCGGCCTCGGCACGGGCGCATGGCCCCGGTGCTACGTTCTCCTCCACTTCCGACGGCGCTTCGACGACATCGAACACAAGACCCGCGTCTTCCAGGAGACGCCTTCTGCGCGGGGAGCCCGAAGCCAGGATGAAAGGTCGAATTTGCCGCAAGGACCGCACCGGGGGAAAACGACTAATTGTCCCGATCTACGATGTAGTCGGCAACGTCGCGCAATACGTCCAGATGACTGGAGTCGGGCAGGGCGGAGAGTGCCGCCTTTCCGGCCTCTACGTATCCCCGCGCCCTGTCGAGGGTGTAGTCCACCCCACCGTACTTGTGCATGAGTTCGAGAACGTTGGCCATGTCCTCCTCGCGAATTCCCTCCGCGTGGAGAACGAGGTGGTTCAGCATTTTGAACTCCGATTTCGAAGCCTGGGAACAAACCCGGAGCAAAGGCAGGGTCACGTTTCCTTCCCGCAAATCCTCTCCCACGGATTTTCCCGTTTTATCGGCGTCCCCCATATAGTCGAGAGCATCGTCGACCAACTGAAAGGCGAGCCCAATCTGGACGCCGAACTGATGGAAGGCGTCCGCGAACATCGGGGGGGTGTCGGGAATCATCGCGCCGACTCGACAACTCGCGGCGATGAGGGCCGCCGTCTTGCGGTAGACGACGTCGAGGTATTCCTCCTCCTTCAACTGCAGGTTGTACATGTTCACCAACTGGAGCACTTCCCCTTCGGAGAGAAGGGCGCAAGCCTCGCTCATGGTTTTCATGATCCGAGCGTCCCCGTCGGCAGCCATGAGCGAGAAGCTCTTGGCAAAGAGAAAATCCCCCACGAGAACGCTCGTCTCGTTGTTCCACTTCGAGTTGACCGAGGGGTTGCCCCGCCTCATGTGCGCTTCGTCCACCACGTCGTCATGCAGTAGTGTGGCGGTGTGGATATATTCCACTACGCAGCCCATCGTCGTGGCGCGGGGTCCCTCGTAGCCGCACGCCCTGGCAACAAGTACCAGCAACATCGGTCGGATTCTCTTGCCCCCGGAACCGATGAGGTATTCGCTTACGTCCGGAATCAAGACGACGTCGGAGTGAAAGTTCGCCTGAATCGCTTCCTCCACGTCGTTCATTTCGGAAGCAATGGAATCCACGAGTTCAGAAAATTTCATTCGACCTCCGACCTGTGAGAACGCCCCTGACGAGCAGGCTTACATTCTCCCGGTTTTCGTGCGAAGACCCACCCATCCGAAAATGCAATCTATGGAGGAGACACGGGGGTGTCAAGGCTTGTGGTGCCCCTTTTCCTCCAGGCGAACCTCGGCTATGTTGCCAGAAACGCCGCGCGCCTCCAACCATGGGGAGAGTCTGGACTTTGGCCAGAAACATTCGCATTGCTGCCGGCAACGTGAGCATGCAGGCGGAACTCGCCGAGGGCGAAACGGCGGACGCCTTGTGGGAAGCCTTGCCGATTCGCGCGGCAGCGAACGTATGGGGCGAGGAAATCTATTTTTCGATTCCCGTGGACGCACCGCTTCAGGGTTCTGCGCGCGCTCAAATGGAGGTCGGCGAAATCGCCTACTGGCCACCCGGGAGCGCTTTTTGCATCTTCTTCGGCCGCACTCCGGCGAGCGTGGACGAAACCCCCCGCGCCGCCAGCCCGGTGAATCCGCTCGGCAAGGTGAACGGCGACCCGAAGGATTTCCTTCGCGTCCGGCCGGGAGAAGAAATTCGCCTGGAAAAAGCATGATGAACTCCGGGAGGGGGCAAAACGCCGGTTTTATGCTCCACTACAACGAAATCGGCCTCAAGGGGAAAAATCGCCCGCTTTTTATCGCACGCCTCGCCAAGAGGGTTGAGCGCGCCGCTTCTTTGTTTTGTGAAGCGAAAGTCCGCAGGCGCACGGGAAGGCTCGTTCTGGAAACGAAGGGCCTCGAAAACCCCGACGCTCTCGTCGATGCGCTCGGCAAGGTATTCGGACTGGCCTATTTCGCGCGCACGCAAAGGGTTCCTCTCGACCTCGAAGCCGCGGTGAAAACGGCGCTCGACATGATTTCTCCTCTCCAGATCGAAAGTTTCCGGGTACGCACCAGAAAATCGTTCCCCTCCACGCCCATCAGCACGCGGGAATGGGACAGGACCATCGGCGCGCGCATTCAGGCCAAAAGGCACCTGCCGGTCGATTTGGACAATCCCGGGCTCACCGTGCACGTCGAGGCAATTCCGGGAGAAGCCTGGGTGTACGTGGAGAAACTGCCCGGGCCGGGCGGTTTACCAACCGGCTCGGTCGGGAGGGTCGTGGCGCTGCTATCGGGTGGTATCGACTCTCCGTTGGCCGCATGGCGCATCATGAAGCGCGGCTGCGAAGCGGTGTTCGTCCATTTTCACGGCGCACCCTACCTGAGCCGGGCATCCGCCGAGAAGGCACTGGATTTGGCCCGGGTGCTGAACGGCTACCAATGGGGTAGCAAGCTCTACATGGTGCCGTTCGGGGAGTTGCAAAAGGAAATCGTTCTCGCTGCGAAGCCCGACTACCGCGTCGTCCTCTACCGCCGGTTCATGGCGCGCATCGGCGAGCGAATCGCCAGACTCGAGAACGCCCACGCCCTCGTCACCGGAGAGAGCCTGGGGCAGGTGGCGAGCCAGACGCTTCAGAACCTCGTCGCCATTGAGGACGCCGTGTCCGTGCCGATTCTCAGACCATTGATCGGCATGGACAAAGAGGAGATCATCCACGAGGCGAAAACCATCCGCACCTTCGATATCTCCATCGAACCCGACCAGGATTGTTGTTCGCTCTTCGTACCCAAACACCCGGCCGTTCGCTCACAAGCGGGCCACCTGCGCGCCATTGAATCGCGCTTGAGCGTGGGGGAGATGATCGAAAAAGCAATCCATGAAACCGAGGTCGTCGAAATCTCTCCCGGTGGAGGGACGCAAAGGCACGCCTTCTCCCGGGTACACCCATCGGCCGAAGGGGCGCGCGCTTCCTCCAGTGCCTGAACGCGCGCTGCCTATTCGGCCTGCGCGCTTTCACGCTCCATGTCCGCCGCCAAATCTCTTTGCCCCACGAAGTGCGTGTCCTGGTGGAGATAGCCGGCGAAGTTGTCGCGCCGTATCGGTCCGCAAGCCTCGAAGGCCACCGTGTCCTCCAAGTAGTCCGCCTGGTGCTCGGTATGCGGAGGTACGTACCAGACGTCGCCCGGCTTGAGGATCGCCACGGGATCGTCCCCGGCCTGCACGCGAACCGAGCCGCTGATGAGGCAAAAAATCTGCTCCGCCTCATGGTGGTGCCGCCGCGTGGAATTACCGCCCTGCGCGTGAATGTAGCTGATCATGCAGTGCTTCCCGCTCACGAGCCCCACCTCTACGCCCGGAAAGGGTATTTTCGTCGGCAGTTCGTCCCAGTTCGTAACAGGCATTTTTCGTCTCCTCGGCCGGCGCGGGCACACCACCCGGCCATAAACGACGGGAGGCGTCCACGCACACCCAAAAGTCGCGACCTCTTCTCCGCTAGGCGTCCTGCATTCTCGCAACAGCCTCGGCGGGCAAAGATTCGCCGCAGGCGGCGTTTTGCGCGGATTGCTCGGGCGTTCTGATGCCCGGAATCACGCAGCTGACGTTTTCGTTCGAAACGCAGAACCGAATAGCCGCCTCGGCCGGCGATATCCCCACGTTCGCCGCCACCTCGCGGACGCGGTTGAGTTGGCTCTGGAATTTACGAATGTTCTCGGGAGAGAGTATGTTCTTTCTCCGGTCTCCCTCGGCGAACTCGAACGCCTCGTCGATTCGCCCGGAGAGAAAACCCCGCTTCATCGGTACGCGCGAAATAACGCCCACGTTCGCCGCCTTCGCACGGGCGAAGGCGGGCGCCGCCTCTTGGCTGATGACGTTGTACTCCATCTGGAGCGTGGCGGACCTGTTCTGCTCCACGGCAAGGTTACACTCCTCCACCGTGTTCACCGAGACGCCCCAGTGCTTGATTTTTCCGTCGTCCTTCGCTTTGTCGAGCAGTGCGTAGCTGTCCTCGGCCGCCATGTCGTCGACGTTGGGGTTGTGGAGTTGGTAGTAGTCGATCGCGTCGACCCCCAAGCGCTTGAGACTCCCCTCCAGGCAGGCGCCGATGTAATCGGGCGCGAAGTTGCGCTTGCCCGTCGTCATGTCGTTTCCGCCTTTGGTGAAGATCAGGATGTCGCCCCTGTCGGAGCGTTCGGTGAGAAACTTGCCGATCACCGTCTCGCTGTGCCCCGCGCCATAGGCGTCCGACGTGTCGATGAAGTTCATGCCGGCGTCTATGGCCACGTGCAGCGCACGGTTGCTCTCCGCATCGTCCACGGGCCCGAAAGCGCCCCCGATCGTCATTGCGCCGAATCCGACGACCGTAACCTCCAAGCCCGTACGTCCAAGTATCCTTCTCTCCATGGTTTCTCTCCATACATAGAACGAGAAATACATCCGTGAGATGCCAGACAGCCCTGAAACATCCTGCGCCTCCGTGCGGAAAACGCCGATTGCGTGAATGCGCGTCGAGATGGAAGCATCATATCTTCGTTTCGCCGAGACCCGCAATCAAACCCGCACATATACGAAACCCAGAGGCTCGGCTATACTCTTCTCACAAACCCACCACCATACGGAGAAGCCATGGACGATCTCAAACGAGCCGCCCTCGACTATCTCGACTCCCAGACGGGCGAGGCGCGCGAAATCGCGCGCGAAATCTGGAATTTCGCGGAAATCGCTCTCGAGGAGTTCAAGTCCGCAGAACTGCTCGAAGACGTTCTGGAACAAAACGATTTTGAGGTCCGGCGCGGCGTGGGCGACCTCCCCACCGCCTTCATCGCGACGTGGGGGGAGGGAGGACCCGCCATCGGCATTCTCGGGGAATACGACGCTCTCCCCCACTGCGGGGACTCGCATGAAAAACAGGGCCACGGCTGTGGGCACAACCTCTTCGGCACGGCGAGCGCCTATGCAGCGATTGCGGCGGCACGTGCACTGCGCGAATCGGGGGCGAAGGGACGGGTGGTCTGTTTCGGCTGTCCCGCGGAAGAAACTCTGGAGGGCAAAGTATACATGGCGCGCGACGGCGCGTTCGAGGGAATCGACGCCGCCGTCACCTGGCACCCCGGCGAGAAGAACTTCACCCGGGGAGGCAGTACCAACGCCATGGACTCCATCGTCTTCGAGTTCCACGGTGAAACCGCACATTCGGCGCGCGACCCGTGGAACGGCAGAAGCGCGCTCGACGGCGTGGAAATCATGAACTACGGCGTCAACATGATGCGCGAGCACATTATCGAACCTGCCAAGATTCACTACGTCATCACGGACGGGGGGGTGGCCCCCAACGTCGTGCCCTCCTACGCGCGCGTGTGGTACTACGTGCGGGCACCCAAAAGGCGCATCGTAAACGAACTGAGCGAGCGCGTGCGCAACTGCGCGAAAGCGGGCGCGTTGGCCTCGGGCACGAGAGTCGAGGAGACCCTGCTCACCGCCGTGTACGAGAACCTACCGAATGACGCCCTCGCCCGGTGCGTACAGCGCAACCTCGAATTCGTGGGGGCGCACACCTATTCGGAAGAAGCGAAGGAGTTTGCCCGAAAGCTGGGCTACGACGAACCACTCTCAGAGACGATATCTCCCCTCGACCCGGCGGACATACGCCCGAGCAACGAGCGAGGCAACGTGAGTTGGCTTACGCCCCTGGGCAACCTCATGGTCGCCTGCCACGCTCCCGGGACGCCCGGACACTCATGGCTGGCGACGCAGCAATACGGCATGGAAATCGGGGAGAAGGGCATGATGACCGCCGCCAAAACCATGGCGGCAACCACATTGGAACTCCTCGGCGACGAGAGCCTGCTCGCGGAGGTGCGCGAGGAGTTTCGGGAGAAAACCAGGGGGTTCACCTACGACCCCATCATCCCCGACGGCCAAAAACCCAACCCCCTGGGGGTGCGGTAGAAGCCATCCGCGAATCATGCGGCATCATGAACCAGGAGAATTCCACATGAAATTCGGCGTTGCGATTTTCCCGACCGATTACTCCATCAGTCCGCACCGGGTCGCCAAGGAGGCGGAGGACAGGGGTTTCGAATCCATATTCTTTCCGGAGCACACCCACATTCCAGCGAGCAGAAAAACCCCCTGGCCCGGCGGAGCGGAACTCCCCAGGGAGTATTCCCACTCGCTCGACCTTTTCGTGGCTCTCGGGGCGGCCGCGGCGGCGACAGAGAAAATCCTGCTGGGTACGGGGATATGCCTCGTCATCGAGCGCGACCCCATTACCCTCGCCAACGAGGTGGCCTCGCTCGATCACCTCTCGAACGGGCGCGTGCTCTTCGGGGTGGGCGGCGGCTGGAACCGCGAGGAGATGGAAAACCACGGAACGCGCTTCGAGAAACGCTGGATCGTCCTGCGCGAGCGCATCGAGGCAATGAAAGCCATCTGGACGCAAGAAGAAGCGAGCTACCACGGAGCGTTCGTGGACTTCGATCGCATCTGGTCCTGGCCCAAGCCGGTACAAAAACCACATCCACCCATTTTCGTGGGCGGAAACGGAGCGAGAACCCTTGAGCGCGTCGTGCGCTACGGAGACGAATGGATGCCCCTGCCCCGGGGCGACGCGGACTGGACGCACCGCATCGACGAGCTCCAGGCACTGGCGGCCAAAGCAGGGCGCGGCCCCATGCCCGTCACCACGTTCTTCGCACCTCCCGACGTCGAGAAGCTGCGCCATCTCGAAGCCAGGGGCGTGGGGAGGGGCATATTTTTTCTACCCTCGGAGCAAGCCGAAGTCGTCTTGCCGAAACTCGACGAGTTGGCCGGGGTCGTGGAGCAATACGGAAAATAAGCAACAAAGCCCTCCGGCGGGTGCGCCGGGGGGCTGTACGCCCGCCACGAACTAATGGCAGACGATGCCGTTTTTCTCGCAGTATTGTTGGTGATATTCCTCGCCCATCCAGAATCGCGAAGCCTGCGTAATTTCCGTCACTATAGGCCCCCAATGTCGGCCCGAGGCTTCCTCGGCGTCTTTCGACGCCCGCGCCTCGGCCTCCTGGGCGGGCGAGAAAAAATAGACTGCCGAGCGATACTGGGTACCCACGTCGGGACCTTGGCGGTTCAACGTACACGGATCGTGAATCCGCCAGAACAAATCGAGCAACTCCCGGTAGGCGACCTTCTCGGGCTCGAACTCGAGGTAGACGACTTCCGCGTGTCCCGTGCGCCCCGTGCATACCTCCCGGTAGGTGGGTTCCTCCTTCGTACCACCCGCATATCCCACCGCCGTGTAGGCTACGCCTTCCACCTTGCGAAACGCAGCCTCCACGCCCCAGAAACAACCTGCGCCGAACATGGCCTTTTCCATAACCAAGCGCTCCTCGCTGAGGGTTTAGGGCTCTATCTCCACGCTGCCGGGCGTGCCTTCGACCACCTCGCCGAACACAGCGGCGGACGCGACGCCCGCCGCGTGCAACTCGCCCAAAAGCGCCTCCGCCTTCTCCGCAGCCACCGCGATGACGAGCCCGCCGGAGGTCTGCGCGTCGTTGAGAACCGCGACCATCTCTTCGTCCACGCCTCCTCCGGGCTCGACGAAGGGCTTCGTCCACAAGCGGTTGCGCTCGCCCCCTCCCGCCGTGCCCGCGATGGCGTGGGGGAGCAAATCCTCGAACCGGGGGGTTTGGGAGAAGAAAACGCGCGCGCGCACCCCGCTCGCCTCCATCACGTTGTGCAGGTGGCCCAGCAGGCCGAAGCCCGTAACGTCCGTACAAGCGTTCACGCCCACGCGCGTCATGCACTCGCTTGCCGCCTTGTTGAGCGTCCTCATCGAGTCCACCGCCTCTTCGAACACGCCCTCGCGGAGCTTTCCGTTCTTGCCGAAAACCCCACGCGCGGCCCGCACCAGGGGGTGCACCTGCTTCGTCACGTTCGTAACGATGCCCGTACCTATCTTCTTCGTCAAAACGAGTTTGTCGCCAGGTTTCGCCCCCTGGTTCGTCACCATCTCTCTGGGGTCCACAGTGCCCGTTACGGCGATGCCGTATTTGGGCTCCACGTCTTCCACGCTGTGCCCACCCACGATGACGCCGCCCGCCTCGCGCATCTTGTCCGCACCGCCCGCCAGGACGCTCCCCAGCACGTCCAGGCCGACGTGGCAGGGAAACCCGACCAGGTTCAACCCCGTAATAGGCTGCGCTCCCATGGTGAAGCAGTCGCTCAGTGCGTTGGCCGCGGCTATCTGGCCGTAGGCGTAAGGGTCGTCCACGATGGGCGTAAAGAAATCCACCGTCTGGACGATAGCCAAATCCTCTCTGAGCCGATAGACGCCCGTGTCGTCTCCGGGGTTCGTCCCATAGAGCAGATTCGGATCCGAAAACGGCTCAAACCGGCTCAACGCCTCGCGCAGGTCCTCCGGACCCAGCTTCGAACCTCACCCGCCGGCCTTGACCATCCGGGTCAAACGCACCTTTCTTTCTGATGCCGTTGCCATCGCTTCTCCTGAAAATCCCGACGCGGCTTGGGGAAACTCCCTCGGGGCGAGATAATAATACATCTGCCGAGGATAGACAAAAAACTGCTTCTCTCCGCGCACCCATGCGCTCTCAGGAAAGGACACTCCCATGAAAGTCGTGATTTCCGATGACTACCAGGATTGCATCCGCCACCTTGCGTGTTTCTCTAAAATGGCGGGCCACGACGTCACCATCCACAACGATACAGTCGACGACGTAGACGCACTCGCCGAGCGGTTTCAGGAGGCGGAGGCCATCGTCCTCATCAGAGAGCGCACCCACATCACCGAAGAGCTGCTCGCCAGGCTTCCTCACCTGAAAATCGTGAGCCAAACCGGAGCGGGCTTCGCCTCGCACGTCGATTTGGAGGCTTGTACCCGCCACAAGGTAGCCGTGGCCGCAGGCGGCACCGGGACCCACTCGACGTGCGAACTCACGTGGGGCCTCATCCACTGTGCCATGCGCTCCATACCTCAGGAGATCGAGAATCTGGCAGGCGGCGGCTGGCAAACCACCCTGGGAGAAGACCTCTACGGGAAAACCCTCGGCGTATACGCCTACGGCAAAATCGGCAGCCAGGTGGCCGCCGTGGGCAAGGCGTTCGGCATGAACGTCATCACCTACGGGAGGGCAGGCTCCGCCGAACGCGCGCGCGCCGACGGCATCGCGATGACGCCCGACAAGCAGACGCTCTTCGCCGAGGCCGACGTGGTGAGCCTCCACATCCGCCTGATACCCGAGACGCGGGGCATCGTAACGGCGGAGAATTTGGCCTGCATGAAGCCGAGCGCTCTTTTGGTGAACACCAGTCGCGCCGGGCTGATAGAAGAGGGCGCCCTCGAGGCGGCGCTCCGGGCGGGCAGGCCGGGGTTCGCCGCCGTGGACGTCTACGAGTGCGAACCCCTTCGAGGGGCCGACCACCCACTGCTCGGCATGAAAAACGCCGTCTGCACGCCGCACCTGGGCTACGTCACGCGGGGTACGTTCGAAAAGTATTTCGCCATCGCCTTCGATCAAATCAACGCCTTCGCCGAGGGTATACCCATCAACGTGCACAACCCCGAAGTGCTGACGTAAGACGCGCGCGCCACTTGTTACGCCGTCTGCTTGATTTTTCGCGCACGGAGGTGTTCAATCGCCCCCCGAACAGGAGAAACGACCCTACGCTTGAGGTTTGCCCGATTGGATTTCGCCTTCGACGAACGCCAGGAACTCATGCGCCGCACCCTCCACGAACTCCTCAGTCGGGTTTGTCCACCCGCGTACGCGATGCAGTGCGACAAGGTGGGCGAAGCGCCGGTGGAGGCTTACACGGCCCTGGCGAAGGACGGCTGGATAGGCGTGTCCGCTCCCGAGGAATACGGCGGCATGGGAGGCGACGCGCTCGATTTGGCCCTGGTCCTCGAGACTGCGGGGATGCACTACCTCGACCTCGCCACCATGATTTTCAGAAACGTGTGCTACGGTGTGGACGCCCTGCTGGCGAGCGGAACGAAGAAGCAAAGACAAGAGTTCATCCCCGCCACCATCCGGGGGGAGAAATACTTCGCATTCAGTCTCACCGAACCGGACGCGGGCTCGGACGCAGCGGCCATCATCACCCGCGCGGACCGCGAGGAAGACTGCTTTCGCCTCACGGGCACCAAGAACTTCACCTCGGGAATGCCGACGGCGACGCACATTCTCGTCGCTGCGCGAACGGACAACACGGGCCAGAAACACGAGGGCATCACAAACTTCATCGTTCCCGTCGACGCGGCGGGCATCACCTGGTCGAAACTCGACTTGCTCGGCCACCGGGCCATGGGCACCTGCGTGGTGCACTACGACGCGGTGGAGGCGAGCATGAGTGACGTCTTGGGAGAGGTGGGAGACGGCTGGGGAGGGCTGATGGCCTACATCACCACCGAGCGTTTGTGCCTCTCCGCCGCGCGCACGGGCGCCGCGGCGGCGGCGCTCGAACTGGCCCTGAACCATGCAAAGGAGAGAACGCAGTTTGGTCGCCCCATCGGCAAGTTTCAGGCCGTGAGCCACATGCTCACCGAAATGCATGTCCTCGTCGATACGGCGAGGCTTCAGGTCTACCGATTCGCGTGGCTCGTCTCGCAGGGAAAAGCCGGACGCATCGAGGCGGCCACGCTCAAGCTCTACGCGGGCGAAGCATACAAGCGGGTGGCCGATCTGGGCGTTCAGGTCATGGGCGGCTACGGCTACAGCGGAGAATACGCCATGGAGCGCCACTATCGCGACGCGCGGCTCGCCACCATCGGCGCGGGCACGAGCGAGGTGCAGAGAAACATCATTGCCAAGGCTTTGGGGCTTTGACACCTCGCGCACTTGATGCGCGCACCGAAAAAGCCGAAACTGAGAACCACCGAGCACCACACGATACCTGATGAGGAAACCGACGCAATGCCGCTCGACCCCGCCGTGCTGGAAAGAACCTTTCCCGAGTTCGAGTTTCGGGTCGAGCGCGGAAAGATACGCGAATACGCCCTTGCTCTGGGTCTGACCGACCCCGTGCACACGGACCCCGATGCCGCCAGGGCAGCGGGCTTCGAGGACCTGCTCGCTCCGCCCACCTTCGTGCGCCAGTTCTGGCACGAAAATCCAGAGAACGACCCCATGCCGCACTTGGGCTACGACCCCAAGCGCCGCCTGCACGGGGAGCAGGAATTCGAATACCACAAGCCCCTCGTCGCGGGCATGAACCTGAGAGGCAAAAACGCTATCGTCTCTACGCGCGAGAAAGAAGGCCGCCGCGGCGGAATGATGACCTTCGTCGTCATCGAAACCAGGTTCGTGGACGAAAACGGAGAGCTCGTTCAGGTAGCGCGGCGCACCCTCATCGAAACGGCGTCCCCTCCCAAAGAGGCCTGACGGAGCCCGTACATGACGACGAGAATCGAATACGCGAAATGGGAACAACTCGACGAGGGCGCCGAGCGCGAGTCGACGGTCGGCCCCATCACCCGAACGGACCTGGTGCGCTACGCGGGCGCGAGCGGGGACTTCAACCCCAACCACCACGACGAGATTTACGCCATCCGTGCGGGGTTCGACAAACCCTTCGCCCACGGGATGCTCCAGGGCGGATACCTCGCCCGTCTGCTGGGTGAATGGCTCGGCCCGGATTCGTTCCACAACCTCAAGCTCCGCTTCAGCGCCCTGGCGTGGCCCGGCGACATGGTGGTTTGCAAGGCCAGGGTTGCGCGCCGATACGAGGAGGCCGGCAAACGTCTGGTGGAAGTCGAGGCGACCGCCACCAACCAGCGCGGCGACGTCCTCATCAAAGCCACGGCGATCGCCGCCCCGCGGGGCTAGCCTCGGGGTTTTTCGAAAATGCTGGAAGGCTACCGGATTCTCGATCTCGGGCAGGTCATCGCCGGAACTATCGGCGGCATGATTCTCTCCGACATGGGCGCGGAAGTCATCAAAATCGAATCCCCCCAGGGCGACATCGGCCGCAACCCCGCCATCGCGGGCATCGGCCCCGTGTCGAGCATCTTCCTCACCTTCAACCGGGGCAAGAAGGGCATCTCCATAGACCTGAAAAAACCCGAGGGCAAGGAGGTGTTTCTCGCTCTGGTGGAAAAATCCGACGCCGTGATGGTGAACTTCCGCCCGGGCACGATGGATCGGCTGGGTCTGGGCTTCGACGCGATGCGCGAGAAAAATCCCGACATCGTGTTCGTGGACTCGAGCGGTTACGGGGAGCAAGGCCCCTGGCGCGACAAGCCTGCCTTCGATCTGGTCGAACAAGCCATCAGCGGCCACATGTCCATCACGGGCGAACCGAATCGCCCACCCGCCAGAAACGGCTCCCCCACGGCGGACATCTCCACCGCCTTGTATACGGCCATCGCCTGCATGGCGGGCCTGCTTGCCCAAGCGAAAGGAAGGGGCGGCGCACACCTTGAAGTGCCCATGTTCGACGTCCAGCTCGCCATGCTCGGCTACATCTCCACCATGTATCTCAACAACGGCGACGTACCCGAGCCACCCGGCAGCGCTCATGAGTACATGGTGCCCTACCAAGCGTTCCCGACGGCGACGATCTACATCGTGCTCTCGCCGCGCGAGGAGCGATTTTGGAAGAAAATGTGCGAGGTTATGGGAATGGGCGAGTTGGCCGGCGACCCGCGCTTTTGCACGAACGACCTACGCTCGCGCAACAGGGAGGCTCTTCTCCCCATCATGGAAGAAATTCTCATGAAGCGCCCCGGTGAGGAATGGCTCGCTCTCTTCGAGAAGGCGGGCGTGCCCTCCGCCCCCGTGAATCCGCTGGACCGCGCCCTGGACAACGAGCAGGTCGAGGCGAGGCGCCTGATTCGGGAATACGACTACCCCGGCGCCGGGAAAGTCAAAATCGTGGGCAACCCCATTCTGAACCGCACGGAAAACGGAAACCCCGATCCCGCCCCCGCACCCCTCCTAGGAGGCGACACCGAGGATATCCTGCGCAACGTCCTCCTGTATTCGGAGGAGCGCATCCGTTTCCTGATCGACTCGGGAGCCGTCATTTCCGCGCACTCGCACACCCCCGAAGCATAAGGCGCGCCTCCGATTGGCCTCGCTCCCCCCGAGACCATGAGGACGACACACTGCCCGGAGGCGGCGAACGTCGCTTCCCCGCTGCATCCATAACGCCACCGCAAACACCGGATTCTTTCGATATGACAGGCAACGGGCGTCTTCTGCGCGCCTCGTTTCGCTTTTCGGTTTCGAGGGGTTGATTTCGCTTTATATTCGTTATAAGTTTCGCATTACATTCGAAATCTTATCATTCCATCATACGGAGAGAAGCCATGCTGGCAAAGACCCAGGCAGCAGCAGTGTTGGGCGTGGACGCCTACCCCGTCGAAGTGGAGGTCGACCTCGCGTCGGGCCTGCCATATTACTCCACCGTCGGCCTGCCGGACGCCGCAGTGAAGGAAAGCAAGGAGAGGATTCGAGCGGCCATCGTGAACACGGGTTTCATCTACCCGATGGGGCGCATCACCGTCAGCCTCTCGCCCGCGGACGTGCGCAAGGAGGGGAGTGCCTTCGACTTGCCTATCGCCCTCTCGCTGCTGCGCGCGAACGGGGTGTTCCACACACGCTCGCGGATGGAAGACGCCATGCTGTTTCTGGGCGAACTGGCCCTGGACGGCTCCCTGCGGCCCATTCGCGGGGCGCTCAACATCGCCGTTTTGGCCAAGAAAATGGGCAAGCGCGGCATCGTCCTCCCGGCCGAGAACGCTCCCGAGGCCGCCGTCGTCGACAAATTGGAAGTCTACCCCGTGCACACGCTTCCCCAGGTAGTGGGATTCATGCGGGAGGAAATCGACGTTCCTGCCGCGTGTCGTCAGGAAAACGGCACGGCGAAAGACCAGGCGGAACAAGTCGATTTTATCGACATACGGGGACAGCACCAGGCCAAGCGTTCCGTAGAAGTAGCGGCGGCCGGTTCGCATAATCTGTTGATGATAGGCCCGCCCGGCAGCGGAAAAAGCATGTTGGCGAAAAGACTCCCCACCATCCTCCCGCCCCTGTCTCTGGACGAAGCCATCGAAACCAGCCAGGTGTGGAGCGTGCTCGGCAAGCTCACGAAAAGCAACGGCCTGATTCACGAGCGGCCCTTCCGCTCCCCGCACCACACCATCAGCGACGCGGGTCTCGTGGGCGGAGGCGCCGTGCCGCTGCCCGGCGAAGCCTCGCTCGCCCACAACGGTGTGCTGTTCCTGGACGAGTTGCCCGAATTTCGAAAAAACGTGCTCGAATCCCTGCGCGGCCCGATAGAGGATGGGAAGATCACCATCAGCAGAGCACAGGCGAGTCTCTCTTTCCCGGCGCGTTTTATGCTCACCGCGGCGATGAACCCGTGCAACTGCGGCTTGCTCGGAGACGGCGCATGCACCTGTGCTCCCAAGCAGGTAGCCCGCTACCTCTCGCGCATTTCGGGGCCGATTCTCGACCGCATCGACATCCATGTCCAGGTGCCGAGGGTACCCTGGAAAGAACTCGCCGAAGACCCCGAGGGCGAAAGCTCGGCGACGATTCGCAGCCGCGTTCTCGCGGCGCAGAAGACCCAGAAGGCGCGCTTTGAGGGCCATCCGGGCGTGTACGCCAATGCCCATATGGGACCCGCCCTCATCAACGAGCACTGCAAGCTCGACGTTGAGGGCAGGCGCCTGCTGAAACTGGCGGTGGAAAAGCTGGGCCTCTCCGCACGCGCCTACCACCGGGTGCTGAAGGTAGCGCGCACTATCACGGACCTGGCCTGCGAGGAAGAAATCGCCCCCCGGCACGTGGCGGAGGCGGTGCAGTATCGTCAATTGGACAGGAGGCTGCCCATCTGCGCCTGAGCAGCGGGAGCGAGGCGCCGCCGAATCGCCCTCTCGTCTTTTGTGTAGGATAGAACGTTCTCAGCCAGGCGATGCGCTTGGGGCAAGGCTCTGCCTGTTTGCGTGCCGAGATTGACTCTCGCCCCGTGTTGTCTGTATTTTCAGAAACTAGGAGGAAGCAACCCACACCATTCCGAAACGGGCATCTCTCACCACAGAGGTTGGGGAAGCATGGGAACGGAATACGCCTGGTTTTTGCCGTCGGCCAGGGCGGGCGACGGACGTCACATCAACACGCCGGTACCCGAGAGAAAACCCACAATCGCGTATCTCTCGCGGGTTGCGAACGCCGCCGAGCAGGCCGGCTTCGTGAATCTTCTTGTACCCACAGGCACCCACTGCATGGACGCCTGGCTCGTGGCCGCGGGCGTGGCCCAACACACTGATAGAATCAAGTTCTGCGTGGCGTTCCGCCCGGGGCTCACCAGCCCCGTGTTCGCCGCCCAGACGGCGAGCACGCTCGACACGCTCACGGGTGGGCGCTTGACGCTCAACGTCGTTACGGGATCGAGCCTGGTGGAACAAATGCGCTACGGGGATCATCTCGCGCACGACGAACGCTACGACAGAACGGAGGAATTTCTGGAAATCGTCACCCGCATATGGAGCGGCGACGGCCCCCTGACCTTCCAGGGCAAGTATTTCGACGTTCGCGAGGCCGCCTTTTTTCCGATCCAGCTCTCCAAGCCCTGGCCGCCCATCTATCTCGGTGGAAGTTCGGAGCCCGGCCGCCAGGTGGGGGCGAAATACTCCGACGTGCACATGATGTACGCCGTGGACGTGGATACCATCGCCAAAGACGTCCAGGACATGAGGGAGCGCGCCGCGGAGTTCGGCCGCCGGGACAAGATACGATTCGGCGTCCGGATGCACGTGCTTTGCCGCGAGACCAAAAAAGAAGCGAGAGCGGCGGCGACTGCCCTCGTCGAGGGAAGCGACATCTCGAACGTGCAGGCCTGGGCCGACATGAAGAGCAGAACGGAGAGCACGGGCCAGACGCGCGTCAACGAGCTGGCGAAAGGCGAGTCGCTCTGGGTCACCGACACGATGTGGATGGGCGTGAACACCGTGCGCGCAGGGGCGGGCGCCTCGCTGGTGGGCACACCCGACATGATCGCCAAAGCACTCAAGGAATACGTGGAGGTGGGCGTAGAAACGTTCATCCTCTCCGGTTGGCCGCACGTCGAGGAGGTGGAAACGTTCGGGCGCGAGGTCATGCCGCTGCTCGCGGACACCGAACCCATCACCCTCAAACCGCCTCTGCCCGCTCTTTCAGAATACGATTGACGAGGATTTCCGTATGCCTCCCTCCCCCGGCGCGCTTTGCGCCGACTCCCAAAAATGGATCGACCTCGCCGAGACCCTGGGCCAGGAGAAGTTCGCCCCGCGCGCGAAGACGATCGACGAAGAATCACGCTTTCCGGCGGAGAACTACGAAGACCTCGCCGATTCCGGCCTGCTCGCCCTTATGGTGCCCAGGGAGTTCGGTGGCATCGGGGCGGATTCGCTCACCTACGTCACGGTTCTCTCGAAAATCGCGAAAGGCTGCGCCTCCACGGGTCTCACGTTCAACATGCACAGTGCGGTCGTCGACTTTCTCGGACAAATCGCCTCCGAAGAGCAGATGGCGCGCTACTTCTCCGAGGTAGTGAACGAGGGAGCCGTTTTCGCCTCCATCACCAGCGAGCCGGGCAGCTCTTTTCGGGACAAGCTGGCGGTTCGCACCTCCATTCGCGAGGAGGACGGCGGCTACCGGATTCACGGCAAAAAGCACTTTTGCTCCCTTTCCACCGGCGCTACCTATTACTTCACCTGGAGCTACCTCAACGGAGCCGAAAGCCTCCAGGACGGCCTGCTGAACGTCATGATTCCTTCCGCGCGGGAGGACATCGAGATCATCGACGACTGGCACACCATCGGCATGCGGGGAACCGCCTCGAACTCCCTCATGTTTCACGACGTCGCCGTAAGGCCTGAGGAAATCATCGGGGCGCCGGGCAGCATTCTGGGCAAGGACATGAGCATGTGGTCGCTCGGATACACGGCCGTGTATATCGGCATCGCCGAGGCGGCGTATCAATTCACGGTCGATTACGTAAAGAAGACCAAGTCCGGCATGGGTGTTCCGCTCGGCGATCTGGACCGTACGCAGCGCCAGATCGGCGAGATGGCCATGCTGCTCGAAAACGCACGCCGCGCCGCGGAGAAACTCGGCGCGCTCAGGGGAAACCTGGGGAAGATGGAGTTGACCTTTATCCTCAACCAAGCGAAGTTCCTGGCGACCGAAGCCGCAAAGGAACTCGCCGAGCAGGGAATCCGCCTTTGCGGCGGGCGTGGGCTGCACCGCTCGCTGCCGCTCGAACGTCACCTGAGAGACGCGGTGGCCGGCCTGGTCATGCCGCCCGCCAACGACAGGTGCCTCGAAACCATCGGGCAAATCGCCTTGGGCCGCGAAGCGAAAACGCTCGACTTTCAGTAGCGTTTCGCCGCGGGCAGATTCAACTCCGCTCTCTCACCCCTGCCCTTCCCGCACGACGCGAATCGCCGCAGGCAAGGAGGCGGCCTCCCCCGTCCGCCTGCACGGCGTGCACGCCGCCAAAAAAGTGGTGTGGGTAGGCGCGGGTCGCAACCTCAAAGCCGTTTTCCCTCGCACATTCCAACACGGCGTCCTCCACTGCGTCCTCAGCGTGCAGCAAACCCGTGTCCAGGTGCAGCCGGGGGGCTTCGACCGCGTCTTCGAGCGACATTTTCCGGTAGAACAGATTCAGGAACACCTGCGCCACCGCCGTAGGAATGCGGTAGGAACCGGGGCTGCCGATAGCCAGGCGCCACCTTCTGCCCTCGAACACCAGGGCAGGAGCATAGCCGGCCATGGGGCGTCTGCCCGCACCCAGGGAGTTGGCGTGTCCGGGGCGGGGGTCCATCCAGTTCGTGTGGTTGTTCAGCAGAACGCCCGTGCCCGGAGGAGCGACGCCCGACCCCCACGCCATGCCCAGTGTTTGCGTCTGGCAAACCACATTGCCCTGCGCGTCCACGATAGTGAAATGGGTGGTGGACCCCGGCCGGGGGTCGTGCACGTGCCCGCCCGAAGCGCGCTCCTCGGCCAGTGCGGCGGCGGCGTATTCCTTGCTCGATAGGCGCTCCACGGGAACTTCGAAATGGTGGGGATCGCCATAGAGCGAAAACCTGTCCCGAAACGCAGCGCGCATGGCGCGGGCGAGAGCCAGAGCGCGCGCGCACTCGTCCGCCGCGTCCCAGCCGGGCAACAACACCTCCAAAAAATTCAGTATCTGAATCAGCAAAAGACCCGAGGAGGGCGGCGGCGGCGTCAGAAAATGGTGGTTCCGGTAGCGCGAGACGAGAGGCTCCATCCAGCGCACGCGGTAGTTTCTCAAATCCGAAACACCGAGAAAGCCGCCGCCGCGTCGCACCTCTTGCGCCATGGCCTCGCCAAGCGCGCCCTCATAAAAGGAATCAGCTCCCCCTCCCGCCGTTTCGTGCAGCGTTTTCGCCAAATCCGGCTGGCGCAGCCGCGCGCCCTCCGAAAGCGGCCCGCCGCGGTCGGCATGAATTGCTCCGAGAGTCGGGTAATGCGCACAAAGGTTTACGAAGCGCCCCTCCGCCTGCATACGGCGATGGAAAGGGCCGATTGCGAACCCCTCTTCCGCCAGACGAATCGCGCTCTCGAACAAATCGCCCCAGGGCCGTCGCCCGTATACGCCGTGCATCGCCTCGAGCCCGCGCACAAGACCGGGAATCAAGATGGAGCGATGGCCCCGGCTGTGCGCATCGCCGAGGTGTCTCCCCGCCTCGTCGCACGCGAAAATGCCTGGTTCCATGCCAACGGGGCACTGGTTGCCGAAATCGACGAAGCGCGCCTTCTTCTCGTTCTCGCGCCACAGGAGCGCCACGCCGCCGCCGCCCAAACCGGAATAGAAAGGCTCCGTCACGCCCAGGACAAGGGACACGGCCACCGCCGCGTCGCAGGCATCCCCGCCCTGCTCGATGACGCGCAGACCTGCCTCCACCGCCTGCTCATGGGCCGCCGCTACCGCGAACACGCAAGGCTCCTCCGGCGTCTGATGTGCCGTCGACCTCAAAGGAATTTTCCTGGAATGAGACACGCACCACACGCACCTGGGCTTGTGGCGATGGAGAGGCGCTATTTTCTGGGATAAATCCCGAAAGGATCCTGCAACCACAACTTCCAGGCGGCGACGAGCGCCGCCACCAGCAGAATAATTCCCAGCGTATGCGAGACCTGCCAAAGCAGCACGATGACCACGAGGGCGGATACGGCAAGCCCGAGTGCCTTCCCGTCGAATTGATTTTTCACGAACGCGCACCCCCGAAACCGAAAACTGGTGGGCCGCCGGGGAATCGAACCCCGAACCCACGGATTAAGAGTCCGTTGCTCTACCTAGTTGAGCTAGCGACCCGACCCGTCGAATGGCACGCCCGGTAGGACTCGAACCTACAACCTTCGGATCCGAAGTCCGACGCTCTATCCAATTGAGCTACGGGCGCTCGACCTTCATTTTGTCCGGCATCCGCAAACCCACACGCGGACGCCGCATCATCCCTGGGGTGAGTGAGGGGATTTGAACCCCCGACCTCCGGGGCCACAACCCGGCGCTCTAACCACTGAGCTACACCCACCGTGTTTTCGCATTCTCGCCTGCGCGTGTGGCTTCGCGTCCACAAGCGAGAACGACGCGATGAACGCATGGTACGCCCGGCAGGATTCGAACCTGCGACCTACGGATTAGAAGTCCGTTGCTCTATCCGGCTGAGCTACGGGCGCCCGCCTCGGCGATTCTCTTCGCGCCGACCGGCTCGCAGGTGCTGTTTTCCGCCCCAAGGGCAAGGGGAAATATCACACCCGAAAACCGGGCTGTCAACAACGCCGCACCGCCGCAGGTGCGTTTCAGGAAAGCAGACACAAAAAGAGCCGCGCAATACGCCGAGAAGCGGAGTCGAACCCTCGACCCTGCGCGACACGCGCACGGAGCCTTTCGGCCCCGCCCCGCGAGCGCCCCCTTCTCCCCGAATTTTGTTGATCTTTCTTATTCATACAGGGAAATCACCCGAAATGTCCAGCTTTTTTTCACAGCCAAACGCCGAAGCGCGAGGCCGCAGCCCGCGCCGAGATGCGAGGCGCCGCGCACAACGGCAACGTCCGCACGTGGAGACTGTTCCTATCAGGTAGAGAGACTCAGAGCGACAGCGGGTTCAGGATAGGGCAAGAAGTAAACACCTCGAAACCCTCTCGGCTCGAATTCTCGGCAATCCGGTAACTTCAACATTCCGGATTCCCTTAAATGATCGGCAACGATGAGAAGCCGTATGTCATCCAAGCCCGTGTTTTCTTTGTATCGGGACAATTCTTCTGACTTGCGCTGGATCATTTCGTCGATAGGCCCGAAAGCACCTCCCACCCACCCGATACGATCATTGATTCTATACCATTTGCCGTGAGAGTAGTCCTCCGGCAACCGCCGCACGAATGCCTTGAGCCTTTTCCGACTTGGGCAGGGTATCACGTCAAACTGCTCTTCGTCAGAAAGAAGGTTTTTTGAAAGATTCATTGCACAAAGATGTTCAACCGCGCGGTTCAGATTTTCGGGACAAACATCGCCTAAGAGCTTTACCTGCAACGGGACATTCTGTTGTGCTTCGTACTTGCGCCGGGCTTCATTTATACGTTTTTGGTTTTCGGCTTCACCCTTTTTGAATGCCGAACCTCTTTTGTCTTGCCGCCCCGCGAAAATTTGACAGACTTCGAGGCCGAACTCCCCCTCGCTCGTGGTTACGATGAAATCCGGCGCCTCAAAGTTCTCGATTTCCCACTCTTCGCCCAGATCCTTTGCGGCCATCTTCACGAAATGACGCTCGTCTGATTTTTGTATCTTCGTGGTCATGACTATTCCCTGCCGGAGCGATTACCCGCGGGAAACGCCTCGGGCGTCTATTCGCCTTCGAATGGCTTTCGGCGCACCCTGCCCTCGCCCACCAGGGCCGCCTTCATCAGGAGAATCAGGCTGTTGGTGCGGGGGATGAGATGGATGAAGCGATCCAGCTTTTGGTCGATCGCCTCGATCTCGCTCTCGGAGACGCCGAGTTCGGCGACGCGCTCCCTACTCAGCTCCACGGGATAGGGAAACTCCTGGGCCGCAGCCGCGGCCGCACCCTGGGACTGGGTGACGGTAATCCGGTAACCCGGCTTCGCCATCTCTTCTTTCAAGAACGGCCATACGCGCTCGAGGAAGGCGGGGTAGTGACCCAGTGCGCGCCAGACGCTGCCCAGCCCCCCGGTCGCCGCGCGGATTTCTTCGAAAAGAGCGGCCAGCGCACCGGAGACGGCGGTCGGGTCCACCAGGGTTTCCCTACGCATCGAAGCGGGGGGACCCGCGGGCAGCGCATCGGTATCCGCACTCGAGCCCGGTTGAACCCCGCCAATCTTCATGCCGTTGAGCGCCCCCTTGAGGGCAGTCGCCAAAATGAGGTTCTTCGGGTTCGCATGGTTGTAGAGGTCCAAAACGCCGTCGACCGCAGCGATGGCCTCAGGAGAGTAATCGAAATCCTCTTCCAGCTCCTCACCCACTTCCGGCACGTCGGGCGGCATGGGCGGAACCATGCGCATCCGCAGGTTGTCCGCGCAACGCTCGAAGTAGGCGATGGAAGCGTTGGGCCGCAGCGCGTCCCAGGCCGCACAAAAATAGGTTTCGTGCACGGCGAGGGTGCGATAGATGAAGTTCACCTGGGTGCTGCGGAGCACCCCGCGCAAGTCTTCATACACTGGGGCGACTCTTCCCGAGGCGCGCTCCTCGCTGATTTCGTCCAGGGCGATCGGTTCCACGGTTTCCCCCGTCAAGGCCGGTGAAGCGATAAGAACATCGGCGGCCCGGCGCACCACCTCAAAACACGCAAAGTATAGGGACGCTCGCTGAACGGAACAAGCGCGAAGGATCGATTCTGCTCCGGGACACTCTTTCGGCCACACACGATAAAAAAATGCTTGCATTCTGGGATGAAACGCCATATATTTGATTTACTCAAATATTGAACAATTAAATATTTGAGAATCGCTAAAATATCGGCCGCACATCTCCACACGAATGCGAGCACCGGATATCGGGAACAACCACCCGGGAGGGATTAGCCTTGAACGCGACGAACGCCGCAATACAAACCCCACATCGAGACGCGCGGCTTGCGGCCCCCTCCCCGGGAGCCCGCCTGCACCTGGCGCTCGACTACCTATTTCACCAGAAAAAGCCCGCCGACAGGGAAGCGGTGTGTCACCACGGCATCACGGGCAACCAATGGACGCTCCTGCATACGCTCGCGTGCGCAGGGCAAGCCCCCCTGCCGATGGGAATACTCGCCAGGTGCATGCGCCTCACCCCGAGCGGCGTCACACGCTGCGCGGAGCCCCTCGTCGAGCGCGGGCTGGTAGAGCGCTGTATGCAGGCGGACGACCGCCGCGTGTGCTGTCTGGGGCTGAGCGAGGCGGGCGCCGCACTGCACGCGGACATCTCGGAGAGTTGCGCGGCCGAGGACGGCGCGCTGCTGAACACCTTCCCGCCTGCGGAGCGTGAGGAGATCGTCCGGGCGGTGGAAAAACTCGCGCGCGCCGCGGAGGAGGCTTCATCATGATTACGGAAACAAAATCGCATGCAGCAACCACGCCACCCGCCGAGGAATCCTCGTGCTGCCCGCCGACAAGGAAATTCGCGTGGACCTCGGGCTACCTCTGGGGCTTTCTCTCCCTCGGTGCGCTCCTGGGCCTCATGCTCTGGGCGGGCAGAGAAGTTCCCGCAGGCCGCCTCACCGCCGAAGCCGAGAGAAACGTCCGCTACATGCTGGGGAGCTTTTGGGGCATCGCGCCCTTTTTCCTCCTGAGCGTGGCGATCTCGGCCTGGGTCACCGTCGCAGGATACGCAGAGAAGATACGGGCGGTTTTCGACAAACGCCAGGGTTTCGCCATCGCCGGAGCGGCGGGGGTGGGTGCGGTAGTGCCGTTTTGCTCCTGCGGCGTCATTCCTCTCATCGCCGCCATGCTGTCCAGCGGCGTGCCGCTGGGGCCGGTGATGGCCTTCTGGATCAGCTCTCCGCTGATGAGTCCTGAAAAATTCGTGCTGACGGCGGGCGTCCTCGGAACGGACTTCGCCCTCGCGCGGCTCCTCGCCGCCATCTTGCTTGGGGCGGCGGCGGGCTACGCCGCCTACCTTATCGGGCGAGGCGGCAGGCTCGACGATCAATTCAGGGCCATCCTCGCCCCGCAGGAATCCGCCGTGCGCGAAGACGCTCGCACGAGCCGGGCTACCCTGCGCGCGTTCGCGCACCACTCCAGGGGCGTGGGTCTGTATCTTTTCAAGTGGCTGGCGCTCGCGTTCTTTCTCGAGGCGCTGATCGTGCACTACGTCGACCCCGCGTGGATAGGCGCGATCCTCGGTGCGGACAACCCCTGGTCAATACCACTGGCGAGTGCGGTGGGCATTCCGCTCTACACCTCGGGCGTCGCCGCTATCCCCATCACCAAGGGGCTCCTCGCCGCAGGCATGGGCGGAGGCGCGGCCATGGCCTTCCTGATTGCAGGTCCCGTCACGTGCGTACCCGCCATGGCGGGCGTGTGGGCGCTGGTGAAGCGCAAAATACTCGCCATCTACCTGGCCGCGGGCATCCTGGGTTCGCTGATCGTGGGGTACGCCTTTCAGTTTCTCGTGGGCCGGTAGGACTTTTCAGGCGAGAATTTTCTTTGCTGCGGTGTTTTGCGACATGGAACCGCTCCGCTCGACAAGACGCGCGCGCAAGCGTAACCTCCGCCAAAATATGGCGCGACACCCCACCCAGGAGACACGCGAAAAATGCCGATATCCCCCCACGCCGCCGAATACTCCGAGCCCAGCCGCATGCGCGTGGGCTACGTCATCACCACGCCCGAGGTGCGCTCGCCCCTGATGCCGGGCGTGCGCGGAAACTTTGGCGACAACCTCGCCGTACTCAAGGAGTTGGGCTATGACACGCTGGAAGTCGCCATGCGCGACCCCGACGACCCCGACGCCCGGGGCGTGGAGGCGGAAATTGCCCGCTCGGGCCTTTCGGTCACGATGATAGGTTCGGCCCCCAGCGAGCTTCAGGACGGGGTGATGCTGTGCCACCCCGACGCACAAGTCCGCGAAGCGGGCGCCGCGCGGCTGCGAACCCTGCTCGACGCAGGCGCGAACCTCGGCGCGATGGGCGTGAACATCGGCCGGTTTCGGGGCACGTGCATTCCCGGCGAGATGTGGGAGACCTCCAACGCCTGGATGCGCGACGCGATGCGCGCAGGCGCGGACTACGCCGCCGAGCGCGGCATGAAAATATATATCGAACCCTACAACCGCTACGAGACGAATTTTATCAACACCGTGCGCCAAGGGATGGAATACGTGAAGGCCGAGAACCACTCCGGTCTCGCCCTCATGATCGACAGCTGCTGGATGAACTCCGAAGACGCCTCGATACCCGGAGCCATCTTCGCCGCACGCGAATGGATAGAATACGTGCACGTGGCCGATTCCACACGGGGTTATCCCGGCTCGGGCCACATCCACTTCGGCGACTTCATCCGCGCCCTCAGGGAAATCGGCTACGAGGGCGTGCTCTCGGTGCAGATCGACCAAAAACCCGCCTTCAAGATAGCGGCCGAGCGCAGCATCCGCCTCTTGCGCTGTTACCTGTAGGGCATCGCTTGCAGGAGTAGAGCTACCGGGAAAACGAGGCGCGGCGCGAGAAGCCCCGCCTCACTTGTCGCATTCCCCCTGCGCCAGCTTGGAGGAGAGGTGCCCCGGAAACGGGGGGAAAATCTCGATAATTCTCTTTGCCTGCGCGCCGGACGCGCTGTTTTTCGACTCGCGCACGACGACGGTGTGCGCGTGCCTTCTCGAGAGGAAAAACCCCGTGAGGCGAAAGCCGCCAAAGGGCTGCCAGGTGAGAATGAAGGGGTATTCGACGTATTTCTTCTTATCGAAGGGCTGCGAGATACGCAACCTCCCCTCTCCCCCGATGGGATAGGCCAGCTTCTTGAACGCGCCCGTTTTCTTTTCCACCAGCCACACGGCCAAATCGCGCTTCTCGGCAGGAAGGGTGATGCGCACGTTCTGCTCCACCAAAAAGCCGTTCAGGATGGTGTAGCGAGTCCGGCAGCGCAACTCCCCCTCCGCTTCGGCCCTGGAAAAGGGGGCGAGAAGAGAGACGAGCGCCACCAGGACACACAGGACACACAGGACACCCTTCATCCGAAACCCTCGTCGGAAGGCAGAACAAACGGTGCGCCCATTATGAACGATTCGCGCGGCGGATTTCCAGCAAAGGCTTCACGCCCATCCAAACGAGGCGTCTCGCGCCTCCATCCCAACGCGGCAGGTTCCAGAGAAACGACGCGGCGCAAGGCGCGCACGCCCCTTTGAGCGGCGTCCCGCGCGCGGCGGGCCTCACCCGTTCTTGTTCGGGTCCCCGGCGTCGGGCTCGGGGTACGCGCTCGGCCAGTGGGTCACCATCGTCTCGTAGTAGGTCTTCACCTTGTTGCCGTCGAGGCGCAGGGATTTCTTGATCTTGTCGACCTCACTCTGCTCCTCGAGCGGGATGCCGAGAGAATCCATGTAGCGGTTGAAGAGATTGAACAACCCGCTCACCATCGTGAGCTCGACGATTTCCGCTTCGGAAAAATGTTTCTGCACCTCCTCGAACACGTCGTCCCGCGAGCGTGCGGTGTTCAGCGTGACGTGCTCGGCCCAGAGGATGGCCGCTTTCTCCCTCGGAGTGAACAGGCCCGACTCCATGTAGCCGTCCGTCCCGATGGCCTCTACCTGCTCGGGGGTAATGCCCGCCGCTTGACCAAGCGACGTGTTGTGGGCGTATCAGTAAGCACACCCGTTGAGATGGCTGGTCTTGATAACCACCATCTCCTTGATCCTGGAGGTCAGCACGCTGCCCCCGCCCTCGCGCTGGAGCGTCGCCACGAAGGGCAGCATCGTCTTGGCGACGTGGGGGCTTCTTGCAAGCACCCGCATCGAATGCGGAACGCGGCCCAGCATGGCGGTGGTCGCCTCATAGAAGCGCGCCACGTCGGCATCCGCGTCTTCGGGCTGGATCATACCTATCCTGGACATACACAAAGTCTCCTGTCTGGCGCATCCCGCTCGGCACGGGCCGCCGTAGTGATGGGCAGCGGCCGCTTCCGCCCGGTGGCGTGCGGCCCGATCTTGGGTCTCCTCATTATCGCCCGATCTCTTTCTCCCGGGCCAGCCAACTCCGAAAAGCGGCAAGAGCGCAGCCGCGGTGGCTGATGCGGTTCTTGACCTCGAGAGGAAGCTCAGAGACCGTGCAGCCGTGCGCGGGAAGATACATCAGCGGGTCGTAGCCGAAGCCGCCCGCACCCCGCGGCGCGTGTAGTATTTCTCCCGCGAGTGTGCCCTCGAAAAAGCCGAACCAGCCGCTCGGCTTCACGTAGGCCAGCACGCAGACGTAGAGCGCACCGCGCCGCTCCGCGGGCACCTCGCGCATCCTTTCGAGTAAAAGCGCGTTGCGGCCCGCGTCGTCCAATCCCTCGCCGCCGAAGCGCGCCGAGCGCACCCCGAGTGCGTCGGGCAGGGCATCGACCTCCACCCCCGAATCATCCGCGAGGGCGGGCAGGCCACTCGCCGCACAGGCGGCCTGTGCCTTGATAAGCGCGTTTTGTGCGTAGGTGTCGCCGGTCTCTTCGACCTCGAAGACGATGCCCGCCTCGGCAGGGGTCAGCAACTCGACGTCCACTCCCCCCAGAGCGGCGCGCACCTCGCGGGCCTTTCCGGGGTTGCCGCTCGCCAGAACGATTCTCACGGCGTTGCGACGTGCGCGGCCTGCATTTCGAGAAGCTCCCCGATTCCCTTTTCGGCCAGGGCGAGCAGGCGGTTCAAATCGCTTTTGCGAAAGGGCGTCCGCTCGGCCGTTCCCTGTAACTCCACGAAGCGGCCAGCGCCCGTCATCACGACGTTCATGTCCACTTCGGCGTTCGCATCCTCGCGGTAGTCGAGGTCGAGGAGGGGCGCTCCCCCCACCACGCCGACGCTTACCGCGGCCACCGCGTCGCGGATGGGGGAGCTCACGATTCGCCCCTGCGCGCGCAGGGCGTTCACCGCGCGCGCCAGGGCCACGTAGCCGCCCGTGATAGCGGCACACCGCGTGCCGCCGTCCGCCTGCACGACGTCGCAGTCGAGACATATCGTCAGTCCGTCGATTTTCGACAGATCGACGATCGTTCGCATGGACCGGCCGATGAGGCGCTGAATCTCCTGGCTGCGGCCACCGCGCGCACGTCTTCTGTCCACGCGCTCCGAAGAGCTGCCCGGCAACATGGCGTACTCCGCCGTCACCCATCCCTCGCCCGAGTCGCGTTTGTGCGCAGGCACCCCCTCCTGCACCGAGGCGGTGCACAAAACCCGGGTGTCCCCCACGGAGATCAGGCAGCTGCCCGCGCAGGTCTTCACGTAATCGACCTCGACGCGCACACTCCTGTTTTCGTCGGGAAGCCTACCGCCGAGGCGCACGGGCGCGCCTCCCTTCTTGCCGGGCATGTCTTCTCTCCCCGTTAAAACGAACGCTCGCCCCATCTGTGTGCCATGCTACGGTGATTCCATTCTCAAGGCCAGCAAAACCAGGAGGATTTACGTGGCGGGTGCGGTGTATTTCGTCTCCCTGAGACCCACGGCGCGCCGCAGAATGCGCACCAGGTTCTGGGCCACGAGATAGATGCACGGCACCAGGAACAACGTGAAGAGGGTGGAAACCAACAGCCCGCTCGACACAACCAGGCCGAGGGGTCTCAGCATCTCGGACCCTTTTCCCCAGCCGCTCGCCAGGGGCACCAGCGCGATGATGGTGGTGAACGTGGTCATCAAAATCGGTCGCAACCGCGCCGACGCACCCTCCACGATGGCCGCGCGCACTTCCAGGCCGCGCGCGCGCAAACGCTCGACGTAGTCGATCATGACGATGGAATTGTTCACCACGATGCCCACGAGGAGAATGATGCCGATGAGCACCGTCGACCCGAAAGGCGTAGCGCTCAGATAGAGGCCGACGAGCGCGCCGGTGAGCGCGGGTGGCACGGCGAAGATGATGACGAACGGATTCACGAGCGAGTCGTACTGCACGGCCAGCACCGTATAGACGAGGAACAACGCGAGCAGAGCCAGGATGAACAACTCGCGATTCGATTTCTTCAGGTTCTCCTCGTCCTCTCCCGGCAAGATGAAATAGCCCCTCGGCAGTTCGACCTCCTTCAGCCGGGCGCGGACATCCGCGCTCACCTCGCCCAACGATCTGCCCTGAATGTCGCCCGTAATCTGAACGATGCGATTCTGGTCCGTTCGCGCGATGACGGCACTGCCCTGCGCATAGCGAATGTGCGCCACGTGGTTCAAGCGCGTGGAGCGTCCGTTCTGGGGAAACAGGGGCAGGTGCGCGAGGTCTTGCTCGCTCTTGATGCGGGTGTCCGAGAATTTCACGCGCACGGGCACGCGCTTGTCCAGTCTGTTGATGAACGTGGCTATCGACCCGTCGACTGCCGTGGCGACGGTGTCTCCCACGTCCTCGACCGAAAGGCCGAGTTCCGCCGCGCGCTCCCTGTTCACCTCGACGCGAAACTCGGGCCGCGGCCTGTCCTCGTTCATCTGCACGTTGTGCAAGCCCTCCACGCTCTGGAGCTTCTCGACGGCCTCTTCGGCGATGCGGTTGAGCGTAGGCAAATCCTCGCCCCGAACGCCTAAGGAGAAGCTCTTGTTGTGCCTGGTGTTGGAGGTGCGCAGGCCGCGCACCCGGCTCTTGAAGGCGTAAATCCGCGCGTCGGGGTAAGCCATGCGCGCGAGCCGGGGTCTGAGTTTTTTGAGATACTCGAATACGCTCACGTCCTCTTTGAGGGTTACGTCGATTCTCCCCCGTGAGGCGGAGGGCGAGAAGTTTCTGCCGAAAAGACGCCCACCCGCCGTGGCGAACACCTTATCGACGGCGGGGTCTCGCACGAGCATGTCGTGAATCTCGCGCGTCACCTGCTTCGTGTATTCGAGCGCGCCGCCGGGCGAGAAGCGGATGTCCACGGAGATGCGCCCGTCGTCCACCTGGGGCAAGAGTTCGTTGCCCATCCTGTTAATGAGCGCGTAGCTGCTCGCGCACACGCCCAGGGCAAGCAGGATGACGAGCCACCTGAGCGTGAGGGCGGGCCCCAGAAGGGCGCGGTAGGCCCGGTTGGCGAGCGTAATGAGCCAGCGGAAAAAACGAAAGAGCGGAAAGCGGCTCAAACCGCTGCGCATCGGAACCTGCAAGAGCCGGGCAGAGAGCATGGCCACGACCGTCAACCCCACCAACAAGCTGCACACGAACGCCAGGGTGATGGTGAGTATCAATTCGCGAAACAAAAGCGCCACGTAGCCCGAGACCAACAGAAACGGCATCACCGCCGCCACGTTCGTGAGCGTGGAAGCCACCATGGCGCTTTCCACCTCGGCGGAGCCGCTCTCCGCCGCCTCCACGGGGTCCCCGCCCCCCTCCTGGTGGCGCGAGACGTTCTCGAGCATGACGATGGCGTTGTCCACGAGCATCCCGACGCCGAGCGCCACCCCGCCCAGACTGAATATGTTGAAGGTGAAGCCCAGCATCCACATCAGGAAAAAGGTGAAGATGGAAGCGACCGGAATAGCCAGACCGATGATGAACGTACGCCTGAGACTGCCCAAAAAACAGAGCACCACCAGAATCGCCAGCGCCCCACCCACCAGGGCGGAGGAGAGCACGTTGGCAATGGAAGCACGGATGAAGAAACTCTGGTCGGAAATCGGAACGAGGCTGACGTCGGGCGGAACGATGCCGTAGCGCTTGAGGAAACCGAGCTTCTCCCGCAGGCCGTCCACGACGGAGACCGTGTTCGCGTCGGGCTGCTTGAGGGCGACCACCTTGATGCTCTCGTCGCCGTTGAGCCACACGAAAATCCGGCGTTCCTTGCCGGCGTCCTCGACATGCGCGAAATCGCGCAGGTACACCCGTCTGCCGTCTCTGGTGGGGAAAATCAGGCGGGAGAGTTCGCCCGCGTTCTTGAGTTTTCCCGCCGTGCGGCTCGAGTATTCACGGTGGGCGGTCTTCACCCGCCCGGCGGCGAGGTCCATGTTCTCGGAGCGCATTCGCCTGAGAACCGAGGGCAGGTCGAGACCCAGCCCCTGCATTCTCGGCAGGTCGACGAGCACCTGCACCTCTTCGTCCTGGCCGCCGAACGCCTCGACCGAGGCGATGCCGGGAACCGTCATCAACTGGGGGACGAGCACCTTGCGCGCCCAGGTCTGCAACTGGGGTCCTTTGAGGTTTTTCGAAGACAGGGCGTACTCGATGATGGGCACCTGCGCCGGGTCGGACTTGAAGATGCGCGTGTTCTGGAGTTGATCCTGTATCTCCTGGGGCAGGTTTCTCCTGGCCACGTTGAATTTGGTGATGGCGTCCTGAAGAGCCAGATCGATGTCGCGGCCGAAGTCGAAGAACATCCACAGGCGTGCGGCGCCCTCGCGGCTGATCGAGAATATGCGCACCACCCCCTGGGTAGTCGCGAGTTCACGCTCCACCACCTTGGTAACCTGCTCTTCGACCACCTGGGGGTCGGCCCCCTCAAAGTCGATGCCGATAAATATCCGCGGGTAGACGATTCTGGGCAAAAAATCGACGGGCAACCGCGTGAGTGCAAAAAAGCCCATCACGAGCGCGCATACCACACCCATGATGGTTCCCACGGGTCTTCGGATACAAGCGCGGCTCAGCACGGGCCCATTCTCCTCACGGCTCCACGATCCGGACGGGCCGCTTGTCTCGCAAACGGGTCGTGGCGCTCACCACCACCCGCTCACCCACGCGCAGACCCTTGAGAATCTCGATGCGGCCGTCAATCATTTCACCCAGGCGAACCTCGCGGCGCACCACCATGAAACCCGGACCACGGCGTCCTTCCCGGCCGCGGCGCTCCCCTCCCCGGACGCTCGCCTCGGCCACGCCTGCGCGGGGCGCACCCTTGCCGCCAGGGCCGCCTCCGGCTCTTTTCCTACGCAATTTCTCCACGACGAAGACGATACCCGTTCGCGTGCGCAAGTCTCCGTCCCATATCACGGCATGAATCGGCAGGTTGATGGCACTCCTGCCCAGCAGGGGGTCGAACCGCACGCGGGCCAGAAGACCGGGGCGCAAGGAAAAATCGGGGTTTTCGATGTCCACCTCCACGATGAGCTGCCGCGCACTCGGGTCGACACTCGGAAAAATCCGGGTGAGCTGCCCCGAAAACGTTCGGCCGCGGTAGGCGTCGAGCTCGATTTGCGCTCCTTGGCCCTTGCGGATGAGCGGCAAATCCAGTTCGCTCACCCGCACCCGGGCGCGCAGCGTGTCGGTTCGGGCGATGGTGAACAAATGCGCCCTGTTCACCGCCAGGTCGCCGGGTTCGACCCTTCTTTCGGTAACGACGCCCGATATCGGCGCACGCACGATGAAGTATTCCATCTCTACCATCAGCCGCTTCACCCGCTGGAGGCGCTGACCCACCTCCGCCTGCGCCATCGCGATGTCCTCCGCGCGCGCGCCGACCCTTGCCAGCTTGAGCTTCTCCTCCGCGACTCTGACGCGGGCGGCATCCTCGGCGAGGCGCGCCCGACGTTCGGCCACGTCCGCACGCGCGCGATTCGCCTCGGTCGTCACCTTCCGCCACTCCTGTGCGCTGATGACGCCCTTCTCATGCAGTGCCCCGAGAGAACGCGCGTTGGCATCCACCTCCTTTCGACGCGCAACCATGGAGGCGAGTTCCGCCTCGCCCCGCGCGCGCGCCGCCTTGGCCTGTGCGAAGGCGGCGGCAGCGGCGGCAATTTCCTCCGGCCTGCTGCCCGCGCGCAGCTTTTGGAGCTTCGCCCGCGCGGCGGCGAGGTCGCTCTCGGCCAGTGCCAAATCTATCCGCTTGATGGTGGAATCGAGCCGGGCGAGAACCTGTGCTTTTGCGACACGCGCACCCTCGCGCACCAGGACTTCGCGCACCTGGCCCTCGGCGCGGGACATGAGCCGCACCTCGCTTTGGGCCAAAAGGGTGCCCGTGGCCGCTACGCGCCTGCCCAAACGACCTACGGCGACTTCTTGCACCTGCACGGAGACGACCCTGTTTCCCCGGCCCCTCGGGCGGCCCGCCTCGGAGAAAACGGCCTGCCCGGCGGTGATGAGCACAAAGACGAGGACGACAGCCGTTCTTGCGGACATTGCCCTGCCCCTCTCCATAAAAGAGCACCGGCGGTGAACCATACATTCTACCGATTCGGTGCGGCGAATCACACGATTTTACCACAAAGCAGGTGTATTCCCCTTTAGACACGCTCGGGTTCCGGGGGAGGCGAAATGCAATGGTGTACGAGAAAAATCGCTCGCCTACCTTAGAGGATTCGCGAAAACAGGCCGGGCATATCGCATGTCGCCAGAGTTGTACGATGCAGTGTACAATACGAGAAATCGAGCAGCGTTAAAATCCACAGACGAACGCTCACCCAGACACCGAAACCTCAAAGACGAAGAACCGCTTGCTTACAGAATCCGTACCGGGGCGGGACGCCATTGCCACGGTAAGTTCGTCATATCTTTTTTGATCAATCATCTTTTGCCTTCACTCCCAAAGCAAAACAGCCCCTCGCCGGCATGGGCCGCGCAGCAGCAATACACAAGAAAAACAAGGAGTTTACGAATCATCCATAAACTCCCTCATTTTGCTATAAATCAGGAAAAAACAACGGACAGATGGACCACGTGCTTGGAAGGTAGAACGCCGTGCGCGGGGTCTAGCCGCCGATGGCGCTCATGGTGCGCGCGGGCTGGGTGAATTCTTCCTGGCCGATGAGGTGACCCGGCGTCTTGGTGAGCACCACCTCGGCGAGCCACTCCTTGATCGCCTCATCCGATGCCCCGCCCCGGAGCATCTCCTTCACGTTGTACTCGACGCTGGAGAACAGGCAGGTGCGCACCATGCCGTCCGCCGTGAGGCGAATCCGGTTGCAATCCTTGCAGAAAGGCCGGGTTACCGAGGCGATGACGCCTACCTCGCCCTTGCCGTCGCGGTAGCGGTAGCGCGTGGCGGGGTCGGAGGGATGGCCGCTCACGAGTTCGAGCTCTCCCTCCACGGAAAGGCCCTCAAGTATCTCCTCGGCAGTGAGCACCTTCTCGTGCTCCCAGGTCTGGTCCGCGTCGAGCGGCATGTATTCGATGAAACGCACGACGTGGCCCGTCTCGCGCGACCACCTGGCGAAGCGCGGCAACTCCTCCTCGGTGAGTCCTTTCACGGCCACCGCGTTGATCTTGATGGGCGAAAAACCCGCCTCGGCCGCCGCCTCGATACCCTCCATGACCTGGCCGAACACGTCGCGGCGCGTCATGAACAGAAACTTGCCCGCATCGAGCGAATCGAGGCTGATGTTCACGCGCCGAAGGCCCGCAGCGTACAAATCCTTCGCCATCTGGGGGAGCAGGACGCCGTTGGTCGTCAGAGCCAAGTCCATTTCGGGCTGAATCTCGACCATCTGCTCGACGAGGCGGTGGATATCCTTGCGCAGGAGCGGCTCGCCGCCCGTGAGGTGGTAGCTCACGAAACCCAGCTCGGTGGTAATGCGCACCAAGCGGGCTATCTCCTCGTAATCGAGAATCTCCTCGTGCGGCAGCCACGTCATGCCTTCTTCGGGCATGCAGTAGAAACAGCGGAAGTTACACCTGTCCGTCACCGAGATTCGCAAATCGTCGTGGTTTCTTCCGTATCGATCAGACAAACCCATCTTTCGCATCCTCGGCTTCAGCATTGCTAGGGTTCGGTCAGCACCCTGCCCGTCCATTCCGTATTATACCCGCCCAACGCCTCCACGGCACCTCGAAAGGCGGCGTCGTGCAAAACCTCCATCACCTTGCGCAGCGCAGGCGTCTCCCAATGCTCTCGCGGCACGACCAAATCGAAGCGCTCCCACTCCAGGGGAATGAAGTCGAGGTTCAGCAAACGCGCGGCGGCGAATATCCCCAAACCGCAGTCCGCACGCCCGGCCGCCACCGCCATGGCCACCGACATGTGGGTCGTCTCCACCCGCTCGTAGCCCGCAACGTCCGCGGGCGAGAGGTCGTGGCGCTCCATCAAGTGATCCAGCAGCACCCGCGTGCCCGCTCCGCTCTGGCGGTTCACGATGGCCACGTCCTCGCGCGCGAGGTCGGATATTTGCTCGATGCCCTTGGGGTTTCCCGGGGGTGTGATGATGCCCTGCTCCCTGCGCACGAAATTCACCACCAAGACGTCGCGCCCCTTGAGATAGCGCCGGACGTAGGGCCAGTTGTAGTCTCCCGTCCGTACGTCGAGCAGGTGGCTGCCCGCCACGTGCGCCTCGCCGTCGCGCACGGCGATGAGGCCTGCCAGCGAACCCACCGCCGAGGTGCAAAGGCGCGCGTCGCGGTGGCGTTTTCTCAGCTCCTCCGCCAGCAAGTCGAGCGCGTTGTCGTGGCTGCCCGCCATGAGTACGTTGCTCCGAATCTCGGAGAGCGGCCGCAACAATTCGACCGAGACCTCTTCGCCCGTCTCGATTCCCTCCACTTGGGGGGAAACGCGCACCACGCCGTCGGCCTCTACGAGTGAACTGATGACGCTGGCCCCGCGCTTGGCGGGCAGGCAAATCATGCGCTCGCCCACCTGGCCGATCTTCACGCGCAAAAACTCCTCCATGCCGAGCCGAGAAGGGCTTTTGCGGCTCATGAAGGCGCGAATGCGCTCCTCCTCCCCGGGCGTCGCGCCCGCCATATGCGCCATGAGGGGACGCACAAACTCGCGAAGCGCCAGTGCCGCCGAAACCGGATAGCCCGGAATCCCGAGTACGGGCTTGCGCGCACCCGACTTCGCGCGGCAAACGCCGAGGATAGTGGGCTTGCCGGGAAAGATGGCCACGCCGTGCACCAGAACTTCCCCGAGTCTTTCGACGACGGCGGCAGTGTGGTCTTCGCGCCCCGCGGAGGAACCCGCGTTCACCAAGACAATGTCGGCACTCTCCAGAGCGTCGCGAACGGCGTCCTCGATGGCCTCGAACCTGTCCGCGCGTATCGGGCCGGGGAGCGCCTCCCCCCCCCACTCGGTGATGAAGGCGGAGAGGACAACGGAGTTGAACTCCACCAGATCGCCGGGCGCTAGAGCCGAGCCTGCCTCGACGAGTTCGTCTCCCGTGGGGATGACGGCGACCCGCGGACGCTTGCGCACCCATACCCGCGTGAGGCCTGCCGCGAGAAGAGCGCCCAGATCATAGGGCCGCAACACGTGGCCCGCGGTGAGGAGAAGCTGGCCCTCGACGACGTCTTCTCCCGCCACGCGCACGTTTTGCCAGGGCGAGAGCGCCGCCTCGATACGAATCGCGCCGGGAGTCGCCTCGTGCACGTGCTCGATCATGACGACGCAATCGGTTCCCACGGGCAGCGGATCGCCCGTGTCGAGGGGGTGGGCTTGCGCGCCGAGGGCGAATTCTTTCGGGGTGACGGGCGTGGCGCCGGAGGTCTGCGCCGCGTCGAGGGCGTAGCCGTCCATGGCGGCGGCATGAAAGTGCGGGCTGGAAATTCGGGCATAGGCCGCGCGCGCCGTTACGCGCCCGAGCGCCTCGGGCGTGGGAACTTCCTCTTCTTCGAGACGCAGGGTGCTCACTTTCTCCAAAAGGCGCGTGAGCGCCTCCTCGCGCGGAACGTTTTCCAAATAGATTTTCCGGCCCCCAGCGACCGGAAGTAAATCGCTCATCCGCTTTGCCCCGTTCCACTGAACGAAAAAGACGATTATAGGCGCAGGCAGGCCGGATTGCCATGGCGAGGCCGGCCGTAAGCGGCGAGGAGGAGATGTGGAGGCTTCAGAAGAAAAACATCCAGACGCCCTGCTTTCCATCAATACAGATGTACGCGCACCCGCGCTCCTTCGGGCAACCCTTCGGCCTCGAGGGGCACGGTGATGTAGCCGTCGGCCTTCGTCATGGTGGATATCATCGCGGAATTGCCCATCAGAGGGTGGGCGATGCGTCCGTTCTCGCCCGGGGCGAGCGAGACCCGAATCATGTCCTCGCGTCCGGGGGCAGAGGCCACGTTTCTTGAAAGGGTGGCCGCCAGACTCTCGGGAGCCGTTTCCGCCCGCAGGGTCTCCCCGCTCAATTGCCGGATAACGGGTCGAACGAAGGCGTGAAAAATCATGAGAGCCGAGACGGGATGCCCCGGAATGCCGATGACGGCCTTGTCCTCCCCGTCTTTGACAACGCGCCCGATGATGGTCGGCTTGCCGGGCTTGATGGATATGCCGTGCACCAAAACGCCCGGCTCCCCGAGTGCGTCGACGGCCTCGACCGTATAGTCGCGCAGACCCATGGAGCTGCCCCCCGAGATGAGCACGACGTCCGCGCGGCGAACGGCCTCTTCGAGGCGTTCCTTGATGAGGGCCAGGTCGTCGGGGAGGATGTCGGCGGTTTCGGGCACGCCGCCCGCCTCGACCACACCCGCCGCCAGGGAGAAGCGATTGATGTCGCGCACTTGGCCCGTGCCGGGCGTTCGGCTTGGGTCGACGAGTTCGTCCCCCGTGGGCAGTATCGCCACCCGGGGGCGGCGATGCACCGTCACCGACGTGATGCCGACGCCGGCGAGGGCGCCGACGTCCTGGCTTCTGAGGCGAAAGCCCGCCCGCAGAATTGCCTCGCCCGCCTTGATGTCGTCACCAACCCCCAGAACGTTCTCGCCCACGGCGACGGGCCGTCTGACCTCCAGGGTTTGCGGATCGGGCGCGGAGGTGAACTCCTCCATCACCACCGCGTCGGCGCCCTCGGGAATCATGCCTCCGGTGAGGACGCGCGCCGCCTCGCTCCGCTCGAGGGCGAACCCGGGAGCGGCCCCCATGGGAACCTGGCCTTTGATGTCGAGATAGGCGGGAATGGATTCGCTCGCACCGAATGAATCCGCCGCCCGAAGCGCGTAGCCGTCCATCGTGGCCCGGGGGAAATCGGGCAGATCGACCGGGGAGCACACCTCCCGGGCCAGGACGCGGCCCACCGCGTCGAAAGAAGAAACACTCTCCTCTCCCAGCGGGCGAAAGCCCTCCAGCTGGCGCCGCGCTTCTTCGGGCGATACGACCTTGAAGAATTCCACAGGTATGCTCTCGCGTGAATGAAAAAACCAACCGCTGCGCACGCAGGGCTGGTCGGAAAATCGGGGTTGCCTTTCGCTGCTTTGTTCCGCCGCTCAAAAATCCGCTTCTCGACCACCGGGGCACGTCGGCATTCGGGGCACTGGGAAAAGACGACCCCCCGCCCGCCGCGCCTCAAGGCACACGCGCGGCGGCAGCGGACTCTCTCAGCTCTTCTCGCCCTTTCCCGCGGCGGAAGAAGCGGCCTCCCCGTTTTTCTCGGGCAGTTCCGCGTCGTCGCTCATTCCCTTCTTGAAGCTCTTGATCCCCCGCGCGAGGCCCGAACCGATTTCCGGCAGGCGCTTCGCGCCGAAGACGAGCACGCATATCGCGAGAATCACCAGCAGTTCGGGGATGCCCATATTCATCGGGAACATCGAGAAGGCTCCTTTGGATGAACGCTCAGGAAGCGCTTTCGGCAAACACGCGCGATGCAGCCGCGACGCCGTCTCCAGCCTTTGCAATATAGCCCAATCGAGAAAAAATAACCTCCAGAGCCGAAAGAAGGTAGACCACGTTGGCCTGGGTGGCCCCGTGGCCCATCATCCCTATCCGCCATATCTTGCCGGCCACGGCGCCCAGCCCCCCGCCGATCTCGATGTTGAACTCCTCGAGCAGGCGCTTGCGCACCGCGCCGTCGTCCATCCCCTCCGCAAGAGCGACGGTATTGAGCGTCGGCGTGCGCGCGCCTGCCTGCGCGAACATGGACAACCCCAGTGCCTCGACTCCCGCCTGCAACGCCCGGCTCGCAAGGGCGTGCCTGGCGAAGCGCGCTTCAAGGCCTTCCTCGAAAATGATGCGCAGCGCCTCACGAATCGCGTAGTTCATGGAGATGGGCCCGGTGTGGTGGTAGACACGGTCCTCTCCCCAGTATTTTTCCACCATACTCACATCGAAGTACCAACTCGTGACCTTCGACTTTCGCTCGCGCACCTTGCCGAGGGCGCGTTCGCTGAAAGTGATGGGCGCGACGCCCGGCGGGCACGCCAGACACTTCTGCGTGCCGCTGTAGGCGACCTCGACCCCCCATTCGTCGAGCGCCACGGGAACGCCGCCCAAAGAAGTCACGCAGTCGAGCAACAACAGCGCCCCGTGTTCGCGGCACATCGCGCCGATTTCCTCCATAGGCTGGAGCACGCCCGTGCTCGTCTCGGCGTGGACGATGCCGAGCATCACGGCGTCGGGGTGGGCATCCAGTGCGGCCTTTACGTCCTGGGGGTCGATGGCGTGGCCCCAGGGAGCCTCCACGCGCACGACCTGCGCCCCGTAGCGTGCCGCCACGTCGCTCATGCGTTCGCCGAACACGCCGTTCACGCAGATGACGGCCTTATCCCCCGGTTCGACGATGTTGCATACAGACGCCTCCATCGCCGCACTGCCCGTGCCCGAGACGGGGAACGTCACCTCGTTGCGCGTGTTGAACAGCGCGCGCAGCATCCCCTGACAATCGTCCATCACCTGGAGGAAGTCGGGGTCGAGATGCCCTACCACGTGGGTGCTCATGGCTTTGAGAATTCTCGGGTGCACCGGACTCGGCCCCGGACCCAGCAACAGGCGCAAATGCGGACTCAACTCATCGTACAAGACGTTTTCCTCGCTCGAATCGGGTTTTCGAAAACGTTCGGGAAGGCACGGCCTCCTCGCGTCGGCAAGCGCAACGGCGCGATACTAGCACACAGGACCACGCCGCCGCAAAAGAGCGGATGCCTCCTCCCCATGCACGCCGTATGGACCGCGCGCGCTCTATTCGCCGTCCAGGGCAATGTTGTCGTAGTCGGGGATGGCGCCCATCCCCTTTTTCGCGGCGAGAGATTTTCGCTCATACTCCATCACCAACTCACCGCGCTGGTTGTAGGCGCGCGTCTTGATGGAGACGATTCCCCTGTCGGGCTTGCTCTTCGATTCGCGCTTGTCGATGATTTCCGACTCCGCGTAGAGCGTATCGCCCGCAAAGACGGGGGCGGGAAGCCGGATGTAGGTCCACTCCAGGTTCGCCACCGAGCGGTAGGAGGTATCGGTGACCGTCATGCCGGCCACGACGGCCAGGGTGAGGGCCGAGTTCACGAGTGGTTTCCCGAACTGGGTCTTCGACGCATAGTGGGCGTCGAAGTGAATCGGGTGGGTGTTGTTCGTCAGCAGGGTGAACCAGGTGTTGTCCGATTCGAGTATCGTGCGCCCCGGCCTGTGCTTGATGACCTCGCCGACGACGAAATCCTCATACCAGCGTCCCATCTGGAAGTTCGCCACCTTCTCTCTCCTTTGCGCGTCAGGCCGGGTAGAGCTCCAAAAGCCTCTTGGCGATAATGAGGCGCTGAATCTCGTTCGACCCCTCGCCCACCACCAGAAGTTTCGAGTCCCTGAAATAGCGCTCTACGGGCAACTCCTGAATGTAGCCCATGCCGCCGTGCACCTGAATAGCCTCGCTCGCACAGAATTCGGCGGTCTCCGAAGCGAAGAACTTGGCCATGCCGGCCTCCAGGTCGCAGCGTTTGCCCTGAGACTTGAGGTTCGCCGCGTGGTAGGTCATCAGCTTCGCCGCGTGGATGCGCGTTCCCATCTCGGCGAGTTTCGCCTGTATCAACTGGTGTCCGGCCAGCGGCTTGCCGAAGGTTTCGCGCTGCTGTGCGTAGCGCATCGAATCCTCGAACGCCGCCCGCGCCAGCCCCACGCTGCGCGCCGCCACGTTGATGCGGCCGCCCTCCAAGGCGCTCATGATCATCGGGAAACCCGCATTCTCCTCTCCCAAAAGATTCTCGAGCGGCACGCGCGCGTCCTCGAACACCAACTCGCTCGTGCGAATGCCGCGGTAGCCCATCTTCTTGAGGTGCCGGCTGACTCGGAACCCGGGCGTTCCCTTGTGGACGAGGATGCAGGAAATGCCCCGCGCCTTGGGTTTTTCCGGGTCGGTGCGCGCGAAGACGCTGAACATGGTGCCGTGCTCGGCGTTCGAGATGTACATCTTCGAGCCGTTCATCACCCACTGGTCGTCTTCGCGCACCGCGCGGGTCTTGAGAGCGGCGGCGTCTGAGCCCGAGCCCGGCTCGGTGAGCGCCATGCCCGAGCGCCACTCGCCGGTCGCCATCTTGGGGAGGTAGGCTTTTTTCTGCTCGTCGGTTCCGTAGTGAAGGAGCATCCAGGCGGTCATCATGTGCGTGCCCAGAATACCCGCCACGCTCATCCAGCCGACGGAAAGCTCCTCCATGGCGATAGCGTAACACACCTCGTCCATGCCGCTCCCGCCGTATTCCTCAGGTATCGTGAAGCCGAAAAAACCGAGTTCCTTCATCTTCTCCACGGCGGGCGTGGGGTACTTGTCGGCGAGTTCATATTCCATGGCGATGGGCAGGACCTCGCGCTCCACGAAGTCTTTCATCATCCGGCGGACACTCTCTTGCAATTCGTTCAATTCGAAATCCAAGGGACGGCTCCTTTCTCGAACGAGGCGGCGGCGCCTCCAGGCCACGCCGCAAACTACTACGAAATACGTCAATATGGAAAAAACGAACCATACAACATCGATTTTGGGGATAACAAGACGAAGGCCGCAGACGGGACGATGCGCGCCGAAAAGCCGCACATGCGCGTCTTTCGGGCAGTGCGCCTACTTATCCGAGCGCAAGTGGAAAAAGCCTTCGCAAACGAGCACGGAAATAGCGAAGGGAACCGAAACGAGCCACACGACGCCGCTCTCCAAGCCGCTTCCCGCTATCTTGGCGAGATAGTTGTAGGCGTAAAAATGGTCAGCGCACCTACGGGAACCGCCCGCACCGCGTCTCCCAGGTTGCGGACAAACACGAAAGCCAGCCCGAGGACGACGAACGGATCAATCCAATGGAAAACGGGCCGTGCCGCGTCCGGAGCAACCGAGAACAAAAAATGATTGAGCGCAACCACGAGCGCAACGAGCAAAAAGAGATAGCCCTTGGTGGAAGACGCTATCACCAAGCCTCCGAACATGTGGTGGCCACCTGTGAAGAATCGCACGGCCTTCAGGCTCTTGATCACTCACGTACGAGCCGCCCGTGCGCCTTCACCCCTCCGCTTCGGTCAGGTAGGCCTGGAAATCTCCCGGAACCTGCGAAATGAAGGCCGCCGCGCGGTCCAGGGCGATGCATTCCATGTCATCCGGATCGTCGGCGACTTCTTCGCGCAGCGCGTCGAGCGTCTCCAGGTAGGTTTGCGAGACGGTTCCGGGAGCAACGCCCTTCTTCTCCGCGGGAGGCTTGCCCCCCTCCACGAAGTCCGCAAACGCACCCACCTCGTAGGAGATGAAGCAGAACGCATGGTAGAGGGCTTTCTCCTCGACGCCGCCCTCTCCCTGTGCGTCTTTTCTCAACTCGTTCAACTTCGCCAAAACGGGCTCGTGCCGCAAAACGGCGTCTCCTCCTGCCTTCGTTCCTGCGCGAGAGGGGGCTCCTCACGCGACTCCTCGAACCATACACGAAAACGCGGGGTGGACGAAGCGAGGGGCGTCCAGAACCTGACCCGCAACGACCTGGCATTCTCAGCCCCGCGGCGAGCGGGCTTCTATGCCCGCCATGCGTTCGAGCACCTTGACGAGAGCGATGTGATCGAGTTCTCCCTCGCCGTTCGCCACCTGGGAGTTGAACATCTGGGCCACGAGCGAGGCTCCCGGCAGGGCGACGCTGCGCTCGCGCGCTTGTTCGAGGGCGTAGCGCAAGTCCTTGACGTGGCTCGTGATCTTGCCGCCGGGGGAGAAATCGCCCGAAAGAATCTTGGGCGCCTTGACCTCCAGCCCCCCGCAGCGTGCAAGGCCCGCTCCCATCACTTCGACCAGGGCGGCGGGGTCGAGACCCGCCTTGGCTCCGAAGACGAGCGCCTCGCCCACGCCCAGGAAGGTCACGGCCACCAGAATCTGGTTCGCCAGCTTGGCGATGCAACCCGAACCCGCCTCCTCGCCCACGTGCACCACCTTCGCCCCCAGGACGCCCAGCAAGGGTTCGCAGCGCGTGAAGACCTCCTTCGCCCCCCCGACCATGATCGCAAGCGTACCCGCCGCAGCACCCTCGGGTGCGCCCGATACCGGCGCATCCAGGATCCCCACGCCCTTCTCCGCCAGTGCACGGGCGACGCGGGCCGTGCAGGCCGGGTCGTTGCTCGTGCAGTCCACCAGTACGCTGCCCGGTTTCATGGCAGAGGCCAGACCGTTCTCGGAGAACACCACGTCTTCGAGATGCGGTGCGTCGGGCAGCATGGTGAAGACGACGTCGGCGCGCGCAGCCACCCCGGCGGGTGCATCGCAGGCGTATGCCCCCTCGCCTGCGAGTTCGTCCACGGGCGGGCGGCTGCGGCTCGACACCGAGAGGGGATGCCCCGCCGCAAGAAGCCGCCGCGCCATGGGCTTGCCCATTAAACCCAGACCTATAAAACCGAGTGGGGTCAAAATCGGTTCCTCCTCCGTTTTAGAACTGGCGCACGAAACGCAACTCGCCCCGCGTGCGGGCGTAGTCGTAGAGTTGCGCGTTCGATTCGCGTGATTCCCGCACCACCACGAACTGGGGGCTGAATCCCCACAGGGTGAAGGCGCGGCTGTAGATGGAAAGACGGTAGATGCGCACGTTGTCCTCGCGCGAGGAACCGCCGCGCGTAAAGGGAAACCACCCGCCCTCGTATCCGACGGCGCGAAACTCGCCCGACCCGCCCAGGGTGAGGCCGCGCGGCAAGGCGACGGAAAAACCGAGGCGCCCCCAGTAGGTCGCGTTGCGATAGCGCAGTTGTTCGGGCCTTTCGTCCAGAAAGCCGAACGAAGCCCGACCCAGAAGGGTGGGGTTGAATATCCACGAGCCGTCCAACCCCAGCGAGAGAACCGGCCCATCGAGATAGTCGAGGCGCGCGTATTGGCGCTCGTGCCAGGAGACGCGCCCGCTCAGCCGCCCTCGACGCATGAAGCGGTGTTCCACCTCGAGGCGCGCACCGATTTCGCGGCTGTAGGACTCATCCCCGATAAAGTGCTCGCGCACGTTCGCCAGCAGGCTGAACTCCGAGCGCGGACTCACCCACCAGCGCGGCCCGCTGTGGACGGAGACGACCGTCTGGTCGAAGTCCCGCTCCTCGTATTCGCGGCGGGAGAAGTCCGTCCCCACGCGCAGACGCAAGCGTTTCGCCAAAGGCTTCTGGTACTCGGCCCCGCCCCACGTGATGAATCCGACTCCCGAGCTCTTCTCCGCGCCCTCCGAGCGCCGGAAGGGCAGCCCGTATATATAGATGACCTCGTCGTTCGAGATGGCGCCGATGTTCGTGTCGGGTGCGATGGAAAAGCCGAAGTAGGCGCTCCACCCGCGCCGCGCGCGTATGGTGCGCAGGAAACGATGGACGTTGGCCGCTACGGCCTCGGGCGGCTTGCCCGCCAGCACGCGCTCGAAATGCTCACGCGAGAGGTCGTCCTCGCCCTTCAGGAAAAACGCACGCGCGAGCTCGAGCCGCACGCGCACGAGCCCGGGCCTTTCGATGAGAATCGCGCGCAGGGCGGCAATGGCCTCCTCCAGCAGGGCGACGCGCTCGTTTTGCTTGTTCGCGGGCAGACGCCGGGAGTGCTCGATGGCCGCGAGACCCACGAGAAAACGCACGTCGGTATCGTCCTCGCCTGCCTTCAGCAAAGGACGCAGAATCCGCAGGGCTGCGGCGTAGCGGCCCTGATGCATCAAGGTGCGCGCCATCCGCACCACGAGGTCGCCGGAGACATGGGAGTCAGCGGCGACACCCCCCACCGCCAGGTGCGTAAAAACGAGGAGTGCTATGAAGGACAGAAAAAATCTCTTCATGTTGGGTGGAGCAAAAAGAGCGCGACCCTGCTCGGTTCCCGCCCCTCTCTCTCCTTTTGTCGATGGACCACCTTGATACGCAAGGCAGACGAAAAACCGCGGCGGCAAGGGATCGAGCAAAGGGGGGAGGTACCATTCTCCGCGCCCGTACGAGGTTGGTCGTTGTCGAACGCACTCAGGCGCCTGTGCTGCGAACGCGCCTGCTACGCAACCGAAACGACCGGCGGCTTCCGCCGGTTAGAAAAAACCCGGTGCGCCCATTGTCCTTGAAGGCGCATTGGCTTGTATGTCAACACCCGCTGCGCCGCCAAAATCGCGTACGCTGTCGTATGCTACCGTCTCGCCGGTCGCGGCACACGGATTGCGCCTCAGCCCAACCGCGTGCGCGCCAGGCAAATAGACGACCCGCCTCATGACCGCCTTGGTTCTCAAATGCTACGATAACCCCTGGCGCGAAGCAATCGAGGGAGGCCGACATGAAGAACGCGGAATACGACGAGAGACTGGGCCGCTTCCTGCGGCTCGCCACCTTCCCCGTGACAGTGAAGTTCCTGACTTCCTGGGAGGAGGTGCCGCCCAGAACGAAGCGCCCCCTGGCGGACCTGGGCAACCGCTTCACCACCTGCCAGGCGGTTTCCATGGCGCGGCGCTACGGCTGGGCACTCGCCCTGGGAAGCGAGGACAGCAGTTGCGTGCTGGGCGCGATGGCTCTGGGTATCGAAAAGCGCCTGCCCCATTACACCGAGGGCAACCTGTGCATCGACCTCTACACGGAGAACCTCGAGGCGGGCCGCCTGAGCGAGGAGAGCGTACCGAAGCTGCCCCAGGGCGCATACGTGGGCGTGCTCGTCGCACCCTTACACCGCGCTGCTTTCGCACCCGACTCGGTCGTCGTCTACGGCAACGGCGCGCAGATTATGCGGCTGGGCCAGGCGTGGCTCTGGAAGCGCGGAGGTACGCTGGGCAGCGCCTTTCGGGGAAGAATCGACTGCGCGGATTTGGCCATCGCCCCCCACACGACGGGAGAGCCGCAGATGGTCGTCCCCTGCACGGGGGATCGTATCTTCGGCCAGGTACAGGACCACGAGGTGGCGTTCTCGTTTCCCTACGCGGCGATGGAGGAGATTCTCGAGGGACTCGAGGCCACCCACAAGGCGGGGGCGGCGCGTTATCCGGTGACGAACTGGCTCAACTATTCGGGCGGCTTTCCGCCCTCTTATGAGCGATACCGCGAGATGCTCGAAGAAGAAAACGAAGGCTGAAGCGGAGGAGACGCCACCACCCGAGCAGATAAAGGCACCCCGGGGTCTTGCGCGACAAACACGCGAACCTGCACGGGGGCGGGGCTAGAGGGCGCCGTCGCGCTTTTTGACCTCGGCCAGGACTTTCGAGATGCCGCGCTTGGCGATTATCTTGAGGCCGCGCGCAGAGACGAGCAACTTCACCCAGCGCTTCTCATCGGGAAGGTAGAAACGCTTGGTGTGGAGGTTGGCTTCGAATCTTCTTCTTGTCTTCTTGTGCGAATGCGAGACGTTGTTGCCGTACATGACGCTCTTGCCAGTCACGACGCAACGCTTGCGCGCCACGGTATTCTTGTGGGTCTTCATTTACTTGATCTCCCGAAACGGCTCGTGCCCTCGGCAGAACTTGCAGTACTTTTTGAACTCGAGCCGATCCGGCGTGTTGCGCTTGTTTTTCGTGGTGGTGTAGCGCATCCTCTTGCAAGTCGTGCATTCGAGCTGAATGTTCTCGCGCATCGCGAAACCTCTATCGTCGAAACCGGTCCGTCACCCAAATTTCGGGGTGCGCGGAGGCGCCACGCCCCGAAACGAAAGCCGAACCATAGCCGAGGGAAAGGAAAAAGGCAAGCCGCGCCGGTGTCCCCTGCCCCGGCGATACGCTAGAATTGGCGCAAGCGCACACAACAGGCAAGCGGACGGATTTTGCGCGCCGTCCGCGCATCCGGGGAGAAACCACCGTGTCGAAAATCGTTGCGTACCTTGGGTTGGGCACCATGGGCGGGGCCATGGTGGGTAATCTGATAAAGGCAGGGTTTGAAGTGCACGGGTTCGACCCCGCACCCGAGGCGCGCGCCCGCGCGGAAGATGCGGGAGCAAAAACGTTCGATTCCCCCGCCGAAGCCGCAGCACAGGCACAAGTCGTCTGCTCCTCAGTACCCGAGACCCAGGATGTACGCGAGACCTACCTGGGAGAAAAAGGAGCGCTCCTGGGCGCGCCTGCGGGTGTGGTGTGCTTCGATTTTTCGACCATCGCCCCGGGCGGCAGCCAGGCCATCGCTCAGGAAGCCGCACAGCGGGGCGCGATTTTTCTCGACACGCCCGTGAGCGGGAGCGCCCCCAGCGCCGTCCGCGCCGAACTCAACGTGATGGTCGGCGGAGACGAGGAGGCCATGAACCGCCACCGCGACGTGCTCGAGGCGGTATCCGAATCCATCCACCACTTCGGGCCGAACGGTGCGGGTCTGCACATGAAGCTCGTGGCCAACCAGATTGTCTCGGTGTTCCTCTCCGTGGTGTCCGAAGGCCTCACACTTGGCGAACGCGCGGGACTCGACCCCGTTGCGATGATAGAGTACATGAAGCAGGCCTCGATACCGAAGATCCTCGGCATCAAGGGCGACGCCCTGGCCAGGAGAGACTACACGACCTACTTCAAGGTCGACTTGATGCGCAAGGACCTGCGCCTCATCGCGGAGATGGCCGACGCGGCCACGACCCCGACGCCATTCGCCGCCCTGGCGAGGCAAGTGCTCATATCCGCCTCGGCGATGGGCTTTGGCGAAGCGGACCAAAACGCCGTGCGCGCGTTCTTCGACGAGGCGGCGGGGCTGGACGCCTGACGCGCCTCAGGTCGCTCTCTTGAAGAATCCCTCCACGGGCAGTTGCGCGCCGACGCCCTGCGCCTTGGCGCGGCGGTAGAGTTCCGCGCCCAGGGCCACGTCCTCTATCGCGACTCCCTGGCTCAGGAAGACGTTGATTTCCTCGTCGGAGGCGCGCCCGGGCATGGCACCGCTCGCCACGAGCCCGATCTCCGCAACCTGGCCCCACTGGATGGCGTTCGCCCGCACCGCGCCCACCAGGTCGCCACTCTCAAAGGCGGCTCCCTCGAGGCTGTCGGTTACGATTCTGCCCGCCCGGCGGAAGGTTTCGTCGTCGATCTCGCGATTCGTCACGCGGTTCGATCCCGCTGCGAGAACCGTGGTTCCCGCCTCGAGGTCGGCTCCGTCGAAAACGGGCGCGCGCGCCGTGGTGATGGTGCACACGATTTGCGAACCCCGCACCGCATCGCGCGCCGATTCCACGGGGGTGAGTTTCGCGCTCACCCTGTCCTGCATTGCGCGAATGAATTTCTCACGCTTCTCCGCGTTTCGGCTATACACCTTCACGACCTCCAGATCGCGCGCGCAGCAAAGGGCTTCGAGTTGCGCCCGCGCCTGCCAGCCCGTGCCGATCAAGCCTGCCTCCGTGGCGTCCGCACGCGCCATGTATTGCGCCGCGACGCCGCTCGCCGCACCCGTCCGCAGTTGCCCCTGCACGTTCGCCTCCATAAGTGCGAGCATCTCGGAGGTGTTGGCATCCCACAGTAAAAAGACGAACCGCACGCCGATTCCCGGAAACGTGGTGTAGGCCTTGAGACCCATGTAGCTCTCTTCCGCGTCGACCATGCCGCCGAACATGACGTGCATCGTCCCCTTGGGGACGAACACCCGCCGCCTGGGCTGGTTGGGGGCGCGGCCCTCCCCCTGGGCCTTGAAGCATGCGTCCACTACGCTCATGACGTCGGACATGCTCACCAGTTTCTTTACGTCGGATTCACTCAGATAAAGCAACGCCTGATTCTCCTCTTGAAAATTTCCCGAACACGCGAATCTCTCAAACCAGCACCGCGCTGCAAAAGGTGACCACCCCGTTCGGGTCCGGCCACTGCGTGTAGCGCAACACCTCTCCCTCGCAAGCACCCAAAGTGCGCAGCATGGTGTAGATGGGCGCCAAACCACAAACCTTGCGCGCGTCGCCGTCCGTGGCCACGCTCCAGTAGAAAGCCTCGGCGTCTCCGCGGCAAGCCGCGCGGAGGGAAGCGTCGTCCGCCTGCGCCAACTCTTCGAGCCGCTTTGCGTCGACGGGATGCGCGTCGCCGAACTGGGGGCCGACGTGGGCCAGATCCACGCTCGCTATCAGGCAAATCTTTTTGCCTTTTGCGTGGTGGGCCGCCATCGTTTCCTTGAGAGCCGAGACGAAGGCCTCCACCTGTTCGTCTCCACGGGGAGATTCCCCGCGCGCGACGAACTCGCCGAACGAACCCACCAGGACGGGAACGAACCGCACGGGCCGCACGCCCGCGAAAAGATATTGCAGAAAAACCGCCTGAAACTCGATTGCGTGCTCGGCCCGGTGCGCGAATTCGTCCCGAAAGGCGTCGACGCCGAGCCCGCCCGCGAGAGCCTCCACGAATCCTGCGTCCGTCTCCAGCACCCCGAAGGGCGTGTCGAAAGACTTTCGCGTAAGGACATAGGTGTGCGCCATCGGGACGTGCGCCGTGCCCAGGACGACGAACAAGTCCGCGTCCGTCCGCTCGGCGAGCGCCTTGTACGCACAAGCGAAAGTCGAGCCTCCCCGCTGAAAGTCGATGTGCGGGGCAATGAGACCCCGAAGCGTCCGGGCGGCGGAGGCTTGCCGGGGCAATCCGGGGCCATCCGCTGAGGTGAAGAATCCCTCAATCGCCGAACGCAGACGCGCCGGGTCCGCCGCGTAGCTCTTCTCCGCCAGAAAGCTCGGGCGCACAGGAGCGCGCACGAACGCCTCCTGGAGCGACGCACTCCAGGAGTCGAAACCCTCGCCCTCGAGAAAATGGGCCTCCTCGAGCCGCGCCACCATCGTGCAGTAGACTTCCTCGGGAACGTCGAAATCGTGGAGGGTGCGGCATCGCTCCCGGATTTCCGTGAACGTATGGCGCCCGTCGAGCCGCTCGAGTACACGCACCAGGGGCATGGGGACGAGCAATACCGCGTCGCTCAGATGCAGGGGGTCTCTGAGCATCAGCATCGTTTGGCCTTCATGGTCCGTGGGCACGGCCTCCAGGGGTCTGAGCCTGGGGCGCCGCGACGTCGCCTGCGCCATGTTTTACCTCGTGTTCGGGTCGGCGTTTTTGCCGAAGAACGGGGCGCAGAACATCCCCAGCACCGAAAGGGCCGCCAGTGCGTAGAAGCCCGGTCCGAAGGAGCCGAACGCATCGCGTATCATGCCGATTGCCCAGGGACCTACGAAGCCGCCCAGATAGCCCATGCCGATAATCAACCCGGCCGCCTGGCCCACTTGATCCTCCTCCACGTATTGCGCGGGATAGGCCAGGCAGAACAAAAACCAGTAGTTCGTGGTCAGCCCCAACATCACGGTCCCCAGCGCCGCGAGCCACGCATTGCCCGCAGGAGCCGCGGCGAGAGCACCGGCCGTGCACAGCCCGCACAGAAGCACCGTCTTTCTTTCACCGCCGAGTGCGGAAGCCACCTTGTAGGCCGTGAGGGAAGCGACGAGCCCCAGCCAGGGCACGCACGAGACAATGGCGACGGCGCTCGCCTGCGTCCAGCCCCGGTCGGTCAGAACCGTGGGCAGCCAGCCGAGGCTGGTATAGAAAACGATGTTGTCGACGAACAGGGAACCAGCGATCGCCCAGACGGCGATGAGCCGGTAGACCGCGTTGCTCGCCGGCGGCCTCCCCTCGGGTTCGACGCGCGCCGGGATCGAGCGGGCGCTTCTGCACCAGACGAGAAAAGCCAGCCCCAAAACGAGCACCCACATCAAGTAGCCGCCGCGCCAGACACTCCCGCCCCACGCGGAGGGCAAAACCGCCGCGGCCTGCGCCATATAGTGCGAGACGGCGATGCCCAAGCCCGAACCGGCGATGACCGAAGCCGTATACATGGCGGAACCAAAATCCTTGTGTGCAGGGGGGACGATGGTGCCCACCACCTTGGGTATGGCGGGAAAGACCAGCCCCGTACCCACGCCCACGAGCACGATGCCCGCTGCAAGCGACCAGAAGTCTCCGCTGGAGAAGCGAATCACGCCGCCCAGCAGGGTGAAGAAAACACCCGCCGCCACCATCTTCTTGACGCCCAGTCGGTCGACCAGCCTGCCGCCCGCCACCGCGAAGAAGGCGATGAGCGGAAACGGGGCGGAGAGCAGGAAGCCACCCGCCCCGTAGGAGAGCCCCATATCCTCTCGGATAAAGCCGATGAGGCCACTCGTCGACACCAACGAACCGAAAACGGCCAGAATGACGAGGCAGGCTCCAGCGAGTATGAAACGCCAGCCGTGGGTATCTTCCCTCATTCGTCTGCCCCCAGTAAGCGAGCCGCGTTCTTGCCCAGCCATTTTTCCATAACGGAAGGCTTGAGGGGCAGGGCGCGCGCCTCTGCGAGAATCTCCGCGAGCGATATCGGCAAAAGCGGCCAGTCGGTTCCGAACAGAATTTTGTCCTGTATCGTGGAGTTTCCGAAGTGAAGAAGCATCTCCCAGCCCGAATGGGGCGTGGTGAAATACTTCCACCGGTGGCCGGAGGGGTCTACGTAGAGGTTGGGGTGCCGCCAGGCGGCGGCGACCATCTCCGGCACCCAGGGCCACCCCCCGTGGCCCGCGATGACCTTCAAATCGGGCATCTCGCCGCAGAGGCGATCGAGAGCCAGAGGCCTTCCGAGCTCCATGGGGTGCGCGGGCGCCCAGTTGACCGAGGTGTGAATCCACACGGGAACGCCCAGCTCGAGACACTTGCGGTAGACGGGCCGGTAGACGGGGGAATCCGCGGGTGCGCCGTGCAGGAAAGGAACGAGCAAAGTCCCGTGCAGTCCGAGTTCGCGCACACCGCGCTCAAGCGTCGCAGCCGCGTCGTCCTTGTGGGGATCCACGCCTTGGAAGGCCGCAATACGCTGTGGGTAGGCGTCCACCGCGGCGGCCAGGACTTCGGGATCAAGGGGCGAAACGCCGGTCGTACTCTGCTGGTCGATGCTGAAGACGACCGCCTTGTCGTAGCCCGCCTCGTCGAGTGCCGCCACGAACTTAGAAACCGGCTCGCCGAGTCGCGCCGACACCTCATCCACGAAAGCCTGCATTTCCCCGGGCGTCGTATCCACCGCCCGGCGGCGAAACTCCGCCTCCTCCACGCCGCAAAACGCGCTCAGACCCTTTGAGAACATGCGGAAATAGCCGGGAATCGAGGCCCACCCCAGTAGGCGGGCCCGGTAGGACTCCGCCACGGGCAAGAAACTGCAAACGTCTATGATCAACGAAGCGACCCTTTCGTCTCCGCAGAAACAGCCTCCGGCCCGGTGAGCGGAAAACCGCCTTGCCACAACGCCCATCGCGCCGAGACCACGGAGCCCGCCAGGACCAGAAGCAAAACGATGGCGACCACCCCCGCCCTGTGCGCGTTACCGCTGCGGCGCAGCGCGCCGAGCAGCGTCTCGAAGAGCAAGACGACGCAGAGGAAACCGACGCCGCACGACGCGACGAATGCTCCCCCCCCCGCCGCGGTCATCTCGCGCGCGACGTCAGTACCTCGCCACAAAAGCCAGCCGCCCGCCATTGCAACCTGAATCACCAGAAAACACAAGGAGAAGCCCGCACCCAGCACGACCAGCCGTGCGCCGCTCGACGCCCGAACGCGGCTCTCCCACCGGAAAGCTCTTCCCCCCGCTATCATGAGGACCAGACCACCCGAGAAGAACGCCGACGCATAAAAATACGCCGCCGTCCACCAAAGGGCGGAGCGCTCCCACATCCGCAGACTCCACGCCCCCTCGCCCTGGAGAAGGGTCGGGTCGAGATTGCAGAGTACGAACAGCCACACCAGCCCGGCGCACGCCGCCGCCAGCAGGCCCGCAGGCATCATCATCAGGTGCGCGAACTGGCGTCTGCTCCCCTTCTCGGCGCTTCTTTCATACGCGCGCACCAAAATCACGTAGCCGCCCAGCAGGACGAACGACGCCCCCAGAGGCAGAACCAGCCGCCGCAACGAGGCGAAAAACACACCGGGCTGCGCCACGGACGCAAGCAGCACGAGAGCCGCCCCAACGAAAAACACAGGCGCAAGGCACTCCCTGCACAGGCGGGCGAGGCGGCGCGCCCAAGCGAGGTCTTCCGCATCGCGCAGCCGGCCTCCCCGGAACGCGAGATGCGCACAATAGCAGGGCATGGCGACGGATACGCCTCCCGAAAACCACAAGGCGCAACCGAGCAGGACGACGAGCCAATCGCTCCATTGGGCAATCAGGGCGTTCATGGAGCATTCTTCTCCCGTGAGGGGCGCGGCGTCTCGCCGGAGGGGGTCAAGGGGGCGTTCGTCTGCTTCGTCTCGGGCTGCTCCTCGGCCTGCGCGGGCTCTTTCGTGCGTGGAACGTTTGCCGGAGCCGCGTCTCCGGGCGATTCAGGCTCGCGTCGCGCGGAGGGCGGCGCAGGAGGCGGTGCGAGCGCACGGCCCGACCTGGCGATCAACCCCTCTATATAATTCGCCAGGGCGTGGCGTTCCTCGCTCGTGCCCGCAAACAAGGGATAGGCGGGATGCGCCTCGCCCATTCGCTCGATAAACGCCGCCGCCTCCCCCCGTACCCCGAACCCCGGCGTGCGGCCCCCCACCCAGTCGGCATGACAAGTCATGCACTGCGCGCGGAAGCTGAACGCACCGATTTCCTCTTCCCCCGGAAGAGGGCGGTCAGGGTGCGCAAGGCGCCACAAGCCCGATATCCGGGCGGATTCCACCTCCTCTATCGTCAGCCCGTTGCGATAGACGTAGCCGCGAATCTGAAAATTCCCGCGCGCCTCCACGAGAACCCACCCGCACGCCACCACCAGGAAAACGGCCAGAACCGAAACGACACATCCGCTGAGGCGTTGGGAACCCGCGGGCGAGCGCAAGCCCCACCACCAGGCGAGCACGCCAAGGGCCACTTTTGCCGAGATCCCCACCGCCAGCCAAACCACCAGCGTGCGATTGGCACCTCCGGGCAGCGAAACGCCCCACCACATCCATCCGAGGACGCCGACCGCCGAGGCCGCCACCTGCCACCTGGCCCACGCCTCCACCAGGACGACGCGCCACGCGCGATCCCGCTGCGCTCCGGCGTAAGCGAGACCGAAGGCCCCGAAAACGGATACGGAAACGGCCCCCCACGTCACAAGCGTCGCAGGGAAGGTGGGGTTCCAAAGCGCCCGCACGAGGCTGGGCTGCGCCGGCCACGCACCCGCGTCGGCCGAAAAAGCGCAGAGCGACACCAAAACCGCTGCCGCACCCCAAAAGCCCAGAGCGGCCAGGATTCCCCACGTGAAAGGAAACCTGACCCCGACGCCCCTCGCCCTCAGGCAAGACTCGTAGCGCACGAGAAAGCAAAAGCCCAAGGCGAAACCCGCCAGACCCAACAAGGCAGGTGCGAGGAAAATCGAGTGGAGCTGCTCCATCATGCGTGGATAGGCGGTCATCACGACCACCCAAAACGCGAGACCGAAAAGTGGCGACGCCCACGCCGCCGCTCGGGTGAAGCGCACACAACGCATGGAGAGGTCGCTCCAGCGCGGGTCCATGCTCTGCCGGGATTGAAACGCCGCGATGAGAACGAAGAGCACCCCGCCCAGAACGCACGACAGCACAGCGGCGAAGAGAAGACCCAGACCCGCTGCCGCCAGTTGGTGGGCCAACGAAATCGGTTCCTGGAGCAGAGACAACACCACCACCCCCTACCCCCTAGAGGCCGCGCACGCGGCGGGGCCAGAGGATTTTCGCGGCGCTCATACCTTGACCGGACGCCGGGACAAATAGGCGTCCACCTTGTCCTCGTCGAGGGTGACGCCCAGGCCGGGAGTTCGGGGAACCGCGCAACGCCCCGTGCTCATGTCGAGGGGGCGGTCCACCACGTCGTCGAGCATTTTTTCGGGGCCGACGGATTCTATGGCCGAGAGAAAGACTTTCGAGGTCGACGCCACGTGAATCTCGCCCAGCGTATAGGGAGAGAGGCCAAACCCGTGGCCGATGACCAGCTTCAGCCCCGCGGCCTCCGCCGTGGCGGCCATGTCCCGCACCCGCAGGGGGCCGCCTTGCTTCATGATCTTGAGCTTCACGACGTCGGCGGCCTCGGCGCGGATAATGCGCAGCAGGCTTTCGGGGCCGAACACGCACTCGTCCGCCATGACGGGAATGTTTATGGAACGACGCACCCGGGCCAGCCCCTCCACATCCGCTCTCGGAACGGGCTGCTCGAAATGCTCGATGCCGGCTCCCTCCACTTCCCGTGCGAGAGCCACGGCATCCTCCACGCGCGCGTAGGATTCGTTCGCGTCGATGCGTATCTCGAAGTCGCTTCCCGTCGCCTCCCGTACGGCGAGCACCCGCGCGGCATCGGACGCCACGTCTCCGCCCATCTTCACCTTGCAGGCTACCCAGCCCCGTTTCTGAAAACCCCGCGCCTCGCGCGCCGCCTCCTCGGGATCTTTGATGCCGATCCAGGCGTTGAAGCACACCTCCTCCCGCACCGCTCCGCCCAGCAATTCGTGCAGCGGTATTCCCAGGGATTTCGCGTGCAGATCGGCCAGGGCGAGCGAGAGCGCGCCCTTTCCTCCGTCGTAGCCCTCGCAGGCTTCGTCCATCAGACTGTTGATCTCGCGTGCACGCCGGGGGTCGGCGCCGAGCAGGGCGGGGGCCAGCTTCTCCTCCACCGCGTCGGCGATGTCGTCGCGCCCCAACCCGGAGTATCCCGCCACGGGTTCGACGTCCCCGATGCCCTCGAAGCCGTCGTCCGAAGTCACCCGCACGACGACGCAAGGCTGGACGTTGTGGTTGTGGTTCGCGTTCTTGAAGTAGTCCCGCATCGGCATGTCGACGCGAAATACCTCTACGGAAGAGACTCTCATTGCGATTCCTCCTCTTTGCGGATGGGCCGCGACTCCTCGCGCGCTACCTCGCCGCCGCCGCGCGAACGTTTCGCCTGAGAAGATCGTCCACGGGCAGCGGAACGTCCACTCCGGGGCGCAGGAAGGCGAACACCAGTTCCCGCACGGCGAGACCCGTCGCCGCCTCCAGCCCCATGGCGTAGGCTCCCCCCTGGTTTGCATAGAGCTCGGCCCTTCGGGGGGCTCCCTCCGCCGTTACGCGGTCGGTCTTGAAATCCACTATAGTCAATGCGCCTTTCTCTTCCCATACCAAATCGACGAACCCCCGAACAGCCCTGCCTTCCACCTCGAACATGAAGGGCAACTCCCGCAGGCGTCTGGTGGCGGCGGCAGCACGCCGCAGTACGCCCCCCTCCAGGGAGCGACGAATCAACGAGATTGCATGCGCCGCGTCCTCTTCGTCCAGGGCCAGAGCCCGGGCGTGGGCGAGGCTTTCCGCGCGCAGGATCTCGAGGCGTGCGACGCTCGGCGGCTCCAGGCGCGCGAGAATCGAATGCACGAGCCTTCCGAATGCCGTCCCCCCCGCGTGAACGTCCGCGCTTCCGGGGGGGATTCCGTCGGCCGCCGCCTCCGGCCCCGCATCGTCGAACACCCCCTTCTCGACCAGGCTGCTGGGAGCGAGAAACGCACGGGAGGGCGCCGGCTTTTTCAGGCGCGCAAGCTTCGCTTCGAGTTCTTCCCTGTCCCCGGGTGCGGACATGGAGCCTGCGTCGCTTGCGTGAAAAGCCGCATCGCGCACGCGCAGGATGGGCGGGGCGGGCTCGAACACACCCCGTTCAACTGCAAGAGGAGAAGCCATGCGCGCGATCGCCTCCCCCTCCTGGGCGTTCACGCCTGCTTTTTCCAAAAACGACCCCAGGCTCGCCTTCGGCCAAAGCAGCCAGTCCCGCGTTCTGGTCGCGGCGACGTACCAAAGGCGCACATTTTCCGCTTTTTCGAATTTTTTCTCCCGCGCGAGCGCATCTTCGTAGCCCATGGAAACCAGGCGCCTTCCTTTCGGCCCCACACCCAGGTCGACTGTTTCTTTCGTGCGGTCAGCGACCCAGAGGGTCGATCCCGACGAGTCGCGCCCTTCCAAATCCGCCATGGCGACCACGGGAAATTCCAGTCCCTTGGCCTGGTGGATGGTCATGAAACGCACGGCCTCGGCCTTGTCCGTACTCAGTACCGCCTCGGGTTCTTTCGCCTCGCGCCCCAGTGCGTAGTGTGCCTCTACATGCGCGGCGAAGTCGTCCGCTCCCCGCTTGCCGTCGCCTGCGAACTCGAAGGCCATGTCGAGCAGCTTCCACAGGTTGGCGACACGCTGCTCCCCCTCTGAGGATGCGAGAAAAAGCTCGAACGCCCCGGTGCGGCGATAGATTTCCTCCAAAAGCGCACGGGGGCTCACATCCTTTCTTTTCTCGTGCAAGAGATGAATCTCCCGAACGGCCTCTACCATGTCGGCAGGCACATCCGCGATTTCGAGGAAATAGCGGGCAATGTCCTCGTCCGAGAAACCATATAGCGGGGAGCGCAGGGCGGCGGCCAACGCCAGCGGATCGGCGGGCCGCAGCACCGCCAGAAGGACGGAGACGACCGCACCGACCTCGAATTTTTCGTAAAAACCCCGTCCGCCGTCCGACACGAAGGGGATGTTCGCACTCCTGAAGGCGGCCTCAAAGGCAGAATAACCCGTGCGCGTACGAAAGAGCACCGCTACGTCTCCGTAACGGGCCGGACGGCGCGCGCCCCCTTCACGAATCTCCACCCTGCGCACGTTCACCAACTCGCGGATGGAGGCGGCGAGGAGGGCGGCCTCATGCGCGCGCCGCTCCTCAGCAGTGGGTTTGGGGACGTCTCCTTCTTCACCTCCTTCGTTTTTTCGCTCCTCGATGAGAAACGTCCCGCCCCCTCTTGTTTTCGAGCCGGTCTCGAGGGCGACGTATGCGGGCTGCATCTCGGGTTCGGGAACGATGGCGCGCGAGAAAACCGCGTTCACGAAATCGAGCACACCCGCACCACTGCGAAAATTCTCCCGAATGTAGAGGACGCGCCCGCTTTCGAGGCGTTCGATGCGCTCTTTCACCTCGTGGTAGATAGCGATGTCCGCCCGCCGAAACCGGTAGATGGACTGCTTGGGGTCGCCCACCAGGAAGAGGTTCGCTCCTTCCAGGGGCGTCTTGCGCCAGTCGAGCGCATCATCCTCCTCTCCGGCCAGCAGGAATATCAACTCCACCTGCAAGGGGTCGGTATCCTGAAACTCGTCCACCAGAAAATGTTGAATGCCGCGGCGTATGCGCGTCCGCGCGGCGGGGCTTTCCCGAACGAGCCGCGTCGCCAGAAACAGCATGTCGCTGTAGGACAAAAGACCCGCCTCGCGGGTTTCGTTCTCAAAAGATTCGGCAAAGCCGGCGACGAGGGCCGTTACCTCCGCGAGAATCCCCTGACCCAGAATCGCGGCGGCTCTACCGAGCATAGAATCATACATGCCGCGAAAGTCTTTCAGGATCTTCCCGCCCTCTTCTTTCGTCTCCCCCCATTTCGCGGCGCTGCCCACCCGCTTGTTCAGTTTCCGGCTCGGCTGCCAGAGTGCGCGCAGCATCTGCGTCCGGGAAAGGTCCGCAAGAGTATCGAACCAGTCTCTCAGCTCTTCTACCTCCAAACGCGCCTTGTCCGTATCGTCGACGCAATGGGCCTGGGCGAAAGACTCCCATTCCATAAAGTTCCGCCGAATCGACGTATGCGCTTCTTCCTCGCACGAAACCCACGCTGAGCACGGGAAGGATGCGCGCAACTCGGGGAGTTCGAGCAAAGCGTCGCGGATTTTTTCCAAGTCCGCCGCACCGAAACCCAAGTCGAGAAAATCACGCAACGCCGGGTGCGCGCCGCTCATCTTCTCGGCCAACCAGTCGCGCCAGGCCGCGTCGCGTCGCGCCTCGTAGGCGAGCAAGTCCACGTCGGACACGTCGGGCCGCAGCCCCGCCTCGACGGACGCCTCGCGCAGAATGCGAAGGGCGAAGCCGTGAATGGTGGAAATTCTGGCGGATTCGGAATGCTCCAGCGCATCTTCGAGGCGACGCCGCACGTCGGCGTCTTCTTCGCTCCCGACGGCCTCGAGCAGGCGGGCGCGCACCCGCTCCCTGAGCTCCAGGGCCGCCTTTCTGGTGAAGGTGATGGCGGCTATCTCGTCGATGCGCACGCGCTCGTGCAGAATCAGGTGGAGCATCCTTTCGACAAGCAGGGTGGTCTTGCCCGTACCCGCACCCGCCTCCACCAGAACGGGGCCTTGCGTCCAGTGCGCCGCTTCATCCCTTTCTTTCTGATCGAGAGGCTGCGCGCTCACGGGGCGGCCTCCCGCAACGCGATGAGTCTGCCCGCCTCAAGGGCGGTCTTCTTGCGCTCAAAGCGCTCGTTCCTGTCGGGGCCGCACAGGGCCTTGTAGTCACAATACCTGCAGGCATCCGAAGGAGTGGGGAAGAACATTCCACCCCCGACCAGTGCGAGAAAATCGCCCAGCAGCGCATCCACCCGCCCCCGCTCCTCCTCGAGCTCCTCATGCGCGCGTGCCCGCTCGATGGTTCCCTCCTCGGTGAGGTAGACGTAGACGCCGCCCACGCGGGCGTCCGCAGGCAAGTGGCCCTCGCGCAGCAGATGCCGCGCGTAGAGGTGGAGCTGAAGCCGCGCGCCGCCGCTGAGCAGCTCGTTCTTTGACGGAACGTTGCCCTTGCCCCCTAGGGTCTTGAAATCGACCACCCGGTATGCGCCCTGCGCGCCGCGCTCGAGTAAGTCTATCTTCCCGGCCAGAGAAATTTCTCCTCCCTCCAGGGGTATGCACATGGGCAGCGCGGCCTCTGTGCCAAAGCGCTCCTCGACGCACACGGGCTGCCAGCCCGCACCCTGCGCGCGCCTGCTTTTCAGGTAATCCAACAAGCGGCGGCGCAACTCGCCCGCAAGCGCCTCCCAGGGAAGGGAAAGCAGGAGCGGCGCTCCCGTCTGTTGTGTTTTCTCGTGCATGACCGTGCGAATCGCCTGCTCAAGTGCGCCAGAGAGGGTCGACTCGTCCATCTCCTGAAACCCGCAGCCCGCCTCCAGCAATCTGCGGTGAAGCGCCTCCAGAACAGCGTGCGCCAATTCGCCCCGAAGCAAACCATCGGCAGCCAGGGGCGGAGCGGGCTCCTCGCGCCGCTTCATACGCGGATAGAGGCGGGCGTAGAGGAAGCGATAGGGACAGCCGAAGAAACCCTCCAGCGAGGTGACCCCAATCGCTTCGGCGGGCGGGCGGACTCTCGCCAGAATCGCATCGCGCAGGTCGGGAGAGGCGAACAATCCGTCATGGGCCGTCAGAACGCCCTCGCGCCACCGCGCGGCCAGGGCGGCGCGCCTGCGGGCAAAGCCGGGGAAGGCATTCAGGTAGGCGAGGCTGCCCGCCTCCGGTTTTTCGATCTGCTCCTCAATGCGTGCGAGATCGTACTCGAGCGTGTGCACGTAGTTTGCAGGGGCGCCTGCGCTCCGGGCGAGCGGGGCCAAGACACGCTCCGCACTCCCCTCGAGCGTCTCGGCCAGATAGTCGAAAAAAGGACTCGGGAAAGACGCATCCTCCCTTGCGGAATCCTCATCCAGACCCGGCGTCGAGAGAATCAAGCGCCCGCGAACCGATTGCAGAATCGTCCACAACTGAAAACGCGCCTCGCGCTCGCGGATTTTCTTGAGGGGAAGCGTCGCCACCCCCTCTCCGAAAACACGCGCGGCGGCGCGGTTTATCTCCTCGCGCAGGGCGTCGGGCAGGAGGGGATCCTCCGCCCCCCGGGGAGGAAACACGCCCTCCGTCATACCCGCCACGGCGACAGTGTCGAAGGAAAACCCGCGCGCACCCTGCATGGAGGAGAGGCTCGCCAGGTGCGCGGTCCCCCGCTCTGCGTCGCGCACCGGCGTCTTCTCGAGAAACCGCTCGCACAACGCGCAAAACTCCTCGTGCGTCACCTCGGCCAGAATGTCGTCCAAATGCACGAGGGAGAAGAGGAGTTCTTCGACTTGCTTGCTGCCCTGCACGTCGCAAGTAGTCGCCCCAAAGGCCTCCGCCGCCGCGCCGGCGAACACAGAGGGTGCGGCGTGCTCGGGTATTTTCTCAAGCAGCCCGAAAACCTCGGGCAGCGCCACGGCGAGCGAATACGCAACCGGATATTCCTCGTCTTCTTCTTGCAACTCGCCACATGCCGAGGACAACGCGGCAAGCCAGGCGGCGCGGCCACGCACGTAAGGCAATTCTCTCGAGAAAAACTCCCACCGGGAGGCAAGGAGCGAGCCTTCGGCCAAGTTTTCCAGCCCATGCGCGCGCGTCATCTCCCGAAACGTCGCTGAGCGCGCGAAGCCACCCTCGCCCAGAAAGCGCATCAACCCAGCACGCGGGTAGCCCCTCGCTTTCAAATCAAGCATCAAGAGAAACAGACGCCCCGCAGGCGCTGCGGATAGCGCCCCCGGCTCCTCGGTGCGGCACGGAGCGTCCAGCACCGCGCACGTCTCCTCGAACAGGGTCTGGTAGCGATTCCCGTCGGTCGTCAACACGCATAGAGCGTCCGCCCCTTTCGCCTCGGCTCTGGCCGCGAACATCTCCCGACACACCTCGCGCGCCTCCCGGCCCGGGGAGGAGGTCAAGACGATGCGCAGCGCACCCTCGGGCGGCGGTTCGGCCCGCATACCGCGCGAGAACAAGGCGTCCGCCACTGCGGAGAGCGGCCGCGCCTCGCAATCCCGCACTTGTTCACGCACGAAGCCCATCTCCTGAAACCGCTCGAGCAGCGGCACAGCGTGCGCGCAGGCGGGCGCCTCGGGCCGAGCAGGCACCAGGGCATGGACCTCCGCCCTGCGGCTCACCGCCGCCACCAGCCTGCACTGCAGGGCGTTCATCTCCGCAAAACCGTAGAAGATGGTGGGCACGCACGGAGGAGCGGCTTCGGCCTCCTCGCACGCCATCCGGAACAGGAGAGGGCCGTCGCAGGCATTTCGCGCGAACATCGCACCCTCGAAACGCCGTGCGAGAAGCGCCAGATCCGCACACCTCGCTGCGTCCGCACCCGACGTGTCGCGCGCTAATTTCTCCAAGGCGTCGGGCGAGAGGTTCGCCTCGCTCAGGTCCGTCAGCGTGGCGTAGAGGCTTCTTCCGTAGCCCCGTGCGGCGGAGCGAAAAAAGGCCAGCTCCCCCCGTGCGTCTTCGAGTACTTGCTCCGCCAGCACCTCGGCGACCACCGGGGACATCGACGCGAGACTGCCGACGGGGGTGTCTGCCACCTCACGCGCGAGATCGAGCATCGCCAGAACCGACACCCCGGCGAAACCGCCCGCGCGGGCGAGCACCCTCTGAACGTGATCGCGCAGCCGGTTCGAGATGACGACGACGCGGCGGTGCGCCAGGGGGTCTCCCCCGCCGAGCCGCCGCACCCGCGCGGCCAGGAGCGGCTCCAAATGATGAAAAGGAGCGGCAAGCAAGGTCTTGGGAGCCGACGCCATTGGAGTTTCCATCTCACGGACGAGGAGCTATGTCTTTACGAAAAGGCGCAAGGCCTGAAAACGCGGCGCAGGGAACACGCACGCATTCTAGGTGTCCAACACGCTTGCGCCGAAGAGGTCATCTACTTCCAGCAACGCGGGCGTAAGACCCTGCGCATGGGCGTAGGAGAGGAGCTTCTCGAGTGCTTTGCGGTTCGCCTCCACGCCGTAGGGCCAGAAATCCGGACCGAATATCTCGCGGGTTTCGTCGACGGCCGCCGGCAGAAACGGAATCATGGCCGAGAGCGCGCCGTTGTCCGAAAGTGCCTCGAGCGTTTGCTCGCGTGCCGCGCACATGGCCTCGTAGACCGACCCGAGCGCCCAGGGATTGCGCTCATACACGTCGCGCCGCAGCACGACGCAGTGCATCATGGGGTGAATGCCCGTTCTTTCGTAATAGGCGATCTCGGCGGCCTTGTAGTCCGGGAAGAGGCGCTTGACGCGCGGGGAGCCTGCGGCGAAGCAAGCGGGCACCTGATGGATGAGCACGCCGTCCACCTCGCCGGATTCGAGCATGTTCGATATCGTCTGGCCGGGCTTCATGTAGCGGATGCGCGCCCCTGCGGGCATCGGTATCGGCACGCGCGGCTCGATGGCCGCCACCCAGTCCACGGAGTCGACCTCCAGGCCGTACTCCTCGGCCAGAATGCCCACTATCCACACGACCGCCGTCATCCCCCACTCGCGAATCGCTATGCGCTTGCCGTTGAGGTCTGCGACCTCTTCCACGCCTGCGTCCGTGTTGGCGTAGACCATGGAGTGGCGAAAGACACGGCTCGGAAAAGCGGGCATCCCCACGAAGGGGCTCTCGCCTGCACCGAGCAGAAACATGTGCGCTCCCATGGACATTTCCGAGAGGTCGAACTCTTGGTATCTGCACATACGGAAAAATATCTCCGATGGCGGCAGGGAGAGCACCCGGAGGTTCACGCCCTGCGGCCGCACCGAGCCCATCTTGAGAACGTTGGTTCTGTCGTAATCCCCGAATGCGGCCGTCAAGTCCAAATCCGGCATATCTTCCCCTTCTCGCGCCTGCGCGGTCGTGAAAACGCTTTTGGTATACGTACAGATTTCTCATAGTTCGCCCCGCTCGGCAACGAGATGCCGCCGCGGCCGGACTCTGAGGTTGACGGATCGTCTCCATGCGTGGCATGAAAAATCCTCGGGTCCCGCGCTTTCCGCGTTCTCCCAACCGAGAAGGACGGTCCTTGTCCAAAGAGATGAAAGTCATTGTGTGCGGTTTCGGGCGCGTGGGACGCGCTTTCGCGCGACTTCTCGGGGAGAAGGCGAGCGCGTTGCGCTCCGCCTACGGCCTGGCGCCCATCATCGTCGGCGTGGGCGAGATCGCCGGGAGCCTCCACCACCCGGATGGACTCGACGGGCCGGCGACAGCCGCGGCCTTCGAGCGCGAGGGCGGCTTTGCGGGCCACCCCCACCTGGAGGCGGACTGGCGGGGGATCGACCTCATCCACTCCGCGCGGGCCGACCTCCTCGTGGAGACGACGCCCACCGACGTGCGCACGGGCGAACCCGCCCTGGGCCACGTACGCACGGCCCTGGCGCGGGGGATGCACGTCGTGAGCGCCAACAAGGGACCTTTCATCCGCGCCTATCGCGAACTGACCCTTCTCGCACAGGAGAAGGGCGCCGCCCTCAAGATCTCCGCAGCGGCCGCGGCCGCACTGCCGACCATCGACGTAGCCGAAACCTGCCTCGCCGGGACGCGCATCCTCGCGGTCGAGGGAGTGCTGAACGGAACGACAAACTTCATCCTCTCAAGGATGAGAACGCGCGGGCAGAGCTACCAGGAGGCTCTCGCCGAAGCGCAAGCCCTGGGTATCGCGGAGACCGACCCCACGCTCGACGTGGAGGGCTTCGACACGACGAACAAGCTGGCGCTCATCGCCAACGTTTGCATGGACGCGGAGTTGAACCCCGAAGACGTCGCTCGTACGGGAATTGCGGGCATCTCCCTCGAAGAGGTGCGCGCAGCGAGTGCGCGCGGAAACGTGTTGCGCCTCGTGGGCGTCGCCAAACGCGACGAACAGGGGCGCGTCTCGGCCCGGGTCGCCCCGCAGGCGCTCGCCGCCGACCATCCCCTGGCGGGCGTGGAGGGAGCGGAGAAGGGAATCACCTACACGACGGACACGATGGACCGCGTAACCGTTGTGGGCGGAAAGAGCGACCCGCTGGGCGCCGCCGCCGCCCTGCTCAAGGATCTCGTCAACGTCCATCGCCGTTCGTCATCCTGAAGCCGGAGGTTTTCCATGAACAACGCGGACCTGTTCGTCAAGACCATGAAAGAAGCGGGAGTCACCCACTGCTTCGGTATTCCGAGCGGAAACGTGCTGCCCATGCTCGAAGCCATGCGCAAGGGGGGCATCACGTTCGTCCTCACCGCGCATGAGGGTTCCGCCAGCTTCGCCGCCGACGTGATGGGCCGCCTCACGGGCGCACCGGGTTTTTGCATCGCCACGCTGGGTCCCGGTGCCACGAACCTCTCGACCGGAGTGGGCAACGCCTATCTGGATCGCTCTCCCTTGATTGCGCTTACCTGCAATCTGCACACCCACCAACTGGGACGCCGCATCCAGATGTACATCGACCACCACACCCTGTACCGCCCCATCAGCAAGGCGAGCCTCCCCCTGAGAAAGGGCCGCGTCGGCCCCGTGCTCGAAGAAGCCCTGGGTCTCGCTCTGAGCGAACCGCACGGGCCCGTACACCTCGACTTGCCCGAGGACGTCTCCCTCGCGCCCGCTACCGAGGAGGTTCCCCCGATTCCCCAGGGCAGACGGCCGCGCCCCGCACCCGATGCCGCGTTCGAAGAACTCGAAAAACTTTTGCAACGCGCCAAGCGGCCGGTCGCCGTTCTCGGGTCAACAACCATGCGCATGGAAAACCCCGCGCTCCTGCGCGATTTCGTGGAGAGATACAAACTGCCCTTCGCCTCGACCACCATGGCGAAGGGGATGATCGACGAGGACCATCAACTCTCCATCGGCTGTATTGAGCGCGGAAAGCGGCAGGTGCAGAGGGAGTTCTTGCAGAGTGCCGACCTCATCGTCGGAATCGGCTATGACGTAGTCGAGGTAGAATACGAGCAGTGGATCAAGGACGTCCCCCTCGTGAGCGTCGACATCGATCCCGTGGACGCGGACTCCTCCGTCCGGATAGCCCACGAAGTGGTCGGCGATCTGGACGCTTCTCTCAAGCGCATGAACGACTTTACCCCCGGCCCCTACGAATGGCCCTCCGACACCGCCTTGCGCCACAAAGCGAAATTCCAGAAGGCCCTGCGTCCCCCGAGCCCCCATTTCGCCGCTCACGAGGCAATCGACGTGGTGCGCGAAGCGACGCCCAAAGAGGGCATCCTCTCCTTCGACGTGGGAGCGCACACCCACCAGATCGCGAGCCAGTGGGACGTCCACGAGCCATGCACCTTCCTGATCACGAACGGGTGGTCCTCCATGGGGTTCGGCCTTCCCGGCGCCATCGCCGCGAAGCTCGCGCACCCCGAAAAGCCCGTCGTCGCGCTCATCGGAGACGGCTGCTTCCAGATGACGTGCGGCGAGGTGGCGGTCGCCAAGCGCATGGGGCTTTCCATCCCCATCGTCGTCCTGGACGACAGGTGGCTCTCGCTCATCCAGGTCAAGCAGGACAGGCGCTCCTTCGGGCGCTACGGAACCGAACTCCAGGCCGAGGCTTACCGCGATCCGCCCGCACACTACTTCGGCGTTCCCGCCGTAGGTGCGCGAACGCCCGAGGAGTTGGCGCGCGCGCTCAAGGAGGCCTTCGACGCCCAGGGGCCGACCGTCATCGAGGCGGTGGTGGACGCCGCCCACTACGACGATACGGTATTCGACTAGGCGACCGCGACGTCCCGCAAGAAAGAGGAAGTACCCGAAACGGCTCAACGCGGTACCTCTTAGGCCTCGGGGCGAAGATTTTCCTTACCAGTATTTTCTCTTTTTATTCACATTAACTATGCAAATTAAAAATATAATTTTTAATTTACGCAGTTAAATTGATTTTATCCTTGCAAATTAAAAATATAAGATTTAATTTACATGGATGATTACTCGACGCGCACATAAAAACGTACGCGATGCGCTCGGCCGCCAAGCCGCCGTCGCCCTGCTCGGTCCGCGCCAGGTCGGCAAGACAACGCTCGCTCTGGAGATCGCCAAGAGCACCAATGCAATCTATCTGGACCTCGAGTCCCGTGCGGACCGGAACAAGCTCGTCGAGCCCGCCCTGTATCTCGAGGAGTTTGCGGACCGTCTCGTTATCCTCGACGAGATTCACCGCGTGCCGGAGTTGTTCCAGGAGTTACGCGGCCTCATCGACCGGGGGAGAAGGCAGGGAAAGGGCAGGGGTCGCTTCCTGATTCTGGGGTCGGCTTCGCCCGATTTGCTGCGGCAGTCGGGCGAGACCCTCGCCGGGCGCATAGAGTTCGTGGAGCTCAACCCCTTCGACGCAGGAGAGGCAGCTCTCGACGCTCGCGACATGACGAACCTATGGGTGCGCGGCGGCTTTCCGGACAGTTTCCTGGCCGAGAACGACGACAGCCTCGCCTTTCGGCGCAATTTCATTCGCACCTATCTCGAGCGCGACGTTCCGCAGTTGGGTCCGCGCATACCGGCGGAGACGCTGGATCGGTTCTGGACCATGTTGGCCCACTACCAGGGCGGGATTCTCAACGCATCGAAGCTTGCCGCGAATCTCTCCATGAGAGCTCCGACGGCGACGCGATACGTTGATCTGCTGGTAGGCCTCCTCCTCGCCCGGCGGCTGCCGCCCTTCCACGCGAACGTGAAAAAGCGGCTCGTCAAGTCGCCCAAGGTATACGTGCGCGACAGCGGCCTCCTCCACGCCCTGCTCGGCGTGGGGAACTACGACGCACTGGCGGGTCATCCGGTGGTCGGCGCAAGCTGGGAGGGCTTCGTAATCGAGAACCTGCTCGCCGTCGCCCCCCCTCGCACCCGGGCGAGCTTCTACCGCACGGCGGGAGGAGCGGAGATCGACCTGGTGCTCGAGATTCCCGGGACGAGCGGGCCGTGGGCCGTGGAGATCAAGCGGAGTCTCTCTGCCGCCCCCGCGAGGGGCTTCTACAGCGCTCTCGAGGATATAGAGCCCGAGCGCGCCTTTCTCGTCCATGTGAGCGAGGAGCACTACCCCGCGGCAAGCGGCATAGAGGCCATCGGCCTGCGGAAGATGGCAGCGCTTCTCACGTGCAACGCCTCCTGAGCGCGCGCCACCCACCCTTCACAGGAAACGCGCACCCTCGATGATGGCTTCGTCGAAATTCGCCCCCTCGATGTCCGCGCCCGTCAGGTCCGCCTCCCGAAAGCTCGCGCCCGCGACGTCGGCGTCGCGCAAGACGGCATCCCTGAGCACGGCCTCGTCGAGGTCCGCGTTTCGCAAGTCCGCCTCGCTTAGGTCCGCGCCGGACAAATCGGCCCCGACGAGGTTCGCGCGCACGAGGCTCGCCCCCCTGAGGTCGGCGTTTGTGAGATCGCGCCCACCCAGGTTCGCCCAGGCAAGCGCTTCTCCCGCCAGCGAGAGGGGCTCGCCTCTGCGCGCTGCGCTCTCGATAATTTTCTCCAGCTTCTCGCGCGGCATATTCATGGCGCGAACAATCATAAACCACACCTGCGATCCGGCAAGGCCGGATTGACAACGCTTCGGCGCGAAGCCTACAAAGGGGTACTTGCGCAGATGTCGCCGAAACGGACGTTCTTCTTCCGGGAATCGCCGGAAACAAGACGAAGACCATCTGAAGCGTCAAACACCGGGCAAGCAAGACGAGCCAGCACGGCAAACCAAAGGAGAGGTTCATGGGCATCAAGAAAGTCGGCGTCGTCGGCTTGGGGACGATGGGGTCGAACATCGCCATCGTATGTGCCAGAGGCGGCAAAGAAACGAGCGTGTTCGAGGTCGACGCTGCGGCCATGGAAGCGGGCATGGGCCGAATTCGCGCGTTTCTGGACGCGGGCGTGCAAAAGGGCAAGACCTCACCAGAGGAAAGGGACGCCGTTCTCGGCCGCATTCACCGGGCTGAGTCGCTCTCCGCAATGGCCGGATGCGACATGGTGATAGAGGCCATCACGGAGAACCAGGCCGAAAAAAACGCTCTGCTTCGAAACCTCGACGCAGTGCTGGACGAGAACGCCATTTTGGCCTCGAACACCAGCACGCTCTCGATATCGAACATGGGGGCAGCGTCGGGGCGGCCGGACAGGACGGTCGGCATGCACTTTTGCCTGCCTGCCGCACTCAACAAGCTCGTGGAGGTCGCCCCCGGCCTGCTCACCAGCGAGGAGACCCTGGGCGCGACGACGGCCTTTCTCGAAGAAGTGGGCCAGACGCCCGTCGTCGTGAAGGACGCGCCCGGCTTCGTGCTCAACTATTTCCTCGTGGCGTTTCAAAACGATTGTATTCGCCTCATCGAGTCGGGCTACACCACGCCGGCGGACCTGGACGCGGGCGTACGGCTCGGCCTGGGCTACAAGATGGGGCCCATGCGCCTGCTCGATATCGAGGGGCTCGACATTCACCGCACGGTCTCTCTCTCGATGTACGAACAACTCAAGGACCCCAGGTACATTCCTCCGCCGCTGGTGGACCGCATGATCGACGCGGGCCATCTGGGGACGAAGACGGGCAAGGGGTTTTACACCTACCGATCCGCGGGCGTGTTCGGCGTGGCCGAACCCGAAGTGGACGCGGAGCGGGAGCGCGACGTGTCGGAGGGCCGACCCATAGCCGATGCGGTTCGAAAAGTCGGGGTGATCGGAATCGGCGCCATGGGCTCGGGCATCGCGCAGGTCTGCATTGCATCGGGGCTCGAAGTCGTCGCCATCGAGGCGAACCCCGAACTCCTGGAGGCCGGTCTGCAACGGATTCGCGCGAATCTGGAGGGCGCAGTCAAGCGCGGCAAGATGGAGGAGGACCGAAAACGCGAGGCTCTCGACCGCCTGCACGGCACGACCGAACTGGATGAACTGGCGGAGTGCGACCTCGTCATCGAAGTGATCGTGGAAAACCTCGAGGCCAAGCTCGCACTGTTCGAGAAAATCGCGGAGATCGTCAGGCCCGACGCCATCCTCGCCTCGAACACCTCGTGTCTTCCCGTCACCTCCATGGCCGCCAAAACGAAGCACCCCGAGCGCGTGCTCGGCCTGCATTTCTTCAACCCCCCTTACGCCATGCGGCTCGTCGAGGTGATCGAGGCGGTGCAGACGGCCCCTGAAATCACCCAGTTCGGAATCGCGTTCTGCGAGCGCATCGGCAAGACGCCGATTTTCGCCAAGGACAGGCCCGGATTTTTGGTGAACCGCCTCGTCGTGCCCTATCTCAACCACGCCGCGCAGGCGTTCGACGACGGGCTGGCGGACAGGGAGAGCATGGACAAGGCCATCCGCATGGGTCTGGGGCACCCCATGGGGCCGCTTACCCTCATCGACCTGGTGGGGGTGGACGTGCAGACGTTCGTCGCGGATTCGATGGCCGAAGAACTGGGCGAAGCCAGGTTCTACGCTCCACCCATCCTGCGCCGGATGACCGCGGCGGGCTGGCTCGGCAGAAAGACGGGCAAGGGATTCTACGACTACGCCTAGGCTCCCGAAACCCGGCGCGACGCTGCGCCCGCACCCGGGGAGACGCGCCTTGACCCGAGAGTTCCCCCGCCCCTGCGTCGTCGCGAGTCGGTGTCTGGGCTTCGACGCATGCCGTTACGACGGGGCGGGCATCGCCTCTCCCTTTCTGAATCGCCTCCGACCCTACGTGCGCTTCCAGCCCGTGTGTCCCGAAGTGGAGATCGGCCTGGGCACGCCGCGTGACCCCATCCGCATCTGTATGCGGGAGGGGCGGAAAACCCTCTTGCAACCCTCCACGCAAAAAGACCTCACGCACGCGATGCACGCTTTCGCCGATGCGTTTCTGGACGGGCTGAGCGAGGTGGACGGCTTCATCCTCAAGTCGAAATCCCCCTCATGCGGAATCACCGACACCAAGGCGTTCGCCGGCCCCGCCTCGGAAACTCCCCTCGCCCTGGGAGCGGGCCTGTTCGCCGAAAACGTCCTCGCGCGCTTCGGCACCCTCGCCGTAACGGATGAGGCACAGCTGAACGAAGCGGAGGCGCGCGCACACTTTCTCACCAAACTCTTCGCTCTTGCGGGCTTCCGCGCAGTCAGGAAATCGAAAGAGCCCGCCCGTCTCGCGCGCTACCATACGGAGAACAAGCTGCTCTTCCTGGCCTACCACCAGGAGACCATGCGCGAGATGGGGCGCATCGCGGCCAACCACGCCAAACGCGCGTTCGGCCCGCTCGCCGCAGATTACGAAAACGCACTCTTGCGTGCGCTTTCGCGCCCGCCCACGCGCGCGGCCCACGTCAACGCCTTAACACACGCGGCGGGGCATTTTTCCGACAAAATCACGTCAGGTGAGAAAAAACGCTTTCACGCCGCACTGGAGGAATACCGCGCGGGGGGTGCTTCGCCGCAGATTGCGTTCGACACCTTGCGCGAATGGATAGCGCACCCGGGCTCCCCTTACCTCGGAGCCCAGACCTACTTCGCCCCCTACCCACCTGCACTGCGCGGGGAGGGGTGAGGGGGGGGGTGAATCCGAACTGCATCGGGACGCAAAAAGCAAGAGATGACACACAATGAAAAGCAAAATGGTGCAGGACGACCCCCATCTAATATCGGCTGGTGAATGTTTCATGTTCCTTCGTTGTATCGAAAGTTCTATGCGCGATTTAGTAGTACTTCGTGAAGGAGGGAGGGACATGCGCAGACGATACAACGCGGCAGTTAAGAACGGAAGTTTCCCCGAGGATTTCGCACGGAGAAGGCTGGAACTCAGCAAATTCAGTTTTGGAGACTTGAAAAATTGTTTCCTGGATATTTGGCCACAATGGAAAGAAGAAAAAACCATTCATGAAGCTATCGAACGCACAGTCATATTTCGGAATGGGTTTGGGCACGCGAATGTGCAGCCTTTTCGACTTTATCTGCTATACACTCCCAACGAGAATGCTTGGAAATCGATAAACAAATACATGAGATGTCATAAATGCCGTAACTACCTCAAAGATTGTCAATGCTCACAAGAAAATTTTGGCGAGCCCCGGAGTTTGAAGTTTCCTTGTCTCGACGAAAAATTTCGAGAAACCCTTTACGGAGATATTAAAACTATCGATCTCGAGTGCTTCGTTCCTACCGCGAAACTACTGAGTGTGACTTACAACGGCATGGCATGGGAGACAAAAGAAGGATACGAATTCGCAGAAAATCTCCCATCGGAGCCAACATAGGCAGGAAACTCTCCATACGGACATTCCCACTAACCGAGTTGCTCCCATCAACATCCTCCCCACCATCACCCTCCACCCTCAATCCGCGGGGGCAGGCCCGCCATCTCGCGCAGGACTTCGTAGAAGGCGACGGTATCCTCCTCCGCGTAGCCGCGCTCGTAGGCCATCTGCACGACCTGGGACCAGAGGTTCGTCATCAGCATGGGAGAGCCGTGGAGGCGGCCCTGCTCGATCATCAGGCGCGAATCCTTGAGCGAGGTCTTCACCTGGCCCTGCTTGGAGTAGTCGCCATAAATCATCTTGGGGCCTTTGTCGATCATCGTCTTTGAAGAGCACGCCCCGTCCTTGAGAACTTCGAGGAGGGTATCCATCTCGAGGCCCACCTTCGTGCCGAGCAGCAGCCCCTCGGCCAGGGCCAGGCGATTGCCCGCCAGAATCATGTTGATGACCAGCTTCGTGCGCGCCCCCGAGCCCACGGGTCCCATGTAGTACGCCGCGCGGCTGAAGCCCGCGAAGACGGCGCGGCAGGCGTCGAAATCCTCCGCCTCCCCACCCGCGACGACCACCAGGTCCTTTTGGACGGCCATCGTGCTCGTGCCACTCACGGCGGAATCGAGAAAGCGGATTCCGTGGCGGGAGAGGTCTTCGGCGAGGCGCACCGAATCCTCGGGGCGCGAGGTCGTCGTGTCGAGGTGGTACAGCCCCTCCTTCGCCCCCTCGGCGATGCCCCCCGCCCCCAGGGTCGCCTCCCGGGCGATGGTGCTGTTGGGCAGAGAGGTGATCACGAAGTTCACGCCCCCGGCCGCCTCGGCGGGCGTGGCGACGGGCGCGCCGCCCTGTGCGCGCAAATCGTCCATGCGCGCGGGGTCCACGTCGAAGCCCTGTATATCGAAGCCCGTCTCGCGCATGTTCTTGATGAAGGCCTGGCCCATCAGCCCCATGCCCACGATGCCCACACGTTGCGTCATCCCTTCGTCTCCTTTGGTGAAAATGCGTTGCGTCTCGTTGTAGGGTTTTCTCGCCCACAGGACAAGCACCACGCGGGCGAGACGCCCGGCACACTTTCAGAACCAGCCCCGTGCGGTGTATCCTTCTCGCGGGAGCGCATCGGTGCCGGTGTGCCGCCTGGACTTCAAATCCAGTGGACGGGGCTAATCACTTCGTCGGTGGGTTCGACTCCCACGCGTTCCCGCCACCTCTACCTCGCGCACCTCCCCGAGAAACGGAGAAGCCCACCCCGGCCGAGCGGAACGCCGCACAACGCACCCCATCCCCATCCATTTCACGTGGGCCGCGCCGACCCACCCGAAGGCTTGTACGACGCACAAACCGCTTCCCATGCAGAAATTCTTGCTTTAAGCCGCAACCCAGGGCGGTGTCCACGCGTTTTTCCATCGCGGGTCTCTTTTCGACTCCCGGTTCGGGGTGAAGCCCAAAGGCGGTCGGGGGCGGCGCCGAGACGAAGCGCCTGTCTTCATCAATTGCAGATTTTTTTATAAAACCATAAAATATAGAATTATAACTTTTGGAATCTGCAAGAAGGGAAAACCCTTGGGTACGCCGTTTTCTTCTCCTCAGTCAGCGTGTCTCGTTCTCGCGTTCGCCGCGTCGGTGTTCGCGACGCCCGCCGCGGCCGAGTTGCGCGTGCCCGCAACCGTGCTGCGGGTGATCGACGGCGACACCCTCCACGTGGAAGCGAAGATATGGGTGCGCCAGACGGTGCGCGTCAACGTGCGCGTGCTGCATATGGACAGCCCCGAAATCGGAGGGGCGAAGTGCGCTGCGGAGCGCCGACGCGGCGAGGCAGCGCGCGATTACGCGAAGCAACTCGTGGGCAAGAGGGGCAAGGTGCTCCTCACCGGCGTGAAGGACGACAAATTCGGCAAGCGCGTGGGCGCGAACGTGAAACTTGCCGACGGACGCGACTTCGCCCGCATCATGATCGACACGGGCCACGGGCGGCCCTACAAGGGCAGACGACGCAAGCCCTGGTGTCCCTGAAAACCTAGACGCCGGGCCAAGCACGCGACCCGCGCGGCTCACACGATGGTCAGCCCGCCGTCGAGCATCAGCACGTGGCCCGTCATGTAGGAAGAGCGCGGCGTCGCCAGGTATTCGATGGCGTCGAGTACTTCCTCGACCCGGCCGAACCGGCCCATGGGAGATTTGCGGTAGCGCTCCGCCATGGTGCGCGGGTCAGCGTCTCCGCGCTCCTCGCGCAGTTTGGTGAGCACTGGACCCGCCGCGACGGCGTTTACACGTACGCCGTCTTCGGCCAGTTCGACCGCCAGTGCGCGCGTAAGACCCTCGACGCCCGCCTTGACGGCTGCGTAGACCACACGCTCTTTCGCCGGCGTGTGGGCGTAGAAACTCGACATGTTGACGATGGCCCCGCCGCCGCGCCCGGCCATCTCCCGCGCCGCGCGCCGTGCGCAAAGGATGACGCCCTTCAAACCCACGGCCAGGGCCGCGTCGATGGTGGCCTCCTCGACCTCGGCCAGGGGGCCGTTGCCGCGAACCACCGCACAGTTGACGAGCACGTCCACGCCGCCGAAAGCACGCATCACCGCATCGAAGGCGCTCTCCACGCCATGTGCGCCCGAAACGTCCGCACGCACGCCGAGAATAGCCCGTGCCGATTCAGCCTCAAGGCTGCGCAACGCCTCCTCATCCACGTCCAGGGCAGCCACGTGCGCGCCCTGCCCCGCGAACCTGCGCGCGGCCGCTACGCCGATACCCCGCGCCGCACCCGTGATGACGAACACCCTGTCCTTCAGTTCCACGGCATACGCTCCATCACCGCCCTTTGGTCCAACGCGCGGCGAACGCAAGAAAAGTCGTGCTCAAAACGAGAGGCGGGCCGCTCCGCCCGATACCGCGAGCCGTGTTCCGAGCCTGGTCGACAACGATTCGAGAACCCCCAGTATCTCGCTCGCTTTCGGCTCGCCCTCGTCGAGAATCCGGGGGCTGCCGTCTCGTTCGATGAGCACGGGGAAGGCCTCCACCCCGACAAGCTTCCCGCCCCGCAGGCTGATTTTCAGGCAAATCGACTCGCGCGCGGTGGGCAGGAACATCGGATGGTCGTGGTCGAGCACAAAGTTGCCCAGAGCGTAGAAAACGGGCCTCTCCCGGTAGACCTCAACGCCCTGGACGATATGGGGATGGTGGCCGACGACGAGGTCGACCCCCGCATCTATGGCGCAGTGGGCAACGGCGCGCTGGGGCAGCGTGAGCGTGCGGCTCTGGCTCGCCCCCCAGTGAAACGAAGCGACGAGAAAATCGACCTTCCCCCGCGCCCGGCGGACGTCCTCTGCCATCGCCCCTAAGTCTTCCTCGTTCACGCAGGGGGGGCCGTAGAGGGCGTCTTGCCGAATGGGCGCGACGCCCGGTTTTTCGGGACCCGCCCCCCAGCCCAGCGGGAGTTCCAGCACGTAGGACAAAAACCCGTACCGCACACCGCCGCGTTCGAGCACGGCGGGCGTTCGCGCCTCGTGGATGTTTCTGCCCGCTCCCGAATAGGCGACCCCGTGGCCCTCGAGCAATTCCATCGTCTCGACGAAGGGCGCGACCCCGTAGTCCATGCAATGGTTGCTGGCGAACGCGAGCACGTCGAACCCCCCGGCGAGATAGCCCCGTATCATCTCGGGGTCGTGGCGCATCACGATTTTCCCGCTCGCGGGCGCGCCCAGGCGCGACATGGACGCCTCGAGCCCACCAAAGCGCACGTCGGCGGCCGCAAGAAACGGGGCGACCCCGGAGAAAGTGTCCCCCGGCGCAGGGCGGTCGATCTCCATGTCGCCCACGACGACGAGCGTGGATTCGGCCTCGATTCGCAAGACCCGCCTCCCCCAGGGACGCAACCGGGCGCTTACGCGCCGCCTTCCCTGTCGAGATAGGAGAGATAGACCGCCGCGCTGTCGAGCTCTCCGTAACCCGCCCGCTTGCCCTCATCGAACAGCGGTGCGCAAGCGTCGCCCACCGGCGTTACGGCTCCGGTGCGCCTGGCCTGTTCGAGACCCAGGCCGATGTCTTTCACGATGACGTCTAGGGTGCTCAGCGGACGCCGGTAAGCGCCCCGCAACATCTTCGCCCCGTGGGTGTGGAACATCCTCCAGTCGCCCGCCCGGCTCCTGCCGAGGGCGTCAAAAAGAAAGTCCCTGCCGAAGCCGCTGCGCATCCCCAGCCGCAGGGTCTCGGCGATGACGCAGCGGCCCATCGCAGTGAGGTAGTTCACCACCACCTTCATGGCGGCTCCAGAGCCCGAGGGGCCGCAATATATCTGATCGGAAAGCATGGTTCCCAGAAGCGGGGCCACTTTTTCGTAAGCCTTCTTGTTTCCGCCGACGAGAAACAGCCCCTGGCGCTCGGCCACGTAGCCGCTGTTGCCGCTCACGCTCGCGTCGAGATAGGGAATTCCCTTCGCCCGGCAAAGGAGCGCGTGCTCCTTCGCGTCCTCAGGATCAGACGTCGTGGTGTCGAGCACTACCGCAGGGGTGGCCCCGGGCGCACAGGCGAGGTAGCCCTCCTCCCCCTGTGCGGTCCCGAGCGATATGCGCGAATTGGGAACCGAGATGAACACGACCTCGGCGGCCTCGGCGACGGCGCGGGGCGTCGGCAGGGCTTCTCCCCCCATGCGCCTGAACTTGCGGAGCGCGGCGGTGCTCACGTCGGTTCCGAGGAGGCGGTGGCCGTCGGCAATCAGATTTTTCGAAAACGCCCGGCCCATGAGACCCAGCCCGATGAAGCCGATGGCGGTCTTGCGTACTTTTCCGGGGGCCATTTTTTCGTCTCCTCTCGGGTGAGAACGCGGTCTACTCGCTCACGAGCTCCACGCTGTACTTGTGTCGATCCCCCCGATAATAGATTTGGGAGAACTCGACCGGCTCGCCCTCCCTGTCGTGGACGAAAGTTTCCACGTAGAGGACGGGTTCGAGCACCCCGATTTCGAGATGGTTCGCCACCTCGCCCTCGGCGGTGCGCGCCTCGAACGTCTGGTGAATCTTGCCAAGCGCAACACCCAGCCTGTTCTTGATGACGTGGAGCATGGAGTGCGCCCGCACGTCCTCGCGCGGGACGTTCCGGGCGAGCTGGGGGGGCAGATAGTTGATGACGTAGCTGAAAGGGGTTTTCTCGGTCATGCGCACGCGCTGGAACATGGTGAGCGCTTTGAGGCCGAAGAACTCCTCGAGGCGCGGCGACGCATTCGCCTCCCCGATGGATACGATGCGCCTCTCCTCTCCGCCCGCGTCCTCCTCCCAGACGACACCCGTCAACTGAATCTTCTTTGGCTCGGGCTGCGTCTCGCGCACGAAGGTGCCCCTGCGCCGTTCACGCGAGAGGAGGCCTTCTTTCTCCAGGATGGAAAGCGCCTGCCGCAGGGTGACGCGACTCACGCCGAAATGTCTGGAGAGGTCGAGCTCTCTGGGCAGCTTCGTGCCCGGTACCAGTTCGCCGTGCTCGATCTTCCAGCGCAGCAAGTTGGCAATCTGGTAGTAGTAGGGAACAAATTCGTTCGAAAACGGCTTTTCCGCAGTCGATTCCCACATGCGCGGCCGGCCCTCGCCCATTCGCGTCCATCGACGCGGTGCCCGCCCCGGAGACCCGCTCCGAAACGTCTGAAAGAAAACTTGCGATTTTTAATGGTATTATATATAATACTTTTATTCAAGGCGTAACCGATTCTTTCGCAGCATGAAGAGCAAAGAGTGGCCCCGGTAGAGTTGGGGACCTACTTGCTCTCGCTCATGCAACCGACGGGTGGCACATGAAGCTCGAAGGACGCACCGCGCTCGTGACGGGCGCCACGCGGGGCATCGGCAAGGCCATAGCCCGCGCGCTGGCAGCAGAGGGTGCGGCCGTCGCCGTGCACTGCCACACGGGCGAGGCCGAGGCGCGCGGCCTGGCGGAGGAGATTCGCACACTAGGAGGCGTGGCGTTCGCCGTGCGCGCCGACGTGGGCCGCCCCGAAGAGGTGGAGCACATGTTCGCCGCGTGCGAGAGGGAGATGGGCCGCGTGGACATACTCGTCAACAACGCGCGCCAGCTGGTGAAGGGCAGGGAATTTTTCGAAATGACCTGGGAGGAGGACTACGAACCCCAGATTCGGGTCATGCTCAAGGGCGCCTTCCATTGCTGTAAGGCCGCGTTGCCGGGAATGCGCGAGCGAGGCTGGGGCCGCGTCGTGAACGTGCTCTCCACGGTGCTGGGCGAGAAGCGCGCGCGCACGAACTCCTACGGGGCGGTCAAGTCCGCCCTGCTCTATTTCTCGCAGAACCTGGCCGTGGAGATGGGGCCATACGGAATCACCGTCAACATGGTTTCGCCGGGTCTTACCGAAACCGAGCGGGCCATCCTCCACTCCGAGGAGTATCAGCGGCAATACGTGGAGAGCATTCCGGCGAGGCGCCTGGCGCGCCCCGAAGACGTGAGCGGGGCCGTGGTCTTTTTTTGCAGCGAGGAAGCCGCCTACGTGACGGGCGTGAACGTGGCCGTCTCGGGCGGAAAGGTCATTTTCTAGCCTTCTGGCAACGTGGGGGAAGAGAAACGTGGGACTCTCGACCAAGGAGCGTGATCGCCGCCATGCGAACCTGAGAGCACAGATGGAGCGCGAGGGCATCGACGTGCTCGTCGTCTACGGCAACAGCGGCCGCCAGGGGCCGCGCACGGGGAACCTGGCCTACGTCAGCAACTTCATCTCCTTCTCCGGACAGCAGATTCTGGTATTCCCGCGCGAGGGCGAGCCCGTCTTGTTCGTGGGGGTGGAGAACCAGCGCATCGAATCGCTGCGCAACGGCTGGATTGCCGACACGCGCTGCGAGGCGCTGACGCCCGTGCCCGCACAGGCGTGCAAACACCTGAACGAAATCGCCCCGGCGGGTGCGCGCATCGGTGTCTCCTCGCTCGCCATTATGCCCGCCGCCTGGTATCGCCAGTTGCAGGAGCAGGTGAAGGCGAAGGAATGGACGGAGGCGGGCGAACTGATATGGGAACTCCGCCTCGTGCAGAGCGATGAGGAAGTCGCCATGTCGCGCCACGCCGCCGAGCTGGGCGATAAGGTGTGGGACCACCTGCGGGGCTTCGTGCGCGAGGGCGTTACCGAACTCGAAATCCGCGCCGAGATGGACCGGGTGATCATCCCCGAAGGCGGTACGGAGAACTTCAACATGATGGGGCTGGCGGGCATGGCGAACGGCGGCGAGGCGCCGTGGGGCTACGTGATCCCCCAGACGGATCGCGCCGTTCGCGGGGGGGACGCGCTGCTGCTGGAAATTTCCCCGCGCGTACGGGGCTACTGGAACCAGATCGTGCGCGTTCTCACGCTGGGCGAACCCGCGCAGTGGCTCGTGGACGCCCACCAGGTGGTGCGCGAGGCGCGCGACGCCTCGCTGGAAAGCATGCAGCCGGGCGCTCCCATGGTCGGCATGGTCACGGCGATGAACGAGGTGTTCGAAAAACACGGCTACGAGGTGTGGCCCTACGGCCTGGTGCATCTTACGGGTCTGGACTTGACCGACTACATGATCACCCCGGTGTCGGAGGGAGAGCTCCGACCCGGCATGGTGGTGACGACGCACCCCATGTTCAACCTGGGGCCGAACCGCCAGATTTTCTGGGGGGAAACCTATCTGATCACCGACGAGGGCTATGAACCGCTCAACCGCAGCACCGACGAACTGGCTTGTCTGTAAGGTGTAAGGACTTTTCGACTCTTACCCGAGGAGGAGGACGCGAGATGAAGAGGCTTTGGCTTTGGATGGTCGTCCTGGGGCTGTTGCTGCTTCCCGCAGGCGCGAAAGCGGCACCCAAGGGGAAAGTGGTTCTGGGCATGGCCGGCTCCCTGACCACGTTCGACCCGCACACCTTCACTTCCCTGCCGATTTCGATGCACCACCCCAACGTATTCGAGACGCTGCTCGCCCGCGCCCCCGACGGCTCGCTGGTGCATCAACTCGCCGAGAGCTACAAGATGGTGAGCCCCAAGGTGTGGGAGTTCAAGCTGCGCAAGGGGGTGAAGTTCAGCAACGGAGAACCCTTCGACGCCGCGTCGGTCAAGTTCAGCTTCGAGCGGCTGCTGAACCCCAAACTCAAGTCGCGCCAGTACCGCTACTTCAAGAGCATCGCCAAGGTGGAGGTGGTCGACTCTCACACGGCGCGGATTCACACCAAAAAGCCCGACCCGATGCTGCCGCCGTTTCTGGCAATCTACGGCTTCATGGTGCCGCCGAAATACTACGCCAAGCACGACAACAAGCACCTCTCGCGCAACCCGGTGGGCAGCGGCCCGTTCGTGATGAAGAGATGGCGCAAGGGCCAGGAGGTCGTCTACGAGGCGAACCCCAACGCCTGGCGAAAGCCGAAGGTGCAGACGGCGGTCGTCAAGTTCATCCCCGAGTCGACCACGCGCGTCTCCGCCCTGATCTCCGGAGACGTGGACGTCATCGACAACTTGCCGCCGGGGCTGAGTGCGCGCGTTAACGCGAGCGCGCGGGCGCGCGTCGTCGCCAAGCAGTCGCCGCGCACCAACTACATCCTGATGGTCATCAAGGAAGGCGCTCCCTGGATGGACGTGCGCGTGCGCAGGGCCATGAACCTGGCCATCGACCGCAACGCCATCACCAAAAACGTGATGATGGGCTTCGCCAAGCCGGTGGCTATCATCCAGGGGCCGGCCAGCTTCGGCTACAACCCCGAGCTCAAACCCTACCCCTACGACCCCGCGCAGGCGAAGAAGCTCCTCGCCGAGGCGGGCTTCGCGGACGGGTTTTCCTTTGACGTCTACATCCCCCGCGGACGCTTCATGATGGGCAAGGAAGCACTCGAGGGCATCGCGGGCCAGTGGGCGAAGGTCGGCCTTAAGGCGAACGTGCGCGTGATGGAATGGGGAGCGATGAAGAAGATCATCTTCAGCAAGTACAAGAAGAACGTAAAGCCGTTCCTCTACTATCTCGCGCGCATGAACACGGCCTTCAGCGCCGAGCACATGTTCGCGGGCGCGATCAGCAGTCGTTCGGCCTACGGCGGCTTCCGCGACAAGGCGGTGGACGATATGATCAACGATGCGCGCTCCACCCTGGACGACAAGGCGCGGGAGAAGAAATACCAGAACATCGCCCGCGTGCTGCGCTATGACAAGGTGCCGATAGTTCCGCTGTATCAGACCTTCCGCATCTTCGGCGCGAACAAGAAGATCGCCTGGCAGCCGCGCGCCGACGGAAAGCTGATAGCCGCAGAGGTCGGCCTCAAGTAGGTCACACAGGTTCGGAACGGGGACGAACCCTCCTCCGGGGGCAGCGAGGACCGCGCTCCCGGGGGAGGCATCCTCCAATCCGAACACATTCCCGCTGGCGGATGACTCCATGACCGGATACGTCGTCAAGCGTCTGATTCAGGCGGTCGTGCTCATCAAGTGCGTCATGATCATCGTGTTTCTGCTGCTGCACATGACGGGCGACCCCGCCGTCGTGATGCTCGACACCGACGCGACGCTCGAAGACATCGAACGCATGCGCAAGCTCATGGGCTTCGACCAGCCGCTCCACGTCCAATACGCGCGGTTTTTCTCGAACGCCGTGCGGGGAGACTTCGGGGAGTCCATCGAACACGGCGAGTCGGCCATGGGCCTGGTTCTCGAGCACTTCCCGGCGACGATAGAGATGGCCGTCGGCGCTTTTGGCTTCGCCGTGCTCATCGGCATTCCCTTCGGCTGCCTGGCCGCCTTCAGGGAAGGCTCGGCCTACGACAAGGGCTGTGTCGGCATCACGGTGCTGATGCAGGCGGTCCCCGACTTCTGGCTGGCCATCATGTTCATTCTGTTCTTCTCGGTGATGCTCGGCGTCTTGCCCTCGTTCGGACGTGGAGGCTGGGAGCACTTCGTGATGCCGGCCTTCGCCGCCTCCACCTACCACCTCGCGCGCCTCGCACGGCTCATGCGCTCGCAGATGCTCGAGGTGATGCGCCAGGACTACATCATGACGGCGCGGGCGAAGGGGCTGAGCGAAAAGGTGGTGCTCATGGTGCACGCCCTCAAGAACTCCTCGATTCCCGTGGTCACCGTGATGGGGCTCGACTTAGGGATTCTGCTCGGCGGCACCGTGATCATCGAAGTGGTATTCGCCTGGCCGGGGGTCGGGCGGCTGGTGGTGGAGGCGATAGCGAACCGCGACTTCCCGATCGTCCAGTCGGCGGTGTTCATCCTGGCGTCGGGGTTCGTGCTCATCAACCTGGCGGTGGATCTGATCTACGCCGTTCTCGACCCGCGGATTACCTACGAATGAACGCACAGGCGACGACGTTCACAGAAGAAGCCGAAGACCTCCCCCCCCGCGCGCGGATGTGGGAGTCGCTGCGCAGGGACAAGTCCGCCATGCTGGGAGTGGCTATACTGCTGTGCGTGGTGGTGATGGCCGTCTTCGCCCCCCTGCTCGCGCCCATGGACCCCCAGGCGCAACTGCTGAGCCGCAACCTCAAGCCCCCGTTGTGGTCGGACGGCGAAAACATCTATCTTCTCGGCACGGACCACCTGGGGCGCGATTTCTTGAGCAGGCTCATCTACGGTGCGCGCATCTCGCTGGTGGTGGGTTTTTTCGCCGTTTTGCTCACGGGGTGTTTCGGGTTGTGCGTGGGGCTGGTGTCGGGCTATTTCGGCGGAAAGGTGGATTTTCTCCTCATGCGGTTCGTGGATTTGGTGCTCTCCTTTCCGTTCATCCTGCTGGCGCTGGCGACCATCGCCATCGTGGGACCCAGCCTGGTCGTGCTGATACTGGTCATGTCGATGCGCATCTGGGTCATCTACGCCCGCGTCGTGCGCGGCGAGGTGCTCACGCTGCGCGAGCGCGAGTTCGTCCAGGCAGCGCGGAGCATCGGCGGGAGCCATCTGAGAGTCATCGTCCGTCATATTCTGCCGAACGTGCTTGCGCCCGTCATCATCATCGCGTCGCTGTACCTGGGGCGGATGATCATCATCGAGGCGGGCTTGAGTTTTCTCGGCCTGGGCGTACCGCCCCCCACGCCCACCTGGGGCGGCCTGCTCAGCGACGGCAAGGTGCACCTCTACACCGCCTGGTGGGTCGTTACCCTGCCGGGTGCGGCAATTACGATTACGGTACTGGGAGCGAACCTGGTGGGCGACTGGCTCAGGAACGCCCTGGACCCGCGCCTGAAATCGGTGTGAGTCGGTTCGAAACGAGGAGAGAGGGTAGATGGACAATCCGCTGAGGGTGGCCGTGGTCGGCCTGGGCCGCTGGGGAAACACCCTGGCGTCCTACATCGTCAGGACGCCGAAACTCAAGATTACCACCTGCTACACGCGCACGCCCGAGAAGCGCCGCGCGTTCAGCGAAAAGTTCTCCTGCGGGGAGGAGGAAAGCTACGAGGCGGTGGTGCGCCACCCCGAGGTGGACGCCGTGGTCATCTCGGCGCCCAACAACAAGCACGCGGAGCTCGCCGCCGCCGCCGCTGAGCAGGGCAAGCACGTCTTCGTCGACAAGCCGATTACCGCCACCATCCCCGACGCGAAGAAGACGATTCGCGCCTGTGCGGAGGCGGGCGTCACACTGGCGGTGGGCGCGAGTTCGAGGAGGCTCAGGGGCCACCGCCTCTTCAAGAAGCTGCTGGATGAGGGAACCATCGGCACCATCGCCATGGCCGAGACCAACTATTCGAACGATCGGGGTTTGCACTACACGCCGGACAACTGGCAGTGGTACGCGGAGGGCTCCCCGGGAGGCCCGCTGCTCCAGGTGGCCATCCACCAGGTGGACAACCTCCTGTATCTGTTCGGGCCGATCAAACGCGCTTCCGCCGCGTTCAGCAAGATAAAAACGAAATCCGAGATTCCCGACGTAAGCGTCGTGTGGTTCGAGTTCGAGTCCGGGCTGCTCGGCACGCTGGGGACGAGCTTCATCAGTCCGCGCACGCCGAACGGACGCTACACCTACTTCATGAACGCCTACGGAGACGAGGCGAATCTCTATCACGACAGGTGGGAGGGCATCAAAATCCTCAGAAAGGACGGCGAGCAGCGCGAGGAAGTTCCCTACGAGGAATATCCCGCGCAGGATTATCTCATCGAGGAGTTAGAGGACTTCGCCGACGCCGTGCGCGACGCGCGTCCGCCCGAGGTCGGCGGCCCAGAGGGGTTGCACGTACTCGGTGCGGTGTGGGCGGCCATGCGCTCCTGGGAGCGCGGCGAACCCGTCGAGGTGAGCGAGGTGCTCGAGGAAGGCGACTAGAGGGAGCACGGACACGCGGCGGCGCAAGACGCTCCGCCCATCACAAGAAAGGAAACCCATGTACGACTACCGAATGACGGATGTACAAAAAGAGTACCAAAGAATCGCGCACGAGTTCGCGCGCGACGAAATCAGGCCCATCAGCCTGGAGCTCGACCACCAGGAAAACCCGCTCGACTGCGCCTACATGCCGCACATGCTCGAGAAACTCGACAAGTGCGGCTTGCGGACGATGAGCATCCCCAAGGAATACGGCGGAGGCGGTGTCGACGATTTGCTCACCCACTGCCTCGTGGGCGAGGAGATATCCTGGGGAGACAGGGGCGCTACGGGCTTTCTGCTCTCCTCCACCAAGATCTCCCATATTCTCACGAGCGAACTGCTCGGCGACCCCGAACTGGCAGACTACTGGATGCGTGAGTACGTGAAAGACCCCACCTTCCTCATCGGCACGGCGACGACCGAGCCTTCCTCGGGGTCGGAGAACCAACTCCCCTACAACGGGGCGGACGGCGGCTACCGCACCACCGCCGTGCGCGAGGGCGACAACTACATCGTCAACGGCACGAAGCACTTCATCTCCAACGTGGGCTGGGCGCGGCTGATGTTCACCTTCGTGCGCACGAACCCCGACGTGGGCGTCGAGCAGGGCGCTTCCCTCCTCATGGTGCCCATGGACGTTCCCGGCGTGCGCATGGGCAAGGTGCACAACAAGATGGGCTACCGCCTCAACCAGAACGCGGAGATCGTCTTCGAGAACGCGGTGGTTCCCGTAAAATATCGCCTCGGGCCCGAAAACTGCGGCGTCTCCTACATCCGGCGCCACCTGCGCGGCGACGCCCTCATCAACGCGGCGGGCCAAATCGGCGTGGCGCGCGCCGCCTACGAGAAATCCCTCGAATTCGCGCAGAACCGCGTGCAAAGCGGACGACCCATCGCCGAGCACCAGTCCGTCGGCATCAAGCTCGTCGACATGTACACGAAAATCCAGGCCGCGCGCGCCTACGTGCACTACGCCGCCTGGCGGCAGGACATGCGCCACGAGATTCCCGTCGACCCCCCCATGACGCTCTCCGCCAGTGCGTTCGCGCACGAAATCTCCTGCGACGTCACCAAGATGGCGATGGAGATACACGCCGGCGTGGGCGTGCAGCGCGAGAATTTTCTCGAAAAATGGTTCCGCGACACCCACAACATGCTCTTCTCGAGCGACGGCGGCAACAACATGAAGAAGGTGCGGGCGATGTACGCCATCACGGGCCAGTGGGGAGCGCGCAACGCGGAGGAAAACCCCGTGCCCGGCGGCGCCTACGTCACCGCGGGCGACGGCCTCTAGAGCGCCGCGAACGAAGGAGGACGAAGCCATGCCTGCACGAACCCACCACGTACACCACGTCGCCAAGGACCCCCAGGCGGCGGCGCAATTCTACGTCGAGCACTTCGGCGCGACGCTGTTCACGCCCGAGATCGAGTACCGGGGCTCGCCCTACATCAGCGTGATGCTCGGCCAGGTAGAGATTCGCATCCGCGGCTTGCGCGCCGACGAGAACGACGAAATCGCCAAGGTGGGCCGCGGCCTCCACCACTTCGGAATTCAGGTGGAGGGCATCGACGAGGTCGCCGCACGTCTCGAGCGCGCAGGCGTGGAATTCACGAAAAAACCGGGCGATGGAGTGCTGGGCTCGCGGACGGCCTTCATCAAGGCGCCCGACGACGTGCTCATCGAACTGGTGGAGGAATTCTAGAGAGCGTCCGGACCGGGGAGGCGCGCTCGCCCCCTCTTTTTACGAACGGGAGAAACAGCCGATGCCGGGATTCGCGCGTGGGCAATTTATCGTCGACTACGAGGAGCGCGTCGACGTGGGCATGCTGCGCCGCAAGCGCGTGGAGAAAGCCCAGAAAGCCATGGCCGAGGAGGGCGTGGACGCTCTTTTCCTTTGGAAGGTGGAAAACGTCCGCTACCTCACGAGCATGCGCTCTTCTTTCCTCGCCCACCGCGAGGGAACGAGAAACGCCGTCATCCTCCCGCGCGAGGGCAAAGCGCACGTCATGACGAACGGGGGAGAGATTCCCCGCGTCTCGCGCGACATGCCCTGGATAGAGAAATTCCATCACCTGGCGAAGATGGAAGAACAACCCCTCGTAGACAAGATGGTGCGCGAGACGCTGCGCCCCCTGTTCGAGGAGTTGGGCCTCATCGGCAAGAAAGTGGGGCTGGACCTCATGACGTTCATTCAGTTCAGCGCCTACCGCAAGCATCTTGACGACGTCGAGTTCGTGAACGGCGACTCATTCATGCACAAGGTGCGTCGCCACAAGATGCCCGAGGAGGTCTACATGATCCGCGAGGCGTGCGCCATCGCCGACGCGGTGAACGAAGAGGCCATGGACGCCGTGCGGGCGGGCAAGCGCGAGTGCGACGTGGCCGCCGAGGCCATGAAGGTGCTCCACCACTACGGGGGCGAAATGGCCCACCTGGTCTCCCCCTTCGTGGCGTCGGGCGAGCATATGTCGCCGCCGTATCGCTTTGCGAGCGACAAGATAATCCGAAGCGGCGACCTGGTGTTCATCGACATCGGCGCGCAGTGGAACGGCTACTTCGGCGACGTGGCGCGCACCACGATTTGCGGAAAACCCTCCCGGCGGCAACAGGAAATCTACACCGCCGTGCACGAATCCCTGCAACTGGGGCTCGAGCGCACCCGGCCCGGCTTCACCAACAAGCAGGTGGCCGAACGCATCTGGGAAACAGGCGAGAAATACGGGCTGCGCAAAAACTGGTTCTCGCTCAGCATCGGCCACGCCGTGGGCACCTCGCCGAACGAGCCGCCCTACATCGGGGAGCCCGACCCGGATTCAGAAGAAGTGGACCTCGAACCCGGCATGGTGTTCGCCATCGAACCCCTCATCTGGGTGCCGGACGTTCCGGGCGGCGGCGGCGTGCGCATCGAGGAGACCGTGCTCATCACCGAAGAAGGCCACGAGGTGCTCACCCGCTCGCGCATGGAGGAGCGCCTCTTGCTCTGAGCGGCCGCGCGGACAGCCTCCGAGCCCGGGGCGTGCGCTTCGCGTTGAAGGGCGCGCTCCCGCGGGATAGAATGCGCTCGTACTCTTATGGGGCCAGAGGTTCTGGAGACGTCGCCTTGGCGCTTTTCGACAGAAACGAACTCGGCGTTGCCGTAGTGGGCGCAGGCCGCATCGGCACCCACCGCTCCCGCCTGGCGGCCCAGCATCCCGCCGTTCGCTTTCTCGCCGTTTCGGATGCAGACCCCGCGCGCGCGAAGCAAGTCGCCTCGCGCGTGGGGGCGCAGGTCGCCTCGGGCAGCAACGAAGAGGTTATCTCCCGCCCCGAGGTGGGGGCCGTCATCGTCTCCACTTCGGAGTTCGCCCACGTCGAGCCCGTCCTCCAGGCACTCGAACTTGGCAAGCCGGTGCTCGTCGAAAAGCCCATCGCCATGTCGCTCGCAGACGCCGATCGCCTGTTGGATGCCGCCGAAAGGAACCGAACGGACCTGCGCGTGGGCTACATCATGCGCTACAAACGGCGCTATTTCCTGGGCAAGGAACAGATAGAACAGGGCAGGCTGGGCAGGCTCGTCGGGGCTACGGGCCGCGTGTTCAACAGCCGCGCGCAGGCGTTCGAGATTCTCAAGCGCTCCGCCGACGCCACGCCCGTCCTCGACGTGCTCACCTACTGGGTCGACATGATGTGCTGGTTCATGGAGGGAAACCCGCCCGTCGAGGTCATCTGCCGGGGCGGAGGCTTCGTCTTCAAGGAGGCGGGCTACCCCAAAGTAGATGACGTGAGCTGGTCGATCATCACCTTCGCCGACGGGGCTACCGTGAACCTGGGAATCTGCTACGCTCTGCCCGCGAAGTATCCCACTGCGGGCCAGAGCATTCGCCTGGAAGTCATCGGCTCCGAAGGCGTATTGATGTTCGACGAGGATCACCGCGAGAACATACTGTATACCGAAAAAGGCTACCCCCACGCCTACGTTCCCGATCACCACATGCCGATGGTGTTCCTCGGCAGCACTTCATCGGGCGACTGGGCACTCGACACCATGTACGGCCCCATCGGCGACGAGACGCGCGCGTGGCTCGACCACCTCGCCACGGGACGCGCTTGCCACCTCGCCACCGCGGAGCAGACCCGCCAGACGCTCGAGGTGACCATCGCCATGGAGGAATCCGCCCGCACGGGAGAAGCGGTAAGGCTCCCCCTGGGAGAGGGACACTAGGGCACGACGCGCGAGAAGGGCGCAAAAGGGCACCGACGCGGGAGGGTACCGTAAATGAGCCAGGCGAACGCGCTTCAGGAAAGAAGAAGCGGCATTTTGCTGCATCCCACCTCCCTGCCGGGAGCGGGCCGGTTCGGCGACTTGGGAGCAGGCGCCTTCGACTTCGTGGATCGCCTCGCCGCTTCGGGGCAATCCTGGTGGCAGATGCTGCCCGTCTGCCCTCCGGACGAGAACGGTTGCCCCTACGTCTCCTCGTCCACATTCGCGGGGAGCCCCCTGCTCATATCGCCCGAAGGGCTCGTTGAACAGGGTCTTCTCTCCTCCAAAGACCTGAAGATCCACCGCGCGACCGAGGACGACGCGCCGCCCGACCCCGCCCGCGCACTCCGTGCGCACGAAGCGCTTCTCGAGGCGGCGTACCGGACTTTCTCGAACGACGGCGGCCCGCAAGACGCCGCCTATGCCGCGTTTTGCGAAGCGCAGGCGAGCTGGCTGGAGAACTACGCGCGATTCGAGGCGCTCAAGCACACCCACGGCGGCACCCACTGGTGGACCTGGGCGGCAGAAGAAGGAGAGTCGGACGAGCACGCCGGCTACAGACGCTTCGAGCAATTCGTCTTCGACGCACAATGGCACACCCTCAAGAACTACGCCGCAGAAAAGGGAATCCGCCTCATCGGCGACGTTCCCATCTACGTCGCCCACGACTCTGCGGACGTGTGGGCGCGGACGCATCTGTTCGACCTGGACGAATCGCGCAACCCGCGCGCCTACGCGGGGGCGCCGCCGGACTACTTCAACGAGGAGGGCCAGCACTGGGGGAATCCCCTCTACGACTGGGCGGCCCATGAAGAGGAAGGCTTCGCCTGGTGGAAGATGCGCCTCGCTGTGCACGCCGCGCGCTTCGACGCCCTGCGCCTCGACCACTTCATCGGGTTCGCACGTTTCTGGGCCATTCCCTCCGGTGCGGAATCCCCCAGGCAGGGTGCCTGGCAACCGGGGCCGGCCGACGCTTTCTTCGGCGCAATCGAGGAGAAATTCGGCGGGCTGCCGCTTATCGCCGAGGATTTGGGATCGGTGGACGAGAATATCCACGCCCTGCGGGATCGGTTCGGCCTGCCGGGCATGCGCGTGTTGCAGTTCGCCTTCGACGGCAGCCCCGACAATCCCCACCTGCCCCACAACATTCCCGAGAACGCGGTGGTCTACACGGGCACGCACGACAACGATACGGCCCAGGGGTGGTTCCACGGCACCGACGACATTCTGCGCACCGAAACGCCCGCGGGCTTCACCATCTCACGCGCGACGGCCCTGCGCACCTTCGGCGGCGAACCCGAGGACATCCACTGGTCGATGATTCGCGCCGCGCTTCACTCCCGCGCCACCCTCGCCGTCATTCCCGCGCAGGACGTCCTCGGCCTGGGCACGGAGGCACGGATGAACCGCCCCGGCATCGTCGAGAACAACTGGCGCTGGCGCATGGAAGAGGGCGCGTGGAACGAGAGAATCGAGGAGCGCCTCCGCGCGATGACCCTTCACAGCGAGCGCGCACCCGCCGAGGCGTGAGGGGGGCGACACAAAGCGCCCCCAACAAACAAATTTGTCTTTTTCTATGTCGCAACCTATGTCGAATTTTCTTCTTGACAAAAATGTCGCGAGCAACTAAACTTGTGCACGACATAAGATTGCTGTTCGCGCATTAACTAGCCGGAGGTTTTGACATGGAAGACGAAACTCTCTTTCCCGTGTATCTTTCCTTCAGGACATTCTTGGGTGTAATCGACAACTTGCGGGAAAATGGCCTGCCGTCCCAAGTTGACAAATCCATCTTTGCGAGCAGGTCTGGCTCGGATCAGTCTCAAATTATGAGTGCTTTGCGGTTTCTTGGCCTTATCGACGAGGATCACAAAACGCAGCAAGACCTTGAAAGACTAGTAGGTTCCAAAGCAAATTCCCAAGAAGAAAAACAGGTTTTCTCAGAGATCCTCAAAAAGCGTTACGCAAAAATTTTCGACCAAATTAATCCGGCAAACACCACTATCAATCAAGTGCAAAGGATTTTTAGTGACTACGGATGCAAAGGAACAACTATTGGTCGTGCCGTCCGTTTCTTTATTAGATCCTTGGAATATTGCGAAATGGAAGTATCGACAAGGCTGACCGCAAGGGCTCGCAGGGGAACCCAGTGGGGAACCCGGTCAAGGTTCCGTGCATCCGCCGTCCCTGCCAAAAAAAATGGACAGGTTCGTGCCAAAAAAACACTAAGCACCGAAGACGACAACATAGACCAGGGAATTGAGAAAAAAGTCAGCTTGCAAAATGGTGCTGGCGTATTGTCGTTATTCGGCCGATTCAATACGTTTGAGCTAAGTGAAGACGAACGGAAGCTCGTATTCAACATCGTCGATTTGATGCAGGCATTCGAAAAGAAAACCGAATCTACTTAGGACACTTTCATTATAAGAGAAAGGAGGGCCGTTATGAGCAGCGTTGGTAGCCTCTATGGTCCGTTGCCCACCGAGCATAGAGGCAATAACCAGAAGGGCCACTCCCTAGCGCCCTGAGAAGCAACTGGGAGTGGCCCGAGGTGGGCCTCTTTGTTTCGTTGGCTTCAAGCAGACCCAAGAGCATTATCGTACCACTCTGCTTTCGGTGCAAGAGAAAGGTTTTGTTAACCCTATTTCTCCTCGGGGCGCAACGGCGGAATTTCGAAGGCGTTCAAGGTAACCGAGACCGTCGAGTAAAAACCCACCAGGGCTGTGAGTTCGACCACGCCCTTCTCTCCCAGAAGGGAGAACGCCTCGCGGTAGAGAGCGTCGGGGGCGCGGCGCGTCTTCAGCAATTCCGTGCAGTATGCATAGACGCACAACTCGAGCGGGGTTCCCTCGACGGGTGCCTCCTCGCCCATGACCGCGGCCACGAGAGCGGGCGTCAGTCCGCTGGCGAGAGCCTGCGCCTCGTGGGCGGAGTATGCGTAGGTCGCCCCCCAGTGGCGCGTGGTGATGAGCACGACGAGCTCGCGCACGTCCTCGGTGAGGACGCTTTCTTCCAGATAGAACTTCATCAGCCCGCGCAGGGCGGCGACGAGGCCGGGGCTGCGCACCCAGACGCCGAAGGGTCCGCGCACGCCGCCGCGCTGGTGGGCGATGAGTTCGTCGTAAGCCGCCTTCTGGCGGGGCGGCATGGCATCGGGCACGAGGGGGTCGAGACGGGGCATGGGCTTCCTCCTTCCGGGCGTGGGGCGTCCCGAAATTTGCTACAATGGCGAAAAAACTCGTTCCTCTCACAGCGGGGTATCCCATGCGTTTTGAAGATGCAAGGCCGTTTCTGGAGAGCAACCACAAGGGAATCGTCACGGTCACGCGCCCAGACGGCGCGGCGCATTCGAGCGTCATCGTGTGCGGGGCGCATGAGGGCTGCGCGGCGTTCGTCATCGTGCGCGGCTGGTCGGTGAAGTTGCGCCACCTGCGCGCGAACCCCCGATGCACCGTGTTGTGCGTAACCCCCGACTGGCGCACCTGGGTGAGCGTGGAAGGAACGGCCCGGCTCTTCGACTACGAAAACACCGAGAAAGAGCAGATGCGCCGCATGTTCCGCGAGGTCTACCGCGCGTGCGGGGACGGCGATCATCCCGACTGGGAGGAATACGACCGGGCGATGGTCGACCAGCGCGCCGTCGCCGTGCTGGTAGACCCCGGGCACGTCTACGGACGTTTGCCGTCTTGAGGTGCGCGAAAACGCCTTCTCCCGAGCGTGCACCCGTTTTGCCTGCGCTCCATCCTCTTGATAGTGTAAGCCCCGCTTCGCCGTCGCGGCAGGGGGGAGGAAATCCGGTTTGGGCAAGTATCTCGTAACGGGAGCCGCGGGCTTCATCGCGTCGCGGGTGTGTGAACTCCTGGCGCACGACGGGCACGCCGTCGTCGGCGTGGACAACATGAACACCTCCTACGACATCAAGCTCAAGGACTACCGCCTCGCGCGTCTCAAAGCCCTGCCCGGCTTCACGTTTCACAAAACGGACGTCACCCGCCCGGACTCCCTGCGCCCGCTTTTCGCGGAAAACACCGCGGGCGACGCCGCGCCTTTCGACGCCGTTTTCAATCTCGCCGCGCGCGCGGGCGTACGGCAATCCATCGCCGAGCCTTGGGGCTACTTCGAGACCAACACGGGCGGCGCAATCCACTTGCTCGAGCTCTGCAAGGACTTCGGCGTCGCGAAGTTCGTGCTCGCCTCCACTTCGAGCGCCTACGGAGCGGACGCGCCCACGCCATTTTGCGAAGACGCCCCGACCGACAAACCCCTCTCGCCCTACGCGGCTTCCAAAAAGGCAGCCGAAGCACTCTGCCACACCTACCACCATCTGTTCGGCATCGACGTGACGGTGCTGCGCTATTTCACAGTGTACGGCCCCGGCGGGCGGCCCGACATGAGCCTGTTTCGCTTCACGCAGTGGATAGCCGAGGGCAGAACCGTCCGCCTCTTCGGCGACGGAACGCAGCGGCGCGACTTCACCTACGTGGACGACGTGGCGCGCGGCACCATCGCGGCCCTGCGGCCGACCTCCTACGAAATCATCAATCTGGGCTCGGACGAACCCGTCGCCGTAAACGAGGTGTTGGGTCGCATCGAGACCCTGGTGGAGAAAAAGGCCCGGGTGCGCCACGAGCCCGCCCATCCCGCCGACGGCAAGATAACGTGGGCGAACATCGCAAAGGCCGAGCGCCTGTTGGGCTGGCGGCCCCGCGTGCGGCTCGCAGACGGCCTCGCCCACCTGGTGGAATGGTACATGGCCAACCGCGCGTGGGCGAAAAACGTCGATACCGAAGATTGAGACCCGCCCGCGGGGAGGTGCACCATGTGGATGGGCCGCCGCCCGTCCCTGCGTTGAAAGTGGACGACGGCGGGTGCCGCCATCATTCGAGCGGAGAACGACGATGAAGGCGATGGTATTGCCCGCACCGGGAGCGCGCTTCGTTCTGGAGGAGCGTCCCGTCCCCGTGGCGGGGCCGGGTGAGGCCGTGGCGCGCGTACTGGCTTGCGGCTCGGGCCTGACGATCGAGCACACCCGCGCCGGTCGCATGGGCGGGAACTTTCCGCTCGTGATCGGGCACGAGATCACGGGCGAGATTACCCAGGTCGGGCCGGGCGTGGAAGGCCTCGACGAAGGCGACCCCGTAACGGCCTACTACTACCTGACCTGCGGGCGTTGCCGCTGGTGCCGCATCAATCGCGAGACCCTGTGCGAGAACCTCGCGGGCCAGGTGGGTCGCCAGATAGACGGCGGCTACGCCGAGTACGTCAAACTGCCCGCGCGCAATTTCATCCCCCTGCCCGAGGAGCTGGACTACGCGGAGCGCGCCGCCGAGGTCGCCGTCGTCTGCGACGCGGTGGCCACGCCCTACAAGGTGCTCGGCCACGCGGGAATCCGACCCATGGAGACCGTGGTCGTCGTGGGCGCAGGCGGTGGCGTGGGCATCCACATGGTGATGATGGCCCACTGGGCAGGCGCCCGCGTGCTCGCCGTGGACGTTTCCGCCGAAAAACTGGCGAAGTGCATGGAGAGCGGGGCGGAAGCCACCCTGGACGCCTCGAAAGAGGACCTGCGCGAGGCAATTCTGGACCTGACCGGAGGTGCGGGGGCGGACGTGATCGTCGATTTCGTTTGCACTGCCCGGGGTGTGGAAGCCTGCCTGCACGCCCTGGGCAAGGGGGGACGCTTCCTCGCCATGGGCGCCAATCGTATCGAGCCGTTTCCCTTCGCCCCCCGCGCGTTGCTCAGAGAGGAGCAGCAGATCATGGGCAGCCGCTACGCTACCCGGCAAGACGTCATCGACTCGCTCGGCCTCGTGGCGCGGGGCGACGTACACCCCCTGGTGAGCGAAACCTACGCCCTCGAAGAGGCGAACCTCGCGCACGAGCGCTTGGAGAAAGGCTGTGTGACAGGACGCGCCGCCTTGGTGGTATCTCCCTGAAAGGCCGCCCGCAGACGCAGAATCGCACTGGCCCACGACACGCGACGGGTTGCCAATGACTTGGACAATTTTATATAGTTGACCCACGGAGTCGGGCGACCTGGAAAATGTTTTCGTACCTGCAACCCGGTAGGCCGTCTTTTCATGCGCCCTGTGACATCGCCCGGGGCGCATGGACAAAGCGAATGCGGTACCCAGGGGCTCGTGAGCATCGCACGCATTCTGGACCGCAGGGGAGCCGGATATGGAAATCAAAATCGAAGAAAAAAGCGGAACCTTGATGGTGCGCGTCGACGGCCGCATCGACGGCATTACCGGACCCGAGTTCGAAAGCCGGCTGACGAGTGAGTCAAACCGGAGCGCCCAAGCGATGGTCGTGAATTTCGAGGGAGTCTCCTATATCTCCAGCATAGGCCTTCGCGCCGTCTTGCTGATCGCCAGACATCTCAGCCAGAACGACATGAAGTTCGCCCTCTACGGACTCGGGGATTTGTCGCGCGAGGTATTCGAAACGTCGGGATTCAACCGTATCGTCAACATTGTGCAAACGGAAAAAGAAGCCCTCGCCGCCGTCAAGGCGGAGGGGTAAGCATAAACCGATCAGGAGCCGGGAGCCATACAGGAGCCATTCCATGGAAACCAATACGATCAAAACGGAGTCGGGTCTGGAAATCAAGACGAGGAGCCAGGGCGATGCGTTGGTCGCGCAAGTCAACGGCCGCATCGACGGTGTCAGCGCGCCCGAGTTCGAATCCACAATCACGAACATGGTCGGCGCCGACAACCGAGCCTTGGTCATCAATTTCGAGGGAGTGACGTACATCTCCAGTGCGGGTCTGCGCGCCGTTTTACTGATAGCCAAGCAACTCGGCCAGAACAACACGAAGATCGCACTCTACGCGCTCGGGAAAATGACGCGGGAGGTCTTCGAGATATCCGGGTTCGACCGCATTATCGAGATTCACGACACGGAAGAAGAGGCCCTCGCCGCCACGACCTGAACCGCCGCCGCGTCCGGACATCGCGTCCATAAACACCCGGCGTTTCAGGAAGCCGCCGGCAGTTCGATAATCATCTCCGTGAACTCGTCGGGTTCGGTTTCGACCCTTATGCTTCCCCCGTGCTGACGCACGATGTCGCTCGAGAGGGAAAGGCCCAGACCCGTGCCGTCGGCCGTCGGCTTCGTCGTGAAGAAGGGGTCGAACACCTTCTTGACGACTTCGGGAGGCATCCCGCAGCCGTTGTCTCGAATACGAATTTCGATGTGCCCCGTCAGCTTGCGCGTGGCGAGACTCAGAGTCGGATTGTAGCGCGGCCCATCCGCGGACTCTTTTATCGTCATGCGCTTCTGGTTGGTGGCGTAGCAAGCGTTGCTCACCATGTTGAGGAACACGCGCCCCAAATCCTGGGGAACCACCGTCTGCTCCCCGACACTCTCGTCGTAGTCTTCCTGTATCGTGAGGTTGAAGTTCGGGTCGCTTGCCCGTGCACTGTGGAAGGCGAGCCGCGCGTGCTCGTTGAGCAGGTGGTTGATATTGGTGGGCTGGGGATCGCCCGACCCCCTGCCCATCTGGAGCATACTCTCCACGATGCTGTTGGCGCGATCGCCGTGCTCGCGGATGCGCTGGAGATTGGTGGTGAGGTCGCCCCTGATTTCGTGGATGATCTCGATGGGGTCGTCCTCTTCCTTCTGTTCCTGTTCCTGCTCCCTTTTCTCGCTTCCGTTCGTTTCGCCCCCCGCCGCGACGACCTTCTCCATCTCCTCCAGCATTTCCTCGAGCAATTCTTCGGAAACTTCGGAGAAGTTCTTGATGAAGTTCAGCGGGTTTCTGATCTCGTGGGCCACGCCCGCCGTGAGTTCACCCAGGGCCGCCAGTTTTTCGCGCATGACAATCTGATCCTGCGCCTTTTCCAGGTCGCCCAGCGCGGCCTCGAGCTCGTGGTTCTTGCCCTGGAGTTCCTCGGCGAGCTTCTCGACCAGGTTGAGTCGTTGTACTTCCAGCGCATGGCGGCGGAAGACTTCGAGTGCAGAACCCATCTCTGACACCTCGTCCCTCCCGCCGAGGTCGACCTCCTCCTCCAGTTCACCTTCGGCCATCCGGCGCATGCGGGCGGAGAGGTAACCGATGCGGCGCAGCAGCATGCGACCGACAAACAGCCAAGCGATCAAAAACGCCCCGACGAGGCTGACCACACTCAGCGCGAGCAGGAGGTTGGTGCCCATGCCGATGGCCTGGTCGGACGACACGGTGGCCTCGCGCGCGCTTGCACGCGCCTGGCTCACCAACGATTCGGCGGTGGATAAGATGTCGGACTCCAGGATGCTGTGAAACGCGAGGAGGTCGCGTTGCCTGCGCTCGAGTTCCAACTCGCGCACGCGCAGTTCGAGGCCGCCTTCCTCTCCGGTGGTGAGGTCGAACATCCTGTCGAAGAGAGGTTCGAGCAAGGCGCGCACCGGCGCGTCCCCGAGCGCCGCCAGATTCCTCCTGATGCTGCGCTCCGTTGCCTGCAAGCGCTCCTGGAGCGGCACGAGCAGGGCGGGGTCCGACACGTTGAAGACACTCACCAGAAGCTGCTCGGCGACCGTGGCGTCGAACTTGAGACCCGCGGCGTAGCGGTAGAGGTTGAACTCCTCCTCGGTAAAGTGCTTCGCGCGCGGGGCGCGCGGTTCGCCGATGTCGCGGTAGCCCGTCATGGCGTAGAACAACTGATCGTCGATGAGGGGAACGAGGATTTTCGTCAATTCCTTGCGCACCCACTCGTGTTGCAGCTCCAGGGTGTCGCGCAAGTCGGTGAGTTCGAAACGTTGCAGCACCAACTGCCGGATGGACTCGATGTTGGCGATCAGCGTAGCGCTCTGATCCCGGATGCTCAGGGATATCTCCTGCTGCCCCCCCTCCTGACGCAACAGCCTGAGGAGTGCTTCCTCGAACGCCTTGCGGTCCCTCGCGACTTCGGTCGCTATTTTGTCCAGTTCCTCGGGAATAACGATAGTGGACAAGCGCGGGGCGGCCGACACCAGTGCGCTGCTCTTCTGGGCAATTTCGAAAGCACTCGCCATGAACGGAACGCTGCCTTCGTTCACGCGCCTTTGCGCCCTGCCCACGTAGTCGAACGACAGCCACGCGACCAGGCTCGCGACGATAGTGAGTGAAGCCGTGCCGCCGATGGCGAGGTAGAGTTGCGTCGATATGCGGAATCGCTTGTCGAGCAGCCTCTTGAGCAAGCCACCCATCGCTAGTCCGAAAGCCTCATCCTGTCGGTGGAAACGTATTTTCCGTCCTCGCCGATGACGGTGAGGTAGACGGCGTCCGACCCCTGGTTGTCGTCCTTCCCGTAATGCAGGAAGAAATCACCCATGTCGATGCGTCCTTCACGGCGAAGGCCGGCAAGCAGACAGGCGCGGTCGGGCTGCGGCCCGCAGAGTTCCAGGGCGAGTATGGCCAACCTGCCCGCTATGTAGCCCTCGAGAGAGACGAAGCCGGGAGTGGCCGTGGAGTCATACGCCGCGAGGTCCCGGAGGTAGTCCACCGTGATCTCGTAGTCGTCCGACGTCGGGAACGGCACCACCTGGGTAACGAAGACGCCGTGGCCGGAGGTGCCGAGTGCACGGGCGAGCGCGTTGCTGCCGACGAAGGAAATGTTGACGAAGACGGGGTTGAAGCCTATCTGGCGCGCCCAGTTGATGAAAAACGAGACAGGAGCGTAGGCGCCGATGATGATGACCGCCTCGGGGCGCGCACGGCGGATGTCGAGCAGGGCCGTCTTGACCACCCGCGTGTTACGCGGATACACGCCGGTGCCCGTGGGCTCGAGTTTGCGCCGCTTGAGGGCGCGCAGCACGCCTTGCCAGCCCGCGCGCCCGAAGGAGTCGTCCTGATATAGCACGGCGATACGCCTGATTCCCCGATCCTGAATCAGGCGGTTCACCATCTCCTCGGTCTCCTGAAAATAGGAGGCGCGCATGTTGATGACGTTCTTCCATTTCGGATCGCGCAGAAAAGACGCCCCCGTAAAGGGGGCTATGTAGGGAACTTCCGCTTCCGCGGCGACCGGCACGGCGGCAAGGGAGGTGGGCGTGCCGACGGCGCCGATGAGGGCGAAGACCTTCTCGTTCTCGATCAGGTTGCGGGTGTTTGCGATAGCGGCCTCGGGCTCGTAGGCGTCGTCGAAGGAGACGAGGTCGAGTTTGCGTCCGTGCACGCCGCCGCGCGCGTTGGCGGCTTCGAACGCGGCCTGGATGCCGAGCAGCATGTTTTTACCCAAAGCCTGGGCGGGGCCGCTGAAGGCGGCGGATTGACCGAAGAGCACCCTCTCCCCGGAAACGCCGGGAGTGGCCGCGGCCGCCCCTGGCGCCTGCCATAGCAGGGCTGCGCCCGCCATGAGCGAAAACACCCACCGAAGACGCAGGTTCACGCGCCCCTCCGCTTGACGATGGTGAGGTGGTTCTTCTCGTCATCCAACAGGTAGGATATTTCGTCCACCATCGTCCGGATGAGGTGTATGCCGAGTCCGCCGACGGCGCGCTCCTCGATGGAGGACTCCACGTCCGGCACGGGGGCATCGACGAGCGGGTTGAAAGGACGGCCGTCGTCGATGATGTCGAGGCGCACCGACTCGGCGTTCGAGGAAATTTCGATGCGTATTTTTCCCTCGTCGCCGTCGCTTCCGTGGTTGACGACGTTAAGCACTATCTCCTCGACCACCAAAGAGATGTGGAAAACGACGTCCGGCTCCCAGTTTTGCCCCTGAGCGAACTCTTCGATGGCGTTCTGCACGCCCGCCAGCTCGTTCGCGTCGAATCCCATGGACAAGGAGAGTTGTTCGCTCATGCATTTTCCTCTTCCGGGGCTTGGCCGTCGCCCGCCCCGGCTTTCGTGGTGGCCCGGCAGAGCGTGAGGGCGGTTATGTCGTCGAACTGGGGCGCTTCGCCCGCGAAGTCCTTCACCGCCGCGAAGAGCGCCTCGGTTATCGCGCGCGCGTCGCCGGAGGGGGTGTTAGCGAAAAGAGCGCGCATTCGATCGAGACCGAACTGCTCCTGCTGCGCGTTTTCGGCTTCCGTCACGCCGTCGGTGTAGAGGACGAGCGTGTCGCCCGGTGCGAGAGTCGCCACGTGCCTTTCGTAGGTGAACCCGGGCATGACGCCCAAGGCGATGCTCGCCTCCTCCTCCAGTAAGGAGGAGGAGCCGTCGGGGTGAACGACGAGCGGGGGGTTGTGCCCGGCGTTGGCGAAGACGATCTCCCCCGTCGCGGCGTCGAAGATCGCGAAGAAGACAGTCACAAACATCGCCGCCTCGTTGTTTTCTTCAAGCAGGCGATTGACCTCGTTGAGCACCTCCTCGGGGCGGAGCCTGGGCGCGGCGTCTCCATCTTCCGAACCCGCACGCGCCACGGCCACGCTGTTGAGCAGGGTGCGGCTCGACATCATGAACATGGCGGCGGGCACGCCCTTGCCCGACACGTCGGCAATGATGATGCCCACAAACCCCTCGCGCAGCGTAATCACGTCGAAGAAGTCGCCCCCCACGTCGCGGGCCGCCTCCATGTTGGCAAAAACCTCGAAGGCGTCGGAGCGGGGAAACTTCTTCGGCAGAATCGCCTGCTGCATCTTGCCCGCCAGGTTCAGGTCGCTGCGGATGGCGATGAGGTTGTCGCGCGCCTCAAGGGCTTCGCGCAGCATGACGAGGTGCTCGAGCGTGCGCTTGATGGTGAGTCGAAAGTCGTCGAAGTCGATAGGCTTGGTGACGAAGTCGAACGCGCCGCGGTTCATCGCCGTGCGGATGTTCTTCATGTCGCCGTAGGCCGAGACGACCACCGAGCGCACGTTGGGGTCGACCGAGGGAATCTGCTCCAGGAGGGTGAGGCCGTCCATCTCGGGCATGTTGATGTCGGTGAGCACCATGTCGATCCGCCCGTCCTCGTTGAGGCGCTCGAGCGCCTCCACCCCGTTTTGCGCGAAGACGAACTCGTAGTTTCCGCGCCGAATCTCGCGTCGCATGCGCTGTTTGACGAGATTTTCGAGGTCCGGCTCGTCGTCGACCACCAGTATCCTGTGCGCCTTCGACATCAATCCTCCCTTTCCGCTGCCAGCCTGTCGCGCGCGTCGAGCGCCTCGCGCATCTTGACGAGGTGCTCTACCGTTCGTGCGATGGTCGCCCGCAAATCCGCGATGTCGATGGGTTTGACGATAAAATCGAACGCGCCGCGGTTCATCGCGGCGCGTATGTTGCCCATGTCCCCGTAGGCCGAGACGATGAAACAACGCAGCCTGGGGGAGATTTTGGGGATTTGTTCGAGAAGCGTCAGCCCGTCCATCTCCGGCATGTTGATGTCCGTGATGACGACGTCGATACTCGTATCCTCCCGCAAACGCTCTATTGCCTCCACCCCGTTGCGGGCGAAAACGAATTCGTAGGTGCCCGCGCGAATCTCGCGGCGCAGGCGCTGGGTCACGATTTTTTCGAGGTCGGGCTCGTCGTCGACCACGAGTATCCTGTACGGCTCTTCCATCCGCACCCCTCGCTCCGGTCCTTCGCTCCCCGAGCCGCCAAACGATTCTACAGATTCGGGCCTCTCTCATGGTAGAGAAAAATACCCCGCCACGCAAGATGAGGGGGAGGGGCGAAGTTGACACGGCGGAGTGCAAATACTAAATAGACGCATAATTCTTTGAACTAAATTCTTTTCACGCTTCACGAGCCATAAAAGAGCCGCCGCCCGTGCATATCCTGCTCTCCCTCTTCCAACCCATATACAATCCGCAAACCGGCCCGGACTCCGTTACCCGGTGGATTTGCCTGGCAATCCTCGCTTTCGTTGCTCTTTTCATTTGGACGAGAAACTCTCGGCGTTTTTTGCAATCCATAACGACCGTTCTCGGCATCCTCGGAACGTTCTTGGGCATCTACCTCGGCCTGATGAATTTCGACGCCAACGATATCGAGCAGAGCGTCCCGCCGCTTCTCGCAGGGCTCAAAACGGCGTTCCTCACCTCCATCTTCGGCATCGGGGCAACTCTTCTCACGAGAATAATCGACCGCTTGGCCTTGACCTTCCAACCGGCGGAGAGAAGCACTGAGGGGGCGACCGTCGAAACGCTCGCGGAACTCCTCGCAGAACAGACGCAAACCCTGAGAGATAACCACGGGCAAACGCTCGAGAGCCTCGACAGTATTCGCGCCTCGGTCTCGGGCGAGGACGACACCTCCATGCTCACCCAGGTACAGAAACTGCGCACCACCTTTACCGACAAGCAAGACGAGCTCGTCCGCGAGTTCCGCACGTTCGCGGAAAAAATGGCGGAGGCGAACAGCGAGTCGCTCATCCGCGCACTCGAAGAGGTGATGCGAGATTTCAACGCGAAGATAAACGAGCAGTTCGGCGACAATTTCAAACAACTCAACGAGGGGGTCGGCAAGCTCGTCGACTGGCAGGACAAATACGCCGAGCAAACCGAAACCATGATCGCGCAGTTCCGAGCCACGGCCGCCGCCATCTCGAGCGTGCGCGATTCCGTGGCGCAGATAGGCGAGCGCAGCCGTAACATCACCAAAGCGGCGGAGAAACTCGAACCCGTGCTCGCCGGCATCCAGGAGCAACGGCAGGATATGGAGAACTACCTGGCCCGCTTCGCCGAAATGGCGGAGAAGGCCGAACAACTCCTTCCCACTCTCAACGCGAAGGTAAACACACTCACGGAGGATTTCTCCCGCGCGGTGGGGCAGGCGACCGAGGCGAACCGCGCGTCGCTGGACGCGCAAAAGGAACTCGTCAGCACAGTAACCGAGAATTTTTCCGCCCTGGGCCAGCAGACCTCAGAGGCGGTTGCAGAGGTTGAGAAGTCCGTAAAGCAGCATTTCGAACGCATGGACGCACACGTCGAAGATGCCGCCAAGCGGCACGAGGAGGTCGCCGCGAATCTGGCCGGACGACTGGACGCACAGATCACGGAGACGTTCACAAAGACTTCGCAAGAAATCGAGCGTCTTGTGGAGCAAAGTATGCGGAGTGCCGAGGCGAAGATAAACGAACTCACGGAGAATTTCTCCCGCGCGGTGGGACAGGCGACCGAGGCGAACCTCCAATTCCTGGACGTGCACCGCGAGTCGCTGGACGCACAAAAAGAACTCGTCGGCACGGTAACCGAGAATTTCTCCGCCCTGGGCCAGCAGACCTCAGAGGCAGTTGCAGAGGTGGAGAAGTCCGTAAAGCAGCATTTCGAGCGCATGGACGCACACGTCGAAGATGCCGCCAAGCGGCACGAGGAGGTCGCCGCGAATCTGGCCGGGCGGCTGGACACACAGATCACGGAGACGTTCACCAAGGCTGCGCAGGAAATCGAGCGCCTCGCGCAGGAAAGCGCACGAAATACCGAGGAGCGAATGCGCGAGATAGACAAAGGGCTGGGCGAAGAGTTGAGCAAAGTCCTCCGGGAACTCGGCAGCAGGCTGGCGAGCATCTCCGAGAAGTTCGCCGACGATTACGGACCTCTGGCCGACAATCTGCGCGAGGTACAGGAAATAGTCCGCAGGGGGCAGGGCCGTGCGTGAAGCCGACGCGCTGCACGGGGAAAACGAGGGGCAATGGATATCCATTGCGGACGTGATGTCCGTAACCATGCTGATCTTCATGTTGCTCGCCGTCTTGTTCATGGCGACGGTGCAAGTGGACAAGGATCGTATAGAGAAAATTGCCATTACCTACAGCCGCTTGCAGGATAGCCTCTACAAGGACTTGATGCGCGAATTCAAGGACGACCTGCCGCGATGGGCAGCGACCATCGACCGCGAAACGCTCTCCATCACCTTCCGCGAACCCGAGGTGCTCTTTGAACAGGCCGAGGCCGCCCTGAAAGAGAAATTCCGCGTCATTCTGCGCGACTTCTTCCCCCGCTACGTGCGGATTCTCACCAGCCCGAAATACAAGCGCGACATCGAGGAGGTGCGCATCGAGGGCCACACCTCGAGCGAATGGGCGACAGGCACGCACCCCAAGACCGCTTACTTTCTGAACATGGCCCTCTCCCAGCAAAGGACGCGGGTGGTACTGGAATACGTGCTGGGCATGAGGGCGGTCTCGCGCAATTTCGCGTGGCTCAAGCAACGCCTTACCGCGAACGGGCTCTCTTCGAGCAAACCCGTAATCGAGAACGGACGTGAGAACCCCGACAAGTCGAGGCGGGTGGAGTTTCGCGTGCGCACGAATGCGGAGGAGCGCATCGCCCGGATTCTCAACAGGAAGCAGAAGCCATGAAAATCGAGGTTTCCTTCGCCGAACTCGACGGGGTTCTTGCGAAGATGGGAATCGGGGAGTTGGCGGCAGACCCGGGCGAGCATGGGTGGGAGCCGATAGACATCGAACTGCGCGAGCGGGGAGTGGACCTCGACGATCCAAGCCAGATAGTCGTCGAATCCGACGGAACGCTCACCCACAAAGGCCGCAGGATTCTCGTCTATATTCGAGACCAATACGTCATGCAGGATCAAACCGCGCAGACTACATACAAATTTCACGTGGCGAATTGCCAGACAATCGAGAACATGAAGACGACAGGGCGATTCAACAGCCGATACGTCGCCTCTACCCGAACCGACGGCAAATTCATGGTCAACCGCATACAATTCGGAAAAGTGCTGGAAAAAGAAATATGGATTGAAATGAACATTTGCAAAAACTGCCTGGGGCATTTGAACTACAACGGCTACACGAACAATCGCGACGAAGTGTTTCGCTCATTTTCTCTGGAGGAATTCTTCGAAAAGTACGGACGAACGACCGTTACCCGCCCCGAGCATACCGACCTCACCGCACCCACGAACACATATTCATCACATCAGAGAGTGTTTTCACGCATATGCAGGGAAAGGGCGCAATGGCACTGCGAGGAGTGCAGCATCAATCTGAGCAAGCTAGATGCCCGAAAGTTTCTCCACGCCCACCACGTGAACGGAGACAAAAGCGACAATCGCGCCGTGAATCTGCTTGCCCTGTGCGTGGATTGCCACCAAAAACAAGACCGCCATTCGCTATCGACGCAAATGGTGAGAGACTTCAACAAATACAAGAAAAGCCGCGGCCTGCCCTGACGCCCCCTACCCCACATGCAACCGGTGCGGGGGTTTTCGTTCTCGCAGGCGCAATTTTTGCCCGGTTCCCCCCTCTTCACAAGGCCCCGGCGAAGGCTTCTCCCGCCAGCAACCGGCCCAGTTTGAGGCGCGTGGTGTCGTTCAGCCCGTCGATGTGGTAGCACATCATCGCGTCGCGCAGGTGCCGCTCGGCGGGGTGGGTGTCCATGTAGCCGTTGCCGCCGAATATGTTCATGGCGCTGGTGCACACCCGCGGGGCCATTTCGGAGGCGAACAGGGCGGCGCGCATTCCCTCCTTGTGGTCGTATTCCTCCTCGGCGGCGGTGTCCGCGTGCCAGGCGGCGCGCCAGACGGCGTCGCGCGCGACGGTGATGCTCACGTACATGTCGGCGAGAATCTCGCGAATGCGGTCGTGCTCTATGATGGGCCTGCCCCCCTGCACGCGCTCGCGCGCATAGGTGCGGGCGTCCTCGAAAGCCGCGCGCGCGATGCCGATTCCGAACGTGGCGGTGGTGGGCGAGTGCCGCGAGAAGACGCGCGCCATGTAGGGCAGCCCCCCGTCCACCTCGCTCAGGCGCCATTTTTCGGGCACGCGGGCGTCCTCGTATATGAGTTCTCCGTTCATGAGCAGGCGCGCGCCGAGCTTGCCGTGGATGACGCCGCGCCGAAAGCCGGGAATCTCATCGGTGGTGATGAACATGGTGGTTCCCTCGTTGACGGGAACCTGGGGGTTCGTGCGCGCGAGCACGAAGTTGACGTTGCTCATCGCCGCACAGGCGATAAAGTGCTTCTTGCCGTTCAGTATCCACTCCTCGCCCTCGCGCACGGCGGAGAGGCGCGCCCCGCCGTCCACGTTCGTGGCGGGCATGATGTTGTCCGTGCCCGCTTCGGGCTCCGTCATGCCGATGGCCATGGTGGAGGTGTCCACGTCCATGAAGCGGGGCAAAAACTCCGCCCTCTGCTCCTCGGTAGTGAAGTGGCACAGCATCTTGGCGAGCTTCCAGCCCTGGTGGATGACCGAGGCGAAGCCCGCCTCGCCCTGGAAGAGCTCTTCAAGCAGCACCACGTGGGCGAAGATGCCCAACCCCTCCCCGCCCATCTCCTTGGGCGTCGTGAGCGTGCGGATGCCCTGCTTCGAGGCCTTCTTGAGGGCATCCATGGGAAAAGGGTGCGCGGGGTCGACGCCGTTTCGGCGATCCCACTCCGCCGCGTAGGGACGCAGCTCGTTCTTCGAGAATTCGGCGATTTTTCTTTGCCAGCCCTTCAGTTCGTCGTCCAGAACGTAGTCCACCATGTCGGCTCTCCCGCTTTGGGGGTTCAGGAACCTTTTTGTGGTTCGCGCTTCGAGGCGCCGCTCTCCCGGTAGCGGCGAATCAACTCCGCGTCGCGCGCCTGCGTCGCCGCACGAATCGACTCCTCCGTCCATCGGTAGAAGCCCGCTCCGCTCTTGATGCCCAGCAGGTTCTTCTCCACCATCTCGTCCATCAGGGGCGAGGGCGCGGCGCGTCCGTCGAGCGAGGGCTGGATATGGCGATGCACGTCGCGCAACACGTCCATGCCCGAGAAATCGCTCAGCTCGCACACCCCCAGCACCGGAAACAAAGGTGCGAGGGAGCGCCACACGGCGTCCACGTCCTCGGGGCGCGCGTAGCCGCGCTCCACGATGTGGAAAGCCTCGCGCCTGAGCGCCGTCGTGAGCCGCACCCCGATGTGGCCGGGCGTCTCCCGGCACACGACGGGCTGCTTGCCCGCGCGCTCGAGCAACGCGCACGCGATGCGCGTCGTCTCGGGGTGCGTCCTCTCGCCGGGGACCACCTCCACGACGGGGACGAGGTGGGGCGGGGTGTAGTTGTGCGTGACGATGCAGCGCCCCGGATGCTTCGTCCGCTCCGAGACGGCGCTCGCCCCCAAACCTGAGGTTTCGCTCGCCAGTATCACGTCGGGAGCGGCGGCCGCGTCCATGCGCGCAAAAATTTCCTGCTTGAGGGCGAGGTTCTCGCTGACCGCCTCGACGACGAAATCCCCCTCCCCCACCGCCTGTGCGAAATCCTGTGCCGGATGGATGCGGGCGAGGGTTTCCTGCGCTTCGTCTTCTTCGCACACCCCGGCATCGACCAGGGTGTTGAGGCTTTTTTCGATTTCTGCGAGCGCGCGCGCGGAGGCTTGCGCACTTCGGTTATACATCGCGACGCGAAAGCCCGCGCGGGCGAACTGCAACGCCACGCCGCGGCCCACGTATCCGCCGCCCACGACCGTGACGTTTCGAATATCCGCGGCCTCGCGCATAATGCCTCTCCGCGTGGAACGTATTCGAGGTATGGGCGAAAATGTATCATAGACGCATATTCCAGGCCACGGACGCACTTCTGCCGCAGGGGCGTCCACCATGCGGGTGGAGATGATGGAAAAGCGGAGGATTGCGCGTTTTTTGCTCGGCGCCTTCTTGCTCGGCACCCTCCTGAGTGCATGCGGCGGCGAGGGGGATTTTGCGCAGACGGGGTCGATGCGCACCCCGCGCCACGGACACACGGCCACCAGGCTCGCCTCGGGCGAGATACTCCTCGCCGCGGGTCTCACGAAAACCGACCCGCTCGCCGATTTTGAGATATACGACCCCGCCCGCGGCGTCTTCCGGCCCTACGCTCCCTCAGGCCTGCCCAAACGGGGCTGGCACGAGGCCGTCCTCCTCCCAGAGGGCGTGCTGATCGCAGGGGGCTGGACGAGCGGCGGCGAAGCGCTCAGGAGCGCCGCGGTACTTCTGCCCGCCGGGGGTGTGGCCGCGCGCACCCGGATGAAGTACGGACGCTACGATCACACGATGACGAGGCTGCCAAACGGCGACGTGCTCATCGCGGGCGGCAACGACGGCAAGCGCGCCATGCGCCACCTCGAAGTTTACGCGCCGGACAAAGGCGCTTTCTCCCTCGCGCGGCGGCCCATGCTCATCGCGCGCCAGCAGCACACCGCCACCGCCCTCGGGGGAGCGGGCGTCCTCATCGTGGGCGGTGCGCAGGGTCCGGGGGCGCGATACGCGGAACTCTACCTGCCCGCCCCGGGGAGAACGCGCCTGGTGCGCAGCCTCACGACGCAAAGAAGCCGCCACACCGCCACCAGGCTTGCGGACGACAGGGTGCTCATAGCGGGCGGCCTGGGCAGGGAGGGGACGCTGGGCAGTGCGGAGATGTTCGACCCCAAGACCGAGACGTTCGCCCCGCTCGAAAACGGGCTGCGCACGAAGCGCCAGCAGCACACCGCCACCAGGCTTGCGGACGGCAGGGTCGTCCTCCTCGGAGGCTGGGGCGGAGAGGAAGGCCACACCCTCTCGGATGCGGAGGTGTTCGACCCCAAGCGGCGATGCTTCCGGCGCCTGGGCGCAGAGATGCGCTCCCCCAGGCGCCTGCACACGGCCACGGCACTGGGCGATGGACGGGTGCTCGTCGTGGGCGGGGCGTCCGACCAGGAAGTGCTCGCATCTGCAGAGATTCTCGAAATCCCCCCCGCGGGCGGGTGCTGAGCGGACGCTCCCCGCGGTGCTTCGTCCGAACCGGCACCCGCACCAGACAACGACAATCCAGCAAAGGAGGTTGGAATGCCAGGCTACCCCGTGAACAGCGACTTGGAACCCGTTACCGAGAAGTGGCGCATCTCCCAGCACTGCTTTGCCGAACACATCCGTTCGCAGATGACGCTGCCTGAAAAATTCCAGTTGTGCGACATCACCCTGCGCGAGGGCAGGCAGCTTCCGGGCGTGTCGCTGCGGCGCGAGGAGGTAATCCGCATCGCCGACGCCCTGGTCGACGCAGGCGTGAGCATGGTGCAGATGCACCACGACGACCCCCAGGAGATAGAGGAGGTGAAAAAGCGCCACCCCCGCCTCATCGTGGAAGCCCTGGTGCACCCCACCGCCGTGCTCAACCCCGAACTCGCCAAGGTGGAGGTCGACCTGAACGTGGACCACGGGGCGGACTACACGACCCTTTGCTTTTCCTTCTCGCCGCACCAGATGTGTTTGTTCGAATCGATGGCGGGGGACCCGAACATCACCATCGAGCAGGCCATCGAGCGCGCTTGCGGCTCGGTAGCCTACGCCCGCGAGAAATCGGGTGCGGACAAGAAGGTGGGCTGCCTCATCCAGGACTGCACGCGCATCCCCATCGAGCGTCTCGCCGAGGTATGCGGCAGGCTCGTGGACGCGGGTGCGGACATGATCAAACTCGACGACATCAACGGCATGGCCATCGCCCCGGTCTACACCTACGTCGTCCGCGAGATGAAGCGCCTGCTGCCCGGCACGCAAATCGGGCTGCACACCCACAACGACATCGGCATGGCGTGCGCCGCGCTTTACGCGGGTCTCGAGGGCGGGGCCGAGCTGATCGACGCCTGCGTGAACGGCCTGGGCGAGCGCGCCCACATCGCACCGCTGGCCGAGGTCGCCGCCGTCATCCAGATTTTCTACGGCATCGATTGCGGCATCCGCCTCGAGAAGATGTACGAACTCTCGAGACTCGTCTCCGACATCATGAAGTGGCCCATGACGGACACCATGCCCTTCGTGGGCAAGACGGCGTTCTCCCACCTCGTCGAGGTCCACTACTGCGTGCCCGATACCGAGGAGGGTTTCTGGGCCTATTCGTGCATGAAACCCGACATGTTCGGGAACGGGATGCACAACCTGCTGGGCCACTATTCGGGCAACTGGGCCATAAGGGCCAAGGCGCGCGAACTGGGTCTCGCACTTCCCCGGGAGAAGGAAAAAGACGTGGTCGAGCGGGTGCGCACCGAAATTCGCTGGCGCAAGCGCCAACTCTCGAACGAAGAGTTTGAGGCCATCGTCGGGGAAATTCTCTGACATGCGCGCCTCCCGTCGATGCGCTCCGCCCTTTGCCGAAGCGAGGGACACCGAGGCGCGGGCGGGGCTCCGGCCCCCGAGGGGAGAGACGACCCCGGATGCGAGGGGTTTTCGCGCGAAAACGGCCTCGCTTGCATTTTCCGCCCTCGCATGACACCCTTTTCGCTCCGGGAACCGCTGCCTGGGGGCGATTGTGCAAAAGCATCGTCCCCTCCCTCGTTTCGCTCCGCGAGGTGGGCATTTGCCGGTTTCGGTTCCTGGTGCCGACCCCGAAAGGCCGCGGGGAGACTTCCACATCGAAGGGGAACCAGCCATGAACCTGCCTTTTGATCAAGACAAGCTCGGCGCCTTGATGGACGACCAGGGTGCGGACGTCGTTCTCGCCTCCTCCAAGGAGAACGTGCAGTATCTGCTCGGCGGCTACAAGTTCTTCTTCTTCGCCCATAAGGACGCCATCGGCGTGAGCCGCTACCAGCCGCTGGTGGGGCTGCCCAAGGGCACGCCCGACAAGGCGTTTTACATCGGGAACGTCATGGAGGGCTGGCAGCAGGAGGTCGAACCCGTCTGGGTGCCCGAGAAGCGGAACAACCAGTGGCACAGCGATCAGGCGGGCAGGGACGCGGCCGACTTCATCCGCAGGCTCGGCCACGAGAAAGGCACCGTGGCGGTGGAGAAATGCTTTTTGCCCGCGGACACCTTCGACGCACTCAGAGAAGAGCTGCCCGACGCGCGTTTCGTCGACGCCGTATATATGCTCGAAGAGCTCCGCGCCGTGAAGCAGCCCCACGAGCTCACCCTGTTGCGCGAAGCCTCCGAAACCATCGTCGCGTGCATGCTCGACGTCATGCAGAACACGCCGCCGGGCACCACCACCTACGCCATCGCCGAGGAGATGCGCAAACTCGAAACCCAGAGGGGGCTCGACTTCGAGTATTGCCTCACCTGCACGGGACCCAGCTTCAACCGCGCTCCCTCGAACGCCACCTGGGATGCGGGAAACATCATCTCGCTCGACTCGGGCGGGAACAAACAGGGCTACCTGGGCGATTTGTGCCGCATGGCCGTTCTGGGCGAACCGACGCAGCTCATGGAGGATTTACTCGGCGAAATCCAGGCGGTGCAGACCGCCGCGCGCGCCGTCGTGCGGCCGGGCGTTACCGGCCGGGAAATCTACGAGGCCGCCCTCGCCGAGCAGGCCAGGTGCGCGCACGCGGAGCAGATGGTCTTTCTGGCCCACGGCATGGGCATCATCCAGCACGAAGCGCCGCACCTCACATCCACGGGCGTCGTGCCCTACCCCGCCACCTACGAGGACAAGGGGCTGGAACCCGGCATGGTGGTCTCCATCGAAACCGACATGAAAAACCCCGAAGTCGGCTTCGTGAAGCTCGAGGACACCGTGGTCGTCACCGAAGAGGGTTCTGAAGGATACGGCGACGAGGGGCGGGGCTGGAACGTCGGGGGAGCGTAGACGCTCCGCCGCACGAACGCGAGGGAACGAGCCCGTGGATTTTCGCATCAACCCCGAAAACGAGGATCTGCTCGAACGCGCGAAAACCTACGCGAAGGAAATGCTGGCCCCCAGAGCCGAGAAGATAGACCAGGAGGGCGTCTTTCCCCGCGAAAATTTTGACGACCTCGCCAGGGAGGGCTTCACCTCCCTGACGCTCCCCGGGAACCTGGGCGGCCGCGACCTCTACGAGGACACCGCCACCTATTCGATGATCCTCTACGAGCTCTCCAAAGGCTGCACCAACACGGCCATGCTCTTTCACATGCACAGCTCCATCGTCCACGTCATCACCTACCTGGGGACGGAGGATCAAAAGCGCCGCTACGCGGAGATCGTGCGCAGCGGCAAGATTATCGCGAGCTACGCGAGCGAGAACACCTCGAGCCTCCACGGCGTGTGGCGCATGGAGACCAAGGCGAAGCGCAACGGCGACGCCTACCACATCAACGGCAGGAAATACTTCTGCTCCATGGCGGGCGAGGCGGACTACTATGTGCTGTGGGTGCAGCTCGAAGACGAGGATGACCTCACGAAGAGCCTGGGCCTTCTCATCGCGCCCTCCGACACGCCCGGCTTCCAGATAGACCAGGAGTGGAACGCCTTCGCCATGCGCGGAACGATGAGCCATTCGATGATATACGACGACGTGCGCATACCGGTGGATGACCTGGTGGGCCGGGGCGGGGACCCGATACGCCCCGACGTGCTGCCCAAGTTCGGCTTTGGCTACTCCGCCGTCTACCTCGGCGCGGGCGGAGGCGCTTTCGACTGGGTAGTCGACTACGCGCAGAAGCGAAAGCTCATGCCCGACAACGTGCCCATCGCCTCCTACCCCGCCATACAGCGACAGATAGGAGAGATGAAAATCGCCCTGGACGGCGCGATTCTCATGCTCCAGAAAGCGGGCTGGATGATCAACGCCTACGGCGCCGATAAGGCCTACGGCGCCATCAACGAGGCGAAATACGTCTGTGCGGAAGCCTCCGCCCTCATCACGGAGAAGGCCCTCAAGGTGGCGGGCGGGCCGGGGCTGTTTCGCAACAATCCCCTCCAGCGCTTCCACCGCGAGGCGCGGGCGGGCCTCATCATGCCGCCCAACACGGAGAAGTGCCTGGAACTCACCGCCAAGACGGTGCTAGAGGGCAGCGCGAACGTCTTGGGGTCCTAACCGATGCGGCGAAGCAATCCACCCCCCTATTTTCGCCCCCCGCTCGCGTATCCCGACTGTGCGTTTCACGGGCTTTTGAAAATCGCTTGCGCGCGCCGCCCCGACGCCATCGCCCTGGTGGACGGGGAGGTGGAGATGACCTTCCGCGAGCTCGACGCGCTCTCGAATTCCTGCGCCCGCGCCATGCGCGCCGCCGGGGTGGAGGCCGGAGACCGCGTCGGCCTGTTCCTGCCCAACTCGGCGGAGTTCGAGATAGCGGCCTTCGGCGCATCGAAAGCGGGCGCCGTCTTCACGCCCATGAACCCCTCCTACAAGGAGGCCGAGGTCGCGCACCAGCTCGGCGACGCGGGTGCGCGGATTCTCATCGCCACGCCCGAGGGTGCCGCGCTGGCCGAAAACGTACGCGGGGAGCTCCCCGCACTCGAGACGATCGTCGCAACGGACGGGGGTGCAGAGGGCTGCGCGCACTTTGCGGACTGGATAGGAGCGCACGCGGCAGATGACCTCCCCGAACCCGAAATCGACCCCGCCGAGGCACTGATCGCCCTGCCTTACTCAAGCGGCACGACGGGCCTGCCCAAGGGCGTCATGCTCACGCACAGGAACCTGGTGGTGAACTACCACCAATTCGTGGCGAACGGACGCATAACGGATCGAGATGCGGGCCTGGTGTTCCTCCCGCTCTACCACATCTACGGAACCATGATGATGGGGGGGTTGATTCTCGCGGGCGCGACCCAAATACTCATGCGGCGGTTCACCGTGGAAGACGCCCTGCGCCTCGTGGAGGAGCACCGCCTTACGCTGTTCTACGGCGTGCCGCCCGCACTTTTGGCCATCGCCCGCCACGAGCACACGGAGGCGTACGACCTCTCGTCGCTGCGCTACATCATGAGCGGGGCCGCACCCCTCCCGCCCGAGGTGCGCCGCGTCGTGCAGGAGAGAACGGGCGTACTCACCTTCATGGGCTACGGCCTCACCGAGGCGTCTCCGCTCACGCACATGAACCCCACGCACGAAGACTGGGTGCGGGAGGAATCCGTGGGACCTCCCGTCTCTGACGAGGAGCAAAAAATCGTGGACGTGGAGACCGGAGAGCGGGAGTTGCCCGTGGGCGAGGCGGGCGAACTCCTCGTCCGCGGCCCCCACGTCATGAAAGGTTACTGGAACGCGCCTGAGGCCACCGCCGAGGCACTCCGCGAGGGGTGGCTCCACACGGGCGACATCGGGTGCGTGGACGAGCAGGGCTACGTCTATCTGCTGGACCGCAAGAAAGAGATGATCAAATACAAGGGCTTCGCCGTGGCTCCTGCCGAGATCGAGGCGCGCCTGCACGCACACCCCGACGTCGCCGACGCGGCCGTCGTCCCCCGCGCGGACCCCGAAGCGGGCGAGATACCCGCTGCCTTCGTGGTTCCCCGGGAGGGCGCCCACATCGACGAGGAGGCGCTCATGGCCTTCGTGAACGAAAAGCTCGCCGGCTACAAGCACGTGCGGGCGGTGGCCTTCATCGACGCCATTCCGAAATCCGGCAGCGGGAAAATTCTTCGCCGTCTTCTGCGGGAAAACGCCTGAAGGCCTCTTCGCCTTCGGTCGCGCACACATGGACCTTCGCCTCCACCCGGAAAGCGAGGCGTTGATCGCCCGCGCCGCGGACCTCGCCCGCAACGTCCTCGCCCCGCGTGCGGACGCCTATGACAGGGAGGAGCGCTTCCCGCGCGAGAATTTTCAGGAACTCGCCCGCGCGGGCTTCACGCGCCTCACATTGCCCACCTCCCACGGCGGACACGCGCTGTGGAGCGACCCGGTCTGCTACGCCATGGTGTTTCACGAACTGGGCAAGGGCTGCGCGAACACGGCCATGACGCTGCACATGCACAGCACCATTTTGTACTTTCTCCTCACCCTCTCGAACGAGGAGCAAAGGAGCCGCTTCGCCGAGGCGGCGCGCGGGGGCGCCATTTTCGGCAGCCACGCGGGCGAGGCGGGTTCGAGCCCCCAGTGGAACCGCGCTATCACCACACGCGCCCGCAGAGAGGGCGAAGAATACGTCCTCAACGGCCACAAATACTTCTGTTCCATGGCGGAAGAAGCGGATTACTACGTGCTGTGGTGTCTGCTCGAAAGCACCGAATCGCTGGAAAGCGGTTTGCGCTGGGCGGTGGTGGACAGGAATCTCCGCGGGATTTCCGTCTCCGCGCGCTGGAACGCCTTCGCCATGCGGGGCACGGCCAGCCACGCGCTCGCCTACGAGAACGTGCGGATTCCGGCCCGCAACCTCGTGGGTAGCGGAGCGGACATTCTGCAACCCGATTTCGTGCCCAGGTTCGGCCTGGGCTACGCCGCCGTCTATCTGGGCACGGGCGCCGCCGCCCTCGCGTGGATTGTCGATTACGCGAAAAAGCGCACCCTGCTGCCCGAGGGCGTGCCCATCGCGCATTATCCCGCCATCCAGCGCCAGATAGCAGAGATGAAAATCGCCCTGGAAACCGCGCTGCTCATGATCCAGAAGGCCGCATGGGTGCTGGAAACCCAGGGTGCGGAGCAGGCGGTGCCCCTCATCAACCAGGCGAAATACACGGCGTCTGAGGCCGCCGCCTCCATGACGGAAAAAGCGCTCAAAATCGCGGGCGGCCCCGGCCTTTTGAACGACAAGCCGCTCCAGCGTTTTCACCGCGACGCCAGGGCCGCTCTGGTGATGCCGCCCGGCAGCGAGAAGTGCCTGCAAATGGCGGCGCACGCCGTTTTGGGTCAAAATGAAGAAACTTCCATCTTCTGAGGCGGGAAACCCTCGCTCGCACATTTCCACCGAGGAGAGCGCATGAAAAGCGGAAACGGCTCGGATTTGTTTTTGGAAACGCTCATCGACGAGGGCGTGGACTGCATCTTCGGCAACCCGGGAACCACCGAGCTGCCCCTCATGGACGCGCTGGTGAACGAGAGCAGGCTCGACTACGTCTTGTGTCTCCAGGAGGCCATCACCATCGGGGCGGCCGAGGGCTACGCCTACGCCACCGACGGCGTGGGCGTGGTGAACCTCCACGTCGCCCCCGGCCTCGGCAACGCCATGGGCATGCTCTACAACATCAAGCGTGCGGGCACGCCCCTGCTCGTCACGGCGGGCAACCAGGGCCAGGCCGGCCAACTCTCCGAACCCGTCCTCTGGGACGACCTGCCCCGTATGGCGGAACCGCTCGTCAAGTGGTCCTACGAGGTGCGCCGCGTGGAGGATTTGGAGCAAAGCGTCCGCCGGGCGATCAAGTACGCGCTCACCCCGCCGACCGGGCCGGTCTTCCTCTCGCTGCCCGGCGACGTCATGCTCGCCGCAACGTCGGGACCCACGGGCAAGCCCACGCGGCTTTCCAGTGCCTTCGCCGCACCCACTGAGGCCGTCGAACGCGCGGCGCAAGCACTCGCAAGCGCAGAAAACCCCTGCATCGTTACCGGTTCACGCGTCACCCGCTCGGGGGCGGCGGGAGAAGTCGCCCGGCTGGCCGAATGCATCGGTGCGCGGGTGTTTTGCGACAACCGCCCGAACTCGCTCTCCTTCTCCCTGACCCATCCCCTCTACGCGGGGGAGTTGCCGAACACCATCGCACCGCTTCTGGACACGCTCGAGGGGGCCGACGTCGTGTTCTTCATCGGCACGGAAACCTACACCTTCTCCTTTCCGCCGGAAATTCCCCTGGCCCCGCGCGGTGCGCGCGTCATTCACCTCGACACGGACCCCTGGGAGATCGGCAAGAACTTCCCCGTCGAAATCGCCATGCTCGGAGACCCCGGCGCCACCCTGCCGGGACTCACCGCGGCCGTGGAGAAGAACTTCGGCGCGGCGAGAGCACAGGCCGCCCGGGAGCGGCGCACGCGGCTGGAGGGAGAGCTGGCGGAATCGAGAAAACAGACGATTCCCCGAAACGGGGACGCCAACGGGCCGCTTACGAAAGAAGCCTTTCAAGCCGCGTTTGGAGACGCCCTGCCCGCGGGGACGGCGCTGGTGGACGAATCCCTCACCATGGGGCACGGCGGGGGACTCAAGCACGCCGTTGCGGGCAAGGTAAATGCCATCTACGGCATGAAGGGAGGCGGCATCGGCCTGGGGCTGCCGAGCGCGCTGGGTGTGAAGAAAGCCCTGCCCGAAAGCCCCGTGGTCTGCCTTTCGGGAGACGGCTCGGCCATGTACGCCGTACAGGCGCTGTGGAGTGCCGCGAAATACGGGCTGGACGCCCTTTTCGTGATTCTGAACAACAAGAGTTACCGGATTCTCAAAGAGAGAATTCTGCGGCTCGACGGCAAGACGCAGGAGCACCGAAAGTTCGTCGCCATGGACTTTCAGGAGCCCGAGCTCGACTTCGTCCGCATGGCGGGTTCCATGGGCGTGGACGCCGCGCGGGCGGAGACGCCCGCCGCACTCCGGCAAGCCATGGAAAGCGGACTGACTTGCGGCAAACCCTACCTCATCGACGCCCACGTCGAATACGAACGTCTGGAGAACTGAGGGCTTCAGGCCACGCCCATCTTCGCGGCGAAGGCTTCCAGAGCCTGCTCGAAGCAGGCGAGTGGTGCGCGTACGACGCCCGCACCCACCTGGCCGACACCCGGCTCCCGGTGGGCGATGCCCGTGTTGATGACGGGCGCGACGCCGAGCTCGACCACCTTCATGACGTCGATGCCCGTGGGAACCCCCCGGGAATCGAGAGAGGGAATCGCCCATTCGGGATTCTGGCCCTGGGTAATCTCGTACATGGCGCGCGTGTAATCGAGCGCGTCGGCCGCACTCCCCGCCCCCACGAAACCGACGACGGCGGGGGCCGCCGCCATGGCGAACCCGCCCAGCCCCATCGTCTCGACGATGGCCGAATCGCCCATGTCCGGATTGGCGTCCTCCGCGCTGAAGCCGGGAAAATACAGACCCTCGGGCATCTCCACCGGGGCGGTGAACCACTCCTCTCCCGTCGCGCTCACCCGAATCCCGAAGTCCGTTCCGTTGCGCGACATGGCCGTCACGATGCTCGACGCCGCGATGCCGCGCACCGGGTCCATCACCGCCTTGCCCGCAGCCATCGCGACGTTGAGGAAAAATTGATCGTTCCCCCCCATGAAGGAGAGAACGGCCTCCAGTGTGGCCCCCCTCTCCACGACGCGCGCCAGGGCGGGCGCCAACTCGCGCAGGAAGAGACTCGTGCAGGCCACGTTGCGCTGGTGCAGCTCATCACCCATCGAAAGACCGCGCGCGATGATGCCCTTGAGCGGCACGCCTCCACTGGCCCGCAGGGCTTCGGCCAGGGCGGGCGCCAGGCAATCGGCGAGCCAGCGCAGGCGGTGCAGCACCTCCTCGTCGTTGCCGCCGAAGCGCATCACCTTGCCCAGACCCTCGTTGAGGGCGCAGTAGGCCCGGTTTCCGAACCGCGCGTTCTCGACGATCATCACGGGCATCGAGCGCGTGGTGATGCCCGTCATCGGGCCGACGGCGTCGAAATGATGGTTGGGATGAAAGGCGACGCCGCCCGAGGCCGCGAGCGCCTCGCCGGAGGCAATATCCTCCGCCCAACCCTCCAGGACGAGTGCTCCCGCGACGGCCCCGCGCAGGGGGCCGCACATGCGCTCCCACGCAACCGGGGGACCCGCGTGCAAAAGCACGCCTTCGTCCAGCCCCCGCATCACCTCGCCCGCGGGCCGTACGTCCACCAGAACGGGCTCGGCCTCGACGATGCGTGAAAGCGCCTCCTCGTTCGCGTGTGAAATCACGCCCACGGCGTCCCCTCCCCCCACGTCGTCTCCACGACGTTCTCCACGACGGTGCGCCCGCCCTTGACCACGAGCCTCTTCTCGGGCTGATCGATGAGGACGTCCTCAAAACGCAGCGTCTCCAGCGCCACGAAGTCCGCCGCGCAACCAGGACGCAGGCCATACTCCTCCTCCACACCGAGCGCACGCGCGCCGTTGGTGGTGAACAGCGCGGGCACCACTCCTCTTTCCGACACCCCGCTCATGTGGAGTGCGTGGGCGAGGAGCAGGCCGATTTCGAGCAAATCCCCGCGCCCCGAGGGCGTAAAGGCGTTGCGGATGTTGTTCGAGGAGATGGCGACGTTGACGCCCGCGCGCAACAAGTCCCCCACGGGGGCGAGGCTTCTGAAGCGCGGCGGCCTCTCCCCCCTGCCGCCCAGGAACAAGTCGGTAGCAGGCAGAGGCAAAACGGAGATGCCCGCCTCGAGAATCTTCTCGATGACGGGCGCGGCCTCCTCGCGCGACATCGCACCCAGCGAGGTGAGGTGCCCGACCGCCACCCGACCCTGCAAGCCCGCGGCCACGGTGCGCGCGGCGACCGATTCGACTCTCCTCTCGCCCGGGTCGTCCGAGAAGTCGAGATGAAAATCCAGACCGCAGCCGAACGCCTCCGCCATCGCGAAAACAATGTCGAGGTGGCGCTCGGCGTCCAGGTCGTTGTAGGGAATCCCTCCCACCACGTCCCCGCCCATGCGTATCGCCTCGCGCATGAGATCTTCGGTGCCCGGCTGTTGTTCGATGCCCTCTTGCGGGAAGACGACGAGTTGAAAATCGACAAGGCCCGCGTATTTTTCCTTCAACTCCAGGGCGACCTCCATGCCCTGGAGCCCGACGATGGGGTCGACCTCCACCTGCGTGCGAAACCACGTGGTGCCGTGCCGGAGGGTCATGCGCAGGGCGCGCTCGGCACGCTCCATCATGTCGCCCCTGGTGACGCTCCTCTTCAAGTCGAGGGTGATGGCAATAGCGTCTTTGAGCGTGCCCGAGCGGTTGGGTCTGCGTTCTTCCAAAAACGCCTTGTCGAGATGGATGTGGCTCTCTACGAACGTCGGCAGCACGACGCGCCCGCCCAAATCGACCTCGGCGCGCACGCCCACGCCACCGGGTGCGGGCGCGATGCGCGCGAACCTGCCGTCTGCGACGTGAAAATCGACCAGAGGACCATCTGCGTCGATTCTCGCGTTTCTGAAAACTTGCTCGCCCGACATCGTGGCCGCCCTGTCCATTTAATATCCCGGAAACGTTGCCTTAATCCAAACGAAACGCCGCACGCGCATATTGCCTCCAAGTAAGGCGCGTGGGGGAAACCACCTTATCCTTCCGCGCCCGGTTTCACCAGCACGGGGGCGGGGCGCGTTGCCTTGACCTCCGTCCGAATCGTGCGCATAATCTCTCATTCTGGTTTCCATCCCGCCGCGGTTTCGCCACGTCTCGGGGGAGACCGGCAAACGCGCACGATACCCCCTCTCCCGAGCGACAAAGGGACTCGCATGACCACGCTCACATTCGCGAACGTGCTCGTTCTGAGTTACAACTCGCTCTCCTACGCCGCGATACTCTTTCTGCTGGCGAGCGGGCTCTCGCTCATTTTCGGCGTGATGCGCATTGTGAACCTCGCCCACGCCGCTTTCTTTCTCTTCGCGGGCTATCTGGCTCTGGAGTTCTACAACGTCGTCTTCGGCACGTTGAGCCTGATGCCGCGCATTATCCAGCTCGCCTCGTGGGCCGTGCTCTACCTCGCGTGGCGCGCACTCACCGCGTACGTCGACCCCAAGCGCGCCGCCCCGCTGCTCCTTTTGGCCTACGTCGTCGCCGAGGCGGCGGCCAGCCTGCTGGGGGGCTTTCGGGTCTTCGAGCTCTTCTTCCCCCACGTGCCCGTGAAGCCGGTCGACCATATCAACCTCGCGGGGATGCTCCTCGCCATATTCGTGGCGCTTGCAATCTCCGCGCTCGCGGGAATGTTCATCGAGCGTTTCTTCTTGCGTCGCCTGGGTCAGGACACGCTGGCGCAGGTGCTGGTGACCATCGGCTTCGCATTCATCTTGCAGGATGGCTCCCTCTATACCTGGGGCGGAGACAACTTCATGCTCAAGCAGCCCTGGCCCCTCAACCACAGCGCCGTGGTGTGGGGGCTTTCGCTGCCGCAGTACCGCGGTTTCATGATACTCATCGCCGTCGTGGTGGCCGCCGCCCTGTTCCTGAGCATCGAGCGCACCCGCCTGGGCGCCATCATGCGCGCGGCGGTGGACGACCCCGAGATGGCGCGCGGCATCGGCATCAACACCAACGTCGTGCAGATGACGATATTCGCCATCGGCGCGCTGCTGGCCGCCACGGGCGGCGTGGTGGGCGGCGCCTTCTTCGGCGTCTACCCGGGGCTGGACTTCGAAATCCTGCCCTACGCCTTCGCGGTGGTGATAATCGGCGGGCTCGGCAGCCTGAGCGGCGCCGTGCTCGGCAGCATCGTGGTGGGCTTCATCGAAAACTTCGGCACCGCGCTGTTTCCCGAACTCTCCTATTTCGCGCTCTTCGCGCCCATGGCCATCATTCTGGCGATAAAGCCGACAGGCCTGTTCGGAAAGGGCTGAGAACTTGCTGGAGAATACCGCAGAGAGAAAGCGGGTGTTCGGCGTGCTGGGCGTGTTCGTCGCCCTGGGCGTCGTAACGCCGTTTTTCGACCTGTTCATGCAGAGCCTGATGACGGAGATTCTCGTCTTCGGCATCCTGGCGATGAGCCTCGACCTGCTGCTCGGCTTTACCGGTCTGGCCTCGCTGGGACACGCCGCTTACTTCGGCGTCGCCTCCTACGCCACGGCCATCATCATGACCAAGGAGGACTGGACGTGGACCTACGCCCTCTTCCAGTGGGCGGACGGACTGGGTCTGGGCCTTTTCTACGTCTTTTTCGTGGGGCTCGTCGTGGCGCTGGCCTTCGCGGCTTTTTTCGGCTTTTTGGCCATACGCGCCGTGGGCGTGTATTTCCTGATGATTACCCTTTCGCTCGCCATGGTCGTCTGGGGTCTGGCGTATCGCTGGAGCGCGGTGACCGAGGGGGACAACGGCATCAACGTCCTAGGAAGACCCTCGCTGCTCGGCATATCCCTCGAATCGGAAATTCCGTTCTTCTACTTTACGCTGGGGGTTTTTCTCGTCTGCCTCTGCCTGATGTATCTGCTCGTGCGCAGCCCGTTCGGCAAGACGCTGGTCGGCATACGCGAGCGCGAGGCGCGCATGGAAATGCTCGGCTACGACATCTGGCTCCACAAGTACCTCGCGTTCATCATCGCGGGCGTGTTCAGCGGCGTCGCCGGCGTGATGTGGACGTTGTTCAACCTCTTCGTGAGTCCGCCGGACATCGAGCTCATCACATCGGCCGAGGCGTTGTTCATGGTAGCGCTCGGGGGTCCCGCCACACTGGTGGGACCGGTGATCGGCTCGGCCATCATTCGCTCGCTGCAACAGTTTATTAGCATCTACGTGGAGCGCTGGCCGCTGATTCTCGGCTCCATCTACATTATCACCATCATGTTGGGGCGCCTCTACGGCGTCGAGGGAATTCTGGGATTGTTCGGAAAGTTTCGCAAACACGCCGCCACGTCGCAAAACCCCGAGGGGTGAGGACGGCGCGGCCCTGCGTCCACCGGGACGCTACCAGGGAGGGGGAGAGATGAAACGCAAACTCATCACCATCATCGCAGGCCTGGGCATCGCCCTGGGCGCAGCCGCAGGCGAAGTGCGCGCCGCCGAGGTGCGCATCGGCTTCATCGCGCCGATGACGGGCATCTTCGCCCAGATCGGCAAGGATATGAGCAACGGCTTCAAGATGTATCTGGCCCACACCAACAACAAGATGGGGCCACTGGACGTGAAGTTCATTCTCGAGGATTCCACGGGCAAACCTGCCGTGAACGTGCGCAAGGCGCTCAAACTCATCAAGCGCGACAAGGTGCACATGTTCATCGGCGGCTTGCTCGCCAGCACGGGTTACGCGCTCGCTCCCGTGGGTGACCGCTTCAAGGTTCCCTACATCTCGCCCGTGCCTGCGGCGGACGACCTCACCCAGCGCAAGCTCTACAAGTACTTCCTGCGCAGCGGCTTCACGAGCAGCCAGAACAGCCACCCCCTCGGCGAGTGGGCCTACGACCAGGGCTACCGCCGCGTCGTCACCATCGGCGCGGACTACGCCTTCGGCTACGAGACGGTGGGCGGCTTCCAAAAGGCGTTCGAGGCGCGCGGCGGCAAAGTCGTCAAGAAAATCTGGGCGAAGCTCGGCACGAAGGACTTCGGCCCCTATTTGCCGCAGGTGCCCAAGGACGCCGACGCCATCTTCACCCTCATGGTCGGCCCCATGTCGCTGGCCTTCCCCAAACAGTTCCGTGCGGCGGGCTTCAAGATGCCGATGCTCGGCGGCGTGACGAGCGCGGACGAGTTCATCCTCCCCAGCATGGGGGATGAGGCGCTCGGCTACGTGACGGCCGCGCAGTACAGCGCCGCTCTCGAAACCGAGAAGAACAAGGCGTTCGTCAAGGAGTACCAGCAGCGTTACGGGAAAATGGCTTCCTACTACTCCGAGACCACCTACACCACGGGACAGTGGGTGGACCTCACGCTCAAGAAGATCGGCTACAAGCCTGATGACAAGGACGCCTTCCTCAAAGCGTTCAAGACCATCCGCATCAACGCCATCCGGGGGCCGGTGTATCTCGACGCCTACGGAAACCCGGTGCAGAACAGCTACGTCCGCCGGGTGACCCGCGTGAAGGGCGACCGCCTGGGTCTGGGCGTGAAGCCCGACTCTTTGTGGAACGTCGTGATAAAAACCTACCCCGCCGTAGGCCAGTTCTGGCGGTGGAAGGCAGAGGAATTTCTCAAAGAGCCCGTGTACAGCAAGAGCCATCCGCCGTGCACACATTGTAAGTAAGGGCGAAGCCTCCGCCGTCCGGGTTCGCCCGGGCGGCGGATTCGCACCGAAGTCCTCCGGAGGAGCCAGGCGTCTTGGCGAACGCGCAACCCGGTCTCGAACTCGATAACGTCACCAAGCACTTCGGTGGCCTGCACGCCGTCGAGGGCGTGAACCTGCGCCTCTACCCCGGCGAGCGGCGCGGCATCCTGGGGCCGAACGGAGCGGGCAAGACGACGCTGTTCCACCTGATCACCGGCGTGCTCCCCCTCACCTCGGGAGCCGTTCGCCTCTTCGGCCAGGACGTCTCGACCTGGCCCACCCACAAGCGCGTGGCTTTAGGGATGGCACGCACCTACCAGATCACCAGCCTGTTTCCCAAGCTCACCGTGCTCGACAACGTACTGCTCGCCGTGCAGGGTCTGCGAAAGATGAAGATGATGATGCTCAAGCCCTTGTTCCAGTACCGGGAGGTCTACGAAAAAGCCGAAAAGCTGCTGAGCGACGTAAACTTCTGGCATCTGCGCAACCAGGAGGTGCGCAACCTCTCCCACGGGGAGCAGCGCCAGCTCGAGATTGTCCTCGCCCTGGCGAGCGACCCGAAGGTGTTGCTCCTCGATGAGCCCTCCGCGGGTCTGGCGACGGGCGAATCCCACGAAATGGCCGATTTTCTCAAGGCACTCGACCCGGGAATCGCCATTCTCCTCATCGAGCACGACCTCGACGTGATATTCGAGGTCGTCTCCCACATCAGCGTTTTGCACTACGGCGAGGTGCTCGCCGAGGGACCCAGCGACGAGATTCGCAACGACCCCAAGGTGCAGGAAATCTACCTCGGAAAGGTGGATTGACGTGTCGGCCCTCTTGCGCGTGAACGAAGTGCACACCTACTACGGCGATTCCTACGTGCTCCAGGGCATGAGCATCCACGTCGACGAGGGAGAGACGCTGGGCATCCTGGGCAGAAACGGCATGGGCAAAACGACGCTGATTAACTCGATCATGGGCTTCGTGCCGCCCAGGCGCGGAACGATCCATTTCCGGGACGAGGACATCACCGAGCGGACCAGCTATGAAATATCGAGAATGGGCATCGGCCTGTGCCCGCAGGGCAGGCGCGTGTTCCCCACGCTTTCGGTGCGCGAAAACCTGTTGGTGGCCCGCCAGGACCAGGAGGCGGATTATCGCTGGGATTTCGGAGCCGTCTACGAACTATTCCCCCGCCTGGGCGAGCGCGCCGACCAGCGGGCGGGCTCTCTCTCGGGTGGCGAGCAGCAGATGCTGGCCGTGGGCCGCGCCCTGATGACCAACCCGAGCTGCCTCATTCTGGACGAACCCTCCGAGGGGCTCGCGCCGATGATCATCCAGGACATCGGAAACGCCATACAATCCCTCAAGTCCGAAGGCCTCTCCGTCGTGCTCGTGGAGCAAAACGCAGCCTTCGCCGTCAGGACCGTCGACAGGGTGTGCGTCGTCGCAAACGGTAAGGTCGTTCACGAGTCTTCCCCGCAGGAGTTGTGGGAAAACGAGGAAATCAGGAAAAACCACCTCGGCATCGGCTGAAACGCTTTTGCACAGCCGGGCATTAGATGCCACGATTCCCCGTGCTGGACAGAATGCATGTGCGACGGTGTATCATCACATACACCGAGACGGCGACTCCATATTGGAGGAACCACGCACAGAGACAAGACGAACGCACCTGGAGGAGGAGCACCAACAAGTTCCAGAACGACCTGTTTTTCGCCATGCGTCTTATGATGAACGACACCGTAGATACCGAAATGATCGCGGGCGTCGTTGTGGACCTGGACCATACGACGCGCAACGTGGTCGTCGAATGGAAGCGCCGTCTCTCGGATAGATGGTCTTTGAAGTTCGAAGCCGTCGCCGTCATCAACACGGACGAGCAGGACATCCTTTACGCCACCAGGCGGGACAGTTTCGTCGCGATGAACGCGACCTACAATTTCTAGGGATGCCCACCCCCGCCGCCCGAGAGCCTTTTTCTCTCCCAAGCCCGCGCTCCGCATACAGGGTGATGATTCGCGCAGGCAATCACGCGTTTTTCAGCAGCGCCATCGCAATTTTGTCCTGCGTGAGGGGCAGGTCGCAAAAACGCACGCCTGTAGCATCGTAAATCGCGTTGGCGATGGCCGCAGCCGTGGGCACGTTCACCTGCTCGCCCACTCCCTTCGCCCCGTAGGGGCCGCTCGAATAGGCATCCTCCACGATGACGGAGGCCACCCGATCCGGCACATCCTCCACCGTCGGCACGAGGTAGCCGTGCATGTCCGGGTTTTGCATGAGCCCCTCGCTCTGCAGGACTTCCTCCATCATGCAAAAGCCGATGCCCATGTAGACGCCTCCTTCAATTTGCTGCTCCACGCCCATGGGGCTTATCGCCCGGCCCACGTCGTGGGCCGCCCACACGCCGGTGATCTCCACTTCTCCCGTTTCGGCATCCACGAGCACCTCGGCCACCTGGCTGCCGAAGCCGTAGACTTCGTACGGCTCGCCCAGACCCGTCTCCTTGTCCGTTCTGGCGGGCGGGGGAATGCTGTCCGCCGCCGCCAGTTGCTTGAGCTCGTCGGAGACGAACGCCTTGGCGACTTCCAGGAGAGTGAGGCGCATGCCCGCGCGCGTTCTGGAGCGCACGACGCCGTCACGCAATTCGAGGTCCTCAGGGTCGGCTTCGAGCAAAATGCCGCCCAGGCGCAGCAATTCCTCGCGCGCTTTGAGCGATGCGTTGTAGACTGCTTTTCCGCCCTGCATGGTAATGCGCGAACTTGAACTGGTGCCGCCGAAGGGGTCGATGGCGGTGTCCACGCTCTCCATGAGGAACTGCGAATAGGGAACGTCCATGGTTTCAGACGCTATCTGGCACAGTACCGTCTTGCTGCCCTGGCCGAAGTCCACAACACCCGCGGCCACCTGCACCTTTCCCTCCGCCGTGAGAAACACGTGTGCTTCCGCGGGCGAATAGGCGTTGCCCGTGCCGTAGAGACAGCTCGCCACTCCGCGCCCGCGCAGGCGGCCGTTCTTCGGCTTTGCGCCCCCGTTTTTCTTCTTCCCCCAGGAGGAGACTTCCGCCACCTCGCGCAAGGTGTCGAGAAAACCCACGCTCTCGGGCAGATGCTGGTTCCAGGCCGTTCGCGAGCCGACCCGCAAACCGTTGATGCGCCGGATTTCGATGGGGTCGATGTCCAGGGCTCTGGCGATTTGGTCGATTTGCTGTTCTCCCGCGAAATGCACCTGGGGACACCCCGGCCCGCGCATCTGCCCCCCGTAGGGATGGTTCGTGTGGACACAATGCACGTCTACCTTCACGTGGGGCACCTGGTAGGGACCCGCGGCGTGGTAGGTCGCGCGCTTGAACGCGGGCGGATTGTCGCCTCCGTTCGCCGCGTATGCCCCCTTGTCCAGCCATACCTCCACCTGCACGGCCACCAGGCGCCCGTCTCTGGTCGCCCCCGTTTTCGAGCGAATAAAGGTGGCGTGACGCTTTGAGGAGGCAATCATGCTCTCCTCACGCGAGTAGACGAGCTTCACGGGCCTGCCCGCGGCGTGGGCAAGGGCGGCGGCGCGCAGGCAAACGTCCAGGCTCGCCTCGCTCTTCCCGCCGAAGGCCCCGCCCGTAATCGTCTGGACGAAGCGAACCGCTCCTTCGCCCTTGAGGCCGAGCATCCGGGCGACGTTTTGTCGCACGAGAAAGGGTTGTTGGGTCGATCCCCAAATTTGCATTCCGCCGCCGGGGTGCGGACTGGCGCAGGCGGCCTCGACCTCGAGGTAGAGATGATCGATGGAAGGAGTCGAGTATTCGTTCTCCACGACGACGGCGGCCTGCTCGAAGCCTTCCTGCACGTCGCCCTTGCGTATTTTGGCCTGGTTGAGGACGTTTCCTTCCGGGAAAAGCTTCTCCGCTCCCTCCTGCATCGCTTCACGCGGGTCGGAAACGACGGGCAGGGGTCGATACTCAACCTGGATTCGGCGCGCAGCCTCCTCGGCGGCCTCGGGTGTTTCGGCCGCGACGAGTGCGACCACCTCGCCCATGTAGCGCACCCTGTCGTGGGCGATGACGGGCATGGCCCGCTCGTGGGGGGTGATGCAGGGATGGTTCGGCAAATCGGCACCCGTGAGCACGACGACGACGCCGGGGACGCGCAGCGCTTCGCTTGTGTCGACCGAGCGTATCTCGGCGTGCGCGTGTTCGCTGCGCAGCGCCCTGCCCGTCAACATGCCCGGAAGATGGAGATCGTCGAGATAGCTCGCTGTGCCCGTCGCCTTTTCCGGATCATCGAGAAAGGGAACGGAACCTCCGACTACTGCGCCACCCATGTCCTTGGCTTCCGCCATGGCGTACCCCCGAAACAGACAAGGAAAATGAGGAACGAAACCTGAATCTACACGCCCGCGAGGCGTTTGTCCACGAAATCGAACGGCGCCAAGCGCAGAAGGAAGGGCCTGCACCCGCCGATGAGAGAAGCCGCCCGGTATGGTATGATGTGCCCGTTTCCTGAGAATTCCAAGGCGTTCACGCGGGATAGTCATACGAGAAAAACCCGGGAAAACCCGAGAAAACCCGGGAAAACCCGGTAAAACATGGGAAAACCACCAACAAGAGGCGCCACCCATGCGGGCAGATGATTTCGCGCGACGCGGCGCGAAAGCGCGCACGACACAGGAAGCCCGATGATGGAAAACCCCGGGAACTCGGCACGATCTCTTTTTTCGGAAATTCCGCAAGTCGCTGATTTATATGTAAAAGAAACGCTAGACCTCCCCGAGGAGACCCTGCGAAGAACCAGGCCGGAGAAGAGCTGGGGGCTGTGGTCTATCCGCGATCAGGTAAGCCACGTTGCCTCCCTGCCCTACCGGTGGCTACTGGTGCGCTGGGGGGAGATTCTCTTCGGCGATGCCCCTCCCCGCGGGCGCGAGGTGTGCGAACGATTCGATGGGCGCATGATGAAAGAGGAGTATTACCCACAAATTCAATCTCTTATCGACGTCATGCGCGATTCCTTCGCCCTCGCCTGGGAGGTGCTCGGGGCGGAGTCGCCCGCCTCGCTGCGCGACGGAAGAAAAATCTCCGAGCGCGTCCCTCCCCACGCCCAACGCCCTGGATCGGGCGAGAATCTGCGCCAATGGCGCGAAAACGTTACTCTCAAGGCCCATCGAACCGGCGTCTGGATCGACCCCGCCGACCGGGATTTGTTTCACTTCAACCTGGAATACACCTTCCGCCACATCCTCTGGGAGGCGTACGCCCACCTGAATACCATCCAGATGCACAAGAAGGCGGAAGGCCTGGCGGTTGTAGTGGAGGTGCCGCAGGGCGGTTATCTGCCCATACTTACATGGGAATGACGATTACACGAACGGGCGTTGGGGCATGCCATCTGCCATCGCCCACAAACCCCGGGAGAGAAACAAACATGGTGGAGAGTCACAACTACCCCTGGCACGAGAGCACCGTACCCGGTGAGAGGCCAATCGATAAACCCGAACTACCCAAAGACGGCTACGAGATCACCATGCTCGCGGAAACGGAGAAAATCAGCGATGGTCAGTTGAAAATCGGCCGCTTCCGACATTTCGAGGTCTTCAGCGACGAACCTCCCCGTATCGGAGGAGAGGACAGATATCCCCAACCCCTTACCTACATCGCCATGGGAGTCGGTTTCTGACTACTGACCCAACTTGGGCGGTACGCCCACATGACGAAAACCTCTTTTATCAAAGCTTCCTGCCGTGTCGAGTTCGACTACTTTCTCAAGGGTTCCGTCCTGCGGGGCGACGTCCATTCGGGATGTCGTCGAGTGCGGACGCACTTCAGGGTAGAATCGAGCGAGGCAGAAGAAAAAATTTTGCGCATCATCCGTCTGGCGAAACAAGGTTGCTACGCCGAGCAGATGGTACAAGCAGCGATTCCGCTCACGAGCACCGTCGAGTTGAACGGAAAAAATATTGATATCGAGGGAATTACCAGCGCGGATTAACGCTGGCATGCATTTCCACGGGAACGCGAACTCCCGGGGCAGGAACGTCATCGACACTGCATTCGCCGTTCCTGTGGTAATTATGGTGCCACGGGACGGAATCGAACCGCCGACACGAGGATTTTCAGTCCTCTGCTCTACCGACTGAGCTACCGTGGCGATATGCCGGACAATCGCCGGGAAATTTCTGTCTACTCGATTTCCCGGCGAAAGGAGAATATACAGGCCCGCATCGGGCAGAGAGGGATTCTAGAACGCTCCTCCGTGGGCGTCAACATGAAAACGCCTTGTGTTTTCCGTATCCGGCTTGATGGAATGGCTACTCTACTCGACGGCAGAAAATGACCAATCGTCCTTCATTTCCCGTGGGTAAACTTCCCCCCTCCGCTTTGGGGGCCTTGCTCGAAACCGTGAACCCGCACGCGCGCCTCTTGGTGGGGCCCAAAATCGGGGAAGACGCGGCGGTCATCGATATGGGAGAACGTTGTCTCGTCGCGAAATCAGACCCAATTACGTTCGTCGAAAACGATATCGGACGCTACGCCGTTCACGTGAACGCGAACGACATTGCATGCATGGGCGCCGCACCATTGTGGTTTCTCATGACCCTGCTGTTACCCGAAAAGCGCACCGACGAAGCCATGGTTCACCGCATCTGGCAGCAAGCGGCGGACGCCTGCGCCGATTTAGACGTCACCTTGTGCGGTGGGCACACGGAAATCACTGCAGGACTGGGGTTTCCCATCGTCTCCGGGCATATGTTGGGGGAAGTCCGCAGGGAAAACCTGATATGCGGTGCCGACGCCCGTGCAGGCGACGTCATTCTGCTCACCCGTGCCGTGCCCGTCGAGGGAACGGCGATTCTCGCAGATGTGAAATACGATTTTCTGAAAAATTTCCTGGACCCCGAAACCTTGGAAAACGCCAGAAAATACATGGACTCTCCCGGCATCAGCGTGGTGGCGCAAGCCTTGGCGGCGGCTCGAACGGGCCGGGTGCACGCCATGCACGACCCGACCGAGGGGGGACTGGCCACCGGCGTTCATGAAATGGCGCAAGCCGCTGATTTGGGGGCGATTGTGGAGGAAAGTGCCGTTCCCCTCTCCCCCGAGGGCGAGAAGATTTGCCGCGTGCTGGGACTCAACCCCCTGGGCGTCATCACGTCGGGCGCACTGTTGGTAGCGGTGGCAGAAGAAGCCGAAAGTGTAGTCGCCGAAGCCCTCGCGGAAACAGGGGCAGAGTCTGCCCGCATCGCCAGGCTGTGCCCACCCCAGGCGGGAGTGATGATGCGCCGCCCCTCCGGGGAGATTGTGCCGCTTCCCCGCTTCGATTCCGACGAAATATCGAAAGTACTATAAGGAAAATGACAAAAATGCATCCCCCCATGCAAGGCGTTCTGCTCGATTTCGACGGCACGCTCACAAAGCCCGCCTTCGACTGGCCCGCGATGAAAGAGGAAATGGGGCTGGAAAGTGAGGACGTGTCGATTCTCGATTTGCTCCCCGCTCTCCCTCCCGCACGCGCGCAAGAGATATCCCAAATACTTGAAAAACATGAGGTAAAAGCCGCCGACGCAGCCCAGGCGAACGAGGGCGCTCACGACCTGCTGGCCTATCTGCGTGCCGAGGGCATATCCTTCGGTATCGTTACGAACAACGCCGAGCGCCACGTGACACGCATGACACAGAAGATAGGCTTCACCTTCGAGGTGCTCATCACCCGCGATCTCGGCTTTTGGAAACCCGACCCGCGGCCCCTGCTTGCGGGCGCACGCAGAATAGGCGTCCCGCCCACCAGATGTGTCGTCATCGGAGACGGAAAATACGACATGATGGCCGCCCGCGCGGCGGGAATGGTGTCCATCCACCTCTCGGAGAATTCGGCGCTGCCGAGTGATTACGCTCTTCCCAGCCTTGCCGCAGCGCCTGCACTACTCTCGCAACTCTTTGCCAAATAAAGAGTTGGGGCATGTCCCCTCAGAGACATGCCCCACGTCGGAAGGAATCCGCCCCCCTCGGGGCGAATCAATCGGCGAGATGTCAGTGCATCGGCATCAGGGAATCCCTCAACCGACCACCGGAGAGAAAAGGCTCCTCCTGAGAGGTGCCCGTTGCGGGCCGAATCACTTACACCCTTATATATAAGCATAAAGCGTGCCAAAACCTCCCGATTCGCTTCGCACAACCGGCGAAATCGCTAACCCAAGCCATGTCAACGAGATAAACCGAACTACCAGACGGGCGCGGCGTCCCCAGGCGGCGGGATGTGCTTATTTACTCACCATTTTTCGGCAATAGACGACACAGGTGCGACAAAATGTCATTTTTTTCATTCACAGCCAGAAAAATGCAAATACCATTCAATTTTGCGCCCTGTGATTTCCCGGGTTTTCCCAGGTTTTCCCGGGTTTTCCCACTTATCGTTTCTGCACCGCGAGACAATTGCGGGAAGCGAGCGCAACCACGAGAGATTTTATGGGTCGTTCACGAAAGATGGAAAAAATCGTCGAAAAGATGCGGTGCACGAAAAAGGCAGGGGACTTCTAAGGTGTATGTTTTTTGCCCCTCAGGTTTTCCTGGTATCGTTTCTGTATTGCGCCGCTACGCCGGGGAGCAGGCCTGGGACCTCCATCCATCCCATCACAGCGGCGCAGGGGAAAGGGGCCGGCTTTCAGGCGGCGGGCCGAGGCCGCGTCAATCGCTGCCGAGGCGCTCCGCCGCTTCTCTCACCGCCGCTTCCCGCTCGGTCTGACGCGCCGCGGCACCCTCGCGCACGGCGGCCACCAGCCCCGCGTCGGCACGCGCGGGAGAGCCCGCGTCGAACGGAGGGCGCGGGTCGTACTCCATGCCGAGCTGTATCCTGCGCGCGGCTTCGGCACCCAGCACCTCCCCCGCCACCGTCAACGCGAAATCGATGCCGGCCGTCACACCGCCTCCGGTGATCACGTTCCCGTCGACGACCACCCGCTCGGCTACGGGCTCGCACCCGAAGGCGGCGAGCATCGACAGCGACATCCAGTGCGTCGTCGCACGCTTTCCGCGCAGCAGCCCCGCCGCGCCGAGTACCAGCGCCCCCGTGCATACGGAGGTGACGTAACGCGCCCCCGCCGCCTGTTTGCGCACGAAATCGAGCGTCTCCGCATCGTTCAGCAGCGGGTTCATGCCCGCCCCGCCCGGTATGCAGATGAGGTCGAGCCTCGGGCATTCGGCAAACGTCGCGTTCGGCAACAGCCGCATGCCGCCGCCCGCCGCGACCGGTTCCTTATTCTTCCAGAGAAGATGGACTTGCGCGTCGGGGAATTTGGTGAACACCTCGTAGGGGCCGGTCAAATCGAGTTGGGTGAGATTCGGGAACAGCAAAAGGCCGATATGGAATGGCATGGCGGTGCGAGGCCCCTTTGTTGTGTGGAAGTCGCGCATCAGAATAGGAGGCGGCGCGCGGACGTGTCAACCCGCGCGTTCGGCAGACCATCCGCACGGGGAAGCCGGCCCATGCAACAAACTCAAGAGCAACAGGTTCACCCTCTCCGGTCTGCGGCGCGAGAACAGGAAACTCGGCTATATGTTCGGGCAGGCGAACGGGTGATCTGCGTTTCTGCGGATGTGATGCCCGAAAGCAGGCAAGACGTCGAGAGAAAACGCCCGGAAAGGGCTTGCGGTGCGTCGGGCCTAGATGAACCCGGCTACGGTTCCCTTAGCGGCGTCCAGGAAGCTGCCCGGGAACAGACCGAGCAGCAGCGTCGCCACCACCAGCACCACCATGGCGAAGAACAGCGAGGGTGCGCTCGAAAAACGCATGGTCTCCTGGCTCTCGCTGCGACTTTCCATGAACAACACCATGATGATGCGGCCGTAGTAGTACATCGACACCGCGCTCATCAAAAGCCCGACCGCCGCCAGCCAGTAGTATTCGTTATCCACGGCCGCGGCGAACAGATAGAGTTTGCCCACAAAGCCCGCCGTGGGCGGCAGGCCGCCCAGCGAGAGCAAAAACACCACGAAGGCCATGCCCGCCCAGGGGTGCGCCTGCCCGATGCCCTTCCAGTCCTCGATGTTGTCGCCCCGGTATCCCTCGCGGCACACCAGAATCAACATGCCAAAAGCGCCCAGGTTGGTGAAGAGGTAGGCGAGCAGATAAAACGCAACAGCACTCACGCCGATGGCGCTGATCGTCGTCTTCCCGCCTGCCGCAACACCCACCGAGGCCACCACGCCCATCAACACGTAGCCCGCGTGGCCGATGCTCGAATAGGCGAGCATGCGCTTGAGGCTCGTCTGGGCGATGGCCGCCACGTTGCCCCAAATCATCGTGAAGACGGCGAGTGCCCAGAACAGGGCGTTCCACCGCTCGGCCACCGAGGGAAGCGCCAGAAAGAATATGCGCATGAGCGCGGCCACGGTTGCGAACTTCACGGCCACCGACATGAAGCCCGTAATGGGCGTGGGCGCACCCGTGTAGGCGTCGGGCAGCCACATGTGGAACGGGGCCGCCGCCAGCTTGAAGGCAAATCCCGCCACGAGGAGGATGAGGCCGAAGACCATCATCGGGCTCGCGGCAATCTCCGCCCCGCCCGCACCCGCGAGGGCCTCCGCTATGCCTCGCAGCGAGGTCGTGCCCGCGAATCCGTAGATGAGCGCCATGCCGTAGAGCAGCACGCCCGAGGCGAACGCGCCCATCAGGAAATACTTGAGGCCGGCTTCTCTGCTCAGGGGGTCGTGCCGCATGAAGGCCACGAGCACGTAGATGCTGATGCTCATGGTTTCGAGGCCTAAGTAGATCGTTATCAGGTCGTTGCCCGAGGCCATCACGAGCATCCCGAACACCGAGAAGAGCAGCATGGCGTAGAGTTCGCCGTAGTTGATCTTCTCCACCTTGGCGTATTGCAGGAGCAACAGAATCGAGATCGCCGCGCACGTCAATATCCCGACCTTGATGAACACGCTCAGGTTGTCGACCACGTAGAAGCCGCTGAACGTCGTCCGCGTCCCCTCGCCCCACTGGGCAAAGGTGATCAGCCCCACGATCACGACGCCCACCAGGGCCGCGACGCCCACGCGCGCCTTATTCTCGAGAGAAACGAACAAATCGAGAATCAAAACCGCGCACACGAGCACCGCCAGGGCGATTTCGGGCGCCGCCAGAGAGAGGGCGATGTCGGGAATCACCACTTCCATGAGAATGGCTCCATCCAGTTCGAGCGAGGCGCGTTCATCGTCGCTCCGCTTTCGTCATTCCGGCGAGGGTGGGTGTCCCGGGCGCCTGCGCCACGTTCACCATTTTCACCACCTTCTTGACGCTCGCCTCCATCCGCCCGAGGAAGGGCTTGGGGTACAGCCCGATCCAGAACATCAAGACGATGAGCGGCAGGAGGTAGAGCACCTCGCGCGCGTTGCAGTCGGTAAGGTTCTCGTTCTTGGGGTTGTCCAGGCTGCCGAAGAAGACGCGCTGGAAGAGCCAGAGCATGTAGGCGGCCCCCAGCACGATGCCTATCACCGCGAAGGCGGCGTAGACGTAGCTCTTCTTGAATGCGCCTATGAGTATCAGGAACTCGCCCACGAATCCGTTGAGCCCCGGAAGCCCGATGCTGCTCAGCATCGTAATGGCGAACAGCACCGTGTAGATCGGCACGACTTTCGAGAGGCCGCCGTATTCGGAGATGAGGCGCGTGTGGCGTCTTTCGTAGACGACGCCCACCAGGAGGAACAAGGCGCCCGTGCTGATTCCGTGGTTGATCATCTGCAGCTGGCCGCCGAGCACGCCCTGATCGTTTAGGGCGAAGACGCCGAGCATGACGAAGCCCAAATGGCTCACCGAGGAGTAGGCCACCAGCTTCTTGATGTCCGTCTGGGCCATCGCCACGAGTGCTCCGTAGATGATGCCGATGATGGAGAGCAGCATCATGAAGGGCACGAACACGTGGCTCGCCTGGGGCAGCAGAGGCAGGGCGAAGCGCACGAAGCCGTAGGTGCCCATTTTCAACAGGATGCCCGCCAGAATCACGCTGCCCGCCGTGGGGGCTTCCACGTGGGCGTCGGGCAGCCAGGTGTGGAAGGGGAACATGGGCACCTTGATGGCGAAGCCGATGAAGAACGCCAGGAATATCCATATCTGGAGCGAGAGCGGCATCTTCGGCCCCACGCCGTAGAGTTCGACCAGGTCGAACGTGAGGCTGCCCGTGCCCATCTTGAGGTTGGCGAAGTAGAGCGCCAGGATTCCCAGCAGCATCAGCACGCTGCCGAAAAGGGTATAGAGGAAGAATTTAATCGCCGCGTAGAGCTTCCTCGGCCCGCCCCAAACGCCGATGAGGAAATACATCGGCACGAGGGTAATCTCGAAGAACACGTAGAACAAAAAGATGTCCAGGGCGATGAAGGTGCCCAGCATTCCCGTCGCCAGCAACAGGAGGCAGACGTAGTATTCTTTCTCGCGCTCCTCGATGGCGGTGAACGAACACACGACGCCGATGATCATCGTCAGCGTCGTGAGCAGGACGAGCAAAACGCTGATGCCGTCGATGCCGACGAAGTAGCTCACGCCGATGGTGGGTATCCAACTCACCTTCTCCACGAACTGAAAGCCCGCCTCGGAGGTGTCGAAGCGGAACCACAGGGGGAGCGAGATCAGGAAGTCGAGGACCGCCACCGCCGTAGCGAAGCCCTTGATGGCCTTCGTCTGCTCTTTTTTCATGAAGAGCATGATGATCACCGCCCCCACCGCGGGCAGGAAGGTGATCAGCGTAAGAAGGGGCAAGTTGCTCATAGTTCCTCCAGAGCCTCAGCGCATCAGCGGAAAAGGTACGCGCTCAGCATCACGAAGATGCCCAACAGCATCACGAAAAGATAGTTCTGCACCATGCCGGATTGCAGGTATTTGAATACCTGGGCGAAAAAGCGGATGACGCTCGCCGTGCCGTTCACCGCTCCGTCCACCGTCCGCAGGTCGAAAATTCCCGAAAAACGACTCGTGACGACGGTGATGAGCGAACTCCCGTTCACCGCTCCGTCCACCACGTTCGCGTCGAACGACCACAGCCCGCGCATGAGCCTGTAGACGGGCTCGACGATGCAGGCCTGGTATATCTCGTCCACCCGGTACTTGCCGAGCAACAGGCGGTACAGACCCGGGAAACGCCGATAAAGCCGCTCGGGCGCCCCGGTGTCGCGCACGTACATGTGCCACGCCAGGGCGATGCCCCCCAGGGCGATGACGATGGCGAGCACGATCAGGAACACCACGGCCGGCCCGCTGTGGCCGCCGCCGCCCGCCGCCGCGTGCATCAGCCGCACGCCCTCGTCCATCGCGTGGCCACCCGCCGCGGGCAGCTTCGCCAGCGAGGGGGCGAGGAAACCGTGTATCCAGCCCGCCTCGGGCGGAAAACCCGGAATCGCTCCCCCCACCACGCTCAGAACCGCGAGGATGATGAGCGGAACCGTCATGACCGCGGGAGATTCGTGCACGTGCGCGCGCGCGTGGTGGTCGACGCGCATCTCGCCGTGGAAGGTCATGAAGACGAGCCTGAACATGTAGAAGGCCGTCATGAACGCGGCGACGCTGCCCAGCACCCAGACGGGGTAGTTGCCCGCAAAGAAGGCGTTGGCCAGAATCTCGTCCTTGCTCCAAAAGCCCGCCAGCGGCGGCACGCCCGCAATGGCAACCGCCCCTATGAGGAACGTCCAGTACGTGACGGGCATCTTATTCTTCAGGCCGCCCATGTAGCGCATGTCCTGCTGCTGATCCTCAGGGGCGTGGTGCAAGGCGTGGATGACGCTCCCGCTCCCCAGAAAGAGCAGACCCTTGAAGAAGGCGTGGGTCATCAGGTGGAAGATGGCGGCGGTGAACGCACCCACCCCCAGGGCCATGAACATGAAGCCGAGCTGGCTCACCGTGCTGTAGGCCAGCACGCGCTTGATGTCGTTTTGCACCAGCCCGATGGTGGCGGCGAAAAAGCCCGTGAGCGCACCCACGATGGCGATGACCGAGAGGGCGTCGGGCCCCATCACGTAGATGGGGCTCGTGCGCGCGATCATGTAGACGCCCGCCGTCACCATGGTGGCCGCGTGGATGAGCGCGCTCACCGGGGTGGGGCCCTCCATGGCGTCGGGCAGCCAGACGTAGAGCGGAATCTGCGCGCTCTTGCCAGTCGCGCCCACGAAGAGCAGGAGCCCGATGGCCGTGGCCGCCGCAGCGCTCATGCCCGGCGCCTCGGCGAACACCTCTCCGTAGGTGAGGCTGCCCGTCGTCGTCCATATCAGGAACATGCCGAGCAAAAAGCCGGCGTCGCCGATGCGGTTGACGATAAACGCCTTTTTGCCCGCGTCCGAGGCGGAGCGCTTCTCGAACCAAAAGCCGATGAGCAAGTAGCTGCAAAGGCCCACGCCCTCCCAGCCCACGAACATGACGAGGTAGTTGTCCCCGAGCACGAGCAGGAACATCGAGAGCATGAACAGATTCAGGTAGGTGAAGAACCGCGGGTAGCCCGGGTCGCCGTGCATGTAGCCCACGGCGTAGACGTGCACCAAAAAGCCCACGCCCGCCACCACGAGGAGCATGATGGTGCTCAGCGGGTCGATCAGAAAGCTCATCGAGACGCTGAGGTTGCCCGCCTCCACCCACGTCCACAGCGGCACGGTGTGCTTGCCGCCCGCGCCGAAGATCATCTCGGCCGCGATGCCCAGCACGACCAGCAGCGAGAGGCCGGCCATGCCCGCCGCGATGGGACCCGCCCTCTCGCCCACGTGCCTGCCGAACAACCCGTTGATGAGAACCCCAATCACCGGGAAAACGGGAATGAGCCACGCCAGTTCGATCATGATTCCCCTACCACTTCAGAAGGTTGACTTCGTCGACGTTGACCATCGTGCGGTCGCGGTTGAGCGCGATGAGGATGGCCAGCCCCACGGCCGCCTCGCACGCCGCCACGGTGATGACGAAGATGGCGAACACCTGGCCCGTCATGTCCGCCAGGTGGCGCGAGAAGCCCACGAAGGTCACGTTCACGGCGTTGAGCATCAACTCGATGGACAACAAAATGATGATGGCGTTGCGGCGCATCAGCACGCCCGCCGCCCCTATCAGGAACAGGGTGCCGCCCAGGGCGAGAAAATGGGTCGTCGGTATCACGGCAAGCCCTCTCTGCGCGCTATCGCTCTATTCTGCGCTTGGCGAGAACGATGGCGCCTATCATCGCGGCCAGCAAAAGGACGGAGGCCACCTCGAAGGGGAACAGGAATTTCGTGTAGAGCACTGCGCCCAGCGCCTCGACGTTGCCCGGCGTGGCGCCCAGCGACCAGTCCCAGGGCTTTGCCGCGGGCAGCTCCGTCCCCCCCAGCACGAGCCATATCTCGAAGCCCAACAGCAGGGCCGCCGCTATCACCAGGGCGCCCTGGCGGTGCCACTGGCGCATCCGCACGGCAACCTCCACGTTCATCAACATGATCGAGAAGAGGTACAACACCATGATGCCGCCCGCGTAGAGCAGAATCTGCACCGCCGCGAGAAACTCCGCACCGGCCAAAACGAAGGTCCCCGCCAGGAAAAAGAACGTCATCACCAGCAGCAGGGCCGCGTGGATCACGTTGGCGCGCGTGATCATCAGCAGGGAGGTGAGAATCATCCCCGCGGCGAACACGTAAAAGAAATAAATCTCCACCCTGCGCTTCTCCCCCGCCTTAGAGGAACAGGTACTTGATGAACCCGGTCAGGAAAATGTTGATCATCACGAGCGGGAACATGAACTTCCAGCCCACGCGCATCAGCTGGTCGTAGCGGTAGCGCGGCAGCGTCGCCCGCAGCCAGATGAACACGAAGATCATCGCGGCAACCTTGAGAACATACCAGACGAAACCGGGCAGCGGAATGAAGTCCGGCCCGTCCCAGCCGCCGAAGAACAGCGTTGCGCCCACCGCCGAGACCATCACGATGTTGGCGTATTCCGCCAGAAAGAACAGCGCGAACTTCATGCCGCTGTATTCGGTGTGGAAACCCGCGACGAGCTCGGTCTCCGCCTCGGGCAAATCGAAGGGCACGCGGTTCGTCTCCGCCAGGGCGGCGACGAAGAACACGATGAAAGCGATGGGCTGATAGAACACGAACCACACGTCGCTCTGTGCCCGCACGATCTCCTGCATGTTCAGCGAGCCCGCGAGCATGAGCGGCCCGATGACGGCAAAACCCAGAAAAATCTCGTAGCTCAGCATCTGCGCCGCACTGCGGAGTGCGCCCAGCAGCGAGTACTTGCTGTTCGAAGACCAGCCCGCCATCACGATGCCGAACACGCCCAGCGAACTGATCGCCAGGATGAAGAACAGCCCGATGTTCACCTGCGTGATGTAGAACGTCTCGCTGAAGGGCAGCACCGAGTAGACGACGAAGGCGGGTACGAGCACGATAATCGGGGCGAGCACGAACACAACCCTGTCCGCCTTGGCGGGGATGATGTCTTCTTTGAGAAAGAGCTTGATGCCGTCGGCTATCGGCTGGAGAAGCCCGTGCCAACCCACGCGCATGGGCCCCATCCGCATTTGGATGTGGGCGATCACCTTGCGCTCCACGTAGGTGAGGTAGGCCGCCACGAGCTGCAGCACGTTGAGCACAATGAATATCTTTATCGCGGCGACCGCGACTTCAAGAACCATGTCCAACGAAACCACTCCTTAGCGGTCACACTCGCCCAGGACGATGTCGATGCTGCCTATGATGGCCACTACGTCCGCCACCAGCTGCCCGACGCACAACTTCTTCAGTCCGCCCAGGTTGATGAACGAGGGTGGCCGTATGCGGACGCGATAGGGCGTCGGCGTCCCGTCGCTCACGATATAGAAGCCGAACTCGCCCTTGGGATTTTCGATGCTGTGGTAGATTTCGCCCTCGGGCGGCTTGATGGTGCGGGGCGTCTTGCAGCTGACGGGTCCGCCCGGCAACTGCGCCAGACACTGCTGGATGATGTGCACGCTCTGGCGCATCTCCTCGATGCGCACCAGATACCGGTCGTAAATGTCGCCGTTTTCCCCGACGGGCACCACGAAGTCGAGATAGGGATAGGCCGCGTAGGGCTTGGCGCGGCGCAGGTCCCACCGCACGCCGCTGCCCCGGATGAGCGGGCCCGTAAGCCCCAGGTCCATCGCGTCCTCGGCGGAAATCACGCCCACCCCGCGTGTACGCTGGAGCCAGATGCGGTTGTTGGTGAGCAGCGTCTCGTAGTCGTCGATGCGGCTGGGGAATACGTCCACGAACTCCTGGGTGAGCTGCAGGAACTTCTCCGGCACGTCTTCGTGCAGACCGCCCAGCCGGAAGGCGTTAACGGTGAGGCGCCCGCCGAAGGCCGTCTCGAACAGGTCGAGCACCATCTCGCGCTCGCGGAAGCACCAGAGGAACACCGTCATCGCCCCGATGTCCAGGGCGTGGGTGGCGAGCCAGAGCAGGTGGCTGGCGATGCGGGAGAGCTCCCCGACCATCGAGCGAACGTACTGCGCCCGCATGGGAATCTCCCAGTCGAAAAACTTCTCGACCGCCGTGACCCACGCCAGGTTGTTCGAGGGAGCGGCGATGTAGTCCAGCCTGTCCGTGTAGGGGATGAACATCGTGTAGGTGATGTTCTCGCCTATCTTCTCCGTGCCCCGGTGCAGATAGCCGATGTCGCAGTCGAGATCGTTCACCGTCTCGCCGTCGAGCTTCAGGATGACCCGCAGCACACCGTGCGTGCTCGGGTGCTGGGGACCCATGTTGATGACGAGTTCCTCGGTCCCGTGCAGAGTGCTCTGCCGCTCGATGCGAGACATATTCGCTACGCCAACCATTGCCGCATTCCCCAAAAAAGTCGCGCTATTCGCCGATTTCCTTGCGCGTCGGCTTGGTGTAAACCCGCTCTCCCCTGCCCTCGAGCGGGTAGTCCTTGCGCATCGGATAGGACCCCCAGTCGTCAGGCAGCAGTATGCGCCGCAAATCCGGATGATCGTCGAACTCTATGCCGAACAGGTCGTAGACCTCGCGCTCCATCCAGTCCGCGCTGCTCCAGACGCGCGAGACCGTGGGCACGGGTTCGCCCTCCCCGAGCCGCACCTTGAGGCGCAGCCTGCGGTTGTGCTCGAAGCTGTAGAGGTGGTAGAGCACCTCAAAGGGCGCTTCGGCCTCGGGGTAGTGGGCCGCCGTGAGGTCGGTGAGAAGGGCGAAGCGCGAATCTGCGTGGTCACGCAGATGGGTTGCCACCTCCACGAGCACGTCGGTCCCCAGCACGAACGTGGCCTCATCCTCCTCGTCCCGAAAAGCGCTCGTCTCGCGCACCGCACCCGGGCACTTCGCCTCCACCAGCGCACGCAGATCCTCTGCGGGGGGCGTCCGCGGGGCTTCTTCTTCGGAGGTCTGCGCGCCGTTGTGCTCGTTGTTTTCCACCACTTCGTCCGGCATCTTCTCGTCCTGTCCGACCCGTTCGGTTGTTATCTGCGGATGTATTTTTCCTGTTCAATCTTCTTTTGCAGCTGCATGACGCCCCACATGAGGGATTCGGGCCGGGGCGGGCAACCCGGAACGTACACGTCCACGGGAATGATCTCGTCGACTCCCTGCATCACCGCGTAGTTGGCGTAGGGGCCGCCGCAGGTAGCGCAATTGCCCATCGCTATCACCCAGCGCGGTTCGGGCATCTGGTCGTAGACCTTGCGAATGGCGTCGCCCATCTTGTGGGTCACCGTCCCCGCCACGATGATCACGTCCGACTGCCGGGGCGTGGCGCGAAAAATGACGCCGAAACGATCGAAGTCGTAGCGCGCTGCGCCCGACGCCATCATTTCGATAGCGCAGCAGGCGAGCCCGAAGGTCATGGGCCACAGCGCGCTCTTGCGCGCCCAGGCGACGAGACTGTCGACCTTCGACGTAATGAAGTTGTCGCTGAACCTGCCCTCGACTATGCCCATTCCAACGCTCCTTTTCGCCAAGCGTAGAAATAACCGACCAGGAGGATGGAGATGAACAACATCATCTCGATGAACCCGAACAACCCCAGAGCGTCGTAGCGCACCGCCCAGGGGAAGAGGAACAGCGCCTCCACGTCAAAAAGCAGGAACAGGATGCCCAGCAGATAAAAGCGTATGGAGAAGCGTTCGCGCGCCTCCATGAGCGGGGGCATGCCGCACTCATACGGAGAGTTCTTCTCCGGGTCCGGCAGGTTCGGACGCACGGCGAGCGCGACGAGCAACACGCTCGCGGCGAAGGCGAACGCCATGAGCGTGAAGATGAATATCGGGACGTAGGGGTTGATGGCCTCGTAGTCCCGAAAGAATGCGGCCGCGATTTCCACCAAGTCCATTCGGGTTCCCCCACAACAGCCGGGGCGCCAAGCCCCGCAAAACGCCCCCGACCCGCTTGCGCCGGAGGCGATTTTCTCCCCCCGAAAAGCCTGGAAGAGAAGCATGCAACCGGATGACCGCCATGACTTATATCACGTGGCCGCCCGAAAAACCAACCCCTCGGGGTCAATTAAAAAAGACGGCGGAGCGATGCGCGAAGTCCAGGGCAGAGGAGGGAAAAATTCCCAATTGCAGGGCGCCGAGAGCGGCGAGCGTGAGGGCCGTCGCCGCGTAGGACCAGCCCGCGTGCGGGGCGCGGCGCGCGACGCCCTCGCCCGCGCGCATGTACATCGCCACGACGACCCGCAGGTAGTAGTACACGGCCACCACGCTGTTGAGCACCGCCAGCACGGTCAGCCAGACGTGGCCCGCCTTGAGGGCCGCGCTGAACACCTGGAACTTCGCCACGAACCCGCCCGTGGGCGGAAGGCCCGAGAGCGACACCATGAAAATGGCCATCGCCGCCGCCAGCCCGGGCCGCCAGGAGGCCATGCCCGCCAGGTCGTCGAGCCGCGTCCCGCCGCCTTCGCGCGCGTTCGAGACCAGCACGAGCACGCAGAAGGCGCCCATGTTCATAAACACGTAAACCAGCATGTAGTAGAGGAAGCCGCTCGCCGCTGCGCCCCCGCTCGAGCGTGCGGCCACGAGCGCTACCATGAGGTAGCCCGCGTGGGCGATGCTCGAATAGGCAAGCATGCGCTTCACGCACGATTGCCAGATGGCGACCAGATTCGCCAGGCTCATCGTGAGAACGGCCATGACCCACAAGACGGCGTCCAGGCTCGCGCCCGCCTCTCCCGTCGAGAGAAAGATCCTGAACAGCGCGGCGAAGGCCGCCGCCTTGGGCCCCGCGGACATGAACGCCGTGACCGCTGTGGGCGCGCCCTCGTAGACGTCGGGTGTCCACATGTAGAAGGGGGCGGCGGCCACCTTGAAGCCCAGCCCCACCAACATGAAGCCCAACCCCGTCAGGAACGCGGCGCCGCGCGCGGCGGGGTTCTCGTGCAGCCGCGCGGCGATCTCCACCAGGTCGATGGAGCCCGTCGCCCCATAGACCAGCGCCATGCCGTAGAGCAGAAAGCCCGAGGCGAACGAACCCAGCAGAAAGTACTTGAGGGCCGACTCGTTTCCCTCGGGCCGCGCGCGCAGATAGCCCGCCAGCACGTAGAGCGAAAGCGAGAACACCTCGAGACCCACGAATATCATCAACAGGTTGCGCGTCGCCGCCATGAGCATCATTCCCGAGGTGGCGAAGAGAATGAGGCCGAAGTACTCGCCCGCGGGCGTATCGTCGAGCTCCTGCTGGGAGGCGGCGATGAGCACCGCGAATATGCTGGCGAACGTGATGACGACGAACACAAACTGCGTAAAGCCGTCGAAAAGGTACATGCCGGCCAGCGAGGCGGCCAGCCCCGGCGCGGTGCGCACGCCGAGCGTTATCCCCAGCGTTGCGGCCAGCGTCGCCAGCGTGATGACGACGATCACCGCGCGCTCGCCCCGCGCGAAGAAGGCGTCCCACATCAGCACCAGCACCGCGCCGCACACGGGCAAAACGACGGGCAGCAGGTATCCCCAATGTATCGTGGGATATACGATGTCCAAGGCTATTTCACCTCGCTTCTCTCAAGATGGGCAATCTCGGTTTCCGCGCCCTTGCGCACGGGGGCGGCCTCCACGCGCAACACCCGGCGGTTCACCTGCGAGAGCCACGCCTTCGCCGAGGGCTCGATGCGGCCCAGCAACGGCTTGGGGTAGAGCCCAATCCAGAACATGAGCGCCACCATGGGCAGGATGACCGCCCACTCGCGCCTGCTCAGATCGGCCAACCCCAGGTTCGCGCGCACGCGCACCTCGCCGAACAGGACGCGCTGCAACATCCACAGCATGTAGATTGCAGAGAGCACGACGCCCAGGGCGGCCGCGGCGGCGAACCAGGCACTGGCCTCGAACACGCCCAGCAAAATGGTGAACTCGCCCACGAAGCCGTTCAGCCCCGGCAGTCCGATGCTGCTGAGCGCCGTAATGATGAACAAGGTCGAGAAGGCGGGCATCACCCGCAGCAAGCCGCCGAAATCCTCGATGCGCCGCGTGTGCCTGCGCGCGTAGATGAAGCCCACCATCAGGAACAGCGCCCCGCTGCTCACGCCGTGGTTCACCATTTGCAGAACGCTCCCCGAGGCGCCGAGCAGATTGAAGGAGAACAGCCCGAGCATCACGAAGCCCAGGTGACTCACCGAGGAGTAGGCGACCAGCTTCTTCACGTCGCTTTGCACCATGGCCATCAGAGCACCGTATACGATGCCCACCACCGCCAGGCACATGATGAGGAAGGCGAACTCGCGCGCCGCCGTGGGGAACAGGGGCATCGCCAGGCGCATGAAGCCGTAGGTACCCATCTTGAGCAGCACGCCCGCGAGGATGACGCTGCCCGCCGTGGGTGCTTCCACGTGGGCGTCGGGCAACCAGGTGTGAAACGGGAAAATCGGCACCTTGATGGCGAAGGAGATCGCGAACGCCGCGAACAGCCAGGGTTGCAAGGCCGCGGCCACGGGCCTTTCCACGTGCGTCAGAATGTCGAACGTGCCCGCCCCGCTGGCGAAGTAGAGCCAGATGATGGCCACGAGCATCAGCACGCTGCCCGCCATGGTGTAGAGGAAGAACTTGACTGCCGCGTAGATGCGCCGCTCCCCGCCCCACACCCCGATGACGAGATACATGGGAATCAGCATCCCCTCCCAGAAGACGTAGAACAAAAAGAAGTCGAGCGCGAAGAACACGCCGAGCATCCCCGTCTCGAGGAACAGGAGCGAGATGTAGTAGAGCCGCGTCTTTTGCCGTACGTCGTCGAAGGAAAACAGTACGGCGACGGGCGTCAGGATGGTGGTCAGCATCACAAGCGGCAGGCTGATGCCGTCCACCCCCACCTTGTAGGCGATTCCGAGTGCGGGAATCCAGGCGACTTCCTCGACGAACTGCATCCCCGCGAAGTCGGGTCGAAAGCCCGCGTACAATACGACCGAGAGCGCAAAGGTGGCCAGCGAGACCGCCAGGGCGAACGTGCGCACCCCTGCCCGCGTGCTCCCGCGCGCGCAGGCGAGTAGCAGCCCCCCGAGCAGGGGAAGAAACAATACGGAGGTAATCAGTCCAGGCACGCGCCCCTCATGCTCCTCGACAAAACCCGAAAAAACTCAGCGCGCCGTGAGATACAGCGCAATCACCAGCGCGCCGACCAGCATCGAAACGGCGTAGCTCTTCACGTAGCCCGTCTGGAGGCGGCGCAGCACTCCGCCCACCGAAACCGCGAAGACGCCCGCCCCGTTTACAGCCGCGTCCACCAAACCCTCCTCAAAGACGCGGCGACACCAGATGGAGGCACCCTTGACGGGCTGCACGATGCAGGCGTCGTATATCTCGTCCACGTAGAACTTGTTCGACAGCACGCGGTGGAGACCCGGCCACAAATCGGCGTAGGCGCGCGCGCGGCCGGGGCGCGCGACGTAGAGGTTATAGGCCGCGTAGATGCCCACGCCCGCGAGCGCGAGCGAGAAGAGCATCATCAAAATCTCGAACACCACCTCGTGGTGCCCCTCGCCGTGGCCGCCCAGGGCGGGAGCGAGGAAGTCGCCGAACACGTTCGCGCCCGTAACGATCGGAATTCCCACCCAGCCGCCGACGAGCGAGAGCACGGCCAACGCCTGGAGGGGCCGCGTCATGCTGCGGGGAGACTCGTGCAGCTTCTGCTGCTCCTCGATGCTCAGCGCACAGCGGCCGAAGAACACCCTGAAGAACAGACGAAACATGTAGAACGCCGTCAGCAGCGCACCCGCCGCACCCGCGAGCCACAGCACGACGCCTCCGCGCTCCGACGTCATCGCCGCGTAGAGAATGGCGTCTTTGCTGAAGAATCCCGCGAAGGGGAATATGCCCGCAATCGCCAGCGCACCCACCAGAAAGGTGTTGCTCGTCCGGGGCAGCGCGGCGCGCAGCCCGCCCATCCGGCGGATGTCCTGCTCGCCGCCCAGGGCGTGAATCACGCTCCCCGCCCCGAGAAAGAGCAGCGCCTTGAAGAACGCATGCGTCATCAGGTGAAAGATCGCCGCCGAGAACGCCCCCACCCCACAGGCGAGGAACATGTAGCCCAGCTGGCTCACGGTGCTGTAGGCGAGCACCTTCTTGATGTCGTTTTGCACCAGTGCAATGGAGGCCGCCATCAGCAGCGTGAGCGCGCCCACGACGGCCATCACTAGCATCGCGGCGGGGGAGAGTTCGAACAGGGCGTAGGTTCTCGCCACCATGTAGACGCCCGCCGTCACCATCGTGGCCGCGTGGATGAGCGCACTCACCGGAGTGGGCCCCTCCATGGCGTCGGGCAGCCAGACGTAGAGCGGAATCTGCGCGCTCTTGCCCGTCGCGCCCGCGAAGAGCAGGAGACAGATAATCGTCGCCGCAGCACTCCCCGACGCAAGCACGGTGGGTGCTTTTTCGAGCACCGCCGAGAAATCCAGCGAACCGAACAGGTGATAGATGTAGAACAGCGCGATCAGGAAGCAGAAGTCCCCCACCCGGTTCACGACGAAGGCCTTCTTGCCCGCCTCGGCCGCCGCGGGCCGCTCGTACCAGAAGCCGATGAGCAGGTAGCTGCAAAGGCCCACCGCCTCCCAGCCCACGAACATGACGACGAAGTTGTCCCCCAGGACGAGCGTGAGCATCGAAAGCGAGAAGAGGTTCAGATAGATGAAGTAGCGCACCACGCCTCGATCGCCGTGCATGTAGCCCATCGAGTAGAGGTGAATCAGCGTGCCGACGCCGGTTACGAGGAGCGTCATGACCGAGGAAATCGGGTCGAGAGCAAAGGCGGCCTCTACTTGCAGCCCGCCGATAGGAATCCACTCGAACAATACGACGCGCAGCACCCGCTCGTCCGCAGGCATCGCCAGCAGGCGCATCCAGCCCAGGAGCGAAGCGAGAAAGGCGAGCGCAATTGCCAGGGTGGCCACCCGGCCCGCGAACTTCTCTCCGCGCTTCCAGCCGAACAGCAGGTTCACGATCACGCCGAGCAGGGGAAACGCCAGTATGAATGCAAGGCTATCCATCGTTTTTCGTTCTCACAGCTTGAGCAGGTTGATTTCGTCCAGGTCGGTGGACTCGCGGTTTCTGTAGATGAGCACCACGATGGCCAGCCCGATGGCCGCCTCCGCCGCGGCCACCGCCATCACGAAGAACACCACCATCTGGCCCGCCATGGAATCGAGAAACCGCCCGTAGGCCACGAACGCCAGGTTCGCGCCGTTCATCATGAGTTCGATGCACAAGATGACGACGATGGCGTTGCGCCGCACCACCACTCCCACGACTCCCAGACAGAAGAGGAGCGCGCTCAGCACCAGGTAGTGTTCGAGTGGCGCCACGTTCCACGCTCCCCTAGCGACTGCGCCGCCGCGCCAGTACCACGGCGCCGACGATGCCCACGAACAACAAGACGCCCATGGCCTGAAACGGCAGTATGTAGTCCGTCAGCAAAAGATTGCCGACGACCTGCGTGTTCCCCACCTCACTCACCCGCGCAAGCGGGAAAGCGCCCTTCTTGCCCGTCGTGAGGGAAGTGAAGAAGAATACCTTCATCAGCACCCCGAACAGGGCGATGCCCGCCACCGCGCCCAGCAGCTTCTGGAAGGGCAGAAGCAACTCGCGCTTCTCCTCGCGGTCGAGATTGATCAGCATGACCACAAAGAGGAAGAGCATCATGATCGCCCCGGCATAGACGATCACCTGCACGGCGGCGACGAACTCCGCGTGCAGCGAGAGATACAGCCCGGCGAGCCCCAGAAATGTGAGTATCAGCGCCAGCACGCTGTAGAGCGGATTGGGGAGCGCGACGACGGCCACGGCCCCCGCCGTCGTCACCACCGCCAGAATGTAGAAGAACACGGAACCGACCACTACCGCCCATCCTCCGGCGCGCGAGCACCCGCGCGCAATCGAGCCCTAGACATACGTCAGCAGCTTCTTCTCTTCGTAGCGGGCGTGGAGCTCGGGATAATCCTCCGTCCGCTCCACCAGCAAGTCGCCCTTCTCGTAGAGGAACTTGCTCCTGTCGTCCTGGCAAAACTCGTATTCGTTGCCCAGGACGACGGCGCCGACCGGGCAGGCCTCCTCGCAGTAACCGCAAAAGATGCAGCGCAGCTCGTTGATCTCGTAGACGCTCGCGTAGCGCTCGCCCTTCGAGGTGGGCGCGGCGGGGTCGTTCTCCTCGGATTCGACGTAGATGCAGTCCACCGGGCACGCCGCCGAGCAGAGCTTGCACCCCACGCAGCGCTCAAGCCCATCCTCCCAGCGCAGCAGTTTGTGGAGGCCGCGATAGCCCACGGGCATCTCCTCGCGGACTTCGGGATACTGCACCGTCACGCGACTCTTCAGGGAATGGCGCAACGTCAGCCACAACCCCCTTACGATCTCGCCCAACATGCCATGCCCTCCCCTTGCGTGCGGCCCGCTAGCCCATGAAGGCGACGACGGCGGCCGTTACAATCACGTTCAGGATAGAGACGGGCAGAAGCACCTTCCACCCGAAACCCATCAACTGGTCGTAGCGCAGGCGCGGCGTGGAGGCGCGCAGCCACATGAAGAAGAACATGAACGCCAGCACCTTGATCAGGAACCACACCACGGGCGGGAGCAGCGGCCCGCGCCATCCGCCCAGGAAGAAAGTCGCACCCACCGCCGAGAGCGTGATCATGCTGCAATACTCGGCGAGGAAGTAAATAGCAAAGTGCATGCTGCTGTATTCGGTATGGAATCCGCCCGTGAGTTCGCTCTCCGCCTCGGGCAAATCGAAAGGCGCGCGGTTCGTCTCCGCCAGCATGCAGATGACGAACAGCAAGAACCCCAGAGGCTGCAAAATGATGTAGGGCCAGTCCGCCTGGGCGTCCACGATGCCCTTGAGGCTCAACGTGCCCGAGAGCATCACCACGCCCAGAAGCGACATGCCGAGCGAGAGTTCGTAGCTGATCAACTGGGCGGCGGAGCGCAACCCGCCCAGCAGCGGATACTTGCTGTTCGACGCCCACGAGCCGAGGACGATGCCGTAGACGCCGATGCCCGCCATGGCGAAAACGTAGAGGATGCCTACGTTCACGTCGGCCAGCACGAGGTCCACCTTGTGGCCGAACACGGTCACCGAGTCGCCGAAGGGCACCACGGCGAAGGCGGCCAGGGCGGGCACCACCGTGATGGCCGGCGCGAGAAAATAGATAAGCTTGTCCGCCTGATCGGGGATAATGGTTTCCTTGAACATGAGCTTGATGCCGTCCGCGATCGGCTGGAGAAGTCCGGCGGGTCCCACGCGGTTTGGCCCCACGCGCACCTGCACGAGCGCGAACACGCGGCGCTCCATCCAGGTCATGTAAGCGGCGAGCAGCAAAAGCCCGCCGAAGCCCACGAGCACCTTGCCCAGAATAATGAGGAGAGGAACCATCTACGCGCCCACCCCCTGCGCCTTGCGCACGCGAATCTCCACCCCCTGGCGCCCCGGCGCGCCGCCCGTGTTGAGAACCGAGCCCCCGTGCGCGCGCAGATACCCCTCGGGAGCCAAGGCGACGCCCACGGGTGCGTTCTTCTCCACGCGCGCGGGAAGACGCACGAGCGCGCCGCCCACCTCGAACTCCACCTCCTCGCCCTCGACCACCTCCAGACTCTGCGCGTCGCCCGGCGAGAGCGCGAGCGCGGCCTCGGGCATGTCGGCCAGGTGCGCGGCCGAGGCCACGCCAGCTCCCGAAAGCCACAGCACGGGCGTCAGCAGCATCCGGAGGCCGGGTGCTTGCGCTTCGCGTTCGGGAATCCGGGCAATCTGGTACGCGCCCGCAGCCTCTCTCTTGAGGTGGAGACCCTCCTCGGGCAGGCGCCCGAAGGCGTCGGCATACGCGGGCACGAGCCCGCGCGCCTGCACCCGAATCGCGTCCAGCGCGTTCGTCCGCAGGGGGCGCTCCATCGCCTTGGCAACGTCGGCGAAGGCGCGCCAGGGCTCGGGCGTCATTTTGTCTATCTCGGGCTTGAGCGCACGCGCGAGCGTCTGCGCCCTGCGCTCGAGGTTCGTTACGCTGCCCGCCTGCTCGTAGAGCGTGGGCGCCGGAATCACGACGTCGGCGTATTCCGCGCTCGCCCCCGGGTGAGAGGCGTGCAGGACGACGAACTCGGCTTTTTCGAGTGCCGCGCGCACGCGCGCGCCGTCGGGGTGTTCGGCGACGGGGTCGCACCCCAGAATATAGAGAGCCTTGATTTCACCGCTCTCGAGCCCCTGGATTATCCCGTTCGCGTCCTTGCCCGCCTCCGTGTGCAGGGGCCTGCCCCACGCTCGTTCGCACGCGGCGCGCACAGAAGCGTCCGACAGATCGCCTCCGGGCAGGGCTTCGGGGTGCAAGCCCATATCCAGCGCTCCCTGGAGGTTGGGTGCGCCCGTGGCGAACAGGGCGTTGGCGCGGAGCAAAAGCCCGAGGTTCACTGCCTCGGACACGGCGACCTTGCCCGTCTCGCCGGGGCCGGAAAGTACGCTCACTCCGCCTTCCGCCCCCAGAATCGCGCGCGCCGCCGCCTCTATGTCGGTGCGCGGAACGTCCGCCTCGGCGCACAGGCCGTCCAAATCCGAGGCGTCCAGGAGCGCCGCGTATTCGTGCGCGTTCGCACCCTCGGGCTGCACGCCCCCGTCCATGAGGCACTTCGCCAAGGCGCGCAGCGTGCGCGAGATGCCGCCCAGTACGGGCACCAGATGGTGCACCCGGCCGCGAACGCGCAGGTCGATGCGCTTTTGGTTCACGTTCACTATCACCGCCCCCGCGCCGTGGGCCTTTCTGATCTGAAGGGCGAGTATGGGGTGCTGGGCAAAGGGGTCGCTCCCCACGACGACAATGGCCCCCGAACGCCCCAGCTCCTCGATGGAGCCTGCGCCGCCCACGCCGCCGAAGGCCGCGCGCTGCACGTCCGTCTGCACCAAATCGCGCGGGTGCACGCGGGCGTCCACGTGGTTGGTGCCCAGAACCGAGCGCATGAAGACGCCGAACTGATACGCCGTCTCGTTCGTGGAGGACGCTCCGCCGAGACCCGCTATCGCACCGCCTCCGTGCGCGGCCGCGGCAGCGGAGAGACCCCGCGCCGCAGCGCCCGTGGCCTCCGCCCAGGTCGCCGGCGCCAGGCCGCCCTCGCGTCTCGTCATGGGCTGGAGGATGCGCTCCCCCGCCCCGCCCCAGCCAAAGCGGCCCACGTCGCAAATCCAGGTGTCGTTGACCTTCTCGTTCTCGCCCGCCGTTACGCGCTTGATCTCGCCGTCTCTCGTCCAGACGCTCTGGCGGCAGCCCACGCTGCACAGCGTGCAGGGACCCTCGCTCGCGCGCATCTCCCACACGCGCGCCGTGAAGCGGTATTTGTTGTCAGTGAGCGCGCCGACTGGGCAGATGTCGATCACGTTGCCCGAGACGATGCTGGTGAGCGGCAAGTCGTCGTAAATGCCCACCTCGGTGCGGTCGCCGCGCTGTGCCCAGCCGAATTCCGCGCCGCCGTCTATCTCCTCGCTGAAGCGGATGCAGCGGGTGCAGTGCACGCAGCGGTTCATCTCGGGCTTGACGAAGGGGCTCATCTCCTTGCGCGGATAGACGCGGCGAAACTCGTGCGTGCGACTCACCGCCTTGCCGTAGGCCATCGTCTGATCCTGCAAGGGGCACTCCCCGCCCTGATCGCACACCGGGCAGTCGAGGGGGTGGTTTTTGAGCAAAAACTCGAACACCCCCTCCTGGGCTTCCAGCACGCGGGGGGTGAGCGAACTCACCACCATGCCCTCGGCCACGGGCGTGGCGCAGGAGGGCTGGAGCTTGGGTATCGGCTTGCCGTTGCCCGCGTCGAGCACCTCCACCAGACAGGCGCGGCACTGGCCCACGATGGAGAGATTCTTGTGGTAGCAAAAGTGCGGAACGTGCGCCCCGATGCGCAGGGCGGCCTCGAGAACCGGCAGACCCTTCTCCGCCGTCAGCGTCTGGTCGTTGAATACGAAGGTTACCTGCTCGCTCGACATCCGTCGCCTCCCCCCGTCACGCCCTGGCGGGATACGGGCTGCCCAGCGGGCAGCGACCCAGAGAGATGTGCGCCTCGAACTCGTCGTAAAACTTCGTCAGGAACGCGCCGAACATCATGGCGCACGCATCCGAGAGCACGCAGATGGTGTTGCCGCGCATGTTGGGGTCTATCGACGCGAGCGTTTCCAGGTCGTCCGCCCGCCCCTCGCCGCGCTCGATGCGGGCGAGAATCTCCGACACCCAGCCGGTCCCCTCCCGGCACACCGAGCACTGCCCGCAGGATTCGTGCTCGAAAAAGGCGGCGAGCCTCCCCGCGGCCTGTACCATGCACGTCGTCTCGTCCATCACGATCACCCCGCCGCTGCCGCCCATACTGCCCGCGCGCGCGAGGGAGTCGAAGTCCATCGTCACCTTGTCCTCATAAACTTCCTTCGCACTCAGCACCGGTGCGCTCGCCCCGCCGGGAATCACCGCCTTGAGCGCGGCGCCGTTGCGCATTCCGCCGCAGTGCTCGTGGATCATCTCCTCACAGGTGAGGCCGAGCGGCAACTCGTAGAGCCCCGGCTTCGCCACGTGGCCCGAGACGCAGTACATGCGCGTGCCCGCGTTCTTCTCGTCGATGCCGATGCCCGCGAACCACTCCGCCCCCTTGTCCACGATGTGGGGAAGGTTCGCGAGCGTCTCCACGTTGTTGATGACGGTGGGACGCGCGTAGAGGCCGACCACCGCCGGAAAGGGAGGCTTGAGGCGCGGGTGGCCGCGTTTGCCCTCCAGCGATTCGAGAAGCCCCGTCTCCTCCCCGCAGATGTAGGCGCCCGCCCCGCGGTGGGTGTAGATGTCGCAGGAGAAGTCGCTGCCCATCACGTTCTTGCCGACGTAGCCCTTCTCGTAGGCCTCGGCCAGGGCGCGCTCCACCGCGCGCCAGGGGGCGACAAACTCTCCGCGCACGTAAATGTAGGCCTTCTCGATGCCCACGGCGTAGCAGGCGATGAGGATGCCCTCTATCAGCTGGTGGGGGTCGCGCAGCATGAGCTCGCGGTCCTTGAAGGTGCCCGGCTCGCCCTCGTCGGCGTTCACGGCAAGATACTTGGGGCCGTCGACCTGGGGCACGAAGCTCCACTTGAGGCCGCAGGGAAAGCCCGCCCCGCCGCGTCCGCGCAGGCCCGATGCCTTGACGAGCTCGATCACGTCGGCGGGGGCGACGCCACCGAGCAGCTTGCGCATCGCCGCGTAGCCGCCCGTGGCCTCGTAGCCCGCCATGTGCGCGGCCGCGGGGTCATCGAAGCGGCCCGTCACGATCTTCTCCAGCACCAGCGCCATTTCTCTATTCCTGCTCTTTCGCCGCGTCGTCGGGTACATCCGCCAGAGCGGGTGCGGCCACCTCGTCCGCCCCGACGGGCGAGACGGCCTCGCCCCGCTCCAGGGCGCCCAGAATCTCGTCCATCATCCCGGGCGTCGCACCCTCGAAGTAGTGCTCGTTTATCTGCACGCAGGGAGCACCCCCGCACGCCCCGAGGCACTCGACGGCCTCGATGGAGAATTTTCCGTCCGCGCGCGTCTCGCCCACGCCGCAATCCAGGCGGTTCTCTATGGCTTGCAACAGCTTGCCCGCCCCCATGAGCGCGCAGGAGAGGTTGTTGCACACCTGCACGTGGTGCTCGCCGATGGGGGAGGTCTTGAGCATGGTGTAGAAGCTCACCACCCCCCACACCTCCATGGGGGAGACCTCGAACATCTCGGCGACGCACTGCATCACCGCGCTGGTGATGAAGCCCTCCTGCTCCTGGGCCAGCTGGAGTGCGGGAATCAGGGCGGAGCGCTTTACCGGATACTTGGCGATGATGCGCTCGAGCGCGGCCGCGTTCTCGGGCGAGAACTCAAAGCGCTCTTCTTGTTCGGAATGGGGAAACCGTATCAACTCCAAAACAAAGCCCCCCGCCTCAGCGGTCTATTTCGCCCAGCACGATGTCGATGCTGCCGATGGCCGCCACCACGTCGCCCATCATCCCGTCCCGGGTAATTTCCGAGAGCGCGTGGAGGTTCGCGAAACTCGGCGCGCGCACCTTCACCTTGTAGGGGCCGGGACTCCCGTCGCTCACGATGTAGTAGCCCAACTCTCCCCGGGGGGATTCGATGACCTGGTATACCTCCCCCGCGGGCACGCTGTAGCCCTCGGTGAATATCTTGAAGTGGTGGATCAACGCCTCCATGTCGTGGGCGAGCTGCTCCTTGGGCGGCGGCACGACCTTGGGGTCGTCCGCCATGAGCGGCCCCTCGGGCATTCCCTCGAGCGCCTGAAGCGCGATGCGGCGCGACTCGCGCATCTCGGCGATGCGCACCAGGTATCTGTCCAGAATGTCGCCCGCCTCGCCCACGGGAATCTCGAAGTCGAACTCCTCATACCCCGAGTAGGGCTCGTTCTTGCGGATGTCGTAGGCGACGCCGCAGGCTCTGAGCAGCGGCCCGGTGATGCCGAGGGCAAAAGCCTGCGCGGCCGTCATGGAGCACACCCCGCGCGTACGCCGCCTGTATATGGGGTTCTCGGTGAGGAGCTCCTCGTACTCGTCCACCCGCTCGGAGAAAGGCCGCAGAAAGTCCGCGCAATCCGCATAAAACTCCGGGTAGGGCTCGCGCGCCACGCCGCCCACGCGGAAGTAGCTCGTCATCATCCGCACGCCCGAGACTTTCTCGAAAATCTTGAGCAGCTGCTCGCGCTCCCTGAAACAGTACAAAAAGACGGTCATCGCCCCCAGGTCCAGGGCGTGGGTGCCGAGCCAGACGAGGTGGCTGTTGAGCCGCGTCATCTCGGCGAGCAGCACCCGCAGGTACTTGCAGCGCCGGGGAACGTCCATGTCCAGGAGCTTCTCCACGGCCAGCACGAAGCCCAGGTTGTTCGACATCGGCGCAAGATAGTCCATGCGGTCGGTCATGGGGAGGGCCTTGTTGTAGGTCTTCTCCTCCATGTTCTTCTCTATGCCCGTGTGCAGATAGCCGATGACGGGCTTGCACGAGAGCACCGTTTCGCCCTCGAGCTCGAGCACCACGCGCAGCACGCCGTGGGTGCTGGGGTGCTGCGGCCCCATGTTGAGCGTCATGGTCTCGGTCCGTATGGGGCCGAGCACGTCGCTGTCGAGCGGGTCCCTGTTTCGCACCTGCGTGGCCACCTGCGCCTCCCTGCTCTATTCCTGCGCCCGGGGCTTGCCCGCGGGCGTGTCCCGGAACGTAAACGCCACCGGCTCGGAGGAGATGTCAAAATCCCTGCGGTGGGGATAGCCCTCGAACCCATCGGGCGTGAGCAGGCGCTCGAGCCCGGGGTGTCCCTCGAACTCGATGCCCACCAAATCGTACGCCTCGCTCTCGTGGAGGCGGGCGCCCGGCCATATTGCGCAGACGCTGGGCACCCTCGGCTCCAGGTCGTCCGCGCAGGGGGTCTCTATCCGCAGCCGCCGCACCTTCTCGGGATTGAGAAGCGAATACACGACCTTGAACCGCCAGGGCGTCGAAAGCTCCAGACAATCCACCCCGCAGACGAAGCTCAGCAGCGCGTAGCCCCGCTCGTCGCGCAAAAAGCGCGCAGCCTCGAGCAGGGCGTCAGGCGCGACCATGGCCGATACCTGGCCCCGGTGCGCACGCGCGGAGAGAAAGCCCTTGCCGATCTTCGCGCGCAGCAAAACGACGTCGGGGTCTCGCTCCTCGATCGGCTTTTCCGCCTCGGCCTGCTTCGGAACTTCTTCGCTCAAATGCCCCACCTCGAAAGTTCGCCTGCGCTTCGTGGGCGCGCGTGGCTAGAATGCGCCCCCGCGCCGATTTTCGACGCACGCGGCCCCGGGGATGCTTCGCGTTCGTGTTCCTTAAAGAGAGGTGACGCCGGAATCCTCTCGGTAGAGACTCTCTTGCGCAATCTTCTCCTGGAGCTTCATGATTCCGTCGATGAGCGTTTCGGGGCGGGGAGGACAACCCGGCACGTAGATGTCGACGGGCACGACCTCATCCACCCCCTGCACCAGTGCGTAGTTGTTGAATATCCCGCCCGTCGACGCGCACGCGCCCATGGAGATCACCCACTTCGGCTCGGGCATCTGATCGTAAATCTGGCGCAGCACGGGCGCCATCTTCCGCGAAACCCTGCCCGCGACGATCATCAAATCCGCCTGGCGCGGCGAGGCGCGAAACACCTCGGCCCCGAAGCGCGAGATGTCGTACTTGGCCGCCGAGGTGGACATCATCTCGATGGCGCAGCACGCCAGACCGAACAGCGCGGGCCACAGGCTGTTCTTGCGCGCCCACTTGATGACGTCGGTCGCGCGGCCCAGAACCACCTGGCCTTCAAGCTGTTGTTCTAGTCCCATTCGAGCGCTCCCCGCCGCCACTCATAGATCAGGCTGGCGACCAGCAGACCCATGAAGGGCAGTACGGCCAGAAAGCCGTAGACGCCCATGCGCTTGAGGTTCACCGCCCATGGATAAAGAAAGATGGTCTCCACGTCAAAAACGATGAACAAAATCGCCACCAGAAAGAACTTGACGCTGAAGCGCCCGCGCGCGTTCGACTCCGGCACGATGCCGCACTCATAAGCGAAATCCTTCTCCACCGTGGGCTTGCGCCTGCCCATGACGTAGGTGACGCCCAGGTTCATGGCTGCGAATCCGATCGCCAGCGCTATCAGAATAAGTATCGGCAAGTACTCTTGCGGCATCCCTGGTCTCCACCACGCGCACGCGCGCGCATTCGGGTTCTGAGGTCCGCGCGCATCTTACGGCTGGCATCCGCCGGTGTCAACAATTCGGCGGCCACGGCTGCATCCTGCGGCGAGCCCCCGGCCACGGCGGGCGCGAGCGGCCCCGCGGCGTGGACATCTTGCGGAAGGCCTCTGCCCGCCAGGGTTTTTTCGTGGATTTTCTCCGCACGGCGAATGGGGTATCCTGCGGGGGTAGAAAGTGCGGCGCTCACCCCGGGCCGTGCTTGTGCTTTCAGGGAGGATTCGTCCATGAACGAACCCAATTCCCCCGTGAGGGAACGCCTCGACGCCCTGCGCGACGACTTCGACGCACTGGCGAAACGACAGGTAGGCTACCCCTGCAACCAGGACTTCGACTACTCTGCCCTGCTGCCCTTCATGCAGTATTGCCTGAACAACGTGGGCGACCCGTTTCACGACAGCAACTTCCGCAGCAACACCCACGACGTCGAGCGCGACGTCGTCGCGCGTTTCGCCTCCCTCATGCATCTGCCCGCGGAGGAGGCCTGGGGCTACGTCACCGCGGGCGGAACCGAGGGCAACATGTACGGCCTCTACATGGGGCGGGAGCTGCTGCCGAACGGGATGGTCTACTTCTCGCAGGATACCCACTACAGCGTGCTCAAGATTCTGCGCGTGCTGAACGTGCGCAACATCATGATCAAGAGCCAGGAGAATGGCGAGATCGACTACGAGGACCTCTACGAGACCATCCGCATCCACCGCGACACGCCCGTCATCTTCATGGCAAACATCGGCACCACAATGAAGGGCGCGGTGGACGACGTGGGCCGGGTGCGCGAGATTCTCCACGATTTGGCCATCACGAACTCCTACGTCCACGCGGACGCGGCGCTGAGCGGCATGATTCTTCCCTTCGTCGACAATCCCCAGCCCTACGGGTTCGACGCGGGCTTCGACAGCGTTTCCATCAGCGGGCACAAGCTCATCGGCTGCCCCCTGCCCTGCGGCGTCGTGCTGACCAGGAACGCCTACGTCGCGCGCATCGCGCGTTCGATAGAATACGTGGGCGTGCTCGACACCACCCTGCCCGGCTCGCGCAACGCCATCACCCCGCTCATGATGTGGCTCGCCTTCGAGCATTACGGCCTGGAGGGGTTTCGCGCACTCGTGGAGGAGATGCTCGCGGTCGCCGAATACGCCGTCGAGCGCTTCAACGAGCGGGGCATTCCCGCGTGGCGGCACGAGAACTCGGTCACGGTCGTCTTCCCGCGTCCTGCCGCCGAGGTTCTGCGCAAGTGGCAAATCGCCCCCTACGAGGGCATCGCCCACATCATCACCATGCCCCACGTAACGCGCGCGACGATAGACGAGTTCGTCGACGACTGCATGAAGGCGGCGCACAGGCAGACGGCCTGAGGAGGATTTCGATGGATCGCATCATCATCACGGTAAAAAACGAGGTCGGCGTCATCGCCGACATCAGCAGGGCTCTGGGGGAGGCGTCGATCAACATCCAGTCGCTCAACACCGAAATGGTGGGCGCACAGGGCGTGGTCGTGCTCACCACCGAAGAGTCCGACCGCGCCCTGCGCGTGCTCACCAACGCGGGCTTCAAGGCGGTGAGCGACGAGGCGATGGTCATCCGGCTGCGCGACGAGCCGGGCGCGCTCGCCAAGATGGCGGAGAAGTTCAAGCACGCGGGCGTGAACATACAGAGCATGCACATCCTCGGCCACCACGGGGGCTACGCGACCGTGGCGCTCACCTCCGACACGCCCGAAAAGGCGCGGGCACTCGTCGAGGAAGAATCGATCCTCTAGAAATGAAGCGGAAACATCCGGGGCGCGCGAACGAGGCGGTGCCCGCGGCGAAGCGGAGGTGCGCGCGGGTCTCTAGCCCGCCAGAATCAGCAATACAATTCCCGAGAGAATCACCGCACCCCCCAGCAGGGTCTCGCGCACGCGGTCGCGCTCTTTGAAGAGCACGTAGCCCACCACGATGGCGAGCAGAATCTCTATCTGCTTCACCGACTCCACGTAGGAGGTGAGCGTGAGGCGGTAGGCTTCGGCCTGGGCCAGGCTCGTGATGAAGGCGAACAGCCCCAGCGAAACGAAGCCCTTCCACAGGCGGGGGGCGTCCTTGAAGTGGGTGGCGGACTTGCGCAGCGTAATCGGCAACACGACGAGCGAGGCCGCCGCGTAGGTCGCCAGCGTGCCGAAGGGGCCGTCGGAGAGCACCGCCGCCTGCTTGAAGGTGATGACCGAGGGGGCGTACATCAGCGAGGACAGCATGGTGTAGCGCATCCCCTTATCGGTAAACAGGGAGCGCACGGGCTCGAACCAGCCGATGCGCGCGCGGGAGACGTTCAGCCCGTAGACGCCCGCCAGGGTGAGCAGGATGCCCGCGAGCCCCCACGCCGAGGGCGTCTCGCCCAGCGTAAAGTAGGAGAGCAGCACCAGCCAGATGAGCGAAAGCTTCCACAGCGAGGTAACCACGCCTATCGAGCCGTAGAGCAGCGCTTTGGACAGCATGAGCGTGGCCAGGGTCTGGGAGAAGCCGAACAGGACGCACGCCCACCAGAAGCCGGGCTGAATCTCGGGCACGCCCTTCATCCACACCGCAACGGCTGCAAAAGGAAGCAGGAACGAAAACCTGCCCAGCACGTTGATGTACTCGTCCAGCTTGTGGCCGATGGACTTCATCGCCGCGTTGCGCGAGACCTGCGCCAGGGCCGCGACGACCGAAAACGCCACCCAGTCCATTTCCCCCTCCTTGCGCTCCGCGGGCGCGGGCTCGGACCATCGCGGGCCGCGCCGCCCGCCTTCCCCGTTCTCTGACAGGTGCGCGCGAGGTATGCTAGTCTTCAGGCGCCGACGCGACCACCCGCATGGAGTTTCGCCGCATGATACGCGAGGACGTCTTCGTTTTCGACAACGTGGTGCACATGTACGACTACTCGGACGAAAACCTCCTCTCGCCCGCCAGCGAATACGACCGCCACTACCACGTGAGCAAGGTGTTGCGCAGAAGAGCCACCTCGCCCGGCGACCTCTATGCGAACTGGCACCCCGTGGAGGGCTTCAAGCGCCGCTGGGGGGTGGAGGAGATGGGCCGCCTCGTGTTTGAGGATTCGGGCACCGACATGGCGATGGCCCAGGCCGTGCCCCTGTTCGACCTCTATAAGGACGGCTTCGCGCCCGTGCGTGCGCAGTACGCCTTCACGCAGGCCTACCCCGAGCGCGCGCTTTTCTGCGGCGCCGTGGACCCGATGTATCCCAGCGTCGCCGCCGCCTGCGAGGAGATGGAGCGCCAGGTGAAGGAATGGGGGGCGCGCTCGATCAAGATCTACAACGCCCACGTGGACGGCAAGTCATGGGCGTGCGACGACCCCGAGATCGCCTACCCCCTCTACGAAAAAGGCCGCGCACTCGGGGTAAAGGTCTTCCAGTTCCACAAGGGAAACCCCATTACGCGGGCGAAGCTGCGCGACCTCTCCCCGCTGGACATTGAAGGCGCGGCGATGGACTTTCCCGACCTGTTGTTCGGCGTCCACCACCTGGCGGTGCCCTACTTCGAGGAAGTCGTCTGGATGGCGAACCGCTACGAGAACGTCTTTCTCGTGCTCTCGGGCGTGGGCCACGTTCCCATGGTCGCTCCGCGCACCTTCACCGAGTGGATGGGCAGGCTGCTGCGCGACGTGGGCTCTGAGCGCGTGCTCTGGGGTTCGGAGATGGCGCTGCTGGGCAACGCGCGCCCCGTGCTCGAATGGATATGGGACATGGAGATACCCGAATCCATGCAGGAAGACTACGGCTATCCCCAAATCACCGAACAGGACAAGCGCAACGTCCTCGGCCTCAACCAGGCGCGCATCTTCGGCGTGGACGTGGAGGCAAAAAAGCGCGAACTGTGGGGTACCGCACCATGAACGACCAAGATGCGCTTCGCGCCCAGGTAGAAGCCATCGTCGAGACGCAGATTCGCCCGCTGCTCAAGATACACGGCGGCGGCATCACCCTCACCAGCGTGAGCGCGGGCGGAGAAGTCTCCCTGCGCTTTGAGGGTGCGTGCAGGGGCTGTGCACTCAAGAGCGTCACCTACGCCCTGGGCGTGCGGCAAAAGCTCCTGCAGCATCCGGGCGTCTCGGCGGTGGAGGTGGAGGGCGTGCGCCTCTCGCGCCACGCCCTCGAGCGGGTGGAGAAGTTCTACTCCGGCTATTCGTTCTGGGTGGGGCACCCCGCCCCGGACGACGCAAAGTCTTGATCTCCGCGCGCTGGCAAGCGCGCAGGGACGCGCGCCTGTGGTACGGCTGGGTTATCCTCTTTGCCGTCTTCGTCATTCTGGCGGTTACCCTGGGCGTCAGAAACTCCCTCGGCGCTTTTTTCAAGGAAATATCGGGCGAGCTCGGCTGGAACCGCGCCCAGACGGCCGGGGCCTTCGCCGTCGGCATGCTCGGCCAGGCGGTGGTCGCCCCTCTGGCGGGGTGGGTGCTCGAGCGCTTCAACATGCGCTGGGTGATGGCGGCGGGCATTTTCGTGAACGGGGCAGCGCTGCTCATCGGCGCGGTCATCGGCGCCCTGTGGCACTTCTACGCCATGTATTTTCTGCTCTCGGTGGGCTTCGCCTTCACGGCGAACCTCCCCCAGGTGCAGCTGCTCTCGAACTGGTTCGTGCGCAAACGCGGGCTGGCCATGGGCTTCTCCCACGCGGCCCAGGGTCTCGCCCCCGTGCTGAACGTGGCGACGCCGCTGCTCATCGCGGCCCTCGGCTGGCGGGCGAGCTACCTCGTCCTGGGCGGCGGCTTGCTCTGTCTGCTGCTGCCCTTCGCTCTCGCCGCCCTGCGCGATCATCCGCGGGAAAAACACACCGCTCCCGACGCCCCCTTCCTCACCTCCGAGGAGTTCGAGCGCGCCCGCGCGCGCGCCGCCGCCCCCGCGCGGCCCAGGCGTGAGCACGAGAAAGGTTCCGCCTCCTTTGCCTTTCTCCTCACCCGCAGGTTTTTGCTCATCGGGGGCACGTTCGGCTCCATCGCCTACGTGCTCACCACCGGGCTGGTGCACCTGATTCCCCACGCGACGGATCAGGGGTTTTCGCCCGAAGGGGGTGCCGCCGTCTTCGCCCTCTACGGGGCGGTGTTCATGGGGGGAAACGCGCTGAGTGCGGTTTCGGACAAAATCGGCAGGCTCCCCACCTTTCTCACCGGGGCGGCCTGCGGGGTGGTTGCATGCTGGCTCCTCGCCGATTTCACAAAAGCCTCGCCGGCGTGGCGCATCTACGCGGGCACGGGCGGGCTGGGGCTGGCCCTGGGGTTCGTGCGGCCCACGGCGTCCTCTTTGCTTGCAGATCACTTCTCGGGGCCGGGCTTCGGCCTGGTGAACGGGTGCGCGGTCACCGCGTTCTCGCTCGTGGGTGCGCTCGGCCCCTGGGTTACCGGAATGCTCTTCGACGCGAGCGGGAGCTACTTCACGGGCTTCCTGGTCCTGGGCGGCATGTTCGTAATGAGCGCGGCGTGCGTGGTGGGTCTCGCGCGCATACCGCGCGAGGAAGGAGCCGCCACGCATGGCTAGGCGCGTCTGGTACGGCTGGGTGGTGCTGGCCGTCGTCTATCTCGTCATGATCTCCCTCATCGCGTTTCGCGCGACCATCGGCCCCTTCTTCAAGGAGATATCGGGAGAGCTCGGCTGGAGCCGGGGGGCGACGGCGGCGGCGTTTTCCATCGGAATGCTGGCCCAGGCGGTCGTCTCGCCGCTCGCGGGCATTTTGTCGGATCGCTGGAGCATACGGGGCTCGATGTCGGCGGGCGTGCTGGTGTTCGGCCTCTCTCTGTTGGTAGGGAGCCGCATCGAATCCCTCTGGCAGTTCTATCTGATGTACGTGGGGCTGTGCATGGGCTTTGCCGCGGGCACCTGGGTCGCCCAGGTTCCCACGCTCTCCAACTGGTTCGTGCGCAAAAGAGGCTTGGCCCTCGGCATCGTCAACACCTCCCAGGGCGGGGCCTTCGCCCTGAACATCGCCACCCCCTACCTCATCGCGGCTCTGGGCTGGCGGGCGAGCTATCTCGCCCTCGCGGGGGTGACTCTGCTCCTCGTGCTTCCGCTGTGCGTTATCCTCCACCGGGATCGCCCCGAGGAAAAGAACACCCTCGCAGACCCCCCCTTCGTTCGCAGCACGCCCGACGCGCAGGCCGCCGCCGCGGCGCCCCGAGGCCGCGGCGAATATGGCGTCGTCCTGTGGAGTCTGCCGTTTTTCTTCTTTCTGGGGTCGTTCCTGCCGATGGCCTACACCTTCGCGGGGATGCTCGTGCACCTCGTGCCCCACGCCACCGACCAGGGGTTCTCGCTTCGGGCCGCGAGCGTCCTGTTCGCCCTGTGGGGTCTGTGCCAGGTGGGAGCGAACCTCTTAAGTCCGATCTCGGACAGGCTGGGGCGGGTGCCCACCTTCGTCGCGGGCGCGGCGCTGGGCGTCGTCTCCGCACTCGTCCTGGGCAACTTCGAACGGGGCGACCCGGCAATGCGCTTCTACCTGGGGACGATAGCCAACGGCGCGGCCCTGGGGCTCATGCGGCCTACGGGTTCGGCCCTGCTGGCGGACTACTTCGATGGACCCGGCTTCGGGCGCGTGAACGGGGTGGCGATGATGGCCTTCGCCCTGTTCGGCGCCGCGGGACCCTGGATGACGGGCGTTCTGTTCGACTGGCGCGGCTCCTACCTGCCGGGGCTTTCTGTCTTCGCACTCATGTTCTTCGCCTGCGCCCTGTTCGCGGTATTGCTCGGCTGGTCGAAACGCGATACCAAAGAGAGCCGCCGCCCCTGAGCGCACGCCCTACTGAGGACAAACGCGATGCCGAGAGAAAAAGTGGACGGATTCCGGTTTCACCCCGACTCGCGCGAGCGCGTCCTCGCCCAGCGGCAGGCGGACCCGGCCCGCACCCCCTGGGCGCCCATGACCAAACCGCTCTCGGAGTGCAAGGTAACGCTCGTCTCCACCGCGGGCATCTTCATGAAGGGCGACCTCTCCTTCGACTACGAACGCGAACGCCGCGAGCCCACCTGGGGCGACCCGACCCACCGCGAGATTCCCAAAACAGCGGGCCAGCACGACGTCGCCTACTCCCACCTGCACGTGGACACCTCGTTCATGGCCGAGGACAGAAACGTCGCCTGGCCGGTCGACGTGTTTCTCGACCTGGAAAGCGAAGGCAAAATCGGCGCACTCGCCGATACGCTCTATTCCATCATGGGCTACGTCCCCAACTTCCACCCGCTGGTGAAGCGCACCGCTCCCCTCATGATCGAGAAAATGCGGGCCGAGGGCGTGGACGCGGCCTTTCTCTACCCGGTCTGACCCTTGTGCAACCGGTCCGGCGGACTGTTGCAGCGCGAAATAGAACGGGCGGGCATTTCCACCGTCATCATCTCGAACGTGCCCGAGACCACCGAGCGCGTCTGCGTGCCGCGGGCTGTGTTCGTGGAGTATCCCTTCGGGCGGCAGCTCGGCTTGGTGGGCGACTACGCGGGCCAGAGGAGAATTTGCGAGGACATGGCCGCTCTGCTCGAGGAGGCGCACGCACCCAACGCCTACCGCCATCTGCCCTATGAGTGGCCCGAGCCGCCCGAGACCACCAAATGGCGTCCCGACGTCCCCCCGCCCATCTTCGCCGTCCGCGCGGCAAAACAAGGCGGCCAGAAACTCATGGACGCCTACAGGGACGAGGAGCGCACCACCTATTCGGATGGGGGGTAGACCCCTACCCCCGCTCCAGTCTGGCGTAGTTGAGGTAGAAGCGCCCCTCCACTTCCGTGCGCGAGAGCGTTTGCACGCACCCGCGCGATTCCACGCGGTATATGCGCTCCTCCCCGCGCCCGCGGGGCGTTTGCGTGAGCGACTGCCCGTCCAGACCCGGGGGCGGCTTTTCTCCCGCCAGGGTCAGGATGGTGGGGGCGAGGTCCGCGTTGCCCGTGGGGGCGTCTATCCGCACCCCCGCCCCGAAGGCGGGACCCACGGCGATCAGGAAGTTTCGGAGTTCATAGGGGCTGCACGAGCCGTGCGTTCCCCCGGTTCCCTTGTTCCGGACGGAGGAATACCCCCAGCCGGGGAGTGCGCCCGCGCGCGACGCGCCCGCCGGATGGCCGTCGCCCCACTGAAAGCCCATGAGCAGATCGGGTGCGCGGGGGCCGCCGCAGCCGACGAGCCCGAGCGACGTCGTACCCGGAAGCCTCCCTTCCGCTCCTGCGCCGTCCGCCGAGAACAAGGGGCCGGCCCATTCTTTCGTTCGCAGCAAGTCGACGAGGGCGGGGAGAGCCCTTTTGTCTTGTGCATAAAAAAGCGCCGCCCCCTCGCTGTGGGCGACCTCCCAGGTCTCCCCCCGGCCGGGGAGGACTTCCAGTTCGGCGTCGAGGTCGATTCCGCCCGCCGTCGCCACCACCCCGTGATCGGAAAACAGCACCAGGTGCGTCTCGCGCGAAGCGTGCCGCTCCCGAAATTTCTCCCAAAACGCGCCGAAGAGTTCGTCCACCCCCCGGAGGGCTTCGAGATACTCCGGCCCGGCGGCGCCTTGGTGGTGCTGCGTGTTGTCCGGCTCGCTCAGGTGCACGAGGAGCACGCGCGGCGTCGGTTCGGCGAAGGCGCAGTGAAGTGCTGTGTCCAGTGCCCAGGCACAGCGCGCGAGGTCGGGTTCGGCGGCGGGGGGTATGGCCTCGGTGCGGACGGCCTCGCGCCCCTCTGCGGGATGTACGATATCGGGGTGGGCGAGACGCGCCGCGCGCCCTGCACTCCACAGCCAGGCGGAGCCGCTCGACGCCACGCTCACGACCGCGCCGCCCGTGCGGGCGAAGAACGTGTCTCTCTCCAGCAGGCGCCCGTCCAGGGCGCACTCCCACTCCGCCAGGTCCGCTTGGCTGCCCGTGGTGATGGTTCTGCCCAGTGCGCGCGCGAGGGCCGAGTTGCCCGGCAGGCCGTGCGCCCGGGGGTGGGCGCCGGTGGCGAGGGTCGACACGCAAACCCGCGTCGAGGTGGGGAAGGTGCTGCGGTGCGCTTGAAACCATGTCCCGCGCCCGGCCGCCGCCGCCAGATGCGGCGTGTTCTCCTCGCTCAGGGCGTCCGCGCGCAGACCATCGAATTGAATCGCGACGACGCGAGGCGCAGGCATGTACGCTCCATGTGCCTGAAAAAGCGGCGGGGGACGCCGCCCCCGCCGCTCGATAGATTTACGGCCTTCTTCAGCTTACCTGCTCCGCCGCCTGCATGGCCTCTTCGAGCTGCGCGGGGGTGAGAGGATCACCCACGCCGATCATCGAGTCGCGCGTCACGAGCTGGAAGAGTTGCGCCTCCGTCCAGTCCTCGGTTCCCTTCGGACGCTGGGGGATGATGAGGTAGCGGCAGTCCGCGTTCGAGTCGATGACGACGAGCTCCACCTCCTCGGGAACCTCGAAGTCCATGTCCTTGAGCGTGCCCCTGGGGTCGGTGACCGCCTTCGAGCGATAGGGAAAGCTCTTGTACCAGGTGGGGGGCTGGCCGAGGATTTGCCTGGGGTAGCACGAGCACAGGGTGCACACCACCATGTAGCGCATGGTGTCGGTGTTCTCGAGCGCTACCACGCGGTTGATGCCCGAGGTGTCGATGCCCATCTCATCGCAAGCCGCGTCGGCGTCGGCCAGCAGCCTCTCCTTGAAGCCTTCGTCCACCCAGGCGCGCGCGACGATGCGCGAGCCTATCGCCGGGCTCTGGCCGTAGATCTCCTCGACCGAGCGCCGCATCTCGTCGGTCGTGAGGATGCCCTTCTCGCGCAAGACGTTCAGGAGCGCCGTCACGCGCACCTGGTAGTAGTCCAGGTCGTGCTCGACCTGGGCGACCGCCCCCGCGCGGTAGGCGTCGTCGGACTGCATGCGCGCGTTGTGGGCGGCGGGGTCCTGGCTGTAGGTGCGCTCGTGCTCGCCGTGGTGGTGGTGATGGCCGTGGCCGCTGTGGTGGTCGTGGGAGTGCGCCATGTCGGGCTCCTCGTTCACGGGTAGTGCCGGCGGATGTGGCCTACGCCGGCTCCAGCCAATGTTCGTAGATTTCGATCAGCAGTTTGTCCTGCTTCTTCCCCGCCTCGTGATCCCACAAATCGTTGAGGTCGAACGCCACCCAGTAGAGCTCGCGCAGCGGCAGTCCGTCGCCGCCGTAGGCGAGGTTCTCGGGGTTTTTATACTTGCCGAAATAGCGGTTGACGACGCCGGTCCTGCCCTTCACGTAATACGTCGTGCGGTGATGACCGTCGGGGTACATCTCCTTGATGCGCACCCTGTCGCCTATGCGAAACCGGGTTTCCTCCATCGAATGCCCCCCCTTGTGCCGCGAAGCTGCGCGATGCGAAAAGACACCCCGCATTCTACGCGCCGCGCGCCCTTTGTCCAGCCCCCTAGATACGGAGCCCGTAGACGCGCCGCGCGTTGGCCGAGAGAATCATCTCCTGATCGGCCGCGGAGAGTCTGTCCAGCCCCGGAATATCGCGCGCGGGCTGGTGGTAGCCCATGTCCGCCGGGTAATCCGTGCCGTAGAGAATCCGCTCCGCCCCGAGCGTTTTCGCCGCGAAGGCGAACGCATCCGCGTCGTGGATGATGGTGTCGTAGTAAAAGCGGCCGAAATACTGCTCGGGCTCCCGCGCGCCGTGGACCTTAGGCTCGGTGCGCTCGCCGTAGCCGTGCTGCCAGCGGCCCCGAATCCAGGGCGTGAACCCGCCCACGTGCGAGAGGTAAAACACCAGGTTCGGAAAACGGTCCAGCACCCCGCCGAATATCAGGCACGCCACCGCGATGGTGGTGTCGAGCGGGTTGCCGATAAAGTTTCTCAGGTAAAAATCCCGCAGCCGATCTCCTGCCCCCAGCACGCTCGTGGGATGCACGAACACGGGCATTCCGAGTGCCTGCGCCCGCGCCCAGAAGACGTCCAGCTCCGGCGCGTCGAGGTTCTCGCCCGCCACGTTCGAGGCGATCATCACGCCCACGTGGCCGTTTGCCGCCGCGCGTTCGAGCTCGGCCGCGGCGGCCTCAGGCGCCTGCAGGGGCACGGTGGCCATGCACGAGAATTTCTCGGGCCAGGTGCGCGCGAGCGCCGCCAGGCCGTCGTTCAGCGAAGCGGAGAGTTCCTCGCTGGCCGCGGCCTCGAGCGTGTAGAGCGTCATGGCCGGGCCTATGGAGAGCACCTGATGCGCGACCCCCATGCGCTCCATGTCGGCAAAGCGCGGGGCGAGCTCGTAGTAGAGCGGCGTGAGCTTGTTTCTGAGTTCGGCCTCGCGCCCCAACACCTTGCCGCGGGTTACGATCCACTCCCCCCGGGCGTCGGCCTCTATCGTCGCCGTGCGGCCGAACCGGCCCCGGCGCACGTCCTCGATGAACGCCTCGGGGTAGATGTGGGTATGCGGATCGATTACAGGCATCGTCTCGCTTCGCTTAGTCCGCTATCTTGTAGAGCTTCTTCACGTTTGCGCACAGCATCTTTTCCTGATCCTCCGCCGAGAAGCGCGAAAGCCCCGGAATTTCACGCGCCGCGCCCAGATAGCCCATGTCGAAGGGGTAATCCGTGCCGTAGAGAATTCGCTCCACACCCAGGGTGTTCACGGCGAACTCGAACGAATCCGCGTTGTGGATGATGGTGTCGTAGTAAATCTTTCCGAAATAATTCTCGGGCTCCTGCGCCCCGTGCACCTTGGGTTCCGTGCGCTCGCCGTAGCCGTGCTGCCAGCGGCCCCGAATCCAGGGCGTGAACCCGCCCACGTGCGAAACCAGAAACTTGACGTTCGGGAAGCGGTCGAACACGCCACCGAAGATGAGGCAGGCGATCGAAATCGTCGTGTCCAGAGGGTTGCCGATGAAATTGCGCAGGTAGTAATCCTTGAGCCTGTCGTTCACGCCCATCACGTCCACCGGGTGGATGAAAATCGGCACGTCGTGCTCGCACGCCTTCGCCCAGACGACGTCGAGGGCGGGGTCGTCGAGGTTCTTGCCCGCCACGTTTGAGCCGATCTGACAACCCAGGTGTCCGTTGCGCACCGCGCGGTCCAGCTCGGCGGCGGCCGCCTCGGGGTCCTGGAGCGGAATCTGCGCCATGCAGAGGAACCTCTCGGGGTGCTCCTTGGTGAGGGCGGTCAGAGCGTCGTTCAAAGAGGAGGAGAGTTCCCTGTTCAGGCCTGCATCCAGGGCGTAGTGCGTCATCGGCGGAACCACCGAGAGTATCTGCACGTCCACGTTTTGGTTGTTCGCCATGTCGCTCAGGCGCATCTCGACGTCGTAGGTCTCCTTCGGCAACGGATTCCTGTGGACGCGCTCCTCGCCCAAAACGGTGCTCCTCGTCACGAGCAACTCCCAGGGGTCGCCCGCCTCGATGGTAACGGCGTCGCCGAAGCGGCCCCGGCGTACGTCTTCGATAAAACTCTCGGGAGCGATGTGGGCATGGGGGTCGATAATCACCTGTACTTCTCCTTATCGGTGCGTGGATGGGCAATGCCCGCGAAAGGTGTTTCCGAAAATGCAGAGGCGTGATTATGCACCCTTTGGATCCGCCGCGCCAGCGTGCGCAGCCTCAAAACGCCTTGTCGATCACGATGCGCACCCCGCGCGCACCCACGCGAACGGGCCGGACCGTGCGGCCCTCCAGGTCGCCTGGGCTTGCCGGTCCCGCCGCGCCGTCTGCGTCCAGATGCGCAGAGAGTGAAACCTCTCCTTCGAACGCGACGCCGGGAATCATGACGTTTTGCCGCGAAATTTCAAAAGCAAGCGGAAAGCGGGGGCGCGCGATGCGAACGACCGCAAGCGGGGGGCCGCCCCCCTCCTTGCGCGCAATGAGAAACAAAACCGGCTTCCCCCCGGCTTGCGCCCGCAGGGCGGGGGCGACCTCTATGACGCCGGAAATCCGCTCCCCGGTCCCGGGAGCCTGCACGGGCGGTGCGGAACGCGGGGCAGGCGCGCCCCCGGCTTCTTGGGAGAGAACGATTTCCACCCCCCGTGCGCCCACGCGCACCTTTCCGGGCACAGCGCCCGAGAGGTCGCCGGGCTGTGTGCCGACCCTCCCGTCGCCGTCGAGTTTGGCGCTCAGCGACACCTCGCCCGAGAATTCCGTACCCTCCAGCATGACGTCGCGCGCACCCATGGTGAACGCGAAGGGAAAGCGGGGGTTCGGTATCCGCATGACCGCAAGGGGCGGGCCGGGCCGCGTCTTGTGCGCGATGATGAACAGCGCGGCCTTGCCCCGCGCTTTCTCCGCCAAAGCGGGGGCGAGGCGCACCACGCCACCGATGGTGGGGCCGCCCGCGGGCGGGGCTCCGGCCTCTTCCGGGGAGGGGGCTTGCTGCGGAGGCGGCGAAATCTTTTTCGCCACGGGAGGAGGCGCGGTGCCGATTTGGTCGATCAGCACGTCCACGTTCTCAGAGCCCACGGCCACGGGAGCCGCGCTTCGCCCCTCAAAGTCGCCCCGCACGAGCGGCCCCGCAACGCCGTCCGCGTCCAGGCGGGCGCGCACCCGTACGCGGCCCGCAAAGGCCTGGCCGCGAATCATCGCGTCGTCTTTCGTCAGTACGTATCGGTAGGGAAAGCGCGGCTCCACCAGACGCTGCACGGCCAGGGGCGGACCGCCTCCTTCGCGTTCGAGGATGATGAAGAGCGTGCGCGTGCGCCAAGCCTCGGTCGGCAGGTTCGCGCCCATGCGAATTGACCCCGAAACGGATTCTTCGGGCGGGCCGAACGAGGGCACCAGGTCGCACCCGCCCAGAACGAGGGCAAGAAGCGAGGCCGCAAGGGTGGAGCAAAAACCTCCGGACCCGGTTTGTTTTCTCATGAGGGGTTCGCGCGCAGAAATGTCTTCACCTCGCTCAGGCGGGGGAGCGCGGCTCTTCCCCCGAGGGCGGTGCAGTTCATCGCTGCGACCGCGTTGGCGAAGCGCAGGGTATCGCCCAGGTCCATCCTGCGCAATACGCCGTAGAGAAAGCCCGCGTGAAACGCATCCCCCGCTCCCGTGGTATCCACGGCTGCAACGCGAAAACCACCCGCTTCATAGAACCGCTTTCCGTCGTAGGCGAGCGCGCCGCGCCCGCCCAGGGTTACGCCCGCCACTTTGGGGCCCATCGCGCGCAGCAGGCGCAGCGCCTCCCTGTGGTCGGAGGCGCCGGTGAGCAGGGCGGGAAAATCCTCCGCCGCCACAAGATAATCCGTCAGACCAATCAATTCTTCTATGCCTTCGGGTGCGCGTTCCGCGTCCAGAAACACGGGCACACCTTCATCGCGCGCCCACCGGGCGGCCCGGATTTCCGCCTCGACGTGGTGGCCGTCCATGTGCAGGGCGCGGCCCGCGCGCACCAGGTCTTCGCGCAGGTCCCCGGGGGCGAGGGCAGCCTCGCGCCGCCACAAGATGGTGCGTGCGCCCCTCTGCGCACCGGCGCGCTGAACGATGACGACTGCAGACTGGCTCACGCGGCCCTCCTGGACCACGACGCCGCTTACGTCCACCCCCTCCGCGCGCAGGCTCTCCAGGGAGAACGCCCCCGCTTCGTCGTCGCCCACGGCGCCCAGGTAGGCGACGTCGAGACCCAGGCGCGCGAGGGCCGCCATGGCCGTCGCCGCCTGACCGCCGCCCTGGCGCGTCGTTTCGAGAACGGCGCTCTTGGTATCGGGGCGCGGATATTCATCCACGAGGCAAAACCGATCTTCAGAGTTCAGACCCACGCCCACGGCGTCGAATCGTTTGCGGGACATGGCGGGGAATCGTCCGCTCAGGCGAACTCGCGCAGGCGCACGCCCTCGGGGTCGACGGCGGCGAGTGCCGCGCGCTCTTCTTGTGTGGGCGGCGGCGTGGTGGGGACGGCGTCGAGATCGCCCAAATCAAACCCCGTGGCCGCGCGCAGGGCGGCCTGCGTTACGCCCGCGTGGATGGACTCCACCCGCAGGCGACCCTCCGACTTCGTGAAGACGCACAGGGGAGTGACCACGCCCGCCACGTTGCCCGAAGCGGTAACGAAGTCGCACCGCGCCGGAAAACTCCTCGGGTCGTGGACGGTGCGCCAAAGTACCGTGCGCCTGGCCGTGGGCAGAATGTGCGCGCTGCCCGCCCCGCCCGGAAGGCGCACCCTGGGGGCCGCGGGGTCGCCGATGAACGAGAGGTTCACGTCGCCTTGTGCGTCGATTTGCGCACCGCCCAGAAACGCCAGGTCCAGCCCGCCGCGGGCGGAGAGGTCGAATATCTCCATGAGGCTGAAAAAGCAAAGCGCTCCCTGCATCAGTTGCCGCGCCACGGTGGAGAGAGGAAGCCAGGGGGGCTGGGCGTTCACCCCGCCGGGGATGTTGAGATACGTCAGGTTTGGCGCGTGGGTTTTGCGCGCGAGCGCAATCGCCGCCATCGGCAGCGGGGAGGCCACCCCGTGAAAGACGACTTGCCCATCGCCCACGAAACGGGAGAGGCAGACCGCCATCTGGTCGGCGCGCGCACACAAGGCCGCGGACGCACCCTCCCGCACGACGACGCTCACGCGAGGCTCTCCGCGCGATCGTGCGATGCCCACGCCTCGAGATGCGCGGCGAGGGATTCCCCGCGCGCGGCCTCGATGTAGGCCCCCACCGCCTCCTCGTCGATGTCATAGAAGGGATGGCAGCCTCCGGGCCGCGCTCCTCCGGGGACGTGGGCGACCGCGCACACCATGAAGGCGGGGATGGCCGTTCTGTCGGGCTTTTCGACGAAAAAGGCCGTCTCCTCGATATGCTCGGCAGTCAGAATCACCGACTCCGCTGCCCTGGACATCAGCACGTCCTCGAACGCCCCTCCTTCTATGCGCGCGTTTCCCTCCGCGTCGGCGTAGGGCACGTGGATAACGGCAAACTTGGGTCTGATGGCCGGAATCATGTAGACCGCCTCGCCCGTATAGGGGTCGTGCGTCTGCCGAAAGCCCGTCAGCGCCGCCACGTCGCTGCCCGCGAGGCCGGCCACGGGCTGGCTCGGGAGTCCGTAGGCAGAGGCTCTAAGACCCGCGATGACGGTGGAGCAGGCGTGCTCGAGCGCACGCACGCCGCCTCTCTCCACCCCCCGGCGGTAGGAGGGGGCGAGGCCGAAGAGGTTCTCGAAGCCCACGTAGCCCGTCTGCGTCTGCGCCACCGCTTGCGCCGCACACAGAACGTCCACGTCGTAGGCGCCCGCCGTCTTCACGAGGGCGAGCCCCTTGCGCCCCTGGCGCGCGAGCTCGCGCGCGAACGCGGCGGGGGTGCGCGTCAGGGCGTTTCCGCCCAGGGCGATCAAATCTCCATCGCAAACGAGAGAGGCCGCCTGCGCGAGAGATACGAGTTTGCCTGCCATGGGTTCCTCCCGGGAACGTTTCTTGCCCTTCGATTATCCCCCAAAGAAGCGGGGACTCTCAAGACCGCGTGCGAGGCGCAAGTATGCGAATTTCGCCCCCGAAACCCTCCTTTTTCATTTGACAAGAAAATCCACTTTCTCTAGGCTGTCGTGGTGGTTGCGGGCAACGCGACGGCAAAACCAGCCCGCCACGCTGCACATCGCCCCCCTTCGCCCCCCTGGTACAGCGATGGACTCCGCAGAGCAAACTCCTGCGTCCGGGGTGCGCCCCGGCGACGCGAACGGCGCCGCCGCTTCGCACGTCGGCGAGTCGGGGCAGTTTGAAGTACGTATCGACGCCTTCGAGGGACCTCTCGAACTGTTGCTGCACCTGGTGCGCGAGCACAGGCTGGACGTGCACGACGTGCCCATCGCGTTCATCACCGACCAGTATCTGAAATATCTCGAAGTCCTCAAGCGGCTCGACATCGACGTCGCGTCGGAATACCTCGTCATGGCCTCCTGGCTGGTCTACGTCAAGAGCAGAACCCTGCTGCCGCCGACCGGGGACGCCCCGGAGGAGGAAGACCCCGAGATCCTCAAGCAGGAACTCCAGCGGCAGCTCGTCGAATACCAAAAATTCAAGAAAATCAGCCAGGCGTTTCGCCACGCCGAAGAGGAGCAGTCCTGGCTCCACACGCGCGAGGAAGATTTCTCCTTGCTCGACGAAGAAGAGGAGGAGCCGCCCCCGCTCGAGGTTACGGTGTTCGACCTCATCAGCGCCGTGGAGCGGCTCATGGAGGAGGTCGGGGAGCAGGGCGTGCACCTGGTGGACGTCGACGAGCTCGAGGTTGCCGACATGCGTGCGCGCCTGCTCGACACCCTCGCGGGCGCAGGCGAGGAGGGCGTAGTCTTTCACGCCCTGTTCGAAACGCGGCGCGCACTCGAGGTGGTGGCGCTGTTTCTCGCACTTTTGGAGCTCGTGAAGGGAAACCTCGTCGTGGCGCGGCAGGCGTCGCATTTTGGTGAAATCCGTATCATGAGGGCGGTGCGTTATGAGTGACTCCCAGCATGACGACAAAAAAGCCGGGCGCGCCGAGGCGTCCTTCGAATTGACCGAGGACGCGACGCCTTTGCCGGATACCGCTGCCAGGGCACTGGCTGAGCACCAGATGGAGGCCATGGAGGAGATGCGCGAGAAGACAGCTTTCGAGATCGACGACTCCAAAGAACGCCGGGGACACGGGGAGGCCGCCGCAGAAGAAGAGGCGCGCGAGGGGGAGGTGCCCCTCGTCATCGACCCCGCCGAGGCGAAAAGGGTTATCGAGTCCGTCCTCTTCGTGGCACACGAGCCGCTGCGTCCCCGAGACGTCTCCTCCCTCTTCCGGGGGGTGTCCAACATCAACGCCAGGGTCGTACGCAAGCTCCTGGCCGAGTTGGTCGAGGAATACCGGGACAAAACCCTGCAAATCGTCGAGGTGGCCGAGGGCTTCCGCATGTGCACGCGGGCGGAGCTCTCCCCCTGGATCAAGAGATTCGCCAAGACCACGAAGAAGGCCAAACTCTCCCAGGCGGCGCTCGAAACCCTGGCCATCCTCGCCTACAAGCAGCCCATCACCAAGGCGGAGATCGAGGAGATTCGGCGGGTAGACTGCGGCGGCGTGGTGCACACCCTGCTCGAGCGCGGCCTCATCCGCATCTTGGGACGCAGGGACGTGGTCGGCAGACCCATCGTCTACGGCACCACGCCCCTGTTCCTGGAACACTTCGGCTTCAAGAGCCTGTCGGACATGCCCCGCCCCGAGGAGTTCGACATGGGCGAAGGGCTGGCCCCGGCAGGAGAACCGGGCGTGGGAATCGCCCCCGAAGAAGAGGCGACGCCCGGAGGCGAGGCAAACGGAAGCGCGAACGGCCACGCCAATGGCCATTCCGACGAGCCCGGCAACGGGCAGGTGAGCGGAGGCGGGTTCACCGAGGCCGCACTCGCACCCGAGAACGCGCAGCGCAAGGCCTCTTCCTGACGCATCTTCGGTTGGCTGCAACCAGGGGAGGAGGGCGCGGGCTTTCCTCCCGTTTTGCAAGTTCACCCCCGGTAAAGGAGCACCTCCTTTGCGTTTCGGAATCATGGCGGCGGGGGGCGTGGGCGGCTACTTCGGGGCCATGCTCGCGCGGGGCGGCAAGGAGGTCGCCTTCATCGCGCGTGGCGCACACCTGGAAGCCATGCGCAAAGACGGCCTGCGCGTGGAGAGCGTCGTCCCGGGGGCGTTTACCGCGCGGGGAGCCGTGTTCACCGACTCCCCCCGGGAGGCCGGCGTGTGCGACGTCGTTCTCTACTGCGTCAAGACAACCGCGAACGAAGTCGCCATTCCCGCCATCGCACCCATGGTCGGGAAGAACACCGTAATCGTGAACCTCCAAAACGGCGTGGACAACGAGGAGAAGCTCGCCGCCGTCTACGGAGAGGAGCGGGTGATGGGCGGGCTCGCCTACGTGTTCACCTCGGTTGCCGCACCGGGACGCATCCGCCAGATAGGCGGTCCCAGACGCATCGTCTTCGGCGAGACGGCGGGCGGGGCGAGCGCGCGGGGGGCGCGGATTCTGGCGCAACTCCTGGACGCGGAAATCAACGCCGAATACGCCGAGGACGTCGAAGCGGAGTTGTGGACCAAGTTCATCTTCATCTGCGCGGTGGGGGGCATGACGGCGCTCACGCGCGCATCCATCGGCGAGGTCATGGCCCACGCGGGCACGCGGCGCATGATGCGCGAGGTGATGCGGGAGGTTTTTCTCGTCGGGCGCGCGCGGGGCGTGCGCCTGCCCGAGGGAGCCGACGAGAGCCGCTACCGCTTCCTCGACGAGCAGAACCCGGCGAGCAAGGGCAGCCTCTGCCATGACCTCGAGGCAGGCAGGCGCCTCGAAATCGACGCCCTGTGCGGGACGGTATCGCGCCTGGGAGCCGAAGCGGGGGTCGCCACGCCCTGCAACGACTTCATCCACCACACGCTCAAGCTCGCCGACCTTCGCATCGCAGGGGAGATACGGCCCGCCTGAGGGCGCAGCGTTTCCCCGGGGGAAAAGGCGTGCTAGCCTGCCTTTTCACCGGCATCCCCACAGACTGAAAACAGATGGAGAGGCGAACCGATGGCCGCGAAACATTGGCTCATGAAGAGCGAGCCTGACGCATACTCGTTCGACGACCTCATGGCGGAGCCCGAGCGCACCGCCTGCTGGGACGGCATCCGCAACTACCAGGCCAGAAACTTCATGATGGAGATGCGGGTGGGCGATCTCGTTCTGTTCTACCACTCGAACGCGAAGCCGCCCCACGTGGCGGGCACCGCGCGGGTGGTGCGCGAGTACTACCCTGATCACACGCAGTATGAGAAGACCTCGAAATACTACGACCCCAAGGCTCCCGCCGACGCCCCGCGCTGGCACATGGTGGATTTGCAGGGAATCGAGAAACTCCCCCGGCCCGTCTCGCTGGAAGAACTCAAGGCGAACCCGAAACTCGCCGATATGCGCGTAACCCAGCGGGGACAGCGCCTGAGCGTCCAGCCCGTTACCAAACGGGAATTCGACGAGGTGCTGCGCATGGCGAGGCGCTGAGCGCCCTCTAGCTCGCCAGGCGTTTCTTCATCTGCGCGAAGTCCGCCTCGTAGAAGAAGGCATCCTCCCCGAACGCGGGCCGCAGACCCGAGAGCCAAGTGGCCTCCTCGTCGTAGGCGGCGAAGAAAACGCGGCCCATCCATTCGGGATTTCGGGCCTGGAGGAAGCGCAGGGCGAACACGCGCTCTCCGTGAATCTCCTCGATCCCCAATACTTCGATCTTGCCCGGCGAGGCGCTCATCGAGGGGCCGCGCGCGGTGCGCGCAAGGCCCGGCGCCCGCGAAATGGCGTCGCGGTAGATGGCGTGGGCGCGCGCCAGGGGCAGCTCGAAGTAGCGCTTCGCTCCCGTGTCGCGCTCCACGAACATGTAGTAGGGGATGATGCCCAGCCTGAGCTGCGCCTTCCACATGCTCACCCACACGTCCGCGTCGTCGTTGATGTGGCGCAGCAGCGGCGCCTGCGAGCGGATGACGGCGCCCGTGTCCTGTATCCTGCGAATCGCCTCGCGCGCCACCGGGGTATCGAACTCACACCCGTGGTTGAAGTGCGCCATGATGGCGACGTGCTTGCCCGCCTCGGTGAGTTTCTCGAAAAGGCGCAGCGCGTCGTCCGCGTCGGGGTCCGAGGTGTAGCGATACGGCCAGAAGGTGAGCGTCTTCGTGCCTATGCGGAGGTTCTGTATGTGGTCGTAGCGATCGTCCTCGATGAGCGGCAGCAGGTAACCCTCGAGCGCTTTGGTCTTCATGATCATGGGGTCGCCGCCGGTCAGGAGCAGGTCCGTGACTTCGGTGTGGGCGGCGAGGTACTGATGGAGAATTTCGGCGTCCGTGGAGATGAAGCGCAACTCCTTGTCGCCCACGAACTGCGCCCAGCGGAAGCAGAACGTGCAGTAGGCGTGGCAGGTCTGCCCCTGGCCCGGGAAGAAGAGCACCGTCTCGCGGTATTTGTGCTGCATGCCTTCGAGGTGCTCGTCGTCCAAAACGGGTACGTTCAGCGTCTGTTGTTCGCTGGGGTGGGGGTTCAGGCCTGCGCGAACTTCATGCACGGCGGCCTGGAGTTTGTCCTTGGGGGCATCGGAACGCAGCAGGTCGGCCACGCGGTCGAAGTCCTCCTGGGCCAGCATTCCCTGCTGGGGGAAGGAGAGCTGGAACATGGGGTGTTCGGGCACCTGGCTCCAGTCGATGAGGTTCTCCACCACGTAGCGGTTCGTGCGGAAGGGAAGCACGTTCCCCACCACCTTCATGCCGAAGCGAATATCCTCGGGCAAACTGCTGAGCTCGGGAACTTCATCGATGTGCTGTACCAGAATCGGCCGGTAACGCGGCGCCTCCAGAGGAACGAGGTTGCCGCCCGTGGGAAGCGAGCTGGAGCCGTTTCGGGTCTTGGGAGCCTGTTCCTGGGTGGGATTCGGGGTCGCGTCCATGTTCGATCCTCCCTCGATTTGCGTTCGCCGTCTCTTGTCCGTCCGTTGTTTCGGCCGTCGTGCAGCCTCCAACGCGACAAACCATCATTCACCCAACGTCAAAAATTCTACCACGAATCCGTGATTTATGGAATGGTTTGGCTCGCTGACAGAAAATAATTCGACCAAAAAATTAAACTAATGCAAAAAATAAATGAAATAATACCACCAACGCACCCCCCTTGCTATTATTTTCGCCTCGAGGGGAGAAACGAACCCGCGTGCTCTCCTTTATATATAGAAGCGGAAAATCGGGGATGGACACACGGCCAAAGCACAAGAGCAGAGGTGTTCGAAGCAGGACAAGACGCTCCATTCCCGCCCCTTCCCGGGGGGAGCGAACGCGAGGCGCGCTGTTGGCCGAGGGACGAAACGCGGACTCGGTGATTGCGCGAAACAAGAGGAAGGGAGGATACAGACGCCCTCCCCTGCGTTTTCTCCGCGCGCTATTCCTCGCGCAACAGTCTGCGCCCTGATTCCGCGAGGGCTTCCATCTTCTCGCGCAGGCGGGGATAGAGAAGCCGCCCGTCTTTCTTCACCATTTCGCCCGCCACGAACACGGTGTCCACGTTGGCGAAAGACGCCTGGAACACGACCGCCTCGAGAGCGTCGTGCACGGGAAACAGATTGAGGTCGCTCTTTTTAATCAACACCACGTCCGCCTGCTTGCCCGGTGCGAGCGACCCCGTTTTGCCGCCGAGCCCCAGAGCCTCTGCCCCCCCGATGGTCATCCACTCGAGGGCGCTGCGCGCGGGCACGGCGACGCGCGCGGGCGAGGTGCGCCCCGCGAGAACCTTCTGGTTCTCCTGCGCGCGGGCGAACTGAAGCCCCATGCGCATCATCGTAAATACATCGCCGCTTACGTTCGACTCCACGTCGATCCCCAGGCTCGGTCTGCCGCCCAGGGCCAACACGCGCGCGATGACGGGCTCGCCGTGGCCCATCTGCATCTCCACCTCGGGGCACGAAGTAATCGAGCAGCCCGCGTCCACCAGCGTCCGCAACTCCTCCTCGCTCAGCTGGTTCGCGTGCACGGCGTTGAAGTCGGGACCCAGAAGCCCCTTTTGCGCCAGTTGCCGGATGCCGTCGGGCGTCTCGCGGTAGAACCCCCCGCCCACGTGCGCACTCCACAACAGGCCGTATTCCCGCGCGAGGCGAACGTCGTGCTCGCACATTTCGAGGGTGGAGAGATCGGGCCCCCGCGTGGCCATCGCCAGGGTAATGCGGCCCTCGTCCGAGGAGAGTCGCCCCCTCCGCAGGCGCCTGATCTCCCCGGGTGGATGCGGCCTGTGGCTGAGCGGCAACTCGCCCTCGGCAATTTTCGGCTTGGGCGTCCCGTGGCCGAAAACCGCGCGGATGCCCGCCTCGGCGAGTCCGTCCAGCCCCGCGTCGGTGTGCTCGGGCGTGGGGTTGTTGTGGCACCAGTCGAACAGGGTCGTCACGCCGCCGTTCAACTGGTTGAGCGCACCCACCAGGTTCGCCAGATAGACGTCTTCGGGCCGAAAGCGCGGGCCGAACCCCTCGTGGAGGTGACGAATGTACTCGACCAGCGACCAATCCCCCGCTACCCCGCGTATCCCCGTCTGCCAGGTGTGCTGGTGGGCGTTCACGAACCCGGGCAGGACGATGAACCCACGCGCGTCGAGCACTTCTGCCCCCGGGGCGTGGATGCTCCTGCCGACCTCGGCGATGCGCTCGCCCTCGATCAGCACGTCGCCGCCTTCGATCTCTCCCGACGCCGGGTCGAGCGTGAGCACGCTCCCCCCGCGCAGCAGTGTCTTCTTCACAACGCTCCTCCCACCGGCGGCGCGAACTCCCGAAGCGCCTCTTCGTTCCACTCGATTCCGATGCCCGGCCTCTCGGGGAGAACCAGGTGACCGTCCCGAAACTCCATCGGCTCCTTTAAGATGGATTCCCACCACGGCATCTGCTCGCACCACACCCCGTGGGGCTCCGCGCTCAGCAGGTGGGCCGACACCTCGTGGAACAGGTGCGGGGTGATGGGCCTGTCGAACTCCCTGGCCAGGGCCGCCGCGCGCCGCCAGCCGCTCACGCCCGAGCAACGCTCGAGGTCGGCCATCAAAACGTCCGCCGCACCCGCCACGAGCAGGTGGCGCATCCCCCGGGGGTTGTAGTTCGTCTCTCCCGTGCAGATGGGGATGCTGCTGGCGCGCGCCACCTCGGCGCAGCCTCTTATGTCCTCGTGGTCGACGGGTTCTTCCACCCACTGGAGGCCGAAGGGCGCGAACGCCCGGCACGCCGCCTTGGCGGTCTCCACGTCCCAGCCCTGGTTGGCGTCCACCATGAGCGCGACCTCCTCGCCTATCGCCTCGCGCACCGCGCGCACGCGCTCTAAATCCTCACGCCCGCCCACGCGCAGCTTCATGGCCTTGAAGCCGCGCGCCTTGAGAGAGACGGCCTCCTCCACCAGTTCGTCCATCGTCGCGTTCAGCCAAAGGCCCTCGCTGGCGTAGCAGGGAATTTCGCGTCGCTCACCGCCCAGAAAACGCCACAGCGGCTGCCCCGCCGCTTGTGCGGCCAAGTCCCAGCAAGCCGTGTCCAGGGCCGACATGGCGATGGCGCTGATGCCGTCGCGCCCCACAAAGCTCGCCGCCTTGCGCATCGCCTCCCAGTTCGCGTCAAGGTCGGCGGGGTCCTTGCCCAGCAGCACGGGAAACAGATCGCGCACCATGGCGATCATCGCGCGCACGCGCTCGGGGCCAAAGGCGAAACACCAGCCGTGCCCCTTGCGGCCCTCCTTCGTGCGCAGGGTGATGCAGCAGGTATCCACCGCGCGCACCTCGAAGGTGGCCACCTTGAGGGGACGTGCGAGCGGCACGCAAACGTGGACGGGCGTTACGCTGAGGATGCCGGGGGACGCGGGCAAGGCGAGGCTCCTTGTCGCAAGGGTGGTGGCGCAAGACGGGCGTTCTGCGCCCGTCGTTTTCGGGGGCAGACTACACCGTTCGCCCCCGAATGGCTATAATTCTCCGCGCGGCCCTATCGACGCCGGGGAGAGGGAAGAGGGATGGCCTCCATCAGGCTTCAGAAGATCATCGCCCAGGCGGGCATCGCCTCGCGCCGCGAGGCGGAGCGCCTCATCGCGGAGGGCCGCGTCCGGGTGAACGGAGAGCGCATCGTCCTGCCCGGAGCCAAGGCCGACCCGCTGACCGACGCCGTCAAGGTGAACGGCAAGCTCATCACGAAAAGGGAACCTCCCGTCTATCTCGTGTTGCACAAACCCCGGTACGTGCTCACCACCATGCGCGATGAGGAGGGCAAGGAGAGGCCGACGGTGGCGAGTCTGCTGCCCGGGGGGCTCAGGCGCGTGTTTCCCGTGGGCAGGCTCGACTTCGACGTCGAGGGCGTTTTGCTCCTCACCAACGACGGGGAGTTGGCGAACCGCCTCGCCCATCCCCGCTACGAGATACCCCGCGTCTACGACGCGAAGGTAAAGGGCGTTCCCGGCGAAGAGGCTCTCGCCCGCATGGCGGACGGCTCCTGGCAGCGCGGGCGCGGGCAGAAGCCGCCCCGGCCCGCGCGGGTGCGGATGCTGCGCACACGCACCGAGAAGAACGCATGGCTCAGAATCGAGCTGCGAGAAGGCAGACACCACCAGATCAAGAAGATGTGCGAGGCAGTGGGGCATCCCGTGGTCAAGCTCGTGCGGCGCGCTTACGGGGGCATCACCGCCAGGGGGCTTCGCGGTGCGCACGTTCGCACCCTCACCCCCGAGGAAGTCGAAAAGCTCAAGCGCATGACGAAAATCCTCCCCGCACCCGCGCCCGGGGCGCGGGCGGGCTGGGCCAGGGCGCGCAAACCCTCCTCAAGAGGACGCGCGAAGACCGCAGGCCGGCGCGCTCCCGGTGCGTCATGCGAAAATGCTCTCTGAGGGCCGCCATACAACCCGTGTTGTGGTATGATGCGGCATCATCCGCAAGACGAAGAATCGAGGGGCCGCTTCGACCATGGGCGCATCCACTTCGAACAGGCTGACGCTGGCAAACAAGATCACGCTCGTTCGGGTGTTCCTCGTGCCCGTGTTCGTCACCTGCCTCGCCTACAAGCGCATGGGGACGGCCCTCGTGGTGTTCATCGTCGCCGGCGTGGCCGACGGCGTGGACGGCCATATCGCGCGCCTGCGCAAGGAGATGACGCCGCTGGGGGCGATGCTCGACCCCATCGCCGACAAGCTGCTCATGTTCACCGCCTATATGATGATGGGCATTGCGGGGCAGGTCCCGATATGGCTCGCCGTCGCCGTGGTGAGCCGCGATCTGCTGCTGTGCATCGGCTGCCTCATGCTGTTCATGACGGTGGGCTTTCAGGCGCCCTCGCCCTCGATGCTCGGCAAGACCACCACCACCGCCCAGCTAATCACCGCGGGCGCCGCGTTGCTGGCGGCGACCCTGGGCGCGGGACCAAACGTGGTGATGTGGTCGGTGTACGCGATCACGTGCGTACTCACGGTCGCCTCGGGCATCCACTACATCTTCTTCGTGGGCGCGCGGATGCTCTACCAAAAGCCGGGCAACGACGCGACGGAAAAATCCACGCCCGCCGCGCGGGTCTGAGGCCGGGTGCAGCGCCGTGAACGATCACACCCAAATCCTCACCTGGAAGCGCATCTGGCTCATTCTCGTCATCCTCGCCTCGACGTGGATTTTGGTGAGTGCGCGCTCCGCACTCATTCCGCTGGCAGTTTCCTTTATCCTCGCCTATGTGCTCTATCCTGTGGTCGACGTCCTGGAGCGCTGGAAGATACCGCGCACCCTGGCCATCTTTCTCCTGCTCTCGGGGCTGGGGCTGCTCGGGGTCGTCCTCTGGGTGAGCATCGGCCCCACGGTGCAGAGCCAGGTGTCGGCCTTCACCCAGAAGCTTCCCGGCTATCTCATCGTTCTCGAATCGTGGCTCGACGCCACGCTCGAGAGGTTTCAGCTATCTCCCGCGGTGGAGTGGAGGAAGTACGTCACCGAAAACCTCTCCGTGTTGGCGCAAATCCCCATGGCCGCTCTCCAGGCGGGCGGCGCGGTGCTGCTCAAGACAACGAGCGGGCTGCTGTCCATCGCCGTCGGCGTTATCTATCTGCTGCTCATCCCCGTCATGACCTTCTACATCCTGCGGGATCGCACACAGATACTGGATAAGTGCTACACCTACGTTCCCCGGCACTACCGCCCCGAGGTGGAAAAGCGCCTGCACAGGCTCGACGAACTGCTCGGTTCGTTCATCAAGGGCCAGTTGCTGATATCCCTCATCCTCTCCGCACTCTACGTGCTGGGGTTTTTCATCGTGGACGTCCCCCTGTGGCTGGTGCTCGGCATCCTGACGGGCATCTCCTGCATGTTCCCCTACCTGGAATGGGTGGTGGCCCTGCCCGTCGCGGTGCTGCTTTCGGCCATCGCCCACCAGGACTGGATCCACCCCCTCGCGACGGCTGCCGTGTTCGGCATCGTCTCGCCGCTCGCAGGGGTCCTGCTCGTGCCCCGCGTGCTGGGCAACCGCGTCGGGCTCCACCCCGTGGTGGTGCTCTCCTCAATCATCATCGGGGGCGAACTCATGGGAATCGCGGGCGTTCTGCTGGCCGTGCCGATAGCGGCGGCCATCAAGGTGGGTCTGGAGGCCATGCAAGACTACTATCTGACTTGAGGCGGCCCCTCTTTATTCGGGTACTTGCACGCCCCGGTCGACCGCGCGCGCCATCAGAAAAAGCAGGTCGGAGACACGGTTGAGATAGACGAGAAGATCGGGATTGTCGAGGTAGCCCTCGTCGCGCAGCCACACCGCCCACCGCTCACCCCGGCGGATGGTGGTGAGCGCCACGTCCAGGGCGGCCCCGCAGGAGGAGTCGCCCGATATCACCCAGTCGGTAATGCGAATTTCTCTCTCGTAGCGCGCCACCTGCGCGTCGGCCCACGCCACCTGCTCCGGGCCCGCGCGCTCGCCCAGCCTGCCCGTTTTGCCCCGAAGCGTCGCCAGGTCGCTGCTCACGAGGTAGAGATCTTTCTGGATTTTGAGAATTTCGGGCCGGAGCCATTCCGGCGCCATCGAACGCGCAAGACCCAGGGCCGCCTTCGCCTCGTCGAGCGCGCCGTAGGCCTGCACCTGGGGGTGGTATTTGGGAACCCTGTCGGCGAACCACAGGTCGGTGTTCCCGTCGTCTCCCCTGCGCGTGACGATGGACATCGCCTCGCTCCCCCGCGCTAGAGTCGCTTGATCACGTCGGTGGCCACCGAGCGCGTCGTGCCCGTACCACCCAAATCCGGCGTGTGGTTGCCCTCGGCGAGATGCCCGCGCACAGCGGAGTCCAGCCGCTTCGCCGCGCGTTCCTCGCCCAGATAGTCGAGCATCATGGCGGCGGAGAACAGCGCCGCCACCGGGTTGGCAATTCCCTTGCCCATGATGTCGGGGGCGGAGCCGTGCACGGGCTCGAACAGGCCGGGGACGTCGCCCCCCGGGTGCGTGTTCGCGCTCGCGGCAACCCCCAGCCCGCCGACGATGGCCGCGCCCAAATCCGTCAGGATGTCTCCGAACAGGTTCGTGGAGACCACGACGTCGAACGCCTCGGGGTGCCGCACGAACTCGAGCGCCGCCGCGTCGACGAGGTACTTCGCCGTGCGCACCCCTTTGTAGCGCGCGGCTACCTCCTCGAAAATCTCGTCCCACATCACCAGGGTATGGCCCTGGGCGTTGGACTTCGTCACGTTGGTCACGTGCTTCTTGCGCTTGAGAGCCGCCTCGAAAGCCGCCTCGATGATGCGCACACACCCCGTGCGCGTAAACAGCGTCATCTGCACGGCCATCTGCTGGGGGTGGCCCTCGTAGTGCCTGCCCCCGATGGGGCTGTACTCCCCCTCGGTGTTCTCGCGGAAGAAGAGCATGTCGATGTCGCCCGGCTCATACCCGCGCAGGGGGGAGGCAAGCCCCTCGTAGAGGACGATGGGGCGCATGTTCACGTAGAGGTCGAACCCCCGCCGCAGCGGAAGCAGCAACTGGTTGAGGGTGATGTGGTCGGGAATGTCGGGCCTGCCCACCGCGCCCAGCAAAATCGCGTCGTGCCGCGAGACGCGCTCGAGAAAGTTCTCCGGGCACATTCTGCCCGTCTCGTGGTAGAAGTCGCTCCCCCACGGGTATTTCCGGAATGAAAACGCGAGCCCCCGCTCGCTCTTCGCCAGTGCGCGCAAAACGCGCACCGCCTGGGTGAGTACCTCGGGGCCGATTCCGTCTGCCGGTATCAGGCCGACGCTGTGCTTCGCCATCGCTTCTCCTTGGTTGCCGGCGCGCGCACTACATTACATTAGAGGCCGCGCTCTATCAGATACTCCACCGGGTTGTAGTCGTCGGTCAAAACGGGCCCGTAGGTGCGCGCCTCGGGCGGGGCCACGCGCGCGCCCGCGGCGAAGCGCAGCCGGGGGTCCGTGCGAATGCGCTCCTCCACGCGGCGAAAGCGGCCCGCGTCCTCTTTGGGAAACGCGAAGAACAAGATGTTCTGCGGCAGGGAGGGATTCGCGGGGTCCGTGCTGTAGACGAACACCTCTGCGAACACCGCGCGCATCGTGCGGTAGACGGATGCGTATATCGTCCCGCCGGGGCCGCTGCGGTGGCCAATCAAGTTCAGCATGAACGCCCCGCCCGGTGCGAGGCGCACGCGCGCCTCCTCAAAGAACTCGCGCGTGATGAGATGCGGCGGTATGTTGCGCAAGCCGCGGTAGGCGTCGCCCACAATGAGGTCGTAAGCCCGTGCGGAAGCCTTGAGCACGCGCCTGCCGTCGCCGACCACGGCCGCGAGTTGCGGGAACTTGCCCAGCCTGAAGAACCTCCTGCCCGTCTCGACGACGTCCGCGTCGAGTTCGGCCACGGATATCTCCACCCCGGGCTTGTGCAGGTGCAAGGCCTTGGGCATCGTGAACGCGCCCCCGCCGATGAACAGTGCGCGCTTCATGCCGGGGACGAACACCGGCCCCAACTCCAGAAAGCGGGTGTAGCGATAGTGAAACTCCGCGTCGTCGCCCACGACCATCGCCCCTTCGGGCTGATGATCCAGATACAGCTCACGCACCCGGCCGCCGCCGGGACGCGCGCGCTCGAACACGCGAATCATGTGGTAGATGTTCTCGTGCACCCAAATCGTCTCCCCCCCGGTTCCGGGCAGCTTGTGCAGCCACGCAGCCCCCGTCGCTGCCGAGAGCGCAAAGAACGCCACGAGCGAGAGGTGCCCGCGCGCCCTGCGCCCGGAGAACAAACGCCCCAGCTCGCCCGCGAGCCAAAGGCCGACGAGGGCGGTGAGCGCAAGCACGCCCGCCGTCGTCAGAAAGATGCCGTTCAGTCCGAACAAGGGGATGAAGACGAACCCCGTGGCGAACGTGCCCGCGATGCTGCCGGCCGTGGACCAGGTAAAGAGATTGCCCGCGACCGCGCCGAGGCGCTCCTCTCCCCGGGCCGCGAGCTTCACCGCGAAGGGCGTGAGCGTGGCGAGGACGCAGCTCGGCGCGGCGAAGAGCACGAACCCCGCGAACACCGGCCCCGAACGCAGGCTGAAGCTGCGCTCCATCGTGGGGAGCAAGAGTCCCCGCAGAGCGGGCACCAGCGCCACCAGCGCCGCGCCGCCCAGCATGAGCAAGAAGAACAGACGCGCCGAGGGCCGGCGGTCCGCCAGCCTTCCCCCGATGGAATACCCCACGCTCAGCGCGGCGAGGATAATGCCGATCATCGAGGTCCACGTGTAGAGCGTGTTGCCGAAATGGGGGGCGAGCACGCGCCCCGCCGCGATTTCGAGCACGAGAATCGACCCGCCCGAGAGAAACACCGAGACGTAGAGATACCAACCCGTCGCGTGCTCCTGGCTGCCTTGCGTTGTCCGTTCGGGGCGCTTCGCCACGCTGTGCTCCTCGCAAAAAGAAAAGCCGCACTCTATGGCACGCGAAGCGCGGAGGCAAGTGGATTTTCCTCTCTGGTGCCGCATAAGATAGAATGCCGCGCGCACGAGGGAAACCGCGCACATCCTTGAGACCCGAAAGAGAGCGAGGCCGTTGACTTCCGGTAAGGTGTATCCATCATCGCGAGCCGCCGTCCACGACATTCCCGACGGCGCCACCATCCTGCTGGGAGGGTTCGGGGGCGCGGGCATTCCCGAAAATCTGCTCGTCGCCATGGCCGACCATCCCGCGCGTGACCTGACGGTCGTCACCAACCACGCGGGCTTCGGGGAGCGCGGCCTGGCCGTCCTGCTCCGCCAGGGGAAGGTGCGCAAAATCGTGTGCAGCTACGCCTTCCACCGAAGCGCGTTCGTGTTCCGCGAGCTCTACCTCGCGGGCAAGGTAGAGCTCGAACAGATTCCCCAGGGCACCATGGCCGAGCGCATCCGCGCGGCGGGTGCGGGGATTCGCGGCTTCTACACCCCCACGGGCGTCGGCACGCAGGCGGCCGAGGGCAAGGAGACGCGTACGATGGAGGGCCGCGAAGTGGTGCTCGAATATCCCCTGCCGGGCGACGTGGCCGTCATCAAGGCCCACCGGGCCGACACCATGGGCAACCTCACCTACAGGGGCACCGCGGCGAACTTCAACCCCGTCATGGCGACCGCCGCTCCGCTCACCATCGTCGAGGTGGAGGAAATCGTCGCCCCGGGCGAAATCGCCCCCGAGAGCGTGCACACCCCCTCGATATACGTGCAAAGAGTCGTGAGAGGAGAGGACCTTGGCCTGCGATCCGAAACTTGAGCGCCACGCCCTCGCCCCTGCGGACATCGCCCGCCGCGTGGCGGCGGATTTGGCCGACGGCGCCGTGGTGAATCTCGGCATCGGCATTCCCACCCTGGTGGCGAACTACGTCGAGCCCGCGCGCGGCGTGATGTTCATGGCGGAAAACGGAATCATCGGAGCAGGTCCCCGGCCCGAGCCGGAGGAGGAGGACAAGGATTACATCAACGCATCCAGAGAGCCCATCACCACCCTACCGGGGGCGTCGGTGTTCGGCCACGCCGACGCCTTCGCCATGATTCGCGGCGGCCACGTGGACATCGCCGTCATGGGCGCGCTGCAAGTCTCCGCGCGCGGCGATCTGGCCAACTGGACGGTGCCGGGCGCGGGCAAGGGCGGCATCGGCGGGGCGATGGACCTCGCGGCCGGCGCGCGCGCGGTCTACGCCATCATGACCCACACCATGAAAGACGGCGGACTCAAGCTCCTGGGCGAATGCACCTACCCCCTGACCGCCCGGGGCGTGGTGACGAAGCTGTTCACCAACCTTGCGTTCATCGAGTTCACGCCCGAGGGCCCCTTGCTCCGCGAGGTGGCCGAGGGGTTGTGTGCAGACGACGTGCAGCGGGTGAGCGAACCCGCGCTGCGCGTCGCCGAGCCGCTCGGCGTCCTGGTGCGCAGCAACACGCCATGACGCGCGCGGGCAGCGGTCTCTCCGCAAATCCCGACCCCGGGGCCGCGGCGCGCGAGGCCGTCCGCGACGCCATGGCCGAGGCGGGGCTGAATACGGCTTCGCTCGTCTTTTTGTTCGCGACGCCTCCCCTTCTCGCCGGGTGGCCGGACGTGCTCGCCGCCGTGGCACAGGAGACGGGCGGGGCGCGCGTGGTGGGCTGCACGGGCGCCGGCGTCATGACCGCGCAAGGAGAGATTGAGGCGAAGCCGGGCGTCTCGGTGCTTGTTGTGGAAGGCGGCCCGCCTGCCGCGCCGTTTCTGGTCGAGGGGCTGGGGAGCGCACCCGCTGAATGCGGACGCGCCATCGGCCGGGCGGGCAAACGCGCCCTGGGCGACGCGCTCCCCGGCGCGGGGCCGCCCCTGGTGATCGTGATGCCCGACAGCTATCACCTGCGGCCCGAAGCTTTCTTTCGGGGGATTCACGAGGAGTTGGGCGAGGAGGCTCTCATCGTGGGAGGCGGGGCCGCCGGGGACGCCTCCACGGGCAGAACCTTTCAGTTTCTCGACGGCGAGGTGCGGACCGGCGCCGTCTCGGGCGTCGTCTTCCCGGGCGGGGGAGAGCGCTTCGTCGGCATCTCCCAGGCCTATCTCCCCGCGGGCGAGCCGAAAGTCGTCACCCGGGCGGAGGGCAACGCCATCGAGGAAATTTCGGGCCGGCGCGCTTACGACGCCTTCGCCGAGGCGGCGGGACCCGAATGGATGGAAAACATCCGCTTCGCCGCCATGAACCTGTTCGTCGGTATTCCGGGCGATCCGGACCGCGTCGCCCTCGACCACGGCGAATACGTCGTGCGGCCCGTCGTGGGCGTGGACGAGGAAAGAGGCGTCATCATGCTGCCGACGCCGGTGCGCACGGGCCAGGCCATCACCTTCGCCAGGCGCGACGGCGCCCGCGCGCGGGAGGACTTCCACACCATGCTGGAAAAAGGCGCGCGCCGCTTCCCCTCCCCCGCGGGTGCGTTCGGTTTGTACTTCAACTGCGCGGGCCGGGGCGCTTCCCTCTACGGCGCGGGGGGTGTGGACGCCGCCGCGATTCGCGAGAAGATGCGCGGGCTGCCCGTGGCGGGCCTCTTCACCGGCTCGGAAATCGCCCCCATCGGGCAGCGCGACCACCTCCACCAGTACTCGGGCGTCCTGGTGCTGCTGGGCGAAGAACCGGCCTAGGAGATACCAGCCCCTTCATCCATGGGAGTCGGCCTTATGGGATACAGTACGGGAAACATCATCGTCACCACCCTGCACGTACTGAGCGCCATCGCGGCGGTCGGCGGCGTGGCCTTTTTGCGCTTCGTGGTCATCCCCGCGGCGGAGGAGTTGCCCGAAGCGGAGCGCGGGGCGTTCATGGCGCGCGTCCAGAAGAGGTTCGTGCCGATTCTCCACGGCTCGTTTTTGCTGCTGATATTGACGGGGCTGCACCACCTGACCCGCCTCGTCCGCTCGGGGCTCGCCATTCCGGGCACGTTGATCGTGAAGATAGTCCTGGCGCTCGTCATCGTCTTCGTCGGCGTCGCCCTCACGGTGCCGGGCGGCTTTGCGGGCATGAAGGCCAGGCGCAAGGCCTGGCTGCTGTTCAACGTCGTTCTCGCCCTCATCGTCGTCTACCTGGGCGTTTCGGCAACCCACGGCTGAGGACCCGAGGGGGAGGATGCGCACGATGCGCGCGGGATGGTACGAGCGTAAGGGCGCTGCGCGCGAGGTCATCGAAATCGGCGAAACTCCCACGCCCGAACCCGGCCCGGGCGAGGTGCGCGTGCGGCTTCGCGCGTCGGGCGTGAACCCCACCGACTGCAAGCGCCGCGCGGGCCAGGGAGCGGAGGACTGGGGGTATTTCCGCCACTTTCCCGACTATCCGCGCGTCATCCCGAACAACGACGGGGCGGGCGTCGTGGACGCATTCGGCCCCGGCGTGCGCGGGCGCGAGGTCGGCGAGCGCGTGTGGGTCTACAACGCGCGCTACAGGCGCGCGTTCGGCACGGCGGCGCAATACGTCTGCCTGCCCGCCGCGCTCCTCGTTCCCCTCCCGGAGGGAACCACCTTCGCCGAGGGGGCGTGCCTGGGCGTTCCCGCCATGACGGCCCACCGCTGCCTGTTCGCCGACGGCGCGATAGCGAACAAGACGGTGCTCGTAACCGGAGGCGCGGGCCGCGTGGGCGCCTACGCGGTGCAGCTCGCCAGGTGGGCGGGGGCGCGCGTCATCGCCACGATGAGCTCTGCGGAAAAAGCCGCCCGCGCACCGGCGGCGGACCACGTGCTGAACTACAGGGAAGAGGACGTCGCCCGGCGCGTCATGGAAATTACCGAAGGCCGCGGCGTCGACCGCGTCGTGGACGTGAACCTGGGCGTGAACTGGGAGACCAACTACAAGATTCTCAAAGTCGGCGGCGTCGTTGCCTCCTATTCGTCCATGGGAGACCGGATGCCCCGCTTCCCGCACTACGAACTCATGCTGAACAACGTCACCATTCGCCTGGTGATGATCCACTGCTGCCCGCCCGACGCCCTGGCACAGGCGGCGCGCGAGGTAACCCGCGCCATGCGCGAGGGGGCGCTCGCGCACCGGATTGCGGAGCGTTTTGCGCTCGATGAACTCGCAAGAGCGCACGAGGCCGTGGAGGGCGGCGGGGCGGTGGGCGGCGTGGTGGTGGAGATAGACTAGCCCGCGGCGGGGACTCCGCCCGGCGATATGCCCAGCTTCTTGAGACCGGACTCCAGGGCGTCGAGCGTCGCGTCGATCTGGGCTTCGGTATGCGTCGCCATCAGTGTGGCCCTGAGTCTGCTCGTGCCCTCCGGCACCGTGGGCGGGCGGATGGCGAGCAGGTAGACGCCCGCCTCCATCAGGTACTCCGCCAGGGCGAGCGTCTTGCCCTCCTCGCCGATAACGATCGGAAAAATCGGAACCTCGGCCCCGGGCTGCGGGTCAGGGGCCGAGACGCCGAGGCACCGCAGCCCGGCGCGAAAGCGCGCGCACAGCTCCGCCAGGTTCCGGCGGCGGCGCTCCCCCTCCTCCCCGGCGGCCAGGCGCAGGGCGGTGCGCGAGACGGCAGCGACGGCGGGCGGCAGGCTCGTCGAGTAGATATAGGCGCGCGCCCTGTTCACGAGATACTCCACCACCCCGGCATCCGCGCACGCGAACGCGCCGTAGGAGGCAAGTGCCTTGCCCAGCGTGCCCATGGAGACGGACGCCTCCACCCCGAAGTGCGCCGCACTCCCCGCCCCACGCGGGCCGAGCACGCCCGTGGCGTGGGCGTCGTCCACCACGAGCATCGCGCCGTACTTGTGCGCAAGGGCGCAGATGCCGGGCAGGGGGGCGAGGTCGCCGTCCATGCTGAACACCCCGTCGGTTACGATGACTTTCCGGCGCGCGGCGGCCTCTTTGCCGAGTGCGTCTTCGAGGTGCGGCAGGCTCGCGTGCGGGTAGACGTGGAGGCGCGCGCGGGACAAGCGACACCCGTCCACGATGCTCGCGTGGTTGAGCGCGTCGCTGAAGACGGCGTCCCCCCGCCCCGCCAGAGCCGTCAGAAGCCCCAGGTTCGCCAGAAACCCCGAGCCGAAGACGAGCCCCGCCTCCGCGCCCTTGAAGGCCGCCAGTTCGCGCCCCAACGCCTCGTGTTCGGCCATGTGGCCCGAGATGAGCGGCGAGGCGGCCGCGCTCGCCCCCGAGGCGCGCACGGCCTCCACGCACGCCTCGATGAGGGAGGGGTGGTCGGCGAGACCCAGATAGTTGTTGCTCGAGAGGTTGACGAGACTGCGCGCGCCGTGGCGCAGGGTCGGCCCCTGCATCCCCTCGACGGTGCGCAGCCGCCTGCGCAGGTTCGCCTCCCCGAGCCCGCGCAACTCCTCTTCTATCTGCGCGCGCCAGTCGGGCGGAATGGTTTCTGGGGGGGCAGCGTCCATGCGCCCATTGTAGAAAACGCGGGGCGCGGGGAAAAGCCCCCAAGCGCGAAACCCTTGCCCCGCGCGGGGAATGATGTCATTTTTCCCCTTCACGACACGGCTCGAACGCATCTTCGGGAGAGGAACGCTCTTGAACTGGCTTTGGGTGGCCGGCGGCGGCGCCATCGGCAGCACGCTGCGCTACGGGCTCGCGCTCGGCGTGCAAAGGTGGCTGGGCGCAGGCTGGCCCTACGGCACGCTGGCGGCCAACCTGCTCGGCTCGTTCGCCATCGGGTGGGCGTTTCGCCTGCTCATGGCCCGCGCGCTCCTCGGCGAGGGAGGCCGCCTGTTCTTCGTCGTCGGAGTGCTCGGCGGTTTCACCACCTTCTCGGCCTTCAGTCTGGAAACCTTGCGCCTCCTCCAGAGCGGCGCGTGGCCCTCGGCCGCACTCTACGTCGCCTGCTCGGTGGCGGGCTGCCTGCTCGCCGCCTGGGCGGGCTTTCGCCTCGGTCCCTGAACGTCGCGCAGGCATCCTCGAGATGCCTGCGGTTCCGGTTTTGCGTACTGCATATCCCTCGTTGCCCCCTCCCCCCGCGCACCATGATGATGCTCCAATCATATAAGAGCAATATATATAATAATTTCAAAGCCAATATTATATCTTTACTTTTACATTGTATTACCTGTATAAAGGAGAATTGTCATTTTGGAATGTGGCTATATTGCAGCTTTAACAATGTCGGGAAAGGGAAATTAGCCCAAGGAGTTTGGTAGTCAGCAAGGCCAATGCGATCGAGAAATCGCACATGCAACGGGAACGAGAGGTATTCGTGTGCAGCACAAACCGCCGACGCCCGCAAATGAAAAGCGAGGAGTGCACAAGACGATGTCCCAAGACAAGCCGGGGGCAATTGCACATTCGAGTCACATGACCTCCAGGAGATTTCTCCCGCTCCTCGGCGCGAACCTCATCGCGCTGATGCTTTTGGTCTGCGGCCTGTGTTCCGTGCTCTTGCCCGCCACGGCCCAGGCCGCACAGCCGCCCGCTCCGGCGCTCACCTCCCTGACGCCGGGCGACCAGGCGATGACCGTCAACTGGAACTGGACGGCCAACACCGACGGCACGTGCCTCCTGAACGACGCGGGCTCGGGCTGGTTTATCGCCTACAGGCAGGCGGGAACGGATTGGCACCCGCCCACGAACACCGCCACCGGGGGCACTTTCTTTGTTACCAATAGCCCCGCCCTCAGGACCTTCACCGTCGATGCGAATGCCGCGGGCGTTGAGCGGACAGGCGCGGCGTTGACGAACGGCGTCGAATACGAAGTGCGGATGATAGTTTTCAGCCAATCCTGCAACGAATACAGCAGTTACTCCAACCCATTGTATACAACGCCCGAAGTGGTGCCCGACGCGCCGACGAATCTCCAGGCGGCGGCGGGCGACACGCAGATCACCCTCACATGGACGCTGCCCACCAACGCCGGGAAGATCGACAACGTCCAGGTGCGCCACAAGGTGAAGACGGAGGCGAACTTCGGCGCCTGGAGCAACCTCCCCGGCACGGCCACGACGACGACCGTGAACAACCTCACGAACGGGACGGAGTACACCTTCGAGGTGCGTGCGAAGAACACGGCGGGCGAAGGCTCTGCGGCTTCCATCGACGCGACGCCGGCTCTGCCGGCACCCGACGCGCCGACGAACCTCACGGCGGCGGGCGATACGAAGATCACCCTCACATGGACGCTGCCCACCAACACGAGCCAGATCGACAACGTCCAGGTGCGCCACAAGGTGAAGACGGAGGCGAACTTCGGCGTCTGGAGCGACCTGGGCGCCACGGCAACGACGACGACCGTGAACAACCTCACGAACGGCACGGAGTACACCTTTGAGGTCCGCGCCGTGAACACGGCGGGTGCGGCTACGGCTTCGATCGACGCCACCCCTGCTCTGGCGATTCCCGACGCGCCCACGAATCTCCAGGCGGCGGCGGGCGACACGCAGATCACCCTCACCTGGGCGCTGCCCACCAACGCAAGCGTGATCGACAACGTCCAGGTGCGCCACAAGGTGAAGACGGCGGCGAACTTCGGCGCCTGGAGCAACCTGGACGCCACGGCGACGACGACCGACGTCACCGGCCTCACCAACGGGACGGAGTACACCTTCGAGGTACGGGCGAAGAACACGGCGGGCGATGGTGCGGCGGCCTCGATCGACCAGGCGCCCAACGTGGTGCCCGACGCGCCGACGAACCTCACGGCGACCGCGGGCAGAGGCCAGGTCTCTCTCTCCTGGACGCTTCCGACGAGCGCAGTGAAAATCGACAACATGCAGGTACGCCACAAGGTAAAGACGGCGGCCACCTGGGGTGCCTGGAGCGACCTCGCCGGCACGGCCACGACCACCACCGTAACCCGTCTCAGGGGCGACACGCAGCATTCCTTCGAGGTGCGTGCGAAGAACACGGCGGGCGAAAGCCCTGCGGCTTCGGTGGACGCGACGCCTAGCGTACTCCACCCGGCCGCCCCGGTGATCACCTCCATTTCGTCGGGCGACCAGGCGCTTACCATCAACTGGAGCTGGACGGACGACACCGGCGGCACATGCCACCTGAATGACCTGATATCGGGCTGGGAAATCCAGTACAAGAAGAAGACGGTAGCGAATTGGGTAAAACCGAATCCAAGCCAAATGAATACCGCCGAGGCGGGTACGTTCGAGGTTCGTGATGCGGGCGCCGGGAGGAGCTTCACCGTCAATATAGACGCCGACATCAATCCTCACTTGGGGCAGATCGGCATAAACCTGGCCAACGGCATCGAATACGAATTGCGGATTCTGGCTTACAGCCAGGCCTGCGAAAGGCCTTATAACCCGAACAGCCCGTATTCCAATGTCGTGACGGCCACGCCGCTTCTGTCGGCGCCTGACGTCCCCACAAACCTCACGGCGACCGCGGGCAACGGCCAGATCTCTCTCTCCTGGACGCTTCCGACCAACGCGAGCACGATCGACAACATCCAGGTGCGCCACAAGGTGAAGACGGCGGCGAATTTCGGCGCCTGGAGCGACCTCGTCGGCACGGCCACGACGACCGACGTGACCGGCCTCACGAACGGAACGGAGTACACCTTTGAAGTGCGGGCGAAGAACACCGCGGGCGAAAGTGCGGCGGCCTCGGTGGACGCCACGCCCGACGCGGTGCCCGACGCGCCCACGAACCTCACGGCGACCGTGGGAAACAAGCAGGTCACCCTCAGCTGGACGCTGCCGACCAACGTCGGGAAGATCGACAAGCTGCAGGTGGCCGAAAGCTACTCGGACGGGACAGGGCGGGTCTTTGGTGCGTGGACCGATGTGCCCGGGAATCCGACGACCGTGACCACGGTCGGCCTGACGAACGGGAGGGAGTACACCTTCGAAGTCCGTGCGGTGAACTCGGCGGGCGAAGGCAAGGTAGCTTCTGTGAAAGCGACGCCCGACGTGGTACCGGGTGCGCCCACGAGCCTCGCCGCGGAGGTGGGCGACAAGAAGATCAGACTCACCTGGACGCTTCCGACCAGCACCGACCTCGGGAAGATAGATAACGTACAGGTGCGCCACAAGGTGAAGACGGCGGCGAACTTCGGCGCCTGGAGCGACCTCGCCGGCACGGCCACGACGACCGACGTTACCGGCCTCACGAACGGAACGGAGTATTCATTCGAAGTCCGCGCGAAGAACACCGCGGGCGAAGGTGTGGCGGCCTCGGTGGACGCCACGCCCGACACGGTGCCCGACGCGCCGACGAACCTCACGGCGGCGGTGGGCGACACGCAGATCACGCTCTCCTGGACTCTGCCCACCACCACAAGCGCCATCACCCAGGTACAGGTACGCCACAAGGTGAAGACGGAGACGAACTGGGGCAGTTGGAGCGACCTGGGCGCCACGGCCACGACGACCGACGTTACCGGCCTCACGAACGGAACGGAGTACACCTTTGAGGTGCGCGCCGTGAACGCGATGGGCAACGGTCTTGCGGCCTCGGTCGACGCCACGCCCGACGTGGTGCCCGGTGTGCCGACGAACCTCACGGCGGCGGTGGGCGACACGCAGATCACGCTGAACTGGACGCTTCCGACAAACACCGGACTCGGAAAAATAGACAACATGCAGGTACGCCACAGGGTGAAGACGGCGACGAACTGGGAGCCCTGGAGCGACGTGAGCGGGGGCGGGTCGGCGACGACGACGACCGTGGGCAGCCTCACGAACGGAACGGAGTACTCATTCCAGGTCCGCGCCGTGAACACGGCGGGCGCAGGTGCGGCGGCCTCGGTGGACGCCACGCCCTACGCGGTGCCGGGGGCGCCGACAAACCTCACCGCGGAGGTGGGCCACACCCAGATCACCCTCAACTGGACGCTGCCGACCAACACAGAGAAGATAGACAACGTGCAGGTGCGCCACAAGGTGAAGACGGAGACCGCCTGGGGCGCCTGGAGAGACCTGGGGGCTACGGCCACGACGACCGACGTTACCGGCCTCACGAACGAAACGGAGTACAGCTTTGAAGTCCGTGCGGTAAACGCGGCGGGCGACGGCCCTGCGGCTTCGGTGGACGCGACGCCTATCCAGCTCCGCACGACCGCCCCGGTGATCACCTCCATTACGGCGGGCGACCAGGCGCTCACCATCAACTGGAGCTGGACGGACGACACCGGCGGCACATGCCACCTGAATAACCCGAATTCGGGCTGGGAAATCCAGTACAAGAAGAAGACGGCAACGAGGTGGATAACAGCGAATGCAAGCGAAACGAATACCGCCGAGGCGGGTACGTTCGAGGTTCGTGATGCGGGCGCCGGCAGGAGCTTCACCATCAATATAGACGCCGGCACCAATCCTCATTTGGGGCAGAGCGGCATAAACCTGACCAACGGCATCGAATACGAATTGCGGATGCGGGCTTACAGCCAAGCCTGCGAAAGGCCTTATAACCCGTACAGCCTGTATTCCAGTGTCGCGACGGCCACGCCGCTTCTGTCGGTGCCCGACGCGCCGACGAACCTCACGGCGGCGGCGGGTGACAAGAAGGTTACCCTCTCCTGGACGCTTCCGACCAACGCGAGCGAGATTGACAACATCCAGGTGCGCCACAAGGTGAAGACGGCGGCGAACTTCGGCGCCTGGAGCGACCTCGCCGGCACGGCCACGACGACTGACGTTACCGGTCTCACCAACGGGACGGAGTACAGCTTCGAGGTGCGTGCGAAGAATACCGCGGGCGACGGCCCTGCGGCTTCGGTGGACGCCACGCCCGACGTGGTGCCTGCTGCGCCGACGAACCTCACGGCGACCGTCGGCAACACGCAGATCACGCTGAACTGGACGCTCCCGGCGAACACCGGCCTCGGAAAAATAGACAACGTGCAGATGCGCCACAAAGTGAAGACGGCAACTACGTGGGGTGCCTGGAGCGACCTCGCCGGCACGGCCACGACGACCGACATTATCGGCCTCACGAACGGGACGGAGTACAGCTTCGAAGTCCGCGCCGTGAACACGGCGGGCGAAGGCGCGGCGGCTTCGGTGGACGCCACGCCCGACGTGGTGCCGGCTGCGCCCACGGATCTCACGGCGACCGTCGGCAACACGCAGATCACGCTGAACTGGACGCTGCCGACGAACACCGGCCTCGGGAAAATAGACAACGTACAGCTACGCCATAAGATAAAGGCGGCGGCAAACTGGGGCACCTGGAGAGACCTGGGCTCCACGACGACGACGACCGTGCCCAACCTGACGAACGGAACGGAGTACTCATTCCAAGTCCGCGCCGTGAACACCGCGGGTGATGGCCCTGCGGCGTCGGTGGACGCCACGCCCGACGTGGTGCCTGCTGCGCCGACGAATCTCACGGCGGCGGTGGGCGACACGCAGATCACCCTCACCTGGGGGCTCCCGACGAACACCGGCCTCGCGAAAATAGACAACGTGCAGGTACGCCATAAGATAAAGACGGCGGCCACCTGGGGCGCCTGGAGCAATCTGGCCGGCACGGCCACGACAACCGACGTTACCGGCCTCACCAACGGCACGGAGTATTCCTTTGAGGTGCGCGCCGTGAACACGGCGGGCGAAGGCGCTGCGGCTTCTGTGGACGCGACGCCCGACGTGGTGCCCGGCGTGCCGACAAATCTCACGGCGACCGTCGGCAACACGCAGATTACCCTCGCCTGGACGCTTCCGACGAACACCGGTCTCGGGGAAATAGACAACGTACAGGTACGTCATAAGATAAAGACGGCGGCCACCTGGGGTGCCTGGAGCAATCTGGCCGGCACGGCCACGACGACCGACGTTACCGGCCTCACGAACGGCACGGAGTACAGCTTCCAGGTGCGCGCCGTGAACTCGGCGGGCGAAGGCACGGAGGCCTCGGTGGACGCGACGCCCGACGTGGTGCTGGCTGCGCCGACGAATCTCACGGCGATTTTGGGTGATCAGAAGATTACGCTGAACTGGACGCTCCCGGCGAACACCGGCCTCGGGAAAATAGACAACATGCAGGTGCGCCACAAGGTGAAGACGGCGGCCACGTGGGGCGCCTGGAGCGATCTGGCCGGGAATGCAACGACGACGACCGTGGACAGCCTCACCAACGCGACGGAGTACAGCTTCGAAGTCCGCGGCGTGAACACGGCGGGCGCAGGCGCTGCGGCTTCGGTGGACGCGACGCCTGTGGTGGCGGTGCCCGATGCGCCGACGAACCTCACGGCGGCGGGGGGTGATAAGAAGGTCACCCTCACCTGGACACTTCCGACGAACGCGAGCGCGATCGACAACGTCCAGGTGCGCCACAAGGTGAAGACGGAGACGAACTGGGGTGCCTGGAGCGACCTCGCCGGTACGACCACGACGACCGACGTTACCGGCCTCACGAACGGCACGGAGTACTCATTCGAAGTCCGCGCCGTGAACACGTCGGGCGATGGTGCTGCGGCTTCCGTGGACGCGACGCCCGACGTGGTGCCGGCTGCGCCGACGAACCTCACCGCGGCGGTGGGCAACACGCAGATCACCCTCAACTGGACGCTGCCCACCAACGCAGGGAAGATCGACAACGTACAGGTGCGCCACAAGGTGAAGACGGCGGCCACGTGGGGTGCCTGGAGCGACCTCGCCGGCACGGCCACGACGACGACCGTGGAGAGGCTCACAAACGGGACGGAATACAGCTTTGAAGTCCGCGCCGTGAATACGGCGGGCGACGGTGCTGCGGCTTCTGTGGACGCGACGCCCGACGTGGTGCCGGCTGCGCCGACGAACCTCACCGCGCAGGTGGGCAACACGCAGATCACCCTCAACTGGACGCTTCCGACCAACGCCGGCCTCGCGAAAATCGACAACGTACAGGTACGCCACAAGGTGAAGACGGCGGCCAACTGGGGTGCCTGGAGCGACCTCGGCGCGACGGCGACGACGACGACCGTGGGCAGCCTGACAAACGGCACGGAGTATTCATTCGAAGTCCGTGCGGTGAACACGGCGGGCGCAGGTGCGGCGGCTTCGGTGGACGCGACGCCTAATGTGGTACCGGTTGCGCCGACGAACCTCACGGCGGCGGTGGGCGACACGCAGGTTACCCTCACCTGGACGTTGCCGGGCGGGACGCTCACCGGGTTGCAGGTGCGCCACAAGGTGAAGACGGCGTCCAACTGGGGTGCCTGGAGCGACCTCGCCGGCACCGCGACGACGACCGACGTTACCGGCCTGACAAACGGGACGGAGTACAGCTTCGAAGTGCGTGCGGTGAACACGGCGGGCGACGGCCCTGCGGCCTCGGTCGACGCCACGCCCGACGTGGTGCCCGGCGTGCCGACGAACCTCACCGCGGCGGTGGGCGACACGCAGATTACTCTCACCTGGACGCTTCCGACGAACACAGGCCTCGCGAAAATAGGCAACGTACAGGTACGCCACAAGGTGAAGACGGCGGCCAACTGGGGTGCCTGGAGCGACCTCGCCGGCACCGCCACGACGACGACCGTGGGCAGCCTGACAAACGGAACGGAGTATTCCTTTGAAGTGCGCGCGGTGAACACGGCGGGCGACGGCCCTGCGGCCTCGGTCGACGCCACACCCGACGCGGTGCCTGCTGCGCCCACGAACCTCACGGCGGCGGTGGGCGATACGCAGATCACGCTGAACTGGACGCTCCCGGCGAACACCGGCCTCGGAAAAATAGACAACGTGCAGATGCGCCACAAAGTGAAGACGGCGACAAACTGGGGCATCTGGAGAGACCTGGGCTCCACGACGACGACGACCGTGCCCAACCTGACGAACGGAACGGAGTACTCATTCCAAGTGCGTGCGTTGAACACGGCGGGCGACGGCCCTGCGGCCTCGGTCGACGCCACACCCGACGTGGTGCCTGGCGTGCCGACGGACCTCACCGCGGCGGTGGGTGACACGCAGATTACCCTCACCTGGGGGCTTCCGACGAACGCCGGCCTCGGCAAGATAGACAACGTACAGGTACGCCATAAGATAAAGACGGCGACCAACTGGGGTGCCTGGAGCGACCTCGGCGCGACGGCGACGACGACGACCGTGGGCAGCCTCACAAACGGAACGGAGTATTCCTTTGAAGTGCGCGCCGTGAACACGGCGGGCGCAGGTGCGGCGGCATCTGCGGACGCGACGCCCGACGTGGTGCCCGGTGTGCCGACAAACCTCACCACAGCGGTGGGTGATGGCCAGATCACGCTCACCTGGGGGCTTCCAACGAACGCCGGCCTCGGCAAGATCGACAACGTACAGGTACGCTATAAGATAAAGACGGCGGCCACCTGGGGCAGTTGGAGCAACCTTGGCGCGACGGCGACGACGACCACCGTGAGCAGCCTCACAAACGGAACGGAGTACAGCTTTGAAGTGCGTGCCGTGAACACGGCAGGCAATGGTGCGGCGGCCTCTGTGGACGCCACGCCCGACGTGGTGCCGGGTGTGCCGACGGACCTCACCGCGGCGGTGGGCGACACGCAGATTACCCTCACCTGGACGCTGCCGAGCAACACCGGCCTCGGGAAAATAGACAACGTGCAGGTACGCCATAAGATAAAGACGGCGCAGACCTGGGGCGACTGGAGCAACCTCGGCGCGACGGCGACGACGACGACCGTGGGCAGCCTGACAAACGGCACGGAGTATTCCTTTGAAGTACGTGCGGTGAACACCGCGAGAGACGGCCCTGCGGCTTCTGTGGACGCGACGCCCGACGTGGTGCCCGGTGTGCCGACGGGCCTCACCGCGGCGGTGGGCAACACACAGATTACCCTCACCTGGACGCTGCCGACCAACACCGGCCTCGGCAAGATAGACAACGTACAGGTACGCCACAAGATAAAGACGGCGTCTACCTGGGGCAGTTGGAGCAACCTCGGCGCGACGGCGACGACGACGACTGTGAGCAGCCTCACAAACGGCACGGAGTACACCTTCGAAGTCCGCGCCGTGAACACGGCGGGCGACGGCCCTGCGGCTTCCGCGGACGCGACGCCCGACGCGGTGCCGGCTGCGCCGACGAACCTCGCCGCGGCGGTGAGAGACAGGGCTATCGAGCTGACCTGGGTGCTTCCGACGAACCGAGACCTCGGCAAGATCGACAACGTGCAGGTGCGCCACAAGGTGAAGACGGCGTCCACCTGGGGCGCCTGGAGCAACCTGGGCGCCACGGCCACGACGACGACCGTGAGCAGCCTCACGAACGGCACGGAGTACAGCTTCCAGGTGCGCGCCGTGAACACGGCGGGCGATGGCGCTGCGGCTTCTGTGGACGCCACACCCGACCTGGTGCCCGACGCGCCCACGAACCTCACGGCGGAGGTGGGCAACACGCAGATCACCCTCACCTGGGTGCTTCCGACGAACGTCGGCAGCATCACCAACATGCAGGTACGTCACAAGGTGCAGACGGCGACGAGGTGGGGTAGTTGGACTAACCTGGCCGGCACGGCAACGACGACGACCGTAGAACGCCTGACGAACGGAACGGAATACAGCTTTGAAGTCCGTGCGGTGAACACGGCGGGCGAAGGCAGCGCGGCCTCTGTGGACGCGACGCCCGACGTGGTGCCCGACGCGCCGACGAACCTTGCCGCGGCCGTAGGTGATCAGCAGATCACACTCACCTGGGGGCTACCGACCAACGCCGGCCTCGGAAAAATAGACAACGTGCAGGTGCGCCACAAGGTGAAGACGGCGACGAACTTTGGCGCCTGGAGCAACCTCGGCGCGACAGCGACGACGACGACCGTGGGCAGCCTCACGAACGGAACGGCGTACAGCTTCGAAGTCCGTGCGGTGAACACGGCGGGCGAGGGCGCGGCGGCTTCTTTGGACGCCACGCCCGACCTGACGCCAGTTGCGCCCACGAACCTCACGGCGACCGTCGGCAACACGCAGATCACCCTCAACTGGGGGCTTCCGACGAACGTCGGCACCATCGCCCAGGTACAGGTGCGCCACAAGGTGAAGACGGCGGCCACCTGGGGTGGGTGGAGCGACTTGAGCGCCACGGCGACGACGACCGACGTCACCGGCCTCACGAACGGAACGGAATACAGTTTCCAGGTGCGCGCAGTGAACACCGCGGGCGAAGGTGCAGAGGCCTCGGTGAACGCCACGCCCGACGTGGTGCCCGGCGCGCCGACGAACCTCACGGCGACCGCGGGCAACGCTCAAGTCACCCTCACCTGGAGGCTTCCGACGAACACCGGCCTCGGGAAAATCGACAACGTGCAGGTGCGCCACAAGGTGAAGACGGCGACAAGCTGGGGCGCCTGGAGCAACCTCGTCGGCAGGACCACGACGACGACCGTGGGCAGCCTCACGAACGGCACGGAGTACTCGTTCGAAGTCCGTGCGGTGAACACGGCGGGCGAGGGCACGGCCGCTTCTGTGGACGCCACGCCCGAACTGGTGCCCGGCGTGCCCACGAACCTCACGGCGGCCGCGGGCGACGCTCAAGTCACCCTCACATGGACGCTGCCGACCAACAACGGCCTCGGGAAAATCGACAACGTGCAGGTACGCCACAAGGTGAAGACGGCGACGAACTTCGGCGCCTGGAGCGACCTCGCCGGCACGGCGACGACGACGACCGTGGGCAGCCTCACGAACGGAACGGAGTACACCTTCCAGGTGCGTGCCGTGAACACGGCGGGCCAGAGCCGTGCGGCCTCGGTCGACGCGACGCCCGACGTGCGGCCGGGTGCGCCGACGAATTTGACCGCGACGGTGGCCAACAGGTCGAGCACCCTCTCCTGGACGCTGCCGACCAACGCGGGCAAGATCGACAAGATGCAGGTGCGCCACAAGGTGAAGACGGCGACGAACTTCGGCGCCTGGAGCGACCTGGGCGCCGCGGCGACGAGCGTGAACGTGCGCGACCTCACAAACGGAACGGAGTACACCTTCCAGGTCCGCGCGGTGAACACCGCAGGCAACGGCCCGGCGGCGTCGGTGAACGTCACGCCGGACGCGATACCCAGCCAGGTAACGAACCTCGCCGCGGCGGCCGGCGACACGCAGATCACCCTCACCTGGACGCTGCCCACCAACGCGACCGCGATCGACCAGGTGCAGGTGCGCCACAAGGTGAAGACGGCGACGAACTTCGGCAACTGGAGCGACCTGGGCGCCGCGGCGACGACCACCACCATCACCGGCCTCACGAACGCGACGGAGTATTCCTTCCAGGTGCGCGCCGTGAACGCGGCCGGCGAAGGCAGAGCAGCTTCTGTGGACGCGACGCCGGTGCTGCCGGCGCCCGACGCGCCCACCGGTCTCACCGCGAGGGCGGGCAATGCGCAGGTCGCCCTCTCCTGGACGCTGCCGACGAACACGAGCGAGATCGACCACGTGCAGGTGCGCCACAAGATGAAGACGACGCGAAGATTCGGCGCCTGGAGCGACCTCGCCGGCACGGCGACGACGACGACCGTAAACGACCTCGTGAACGATACGGAATACACCTTCGAGGTGCGCGCGGTGAACACGGCGGGTGCGGGAGCGGCGGCTTCGGTGGACGCGACGCCGGTGACGCGGAATTTCGAGGCGGAGCGCCGCATTCTGAGGGATACGCTCGCGGGCTTTGCGCGCGGGACGCTTAATAGCGCTGCGACGACGCTCGGGCAGCGCTTCGACGTGGCGCCGGGAACCAGGGAGGTGACGTTTGCGGGCCGCAGCGTCTCGCTGCGGGAGACGCCGGAGGCAGGGCGTCTCGCCGACGCCCGGAAACACGGCGGGGCGTATTGGGAGCGTCATTCCGAGACTTTGGGACGCGACCCGGGAGAATTCGCCTCCCTTTACGGAACCTCCGGTTCGGACGACCCGGACGGGCTGAGCGCGTTCACGATGGCGATGGACGGCGGCGATAGCGGCGCGGCGCAGCGGCCATGGACGCTGTGGGGCCGCGGCGATTTGCAAAACTTCGAGGCCGAGACCGGAGCGGGCGATCACGACGGTTCGCTCTCCTCGGGCTGGATTGGCGCGGACATGCGCCTCAACGAAAACTCTCTCCTCGGGCTGGCTGTGTCGCGGAGCAAGGGCGAGGCGGAATACAACTTTGACGGCGGCGCGGGCGACCTCGACGTCACCTTCACCTCCCTGTGGCCCTACCTGCGGTTCGACACGCAAGGCGGCGGCAGCCTGCGGTTGATATTCGGCGTCGGTGCGGGCGACGCGGAGCAACGCCCCTCGGAGCAGGACGAGGTGGAGCGTGCCGACCTTTCGATGGCGGCGTTCATTCTCGCGGCGCGCCGTCCGCTGAGGCGTCTGGGCGTGCTCTCTCTTTCCCTCACGGGCGACGCGGGCATCTCGCGCATGAAGACGGACGCGGACAGCGAAGCGCTTGCGGGTCTCGAGGCGACTGTTTGGCAGGTGCGCGGCGGCGTCGAGGCGCGCCACGAAGAGCTTATGGTGGACGGGACGGATATGCGCCTGGTGCCGTTCGGCTCTCTGTCCCTGCGCCACGACGGCGGCGACGGAGCCACGGGAACGGGCCTGGAGTTAGCGGGCGGCTTCGCGCTGCGCGCACCGGGTTCGCGCCTCGGGCTGGACGCACACGGCCGCTGGCTCGGGCTGCGCACGGGAGATGACACGAGCGAGTGGAGCGGAGGCGTGGAGGTCACCCTCTTGCCGAAAGCGGACGGGCAGGGTCTGTCGCTCGCAGTGGGTCCGCGTTGGGGTACGCAGAACAGCGGCGCACTCAAAGAAGAACACCTCTTCACGAAGGAGACGGAAAACTCCGAGGCCCGCTCGTCGCTCTCGGGCAGCGTGGGCTACGGGGTGACGTACGGACCCGGCTTGCTGACGCCCTACGGGCAGTTCGACGTGTCGGACGATGATTCCAACCGCCAGCGTCTGGGAGCACGCTTTGACGTCTCCGGTTCGGATCAGTTGAGTCTCGACCTCGCCGGCGAGAGGCGCGAGGACGAAGCGGGCGATGAGGACTACCAGGTCGGCGTGAAGTTCCGCGTGAAGTTCCCGGTCGCACAAGGGCAGACTGCCCCCGTGACCAACGCGCCCGTGCAGAACGTAGAGCAAGAACCCCGCCGGGTGGAGAAAACCTCCGCACCGGAGAAGGACACGCCGGATGCGGGGCGCCTGGAGCTGAGGGGCTGGCTCGAGGGCGAAGCACCTGCCCCCGCTACGCCCCCCACAACCGACGATGCGGCGCGCAAGCCGGCCGTGAAGGTCGAGCGCAAGGCTTCCGCCGCACCCCGGCGCGTGTACCGCATTCAGGTCGCCGCCGTGCGCACGAAGACCGCGGCGGTGGCGGAGCGCAAGCGCCTCGCCCGCAAACTCTCCCGCGTGCTCGCCGGTGATCAGTTGAAGGTCGAGAAAAGGGCGACGACGCGCAACCTCTCGTGGCGCGTCGTTCTCGCGCGCGAGTATTCTTCGTTCCGCAAAGCGCGCACGCGCTGCGCCGCCCTCAAGGCCGGAGGCGGCGACTGCTACGTCCGCCGCGCTCCCCGGGGGTAGACCCGGGCGCACCTGACGAGCAACCGGCAAGGCCGCACAAACGAGAGCAATGGGGCTCCCCGAGCGGAGCCCCATTCGCTTTCGTCGACTGCCAAGGCCGCTCGCGATACGCAACTCACCCGCACGTCTTTTTCCCCTCCGTACGGACTTCCTCCCCGGTGCGCGCGCTCTCCTGCGCCATGCAGGCGATGCGCGCGGGCCGGTGGGCGGCAAAGCGCCCCGGGCTCACGACGCCGGGGGGTGAGAATTCGGCCGCCCGCGGGTGTCCCTTCCATTCGGAACACACACGATTCATCCTTCCAAATATGCGATAAAATACATTATATGTAGTGGACATATTGCATATAAACAATTATATTATTGTGTTTTCATCTCATTATGTTTACATGTCGATTCGATGATTGTGCCGTCGAACCCGCTTGCGCGTCGGGAGGCGGATATCGTTTTCAATATCGTGCAGGAGATTGCCGAAATGACCGAAGGCATCATCTCTCTTGATTGTCACTGCGACGACGCAACCGCCGCGGACACGCCGGCAAACGTGCCGGGAACCAGCCGCAGCGATGGATACCATAGGTCGGCCCACACCATGGCGGGCCGCCGTGCATACCGAGCCCAGGGGGAAGAGACCTTGCCGCACAACAACCCGAATTCTCGCGGTAACCGCGTGAGCGCCCAACGGTTGCGCTCGTTCCTCGGCGCGCACCTCATCGCGCTGCTGCTTTTGGTCTGCGGTCTGTGTTCCGTGCTATTGCCCGCTGCGGCCCAGGCACAGACGCCCGACGCGCCGACGAACCTTCAGGCGGCGGTGGGGAATGGCCAGGTTACCCTCAGCTGGGCGCTTCCGAGCGGGGCGCTCACCGAGGTGCAGGCACGCCACCAGGTGAAGGGGACGTCCACCTGGGAGGCGTGGACCAACCTGGGCTCCACGGCGACGACGACGACCGTGGGCAGCCTCACCAACGGGACCGAGTACACCTTTGAAGTGCGCGCGGTGAACACGGCGGGCGACGGTACGGCAGCCTCGATCGACCAGGCGCCCGACGTGGTGCCGAACGCGCCGACGAACCTCACGGCAGACGCAGCGGACATGTATATCGTTTACACCTGGGCGCTGCCGACGAACGCCGGGAAGATCGACACCGTGCAGTCACGGCACAAGCCGGTGACGGATCCGTCCTGGAGTAACTGGCTCAATTTGAGGAGCAATGAGACGTCTACCGGACTTGGCAACCTGACGAACGGGACGTTAATGAGTTTTGAGGTCCGCGCCGTGAACACGGCGGGCGCCGGCCCTGCGACTTCGATCGTCCAGGCAGCCAACGTGGCGCCCGACGCGCCGACGAACCTCACCGCGGCGGTGGGCAACACGCAGGTCACCCTCACCTGGGTGCTTCCGACAAACACGACCCAGATCGACAACGTGCAGGTGCGCCACAAGGTGAAGACGGGTGGCGCCTGGCAGCCCTGGAACAATTTGGGTTCCACGGCAACGACGACGACCGTGGGCAGCCTCACGAACGGAACGGAGTACACCTTTGAAGTCCGTGCGGTGAACTCGGGGGGTGACGACAATGCGGCTTCTGTAGACGCGACGCCCGACGTGGCGCCGGCTGCGCCGACGGGTCTTGCCGCGGCGGTGGGCGACACGCAGGTCACCCTCACCTGGGTGCTTCCGACGAACACCGGCCTCGGGAAAATCGACAACATCCAGGTGCGCCACAAGGAGAAGACGGCGGCCACGTGGGGTGGCTGGACTGATCTGGCAGGCACGGCAACGACGACCGACGTTACCAGCCTCACGAACGCGACGGAATACACCTTTGAGGTGCGTGCGGTGAACACGGCGGGCGACGGCCCTGCGGCATCTCTGGACGCGACGCCTGCGCTGGCAGTGCCCGAGGCTCCGACGAATCTCACCGCGGCGGGGGGGGACACCCAGGTCACGCTCACGTGGGTGATTCCGACGAACGCGAGTGTGATCGACAACATGCAGGTGCGCCGCAAGGTGAAGGCGGGTGGCACCTGGACTGTCTGGAGCAACTTGAGCGCTACGGCGACGACGACGACCGTGAGCAGCCTCACCAACGGGACGGAATACACCTTTGAAGTGCGTGCGAAGAACACGGCGGGCGACGGCACGGCGGCTTCGGTGGACGCGACGCCCGACGTGGTACCGGGTGTGCCTACGAATCTGACCGCGGCGGTGGGCAACGCGCAGGTCACGCTGAACTGGGACCTTCCGACCAATACCGGTCTCGGGAAAATAGACACGATGCAGGCGCGTTATAAGGAGAAGGCGGGTGGCACGTGGGTTGCGTTGAGCGATATGGCCGGCACGGCGACGACGACGACCGTGGGCAGCCTCACCAACGGGACGGAGTACACCTTTGAGGTCCGTGCCGTAAACACGGCGGGCAATGGCGCTGTGGCGTCCGTGGACGCGACGCCCGACGCGGTGCCGGCTGCGCCGACGGGTCTTGCTGCGGCGGTGGGCGACGGCCAGATTACCCTCACCTGGGCGCTTCCGACGAACGCGGTTGTGATCGACAACGTGCAGGTGCGCCACAAGGTGAAGACGGCGACGAACTGGGAGGCGTGGACCAACCTGGGCTCCACGGCGACGACGACGACCGTGGGCAGCCTCACCAACGGGACCGAGTACACCTTTGAAGTGCGCGCGGTGAACACGGCGGGCGACGGTACGGCAGCCTCAATCGACCAGGCGCCCGACGTGGTACCGAACGCGCCGACGATTATTCATGTGCGCGCCGCCGACACGGCGGTTGGCATCACCTGGGATCAGCCGACGAACGCCGGGAAGATCGACAAGCTGCAAGTGCGCCACAAGGTCAAGACGGCGACGAATTGGGAGCCCTGGAGCGACTATAGCGCTGTGACGCTGGCGGTTGAAGTAACCGGTCTCACGAACGGGACGGAGTATTCATTCGAAGTGCGCGCCGTGAACACGGCGGGCGAAGGTCCTGCGGCCTCGGTCGACAAGACGCCCGACGTGCTGCCTGATGCGCCGACGAATCTCACGGCGACGGTGGGTGATGAGCAGATTATCCTCAACTGGGTGCTTCCGACGAACGCGAGTGTGATCGAGGAAGTGTCTGTACGCCAAAAGGTGAAAACGGAGACGGACTTTGGTGGCTGGTACGGCGCCCTCTTGAGGACGACGCGGACCCAACTCTACCTCACGAACGGGACGGAGTACACCTTCGCAGTCTATGTGCACAACTCGGCGGGCACGAGCCCTCCGGCGTTCGTGGACGCGACGCCCGACGTGGTGCCTGCTGCGCCCACGAACTTCACGGCGGAGGCCGGCGACCAGAAGATCAGGCTCACCTGGGCGCTTCCGGCGAACGCCGGCCTCGGGAAAATCGACAACATCCAGGTGCGCCACAAAGTGAAGACGGCGGCCACGTGGGGTGGCTGGACCGATCTGGCAGGCACAGCCACGACGACTGACGTTACCGGCCTCACGAACGCGACGGAGTATTCATTCGAAGTCCGCGCGAAGAACACGGCGGGCGAAGGCCCTGCGGCTTCAAGCGACGCGACGCCCGCCCTGGTGCCCGACCCGCCGACGAACCTCACCGCGGCGGTGGGCGATGGGCAGATCACCCTCAACTGGACGCTTCCGACGAACGCAGGCGCCATCAACAACGTGCAGGTACGCCGCAAAGTGAGGGCGGGGGGCGTCTGGACTGTCTGGAGCGACTTGGGCGCCACGGCCACGACGACGACCGTGGGCAGCCTCATCAACGGAAGGAGGTACGACTTCCAAGTCCGCGCCGTGAACACGGCAGGCAACGGTCTTGCGGCCTCGGTCGACCAAGTGCCCGACGTGGTGCCGAACGCGCCGACGAACCTCACGGCGTCGGCGGGCAACGGGCAGATCACGCTTAGCTGGGAGCGCCCGACGAACGCAAGCGCCATCGACAAAATGCAGGTGCGCCACAAGGTGAAGACGGCAGCCACGTGGAGTGGCTGGACCGATCTGCCCCGGGAGGCGCCAGGCAGAACCGTTAGCGGCCTCACGAACGGGACGGAGTATTCCTTTGAAGTGCGTGCGGTGAACACGGCGGGCGAGGGCGCTGCAGCCTCGGTAGACGGGACGCCCGCCCTGGTGCCCGACGCGCCGACGAATATAACCGCTGTGGTGGGCGACGGCCAGATTACCCTCTCCTGGACGCTTCCGAGCGGGCCGCTCACCGGGGTGCAGGTACGCCACACAGCGAGGCCGGGGAACGCCTGGGCTGCCTGGACCAACCTGGGCGCCACGGCGACGACGACAACCGTGAGCAACCTCACCAACGGAACGAGTTACGACTTCCAAGTCCGCGCCGTGAACACGGCGGGCGCAGGCTGGGCAGTCGTTGAAAGTGCCATTCCCGATGTGGTGCCGAACGCGCCGACGAACCTGACGGCGGAGGTCGGCAACAACAAGATCAGACTCACCTGGACGCTGCCGACGAACGCGGGCGCGATCGACAAAATGCAGGTGCGCTACAAATTGAAGACGGCGACGAACTGGGGTGGGTGGGACGACCTCTTCCCAGGCACGCCCACGACGACCATCGTTACGTCCCTGACGAACGGGAGCGAGTTCAGCTTTGAGGTCCGCGCCGTGAACACGGCGGGCGAAGGCGCGGCGGCTTCAATCGACGCGACGCCCGCCCAGGTACCCGACCCGCCGACGAACCTCACGGCGGCGGCCGGCGACGGCCAAGTCACCCTCACCTGGGCGCTTCCGATTTACTCAGGCCCTGTCACCCAGGTGCAGATGCGCCGCAAGGTGAAGACGGCACAGACCTGGGGCACCTGGAGCGACTTGGGCGCTACGGCGACGACGACGACCGTGAGCAGCCTCACGAACGGGACGGAGTATTCATTCGAAGTGCGCGGCGTGAACGCAACGGGCAACGGTCTTACGGCCTCGATCGACCAGACGCCCGACGTGGTGCCGGGTGCGATCACGAACTTCACGATAACCTCGAGAACCAACGGTATCGATTGCTCCTGGACCCTTCCGACGAACGCCACGAAGATCGACAACGTGGAGGTGCGCTCCAGGTTGGAGGGCCACGCCTGGAGTGCCTGGGGTTCGCACCCCGGCACTTTGACGTCTACCTCGATTGCCAGCGTGCCGAACGGGACGGTGATCACCTTTGAGGTCCGCGCCGTGAACACGGCGGGCGCAGGCCCTGCGGCTTCGGGGCAAACGACGGCCGGCCTGGCGCCTGATGCGCCGACGAACCTCACGGCGGCGGTAGGGGACGACCAGGTTACCCTCACCTGGGCGCTTCCGACGAACGTGAGCCATATCGCCAACGTGCAGGTGCGCCACAAGGTGAAGACGGCACAGGCCTGGGGCTCCTGGAGCGACCTCGCCGGCACGGCCACGACGACGACCGTGGGCAGCCTCACCAACGGGACGGAGTATTCATTTGAAGTCCGCGCCGTGAACGCGGAGGGGGACGGCCCTGCAGCTTCGGTGGACGCGACGCCCGACGTGGTGCCCGACGCGCCGACGGGTCTGACGGCGGCGGTGGGCGACACGCAGATCACCCTCACCTGGGTGCTTCCGACGAACGCGAGCGCCATCGCCAACATGCAGGTGCGCCACAAGGTCAAGACGGCACAGGCCTGGGGCGCCTGGGGCGACCTCGCCGGCACGGCCACGACGACGACCGTGGGCAGCCTCACGAACGGGACTGAATACAGCTTTGAAGTGCGCGCGAAGAACACCGCTGGCGAAGGTAGCGCGGCTTCCGTGGACGCCACTCCCGACGTGGTGCCGGCTGCGCCCACGAACCTCACCGCGGCGGTGGGCGACGGCCAAGTCACCCTCACCTGGGCGCTTCCGACGAACACCGGCCTCGGGAAAATAGACACCTTCCAGGTGCGCCATAAGGAGAAGTCGGCGACCACGTGGGAGGCGTGGAGCGACGTGAGCGGGGGCGGGGCGGTGACGACGACGCCCGTGGGCAGCCTCACGAACGGGACGGAGTATTCATTTGAAGTGCGTGCGAAGAACACGGCGGGCGATGGTGCGGCGGCTTCCGTGGATGCCACTCCCGACGTGGTGCCTGCTGCGCCGACGGGTCTTACTGCGGCGGTGGGAGACACGCAGATCACCCTCACCTGGGTGCTTCCGACGAACGCAGGCGCCATCTCCAACATGCAGGTACGCCACAAGGTAAAGACGGCACAGGCCTGGGGCGCCTGGAGCGACATCGTCGGCACGGCCACGACGACGACCGTGGGCAGCCTCACCAACGGGACGGAGTACAGCTTCGAAGTCCGCGCGAAGAACACGGCGGGCGACGGCCCTGCGGCTTCCGTGGATGCCACTCCCGACGTGGTTCCGGGTGCGCCGACGGGTCTGACGGCGGCGGTAGGTGATGGGCAGATCACGCTGAACTGGACGCTGCCCACCAACGCGAGCGCCATCTCCAACGTGCAGGTACGCCACAAGGTGAAGACGGCGGCGAACTGGGGCGCCTGGAGCGACTTGGCCGCCACGGCGACGACCCACCCTGTGAGCAGCCTCACGAACGGGACGGAGTATTCCTTTGAGGTGCGTGCCGTAAACGCGGCGGGCGACGGCGCGGCGGCTTCCGTGGACGCCACTCCCGACGTGGTTCCGGCTGCGCCGACGGGTCTTACGGCGGCGGTGGGCGACACGCAAATCACGCTCACATGGGTGCTTCCGACGAACGCAGGCGTCATCGGCAACATGCAGGTGCGCCACAAGGTGAAGACGGCGGCGAACTTCGGCGCCTGGAGCGACCTCGCCGGCACGGCCACGACGACGACCGTGGGCAGCCTCACCAACGGAACGGAGTACAGCTTTGAAGTCCGTGCCGTGAACACGGCGGGCGACGGCGCTGCGGCTTCCGTGGATGCCACTCCCGACGTGGTTCCGGGTGCGCCGACGGGCCTTACGGCGGCGGTGGGCGACACGCAGATCACGCTCACCTGGGTGCTTCCGACGAACGCGGGCGTCATCGGCAACATGCAGGTGCGCCACAAGGTGAAGACGGCGGCCACCTGGGGCGCCTGGAGCGACCTCGCCGGCACGGCAACGACGACGACCGTGGGCAGCCTCACCAACGGGACGGAGTACAGCTTTGAAGTCCGCGCCGTGAACACGGCGGGCGACGGCCCTGCGGCTTCCGTGGATGCCACTCCCGACGTAGTTCCGGGTGCGCCGACGAACCTGACGGCGGCGGTGGGCGACACGCAAATCACCCTCACCTGGGTGCTGCCGACGAACGCAGGCGTCATCTCCAACATGCAGGTGCGCCACAAGGTGAAGACGGCGGCCACGTGGGGCGCCTGGGGCGACATCGCCGGCACGGCCACGACGACGACCGTGGGCAGCCTCACCAACGGGACGGAGTACAGCTTTGAAGTGCGTGCCGTGAACACGGCGGGCGATGGCGCGGCGGCTTCCGTGGATGCCACTCCCGACGTAGTTCCGGCTGCGCCGACGGGTCTTACTGCGGCGGTGGGTGATGGGCAGATCACCCTCACATGGGTGCTTCCGACGAACGCCGGCGTCATCGGCAACATGCAGGTACGCCACAAGGTGAAGACGGCGGCCACCTGGGGCGCCTGGAGCGACCTCGCCGGCACGGCAACGACGACGACCGTGGGCAGCCTCACCAACGGAACGGAGTACAGCTTTGAAGTCCGCGCCGTGAACACGGCGGGCGACGGCCCTGCGGCTTCCGTGGACGCCACTCCCGACGTGGTGCCGACTGCGCCGACGGGTCTTACGGCGGCGGTGGGAGACACGCAGATCACCCTCACCTGGGCGCTTCCGACGAACGCAGGCGCCATCGACAACATGCAGGTGCGCCACAAGGTGAAGACGGCGGCCACCTGGGGCGCCTGGAGCGACCTCGCCGGCACGGCGACGACGACGACCGTGGGCAGCCTCACGAACGGGACGGAGTACAGCTTTGAAGTGCGTGCCGTGAACACGGCGGGCGACGGCCCTGCAGCTTCCGTGGATGCGACGCCCGACGTGGCGCCGGCTGCGCCGACGGGTCTTACGGCGGCGGTGGGTGATGGGCAGATCACCCTCACCTGGACGCTTCCGAGCGGCACGCTTACCGCGGTGCAGGTGCGCCACAAGGTCAAGACGGCACAGGCCTGGGGCGCCTGGGGCGACCTCGCCGGCACGGCCACGACGACGACCGTAGGCAGCCTCACCAACGGAACGGAGTATTCATTCGAAGTCCGTGCGAAGAACACGGCGGGCGACGGCCCTGCGGCTTCCGTGGATGCCACTCCCGACGTAGTTCCGGCTGCGCCGACGGGTCTTACGGCGGCGGTGGGAGACACGCAGATCACCCTCACCTGGGCGCTTCCGACGAACGCAGGCGCCATCGCCAACATGCAGGTGCGCCACAAGGTGAAGACGGCGGCGAACTTCGGCGCCTGGAGCGACCTCGCCGGTACGGCCACGACGACGACCGTGGGCAGCCTCACGAACGGGACGGAATACAGCTTTGAAGTGCGTGCCGTGAACACGGCGGGCGACGGCCCTGCGGCTTCCGTGGACGCGACGCCCGACGTGGCGCCGGCTGCGCCGACGGGTCTTACGGCGGCGGTGGGCAACGCGCAGGTCACCCTCACCTGGACGCTTCCGAGCGGCACGCTTACCGCGGTGCAGGTGCGCCACAAGGTGAAGACGGCACAGACCTGGGGCACCTGGAGCGACCTCGCCGCCACGGCGACGACGACGACCGTGGGCAGCCTGACGAACGGGACGGAATACAGCTTTGAAGTCCGCGCCGTGAACGCGGCGGGCAACGGCCCTGCGGCTTCGGTGGACGCCACGCCCGACGTGGCGCCGGCTGCGCCGACGGGTCTTACGGCGGCGGCCGGCAACGCGCAGGTCACCCTCACCTGGACGCTTCCGACGAACGCGAGCGCCATCTCCAACGTGCAGGTGCGCCACAAGGTCAAGACGGCGAGCACGTGGGGCGCCTGGAGCGACCTCGCCGCCACGGCCACGACGACGACCGTGGGCAGCCTGACGAACGGGACGGAGTACAGCTTCGAAGTCCGCGCCGTGAACGCGGCGGGCGACGGCCCTGCGGCTTCGGTGGACGCGACGCCCGACGTGGCGCCTGCTGCGCCGACGGGTCTTACTGCGGCGGCCAGCCACGCGCAGATCACCCTCACATGGACGCTTCCGAGCGGCACGCTTACCGCGGTGCAGGTACGCCACAAGGTGAAGACGGCGGCGAACTTCGGCGCCTGGAGCGACCTCGCCGCCACGGCCACGACGACCAACGTTACCGGCCTGACGAACGGAACGCTGTACACCTTCGAGGTGCGCGCCGTGAACACGGCGGGGAATGGCCCTGCGGCTTCCGTGGACGCGACGCCCACCAGGGTACGGCCGACCGCCCCGGTGATCACCTCCCTCACGGTGGGCGACGAGGAGTTGTTCCTCACCTGGAGCTGGGCGGACCAGACCGGCGGCATATGCCCCCTGGGGGAGGAAGGGCCATCGGGCTGGGACATCGAATACAGGAAGACGGGAACGAATTGGGTGATATCAAGCCCCACCGCCGACGGGGGGCGTTTCAGGCCTGATGGCGGCAGCCTCCGGAGCTTCACCATTGGTGTGGACACTCCGGGCGGAGTGGCGTTGACAAACGGCACGGAATACGAAGTGCGGATGTTGGCTTACAGCCAGGCCTGCGAATTCCCGATTACTGGAAATAACCCGTACAGCCTGTACTCGAACGTAGAGAGCGCGACGCCCGACGTGATAATCGAGGCGCCGACGAACCTCACGGCGGCGGTGGGCGACACCCGGATTACCCTCAACTGGACGCTTCCGACCAACGCGGGCAACATCGACAACATGCAGGTGCGCCACAAGGTGAAGACGGCGGCCACGTGGGGTGCCTGGAGCGACCTGGCAGGGGATGCGACGACGACCACCGTCACCGGTCTCACGAACGACACGGAATACACCTTTGAAGTGCGCGGCTTGAACTCCGCGGGTGAAGGCAGGGCGGCGTCAGTCGATGCGACGCCTTTGCTGGCGGTGCCAAACGCGCCGACGAATCTCACCGCGGCGGTGGGAGACACCCAGGTTACGCTCACGTGGGTGCTTCCGACGAACGCAAGCGAGATCGACAACGTCCAGGTACGCCACAAGGTGAAGACGGCGGCGAACTTCGGCAACTGGACCGATCTGGTCGGCACGGCGACGACGACCACCGTGGGCAGCCTCACGAACGGCACGGAGTACACCTTCGAAGTGCGTGCGAAGAACAGGGCGGGCGAAGGCGCGGCAGCCTCTGTGGACGCCACGCCCGACGCGGTGCCGGCTGCGCCGACGGGTCTTACGGCTACGGTGGGCGACGGGCAGATCACGCTGAACTGGACGCTTCCGGCGAACACCGGCCTCGGCAAGATCGACAACATGCAGGTGCGCCACAAGGTGAAGACGGCGGCCACGTGGGGTACCTGGGGCGACCTCGCCGGCAACGCGACGACGACGACCGTGGGCAGCCTGACCAACGGGACGGAGTACACCTTTGAAGTGCGTGCGGTGAACACGGCGGGCGAAGGCCCTGCGGCTTCCGTGGACGCGACACCCAACGTGGTGCCGCTTGCGCCGACGAACCTCACGGCGACCGTCGGCGACACGCAGATCACGCTCAACTGGACGCTTCCGAGCGGCGGCCTCACCGGGGTGCAGGTACGCCACAAGGTGAAGACGGCGACGAACTTCGGCGCCTGGACCGATCTGGCCGGCACGGCGGCGACGACCACCGTGGGCAGCCTCACGAATGGAACGGAGTATTCATTCGAAGTGCGCGCCGTGAACTCGGCGGGTGGGGGTACTGCGGCTTCTGTGGACGCAACGCCCGACGTCGTGCCTGCTGCGCCGACGAACCTCACCGCGGCTGTGGGTGATCAGCAGATTACGCTCACGTGGGGGCTTCCGGCGAACACCGGCCTCGGCAAGATCGACAAGTTCCAGGTGCGCCATAAGGTGAAGACGGCGACAAACTGGGGCGCCTGGGGCGACGTGAGCGGGGGCGGGTCGGCAACGACGACCACCGTGGGCAGCCTCACCAACGGAACGGAGTACACCTTTGAAGTCCGTGCGGTGAACACTGCGGGTGACGGCCCTGCGGCTTCGGTGGACGCGACGCCCGACGTGGTGCCTGCTGCGCCGACGGGTCTTACGGCGGCGGTGGGGGACACGCAGATCACCCTCAACTGGACGCTTCCGACGAACGCGAGCGCTATCACCCAGGTGCAGGTGCGCCACAAGGTGAAGACGGCGGCGAACTGGGGCGCCTGGAGCGACTTGGGCGCCACGGCGACGACGACGACCGTGAGCAGCCTCACGAACGGGACGGAATACAGCTTTGAAGTCCGTGCGGCAAACGCGGCGGGCGACGGCCCTGCGGCTTCGGTGGACGCGACGCCCGACGTGGTGCCTGCTGCGCCGACGAACCTCACCGCGGCTGTGGGTGATCAGCAGATTACGCTCACGTGGGGGCTTCCGGCGAACACCGGCCTCGGCAAGATAGACAAGTTCCAGGTGCGCCACAAGGTGAAGACGGCGACGAACTGGGGCGCCTGGGGCGACGTGAGCGGGGGCGGGTCGGCAACGACGGCGACCGTGGGCAGCCTCACCAACGGAACGGAGTACACCTTTGAAGTCCGTGCGGTAAACACTGCGGGCGATGGCCCTGCGGCTTCGGTGGACGCAACGCCCAACGTGGCGCCTGCTGCGCCGACGAACCTCACGGCGACGGTGGGCAACACGCAGATCACGCTCAACTGGACGCTTCCGAGCGGCACGCTTACCGCGGTGCAGGTACGCCACAAGGTGAAGACGGCGACGAACTTCGGCAACTGGACCGATCTGGCCGGCACGGCGGCGACGACGACCGTGGGCAGCCTCACGAACGGAACGGAGTATTCATTCGAAGTCCGTGCGGTGAACTCGGCGGGTGATGGCCCCGCGGCCACTGTGGACGCCACGCCCGACGTGTTGCCTGCTGCGCCAGGCAGCCTCACGGCGACCGTCGGCAACACGCAGATCACGCTGAACTGGACGCTTCCGGCAAACGCCGGCCTCGGCAAGATCGACAACATCCAGGTGCGCCACAAGGTGAAGACGGCGACAAACTGGGGCGCCTGGAGCGATCTGGGCGCTACGGCAACGACGACAGACGTTACCGGTCTCACGAACGGGACGGAGTACAGCTTTGAAGTGCGCGCCGTGAACACGGCGGGTGACGGCCCTGCGGCCTCTGTGGACGCGACGCCCAACGTGGTGCCAATTGCGCCGACGAACCTCACGGCGACCGTCGGTGACACGCAGGTCACGCTCAACTGGACGCTTCCCAGCGGCGGTCTCACCGCGGTGCAGGTACGCCACAAGGTAAAGACAGCGGCGAACTTCGGCAACTGGACCGATCTGGCCGGCACGGCGACGACCACGACCGTGGGCAGCCTCGTGAACGGCACGGAGTATTCATTCGAAGTCCGCGCGGTGAACTCAGCAGGTGGCGGAGCTGCGGCGTCCGTGGACGCGACGCCCGACGCGGTGCCGGCTGCGCCGACGAATCTTGCCGCGGCCGTGGGTGATCAACAGGTTACCCTCACCTGGGGGCTTCCGACCAACGTCGGCAAGGTCGACGAGGTGCAGGTACGCCACAAGGTGAAGACGGCGGCCGCGTGGGGCGCCTGGAGCGACCTGGGCGCCACGGCGACGACCACCACCATCACCGGCCTCACGAACGCGACGGAATACAGCTTTGAGGTCCGTGCGGTGAACACGGCGGGCGATGGCGCTGCGGCATCTATCGACGCGACGCCTGTGGTGGCGGTGCCCGAAGCGCCGACGAATCTTACGGCGGCTGTGGGGGACACGCAGGTGACCCTCACCTGGACGCTTCCGACAAACGCGAGTGCCATCGACAACGTGCAGGTCCGCCACAAGGTGAAGACGGCGGCGAACTTCGGCAACTGGACCGATCTGGCCGGCACGGCGACGACGACGACCGTGGGCAGCCTCACGAACGGGACGGAATACACCTTCGAGGTGCGTGCGAAGAACACGTCGGGCGAAGGCCCTGCGGCATCTGTGGACGCGACGCCCGACGTGGCGCCGGCTGCGCCGACGGGTCTTACGGCTACGGTGGGCAACACGCAGATTACGCTGAACTGGACGCTTCCGACGAACGCGGGCGCCATCTCCAACGTGCAGGTGCGCCACAAGGTGAAGACGGCGGCCACGTGGGGTGCCTGGAGCGACCTGGGCGCCACGGCGACGACGACGACCGTGAGCAGCCTCACGAACGGGACGGAATACAGCTTTGAAGTCCGCGCCGTGAACACGGCGGGCGACGGCACGGCAGCTTCGGTGGACGCCACGCCCGACGTGGTTCCTGCTGCGCCGGGCAGCCTTACCGCGGCGGTGGGCGATGGGCAGATCACGCTGACCTGGACGCTTCCGGCGAACGCCGGCCTCGGCAAGATCGACAAGTTCGAAGTGCGCCACAAGGTGAAGACGGCGGCGAACTGGGGCGCCTGGAGCGACGTGAGCGGGGGCGGGACGGCGACGACGACGACCGTGGGCAGCCTCACCAACGGGACGGAGTATTCATTCGAAGTCCGCGCGGTGAACACGGCGGGCGACGGCCCTGCGGCTTCTGTGGACGCGACGCCCGACGCGGTGCCATTTGCGCCGACGAATCTTGCCGCGCAGGTGGGCAACACGCAGATCACCCTCACCTGGGGGCTGCCGACGAACGTCGGCGCCATCTCTCAGGTGCAGGTGCGCCACACAGTGGCGGCGCCGCAGAACTGGAGTACCTGGAGAAACTTGGGCTCGACAGCGATTACGACAGACGTTACCGGCCTCACGAACGGCACGTTGTACATCTTTGAAGTCCGTGCAGTGAACACCGCGGGCAACGGGGCAGCGAGTTCTGTCGCCGCGACGCCCAACGTGGTGCCGGTTGCGCCGACGAACCTCACGGCGACCGTCGGCGACACGCAGATCACGCTCAACTGGACGCTTCCGAGCGGCGGCCTCACCGGGGTGCAGGTACGCCATAAGGTGAAGACGGCGGCGAACTTCGGCAACTGGACCGATCTGGCCGCCACGGCGACGACGACGACCGTGGGCAGCCTCGTGAACGGCACGGAGTACAGCTTCGAAGTGCGCGCGGTGAACTCAGCGGGTGGCGGAGCTGCGGCTTCCGTGGACGCGACGCCTGACGCGGTGCCGGCTGCGCCGACGAATCTTGCCGCGGCCGTGGGTGATCAGCAGATCACCCTCACCTGGGTGCTTCCGACCAACGTGGGCAAGGTCGACGAGGTGCAGGTACGCCACAAGGTCAAAACGGCGGCGAACTGGGGCGCGTGGAGCGATCTGGGCGCCACGGCGACAACCACCACCGTCACCGGCCTCACGAACGCGACGGAGTACAGCTTTGAAGTGCGCGCCGTGAACACGGCGGGCAATGGTGCTGCGGCATCTATCGACGCAACGCCTGCGCTGGCGGTGCCCGAGGCGCCGACGAACCTCACCGCGGCTGTGGGCAACACGCAGGTAACGCTTACCTGGACGCTGCCGACGAACGCGAGCGTCATCGACAACATGCAGGTGCGCCGCAAGGTGAAGACGGCGGCCGCCTGGGAGGCGTGGAACGATCTGCCCGGCAACGCGACGACGCGGATCGAGACCGGTCTCACGAACGGGACGGAGTACTCATTCGAAGTGCGTGCGGTAAACACGGCGGGCGATGGCCCTGCGGCTTCCGTGGACGCGACGCCCGACGTGGTTCCGGCTGCGCCGGGCAGCCTCACGGCGGGGGTGGGCAACACGCAGATCGTGCTGGCCTGGACACTTCCGGCGAACGCCGGCCTCGGCAAGATAGACAAGTTGCAGGTGCGCCACAAGGTGAAGACGGCGGCGAACTGGGGCGCCTGGAGCGACACGACCGGGGGGGTCTCGACGATCGTTACCGGCCTGACGAACGGGACGGAGTACAGCTTCCAGGTCCGTGCGGTAAACACGGCGGGTGAAGGGGCGGCGGCTTCCGTGGACGCGACGCCTGACGTGGTACCGGCTGCGCCGGGCAGCCTCACGGCGGCTGTGGGCAGCACGCAGATCACGCTGACCTGGACGCTTCCGGCGAACGCCGGCCTCGGCAAGATCGACACCTTCCAGGTGCGCCACAAGGTGAAGACCGCGGCGAACTGGGGTACGTGGGGCGACGTAAGCGGGGGCGGCACGGCGACGACCACCACCGTGGGCAGCCTCACGAACGGCACGGAATACAGCTTTGAAGTCCGCGCCGTGAACTCGGCGGGTGATGGTCCGGCGGCTTCTGTGGACGCCACGCCCGACGTGGTGCCGGCTGTGCCGGGCAACCTCACCGCGACTGTGGGCAACACGCAGATCACGCTGAACTGGACGCTTCCGTCGAACGCCGGCCTCGGCAAGATCGACAACATGCAGGTGCGCCACAAGGTGAAGACGGCGGCCACCTGGGGCGCCTGGAGCGATCTGGGCGCTGCGGCAACGACGACAGACGTAACCGGCCTCACGAACGGAACGGAGTACAGCTTTGAAGTCCGCGCCGTGAACACGGCGGGCGACGGCCCTGCGGCCTCTGTGGACGCGACGCCCAACGTGGTGCCGGCTGCGCCGACTGGTCTCACCGCGGCGGTGAAAGACCGCGCGATCGATCTCACGTGGGTGCTTCCGGGCGGCGGACTCACCGCGGTGCAGGTGCGCCACAAGGTCAAGACGGCGGCGAACTTCGGCAACTGGACCGATCTGGCCGCCACGGCGACGACCACGACCGTGGGCAGCCTCGTGAACGGCACGGAGTATTCATTCGAAGTCCGTGCGGTGAACTCGGCAGGTGGCGGAGCTGCGGCTTCGGTCGACGCGACGCCCGACGTGGTGCCTGCTGCGCCGACGAATCTTGCCGCGGCGGTGGGCGACACGGAGATCACCCTCACCTGGTTGCTTCCGACCAACGTGGGCAAGGTCGACGAGGTACAGGTGCGCCACAAGGTGAAGACGGCGGCGAACTGGGGCGCCTGGAACGATCTGGGCGCCACGGCGACGACCACCACCGTCACCGGCCTCACAAACGGGACGGAGTACTCATTCGAAGTCCGCGCCGTGAACACGGCGGGCGATGGCGCTGCGGCTTCGGTGGACGCGACGCCTGCGCTGGCGGTGCCCGAGGCGCCGACGAATCTCGCAGCGGCGGTGGGCAACAGCCAGATCACCCTCACCTGGACGCTTCCGACCAACGCGAGCGTCATCGACAACATGCAGGTGCGCCGCAAGGTGAAGACGGCGGCCACATGGGGTACCTGGAGCGATCTGCCCGGCAACGCGACGACGCGGATCGAGACCGGTCTCACGAACGGGACGGAGTACAGCTTCGAAGTCCGTGCGGTAAACACGGCGGGCGACGGCCCTGCGGCCTCTGTGGACGCGACGCCCGACGTGTTGCCGAACACGCCGACGCCCCTCACGGCGACGGTGGGCAACACGCAGATCACGCTGAACTGGGTGCTTCCGACGAACGCGGGCAAGATCGACAACGTGCAGGTGCGCCACAAAGCGACGTCGGCGGCGAACTGGAGTACCTGGAGAGACCTGGGCGCCACGGCGACGACGACGACCGTAGGCGGCCTCACGAACGGCACGCAGTACATCTTTGAGGTCCGTGCAGTGAACACCGCGGGCAACGGGGGAGCGGATGCTGTCAACGCCACTCCCGACGTGGTTCCTGCTGCGCCGGGCAGCCTCACTGCGACGGTGGGCGATGGGCAGATCACGCTGACCTGGACGCTTCCGGCGAACGCCGGCCTCGGCAAGATAGACACCTTCCAGGTGCGCTTCAAAGATGGATCGACGACCACGTGGGGTAGGTGGAGCGACGTGAGCGGGGGCGGGACGGCAACGACGACGACCGTGGGCAGCCTCGTGAACGGGACGGAGTACAACTTCCAGGTGCGCGCGGTGAACACGGCGGGCAACGGCCCTGCGGCCTCTGTGGACGCGACGCCCGACGCGGTGCCTACTGCGCCGACGAACCTCACCGCGGCGGTGGGCAACACGCAGATCACCCTCACTTGGGTGCTTCCGACGAACGTCGGCAAGATCGACAACATGCAGGTGCGCCACAAGGTGAAGACGGCGACGAACTTCGGCGTCTGGACCAACCTGGCAGGCACGGCGACAACGACGACCGTGGGCAGCCTGACCAACGGGGTGGAATACACCTTTGAAGTCCGCGGCGTGAACACGGCGGGGGACGGCGCTGCGGCGTCAGTCGACGCCATACCCAACGTGGTGCCTCTTGCGCCGACGAATCTTACAGCGGCGGTGAAAGACCGCGCGATCGATCTCACGTGGGTGCTTCCGAGCGGCGGCCTCACCGGTGTGCAGGTACGCCACAAGGTGAAGACGGCGGCGAACTTCGGCAACTGGACCGATCTGGCCGCCACGGCGACGACGACGACCGTGAGCAGCCTCACCAACGGCACGGAGTACACCTTTGAAGTCCGTGCCGTGAACACGGCGGGCGGAGGCAATGCGGCGTCCGTGGACGCGACGCCCGACGTGGTGCCGGCTGCGCCGACGAACCTTGCCGCGGCCGTGGGCGACACGGAGATCACCCTCACATGGGTGCTTCCGACCAACGTCGGCAAGGTCGACGAGGTGCAGGTGCGCCACAAGGTGAAGACGGCGGCAAACTGGGGCGCCTGGAGCGATCTGGGCGCCACGGCGACGACCACCACCGTCACCGGCCTCACGAACGCGACGGAATACAGCTTCGAAGTCCGTGCCGTGAACACGGCGGGTGCGGGTGCAGCGGCATCTATCGACGCGACGCCTGCGCTGGCGGTGCCCGAGGCGCCGACGAATCTCACGGCGGCTGTGGGCAACACCCAGGTAACCCTCACCTGGACGCTGCCGACGAACGCGAGCGTCATCGACAACATGCAGGTGCGCCGCAAGGTGAAGACGGCGGCCGCCTGGGAGGCGTGGAACGATCTGCCCGGCAACGCGACGACGCGGATCGAGACCGGTCTCACGAACGGCACGGAATACAGCTTCGAAGTCCGCGCCGTGAACACGGCGGGCGACGGCCCTGCGGCGTCTGTGGACGCGACGCCCGACGTGGTGCCGACTGCGCCGACGGGTCTTACGGCTACGGTGGGCAACACGCAGATCACGCTGAACTGGACGCTGCCCACCAACGCGGGCGCCATCTCCAACGTGCAGGTACGCCACAAGGTGAAGACGGCGGCCACGTGGGGTGCCTGGAGCGACTTGGGCGCCACGGCGGCGACGACGACCGTGGGCAGCCTCACGAACGGCACGGAGTACTCATTTGAAGTGCGCGCGGTAAACACGGCGGGCGAAGGCGTAGCGGCTTCCGTGGACGCGACGCCTGACGTGGTGCCGGCTGCGCCGGGCAGCCTCACCGCGGCGGTGGGCAGCACGCAGATCACGCTGACCTGGACGCTTCCGGCGAACGCCGGCCTCGGCAAGATCGACACCTTCCAGGTGCGCCACAAGGTGAAGACGGCGGCCACCTGGGGCGCCTGGGGCGACGTGAGCGGCGGCGGCACGGCCACGACGACGACCGTGGGCAGCCTCACGAACGGCACGGAATACAGCTTTGAAGTCCGTGCCGTGAACACGGCGGGCGATGGCCCTGCGGCATCTGTCGACGCCACGCCCGACGTGGTGCCTGCTGTGCCGGGCAGCCTCACGGCGACCGTCGGCAACACGCAGATCACGCTGAACTGGACGCTTCCGGCGAACGCCGGCCTCGGCAAGATCGACAACATGCAGGTGCGCCACAAGGTGAAGACCGCGGCCACCTGGGGCGCCTGGAGCGATCTGGGCGCTGCGGCAACGACCACAGACGTAACCGGCCTCACGAACGGGACGGAGTATTCATTCGAAGTCCGTGCCGTGAACACGGCGGGTGAAGGCCCTGCGGCGTCAGTCGATGCGACGCCCAACGTGGTGCCGGCTGCGCCGACTGGTCTCACCGCGGCGGTGCAAGACCGCGCGATCGATCTCACGTGGGTGCTTCCGGGCGGCGGGCTCACCGCTGTGCAGGTGCGCCACAAGGTGAAGACGGCGACGAACTTCGGCGCCTGGACCGATCTGGCCGCCACGGCGACGACGACGACCGTGGGCAGCCTCGTAAACGGGGTGGAGTACACCTTCGAAGTCCGCGCGGTGAACTCGGCGGGCGGAGGCGCTGCGGCGTCCGTGGACGCGACACCCGACGTGGTGCCTGCTGCGCCGACGAATCTTGCCGCGACAGTCGGCGACACGGAGATCACCCTCACCTGGTTGCTTCCGACCAACGTGGGCAAGGTCGACAACGTGCAGGTACGCCACAAGGTGAAGACGGCGGCGAACTGGGGCGCCTGGAGCGATTTGGGCGCCACGGCGACGACCACCACCGTCACCGGCCTCACGAACACGACGGAATACAGCTTTGAGGTCCGTGCCGTGAACACGGCCGGCGATGGTGCTGCGGCATCTATCGACGCGACGCCTGCGCTGGCAGTGCCCGAGGCGCCGACGAACCTCACGGCGGCGGTGGGCAACACGCAGATCACCCTCACCTGGACGCTTCCGACGAACGCGAGCGTCATCGACAGAATGCAGGTGCGCCGCAAGGTGAAGACGGCGGCCGCGTGGGAGGCGTGGAGCGATCTGGCAGGCAACGCGACGACGTGGATCGAGACCGGTCTCACGAACGGCACGGAATATTCATTCGAAGTCCGTGCGAAAAACACCGCAGGCGACGGCCCTGCGGCCTCAGTGGACGCGACGCCCGACGTGTTGCCGAACGCGCCGACGAACCTCACGGCTACGGTGGGCAACACGCAGATCACGCTGAACTGGGGACTTCCGACGAACGCGGGCAAGATCGACAACGTGCAGGTACGCTACACAACGGCGTCGCCGGAGAACTGGAGTGCCTGGAGAGACCTGGGCGCCACGGCGACTACGACGACCGTGGGCAGCCTCACGAACGGCACGTTGTACATCTTTGAAGTCCGTGCAGTGAACACCGCGGGCAACGGGGGAGCCAATTCTCTCGCCGCGACGCCCGACGTGGTTCCTGCTGCGCCGGGCAGCCTCACTGCGGCGGTGGGCGATGGGCAGATCACGCTGACCTGGACGCTTCCGGCGAACGCCGGCCTCGGCAAGATAGACACCTTCCAGGTGCGCTTCAAAGATGGATCGACGACCACGTGGGGTAGGTGGAGCGACGTGAGCGGGGGCGGGACGGCTACGACGACGACCGTGGGCAGCCTCGTGAACGGGACGGAGTACAACTTCCAGGTGCGCGCGGTGAACACGGCGGGCAACGGCCCTGCGGCCTCTGTGGACGCGACGCCCGACGCGGTGCCTGCTGCGCCGACAAATCTTGCCGCGCAGGTGGGCAACAGGCAGATCACCCTCACCTGGACGCTGCCGACGAACGTCGGCAAGATCGACAACATGCAGGTGCGCCACAAGGTGAAGACGGCGACGAACTTCGGCGTCTGGACCAACCTGGCAGGCACGGCGACAACGACGACCGTGGGCAGCCTGACCAACGGGGTGGAATACACCTTTGAAGTCCGCGGCGTGAACACGGCGGGGGACGGCACTGCGGCTTCCGTGGACGCCATACCCAACGTGGTGCCGCTTGCGCCGACGAACCTCACGGCGGCTGTGAAAGACCGCGCGATCGATCTCACGTGGGTGCTTCCGAGCGGCGGCCTCACCGGGGTGCAGGTGCGCCATAAGGTGAAGACGGCGGCGAACTTCGGCAACTGGACCGATCTGGCCGCCACGGCGACGACAACGACCGTGGGCAGCCTCGTGAACGGCACGGAGTACACCTTTGAGGTCCGTGCGGTGAACACGGCGGGCGGAGGCAATGCGGCGTCCGTGGACGCGACGCCCGACGTGGTGCCGGCTGCGCCGACGAATCTTGCCGCGGCGGTGGGCGACACGGAGATCACCCTCACATGGGTGCTTCCGATCAACGTGGGCAAGGTCGACGAGGTACAGGTGCGCCACAAGGTGAAGACGGCGACGAACTGGGGCGCCTGGAGCGATCTGGGCGCCACGGCGACGACCACCACCGTCACCGGCCTCACGAACGCGACGGAGTACTCATTCGAAGTCCGTGCGGTGAACACGGCGGGTGCGGGTGCAGCGGCATCTATCGACGCAACGCCTGCGCTGGCGGTGCCCGAGGCGCCAACGAATCTCACGGCGGCGGTGGGCAACACCCAGGTAACGCTTACCTGGACGCTTCCGACGAACGCAAGCGTCATCGACAACATGCAGGTGCGCCGCAAGGTGAAGACGGCGGCCGCCTGGGGTACCTGGAACGATCTGCCCGGGAACGCGACGACGCGGATCGAGACCGGTCTCACGAACGGGACGGAGTATTCATTCGAAGTTCGTGCGAAGAATGCGTCGGGCGAAGGCCCTGCGGCGTCTGTGGACGCGACGCCCGACGTGGTCCCGACTGCGCCCACGGGTCTTACGGCTACGGTGGGCAACACGCAGATTACGCTCAGCTGGACGCTGCCCACCAACGCGGGCGCCATCTCCAACGTGCAGGTACGCCACAAGGTGAAGACGGCGGCCACGTGGGAGGCGTGGAGCGATCTGGCAGGCACGGCAACGACGACGACCGTGGGCAGCCTCACGAACGGCACGGAGTACTCATTCCAGGTCCGCGCCCTGAACACGGCGGGCGAAGGTGCTGCGGCCTCTGTGGATGCGACGCCTGACGTGGTACCGGCTGCGCCGGGCAGCCTCACGGCGGCTGTGGGCAGCACGCAGATCACGCTGACCTGGACGCTTCCGACGAACGCCGGCCTCGGCAAGATCGACAACGTACAGGTGCGCCACAAGGTGAAGACGGCGACGAACTGGGGCGCCTGGAGAAACCTGGGCGCCACGGCGACGACGACGACCGTGGGCAGCCTCACGAACGGGACGGAGTATTCATTCGAAGTCCGTGCAGTGAACACGGCGGGTGATGGTCCGGCGGCATCTGTGGACGCCACGCCCGACGTGGCGCCTGCTGCGCCGGGCAGCCTCACGGCGACCGTCGGCAACACGCAGATCACGCTGAACTGGACGCTTCCGGCGAACGCCGGCCTCGGCAAGATCGACAACATGCAGGTGCGCCACAAGGTGAAGACGGCGGCCACCTGGGGCGCCTGGAGCGATCTGGGCGCTACGGCAACGACGACAGACGTCACCGGCCTCACGAACGGCACGGAGTACAGCTTCGAAGTCCGCGCCGTGAACACGGCGGGTGACGGCCCTGCGGCGTCCGTGGATGCGACGCCCAACGTGGTGCCGGCTGCGCCGACTGGTCTCACCGCGGCGGTGAAAGACCGCGCGATCGATCTCACGTGGGTGCTTCCGAGCGGCGGGCTCACCGCTGTGCAGGTGCGCCACAAGGTGAAGACGGCGGCGAACTTCGGCAACTGGACCGATCTGGCCGCCACGGCGACGACGACGACCGTGGGCAGCCTCACGAACGGCACGGAGTACAGCTTCGAAGTCCGCGCGGTGAACTCGGCGGGCGGAGGCGCTGCGGCGTCCGTGGACGCAACGCCCGACGTGGTGCCGGCTGCGCCGACGAACCTTGCCGCGGCGGTGGGCGACACGGAGATCACCCTCACCTGGGTGCTTCCGACCAACGTGGGCAAGGTCGACGAGGTGCAGGTACGCCACAAGGTGAAAACGGCGACGAACTGGGGCGCCTGGAGCGACCTGGGCGCCACGGCGACGACCACCACCGTCACCGGCCTCACGAACGCGACGGAGTACAGCTTTGAAGTGCGCGCCGTGAACACGGCGGGGGATGGCGCTGCGGCATCTATCGACGCGACGCCTGCGCTGGCGGTGCCCGAGGCGCCGACGAATCTCACGGCGGCTGTGGGCAACGCGCAGATCACCCTCACCTGGACGCTTCCGACCAACGCGAGCGTCATCGACAACATGCAGGTGCGCCGCAAGGTGAAGACGGCGGCCACATGGGGTACCTGGAGCGATCTGCCCGGCAACGCGACGACGCGGATCGAGACCGGTCTCACGAACGGGACGGAGTACTCATTCGAAGTCCGTGCGGTAAACACGGCGGGCGACGGCCCTGCGGCCTCTGTGGACGCGACGCCCGACGTGTTGCCGAACACGCCGACGCCCCTCACGGCGACGGTGGGCAACACGCAGATCACGCTGAACTGGGTGCTTCCGACGAACGCGGGCAAGATCGACAACGTGCAGGTGCGCCACAAAGCGACGTCGGCGGCGAACTGGAGCGCCTGGAGAGACCTGGGCGCCACGGCGACGACGACGACCGTGGGCAGCCTCACGAACGGCACGCAGTACATCTTTGAAGTCCGTGCAGTGAACACCGCGGGCAACGGGGGAGCGGATGCTGTCAACGCCACGCCCGACGTGGTGCCTGCTGCGCCGGGCAACCTCGCCGCGACGGTGGGCAACGCGCGGATCGCGCTGACCTGGACGCTTCCGGCGAACGCCGGCCTCGGCAAGATAGACAAGTTGCAGGTGCGCCACAAGGTGAAGACGGCAACGAACTGGGGCGCCTGGAGCGACGTGAGCGGGGTCTCGACGTTCGTTACCGGCCTGACGAATGGGACGGAATACAGCTTTGAGGTCCGCGCGGTGAACACGGCGGGCAACGGCCCTGCGGCCTCTGTGGACGCGACGCCCGACGCGGTGCCGGCTGCGCCGACGAACCTTGCCGCGCAGGTGGGCAACAGACAGATCACCCTCACCTGGACGCTTCCGGCGAACCGGGACCTCGGCAAGATCGACAACATGCAGGTGCGCCACAAGGTGAAGACGGCGACAAACTGGGGCGCCTGGATCAACCTGGCCGGCACGGCGGCGACGACGACCGTGGGCAGCCTGACCAACGGGGTGGAATACACCTTTGAAGTCCGCGGCGTGAACACGGCGGGCGACGGCGCTGCGGCGTCAGTCGATGCGACGCCCAACGTGGTGCCTCTTGCGCCGACGAATCTTACAGCGACGGTGAAAGACCGCGCGATCGATCTCACGTGGGTGCTTCCGAGCGGCGGCCTCACCGGGGTGCAGGTACGCCACAAGGTGAAGACGGCGGCGAACTTCGGCAACTGGACCGATCTGGCCGCTACGGCGACGACCACCACCGTGAGCAGCCTCACCAACGGCACGGAGTACACCTTTGAAGTCCGTGCGGTGAACACGGCGGGCGGAGGCAATGCGGCGTCCGTGGACGCGACGCCCGACGTGGCGCCGAACGCGCCGACGAACCTTGCCGCGGCGGTGGGCGACACGGAGATCACCCTCACCTGGAGGCTTCCGGGGAATGCAGGGAAGATCGACGAGGTGCAGGTGCGCCACAAGGTGAAGACGGCGGCGAACTGGGGCGCCTGGAGCGATCTGGGCGCCACGGCGACGACCACCACCGTCACCGGCCTCACGAACGCGACGGAGTACTCATTCGAAGTCCGTGCGGTGAACACGGCGGGTGCGGGTGCAGCGGCATCTATCGACGCGACGCCTGCCCTGGCGGTGCCCGAGGCGCCGACGAATCTCACCGCGGCTGTGGGCAACACGCAGGTAACCCTCACCTGGACGCTTCCGACCAACGCGAGTGTGATCGCCAACATGCAGGTGCGCCGCAAGGTGAAGACGGCGGCCGCCTGGGAGGCGTGGAACGATCTGCCCGGCAATGCGACGACGCGGATCGAGACCGGTCTCACGAACGGGACGGAGTACTCATTCGAAGTGCGTGCGGTAAACACGGCGGGCGATGGCCCTGCGGCTTCTGTCGACGCGACGCCCGACGTGGTTCCGGCTGCGCCGGGCAGCCTCACGGCGGGGGTGGGCAACACGCAGATCAGGCTGGCCTGGACACTTCCGGCGAACGCCGGCCTCGGCAAGATAGACAAGTTGCAGGTGCGCCACAAGGTGAAGACGGCGGCGAACTGGGGCGCCTGGAGCGACACGACCGGGAGGGTCTCGACGATCGTTACCGGCCTGACGAACGGCACGGAATACAGCTTCCAGGTCCGCGCCCTGAACACGGCGGGCGAAGGTGTAGCGGCTTCCGTGGACGCGACGCCTGACGTGGTACCGGCTGCGCCGGGCAGCCTCACGGCGGCGGTGGGCAGCACGCAGATCACGCTGACCTGGACGCTTCCGGCGAACGCCGGCCTCGGCAAGATCGACACCTTCCAGGTGCGCCACAAGGTGAAGACGGCGGCCACCTGGGGCGCCTGGGGCGACGTGAGCGGGGGCGGCACGGCGACGACCACCACCGTGGGCAGCCTCACGAACGGCACGGAATACAGCTTTGAAGTCCGTGCCGTGAACACGGCGGGTGATGGTCCGGCGGCATCTGTGGACGCCACGCCCGACGTGGTGCCTGCTGCGCCAGGCAACCTCACGGCGACCGTCGGCAACACGCAGATCACGCTGAACTGGACGCTTCCGGCGAACGCCGGCCTCGGCAAGATCGACAACATGCAGGTGCGCCACAAGGTGAAGACCGCGGCCACCTGGGGTGCCTGGAGCAATCTGGGCGCCGCGGCAACGACGACAGACGTTACCGGCCTCACGAACGGGACGGAGTACTCATTTGAAGTCCGCGGTGTGAACACGGCGGGCGACGGCCCTGCGGCCTCTGTGGACGCGACGCCCAACGTGGTGCCGGCTGCGCCGACTGGTCTCACCGCGGCGGTGAAAGACCGCGCGATCGATCTCACGTGGGTGCTTCCGAGGGGCGGACTCACCGCGGTGCAGGTGCGCCACAAGGTGAAGACGGCGGCGAACTTCGGCGCCTGGACCGATTTGGCCGCCACGGCGACGACGACGACCGTGGGCAGCCTGACGAACGGGGTGGAATACACCTTCGAAGTCCGCGCGGTGAACTCGGCGGGCGGAGGCGCTGCGGCGTCCGTGGACGCGACGCCCGACGCGGTGCCGGCTGCGCCGACGAATCTTGTCGCGGCGGTGGGCGACACGGAGATCACCCTCACCTGGTTGCTTCCGACCAACGTGGGCAAGGTCGACAACGTGCAGGTACGCCACAAGGTGAAGACGGCGACGAACTGGGGCGCCTGGAACGACTTGGGCGCCACGGCGACGACGACGACCGTGGACAGCCTGACGAACGCGACGGAATACAGCTTTGAGGTCCGTGCGGTGAACACGGCGGGTGCGGGTGCTGCGGCGTCCGTGGACGCGACGCCTGCGCTGGCGGTGCCCGAGGCGCCGACGAATCTCACGGCGGCGGTGGGCAACACGCAGATCACCCTCACCTGGACGCTTCCGACCAACGCGAGCGTCATCGACAACATGCAGGTGCGCTCCAAGGAGAAGACGGCAGCCACTTGGGGCGTCTGGATCAACCTGAGCGCCACGGCGACGACGGCGACCGCGCCCAATCTCACGAACGGGACGGAGTACACATTCCAGGTCCGCGCCGTGAACACGGCGGGCGACGGCCCTGCGGCTTCGGTGGACGCCACGCCCGACGTGGCGCCGGCTGCGCCGGGCAGCCTTACCGCGGCGGTGGGCAACAGGCAGATCACGCTCACCTGGGCGCTTCCGACGAACGCGGGCAAGGTCGACAACGTGCAGGTGCGCCACAAGGTGAAGACGGAGACCACCTGGGGTGACTGGATCAATCTGGCCGGCACGGCGACGACGCGGACCGTCACCGGCCTGACGAACGGCACGGAGTACAGCTTTGAGGTCCGCGGCGTGAACACGGCGGGCGAAGGCAGTGCGGCGTCTGTGGACGCGACGCCTGACGTGGTACCGGCTGCGCCGGGCAGCCTCACGGCGGCGGTGGGCAACACGCAGATCACCCTGACCTGGACGCTTCCGGCGAACGCCGGCCTCGGGAAGATAGACACCTTCCAGGTGCGTCACAAAGAGGAATCAGCGAGCACGTGGGGTAGGTGGAGCGACGTGAGCGGGGGCGGGACGGCGACGACGACGACCGTTACCGGCCTCACGAACGGGACGGAGTACAGCTTCCAGGTGCGCGCGGTGAACACGGCGGGCAACGGCCCTGCGGCATCTGTGGACGCGACGCCCGACGCGGTGCCTGCTGCGCCGACGAACCTTGCCGCGCAGGTGGGCAACAGACAGATTACCCTCACCTGGACGCTTCCGGCGAACCGGGACCTCGGCAAGATCGACAACATGCAGGTGCGCCACAAGGTGAAGACGGCGACGAACTGGGGCGCCTGGATCAACCTGGCAGGCACGGCGACGACGCGGATCGTCACCGGTCTCACGAACGGGACGGAGTACAGCTTTGAAGTCCGCGGCGTGAACACGGCGGGCGACGGCGCTGCGGCGTCAGTCGATGCGACGCCCAACGTGGTGCCGGTTGCGCCGACGAACCTCACGGCGACCGTCGGCAACACGCAGATCACCCTCAACTGGACGCTTCCGGGCGGCGGCCTCACCGGGGTGCAGGTACGCCACAAGGTGAAGACGGCGGCGAACTTCGGCAACTGGACTGATCTGGCCGCGGACGCGACGACGACAACCGTGGGCAGCCTCGTGAACGGCACGGAGTACACCTTTGAAGTCCGTGCGGTGAACACGGCGGGCGGAGGCAATGCGGCGTCCGTGGACGCAACGCCCGACGTGGTGCCGAACGCGCCGACGAATCTTGCCGCGGCCGTGGGCGACACGGAGATCACCCTCACCTGGAGGCTTCCGGGGAATGCAGGGAAGATCGACAACGTGCAGGTGCGCCACAAGGTGAAGACGGCGACGAACTGGGGCGCCTGGAGCGATTTGGGCGCCACAGCGACGACCACCACCGTCACCGGTCTCACGAACGCGACGGAATATTCATTCGAAGTCCGTGCCGTGAACACGGCGGGTGCGGGTGCAGCGGCATCTATCGATGCGACGCCTGCGCTGGCGGTGCCCGAGGCGCCGACGAATCTCACCGCGGCTGTGGGCAACACGCAGGTCACCCTCACCTGGACGCTTCCGACGAACGCGAGCGTCATCGACAACATGCAGGTGCGCCGCAAGGTGAAGGCGGGGGGCACCTGGGGCGCCTGGAGCAACCTGCCCGGCAACGCGACGACGCGGATCGAGACCGGTCTCACGAACGGCACGGAGTATTCATTCGAAGTCCGTGCGGTAAACACGGCGGGCGACGGCCCTGCGGCTTCTGTGGACGCGACGCCCGACGTGGTTCCGGCTGCGCCGGGCAGCCTCACGGCGGGGGTGGGCAACACGCAGATCAGGCTGGCCTGGACACTTCCGGCGAACGCCGGCCTCGGCAAGATAGACAAGTTGCAGGTGCGCCACAAGGTGAAGACGGCGGCGAACTGGGGCGCCTGGAGCGACACGACCGGGGGGGTCTCGACGATCGTTACCGGCCTGACGAACGGCACGGAATACAGCTTCCAGGTCCGCGCCCTGAACACGGCGGGCGAAGGGGCGGCGGCTTCCGTGGACGCGACGCCTGACGTGGCGCCGGCTGCGCCGGGCAGCCTCACCGCGGCGGTGGGCAGCACGCAGATCACGCTGAACTGGACGCTTCCGGCGAACGCCGGCCTCGGCAAGATCGACAACATGCAGGTGCGCCACAAGGTGAAGACGGCGACGAACTGGGGCGCCTGGAGAAACCTGGGCGCGACGGCGACGACGACGACCGTGGGCAGCCTCACGAACGGCACGGAATACAGCTTTGAGGTCCGCGCTGTGAACACAGCGGGCGACGGCCCTGCGGCTTCAGTGGACGCGACGCCCGACGTGGTTCCTGCTGCGCCGGGCAGCCTCACCGCGACTGTGGGCAACACGCAGATCACGCTGAACTGGACGCTTCCGGCGAACGCCGGCCTCGGCAAGATCGACAACATGCAGGTACGCCACAAGGTGAAGACGGCGGCCACCTGGGGCGCCTGGAGCAATCTGGGCGCTGCGGCAACGACGACAGACGTAACCGGCCTCACGAACGGGACGGAGTACAGCTTTGAAGTCCGCGCCGTGAACACGGCGGGCGACGGCCCTGCGGCGGCAGTCGATGCGACGCCCAACGTGGTGCCGGCTGCGCCGACTGGTCTCACCGCGGCGGTGAAAGACCGCGCGATCGATCTCACGTGGGTGCTTCCGAGGGGCGGACTCACCGCGGTGCAGGTGCGCCACAAGGTGAAGACGGCGGCGAACTTCGGCGCCTGGACCGATTTGGCCGCCACGGCGACGACGACGACCGTGGGCAGCCTCGTAAACGGCACGGAGTACAGCTTCGAAGTCCGCGCGGTGAACTCGGCGGGCGGAGGCGCTGCGGCTTCGGTCGACGCCACGCCCGACGCGGTGCCGAACGCGCCGACGAATCTTGTCGCGGCCGTGGGCGACACGGAGATCACCCTCACCTGGTTGCTTCCGACGAACGTGGGCAAGGTCGACGAGGTGCAGGTGCGCCACAAGGTGAAGACGGCGACGAACTGGGGCGCCTGGAGCGATTTGGGCGCCACGGCGACGACCACCACCGTCACCGGCCTCACGAACGCGACGGAGTACAGCTTTGAAGTGCGCGCCGTGAACACGGCGGGTGCGGGTGCAGCGGCTTCGGTGGACGCGACGCCTGCGCTGGCGGTGCCCGAGGCGCCGACGAATCTCACGGCGGCGGTGGGCAACACGCAGATCACCCTCACCTGGACGCTTCCGACGAACGCGAGCGTGATCGACAACATGCAGGTGCGCTCCAAGGAGAAGACGGCAGCCACTTGGGGCGTCTGGATCAACCTGAGCGCCACGGCGACGACGGCGACCGCGCCCAATCTCACGAACGGGACGGAGTATTCATTCCAGGTCCGCGCCGTGAACACGGCGGGCGAAGGCCCTGCGGCTTCTGTCGATGCGACGCCCGACGTGGCGCCGGCTGCGCCGGGCAGCCTTACCGCGGCGGTGGGCAACAGGCAGATCACGCTCACCTGGGCGCTTCCGACAAACGCGGGCAAGATCGACAACGTGCAGGTGCGCCACAAGGTGAAGACGGAGACCACCTGGGGTGACTGGATCAATCTGGCCGGCACGGCGACGACGCGGACCGTCACCGGCCTGACGAACGGGACGGAGTACAGCTTTGAGGTCCGCGGCGTGAACACGGCGGGCGAAGGTGCGGCGGCTTCCGTGGACGCGACGCCCGACGTGGTGCCTGCTGCGCCGGGCAGCCTTACCGCGGCGGTGGGCAACACGCAGATCACCCTCACCTGGACGCTTCCGGCGAACGCCGGCCTCGGGAAGATAGACACCTTCCAGGTGCGTCACAAAGAGGAATCAGCGAGCACGTGGGGTAGGTGGAGCGACGTGAGCGGGGGCGGGACGGCGACGACGACGACCGTTACCGGTCTCACGAACGGGACGGAATACAGCTTTGAGGTCCGCGCGGTGAACACGGCGGGCAACGGCCCTGCGGCGTCCGTGGACGCGACGCCCGACGCGGTGCCTGCTGCGCCGACGAATCTTGCCGCGCAGGTGGGCAACAGACAGATCACCCTCACCTGGACGCTTCCGGCGAACCGGGACCTCGGCAAGATCGACAACATGCAGGTGCGCCACAAGGTGAAGACGGCGACGAACTGGGGCGCCTGGATCAACCTGGCAGGCACGGCGACGACGCGGATCGTCACCGGTCTCACGAACGGGACGGAGTACAGCTTTGAAGTCCGCGGCGTGAACACGGCGGGTGACGGCGCTGCGGCGTCAGTCGACGCCACGCCCAACGTGGTGCCGGTTGCGCCGACGAACCTCACGGCGACCGTCGGCAACAGGCAGATCACCCTCAACTGGACGCTTCCGGGCGGTGGCCTCACCGGTGTGCAGGTGCGCCACAAGGTGAAGACGGCGGCGAACTTCGGCAACTGGACTGATCTGGCCGCCACGGCGACGACGACGACCGTGGGCAGCCTCGTGAACGGGACGGAGTACACCTTTGAAGTCCGTGCGGTGAACACGGCGGGCGGAGGCAATGCGGCGTCCGTGGACGCCACGCCCGACGTGGTGCCGAACGCGCCGACGAACCTTGCCGCGGCCGTGGGCGACACGGAGATCACCCTCACCTGGAGGCTTCCGGGGAATGCAGGGAAGATCGACAACGTGCAGGTGCGCCACAAGGTGAAGACGGCGACGAACTGGGGTGCGTGGAGCGATCTGGGCGCCACGGCGACGACCACCACCGTCACCGGCCTCACGAACGCGACGGAATACAGCTTTGAAGTCCGCGCGGTGAACACGGCGGGGGATGGTGCTGCGGCATCTATCGACGCGACGCCTGCGCTGGCGGTGCCCGAGGCGCCGACGAATCTCACAGCGGCGGTGGGCAACACGCAGGTCACCCTCACCTGGACGCTTCCGACGAACGCGAGCGTCATCGACAACATGCAGGTGCGCCGCAAGGTGAAGGCGGGGGGCACCTGGGGCGCCTGGAGCAACCTGCCCGGCACGTGGACGACGGTGACCGTGGCTACCCTGACCAACGGGACGGAATACAGCTTCGAAGTCCGCGCCGTGAACACGGCGGGCGATGGCCCTGCGGCTTCTGTGGACGCGACGCCCGACGTGGTGCCTGCTGCGCCGACGGGCCTTACGGCGACGGTGGGCAACCAGAATATCACCCTCAACTGGACGCTTCCGACAAACACTGGCCTCGGCAAGATCGACACCGTACAGGTACGCCACAAGGTGAAGACGGCGGCCACGTGGGGTGATTGGAGCGATCTGGCAGGCACGACGACGACGACGAACGTGCGCAGCCTCACGAACGGCACGGAATACAGCTTCCAGGTCCGTGCGGTGAACACGGCGGGCGAAGGGACGGCGGCCTCTGTGGACGCGACGCCTGACGTGGCGCCGGCTGCGCCGGGCAGCCTCACCGCAGCGGTGCAAAACAGGGCTATCGAGCTGACCTGGGTGCTTCCGACGAATCGAGACCTCGGCAAGATCGACAACGTACAGGTGCGCCACAAGGTGAAGACGGCGACGAACTGGGGCGCCTGGAGAAACCTGGGCGCGACGGCGACGACGACGACCGTGGGCAGCCTCACGAACGGCACGGAATACAGCTTTGAAGTCCGTGCAGTGAACACGGCGGGCGAAGGCAGTGCGGCTTCGGTCGACGCGACGCCCGACGTGGTGCCGGCTGCGCCGACGAACCTGACGGCGCAGGTGGGCAACACGCAGATCACACTGAACTGGACGCTTCCGGCAAACGCCGGCCTTGGCAAGATCGACAACATGCAGGTGCGCCACAAGGTGAAGACGGCGGCGAACTTCGGCAACTGGACCAACCTGGCCGCCGCGGCAACGACGACAGACGTAACCGGCCTCTCGAACGGCACGGAGTACACCTTTGAAGTCCGCGCCGTGAACACGGCGGGCGAAGGTACGGCGGCCTCTGTGGACGCGACGCCCAACGTGGTGCCGGCTGCGCCGACGGGTCTCACCGCGGCGGTGCAAGACCGCGCGATCGAGCTCACGTGGGTGCTCCCGAGGGGCGGACTCACCGCGGTGCAGGTACGCCACAAGGTGAAGACCGCGACGAACTGGGGCGCCTGGAGAGACCTCGCCGCCACGGCGACGACGACGACCGTGGGCAGCCTCACCAACGGCACGGAGTATTCATTCGAAGTCCGTGCGGTGAACTCAGCAGGTGGCGGAGCTGCGGCGTCCGTGGACGCGACGCCTGACGCGGTGCCTGCCGCGCCGACGAATCTTGTCGCGACCGTGGGCGACACGGAGATCACCCTCACCTGGTTGCTTCCGACGAACGTCGGCAAGGTCGACAACGTGCAGGTGCGCCACAAGGTGAAGACGGCGACGAACTGGGGCGCCTGGAACGACTTGGGCGCTACGGCGACGACCACCACCATCACCGGCCTCACGAACGCGACGGAGTACAGCTTTGAAGTGCGCGCGGTGAACACGGCGGGTGCGGGTGCAGCGGCTTCGGTGGACGCGACGCCTGCGCTGGCGGTGCCCGAGGCGCCGACGAATCTCACGGCGGCTGTGGGGAACAGCCAGATCACCCTCACCTGGACGCTTCCGACCAACGCGAGCGTGATCGACAGAATGCAGGTGCGTCACAAGGTGAAGACGGCGGCCGCCTGGGAGGCGTGGAGCGATCTCGCAGGCAACGCGACGACGACGCCCGTAACCGGTCTCACGAACGGGACGGAGTATTCATTCCAGGTCCGTGCGAAGAACACGGCGGGCGAAGGCCCTGCGGCTTCTGTCGACGCGACGCCCGACGTGGTACCGGTTGCGCCGGGCAGCCTTACCGCGGCGGTGGGCAACAGGCAGATCACGCTCACCTGGGCGCTTCCGACAAACGCGGGCAAGATCGACAACGTGCAGGTGCGCCACAAGGTGAAGACGGAGACCACCTGGGGTGACTGGATCAATCTGGCCGGCACGGCGACGACGCGGATCGTCACCGGCCTGACGAACGGGACGGAGTACAGCTTTGAGGTCCGCGGCGTGAACACGGCGGGCGAAGGCAGTGCGGCGTCTGTGGACGCCACGCCCGACGTGGTACCGGGTGTACCGACGAATCTCACCGCGAGGGTGGGCAACACGCAGATCACCCTCACCTGGGGGCTTCCGACGAACGTCGGCCTTGGCAAGATAGACAAGTTGCAGGTGCGCGCCAAGGTGAAGACGGCGACGAACTGGGGCGCCTGGAGCGACGTGCGCGGGGGCGGGACGGCGACCACGATGACCGTGGATCGCCTCACGAACGGGACGGAGTATTCATTCCAGGTCCGTGCCGTGAACACGGCGGGCGAAGGCAATGCGGCGTCCGTGGATGCCACTCCCGACGCGGTGCCTGCTGCACCGACGAACCTTGCCGCGCAGGTGGGCAACAGACAGATCACCCTCACCTGGACGCTTCCGGCGAACCGGGACCTCGGCAAGATCGACAACATGCAGGTGCGCTACAAGGTGAAGACGGCGACAAACTGGGGCGCCTGGAGAAATCTGGCCGGGGACGCGACGACGACGACCGTGGGCAGTCTGTTCAACGGGGTGGAATACACCTTTGAAGTCCGCGGCGTGAACACGGCGGGCGAAGGCCCTGCGGCTTCTGTCGACGCGACGCCCAACGTGGTGCCGGTTGCGCCGACGAACCTCACGGCGACCGTCGGCAACACGCAGATCACCCTCAACTGGACGCTTCCGAGCGGCGGCCTCACCGGGGTGCAGGTACGCCACAAGGTGAAGACGGCGGCGAACTTCGGCAACTGGACTGATCTGGCCGCGGACGCGACGACGACGACCGTGAGCAGCCTCACCAACGGCACGGAGTACACCTTTGAAGTCCGCGCGGTGAACTCGGCGGGCGGAGGCAATGCGGCGTCCGTGGACGCGACGCCCGACGTGGTGCCGGCTGCGCCGACGAACCTTGCCGCGGCGGTGGGTGATCAGCAGATCACCCTCACCTGGAGGCTTCCGGGGAATGCAGGGAAGATCGACGAGGTGCAGGTGCGCCACAAAGTGAAGACGGCGACGAACTGGGGCGCCTGGAGCGATTTGGGAGCCACAGCCACGACCACCACCGTCACCGGCCTCACGAACGCGACGGAATACTCATTCGAAGTCCGTGCGGTGAACACGGCGGGTGCGGGTGCAGCGGCATCTATCGACGCGACGCCTGTGGTGGCGGTGCCCGAGGCGCCGACGAATCTCACCGCGGCTGTGGGGAACACCCAGGTAACGCTCACCTGGACGCTTCCGACGAACGCGAGCGCCATCGACAACATGCAGGTGCGCCACAAGGTGAAGACGGCGGCCGCCTGGGAGGCGTGGAGCGATCTGGCCGGGAACGCGACGAGACGTATAGTAACCGGTCTCGTGAACGGGACGGAGTATTCATTCGAAGTTCGTGCGAAGAATGCGTCGGGCGAAGGCCCTGCGGCGTCTGTGGACGCGACGCCCGACGTGGTGCCGGGTGTGCCGACGAACCTGACGGCCACGGTGGGCTACACGTACATTACGCTGAACTGGACGCTGCCGACCAACGCCGGAAAGATCGACAACGTGCAGATACGCCACAAGGTGAAGACGGCGGCCACGTGGGGTGCCTGGAGCGATCTGGCAGGCACGACGACGACGACGAACGTGCGCAGCCTCACGAACGGCACGGAGTACAGCTTCCAGGTCCGCGCCGTGAACACGGCGGGCGAAGGGGCGGCGGCGTCTGTGGACGCGACGCCTGACGTGGTGCCGGCTGCGCCGGGCAGCCTCACCGCGGCGGTGCAAAACAGGGCTATCGAGCTCACCTGGACGCTTCCGACGAACCGGGATCTCGGCAAGATCGACAACATGCAGGTGCGCCACAAGGTGAAGACGGCGACGAACTGGAGCGCCTGGAGAAACCTGGGCGCGACGGCGACGACGACGACCGTGGGCAACCTCACGAACGGCACGGAATACAGCTTTGAAGTCCGCGCCGTGAACACGGCGGGCGAAGGGGCGGCGGCGTCTGTCGACGCCACGCCCGACGTGGTGCCGGCTGCGCCGACGAACCTCACCGCGCAGGTGGGCAACGGGCAGATTACCCTCACCTGGGGGCTGCCGACGAACGTGGGCGGCATCACCAACATGCAGGTACGCCACAAGGTGAAGACGGATGAGAGGTGGGGTAGTTGGACCAACCTGGACGGGAATGCGACGACAACCGACGTTACCCGCCTCTCGAACGGGACGGAGTACTCATTCGAAGTCCGCGCCGTGAACACGGCGGGCGAAGGTACGGCGGCGTCTGTGGACGCGACGCCCGACGTGGTGCCGACTGCGCCGACGAACCTCACCGCGGCGGTGAGAGACCGCGCGATCGAGCTCACGTGGGTGCTTCCGAGGAACGCAGGCGCCATCGACAACGTGCAGTTGCGCCGCAAGGTGAAGACGGCGACGAATTGGGGCGCCTGGAGCAACCTGGGCGCGACGGCGACGACGACGACCGTGAGCGGCCTCACGAACGGCACGGAGTACAGCTTCCAGGTGCGCGCCGTGAACACGGCGGGCGAGGGCGCTGCGGCCTCTGTCGATGCCACGCCCGACGTGGTGCCGAACGCGCCGACGAACCTCACCGCGAACGTGGAAAACGAGGCGATCGCGCTTACCTGGGCACTTCCGACGAACATCGGCGCCATCTCTCAGGTGCAGGTGCGCCACAAGGTGAAGACGGCGACGAACTGGGGTAGTTGGAACAACCTGGGTGCCGCGGCGAGAACGACGACCGTGAGCAGCCTCGTGAACGGCACGGAGTACAGCTTCCAGGTCCGCGCAGTGAACACGGCGGGCGAAGGGGCAGCGGCTTCGGTGGACGCCACGCCCGACGCGGTGCCGAACGTGCCCACGAATCTTGCAGCGGCGGTGGGGGACAGACAGATCACCCTTACCTGGACGCTCCCGACGAACGCGAGTGCGATCGACGAGGTACAGGTACGCCACAAGGTGAAAACGGCGTCCACGTGGGGTGCCTGGAACGACTTGGGCTCCACGGCGACGACAACGACCGTGAGCAGCCTCACGAACGGCACGGAGTACTCATTCCAGGTCCGTGCAATAAATGCGGCGGGCGATGGTACGGCGGCGTCTGTGGACGCCACGCCCGACGTGGCGCCATTTGCGCCGACGAATCTTGCCGCGGCGGTGGGGGACACGCAGATCACCCTTACCTGGACGCGTCCGACGAACGCAGGCAAGATCGACAACATGCAGGTACGCCACAAAGCGACGTCGGCGCGGAACTGGAGTGCCTGGAGCGACCTGGGCGCCACAGCGACTACGACAACCGTGGGCAGCCTCACGAACGGCACGGCGTACTCGTTCGAAGTGCGCGCGGTGAACACGGCGGGCAACGGCGCTGCGGCGTCTGTGGACGCAACGCCCGACGTGGTGCCGGATGTGCCGACGAATCTTCAGGCGGCGGTGGGGGACACGCAGATCACCCTCACCTGGGTGCTTCCGACGAACGTCGGCGCCATCTCTCAGGTGCAGGTGCGCCACAAGGTGAAGACGGCGGCTACCTGGGGTAGCTGGAGCGACTTAGGCTCCAGGGCGACGAGGCGGATCGTAACCGGTCTCACGAACGGGACGGAGTACAGCTTCCAGGTGCGTGCGGTGAACACGGCGGGCAACGGCGCTGCGGCTTCGGTGGACGCCACGCCAGACGTGGTGCCATTTGCGCCGACGAACCTCACGGCGGCGGTGGGCAACGCGCAGGTCACCCTCACCTGGGGGCTGCCGACGAACGTCGGCGCCATCTCTCAGGTGCAGGTGCGTCAAAGAGCGGCGTCGGTGCCGAACTGGGATACCTGGAGAAACTTGGGCTCCACAGCGACTACGACGACCGTGGGCGGCCTCACGAACGGCACGACGTACCTCTTCCAGGTCCGTGCAGTGAACACCGCGGGCAACGGGGGAGCGAATTCTGTCATCGCGACGCCCGACGTGGTGCCGCTTGCGCCGACGAATTTCACGGCGACGGTGGCCAACGGGTCGACCACCCTCACCTGGACGCTGCCGACCAACGCGGGCAAGATCGACAAGGTAGAGATACGCTCCAAGGAGAAGACGGCGGCGAACTGGAGCAGTTGGATCACCTTGGTCTCCACGGCGACGAGGCAGACCGTGGGCGGCCTCATAAACGGGACGGAGTACAGCTTCCAGGTCCGCGCCGTGAACACGGCGGGCAACGGCCCGGCGGCTTCGGTGGACGTCATACCGGACGCGATACCCAACCAGGTGACGAACCTCGCCGCGGCGGTGGGCGACACGCAGATCACTCTCACCTGGACGCTGCCCACCAACGCGGCCGCGATAGACCAGGTGCAGGTGCGCCACAAGGTGAAGACGGCGCAGAACTGGGGTGATTGGCGCAACCTGGGCGCCGCAGCGACGACCACCACCATCACCGGCCTCACGAACGCGACGGAGTATTCCTTCCAGGTGCGCGTCGTGAACGCGGCGGGCGAGGGCCGTGCGGCCTCGGTGGACTCCACCCCCGCCCTGGCGGTGCCCGACGCGCCGACGAATCTCTTGGCGAGGGCCAGGCACAGGGAAGTGCGCCTCACCTGGGCGCTTCCGACGAACGCGAGCGAGATCGACAACGTGCAGGTGCGCCACAGGGTGAAGGCGGGCGGCAGGTGGAGTGCCTGGAACGACCTGAGCGCCGCGGCGACAAGCCACACCGTGGATGGCCTCACGAACGATACGGAATACACCTTTGAAGTCCGCGCCGTGAACACGGCGGGTGTGGGTGCGGCGGCTTCGGTGGACGCAACGCCGGTGGCGAAGGATCCCGAGGCGGAGCGCCGCATTATCGAGGACACGATTGCAGGATTCGCGCGCGCGACGCTCAATAGCGCGAAGACGACGCTCGGGGAGCGCTTCGACGCGGCGCCGGGAACCAGAGAGGTGACGCTCGCTGGCCACAGCGTCTCGCTGCGGGAGACGGCGGAGGCAGGGCGCCTCGTCGAGGCCTGGAAACGCTACGGGGCGCCGTGGGAGCGTGATTCCGCGATGTGGGGCCGCGACCCGGGAGAATTCGCCTACCTTTACGAAGCCTCCGATTCGGACGATCCGAGCGGGGCGAGCGCCTTCATCATGGCGATGAACGGCGGCGGCACGGCGGCGCCGCTGTGGACGCTGTGGGGCCGCGGCGATTTGCAGAACTTCGAAGCCGAGACCGGTGCGGGCAAGCACGAGGGTTCGCTCACCTCTGGCTGGATTGGTGCGGACGTGCGCATCGACAACAGGTCTCTCCTCGGTCTGGCGGTGTCACGGAGCAAGGGCGAGGCGGAATACAACTTTGACGGCGGCGCGGGCGACCTCGACGTCGCCTTCACCACCCTGTGGCCCTACCTGCGGATCGATACGCAAGGCGGCGGCAGCCTGCGCTTCATCCTCGGCTTCGGTGAGGGCGAGGCGGAGCACCACCCCTCGGATCAGGACGAGTTGGAGCGTGCCGACCTTTCGATGGCGGCGTTCATTCTCGCGGCGCGCCGTCCGCTGAGGCGTCTGGGAGTGATTTCCCTCTCCCTCACGGGCGACGCGGGCATCTCGCGCACGAAGACGGACGCGGACAGAGGAGCGCTGGCGGGCCTCAACGTGACGACGTGGCAGATGCGCGGCGGCCTCGAGGCGCGCCACGAGGAGCTTACGTTGAACGGGACGAATATGCGCCTGGTGCCGTTCGGCTCGCTGTCTCTGCGACACGACGGCGGCGACGGGCTCACCGGAATGGGTCTCGAGATAGCAGGCGGCTTCGCGCTGCGCGCGCCGGGCTCGCGCTTCGGGCTGGACGCACACGGCCGCTGGCTCGGGCTGCATTCGGGAGATGACACGAGCGAGTGGGGCGGAGGCCTGGAAATCAGCCTCTCGCCGAGAGCGGACGGGCAGGGTCTGTCGCTCGCAGTGGGTCCGCGCTGGGGTACCCGGAACGACGGCACGCTCGAAGAAGAACACCTGTTCACGAACGACGCGGATAACTCCGCCGCCCGCTCGTCGCTCTCGGGCCGCGTGGGCTACGGCGTGGTGTACGGACCCGGCTTGCTGACGCCCTACGGGGAGTTCGACGTGTCGGGCGATGATTCCAACCGCCAGCGTGTGGGAGCACGCTTTGACGTCTCCGGTTCGGATCGGTTGAGCGTGGACCTCGCCGGCGAGAGGCGCGAGGACGAAACGGGCGATGAGGACTACCAGGTCGGCGTGAAATTCCGGGTGAAGTTCCCGGTCGCGGAAGGGCGGATAGGCGCGCCCGTCCAGGATGCACCGGAAGAATCCCGCCCGGTGGAGAAAACCTCAGAGCCGGAGAAGGACACGCCGGATGCGGGACGCGTGGAGCTGCGGCGGTGGCTCGACAGCAAATTGCCGTCTCCGCTGCCGGACCAAGAGGCGCCCCGCCTGCCATAACCGACGATGCGGGCGGGCGGCCTGGCGCGCGTAGTAGCGCTGCTCAGGTCGCCGCCCGCAAGTCCGGAGGCGGCGACCTTGCGTCCGCCGCACTTTCCCGGGGTAGATTCGCCAGCGCATCGGGCACACCCAACGAGTTGCTCTTAAGGCCGCGCAAACGGGAGCGGGGGCGTGCCTCAAATCGAGCCCCACTCGCCTCCGTCGACCTGCAGAGCCGCTCCCGATACGTAGCTCGCCCGCTCGCTGGCGAGAAACGCCACCGCCGCCGCGAACTCCTCGGGCTCTCCGAGCCGACCGATGGCGATGTCCTTCGTCACCTCCGCGCGAACCTCCTCCTCGGTGCGCCCGCTCTCCTGTGCCATGCGGGCGATGCGCGCGGGCCAGTGGGTGGCGAAGCGCCCCGGGTTCACGACGTTGACGAGAATGCCGTCGCGCACGAACTCGCGCGCCAGCGACTTGGTGAAGTTCAAAAGCGCGGCCTTGGTCGCGTTCGACACGACGCGGCGCGCGCGCGGCTGGCGGCTGCTGGTCGAGCCCGTCATGATGATGCGCCCCCACCCCTGGGCGCGCATGTAGGGAATGACCAGACGGCTGAACTCCGCCGCCGCGTAGAGGATGCTGGACATGGAGTATTCCCAGTCCGCGCGCTCCACGTCGAGAAAATCTCTGGTCGTGCTGACGCCTGCGTTGCTCACAAGGACGTGCACGGTGCCGAAGAGCGCGACCGTCTCCTCCACCACGCGGGCTATCTCGGAGGGTGCGGTAACGTCGCACCGCACGGCGAGCACCACGCCCTCGGATACCTCCTGAATCTCGCGCTTGGCCGCCGCCAGACGCTCCTCGTTGCGCGCGCAGATGCACACGTCCGCGCCCTCGCGGGCGAGCTCCTTTGCGACCGCGAGACCCAATCCTGAATTTCCGCCGGTTACGATGGCTGCCTTGCCCCGCAAACCCAAATCCATTCTCTTGCCCCCTCCCCCGAATCGCCCCCGTTCGACCGGAGGCTGCGTTGCACCCCGTGCGATTGAGAACGCGCACACGCCCACTTATAATGCACCGATTCCATCGTCCGCCACCCGTGAGAGGAAACGATGACGAACCGCGCCGATTTTCGCCAATTCTACCGCGACGCCCACCAAGTGGACCTGCTCACCGACCGGGAAAAGAGGCTCATCGGCCTGGCCGTCGCCATCGTGCGCAACTGCCAGCCGTGAGTGGACCGCCGCCTGGCGGACGCCGGGAAAGCGGGAATCGACGAAGAGACGCTCGACGCGACCTTCGACCTCACGGCCGCCGTCACGGCGGGCATCGCACAGAGCATGAACCAGCGCTACAAGGCCGCGCGGGATCGGGGCGACGTCTAGCAAAATGAAGAACTGGTTCGGGAAACTCCTCGACAGCGACGACCCCCATTTGCTCGCCCCCTGGAAGGACAAGAGCCCCGAACCCCAGGGAGAAACTCCCGAGGATCGCCCCGACGTCTCCATCAAGCCCGCCTGGTACTTCATCATCTACTTCATCATGGGCGTGGGGTTCGACACCCTGTTTCCCGCCCAGGTCTTCCCCGAGAGCATGCGCTTCACCCTGGGGGCGGGACTGGTGCTCTTAGGCGCCCTTCTGAATTCGACTTCCATCGCACGATTCAAGAAACACCACACCCACCACGCACTGGACAAGCCCGCGCACACACTCGTAACCGACGGCCCCTACCGCTTCTCGCGCAACCCGATCTACCTCGGCTACGCCTGTCTGTACGTGGGGCTCGCAATCTTTCTCGACAACGCATGGATATTCGTGCTGGCCGCTCCCCTGGTCGCCACGATCCACGTCGTGGTCGTCCGGCCCGAGGAAGACTACCTGGCGGGCAAGTTCGGCGGGGAATACCACGACTATTGCGGGCGCGTGCGCCCCTGGCTGTAGCGCGCCCGCAACGCCACGGCGCAAAAAGAGACCGCCCCCGGGCGGGGCGGCCTCTTCTCTTCGCGCATCCGCGTGAGGGAAGCGAAAGGCTGCCGGGCTACTCCACGCCCTCGGGCTTGGGCCGCGCCTTGCGCTCCTCGATGGCACGCTGCACGTCGGCCTCGCTCTTGCCGTTGGCCTCGATGCCGAACACCTCGCCCACGAGGGTGTGCTGGTCCATAAGCCGCATGAAGGAGATGTCGGACAACTCCGCCAGCACCATCTCGCAAGTGCTGAAGATGGTGCACCCCTCCACCAGGTGCCCCCCGAAGCACGTCGCCTCCGGACGACCCATCGAGATGGTGACGTGCGCGTGCAGGTAGGGCTCTCCCGCCTCGGTCTGGGTAATGTTGCCGCTCATTTGCAAGAGCTCGAGCGGGCCGTTGATCGGCGTGAAGATGCGGCACTCGTCGTTGATCGGGAAGGGATCGGGAAACTGCCACACGTTTCTGAGCACCGCCTTTTGCAGGCTGGCCGCCACGCTCAGGATGACGCCCGCCTTCACGTCCTTCTCCTTGCATATCTTGAGCGTCGTTCCGAACAAATCGTCGCCCGGCGCCATGCGAATGGCCAGAACGCGGCCGATGCCCGCCTCGGCCACGTCGTAGCGCGGAGCGCGCGTTTTCCAGTCGGAATCATCAAAAATTTTCGGAGTCTGCATCATGGATTCTCGTTCTCCTCGTGGGGCTTAAGGCCCCGGTGTACGAAAAAGGCGCGCGCGGCGCCCGAAACCCTTGCATATGCGTGAGTGAAGCGCATTCTAAACCCAAACCGCGGGGAATGAAAAGCCGCCTCACGCCGCGGGCGCCTCGTAGCGAACCTCCCCGCCCGTCACCGTGCAGACCACGAACGATGCGGGGTCGAATACGTCGCCCAGCTCCGGCTCGCCTGCGTTTTCGGGGGGGCACACCACGCAAAAATCGGCCGCTCCGCTCGGCTTGAGCACGCCCGCTTCGGAAAAACCGAGCGCAGCAGCGCCTTTTTGCGTGCACATGGCGAGGAGCTCCGCATCCGTGAAGCCCGCACCCCGCAGGCAATGCGCCTCCTCCAGAAGCGAGAGGGTGGGGCTGCTCGCCAAGCTGTCCGTGCCCAGACAAAGCGCCACGCCCGCCGCGCGCATTCCTTCCGCATCGGCGAAGGGATGCGCGAAAAAACGCGCCGAGCGCGGGCACAGGCAAACGCGCACCCCGCATCGCACGAAGGCGCGCCAGTCTTCGGCGTTCGTCTGGTTCGCGTGGACGGCCAAAGAGACGTCACCGAGCACCTCCGCGAGGTCCAGATGCGCGGCGGGGCGCATACCCGAGGGCACAAACCCCTCGAGCGAGCCGCGCAGCTCCCGGTAGGCTCTTGCGAGTGCGCCGCCGCCGTCTTGTAAGAATTCGATTTCTGCCGGGCTTTCCCCCAGATGCGTCGCCACGGGCCAGCCGCGCACGCGCGCTTCCGCGCACACGGCGCGGTACAGGGCGAGCGAGGCGGTGTAGGGAGCGTGGGGGCTCAGGCCGTGGCGCACGACGCCTGCGCCCTCATAGGGAGGAAAACGCGCGAGGCGCTCCATTTTCTTCGCCAGAATCTCGCCTGCCCTGCCCCGGTCGAGCCCCAGCACCTCGTGGAAGACCACGCCGCGCATCCCCGCGTCCGCAATCGCCGTCGCGCTCTCGCCCGAGGTGGAAACGTCGCCCACGCAGGTCACGCCCGCGGCCAGGCTTCTGGCGACGCCGATGCGGGCTGAGGCCAGAAACAGATGCGCGGGCCAACCCGCGACCTCGCGCACGAGGGCGGGAATCCACTCCTCCATCGGCGCGCGTGCGGCCTCGACGCCCGAGAGTTCAAGATGCGTGTGGGCGTTCACCAGCCCGGGAATCAGGATCGCGCGGCCGAAATCGCGCTCCTGGGCCACGGGTGCGCCGGGGCGCACGAAGGCCTCCTCGCCCACCGCCAGCACACGCCCCTCGCAGGTGAGCAGTGCGCCGCGGCGCACGGGAGGCCCTTCGACCGGACAGAGGAGGTCCGCCAGCCAAAGTTCCATCTTGCGCGGCCGGGACGTCGACACGAGCGCGTCAGATCAATTCATAGAAGAAGTTGCGCCGCCTGGGCGTGAAGCCCGCGTTGTGCGCCATGCGGTGGAGGTCGTCCTCGTTCAGGGAATAAGTCGTGCCCGCCGCGCTCACCACGTTTTCCTCCAGCATGGTGGAGCCCATGTCGTTGCAGCCGAAGTGGAGGGAAATCTCGCCTATCTTCATCCCCTGCGTCACCCAGGAGGACTGGAAGTTCGCGACGTTGTCCAGATACAGCCTGCTGATAGCCAGCATGCGCAGATACTCGCTGCTCCCCACCGTCGGGGCCTTGAGCGTCGCCGCCCCGTCGTTTTGGAACGTCCAGCAGATGTAGGCCGTGAACCCGCCCGTCTCATCCTGAAGTTCGCGCAGGCGGTGTAAGTGGGTGATGCGCTCCGCGTCGGTCTCCACGTGGCCGAACATCATCGTGGCGGTGGACCGAATCCCCAACCCGTGGGCGACGCGCATGACCTCGAGCCAGCCTGCGGAGTCCACCTTGAGACGCGATATCTTGTCCCGCACCCGGTCGACCAGAATCTCTCCGCCCCCGCCGGGCAGCGAATCCAGCCCCGCCGCGCGCAGGCGGGTGAGCACCACCTCGTAGGGCATGTCCTCGAGCCGGGCGATGTGGTGAATCTCCGGGGGACTGAGGGCGTGGAGGTGCAGGTCGGGAAACTCCGCCTTCATCCAGGAGAAGAGCTCCTCGTACCACTCGATGCGCAGGTCGGGGTGGTGGCCGCCCTGGAGCAACACCTGCTTGCCGCCGACGGCGTAGAGCTCCTCGATCTTTTGGCGTATCTCCCCGCGCGTTCTGACGTAGGCTTCGGGGTGTTCGCCCGGCGGGCGGTAGAAAGCACAAAACGTGCAGTAGACGTCGCACACGTTCGTGTAGTTGACGTTTCTGTCCACGCAGTAGGTGGCGTAGCCCTCGGGGTGCAAGCGCGCGCGCACGTCATCTGCAGCCGCACCGAGCGCCACCAGGTCGTCGCCCTCGAGCAGGGCGAGTCCCTCATCACAGGAGAGGCGCTCGCCTGCCGCCGCTTTTTCTATCGCGTCATAAAATGCCGTCGTCGCCGTCGTCACGGATTCCTCACGCAAGGGACGTCCCCGCAAATAATGCGCGAGACGCACCCGTAAGGTCAACAACGCCGCGCGAATGGACGCGCCCCCCGGGGAGGAGCCGCGAGGCGGCGTAGAGATATCGCAACCTGCCCGCCCCTGCGATACATCCACCCACGCCCAACGCCTCCAGTAGCTTGATGAAGACGGCAGGCCGACCCCCGAAGTTCACATCATTCTGGTGTTCGCCATGCGCTTGCCACAAAAAAACCGGGGAGCGCGCGCCCCCCGGTCGTGGCTTTGCCCTGGCCGGGCCGGTCTAGAACGTGTGGCGCAGCGTCCAGCCCATCGCCCACATGTCGTCGTAAGCCTCGCTGTCGGTCTTCAGGCCATAGTCGCCGAACTTCATGTACGCCGCCACGGCGCGCAGCTCGAGGTTCGGGTAGATATTCCACTTGAAGCCCAGGTTCAGCTCCGTGCCGAAATGTTTGGCGTCGTTGTAGGTGTACACGGCGTCCGTGCGGTTGCGGGGCCCCCTGGGCAGGAGGTCGCACTTGCCGTCGGCTCCATAACTCGAGGTATCGAAGGCTGTAACATAAGCTCTTAAAGTGTCCATAAAAAATATGCCGTCAAGGCAGACAGAAGGAGCGGCCTCGGCCGATTGGTAGTAGGAGATGCCGCCGCCGATCGCAAACGTCTTGCTCACCTTGTACTCGGCGAGGAGTTCGACGGTGTTCGTGCCGTTCATCTCCCGTACGTCGCCGCTAAGAACGTGGAGTTCTGCAAAAGCTGCGCCATCGCGGGGGGTGCCGTAGAAATTATACGGCCTGCCGGAGCCGCCCATGGTTTGGTCGCGCACCCCGTTGCCCAGCGTCGTCCAGCGCCGCGAAGACATGATGTGGCCGCCGTAGAACCAGCCCGAGCCGCCCAGTTGCGGCGTGATGAAGCCGCCGTACTCGCCGTCGTCTGTCGTCGCCCGGCTCGCCGTAGCGCGGCCATAGGACGTGGCGAGCGCCATGTCTTCTTCGCCCGAGAGCATGGTGAGGTTGCCCATGAGCTTGAGCTTGCCTATGCTCGCCGAGGTGCGCACCAGCAGCGCCCACGCCGAGAGGTCCGCACCGGTGGCAACCTCGCCCTCCTGCCACACGCCCGAGGCGTTCACGTTCACCACACCTAACTTCGTCTTCATGTTCAGACCAAAGTAGTTGTAGTCGTAGCTGTCACTTTCCTGATCCACAGACTTCGCCAGCCAGGGCGTAAGCGTGAGCGTCGGCGTCATCTTCACGCTCAGCGCCACCAGGTAGTCCGACCTGTCGTCGTTGGTATTCGACGTGTCCTCTTCCATCTTCGTGTGGAAGGCGCTCAGCGACACGTTGTTGCTCAGCTTGCCGTAGAGCGCAAAGCCCGGCTCGCGGTGCCGACCGGCCGTGTCGTAGATCTCCCCGTCCGGAGAGCCATAGTCCGTCCGGCCTACCCGCAGGCGCAGCGCTGTGCCCGGAAGCGCAAAGTCGATGAGCCAGCGGTTCACGCCCACCGTCTGGCGTTTATCGCCAATCGCAAAGCCGCCGTTCGCATCCACGAACTCGGGCTCCCACACGGCCATCGTTTTGCCGCCGTTGGTCTTCACCGTGAAGCGCGGGCGGACCAGTGCGTCGTAGTACTTCGTCGTGTCGCCTGCATCGTCGTCGCCGTCGGCGTTGTCCACGGCCGCTCCGCGTACGCGGAAAAAGCCGCTCATCTTCATGTCCGCCGCATAAGCCGGCGCGGTGAACGCCGCCAGGAGCGCCAGGGCGAACAAGCCGAGGAGAATTCTGCGCATTTTGTCGCTTCCCCTTAAAATCGGAACGGCATGAAAATTTTGCCGACGTTGCGCACGTGTTTTCCGCTGGCCCTTGCAAAGCGGGCTTCTCGCAGCGTTTCTACCCCGCATCCCAAACGTTCACACGACATTCATGCTATCAACTCTTCATGTATTCACGCCTGAAAGTCAAGCCCCACAAAAAAACCGGGGAGCGCGCGCCCCCCGGTCGCGGCCATCTGCATCGGCCGGCGTCTCACCCGCGCTTGCTTCGCCCGGGTCGGAGGGCGGCGCTGCCCCGCCTTTTGTGAAACGGACTGCTAGAACTTGTGGCGCAGCGTCCAGCCCAGCGCCCACATGTCGTCGTAGCCCTCGGCGCCTTCCATGAGGCCGTAGTCGCCGAACTTCATGTACGCCGCCACCCCAAGCAGCTCGAGGTTCGGGTAGATCTTCCACTTGAAGCCCAGGTTCAGCTCCGTGCCGAAGTGTTTGGCGTCGTCGTAGGCGATCCTGGCGTCGTTTTGGACGTCGCCTGCAGAATCGGGGGCGTCGCAGCCGGCAACAACGGTGCCGCCAATCAGCGAATAAAAACCAGAGTTATCGACTTGAATGCCGTCCAGGCAGACGGCCGGAGCGGCCGCGGCCGACTGGTAGTAGGAGAGGCCGCCGCCGATCGTCAGCGTCTTGCTCACCTTGTACTCGGCGAGGGCCTCTATCGTCGTCGTGCCGTTCATCTTGCGCACGTTGCCCGCGTTGACTGCCTTGAGCGTTCCCAGTCCATCGCCGTCGGCATTCACGTTCTCCACGACCGAGACGCTGTACGGCGCACCGCGGCCGCCCATGGTTACGTCCTGGATAGCGTTGCGCAGCGGCATCCAGCGCCGCGCGGACATGATGTGGCCGCCGTATAACCAGCCCGAACCGCCCAGCTGCGGCGTGATGAAGCCGCCGTACTCGGCGTCTTCCGTCGTCGTCCGGCTTGCCGTGGCGCCGATTTTCCCGCTCTCGCGGCTGGTGACGTCGACAATCGCCATATCTTTCTCGCCTGAGAGCATGGTGATGTTGCCCATGAGCTTGAGCTTGCCCATACCCGCCGAGGTGCGCACCAGCAGCGCCCACGCCGAGACGTCCACGCCGGTCGCAACCTCGCCCTCCTGCCAGACGCCCGAGGCGTTCACGTTCACCACACCCAACTTCGTCTTCGCGTTCAGAGCAAAGTAGTTGTAGTCGTAGCTGCCCTCGGCTTCGTCCACCGACTTCGCCGCCCAGGGCGTAAGCGTGAGCGTCGGCGTGAACTTCATGCGCACCGCCACCAGGTAGTCCGACTGGTCGCCGTTGTCGTCCGACGTGTCTTCTTTCATCTTCGTGTGGAAGGCGCTCAGCGAAGTGTTCTTGCTCAGCTTGCCGTAGAGTGCGAAGCCCGGCTCGAAGTGCCGAACACTCGTGTCGTAGATCTCCCCGTCCGGAGAGCCATAGACCGTCCGGCCCATCCGCAGGCGCAACTCCGTGCCCGGAACCGCGAAGTCGATGAGCCAGATGTCCACGCCCACCGTCGGGCGGCTGGCGCCGGCCGCAAAGCCGCTATTCGGGCTCGCGAATTCCGGCTCCCACACGGCCATCGTCTTGCCGTCGTTGGTCTTCACCGTGAAGCGCGGGCGAAACAGGGCGTCGTAGTACCTCGTCGAGTCGCCTTTGTCGTCGTCGCCGTCGGCGTTGTCCACAGCCGCTCCGCGTACGCGGAAAAAGCCGCTCATCTTCATGTCCGCCGCATAAGTCGGCGCGGTGAACGCCGCCCACAGCACCAGGGCGAACAAGCCGAAGAGAATTCTGCGCACTGTATCGTTTCTCCTTACAATCGGAGCAGTATGAAAAGTTTTGCCGACGTTGCGCACGTGTTTTTCGATGGCCGTGCTTCTCGCAGCGCTTTCTACCCCGCATCCGGGGCACAGACACGTTCGGCAGCCTTGCGCACACGACCGGCACGTCTACACCCCGCTACCCGAATGTTTATATAATTTTCATGCCATCCTACCATTTTTTTGCGCATTCACCTTGGAAGCCAAGCCCCATAAAAAACCGGGGGGCCGAAGCCCCCCGGCTCGTGGCCTTGCGCATCGGCCAGCACATCACCCACACGACGCGGGGTCGCCCGGTCGGGAGGGCGACACTGCCCCGTCCCCTGCGAAGCGAACTCCTGAAACGTGTGGGGCAGCGCCGTGGATGCGCACGCCGTTCACGAGCACCTTAAATATGGTTGTCTCTTTCCAGCGGGCTATGGGGTGTGCCGGGGGGGTCGCGCGCCTCTGAGTTCGGGTGTGGCCTCCTCGTAGGCATGCGCCACGCGCAGGACGTCGGTCTCGCGCCAGGGGCCGCTCACGATCTGGAGCGACATGGGCATCCCCCCGGCGCTTCGCCCCATGGGGGTGACCAGTGCGGGGAAGCCCGTGGCGTTGTGCGGCGAGAGAAACGGTCTGTGGATGTTTTGGTAGGGAACCTCCTTGCCGTTCAGAAGCACGCGGAGGGTCTCCATCGGCGGGGCGACGCAGGGCATGGCGGGCTGGAGCAGTGCGTCCGCCCCGGCGAAGAACTCCGCCGCCGTGCGCTGCGCCAAAACCCGCGCGCGCAGGGCGCGCACGTAATCGTCCATCGCGATATCGAACGACCACGCGAGGCGCTCGCGCACGTCTTGCCCGTAGCCTTCGGGGTCGCGCTCGAAAAACGGCCTGTGAAACTCGCTGAACTCAGGCCCCGAAACGAGGGGGAACAAATCCATGAGCCTCTGGTAGTGGGCGAAGGAAACTTCTTCCACCACGGCCCCCAACGCGCGCAGCACGTCCACCGCCTTTTCGAAGGCCGCCATGATTTCGGCGTCCACCTCGCAGTGCCCGTGATAGTCCGGGCACACGAGCAGGCGGCTGCCGCGCACCCCGTCTTCGAGGCCGGCCGCGTAGTCGGGAACGGGGACGTCGCGCGATTTCGCGTCGCGCGGGTCGTAGCCCGCCATCGCCTGGAGCATGAGGGCGGCGTCGCGCGCCGAGCGCGTCATGGGTCCCGCGTGGTCGAGGCTCGGAGCGTTCGGGCATATTCCGCGCAGGCTCACCCGTCCGTGCGTCGGCTTGAGGCCCACCGCCCCGCACAGGGCCGCGGGGTTGCGGATGGAGCCGCCCGTGTCGGTGCCGATGGTCGCAGGCGCGAGACCCGCGGCACAAGCCGCCGCCGAGCCGCCGCTCGAGCCGCCGACGATGCGCGCGGCGTCCCAGGGGTTGCGCGTCGCGCCGTAGTGGGGATTGATGGTCGTCGCCGCGGCGGCGAACTCGTGCGTCGCCGTCTTGCCCAGCAGAATCGCCCCTGCGCCCGCTAGCCGCCGAACGACCTCCGCGTCCTCACGCGGCACGTTCTCCCGGTGAAACGAGGAGCCGTGGGTGGTGAAAACCCCCGCCGTCTCGACGATGTCCTTCGCCCCGTAGGGCACGCCGTGCATCGGCCCGCGCCACTGGCCGCGCGCTATCTCGGCCTCGGCCGCGCGCGCCTGCGCCATCGCTTGTTCGGCCGCCACCGTCTGGTAGGCAAACAAACCGGGGTTCAGCGCCTCGATGCGGCGCAGGTGGGCTTCCACCACCTCGACGGGCGAAATATCTTTTTTGCGCATGGCGCGCGCCAGGTCGTGGACGCTCGAGAAACAAAGCGCCTCATCCGCGTCCCCACCGGGCGGCGCAGCCTCTCCTCCCACCTCGACGCGGGAGTGTGCGTCCTCCACGCTGCGCGCCTCCCAGCCCGGAGGAGCGAGCCCGTCTTCGACCAGAAATTCGTAGTAGCGCGCGAGGCCGGCGAGTTCCTCATCTCCCACGTCGTAGCGGATGCACTCGGTGAGGTAGCACCACGCCGTGTTCGCATCGACGCCCGGCGGAAGCGGGCCGCGCACGATCTCCTCGATGCGCGCGACGCCCTCTTTCTTCGCCTCCCGCAGGAGGGCCGCCGCGCTTGTGTCTTCGGCTCCGGGCCGGAACACCCACAGCGCGTAGACGAAGGGAAGCCCGGTGAAGTTGTTCCATTCCTCGCCCAGGTCGAGCACGTAGTGCTCCCCGGGGGGTTCTCTGAGGGCGTTGTCTCCGATGAGAAGAAAGGCGTCGAGCGTTTCGTCCTCGCGCGGGGGAGCGAGCGGATCGATGGGCACGAAGGCGGGCTCCGCCCCCCAGCGATGCTTCAGGTAGACGCGCGTCATGTTCGCCGCGGCGAGCGACCAGCCGTCCAGCCCCACGCGGCGCAATGAGTCCGCGGGCCGCCGGCAGTAAAGGCGGATACTTTCCACCGGCCCCCTGCTCGTGATGCCCACGCCGGGTGCGAAGCGCGACCCGGGCATCTGGAACAAGGCGACCGAGGAGACGAGTGCGCAGTCGAGCGCGCCCTCGTCCAGCATGTGCGCCAGCCGCGAGGGGGGTTCGACGACGAGTTCGACCTCGGGTTTCGCTTCGAGCGCGATGGTGAGCGGCCTTGCGTTGAGAAAGGGGACGGTGCCCAGCCTCATGACGCTTCCAGAGCGTGAACGGCCCATTCGTCTCCCTGGCGATGCACTTCACGGTAGAGGGTGTCGCGCTCGACGGGTTCGCGCCCCGTTTCGCGGATGAGGCGGCGGATGTCGCTCACCGTGAGCTCATGCGGCGTTTTGGCGCCCGCCATGTGGTAAATCTTCTCCTGCACGACGGTGCCGTCGAGATCGTCCACGCCGAAGCGCTGCGCGACCTGCGCGATCGGCTGGCCCACCATGATCCAGTAGGCCTTGATGTGGGGAACGTTGTCGAGCAAAAGGCGCCCGACGGCGTAGTTCTTGACGTCGAGCATTCCACCCGTCGGGGGGATGTCGTCCATCTGCGTGTTCTCGGGATGAAACGCCAGGGGAATGAAGGTGGTGAACCCGCCCGTCTCGTCCTGCAACGCCCGCAGCCGGAGCATGTGGTCGACGCGGTCCTCGTTCGACTCCACGTGCCCGTAGAGCATGGTGCACGTGCTGCGGATGCCCTTTTTATGGGCGATGCGGTGGATGTCGAGCCAATCCTCCGCCGAGTGCTTGCCCTTGCAGATTTGAGAGCGCGTGGGCTCGGCGAAAATTTCCGCTCCCCCGCCGGTGAGCGAACCCAGCCCCGAGCGCACCAGATGGTCGAGCGTCTCCTCGACGCTCATGCGCGCCACGTGGTCGGCAAGCCAGCGAATCTCCGTCGCCGTAAAGACCTTGAGGTGCAGTTGGGGGTGCATCTCCTTGATGCCCTGGATCATCTCGAGGTAGTAGTCGAACGGCAGGTCGGGGTGCAGGCCGCCTACCATGTGGAACTCGGTGCGGCCGCGGCCGAGGGTCTCCGCCATCCGGAAGATTTCCTCGAGCGAATACGCATAGGCGTCCTTTTGGCCTTCCTTCTTGCCGAACGCACAGAATTTGCACGCCTTCCACAGCACGCAGACGTTCGAGTAGTTGATGTGGCTGTTGACGTTGTAGTACGTGCGGTTGCCGTGCAAACGCTCGCGCACCAGGTTCGCCATGTAGCCGAGGGCGTTCAGATCACGCGTTTCGTAGAGGCGCACGCCCTCCTCGAAGGAAAGGCGCTCTGCGTCTTCCACCTTGCGCAATATGTCTCCCAGCGTGCCCCGGAGCACGCGGGAGCGCATGAAGTCGTGGTGCATGTCTCACCTCGTCAAAAAGCCGTCGCACGCACAGCGCGCACCAGCGCATTCTTGACGCTTCACCGGTGCTGTGTCAACGCGCACGCCCTATCTTTCGGGAATGAGACCGCGCGGGTTGAAGCGCAGCACCACCAACAAGAGTGCTCCCATGACCATCAGCCGCATGTGTGCGGTGCTCTCGAGCAGGTGCTTGCGCAGCGCGCTGTTCTCCGCAAAGCCCGACGTGAGCAGCTCCATGAGCCAAAGCCCGATGGGCTCGGCCTCGATCCAGAACGTCCAGACGACGAATCCGCCCAGCACCGCGCCCCAGTTGTTCCCCGAACCGCCGACGATGACCATGACCCAGATGATGAAGGTGAAGCGCAGCGGCTGGTAGGCAGAGGGCGTGAACTGACCATCCAGGGTGGTGAGCATCGCGCCTGCGACGCCGACCACCGCCGAACCCAGCACGAACACCTGGAGGTGGCGGCCCGTTACGTTCTTGCCCATGGCGGAGGCGGCGACCTCGTTGTCGCGTATGGCGCGCATCATCCGCCCCCAGGGGGAGTGGAGCGCCCGCTCGGAGAGCCACAACACGATGAGCAACACTGCGGCGAACATGCCCGCGTAGCAGAGCTTGACCCAGATTGAAGAAAACTCGACCGGCGAGGCGCCCAGGCGCAGCGCCCAATCCTGAAACCAGGCCGCTTTCTGCAACTCGATCTCGAAAGGTACGGGACGGGGCAGCCCGGTTACGTTCTTGACGCCGCGCGTGAGCCAGTCCTCGTTCTTGAGGACGGCGATGATGATCTCCGAAATCCCCAGCGTCGCTATCGCCAGATAGTCCAGGCGCAGCCCGAGCGTGATCTTCCCTACCACCCAGGCCAGAGCCGCGGCGAGCAGTCCGCCCGCGACCCAGGAGAGCAGGATGGGCATCCCCATCCCGCCCAGAAACCCCGTTACCGAGGGGTTCACCGCCTCGATGGCCCCGACGGCGGGGAAGAACAACGCGCGCGCGACGAAGTAGCCGACGAGCGAGACCGAGAGGACGACGAGCGTTCTGCGCGTTCCGCGCGCCACGCGCCTGCCCGCCAGAAAGGCTGCGCCCGCCGTCACCAAGCAGACGCCCAAAGCGGCAAGGACGCCGCCTCCGCCCGCCGCCCAGGCATCGGGCACGGGCGACACGGAAACAAGCACCGCCGCGACGCCGCCCAGGGCCGCGAAGCCCATGACGCCAATGTTGAAAAGACCCGCGTAGCCCCACTGTATGTTGACGCCCAGAGACATGAGCGCGGAGATGAGGCACAGGTTCAGTATCGTCAGCGCGAGCGACCAGCTCTGGAGCAGGCCAATAGCCGCCAGGGCCGCGAACATCGAGGCGAACAGGAAGACGACGCGCGCGTTCATGCCGTCTTGCGTCCGAATATGCCGGTGGGCCGCAGGAGCAGCACCAACACCAGAATGGAGAAGGAAACCGCGAACTTGTAGTCCGTGGAGAGGAGCTGCACCAGTCCCTCGGGCACCCAGTCGCCGGGCAGAAGATAGGCGACGAACTTGCGGTAGGCGTAGGTGACCGCGATCTCCGAGAACGCCACCACGTAGCCACCCACGATGGCGCCGAGCGGGTTGCCGAACCCCCCCACGATGGCGGAGGCGAAGATGGGCAGCAGGAGTTGGAAGTAAGTGAACGGCTTGAAGCTTTTGTCCAATCCGTACAGGACGCCCGCAATGGTGGCCAGAGCCGCGGCGATGACCCAGGTGACGCGCACGACGCGATCGGGGTCGACGCCCGAGAGCAGCGCCAGATCCTCGTTGTCCGAATAAGCGCGCATGGACTTGCCCGAGCGGGTGTGGTTCAAGAACCAGAACAGCCCCGCCACCACCAGGATTGCCACGATAATCGTCAGCCCCTGCGTGGTCTTGAAGGCGATGCCCTCGTCGAGACCCGTCATCTGCCGGAACGCCCGCACCTTGATGATGAAGCGCTCCCCGTCCGCGAACCACCTGTCGGCGGGCCCGATGACGAAACGCACCACGCTGTTGTAGATGAACATCACCCCGACCGAGACGATCAGGAAAACCACGGGCGCTGCCCGCACCCGGCGATAGAAGCGATACACCCAGCGGTCGAACAGCAAACAAAGCGCAATTGTGCAGGCGGCGCCGAACGGCAGGGCGAGCAGTGCGGTCGGCAACGGGGCGATCGAGGCTCCCCAGGCCTGGAGCGCCCACGTGAGCAGGACGGTGGCCATCGTGCCGAAGGCCATGGTGTCGCCGAAAGCAAAATCGGAAAAACGCAGAATGCCGTATATGAGCGTTATGCCCAGTGCGCCTATCGCCAACTGGCTGCCGTAGGCCACGCTGGGCACCACGACGTAGTTCGCCAGCAGGACGAGTGCGTTCAGGAGGCCTTCCACCGCCTCAGCCGCCGAGAAACGCCCGCCGCACCTCGGGGTCGGCCAGCAGGGCCGCGCCCGTCTCGGTGTAGCGGTTGCGCCCCTGCACGAGCACGTAACCCATATCCGCGATCCGCAGCGCCTGGCGCGCGTTTTGCTCGACGAGCAACGTGGCGATGCCGCTTCGCGCCACCTCGACGATGCGCCCGAACAACTCATCCATCACGATGGGCGATACCCCCGCCGTCGGTTCGTCGAGAATCAACACGTCCGGGCGCGTCATGAGCGCGCGGCCCACCGCCACCTGTTGGCGCTGGCCGCCGGAGAGCTCGCCCGCGAGCTGTCGGCGCTTCTCCCGCAACACCGGGAAGAGGTCGAACACCTGTTCCATGGTGTCCGAAGCGTCGTCCGTGCGCGCAAAAGCGCCCATCTCGAGGTTCTCTTCCACCGACATGGTGGTGAAGACGTTGGCGGTCTGGGGCACCATGCTCATGCCCCGGGCGACGCGGTCCTGCGTGGTGAGGCGGCTGATGTCCTCGCCATTCAGGCGCACCGAGCCCTCGCGCAAGTCCACCATGCCGAACAGCGCCTTGACGGCCGTGGACTTGCCCGCTCCGTTGGGGCCGACGACGACGGCAATCTCCCCGCGCTCGACGCTGATGGTGCATCCACGCAGAATGTCCGGCCCCCCGTAGCCGCCGACCATGCTCTCGCCGATGAGAAAGCCCACGCCCTCACCCGTCCGCGCGCTCGGGTCCGTCCACCCCGCCCTTGCCCAGATAGGCCTCGACGACGCGCTCATCAGCCATCACCTGATCAGGAGCGCCGCGGGCGAGAATCCCCCCCTCGGCCATGACGACCACCGGGTCGCACATGCGCGCCATGAACTCCATGTCGTGCTCGATCATGCAGAACGAATAGCCGTGTTCGATGTAGAGGCGCAGGATGGCGTTGCCCAGGGTGCGCAAGAGGGTGCGGTTGACGCCCGCGCCCACCTCGTCGAGCAGAACGAACTTGGCGTCCCCCATCATGGTGCGGCCGAGCTCCAGGAGCTTCTTCTGTCCGCCGGAGAGGTTGCCTGCCAGTTCGTCCGCCACCTCGGTGAGCTCGAGAAACTCAATCACCTCATCGGCCCGCGCACGTGCGCTCTCCTCTTCGGCGCGCACCAGCGCGGGTTTGAGCCATGCGCCCAGCAGGCTTTCTCCCGACTGCGCTCCCGGCACCGTCATGAGGTTCTCGCGCACCGTGAGGGTGGAGAACTCATGGGCTATCTGGAAGGTGCGCAAGAGCCCCCGCGCGAAAAGCTCGTGGGGTTGGCTCCCGGTGATCTCTTCTCCGTCGAAATACACCTTGCCCGAGGTGGGCTTGTGAACGCCGGCAATGACGTTGAACAGCGTGGTCTTGCCCGCCCCGTTCGGACCGATGAGGCCGGTGATCCGGTTCGATTCGATGGTAAGAGAAACGCCATCTACGGCCCGGATACCGCCGAAGTGCATGTGAAGATCGACAACCTCGATCATGGCATCTGCAAGCCGGGCGCGCGCCCGCGCGCCGCCGGCCTAGCGGAAGCGCACCGTGGTGTTCTTGCCGCCCGACACCAGTATCTCGCGGTAGCGGCCCGCACTCTCGCCGGGGCCGATGAGTTCGACCGCCGTCGCGCCGACGTAGTCGATCTCGCCACCTTTCGCGAGAATTCCGAGCGCCTTGCCCAACTCGCCGGGAAGAATCTTCTCGCCCGGGGCGTTGGCGACCGCCATGATCTTCGCCTTCAAATCCTGGCTCTTGCTGGATTTCGCCGCCTGCATGGCCAGCAGAATGAGAGCCGCCGCGTCGTAGGACTCGCCGACGAAGGGCGTTTTGGTCGAGATGCCCGCCGCCTTCTTCATATTCTCGAACTTGGCCGCTCCGGCGCTGTCCGAACCGGGAACGGCGCCGAACGAGCCGTTCAACGCCGAGCCGATGGACTTGATCAGGGTTTCGCCAATCATGCCGTCGGGCAACACGAAGGTATCGAACGCGCCGGTGTCCACGGCCGCGCGAATGATGCCCTTGCCGCCCTGATCCAGATACCCCGCGACGACCAGCACGTCGCCGCCCGCGCTGTTCAGGGCGCCGACCTCAGCCGTGTAGTCGCCCTTGCCGTCCTCATGCGCGGCGGAGGTGGTTATCTTCCCGCCGATTTTCTCGAAGTTCATCTTGATGCTGGCGGCCAGACCCTTGCCGTAGTCGTTGTTGGTGTAGGTAAGGGCCGCCGACTTGACGCCCCTCTCCTTCATGATGGCGGCGAGCACCGCGCCCTGGCGCGCGTCGGAAGGAGAGGTGCGGAAGAAAAGACCGTTGTCCTTGATGGTCGAAAGCGCGGGAGAGGTGGCCGAAGGCGAGATCATCACGATCCCCTTGGCCAGGGCCACGTTCTTGAGCATGGCGATGGTCACGCCCGAGCAATCGCCGCCGACGATGGCGTTCACCTTATCGGAGGTGATGAGACGCTCGGTCGTCGCCGTGGCCGCCCCCGCATCGGTGCAGGTGCTGTCGCCGCGCACCGAGACTACCTTGGCGCCGCCCAGCAGCGCGCCGCTGTCGCTCACTTCCTTCATGGCCATCTCCGCTCCTGCGGCCATGTTCGGGGTGAGGGATTCAATCGGTCCCGTGTAGCCGAAAATCACGCCCAGCTTCACCGTCTCGGCGGCGTTCGCCGGCGCGGTGCACAGCAACGCCATCGCTATCGCAACCAGTAGCTTTTTCATCTATTCGCTCCTGTGTGAAGGGAGTACAAGGAACCCCGGAATCAAAGAAATGTCTGGTTTCAATATGACCGCCAACCCGAGGGCCGGCGTTGGGCGGCGCCGCTCCTGGACGCACCGCTATGCTACGAAACCAATGCCGCGACGTCAATACAAAAGACGAATCACAGAGACCGCAAGCAACCTTTTGGAGAACGGGCGCGGGGGCAACCCGCAAGTGCGTCTTCGCCAAAGAAAAAAAACGACGTGCGCCCGAGCACAGAGAAGGAACCGAAAAGATGATTTTCGCCATGAACCGGGGTGAGGAATGGGCTCCGGACTGCCCACGGATCAGTCGGCGAAAAAATACTTGACGCCGAATGCGGGCGACCAGTGAACCATGCCGCTGATGCGGGTATGATTGAGACCCTCCACGGCGTGTTCGGAATAAGGGGCCGCGCCTTCCATGTCGTCCACCATGACGCAGGAGAACTGAAGCCCCAACCGCATGTCGTCTTTTTTACGAACTTCCCGCGCGCGTCAGGCCGGGGGCTCCGCATAACGCTCGATGACCACCTCGGTCGTCAGGGAACAAACGCCTCCGCCCCGGAACACGCCCCGGCTCGGCGGAACGTCGGCGTAGTCGCGCCCCACCGCCACGCGCACGTGGCGCTCGTCCACCTCGGTGTCGTTGGTCGGGTCGAACCCCCTCCATCCCAACCCGGGAAACCAGCACTCCACCCAGGCGTGGCTCTCACCGTGCACCGTGCCGTGCTCCTTTGGTCCGAGATAGCCCGACACGTAGCGGCACGGAACCCCCCAGCCGCGCAGGATAGAGGCCATGACGTGCGCGTAGTCCTGGCAAACCCCCTGGCCGGTCTCGAGTATCTCCTCGATGGGCGAGTCCACCCCGGTGTGGCCCGGAATGTAGTCGAACGCATCATGGAGCTCGGCGCAAAGCGCGCGCGTGCTCACGAGGGGGTCGTCTCCCGGCGTGATGCCGCGTGCCGCCACGAAGCGCTCCAGTGCCGGGCTCTGCGGGTGAACGAAGCGGCTCGCGTTGGCCATCGGCCACAGCGCGGGCGTCTCGACGGCACGGCGAAGCGCCTCGCGCACACCGGGTTCGAGACACTCGGGGGCGGGTGCGGGCGGCTCCACCTCCACGACGAAGTGCGCGCGCACCTCGAGCCGCGCGTGTTCGCGGGGGCGATCCAGAAAATGGGCCGTGTTGCCGAACGGGTCGGCAAACTCGAATATCGGCCCGTCGGGGTCGGTGTGAATCGAGAACTGCCGGACGGCCTGGGCGCGGTCGCGCGCGGGAAAAAGGTAGAGCGTCATGGCCGAGGCGCACACGGCGTCGGCGTAGTCGAAACGCATGACGTGCTCCACCCCGTAGCGCGCGATCACGCCGAAACCTCCTCCGCCAGCGAGCGGTCGACGTAAGCCGCCATCGTCAGGTCGTGCAGCGCGCGGGCGTCGCTTCCTATCGCGCAGAAAAACGCACGCGCACTATCGCCCTCTCCCATTTCCACCGCCGCTGCGAGTCGCAGCGTCATCCGGTGGGGCGGGGCGAGGGGGTAGCGCGCCCCCGCCGGGTCGATGCCCGCAAGCGTTTCCTCTATGCGCTGAAGCGAGAAGCGCAGCGAGCGCGGGAATTCCGGATCGCGCACGAGAAAATCGAGCGCTTCCTCCCTGCGAATCAGCATCGAGCGGCGGCGGCAGTAGACTTCGTACGCTCCGCAGACGTAGAGCAGGTTCTCCCACGAAAGCGCGGCGTTCTCCTCCGTGGTGCTTTCGACCCACGTCCCCAGCAGCGCCGTCTGGTTCTGCGCACGTTCGATGAAACGGCCCAACTCCATGAAACGCCAGGCGTCGTCGTGCGACATCGCCCCGTCCACCACGCCTGCGAACAGCCGCATGCGGTCGATGACCTCGCGCACGAGCTTCGAGGGTGCCTCCATCCACGCGCGGGCGAAATCAACTTCGCGCATCCACAGGTACCCCTGGTTCAGGCACGTCCACACCGCCAGCGGCAGGTGTGCGCGCACGCGCTGGGCACACGCGCGCCCGCGCGCCCAGCACGAGAGGATGGAACCGGGGTTCACGCTCTCCTCGGCGAGGTTGCCCGCCAGGGTGTAGGCGTCGGGAATGAGGAATTCCTCTGCTCGTTCGGCGGGCGTCGCCCCCGCGGGCGGGGGCTGGCCCAGTGCGCGGTATATCGCACCCCAGCCGAGGGAAAGCTCCTCCGCCGGGCGATCGACGAGCCGTGTAAGTTGATAGTCGAGGAGCCGCGCCGTCTGCTCGATGCGCTCGGCGTAGCGGCCCAGCCAGTAAAAATCGGCGGCAACCCGCGCCAGCATCATCCCTCTCCTTCACGTGATTCGGCGATTCCGCCGCCTGGGGGCTCCGGCATTCCGGTAAAAGCCGCGAGGCGAGTGCACATTCTCACGCAAGGCCCATCACGGGGCGGGCACACGGGGCCGCGCCTGCGAGCCCCTCTCCTCCCCCCCGTTCTCCAGCACCCAGATGTCCTTGCAACCCCCGCCCTGGCTGGAGTTCACCACCAGACTGCCGCGGCGAAGCGCCACGCGGCACAGCCCGCCCGGCACCACGTGCTGCTCGTCGCGGCCCTGGAGCACGAAAGGACGCAAATCCACGTGGCGCGGCTCGATGCGCCCCTCGACGAAGCACGGTGCGCGAGAAAGCGCGAGCGTGGGCTGGGAGATGAAGTTCGCCGGGTCGGCGCGCAGCCGCTCGGCGAATTCCGCACGCTCGGCAGCCGATGCGTGCGGGCCGACCAACATCCCGTAGCCGCCCGACCCGCCGACTTCTTTCACCACCAGGTCGTCGAGATGCTCGAGCGTGTACGCCAGCCCCTCGGCCTCCCTGCACAGGTGCGTCTCGACGTTCGCCAGTATCGGCTCCTCGCCGAGGAAGTAGCGGATGATGCGCGGCACGTAGGCGTAGAGACTCTTGTCGTCGGCCACGCCGGTACCGGGAGCGTTCGCGAGCACGAGATTGCCCGCACGATAGGCGTGGAACATCCCCGCCGCACCCAGCAACGAGTCGCTGCGGAACGCCAGGGGGTCGAGGTAGTCGTCGTCGATGCGGCGGTAGAGCACGTCGATGCGACGCAGACCCTCCGTCGTGCGCGCATAGAGAACGGCGTCGCGTACGAGCAGGTCGCTTCCCTCCACGAGGTCCACCCCCATCTCGCCCGCGAGAAAGGCGTGCTCGTAGAAGGCCGCGTTGTACATGCCCGGCGTGAGCACCGCCACGTTCGGGCTGCGCAGCGAGCGGCCCAGGGAGACGAGAGTGGAATACAGACGCTCCGCGTAGTCGGCCACCTCCCGCACCCGGTGTGCGCGGTAGAGATGGGGCAGCACGTCCTTGGTCGCGTCGCGGCAGGCGAGCATATAGGACACGCCGGAGGGAACGCGCAGGTTGTCCTCGAGCACGGCAAAGCCGTCGTGCGTACGCACGAGGTCGGTTCCGCACACGGCGACGTAGACGTCGTGAGGCACCTCCATCCCGCGCATTTCCATCCGGTATTGGGGGCAGCCGAGCACCAGGTCTACGGGCACGACGCCGTCCTTCAGGCAACGGCCCTCGTGGTAGACGTCGCGCAGAAACAGGTTCAGAGCGGCGAGGCGCTGCTTGAGGCCGCGCTCGACGTGGTCCCACTCCGCCGCCGTGAGCACGCGCGGCACGCAGTCTATCGGGATGATGCGCTCGGTGGCTTCCTCGGCGTCCAGCACCGTGAAGGTAATGCCCTCGTAGAGAAAGCGGCGGTGAACGCTTTCCTGAATCTTCTCGAGGTCTAGGGGCGTGATGTCCGCGAGCGCGTCACCCAGCCGCCCACACGCCGCGCGCGGAGCGCCTCCCACGTCGAACATCTCATCGTAGAAGCGTGCGTCGAGGTCGTATCCCGCAAAAGGGCCGCGCTCCCGCAGCGAGGCGCAGGGCGTTGCCCCCTCTTCGGCACCCGACTCGTGCGCGTCCGCGTTCATGCTCTCTCCGAAACCCGAGTGGCGCAAGGTAAAAATACCTTAACCCCCTTTTCCCCTTTCGTTCAAGTTCGCGCCACGGCGCGCAGGCGTGCCGAAACGATGCACGCACGCACGGGAAAACGACCCGCGCCGCAGCGCACTCCACCCGCCGTCGTCATCGCGCACCCCTCCCGCTGCAAGGAATAACCCAACCGGGGAACGCGTAACGACGACTTTGCGTTTCCACCCGGGAGACCCCATAATGACAATGCAATTCAGGGAAAATGGCGCCGGGCAAGTTGCCGGAGCGGGGCAAGCGTCCACTATCGCACCCCCTCCGGCAGAAACCGAAGAGAGAGAAGAGCGGACACAGCACGCGCACCAACGGGCGGATATCTCCCTCCGGCGAGAGTGCGCCGAACCCTGCAGAGGTCGGTTGTGCGCCCCTCTTCTTCGTAACCAGGCGGCGCAAGAGGGTTTAGAGGTTCGAACAAGCACCATTTTGGTTTCCGTTCGCGCGGCACAGGACGGCTATCGTATAGTGATGGCTCCGTTTCAACCATGCATGCGGGGCCGAAGGTTGCTCCCTTCTCCAAAGCAGTCCGAAACGCGCGCGCCGAGCCCGAAAAGGAGGCCAAGCGATGTTCTCCAGATTCGTTTCGCGCGGCGTCTTGTTGTGCAGCGTCGCTCTGCTTTCCGCCGGATGCATCGAGGAGCAGCCCAAAAAGAAGGCGGTCGTCGTCCCCGTCCTGGATTGCACGGCGTGGAACACGCGCGGATTCCTCCAAGACAGGATGCAAAAAGACGTGGCCGAATGCCTGAGGCTGGGCGCTGACCCCAACCTGGAGGACCCAGCCGGCGACACCCCCCTGCACCTGGCGGCCCTCGTCGGGAGGTCCGACGTCGTCGCCACCCTCGTCAGTGCGGGTGCGCGCGCCGAGGCCCGCGACGGAAAAGGCCGCACACCGCTGCATATCGCCGCCAGCACCGGCAAAGACCCCGCCATCGTATCCACCCTGATTCGGGCGGGAGCGAAACCGAACGCGAAGGACGCGGCAGGCGACACGCCGCTTCATTTGGCGGCGCAGGCCAACGGCAACCCCGCTCTCACCGCCGCTCTGGTTGTTGCGGGTGCGCGCGCCAACGCCCGAAACGCAGAACGCAACACGCCCCTTCATCTGGCGGTGTACAACGAAAATTCTCAAGTCGCCGCCGCCCTGCTCCGTGCGGGTGCGAACCCCGAAGCCCGGGACAAGTACGGGGACACCCCTCTGCACCTGGCGGCGTATTCGTTCAAGAAACAGCCCGCCTCGACAACCTTCGCACGGGTGTTGCTCGGAGCGGGCGCCGACCCCAACGCACGCAACAAGTGGGGCCAGACGCCGTTGTACATCGCCGACAGACACGGGAAGCTGGGGGATCTCCCCTTCATCGCGGTGCTCAAGCAAGCCGGCGGCATCGTGCAGCCCACCAGCCAGCCCGCGCAAAAGCGGCGCAAGGAACAGGAACGCAGGGAGGCGCGCCTGCGCAAGCTCGAGGAACAACGCAGGCGAGAGCGCCAGGAAAAACGCAGAAAGCGCCAGAGGGGGGAGCCCGAAAAGCGTCTGACGCAGCAGGAGAAAAACCAGCGCAAAGCCGAGGAACGCCAAGCACAGCAGCAGGCAGCCTACCGCAAGCTGCAGGAGGATCTCAAAAAGCGTCTGGCGGAACAGGAAGAGAAAATCAAGCGCAAGGCCGAAGAACGCAGAAACCAGCGTCGCGCAAAGCGGCAGGCGGCCTACCGAAAGCTGCAGGAGCAGCTCAAAAGGCGGGCCGAGGGTATCAAGAAACGTCAGGAAGCACGCAGAAGTGAGGAAGTAGCCACCGAGCCTGCATCCGGCAAGCGGGGAGTGGACATCGCCCGCCTCATGCGCGCACACGTGAAAAGCGAGGCCGAGCGCAAGCGCCTCCACGTCGCCGGGAGCGCTTCTTGTGACGAAAACACCCGCCCGCCCGGGCAGGGCGCGGCCTACATACGCAACGCGATGGTCCGGCGCCTCGACGTCTCTCCCCGAAAATGCAGGGCCGCGGCGGATGCCTCCGCAAAGGATTTTTTGGCCAAGTGCCTGGAGAGAAGGCGCGCGTGCAACGCGGGCGGCGGGCAGTATCGCTACGAGCTCAAAATCGATTGGCAGGAAAAATCCTGCAAACATACCTGGAAAATGGTGGGCAATTGCATCCCCTTCCAACCCAAACCCTTCAAACCCAAGGCTGAGGCGGGCTAGCAGGGAGCGACTTTCTCCGCAAGACGATGCTCGTGCGCATCCACCTGTTTTCGGGCCGAACCAGCGCAGCCGCAACGGAGGCGCCATTTCCCTCCTGAGGGCAAGACCGCCCTTTCCGCTGAGCACGGAGCAAAACGGAACAACCAGGGGTGTTGCACGTGCGGACGCCTCTTGCCGTCACCGGGAAAGCCCGCCTGGAAAGGGGCGGGCGGCGAATGCGTGGACAGGCGCTGGCGCGTTGCCCCTCAGGGACCCGGATAGGCCTCGGGCGGGTTCGCGTCCCCCTTCGATTTCTTCGACCGCACGCGCCTGCGCGCGACGATGGAATCATCCTTCAGGCGCGCAATGGGGTCCTCCTCCTCCGCCTCGCGTCCGTAGGCGTTTCCCTTCTCGAAGGCGAGACGCCCGAACAGACGGTTCAGGTTGTTGCGGGCAACCTCTTCGTCCGCGTTTTTGCTTCTTCGCGACTTATCGCTCAAAACCGCTCCTCCTCCGCTCGATGAACGTCCGCGGCAGCTTGCGCCTTACGCCCCCCATTTCCACCTCTCGCCTATCGCCATCACCTTGACGCGGCGCGCGTCCGTGCGCGTTTTTTCGACCTGCGCCGCGAGCACTCTGGGCGGGTGGTCGAGGGGTTCGTCGGTCAGGTCGAACGTACCCCAGTGCATGGGTATCATCCAGCGTGCCCCCAGTTCGTGGAAGGCGCGCAAACCCTCGGCGGGGTCCATGTGGGGGTAGCGCATCATCCACCGCGGCGCGTACGCGCCGATGGCGAGCATGGCCACGTCGATACGCCCGAACTTGCGGCCGTATTCGCGGAAACCGTGAAAATAGCCGCTGTCTCCACCGTGAAAATACCTGCGCGCACCCGTTTCGATGAGCCAGGCACACCACAGCGTCGTGTCGCGCCCCATCCCGATGCGGTTCGACCAATGCTGCGCGGGCAGGCAGGTCAGGCGCATCCCCTCGTGGTCGGCACTCTGCCACCAGTCGAGCTCTACCGCACGGCGGCCCAGCGATTCTATGAATCCGCCCAGCCCCGCGGGCACGAACCACACGACGCTCTCGGGCAGATTCTCGACCGTCCATGCGTCCAGGTGATCGTAATGGTTGTGGGAGATCGTCGCCACCGCGCCTTCGGGAATGGACGCCACGGGCACGCCCGGAGGCTGGTTCCGCGCGGGGATGAGTGCGCGCGCGCCGAAGTGGGGGTCGGCAAGCACGACGCGCCCGCCGTCGTGGATGACGAAGCCGCAGTGCCCGATCCAGGTGATGGAGGGCGGCTCTCCGGACTGTGAGAGATACGCGCCGTCGTTCACGACGACGGGCACCTCGGGCGCTTTTGCACGTCTGAGGGCATGAAACTCGTTTCGGTAGAAGAACCTCCACTTGAGGAGGTTCATCCGCGAACCCGGATTCGGCCACCAGGGGTTGAACCACCCCCCGGGTTCCCCGTGCGGCCAGTAGAGAGATTCCGCCTCGCGCGAGAGCAGCCCCTGCTCCTCGGCAGAGGGGGGCGGCGGAGCCGTAAACCCCAGACCCAGGCGGGCACACCCCGCCGCCAGCCCCAGTGCGCCCAGGCCAGCCAGACCCGCGCGCCCCAGGAATCTTCGCCTGCCGATTTTCGGTTTCATCGCAACCTGCGCGGCCGTGTGGTTTCAGAACAAGACTCAACCCAGCGCAGCGTACCACTCCGCGATGGCCCGGCCCATCTCGTCGGGAGAATCCTCATGGCAGTAGTGCAGGCCGCGCACCTTCACCTCCTCGACGTTCGGCCAACCGCGCACCATATCGCGGTGTTCCCCCACGAGCACGGCCCCCGGCTCGGTGTTGATGAACAGCTTGGGGGCGGAATGCCGCCCAAGCCACTCGTTGTTGCGCTCGATGATGGCGAGAACGTCGGCGGGTTTGCCCTCAATGGGAATCTCGCGCGGCCAGGTGAGCGTGGGCCTTCTGTCCTCGCCGGGGTTGCGGTAGGGTCTTCTGTATTCGTCGTGTATCTCTTGTGACACCTCGCGGACGACCATGGCCGGCAGAACCTTCTCTACAAAGAAGTTGTGCTCCAGCACGAGATTCTCTCCCTCCTCGGAGCGAAACCTCCGGAAGAGGGCCTGCACCTCGGGCGGCCAGTGGCTCCATGCGAAGTTGCCGATGACGCCCTGGCACAGCACGATGCCCTTGAGCGCGTCCTGCCTTTCCGCCGCCCAGGTGAAGGCCAGCTGCGCCCCCCAGTCGTGGACGACGATGGTTACGTCTTCTTCCACCCCCAGGGCTTCGAGCAGCCCGTTCGTGAACGGCTGATGCTCGACCAGGCGGTAGGTGGAGCCTTCGAGCTTCTCGGAGTCGCCCTGCCCGATGTTGTCCATCGCGATGCAGCGGCCCAGCCCCTCGACGTGGGGGATGACGTTGCGCCACATATAAGAAGAAGTAATGTTGCCGTGAAAAAAGACGATGGGAGCGCCACTGCCCGCTTCGACGTAGGCCATGCGCCTGCCCAGCACTTCTACGAACTTCTTCTCGTAGCGCATGCGCGGGTCAATCGCCGCGGTACTCACGCGCGCACCCCGAGCACCAGCTTCCCGCGCACGTGGCCGTCTTCCAAAAGCGCGTGGGCGCGGGCGACGTTGCGGGCGTTCATGACGCCCAGGTCGGTTACCGGCGGGGGAGCGATTTCGCCCGCCTCCACCCAGGCGGCGATTTCTTCGAGCGCCTTCTTGTAGACGCCGTAGCAGGCGGGGCCGCCCCCGCGCACGGGAGCGCGCAAGAACACGCTGTGAAACGAGGCCGACTTGGTGAACAGGGGGCCTTGCTGGGAGGAGAAGAACTCCTCGATGGGTGCGCCGGGCTCGGGAGCAATGGAGGTGATTCTCCCCCAGTAGTCCACGAGGTCGCAACAAAGCCTCTTCATGTCGCGGCCCACGAAGTCGAACGTGGCGGGATACAAACCTCCCCCGTTCATCTCGCGTGCCCGCGCGACGAGTTCCTGGAGCGAGAGTCCGGCGTATTCCAGCACGCCGTTCGGCTCCCCGCCGATGAGGGCGCGAATACAGGCGGCACTCTCCGCACTCCCCGCCGTGGCCACGACGGGAGAGGCGCCGATGCGCACGAGCATCTGAAGCGCCATCGTCCCCACGCCGCCCGAGCCGCCCGCCACGAACGCCGCCTCGCCGGGGGCGACGCGCGCCTTCATCACCACGGATTCATAGGCGGTCAGCGAGACGAGCGGCAGCGCGGCCGCCTGGGCGAAGGTGAGGCCACCGGGCTTCTTCACCACGAAGGCCTCGTGGATGCACACGCACTCCGCGTAGCCCTCCCCTCCGCTGTCGCCGAAGCGGGGGAGATAGGCCATCACCGCGTCGCCCGGCGAGAACTCCGAGACGCCCGCACCCACCGATTCCACCACGCCCGCGGTGTCCCTGCCCAGCACCATGGGAACCGCCCCCTGGTTGCCTCCGCGCCTGGCCTTGAAGTCGGTCGGGTTCACCGAGATCGCCTCGGCGCGAATCTTCACCTCGTGTTCGCGCGGTTCGCGCTCGGGCCAGTCGGCGTCTTCCAGATTCTCCGTTCCGCCGAACGCGCGCAATACGACCGCCCGCATCGCGTTAGACCATCCAGGCGCCGCCGGCGAGCAGCAGCCCCTGTCCCGTCACGTTGCGGCTCTCCTCGCTGGCGAGATAGACCGCCATATGGCCCACGTCGTCGGGCGTTTGCTCTCGTCCCAGGGGAACCGACGCCTCGACGAACTCGTCGAACACGCGCCGGGCGGGCCTGTCCGTGTCGGCGCCGATGATGACGCCGTGGCCCTTCTCCCATAGGTTCGTCCAGAGCAGCCCCGGGTTGATGGCGTTCACGTTCACGTTGTGGGGGGCCATCTCCTTGGCGAGGCTCATCGTGAGGTTCATGCACGCCGCCTTCGAGGCGCAATAGTGCGGCACGTTCTCGTTCGCGCGCCTGGAGGCGAGCGAGGCGATGTTGATGATCTTCCCGTATTTGCGCTCGCGCATGTGGGGGGCGATTGCCCGGCACATCAGGAACACGCCCGTCGCGTTCACCGCGAACACGGCGTTCCACTCCTCGAGCGTGATCCGCTCTATCGGGTTGCCCATCAGCGCCGACGCCCGCCCGTGACAATTCACCAGAATGTCGACGCCTCCCATGCGATCGACGGCCGCGGCAACGACGCTCTCCGCGTCGGCCTCGCTCGTCACATCCGCCGCCAGGGCGAAGTGTTCTCCGGCGCCCGCATCGTCGAGACCCCTCCCGGCGACCTCATCGTTCACGTCGACCACGCAGACGCGCGCACCCTCGCGGGCGAAAGCGCGGATGATGCCCCGCCCGATTCCGCCGCCGCCGCCCGTTACGATTGCGGTTTTTCCTTCCAGACGCATGCTTGCTCCCCCTCGATGGAAATTTCACGGATGTGCCGCGCACCTTCCGAAGTTCGCCTCTCTCTCCCTGTGCAACTTCGCCCGATTCTAGCAGGAATGGGGTGGCCGGGCACGGCGCGGACCTGTTCCGGGAATAGCTGGCGAGACCCCGCACGACCCCCCGCCCGGTTTCCCCCAGGGAGGGAGGGTGCTATTCTCACGCCGTTTCAGGCACGAGGAGTGCGTTACCCGGATATCCCGAACAACGACGGGGGAATACGACATGGCTTTGATCAAAATGGCGAAAGAATGCATCGACGTCGGCATCGTGGTGAAAGACCTCGACGTGGCCGAGCAATTCTACGGCGGCGTGCTGGGGCTTCCCATCGTGCGCGAGGTCGAGATTACCGAAGACAAGGCGAAGCGGGCGGGCTGCGCCTCGGGGAGGTTTCACTTCAAGGCGTTTCAGGCCGGCGAGGTGCAACTCAAGGTCGTACAGGCAGATTCCAACCCGCCCGCGGGCGGCGGCGTGATAGACAAATCGACCGGGTATCGCTATCTCACGTTCACGGTGGAGAGCGTGCAGGAAGCCCACGACGCCCTCGTGGCGGCGGGTGCGAACCTGATGGGCGAGATTACCGAGGTGGTGCCGGGGCGGTTCATCATCTTCTTCCGCGACCCCGACGGCAACATGCTGGAGTGCGTCGGCCCGCTATAGGCGACGGGGAGGGGCGAACGCCCGGGGTGTGGCTACTCTGAACCGAGGCGCACGCTTCGGGCCGCTCCATAGGCTGCGGCGCCCTCGACCACGCGCGCCCCATGCGTGTCGATGCGCAGCACGTGCATGCGGCAGCCGATGCCGCGTGCGTGATAGACCGCGCGCATCGCGTTGCCCACCTTGCCGGGGTCGTGCCTGCAAATCGCCAGCACGCACGGCCCCGCCCCGCTGATGCAAGCCCCCAGGGCGCCCGCGTCATAGGCCGCCTCGAACACCTCCTCGAGCGGCCCCATCAACTCCGCGCGATAGGGCTGGTGGAGCCTGTCCTGCATGGCGTCGCGGAACAATTCGTCGCGCCCGACGGCGAACGCCGACATGAGCACGCCCACCCGCTGCACGTTGAAAATCGCGTCGGTCAGCGAAACCCGCGCGGGCAGCTTCTGGCGCGCCGCGTGGGTGCTGACCTCGAAGTCGGGCACCACAATCACCCAGCGGTAATCCGGCACCACGGGCATGCGCGTATAGATGGTTTTGCCCTCGGGCGTGGTCGCCGAGATGCAAAACCCCCCCATGAGCGCGGGCACGACGTTGTCGGGGTGCCCCTCCATATCCACGGCAATCTGGACGAGTTCGTCCATGCCCAACGGGCCGCCGAGCAGGAGGTTCGCCCCCACGATTCCGCCCACGATGGCGGCCGAGCTGCTCCCCAGCCCGCGCGCGAGCGGAATGTGGTTGCGCTGCTTCATCCACAGACCCGTGAAGGGTCGGTTCACCCGCTCGTAGACCCGCTTGACGGCCTCCACGCAGACGTTCGACTCATCCCGGGGAATCACGTCGCGGCCCTCTCCTTCCACCTCGAGCGCCACGCCCCAGGGGAGGCTGTCGAGCTCCACCCGGTTGTAGATGCGAAGGGCAACACCCAGGGCGTCGAAGCCGGGACCCAAATTCGTCGTACTCGCCGGAACCTGTACGCGCACCAAAACCGAAGCGACCTCCCCGTGTGGCCCTAATGCGAGCCGACCTCTTGCGAAAGGGCGAAGACGCAGCCCGCCTCGCGCATCTCGGCAATCGCCCGTGCGCCGTCCTGGGCGGCGAGGTTCACCGCCCGTACGGCGTCTTCGACCACGACGACCCCGAAGCCCTCCCGCCTGGCGTCCAGAGCCGTCGCCTTCACGCAATAATCCGTCGCCAGCCCGCAGACGAAAACGCGCGCGATTCCGCGCGCACGCAAATCGCCCGCAAGCGCGGTGCCGTCGAAACCCGAGTATGCCTCGGCCTTGCGGGTCGTGGCCTTGGAGACGACGGCGTCCACCCGCGCGGCCTCCATCTGTGGATGAAAGGCGGCCCCGGGCGTCTCGGCCACGCAGTGCACGGGCCAGATGCCGCCCTGGTTCTCAAAAGACGCATGATCGGGGGGATGCCAGTCGCGCGTCGCCACCTTCCACCAGCCGGGGATGGCCAGCAGCGCGTTGACGGGCGCCACGACCTCGTCCCCGCCGGAGACGGCGAGCGCTCCGCCCGGACAAAAGTCCACCTGCAAGTCGACGACGAGGAGGGCATCTTTCGCATCAGGTGTGTATGCGGACATGGTTCCTGACCTCTCGCAAGCTGCGGCTCGGGCGCCGGCGCGCCTATCCGCTTCCCCCGAGGCGAAAGCGCCGCGTTTTTCCGTCCGTCCGGCGCACGGAGACGACGATGCCTCCCGGATGCGCCACGAAGACGCGCTCAAAGGCGTCCAGCGTGTCCGTGCGTTCTCCCTGGGCTTCGAGTATCACGTCTCCGCGCCGCAGCCCCGCCCTTGCGGCGGGCGCGCCCTCACGCACCTGGGAGACCAAAAGCCCCCGCACCGCCCCGTCGCCAAAAAAGCGCGCCAGTGCGGGCGTCATCTTCTGCAAGGCGAGCCCCAGCCGTTCGCGGTGCGTGTGCTCCCGGCGCATTCTGATGCCGGAGCGCATGACGACGGGCCGCACGTATATCGGCGACTTCACCCGCAAGGCCAGGGCGATTGCGTCCGAGGGGCGGCTGTCCACCGAGAAGGTTCTGCCTGCCGCGCGCATCTCAATAAAGGCGAAGTAGGTGCCGCCCTTGATCTCGGTGACGACGACCCGCAGAATCTCCCCTCCCAGAGCGGAGATGACGCTGCGCATCAGATCGTGCGTCATGGGGCGGGGCGGAGCGACGCCCTGGAGTTCCATGAGTATCGCGCGCGCCTGCGCCGGGCCGATCCATATCGGCAGGAGCCTGCCCTCCTCTTTCTCTTCAAGCAGGACGACGGGCTCGTTGCTGTTGCGGTCCACCACGACGTCGCGCACCTGCACGAGGCGCAAATCCTCGTCCGCCGCCTGTGCCTGCCGAGCGAGAAGGCCCAGGCAGATTACGGCCAGAACCAGAAATCGACGAGAGCGCTTCGGGCACCGCATGGTTCGGGTTCCTGGGTCTGTGCGTCCACGGCAACCTCCTTAGCGCGCGGAATTTCCCGGCAGCCGAAACACGCATTCGGGAATCGACAAGTTCACCCGCTGGCCCGGCTTTTCCTCCACCTTGGTCTCGTAGACGCCGTCGCAGTTCGCGTCGAGAAGCGTGATGTCGTAGGGAAACCTGTCGTCCACGTCGATGTTGATGGCGAAGACGAGATTGTTGATGGCCAGCGTCTCGAAGCGAAACTCCCATTCGTCGAAATACTGCTTGATGAGGGTTTCCTCGCCGGGGATGCGGTTCGTGAGGTCACGCCGCACCCAGCCCACGAAGCGCGAGCGCCCCAGCTCCGGCGTATCGAAGCCCTCGACCCTCTTCTCGATGGGGCCTTTCTCGACGGGGCCGCCGCTCGTGGCGGCCAGCGCCCATCCCGCCCCCAGGAGCGTCAACAGCGCGAAAAGGCAGATACGCACGAACACCGCAGAATCATCCTCTGTATCGACGCGAAACGGGTTGCGTCCCGGAGCGGCAAGACATCGGTCGAGATTAGCACCCGCCGCCCGTCCGCGTCCAACCGCGCGAGAGCGCAAAATCCCCCGTGCGCATCGGCGGCACGATCCATGGCGCGGGTACGGAGAAACGCCGGCCCGCACACGGATGCGCATGATGAACGAAAAAGACGCGGCACATCCGACACCCACGCAGCAAAGAGCCTGTGTGCCGCGTGCGTTCCGAGGCCGCCTGTGCGGAGGATTTATTGCTTGAAAGCCCCGAAGGCTCCCAAAATGCGGCCTTTCTCGAACACGCCGCCGACCTCCTCGTGGTTCGGCCCGTAGAAGCGGCCGTCAATCCGGTCCGCTCGATCGGATCCGCCGTTGGTGAACCCGTTGTCGACGACCGGTACGTCGGTCCAGGTGATGTCCGCGACGGAGTTTCCCGTCGTCAGGTCGAGAATTTCGCTGAACGTAACGTCGACGGTCTGCTCGGAGAAGGAGAACGAAACGTCCGCCTTGCCCTGCACGAAGTCGTCGCTGCCCGTGGCGATCGTCAGGTCGACGCCGGTCATCGCACCGCTCCAGGTAGCGTCGCCTTGCAGAGCGGCGTTGGGTGCGACTCCCAGCGAGAATGCGATGCGTCCCACCGCATTGCGGAAATTCAATTGCGCGGAAAAATGACTGTAATGCAGCCAGCCGCCGTAGTTGTCGCTCGCCGGCACCGCAGGAAGGTCTTCGAGCACGATGCGAACGCCGTTGTACAGCATGACCGGCTCGAAAATCGAGTCGGTAACGCCCAACGCATCGAGCGAATTCTCGACGGTGCGGCCCGACCCCGGCAACGTGCTGCGGCAGATGTCTTTGCTACAGGTCGTCTCGAACCGCAGATGGTCGGGAGCAGCCTCGTCGAGAATATGTACGTCGCTGAGCACGAGCGTGTCCGCCTTCGCCATCACTTCCGCGATGCCGTCGCGAATCTGCACCGGCGTGGCATCAAGAGCCGTCGCGCCGGGGAAAAGCGCCCGCACCTCTTGGGGATCGATGGGCCAGGACGACGAAACCTTGCTCCCCGAGCAACCTGACAAGGCAACCACTGCGGCCATCGTCGTCAGCAAAACAAGGCAGACTGATTTGCGCATCTACGCTCTCCCCTGTGTCCGTTCTCCTGCTCGGGGGCCGCATCGCCGGGTTTCCCCAACCCACCGGAAGAAAAACGTGCGCAGCCGTTCCCCTGAGCAAGACATGAATTTAATAATTTTCACAAGAGGGAAGCAAATGACGGCCATTCACGCACGATACGGCCTCTGCCCGCTGCGCTTTCGAGAGGAATTTCCGGTGCGCTTTGACATATCGCCCCAGCCGACTATGCTTCGCCTATGGAACAGCCTGCGCGGCGGGCGGCACAAACGCAACGGGAGGAGTTCGCATGACGACCAGAGAGAGAAAGGCGCGGCTCATCCGCCCCGAGGAGCGCGCCTCCGAGGGCATGGCGGGCGGTGCGAGCCACAGGGCCATCGTGTCGAAAGAGGGCGAGGGGGTGGACCTCACCGTCTACTACTCGCGCATCCAGCCGGGACAAACCCACGACTGGCACCACCACGAAGAGGACGAGGTGATCTTCTGCGTGAGCGGGACGGGGAGATACGACCTCGAGGACGGCGAGATCAACTACGGCCCCGGGCAGTTCATCTTCATGCCGAGAGGCACGCGCCACTGCAACCACTGCGTGGGCGAGGAGGACGTGATGCTGGTGGCCATCTTCCAGCCCGGACGCGAATAACCCACCCCGCGCGGAGACGAACATGGACCCGATGCAGCACCTCGTTGCCCACTACGCGAACCTGCGCTACGAGGATTTGCCGGCCGAAGCCGTGGCCGCCGCCAAAAGCCTCCTCATCGACGCGCTCGCGTGCGCCCTCGCGGGGTCCGCAGCGCCCCTGAACCCCGAGATCGTGGAGCGCCACGCCCGCTGGGGCGGCGCGCCCGAGGCGACGGTGCTCGTGTTCGGGCACAGGCTCCCCGCGCCGACGGCGGCCTGGCTGAACGCCGCCATGATCCATTCGAACGACTTCGACGACACCGAGGACGTCACCCAAAACCACGTCTTCGTTACCATTCTCCCCGCCTTTCTCGCGGCGGGGGAGAGCACGGGGCGCGCCATCACGGGCCGCGAGACGCTTACCGCGCTGGCGGGGGCCGCGGACGCAACCCTCAGGCTCAACGCCGTCGTGCGCGAGAGCATCCACCCGGGCTGGCTGCCCACCACGGTGTTCGGCGCCGTCTCGGCCTCCATGGCCGCCGCCCGCGCCATGGGACTCGACGAAGAGGGCATAGCCAACGCGACGGGCTTCGGCTACGCGCAGTCCCACGGCAACCGCCAGGCGCTGCTCGACGGTTCCATCGCCAAGCGCTTGCAACCCGCTTTCACCGCGCGCGCGGCGGTGCACGCGGCCGTCCTCGCCGAGACGGGCGCCACCGGCCCCAGACGCATCGTCGCGGGGGCGGACGGCGTGGTCGAACTCTTCGGCGGCGGAGCGGGCGACACCGAGGCGCTCACGCGCGGCCTGGGCGAGGAGTTCGCGGTAACGCGCATCGGGACCAAGCCCTACCCGAGTTGCCGTGCGTCCCACCCCCACATCAGCGCGGCTCTCGAGGCACGCGAGCAGCTGGGGCGCTTCGGGGCGGAGGAAGTCGAAAGCGTAGAGGTGTGGACGACGCCCATCGGCCACTCGATGATCGGCCAGCCCTTCGCAATCAGGCGCAACCCCCAGGTGGACGCGCAGTTCAGTGCGCAGTGGACGACGGCGTTCTCCCTGCTGCGGGGCACTCCGCAAATCGCGCACTTCGCCCCCGGGGCGGTCGTTGCGGAAGAAGAGGTAGCCGCCCTCGCACGAAGGACGAAGGTGCACCTTTGGGAAGCGGGGAGTCTCCTGCTCACGCCCGTGCGGATTCGCGTGCGCCTCAGGGACGGACGCCGGACCGAGGTGACGCACGACACAATCAAGGGCTCTCCCGAGTGGCCCATGAACGCGGAGGAGAGAAAGGAGAAATTCTTCTCCTGCGCCCGGGGCGCAGCCGCTGCGCCCGCGTGTGCCGAAAGCGCCTTTGAGGCACTCTCCGCACTCGAGGACTGCCCCGACGTGCGGGGCGTGCTCGCCGACCTCGCCGCCGCGCACGCCCCCGTGTAGAGTTTCGCCTGCGGGCGCACTATAATTTCGCTTCATGAAGCATGAGAGCGAACCAGCCATCGATCCGGGCGCCAACGTCGCTTGGGCGGCGAAGCGATACGGTTCGCGCGTGGCCGTGGTGGAGGGTGCGCGCCGCCTGTCGTTCTCCCTGGTCCACGAGCGCAGCAAGCGCGTGGCGAACGCGCTGCGCGCCAACGGTCTGGCGCGGGGGGAGCGCGTCGCCAAGCTCATGCGCAACCGCGCGGAGATCGTCGAGATCAACTTCGGCGTGGCGATGGCGGGCGGAGCGTCGCTGAACCTCCACGGGCGCAACGTTCTCGAAGACCACGTCCACATGCTCCACGACGCGGGAGCGGCCTTTCTCCTCATCGACGAAGAACATCGTGAATACGCAGAAGAACTCGCAAGGCGGTGCCCGGACTTGCGCCGCGTCGTCGCCGTGGGCTGGGAAGGGGGGGATGCGCAAGGCTACGAGGATTGGCTGCGCAAGGCCTCGCCCGCCGCTCCCGGCGTCATGGTGACGCCCGATTGCCTGTTTCACCTCCACTACACTTCGGGCACGACGGGCGTACCCAAGGCGGTCGTCAACACCCACCGCACGCATATGGCGTGGCTGGCCAAGTTCTTCAGAAACCTCGACTACAGGCTGGGGCCGCTCGACTCCATGCTCCACGCGGGGCCGATGACGCACGCCTCGTTCAACTTCATCGAAACCACCCTCGCCCGGGGGGCGTGCAACGTCGTTCTGCCCGCCTTTGGCCCGGAGTCGTTCCTCGAAGCAGTGGAACGCGAGCGCGTTACGACCACCTACCTCGTCTCCACCATGATGCAGCGGCTCCTCGCGTGCGAAAGGCTCGAGAGCGCAGACGTATCCAGCCTCCACACCATCACTTACGGGGCGGCGCCCATATCGGAAGAAAACCTCGCCCTCGCCCTGAGGCGCTTCGGCCCCGTCTTCCGCCAGACCTACGGGCTGACCGAGGCGCGCCAGCCCATCGCGATTCTCGACCCCTGGGATCACGCGGTGGACGCACCACCAGGGGAGCGCAAGCGCCTCGCCTCGTGCGGCAGGGTGGCCGCGGGCGTCGAACTCCTCCTCATGGACGACGACGGCCGCCCCGCCCCCCCGAACGAGATGGGCGAAATCTGCGTGCGGGGCGACTACGCCATGACGGGCTACTGGAACAACCCCGAGGCGACGGCAGAGACCATGCGGGGCGGGTGGGTGCACACCGGGGATTTGGCCGTCGCCGACGAGGAGGGCTACATCTACATCGTGGACCGCAAGAAGGAGATGATCATCACGGGCGGGTTCAACGTCTACCCCTCCGAAGTCGAGCGCGTCCTGTGCCGTCACCCCGCCGTGCGCGAAGCGTTGGTAATCGGCGTGCCCGACGACAAGTGGGGCGAAGCGATAAAGGCGATGATCGTCCTGCGTCCCGGCGCATCCCCCGCGGCCGAGGAGATCATCGACTTCACGCGCAACCACGTCGCCGGCTACAAGAAGCCCCGGCAGGTCGAGTTTCTGAGCGAGATTCCCAAGAACGCCCAGGGCAAAGTCTTGCGGCGCGAGATGCGCGAGCGCCACTGGGCGGGCAGAGAGCGAAGAGTGAATTAGAGCGGCCTGCGCCGCCGATTCGCCGCAGCACTCACACAACCAGGGGAGGAACGCGCATGGACCTCACACAAGAATTTGGCCTCAAAACCGTAACGTACCGCAAGGAGAACCGCATCGCCTACGTGACCCTCAACCGGCCGGAGAAGCTCAACCCGCTCAGTTTCGCGACGGTGAGCGAGCTCCTCCGGTGCTGGGAGGACGTAAACGACGACAAGGAGGTGTGGGTGGCCATACTCGCGGGCGAGGGCAAGTCGTTCTGCTCGGGGTGGGACCAGAATCTCGAAGAGGACGAACTCAAGATGGGCGCCGTCCGCCCCAAGGGAGTTCTCTACTGCGACCTGGACTGGATAAAGAAGCCCATCATCTGCGCGGCACAGGGCTACGCCATCGGCGGCGGCATGAGCCTGCTTCTCGGCGCGGACGTGCGCGTGGTGTCCGAGGACGCGAAGATCGGCTATTCCCAGCCCAAAATCGGCATCATCAGCATCGGCGGGGCCATGCGTCTTCCGGCGGCAATTCCCGGCCTCGCCAGATGGTACATGTTCTCCGGCGAACTGATAGACGCGCAGGAGGCCTACCGCCTGGGGCTGGTGGTGAAGATCGCCGAAAACGGTGCGCTCCTCGAGACGGCAACCGCCATGGCCGAGCAGATCATCGAGTGCTCGCCCATGTCGGTGCAGCACACCAAGGAGGAGATTGCCGTGGCCGCCAACGTGTCGATGTACGAAGGCTATCGCCTGTGCAGGCCCATCATGAACCGCTTCTACCAGACCGAGGACTACCGCGAGGGCAAGAACGCGTTCATGGAAAAACGAAAACCCGTCTGGAGGAACTGCTGAGACGGGGCCTTCTCCTCAAGGGGTTGCGGGAGGGGGCGTCATGACGCATAAGAACCCTCCCTGCCCGAGGAGTGCGCATGGATTCTTCGCGCAACAGAAGCGACGCGAGCCTCAAGGCCGGCTGGCCGATCGTCCTGGCGTGTTTCCTCACCATATTCACCGCCTACACGACGGCCTTCATCCTGGGGCCCATGCTCGACCTGATGGGCCGCGAGCTGGGCCTTTCGCTGGCGGTGATGGGGCAGTTGGCCTCCATCACCTTCATTCCCTGGGGGGTGGGCGCCCCCCTGCTCGCGCCCATATCGGATCGCTACGGCAGAAGGCCCGTCATCCTCATCGGGGCGATGGGGCTTTCACTCTCGAGCATCGCCACCTCGTTCGCGGGGGATTACCTTGCGGTGGGGCTTTGGCGCTTCGTCGCGGGGCTGAGCGGCGCACTGGTGCCGCCCACGGCGGTGGCCATCATCGGGGACAACTTTTCGGGCAAAAACCGCGGACTGGCCATCGGCTTCGCGACCTCGGGCGTGGCAATGGGCCTGCTCGTCGGCATACCGGGCGTGGCTTTTCTCACCGATCACTTCGGCTGGCGCAACGCGCTTCGCGTCGCCGGGGCGTTTGGCCTGCTGCTGTGCATCTACACCTTCCGGGCACTGCCCGCGGGCAGGCGCGGCGGCCCGCCGCTCTCCTACCTGGCGAGCTTCGCCTGGATGCGCGAGCGCGTCTCGTGGCTGCTCATGGGCGGAAACGTGACCGAGCGGCTCCTCACCTCCATGTTTCTCACCTACGTCTCGGTGTTCTTGCTGCGGCGCTTCGGCCTCTCGCTCTCCTCCGTCGGCAGCCTGATTACGACGATGTCCGTCGGCGCGCTCGCGGGCGGCCTGTTGGGGGGCGTGCTCGCGGGCGTGGGGCGGCGCTTCGTGCTCATCACCGCCTTCGTTGTGGCGCAAGGCGTGCTGCTCGCGGTCCACTTCGCCGGAACGGGGCTTCTGTTCGCGGCGATATTGGCGGGACTCTTCTTCTCTCTCCTGAGCCAGCTCAGCCGTCCCGTTGTCATGGACACGCTCATCGCGCTCGCTCCCGAGGCGCGCGGGGCCATCATCGGCGCATATGCGACCAGCAACCAGGTGGGCCTGTTCCTGGGCGCCGCCCTGGGCGGGTTCGCCATTCGCTGGGGCGGTTTCGGGTCGCTCGCGTGGCTGGCGCTTGGCGCGGCGGCAGTGGGCGCGACGCTCTACGGCACGGGAACGTGGACGCTCGCGAGAAAACGCGCGCAGAGCGAGCACACTCCGGTTCCTCCCCGCAAACCCGCCTGAGGGAAACTGCGCTTCAGTTCTTCACCGCGTCCTTGCGCCTGGGCTCGGGGAATACGTCCTGGTCGATCAGCACGTCGACGACCACCGGGCCCTCCTCCCGAAGTGCCTGCGCGTAGACGTCTTCTAAATCCGCGGGGTCTTCCACCCGGTAACCCGTCGCCCCGAAAGCGCGGGCATAATCGTCAAACCTCGGGTTGCCGATGGCGTCGGCGATGTAGCGCCCCTCGTAGAAGTGCTTCTGGTAGGCGCGCTCAGAACCCAGATTGAAGTTGTTGAGAACGACGCAGACGGTGGGCAGGTTCTCGCGCATAGCGGTTTCGAGCTCCGCCCCGTTGCACAAAAACGCCCCGTCGCCGCTGATGGTGACGACCTTGCGGTCCGGGCACGCGAGCTTCGCCCCCAGCCCCAGGGGATAGCCGATGCCGATGGCCGCCAAATCCTGCGGGGCCACGAAGCTGCGGGGAGCGCCGAACGTCTGGTACTCGTAGACGTAGCCCGCGGCACTTCCCGCGTCGTTGGTGATGACGGCGTCTTCGGGCAACACCCGCGCGAGTGCGGCCTGTGCGCGCCGGGGGTCGATGGGCCTGGCGCCGTATTCAAGGGCGCGTGTGCGGTGTCTCTCCTGGGCGGCGCGCACGGCTGCGGCCTCCGCACGCCAGCCGGGGCGCTTCACGCCCCCGCCGAGTGCGGCGCGCACGGCACGGAGTGCTGCGCCCGCGTCCGCGTTCATCCCCACGTCGGTGTCGAAGGTTCTGCCGATGTTGCGCGGGTCGACGGCGGCGTGTATGAGCCTGGCGCCCCGGAAAAAATCGGGTCGCAGAAACGTAGTCGAATGCGCCAGCCGCGTGCCCACGGCGAACACCACGTCCGCCGTCTCGAAGAGCGCCTGCGCCTCGGGCAGCGTTCCCCGTCCGATAGAGCCCAGAAACAGGGGGTGGCCGGCCGGAACCACGTCGTCCCGCCCCGTGGAGGTCATGACGGGGGCGTCGAGTGCCTCGGCGAGAGCCGTCAAATCCGCACTCGCGTCGTCCCACAGCACGCCGCCGCCGCCGATGAGCAGGGGCCGCTCGGCCGCTGCGAGCAACTCCGCCGCGCGGGCTACCGCCGCGGGGTCGGGGACCAGCCGGGCGCGGGCCGGGCGCGCGAGGGCGTCGGGAAACTCCGCCCTTTCGTTCAGCACGTCGCGCGGCAGATCGACGTGCACCGGGCCGGGCACCCCCGATGTGGCCGCGTGCCACGCCTCGCGAACGGCGTCGGCGGCGCGTTCGGGCTTTCGCACCTGCACCGACCATTTCACCATGGGAGCGAACATGGCCACCTGGTCGAGCTCCTGGGTGGAATCGCGAAACGTGTCCTTCATCATGGGCGCGCCGGTGATGACCAACACCGGACTCTGGGCCATCATCGAATGCGCGACGCCGGTAACCAGGTTCGTCGCTCCGGGCCCGTTCGTCGCCATGCACACCCCCACCTCGCCGGTGAGCCGCGCGTAGGCGTCGGCCATCAGGGCGGCGCTTTGCTCGTGGCGCACCGTGAGGAAGGAGATGTCCTCACGCCCGTACATGCCGTCGAGTATCTCGATCATGCACGAGCCCGCCATGCCGATGACGTGCTTCGTCCCCAGTTTCGCCAGCGCGTCCGCCACCGCGTGTCCAGCCGTCATGCTTACCATCGGAGCGTTCTCCTCATGTAGACGGCGAAGCGCAGCCGCGCTTCGCTTGCACCGAACGCCGGGCCGACGCCCGCGCGTCAGCCCACGTTTCCCTTCGCGTGAATGGCATTGGCTATCAGGTTCACCGCGTGGTCCGCACTCGCCTCGGGCCGGGCGGTCTCGGCGAAGCGGTAAAACGCCTTGGTCGCGCGGAGGGATTCGCCGCCCAGCCCCGCGAGGTCCGCACACAGGCGCTCGGCCTCCGCGTCCAAAGCCGCATCCGCCACCACGCGGTTCACCATGCCGATGCGTTGTGCTTCGTGCGCGTCGACCTCCCGGCCGGTGACGACCATCTCGAAGCCGTGGCGCCGCTCCAGCTTGCGCGCCAGATGGCTCACGACCACAGTGGGCGGAAACCCTTCCCTGATTTCGGGAAAGGCGACGCGCGCGGTCTCGGACGCCAGCACCAGATCGGCACGGCTGATCAGCCCCGCCCCGGGTCCGAAGGCGCGGCCCCGCAACGCAGCCACCGTAACGGCGGGCGAGAACTCAAGGGCGTCATTCATCCTCACGATTCCCCGAAAACGCTCGCGTATCACGTCCACGGGCGGCAACCCCGACCCGCCGCGCACGCTCTCTCTACCTGCGCAAAAATCCGCCCCCTCGCCCGTTAAGAGCACGACGTCGCACTCCGCACCCGCGCGCAGGAGCGCCTCGGCGAGTTCGGCCATCATGTCGAACGTCAGGCGATTTGCCTCCTCGGCGCGCGCGAGTGTCACGCGGCCCACGCCGTTTGTTTTTTCGTAGCGAACGCACGTCATACCGCTTTCCTCCGCAAGTACGCCGAAAAGCCGGCGGGTGTTTGTCTGATTATCGCCAAAACCCGCCCAAAATAAAAACGTGAAAAAAGACTTGCAAAGCAATTCGTAATTTGTTTGTATTAAGAATGTAGAATTTTCGTAAAACATATGTTTTCCATATGTTTCCATGGAGGCTGCCCACTGTGAACGCCCACACCGCAACCCAGGCCTTTTGGGAGTCACGGGCGGAGAGGGTCGCGGGGGGGGGCTGCCGCATGAACAAGGCTTTCGTTTGCGATATGTTTTCCCGCACTCCCATCTCGAGTCGCTCACGACGCAGGAGCAGGGCAACGCCTTCGCCCCGTAATTTCGACAAAGGAGGTACCATATGTTCCTCACCCGCAGGCAAAGAGAAATTTACGAGTACATCAAGGAGTTTATCGGGGAGAACGGATATGCGCCCTCCATCGTGGAGATCGGCAAGCACTTTCATCTGAACTCGCCGGCCACGGTGCACAAGCACCTGCAAAACATCGCCCAGAAAGGCCTCATCAAGCGCAGCTGGAACCGCAGCCGCGCCATCGAGCTCGTCCCCGGCTCGGACACCATCGGCCCGGCCGCGACGACGGGGGGTGCGGAACTGCCCCTGCTCGGGATGATTGCGGCGGGTCTGCCGCTTGAGGCGATAGAGGACACCGAGACCATACCGCTGCCCTGGTCGTCGGGAGACGGCAACCTCTACGTGCTCAAAGTGAAGGGCGACTCGATGATTGAGGATCACATCCAGGACGGCGACTACGTGATCGTCGAGGGCCGAACCACCGCGATGAACGGCGAAACCGTGGTCGCCCTCATCGATGGAGAATCCGCCACCCTCAAGCGCTTCTACCGCGAGGGGCCGCGCATTCGCCTCCAGCCCGCGAACGAGGCGATGGAGCCCATCATGGTGGACGAGGAGGAACTCAGGATTCAGGGCGTCGTCGTCGGGGTGCTCAGAAAGTATTGAGGCGCGCCTCCGGGGGAAAGGAATGGACACGCAACCCGCCGCGGCCCCACCAGGCCGCCTCATCGCCCACGTGGACATGGATGCGTTTTTCGTCTCCGTGGAGCGCATGGACAGGCCCGACCTCGAGGGCAGGCCCGTCGTCGTGGGCGGAAGCGTGGGCAGGCGCGGGGTGGTCTCCGCCGCCTCCTACGAGGCGCGCGCGTTCGGCGTCCACTCCGCCATGCCCATGGCGCGGGCGCGGGCGCTGTGCCCCCACGCCGTCTACATCCAGGCCGACCACAAAAAATACGGCGAAGCCTCCCGGCGGGTGATGCGGGTATTGCGCGACTTCACGCCCGCCGTCCAGGCCGTCTCGGTCGACGAAGCCTATCTCGACTTAAGCGGCACCGAACGCCTCCACGGCCCCCCACTGCAAACCGCGGCCGCCATGCGCGAGGCCGTGCAACGCGAGGTCGCCTGCTCAGCCTCCATCGGACTGGCGTCGAGCAGGCTGGTGTCGAAAATAGCCTCCGCCCTCTCGAAGCCCGCCGGCATCCTCTACGTCTATCCGGGGGCCGAGGCGGCCTTCCTGCGTCCTTTGGGAGTGAACAAAATCCCCGGCGTGGGCAAGGTGATGGTCCAAAAACTCGCGCGCCTGGGCATCGCCACCATCGACGACCTCGCCCGGCAGTCGCCCGCCTTTCTCGAGTCGCAGTTCAAGAACCTGGGTCCGGAACTCTACCGAAAGGCGCGGGGGCTGGACGATTCCGCACTCGAGCTGCAAACCTCTCCCAAGAGCATCGGCAAGGAGACTACCTTCGCGGAGGACACCGCCGAACTCAGCGCACTCGAGGCCGTCCTCACCGGCCTGGCCGAACAGGCGAGCGCACGGGTGCGCCGCGGCGGGAAATCCGCGCGGAGCGTGACTCTCAAAATCCGCTTCGCCGACTTCACGACGCTTACCCGCTCACGCACGCTGGAGGGGCCCACACGCCTGGATAAGGAGATTATCGAAACGGCGCGCGAACTGCTGCGCCGCACGCTTCGGGAGGAGGCGAAGAACCGGAAAATCCGCCTGCTGGGCGTCTACCTTTTCGGGCTGGAAGAAGCAGAGACACAACCGTTGCTCTTCGGCGACGAAAGCCATGAGAAAGAAGAACGCCTCGTGGAGAGTCTGGACAAAATCCGCGAGCGCTTCGGCCACGAGGCGGTCTTCGCGCGCAAGAACGTCGAGCGCATCCGCAAAGACTGACTAGAGGCCGCCCAGAATCAGAATCGTTCCCAGCACGGTCATCACCGCTCCCAGCACCAGCTTGCCCGTCACGTTTTCGCTCTCGCGCAGGAACAGATGCGAACCCAGAATCACCAAAAGCGGCTGCACCGCGGTGATGGAGGAAACGTTTACCGCGTAGGTGCGCGCGAGCGCGTTGCTGTAGGAGGGAATTGCTATCGTCTGGAAGATGGAGGCCACCAGCATCCATTTCCAGCTCGCGCGGGGAATTTTGCCCGCCTCCCCTTTCGGGCCGAAACCGACAGCCAGCGACCAGGCGAAAACGCAGCCTATCCAGATCACCAGCGCCGAGGCCGCCAGCGGGTTCACGTCCAGGGCGATGGTCTTGAGCATGACGCCCGAAGCGCTCCAGTTCAGCGTGGTGAGGCCCGCCGACACGTAGCCCTTTACGAGGTCTCCGCGCGTGGGGCCGGCCTGCGGGTTCGCCTGCGCCGGGGCGGAACGCACCACCGTGGTGAGGCCCGCCGCCAGGCACAACAACCCCAGAAAAACGGGAAGGGTAAAGGGTTCTCCCAAAAATATGGTTGCCAGCACGGCGGTTACGGCGGGCGTGCTCGCCGCGATGGGAATCGTACGGCTGGGGCCGATGCGCCTGATGGCGTAGTAATAGGTGAGCCGCGATATGGTGATCATGAAAAAGCCCGTTACGGGCAACAGCACCCAGGTCTTCGTCGCCTGGGGCTGAAAAGCGCTTGCGGGAAGTGCGAGAAAAACGACGACCGCAATGAAAATGCCGTTCATGCTCGACATGGCGGCGGTCGTCTTGAGCAGGGGAGCGTCCTTCATCGCCAGGCGTATGAAGAACGAGAGGCTCCCCCAACTGAGCAGGGCCGAGACGGCGAACAGCAAGCCCACGGAATGGGTAGATAGGTTCATGACGCTTTCTGTCGGTTGCGGGGGCTTTTCGAAAAACCGCTACGCGGGTTCGTGCAGAAACCAGGCGTCCTGCACGGACGCGGCGGCGCTCATGAACAGATAGAGGATGCATCCCGCACGGAAGAGGCCCTTAACCTCCTCGAGCTCCTCAGCGGAGCCGCTCGACGTGAGGTGAACTTCCAACTCCACCCCGCTCACGCCCCCGTTCACCGCGTGGGCATCGCCCGGGGCGAAGCGCTCCATTGTGAGCCGCGCCTCGACGCGACAGTCCGCAAGCGGCATCCCGACCTGCGCGGCGAACATCTCCACGTGCGCGGCGGCACAGCCCGCGAGTGCGCCGAGCATGTATTCGGCAGGCGTGGGATATTCGAACAGCCCTCCGCGCTCCGCGGGTTCGTCGCTCACGAAGGGGGGGCAATCGCGCACCGTGAGCTCCGCACGCAAATTCCCCCGCCACTGCGCGTTCACCCGGCGGGTGAGGGCTTGCGTACCCGCGCGTTCGTTCACGTTGGCATCCTTTTTGAGAAACTCGCCCCAGCCTACTACACGCCCGCCCCGCGCGCCATCGGGCTCCTCCCCCGGCGCGGACAAACGGGAAACGCGCCCCGCCCGTGCTCAGTCCGCCCCATTGGCCGCGAAATACTTTTGCAGGAACCGCCCCGTGTGGGACGCGGGGTTTTGCGCCACCTCCGCAGGCGTCCCCTCGGCGACGATGCGGCCTCCCGCATCGCCTCCTTCAGGACCCAAGTCGACCACCCACTCCGCACAGCGAATCACGTCCAGGTTGTGCTCGATGACGACGACCGTATTGCCCAGCCCCACCAGGCGCGTCAGCACGTTGAGCAGCCGCTCCACGTCCTGGAAGTGCAGCCCCGTCGTCGGTTCGTCCATCATGTACATGACGTTGCGAGGGGGGCGGGCGGCCAACTGGCCCGCAATTTTGAGGCGCTGCGCCTCGCCGCCCGAGAGCGTGTTCACGGGCTGGCCGATGCGCAGATAGTTGAGGCCCACGTCTCGCAAGATCAGCAGCTTGTTCAGCACCGCGGGCACGTGGTCGAAGAACAGCATGGCCTCGTCCACGGTCAGGTTCAGCACCTCATGGATATTCTTGCCCTTGTATTCGATCTCCATCACCTCGGCCTTGAAGCGTTTGCCCTCGCAGTCCGGGCAGCGAATGAACAGATCGGCCATGAAGTGCATCTCTATCTTCTGGATGCCGCTGCCCGTGCAGGACTCGCACCGCCCGCCCGGGGTGTTGAACGAGAAGTGCCCGGGTCCGTAGCCCATGCTCTGTGCCCGGGGCGTCTCGGCGAAGAGGCGGCGAATCGCATCGTAGGCCTTGAGGTAGGTCACCGGGTTGCTGCGGGGACTCTTGCCTATGGGGCTCTGGTCGAGCAGCACCACGGAGTCCAGCGCCTCGAACCCCTCGATGCGCCCGAAACGTCCGATGGGGTCTTTCGCGGCGTGAAGAATCCGCGCAAGCGCGGGATAGAGCGTGTCGTGCACGAGGGTGCTCTTGCCCGAACCGGACACGCCCGTAACCGCCACGAGACGCCCGAGGGGAATCCGCAGGTTCACTTTCTTGAGGTTGTTCTCCCGCGCGCCGAAGAGCGAGAGCCAGGAGCACTTCTCCCCCGCCTTTCTCTTGATCTTCCTGGGGCGCACGGTGCGCGCACCGCTCAGAAACTTCGCCGTCGCCGACTTCTCGCACGCCTCGAGCTCTGCACGCGGACCCGAGAAGACCACCTCTCCGCCACGCTCGCCCGCGCCGGGACCGAGGTCCACCACGTGGTCGGCCTCGTCGATCACGTCGCGGTCGTGCTCCACGACGAGCAGGGTATTTCCCCGCTCGACCAGGTCTTTCAATATCCCCACCAGGCGCGTGTTGTCCCTGGGGTGCAAGCCGATGGTCGGCTCATCAAGAATGTAGAGCGTGCCCGTGAGGTGGGCGCCCAGTTGGTTCGCCAGGTTGATGCGCTGGTGCTCGCCGCCGCTCAGCGTTCTGGTCTCCCTGTCCAGCGTGAGGTATTCCAGACCCACCTCGTGCAGAAAATCGAGGCGGTCGCGCACCTGGCGCAGCACGTCGCCCGCACGCTCGATTTGCTCGGCGTCGAGGGGAGGGGCTTCGAAGTACTTTCTCAGTTCACGCACGGACGCGGCGCAAAGCTCCGCGATGCTACGCCCGCCCAGCTTGACCCACAGCGCCTCGGGCCGCAGGCGCGTGCCACCGCAAGAGGCGCAGCGTTGCTGGCTCTGGTAGCGCCTGATGAGCACGCGCACCCACACCTTGTACTTTCTTCTCTTGAGACGCTCGAAAAACGAATACACCCCCAGAAATTTGCCTGCCCCCTCGAACACCATTTTCTTCTGCGCGGGCGGCATATCCTCCCAGGGAACGTGGATGTCGAGCCCCTGCGTCTCGGCGGCGGTGCGCAGCTGCTCGCCGAAATGGCGCCGGTAGCGCGGGCGCGCCCAGGGTTCCACCGCCCCCTGGGCGAGCGTTTTTTTGGGGTCGGGGACGATGAGCGCCTCGTCGAGGCGCAGCGTGTTGCCGAACCCTCCACACTCCTGACACGCCCCGTTGGGGTTGTTGAAGCTGAACATTTGCGGAACGGGTGGGTCGAACGTGCGGCCGCAGCATTCGAGCTTCTGGCTGAACCGCAGCCGCGGCCCTTCCACGAGCTGCACCTCGGCGACGCCGTCTCCCTCACGAAACGCCGTCTCGAGCGACTCGCCCAGGCGGGAGCGGTTGCGTCCGGAGAGGCGGAGGCGATCCACCACCACGTGCATCGCGGGCGGTTCCGTCTCGTGCGGACGGCCCGGGGGCCGCGACCCCTCCTTCAGGCGCGCAAAAAGTGCGGGGCCGATGTCGACGCTCTCGCCTTCCACCATGACGCGCACGAAACCCTGGGCCACCAGGGACGTGAGCTGCGCCTCGACCTCCTCGGCCTGGAGGGCGGGCAGGGGGAAGAGCACGAATCCGCGCGCGTTCGCGTGAACCTCCAGCAGCGTCGCCACCACACCATCGACCGTGGCGGGGACGACCTCCGCCCCGCACGCGGGGCAATGAATTCTCCCCGCCTTGGCGAAGAGCAGACGCAGATAGTCGTATATCTCCGAAGCCGTGCCCACCGTGGAGCGCGAATGATTCACCGGGTTGTACTGCTCGATGGCGATGGCGGGGCTTATGCCCTCGACGACGTCCACCGCGGGCTTGTCGACGCGCTCCAGGAACTGGCGCGCGTAGGTGGAGAGGCTCTCCACGTAGCGGCGGTGGCCCTCCGCATAGATGGTGTCGAACGCGAGCGAGGACTTTCCCGAGCCGCTCGGCCCCGTGACGACGATGAACCGCTCCCTCGGCAGGCGCAGCGACACGTCCTTGAGGTTATGCTCGCGCGCGCCCTCTACGAGTATGTCTTCCATCAGGGCGGCGGGGGCCGCGTGGTGCGCGTTCATCAATTTCCCGGTGGCTGTTTGGACGATGCGTACGGAACAAAAAGCGCTCAGCCCCAGTATGGTGTGCGCGAAAAGGGAGTGTCAACGCGCGGGGGAGGAGGAAGCGTCATACGTACCGCGCGAGAATTCCGGGCACCTCCTCAGCTTTCGTTCACTGCCGAAAATCCAACGACTTCGAGGGCTGCCCGCTCCAGGGCTTCGCAGTCGGGCGACTCACGCATGATGAATGGGCCCGGGCGCGAAATCCCCATCGAGACGTCGTCGGCACATGCCGATCTTGCGCATTCCCTTGCAGCAGGTCATGCGCATACTGCGCGCGCTTCAATGGTTGGGGAGCGAGCAGTACCCCTTCAAATCGCGCGGAGGCGGCCGCCGTCCACGGCGAACACGCCCCCCGAGACGTAGCTCGCCTCGGGCGAGGCGAGAAACGCCACCATCGCCCCGAACTCCTCGGGCCGACCCAGCCTGCCCAGCGGCACCTCGCGCTCCACGCGCGCGACGGACTCCTCAAAGGTAATGCCCAGACGCTCCGCAGCAGCAGCGCGCCCCGCCCGTGCGCGGTCGGTGTCGATAACGCCGGGGATGACCACGTTCACCAGAATCCCCTCCGCCCCCAGGGAGCGCGAGAGCGACTTCGCCAGGCCGGCCACGGCGGGCCGCATGACGTTGGAGAGCAACAAATCCTCGATGGGTTCGCGCACCGAACTCGACAGGATGAACAGGATTCTCCCGCCCCCGCGCCCGCGCATGTGGGGCAGGGTCTCGCGCACGAGACGCACCGCGCTCATGACGCCCAGCTCGAACGCATCGCGCCAGGCGTCGTCGCCAAAATCCTCGAAAAACCCCCGGGGCGGACCGCCCGCGTTCGAGACCAGAACGTCCACTCCGCCGAAGCGCGCGACGGCGCCTTGCACGAACGAACGCACGCCCTCCGCGGTGCCCACGTCGGCGGCGCAGTGCCACGTCTCCACCCCGGCGCGGCGGGCGATGTCCGCGGCAGCCTCGGCACAGGCGGCCTCGTCTCTCGCACAGATGGCGACGCACGCGCCGCGCATCGCGATCTTGAGAGCCGAGGCGCGCCCCAGCCCCTTGCTGCCCGCCGCCACCAGGGCGACTTTTCCCTCCATATCGCGCATGGAGCCTCCTCCCCAAAGCGACAAAATTCCACCGACGCCGGGGGCTTCCCCGCGCCGCTCGCTACGGACAATTACCGCCTGGGCGCGACGACGACGAACGTCGGCGCGGGCCGCCCCGGAATCGAGACCTCCCGCTCCCCCGCCTGCACCCAAAGCTGCGAGCTTGAGCCGCCGTCGAGATTCATGGCGACGCGCAGCCCCGGCCCGCCCCGGGCTTCGGGCAGGACGAGAAACTCCTGCAACTCGCACCAGGAGACGCCGCGCGTTTCGCTTTCGCTCACCAGAACGAACAGGCGCCCCTGCGCGTCGAGCCCGATGATGCTCCTGCGCGCGGCGCGCAGGTATTCGCGGTAGCGCGCGAGCCCGCCCGCGGGCTTTCCGTCCTTCACCAGAAGCGGCCCCGCCTGAAAGGCCTCCGCCACGCCGCGGTCGCGGAACGCGCCGCGCGCGACGACGTTCGGCGCGCCGTCTTCCGCACCCACCGTGAACAGCGCACCGAAGTGCAGGGCGATGTCGCGCCCCTGGTAGAGCACGCGGCTGTTGTAGACCTTCCCGCCCGAGCGAAAAAACCCGAGCGGACGTCCGCTCGCGTCGTAGTAGCCCGCGTTCAGGAGGAGAACCGCGCCCAGCTTTCGGCCCAGGGCGCGCAGGTCGACCGGGGTGAACCACTGCGAACTCTCGCGCCAGTGCAGACGCACCCGGAACGCGCCGGGGTGCAGGCGCACCGCCCGCATCCGCGCCGTCGCGCCGCCGCGGAAGCGAAGCCGCACGCTTCTCGTCTCGATAGGGGGAGAGCCGCGGCGCACCCAGCGGCCGGGGTCGGCGGGTTGGCCCTTATCAGGGCAGGCAGCCTCCGCGAGCGGGGCGGCAAGAAGAAAAATCACAAACGCCACACAAAGGCGCTTCGCGGCGCACAGCCGAGCGCCTACGCAACCGCGGGGCGGACTCGGGCGGCTAGAAGCCAACCGCGCACCCGTCTCTTCGGTGGTCGGAACCGCCCATGAACACGCCCCCTTCCAGGCGAACGATTCCCTGGCCGCCGCCGAATCCCTCGTAGCCGCCCGCACGGCGCACCTCGTGTCCGCGCGCCTCGAGTTCCTGGAGCACGGCCTCGGGCACGCCCCCCTCTATCGCCACCTCGCGCCCGCCCAGCACACGGAAGCGCGGAGCATCGATGGCTTCCTGGACGTCCATGCCGAAGTCCACCATGTTCGAGAGAACCTGCACGTGGCCCTGGGGCTGCATGTCGCCTCCCATGACGCCGAAGCTCATCCAGGGTTCTCCGTCGCGCATCACGAAGCCGGGGATGATGGTGTGCAGGGGCCGCTTGTGCGGGGCGATGCGGTTGGGATGGCCCTCTTCCAGGGTGAAGCCCAGCCCCCTGTTCTGGAGCATGATTCCCGTGTCGCCGCCGGTGATGCCCGAGCCGAAATGGTGGAAGAGGCTGTTGATGAACGAGCACATGTTGCCCTGCGCGTCGGCCGCGGTGAGGTAGATGGTGTCGTTCCAGGCATGGGGACTCCCCGCTCCGGGGCTGCCCGCCCTGTTCGGGTTGATGTTCTTGCGCCGCTCCCCGGCGTATGCGGGAGAGAGGAGCCCTGCAAGAGGCACGTCGGCCCGCTCTGTGTCCGCCACGTAGCGATCCCTGTCGGCAAAGGCGAGCTTCATGGCCTCGATGACGAGGTGGAGATGATCGGCGGAACCATAGCTCAGCTCGCCGAGAGGATATGCGTCGATGAGGTTCAGGCAAACCAGGGCGGTCACGCCCTGGCCCGAAGGCGGTATCTCGCACAGTTCGTGCCCCCGGTAGCGTGCGCGAATCGGCTCGACCCAAGAGCACGCGGTGGCGGCGAAATCCTCCATCTCGAACAGCCCGCCAATTTCTTTCGTATGCCGGACGATCTCCCGGGCGATGGCGCCCTCATAGAAGGCGGCGCGTCCGCCCTCGGCTATCGCGCGCAGCGAGGCGGCCAGTGCGGGATTGCGAAACCGCTCGCCGATTTTGGGTGCGCGCCCCGCGGGCAAATAGGCCCGGCGCGACCATGCGCACTTTTCGAGCTTCGCCTCCTGGTTCGCCCACGCCCTGCCGATGATCGGCGAGACGGGAAAGCCCGCCTCCGCGTAGAGAATCGCCGGCGCGAGCAGCTCCGCCATGCTCTTGCGCCCGCTGCCGCAGCGCGCGTGGGCGGCGAACCAGCCGTCCACCGCACCGGGGACGGTGCAGGAATACACCCCCGTCTCGGGCATGGAGGAGAACTCCGCGTATCGCTCCGGCGTGGCCGCGGCGGCGCTTTTTCCGCTGCCGTTCAAACCCAGGAGCTCTTGCGCCTCCGCGTCCCAATAGAGCATGAACATGTCCCCGCCGATGCCGGTGGACTGCGGCTCGACCACGTTCAGCACGGCCGCGGTCGCGATGGCCGCATCGAGTGCGTTTCCTCCCTCTTTCAGGACGTGGAGGCCCGCTTCCGCGGCCAGCGGCTGGCTGGTGGCCACCATGCCGCCCGCCGCGAACACGGGCGAGCGGCCCGCGGCCAGGGACGTTCTTGCGGTCGGCTCCTTCAAGGCCTGCTCCTTCGTGAAGTGTGGGGCGGCGCCGCCTCACGCCATTTTTTCGCGCGCGCCGCCGCGCAGGAAAACCTCCCCGCTCATCCGTGCTCCCTGCGACGCGGCCACGGCCTCCGGCCCCACGACACATCCCTCGAGCACAGAGTCCGCGGCCACCATTCCGCCCGGGAAGACGACGGTTTCGCGCGCCACGGCGTTTTCCGCGAGGATAGCACCCCCCATGATTGTCGTGAAGGGGCCCGCTTGCGCGTTCTTGTGCAGAACGACGTTCGGGCCGAGGAGAACGGGCGGGCACACGCTTCCCTCTCCCCACCGAACGGGCGGGCCTTCGAGAAGCAGATACCCCGCGGGCGGCCAGGCGAAGTCCGGTACGAAGGCACCCGCCAAAACGTCGGCGTTCGCCCGCAGGTAGCGCGCCGGGGTACCCGCGTCCATCCAGTAGGCGTCGGTCAGAATCGCCCCGATGCGCGCACCGCTCCGCATGAGCGCGGGGTAGACCTCCAGCGCAATGTCGCACGCCACGCCCGCGGGAACGTGGCGCAGCATGGCGGGGGACATGACGCTCAGCCCGGTGAACATCGCCCGCTGCAATTCGCCCTCGGGCGTACCCGGTGCGCAGGCGTCCAAAAACTTGCGCAGCCGCCCGGCCTCATCCACTTCGAGCGCGCCGTATCTATCGACTTCGGGGGAGTGCCGCAGAACCAGCGTGGCGAGAAAATCGCCGCGGCGGTGATGCGCGAGCGCCGCGCGCAAGTCCGCACCGCAGGGCGCGTCCGCGTTGAGAACGAAAAAGGGCGCTTCGTCCTCGCACAAAAACGCCTCGGCGTTCTTGATGCCGCCCGCCGTGCCCAAGATGTCGGGTTCGTGAAAGTAGCGAATCTCCACGCCGTACGCACACTCGCCCAGGGCGGAGCGAATCGCATCCGCTCCGTGGTGGAGGTTCACCGCGGCCTGGCGCACGCCCAAGGCCGCCAGTTTTTCGAGTGCGAAGCCGATGAGCGGCACGCCGCCCAGGGGCAGGAGCGGCTTGGGCACCACCTCGCCGAGTGCGCCCAGCCTTTTGCCGTAACCCGCCGCCATCACGAACGCCCGCACCCCGCAGGTCCTCCGTCGTCTCGCGCGCGAAAGAGGCGGGTGCGTGATTCACCCGTCTCGTTTCGGCTTCCTCGGCGGCTAGGCGACCCCGACGCCTTTTGCGTGCATGGCCATGGCCACGCTCTCGGGCGTAATGGGCAGCTTCGTGAAGCGATGGCCCACCGCGTCGCGCACGGCGTTCGAGACGGCGGCCAGGGTGGGCACCAGAGAGCTCTCGCCGACGCCCTTCGCGCCGTAGGGGCCCGTTGCGTTGGCCGCCTCGACGATGATGGTCTCGATCTCGGGCGTGTCCATCGAGACGGGAATCTCGTAGCGCGCCAGATCGGGCGTGAGCACGCGGCCCTCGTGCACGTCCACTTCCTCGATGAGCGCCTGGCCGATGCCCATCTCGATGCCGCCCTCTATCTGCCCGACCACTCCCTGGGGGTTGATGGCGCGCCCCACGTCGTGGGCGGCGACCATGCGCCGCACCCAGACCTCCCCGGTCTCGGGGTCGACGGCCACGTCCGCCACCTGCACGCCGTAGCTGTAGACCATGAACGGCTCGCCCTCACCGGTTTCGGGGTCGAACGTCAGCGGTCCGGTGCTGAACCAGCCCTGGCCCGTGATCTGCTCGCCCACCAGCAGCGCGCGGGAGACCACCGCGGCGAAGGGCAGCGAACGCTCGGGCGCGCTTTGGATGAACACCCGCCCGTTCTTGAAGGCCACGTCCTCCGCGGGGCCTTCGAGCATCTCCGCAGCCACGGGCGCCAGAACGCCGCGCACCTCCGCGATGGCCTCGCATATGGCGTTGCCGGGAATCGTGGTGGAGCGCGAACCCGCCGTGAAGCCGCTCTCGGGCACGGCGTCGGTGTCCACCTGCATGATGCGCACGTCCTCGAAGCGCACCCCCATCCCCTCGGCGGCTATCTGGGCGAGAACGGTGTGCGCCCCCTGGCCGAGCTCGATGATGCCCACACCCACCTGCACCTTGCCGTCGTCGGTCACGTGCACCTGCGCACCGCACGAGTCCGAGGGTGCGGCCGCCCCGGTGGAATACCAAAAGCCCGCAACGCCGCGCCCGTGGAGCAGGCCGTCGCCGTTCGCCCCCTCCCTCGGGTGGGGACCCAGGGCTCCCGCCGCCGCGTCGAGACATTCCGTGTAGCCCACGCTTTGATCCAGCACCTGGCGGGTCGCCGTGGAAGAGCCCACCCGATAGGCGTTCAGCCGCCTGAGTGCGAAGGGATCCATCTTGAGGGCATGCGCCAGGTCGTCCATCTGGCTCTCGATGGCGAAGTGCATTTGCGGAACGCCCAGGCCGCGCATGGCGCACGTGTTGATGTTGTTGGTCAGCACGAGGTAGCCGTCCGACCAGACGTTGTCGCATTCATACGCTCCCGAGGAGTGGATGATGAGCTTTTTGATGATGCCCGGCCCCACCGCCGTGTAAGGCCCCTTGTTCAGGTAGATATGGACGCGCACCGCGGTGATTTTGCCGTCTTTCGTCGCGCCGATTTTGTGGCGGATGACAGCGGGCACGCGCTTCGCCTTGCCGCCCAGGGATTCCTCGCGCGTGTAGTTGTAGATGGCGGGCCGCCGCGTCTTGAGAGCGACCAGCCCCGCGCGCATGGCGATCTCGATGGAGGTTTCCTCCTTGCCGCCGAAACCGCCGCCGGGGGGCGTGGAGACGAACTGAATCTCGCTCTGCGCAAGCCCCAACACGGGGGCGATGACGCGCCGCACCATGTGGGGGCACTGGGTAGGCCCCGTGCAGGTGATGGAGCCGTCGGGGTTGGGAACCACGTAGCCCGCGTCGGGCTCGAGGTAGGCGTGGTCGATGAACTGCGTCTCGTAGGTGTTCTCGACGACGACGTCCGCCTCGGCGAAGCCTTTCTCTACGTCTCCTTTGCGAATCTTGAGGTGCGTGAGCACGTTGCCCTTGGCCATGGGGTGATGGGGCCGAACCAGAGGGGCATCTTCCGCGAGAGCCTCTTGTGCGTCAAAAACGGCGGGCAACGCCCTGGCGCGCACCTTCACCAGCCCGGCGGCGAACTCCGCCTGCTCGAGGGTGTCCGCCGCCACGATGGCCACCACGTCCTGAAGCGAGAAGATGCGATCCTCCACCAGGGCGGGCTGATCGGCAACCATCATGCCGTAGAGCTTCTGGCCCGGAACGTCCTTCGCCGTGAGGACGCATGCGACGCCCGGGGCTCTCTCCGCCGCCGCCGTATCGACGCGCTCGAGAGTCCCGCAGGGCAGGGGCGCCGTCACGGGAACCACGTAGAGGGGATCGACCAGCCTGTGGTCGGCCGCGAACACGGGCGAGCCGTCCGCCTTGGGCGCTCCGTCCACGCGGGGAACATCCGCGCCGATGAGGTCTCCGTCGTCTTCGACTCCCCCGAACATCTCTTGATAAAAACGCTCCGGCATTACGAACCTCCGCTCATCGTATTTTTCGGGATATGGTGGACGCCCGCGCGGGCGGCTCAATTCAGTTCCGGCCCGCCGGGTCTTTTTCTGAACAGGCGCTCTATCTCGTCGGCCACCTCCGCGCCGGGGGGCAGGTTCCCCTCGTCCTCTTCGGGCTCGGGCTCGAGTGTCTCTTCGGGGTCCATCCCGGGAATTTCTTCGGGAATCCGGCCCTCCTCCACGTCTTCGACGTATCTGGCGATGCGCGGGTCTCTGGCGACAATGCGCGCCACCTCCCCGTCGAACGTATCGATGGCGGCGTCGAAGTTCCCGAGCGGCACCTCGAACCCGCCCATGGCGCCCAGCTTCTCCAAAAGGGCGCGGGTCGCCTTGGGGTTCGATATCGACGCGATGTAGTGCGGCACGTTCGCCCACAGGCTCACCGCTGGCACGCCTGCGTCCTGCATGAGGGTGTGGACCACGCCCACGATGCCCGTGGGTCCCTCGTAGCGCGTAATTTCCACGCCCGCGGCGCGCGGGATTTCCGGGTCGGTCGCAATCGCCATCAGACGGCTGTCGCGGGTGTGCAGCTCCCCGGCGAGAAGCGCGCCCATCGTAACCACCAGGCGCGCCTCGAAGCGGCGGCCGATTTCGAGCACCTGACGGCCGAAGCGCTTCCACTTGAGGTGCGGCTCCACGCCGATGCCGACGATGAGGTCGCGCCCCGGCGTCCGGCAATAGAAGAACTCGTTCTCGGGCCAGGCGATCCGCCGCTCGCCCGATTCGTTCAGCCTGACGGTGGGCCGCAGGTCGGCGAACTGAAAAAACTCCTCAGGCTGGATGCACGCCAGACGTTGGCCGTCGAAACGCTCCACCAGATAGCGCGCCGCGCCCGTGGCAGATTCCGCCGCGTCGTTCCAGCCTGCGAACGCCATAACGAGCAGGGGATCGTTCGCGTCGCTCGCCTCACGAAAAAAGGTAACGTCCATGGCGAAGCACCTCCCCTCCGAGAATCGAATTTCCAGACCGCGGGGGGTTCAGCCCGGCGCCCCCGGGCATCCGGCCCCGCGCACCTTCCTCAACTGCTCCCGGAAGAATCCCCGTCTTCGGGTGGATGGGTGAACAGGTTGCTTCGGTGTCCCTCCCACCCGGTCGTCTCCCAGGAGGGCGTTCCCGTCGTGGGGGGCAGCGCGCCGCTCGCCACGTCCTCGCGGAGCCTGCGCCACTCGCTCTTGAGGTCCTGCGTGTGCCCCCGAAAGTGCGGCATGACGTAGCGCGCGAACAACTCGAGCGACGCCCGCGTCTTCTGTTCGCCCCCCCACTCGTGCGTCGTGAGCATGAGACCCCCGAACCCGCCCGTCTCCTCCTGTATCCGCTCGATAATGGCAATGGCATCCTCGGGCGTGCCGATTATCCAGTAGCGCTGCTCCGCCGCGCCGCGGACGGTGATTTCAGAACGCGGCTGATCGGGGTAGGTCTCGTAGGCGGGCTTGAGGCCGATATCCATAAAGTAGTTCATGTCGCGCAGGGCGTATTCTTCCACGTCCGCCCAGGCCTGCTCGCGGGTCTCGGCGAGATGGACCTGGGTGGTGATCCTCCAGTTCTCGCGCGAGACCTGCGTGCCGTGCCTTTGCGCGCACTCCTCCATGAAGGGCCACTGCTCGGAAAGAGCGAGGTTGTTCATCACCTTCTTGCCGCCCGAGGAAAACAGAATCATCCCGTAGCGCGCGGCCATGTCGATAGTCCCCCGGCTTCCGGCCGAGGCGACCGCCAGCGGCATTCTGGGCCGCTGGTAGGGGCGCACCTGCAGGCGGACGTTGCGGAGCTTCCAGAAGCGGCCCTCGTAGTCGAACGGTTCGGGCGATTCCAGCAAGCGAACGATGATGTCCACCGACTCGCGCAGCATCGGGCGCAGGTCGCCGGGCGGCACGTCGAACAGCTTGATGTCGCTCACCAGGTTGCTCGGCCCCACGCCCAGGATGGCGCGCCCCATGGTGAGCTGATCCAGAAACGCCATGCGCTCGGCCAGGTGGAAGGGGTGGTGGAAGGGAACGCTGAGCACCGAAGTGCCCAGGCGGATGCGCTTCGCCCTGGCGGCGGCCATGGCGAGGGCCATCTCGGGGGCGGGAATCGTCTCCCAGCCGCCGGAGTGGTGCTCGCCGATGAAGAATTCGTCGAAGTCAAGCGAATCCGCGTATTCGATGAGGTCGACGTCGCGCTGAAAGGCCAGCGAGGGGTTTTCCGAAGGGTGGTGCAGCGGCATCATGAAAAAGGAAAATTTCACGGTCTCACCCCTCGTTTCGTCTATGTCTCGCACGTGGGTTCGCGCAGTCCATAGGCGGATGATACCCCATTTGCACGTTTCCGCCACCCTGCTCCCGAGGCCAAAGCTCCCCCGCCTTGCCATCGCGCGGCGATTCCCCCATCATCCCCGCGCGTCGGGCTTACGCCCGCACCACTCCTGCGAGGACGAAATGGCCTTTATCCAGCGAAACGACTTGAGGAACCTCGCCATCATCGCGCACGTCGATCACGGGAAGACCACCCTGGTCGACTCGATGCTCTGGCAAAGCGGGGTGTTCCGCGAAGGACAGGAGGTGGTCGAGCGCGTGCTCGACTCGATGGACCTGGAGCGCGAAAAAGGCATCACCATCATGGCGAAGAACTGCGCCGTCGACTTTCAGGGGGTGCGCTACAACATCGTGGATACGCCGGGGCACGCGGATTTTGGCGGCGAGGTGGAGCGCGTCCTCTCGATGGTGGACGGCGTCATGCTGCTCGTGGACGCCTCCGAAGGCCCTCTGCCCCAGACGCGCTTCGTGGTCGCCAAGGCACTGGAACGCGACCTGCCCTTCGTCGTGGTGGTGAACAAGGTGGACAGGTCCGACGCGCGGCCCGCACAGGTGCTCGACGAAATCTACGACCTGTTCATCGACCTCGACGCGAAAGACACCCAGCTCGACTTTCCCGTGCTCTACGCCGTCGCCCGCGCGGGCCGGGCGGGTCTCTCGCCCGATGCCCTCGCTCCCACGCTCGCACCCTTGTTCGAGACGCTCGAAAGCGCGATTCCCCCGCCCGCGTACGACGCGGACAAACCTCTCCAGATGCTCGTCTCCCGCCTCGAATACGACAGCTACGTGGGCCGCCTCGCCATCGGGCGCATCTGGAACGGCACCCTCGGGGCGAGGAGCGAAGTGCTCGTTCTGGGGCAGGAAGACGCTCCGACAAAGGGAGAGGTATCCGCCCTGTTCGGCTACGAGGGTCTGGGCCGCTACCGGATGGAGGAGGCGCGCGGAGGCGACATCGTCGCCGTGGCGGGCCTGCCCGAGGCCGGCATCGGCGACACCATCGCCGACCCCGACGCCCCCGCCGCACTGCCCGCCATCACGGTGGACGAGCCCACCATCGCCATGAACTTCCGCATCAACGACACGCCCTTCGCGGGACGCAGCGGAAAATACCTGACCTCGCGCCAAATCCGCGAACGCCTCCTGCGCGAGGCGCGCAACAACGTGGCCATTCGCGTCGAGGAGACCGACGCCGCCGACACCCTGCGCGTCTCGGGCCGCGGCTCCTTGCAACTCGCCGTACTGATCGAACAACTCCGCCGCGAGCAATACGAAATCACCGTCGGCCGCCCCGAGGTCATTACCCGCAAAGAAGGCGGCAAGACGCTCGAGCCGATGGAGAACGTGGTGGTGGACGTGCCCGAGGAGTTCATCGGGGCGATCACCCGGAACCTGGGCGCGCGCAAGGGCAAGGTGACCACCATGATCAACCACGGCTCGGGACGCGCGCGGCTCGGGTTTTCGGTTCCCAGCCGGGGTCTCATCGGCTACCGCAGCGAGTTCCTCACCGACACGCGGGGAACGGGCATCCTCACCCACGTCTTCGCGGGCTGGGGGGAGTGGGTGGGCGATCTGCCCGGCAGGACGACCGGCGCACTCGTGGCCGACCGCGCGGGGAAGGTTACCTCCTACGCGGTCGAGAACGCACAGGAGCGCGGCACCTTGTTCGTCGCCCCCGCCGAGGAGGTCTACGAGGGCATGATCGTCGGCGAGAACCGCCGCGAGCAGGACATGTTCGTGAACGTCTCGAAGGAGAAGAAACTCACCAACATGCGCGCCGCCCACGCGGAGATTTCCACCCACGTCATACCGCCCAGGCGGATGAGTCTCGAACAAGCCCTCGAGTTCCTCCGCGAGGGCGAGTGCCTCGAAGTTACGCCCGAAACCTTCCGGCTGCGCAAGACGAGCCTCAAATCCAGAAAGCGCGCTTAAAGCCCTAGCCGTCCAGTACCTCGTTCCACTCCGCGATTCTCTCTTTTTGCTCCTCAAGCAGAGCCGAGGCGTCGCCCTCTATCTCGACCTTCTCTATCGCGTCGCCCTGCTGGATGGCGTCCACCACCTCCTGGCCCGAAGCGACGCGCCCGAAGACGGTATGGTTGCCGTCGAGCCAGGCGGTAGGCACGTGGGTGATGAAGAACTGGGAGCCGTTCGTTCCCGGCCCTGCGTTCGCCATGGAGAGCACGCCCGGCCCGTCGTGGGGGAGTTCGGGGGTGCACTCATCCTCGAAGCGATAGCCGGGGCCGCCCGTCCCCGTGCCCTGGGGGCAGCCGCCCTGAATCATGAAATCCGCGATGACGCGGTGAAACACCAGGCCGTCGTAGAACTTGCGCCGGGCGAGGTTCACGAAGTTCGCCACCGTCACCGGGGCCTTGTCCTCGCGCAAATCGAGCCGAATCTCTCCCCGGCTCGTGGTCATCACTGCAGAAAGCGCCATGCGGTTCTCCTTTCATGCGTCGGCAAACGCATATTTTGACGAGAGAAAACCTCCCCCCGCGCACGTGCGAGCGAAAAACGAACCCCGAAATGAACGTCCCAAGATAGCAGAACGCACCCTGTGCGCCCAAGGCGCCCTAGGGGTTTCCCCCCAACCCGAAGGCTTCGGCCAGCAGTTCGTAGGAGCGGAGCCTGGCCTCGAAGCTGTGCACCACGTTCACAACGACGAGTTCCTCCACCCGGTGGGCGCGCGCCAGGGCATCGAGGGCTTCGCGCACCTGCTCGGGGTCGCCCGCGATGGTTCGCGAATCAATGTCCCGGGCGAAGGCGCGCTCGGTCTCGCTCCACGGATAGGCGAGAGCCTCCTCGGGCGTGGGCACGCCGCCCCCCTCGCCGCGGCGGCTCCTGAGCATCATGAGAGGCCTGCTGGCCGCGTGGTAGCGCGCCTCCTCCTCGCTCGGTGCGCAGATGACGAACACGCCCAGGCTCCCCTCGGGTGCGGTGCTCCTGGCGGAGGGGCGAAAGTCGCGCCGATACATGTCCATCACCTCGACGCTGCCGTAGGTGCTGATGAAGTGCGCGAACGAAAACGCGCAGCCGAAGTGTGCGGCGAGAATCGCACTCTGATCCGAGGTGCCCAGGAGCCAGGTCTCGGGAGCCGTCTCGCCCTCGGGCATCGCGCGGATGCGGGTGAAGGGGTGCTCCTCAGGTAGCGACCCCTCGAGCCAGCCGAGCAAGTCGGCCACCTTCTGCGGGAAGTCATCGTAGCGAAAGCCGCCCTGCCCGGGCGCGAGCGCGGCGGAGGTGAGCCTGTCGGCCCCGGGGGCGCGGCCCAACCCCAAATCGATGCGGCCCGGGTAGAGCGTCTCCAGCACCCGGAAGGATTCGGCCACCTTGAGCGCGCTGTAGTGGCTGAGCATGACGCCGCCCGCACCCACGCGAATCGTTTTCGTGGTCGCGGCGACGCGGCCTATCAAAATTTCGGGCGAGGTGCCCGCGAACGTCCCGTGGCTGTGATGCTCCGCCAGCCAATAGCGGTGATAGCCCAGACCCTCGGCGGCGCGGGCGAGGCGCACGGTCTCGGCAATGGCGTCCGTCGCCGTTCCGCCCGCGCGGATGGGGGATTGATCCAGAACGCTCAGGCGCATCGTCTCTCGGGGGGCGTGCACAAGTCTTCGGGCAATCCTATTTTTGGCCGGCCGGCTTTATTTCGACGTAGTGCGTGAATTCCAGAACTCCCCGCGTCTGGCGGATGATGCGCACGACCAAATCCAGCTCGGCCTGCGAGCGCGCCCTGCCGATGATGTAGACCTTGTTCCGCACCGACTGCCAGCGGTAGTTCACCGAACGCACGGCCTCGGTCGCCAGCAGTTGGGTCTTGATCTTCGTCTCTATCCACACGTCGCTGACGAGGCGGCCGACCTTGACGATGTCGCGCTCCGCGGCGGGCGGAGTCTCCGCCGCCCGGGGGCTGCTCTCCGCCTCGCGTCGGTTGCGCTCCACCTCCTCGGGGGTGCCGATGGCGATGTGATTGTAGAAGGCGCGTATTCTGCGGTCGCTCTCCACGGCGCGCACCACGGCGGCGCGCTTGCTCTCGGCGTCCACCACGCCGGTGAGCAGCACTCTGCCCTCCCACACGTCGGTGCCCACGTCGACGGGCAAGCCGCTGTCCACGCGCAAGTATTCGCGCAGCAGGCCCGCGTGTATTTTCGTGTCTTCGAACTGGCTTTTGAAGGTGCGATCCGAAAGGGCGGATTGGAGCGCTTTTTGGCCGACCACGACCGCAGGCACGACGCATCCGCTCAAAAAAACGACCAAAAGCGCGGCGAGAACGCCTCTCATCAGTGTACGCACGCATTCCCCTCAAGGGCGGAGAGGAACCATATGGCTCGTTATTTTGCCTGCGCCCGCGCGCCGAGGCAAGGGCGTGCTGTCGATTGCAATAGCGCCTGAAAGGAAGCATCATGCGCACACGCCACGAACGAAGCCGGGGAGAGAAAATGCCGATTTCCGAAGCGGAGCTGCAAACGAGGTGCGAAGCCCTGTTCGGCGACGCCCTCGACACGGAGCGGCGCGCCGCCTTGCGCGCCGCCCTTGCGAGCATCGAGAAGGGCCACCCGCGGCTGATGGAAAGCCTCGACGCCCGGACGGAGCCCGCGGGCCACGCGGGATTTCTGCGCTCCCTCGCAGGAGAATGAATTGACTGCCGACCCCACGCACCTGCGCGCCGCGCAAATCGCCGCCGCCGTGAAGGAGAAAAAACTCACCGCCGCCGCGGTCGCCGAAGCGCATATCGCGCGCTCAAAGAAAATCGGCCCGCAGCTCAACTCCTGGATTGCCCTCGATGCGGAGGGCGCCATGCGGGCGGCAAACGCCGTGGACGCGGCCATCGACCGGGGCGAGGACCCGGGACTCCTCGCGGGAGTGCCGATTGGCCTGAAAGATCTGATCGACGTAGAAGGACTGCCCACTACCGCGGGCAGCCTCATCGAGCGGAACACCGTCGCGCGGGCCGACGCTTTGCTGACGCGCAAGATACGCGCGGCGGGCGGCGTGGTGCTCGGCAAGCTCAACCTGCACGAATTCGCCTTCGGCCCCACGGGGCTCAACCCCCACTACGGGGATCAGAAAAACCCCTGGGACGCGGAACGCATGACGGGCGGGTCGAGCGGCGGTTCGGGCAACAGTGCGGCGACGGGGCAGGTCGCCATCGCCATCGGATCGGACACGGGCGGCTCCATACGCATCCCTGCGTCGCTGTGCGGCGTCGTGGGCCACAAGCCCACCTTCGGGCTGGTCACCAAGTCGGACTGCGCTCCGCTCTCGTGGTCGCTCGATTCCTTTGGCCCGCTCGCCCGCTCGGCCGAGGATTGCGCGTTGATGATGGCCGCCATTGCGGGACACGACCCGGCGGATCCCTCCTCCGTCGCGCTGCCGCCTCCCGACTTCACCGGTGCGCTCGAAAAACCCCTGGAGGGGCTGCGCGTCGGCCACGCGCGGGCGTATTACGAACCGCGCGCGGAACCGAAGGTAGCCGAGGCGGTGGAGAGGCTGGCGGGTGCGATGCGCGAGGCGGGCGCAACGCTCGTCGACGTGCAACTGCCCGAGGTCGAGACCGCCCTGCACGCGGCTTCCGTGCTCATGGTGGCCGAAGCCGCGGCAGTGCACGAAACAAACCTGCGCGAGCACGCGGAGGATTTCGACCCGGCGGTGCGCGAGAGAATTCGCCCGGGGTGCTTTATTCCGGCGACGGCCTACATCCAGGCGCAGCGCTTCCGCGCGCAGTGGACGAAGCGCGTCTGCCGCGAGGTGTTCGGCGCGGTGGACCTCGTTCTCTGCGCCGCGACGCCGATTCCCGCCCCCCCGCGCACGCAGCAATCCGGCGTGGTGCGCGGAAAAGAGCTCGACATGCGCACGATAATGGTATCGCTGACGAGGCTTTGGAACTTCTTCGGCGGAGCGTCCACGGCGTTTCCCGCGGGCATGGATGCAGAGGGCTTGCCGCTGGGAGCGCAGATTATGGGCGCGCCCTTTGAGGATCACCACACCCTGGCGTTCGTCCACCAGTTGGAGAAAAAAGGCATCGTCCAGGTGGAGAGGCCACCTCTGTAGAGCGCCCTACTCCGGCCGCGCTCCGTCGGGACCCATCGGGAACTGCGCGCACAGCCCGCGCACGTCCTCGCGCACCGAGACAATGCGGGCCTCGTCTCCGATGTCGGCGAGCACGTCGGCTATCCAGCCGCCCACCGTGCGCATCTCCTCTTCCTTCATGCCCCGCGAGGTGAGAGCGGGCGTTCCGATGCGCACCCCGCTGGTGAACGCGGGCTTTCTGGTATCGAAGGGAATCGCGTTCTTGTTCACCGTGATGCCCGCCTGGCCCAGAGCGGCTTCGGCCTTCTTGCCGCTGAAGCCCGCCTCGCGCAGGTCGAGAAGAATCAGATGGTTGTCCGTGCCGCCGGACACCAGATGGATGCCCCGCGCGAGAAGCGCCTCCGCCAGTGCCTTTGCGTTGTCGACGATCTGTCGGGCGTAATCCCTGAAAGCGGGGCTGGCCGCCTCCTTGAGCGCCACCGCCTTGCCCGCGACGACGTGCATGAGCGGCCCGCCCTGGAGGCCGGGGAAAACGGCCTTGTCCATGGCGGCGGCGTAATCCGCGTCGCACATAATCATGCCCCCGCGCGGACCCCGGAGCGTCTTGTGCGTCGTGGTGGTTACGATCTGCGCGTGGCCGGCGGGACTCGGGTGCGCTCCGCCCGCGATGAGACCCGCGATGTGGGCGACGTCCGCCATCACCACCGCACCTACCTCGTCGGCAATTTGCCGAAAGTGCGCGTAGTTGATGGTGCGCGGATAAGCGCTCGCCCCCACGACGATGATCTTGGGGCGATGCTCTCTCGCCCGGCTCTCCACCTCGCCAAAGTCGATGACGTGATTCTCGGGGTCCACGCCGTAGGCGGCCACCTCGAACCAGCGGCCCGAGAAGGTGACGGGGTGGCCGTGGGTGAGGTGTCCCCCGTGCGAGAGGTTCATGCCCAGAATCTTGTCGCCCGGCTCGAGGAGGCCGTAATAGACCGCCGCGTTCGCCTGCGCGCCGCTGTGGGGCTGCACGGAGGCGTGCTCCATCCCGAAGAGCGCTTGCGCCCGCTCGATGGCGAGCGATTCGGCCACGTCCACGAACTGGCAGCCGCCGTAGTATCGCTTCCCCGGAAACCCCTCGGCGTACTTGTTCGTCATGACGCCGCCCACGGCCTCCATGACCGCCCTGCTTACGTAGTTTTCCGAAGCAATGAGCTCGAGCTCGTCCGCCTGGCGCCTTCTTTCATCTTCCATGGCGGCGAAGACGTCGGGGTCTCCCAGCGCGAGTGCCGATGACATGAAAAGAACCTCCTGGCGGTGTGCGGGCGCAAGACGATGAAGGGCGAATCGGACGGCGTTCCGCATACGGTGAACCCGCCGCGGGACGAGCCGTATGATACCATTCGCGAACGCGAACACAAAGGAGAAACGCATGACGAACGAAGCCGAAGACCTGCTCGACATCGCCTCGGGCGCGGCGCCCGCCGCCGCGCTGCCCGCCGAGCCCGAAGCTCTGCGCGCGGCCGAGGGCTTGTGCGAGAAGATTCTCTCGAGAGAAAGCGACGATGCGGCGCGCACCGCGCTCGAAGACCTGGTGGCGCGGCACCCCGATGCGCTTTCCGGCTGGGTCGCCCTGGGGCGCGTCGCGCGCACGCAAGGGCGCACCATTGCCGCCTACGCCTATTACCGCGTCGCCTACCACCGGGGGCTGGACAAGGCGCGCGCCTCGGGCTGGCGCGGGGACGGACGCATCCCCTGGGAGATTCCCGCCAACAGGCCCTTTTTGTCCGCCCTGGAGGGCCTGGCGCATTGCGCGGAGGCCATCGGCGAGAAAACGGAAGCGAAACGCTGCCGGGAGTTTCTGGGGATGCTCGACCCGCACCACCCGTTTTAAGCGAAAAGCCGGGCGACATGCGAGACGAAAACGCGCGCGGGAAAGAACACGCGGCGAGAAGCGCAGAGTACGCACGCGGGAGGCGTTCTCAACCGCCCATGTACTGCCCCATGAGCATCACGAGGTCGCCGTCCTTCATCTCGGAATCCAGGGTGTGGTGGATGCCCAGCAAGGCGTCGTTCACGGCGATTTCGAGATGCTCGGCCAGTTCGCCGCTGCCCGCGTGCCAAAGGGCTTCGTCCAGCGTTCGGTAGCGGCTGCTCATCTGCTTGAGCACTTCGCGCAGGGTGGCGCCGGGGGGAACGCGCTCCTCAAAGAGTTTGCGCTCGTTGCCGTCGCCGCCCACGAACGTCGACGCCCATGAGATGAACTCGAGCCGCACGCGGATGTCGCCCGCCCCTTCGCTCATGAACGCGGCTCCCGAATCAGGCGTTCGCGCCCCACAGGGCGTCGGCCACGTCTGCGAGGTCCAGATCGCGCAGAAGCTCGGCGTTCGGGCGACCCGTGGCCCTGTCGTAGCCCACGGCCTCGTACCAGGTGTCGAGAATCTCCTCCCAGTGGTCCATGATGGAAACGCCCGCTATCGGCCCGTCCACGGGCGCGGACCCGTAGCGCTTCGAGGGCTTTTCGAGCTCGGGCCCCAAGCCGCAGCGCAGGTTGAACGCGCGCATGAGGGCGTTGATGCGCCGCCCCGTGCGTATCGCCTCGTGCTTGTCCACGTCCCAGCCCGTGGCCGCCTGCACCGAGCGGCACAGCACGTCCATCGGCGCGCGGGTGGTGAACACGCACGCCCCCAGGGAATCCTCGAAGGCGCGGCGTCCGCGCAGGCCGCCCACGTGCTTGGGCACGGCCACCGGGTCTTGCGGCTCCACGCGCGCGGGCAGCCCGTAGTCGGTCGGGAACACGGGGGGGGCGGTGTCCAGGGTTCCGCCCGAGCCCGTGCAGGTGTCTATCATCTCCTCCCAGCGGGAGCGGTGGTCGTGGCCCCGGGGGGAGTTGCCGATCTCGGTGTAGATGGCGCACTCCTGCGCCGCGCCGCCGAGTTTTTGCGCCGCGAGCTTGGTGCCCTCGGCGAGCAGGTCGCCCATGCCCTCGCGTTTGGAGATCATCTCGAGCAGCCTGTTCGCACCCTCGATGTCGCCCCACTCGAGACGGAAGCCCAGGTCCTCATCGGTGATGTAGCCCTTTTGCTGGCACTCCATCACCCAGCCGCACAGCCAGCCGAACTCGTTCACGTCCACGCAAGCGCGATCGAGTTGGGTGTTCATCCAGGTGACCTGCTGGGGGTCAGTGGCGCCGATGGTCCAGCCCGCACCCGACCAGCCCTCGTATTCGGGCTCGTCCACCACCTGCCCCTTGTAGGGACCCGAGGAGATGACCTGCATGTGGCAGTGGTGCATTCCGCACGCGCTGCACTGGTGGCCCCGGTGGTCGAAGCCCTCGCGCAGGCCGTTGGCCTCCCATTGTTTCGTCTCGACCTCTTCGGGCCAGACGTTCGTCGTGTAGTTGCGAATCGGGAGCGCGCCCATGCCCTGGAGGTTGCGCACGCCGCCCAGCGTGCCGTAGAGGTAAAGCCCCTTGGTGGAGGGATCGTTGCGCAGGCTGTGGGCGATGTCGTCCGCGGCGGCGAACAGCGCGCGGGGATGCGCGGCGGAAACGCCCTTCTTCCCGCGTTCGATGACCACCGCCTTCACCTTCTTCTTGCCCATCACGGCTCCGCACCCGTTCTTGCTCGCCACGTGGCCGTAGTCGCCCTGAATGGCGGCGAAGCGCACGAGGCTCTCGCCCGCGGGGCCGATGCTGTAGACGCTCAGCTCGTGGCCGCTCAGCCCGAAAACCTCCTCAAGCGCCTGCTGGGTCTCCCAGGTGTCCTTGCCCAGAAGGGCGGAGGCGTCGCGCAACTCCACGGCGTCGTCGCGAATGTGGAGGTAGACCCACTCGGGCGAGTGCCCCTCGAAGACGATGGCGTCGTAGCCGCAACACTTGAGGTTCGCGCCGAAAAAGCCGTTCGCCTGGGTGTTCGTGGCCCCGTTGGTGAGTGCGCCGCGCGTCACCACCGTCAGGCCGCCCGTACCCCAGACGGGCAGCCCCGCCAGGGGGCCCGTGGCGAGAACGAGGCGGTTGTCGGGATGATCCCAGCCCACCTCGGGGGGTACTTCCTCCCAGAGAATCTTGGCGCCCAGCCCCGCGCCGCCCAGCCACTTTCTGCGATCGGCGGCCTCGAACTTCTCGCCCCGGGTCTTTCCGCTCGAGAGATCGACCCGGAGGATTTCTCCTGCGTATGCGTAATCAGTCAAGGCATCGACCTCCTGTCCTCATGCAGAGACGGTGATTTCGCGCGCGGGCACCGAGGGGTGGCCCAGCAGCGTCTCGGGCAGCAAGCCGCCCGCCGCACCCGAGGCGAGGAACGCGCGCTTCACGTCGAAGGGGTTCTTGCACAGGTGCGACTTCCATTCGGAGACGTCCACCCCCGTGTAGACGAGCCCCTTGAGCATCCCGACGTCGTTCGTCGCCCAGATTTCGCGGGTCTTGCCGAGGATGATGGCCCCGGTGAGCCGTCCGCCCTCAAAGAGCAGCTTCCGGTAGGCGGGCCGATCCGCATCGAGAGCCTCGCAGACCTCCGCGCCCGCGTCGTCCCAGTTGCCGAAGCTGGCGATCTCCAGGTCCAGCACGTCCACGATGTTCATGAGCAGGCTGCCCTTATACAAGGTCTCCCTGCCCGCCATGTTGGCCGCCGCCACGCGGCCGTGCTGCATCGCGGTCGGCTCGATGGCGTGCACCACCCGCTCGCCGCTGACGGCGTCGGGCCCCTCGGCCACGTCGCCCGCCGCGTAGACGTTGGGGACGCTCGTGCGGCAGTGCGCGTCCACCAGAATCCCCTGGTTGGTCTCGATTCCCGAATCCCCCACCCAATCGACGTTGGGCCGGATGCCCGTCGCCATGATGACCAGGTCGGCTTCCAGGTCGGGGCCTTCGGCGAACTTGAGGAGCTTGGCTCCCTTCTTATCCTCGATGGAGGCGAGCCGCGCCGAGGTGCGCACCTCCACGCCGCGCTCGGCGAGCCAGCTCTCGACGATGGCCGCACCCGCCTCGTCTATCATGCGCGGGAGGATGCGCGATTCGAGCTCGACGACCGTGAGCTTGACCCCCCGGTTCACGAGGGCGTTCAGAATCGTGAAGGCGATGAAGCCCGCCCCTATCATCGTGACGCGCGTACCCGCGTCCACGCCGGCGGCCACGGCGCGCGCCTGGGGCAGAGTCCAGAAGCTGTGCACGCCCGCGCCATCCGCACCCGGCACCGGAGCCTTGACGGCGGAAGAACCCGTGGCGATCAGCAGGTTGTCGTATTCAATCTCCTCGCCGCCCGCCAGGAGGAGCTTGCTCGATGCGGTGTCGATGCGCTCGGCGCGCGCGCCGAGGCGCGCGTCCACCCGCAGGGCTTCGAGCTTGGTCGGCGAGGCGGTGAAGACGTGCGATTCCGCGATGTCGCGCGCGAGGTAGTAGGGCAGCACCATACGCGAGTAGGGCGCTTCGTCCGCGACGAGAACGATCTCCGAATCGCCGCCGTCGATCTCTCGCAAGGTGGTGATGGCGTTCCAGCCCGCGGTTCCGCCGCCCACAATGACGTGTCTGGCCATGTCAATTCACCCCCGCAAGCGGGCCCGCGAACGACCGCGCACGCTCGGCGGCGAAGGGGCCGACCCAATCGGTCTTCTCCGCCTCCGTATACAGAATGGCGTCGGTGGGGCACACGGTGGCGCAGGCGGGGTTTCCGCCGCACAGATCGCACTTGAAGGCCTTGTGGGTGTCGGCGTCGTAGAACATCGTCCCGTAGGGGCACGCGATGGTGCACAGTTTGCATCCCACGCAAATGTCGTCGGCCACGTCCTTCGCTCCGGCGGGCGAGATGTCGATGGCCTCGACCGGACATGCCGTCAGGCACCACGCCTCGTCGCACTGCGGACACGTGTAGGGGGCATAGCTCGTGTGGCCCTCGAACGCGGAGACGCGAATCACCGCCTTTGAGGGCTGGAACATGCCCGTCTGCTCGTAGGAGCACGCCAGTTCGCACCGCATGCAGCCCGTGCATTTCTCCGGAATGATTTTGAGTACTTTCATCGCACCCCCATGATTTTTCGGGAAGGCCCTGGCGGGCGCGTCCCGACGCGCAAGGCGCAACGCTGAAATGTGAAGACGAGACCATTCTCGCAGACAGGAGCGAGGGGGGTCAAACGACAATCCCGCTCAGACTCTGCCCTCAGCCGCCCGAGGTAACCAGCGCGGCTCCTGCCACCACGACGAGCGTGGCCGCCACCAGGCGCCTGGTTACGACTTCCAAATCGCGCAGCAGCACCGCGGAGAGCAGAACGATGAAAATCGGCGTCATGCGAATGAGCGGGGAGACGACCGAGAGCGAGCCGTCGCGCAGCGCGGTCCAGAACAGCACCGCGGCGATGAGGCCGAACAACCCGCCCGGGATGCACGCCGTCGCCACGCGCGCGTTCCAGACGAATTTCTCGCGCGCCGAGGCAAAGCGCGAGGAGAGCAGCAGGCCGACGTTGGCGATAAGCGTGGCGACGAGAAGGCCCAGCCAGGGAGCGTTCATGGCGGCGAGGCCCGCCTTCCTGAAATAAGGCGTGAAGCAAAACGCCGCCAGCCCGATGCAGGCGAACGTGTAGCTCCCCAGCGGACGCCCGCCCCTGCCGCGCTCGCCCGTGAGCCAGGCGAGGCCGGCGACGATGAGCGCGATGCCCAGCCACACGGCGACGCCGGGGCGTTCGCCCAGAAGCGCCACCCCCATCAGCGCCGCACCGATGGGCGAGGCCGAGGCGAACACGTTCGTGCGGCTCACGCCGATGGCTGCGCTCGAACGCAGGGCGCTGTAGCGCGCCACGAGATTGCCCACCACGCCCGTCAGGACGTAGAAGAGCAGCGCAGCGCCCCAGTCGCCCTCGTAGGCGTCGTACAGCGGCGAGAAGAGCGCGGCGCCCACGGCCATCCAGCCGTTCACCCAGAAGACGATGGTGAGCGCCGAGGCGCGCTCGAGCAGCCTGCGGACGAGTATCTGGTTGCAGGCGAACATAAAGGCGCCCAGCAGCGCGCGAAACTCGGGCGGGGCGTCCGTGACCAGGTTCACCATTTCCGCAGTCCCTGACCGGCGGCCCCGCTACCTGTTCACCAGGATGGCCGCGGCCCCCGCCACGGCGAGCAGGGCGCCCGTGATCACGCGCAGGTTGATGCGTTCGAGGCTTTGGTAGAACGTCCAGGAAAAAAGCAGCAGGAACAAGATGGAGAGCCTGTTGATCGGAATGACCTCGACGAGCTGTCCGTTTTTGATGGCGAGCCAGAAGCAGTAGGCCGACAAAACGTTGAACACCCCGCCCACGATCACCGACCACAGGCTTTTGGGGCTCCACGTTCTGGGGTTGAGCTGGTGATCGCGCACGAAGGGGATGGAGCCGATTTGCAGGAGCGCGCCCGTGAGCGCGGTGGTGGCGATGCCAAAAGCGGGCGAGGGAATCGTCTCGAACGCAAACTTGCGAAGCGGCGGCGCGAAGGAGAAGAAAAACGCCGCCAGAACCGGTGCGACGTAATACCAAAGCGGGGCGCGCTTGCCGCTCTCTCCGCGCTCGCGGACGAGCAGTATGGCACCCAGGACGATGGCGAGCGTGCCCAGGAGAATGGGCGGGGTAATCGTTTCGCCGAGCAGGAAAACAGCCAGAAAAACGCCCCAGATGGGGTAGGTCTGCAAGACGACTTGCGAGCGCGCCATCCCGATGAGGGTGGCGGAGAGGAAGTTCAGGTTTCTGGACAGAAAATGCGAGCACAGCCCCGCCGCCATGAACCACAAGACGCCCTCAAGCGGCCACCCCGCAAGACCCGCCCCTGATAAGTAGATGATAGAGGCGTAGACCACGAGCGTGAGGTTGCTCAAGAAGGTCATGGCCCGGGGGCCCATCCACTGGAGCGCGCCCCGGTAGATCGTCTGCGCAGCCGCCAAAAGCACGGCCGAGAAGAGGGACAACAACACCGGTGGCAGAGATTCGAGCAAGGCAGACCCCGGGGAGCGAGGGATGAGCGGGTGCGCCGATGGCCCATTATCGCACGGGAGCCGCGCGCCCGAAATCGCAAGGCCCGCGCCTGCGTGCTATATTCGGGCTACGCGAGAGAACACCCCGGCGAAAGGACGCCCCCGTGCAGAACACCGCATCGACGCCCGCGAAAAGCCTGTTTCCCGAATACGGCGTGCTCCCCGCAATGTATGCCCGCGAGGTGGCGGGCCTCACCGGGGAGCAGCTCGACGCGCGGCGTCCACAGAAGAGCTGGGGGCTTTGGTCGATACGCGAGCAGGTGAGCCACATGGGCTACGTGCACTACAGGTGGTTCCTGCAAGTCTGGGGCAAGACGCTGTTCGGAGAAAACCTGCCGAGGCCGAAATCCCTCTACGACACCGGCGGTACGGACCGCCTGCTCGACCCCGCGCGGTTTCACGAAATGGACGACTTGCTCGCCGCCTATGCGGACGGCTGCCGGCTGGCACTCGATATTCTCGAGAACGAAACGGCGCACTCCCTCCGGGAGAAAACAAAGCGCAGAGAAGTGCCGCGCGACTACGCATGGCCCTCGGGCGATAAGTACGTCGACTGGCTGGAGAACGTGGTGCTCAAGGCCCACCCGCGGGGTTTTTGGCGCGACGCCGAACGGGACGACGTTTTTCACTACGACCTGGAGTGGACGTTTCGCCACGTGGCGTGGGAGGGGCTCGCCCACCTCAGGACCATCCAGGCGCACAAGCACGCGGAAGGACTCGCCCCCGCCAACACCCTGGAGGAGGCGACGGGCTACCTCGCCGCCCTTACCTGGGAGTGAGCATCCGCCCGAGCAGGCCCTCGGGGGAGTCCTCGACCGAGAGTGCGTCCAGAACGCTGCCGGACAAAAAACCCTCGGCGTTCATGTGACGCAAATACGCCAGCAGGGGATCGTAGTAGCCGCACACGTTGAGCAGGCCAACGGGCTTTTCGTGATACTGCAGATGCAGCCAGGTGAGCGCTTCCATGGTTTCTTCCAGCGTGCCCACCCCGCCCGGCAGGGCGATGAAACCCTCGCCCATCTCCGCCATCAGCGCCTTGCGCTCGTGCATGGTGCGCACCACGCGCAGGTGGGTGATGTGCTCGTGGACGATTTCCATGCCCGTCAGCGTCTCGGGAATCACGCCGGTGACCTCGCAGCCGCTCTCGAGCGCGGCGTCGGCCAAAGCGCCCATGAGGCCGACGCCCCCCGCGCCGTAGACCACGTCGATTCCGCGCGCTCCGAGGGCGCGGGCCAAACCCTGCGCCGCCTCGCGATACTCGGCCCGCGTCCCCACGGAGGAGCCCGCATACACGCACATTCGCTTCAAGTGGACATCCTCTTCCTCGGGACGGTGCACAGATGCGCGGAATGTGCCGCGCATTGTCGTCTTCGCGAGCCGTTGGCGTCAACCGCGCGGGAGACGCTACACTCGGCCCCGCCATGAGAATCCTGGTGTGGAACGTCATGCACGGCGGGGGACGCCGCGTGGGCAAAATCGCCGCGCGCATCGCGCGGGGACGACCCGACGTCGTGATACTGAGCGAGTTTCGGGACACCCCGCCGAGCCGCGCCCTCGCCGCGCGCATCGCGGAGATGGGGCTTTGCGCCCAGGTGCGCACGACCGCGCCGGACAAACCCGCCGTGAACGCCCTGCTCCTGGCCGCGCGCTGGCCGCTCAGGCGCCTGGGCTGGCGCGGCGCGCCCGCACCCGCCGAGCGCCGCCTGCTCGCCCGCGTGTGCGCACCAGCGCCTTTGACCATCGCCGCCGTGCATGTGCCCAACCGCGCGAGCGGCATCAAGTATCCCTTTCTGGACGCGCTGCGCGACATGGCGGGCCGCAGGCGCGGGGGCGACGCCCTGATGGCGGGTGATTACAATACCGGGCGCATCGGCGCGGACGAGAGCGTGCGTTGCTTCAACCGCACCGAAGATGATTTCATGGCCTCCATGGAGCGGGCGGGCTGGGTGGACGCCTACCGCCACGTTCACGGACAAAGACGCGCCTACACGTGGCAGGCACCCGGCGGGGGCGGCCGCTTCCGGCTGGATCACGCCTTTGTGAGCCCGGGCGCGCGCAGGAGGCTCCTCAACGCGCGCATCGGCGCAATACGGGAAAGCCCGAGCGACCACGCTCCGCTGTGGATTACGCTGGGAGATTGAGCGCGCCTCGCCCTTTTGCGCGAAAGGATAAGGAGAACTGTGTGGGTCGACCTCTTGAGGGCGTCAAGGTGCTGGACATGACCCGTCTCGTATCGGGCGGACTCTACGGAATGCTGCTCGCCGACGCGGGCGCCGACGTCGTGAAAGTAGAAGCACCCGGGCGGGGCGACACCCTGCGCGCGTGGAACCCGTATTGGTGGAAGGTCTACGGGCGGGGGAAACGCTCCATCACCGTTGACCTCGCAAAGGAACAGGGCCGTGCGCTCGTTCGCAGCCTGGCCGCGCGCGCGGACGTGCTGGCCGAGAACTTCTTTGCGGGCAAGCTCGAAACCTGGGGGCTGGGACCCGAAGACCTGTGGAAGGCGAACCCCAAATTGGTCGTCGTGCGCATATCCGGCTGGGGGCAGGACGGCCCTTACCGCGACAGGCCGGGCTTCGGCACCCTGGTGGAGGCGATGTCGGGCTTCGCCGCGATGAACGGATTCCCCGACTCCCCGCCCCTCGCCCCGCCCCAGCCTCTGGCCGACATGACGGCAGCACTCGCGGGCGTGGCCTCCACCATGTTCGCCCTCTATCACCGCGACGCCTTAGGAGGCGGGCGCGGGCAGGTAGTCGACCTCGCGCTCTATGAGCCGTTGTTCACGATTCTGGGTCCCCAGGCGGCGCGCTATCTGCTCGAGGGCAAAAAGCGCCCCCGCATGGGCAACCGCTCGGAGAACTCCGCACCCCGCAACATCTACCCGACGAGCGACGCGAAGTGGGTGGCGATTTCCGCCTCCACCCAGCCGATGTTCGAGCGCCTCGCGCACGCCCTTGCGCGCGCGGATTTGATAGCCGACGCGCGCTTTGCGAACAACGAGGCGCGCGTCGCCCACCAGGACGCCCTGGACGCCACGATAGCCGACGCGATAGCCCGCCGCTCTCTCGATGAGAACATGGAGCGCTTTGGCGCCGGCGGCGTGACCGCAAGCCCCGTCTACGACATCGAGGACATTCTAGCGGACCCCCACTTTCAGGCGCGCAACCTGGTGCGCCACGTGCCGGACCCCGACTTCGGCGCGGTGCCGATGCAGGGCGCCTTCCCGCGGATGTCGCACACCCCGCTCGACGTCTCCTGGACGGGACCAGCCCTCGGTGCGCACACCGAGGAGATACTCACGGAGTGGCTGCGCATGAGCGCGGCGGAAGTCGTGCGCCTGCGCGCGGAGGCGGTGGTCTAGGCGAACGCGAACAAGAGCACCGAACCCACCGCGCAAACGACGCCCAGCCCCTTGCGGGTCGTGAGCCTCTCCTTCAGGAAGACGACGGCGAGCATTCCGGTGAGAACGAAGCTTAACTGCGCGATGGGCGCCACCACCACCGCCTCCCCGTAGGTGAACCCCACGGCGATGGCCACGTAGCTCGAGGAGGTGAGCACCCCGCACACAAAGGGTAGCCACAGCGGCACGCCACGCCTGGGAAGGGGGTCTTTTTGCAGGAGGGCGAAGGGAGTGGCCATACAGAAGACGCCCACACTCTGGGCGGCGGTCAGCATCGCGGGCTTCGCCCCCAACTCCAGCCCCAGCTTGTAGAACAATCCGATGACGCCGAACATGCACATGGCCCCGACCGCCAAGAGCACCGAACGCCTATCACCCACCGAGGCCATCACCCCGCTGCCGCCCGCCAGCACGGCGAGGGCCGCCAGCACGAGGGCGGCGCCCTTCACGAGGTTTACGCTCTCGCCCAGGAAGAAGATGGTGAGCGCCGCCGTAACCGCGAAGTTCAGGCGGATAATCGGCACGAGCGCCACCGCCTCGCCGCGCCTGAGAGCGAGCAGCACGAAGAGAAACGCCGTGAAGGCCAGAATTCCGTTGACGAAGCCGAAGGCGAGGCCGGCGTTCCAAACGATCTCTTCGCGGTACCACGCCAGGCCGAAAGCGTTGGGCAGATACGCCATGTTTTGCAGGAACATGAAGGGGGCGCTGCGCAACTCCCACCGCTGGCCCCAGCGGTAGAGAAAGTCGTTGACCCCGAGAAATCCCAACGACAAGAGGGCGAAGACGACTTCGAGCGGCATACGCGGCGACTCCTCGGCACGGACTTCCCTGCCCGCCACGCATATCCAGACCGGATGAGCGGCCTCGATTCGAGAAAGCTTGCGGGATGCAAAAAACATACGGCCCGCGCGGGGGCGTGTCAACGCGCGGGACGCGCCCGTCCAGACGACGCGGCGCAAAACATGCTATGTTGGCCGAAATTCGCCTGGGGGTAATTTTCTCTTTATCGGGGGCACGGGACTTGGGTCGTGAATATCCCCTGCGTCCGATCGTGGGCGTGGGGGCCATCATCGTCGAGGGCGAAGACGTGCTCATCGTCCGCCGGGGCAAGCCCCCGCGCGTGGGTTCGTGGAGCATCCCGGGCGGCGGCGTGCGCCTAGGCGAGGATTTGGAGCAAGCCTGCGCGCGCGAGGTGCGCGAGGAGACGGGCCTGGAAGTGGAAATCCTCACCCAGGGCCGGGTGCTCAACCGCGTAACCCGCGACGAATGGGGGCGCGTGCAGTTCCACTACGTGCTCATCGACTACGTGTGCCGCCCCACGGGGGGGAGCCTGCGCGCCGCGAGCGACATCTCCGAAGCCAGGTGGTTCCCGCTCGGGGAAATAGAAACGCTGCGCCCCATGACGGCCGGAACGGCGAAGTTCATTCTGGAGTCGATAGCCGCACTCGAGGCTTCCGCCTCCCCGAAGCAGGAGAGGACGTGAACGAGCGCGCACCCGGCGAGCAGCCCGCAACTCTGTTCCTGCGCCTCGCCGCGCGCGAACTCGAAGCCCCCGCCGCGCGCCTGCGCGAGAGGTTCCTCGTCCTGGCGGAAGAATCCGACCCCTGGAGGGCGCGCGAGGAAATCGAGGCGCTCTCGCACGACATCCACAGGCTGAGCAGCCTCGTCGAGACGCTCGCCGACGCCGCCGACATCGAGGCGGGGCGCGTGCGGCTCGAAGACGCCGGGGTGAACCTCGCCCGCGTGTTCAGCGAGCGCATTGCCAAGCGGCTGTGGCGCTTCCCCTCGTTTCGGTTCTTGCCCGAGATGCCCGCGCGCCTCGACGTACGCGGCGACAGGCTGCGGCTCGCGTTTCTCATCGACGACCTCCTCGACGCGGCGGTGCACGTAGCCCCCGAGGGCGGCATCATCCACGCCCTCCTGCGCGAAGAGGCGGACCACGTCGTGGTCTCCACCACCAACCGCGACGCCGAACTCCCGCCCGCGCGCTTCGCCTCGTTCATCGACTGGATGGTCGAGGACCTCGAAAACCCCGGCACGCTCGGGGGCATCGGCATCGCCCTTTACCGCAGCCACCGCACCGCCCTCATGCTGGGCGGACACTTAGAGCTCGCCGCTACTGCGGGTGGCGGGGTCTCCTTTACCGCTTCGCTGCCGCTCGCGCGGGATGCATCCAGCGTTTCTTGAGGAGCGTCACCACATGAACCAGACGAAACGCATTGCGCCCGAAGCGCTCGTCGACTTCGCCGCCCGCGTCCTCATCGCCCTGGGGGCGAGCGCGCAGCGCGCCCGCGAGACGGCGGAAATCCTCGCGGGCGCCGACATGCGCGGGATATCGAGCCACGGCGTGGCGGGCGGAACGGGCCTGCGCGAACTCCTCGAGCGCATCCAGCAAGGCGCCATCGACCCGGCAGCACTGCCCGAAGTGGAGCAAAAAGAGGGCCGGGCCGTCGCCGCCATGGACGCGCGGGGCGGCATAGGCCCGGCTGCGGCGATGGACGCGACCCGCCTGGCGGGCGATTTGGCGGAGCGATACGGCATCGGCAAGGTATACGTGCACAACGCGAACCACTTCGGGGCGGCGTGCATCTACGTAGAGGCACTCGTCGCGCGCAACCTCGCGGGCCGCGCCACGTGCACATCGGGTGCGTGGATGATCCCCTACGGCGGGGAGAAAATTCGCCTCGGCACCAACCCCATCGCCTGGGGAGTGCCCGCGGGCGATCGCGCCGTCGTCATCGACGTGGCCACCACCCAGCGCGCGGTGAGCCCCGCCATTCGCGCGAGCCGGGCGGGGGAGGCGATTCCGCCGGATTACTTTCTCGACGAAAACGGAGAGGTCATCTCCGGCCACGTGCCCTACGAGGAGTTGATAAAAGGGTCGGTGCTACCCCTGGGCGGGACGCAGTTCGGCTACAAGGGGTCGGGTCTCGCCGTCTTGGTGGACCTCGACGGCGTCATCGGCGGCGGGGCGACCGAACACATCCCCACCCTGCGGGTTCGGCCCGACGCCCGCATCACCCAGACGATAGAGGCGTGGCGGCTGGACGCGCTCTATCCCGAAGAGCAAGCCTGCAGGCGGCTCGAGGAGGCGGTGCGCGACATCAAGGCCTGCGGCGGGCCGGACATGCTGCTGCCCGGCGAGCGCGAGGCGCGCACCAAGGCGGACGCCGAGCGCAGCGGCATCCCCTACGAGGCGAGCCAGTGGGAAACGCTCGAGATGCTGGGGAGCCGGGTGGGCGTCGCTCCGCCCGAAGCCCTGTAGGAAAGCCCATCAGGCTGGCGAGAGATTCTCCAAGGGGTGCGGCAGGCGCTCAGGCTTGTCGCTCCAGGCGTATGCTCTCGACCCGGCGCTCGTTTGCCGACTCGATTGTGAGCGTCCAGCCCTCAAGCGAGACGCTCTCGCCCTCGGCGGGGATGCGCTCAAAGTATTTGAGCAAATAACCCGAAAGCGTCTCGTAGTTCCCCTCGGGGATGGGCAGCGCAAGCGACTCGCGCACGTCATCCACCTCCATGCGGGCGTCGATGAGGTATTGCTCCTCGCCCGTCTTTTCGAACATGCGCACCTCGTCGACGTCGTACTCGTCGGCGATGTCGCCCACGATCTCCTCCACCAAATCCTCCATGGTCACGATGCCCGTGCAGGCGCCGTATTCATCGACCACCACGGCCATCTTCTCCTTGCGGCCCATCAGCTCGTCGAGCAGGCTGTCAGCAGGCTTGGTCTCGGGGACGAAGTAGGCGCTGCGCACGAGACCCTCCGTATCCCGCAGGCGTCCCGCGGCGTCGGGACCCAGGGCGAGTACGTCGCGCGCGTGCACGACGCCGACTATGTGGTGGAGGTTCTCGCGGTAGATGAGAATACGCGAGTGGCCGTCGGCCTCGATGCGCTCTATCACCTCCTCCACGGTGCCGTTCTCCTCCACCGCCGAGAGATCCACGATGGGCACCAGCACGTTCTCCATGTCCAGTTCGCCGAAGGAGAAGATGCGGCCGATCATCTTGCGCTCGAGCGTTTGCACGTCTCCGTCGCTTTCCTCCTGGACCAGGGATTCGAGCTCCCGTCTGGTGACGAACGGTTCGCTCTCGCCGTTGCGCCTCCCGAGGCGCACGGCGGCGCCGATGAGTGCGCCTATCGGCCAGACGAGCGGGTAGACCAGCATCCGCACTCCCCAGACGAAGCGCGCGAGCACGGGCGCGAGGACGTCCGCGCGATCCTGACAATAGGCCTTGGGCACCACCTCGCCGAAGGTGATGAGAACGGGAATCACGACGGCGAGCGAGAGCGCCTCGCCGTAGGCCGGCCCCACAAGGTGGATGGCCGTGATGGTGCACAGCGAGACGTTGGTAACGAAGCTCGCGTTGTGGCAGGTGAGAATGGTGCCCATGAGCCACTCGGGCTTCTCCCGCAGTGCGAGGGCGAGCGTGGCGCCCCTGTCCCCTGCCTCCGCCCGGGCGCGCAGGCGGGCGCGATCCGCCGAGACGATGGCTATCTCCGCTCCGGAGAACAGCGCCTCGGCCGCGAGCAGCAACAGACCCGCAACGGCGACGGAGACCAGGTCCATCCTAGGACTCCTCCCGCCTGTGCGCGCGCACCTGAAGAACGCGCGAGCCGCTCATCTCGGTGACCGTGAACTCCACGCTCCCCATGCGTACGCTCTCGCCCAGGGAGGGCACGTGGCCCAGCATGGTGAATACCGCCCCGCCCAGGGTGTTCGCGTCCTCGTAGGGGGGGAGCTCCCAGCCGCTCACCGAGGCGAACTCCGCAAGCGGCACGCGCCCATGGCACAGGTAGGCGTTCTCCTCCTCGGGGGCGATCCAGGTTTGTTCTCTCTCTCCGTGTTCTTCCTTGATTTCGCCGAAGATTTCCTTGAGCAAATCCGTCATCGTCACCACGCCGAAGGTGCCGCCGAACTCGTCCTGCACGATGGCGATGTGGGTGCGCTCCTGGCGGAAACGGCGGAAGAGGCGGTCGAGCTTCATCCCGCCCGGAACCACGAGGGGGGTGCGCAGCATCCGGTGCGTAAGGCGCTCGTCGGGATCGAAGTTTTTGCGCCGCACGCCGCGCAGGAAGTCCTTGACGTAGAGGATGCCCACTATCTGGTCGCGGTCGCGCTCGAATATCGGAATGCGCGAATAAGGAGCAACGCGCACGCGCTCGATGACGTCGGCGATGGGCAGGTTCATCTCCCAGCACACCAGATCGGTGCGGGGCACGGCCGCCTCGGCGGCGGTCTTGTCGTGAAAGCCGAAGACGTTGCGTATGAGCTCGCGCTCGCCCTCTTCGAGCTCGCCCTCGGCGTGGCCCGCGTCGACGAGGTCGAGAAACTCGTCTTCCATCAGGATGTTCTGGGCGTCGCGCGGGGGTGCGCGCAGACAGGAGAGCACCCCGTTCGCCACCTGCAGGAAGACCCAGCGCACCGGTGAAATCAGGTGCGCGAAAGCCCATACGGGCCGCGACAAGGTGCGCGAGAAGCGCTCCGGGTAGCGCGCGGCGATGGACTTGGGCGTAATTTCGCCGAACAACATGAGCAGCGGCGTCATGAGGACGGGGGCGAGCCAGCGCTTCTCGGGTTCGAGATAGGCCACCACGACCCCCGTGAACAGGGTGGAGGCGGTGATGTTCATCATCTCGTTGCCTATCAGGATGGAGGTGATGAGGCGCCGCGGCCTGTCCAGCAGACCCGCGATGCGCTCGCCCGCCGCACTCTCGCGGCGCATAGCGCGCACACGGGGACGCGGCAGGGAGAACAGGGCCGTCTCGCTGGCCGAGAAGCACGCCGAAAGAAGAATGAGGAACGCGAAGACGACGATCCGGAAAAGGAGGTCTGCTTCCATCACCGGGCACCCCCCGGCCGATGGCGCGTGTATCCCGGAGGTTCGGACGCGGGTTCTGATTCTTCCGCTAACATGAAGCCGTCAATCTCCTGAGATAGTCGCGAAAAGCCGGGCCGATGTCCTCGCGCTCGAGAGCGAACTCGACCGTCGCCTGCAAGAAACCCAGCTTGTCGCCCGCGTCGTAGCGCCTGCCCTCGAACTCACAGGCGTAGAGTTTCGCCTCCTCGAGCAGGGCGCGCAACCCGTCGGTGAGCTGAATTTCCCCCCGCGGGTCGGGTTGCACCCGCTCCAGAGCGGAGAAAATCTCGGGCGGCAGCACGTAGCGCCCGATGATGGCGATGTCCGAGGGCGCGTCCTCGGGCGCGGGTTTTTCCACCATTCCCCTGAGCGGCGTAAGGCCCGGCGCAGGCGGTGGATCTCCCGAAGGGTCCACGACACCATACTTGGATATGGCGTCCCTGCCCACCCGAAGCCCGGCGACCATGCCGCCGCCGTGTGCCTCGAAGGCGCGCACCAGCTGGCCGACGGCGGGCGTTTCGCTCCTGATCACGTCGTCGGAGAGGACGACGGCAAAGGGTTCCTCGCCCACGGCGGGCTTGGCGCACAAGACCGCGTGGCCCAGCCCCAGGGGGCGCTTCTGGCGGATGGAGGTAATGTGCGCCTTGTTGGAAATCTCCTCCACCACCGCCAGCAATTCTTCCTCGCCGCGATCGCGCAGGTGGGATTCCACCTCAAAGGCCACGTCGAAGTGATCGACCATCGACACCTTGCCGCGGCCCGTGATGAAGACGATTTCCTCGATGCCCGCGTCCAGGGCCTCCTGCACCCCAATCTGGATTTGGGGCACGTCCACGATGGGAATCATCTCTTTGGGGATGACCTTGGTGGCGGGCAGGAAGCGCGTCCCCAGACCCGCCACCGGAAAAACGGCCTTGCGCACCCGGCTCATGGAAAGGCGTCCGCGGCGGGGAGGATATGGGGGCGTGCGTCGGTTTTCACCATTTGCGCGCGATCATAGGAAACGAGGCGAGGCATGGTCAAGACCTCCGCGTGAGCATTTGGTCGAACGCATCCTCGTCGAGCACCTCGACGCCGAGCGACTCGGCCTTTGCGAGCTTCCCCCCCGGACGCTCGCCCGCGACGAGAAAGCTCGTGGCCTTGCTCACCGAGGCACTCACCCGCCCCCCGAGAGCCTCGATGGCCGCCTTCGCCTCGCTGCGCGACTTGCCCGCGAGCGTGCCCGTGAGCACGAAGGAAAGCCCCGCGAAGGGCGCCTCCCCGCCTGTGCCCGCCGCCTTCTCGGGAGGCAGGGGGGCGACGCCCGCTGCGCGCAGATTTTCCACCATCTTGCGCGAGCGCGCCTCCGAGAAGAAGCGCACGATGCGCTGCGCCACCTGGGGACCCACCTCGTGCACCGAGACCAGGGTTTCCGCGTCGGCTTCTGCGAGGGCTTCGACGCTGCCGAACCGCTCGGCCAGCACCTCCGCCAGGTGCTCGCCCACGTGGCGGATGCCCAGGGCGTGGATGAAGCGCGCCAGTGCGGGACGCTTGGCTTTCTCGAGGGCGGCGAGGAGGTTTTCTGCCGATTTCTCCCCCATGCGCTCCAGGGCGCAGAGCCCCTCTTTCGTGAGGGAGAAAAAATCCGCAGGCTCGCGCACCAGCCCCTCCCCCACCAGCTGGTTCACGAGCTTCTCGCCCAGGCCGTCCACGTCCATCGCGCGGCGTGAGGCGAAATGCTTGAGGCTCTCGCGCACCACGGCGGGGCAGAGTGGATTCGGGCAGCGCACCACCGCCTCGCCCTCGGGCCGCTCCAGGGGCGTCGCGCACTCCGGACACTCCGCGGGCATGGGCACGGCCACGGCGTCGGGGGGGCGTCGTTCCGCGACGACCGCCACCACCTCGGGAATCACGTCGCCGGCGCGCTGGACGACTACCCAGTCGCCCCTGTGCACGTCCTTGCGCCGCATCTCGTCCTCGTTGTGCAGGGTGGCGCGCGTAACCTGCACGCCGCCCACGCGCACCGGTGCGAGATGCGCCACGGGCGTCACCGCCCCCGTGCGCCCCACCTGAAAGTCGATGTTCTCAACCTGCGTGATCTCCTGTCTGGGGGGAAACTTGTACGCAATCGCCCAGCGCGGAGCGCGCGAGGTGGCGCCCAGTTCGTTTTGCAGCTCCATCGAATCGACCTTGATGACCACGCCGTCCTGCTCGTAGGGAGCATCCTCGCGCCCGGCAAGCAACTCCCCGCAAAACGCCAAGGCTTCGTCCAGATGCGCGCACTTACACCACACGGGACTCACGGGCAGCCCCCAGGCGGGCAGGGTCTCGAGCAGGTGCGACTGGCTCGTGAAGGCGTAGCCCTCCACGCGGCCGACGGCGTAGAACGCCACCTCCAGGGGGCGCGTTGCGGTTACGGCCGAATCGAGCTGGCGCAACGAGCCCGCCGCCGCGTTGCGCGGGTTGGCGAAGAGGGGCTCCTCGTTCGCGCGGCGCTCCTCGTTGAGCCGCGCGAAGCCCGCGAGGCTCATGTACACCTCCCCGCGCACAGCCAGGTGCGCAGGCGGGGGGGGACCCCCCTCCGGAGTGCGCAGACGCAGGGGAATGCCGCGCACGGTCTTGAGATTGCGCGTAATGTCCTCCCCGCTCACGCCGTTTCCCCGCGTTCCGCCCGACGCCAGAACGCCGCCGCGGTAAATCACCTCCACCGCCAGGCCGTCGAGCTTGGGCTCGCACGTGAGGGCAAAACCCTCCAGTACCCTGTCGTAGGTTTGCAGCACAAAGCGCTTCGCCCGCTCCTCAAAGGCGCGCACCTCGCCCTCGTCCACGGCGTTTTCCAAACTGCGCATCGGCGGGTCGTGGGGGAAAGGGGCAAAGGCTTCGAGCGGCGGCGCACCCACGCGCACGGTAGGAGAATCCGCCGCGGCAAGAGCGGGATGCTCCGCCTCCAGTGCCTGGAGCTCACGCATCATGCGGTCGTATGCGGCATCCGAAATCACCGGCGCGTCGTGGACGTAATAGCGAACGTTGTGCTCTTCGAGTTCGCGTCTGAGGGTCTCCGCGCGGCTGCGGGCTTCGGGGGGAACCTGTGGGGTGTTCATCGCGTGGGCGTGCGGAGTCCGGCGGCGATCAGAGCGATTCGAGACGGCCGCGGGCGGTGGCGGCGGCGGCGGAGTCGGGATACTTTTCGACGACGCGGCCGAGCAGTTCCTGCGCACTCGCCCTGTCCCCCAGGTTCAGGAACGAGAGCGCCTCGAGCAAAAGGGCTTCGGGCGCCTTGTCGCCGTTGGCGTAGTCGACCTGCACCTTGTTGAACGCGAGGATGGCGCGCTCGAAGTTCTTCTCCTGGAAATAGGACTGCCCGATCCAGAACTGCGCGTCGTCGGCCAACTCGTGCGTGGGATACCGCTCGATGAACGCATCGAACAACTCCCGCGCCCCCGCGAAGTTTTGCTTCTCGCGCAGAACGCGAATTGCGCGGGTGTAGTCCTCCTCGGGGTCGGGCGCTTTGGGCGCAGGCGGGGGGGGCTTCGGGGCCGCCTTGGGGAGTACGGCTACCTCCTCCTCCGGGGCGGGCAGACCCGCCGCCGCGACGCCGCGGCTCCGGGGCAAGCCCGCAGAGGCGACGCGCGCGTCCGGGTCGGGAGCAGCCACGGGCGGCATGGACGCGGGAACGCCCGCCGGGTGGCCGTCGTCGGGCGGGGTCTTCTCCGCGGGCGGGGTTTGCGCGGGCGCCTCTTGAGAGGGCGCGCTCGGCGGTGAGGCCGAAGCACGCAGGCGAGCGAGGCCTTCTTCCATGCCCGCGACGCGCCCTTCCATGTTCGCCACGCGCTCTTCAAGCTTCTCCAGCGCTTCGCGGGTCGCCTTCTCGAGAGTGGCGTGCGCCTTGGCGAAAGCGGCTTCGGAATCCTTGCGGGCGCGCTCTAAGGCGTCGGCGACCCGCTCGATGGCCGCACCCGCCTCTTCAAGGCGCTGCTCCTGGTTCCGCATTCCCTGCCTGAGACCCTGGAGGTTCTTCTCAATCGCCGAGACGTCCACCGGCGGGGGGACCCTGGCTGCCGGGGGCGTCGCCGCCGGGCCGCTCACGACCCCGCCTCCCTCGGCGCAGCCGAACAAGACGAAGGCCGCCGCGACCCACCAAAGCGCGCGAAGTCTGAATGCAGCGAGAATTTTCATGATAAAAAAACTCCCCGGCGGCGCTTGCCGACGGGGAGTCCTTGCGCGGAGAAAAGGAAGGCCCTGCGCAGAAGAATCGTCGCGCGGCTAGTTCATGCCCGCCGGAATGCCGCCGATGACGTTGAACTTCGCACGCCGATTCTTGGCCCACGCCCCTTCGTTCGAGTTGCCGTCGAGGGGCCGCTCCTCGCCGTAGCTCACCGTGTCGATGCGCGAGGCGCTCACGCCAAGCGAAACAAGGTAGTCCTTCGCGCTTTGCGAGCGCCTGTGACCGAGCGCGATGTTGTACTCCACGGTGCCGCGCTCGTCGCAGTGCCCCTCAACCTGCACCCGAATGCTCTGGAACTCCTGCAGGAAGCGCGCCTTGGCGTCGAGCTTCGCACGCATGTCGGGCCGAATTTCCGACATATCGAAGTCGAAGTGGACGAGCTCGTTCTCGAACTCCGCCATCGCTCGCTGGAAGGACACGCGCGCCCGACGCCGATCCGCCTCCGTCATGCCCCCTTTCGGCATGGCTTGCTCTGACATGCTCTTTGGAGGGGCTGCGGCCGGCGCTTTGGGAGCGGGCTGCTGCATAGCGGGAGACGCCGGCCCCTTCTCTGTTTCCGCCGTGTGCTTGACGCAGCCTGCCGCGAGCAGAAACAGCCCGGCCATCAGCCAAACGTGACAGGATTTCCTGATGCTCGATGAAAACATGCAGACATCCCCCTCAGAATTTCTCGTATGTTTCTGCCCAAGTTTCGTCCATACGTACGCAAACTGAAAAGCGTTACACCTTGGCAGGGCAGATGATCTTGTAGTTTCTTTTTCTTCATACCACACGGACTTTCAATATACAAGGCCGCGCACGCGGCGGGCAAGCAGAATCTCCCATTTTTTTGCCGAACGCCCCCCTCATTGCGATATCGGCGACCAGGCGGGCTCCTGCCCGGGCTGGAGCCGCCGCAGCTGGGTGCCCGCCGAGGTCATGACGTATACGTACTTTCTGCCGCTGCGGTCCGATGAGAACGCGATGTGCCTGCCGTCGGGCGACCAGGTGGGCGACTCGTTGCGTCCCTGGCTGCCCGTGAGCCTGCGCACGTCGGACCCGTCGACGCCCATCGTGACGATGTCGATCTCCTTGCCCTTCTTGATGCGGCTCGTAAGCGCGATTCTGTCCCCACGCGGGCTCCATTCGGGCTCGGTGTTGTATTGCCCCTTGTAGGTGATGCGCTTAAGGCCCGTGCCGTCCAGGTTCATTACGTAAACGTGGGGCTGCCCCGAGCGGCTCGAGGTGAAAGCGAGCTTCTTGCCGTCGGGCGAGAAGGTGGGCGAGACGTTGATGCCGAAGTTCCCCGGCCTTCTGCCTCTTACGCTCCACGTGAGCTGCCTCTTCACGCGCGACGTGAGGTTGTAGAGGAAGAGCTGGTAACCGCGCCCGGCTACCTCCGAGAACGCGAAATGGCGCGAATCGGGCGAAAACGCCCCGCCGACGGCCTGCGCACGGGGCGAACTCACCCGAAACTCGCGGTTCCCGTCCGTAGGCAGCAAAAACACGCCGGGCGGTTTGGACTTGAACGAGGAATAAGAGAGCCATCTTCCGTCGGGAGCCCACACGGGGGTGTTGTTGCCCATGCCGTTTCGGGTCACCTGCCTGAGTTCGGCCCCGTCCCAGTCCATGATGTATATCTCGCCGCGCTCCTTGAGAGAGCGCCTGGAGACGAAGGCGATCTGGGTGTCGAACACTCCGCTCTCGCCCGTGAAGCGCTCGACCACCGCATTGGCGAAGCGATGGGCCATCAGGCGCCAGTTGCTCTTGGGGTACTTGTAGCGCTTGCCGAGCTCCTGCGCGCCGCGAATCGTGTCGTAGAGGTAGACCTCGGCCGTGATCTCCTGCCCCGCAATCGTATAGCCGCCCTTGATGAGCGCTTCGACCTTGACCACCTTGCTCCAGTCGGAGAAGCGCTGCTCGTTTCTGCGAATGCCCGCGCGCAGGGGGTTTTCGAGATATGCCTTGCGGTCGGGGACGAAGAACAGCCCGCTGCGCACGAGGTCGGAGGTGATAACCTCGGCCACCTTGCGGCCCAGCGGGTCGCGCTTGCCGCCCAGGGGGCGAAACTCGGGTATCGCCAGCCTGACCTTCCGCGCCGTCGGGGAGTAGATGTCGATGAACACACGCCCCGCGTCCGCTCCCCCGGGCCAGAGGATTGCGGCGGCGAGCAGGCACGCCCCCAGCAGAGTGCCGGGCGCGCGCCCGGTCGGTTCGTGCTTCATGTTCTCTCCCATCAGCGACAAAATTCCTTTCCGCAGAACCGGAAGCCCAGCAGGAGCCACTCCGTCTTCATCCCGTCGGGCGGGGCGGGCAGGGAGGGGCTGGCCGCGTGCTCCACGGCGCGAAGCACCGCGCGGTCGTAGACGGCGTTCCCGCTCGAGCGCGTAATGCGCAGGTTGCGGTATTTCCCCGTGCGGTTTATGTCCACCTCGACGGTCGTACGCATTCCCTCCACATCGAGGCCGGGCGGAACCTGGAACTTCTGGCCGATCCAACGGCCCAGCCGCCCGTAGTAGCGCTCCATCTCCCCGCGCTCGACGCCACCGCCGCCTATCGTCCGGCTGCCGCCTCCCTGGCCGTCGCCTCCCCCCTCGCCGGCATATCCCTTGGGCGGCTTCGGGGGCACGGCGTCCGCGCGCGCGAGCAGGTTCTCAGGGGCGGAAGGTTTGCGCGCAGGCTTTTGCTTCTCGCTTTGCTGCGTTTTCTTGTAGCGCTTGCGCCAGAGCATGGCCCGCTCGCGGCGCGCCAGTGCGCGCTTGCGGCGCGCCTCACGCGCGGGGTCGCGTTTTTTCTTCTTGCGAACGACCCGCTTCTTGGGGTTGCTCTTCTTCGCGATGCGCCGCACCTTTTTCTTCTGGACGACTTTCTTCGGCGGCTTTTTCTTCTTGCGGACGACCTTCTTCGGCGGCTTTTTCTTCTTCTGGACAACCTTCTTCGCGGGCTGGGGGGGCTTTTTCTCGGGCGCTGCTATCTTGCGCGCGGGAGCAGCCGCCTGGGGGGAGGGGCGTACGACCGCCTCCTGGGGTCTGTCTCCCGATTTTCCCCGCGCCGATCCGCCCGGTATCTCGTCCGCCCCCACCAGGCTGACGGCGGTTCCGCCCCCGAAGTAGCGGTATTTGGGCTGGGAGGGCGCCATCCCCACCCAGGCGAAGAGCACGCCATGGAGAAACACCGAGGCCGCGCACGCCCAGATGAACCGGCGGTCGCGGCGGGGAGGACGCGGGGGAGGGGGGGTAGCTTCTGTTCGCTCAGTCATGGGGCCGCAGGCTCCTCAACGCTTGGCCCCCCTTTGCGGAGATTCCTCCAGAGGGTCGGTCACCATGTTCAGGCGGTCGATGCCCGCCGCACGCGCAATGGCCATGACGCGCACCACCTCGCCGTAGGGAACCGTGCGATCCGCGCGGAGGAATATCTCCTTGCGCCGCCTGCTGCGAAAAAGCGCCTCGAGCTTCACCGCGAGCTCGGGAGCGTTCAACAGGTTGTCGTTTATATACAAGGCGCGATTTTTGTCCAGCGTGATGACGATGGCGTCCTCCGCCACGTTCGCCCGCGCCGCCTCGACGCGGGGCAAATCCACGTTCACGGACTGGTTTTGCGTCTCGAGGAGGGGGGCGGTCACCATGAAGATGACGAGCAGGACGAGCATGACGTCCACGAGCGGGGTGACGTTGATGTCCGCGATGCTCGCCCGCGCGTCGCGGTTCAGCTTGACGGCCACGGCAAGCTCACAGGCGCATGAAATGGCGGCCGACGAGGTTCAGGAAGTCGGCCGTGAAGTTTTCGATTTCGTCCGCGATCGCCTTCACCCGGCCCTGGAGGTGGTTGTAGGCAATCACGGCGGGTATGGCCGCCAGCAGTCCAAGTGCTGTGGCGACGAGCGCCTCGCTGATGCCCGGGGCTACGACGGCGAGGCCGGCCGAGCCTTTCGAACCAATGTCGCGGAACGAGTTCATGATGCCCCACACCGTGCCGAACAGCCCGATGAACGGGGTGGCGCTCGCCGTAGTGGCGAGAAAAGTCAGCATATGCTCGAGCCTGCCCATCTGCTCGTTCGACGCCCGCCGCAGCGCGCGCTCCACGCTCTCCACCCCCGTCGTCTCGGAGGTGAGGACGCCCGCCTCCTCGCTCGCTCCTTGCGTGCGCGTCTTGAGAAGCTGCTCGACCTCGACGTAGCCCGCGGCGAACACCTCGCTCACCGGGCTGCTTGTGCGCTCGTCCAGCTCCGCGTAGAGCCCCTCGAGGTGGCGCGAACGCCAGAACGCCTCGACGAACGCCGTCGAGCGCCGCCGCGCGACGCGCAACTCCCAGAACTTCCAGATGATGACGGCCCACGAACACAACGAGAAGACGACCAGGACGATCAGAACGAACAGCACCATGCCGCCCGACTGGGTGGCGAGGTCGATGACGTCCATCTCCTGGTGAAGCGACTTGAACGGCGAAGAATCTCCCCCGGGGGATGCCGCCGCGGCCAAAAACGAGAGCAAAGCCATTCTCCTTCGGGGCGGGGAAAAAAGTATCGCCCTTTTCACATCGCCCGTCAATATAATCGCCATCAACGCCCGACGCGCTCGTTGACACCCCCCGAAGCCCTTCGCCATAATCGAGCATCCCCCCCGCCTGTGCAGGAGGCGCCGTGGACATCGAAGGGGTCAAGGGCGCCGTATCGAGGTTCATCGACGAGGAGGCCGACGCCCTCTGGGCGCTCTCACTCGCGATTCACGCCGACCCCGAACCCAGCTTGGAAGAGCGTCGCGCGGCGCAGCGGCTGTGCGGCTATCTGGAGAAAAACGGCTTCGCCCTCACCCGGGGCGTGGCAGACCTGCCCACCGCGTTTTGCGCGCAAAACTCCCCCGGCGACGCGAAGAGGCCATCGGTCGCCTTTTTGGCGGAATACGACGCACTGCCCGGCCTGGGGCACGCCTGCGGCCACAACGTCATCGGCGTGGCGGGCGTCGCCGCGGGAGCAGCGCTCCACCACGCTCTGGACCCTGCGTGGGGGGGCGTGTGCGTGCTCGGCACGCCGGGCGAGGAGGAAGGCGGCGGCAAGGTGCTGATGGCCCGCGCGGGCGCGTTCGACGCAGTGGACGCCGCCATGATGATCCACCCCGCGGATGAAACGAGGGTCGAGGTGAACTTTCTCGCGCTGGCGGAGCTCAGGTTTCACTTCCGCGGCCGCGCCGCGCACGCCTCCGCCTCTCCCGAGCAGGGCGTGAACGCCCTGGACGCGCTCATCGCCACCTTCAACGCCGTCGCCTTGTTGCGCCAGCAGCTCCCGCCGGGAGACCGCGTGCACGGCGTGGTGACCGAGGGCGGAGAGGCGCCCAACGTCATTCCGGACAGGGCGAGCGCCTGGTTCTACGTGCGCAGCGACACGCCCGGGGGGCTGGACGCCCTGCGCGCGCGCGTGGCCGCCTGCGCCGAGGGCGCCGCACGGGCCACGGGGGCGGAGCTCGAAACCCGGGAAAACCCCCTCTCCTACGACCCCATGCGCCCCAACCCCCCGCTCGCCGCGCTGTTCCGCGAGAATCTGAAGCAACTCGGCATACGCGAGGCGGACCCCCTGCCTCCGCTGCGGATGGGCTCCTCCGACGTGGGCAACGTGAGCCGCAAAACCCCCACCATCCACCCGCAAATCCAGATGGTTCCCGCCGGCGTCTCCGCCCACACCCCTGCGTTCGCCGAGGCGGCGGGAGCAGACGCAGGCAGGCGCACCCTCCTCACAGGCGCAAAGGCGCTGGCGATGACGGGGGCCGATTTTCTGCTGCGCGCGGACGTGCGCGCGGAGGTTGCAGCGGAATTCGCGCGCCGCGGCGAACAAGAGCGAAAGGCCCAGCCGTGATGCGGCGATGCGCCCTCCTCGCCCTGCTGGCCGCCTTCGCACTGCCGGCAACCGGGTGGACAGCGCCCGCACCGGAAGCAAAGGCGCGCGCCGAAACTCGCGGCGCAGAGGCGCACATACTTACGCGCGTGCAGCAACTGATGGCGCAGAATCGCTACGCGCAAGCCCTCAAGGCGCTTCAGCAGACGAAGACGAACCTGGGCGGCAGGCGCGCTTTTCTCACAGGCAACGCCTTGTTGCGGCTCAAGCGGTTTCGCGAGGCCGCCGATGCGTTCGAGAAAGCGCCGGGCGAAGCGCCCGCGCTCGAGAAGTACGCCCTCGTGCTGCTGGCGAAGGCCGCCCTTGAGGCCGGGCAGCACGCCCGCGCGCGCGGCGCGCTCGAGACGCTGCTCGAAAAATGGCGGGGCGCGCCCGACCCCTCTTTCGTGCACGCGCAGCTCGTTCGCATCCACCGCGCGGGCAAACGCCCCCTGCGCGCGGCACAGACGGCGGAGCGCTACCTGCGCGCGTTTCCCGAAAGCGGGGAGGCGCCCGATTTTCTGTTCATGCGTGCGGAGGCTCTGCGCGCCGGGCGCCGCGACAGGGAGGCCGCGCGCACCTACCGGAAGTTGTGGCTGCGCCACCCCGAGCACCCCCGCGCCGCGCGCGCCGGGAAGCAGGCGGAGCGCATCTCCGCCGCCCTCTCGCCGCCACTCGAGCGGCCCGGCGCCGGGGACCTCTACCGGCGCGCCAGACTCCTGCAAAAACGCTACCGCTACGAAAAGGCGTTTCGGGGCTTTGGGGAACTGGAGAGGCTCTTTCCGAAATCGCCCTATCGTGGAGATGCCGCCTTCCACCAGGCGCGCCTGCTCTTCTCCCTGCGAAAGACGAAGCGCGCGGGCGGCGCTTTGCGGGGCATCATCCGCCGCTACCCGGCGGGCAACCCCCGGCGGGCGGAGGCGAGCTACCTACTGGCGCGCAACCACCTGCGCAAGCGCGACCAGAGCGCTTTTGAGTCCCGGGCGCGGCAACTCATCAAGGAGACGCGCACCGGCCCGTGGGCGGCGCGAACGCGCTACCTGCTCGCCCGCGTCTACGAGGACGACCGCAACTACCCCCGCGCCGCGCGCCGCTACGAGGAGGTGCTGGCAAACGATCCGCGCTCCAAGTGGGCGCCCATGGCGACCTTCCGGCTCGCCTGGCTGCGCTTTCGCTCCAAAGACTACGCGGGAGCGCAAAAGGCCTTCGCCAGAACGACGAACGCCTACCCCGACCACTGGCTGGCAGCCTCCGCCGCCTACTGGCGGGCGGTGGCGACCGAGCGGGCGGGAGAGCGCAAGAACGCCCTTGCCCGCTACCGCTACTGCGTACGACTCTACCGCCACCGCTACTACGGCCAGATGGCCCTGCGCGCCATCGCCCGCCTCGCGCGGGCGAAAGACCCCGCGTCCCTGGGCGCGCCACCCCTGCGCACGGCGGGATACCGCGAGTGGATGCGCCCTCCGCCCAAGAGTGCGGGGGTGCGCCGGGTGGCCGAACTGCTCTCCTCGGTGGGTCTGCACGAATACGCCGCCATGGAGTACAGGCGTCTGTACCCCTCGCCCTATGCGCGCTACCACGCGGCGCGCGCCCTCACGAAGGCGGGCCTCAGCCACCGGGCCATACGCCTGGTCAACGAATCGTTTTGGGGCGCGGTGAGTGGTGGCGGGCGCGACCTGCCGCGGGCTTTCTGGGAGACCGTCTACCCCCTGATCGTCGAGCGCGCGGAGCCCGGCGGGGCGCATCCTTTTCTCGTAAACGCCGTCATTCGCGCGGAGAGTGCCTACGACGCGCGGGCGATTTCGCCCGCGGGCGCGCGGGGACTCATGCAACTCATGCCCGCCACGGGCCTCAATCTCGCGCGCAAGCACAAAATTCGCCTCGCATCGCTGGACGATCTTTTTGATCCCGCCCTCAACGCGCGGCTGGGGGCGCGCTACCTGGGCGCGCTGCTGCGCGAGTTTCGCGGCGCGCTCGTCCCCGCCATAGCGAGCTACAACGCGGGCAGCCGCCCCGTCAAAAGATGGTGGAAGAACGGGCGCAAGAAACCGCTCGACGTCTTCATCGAGGAAATTCCCTACCCCGAGACCAAAAACTACGTGAAGAAGGTTCTGGGCTACTACCGCGAATACCAGCGCATCTACGGCCCGGGGGGCGAGTCCCGCGCGCCGCGGAGGTCGCCTTCTTGAGCGACGCGCTGCTCGGTATCGGGCTGATGTCGGGCACCTCCGCAGACGGCGTGGACGCCGCCCTGGTGCGGATTGCGCCGGACGAAAGCGTGGAGACGCTCGCCTTTCGCACCACTCCCTACGCGCGCGGCCTGCGCGAGCGCGTTTTGCTGGCGGGAGGTGCTGAGGGCGCCTCGACCGAGGAGATATGCGCGCTGCACCGCGCACTCGGCGAGGCCTTCGCCGAGGCGGCGGAGGAGGTGGCGTCTGCGGCGAGCGTCGCGCTCTCGGCCATCGACTTCATCGGCAGCCACGGCCAGACGGTGCGCCACCTGCCGGAAAGCGGCGTGGGCGCGCGCGGGCCGCTGCTGCCCTCAACGCTTCAGATCGGCGATGCCGCCTTTATCGTCGCGCGCACGGGAATCACCTGCGTCTCGGACTTTCGCCCGCGCGACATGGCCGCGGGCGGGGCGGGCGCACCCTTAAGCCCCTGGGCGCACCGCATGCTCTTCAGCCGCGCGGACGCTCCCGTCGCCTTCCTGAACCTGGGCGGCATCTCGAACGTAACCTATCTGCCCCCCGCGGGGGCAGAGGGCGTTTTCGGCTTCGACTGCGGGCCGGCGAACATGCCGCTCGACGTCCTGGCGCACAGGATAACGAACGGTGCGCAAGCCTATGACAAAGACGGCGCGCTCGCGGCGGCGGGCCGCGTTTGCCCCGAAACCCTGGACGCCCTCGCGCGTCACCCCTATATCGGACGCAAGCCGCCCAAGAGCACGGGCAGAGAAGAGTTCGGAGAGGCTTTCGTGGACGACGTGTTCGCCCGGATGCGCGGGCGCGACGCCAAAGACGCCATCGCCACCCTCACCGCCTTCTCGGCCCGGTGCGCGGCGGACGCGATACGCGATTTCCTCCCCCGCGACGCTCCGCCCGCAGAGGTCGTGGCCGGCGGCGGCGGCGTCCACAACACGACCTTGATGCGCGCTCTTGAGGAGGCTCTGGGCAACCTGCCACTCATTGCGAGCGACGCGCGGGGCGTCCGCGCAGACGCCGTTGAGGCCGTATGCTTCGCGCTGCTGGCGTGGGGGACGCTCACGGGGCGCGCGAACAACCTGCCCGCCGCCACGGGGGCGCGCGAGGCCGTGGTGCTCGGAAACATGACGCCGGGGCGCAACTTCGCCGCGCTCATGCGGCGTCTTTACGGCTGAGGCCGCATGTACGCACCGCGCGAAATGCGGCATCATGGCGCGACTGTCTTACGGGAGGCCGAGCGTTGGACGCGAATATCGAGGCGCGCGCCGTCTCACTCGCCAGGGAATTGATAGAGATTCCCAGTGAAAACCCCACGGGGGACGAGTCCGTCATGGCGGACCGCATGGAGGCCTTTTTTCGGGAGTTGGGCCTCACGCCCCGCCGCGAGCGCGTAGCCGATCGGCGCGAGAACGTAACCGCCGAGATCGCGGGGGCGCGCGGCGGCGCGGCGCTCGTCTTTTTGAACCACATGGACACGGTGCCCGCGGGCGAGGGCTGGTCGCGCCCGCCGTTTCGCGCAACCGAGCAGGACGGACGCATATGGGGGCGGGGAAGCTGCGACATGAAAGGCGGCATCGCCGCCTGCCTCGCGGCCTTTGAACATCTGAAAAAGCGCGTCGACGCGGGCGCGGCGGCGCAGCGCACCGTGCGCTGCTGCATGGTGGTCGACGAGGAAAGCGGCGTCATGACGGGTACGCAGGCGGCCATCGCGAGCGGGGCCGTCGGCCCCGAGGACGTGGTGATCGCGTGCGAGCCGACCGACCTCGCTCTCGTTACGGCCCAGAAGGGCGCAATGTGGTTTGAACTCGCCTTCACGGGCAAGAGCGCCCACGCGGCGGCGCCCCACATGGGAGCGAACGCGGTGCACGCGGCGGCCCTCGCCGTAGCGGATCTGCACGAAGCGGTGGCGGCGCTCCCGCACGAAGACCCCCTGCTGGGCCGCTGCACGCTGGTCGCCGCGATGATCGAGGGGGGGCACAAGTCCAACGTGGTCGCCGAGCGTTGCACGGTGAATCTGGACGCGCGCTTCGTGCCCCCGCTCCGGACGGCGGAGGTAGGCCGCATCATCGAGCAGAGTGCGGCCAAAGCCTGCGCGCAGGTGAGGGGCACGGGCTTCTCGCTGCGCCCCACCATTGCGGATCGCCCCCCCGTGACGGCGGATCTGGACAGCGAAGGGGCGCGGATTCTGTTCGAGAGTCTCCAGGAGGTTCTGGGCACGGAACCCGCACCCACGGGGGTGAGCTACTATTCCGACGCGGGTCTCGCCGCCGCGCTCACCGGAAGCAGAAACTGCTTTCTCTTGGGACCCGGAAACATCGAGCAGGCACACGCACCCGACGAGTTCGTGGCGGTCGATTCACTCGAAAAAGCGGCGCGCGTCTACGCGCGCGCCCTTGAGAGGTACGCCCTGGGAGAAGCCGCGCGTCAGTCGCCCCCCACCAAGGCGGACGCGGGAAAAACCACGAACTCCTAAGAGCTCCTCTCCAACTCCCGCGAGAGCCCGCGCAAATCCTCGAGCACGTCCCGTGCTCCCAACTCCTGCAGGACGCGCCGCGCCTCGGCCAGGCGTGTGCGCGCAGCCTCCTCGTCCCCCTCTTCGATGTGCAGGCGAACGAGGCTCTCCAGCACCCCGGCCAGGGTGCGGGCGTTGCCCCGCTCGCGGACGATAGCGAGAGTCGCCTCGTAGGCTGCGCGCGCTTCGGCAAAGTCGCCCCGCGCGTGGTGGACGTTGCCTATGCCGCCGAGGTTCGCCGCCTCGGCGCTTTGGTTGCCGAGTTCGCGGTTGATGCGCAGGGCATTTTCGTAATGCCCCAGCGCGTGTGCGAACTGCTCCTGTGCGACGCAGTTCGTCCCCATCTGCCCGTAGACCAGGGCTTCGCCCGCCGCGTCCCCGATTTTTCGGGAAGCGTCGAGGGCTTCCTCCAGGTTCTTCTGCACGGCTTCGTGGATGCCGGCCTCGGTGAGAACGGCGGCCAGCGCGACCTGCGCGCGCACCTCCTCTGCCCGCGCTCCCAGACGGCGAAAGAGTTGCGCCGCCTCGGCGAGGTGCCCCCTCGCCTTCTCCCCCTCCCCCAGGCGGCGGAACAACCGACCGACGCGCATCCGCAAAGGAGCCAACTCGGCGGGCGCCCCCTGCGCCCCGATGCATTCGAGGGCCGCCTCGAAAAATTCCGCCGCCCGCACGTCGTCGCCCTTTTTCTGATAGAAGCAGCCCAGGTTTCGCGAGATCATCCCGCGCGCCTGTTCGTCGCGGCCCACCTCGCGCAGCGCTTCACGGCCATAGGAGACGGCAGGCTCCCACTTCCCCCGCAGAAAGGACGCCACGGCCAAGGCGTTCAGGACGGGGGCCAACCGACTCGCCTTGCGCAGCGCCTCTCTCAGGTGGCGCTGCGCCTCCTCGCACTTGCCCAGCAGCATCTCGACGAGAGACAGATGCAAGAGGTCTGCCGCCGTTGCGTCCGCAGCTTTCTCGAATGTGCGCCGCGCCGCGTCCGCCGTCTCCTCCGCCCAGGGGGGAAGCGAAACGTCCATCGCCTCCACCAAAATCATGTTCGCCGGGCACGCCTCCGCGGCCAGTGCGCGGATGGTCTCGGCGGGCGTCTCGTTCGGTGCGGGAACGTCCTCATCCGCGCCCGGAGCGGACTGCGCGACTGCACGCTCCTCCTCCTCGACGCTCCCGACACTCTCCTCCTCACCGCGTTCGCTGCGGATGAGGGAGAGAACGTCGTCTTCAGAAGACTGCGGCTTCTTCTCCTCGTCGGGCGGCTCTTGCGGCGAGAGGGCGGCTTGCACGTCGGGCGCACCCTCGTCCAGGGAGGGCTCCACGGGGGAGATGTCCTCCTCCAGCGGTGGTTCCGCCTCCTCTTCGCGCGGCTCGTCCACCTCGATAGACGGCGCATTCGGCGAGGGGGGGGCTTCGGTATCGAGAGTTCCCGAGGGCGGGGGCGCCGCCTCAGGCACATGCTCCAAAACACTTTCCTCGGGCTCGCGCACTTCCTCTTCCGGCCCGGAGGCTTCGCCCGGTGCCTCCGGCGGACGGAGGTCTTCGCCCCCGGGCAGCGGCAGTTCGCCTTGCGTGGATGGAGGAGCCTTGGGGGCGGCGGCCGCCGCCGCGGGCGCCTCGCCTCCGGCGGGAGGCGCGTCCTCCGTGCCCGGTTCGCTCTTCGCGGCGGTCGATTTGCCTGCCGCGCGGGAATCGCTTCTGACCTGTGCGACGGCGGGAATGCGCACCCGCACGCGCTTTTCGGGAGCAATCTTCTGCGGGGCCGAGGCCGTGTGCTCATCCACCCCGGGTGCGGGCTGTGCGTCCGCGGGGGCGTCCTCACGCCCTGCGTCGGGCCGTTCCTCCGGGGATGGCTCCGCCGGGGGTGGTTCGGCCGGGAGGGCCGCGTCGGCGACGGGCGGCGTGTCGTGAGAAGCCGATTCAGTAGGCGCAGCCTCAGCCTCGGCTGCCCCGGCGGGCGAAGCCTCCTCCCGCCCGGGCGGGAGCGGGGCGTCCTCGCCCCGCATTTCCAGATGCGAGAAATCCATCCCGCGGAGCGCTTCTTCGAGTTGGCGCTCCGGCTTCCCGCGCCCCAGGGAGAGATTCGGCCGCCAGCGCGGCCCTTTCTCCTCCTTTGCGGGCGGGGCGGCTTCGACCTCCCCGTGCGCGCCGCCCTCGACCTCCCGGAACGCCGGGCTCACGGCCTCCGCGGGCGCCTCGCCTCCGGTTTCCGGCAAGGGCTCGCCCACTGCCTCCCCGGGCGCTTCTGTGGGCGCAGGCTCCGCCCGCGGACCCGATATGTCGTCCCAGTCGTCCTCGCGCGTTCCTGCCTCGAGGTAGGCTCCCCACACCTCCGCAGGGAACCTTTTGCGCTTCTGCGCGCGGCGGTACATCCACCAAACCACCAAAACGGCAGGCAAGGCGAGCAGACCCGCAGCGAGGAGTGTCGTCTCCCAAACGGAGAAGTCAAACGGCATTCGCAGGCCTCCCGTTCTTGGATTTGCGCAGCGCCCGACCCGGACGCGCGCCCGTGTGCTCTCCTCCCTCCACGACCACCTCGCCGTTCACGACCACCATCTCGACGCCCGAGGGATAGGCGACGGGCCGCTCGTAGGTGCATTCGTCGCGGATGCGTGCGGGGTCGAAGAGGACGAGGTCGGCCTTCATGCCAACCGCCAGACGCCCCCTGTCCGCGATTCCCAGCCGCAGGCAGGGTGCGGAGGTCATCTTCCGCACGCCCTCGGCCAGCGAGAAGAGGCCCTCGTCGCGGGCCAGCGCACCCAACACGAAGGGGAACGTGCCGAAGTTCCTCGGATGCGGCCGCCCACCGCCCAGGGGAGGCTCGTGCGTGATTGCGCCCGCGTCCGAACCCACCATGACGTAGGGTTTTTGCAGAATGCGGCGCATGTTCCCGGGGCTCATCATGAAGATGAGAATCTCGACGTTCATGCGCTCTTCCACCAGCAGGTCGAGCATGGCCTCCGCCGGTGCGCGCGCGCGCCTCTCGCCCAGCTGCGCGAGGGTGCAGCCCTCATGCTCTACGTTCGCCTCGGTGAAGACGCGGCTGATGCGCACGTTCTCCCAATAGGGCGCGTCGGGGTGCGCGCTTTCGATTTCGCCGCGTATGCGGGCTCTCGTTTCGGGGTCGAGGAGGCGCGCCACCTTCTCCTCCACCGCGCCCTCATGCACCCAGTCGGGCAGGAGCGCGCTCAGGTGCGTGTTCGACGCCGTGTAGGGGTAGCGATCGCAGGTTACGTCCAGCCCGCGCGCGCGCGCGTTCTCGATGCGCGCGAAAGCCGCGTCGAGCTTGTGCCAGTTCCGCGCGCCCGCCGTCTTGAGGTGGCTGATCTGAAGCGGCAGCTCCGCCGCCTCGGCCGCGTTCGTTACCTCGTCGATCGCCTCGAGCAGCCCGTCGCCCTCGCTGCGCATATGGGTGGCGAGCAGCCCGCCTTCGCGCGCGGCGACCCGGCAAAGGGCGGTAAGCTCGGCGGCGTCGGCAAAACAGGCGGGCGCGTACACCAGCCCGGTGGATAGGCCGAAAGCGCCCTCGCGCATCGCGCGCGAGAGCATCTCCTCCATCGCGGCGAGTTCTTCCGCGCGGGCAGGGCGGGCAGCGCCCCCCATGACGCCCGCGCGCATGGTGTTGTGCCCCGCCAGATGGGCGTAGTTGATGGAAACGCCCACCTCCTCCACGTGGTCGAGGTGCGCGCGCACGCTCTCGAAAGGCAGGTCGAGATCAAACTGCGCGCGGTACCACTCCCGGCGCTCCTCGCCCTCGGCTCCACAAATCGGAGAAGCGGCGTAGCCGCAGTTGCCGCCCACGTCGGTCGTCACCCCCTGGCGCACCTTCGCGTGCGCCTCGGGGTTGATGAGGAGGTAGTAATCCGAATGCCCGTGGATGTCGACGAAGCCCGGACTCAAGGCCAGCCCCCGGGCGTCGACGACGCGGCGGGCGGGGCCGTCCACCCCGGGACCCATCGCCGCGACGGCCTCCCCGCGCACGGCGAGCCCACCCTCAAAGGGTGGTGCGCCCAGGCCGTCGAAGATTAGCGCGCCGCGAAACAACAGGTCATACATGAGGCGAGACCGTCCGGGCGGATGCGGGGTCGGGCATGGACAAATTATGGAGGAATACTCATCCGCGCGCAATCGGCGGAGAATCGCCCGCCCACGCCCCTCCCGCCATCGCGCCGAGCAACCGGAAAGACCCCGGCTCGAGCACGCACAAGTCCGCGCGCGCACCCGGTGCGAGGGCGGAGGACGCCCCCAGAACGCGCGCGGGATTTCTGGTGGCCGTCGCCAGGGCGCAGGCGAAGTCGAGGCCGCTCCACGCGCACAGACGGGGAAGTGCCTCGGCGAGCGAGAGGCGGCTGCCGCTCAGCACGCCCACCCGCCGCACGGCGTCGCCCGAAGCCGCCTCGTCCGGCGCACCGGGTGCGGGGCGCAAGCCCCCGTCGGCCACGAGGTCGGAGGTGAGGACCGTTCTCTCCCAGCCCCGCGCGCGCACGAAGGAGGCGACCCTGCGCGGGGTCACGTGCACCCCGTCCGCAATCAGACCCGCGAAGAGTCTGGAATCCGTGCGAACGAAATCCATGGGCGCGGCGTTTCTGTGGGCGGGCAGTGCGGGGGGGCCGTAGCGATTGAACGCATGCACCGCGAAGGCGCCGCCCGCGTCGAGAAACGCCTCGACCCGCGCGGCTTCCGCCTCCGTGTGCCCCAGGGCGGGAACCACGCCGCGTTCGGCCAGAAAGCGGGCCATCCCCGCCGCACCGGCGAGGCCGGGAGAGAGCGTGACCATCGCCAGGCCGCCCGGCCCGAAACCGCCCGCGGCACGGGCGAGGGCTTCAGCCTCGCGCGCGCAAGGGGTGCGCAGGTGCTCGGCGGGGTGCGCCCCGCGCATGGACGGCTCGAGCCAGGGACCCTCCAGGTGCACGCCCAGAATGCGCGCCTCGGGGCCGCCCTCTTGCTCCTGGAGCGTGCGTGCCGCGTGCACCGCGCGCGCGGCGCGCAGCAAATCTTCGCGAGAGGCCGTGGTGAGGGTGGGCAAAAAGGCCGTGGTTCCGCGCCGGGCCAATTCCCGCGCGACGCGCCGGATGCCCTCCGCATTCGCCGTGAGCACCGCGTCCGCCCCCAGGCCATTGACTTGTAAATCGACCAGACCCGGACAAACGAGCGCGCCGCCCAGGTCCACCACCTGCGCACCCGGGGGCAAGGGATGCGCCCCGCGCGGCCCCACATAAGAAAAAACGCCCCCCTCGACGACGAGGAGGGCGTCCGCAATGCGCTCGAGCGGAGTATGGGCCACCGCACCCCTCAGGCACAGTGCCATGACGCGGGCCTACTTTTTCTTCGTGCTCTTCTTTGCGCCGCCTTTCTTGAGTGCGGCGCGCACCTTCTCGTTCGCGTCGATGAGCGACTCGACGTTGCTTCGCGCTCCCTCGTACAGGGCGGACTGCACCCTATCGAGTATGAGGCGGCCCGCCAGAGTGGTGACGCCGGGCACGCCGGGCGGCATCTCGTCCTTGGCCTCGCCCTTGGCGAACGCCTCGAGGCGCCGGAGAATCTCCGCGTCGTCGTAGAGCTCGTCCGCGGCATACTGGTAGGTGAGCTTCACGTAGTCGCGCTCTTTTCTCTCCTGATCGCGCGTCTCGCGGACGATGTTCTCCATATCGGCGGAGACGGGCTTCTTGTCCGACGCGGTGCCGTTGCGCTTTTCGATCTGCTTGAAATAGCTGGCATGATCGCAGGAGCCGGGCAATTCCTCGCCGGGTATCTTCGAGCTGATCTCGAAGCGAATCGCCTTGTCCGTGCCCACGAACTTGGGCGGGCCGATTTCGTAGGTAATGCCCTTGACGTTGAACCGATCGCCTTTCTTGGGCTCGTAGGCTTTTTGCAGATCCTTCGCCAGGCGATTCAGCGCAACGGAGGCGGTCTGCACGAAAAGCTGCGCTTGCAGTGAAGACATCGTTCTCATCTCCTCGGCTGGTTCACGATGAATCCGAGGATGGAACATGCCCCAGCGGAGCGTGTGCGTCAAGACCGCAGGCGTTCGGTGCGCCGGGCCGCGCGCACGGCGGCGCATGTGTGGTATGGTCGATTCGTTCAGGGACACGCAGGTTATCGAAACGAGAGCAACGCGAATGGCCGAACACGTCCACGTCCGCATCGGGGGCTATTCCCCGCCCGACACCTCGCACAGCCGCGCGATGGTCTTCTTCAAAGAGAAGATGGCCGAGCGGCTGGGGGAGAGCGTGCGGACCGACATATTCTGGAACGTGATGGACTTCGGCTACGCCGCCGGGGACCTGCTCTCCATGGTCGAGTGCGGGCTGCTCGGCATGTGCTACTTCTCGACGAGCTACCTCGCCGACCGGGTGCCGGAACTCGAAATCGTCGATTTGCCCTTTTTGTTCGAGGACGCGGCCCACGCCCACCGCGCACTGGACGGCGCACTCGGCGCGCACTTAAGCGAACGCATCGAAGCACAGACGGGCTACGGGTGCCTGGGGTTTTGGGACAACGGATTCCGCCACCTCTCGAACAGCGCCCGCGACGTGAGAACGCCCGCAGACTGTAAGGGGCTGCGCATTCGCTTACAGCCCAACGAGGCGCACGTGCGCACGTTCGCGCTGCTGGGGGCCGAGCCCGTGCCCGTGGAGCTGAGCGAGGGCATCGCCATGATCGAGTCGGGTGCGGTGAACGCCCAGGAAAACCCGCTTTCGAACACAGCGACCTACGGCGTGACCAACCACCAAAAACACATCACGATGAGCGGGCATTTCTACGGCGCGCGCGCCCTGCTCGTCCACCGCGAGAGCTTTAGCGCCTGGCCCGCGCAGACGCGCGAGGCCGTGCGCGAATGCATGGCGCAGGCCATCGCCCATCAACGCCAGGCTGCGCGGGCGGGGGAGAGCGCGATTCGCAAAAAGCTCGAAGGCGAGGGCGTGCGCTTCACGGACTTAAACGCCCGGGAGCGCGCGGCGTTCGCAGAGGCCACCGAACCCGTCCGCACGGAGGCGCAGGCGCGGCTCGGGCATACGCTGTTCGACCTGGCGGCGCGCGCATAGTCCCCAGGACGCCCGCGTTTTGGCCAGAATCGCTCCCGTGCGACGAAACAGGGCAACCCACCCTCCTGTAAAGGTGTAAGGAACATTGCGCATCCTCTTCATCATCATGTCCCTGTTCGGGGTCACCCTCGTAGGGACGGTGGGCTATAGCCTGCTCGAGGGCTGGCCGCTCGAAGAGTCGTTCTACATGACGATCATCACCCTGACGACGGTGGGCTACGGCGAGGTGCACGAGCTCGACATGAAAGGGCGCATGTTCACCGTGGGGCTCCTGCTCGTGGGTCTGGCCGTGGTGTTCTACAGTACTGCACTGATCGCCGAGGCGCGGCTCGAACAGCGGGTGCGCCAGATTTTCGGGAGGCGTAAACTGGTGAGAGAACTCAAAAAGCTCGAAGGCCATCACATCATCTGCGGGTACGGGCGCATCGGCTCGACCGTCGCGAGCGAGTACGCCAGGGAGTCGCGGCCCTACGTCATCATCGAGAACGACGAATCCATCGCCGCGCACCTCGACCAGGAGGGTCTCCTGTTGGTTGTGGGCGACGCCACGCTCGACGAAACCCTCCTCTCAGCGAACGTCACCAAGGCCGAAAGCCTCGTGTGCGCACTGGGCACCGACGCCGAGAACGTGTTCGTCACCTTGACGGCGCGCGCGCTCAACCCGGACCTGTTCATCCTGAGCCGCGCCGCGCGGGAGAGCTCCATCGGCAAGATGGAAGCGGCGGGGGCCGACCGCGTCATCTCGCCCTACGTCATGGGTGGAATACGCATCGCGCAGTCGGTCTTGCGGCCCAAGCTCGCGGGTTTTCTCGACGAAGTAACCAGCCACGCGACGGCGGACCTGGATTTTGAGGAGGTGAGCGTGCCCACAGGCTCCGGACTCGTCGGCATGGCGCTGCGCGAATCGAAGATCAGCCAGGAAACCGGCGTCTACCTGCTGGCCATCCGCCAGAGCGACGGGAAGATGCGCTTCAACCCGGGGCCGGACTTCGAAATCCACGCGGGAGATCACCTCTACGCCCTCGGCACGCCCGCGCAGGTGCGCGCCCTGCGCGGGCGGATAACGGCGGGCTAGTCCAGGGCGTCGAGCCGCAAGCCCCGCGCCAGGTCGAGGAGCGTCTCCGCCGCCTGTGTACCCGGCGCCGCGTGCGCGACAACCGCGTCCGCCTCCGGCAGATGGGGAATCACCCCGAGCAGCGGGGCGTGCGCTCCGCACAGGGCGGCCAAATCCTGCGCGTTGCGCGCCGCCGCGGGCGTGGCCTCCCCCGTCGTGTCCGATAGAACGACGCCGGCGACCTCAACGCCCTGGCGCACCGCCTCGCGCACGCTCAGCAGGGTGTGGTTGATCGTTCCGAGAGCGAGCGGAGCGACGATGAGCAGGCGCAGCCCCGCGCGCCGGGCCAGGTCGATCATGAAAACGCCCTCCGCCAAAGGGGCGAGCAGCCCGCCCGCACCCTCAACGAGCAGGGGGCCGGGCTTTGCCTTGAGCGCCTCGACGGCACGGAGGAGGCGTTCTGCGTCGGGCGGTGCGCCCTCTCCCTCCGCCGCGTAGGCGGGCGCCAGGGGGGCGGCGTATTTGTAGGGGCAAACCTCTGCCTCGGGGCGGGGGTCGCCCGCCGCCGTGCGCAAGGCGTGCGCGTCGCGCGCGAGGAGGCGTCCGCCCACCAGGGCACAGCCCGATTCGGCAGGCTTCATGACCCGCGGCGCTTTCCCCTGCGCCGCCCAGTGCGCCGCGACGACGCAGCCCGCCACCGTCTTGCCGACGCCGGTTCCCGTTCCGGTCAAAAAAATGGCACTATCGGACATCACACAGCCCCCGCGGAGGAACCCGCACGTGACGCGCCGCGAACCCCTCGACCTCATGGACGAAACCTGCCCCATGAACTGGGTGCGGGCAAAGCTCGCCCTCGAGGCGATGGCGCCCGGCGAGACCCTCGAAGTATGGCTCGACGCGGGCGAGGCCGCCACCGGCGTCCCCGCGAGTGCCGCCGCCGAGGGCCACCTCGTCCGCAGCGAAGCACCTGATCAGCGGGGCCGCGTGCGCGTCTTCATCCAGAAGGCCTGAGCACCGCGCGCCCCGCCTGCCTCCCTTGCCGAACAGCGTGTCAAATAACGTGTCAAATAGTGCGTCAAACAACGGAGAAAAAAGCGGGGATTTTGCAGGATAAAACTTTTAATTCGAATAAAAGCAATACATTACGAAATCATTCCCGTTGCCAAATAACGTGCCAAGCAAGGCGTCAAACAAGAGGGGGATCGGCCCTTGCCTACGATTGTTCTTCGGCAGGCGCCGCGCCCTGTTCACCGCGCCGGTTTTCCTGCCTGCGTCCGCGGATCCCTCACGGCAGGGGCGCGCCGCGCAGCCAGCGGGCGAGGGCCTTTTCGGGGTCGGCGATCTCATCCACCGAGGTGTACCAGTAGTCCCGCCAGTTGAGGCGGGGCATTCCCGTGAACAGCATGAGGTTGAGCGGATAGCCCTCGCTGTCGGTGCAGCGGCGAAAGTCGTCGCGAAACAAGAACACGGGCTTGCCCCAGGCGATGGCCATGCCGAGCTCGACCATCACGCCCTCATCGGGCGGGCAGCCGTTCACCACGCCGAAAAAGCCCTCCGCCGCGCGCACGTCGCCCATGTCGTCCTGCCCGACGGCGTACGCCCAGCCGGGCTGTGCGAGGCGCTCGGGCTGGTTATTGCGCGAAAACGGCTCCCACACCTCCGCACCCGCCGCCTCGAGTGCGGCCACGAGCGCGGGGAGCGGCCCCGCGCGCTGCTGGGAGGAGAACCCGTACGCATTCGCAAGATACAGTGTCCTGGCGGCCATGTTCACACACCCCATTCGGTATGGCTCCCCGCGCGAGCGCGCGGGCGCGACTCGGCGAGCGGCATGCTCCCACACGAGCGGCGGAGCGTCCAGAGCGGGGGGCTCACTCCACGCGCTTGCCCAGCAGGGCGAAGGCCACGCCTGCGCCCAGGGCCATGAGCGCGCCCGCGTGGAGGAGGTTCACGAATCCCCAGACGGGCAGGAGCCAGCCCGCGAGCAGCGCACCCAGCGTGGAGCCGACCCCCCAGGTGGCGGCGCTGTAGAGAGACTGGGCGGTGTTCTTCGTCGCCGCCGTGCTCAGGCGGTCGACGTACTGAATCGCGCCCGCGTGAAAGACGCCGAAGGCGACGCCGTGGAGCAGCTGGATGAGGATGAGCATAACCGCGTCCGTCGTGAGCGCCACCAACTCCCAGCGCAGGCCGGCCGCCAGCATCCCCGCCGCTATCATGGCCTTGAGGCCGAACCTTCTGCGTATGGCCTGCGCGTAGACGAGAAACCCCACCTCGCTCGCCACGCCCACAGTCCACGCCAGGGCGATCAAGTCCGCCGACATGCCGAGCTCCTGCAAGCGGATGCTGAAGTAGATCCCGAAGGGTCCGGCCGACATGGCGGCGAACGTGGTGGTGAGCAGGAACACGGCGAGCGGGCCGCTGCGCAGCAAGACGCCCAGGTCCTTGCCGAACGCGGGCCGCGCGCCGCGCGCCTCCCGCGGCAGGCGCGCGATGACGAAGACGAGCACGGCGCCCACGCCCGCCACCAGCGGGAAGACGGCGGCGACGCCCGCAACCTCCACCACGCGGGCCGCACCGGTGGCGGCGACGATGAAGCCCAGCGAACCCCACAGGCGCACGCGCCCGTATTGCGCGCCGGTGGCCTCTATCTCGCGGAGGCAGAGGTTCTCGGCTATGGGCACGAGCGGCGCGCGGCAGGCCGCGAACAGCGTGATGAGCACGAACAGGGCGAGAAAACCGCTCGCGCCCCACAGCGCGAGCGCCAAAAGCGCACTCGCCGCCGCGCAGAACAGGGCCACGCGGCGGCCCAGGCGAAACTTGTCGGCGAGGGCGCCGAACAGTGGCGGGGCAAGGGCGCTCGCCAGACGCGGGGCGGCGTTCAGCAGACCCAATTCCAGCCCGCGCACCCCCACGGAATGATAGAAGACGTTCAGAAACGGCAGCATGACGCCCACGCCGAAGAAGTGCAGGAAATAAAACGCGGGCATCCGCCAGGGGGAGGCGCGCCCGGGGGCTTGCGCACTCATGGCCGCGCGTCGAGAAGACGGGTCATGCGAAACCTCTTCACCCGGGCGGGGGTGCCCATTCGAACACGAGCGCGAGCGGATTTCCACCACCGGGGCGCACTTCCTTTTTGGGCGGGGTTTTGCTAGGCTCGGCATCCAAAGGTTTGGGTCGTTTCGTGCGCTTTCCCGAACGAAACCGGCGCACGCGAAGCGGCCCGCACGACGAGACGGCAAACGACGAACCAAGAGCGGGGCATCCCGGTCGGGGGGCGTCTCCGCAACCCTTTCATCCCATCGCCTACCCGGGCAGGAGCGAAATCATGGGCACGAATGACCTGGCGAAAATCGCCGAGCAGATGGTGGCGCCCGGCAAGGGCATCCTCGCAGCCGACGAGAGCTCGGGCACGATAAAGAGGCGTCTGGACAGCATCGGCGTCGAATCGACCGAGGAGAATCGCCGCGCCTATCGCGAGTTGCTCTTCACGACGCAAGGAATCGAGGAATACATCAGCGGCGTCATCCTCTTCGATGAAACGCTGCGCCAAAGCGCGTCGGACGGAACGAACTTCGGCGCCCTCCTCACGGGGCGCGGCATCCTGCCGGGCATCAAGGTCGACACGGGCGCCAAGGATTTGCCCTTCGCCCCGGGCGAGAAGGTGACAGAGGGACTCGACGGCCTGCGCGAGCGGCTGGAGGAATACGCCGCACTGGGTGCGACGTTCACCAAGTGGCGCGCCGTCATCACCATCGGCGAGGGAATTCCCTCGGCCTACTGCATCGATGCCAACGCGCACGCCCTGGCGCGCTACGCCGCCCTCTCGCAGGAGGCGGGCCTGGTGCCCATCGTGGAGCCCGAGGTGCTGATGGACGCGGACAACACCATCGAGGTCTGCGAGGAGGTGACGAACGAGACGCTTGCGTGCGTGTTCCACGCCCTGCACGTGCACCGCGTGGCGCTCGAGGGCATGATTCTCAAGCCCAACATGGTCGTCTCGGGCAAGGGATGCCCCACCCAGGCGGGCGTGCAGGAGGTGGCCGAGGCCACGGTGCGCGCGCTCTCGAGAAACGTGCCCGCCGCCGTACCGGGAATATGCTTCCTCTCGGGCGGGCAGAGCGACGCCGTCGCCACCGCGCACCTCAACGCGATGAACGCGATGGGCCCCCACCCCTGGGAGCTCAGCTTCTCCTACGGGCGCGCCCTGCAAGCTCCGGCTCTCAAGGGATGGGGCGGCGAGACGGCGAACGTGGCCCTCGCCCAACGGCTCTTCCTGCATCGTTGCAAGTGCAACGGCGCGGCGCGAACGGGCGCCTACCAATCGAGCATGGAAGAAGAGGTGGCCGCCTAGCCGCGAGAGAGGACACGCAAGGATGCCGGAGGAAGCCGTGGCCGTTCCAAACTTCAGGGGAATGACGCTCGAGCGCCACATCCGCGAGGAGGAACGCAACCACCCCGGGGCGCGGGGGCTGTTCACCCGCCTCGTCACGCAAATCACCCTCGCCGCCAAGGTCATCAACGCCGAGGTCAACAAGGCGGGCCTGGTGGACATACTGGGGCTCACCGGACAGGTGAACGTGCAGGGCGAGGAGGTGCAAAAACTCGACGAATACGCGAACGACGTGATGCGCAAGGCCCTCGACCACACGGGCTCGGTAGCCGCCCTGGCGAGCGAGGAGATGGAAGACGTCTACGTCATTCCCGGCGAGTACGTCGAGGGCGGCGAATACGTGGTGCTTTACGACCCGCTGGACGGCTCCTCGAACATCGACGTGAACGTGAGCATCGGCTCTATTTTCTCCATCCTGCGCAGAAAGAGCGCGGGCGATTCCACCCACCTCGGGGATTTCCTGCAGCCGGGCACCGCCCAGGTGTGCGCGGGTTACGTTATCTACGGTTCCTCCACCATGCTGGTCTACACCACGGGCAACGGCGTCGACGGCTTCACCCTCGACCCCTCGGTGGGCGAGTTCTTTCTCTCCCATCCCGACATCAAAATACCCAAGCGGGGGAAGATATACAGCATCAACGAGGGCAACTCTTCGCGGTGGGAGGAGCCCACCGCGCGCTACGTCGCGCATCTCAAGGAGGAGGACACGGCAACGGGCCGCCCCTACGCGGGGCGCTACATAGGCTCGCTCGTGGCCGATTTTCACCGCAATCTGCTCAAAGGCGGCATATTTCTCTATCCGGGCGACACGAAAAACCCCAGCGGCAAGCTGCGCCTCCTCTACGAGTGCAACCCCATGTCGTTCATCGCCGAGCAGGCGGGCGGGGCAGCGACCGACGGGCGCAGCCGCGTCATGGAAATTCAGCCGGAGAAACTCCACCAGCGCGTTCCCTTCATCGTCGGCAGCAAGCACGACGTCGCCGACGCCACCCGCTTCATCTCCGGAGGGGAAAACCCATGCAAGTGAATCGACTCCTCCTCGTGCTCCTCGTCGCCGCCTCGCTCACAGGCTGCGTGGGCATGGAAGACTACGAGCGCAAATCCGACGAAGCCGCGGGTCTGAGAAGCGAACTCGACGCCTCCCTGAACCGCATCGAGGCCCTGCGCCGCGAGGTGGCCGACCTCAAAAGCCGCATCGGACGCATGGACACGGAAAACCAGGAGCTCAGCCAGTCGCTCTCGATGGCCAGGCGCTACGGCCAGCAGACCGAGGCGCGCGTGGCCGACTTGCGCGCGCAATCCTCTTCCCAAAAGGCGCAACTCACCCAGACCACCCGCAACATCGCCCGCCTCCGCAAGGCGAGTGAAACAGCCCGCGCACGCGCGCGCGCGCTGAACAAGAAGCTCGTCGACGCGCAAAAAAGACTCTTGCGCTTTGAAGACAGGGGACGCTTTCAGGCACAGCTCGCCAAGGACATGGCGGCGCAACTCCAGCGCGAGCGCCGCAGCGGCATCGTGGACGTGCGCCAAACGGGCGAGCGGGTGAGAATCTCCGTGTCGAGTGCCGTGCTCTTTAAGTCGGGAAGCGCGAAAATCCGCACCGACGGCAAGGCGCTGCTCGTCAAAATCGCCGCACTCCTGCGCCGCTACCCCACCCGCGAGGTGCAGGTGCAGGGCCACACGGACGACGTGCAGATATCCGCCCGTCTCGCCGAGCGCTGGGAGACGAACTGGGAGCTCTCCGCGGCGCGCGCCACGCGCGTGCTGCGCTATTTCGTCGAGGTGGGAAACCTCGACCCGCGCCGCGCCTCGGCGGCGGGTATGGGCGAGTTTCGCCCCATAGGCGACAACAACACGCGCGCGGGCCGCAGGCAGAACCGCCGCATCGAGATCGTCATCTTCCCCCCCGCCGCCTAGGGGCGGCGCGGCGCAAAGGACCTCCTCGTTGATTATCGAGCGCATACCCGTCGGCCCCTTTCAGATGAACACCTATCTCATCGGCTGCGAGGAAACCCGCGAGGCCGCCTACGTCGACCCGGGCGCGGAGGTCGCGCGCGTGCTCGAGGCGGCGCAAGCGCACGATCTGAAAATCACCACGCTCCTCGGCACCCACGCGCACCTCGATCACGCCGAGGGCGTCGCAGAGGCCAAAGAGAGACTCGGCGTCCCCTACCTGCTCCACGAGGCGGAGCTCTTCAACCTGCGCAACATGCCCGCCGCCGCGCGCGCCTACGGATTTCCCGAACCGCGCGTTCCCGAGGTGGACGGGCAGCTCGTCCCCGGCGAGACGCTCACGGTGGGCAACCTCGCGTTTGCGATCATGCTTACTGACGGCCACGCGCCTGGCAACGTGACTCTCTACCGCGCGGGGGCGGAAGGCGCGCCGGGACACGCCATCGTCGGCGACGCCCTGTTTGCGGGCTCGGTCGGGCGCACCGACCTCTACATGGGCGACGCGGCAACCCTGCTTGAGAGCATCCGCACCCGGCTGCTCACCCTTCCGCCCGAGACCATCGTGCACCCGGGCCACGGGCCGGAGACCACCATCGGCCACGAAGCTTCCACCAACCCGTTTTGCCAGCCCGGAGCGGAGCAATTTCTGACCTGACGCCCGACGCCCCCCAGGCCCATCCCCACCTGGGAGGGGGCGTGCGCTTTTGCGTCGCCTGCGGCAGCCCGCTCCGCCTGCGGCCCTGGACGGAGGGAGACGGCACCACGCAGCTGTGCTGCACCTCGTGTGCCCACGTGCATTTTCTCGACCCCAAGGTGGCGGCGGGCGTCGTCGCCACGCAAGGCGGCCGCGCCGTTCTCGTGCGCCGCGCCCACAACCCGGGCAAGGGGCTGTGGACGTTTCCGGGCGGCTTCGTGAACCGCGGCGAGGTGGTGGCCGAGGCCGCCGCGCGCGAGGCGAAAGAAGAAGCGGGCATAGAGGTGGCGGTGGAAGCGCTGCTGGGGGTGTATTCCTTCGCGGGAAACCCGACCGTGCTCATCGTCTACACCGGCGTCGTCACCGGGGGCAGGCCGCGCCCTTTGGCCGAGACCACCGAGGTCAAGCTCGTCGGGCGCGGGGAAATCGATTTCACTGAACTCGCTTTTGACACCACGCGCGCCGCCATGCGCGACTGGCAGGGCCTTTCCTAAAAGGCGTCGTGCCCCCGTGCGGCGGCTCGTATAATTCACGCTTTCATCTGCGACACGCGGCCCCGTGCACCCGAAGCATCCGCGAAAGCGCACGCGCCGCGCCTGTAGCCTTGAAGGAGACGACCATGACGACGCTGTCCGAAGAAACGCTCGCACAACTCAGGGAGCTCGACTCCCCCACGGTCTCGAACGCGGTGGAATCGTTCGCCGTACGGCCCAGGGCCACGGGCCACACCGACGCGGGCGTCTCGTGCCTGTTCCCCGAGATGGGGGTTGCCCTCGGCTACGCCGTTACGTTCACGACGAGCGAATATGCCGCGGGCGATACGCGCGAGCACGCGGCGCGCACCGCGCTGTATGAGGCCGTGGCGGCCGCACCCAAGCCCTGCGTGCTGGTGCAGCAAGACGTCGGCCCCCGCCCGCGCTCGGCGTGCTTTTGGGGGGAGATTATGTCGAATCTTTTCTCGCGCCTGGGGGCCGAGGGCGTGGTGACCGACGGGGTGGTGCGCGACACGGGCGCCATGCGCGAGGCGGGTTTTAAGACCTGGTGCGCGGGCACGACGGTCTCGCGCGGGGACGTGCGCGTCGTCTCGGTGAACGCACCCGTCGTCGTTGCGGGGATGGGCGTCTCGCCCGGCGATCTGGTGCACGCCGATGAGAGCGGGGCTCTCGTGGTGCCGCTCGAGGTCGCCCCGCGCGTACCGCAAGCCGCCCGTGAGGTGCTCTCCAAAGAGGCGGACATACTCGCCTCCATACGCGCGGAGGATTTCAGCCTGGAGGAGCTGGTGCGGAGGTTTTATTCGTGAGGGGGGAAGGAAAGCGGCGGGCGATAATCACTCCCCTTGCGCGGGGGATCGTGGGTGGTATGATGGCGCGAATGCCGACCATGCGAGAGAAGGAGACGCTGCGATGAAGGTGATCCACTACAAGGACGCGGAACTCAAAGAGGAGAAGGCCGCGCGCGGGGCGGGCATTCGCTGGCTGCTGAGCGAGCGCGACGGCGAGACGGACATGGCGATGCGCGTCATCGAGATAGAGGCGGGCGGGCAGACGCCCGAGCACGCCCACCCCTGGGAGCATCAGGTGTTCATGCTCCGCGGCGAGGGGCGCGTCGTCGTCGAGGGCGAGACGCGCGCGATTGCGCCGGGAGCGGCCATATTCGTCGCACCGGGCGAGAACCACACCTTCCACAACGATTCGGGCGAGGCGATGGAGTTCGTCTGCATGATTCCCGTGAGCGCCATCAAGGCCTACGACCACTAGCGGGGGGCCGGGTGCGGGGCGGGGCGTCGCTCGTAACATGGTGGCCGGAAGCGCGGGTTCGCCCAAGACCGACGCGAACCGGGCCGCTCCCGCGCGGCGGGGGCAGTTCCCTCACAGCAAGAACCGGAGCGCGGACGCACGAAGCGTCGCACCCCTGGCGCTTCCGCATCCCCAAAAACCCGGGAATACCCGGGAAAACCCGGTAAAACCTGGGAAAACCCGAGCGAAAATACACAGGCTCCCTGCCGGGGCGTCTACGACCAGGCGAAACTGCCACTCCCATATGTAGAGCAAAAATGAGTTTTTCCTCCTACATGTGGTGATTCTCCTTCCCTCGCGGGATGATTATCGAAATTCAAAATTATAATCGATTAAAAATCAATCATTTATAACATTTCTCGCATGAAACGCTTTAAGTCATGCAAAGAACGAAAAAATCTTGTGAATTTCTACATCATGAAAAACAACTACTTACGAGCAAGAGTGAAAAAATCACTTGAAATGCATTCCGGCCTTTCGGTATATTCGGGAACGTTCCAATCCGTCCGGTTGGGTGACGAAATGACGAACCTCGAAAGGGATCTTTTTTCCCTCATCACACTGGTCAGCAACGTCACGGAAGCGCACTCCGCCTGCCTTTTCCTTGAAAACAAAAGGCGCAGGACGTATCAACTCGCCGCATACCACAGCCTGAGTCCGCATATTCTGCCGGACGCCTCTGTCGAAGCGGGACAGGGCTTTCTCGGCTGGGTTCTGGAGAACAACGAACCTTTGAGCGTCAACCAGTTCGACAAGGACACCCTAGTTCTGGGTTATTACGGCCGCAACGAGGACATCAAGTGTTTCATGGCAGCTCCCCTGCCCTCCTCAAACAATAGGGGAGCACTCGCCATCGACAGCAAGAAAAGTTGGCGCTTTACGGCCAAAGACCAAAAAATTCTCGCGGGGTTCGCCCAGCAATTCGCCTACCTTGCAGACGGTGCCATGGCGGCTGCGCAGAAGAAGCGCCGCTCCATGGACGTTTCCGCCTTCGGCAGATACCTGGCCTCGCTCCGCTCCAGCGAAAACGAGACCCAACTGCTGGATGCGATATGTCAGGTGCCGCGCGAATTGCTTCCCTTCGACGCCTGCTTCCTCGTCCTCGTAGACGAGGAAGCAGGCTTCCCCCGCCTGGTGAGAACCTCCGGGCTGGGAGAACTCTTCCTCGGTGAAGTGGTCGTCAGCGAGCACACGAGCCTGGCGGGATATGTGCTTACCAAAGGAGAAAGCTTGCGGCTTTCCGATCTCAAGGGCAAAAACGGAACCAAACCTCTGTTTCGCCATGACGAGCCACGTTTTGAAGCGCGTTCAGGCCTTTGCCTTCCGCTCGCCTCGGGAGATGAAATTCTCGGTTGCTTGGGGTTCACCAACAAACACCGGGCACAGTTCGACGCATTTTCCCTCGCTCGGGGAGAAATCATCGCAGCCCTCGTGACGGACGCCATTGCAAATCGCAAGAGCGAGTCCCGTTGGCAGGCACGCCTGGAGGTCGACCCCCTTACCGGCGGCAAGAACATCCAATATCTTTATTCCCGCCTGGATGAAATTATCCGCAACGCGGAAATCAAAGGACGCCAGTTCACGTTACTCAGCATCGCTCCCGACGCTATGCCGGAAGATAAAGAGATCCCCGAAGAAGAAGTCGCACTCCATCTATCGGGGTCTCTCGAACAATTCGTTACGGGAAGTGACATCCTGGTTCGACACGAGGGAACACGCTTTCTCTTGGTTTTGAAAGATTCGTCTCAAGAATATGCCGAGGCGGTCGCAGAACGCATCATGCGGGTCATCAACCATACTCGCATGTATCTTAGCGGAAAAGAAATTGAAGTCACCATTTCCATAGGTGCCGTGTGCTTTCCAGAGGACGCGCAAAACGGGCAAGACCTCATCAGTTCGTCCATGGAAGCGTTGGCTTTCGCACAAAAAGGGGGTGCGCCGAATCAACTTTGCTTTTCGGGGAGCAAAAGACGATGAGATTCCATTTCCTTCAGAGACTCAGATCCTTGGCGGGACCAAACATTGCGATGGATTTGGGAACGGCGAACACGCTGGTGTACACGAAAAACGCCGGTATTGTTTTAGACGAACCTTCCGTCGTCGCCCTGCATGCAAAAAACGGAGGGGGAATTCTCGCGGTAGGTAAAAAAGCCAAAGAAATGTACGGTCGAACCCCAACGTCCATTCGGACGATTCGCCCCATGAAAGATGGGGTAATCGCCGACTTCGATGTGACCAAGGCCATGATACGCCATTTCATCAGGGCAATCGTACCAAAACGATCCCTGGGCCGTCCTACGATGATGGTCTGTGTTCCCTCGGGAATTACCAGCGTTGAAATGAAAGCCGTAATTGATTCCGCCACGCAGTGCGGGGCAGCCAAGGTCCACCTCATAGAAGAACCCATGGCGGCGGCCATCGGCAGCAAACTGCCGATTCACGAGGTATCCGGCTCCATGATCGTAGACATTGGAGGAGGAACGACCGAGATGGCCGTCATATCCCAATACGCTATCTCGTATTCGGAATCTCTTCGCATGGCTGGAGACGCGATGGACGAGTGCATACAGCGCCATATCAAAAGACAATACGGCCTATCCATCGGTGCATTCGATGCCGAGCGTGTAAAAATGGAGATCGGTGCAGCGTCTCCGCTTCCCGAGCCACTCGAGACGGAAGTTTCGGGCGCGGACGTTTCCACAGGCATCCCTCGTAGCATGAAACTCACCGATAAGATGTTGCGCGAAGCACTGGACGCACCCGTGAAGGCTATTGTCGAGTCGATTCGAAAAGCACTCTCCAAAACGACCCCCGAGTTTGCTTCGGATATTCGCAGGCGGGGAATCGTCCTAGCTGGCGGCGGTTCCCTCCTGAAGGGCTTGGGAACCAGGCTTCACAAGGAAACGGGGCTTCCGATTTACAGGGTCAAGGACCCGCTTACTACCGTCGTACGCGGGACCGGATACGTTCTGGATCATCTAAAAGATTTCAAGCAAGTGTGCTTGAACTGATTTTCCCCAGGCAGCTTCCCCCCAGCCGGGGGTCCGGCCTCATGTGCAATACCGGGCCCCCGGCCCCCTTCATAAAAACAACTGCCTAGGGCATTTCATGGCCGGCAACAATCCGCTAGAATGAAGTGCAGAGCAATCTCGCGCTTCAAAATCTTCTGCTCCAAAACAGGAAAACAAGATGGCTTTTACGCAACAAGGCAATTCTTACTCGTTCGGAGCATCGATAGACGACATGAAGCTCATATACCGGGTGCTTCACCGGCATATGGGAGAGCACGTCGAACTCATGGACAGTACATTTATGGACGAGTTGCAAACGGCACTACAAAGAAAAGCGCAGGCGGAGGGTGTGGACATCGGCCATCACGGGGCATGGGATCTTTGGCTAGGCAACGACGCGGCCACGCCGTGTGAAGAACGGGTGAAAAAGCGAAGGATACTGGACGACTAAACCTTGTCCTTAAGGCGCGATTCCAATGCTTCGTGCAAAACCCTCATCCCCGCATCGATAGGCATATCCAATCCTGTCCAGATTTTCCAAGCGGCGGCGCCTTGGTATACCAACCAACCCGTTCCAGGAACAATTCGAGCACCAGCCCGTCGGGCTACCTTCAAAAACTCGGTATCAGGCGGAATATAGACTGCGTCGGAACAAATACAATCTTTTGGTATGGCGTCTTCGGGAATAGGGCTGGTGGCCATGCGTTCGGCATCTCCCCACATTCCCAGACTTGTCGTATTGACGATGATCTCGCAGCCATCCGTGGCCAAATGCAGATCATCCAGACCACCGCCCTTTGCCCCGACAGAAGGAATGCTCTTCTCCACGAAGCGAGCCAGTTCGACGGCCCTCTCGGGCGTCCGGTTCCTGATTTCCAGACGGGCCGCTCCGCACTGGGCTATCTTGATCGCCACGGCGCGCGCGGCTCCCCCCGCACCCAAAACAAGACATTTCTTTCCCTTTGGGTGAAAGCCCGTTGTTTCCTCCAAAAATGCGAGCCAGCCAATACCATCCGTATTGTGGCCAACGAGACGACCGTCCTCTTCAAAAACAATCGTGTTTACAGCCCCCATTAATCGGGCATCCTCGCTGAGCTCGTCCACCAAGGGGACGACGGCCACCTTGTGCGGAATCGTTATCGTGAGACCACGAAACCCCATTGCCCGCGCTCCATGTACAGCCTCCCCCAGACAACCCGGGCGCACCTCATAAGCAAGGTAGTGATAGTCAACGCCCAAAACTTCGGCTGCCTTGTTGTGCAACACGGGCGATAGGATATGGCCTGCCGGATAACCAAAAACCCCCAGTGGGATGGGGTTTGGCATGGACATTCTCCTCGATATCGCTTCATCCGACGCACAAAATGTTCGCGCACAGAACCTTTTGCCACGATACTAGAATAGAATTCCCCAAGTCCGCTCGCAATCGACACATGATTCTTCTTCAGGAGAACGAGAGCGAACGAATGGTGCCCTCGCCAGCACGCCAACACACCAAAACAGAAAAATGCTTCACAAAAAGCATGTAAGGACACTGAAAATCACTTCATCTCTTGAGAGTTCTTACCCACTTCAAGCATGAGCAAAGGTATACGAAGCATTGCGCACCGTTCGTATATGCATACACCATATATCTTCGAGGTGTCTCATGAGCAAATACAAGGTAGCTGGGAAAAGTATCGTCAGGCACAATCTGCCAGGCAAGGCCACTGGCACGGCCAGGTTCGCTGTGGACGTTACAACATTGCAGCCCTTGGTGGGTTTAGTGCTCAGAGTCCCATGCCCGCATGCTGCATCGTTTCCATCGACACAAAAGAAGCCAAAAGGGTCTTTGTTAGGGCGCCGTTCTGCCGGGTCTGCAGCCGCACCTGCGGGCTGTCAGATCGCGGTCATAGCCCACTCCCTCAATTTGGCAGTGGCAACCCGCAACGTGTGGGACTTCGAGGATGCTGGCGTCGAGGTCATCGACCCCTGAACGGAGCGATGAGCGGCACGATGGAAGCCTCTGCGCGGGTCAAGATTGACGACCTGCTGGATAATGCGGGCTCGAACTTGACCGATGGGTCGAGCATGCTGTTCGAGCATGCGCTTCCGGACGGTACGCAGGCCAACTATGTGCTCTGCGACCGGCAGGGCCAGCCAACGGCGGCGTTGGAGGCCAAGCGGGCGAGCGTCGACCCGATCGCGGCGCAGGACCAGGGCCGCCACTACGCGGAACAACCCGGTGCGCGTTCGCATTTTTCCAACGGCGAGGAGGTGCGGTTCCTCGACCGGAAGACGGACACCCATGCGTGCCGGATTGCCGGCTTCTATGCTCTATGCTCAGGACAACCTCACATTGAAAATCGTGGTCATACCACGTAATATAGAATAAATTTTATAGTGGCGTTATGGATTCGCGGATTGAACGATGCAGTGATTTGCGAAGCTCGGTGGGGAGAGGCAGTGCCACGCTACCTTGTTCCGTACCCGACCGAAATCTCATCACAGGATGAATCTCAGGGATAAACAGGAAGTCAAAAGATGAGGATTCGATGATGACAATCACTGGCACTAAGGCATCTCGCGCCATGTCCTTGGCGACAGTTGCAATACTGGCCGTATTCGCCTTGGGCGTCGGGTTCCTGCAAGCGCAGGAAAGCGCGGCCGCCACCAAAGGAGACTCTGGAATATTTGATGACCGTATACGGTTCGGGCAGTCCGCCGCGTTCAGCGGCCCTGCACAGCAACTCGGCAATGAGATGCGGCTTGGTATCGAAGCCGCCTTCCAGGAAGTCAACAAGCGCGGCGGCGTCCACGGCCGACGCCTCGAGTTGAAGACTCTGGACGATTCCTACGAAACGGAGGCGGCGTTCAACAATACCCGGCGACTGATTCGCGCCGAACGGGTCTTTGCGCTTATCGGCGGGGTGGGGACGCCCACGGCCCGCGCCAGCGTACCGGTCGCGACCGCCGCCGGCGTGCCTTTCATCGCGCCGTTCACCGGCGCCGAGTTTCTCCGCAGCCCGGACCTGAAAAATGTCCTGAACCTCCGGGCATCCTACTATCAGGAAACCGAGGAGATCGTTGCCCGTCTCACCGGGGATTTGGGGATCAAGCGCGTTGCGGTGCTCTACCAGAACGATTCCTACGGCGCGTCCGGTCTGGCCGGAATGCAGTTGGCACTGAAGCGGCGTGGGCTGGCGCCGGTGGCGACCGGGTACTACCGCCGCAACACCTCTGCAGTGAAGTTCGCTCTGCTCAACATCGCCGCCGCCAAGCCGGAAGCGCTGGTTATGATTGGCGCCTACGCTCCGGTGGCAAAGACAATCTCCCTGGCTAGAACCGACGCCGACCTGGTGTTCGCGACGGTCTCTTTCGTCGGCAGCAAAGCCCTGTCCAAAGCCTTGGGGCCGGACGGCGCCGGCGTCTACGTAACCCAGGTGGTTCCTATGCCTGAAGACGCCAGCATACCCGTCGTTGCGGCCTACCACGCCGCCCTGGCGGCGCGCGATGCCAAAGCGGTGCCGGGCTTCGTTTCTCTCGAAGGGTATCTTGCCGGACGCTTGGCAATCTCCGCACTGGAGGCCTGCGGCCGCAAAGTCAGCCGGAACTGCTTTCTGAACTTGGTTCGCGATGCCAAAGCCATCGACATAAATGGATTCCGGCTCAAATACGGGCCAGGCGACAACCAAGGATCGGACGCCGTGCTGCTGACGGTGATCGGCAAGGACGGGAAGCTTCACCCGGTCGAGAAAATGAAAGGGGCACGATAATGGCTCAATCCCGAATCTCCGCGCGCCTCCTTCTGACCGCCGGGGCGGCTCTTGTAATCTTCCTCGCAGCCGTGCTGACCGGTTGGCTTTCGATCGAGCGCGTAGGTAGCCGAACCACGTCCGGCGGCAACGCTAAGGCCCTCTCCGCCGCATTCGGCGTTGCCCGGCACGCCGGCCTGCTGGTGTCGGCAGACTCGGTCCGAACCAATAGCCGCATGACTTCCGACAGCTTGGCCGGAATTTCGGCGTCTGTTGACAAAAGCAAGGCCGCCCTTTACGAGCAACTGACGATTCTCGAAGTACAGGGTCCGGCCGGGCGGTCGGCGCAAGTCCGGCGCCATGTCGAGTCCCTGGTGGCCAATAACGAACGTATCAAGAGCCGGCGACCGGAACTGCTGCGTCTGATGAAAGAAGGAGAGGCTGCCCTCCGGCAGTTTCGCTATGGGTTCAGCAAGGATCTCGAAGCGGCCATGATCACCAGCATAGACGATCAGATCCATCACATGATGACCGGCTACGAGGAATCCGGGCAGCCGGCTCAAGCGGCATCCGGTCCGATATCCAGAGAAATCCTCCGGCTCTATCACTTCGCCAATCTGAAGAGCACACAGGGGGTGGCGATCATCAAGCTGCGGGGCGCGGCCGTTCTGCCCTTTGCGCACATGATACCCTACATCCAAGAAGACTTCGAATCGGCGGCCCAGCGTATCGAGGACAGCTTACGTTACCTTTCGGACAACGGCGCCCCCAACCTGCACCCGAAGGCCACTCCTCTGCTGAAACAGCTCATCAGCTTCGGAGAGGGCGAGGAGAACATCTGGGACAAGACGATCGTCAAATTACGCTTGCGCGCTGCGGAAGGTCGCCAAATCGCAGCCAATGAGAAAATTCTCGAGCAGCTCTTCGTCGAAGTGGACCAGCTGGTCGCGGATGTCCGCCAGCGTGCCGATACCGCCAATGCGGCCGCTACCCGGGCAGCCGACAACGCACGCACCATGCTGCTGATCATCGCCGTGATCGGCGTTCTGGGAATCCTGCTGGCCACCTGGCGGTTCGGCTCCAGAGCGAGCGAGAACTAGCAGGCTTTGGAAAAACCGAAGGATTTGAGAGAGCAAGCGAGGGAAGAGAACGGAGCTTTCGAAGAGTTGAATGGAGTTGTTTGGTGGGGCATTCGAAGGCCAAATCCCTGGTGCAAATACTTCCCTGTGCAGAGTGTTTCGGCTACTCTGCTCCGAGTCTAGTCCGCTCGTGGGGTTTCCGCCTGAATAGAACGCAGGAGGTGTCCATCCAGGTACCATTTCATTGCTTTTATATTCATCCCATCGCTCAAAACCGTAATGGCACCGCACTTCAGCCATTCGCTTCTTCTGGTTCGCCACACCCAAATGAGCACACCACGGCAACCATTGAGCCAGACGGGACTGAACGTGAGTTTCTCTCCCATTTGACCCAGTAGCTCCGTACAGGCAACCGCCACAAAATCATCTCCCGTTCTTCGCTCTTCGCGGACGATCAATTCCACGGCCGGCCCCATCAATCCCTGTAGCAACACCTTGTCTCGAAAACCAAGCGCTTCCACAAACCGCTCGAATACGCGCGCTGTTTTTTCCTGAGTCGCACCCGACGCGAAAAACCCCCTTGTCTCCCAATATTTTTTGATTTCCATTCGTTTCTTGTGTGCATGGTCGGCAACGCTGAAAACCTCCTGAATCGTCAGCCTCATTGCAGACGCCGCGATGCGGTCTCCATCCTCGATACCATCCCTGAGTACGACTACAGCGCGTTGTTCGGGCGTCATGTATTGAAGAGGAAACAAAAACTCGAGCGCAACGCTCGGCCAAGTGGTATACGCTTCTATCGGCTTGGTCTCTCCGTTGGTGCTCGACCCCGTCGTTTGTATCAAATCGGGAAGGTCAAACTCCTTCACCTGCAAAGGTTTTCGCTCTCGTAGTCGAGACAGCGCCGCTTCAGTACACGCCGTGTAGAGCCACTCGTGATGATCTTCGACATTCTCGAGCGCAGGACCCATTTCAATAGCCCGCAACATCGCATCCTGCGCGATGTCTTCCGCATCCAGAATACTGCCCGTCAGTCGATACGCATGTTGGCGCATCAACCCCCAGTACTCTTGGGTGTATGTTTCCAGATCAATCATCACCAAGACCTCAGGCAGTCGCAAACATTTCGCAGAGATTCGAGGCCACCTGCAAAGGCACTGCGGTTTTTTCTCGTACTTCCCCCTCGCTCACGCCGGGAGCGAGTTCGCAAAGCAAAAGCCCTTCACTCTCCACCATGATGAGCGCTAGATCCGTAATAATAACGTTCACCACGCCTTTCCCGGTTAAGGGCAGAGTGCATGCTTCTACAATCTTTGGCACCCCCCTCTTAGAAATATGCTCCATGGTGACGATTACTTTCCGGGCGCCCACGACAAGATCCATCGCGCCCCCCATTCCAGATATCATCTTACCGGGTACCGCCCAATTCGCTAGATCTCCATTTGCAGCGACTTCCATTGCGCCGAGTATCGTAACGTCGATATGGCCACCCCTGACCATGGAAAATGACGTAGCACTATCGAAGTACGCCCCCCCCTCCATGAGTGTCACGGTCTCTTTGCTGGCGTTCAGCAGGTCGGGGTCCTCTTCTCCTTCGTATGGAAATGGACCTACCCCCAAAACGCCGTTTTCTGAATGGACGGTGACGTCGTATTCCTCGGGTATATAATTGCCCACCAGCGTGGGTATGCCGAGCCCCAGATTGACATACCCGCCTCGGGGCACTTCCATGGCTGCGCGCCTCGCTATATCGTACCTGCTCAAAGACAAATCAATTCCCCTCGAGAGCATTGCGAGACCGATTCGTCACGATTTCGATGGGCTTTTCAAGGTCTTCGCCCAAAACCACCCGCTGCACGAAAATTCCCGGTGTATGTACGTTATCAGGTGCAATTTCACCGACAGGCACAATTACTTCTACTTCTGCAATGGTCACCTCAGCAGCAGTTGCCATAATTGGATTGAAATTTCTAGCGCTCATCCTGTATGACAGATTCCCACGTTCATCTCCCTGCCAAGCCTTGATGAAGGCATAATCGGCACGGATGGGCTCCTCGAAAATATGCTCTTGCCCATCGATCATTCGTGTTTCCTTGCCTTCGGCCACGATCGTCCCTGCTCCGGTCGGGGTAAAGAAACCGCCGATGCCAGCGCCTCCCGCTCGAATCCTCTCCACGAACGTCCCCTGCGGCGAGAGTTCAACCGCTATTTCTCCTTTCAAAGCCTGCTCCTCATACGCTTTGCACGCAGGTCCCACACGACTGGCGACGATCGAACGTATCTGACTACTTTCGAACATCATGCCCACTCCCCAGCCGTCCATTCCGCCTGCATTCGACACCAAGTGGAAATCACCAACATCCTTTCGTTCGCTCAAAGCTTTGCACAAATTATGCGCCATTCCGCATATGCCGAACCCACCGATGAGAATCGACGCACCTCTCGGAATATCAGAGACGGCTTCCTTTGAACTCAACACGATTTTAGACAAATCCAATGCCTCAACTAAGAATGTTCGTTGCTCTGGCTCAAAGCCATCATGCACTTGCGAACCGACCCGCCACGCGGCTCGGTCAGTTTTCCATCACCCGCCCCACCAATGCTTTTACCGGGGAATAATGCTTGTATACGATAACCGTCTTGTCGATGTGCTTTGCGACGTTTTCGGGGATCGAACCGAAAAGAATCTGTTTGTAAAAACTCTCTCCGGCAGCACCCATGGCGATCGCGTCATACTCTTCTGACGCGCGTATGATCCCAACCGAAACAGATTTGTGCGAGATGACTTGGCTCTCCACGTGAACGCTACTCTCGTCGTTGATCCGGCCCACCGCTTCGCTCAGACCCTGCTCGACGGAGTGTCTGTGCTCCTCTCCGGATTCCGGAGAAACGACCGTTGATACGACCAGCCTTGCGTTGTAGGCCTTCGCTACCTGGGCCGTGTATCGCTCCGCCAAGCGTGCATGTATTCCCCCGGTCGTCGGTAACAGGATGTTCTTGAACTCCATCTTGCCTACCAATTTCACCAGCATGATGTCCGCCCGTGCGAGATTAACGACGTCGTCGACTACCTCGCCCAAAATTCGATTGGCGGTAGAAGTATACCCCTTCCAGCCAAGCACGATCAGATCGCAGTGCCGCTCTCTCGCCGTTTCCAGTATGGCGCGTGCCGGATTGCGGCCTATGACTACCAAAGAACTGATTCTGACCCCATTCGCCTTGGCGCGCACATGGGCCTGTTCCAAAATTCTTCTTTCGCGCTCGACGTATGAGGTCTCACGACTCGTCGGGACCTGCTCGGGCAATGATACGACTCGCATGGCGATGATCTCCCCATCGTTTTCCTGGGCAATCGCCGACGCCATGTCTACCAGCGGGGCCACGTTGCTCGGGTTTGCGATGGGAACCAATACGCGGAAATCGCTCTCCTCTCCCTCCATATTGACCTGTGCTACACGGGATGGCTCGCCCGGCAGAAAGTCCTCTTCCGCCTGAGAACCCTTCCAAGCCAGAAAACCGAGCATCCCCACAATCAGCCACAGGGCCGCCATCACGAACGGTTCGGGGTGCCGCAATATCAGCGAAAGCAAATATATGTTCGCGCCAATTCCCAAAAGCGGCAACAGCGGCACCAAAGGAACGCGGAAAGGTCTGCGCAGGCCGGGAAACTTCCTGCGGTGATATATGAGAGCTGCATTTACCAGTATCAGTGCTAGCAACAAAATGGTGTCCGCAAAATGCGCCAAATTTTCCAGGGCGAAGCTTTGCGTACACAGAACAATCGTTCCTCCTACCAAAATAAGCGCAATGATGGGAGTCCGTGTTCGCACGTTGATCGCGCCGATGCCCGAGGGCAGGTGCCCCATTTGGGCCATGGACAACACGACCCGCGAACCTGCCAGAATCGATGCGTTCGAAGCGGAAATCATCGAGAAGAGTGCTCCTACGACAATCACCATCCCACCGATGGGGCCGAGAAAAAGACGCGCCGCGTTGCCCATCGCCGCTTCCGAGTATTCCTTAAGATCCGCAACCACGATGACAAAAACCACGAAGGTGTACAGAATCGTCACAAGCGCCATCGAAAGAAAAATCGCGCGAGGAATCGTCTTGATCGGATTGATGACCTCTCCGGCCGAAGCGGCAATTGCCGAAAAACCGAAAAAGGTAATGAAAACCAACCCGGCCGTCGCTCCAATCTTGGGAAAGTCAGTACTCATTCTCTCCAGCAGGACATGCGTATCGAACTTGCCCAACCCGCCCCAAACGAACCAGAACAACAATATGACTTTTCCCGCGGTAACGAAGATTTGAAAGCGAGCCGATTCTTTCGTTCCTTTGATATTGAGCAAAATGAGACAAATGAGCCCCAGGATTCCCGACATTTGCTCATAGGGAGAATGCCAGACGAATTCGTTGAAATAAGAAGAAAGACTGCTGATGTAGAAAGCGCATGAGGAGGTATAGCCTAGGACCAGCGTCCAACCCACAAGATAGGCGAGTGGTGCAGGAAACGTTTTCCTCGCGTAGAGATACCCTTCTCCGGATTCCGGATACAAGGACGAAAATTCACAATAGGTCAGCGCGGTGAATGCGGCGACCAGCGCGGCCAAGAGAAAGGCAACGATGGCCGATGAACCCACGTCCCTGACAGCCAGGCCGGAGAGAGTGAAAATGCCCGCCGCTATCATCGTGCCGACGCCGATGGAAAGGGCGGAGGCAAGCCCCAAATCGCGACTGAGTTCAGTCTCTATGTGATGCATGTTGTTGCTGTTCGATTTGCTCATCTCAGTTCTGCCAAAAACTCCTTGAGTTCTCGTTGCACAACCGTCGGTTCGGAAACGTTCGGGAAATGTCCGGATTTCGTGCACACGACCATCCGGGATTGCGCAGGCAGCGCCTTCGTTAAAAGTTTTTCCGATTCCGCGTCGAACCGTCTGCTTCTCCCCCCACGAAACACCAGGGCGGGACATTTCGTTCTCTCCGCCCAAAAAACGGGATCGTAATCACTCGCGGAGGTCGCCTGAAACTCTCTCAACCGAAGGAGTCTGTCCTTCTGGTAAGGGACCCTGCAAAATCCTTCCGAACTATCGCATAGCAAAACGTTGCGCAAGAACCGCTTAGTCCGGGCGGGCGGCCAATATCCCTCTTCATTCTGTGTGAAAATTTTTTGTGCTTGGGCGATGCTTTCGAACTCGACCGGTCGATCGTTCACCGCCGGGACCACACCCGCATTCGGACCGCCACCCACCGTGGGATCCATCAACACGGTCGCGACAACGCGCTCAGGGCGTTTCGCGGCAACGGCCAGGGCAATGGCCCCGGCGAAGGAATGGCCCATCACTATAAATCGATCCAGCAAGAGTGCGTCGGCGAGGCAAACGACATCTTTTGCGAAATCTGCGGCGGCATCGCCCGCGCCCGGGTCTTGCGTTCTTCCGTATCCCCGCTGATCCGGACATATCATCCGTATCGTTCCGGCGTCTTCCGCCAAGTCGTTCCACATACCGCTCTGGCTCAGCGAACCATGCAGCGCGACGACCGGGAAAGGTATGCTCTGCTTGGCTGGCCTCCAGTCCCGGAAAGACATGCGAAAATTCGACACCGTCTCAATACCAGCATACCAACCACCCTTACGGCGCATACAAACCTCTTGCAGATGAAAAATGGGAAAGTCTATGCGTAAGGAATTCTATCGAACAGAGAACCCGATGAGCCGCTCCCGACAAAGCACAAACCGACGAGAATGTGCATACGGCCTCTCGCCCCCCGGAAACGAACGAGAGCCCTTCCACTCCGATGTTCTGCACTGTCCTGCGTCTTCCCGGCGGGGGAGCGAAAGCCGCTAGGAAGACTCCTCCGTGTAGGAAAGGGCTATGCGGCGGGCGTGAAAACGATTTTCCGCCCCGTCTACGGGTTCGAAGAAATGGCACGAGCGCAAATCACGCGGATACACGTGGATGGAGACCGCCACGTCGTCGCGCCGGTTGCACACCTTGTGGATGTCAGCGCAACCACACACCGAATCCGGTGCTCCAGCCAATGGCGTGTGAGGCGGTTCACTCCTGAGCGCGACCTCTCCCTCAACAACGTCCGCGTCCGCGAAATAATTCACGACCTCCAGGCCGCCATGCACCATGCCGAGCACCCCCCAAGCGCCGTCGTGATCGTGAATCGGGGTGCCCTGCCCAGGCTTCCAGACCATCGCCGCCACGACGAAACGCTCTCCGGGATCGCGATAAAGCAAGTGGCGCGCGTACCCATCCGGCGCAGGCACGTACGCCTCGGGCGGGAGAAAGGAATCCGATTTCAGCAGGCGTTTGAGGGCGGGCTCGGCGGCGTGGATGAAATCGCGCCCGCGCGCGCCCGTCTCGTGGACGCCTTCGAGCTCTTCCACCAAACGAGCCAGAGGAGCGCTGAGGTTCACGGCTGTGTCCATGACAACCTCCCCGTGCGCCAGATCTTCCGGTGGCGTCTGGCGCAACCTGTTGATTCGCAATGTGTTTCTGCGGTCATGCCTCTTTGCCCGGCGGAGGAAATCTCCTTGCGTCCGATGGGAAGCCTGTACGCGCGGGTTTGCACCACCCTCTCCAAAAACCGCGTTTCAGGCTGTTTTCTCTTTCCGTATTTTCCCAGGTTTTCTCGGGTTTTACCGGGTTTTCCCGGGTTTTTCTCATGACAGAATTTTCATTGCGTGAGAATTCCCGAAAAACCCTCCCCAGAGAAAGCCGTCCTGCCCGCAGGAATATGTCGCCGGCCCCGAATCCATCACCAGGGATGGTTCGGTTCGATAAGTGTGCCGGGCGCTTTCGCCTCCTCAAGCAACGCGAACATATCATACAGCACGGCGCGCTGCTGTTCAATATTTCCCGGTCTGCCCAAGGGGTGGCCCAGCGGCCAGGGCACGAACACCGCCCGCGAGGGGCGCAGCGCCTGGGTAATCTCCTTCACCAGCGTCACCGAGACGCACGCCATCCCTGCGCGCTCCATCGCGTTCTGAATCAGCCCGACCGAGCGATGGCACAGCCCTCAGACGGGCGCGAGCAGCACCGCGTCCGCCCCCGCCTCGCGCATGCGCCGCGCCGCCGCCGGGGCCGTCTCGCCGATGAGGCGCTCGACCAACTCGTTGTCGACGTGGCCCATGAAGCTCATGTGCACGGGCGCGACCGCGCCTATCGCCCCCTCCGCGGCCAGCTCGCGCAGCCGCTCCAGCGGCAACACGATGTTCACGTCCGCTTGGGCGTCGCGAAAATCATAATAGTCGTGGGTGATCGCCAGCGCCGCAGGCTCGGTGTCCGCGGGTATTTCGCGAAACGTCGGGTCGCCGTCGGGGTTGCTCATGTCGAAAGGCGTCTGGGTCTTGAGGTGCACCCCGCCGGTCGTCACCAGCCCGACGCAGGCCGCGCGCACCGGCTTCGCGAGCCGCGTCCAGGGCGTGTGCCCAGCACCTGCGCCGAAACCCGCCGCCTCCGCGGAGAAATCGCGGCTCCCCGCCCACTTCTCGACCAAACGCGGATATCGCACCAAAAGGCGCGCCACCATCCTGTCCTTCCACCTGCGCAAGCCCATCGCCACCCCTTCGTTCACAAAAAGCACTCGCCACCACGCATTGTTCCACGCGGGAGGCGCGGTTGCCAGCCTGGGGGGAACTCCGGCGCGTGGACGCCGGAACACGGTCCGTTCGTGTGTGGATTTCCCCCACAGAGGAATACGCGCCCGCTCGCAGCGGAGTCGACAACAAGACAAAAGCCTTCGCAGGAACAAGGCTTGACCTGTCCGCGCCAGGTTGATCGGCGAAAAATCAGACTGTGGAACTAGCCCTGCGACTGTACGTCGGAATTGACAAAACGCGAAAGGTGTAAGATTTTACGGACTCCCAGGAAACCCTCGATGGAGCGTGCGTGTGAAGGCAAAGGGTAGCGTACTCGGAGTTGACGTCGGCTGGTCCAAGCAGGATAGAACAAGCGCGGTTTGCCGCTTTACCTGGAATAAAAACAGAGTCGATTGGAAGATCGACAGATTCCGTGCGCTCAACTCCGAACGTGAAGACACGATCAGTCGCGTAGTGGGTGATCACGAATTGCTCGCGGTCGCCATCGACGGTCCGCTTCGCCCCGGGTTCCGTAAAGTTGACCGCTACCGCGGTGCCGAACGTCTTCTCAGCCGGGGAGAACTTCAAAAACGGATCGGCAAACCGGGGCAATCGAGCTCGCCAAACGGAAAGAAACTGAACGCCCAGGCAAACAAAAGCGCCTTGCTATTGAAAAAACACCATCACGTCCACAAGGCGAGGCATGCAGTCCACATAGACGAGTGCGCGATTGTCGAAGCCTTTCCGACGACGTTTCTCGGAGTCATGCTCAAGCGCCCAAGTTCACTGAAACGCCCTAAAAACGAAGAGAGATCCGATGTATATTTCCATCATCTGGCCAAGAATCAATACCTCGACCGATTTGTTGAAGATTTGTTAGCCCCCCGCAAATGGACGAACAGGCCGCCGAGCGCGATCACGAACCACGATGACCGAGCGGCCTTCGTGTGCGCACTGACGGCTTTGTGCGTTGTCGCGGGAGACTTCACGGCAGTTGGCGATAAAAGGGATGGCTGGATCATCTTGCCGCCACAGCGGACATTCGCCAAGTGGGCCTGGAAGGCGATTTGCGAGACGGCAAATCAAACGGAGGCATACGGCGAAGAAGGGAAATTATGGTCGTTTCAAAAAAACGTTTGCATTTCTATAGATCACCGTTAAGCAGAGAACACCCCGTAGCTCTCACTCCCTGTTCTTCCGAAATTTCCTGGCGAGTCAATCGAGCGCCGCTCTTTGATCGGCCACCGACGCACGGCCCAACTGCGAGAGAAGCCGGGTGGAGCCATTTCGATCCAATGTCTGGGCGTGGACACAGGCAGATATGGGCCGGGCGAACCGACAGGGGCTGCGGGCGGGCGAGGGTTCGGCATCCGGCTCGCCGCGTAGGTTAGGCGCCAACTCCCCCTGAAGCCCGCGGGTGTCTGCGCGCCGCGCCGGGCGAGAGCGCACCGCCTCCCAGCAACGCGGCGGCTGTCGTGGCGAGAAGAAGAAACAAGGAGTATTCGTATCCACCGGCGATGGCCACACCTGAGCCCGTAACGATTCCGTGCATGAAAAAGCCCTGCCTGAAATGCACCATGAAAACAGCACCCGCCATGATGGGCAGGTTCATCAGCGCGCCCAGGCGCGGATAGAGGCCGATGAGCAGCAGCGCACCGCCTGCAACGTGGCCGAGCACGACCGCCCACGCGCCAACCATGGGCAGGGGCACGCCCATCGATGCGTTCAGGGCGGCGAGGCGCTCGACGCCGATTACCATGGCGCCGTAATAGCCGTGCAAGACGTAGTAGACCCCCAGGGAAATCCTGAGCAGGGCGATTCCGTATGCCTGCGCGCGCATCTGCTCTCCTCCTGTGGAGCGGAAAGGGTTATTCTCGCGCAATTGCGCGCAGGCCGCCAGCCCGCCGGAGAGCGGGGTTTGATTCACGCGCGAAATGATGTCATAGAATCGGGGAGCGGCCCCGCCCCTCCACCCTATCGAGCAAGCGCGTAAAGGCGACCACCCGAAAATGAGCGAACCCGCAAAGAAGTTCTCCTACCAAAACCTCATCATTCCCCTGGCGTTTGCCGTCGTGCTCGTGCTTTTCTTCTACGCGGGGCTGGATCGCTACCTCTCTTTCAGCGCTCTCAAAGAAAACCGCGAGGTGCTCCAGGAATGGGTGCGCGCCAACGGAGCGCTCGCCGCCCTGGTCTACATACTCGTCTACGTCGGGGTGACGACCTTCTCGCTGCCGGGCGGGGCGGTGATGAGCATCACGGGCGGATTCCTCTTCGGAACCCTGTGGGGAGCGCTCTACATCGTCGTGGGCGCGACGGCGGGTGCGACGGTTCTCTTCGTCGCGGCGAAAACCTCGCTCGGCGACCCCTTGCGCGCGAAGGCCGGCCCCTGGCTCCAGAGGATGGAGGAGGGTTTTCGGGAAAACGCGCTGAGCTATCTGCTCGTACTGCGGCTCGTGCCCCTGTTTCCCTTCTTCATAGTCAACCTGGTGCCCGCGTTCCTGGGGGTGCCGCTGGGCGTCTACGCACTCGGCACGTTCATCGGCATCATACCGGGGGCGTTCGTCTTCGCCTCGGTGGGTGCGGGGCTGGACAGCATATTCGCCGCGGGCGGGGAGTTCACCGCCTCCGGAATACTGACGCCCCAAGTGCTCCTCGCCCTCGTGGGGCTCGCGCTGCTCTCGCTCGTCCCCGTCGCCTACAAGAAGTTCAAGTCCGGCTAGGCGGGTTTTTCCGCAACGAACAGATACCGGCTCTGGGCGAAGAAGTAATCGCCCGCGCGCACGTCCGCCGCCCAGGCGTCGGCGTCTTTTTGCGCAACGTCCGTCTTTTGCGGAACGACGCCCTGTATCTGCCCGATGAGGTGAAAGCTGTAGGCGTCCGCCTCGCAGGCGAAATCCACAATGGGGATCACCTGCACGGAGGGTGCGCGAAAGCCCGCGTCCACGAGCATGGGCGCGAGATTGCCAGGCAGCCTCGGGTAGGCGAAACCCGCCCGCCAGCCTTCCATCACGCGCGCGCAAAGCGTTTCGTCCGCGCAGCTCCACGCCGTCGTCCCCCAGTCGGTATCAACCAGGGCCACGCGGCCGCCGGGCCGCAAAACGCGCCACATCTCGCGCAGGGCGGCCGATGCGTCTTCCACGAATTCGAGCACCTGCACGCAAACGCAGGCGTCGAACTCCCCCGCTGCGAAGGGCAGTGCGGCTGCGTCCGCCAGGCGGAATTCCACCTGGCCCAGACCCGCACAGCGCGCCCGCGCCATGGCGAGCATGGCCTCGCTCGTGTCGACCCCGCACACCGCCCCCCGGGGGCCGACGAGCGGGGCGATTTCCTGCGCGAAAAGGCCGGGGCCCGACCCTACGTCCAGAACGCGCGCACCGGGCGTGAGGTCGAGTGCGTCGATGGTGGTGCGCCGCACTGCCGCCAGGTCGCGCGTGAGGTACATGGCCTCGGTGCGGCGCGAGGCGGCGGAGTCGAAATCCATCGTGTCGCTCACGGGCACGCTCCGCCTGCCCGCATCGCGCAAAAACCGCAGCAGCCCCCCCGCGGGGCGAAACGCACCGCCCGGGCGAAAGAATTCCTCGCCCGCTTGGAGTTCATCTACTCGCCCTTGAAGTACTCGACGTCCTCGGGCCGGGGCTTCCAGTCGGGGTTCGTGGGCCATTCCTTGTGGCGCGATACCTTGTCGCCCCCGTAGCGCACCCGGTAGAGCAGCGTGCGCTCCGGGCCGTTCGTGTATTCGTGCAACTCCCCCGGGGGATGGACGATGAACGAGCCGGGAACCACGTCCACCTCGCCGGTGGGCGTCTTCATGCTGCCGCCGCCCTTGTAGCAGAAGTAGATTTCCGTGGCGTAGGGATGGCAGTGGTAGGGACTCACCTGGCCGGGCTCCCAGCAGGCGACCGTGACGTCGCCCTCCTCGAAGCGGCCCAGAATCTTCTCCACGTGCTTTTTCTCACTGAATTCCTTTTCCTTTTCCAGATCGAAAACGTGCATCGTCTCCTCCCGTGCGCGTGATTCGCCACCACGCGGAATGTGGACGCCCGCCGCCCGGGGGGGCGGGCCCGCCTAGCCCAAGTCCTTCTCAGGACGCGCCGAACTCCTCGCAGATGGCGGCCATGTATTTCGCCCCGTCGATGAGGTGCTCGACCTTCAAGTTTTCGTTCGCACTGTGCGTTCGCGAGGTAATGCGGCCCACGCCGGTCGAGGCCAGCGGAATACCGAGGTGCTTCAGGACGATCCAGGTCGGCGTGCTGCCGTTGCCGAACGGGTTGATGATGGCGTCGCGGCCGTAGAGCCTCTTGCACGCGGCGTCGCAGGCCTTGACGATTTCGGCGTCGGGATCACTCTTCGCCGGCCAGGAGGTGAAGAGCAGCTCCACGCCCACGTCCTCGAAGCCGTGCTTGTCCAGGTGTGCGCGCACGCAGTCGCGAATCCTGTGGGGGTCCTGGTTCGGCACGAGGCGGCAGTCCACCTTCGCGCGCGCGCGGCCCGCGACGATGGTCTTCACCCCCTCGCCCGTGTAGCCGCCGTCAAAGCCCGCGACGTTGAAGGTGGGGTGCGCCAGATGGCGGCGCGGCAGGTCGGCGTCGGTCATGTCGAGCAAGAACCTGCGCAGCCCGAATTTCTCGATGCGCTCCGCCCCGTCGTAGGGTGCGACGCGGGCGACGAGCTCCTCCTCACGCTCGGTGATCGGGAGCACGTCGTCATAGAAGCCCTCGACCAGCACGTTCTCCCCCTCGTCCTTCATGGAGGCGAGCGCCCAGGCGATGCGCCATGCCGCGTTTTCGTATATCTGGGCGTTCGAGCTGTGGAAGTCGACGTTGGCCGTCCGGCAGGTGAGCTCCAGGTAGCAAAGCCCCTTGTTGCCGAGCGAGAGCACGGGGGTGTCCACCCGCGTGGTGTTGTCCTCCCAGACGCAGCCCTCGGCCGCGAGCAACTCCGCGTGGCTCTTCACGAAGGGCTCGAGCGAGGGGCTGCCCACCTCCTCTTCGCCCTCGATGAGGTACTTGACCGAGCACGGCAGCTCGCCGCGCACCGCCAGGAAAGCCTCGAACGCCGCCAGACGGCTGACGATGTTGCCCTTGTTGTCCGTCGCCCCGCGCGCGATGACGTGGCCGTCCACCACGTGCGCCTCGAAAGGGGGGCTGTCCCACTCCGAGAGCGGCTCGGCGGGCTGCACGTCGTAGTGGTTGTAGAAGAGCAGCGTCTTCTCGCCCCGGCCCGCAAGGCGGGCGGTGAGAATCGGGTTGCCCGGCGTCTGGTGGAGCGTCGTCTCGAGCCCTGCGCGCGCCACGCGCGCCTCGAGCAGCCCGGCCATCTCGCGCACCCCGACGTTGGTCGTCGAGATGCTCGGCTGGCGGCAGAACTCCTGTAAATCCGCCACAAAGCGATCCGCGTTTTCCTCGATGTAGGCCAAAACGGCGCCGAAATCCTTTTGCCCACCCATCGCGCACCCTCCCTTGGGAAACGCCCGCCGGTCTTCGGTTCCATTGTCGGTGGGGAAAAGATATGATCCCTCGTCCGCACATTCAACCCGAAAGCCCGTATGCGCCCCGGATGCGGGACGAACGAAGGAGGTTCTCCATGCCCGAAGCCCCCGCGAACACGAACTGGTTCACCTACTTTCCCGAAGACTACCGCTGGTCGGCCGCCATCTGCGGCATGGTGTCGAGTGCGCAGTGGGGCGGCACCGAGATCGGCGAGATCGACAAGGTCTGCCGCCGCCTCTACGCGAAGCTGGGCGACGACGACCTGTGGTTCCGCGAGTGGAACCGCATGGGCGACGCCGTGCGCAAGCTCGGGCGCGCCGCCGAGCGCAAGAACAACAACCTCTCCGCCGCCTCCCACTACAAGCGCGCCACCTGCTACTACCAGATGGGCGAGCGCTTCCGCACGCCCAAGGACAGGGCGGCGCTGGCCACATTCCGCAAATCGCTCGATACCTTCCGCCGCTTCGCCGCGTTGACGGACAGACCCCGCATCGAGGCCGTGGAGGTTCCCTTCGAGGGCAAGAAGACGCTGCCCGGCTTCTTCGTCCACGCCGAGAACACGAAAAGGCGCAAGCCCCCCGTCGTCGTCTTTTTCGACGGGCTCGACGTGACCAAGGAGCTCCAGTTCACCCGGGGGGTGGAGGACCTCGTGCGCCGCGGCATGAGCTGCCTCGTGATGGACGGCCCCGGCACGGGCGAGGCCATCCGCCTGCGCAAAATCTACCTGCGCCACGACTACGAGGCCGCGGGTTCCGCCGCACTGGACTATCTCGAAACGCGCACCGACGTGGACGCGAAACGCGCGGGCATCATGGCCATCAGCCTGGGGGGCTACTACGCCCCGCGCATCGCCTCCATGGAGCCGCGCTACAAGGCGTGCGTCGCCTGGGGTGCGGTTTGGGACTACTACGCCACCTGGAAAAAGCGCATCGACGCCTCCTTCAAGTCGGAGCTCTCCGTTCCGGGCCACCACATCGAGTGGATACTGAACGCCAACTCGCTCGAGGACGCGCTTGAGAAGCTCGACGGCTTCCGCCTCGACGGCGTCGTGCAGAAGATGCGCTGCCCGTTCCTTCTCACCCACGGGGAGGACGACAAGCAAATACCGCTCGCGGACGCACGCGCCCTCTACAAGGCCGTGGGCTCGAAGGACAAGACGCTCAAGGTGTTCACCGTCGAGGAGGGCGGCTCCCAGCACTGCCAGCGCGACAACTACGCCATCGGCACGACCTACATCTTCGACTGGCTTGAGGAGAAGCTGGGGGCTTAAGCCGCGCGCGCACTGCGCAGAAACGAACCCGCCTGGACGCAGGGGGGGGCCTTGCGGGGGCGTTTGTTTGCCGCGGGGCGGGAAGAACCCACGGGGTGAACCCCGCTTCTCGGCGCGGGAATTTTGGGGGCATCGGGAGAGGTCGCGCGACCTGTCCGTGTCGAGCCGTTCGGTAAAACCAGCCGCAAGGGACGCCCACGCAGGGTGCCCCTTGCGGACGAATACCTCCCCGCCGATGACGCGAACCCGGGCGCTGTGATATGGTTTTTTCTCTTGGCAAAACCGAGACGGGGACGTCCGCAAAATCCGCCTCCCCGTTTTTTCGCACCCCCTGAAGGGGAGCGTGCCGCATTCTCGCCTCTTCTTCGAAGGAGAACGCCTCATGGCAAAAGCCGTCCGCAAGGAACCGTGGTTCGCCTATTTTCCCGATGACTATCGCTGGTCCGCGGGCGTGAGCATCGCCTATTCCACCTCGTATTGGGGTGCGTCCACGATGGGGGAGATCGACAGGGTCTGCCGCAGGCTCGCGGGCAAGCAAGGGGACGACGACGCCTGGTTCGCCGAATGGGTGAGCGAAGCCGACAGAATGCGCGCTCTGGGGCTCGCCGCCGCCAGGAAGAAGAACGCACTCTCGGCCGCCGCCTTCTTCAAGCGGGCCTGTTTCTACTACCAGCTCGGCGAGCGGTTCCGCACGCCCAAGGACAAGGCCGCGAACGCCGCCTACCGCAAGTCGCTCGATTCCTTCAAGCGCTTCGCCGCACTCACCGACGCTCCCCGCATCGAGCACGTGGAGATTCCCTTTGAGGGCGGCAAGGCGCTTCCGGCCATCTTCGTCCACGCGCGCAACACGCGAAAGGCCAGGCCGCCCGTGGTGGTCTCCTTCGATGGTTTCGACGTCTCGAAGGAAATCCAGTATCTCATGGGCGCGGAAGACCTGACGCGCCGGGGCATAAGCGTGCTGGCCGTGGACGCTCCGGGCAACGGGGAGTCCATCCGCTTCAGAAAGCTCTTTTTGCGCCACGATCACGAGGTGGCCGGCGCCGCGGCGCTGGACTACCTCGCCACCCGCAAGGACGTGGACGCCAGGCGCGCGGGCGTCATGGCAATCAGCCTCGGCGGCTACTACGCGCCCAGAAACGCCAGCATGGAGCGCCGCTTCAAGGCGTGCGTGGCGTGGGGAGCGATTTGGGACTACCAAAGGGTGTGGCAAGACCGCATCGCCGCCGCTTACAAGACGGCACTCTCCGTGCCCGGTCATCACCTCCAGTGGATATTCGATTCGGATTCCACCGAGGAGTGCCTCGACATACTCGCGGACTTCAAGCTCGACGGCGTGGTGCAGAAGATGCGCTGCCCGTTCTTGCTCATCCACGGAGAAGGCGACCAGCAGATACCCCTGGCCGACGCCCGCAGCCTTTACAAAGCCGCGGGCTCGAAGGACAAGACGCTGCGCATCGTCAAGGGCACGGAAACCGGCTCCCAGCACTGCCAGATGGACAACGTGCCGCCCTACGCGCACGAGATTTTCGACTGGCTGAAACTCAAACTGCGCGCGTAGAAAAACGACCGCACGAGGGAAACCGCATCTGCGGAACCCCCCATGGTTCCTGGGGCGGAGGCCGCAACCCTCCCCGGGAACAAGGGGCGCCGTAAGGATAAGCCGCGCGACTTTTCTGCAGGTCGCGGCCTGCCCGGGCAGACGAATGAATTCCTCCGGCGGGGGTGGCCCTCGTGCCCGCCTGCTTTGCCCCGTTCACACGGGACAGCCGCAGAGAGTTGTTCCTGCGAGGGGCGGCGCGAGGAGATTCCACCGAACGGGGAGGCTCGCCATGACCTACGAGAACCTGCGCACCGAGATGGACGACGACCTGCTCGTCGTAACGCTGCACAACCCCGAGCGGCGAAACGCCATGACCCACCAGATGCGCGTCGACCTGCTCGATTGCGTCCGCCGCGCGGAGACCGAGGAGGCCGTCAAGGCCATCGTGTTCACCGGAGACGGAGAAAAAGCCTTTTGTGCGGGCACCAACATACCCGAGCTCGAGCTGCGCACGCTGGTCTCGGAGATGGGACCTTCCGCCACGCTGCGCAAGGACTTGCCGAGTGCCGTGGAGCGCCTCGCCAAGCCGAGCGTCGCCGCGATAAACGGCTACTGCTTCGGGGCGGGCCTCGAATTCGCCATGGGGTGCACCATCCGCATCGCGAGTGAAAACGCGCAACTCGCACAGCCCGAAATCGTCCTGGGGCAGATTCCCGGCTCGGGCGGCACGCAACGCCTCTATCGTTTCGTCGGCCTGGGCTGGGCCATGCAGATGGTGCTGACGGGCCAGCGCGTCGACGCGCAAACGGCCGCCTCCATCGGCCTCGTCACCGAGGTCACCTCCCTGGCCGACCTGCTGCCCCGCGCGAAGGAACTCGCCCGCGCGATGAGTGCGCACGCGCCCATGGCCTTCGTCGCGGGCAGGGACGCCGTGCTGCGCTCCACGGAGACCGACCTCATCACGGGCATCGACTACGAGCGCAAGCTCTACGCCATCTGCATGGCGACCGAGGACAACCGCGAGGCGCTGCGCGCCTATGCCGAAAAGCGCGCGCCCCGCTACAAGGGCTGCTGATTCGGGAGCCGGGCGTGAAACCCTTTCTGCTCGACGACGCGCAAATCGCGGCCTACCTCGCCGCCGGGCACTGGACGCGCGAGACGATTGCCGAGCGCTACGCCGCCTACGCACGCGACTTTCCGGACAAACTCGCCTGCCGCGACGCGCACGAAAGCCTCACGTGGCGAGAGCTGGACGCCCTGACCGACCGCGTCGCCGCAAACCTCATCGCCCGGGGAATCGAGCGCGACGCCCGCGCCCTGGTGCGGATGCCCTCCTCGAACCTCGAGATGGTGCTGCGGGTAGCGCTCAGGAAAGCGGGCGTCATCGGCTGCTTCGCCCCCATGCAGTGGCGGCACAGGGAACTTGAACACGCCTGCGGGAAACTCGAGCCCGCCGTCGTTTTCGCCACGTCGGGGGACGAGCGCGCAGCCTGGGCGGAGGGAACGTCCGCTAGCCTCGGCGAACCTCCCCTGCGCGTGTGCCTTGCCGGGGATGCGCCGCAGGGGTGGGCGGCCTGGCGCGACCTGACCCGCGAGCCGTCCTGCGCACCGACGCCTGCGCGCGCCTTTCGGTTCGACGAGGTTTCCCTCCTCACGGTTTCGAGCGGCTCCAGCGGCCTTCCCAAGTTGTGCGAATGGCCCGAGGCGGCGCAAACGTGCGTCGGGCGCGCCATCGCCGGGCGGTTGCGCCTGGGGCCGGAGGATAACATCGGCATTTTCGCGCCCATGGCGGGGGGGCCGGGCTTGTTCGGCTGGCTGACGTCGAGCGCGGTGCCCTACGCCTCCATCTTTCCCGCGCACTACGACGCGCACTCTCTGCTCGCACTCATCGAGGAGGAGAAAATCACCGTAGCGACGACGGTGCCCGTCGTCCTTGCCCGCCTGGCCCAGGAAGACCTCGCCGCGTTCGACCTCCGCTCGCTGCGCGCTCTGCGGGTCGGCTCGGCGGCGACGGACGCAGACGCCGCGCGCCGTCTCGAAAGCCTCACCAACTGCCGCGTCATACCCGCGGCGGGCAGCATGGAATGCCCCGGCTTCGCCCACGCGGACGTCGGCGAGCCGGCCGCCCTGCGCCTGAACGGCACCTCCGGCCTGCCGCATCCGGGGTGCCGTCTGAGAATCGAGGACGACGCGGGAGGCGCACTCCCCCCGGGGGAAGCCGGCCACCTCAAGGTGTCCGCACCCTACGCCTCCACGGGCTACTGGCGCGACCCCGCGGCCACCCGCGCCGCGTGGTCGGGGGGCTGGAACGTGACGGGGGACGTGGCGCTCATCGAAGAAGGCGGACGCCTGCGGCTGCTCGGGCGCAACAAGGAGGTCATCAACCGCAGCGGCCACAAGATTTTGCCGGGCGAGGTGGAGTGCGAGATCGCAAGGCACCCCGACGTCTTCGCGTGCGCCGTCGTGGCCGCTCCCGACCCCGAATACGGCGAGGCGCCCTGGGCGTTCGTTCAGCCGCGTGCGGGAAAAGAAGTGGACGCCCCAGCCCTCGCCCGCGCCCTGCGCGCGAGCGGCCTCGCCACCTACAAGATGCCCGCGCGCTTCATCGCGGTGAGCGAGTTTCCGCGCGTCGGCGGCAACGAGAAGATCGACAAAAAGCGTCTGCTGCAAATGGCGGCCGCGCAACGCGAGCCGGGTGCGCACGAGGCGGCGCGCGACGAGAGAGAGGAGAAACCTTGATGGGTGCGGAAGATGCGGGCGGGGGGAGTTTCGACGGATTTTGCGTAGAGGTGGACGCCGAGCGGCGGCGCGGCGACATTATTCTCGACCGCGGCGAGATGAACACCATCAGCATGGGCCAGCGCGAGGAGATGCGCGCGGCGTTCGAGACTCTCGACCGCGACGAGCGGGTGCGCGTCATCGTGTTGCGCGCCCTGGGGCCAAACTTCTCCTCGGGCGGCTTCATCCGCGGCTTCATAGAAGCATCGCCCGAGCACCTCTCCAAGCTGGCCCACAACGTGGCCGCCCCGACGCGGTGCGAAAAGCCCGTCGTCGCCGCCAACCGCGGCTATTGCTTCGGCGTGGGCTTTGAGGTCTCGCTCGCGTGCGATTTTCGCGTCGCCTCGGAAACGACGCTCTACGCCCTGCCCGAACAGCGCCTGGGGCAGATTCCCGGCTCGGGCGGTTCGGCGCGCCTCCAGAAGATGATAGGCATCACGCGCACGAAGGACGTCGTCATGCGCTCGAAGCGCATCTCCGGCCGCCAGGCATACGATTGGGGCATCGTCACCGAGGTCGTGCCCGACGGGGAACTCGAAAAGGCCACCGACGCTCTCGTGGAGGAGTTGTGCGCGTTCGCTCCCCTGGCACAGCGAACGGCCAAGCGCCTGCTCAACGACACCGAAGACACCTTCCTCTCCCCGGCCATCGAGATGGAGGGGCACTGCTACGCCCGGCTGCGCGAGTCGGACGATTTTCGCGAGGGCGTGGAGGCCTTTCACGAAAAGCGCAAGCCCCGCTTCCGCGGCACCTGAGGCCGCGCGCCGAAAAAAATCACGCACGCAAGGCGGAGAGAACGAAAACACGCAGGGCCGCCCCCGTCCGCGCGTTTTGTGCTAGAATTTTTGTGCTCATTCCACAACAGCCGCTGCACGGGCGCCATTTCCGGAAAGACGGTTGGCCCGAGAGGTTTCCACGAAGCCCGGGGGGAGGATCGTCATGATAGGACCCATGCACCATTCCAGCAGAACAGTATCGGACATGGAAAGATCGCTCGCCTTCTACCGCGACGTGCTCGGATTCGAGGTGGTCGAGGACATCCGCTCCGACGAGGAGGGGATACAGACCGCATCGACCACGCCGCAGAGCAAGCTCCGTATCGTCATGTTGCAGGCGGGCGGGTCGCGCGTCGAGCTCATCGAGTTCCTCGAGGAGGCGGGCGAGCCGTACGACCGCCCGCCCGCGCTCAACGACGTCGGCAGCAGCCACGTCGCCTTTGAGCCCGAGGACATGGACGCCGCCTACGAATACCTGGTGGGCAAAGGCGTGCGCTTCGCCAGCCCGCCGCAGGTGACGTGGCGGGGGCCGGGGCGCTACTGGAGGGCCGCCGTCTTCTACGACCCCGACGGTTTTGATTTGGCCATTTTCAAGTCCTACGAGGGCGAACCGTCCGCCGCCGCCCTGGGGCGCACGACCACGGAGGAGACGACGCCATGATGCTGAGCGACCTGACCTGGCCGGAAGTCCGCGACCTTCTCCCGCACAATCCCGTCGTCATCCAGCCCGTGGGCTCCACCGAGCAGCACGGGCCGCACCTGCCGCTTCAGGTGGACATCGCCAGTGCGTTCGAGGTGGCGAAGGCGGTGGGAGACCGCACGAACTGTCTCGTCGCCCCGCCCCTGCCCTACGGCTACTCGGAGGTGTGGGAGAATTTTCCGGGCACCATCAGCTTCACCGCCGACACCTTCATGACCTGCGTGGCCGAAATCACGGAGAGCCTCGTGCGCAACGGCTTTAAGCGGATACTCTTCCTGAACGGCCACAACCCCAACCTCCCCCTGCTGCAGACAATGATGTTTCGCCTCATGGACCGCTACGGCAGGCGCGGGGACGTGCTCATCGCCGCGGGCAGCTACTTCATGGTGGACAAGGAGGCGTGCGACGCCATCGGCGACAACTTTAGCGAGGGCACCCACGCGAACGAGTTCGAGACGTCGTTCATGATGCACCTGCGCCCGGACATGGTGCACGTCGACCGCCTGGGCGACTGGGAGTACAAGCCCGAGCTCATCCTCTCCTTCCGCCACGGGGTGACCTCCGCGGTGCGCCTGCCCGACGCAAGCGCGCACAACGGCGTCTACGGCGACCCGCGCAGGGCCACCCCCGAGAAGGGCCGCCGCTACTTCGAGGCCTGCGTGGCGAAAGTGGCCGAGATCGTGGAGAACTTCAACCCCGAATACTTCGGCATCCAGGAGGTGTACACCTAGGCACCCGCCACCCTGCGGGTGAAGCGAACCCTCCGGCTGCCCCGCGACCCCCTGAAGCAACCTCGCTCGCCGAAGGGACGGAACCGCATGGCCAATTCCGCCGCTGCGGCCCCGCCGTGCGGGGAATCAAATGGCGAGGTGGGTCTCGGCGTCAAAGAAAAAGAGGTTCTCCGCGCGCAGGCGCAGTCTGGTTTCATCCCCCATCTCCACGCGCAGGGCAGAGGTCGTGCGCGCCATCAAGGAGACGTCCTCAAAGGAGAGTTCGAGCACCTGATCCGCTCCGTAGGGCTCGAGCAGCAACACCCTGGCCGGATGCCCGCCCTCCTGTGCTCCGGCGGGAGTGACGAGCACGTCCTCGGGGCGCACCCCCAGAATCACCTTCTCGCGCGCTCCCTGCTCCAGAAGCTGCACCCGGGCGGGCGGAGGCTCCACGACGAAGTTTCCGTAGCGGAACAGGAGCCTCCCCTCCTCGCGCGTGAGCGTGCCGGGAATGAGGTTCATGGGCGGCGTGCCCACGAACTGCGCGACGAACGTGTTGGCCGGCTCGTGGTAGACGGCGTAGGGGGAGCCGAACTGCTGGAGCACGCCGTCTTTCAAGAGCGCTATCTCGTCCGCCATGTTGAGCGCCTCGACCTGGTCGTGCGTGACGTAGATGATGGTCGCCCCCAGGCGGCGGTGGAGCTTTTTGAGCTCCGCGCGCATCTCCACGCGCAGGGCGGCGTCGAGGTTCGAGAGCGGCTCGTCCATCAAGAAGGCCCACGGCTCGCGCACGATCGCCCGGCCCAGCGCCACGCGCTGGCGCTGGCCGCCCGAGAGTTCGCGGGGTCTGCGCGCGAGCAGCTCCCCGATGTCGAGCGCCTCGGCCGCCCAGCGCACCTTCTCCTCGATTTCCGCCTTGGGCATCTTCATCATCTTGAGGGGAAAAGCCAGGTTGTCGCGCACCCGCAAATGGGGATAGAGGGCGTAGCTCTGGAACACCATGGCCATGTTGCGCCTGTGCGCCGGAATGTGGCGCACGTCGAGCCCGTCGATGAGAATCGCCCCCTCGGTGGGTTCGAGCAGGCCCGCGACCACGTTCAGGATGGTGGTCTTCCCGCATCCCGAGGGACCCAGCAGGACGACGAACTTCCCGTCCGCAACGTCGAGGTTCACGCGGTCGACGGCGACCACGTCTCCATAAGTCTTGCTCAGGTTTTCCAGGACGACTTGCGCCATTTCCTCCCGCTCCTATGAACGCCCGCTAACCCTTCACTGCGCCCGCCGTCAGCCCGCGCACGAAGTAGCGCTGAAACATCAGGGCCAGAACGACGGGAACCACCACGCAGGCGACGCCCGCCGCGTTCATGCGCGCGTAGCTCACCGAAAACTCCGAGACGAAATCGAGCAGCGTAACCGTGATGGGCCGGGTTTCCATCGTCTGGGTAAGGACGAGCGGAAAGAGAAACTCGTTCCAGCTCGTCAGGAACGCGAACACCGCCGCCGTCACGATGGCGGGGGCCGAGAGCGGCAGAATCACCCGCCAGAGCGTCTGGAAGCGGTCGCAGCCGTCCACGCGCGCAGCGCTCTCTATCTCCCGCGGCACGGTCTCGAAGTAGGCGACGAGCACGAAGATCACCAGAGGCAGCGAGATGGGAACGTAGGCCACGATGAGGCCGAAATAGGTGTCCAGCAGCCCGAGGGTGCGGATCATCAGATAAAAGGGCACGATGAGCGACACCTCGGGCACGATGCGCGAGGCCAGCACCACGTAGAAAAGGGATTGCTTGCCCGCAAAGCGCAGGCGTGCGAAGCCGTAGGCCGCCAGACAGCCCAGTACCACGTTGATGATCGTAACGCCCAGGGCCACGACGAAGCTGTTCCACATGGAGGGCAGCACGTCGGCGGTGGGAAACGTGGAATAGCCCGCCATCTTCTTGTCGAAGGCGACGCTCGTATCGGCAGGCTTTCTGAGAATGATCTCCTCGTAATTGCCTATGTTCAGGGCGGGCGGATACCAGTTGGGCGGAACCGACACCACGTCTTTTTCGAACTGCAGGCTCGAGTTGAGCATCCAGTAGAAGGGCGAGACGGCGTAGAACAGCATCGCGGCGACGACGAGCCAAAGCCCCACCCGCCCCGCCAGTGCGGCGCGTCGATAGCGGGTCACCGTCTGGACGTCGGGAACGCGCGGAGCGGCCACGGCTCAACCCTCCTCGGGCCTGTAGAGAATCTTGATGTAGCCGATGGCCAGGATGAACGTGGCGATGGCTATCACGTAGGAGATGGACGCCCCGTAGCCGAATTGCAGATTCCGGAAGGTTTCCACGTAGGTGTACCACGAAACCAGGGTGGTGGCGTCTCCCGGCCCGCCCTCGGTCAGGATGTAGACGAGGTCGAAGGTCTTGATCGATATGATCGAGGTATAGACGAGCACCAGCAAAAAGGCGAGCTTCAGCGCGGGCAGGGTGATGTGGCGAAACCGCCGCGCTGCACCCGCCTGATCCAGCTTCGCCGCGCTGTAGAGGTCGTCGGGAATCGCCTGCAGCGCCGTCAGAAACAAGACGGTGGCCAGGGGCGCTTCTTTCCAGACGAAGGCGTTCACCAGCGTGTAGAGGGCGCGCGTGGGGTTGCTGAGCCACGTCTGGTATTTCTCGATAATCCCCAGTTCGACCAACAGGCCGTTCAGCACCCCGTAGTCGGAGTGGTATATCCACTCCCAGATCAGGCCGTTCGCCACGTAGGGCACCGCCCAGGGAACGAGGATGAGCGGCACCGCCCACTTGCGCACGCCCGCGCCGAGTTCGTTCAGCACGAGGGCGAAGACGAGGCCGAGCAGTGCGACGGCGATCACCGAGACCACGACGAAAACCACCGTGTTCGAGAGCGCGGTGTAGAAATCCTCGCTCTCCAGGAAGGTGACGTAGTTTTCGAGTCCCACGTAGGGGTTGCGGTGGGGGCGCTTGAGGTTATAGACGTGCACGCTCACGTAGAACGAATGCAGGATGGGGTAGATGTTGAGCAACACCATGAGGAGCAGCGCGGGTCCCACAAAGAGCGTGGCGATGCCCCCTTCGGTCTGCATGCGCCGGGCGAGCCACGCCCGCACACCCACTTCGGCGGGCTGCGCCCTTTCGGCGGATACCGAATTCGCCAAGAAATGCCTCCCTCGCGCCTCCCCCGACGGGTCGGGGGAGGCGGCGCGCCCGGGTTAGCCGTAGCGCCTCTTGAGCTTTTTCCACTGCCTGGACAGCACCTTGAGCGTGTCCACCACGCCGGCCTGGCCCAGAATTGCCTTGTGTACGCGCGGACGCATGTACTGATCCCACTCGGCGTACCACACGGCCTTTTGTCCGTCCTTGGGCTTGCTCAGCGCCATCTGGCTCTCGAACAGCTTCGCCTCGCCCCACTGGTTCGCAGCAGAGATGATGTCGGGGTCCTTGAACAGCGGCGCGTGGCCGAAGCCCAGGCCGAACTCGGTGAACCACTTCTTCGCGGTGCGGTAGGTGCCCGACTTGTCCTTGCCGCCCAGGAAATCCACCATCTTCCAGGAGAGCGCCTTGCGGGCGGGGTCCTTCGCGGCCTGGGCGGTCATGCTGTAGGCGCGCGTCCAGCCGCAGACGTGGGGTTTCGAGCCGTTGGCGGTCGGCATGAGCGCCATCTTTATCTTGCCCGCCACCCGGGAGGATTTCGGCTCGTTCGCGGCGCGCAGCCTGTAGTTCGGCAAAATGGCGAACGTGCCCGTGCCGCTGCTGAAGGCCTTGAGCGCGGCGACTTCGTTCAACTCCAAAAAGCCGGGCTGCGCGATCTTGTGCTTGTTCGCCGCGTCGATGATCCACTGGATGGTCTGGGCCGCGGCCGAACCCTCCTGGTCATAGTTGAGCGGCTCGTACTTCGAATCCACGAAGCCGCCGCCCCGGCTGTACATCATGGTGAAGAGCATCTCCCCCATCCAGAAGTCGGCCTTGAGGAACTGCAGGAAGGGATACTCCTGAATGCCCTTGCTCTTGATGAGGAGGCTTTGCTGCACCACCTCGTCCCACGTCTTGGGGGGCGCGCCGATGCCCGCCTTCTCCAGATGCTCCTGGTTGTAGAGAAACGCCATGTGGCCCACGTAGTAGGGCAGGCCGTAGAGCTTGCCGTTGTAGGTGAGCGCCTCGGCGGTGGGGCCGATGAACTCCTTGCGGTATTCCTCCACGCGGGGAAACTCGTCGATGGGATAGAGCCAGCCCGCCTCGACGAACTCGGCCAGGTGGCCGTCGATCATGTAGATGACGTCAAGGGGCGTCTTGCCCGAGAACTTGACGACCAGCGTGTCGTGGTACTTGCTGCCCGGCGTGTTGCCGTAGTTGATCTTGACCTTGGCGAGCTTCTCGAACTCGGCGATGCGCTGCTTCACGAAGCTGATGCCGTAGGTCCAGCTGTAGAAGTTCAGCGCCTTCACCGCCGCCGCCGAGGAGCGGGGCAGCGGCAAGGTCAGGGCCGCCGTTCCCAGTGCGGCGTTGCGAAGGAGCTTGCGACGACTCAATCCACGTTCTTGCATGGCCGACCCTCCATCCTCGCCCAGAAGAACTTGCGCTCCCCCGTGGCACGGGCGCTCCGCCGTCGGGGGCAGAACCAGGCCGTAACGTCCCGGGCGGCTCCGGCAACGGGCCGCCTCTTCGCTCGAACGTATGAAGAGAAGGTGCGATACCTGGCAGGAGGGCGAGAGAAAACATGCAATCCTGAAGACGCCGCCGCCACCGGTCCGCAGTCCCAACTCTCCGGTGCCCGAAAACTCCTCAAGCCTTACACGATCTTCTTTTCTTGCAGGTAAGGAAACAGGCTAGCAGGATTCACCCACCCCGTCAACGCATTTGCGCGCCGCGCGAGACGAGCTCGACGCTTACGTCGTCCGGCTCACGGATGAAGGCGACTCACGTGCCCGCAATGATAGAGAGGTTCACGGCGAGGCTGCAAAGAACGGGAATTTGCTTGCCGAGAAGCGGAGGTGCCGCCAAGGTATCAGCCGAGACACCTTGCGCCCTCTTCGCTATGGGGAGGGCAGGCTTGCGCTCATTCACGCCCCGTCAAGGTCGTTATTCCCTCGTAGATGTATTCCTGTAGTGTTTTCTTCGTTGTCTCGGTCGCCGATTGTGTCCACTCGACCCACTCGTAGAAAGAACTCCCAATTGTACCCAGCGTTCTTTCCAGGCGCGTCTTGAGCGCCGCGCGCGTCTCATCATCGAGCGCCTCCCATACCCGGTCGCTCGATATCCAGACGTACGCACTGCCGCCCACCAACACCAATGGAACCAACACGGGCGCTCCTGCAGTGGTGCCCGCCATTGTCAGCGCACCTGCCGCTACCGCGCCTGGCAGCGCAGTCCCGCCTACCTTTAGCAAACCATCCCCCGTCGCCTGTTTCGGCGTCTTGCGCCCGGAGGTGACGTGCAACGTCTCCACTACAGCCGTCACCGGCACCTCCACAAGCATCCCGATGACTCCACCTTTCGCCACGGTCCTCAATATGATCCGTCTCGCGCCAAAGACGCTCGCGCCAAAGTTGTCGAAACGCACCTTGATCTTGTCCCACATCTTCATGTCTTTCGCGCCACGCGCACGGTTCCATTCCCTACGCTCGAAGACCATGTTGTTTGGTTGGGCCGCCGATTCGGGAAAGTTCTTCACGGACAGAACATGGCTCAAATCACGCTTAGCGAGATATTCCAGCGTCGCCCCTGGCCCGCCCAGCCGGACACCGCCCGGGATCTTCGGGAGCAGATCCGGCCCTCTAACTTTGTCGCCGGTGCTGGCCCTCCGATTCGCACCCGACGCACGCTGGGCCAGTTTTGCCGACGCCTTCAGCATCTCATCCCATTCCGGCGCGGGCGCTGCACCTTTGACGCTCGCAATCGCCGCGTTTGCCGCCGTGAGCACCGACTGCCACCAACCAACCGCTTCAGGTGATGGCTGTGCTGCAGCCTGACCCGCTCCGGCCTGTATAAGCACTGCAACCAGGAACAACTTCAACAGCAGTTTTCTCATTATAGGATCCCCCTCAACCTCCCGGCAGGAGGACGTAGACGTCCTCGCCGTCGACTTCGACGGGAAAGCGCTTCACCCTGCGGCTGCGGTCGGCGAGGCACTCGCCCGTGCGCACCTCGAACTCCCAGCCGTGCATGGGGCAGGCGATGACGTCCGCCTCCGCGCGCGCGTAGCGCTCCTCCACCCGCCCGTCTTCGCCCACCACGGCGGTGATCTCGCGAAACAGGTTGCCCGCGCAGACGGGGCCGCGCTGGTGGGGGCATTTGTCTTCCAGGGCGTGGAAGCCGTCCTCGAGCCGGAACAAACCCAGGGAGAAGCCGCCCAGCTCCAGGCGAATCCGCTCGCCGGGAGCGATTTCCGCAGCGCGCGCCGCCCAGAGCCTCCTCGCCATCACGCGCCCGCCTCGAGGTTCACCGTCTGCTCGGTGAAGCGGAACACCCCCAGAGCGTTCTCGCCCATGATCTTGCGGCGGCCCTCCTCGCTCAGGAAGGGGAGGTCGGCGATGGCCGAAGGCTCGTCGTAGTCGAAGTGCGGCCAATCGCTCGCGAACATGAAGGTGTTCTCCCCGTCCAGCATGTCGAAGAACATCCGGAGGTGTTTTCGCGGCATCTCCTCCATCGGCTGGGTGCCGAAATAAAAATCGCGGATGTATTCGCTCGGCAGCCTGCGCAACAGGGGCGCTTCCACGCGCCTGCGCATGTATTCGGTGTCGAGGCGATACATCAGGCCCGCCACCCAGGTGATGCCGCTCTCCTGGAAGACGATGTCGAGGTCGGGAAAGCGCTCGGGCACGCCCTCGAGCACCATGCTGACGAGCTGCGCCTGGTTGCACCACGTCATGTCCAGGGCGTGGCTTTCGAGAAAGGAGGGAAACTTGGCGAACGAGGAGAGGTCCGGCCCCAGGAAGTTCGCGTGCAAGACGATGGGAAGCCCGTGGTGCTGGGCGGCCTCGTAGATCGGGTTGTAGACCTCCGCCCCCAGGGGAACCTCGACGTTTCCGAGCATCTCCACCCCGCAGACGCCGGGTGCGCCCGCCACGCGGTCTATCATCTTCGCCGCGCGCGCGGGGTCGCGCCCCGAGGCGACCACCAGGGTGTAGACGCCGCGCTCGGGGTTGCACACCCCGTCGAGCATGTAGTCGATGTAGCCGTTGCAGATGTCCATGGCGTGGTTCGCGTTGCGCACGAACTCGACCATGAGCATGTAGGTGGGAATCATGACGATGGTGTCCACGCCGAAGCGCTCCATCATCGCCGGTATGTCTTCGGGGCGCGACATGCCGAGCATCTCGTCCTGATCGCCCTTGCCGGCGGCGGCGCCGCGCACCGTGCGTCCGTGGAGCATCACGTCGTACTGATCCCCCACCAGGGCGGGCATGTGATAGCGTCCGCTCCAATCGGCGAAGCGCTCGACGGAGGGGCCGTCGAGATATCGGGCAAAATCCCGTATTTCTTCCAGATAATGCGCGTCGGCGTCCACGACGTGCATCCCGCGGTAGGCCATGGTTTTCTCCTCGCAAGCGATTCTCACGGAGTGCGTCGAATGATAGCATCCCCCCGGTTGCGCGCATACGCCGCCCGCTTTCGGCGCAGGGGATTGCATATGAACGATGCGGCAGGGGCGCGGCCCCCTCTCGAGGGGGTGCGCGTCGTGGACATGTCGAATTATCTGGCGGGGCCGCTCTCGACGATGTATCTCGCCGACTACGGGGCGGAGGTCGTCAAGATCGAACACCCCCGAGGGGGCGACCCCATGCGTCTTTGGGGCCACCACAAGAACGGGGTGGGCCTCTACCACAAGATGATCAACCGCAACAAGAAGAGCGTGACGCTCGACCTCAGAACCCCCTTCGGCGTCGAGGCGGTCAAGCGGCTCGTCGCCGAAGCCGACGTGGTGGTGGAGAACTACCGCACCGGCGTGCTCGAGCGATGGGGGCTCGACTACGAGGTGCTCCGCGCGGTGAACCCCGCCGTCGTCATGCTCTCCATCACCGGGTTCGGGAGAACGGGCCCTTACCGCGAACGGCCCGGCTTCGGCTCGCTTGCCGAGGCGTTCGCGGGCTTCAGCCACATCAACGGCCACGCGGACGGCCCGCCGCTCAGCCCCTCCTGGGGGCTGGGAGACTGCTCAACGGGCATCGCCGCCGCCTTTTTGGTGATGGTGGCCCTCTTCGAGCGCACGAAAAGGGGCGGTGCGGGCCAGCACGTGGACCTCGCCATCTACGAGCAGCTGCTCACCATGCTGGGTCCCCAGGTGATCTACTACGACCAGCTCGGCTTCATCCAGGGCAGAAGCGGCTCGCGCCTGGAGTTCGCCGTGCCGCGAAACAACTTCCGCACCGCCGACGGCAAGTGGGTGCTCATCGCGGGTTCGAACCAGTCGATCTTCGAGAACATCTGCAAGGGGCTGGGACGCGCGGATTTGATAACCGACCCCCGGTTCGCCGACAACCGCGAGCGCATGAAGAACCCCGACGCCCTCGAAGAAGAACTCCAGCGCACCATCGCCACCCTCACGCTCGAGGAGGTGATGACGCGCCTGACGGCGTTCGAGGGTGCGGCCACCCCCATCAACGACGTGAAAATGGTGATGGAGAACGAGCAGGTGATCGCGCGCGAAAACGTCGCCACGCTCGAGGACGCCGAACTCGGCGGCCCGGTGCGGATGCAGGAGGCCTTCGGCAAGCTCTCGCGCACGCCGGGGCGCGTCCGCCACGCAGCCGAGCCTCTGGGAAACAGCAACCGCGAGATTCTGGTGGAACGTCTCGGCTACACGGAGGAGGTTCTTGCGCAAGAGGGCATCGCGCTCAACTGAGCCCCCCTAGACGCGCTCGGCCAGGGCGTCCACCGCCTGCGTCGTGCGGGCGTCCTCGTCGACGAGCAAACCCTCCGGAACCGGCGCGCGCGTGAAACTCTTGCCCGCGCGCAGCACCGCTGCGTGCAAGGGCGCTTCGAGCGCCGCACCCAGCCGCTTCGCCAGAATGATGAGGGCGTCGAGGTCGAGCCCCGTCTCCACCTCCATGAGCCAGAGCATGTGAGCCAGGTCTTCGGTTGCGACGTTGCCCGAAGCCCCCGGTGCGAACGGGCATCCGCCGATGCCGCCGAGCGAGGCGTCGAGCACGTCCGCTCCGGCCTGCATGGCGGCCAGGGCGTTGGCGAGACCCATCCCGCGCGTGTTGTGGATGTGGACGACCAGCCCCGCCTTCGGCCTGCGGCGGCGCAGCTCGGCCACCATGCGCGCTATCCGCGCGGGGTCGCCCATGCCCATCGAATCGCACAGGAACACCTCGTCCACTCCCAGGTCCTCGTAGCGCTCGGCCAGGTCGTAGACCGCCTCCTCCGCCACGCGCCCGGTGTAGGGACACCCCGTCGCCAGGCTAATCGCCCCGCTGAAGGGAATCTTCGCCCCTTTCACGACGCGGGCCACCGCGCGCATTTCTTCGAGACTCTGCTTGACCGAGCGGTTCACGTTCGCGCGGTTGTGCACGTCGGTGAGAGAGATAACCTGCTGGATGCCGTCGCAGCCCGCGTCCACCGCCCGGTGCGCCCCGCGCACGTTGGCGACCAGGGCTTCGTAGCGTACGCCGGGCTTTCTGCGCACCCGGCGCATCACTTCCTCCGCGTCGGCGGTGGCGGGCACGGCCTTGGGGTTCATGAAGCTCGTCGCCTCGATGCGGCGCACGCCCGCCTCGGCGAGACCCTCGATAATCTCGACCTTCACCTCGGTGGGCAGCACCTGTCGCAGGTTTTGCACCCCGTCGCGCATCACGACGTCGCGCACCAGCACACTGGGGGGAAGCCGGAGGTTCGACATGAAAGCCCCTCTCTGCGCGGGCTAATCGGCGAGGCGCTTCATCCTCGGGTCGAGCACGTCGCGCAGCCAGTCGCCCAGAAGGTTCACGCTCAGCACCGTGAGCATCAGGATGAGGCCGGGGAAGAGCGCTATCCACCAGGCCGTGTCCAGAAAACTCCTGCCGTCGGCGAGCATTCCGCCCCACGTAGGCGTGGGAGGCGGCACCCCCAGCCCCAGGAAGGAGAGTGCGGACTCGATGATGATCATCCGGCCCAGGTACAGGGTGGCGATGACGATGGCCGTCGAGGCAACGTTCGGGAACAGGTAGATGAACAGAATCCGCAGCGTGCCGCAGCCCGTGGCCTTCGCCCCGGTGACGAACTCGTTCTCCTTGATGGAGAGAACCTCCGCGCGCACCACCCGCGCGTAGACGAGCCAGGTTCTGAGCGCAATGACCAGGACAATGTTTTGCAGGCTCGGCCCCAGTATCGCCACCAGGCTGATGGCCAGCAGGATGAAGGGCACCGCGAGGGCGGTGTCGATGATGCGGCTGATGACGGTATCCACCCATCCGCCGAAATAGCCCGCGAAGATGCCGACCGTAATCCCGATGAGGCCACTCACCACGACGGCGGCGATGCCGACGATGAGCGAGATGCGCGACCCCCAGATGATGCGGCTCAGAATGTCGCGCCCCTGCTGGTCGGTGCCCAGCCAGTAGACGTCGCCCGTCTTGTCGACGAAGCCGGGGGCCTTCAGGTAGCGTCCCAAATCCTGGGAGAGCGGGTCGAGCGGAGAGAACAACCCGGGCGCGACGGCGAAGATGATGACCAGTGCGACGAACAGCGCGCCGAAAATCGCGGGCGGCCTGCGGCGGAGTTCTTGCAAGGCCAGTTGCAGGTCGCTCGGCCCGCGCTCCATGTCCTCTGCGATTTCAACGTCGAGCGTCGCCGCCCTGTCGTCCACGACCATAGCGAAGCCTCCGGCGCGCCTAGCTGTAGGAAATCCGCGGGTCGAGCCAGGCGTAGAGAATGTCCACCACCAGATTCACGAAGACGAACACGAACGCCAGCAGGGCCACCGCCGCCTGCACGATGGGGTAGTCCTGGTTGTTGATTGCGTCCACCACCAAAAAGCCCACGCCCGGCCACGCGAAGACGGCCTCTGTCACCACCGTCCCGCCCAGGAGAATGCCCAACTCGAAGCCCACGAGGGTGACGACGGGGATGGATGCGTTCTTGAGGGCGTGGCGCACCACCACGACCCACTCCACCAGACCCTTCGAGCGTGCGGTGCGCACGTAGTCCATGCCGAGCACCTCGAGCATCTGCGAGCGCACCAGCCGCGTGATGCGCGCGGTGGCGTACAGACCCGCCGTGACGGCGGGCAGGATGATGTAGTACCACGCATCGAAGCCCGAGGTGGGCAGCCAGCCCAGATACACCGCAAAGACGATGATGAGCAAAAGCCCGAGCCAGAAGTTGGGCATCGACTGGCCGAACATCGCCCCGACGGAACTGGTGTAGTCGATCCAGGTGTTGCGGAAGGTGGCCGAGAGAACGCCCGCGGGGATCGAGATCACCACGGCGATGAGCACCGCCGCGAAGGCGAGCAGCACCGTGTTGGGGAAGTGCTCGAGCACCAGCCCCATCGCCGGAATCTCGTGCCTGTAGGAAAACCCGAAGTCGCCGCGAATCACGCCCAGCGTCCGCACGATCTTGGGCGCGTCCACGTCGCGCTCGAGGTCGTCCACCTTCTCCTTGGGTCGTTCGGCGCCGAGCATGTCGTCCACGAGGTCCGAACCCAGGATGAATTTGGCGAACTGGATCGGGATGGGCTGATCGAAGCCCATCTCCCTGCTGAAGGCGCGAATGTCCTCTTCGGAGGAGTCGAGCGGCATCAGGACGGCGGCGGGGTTTCCGGTGATTTGCAGCATCGAGAACACGAGCACAAGAATCGCCGCGAAGACGATGAGGCTTTGCAGACAACGCCGAATGATATAGGTGCGCATGACGTAACCCGGGGCAACGAAGGCCGATACGCCTTTTCCATGAACGATACGTTATTTATCCCCTTCTTTTCGGGGCGCGTCAAGGGGTATCCGGTGCGCCCCCGCGGGTATGGCTTCATAGACAACGGGCGGCCTCGTTTTGTAGGATGGCCGTCACACCAAACCTCTTCGCCACTCCACGCAAGGAGACGCCATGAAGCTCGCCACCTACCGAAACCTCTCTCCGGGAGCTACCGGAGATCGTCTCGGAGTCGTTTTGGCCGACGGGAGAATGCTCGACCTGCGGCTCGCCTACGCGAGCCTTCTCGCTGAAAAGGAGGGCGAGGGTCGTCCCTACGCCATGGCGAACGCGCGGATTCCCCGCGACATGTGCGCGTTTCTCTCCGGCGGCGCACCCGCCCTGGCCGCCGCACGCGCGGCGCTCGAACACGCGGAGTCCGTCGTCGCCGCAGGCGCAGAGCCGTCCGGGCCCGACGGCGAGAGAACCGCCCTCAAGGAGAGGCACGTGCAGCTGCGCGCGCCGATTCCCCGCCCGGGCAAGTTCCTCCACACCGGCCTCAACTCCAACAAGCACGTGGCGAACACGGGCCACAAGCGTCCCGAGAACGTGCCGGGCGCGCCGCGCTTCGACACCTCGCTCGTCGGCCACGAGGAGCCCGTTCTCTACCCGCGACAAACGAAGATGCTCGACTATGAGGTGGAGGTCGGCATCGTCATCGGCGCGCACTGCAAGGACGTCGCGCCCGAGGACGCTTTTGACGTCATCATGGGCTACACGGTCTACAACGACATCACCGCCCGCGAGGTGCAGCGCACCCCCGCTCTGGGCGGCGTGTTTCTGGGCAAGAACTTCGACACCACCAACCCCATCGGCCCCTGGATCGTGACTGCTGATGAAGTGCCCAATCCTGAGTCCCTGCGCGTGCAGTGCCGGGTGAACGGCGAAACCCGCCAGGACGAGCTGCTGACCGACATGATTTTCAAGATACCTGAGCTCGTCGCCTTCTACAGCCAGATGTCGCTCGAACCCGGCGACGTCATCTCCTCGGGCACGTTCTGCGGGGTGGCGCTCGAACAAGAAGACCCCGAGCCCTTTCTCTTGAAGCCCGGTGACGTGGTGGAGTGCGAGGTCGAGCACGTAGGGATCTTGAGAAACCCCATCGTCGCCCAGGACTAACCGAAAAAGAGAGGCTTAGCGGGCGGAGACGCCCAGGGTCTCGCGGACGGCCGCCGCGACTTTCTCCGCACTCGGCAGCACGAATTTCTCGAGTTTGGTCTGCACGGGAATCGGCGCCATGAGCGCGGCCACGCGCCCGATGGGAGCGTCGAGATATTCAAAGGCCGCCTCCTGCACGGCGGCGGCTATCTCCGCACCCACGCCGCTGCGCAGGTGCCCTTCTTCCACGACGACGCACCGGCTCGTCTTGCGCACCGAATGCACGATGGCGTCCATATCCAGGGGCGCGAGCGAACGCAGGTCCACGACTTCGCAGTCGATTCCCTCGCCGGCCAGCATATCCGCCGCCAGAAGGCAGTGGCCCACCTGGTAGCCGACGCCCACGATGGTGGCATCCGCACCCGCTCTTTTCACGTCCGCGACCCCGATGGGGGTCAGATGATCGCCTGCGGGCACGGCCTGTTTGTCCTTTTGGGCGTAGAGCAGCCTGTGCTCGACAAAGACGACGGGGTTGTCGTCGCGCACCGCCGCCTTGAGCAGCCCCTTCGCGTCGGGTGCGCAACTCGGGTAGAGCACCTTGAGCCCCGGCACCTGCATGAACCACGCCTCGAGCGACTGGCCGTGCGTCGCGCCGTATTGCAGCCCCGCACCGCTGGGCACCCGCGCCACGAAGGGGATCGAGAGCTGCCCCCCCAGCATGTAGCGCAGCTTCGCCGCCTGGTTCACGATGGGATCGAGCGCGTAGGTGGCGAAGTCCATAAAGCGCAGGTCCACGATGGGGCGAAAGCCCGCCATCGCCGCCCCCACGCCCGCGCCCGTGAAGCCCAGCTCGCTGATGGGCGTGTCGCGCACACGGTCGCGCCCGAAGCGATCCGCCAGCCCCGCGCAGACGCCAAAGTAGTCGAAGGCCACGTCCTCGCCCATGAGGAACACCTTCTCGTCGCGCTCCATCTCCTCGTGGAGGGCCTCGTTCAGCGCCTCCACGTACGTGCGCTCCTGCATCGCTCGGCTCCTCAGGCAAAAATGTCCTCGAGCGCCACGCTCTCCTCGGGCTCGGGACTCGCCTCCGCAAACGCTATCGCCTCTTGAATCTCCGCTTCCACCGCCTCGGCGTGGGCGCTTTTCTCGCGCGCGCTCATGCCGAGCATCTTCTCGCACACGAGCAGGGGGTCGCGCTCCTTCCAGCCCTCCCATTCCTCTTTTGTGCGGTACATGCCGTAGTGCGGGTCGCCGCGCGAATGGCCGAAGAACCGGTAGGTCTTCGCCTCGACGAGGCTGGGGCCGGCGCCGCGCCGCGCGTGGGCCACGGCCTCGCGGCTCGCCTCGTAGACCGCCGCCGCGTCCATGCCGTCGATGGTAACGCCCGGCGCGTCGTAGCCCTTCGCGCGCACGCTGATGTCCTCGACGGCGGTCGAATACGCCGCCGGTACGCTGACGGCGTATTGGTTGTTCTCGCAAAAGAAGACGACGGGCAGCTTCCAGATGGCGCACAGGTTCATCGCCTCGTGGAACGCTCCGTTGTTCGAGGCGCCGTCGCCGAAGAAGACCACCGCCACGCGGCCCTTGCCCTCGAGTTGGTAGGCGAGGCCGATGCCCGCCGCCATCGGCATGTTCGCCCCCACGACCGAGTGCGCCCCGTAGTGGCCCTTCGACACGTCGGCGATGTGCATCGAGCCGCCCTTGGAGCGGCAAAGGCCAGTCGCCTTGCCCATGAGCTCCGCGAGCATCTCGGGCAGGCGCGTTCCCTTGGCGATGGAATGCCCATGGCCCCGGTGGGTGGTGAGCACGGCGTCGTTCTCTTCGAGTGCGGCGCACAGCCCCGCCGAGCACGCCTCCTGGCCGATGCTCACGTGCACCCCGCCCACCACCTTGCCCGCCATGTACATGTCGTCCGCCGTCTCCTCGAAGCGGCGGATTCTGAGCATCACGCGGTACATTTCGTGCAGACGCTTCCTGGACAGGCGCGGAGCCTTCCTCACCATATCAGGCGCCCTCCCCGGCGAGTACGCCCTGTGCTGCTTCCACGATTTTCTGCGTGTCGGGCAACACGATGGCCTCGAGCATCGTGTGAACGGGAACGGGCACGTCGAGAGCCGCCACCCGCGCGACGGGTGCCTTGAGAGCGCCGAAGGCCGCCTCCTGGAGCGAGGCCGCAATCTCCGCCCCCACGCCCCCGCTTCTGTGGCCCTCCTCGGCCACCACGCAGCGCCCCGTCTTGCGCACCGAGGCGGCGAGCCCCTCCACGTCGAGCGGGTTGATGGTTCTGGGGTCCATCACCTCGGCGGAGACGCCCTGCGCCGCGAGCCGCTCGGCGGCCTCCAGGCAGTTGCGCGCCTGGCTGCCGATTCCGATGAGCGTTACGTCCTGCCCGGCACGCTTCACCGCCGCGCGGCCAATGGGCACCGTGTGCTCGCCTTCGGGCACGGGGCCTTCCAGAGAATAGAGCGAGCGATACTCCACGAAGAGCACGGGGTTGTCCTCGCGGATGGCGGATTTGAGCAGCCCCTTCGCGTCGGCGGGGTCGCTCGGCACCACCACGCGCAGCCCCGGCACCTGGATGAACCACGCCTCGAGACACTGGCTGTGCGTCGGGCCGTTTTGCGAGCCGCCGCCCTCGGGTGCGCGGATGACGAGGGGAACCCGCACCTGTCCGCCGAGCATGTAGCGCAGCTTCGCCGCCTGGTTGGCGATGGGGTCGATGGCCAGCATCATGAAGTCGATGCGGCGCATGTCGAGCACGGGGCGGTAGCCCGCCATCGCCGCCCCCACGGCCGCGCCCGTGAAGCCCAGCTCGCTGATGGGCGTGTTGCGCACCCGCTCGTGGCCGAAGCGCTCGCCCAGCCCCGCCGTGGCGGGCGAGATGGAAGAGAGCGCCACGTCCTCTCCCATGAGGAACACCTTTTCGTCGCGCGCCATCTCCTCGTGGAGGGCCTCGTTCAGCGCCGCGGCGAACGATATGACGCGCGTTTTTTCCTCAGGCATACAAATCCTCAAAAACGTCTTCGGGCGCAGGTGCGGGGCTCGCCTTCGCAAAGGCGACGGCCGCGCTTAATTCGCTCTCCACGGCCTCGAGATGCGCTTGTTTTTGCTCCGCGCTCACGCCGAGGACGCGCTCGGCGACGAGCAGGGGGTCGCGCTCTTTCCACTCGTTCCACTCCGCCTCGGTGCGGTAGGGTCCGAAGCGGGGGTCTTTTCTCGAATGGCCGAAGTAGCGGTAGGTCTTCGCCTCGACGAGGCTGGGGCCGCCCCCCGCGCGTGCGCGCGCCACGGCTTCTACCATCACCTCGCGCACCGCGGTCACGTCCATGCCGTCCACGGTGACGCCCGGAACGTCGTAGGCCGCCGCCCGCGCGCTGATGTCCGCCACCGAGGTGGCGTAGCCCACCCGGGTACTCGAGGCGAAGTGGTTGTTCTCGCAAAAGAAGACGACGGGCAGCTTCCATATCGCGGCCAGGTTCATCGACTCGTGAAAGCTGCCCTCGTTCGCCGCCCCGTCGCCGAAGAACACCACCGCCGCCTGGCGCTTGCCCTCAAAATGAAATGCGAGGCCGATGCCCACCGCCATGGGCATGTTCGAGCCCACGATGGAGTGCGCCCCGTAGTGGCCCTTCGAGACGTCAGCGATGTGCATCGAGCCGCCCTTGGCGTGGCAAAGGCCCGTCGCCTTGCCGAGGAGTTCGGCCATCATCTCGGGCAGGCGCGTCCCCTTGGCGATGGAATGCCCGTGGCCGCGGTGGGTGGTGAGAATCGCGTCGTCTTCGTTCAGCACGCTGCACGCCCCGACCGAGCACGCCTCCTGGCCGATGCTCACGTGAATACCGCCCACCACCTCGCCCTGCTCGAAGAGGTCGAACGCTGTCTCCTCGAACCTGCGGATGCGCAGCATGTCGCGGTACATCCGCTGTGCCTGCGCGTCGTCTACGCTCGCTCTTTGCTCGTTCAAGGAATACGCTCCTTACACGCGGGAGGCTCAGGTAAGTGCGAGGATGCGAGAGCCATTATAGGCTTCGGCATCCGCGGCGAAAAGCGCGCGCGCCCACAGGAGTCCGCGCGGCCTGTCGTCACGAATCGCTCTCGCCCGCCCGGGCGCGCTCTTCTTCGGCCTGCTCATCGGCGATGCGCTTGAGTGCGTAAAGACCCTCCATCAGCACGGGCGCGCCGCCGCCGATGCTGGCTACCTCAAAGGCTTCGAGAGCCTCTTCCATCGTCGCCCCCAGGCGCAGGGCCTTCTTCGTGTGGGTGTAGACCTCGTGCTTCATCCCCCGAAAGGCGAGGAGGCCGATTTCGATGAGTTCGCGCGTCTTGGGGTCGAGGTGGCGGGGCTCCTCCTTGAAGAACCCCCAGTGCATCTGCGAGTAGACCTCGAAATAATCCGGGTCCAGCTGCGCCCCGAAGCCCAGCACGTCATAGACAAAGCCCCTGTCGCCGTGAATCCTCTCCGTGATGCGCCTTACCTTCTCCTCTCTCGTCTCCTCGGTCATCTTTCGCTCCTTATGTCCGCTTGTTGGGAGTGCGGCGGGAAGCCCCGCCGCCGAGGGGCCGCCGTCAGGCCGTCCCGAACCTGTCCATCCACCAATCCGCAATCCAAGCGCCGCACATCGCCAGGTTGTCGAACACGCAGTGCTGGCTGCCGCCGTCCTCGAGCGTGAATATCTTGAGTTCTTTCTCCTGCGAGCCGCACGCCGCGTAGAGCCTGTGGGCCATCTCGACGGGCACGATGTTGTCGTCCTGGCCGTGCGTGATGCAGATGGGCATGCGTATCTTCTCGGCGACGCCCGCAAGGGTGTAGGCGCGGCATTTTTCCATCGCCGCGTCCATGTCCGGTGCGCCCAGCACCCAGGGCAGTTGCCAGATGGCGGAAGAAGATATGGTGCCCCCGCTCTCGAGCACCTTGCGCCTGTGCACCCACACCTCGTGGTAGTCGAAGTGCGCCCCCCAGGTGAGGCACGCCGCGTAGCGGTGCTCAAAGGCAGCGATGCGCGGGGCGTAGTAGCCCCCCATGCTCATCGCCATGATGCCGATGCGTGCGGAATCCACCTCGGGCCGCGCGTCGAGAAACTCGAAGGCGGCACTGCCCGCCACCTCGTAGTCAGGGCGGCTCGCTATCCCGCGGAGCCTGAGGGTCTCGCCCTGCCCCGGCCCGTCCACGCACAGCACGCCCACGCCGCGCTCCGCCAGGGCGAGTGCACCCCACAGCACCGTAATCTCCTTCGAGCCGTCCAGCCCGTCGAAAAAGACGACGTAGGGGTCGTGGCCCGTCGGCTCGTTCGGCGGAACCAGATAGGCCGCGAGCGGCCCCTCCTCGTAGGGAACGTCCACGCGCGCAAAACCCGGCACGCGGTAGCGCATTCCCTTCTCGTAGTGGGGCAGAAGCTTTTCATACGCGCGCGCCTTGCCCGGGTCGTCGGGATGCACGAAGCGCTCGCTCGCGTAGCGATAGATGGCGCTTCGCACGTAGGCCGCCATGGCGGTGCGCTCGTGGCCCGCGCGCTCTTCCGCCTCGGCGCGGGCGAGAGTCTTGTCCGCCATCCAGGTCCAGGCGTCGCGCCAGGCGTCCGCGTCGCCCGTCCGTCCGTGCAGCCGCTTGCCGATCTGGTCGATCTCGTGGAAGTTCGACCCGCCCATCGGCGCAATGTTCATCTGCCCGCTCATGAGCTGCGACCACAGATAGTGCTCGGGAAAATACCGAAACCATGAGCCGATGACGTTCTCCGCCATAAGAAGCCTCCCTCCGCTGCACACGTGAATGTCCGGGTGCGCCCAACATACATGCAACGCCCCCGCCCCCACAAGGAAAACGCGGCCGTCTCAGGGCTTTACGCCTTCTGCGCATTCGTGATAAATTCACAACATAAACTCACAGGAAAGTGCGCAGAGCAGAGAGGTCTTCACGCTTCGGAGGAGATGGATTGTCCGACCTTCTCTGGAACAGGCTCGTTCGCAGTATCCCCATACCAAAGGAGGAAGCCCCATGCGGAAGTTTCTCGTGATCCTGGCGGTCTTCGCCGTTCTGGCGGTCGGCGCTCCCGCGACGACCCAGGCGAAAAGCTCCGTCACCATCGCCCTGACCGGCGAACCCCCCACGATGGACCCCCACCGCGTCTCGAACTTCGTCGGCGCGATGGTGTGGCGCTGGAGCTACGACACCCTGCTTCACTCCGAGACGGGAACGGGCGAGAAGAAGCCCTGGCTCGCCACCAAGTGGACGCAGATAGCCCCCCTCAAGTTCAAGTTCGAGCTGAGAAAGGGCGTCAAATTCTCCGACGGCACGCGCTTCACGGCGGAGAACTTCAAGTACACCATCAGCCGCGTCCAGAAGTCCGCGCGGCAGAGGCAGTACTTCAAGAACATCGACAAAATCGAGGTTCTCGACGACCACACCTTCATCTACCACAACAAAGAGCCCGACGGCGGCATGTGGAACCGCCTCACCCGCTGGGCCGGCCCCATCAGCCTCAAGACCAAGGGCATGGACCTCGCCCACATTTCGCGCAACACCTACGGCACGGGCCCCTACGTCCTCAAGTCCTGGACCAAGGGCCAGAAGATGGTGTTCGATGCGAATCCGGAGTGGTGGAACAACAAGAACTTCCCCAAGCGGCCCCAGCGCGTCGTGCTGCGCCGCATCCGCGAGAGCGCCACGCGCGTCAAGGCCCTCCAGGCGGGCGAAGTGGACGTTGTCTGGGGCGTGATGCCGCAGTTCATCCCCCAGCTTGAGAAAAACCCCAAGACGAAAGTCGCCGTCGTCCCCGCCGTGCGCATCATGCACATGGGATTTTTCACGCGCCAGGGCGGCCCCATGGCCAACGTGAAGGTGCGCCGCGCGCTCAACTACGCCATCGACGCGGAGGCGATTCGCACGACCATCCTGGGCGGACGCGCGGACCTCTTCGGCCAGATGCTCCACCCCTGGAACTACTCGGGCTACAACCCGAACAAGAAGTGGTACGGCTACGACCCGGCCAAGGCGAAGGCCCTCCTCAAAGAAGCGGGCCACGAAAAGGGCTTCAAGATGGAAGTCATCGCCACGAACGGCCGCTACCCGGGCGACAAGGCCACGTGTGAGGCCATCGCCGGCATGATCAAGAAAGTCGGCGTGGACGCCACCTGCAACTCGCAGCGCTTCCCGCTCTACAAGAAGCTCCACCGCGCCTACAAGTCCGGCAAGAAAAAAGGCGCTGCCGCCTACTACATGGGCTTCGGCAACGGCCAGGGCGACTCCACTTCCGTGCTGCGCGGAACGTCGAGCTGCAAGGGTCCCTGGAGCGGCATGTGCTTCCCTGAGCTGGACAAGGCCATCGACGTTGCCACGGCTACCGTCGACCCCAAGGGCCAGCAGGCCGCATTCGAGAAAGTGACCGACAAGATGAAGGATCTGGCCACGCACAAGATCGTCGTGAAGATTCACGACGTGCTCGGCCACCGCTCGAACCTCAAGTGGACTCCGCGCCACGACGAGACGCTTCTGCCCTGGGAGATCGAGGTGCTCGGCACCAACTAGGGACGGTCGCTTTTCGCTTCATCGCGCCGCGGGGGGCGGCAGACGCGGCCCCCCGCGGCTTTTTTACGCGCACACCTCCGGCAGGTGTGCGCCCCGGAAAGGTCCATACATGAAATTCGGCATCTTCCTCTCCGCACAGCAAACACTCGACGCCCGCCTCGTCGATGCCCTCCACAACCAGATCGCCCTGGTGCGCCTCGCACGCGACGCGGGCTGGGATTCGTTCTTCACCGGCCAGCACTACCTGAGCGAGGGCAACGTGCAGCACCTGCAAAACCTGCCCTTCCTCGCGCGCATGAAGGCCGAGGCGGGCGACATGATGCTGGGCATCGGCGTTTTGCTCATCAACCTGCACAACCCGGTCTACGTGGCCGAGACCGTCGCCACCATGGACGTGATCGCCGAGGGCAACATGGCGTTCGGCGTGGGGCTCGGCTACCGCGGCGTGGAGTTCGACGCCTTCGGGGTGCGGCGCGGCGAGCGGGTGCGGCGTTTCGTGGAGTGTCTGGAGCTCGTCAAGCGCCTGTGGACGGAAGAATCCGTATCGTTTCAGAGCGAATACTGCACGCTGGATGGTGTGCGCCTGAACATGCGCCCCGTGCAAAAGCCCCATCCACCGGTCTGGTTCGCGGCGAACAGCGACCCCGCCGTGCGCCGCGCGGCGCACATGGGCGATACCCTCTTCGTGAACCCCCACGCCACCACGCGCACCATCGCGCGACAGATGGAGGTCTACAAAGAAGCGCTCGCCGAGGCGGGAAAACCCTTTCCCGAGGAGCTTCCCTGCATGAAGGAGGTCTTCTGCGCGAAGGACCGGGAGACGGCCTTAGAACTCGCCGCCCCCTACCTCGGCCAAAAATACAGGGACTACGCCCGCTGGGGGCAGGACAAGGCCCTGCCGCCGGATGAGACCTTCGATCAGCCCTTCGAGGAACTGCTCGCGGATCGCTTCGTCATCGGCTCGCCCGAGGACTGCTACGAGCAGCTCAAACCCTACAAGGAGATGGGCGTGAACCACCTCGTCATCCGCACGAGCTGGATCGGAATGCCCGTCTCCTCCGCACTGGCGAGCATGCGGCTCATCTCCGACGAACTCATGCCCGCACTCAAGGAGTAGACGCCCACCACAAGGAGACGCCGACATGGCCTCGGTCAAGGATCATCCGCGCTACCCCGCAGCCGAATACGCGCGCCGCTACCGTGAGATCAAAAAAAGAATGCGCGCGCGGGGAATCGACGTCCTCGTCTTCTACGGGGATTCAGGGATGCAGGGCGGCAACCAGGCCAACCTCAAGTACGTGACGAACTACAAGGACCCGGTAAGCAGCTTCCTCGTCTTCCCGCTCAAGGGCGAGCCGGCGCTGTTTATATCGAACAGGCTGTATCTGCCCTACGCGCTGAGGATGAGCGTTATCGAAAAGACCGAAGCCGTCGACTACGCACCGGGGCGCAAGGTGGAGACGCGCATCCGCGAGCTGGGGTGCGAGAAGGGCCGCATCGGCCTGGTCGGCTTTCGCGGCATCCTGCCCGTCACGATGCCGTTCAGCGTGGTGGACCACTGGCGCAAGAGCCTGAAGGGCGCCGAATTCACCGACGCTTCGGACGTCCTCGCCGAAGTCCGCCTCGTAAAGAGCCGCGAGGAGCTGAAGTGGTTCCGGCGGGGTGCTGCGCTCACGGACATGGCCTTTGAGGCACTCGACGCGAAGGCCAGAGTCGGCATGAGCGAGTTCGAGCTCGCGGGAATCATCTCGGGCGCGTATGTCCCCCAGGGCGGCAGCCCGCAGCTCATCTTCGTGGGTTCGACCTCCATGGCGCGGCCCCACCTCGTCTTTCCCAACCAGTACCCCACCCACCGCAAGATCAGAAAGGGCGACGTCGTGCTGACGGAGCTCTCCGCCGACTACGAGATGCACCCCGGCCAGGCGCACCGGCCGATTGCGGTGGGCGTCGAGCCCACACCCATCTACCGCAAACTCTACGAGGTGGCCGTCGAGGCGTACGAGCGCATCCTGCGCGCACTCGCGCCGGGCGCTACGCACGAGGACATAAAGCGCGCAGGCGGCGTTATCGAGGAGGAGGGCTTCACCACCTTCGACACCACCTTCCACGGCTGGGGGCTGCTCATCGAAAATCCCCGCATCGACGTGAGCGCCACCATCCTCGAGCGTCCCCAGAACGAGATTACCTTCCGCGAGGGGATGCTCATGGTCATTCAGCCCAACGTCTGCACGCCCGACGGCAGGCGCGGCCTCCAGGTGGGCAACCTCGTCGAGATCACCAAAACCGGCGCGCGCTCGCTGCAAAAATTTCCCATGAAGTTCATGCGGATATGAAACCCAGGCCGGGGCGGGGGGCCAAATCAGTTCGCGGGCATGGCGGCTATCTTCTTGCCCAGATCCTCCGCAAGGGGAGAGCCGAGGCGCTCGAGCCGGCGTAAATCCGCGAGAGCCGCCGCCTTATCCCCCGCCATGACGTGGGCGACGCCCCTGTATTCGAGCGCGGGAGCGTAGTCGGGCTTGATGGTCAGCGCGCGGTCGTAGGCGGCGATGGCCTCTTTCGCCTTGCCCATGTTTCTCAGGGAATAGCCCAGCATGTTGAGGGCGCGGTAGTGCTTTGCGTCCTCGGCCACCACCTTTTGGAACAGCGCGGCGGCCTCCGCCCACTTGCCCTCGCGTGCTTTCTGCTCTCCCTGGGCGTAGTTTTGGCCCGCATCCGCGGGAGTGGGGCTGGGGTCACCGGCGGAACGCGCGGGCGCAGCCGGGGCAAGGGTGAGGAAAAGTCCCAAAACGAGGACGAGCAAGGTTTTCATGGCTTGGCCTCCGCGGCGCATGGAATGGACAAAGAACGGGGCCGCACGATGGCGGGCGGCTACTTTGGAATATAGGGCAAAAAAAGGGGGCCGTCATCCAGAGCGGACGACGGCCCCGCGCAGGGTTCTAAACTAGTTGTCCAGGCCGCTTTGCCTCGCCACGGAGATGCGGGCGATGGCGCGCTTGAGCGAGAGCTCGGCCCGATCGAAGTCGAGCTCCTCCTCGGTGCGCCGCCCCCCCATGCGCTCCTGCGCGCGGGTGCGGGAGTCCTCGGCGCGCGCCGCGTCGATGTCCTCGGCGCGTTCCGCACCCTCGGCGAGAATGGTGATTTTCTCCGGTCCCACCTCGGCGTATCCCTCGATGATCGAGACGAAATACCGCGCGCTGCCCGAGCGGTAGCTGAGCACGCCGATGCCGAGCTGGCACAGATACGGCGTGTGCTGGGGCAACACCCCGAACTCGCCGTAGAAGCCCGGCGCCGTCACCTCGTCCACCTCAGCGGAGACGAGCTTGCGCTCGGGCGTTACGATGTCGAGCACCATTTTGCCTTCGATCATCGTCTTATACCTCGACGCCCAGGGTCTTGGCCTTCTCCTTGGCGGATTCCAGGTTGCCCACCATGTAGAACGCCTGCTCGGGCAGATGATCGACGTTGCCCTCGGCGAGTTCTTCGAAGTCGCTGATGGTGTCCTCAAGCCGCACGTAGACGCCCGGCGTGCCCGTGAACTGCTCGGCCACGTGGAAGGGCTGGCTGAGGAAGCGCTGAATCTTGCGCGCGCGCGCGACGATTATCTTGTCGTCTTCGGAGAGTTCGTCCATGCCCAGAATGGCGATGATGTCCTGAAGGTCCTTGTAGCGCTGGAGAATCTGCTGCACCTGCCGCGCCACGCCGTAGTGCTTCTCGCCCAGTATCCGGGGGTCGAGTATCCGGCTCGTGGAATCAAGCGGGTCCACCGCGGGATAGATGCCGAGCTCCGCAATCTGGCGCGAGAGAACGGTGGTGGCGTCCAAGTGCGCGAAGGCGGTGGCGGGAGCGGGGTCGGTGAGGTCGTCAGCGGGCACGTAGATGGCCTGCACCGAAGTGATGGAGCCCTTCTTCGTCGAGGTGATGCGCTCTTGCAAGTCGCCCATCTCCGTGGCGAGGTTGGGCTGATAGCCCACCGCGCTGGGCATGCGGCCCAGAAGTGCGGACACCTCGGAGCCCGCCTGCGTGAAGCGGAAGATGTTGTCGATGAACAAAAGCACGTCCTGGCCTTCCACGTCGCGGAAGTATTCCGCCAGCGTGAGGCCCGAAAGGCCCACGCGCAAGCGCGCGCCGGGAGGCTCCGTCATCTGCCCGTAGACGAGCCCGACGCTCTCCAGAACGCCCGATTCCTCCATCTCGAGGTAGAGGTCGTTGCCCTCGCGGGTGCGCTCACCCACGCCGGTGAACACCGACGTGCCCGAGTGCTCGGTGGAGATGTTGTGGATGAGCTCCATGATGAGCACGGTCTTGCCCACGCCCGCGCCGCCGAACAGACCCGTCTTGCCGCCCCTGGTGTAGGGCTCGAGCAGGTCGACGACCTTGAGGCCGGTTTCGAGCATCTCGGTCGAGGTACTCTGATCCTCAAGCGTGGGGGCGGGGCGGTGAATCGGCATCCGCTCGCTCGCCTCCACGGGTCCCTTCCCGTCCACGGGCTCCCCGATAACGTTCAGGATGCGCCCGAGCGACGCCTTGCCGACGGGCACCGAGATGGGCGCACCCGTATCCACCGCGCCCAGCCCGCGAATCAGCCCCTCGGTCGGCTCCATCGAGACGGTGCGCACGGTCGATTCGCCCAGGTGGAGGGCCACCTCCACGACGATCTCGTCCCGCTCCCCCTCGGCGACCAGAGCCGGGTCCTTCTTGATGACGAGCGCGTTTCTGAGCTCGGGCAGGTGGCCTGCGTCGAACTCGACGTCGATAACGGGTCCGATAACCTGTGTTACACGTCCTTCGTTCATCCTGGGCTCCTTCGCCTTCACAATTTCCCGTCCGGCGTTTTCGGGAACGATTCTCCCGGCCTGCGCATCCTCAAGCGAGCGCGTCGGCCCCGGCCACCACCTCGAGCAACTCCGTGGTAATCGACGCCTGGCGCACGCGGTTCATCTGGAGCGTGAGTGCCCCTATCATCTCCTCGGCGTTGCGCGAGGCGTTGTCCATCGCCGTCATGCGGGCGCCGAACTCGCTGGCCTCCGCATCGAGGAGCGATCTGTAAACCTGCACCGTAACGTGCCTGGGCAAAATGGTGTCGAGCACGCCCTCCATCGAGGGTTCGTAGATGTATTCCGCACTCACGGGCTCGCCCTGCGCGTCGACGGAGTCGGGCACGGGGGGAGCGAGCGGCAGCAAGCGGGTGAGCCGGGGCGTCTGGCTCAAAATGGTGCGAAACTCCGTGGTGATGACGTGCACCTCGTCGAAGCCCTCTTCGAGGTACGCCTCCATCATCATGTCCGCAAGCCGCGTGGCGAGGGCGAAGTCGATCTTCCCGTATACCTCGGTAATCTGTTCCTTGAAGGAAAAGTCCCGGCGGGCGAGAAAGTCGCGCCCTTTTCTGCCCACGACGATGATTTCGGTTTCCTTGCCCTCGTCCGCGCGCTTTCTCGAGAACGAGAGCACGTGGCGCAGCAGGTTCGTGTTGTAGCCGCCGCAAAGGCCCTTGTCCGAGGTAATGACGAGAAGCAGCACGCGCTCGTCCTTCATCTCGTCGCGCAGCAGGGGATGGGTATCCGCCGAGACCTTCGAGGCCAGCGAATTCACCAGCTCCTCCATCTTCTCGCTGTAGGGGCGCGCACTCTCGATGCGCTCCTGTGCACGGCGCACCTTCGACGCCGCGACGAGCTTCATGGCGCGGGTGATTTGCTGGGTGTTCTTGACGCTGCGTATGCGGCGCTTGAAGTCTCTGGTGGATGCCATCGTTCGCCTATTCCGCCACGGCAGCCGTCTCGGCGGCCTGGAGCGTCTTCACGAATTCCGCGCACGCGGCGCGCAGACCCTCGGTGATCTCATCGGTGAGCTCGCGCTTCTCCTCGAGGTCGGCGACGAGTTGCGCGTGGCTCGTCTCCATGAAGGCGAGGAAGTCGTTGTTCACCTTCTGGATGTCATCGATGTCCACGGCGTCCAGGTAGCCCTGCGTGCCCAGGAAGATCGACATAATCTGCCTGTGCACCACCTCGGGGGCGTACTGGGGCTGCTTGAGGAGCTCGGTAAGCCGCGAGCCGCGGGCGAGCTGCGCCTGGGTGGCCGCGTCGAGCTCCGAACCGAACTGCGCGAACGCCGCCATCTCGCGGTACTGGGCCAAATCGAGGCGCAGCGTGCCCGCCACCTTCTTCATGGCCTTGTTCTGGGCGGAGCCGCCCACGCGCGAGACCGAGAGGCCGACGTTGATCGCGGGCCGAATGCCCGAGTGGAACAGGGCGGATTCGAGATAAATCTGCCCGTCGGTGATGGAGATGACGTTCGTCGGAATGTAGGCCGACACGTCGCCCGCCTGCGTCTCGATGATGGGCAGGGCCGTCAGCGAGCCGCCTCCCAGGTCGTCGCTCAGCTTCGCGGCGCGCTCCAGCAGGCGCGAGTGGAGATAGAAAACGTCGCCGGGGTAGGCCTCGCGGCCCGGCGGACGCCTGAGCATGAGCGAGAGCTGGCGGTAGGCCGCCGCCTGTTTCGAGAGGTCGTCGTAGATGATCAGCGCGTGCATCCCGTTGTCGCGGAAGTACTCGCCGATGGCGCAGCCCGCGTAGGGCGATATGTACTGCAAGGGGGCGGGGTCGGAAGCCGTGGCCGCCACGACGACGGTGTAGTCCATCGCGCCGTATTCCTCGAGCGTGCTCACCACCTGGGCGAGGGTCGAGCGCTTCTGGCCCGTGCAGACGTAGATGCAGTACACGTCGGTGTTCTTCTGGTTGATGATGGCGTCGATGGCGATGGCGGTCTTGCCCGTCTGCCTGTCGCCGATGATGAGTTCGCGCTGGCCGCGGCCGATGGGCACCATACCGTCGATGGCCTTCACACCCGTCTGCAAGGGTTCCTTCACGGGCTGGCGGTCGACCACGCCCGGCGCGATGACCTCGAGGTTGCGCGAATCGTCGGTCTCGATGGGGCCCTTTCCGTCGATGGGCTGGCCCAGGGCGTTCACGACGCGGCCCGCCAGCGCCTTGCCGACGGGCACCTGCACGATGCGGCTCGTGCGGCGCACCTCGTCGCCCTCCTTGATGACGCGGTCATCCCCCAGGAGCACGACGCCCACGTTGTCGGACTCGAGGTTCAGCGCCATCCCGAAGAGGTCGCCGGGGAAGGCCAGCAACTCACCCGCCATGCACTTCTCGAGCCCGTAGACGCGGGCGATGCCGTCGCCCACCGAGATGACGGTACCAGTTTCGGCAAGCTCCACCGAGGCGTCGAACCCCTCGATTTGCTTTTGGATTATCTGGCTGATTTCTTCGGCGCGAATCTGCATGAATTGCCCCCTCGATTCTTCGGCTGTGATTAAAGCCTCAATTCGCCATCAACTCGTTTCGCAGGCTGCGCAACTGGTTGCGGACGCTGCCGTCCATCACGACGCCGCCCACGCGGCAAACCAGCCCGCCGATCAGGCTTTCGTCCGTCTCGGTCTCCATGAGCACCTCGCTGCCCGTGATCCGGGCGAGCTCCGCGCGCAGCCTCTCGAGTTCGTCTGCGTCCAAATCGCGTGCCGCGCGCACGTGGGCGCGCACCCGGCCGCGCTTCTCATCGGCCAGTTGCCGGTAGCCCTCGGCCATGTCGGAGAGCTCGCCGATGCGGTCTTTCTCCGCCACCACGCGCACGAAATTGCGCAGCAACTCGCTCGCTCCCGAGGCGGCCATGACCCCGTCGAGCATCTTCACGCGGTCGCTGCGCGCAAAACGCGGGTTGAGCAGCACGCGCCGCAACTCCCGGTTGTGCTCGAATTCGCGCGCAAGCGCCGTCAAGTCCTCGCCCGTCTCGTCCAGGCTACCGCGCCTCTCGGCAATCTCCACCAGCGCCCGCGCGTAGCGGCGCGCCGCCTCGCCACCCGTCACGACTGCCCTCCGTTTCTCTCGCCCATCTGGGTGAGGTAGTTCTCGACGAAGCGCTTCTGATCCTCTTCGCCCAGTTCTTTTTCGAGCATCTCCTCGGCCAGGCCGAGCGCCAGACTCGCCGCGCGGCCGCGCAACTCCGCGCGCGCCTTCGAAGCCTCGAGCTCGATGGTCGTCCGCGTCTGCTCCAGCAGACGCTGCGCCTGGCTCTCCTGTTCGGCCTCGAGCCTCTCGCGCATCACCTCGCGCTCGCGCCGGCCCTGCTCGCGCACGCGGGCGAGCTCGGCCTCAAGGTCGGCCACCTTGTCCCTTTGCTCGGCGAGTTGTTTCTCGGCTTCCTCGCGCGCCGCCTTCGCCTCGGCGAGGGCATTGCGAATGCCCTCCCTGCGATCCCGGAGGTAGTTTTTGAGGGGGACGAACGCGCTCTTATAGAGAATCAACAACACGATGAGCGTGTTGACGAACTTGAAGCCCTCTTCGGTGAGGCTGAAGGTCTTCGCCTCCGCGGGCAGGGCGTCCGCAAGGCACAGGGCCGCGACCACGAGCACCGGCCACCGGAGGCTCCAGCGTCTTTCGGTTCGGAACATGACCCTTCGCACCCCTTATCCGATGGCGCGGCCCGCGAGCCGGGTGGCAATTTCGCCCGCCAGCCGCGACGCCGCACCCTCGAGCTCTGAAGCCGCCTGCTTCGCCTGGGCCGCAATGGACTCGCGCGTCTCTTCGATCTCGCGGTTCGTGCGCTCACGCACCTCCTCGATGCGCTTGCGGCCCGCCTCGCCTACCTCCTGCTGGAGGGCGAGGAGTGCTTCGGTGTTCTCGCGGCGGATTTCGGCGAGCGAATCCTCATACTGGCTTACGTAGCCCGCCGCCTCGCTTTTGTCGAGGTCGGCCGCCTCGAGATCGCCTGCGATCTCCGCGTCGCGCGCCTCCATGTGGCCCATGAGCGGTCTGACGAGAATTTTGTTGAGCAAGATCAGCAAAACCAAAAAGCCGACCCACTGAATCACGATGACGACCGGGTTGATGATGAGAGCGCCGCTGCCCAGGTTGAAGCTCGCGAGCCACGCCCCGAACCCGGTCTGCGGCGCGGCGCTGGCTGCCCAGCAGATGGAGGGAACGAGTACGCCCGCCGGGGCGAGCGCGTACGCAAGAATTTTCGGCACGAGGTGAACCATCGCTCCCTCTTCCGTGGCGTTGCGGCGTAAGACCTCCCCGGTAGGTTCTGGCGCTTTCACGAAAACCGTCGGGGAAATGGCGTTATGAGTTCGCACCTGTCGCAGTAGCGGAGCTTGAGGTCGCCCTGCGAAAAACGCCTAAACCTACCCACAGCCACCCCCGAAGTCAAGCCCTCGGGAGATTTTTTGCGACTTGGGCCCGCCCCCCGTCTCCCCGCGCGGGAGGAGGTGTGCTATTTTCGCCCCCAACCGCCCCGCTGGCCCGCTCGCATGGAGAGATGCATGAAATTCGTCACCTACGAAATCTCCACTCCTTTGGGAAACGTCTCGCGCGTCGGCGCCCTGGCGCAAGACGATGGGCGCGAAATCGTCGTGGACCTCGCCTGCGCCTACGCCGCCCTGCTGCAGGAAGAGGGCGAGGAGCCGCTCTTCCGCGAATACGCCGACTTTCGCCTGCCCCAGGACATGTGCGGGGTGATGGCGGGCGGAGAACCCTCGCTCCAGGCCGCCCGCGCCGCCCAAGCCTTCGCCCTGGCCGTGCCTGAGCGGCGCGGCCCCGGCGGCGAGCGCCTCGTCTTCCCGCTCGACGCGGTGCGTTTGCGCGCGCCCGCGCCCCGGCCCGTTACGTTTCGCGACTTTTTGATTCACGAGGGCCACAAGGCGGCGGGGGCGCGCCGCCGGAACACGGAGATCGACCCCGTCTGGTACGAACTGCCCTCCTGCTACAAGGGAAACCGGCTGACGATCATCGGCCCCGACGACGACCTCCGCTGGCCGCACTACACCGAGAAGCTCGACTACGAGCTCGAACTCGCCATGTTCATCGGCAAACGCGGCAAGGACATCGAAGAAGCGAGCGCGATGGAGCACGTCTTCGGCTTCAGCGTGCTCAACGACTTCAGCGCGCGCGACATCCAGATGCGCGAGATGCGCAACTGGCTGGGACCGCACAAAGGCAAGGATTTCGGCACGGCCATAGGCCCGTGCATCGTAACCGCGGACGAATTCGACTCCGCCGACGCGACGATGATCGCCCGCGTGAACGGCGAGGAATGGAGTCGGGGCAACGCGGGCGACGCCCACTACTCCTGGGCGCAGATGATCGCCTACGCATCGATGGAAGAAGAGCTCCTCCCCGGCGAGATGTTCGGCTCGGGCACCGTGGCGACAGGCTGCGGGGCGGACCTGGACAGGTGGATTCGGCCCGGCGACGTGCTCGAACTCGAAGTCGAGGGCATCGGCGTTCTGCGCAACAAAATCGTGCGCGACGCCTAGAGTGCGCGGAGTGCGCATCCTCCGTTCCACCCCAGGCCGTGGCGGGGGTGGCCGCGCATGGTCGGCGGCCCCACGGCGTGCAGGCGAACGCCCGCGAGCAGGCGCGCGACCTCGGCGATTCTTCTCGCGTATCGGGCCGGCTCGATTCCGTTGGGGTTCCCCCAGGCGGCCACCACCAGGTCCGCACGGGCGACGGCCCTTTCAATCCACGCATCGTTTTCCCGGCCCACCATCGCCGGGTACTTACAGGCGTTGAGCTCTTCCGGATACGGCGAGCGGCGCGCAAAAAGATTCACGTAGCGCACGCATCCGAACCCGTGCGCCCGCGCCCAGGCCTCCACCTTGCCCGCCGTGGGGTCGCTCCTCTCGAAAGACGCCGTGGAGGGGTTCTTCATGACGACGGCGAGGGCGGGCGCGGGGCTTTCGCGCATCCGCACCTCCATGAAATACCGGTAGCGCCCATATCGGCGGGGTACGCATGCGCTCACCACGCGCGCCACGTTGCGGGACATGATTTTCCTTCGCCCCCAAAGGGAAATACAATCGACGCCACACGAACACCGACCACCCGAAGAGGACGCCATGCCATACGAAAACCTGCTCTACCAAGTCGAGGCGCCGCTCGCCCTCATCACCATCAACCGCCCCGAGCGACATAATGCCATATCTCTCGCCACGCTCGAGGACTTGCACGCCGCCATCGCCGAGGCGGCGGGAGACGACGCCGTGCGCGCCATCGCCATCACCGGGGCGGGGGGCAAGGCGTTCGCTTCGGGTTCGGACCTGAAAGAAGTCGAACACCGCGACCTGCGCGTCGCGCTCACCCCCCTGGTGCAGGGGGTCGCGGAGCGACTCGAGCGAACGCCCAAGGCGACGATTGCGGCCATCGACGGCTACTGCATGGGCGGCGGCCTCGAGGTCGCCCTGGGCTGCGACCTGCGCGTGGCGACGCCCGCCTCTAGGTTCGCCACGCCCGAGGGGCGCATCGGCATCATCCCCGGAGGGGGCGCGACCCAGCGTCTGCCGCGCCTCGTCGGGCGCGCCTGGGCGATGGAGATGCTCTTGATGGGCGAGACCATAGACGCCGCGCGTGCACTCGAAATCGGGCTCATCACCCGCCTGGTCGAAGCGGAGGAGCTCATGCCCACCGTCCGCCGCATGGCCGAGAAGCTGGCGGCCTACGCCCCCTTCGTGCCCCAGTTCATGAAGGCCATGGTGCACTACGGCATGGAAGGCAGCATGACGGCGGGGCTCGCACTGGAGAAATTCGCCCAGGGAGCGCTTTGCGAAACCGAGGACAAGGTGGAGGGGCTGCGCGCCTTCCTCGAGAAGCGAAAGCCCGAATGGAAGGGCAGATGAGGTGAACGCCCGCGTCCGGGGGGTTCTCGAAACCTGCATCTACGCCCGCGATCTCGAAGCGGCGGAGGCGTTCTACAAAGACGCCCTCGGTCTCGAGCCCTTCCAGAAGGCTCCGGGACGCCACGTGTTCTTTCGCTGCGGGCCGGATGCGGTATTCCTGGTGTTCGACCCGCACGCCACCCGCCGCCCCGACCCCAAGCTCGGCGTGCCGCCCCACGGGGCCGAGGGCGCGGGCCACGTAACTTTCTCCATCCGGGAGGCGGAACTCTCGGCCTGGCGCGCACGCCTCGCCGCACGGGGGGTGGAAATCGAAAAGGAGATCGGCTGGCCCGGCGGGGGGAGCTCCCTCTACTTCAGGGACCCCGCGGGCAACAGCGTGGAACTCGCCTCGCCGCGCATCTGGAACCTGCCCGAAGAGCGCGACCCGTAAGGGCGGCTCGCCTGCCGGGCGCATCGCCAACCCCATCATCGCCGAGTCGGCGCTCTCGTTGGCGGGGTGGGGCTTCCGTCCGGATTTTCCCCCTCGTAAAAGTCTACACGTCAAGCAACCGACTCCCGGAGCCGGTTTCCGTGGACACGACAAGCCCGCGCGTTGTTGCGCGGCGCGGCGACCTCTGGCACGATTCGGCGACGCACGCGAACGACGCGCCGGCTCTCGACCAGGCGCCCCCGGTACAGGAACACAGACATGGAACAGAAGCGAAACGTCACCTTCATCTGCCCCGCTTGCGGAATAAACGAACTGCCCTTTGAAGGCCCCGGCACGCCGAACGAGACTACCTACCTCCACCTGGCGGAGATGGACTCCTGCGAGGAGGCGCAGATTCCGCGCTTCATTTTCGGAGACGCCTATACCCGGGGCTTGGGCGGCGTGGTGCGCGATTTCGACGAGGAGGGCGAGGTGCGCGAGCGATGGATTCCGCCCAGGGCGGTGGTCGCCTACCATTTTTCGAGAAACGACGCGCGCATCGGGCGCGCCGAGGCCATGGACGACTTCTACCCCCAGCCGCTCTACCGCAACCTCTCCAAGGGCGGCGAGACGGAAAACGTCTACGTCGCCATGACGTTCCTGCCCCACAACGAGGCCATGACCCCCGAGATGCGAACCCTGGGGGAATCCCTCGCCAAGGCGATGGGCTAGGCTGCGCCCCGCTCGATAAGGCGGTTGTATATCCAGGCGAGGACGGCGAAGAAGACGAAGCCTATCCCCATCCCCCAAAGGGCGCCGACGACGGCACCGACCAGGGTGGGCGCAATGCCCGGGTAGAAATCCCCCATCATGTGCAGCATCTTCCCGCCCCGGCCGAACAACGCACCCGCGAGGGCGTAGAGAAAAAACGCCGCGCCATAGACGACCCCCGCGGCCAGACCGAACTTTACGGCATCGATTTTCACGTCGCATCCCCCCGGGCGGCGTGGCGGCATCTGCCTGCATACGCTATGCAATATAGGTCCGGGGGCGCGGCCCGCCAACGCACAGGGACCGCGCTTCGTCCACATTCAGAGGGGAGGTTTGCTCGATGAGCGAGGAATCACGCTTCGATAAGGGAATGAAAAACCGCGCGCGGGTGTTCGGCCCCGAGGGCGAGGAGCGCCGCCGGGAGTTCGCCGCGGCGAGCCCCGACTTCGCGCGCTTTGTCACGGAGAACGTCTACGGAGAGCTCTACGAGCGCAAGGGCATCGACGATAAGGCGAGAGAGACCGTCATCCTCTCGGTGCTGTGCGCCCTGGGGCGCGATAGGGAGTTCGAGCACCACACGAAGGCGGCGCTCAACGTCGGCATGAGCAAAGAAGACATTCAGGAAATCATCATGGTGTGCGCAATCTACGCGGGCGCCCCCAACGCCGTAGGAGCGTCGGAAGCCTCGCTGCGCGTGTTTCGGGAGTTGGGCATCTAGTCGTCGGGGCCGAGCACGTCGCGTATTTTCTTCGCCATCGCGGCGGAGACGAGCCTGGCCGCCTCATCGAGCGGCTGGCGCGTGCGCGCCCCCGCCGCGAAGGCGTGCCCGCCGCCGCCGAACGCGCGGGCCACGTCGTGAACCTCCACCTTGCCCTTTGAGCGCAGGCTGATGCGCGTGCGGCCGTTTTCGAGCTCCGAGAAGAAGGCGATGACCTCAACGGAGGCTATCGAGCGCGGAAGCGAAATGAATTCTTCCGTTTCCTCGCGCGAAACCCCGTAGCGCTCCAAATCCGCGGCGCTGAGCGTGAACCAGGCGAGGCGTCCGCCGCACTCGATGTGGATGCGGCTCATGAGCGCGCCCAGCAACTTCACCGACCCTGCTCCGTTCGACTCCCAGAAGACCGAGTAGGCCTCGCCGGGGCGCGCGCCGCACTCGACCAGGCGCGCCGCCCAGGCGAGTGTGCGCCGCGAGGTGTTCGTGAAGCGAAACTGGCCCGTGTCGTAGACGAGGCAGGCCATGAGCGCGCGCACGATGAGCGGGTCGTCGAACGCATAGCCCTCCTCGTCCATGTAGTCGGCTATCATCTCGCCGACGGCGGCGGCACCGGGGTCGATGACCGAGGGGCACTCGATGTTGTCCTCTTCCCTGATGTGGTGGTCGACCACCGCCAGGGGAAGGCCGCTGGCCGCGAGCGGCGCCTCCAGCCTGCCCAGGCGGCTGCCCTTCCCCGTGTCGAGGATGAGGCAGCCATCGAAGTGCTCCGCCCAGTCCTCCCGGGCGAGCAAGTCCTCGCGTCCGCGCACCAGCCCCTCCGGGTCGAAGGGAGCGACGAAGTCGGGCACCCTGTCCTCGGTGACGACGGTGGCCTGTTTGCCCAGGCGGTGCAGATAGCGGGCGAGGGCGAGGCAAGCCAGCAGGCCGTCGCCGTCGGGTCCTACGTGGGTGAGAAGCAGGATGCGCTGGTGGCCGGAAAGAAATTCCCGCAGGGGAGCAAAACGCCCCTGGCTTTCGCTCACGCGGAGGGCTCCAGCCCCACGCGGTGGATTTGGCGCAAAACGTAGTCTCTTATCTCTTGGGCCGAGGGGGGGGATTTCGCGGGCGCCCCTGCGCTCATGACGCCGGCGAGCAACTGCTCCATCGTCCCGCCGCAGGAGGCGCAGTCTCCGTAGGGTTTGTCGGCGGGGATGACGCGCTCGCTCCCGCAGTCGCGGCAGCGCAGCAGATGTTTGGCGCCCGAGTGTTTTCCGCGCTTGGCAACGGCCGCGCCCTCCACCTCGACGATGTCCATCGAAAAATCAATCGTGGCCGCGGAGCTGATGGAGGTGCCCACCCCATAGCCGCCGTCCACGTAGGGGTTGAGTTCCACAATCCGCTGCTCGTCGATGCCGCCGCTCACGAAGAGCTTAACGCCGGGGAAACCCGCCCGGTCGAGCTCCCAGCGGACCTCGTCGAGTATCTGCGCCAGGTTGCCCCGGCGCGAGGCGGGCGTGTCAATCCGTACGGCGGAGAGGCGATCGGTGAGCGCACGCGCGGCCTCTAAGGCCTCGAACTTCTCGTCGCCAAAGGTATCCACCAGCGCGACGCGCCCCACCTCGGGCTCGATGACCTCATCGAACGCCCGGAGCGCGGGCACGAGGCCTTCCAGGAGAATCACCAGTGCGTGGGGCATGGTGCCCGCGGCGGGAATCTCCAAAAGCTCCGCCCCTTTTACGAGGGCCACGCCGTCGCAGCCGCCCACGTAGGCGGCGCGTTCGACCATGGGCGCGACGGCGGGGTGCATCCTCCGCGCACCGAAGCTCACGAGCCGCCTCTCGCCCGCCGCGATGCGGCAGCGCGCCGCCTTGGTGGCGACGCCGCTCGCCTGGCACATCAGCCCGAGCACGGGAGTTTCGAGCTTGCAGAAATCGTTGTAGACGCCCTCGATTTCGAGAACGGGTTGTGCGGGTTTGAATACCGTCCCTTCCGGCACGGCGCGCACGTCGAGAGGAAAACCCTCGAGCAGGCTCAGGATTTCCTCGAGGCCGGTGAACACCGCCCAACCGCCCGGAAGCGACTTTGCCGAGAACTCCGCGCGCACGCGCTTGCGGACGTTCCTGGCTTCGAGAATCGCGTGCGTGCGCTCGAAGTAGACGTCCGTAACGCGGCCTGCGCGTATTTCGTCGAAATCCGCCGTATGGAGGCTCAAGGGAGGCTCGCCGGGGGAGACCCGCTATTCGGCGGGGGCCGTCTCGGCGGGGGCTTCGGGGCGCATGTCGGCTTCCTGGTTTCTGAGGCCGAACAGCTTGCCCCAGGGTCTGGGGCCGGCGTAGTTCACCTCTTTTTCCCAGACGTCGTAGAGGCGTTCTTTTTCATACACCAGATCGTCGCGGAAATAGCCCGGCGTCTCGTACTGGTGGGTGTGGACGATGGACTTCGGCGTCGTGGGGCACGCCTCGGTGCACAGCCCGCAGTACATGCAGCGCATGTAGTCGATGTAGAACTCCTTGGCGTACATCTCGCGGCCCTTGCCCGCCGTGACGATGGTGATGCAATCCACCGGGCAGGCCTTCTCGCAGTTGAGGCAGCCGATGCACAACTCCTCGCCCGTCTTGAAGTCGCGCGTGAGCCCCAAAAAGCCGCGGAACCGCTCGGGCGGCTCCCACCTCTCGTTGGGGTATTGCAGGGTGACGGGCTTTTTGAACAAATGCTGCAGCGTGGCGGACATGCCCTTCACGATGTCCCAGAGAAAGAACTTCTTGATCCCTCTGGCAAACTCCATCTCTCTCTCCTCGCCCTAGGAGGCCGCCGCGGCCCGTTTTTTGGCCTCTTCCTGCGCCTCGAGATACTTCTCGGCCGCCACCGCCGCCGTCGTCGCGTCCCCCGATGCGTTCGTGATCTGGCGAATCAACTGGCTGCGGCAATCGCCCGCCACGAACAGGCCGGGAACGTTCGTCTCCATTTTCTGATCGGTGATGATGAAGCCGCTCTCGTCCTTCTCGACGGGATCTTTTATCAAATCCGTGTTCGGAATGAAACCGATGAAGACGAACAGGCCCGTGGCGTCGAGTTCGCTCGTTTCGTCGGTCTTGACGTTGCGGATGCGGAGTTTGCGCATCTCCTTGCCGTCGCCCACCACTTCCTCGGCCACGTGGTCGGTGATGATCTCCATCTTGGGGTTCTCCCGCACCCTGTCCATCAGCACGGCGTGGGCGCGAAACTGATCCCTGCGGTGGATGAGGTAGACCTTCGTGCCGTACTTGGTGAGAAACTGGCCCTCTTCGACCGCGCTGTTCCCCCCGCCCACGACGGTTATCACCTCGTCCTGGAAGAACGCGCCGTCGCACAGCGCGCAGTAGCTCACGCCCTTGCCCGCGTATTCCTCCTCGCCCGGAATGGCGAGCTTCCTCGGGTAGCCGCCGGGCGTGTAGATGACCGCCCCGCAGCGGCGCACGCCCATGTCGGTCACGACGACGAAATCCTCGCCGTCCTTGCGCACCTCGGTTACCTCTTCCATCTCTATCCGCAGACCGAACTTCATGGCGTGGTCGGTAAACTTGGCGGCCAACTCCTGCCCGCCCACCAGCTCGAAGCCGGGATAGTCCTCCACGTGCTCGGTGTTGAGAATCTCCCCGCCCGGGGCGAGCTTCTCGTAGCAAACCACGTTCAGCTTCGAGCGTGCGGTGTAGAGCCCCGCCGTCAGCCCGGCCGGCCCCGCTCCGATGATGATGATGTCAAAATCGCGCTGCGCCAAAACGAATCTCCACAGTGGAAACGAATAACGAACGCTCCTCACGAACGGCGGGATTTTATACCAATCCACGCGAAATGACTAGGCAACCGTGCCCGCGTAGGCTTCTTCCAGAGACATCCTCTCCTGAAGGAGAGGTATGAGCAAGTGCCTGAGCCTGCGCACGTGTGCTTCGCCTTTTTCGGGGGTGGCAGCATATATGCTCGCGTGCCCGGGGTTTTCCTCAATTGCCGTGTCAATGACGACGAACGCCCTGGCCTCCTTCACGCAAAGACGGCGCACCTCCAAGGTCTTCATCTTCGCCACGCCCTCGTCTCTCCAGGGTTCGTCTGTTCTGGGCCTCGAGAGTCGCTCTTCCACGGATTTTTTGATGCATTCCATAGAGGTGTGCTTGATTCGATGAACGGAAAAACCCCTCTGCAACAAATCTTGCACCGGTACCGCTCTTGTGAGAACTTCCCCGTTCTTGACGTGCTGAGGGTTGAACATCTCCCGCAAGAGAAATTCTTCGTCTTCGACGACGCCAGGGGAAATTCCGGGCGCGGCACTTACTTTCTCGTCGAGATGCAGAGAGGGGGCTTGCAAAACGCTATGGTGTGGTAAACAACGCTACAATTTCGCGGGGCAGACCTTCGGATGCAGATATTTCTTCGCCCTCGTGGGAGCGGCCGTCCTCGCCTTGCGCAAAGTATGAATAGGCACCCGTGCCGTAGAAGCCGAGATCGACGTGCACGTCGCCTTGTTTCCAAAGAAAATTCACCTCGCCGTCGTCGGCCAGACCGACGTCGGGGACGGGAATCTCATTCAGGGGAAGTTTGCGGGCGAATATCTCCGCGTCCTTGAACGCCTGCGCATCGGGCCAAGTCGCCTCGGGCCAGCGCTGCTCCTCAGGAGTTTGTTCGAGTTTTTTGATTTGGTCGAGGAGATCGCGATTCAATATTTCAGCATTGCCTACAAGAACATCTATTCGTGGCTCGTTATACAATGAAAGCGAATCTAAAAAATTAGTGCCGTCCGCCTTCGTAAAGATTGGGGGGATGGTCGCCTCATTGATGGTAAACTCGCCCGCCAGCGTGCGTGCGGTGTGGGCGAGTTCTTCCTTCGTCGCGGCACGTGCAAGAGAAAACCCCGGACGTGAAGTGCTCCACAAGCACTCAGTCGGCACATTAATCGACGACATTTCGGAACTGTAGCAAATAACTAATATTTCTTGCTTGTCCACCAAGTCATCCCACAAAACCTTATGTGCTTTTGGGGAACTTTTTCCATCAAACTTAGATGGAAAAGTGAAACTTGTCGTTCCAAGTGATTTCAACATGCGTTATTCTTCCGTGCTTTCAAAATTAGCCTTGTGAGCTCTTATCTGTGATTGCAGAACTTCGACAATCTCATTTGCAACACGCGGAGAAACTTTTATTGCGGCAACTTGGGGGGCCGGCAGCTCCATTTTTCCATCTTTTGCTTTTGCCTGATCAATCTCATTCTCATTAGGCATTGATGCACAACAAAACCTTAGCGTGAAATCCCAAGGGGTATGCGAGACATTTATTACATTTGCATACACTTCTTCTTGGGGCTTGTCGCCAGAAACGGGAACAAATCTGACTTGAATCTGCTGGTTTCTTGGTTGATCTGTCATGAAACGACCCTGAAAGTATGATCCGACGGCTGAACGCCCTTGCACAATGTAGTGCATGCAGGCTCAACGAACAACTCTTCAAGTAAATACTTTTGTGCTTTTGTGAGGTACTTTTTCTAGCATTTTTTCGCGTTTTTGTCAAAAATTCCGCATTCTCTTCGGGCGCGAATCGCGCCGCCGACTCCTTAAGCCGAGATGCCCAGCAGCGCTTCGAGCCGCGCCTTATCGAAGCCGACCACCTTCTCCTCGCCCACGAAGACGACGGGCGTGGCGCGCATGTTCGCCCGGCGGAAGAGCTCCTCGAGTGCTTCCTCGTCGCGGTCGACGAGTTTTTCGGTGTGGGCCACGCCGTGATGGGAGAGAAACTCTCTCACCGCCTTGCACGGCGCTCACAGCGAGGAGGAATAGACCGTCACCTCTTTTGGTTCCATAGCAGATTCCCCTTTCCTCATGGCGGCGCAGGCCGCGCCTGGCGCGCAGCCTACTTCGGCGTGTTCACCCGCTCGAGCAGGGCCGTGAGCTCGCGCACGCGAATCGACTCGAGCCCCAGGACGGCGTCTGCGATTTCCGCGCGCAGCGAAGCGTCCGCGTGGGCTTCGGCGAGCGCCTCGAACTTCTCGCTCACCGTCGCCCGGCCCATCGGGGTGGAGAAATGCCCCTCCCAGGCGGGCTTGTCGAGCGTGAGCTTCTCGCCGCCCCTGAGGGTGATGGTGATGCGCACGGGCGAGTGCGCGGGGTAGCGCGCCGTCATCTCATCAGAATTTGTGGTGCGCACCTTCTTGAGGAGAGCCTGCACGTCGTCCGCGCGGATGCGCGCCTCCTCGTACTGGGCGGGCAGAACCTGCTCGTCGATGATGGCGGCTGCAAGCACGTAGGGCAGGCTGTGGTCGGCCGTCTCCTTGTTCAGCACGTTCTCGCGCGCGCCCGCCTTGCCCTCGCCCATGATGAAGTAGGCCCGCTCGTAGATGCCGATCTCCACGTCCTCGACGTCGCCGGGCGCAAAGCCGTGCGCGCGCTTCATGTCGATGACTCCCTCGATGGCCGTCTGGGAGTGCAGACCCGCGTTGTAGCGCTTCACGCTGATTTCGAGCATCTTGCGCAGGCCGGTGTCCGACCAGTCGACCTCGAACTCCCCCGTCACCGATTCAAAAACGCCCAGAGGACCCTCCACCAGCAGGAGGGGGCCCGTCAATCCGCGCATGGCCAGAAACGTCGCGTGCACCCCGGTGTGGCACGCAGCGGCGTAGGCGAAGCCCTTCCAGTGGGAGAGCTCGCCCGTGCGCGTGATGAGCAGGGGGTTTTGGCGCACGCCGCTCAGCGCGACGGCGTGGGCGGCCCTTCCGGCGTCCAGCCCCAGGGCGCGCGACGCGCCCGCCGCCACTGCGTAAGCACCCGCCATCGGCTGGTCGAAGCCGCGTTTTTCATAAGGTGCGGCGTCGCACAGGCGGCACTGCACCTCGTAGGCGACGGCGAGCGCCGTCAGAAACTCCGCCCCGCTCGCGTCCGCGTATTCCGCCGCCGCCATCACGGCGCCCCCGTTGTCGCTCGGATGCGAGGTGGCGAGTTTCCCCATGAAGCCGTCGTTAAAATCGAGATAGCGAATCAGCGCGGTGTTGTAGAACGCCGCCTGGTCGGGGGCGGTTTTGCCGCCGCCGATGAGGGTGCAGTGGGGCGCGCCGCCGAAGTCCTCCGTCTGCGCGCGCAACATTTCCACGGGCTCGGCCCCGAGCGAGCCGATGGCGCAGCCGATGGTGTCGAGCATCAGGGTCTTGGCCTGCGTGCGCACCTCCTCGCTCAGGTCGTCGAAGGTTCTCTCGGCGGCGAACGCCGCAATCTGCTCCACGATGGTCATGGTGGCGCTCCTTGTTTCCAGTGCGTTTTAGAGAAAGTCGGCTTCAGCTTCCGTTCAGTTTTCTGTAGGCCTTCTGCATGACGAGCGCGTCGTATTCGAGCGCGGGACTCTCGCATACCACCCGCGCCTCGACGCCGAAATCGATGAGCGCGCGAAAAAGATCGGGATAGTTCATGTCCGACTCGTCGAGTTCGAGGTGGTGCGCCTCGCCCTTGTCTGAGTAGGCGATGCCCGAGAGGTGGACGTGCATGGTCCGGAGAGCCTCCGCACCCATCTTGTTCTGCAAGAGCTCGAGCTGTGCGCCGAACTCCTCATAGGTGTTGTGCGCCCCCGCCGAGCGTGCGTGGATGTGGGCGAAATCTATGGTGAGGCCGACGTTCTTATCCTTGAGCTCTCCGCCCATGTCCGCGATCTCCTCGAGCGAGCCGAACTGGCTGCCCTTGCCCGTCGTCTCGGGGTCGAGGCGCACCCGGCAGCCCTCGTCCTCGAGAACGTCGGCCAAGTCCCCTATCTGATCCCGAATGAAGGCATATACCTCCTGCGGATCGCGCTTTTGGTAGAAGCCGGGGTGGAAGCACGCCCCGTCTCCCCCGCATGCGGCCAAGGCGCGCGCGGTGTCGAGCACGCGCTTTCGGCTCGCCTCCACTTTTTGCGGCTCGAGCGAATAGAGGTTCACATAGTAGGGGCCGTGGGCGGTTACGCGCACGCCGGTCTCGGCCTGGGCGGCGTGCACCTCCTCGCACGTCTCGGGGCGGATGCGCACGCCGTGGACGAACTCCATCTCGTAGACGCCCAGCCCCAGCTCATGAAGCCTGCGCACCGCCGCCGGGTGGGTCTGCGGCTTGGTCGAGTGCGGAACGCCGCCGGTTCCGAAGAAAATCCTGTCCGCGCGCCTGGGCTTCGCGTTCACGTTGAGCGGGCCGTCGTAGGTTCTGCCCTTGGGCTTTTCCTTCGGGACGCCGGGCGCCCAGCCGCGCACATCGGCCTTGGGCTTCTTTTTCGGAGCCTTTTTGGGAGCCGCCTTGCGGGAGGCGGCTTCGGGGGTTTTTTTCTCCGGCACTTTCTGCCTCCATGAATGCGAATCGCGCCACTCTAGCAGAGGAGCGCGCGCCTTGCGAGAAGCAACCCGCTCAGGCGGCGGGAGCGCCCCGGGGTGGCTCTTCGATCCACTGCTCCACCTGGGCGAGAATCTCGCGTTTGCCCAAACCCGTGTGCGCACTGCAAACAATCGGGCCCGACCAGCGCCCGTAGAGTCCGCCGCCGGCCAGCATGACGCGGACGAGCGCGTCGAGGGCCGCGCGGCGCGCGCCTTGTTTCAGCTTGTCCGCCTTGGTGAGTGCAAGGCACGCCGGCAGGTCCGCCGCCGCGAGCCACTCGAGCAGGCGCAGGTCCATCTCGCGCGCGCCGCGGCGCGAATCGATGAGCACCACCACGCCCCGCAGCGTTTCGCGCTCGCGCAAATAGGTCTCCACCATGGGGCGCCAGCGCGCGCGCTCGGCGAGCGGTGCGCGCGCGTAGCCGTAGCCCGGCAGGTCGACGAGCACGAAAGTGCCGTCCACCTCGAAGAAGTTGACGAGTTGCGTCTTGCCCGGAGTCGCGCTGGTTTTGGCGAGGCTCTTGCGGTTCGTCAGAAAATTGATGAGCGAGGACTTGCCGACGTTGCTCCTGCCCGCAAAGGCGACCTCGGGGGCGGAGGCCCGCGGCCAGCCCCCGCGCGCCGCTGCGCTCTTGATGAAGGCGGCAGTCCTGATTCTCATGGCAGAAGCGTCAGGGCGCCTCCCCCGCCGGGGGAGCGAAGGCGTGGAAGAGCAGGCCCGTGCGCACCTTGGGGTAGAAGTAGGTGGACTTGTGGGGCATCCTTCCGCCCGCTTTCGCAATCGCGCACACCCTCTCGATGGGCGTGGGGTTGAGCAAAAGCGCCACCGCGCACTCGCCTTCCCGCGCGGCGCGCAGGGCGAGCTCGGGGTCGGGCGTGAAGCCGATGTCGCCCTCCTCGTGCGACGCGCGATAAGCGCCGTCCACGACGTCCGTGTGCAGGCGGCTCACGTCGAGGGCGGCCACGGCTTCCTCCAGGGAGGCGTCGGCAGCCCCGCCCCGCGTGTGCACCAGGTACCGCACGCGCTCCCCCCCGTCGTAGAGACAAAAGACGGAGGCTCCCGCGTTCTCGCGCGAGAGCGCAGCCAAGCGCGCAGCGGCGGCGGCGCCTGCGGGCACCGCCGCCTCCTCCATCTCGTATTTCTCCGCCAGGGCGCCCAGGGCTTCTTGCGTCGTGGCGCCGACCTTGCGGAGCATTCTGTGGGTGGGGAGAATCACCATGCCCGGGTCCGAGACGTTGGCGAGACACATGAGGGTGTAATCCGCCTCGCCGCCCTCGGGAGCACCTCCCGCGCGGGCCGCGTTCCGCAGGTCGAGCGAGGTTTCGTAGCGGTGGTGGCCGTCTGCGATGAACGCCTCCCGCCCGCGAAGCGCCGCGCGCGCGGCCTCCAGGGCAGCCGTGTCCGTGCACCGCCACAGCGTGTGGCGCACGCCCTCGTCCTCGAAATCCGCGATGAGAGCCTCCTCCATCGCGCCGGTGAGTGCGGTGAGAGCACGATCCTCCGCGTCGTCGTAGAAGGCGAATATCGGCCCCAGGTGCGCTCCGCTCCCGCCCCACAAGTCCAACAAATAGTCCTTGGACTTCGGGAACGTCTGCTCGTGGGGGTGGATGCTCCCTTCGCCGTAGGGCTCGAGTTGCACCGTCGCAAAAAACGCGTTGCGCTCCAGGCGCGTGCCGTCGGGCAGGCTGAATTGCTGGCGATAGGGATAGAGCGCGGGCGCGGCGTCGGGAGACAACTCGCCCTGTGCGCACCATTTTTCGACCAGGGCGCGCGCGCGCGCCACGCGGCCCGCGTCGTCGGTCTCGCCCGTTTCGAGTTCTCCCTGAATCAGCCGCACGACGTTGAGGGGGTGGCGCGCGTGATACGAGCGCCGCATCTCGGGCGTGAAGACATCGTAAGGCGGGGAGGAGACCTCCCCCATTTCCCCGGGCGGGACGTTCACGTAGCGCAGTGCGCGAAATGCGCGAATATCGACCATCGAAATATTTCCTCCTCGAACGCACTCCTTAAGCCGGCGGGGCGATGATATGGCTATGGCGATTGCAGGTCAAGAAACCCGCCCGCCGGAGCGGGGGCAAAGCGCCTTTGCAGGATTTGCGGGAGCGAGCCGCGCGGCTTGCCCCACGGGTGCGCGCCCCGCTCTGCGGGCCGGGTGATGGATTCTGCGTCGGCGTCCACGGTTGACCCGCGCGGGCGGGTGCTCTACCTTCCCCGCGTGTGGAGGGAAGCCGCATGAAATTCGGCATCAGCTTCGGCATGCACCCCGAGCGCATCTATACGCCACAGGAGATGTTCGCCTTCGCCGAGGGAGCCGAAGCCCTGGGCTACGACTCCTTGTGGGTGGGCGATCACGTATCCTTCTACGGCCACTACACCGAGAGCCTCACCACGCTGGCCGCCTACGCGGCGCGCACCAGCCGCATCACCCTGGGCACGAGTGTGTATCTGCTGCCGCTCAGAAGGCCCGCCATCGCCGCCAAGACGGCGGCCACGGTGGACTACCTCACGGGCGGGGGTCGCTTTGTCTTCGGCGTGGGCGTGGGCGGCGAGGGAGAGACGGAGTTCGCCCTGTGCGGCGTGCCGGTAAACGAGCGCGGCGCGCGGACGGACGAATCCATCGCCATCGCCAGAAAACTCTGGAGCGGCGAGGAGGTGAGCCACGCGGGGCGCTTTTGGCGCTTTGAGGGCGCGCGCCAAACGCCCCCTCCCCCCACGCCCGGCGGGCCGCCCATCTGGGTGGGCGGGCGCAGCGACGCCGCGCGAAGACGCGCGGCACTCCTGGGCGAAGGCTACGTTTCCTACATGTTCTCTGCCGCGCGCTTCGCGCGGGGACTGGAGGACATGCACAGGTGGGCGGAAGAAGCGGGCAGGCCCCTCGACGTGGAAGGAGGCAAATGGACGCCCGCCCACCACGCGTTCGTCTACGTGCACGACGACGCCGAGCACGCCCTGCGCGGCGGCATCGAGAATCTTTCGATGCGCTACAACATGGACTTTAACGGCATCGCCGAGAAATACCTCTTCTACGGGCCGCCCGCGCGCGTGATGGCGCAGGTGGCCGAATTTCGCGCGGCGGGGGTGGGGCACCTCATTTTCAAGCACGCCGGCCCCGCCGAGGAGGAGACGGAGCAGATGGAGCGCATCGCCCGCGAGGTGATTCCGGAGACGAGAAATTGAGCGCGGCGAAACGCGGCGGCCTCAAATGGCCTGTGTGCACCGTGTTGATACTCGCCTTGCTCGGCGGGGTCATCTACCGGGGCTACACCGCGTATCAGGCGGAGCAGGCCATGACGCAGGCACAGGTGGAGGCGGGCGCTAAGACGCCTCCTGCGGCCGCTGCACCTCCTCCGGCAGGCTATCGCTCGGCGTTTCCGGTGTATTTTCTGGTGGGCTTCGCCGTCCTGATGGCCGTGCTTCTGGGCAGCATCATTTACTTCTGGTGGACGCTCAAGGATTTGGAGGGGGGCAGACGCTACGGCGAGGAAGAAGACGCCGAAACGCCCGAGGAAACCCCCGCGCCCTGAGGCGGGGAGGCGGACGCCCCCACGCTCACGCCTGTTCGATGGCGGAGAGGAACCAGCGGTTCGGCCCCTCGGGGCGCACCCATGTCCAGTGTTCGCTGAAACGCACGCGCTCGGTGCGGCTGCCCTCGAGCAATTCTCCGCTTTTCTCGCACACCACGTAATCGCAAACGCTGGCCTCATAACGCACGGTGATGAAGTCGTAGCCCTCCTCGTTCCAGGCCTCGACGATTTCGGCGCGCTCGATTTGCACGTTCTCGAGCCTGTTGATCTTGCCCTCACGCTTGAGATCGTCGATGTCGCTCTGCACCGCCTTGAATATCTCGTCGTCCGTCAACTCGCGTACGGGGCCAATGTCGCGCGCCGACCACGCGGCCTGGAAGCGAATGAAGTTCTCTTTCGCCAAGCCGAGAAAGGCCTGCTCGGAGAACGAGGCGTCCGCCTCGCCCATGGCGCGCAGCTCCCGGTCGGTGCGCGCGTCCCGGCGCGGCGCACCGGAGGTGGCCGTGCCTCCACCCCCACCCCTGCCCGAACCGATGTCGGGGCCGCGGTAGACGTCGTCCGCGCGTTCGTATGCATCAGGCGATTCGCGCCCGGCTCTCTCTTCGTATCCGCCCACGCCGTAGGGGTCGGCCTCGGCGTAGCGCGGAACGGCGTGCGAAGCGGTGGCGCGGTTGCGCATCATGCGGAAGATGAAGAACACGAGGGCTCCGATGAGCACAATCTCCAAAATCCCCAGGCCGCCACCCAGCCCCATGCCGCCGTAGCCCATGCCGCCGAAGAGCATCCTCCCCAGCATTCCGCCCAACAGGAAGCCGCCGATGCCTGCGAACAACCCGCTCCCGAAGCCGCCGCCCAGGAACGAGGAGCGCTGAAACGGGCGGCGCGAGAAGGCCCGCGGCCGGGGGCGCGTGCCGAACGAGCGCCGCGAAAAACCCCTGCGCGAAAAGCCTCCCAGTCCGCGCGAGCCGCGAAAGCCGAACGAGCGAAAACCTCCGAAGCGCCTGGCCTCGGCCTGGTGGATCTCGAGAACCAGCCCCTCGGGTGCGCGGGCGGGCGCCCCCAGGTGCGCGGGAGCCAGAAACACGAACGCGAACAGGCAAGCGATGCGCAACGCTTTCATGCGAACCTCCGAGAGACAGGAAAACCGAGCGATTCGGCTCCTGAATTATCCCAGCAAGTTCCCCCCAAGTCTACGGGCGGCGGCATGGCGAAGCCCTCCGCTCTTTGCTACCATCGGGGCGCCGAGCCGTTCGGGTCGACGACGAAGGAGCATCGCCACATGCATGATCAGAAGCGAATGCCGCTCGAGGGCGTGCGGGTCGTCGACATCGGCACCTTGTTCGCGGGACCCTGGATAGCCACCTACATGGCGGATTTCGGCGCCGAGGTCATCAAGGTCGAGCACCCGCGGGGGGATTCGCTCCGAAACTTCGCCTCCCAGAAAAACGGCGTCTCGCTGTGGTGGAAGCTGGCGAGCCGCAACAAGAAGTCCATCACCTGCAACCTCTCCTCGCCCGAGGGCCAGGAGATCGTTCGCAAACTGTGCGCCGACGCGGACGTTTTGGTGGAGAACTTTCGCCCCGGCACGCTCGAGCGATGGGGTTTCTCCTGGGAGAACCTCCACGCCCTGAACCCCAAACTCATCGTGGCGCGCACGAGCGGCTTCGGCCAGAAGGGCCCCTACGCCCAGCGGCCCGGCTTCGGCACGCTGGCCGAGGCGATGAGCGGCTTCGCCCACATTACGGGCTTTCCCGACGGCCCCCCCACGCTGCCGCCCTTCGCCCTGGCCGACGGCATCAGCGCGCTGTGCGGCACCTACGCCGTGATGATGGCCCTCTACCACCGCGACGTACACGACGCTCCCGGCCAGGAGATCGACATCGCCATCTACGAGCCCATCACCATGGTGCTCGGCCCCCAGCCGCTGGAGTACGACCAGCTCGGCCTCGTCCAGACGCGCACGGGAAACGCCATCCCCTTCGCCGCCCCGCGCAACGCCTATCGCTGCAAGGACGGGCGCTACGTCGTCATATCGGCGAGTGCGGAGAGCATCTTCCGGCGCATCATGACCGCCGTGGGCCGCGCGGATTTGGCAGAAGACCCCAGAATGCGCACCCAGACCGGTCGGGTAGAGCACATGGCCGAGCTCGACGCCGCCATCCAGGAATGGACGGGCGCACATACGCTCGAGGAGACCGTCGCCCACTTCGAGCAGCACGAGGGAGCACTCGGCCCCGTCTATGACGTCGCCCAGTTGATGGGCGACCCCCACGTCCGCGCGAGAGAGACCATCACCACCGTGGAGGATGAGGAGCTCGGCCCCGTGCAGATGCAAAACGTCATCCCCCGCCTTTCGGGCTCACCGGGCAGGATTCGCTGGGCGGGTCCGCCCAAGGGCAAGCACACCGACGAAGTGTTGCAGGAAATCGGCTACGACCCGGGCGCCATAGCGGCCCTGCGCGACAAGGGCGTCGTCTAGCGCCCGATGGACGGCGGCAGCTGCGTCTTTGTCTTCCACGAGAACTACTACGCCGACGTGGGCCGCCACGTCCTGCAAACCGAGAAATACGCAAAAACCCGCGAGAGGCTCCGCGCGGCGGGCCTGCCCGCCAGCGCCTTCCTTACCCCGGCTCCTGCGACGCGCGAACAACTCGCCCTCGTCCACACGCCGGAATACCTTGCGGATTTAAGCGGGATGCGGCACACCGCGCGCACGCTGCCGAGCGAGCTGCCCATCGACGAGGCGATAGTCGCCTCGAGCTTCACGGCGGCGGGCGGCACCATTCTCGCCGGGCGCGAGGCGCTCGCACGGGGCCGGGCGCTCAACCTGACGGGCGGCTTCCACCACGCCTTCGCCGATCGGGCGGAGGGCTTTTGCTACGTGAACGACCTGGCGGTCGCCGTGCGCGTGCTCCAAAAAGAAGGTGCAATATCGCGGGCCGCCGTCATCGACTGCGACCTCCACCAGGGAAACGGCACCGCCGCCATCTTCCGGCGCGACGATTCCGTGTTCACCTTCTCCATCCACCAGCAGAACATCTATCCGGAAAAAAGACGAAGCGACGTGGACGTGGGTCTCTACGACCTCGCCACGGAGGAGGAATATCTCCCGCATCTGGAGGAACACCTTCCCCGAATTCTCGACGGCCACGCGCCCGATCTGGTGCTCTATCAGGCGGGGGCCGACCCCTACGCGGGCGATCAACTGGGGACGCTCAAGCTCACCAAGGAGGGTCTCAGGAAGCGCGACGCCTACGTGCTCGCACAGTGCCGGGCGCGGGGGATTCCCGTGGCGGGAACGCTGGGCGGCGGATACGCCCTGAACCCCGAGGACACCGTGGACGTCCACTTCGCCACGGCAACGTGTTTTTGGGAGTCTTGAGGTTTCCCGCCGCGCAACGTCGTGTATACTTCCGCCCAATCCGATTTGCCCTGCACATGAGACGCGCATGACCAAGTTTCCCGAAACGCCCCGCACCGGTGGGCCGAGATTCTACTACGGCTGGCTCATCGTCTGGCTGTCGTTCGGCACGCTTGCGTTCCACGTCGTGACGCGCTTTTCGTTCGGCATATTCCAGGTGCCGCTGATCGAGGAATTCGGCTGGAGCCGGGGGCTTTTGGGCGGGGCCTTTTCGCTCTCGATGGCCGTCTACGCCCTGGGTTCGCCCTTCGCGGGCTCGCTGCTCGAAAAAAGGGGGCCGCGCGCGCTCATGCCCTGGGGGTCGGTGCTGCTGGGGGTCACCTTCATCGGGTGTTTCTTCATCGGCTCGATCTGGCACGTCTACATCCTGATCGGTCTGTGCGGAGGCTTCGGCCTCTCGGTGAGCGGCTTCTCGACCCACAGCGCCATCATGCCCAGGTGGTTCGTCAAAAAGCGCGGCCGCGCCACGGGCATCGCGCTCTCGGGCATCGGAATCGGCATCCTCGTTCTGGCTCCACTCATCGAGTGGCTCATCGCGTCGGTCGGCTGGCGCGCGACGTACCTCATCTACGGCCTCATTGTGCTGTGCGTCGTGGCGCCCGCGGGGTTTGTGTTTCTGCGCGACGTGCCCGAGGACGTGGGCCAGGGGCCGGACGGCGAGGCGCCGCGCTCCCCCGAGGAGATGGCGCGCACGGGCGTGGGCCACGGCGGCGAGGGCAAGGGGGTGCTGGAGGTGTTCGCCGCCGTGCGGGGCGACGTGCGCTTTTGGTGCCTCATCCTGATGGTCTTCGCGATCGGGCTGAACAACAACACCATCATGAGCCAGCTTCAGCTCTACCTCGTGGACACGGGTTACGCCACCGCACCGGCCGCCCTCATCTTCGGCACGGTGGGCTTCATCCGCACGCTGGGCAGCGTGGGCGGCGGCTGGGTGGGCGACCTCATCGGGCGCGGGCGCGGGGTGGCGCTCTCCGCCCTGGTGGTCGCGGCGGGGCTGACGCTCCTCATTCTCATCCCCTTCCTGGGCGGCGGCATCGTGCCCGGCTACGCCTTCGCACTGGTCTACGGAATCGGCATCGGCGGCATGAGCGCGTGCTACTCCGCACTGGCGGGAGATTGCTTCGGGGGGCGCACCTACGGGGTGATCATCGGCTTCATGGAGATTTGCTACGGCCTGGGCGGCGTAGTCGGCCCGCCCTTTGCCGGCTTCATGTTCGACTACACCAGGAGCTACATCGTTCCGTTCACGACCATCATCTTCTTCATGTTCGTCTCGATAGCCCTCGCTCTTTGGCTGCACGGCTACATGGTCCGCCGGGGGCTCGAGCCGAAGTAGGGGGCTATTTCAGGTTTTCGGGGTATCGCTTCACGCCGTAGCGCGCGGCGAGGGCGCGGAATTTTTCGAGCAGCGCTTCCATGCCCCTGCGCTCGCCCAGTTCCTTTTCGATGCGCTCGCGCACCTGATCGAAGTCGAGTTGCTCGCCGGGTTCCTTTTTGGTGATCTTGACGATGTGCCAGCCGTAGACGCTGCGCACCACCCCGCTGTGCGCTCCCGCGGTGAGGGAAAACGCCGTCTGCTCGATGATTTCGGGCAGGCCCGTTTTCTTGCTGTCGCCCCGGCCCATGACGCCCAGCCTCCCGCCGCGCACCCGCTCGGGGGCGAGGGAATGCTTTTTGGCGAGCTCGGCGAAGTCCCCGCCCGCGTCGATCTTCTCAAGCACTTCTTTCGCCTCTTTCTCGGTGGGCACCATGATGTGGGCCACGTCCACCTTTTCGCCCCGGGTGTAGTTCGCCTTGTTGCGCTCGTACTCCGCGCGCGCCTCGGCCGGCGTCGGGCGTGCGCCCTCGCGGATGCGCGAGAGCGCCTCGCCGATGAGAATCTCGCGCCGTACGCGCGCAAGCCGCTCCTGCACGCGCGCGCTTTTCACAAAGTCGTTGTCGCGCGCGTAGCGGAACATCAGGACACGCTGGATGAGGGCTTCCAAAAACGCCTCCTTGCGCGCGAGGGCGCGCGCACGCATTCGGGGCGGCAAATTCTCGATAAAGGCGTTGAGCGCCTCAAGCGTTATCTTCTCCTCCCCGACGGAGGCCACCACGGGACTTGCCGGCGCAGACGGGCCGCTCTTCTCGGCGGCGTGGACAAGCGGAGCGAAAACAAAAAAGGCGGCGAGAGCGAGCGCCGCGCTTGTGGTGAAGATTTCCTGCGTCATGAGGCATCCTCCGGGGAGTGGAAAGTTTTCGTCACACGGCTTCGTCTGCGGGGGGCGTTTGTGCCTTTTCCATGCGCGCGGGGCCGATGAGGAGCACGCACTCGCCGCGCATCTTTCTCTCCGCGAGGGCGTCGTGCAGACCCCGCGCGGTATCCCGCAGAATTTCTTCGTGCATCTTCGTGAGCTCGCGCGCCAGCACGAGGGGGCGGGCGGGGGCGAAGTCCGCAATTTCGCGCACGAGCCGCGTGATTCTGTGCGGGGATTCGAACAGGACGACCGTGCGCTCCTCGGCGAGCAGCGCTTCAAGGGTTTTCAGCCGTTTCGCACCCTTCGCCGGCAGAAAGCCCTCAAAGACGAACCTGTCCGTCGGAAGCCCCGAGGCGGCCAGGGCGGCCAGTACGGAAGACGGCCCCGGCACGGGCACCACGGCCACGCCCGCCTCTATCGCCGCGCGCACGAGCCGGTAGCCGGGGTCCGACACGCCGGGCGTGCCCGCGTCCGATACCAGGGCGACGCACGCACCCGCCGCCGCGCGCGCGGCCAGCCCGGCGGCGCGCCCGGCCTCGTTGTGTTCGTGGCAACTCACGAGCGGCTTGCTGATGCCCAGACGCACGAGCAGCCTGCCCGTGCGGCGGGTGTCCTCGCACGCCACCACGTCGCACGCGCCGAGTACGTGCACCGCGCGCGCGCTCAAGTCCTCGAGGTTGCCGATGGGGGTGGCGACGAGGTAGACGCCGGGGGGAAGGGGCGCCAGCTCTTCGTCCATCCTTCAGGCCACGACGCCCGCTTGCCGCAGCTGCGCGATCCGTGCGTCGTCCTTTCCGAGCTCGCGCAACACCTCCTCGGTGTGCTCGCCCAGCAGAGGCGCAGGCGTGCGCACGCCGACCGGGGTGTCCGAGAACTTGGGCGGGAAGCCCAGAACCCGCAAGCGGCCCGCCGCGGGGTGTTCGACCTCCACGCTCATCTCGCGCGCGCGAATCTGGGGGTGGGCGAACGTCTCGGCCATGTCGAGAATCGGCCCGCAGGGAATGCCGCCCGCGTCCATGATCGCCACCCACTCCTCGCGCGTCTTGCTGGCGAAGACCTCTTCAAGCTCACCGGCGAGCGCCAGGTAGTTCTCGCGCCTTAAGCCGTCGGTGGCGTATTCGGGGCGGCGCAGGAAGTCCTCTCTGTCTATCGCCGCGCAGAACAACTCCCAGTTCCTCTGGTTGGCTGCTCCCAGGGCGAGGTAGCCGTCCTTGCAGCGAAAGGCCTGGTAGGGCGCCGTCATCTCGTGTGCGGAGCCGAGCGGCTGCGGCGGCTCGCCCGAGGGGAAGAACTGCGACGCCTGCCAGAAGGTATAGCCCAGGCCGGCGTCGGTCAGAGCCACGTCGATGCGCTGGCCCTCGCCCGTGCGCTGCTTGTGGACGTAGGCGCACAGCACCGAAAGGGCCGTATACATCCCTGCGTTCAGATCGCATATGGGAACGGGTATCTTGGCGGGGTCGCCTCCCGGCTCGCCGGTAAAGCTCATGAGGCTCGAAAGCGCCTGCGACACCAGGTCGAACCCCCCTTTGCCCGCGAAGGGCCCCGTGTCGCCGTAGCCCGAAATCGAGGCGTAGACGAGGCCGGGGTTCACCTGCTTAAGGTCCTCGTAGCCCAGCCCCAGGCGGGTCATGATGCCCGGGCGCATGTTCTCGACTAACACGTCGAACTCTGCCGCCAACTCGCGAACGAGCGCAACGCCCTCCGCCGTCTTCATGTTCACGGCCAGGCTGCGCTTGTTGCGGTTGAGGTTCATGAAGCCGTGCGCCTCGCCGCCGGTGAAGTAGCGGCCCAGCTTGCGCGCGCTGTCGCCGCCCTCGGGGTTTTCGACCTTCACGACGTCCGCGCCCATGTCCGCCAGCAGGCATCCGCAAAACGGCCCCGCCATCACCTGGCAAACCTCCAGCACCCGCACGCCTTCCAAGGGACCGCCCGTTTTTCCGCTCACCCTATTTCCCCCGAAACTGCGGAGACCGCTTGGCCAAAAAGGCCTCCACGCCTTCCCTGAAGTCTTCCGTGTCGAAACAAGCGAACTCGCGGGCACGCTCCTCCGCGGTCAAATGCAAAAGACCCGGGTCGACCAATATCTTCTTCACGAAGCCCTTGTGCCAGCGGTGGACGAGCGGAGCGAGTGCGGCGATGCGCTCGGCCATTTCATAAACCGTTTTCTCTACTTCCCCGTCGGGCACGACGCGAGAGAGAAAACCCGCCTCGAGCATCTCCTGTGCCGAGAACAGCCTGGCCGTGAGGAGCATGTCCAGCGTGCGCGCGGGGCCGATGGACTGCACGAAGCGCCTGAGCTCCGAGTAGCCCGCCACCAGGCCGAGCCGCGCCACGGGCACGCCGAAGCGCGCGCTCTCGCCCGCGACCCGCAGGTCCGTGGCGGCCGCGAGTTCCACGCCGCCCCCCACGCAGGCGCCGCGGATGAGGCAGATGACGGGCTTTGCGAAGGCGTCCACCGCGTTCAGCCCGCGCAGAAAGCCCGTCTGCGCGTAACGTTCGGCCTGGGCCGAACTGTATCGTTCTTCCTTGAAGCGCGAAATGTCCGCCCCCGCCGAGAAGGCGCGCTCGCCCGCACCGCGGAAGACGACGGCGCGCACGGCTTCGTCCGCCTCCAACTCGGGCATGATGCGGGCGACCTCCACCCACATTTCGTATTCGATGGCGTTCATCTTCTCGGGCGCGTGAAAGGTGACGGTCGCCACCGCGCCCCGTCTGGAAAGGAGTAGTTTTCCGCCCGCGCGTTTTTCTTCGTTCACAGACAATTGCCCCACGTCGCGTTCGGCGGGAGGTTCAGGCCCCGCCCCCGTCCTTGTACTCCTCCAGCCAGGCCATCTGGATGGCCTCGAGCTTGCCCTCGGTCGAGGACATCGGCTCGTCCTCGAACTCCTCGAGTGCGCACACCCATTCGTGCAGGTCGGTAAAGCGGACGGAGAGAGGGTCTTTCTCCGGAAATTTCTCGTACAGCGCGATGGCGATGTCCTCGGCGTCTTCCCAGCCGAACGTTTCCACTTGGTCGACCTCCCGGCGCGAATCGTTCTAGTGGGCGGCCTGCTCGCGGGCGGCGTCGGGGCCTTCCTGGACGAGGTTCACGTTCCAGAAGGGAACTTCCACCTCGATGACCACCTCGGCCTCCCTCTCGAGAATCGCCTGACACGCCAGGCGGCTGTCGAGATCCACGTCGCGCGCGTCGTCGAGCTGATCCTCTTCGTCCTCGGTGGACTCGTTGAAGCAATCCGCCGCCGTCCGAATCTTGACGTGGCACGTCGAGCAAGCACACACGCCGCCGCACGCATGGTCGAGGTCGATGCCGTTCTCGAGGGCCGCCTCGAGAATGTTCTCGCCCACTTCGATGTCTATCGTCTGCTTTTCTTCGGTAAAATAGAGCTTCGCCATTTTCGTCCCCTGCATCCGCCCCTTCGCGGTTTGCTAGTCCCCGAGGGCTTCGCTCACCCTCTTGTTCTCCAAGGCCGACTTCAAAACGCTGTCCATCATCCGCTCGGCGAGCGGCATGGTTACCTCGTTGAGTGCATCGACGCGCGCGCGAATCGCGCCCGCGTCCTCTCCCCGGCACGACTCCTCGAGCGCCCCCACCGCCTCTTCTATCTTCGCGCGCTCCTCGGGGGACACCGCCCTCCCGTCGTAATCGTTCAGCGCGCGGGCGGTGGCCATCAGGATGGTCTCCGCCTCGGTGCGTGCGTCGAGCGTCTGGCGCGAGCGCACGTCCTCCTCGGCGTACTCGAACGATTCGAGCAGCATGCGCTCGACCTGCTCGTCGCTCAGCCCGTAGGAGGGCTGCACCTCCACCGAGGCCGCCTTGCCGCTCCTGAGGTCTCTGGCCGTTACGTTCAATATGCCGTTCGCGTCGAGCAGAAAGGTAACCTCCACCCGCGCCATGCCCGCCGGGGCGGGGTCGACCCCGAGGCGAAAGCGCGCGAGCGAGCGGTTGTCCTTTACCAGTTCGCGCTCGCCCTGGAGCACGTGGATGTCCACGCCCGTCTGGTTGTCCTTGAAGGTGGTGTAGGTTTCGCGCGCACTCGCGGGTATCGTGGTGTTGCGGGGGATGATCCACCCCATCACGCCGCCCATGGTCTCGATGCCCAGAGAAAGCGGCGTAACGTCGAGCAGAAGCATGTCCTTCCTCCCGCCCGAGAGGATGTCCGCCTGCACCGCCGCACCCAGAGCCACCACCTCGTCGGGGTCCAGGTCGGCGTGGGGGCGCTTGCCGAAAAGCTCCTCCACCATGCGGCGAACGAGAGGAACGCGGGTGGAGCCTCCCACCAGAACGACTTCGTCCACCTCCTCGGGCGCAAGGCCCGCGTCCGCAAGCGCCTGCCTGCAAGGCGCGAGGGTGCGCTCGGCAATCGGCGCGAGAATCTCTTCCATCTGCGCGCGCGTGAGGCTGCCCCGGTGTGTGTGCGCCGCGTCGATTTCGAATTCGTATTCGGCGACGTCTTCTTCTGAAAGCTTTTTCTTGAGGCGCTCGGCCGTCAGCGTGAGTGCGGCGAGGGTTTCGGGGGCGTCGCCCGGGTCCACCCCGTGCGCCTTGCGTATTTCTTCGCGGAGGTGGGCCGATATCGCGCGGTCGAAGTCGTCGCCGCCCAGGTGGGTGTCGCCTCCGGTGGCGAGCACCTCGAACACGCCGTCTTTGATTCTGAGCAGCGACACGTCGAAAGTGCCCCCGCCCAGGTCGTAGACGGCCACGATGCCCCGGTCGCGCTCGTGCAGGCCGTAGGCCAGCGAGGCCGCCGTGGGTTCGTTGATGATGCGGAGCACCTCCAGCCCCGCAAGCCTGCCCGCGTCCTTGGTGGCCTGGCGCTGCGCATCGTTGAAGTAGGCCGGCACGGTGAGGACCGCGCGCAGCACGGGTCGGCCAAGCACCTTCTCGGCGCGCGCCTTCAAGTGCCGGAGCACCAGCGCGCTGATTTCGGGTGCGCCGTAGGAGCGCCCGCGCGCGTGGACGTGGACGACCTCTTCTTGTGCAGAGTCGATCTCGAAGGGGAGGTGGCGCGCCTCCTCGCGCACGTCCTCATAGCCCCTGCCCATGAAGCGCTTGATGGAGAATATGGTGTCGCGGCTGTCGGTCAGGCGCGCGGCCTGGGCGGCGTCGCCCACCAGAACGCGATCCGCGCGAAAGCTCACCACAGAGGGCACGAGGCCGCGCTCGTCCTCCGGGGCGAGAATTTCGGGCTCGCCGTCCGAGACGCAGGCGACCAGGCTGTTCGTGGTCCCCAGGTCGATGCCGACGACGTCCCTCATTCACTCTCCTCCAGGGCGCGCTTGAGGCTCGCGAGGGTGTTCTCGATGTAGTTTCTCTGCCCGAGGATGGAGCGTATTCTGGAGACTACGTCGGGCGGGGCGGGTGCGCCGCCTTCGACCGCCTCGTCCCAGGCGGCGCCCAACTTGTCGAGCGCGGCGCGCTGGCCTTCTCTGAGCGCGGTAAAACACTCCCGCGCCGCGCCGATTCGCCCGCGCAGGTTCTCGGCCTCCTCGGAGTCCGTGCAGCAGCGAAACTCCTCCGCCGCTTCCTGCGCCTCGAATATTTCTTCAAAGAGATCGGGCGGCGGCTTCTTGTCATTTTCCTCGAGCTTGCCGGATTCGATCTCGACCAGATAGATCAGCCGGGCGACCGGGTCTTTGAGCGTGCGGTAGGCCTTGTTGACGCGGGCCGTCGCGTCCAGACTGCGGATGCGCACCGAGGCGGGAGCGTCCATGAAGAAATCCGGATGGAGCCTTCGGTTCAGCTCGTAGAACCGCGCCTCCAACTCCCGCGCGTCCACCCCGCACCTGCGCGGAATGCCCAGCAGGGCGAAGTGGTCGATCTCGCCGGGAATGGCCTCGATTCCACCGTCCTCGTCGAATATGGAAAATGCTTTCTCTTTCGTCGCTTCGCTCATCGCGCTTCCGGACCCGCACGGGGCCGCGTGCCCAAAAGAAAAACGCGACGCTGCCCCGAACGGACGGGGTGCGGCGCGTCGTTCTCGCTACGCGGAGAAACTCTCTCCGCAGCCACAGGACTGTCTGGCGTTGGGATTCTTGAAGGTGAAGCCCTTGCCCATCAGCCCATCCTCGTAGTCCAGCGTGGTGCCTGCCAGGAAAAGAAAACTCTTTTTGTCCACGACCACGCGGATGCCTTGTTTTTCGATCACCTGGTCCATGAGCGTGTTGATGCGCTCCGCACCCTCGAACTGAAGCACGTAGGAAAGTCCCGAGCATCCTCCGCCCTTCACGCCGACACGCAGGACGCTGTCCTCGCTCCCTCCCTCCTTCATGAAGCGACGCACGTTCTCCACCGCCTTGTCGGTGATCTCGATGCCCGGTTTCCCGGTCAAGGTTTGCAAGGTTTGCATTTCGGACCCTCCTGCCCGCGCAGGCCTAGTGGTGACCCTTGCGCTCGACGACCGGCATTCCGTTCTTCTCGCGGAAATCGTTGAGCGCGGTCTTGATGGCGTCTTCCGCCAGCACCGAGCAGTGGATCTTCACGGGGGGAAGGTTGAGCTCCTCGACGATCTGCGTGTTCCTGATCTCCTCGGCCTCGTCCACCGTCTTGCCCTTGAGCCACTCGGTGGCCAGCGAACTCGACGCGATGGCGCTTCCGCAGCCGAACGTCTTGAACTTCGCGTCCTCGATGAGGCCGCCCTCGTCCACCTTGATTTGCAGCTTCATGACGTCGCCGCACTCGGGCGCACCGACGATGCCCGTGCCCACGTTCTGGGCGTCTTTGTCGAGCGAGCCGACGTTGCGGGGGTTGTTGTAGTGATCGACCACCTTGTCGCTGTAAGCCATTTCTCCGTTCTCCTCTTTCCCTTGTCCGGTCTGGCGGCCCCCCGGGGGCCGAACCAAAAGCGCGTGCGAACCCTAGTGCGACTGCCACTCCACCTTGGAGAGATCGACGCCCTCTTTCACCATCTCGTAGAGCGGGCTCATCTCCCGCAGGCGGTTCACGATCTCGGTCGTCTTCTCTGCCACGTATTCAATTTCCTCCTCGGTGGAAAACCGCCCGAAACCGAAGCGAATCGAGGAGTGGGCGAGCTCGTCGCCCCGGCCCATCGACTTGAGCACGTAGCTCGGCTCGAGGCTCGCCGAGGTGCAGGCCGAACCCGAGGAGACCGCCACGTCGCTCAGCCCCATGATGAGCGACTCGCCCTCCACGTAGGGAAAGCTCAGGTTGAGGTTGCCCGAGAGCCGCTTCGTCTCGTGGCCGTTCACGTAGACTTCCTCAAGACTCTCGAAGATGATGGACCTGAACTTCTCGCGCAGATTCGTGAGGCGCAGGTTTTCGGACTCCATCTCCTCGGCGCACAGGGCAGCCGCCTTGCCGAAGCCCACGATGCCCGAGACGTTCAGCGTTCCCGAGCGCATCCCGCGTTCGTGGCCGCCGCCGTCGATGATGGCCGAAAGGCGCACGCGCGGCCTGCGCCTGCGCACGTAGATGAGGCCCACCCCCTTGGGGCCGTACACCTTGTGGGCCGTTGCGGAAAGCAGGTCGATGTTCATCTCGTTCACGTCGATGGGAATCTTGCCGTAGCCCTGGGTGGCGTCGGTGTGGAACAACACGCCGCGGCTGCGGCACAGCGCTCCGATTTCGGCGATGGGGTTGAGTACGCCGACCTCGTTGTTCGCCGCCATGATCGAGACGAGAATGGTGTCCTCGCGCATGGCGTCCTCGACCATCTGCGCCGTGGTGATGCCGTCCTCGGGGGGCTCGATGTAGGTGACGTCGAAGCCCCAGGTCTCGAGTCGCTTGGCGGAATCGATGATGGCCTTGTGCTCGATGGCCGAGGTGATGACGTGGTTGCCCTTTTTCTTGTACATCTCGGCGACGCCCTTGAGCGCCATGTTGTCCGACTCGGTGGCTCCGCTCGTGAAGATGATCTCGCGCGGGTCGGCGTTTATGACGGCGGCGAGCGTTTCCCGCGCGTCGTCGACGGCCTTCTCCGCCTCCCAGCCGTAGCTGTGGTTGCGGCTGGCGGCGTTGCCGAACTTGTCGCCGAAATAGGGGAGCATCGCCTCGAGGACGCGCTCGTCCATGGGCGTCGTCGCCTGGTAGTCCATGTAGATGGGGAACTTCAAGCTCATCTGATCTCTCCTGCCGGCGTACCCACCATGTCCTGAAGGGTCATGCCTTCAAGCACGTCGGTCACCTTTCTCTGGATCTTTTCCATGGGATAGAAAATGGTGCATCTCTCGAATTGCTCGCAGTCGGTGGCCTGGCCCGCCTGGCACGTCGCCATGGCGATGGGGCCCTCTATCGCGCGGATGACCTCCGCTACCGTAACGCTCTCCGGCCTGCGCGAAAGGACGTAGCCGCCCTTGGGCCCGTTTCGGGACTCCACGATTCCGTTTTTCGCCAGAAGCTGCATCGTCTTGGCCAGCAGTTCGGCGGGAATGCAGTAGTGAAAAGCGATGGTTCGCGAGGTAACCGCCTCGCCCTCTTCCTGCACCGCCAGATGCGCGAGGGCCATCAGGCCATAATCTGTGCGCTTGGCTATCGAGAACATTTCGCCTACCGCCTTGAATTGTCTCGGATTGTCCGCAGGTGGTCTCGCCTGTCGAGATCGAGTGCCGCCCCTTGCGACAAATGCGACCAAAATAGTCGCCGATACATTCAGTCGGATATATAACCCCTGGGAGGGTTCGTGTCAAGCACGCGGGGAACAAATGGCGCGAGGCGGGGCGGCGTCTCTATTTCGAGGCCGCGGGCGCCCGCAGACGTTCTTCTCCTCCCGCGAGCGTCCACTTGCCCTTCTCGACGCGCACGAGCAGCAGGGAGTCGGCGTTCAGTCCGTTGTGGTCCTTCTTCGAGAAGCGGTAGGTGCCGTTCAGCCCCACGAAGTTGCGGGTCTCCTCGAGCCCGTCGGGAATGCGCGCGCGCGCAGCGCCCACGCCCCGCGCCGACCAGGCGAAAAGCCGCAGGGCGTCCGCCGCCGCCGCCGCCGTCTCGCCCGGTGCGCTCTTGTATTTCCTCACATAGGCTTCGCGAAACGCCGTTACGTCCCCGTGGGCGGCATGCGTTTTCTCCAGCAGGTCCGCCGCCGCAAGCCACGAGGCGGGAAACACCGCGCCCTCCGCGGCGTGGCCCCCGCTCTTCGAGGTGAAGTCTCCGGGCGATGCGCCCGAGAAGTAAAGCGGCATGTCGAGGTCGAGTGCGCTGCGGGCGCGCACCAGGTCCAGACGCGAGACGCCCCGCGCCCAGTGAACGAACGCCTGCGCCCCGCGCATGGAGGCGCGCTTGAGGAAGGGCAAAAAGTTGTGCTCGCCCCGCTGGAAGGATTCGTTCTGCAGTATGGAGACGCCGAAATCCGGCGCAAGCGCGGTGATTTGCTCACGCCCCTCGGAGCCATAGCCCTCCGAGGAGCCCACAATGGCGACGCGCCGCATATCGCGCGCCTTGAGGTGCCCCAGTATCAGCCGCACGGGCAGCGCCCCGGGGCTCGCCGTGGAGAAGACCCACTTGCGCGCGGGAACCAGAATTTCCTCCGGCGCGGAAAGCGAGAACAGCGTGATGCCCTCGGCTTCTGCGGCCTTCGCCGCCGCGATGGCGGCGTAGTGCTCGACGGGACCGATGACGGCGACGGCCTTGTGGGCGCGAGCGAGCTTGCGGACGGCCCGGGCGGCGGCCTCGGGCTTCCCCTTGGTGTCGAGCGTGAGCAGAAACACGTGCCCGCCCGCCACGCCGCGCCTGTTGACGCGCGCCATTTCGAGCAACAGCGCGTTGCGCGCCTCTACTCCCGCCCCCCCGGCCGAGAGGTTCGCCACCAGGCCGACGGGTATCCTGGGCGCGGCGGCCGCCTCTGCACTCCACGCGAGGAGGCAACACGCTATAACCGCCGCCGCCGCTCGCCTGACGCGCCACCCGTTTTTTTTCGCCGTGTTCATGTTCTATCATTCAGCCTCGAGACGAAATGCGGTGCCTCGAACCACCGCCCGCATACACTGGATAACGACTGGCTGGTCGCATGTCAAACAAACCGATGCGGGACCCCCGCGCTCCCGGCCTCTCCCCGGCGGAGCGGGCGCGCTTCAGGAGGCGTTTGCTCGCCTGGTACGACCGCGAGAAACGCGCTCTGCCCTGGCGCGGGGAGAAAGACCCCTACCGGATATGGGTGTCCGAGGCCATGCTCCAGCAGACGCGCGCCGAGGTCGTGCGGCGTCGCTACCCCGCCTTCATAGAGCGCTTTCCCACCCTTGCCTCCCTGGCCGACGCGCCTCTGGACGCCGCCCTGGCCGCGTGGCAGGGACTCGGCTACTACGGGCGCGTGCGAAACCTCCACCGCGCGGCGCGACAGGTGGCGCAAGAGGGCGGGGGCGCGCTCCCCGAAACGCACGACGCCCTGCTGGCGCTCCCCGGCGTCGGCCCCTACATGGCGGGGGCCATCGCCAGCATCGCCTACGGCGAGCGGCGCGCGGCGGTGGATGCGAACGTCCTGCGCGTATTGAGCCGCGTGCTGAACCTCTCGGCTCCCGTGGACGCCCCGCCCGCAGGGCGGATTCTCCGCGCCGAGGCGCTGGCGCTGGTTCCGCCTTCGAGGCCGGGCGACTTCAACCAGGCGCTGATGGACCTGGGCGCAAGCGTCTGCACGCCCAGATCCCCCGCCTGCGCGGAGTGTCCCGTGCGCACCTGCTGTGCGGGCTGCGCGGCGGGAACCCAGAACGCCCTGCCGCTCAAAAGCGCGAAAAGACCCCCCGTTCCCGTTACCTTCTTTCAGTTCTGGGCGCAGCGAAACGGTTTGGTTTTGCTGAAGAGAAGGCGCGAGCAAGGCCTTTTCGGCGGCATGTGGGAACTGCCCGGCTTCACCGAAGAAGGGCACGCCGAGCGCGCCGACCCCGTGCGGCTTGCAGAGCGGTGCGAGGCGCTGCTCGGGCCGGGCTGGCGCCCCGGAGGAGAACTTGCCCGCGTCGAGCGCACCCTGACCCACCGCAGGATTCTCTTTGTGGTGCACGAGGCGCATGGCGAGACGCCCGCCGGGGAGGAACTGCTGTGGGCGTCGGAGCAGGAAACCGCGGCGCTCGCCCTCTCCAGTGCCCAACGCGCGGCGTGGCGCGCGGTGCGCGAAGGGCTCAAAAACGCAAGCGCGCCTCAGGGCGCGTTGCCGAAGTGTTCCTCAAGATAGTTCTCAAGCGTTCTGGGCGTAAAGCCGAACGCTTCTTTCATCGGCCCCGGGTCGCACACGTTGTCCTCGCCCAGCATGGTTATCTGATCGGCGGTAAAGGGCGGCTTGAGGGGAAACATATTGAATAGCGCGGCTTGCAGGCGCGCGATGGGGACGGGCAGCGGAACGAGCATTCTCCTCTTGCCCATCGCGCGGACGAGCATGGCGAGAATCTCCCGGAACGGATAGGCCTTCTCCCCGCCCATGTCGTAGGTCTGCCCGATGGTCTCGGGCATGTTCAGGCTCTGGGCGAAACAGCGGCACACGTCCTCCACCCAGATGGGCTGGAGCTTGCCCTGCCCCGAGCCGATGACGGGAAGGGCGGGGGCCATGCGCGCGATGCCGGCAAAGGTGTTCAGAAACTCATCGTTCTCGCCGAAAATGATAGAGGGTCGAAATATCGTCCACTCCAGGCTGCTCTCGCGGACGAACTGCTCGGCGGCGAACTTCGTCTTGTGGTAGCGGGCGACGGCGTTCTCCCGCGTGCCGAGTGCGCTCATGTGAACGAAGCGCTTCACCCCGGCTTCCTCTGCGGCGGCGACCATGCGGCGCGTGGCCTCGGTGTGCACGGCCTCAAAGCCGGGCGTTCCCTTTTCGATGATGATGCCCACCAGGTGGACGACGGCATCGTGTTTTGCCATCAGATCCGCGAGCAGGTCGGCCGAGTAGGTGGTGAGGTCGCCCCGCACGGGGTAGACGCCGTCCATGGCGGAAAGCCGCTGCCTGGCGGGCTCGGGGTCGCGCGAGAGCACCCGTATCTCGTGGCCCGCCAGCGAGAGCTGGGAAAGAAGAACGCTGCCGACGTATCCCGTTCCACCGGTAAGTAAAATCTTCATGCCCCATCTCCTCCCACAAGGCGGGGCGAACCCCCCGCCTCCGCGACGCGCGCGACCGCACCCACCGGAGGCTCGTTCTTCACGACCTCCCGCAACACCTCACTCGCGTACGCCCCCGGGGGCAGGACGAATTCGAGCCGCAAGCCCCCGCGCTCTGCCCTGAGGCGCACCTGTTTTATTTTTACACGATACGGCCGCCGCGCGCCATAAAGACCCAGCCTCTCGAGCCCTTCAAGAACCCCGGCGTCGCCCGCGCCGAGCGACTCCAGTGCCTCGCGCTCGATTTCGCCCGCCTCCCCGCGCGCCTCCAGGAGTCTTTTGCCCACCAGCGGCCCCGCCGGGCTGACCTCAAAGCGCGCCAGCGCGGCTTCTTCCGTCTCGGGCGCACCCACCCGCCGGGCCTTGCCCGTTGCATGGTGATGGAGCACGTCCCCCGCCCAAAGGCGGTCGTGGGCGCCGGCCTCGAGCCTGCGCGCCAGACAGGCGTTGAACACCGCCGCCTGGAGCGCACCTCCGTAGAGCGCGCGTTCCCTTGCGGGCAGGGCCGCTGCCGCCTGCGCGCACGATCCACCCCGCGCCAGGCGGGCCAGCGCTCCGCGCTCCGCCACCCAGGAAGGCGGCCAGAGTGTGCGCGCCCGTGCGTATTCGCCCGCCTCGTATCTGGACGCGGCCTCGAGAAGGCGCCCGTCCGCCGCGTCGCCCGCGAACCGGAACCTGGCACCGCCGAGCAGGGCGGCGAGCGCCGCACGAAAATCGCCCTGCGCCAGCCCCAGCCCGATTTGCGCCGTGTGGCCGTGCGCGCCGAACCTCTGATCACCAAACGCATTAGGCAGCCCGCGGGCGGCGAGAACCTCCAGAATTTTTCGCGCCCGCGGTGCGGCGTCGGGCGCCGCGTCCCGCACCAGTATGTCGAAGCGGTTGCCCGCGAGCTCCCCGCGCGCAATCCGGGCTTTTGAGCGCGCGGCTTCCAAAACCCGCAGACCCGCCTCCTGCGCGACTCTCATCGCCTCGCCCGGCGCCTCGCGCGTGCGAAACGAAAACCACTGCCGCGTCACCGCGCGCGCATCCTTTAAGCCCGCATAGCCCGCTTCGCCTTCGGCCACGCCGAGCGCGCGGCAGAGGAGGCGCAGCGCCTCGATGGTGGAGACGCCCCGTTTTTCCACCCACAGGTGGAGATAATCCCCTGCGCCGCTCGGGGGCGTACGCGGAATTTCCTCGACGCGAAAGTCCTCAAGCTCGGCGCGCACCCGCCCGCCCGTACCGCTCAAGCCTTCCGTGAGATACGTCCCCGCCATCGCGCGCGCCTTCTCAAATGCGCCGACCCGATTCACGCGCCCCGCGCTTTGGGGCTATACTTCCCCGCGCCCGGGCCCATTCGCCCGCGGACGCCCCTTGCGGCGCGCTTTTTCATAAGGAACCCCCATGTCCGGCCTGCTCGACAAAACCACCCTCGGCCTTCTGGCTCTGGCGGCGTGCCTGACTGTCGTGGCCTACCAGAAAACCGGTGGACTCCCCTGGGGTCCCGCGAGCCGCACGGGCACCCTCGTTCTCGACGTCTTTCCCAAGCTCGTCGTCGGCATGTTCATCGGCGCGCTGGTGGCCGAGGTGCTGCCCCGGGAAATCATGCAAAACTGGCTCTCTGATCGCTCGGGCTGGCGCGGCATCGCCGTCGGCTGGGTAGTGGGTTTCTCCTTCCCCATGGGTGCGCCCTTTGTGCTCTATCCCATCGTGGCGGGGCTGCTGAAGGGGGGAGCGGGCCTGGGGCCGATGATTACGTTGCTCACCGCATCGTCCCTCGGCGGCCCGGTGCGCACGCTGATTTACGAGATTCCCATCATCGGAACGGAGTTCTTCGTGCTCCGCATCGCTTCGGTTTTCTGGATTCCGCCCGTGGCGGGCCTGATTGCCCAGGCACTCGCGCGCGCCTTCAGGGGCGGCTGAACCACGCAGTGAAGAGCGTGCCGCACCGGCTTATCGCGCGGGAACCTCGATGGGCAAATCTTCCCTGTCGCCCCACTCCTTCCATGAGCCGAGGTAGTTCCTGATTCGGGGGTATCCGAGCAGGCGATAGACCAGGTAGGCGTGCGCGGAGCGGTAACCGCCCTGGCAAAGCGGCACCATTTCTTTCTCGGGCGTAAGGCCCCTGGATTCGAGCAATCCCCTCACCTCGGAGGCGGGCCTGAGCGCGCCCTCCGGCCCCAGGGCTTCCGTCCACTCGAGATGCACCGAACCGGGAATTGCGCCCCCGCGCGCGGCGCGCACGTTCTCGGCGAAGTACTCGCCCTCCGAGCGCGTGTCGTGAACCATGACGTCGGAATCGCCGAGGTGGCGCAGAATGTAGTCCGCCGTGGCGATGCGGCTCTCCTCGCAGGGCTTGAGCCTGCTCGCGAACGAGGTTCTGAGAATCCGCCTGTGGTCGCGAACGTCCGCCTCGTAGGGTCCCCCCGCCATCGGCCAGGCGTCGCGCGAGACGGGCAGCCCCGCGGCCTTCCAGGCATCGATGCCGCCGTCCAGAACGTGAACGTCCTCATGGCCCAGATATTCGAGAAACCAGAACCCGCGCGCCGAACGAAACCCCGTGTTCTCCTGGTAGAAGACCACCGTCTTGTCGTAATCGACCCCGCGTATCTCCATGAGGTAGGCGAGCATCCAGGTGAAGGCGGCCAGGGGGGCGGGCGAGGTGTCGTTGAGCGAAATGCCGTAGAGGTCCAGGTGTGCCGCACCCTCTATGTGGCCCGCACAAAACGCGGGCGCGGGGCGGGTGTCGATGATAATGAGGTCGTCGCCCTTTTGCGCGCCGATGCGCTCGTTGAGTCGTGCGGGCGTCAGGGCGAGCTCCGCGTTCGCGTAGCCCTTCTCGCTCATGGCTTCCCCCTAGCGAAACTCGCGCGGACTCAAGGGGTCGACCACGTCGGAGAGTTCGCGCGCGGGCGGCGCGTCCTGGAGCACGCGCACGTAGAGCTTCGAGGGTCCCTCGGGCGTAACGAAGCGATAGCTCAGCTTCGCGACCTGATCGTAGTTGTACCAGACGTGGGTGTTGCGCTCCCCGCCGGTTACCAGAACGAGGTGCACCAGCGCAATTTCCCCGCCCGCGCGGGTGATGATTTCGAGCCGGTCGATCTCGCGGGCGAAAGTCTCGGACTTGCCCGTCGCCAGCGTTACGGTCACCACCATGTCCAGAGGCCGCGGACCCGGGGCCGGAGGCGCGGGCGGACGGCTCGGCTGAACCGGCTGGGCCGTGGGGGGCGGCGCGAGCGCGGGGCTCGGTTCGGTCGGGGCGGGCAGCGCAGGCGGGGGAGCAAGGCTCTGTGCCTGCGCCGTCAAGGCTGCTCCCACGACCGTGAGCAACAGCGCCAGAACAATTCTTTTTCTCCAAGGCATGTTCTCTCCTTCCCGGGAGTATTGTTTTCTCACGGGGAGTCTTCTCCTCCGGAAGACGGCCCGCCGCATCGCATCCGCGGAGCGGAGTATACCCGCATTCATCGCTTGCGCGCATCCGCGGCGCAGCGAAAACCATAGACGGGCAGTCTGCGGTCGGGGCGATCGCCCGTCCTGCTTGAGGACACGAGCGCCCACCAGCCGTTCACCCACGAACCGCCCTTGAGCGTGCGGTAGGGGCGGGCGGGTGGACCGATGGGGTGGGCGTCCTCCGGGTTTTTCCTGTAAGCGGTCTCCACCCACTCCCAGACGTTGCCGGCCAAATCCTCCGCTCCGTGCAGGCTCGCCCCGCCCGGACGCCTCCCTACGGCCTTCGGTCCCCCCGTGTCGGGGTTCAGGCCGAAGACGGCGTGGATGCCGCGCCGGGCGCTGCCCCAGGGGTAGCGCCGCGCCGCGTCCGCTCCCTGGGCGGCGTACTCCCATTCGGCCTCGGTGGGCAGTCGCTTGCCCGCCCACGCGCAATAATCGCGCGCCTCCTCCCACGTGACGCCCACCACGGGCATGTGCGGGCCGGTGAAGTGCACCTTGCGCCAGTAGGGGGGGTCGGGCCTGCGCGTCGCGCGCGCAAACGCGGCGTAGAGCGAATTCGTCACCTCGAACTTGTCCAGCAAAAAGGGCGCGACTTCGGCGGGGTGCCCGCCACGCGCCACGACGGGAGCGGGCCTGCGCCTGCGCCGCCGCCTGCGGGTCTTCTTCGGTTCATCGAAACTCGCCCCCATCATGAAGCGCCCCCCGGGTATCTCGATCATGTCCTCGAGCGTGGGCTTTCCCGCGGGCGGTGCGGGTGCGAGACGCGCCGTGCGGACTTGCCGCACAGAAGCGGGAGGCGCTCTCGGAATTTCCTGTACGGAAGCCTCGGCTGCGGGCTTCCCGGCCTTCGCCTCAGGCTCTTCCGGCATGCGGGGAGGAGGCAGCCCCTGTGCGGCGCGCCTTGCGAGTTCAAAATCGATGTTGGCGATTTCGGGCCACTTCTTCTGATCCAGGGAGCCGAGAAGCTCTCTGGCCTCATGGAACCGCCCGTAGCGATACAGCAAATAGGCGAAACCCCGGCGCGCACTGCCGTCTTCGGGAAAAAGGGCGTAGGCCTTCTTGAAGAAGGCGAAGGCCTCCTCGGGACGCCCCGCGTCGTAAAGCGTCCAGCCGAGGCCGGTCAGCGCGTAGGGGTGGCCGGGCTCCAGGGCGAGTGCCGCGCGAAAGCGCCTCTCGGCCAGGCGGTAGTTCTCCTGGCGATAGGCGCGCTCTCCCTTTTCGCTCAGCACCTGCGCGGGGCTGGGGGGCGAATCGTCCGCGGCGGCCTCGTTCGCCGCCCCCGCGGGGCTCGCCTGCGCAGTGAGGAGGAGGACGAACAACGCTCCCGCCATCCGGCGCGCGGCTCGTTTTCGCTCGGTGCGCATCAACAGCCCGTCGTCCTCAAGGCGTGTGGTTTCCGTTTTCCTCGATGCGGGCCAGGGACACAACGCGGTCTCCCTCGGCAAGCCCCATCAGGCGTACGCCCTGGGTGGAGCGTCCGATGACGGAGACGTCCCGAACGCGGGAGCGAATGAGTTGGCCCCCGCTCGTGATGAGCATGAACTCGTCGTCCTCGGTGACGCGGCGGATGCCGACGACGGGCCCGTTCTTCTCCGTCACCTTGATGTTGATAACGCCCTTGCCGCCCCGGTTCGTAAGGCGGTAGTCGTCCACGCGGCTGCGCTTGCCGCCGCCGAGTTCCGTCGCCGTCAGGATGACGTCGCCCGGCGAGACGACCTCCATGCCGATGACGACGTCGTCTCCCTCCAGCTCTATGCCGCGCACCCCGCGCGCGGTGCGGCCCATGGAGCGCACCTTCTCCTCGGGGAAACGCACGGCCTTGCCGCCTCTGGTGGCGATGAACACCTCGCGGCTGCCGTCGGTCTGGCCCACGCCGATGAGCTCGTCGCCCTCATCGAGATGCAGGGCGATGATGCCGCCGCGCTTCGGGCGGCTGAAGGCGTCGAGCCGCGTTTTCTTGAGCACGCCCCGGCGGGTGGCCATGAGAACGTAGCGGTCCGGCTCGAACTTGCGTACGGGCATGACGGCGGAGACCGACTCGCCGCGCTCGAGCTGCAACAGGTTCACGATGGCCTTGCCGCGCGCCGCCCGGCCCGCCTGGGGAATCTCGTGCACCTTGAGCCAGTGGCAACGCCCGCGCGAGGTGAAGAACATCATGTAGTCGTGGGTGGAGGCGATGAAGAGCTGCTCCACGAAGTCTTCTTGCTTTGTCCCCATGCCGGTCACGCCCTTGCCGCCACGCCGCTGGGAGCGGTAGAGGCTGATGGGGTTGCGCTTGACGTAGCCCGCGTTCGAGAAGGTGACCGCCATGTCCTCCTCGACAATCATGTCCTCGATGGATATCTCGCCCGTCTCGTCGACGATCTCGGTTCTTCGCTCATCAGCGAAGCGCGTGCGCACCTCGAGGAGCTCCTCCTTGATGATGGAGGTCTGAAGCGCCTCGTCCACCAGCACCCGGCGGAGATGTTCGATGGTCTCGAGAAGCTCCGCGTATTCGGCCTCTATCTTGTCGCGTTCGAGGCCGGTGAGGCGCTGGAGGCGCATCTCCAGGATGGCCTGCGCCTGGGCCTGGGTGAGGCCGAACGCGCCTATGAGGCCGGTGCGCGCCTCCTCGGGCGTCTTGCTCGCCCGGATGAGGCGGATAACCTCCTCGATGTTGTCGAGCGCGATGCGGTAGCCCTCGAGTATGTGCGCGCGCTTCTCCGCCTTGTCCAGGTCGAACCGGCTGCGCCGCAGCACGATCTCGCGGCGGTAGCGCAGAAAGTGGGAGAGCATCTCCCGCACGCCCATCACGCGGGGCTGGTTGTTGACGAGCGCGAGCAGGATGACGCCGAACGTCGTCTGCATCTGGGTGTGTTTGTAGAGCTGGTTGAGCACCGCTCCGCCCACGGCGTCGCGCTTGAGATCGATGACGACGCGCATTCCGCTTCTGTCGCTCTCATCGCGTATGTCGGAGATGTCGCCCACCGTCCCCGCGCGCACGAGGTCGGCAATCTTCTCGATGAGGCGCGCCTTGTTGATCGCATAGGGAATCTCGGTAACCACGATGGCCTGGCGGCCCGTGCGACCGTCTATCTCCACCATCGCGCGCGCGCGCATCTGCACCGAGCCGCGGCCCGACTCGTAGTAGCTCCGTATCCCCGCGCGTCCGTAGATGATGCCCGCCGTCGGAAAGTCGGGACCCGGCATCGCGCGCAGAATCTCCTGCGTCGTGGCGGACCCGTTTTCGAGCAACAACACGAGTGCGTCGCACAGCTCCCCCAGGTTGTGGGGCGGTATGTTCGTGGCCATGCCTACGGCGATGCCCGTGGAACCGTTCAGCAACAGGTTGGGCACGCGGGTAGGCAAAACGGAGGGCTCGGTTCGCGTGTTGTCGTAGTTGGAAACGAAGTCGACCGTGTCCTTCTCGAGGTCGGCGAGCATGCTCTCGGCAAGGCGCGTCATGCGCGCCTCGGTGTAGCGCATGGCCGCGGGCGGATCTCCATCGACCGAGCCGAAGTTGCCCTGCCCGTCCACCAGAAGGCCGCGCAGGGAGAAATCCTGTGCCATGCGCGCCAGGGCGGGATATACCACCGCCTCGCCGTGGGGGTGGTAGTTCCCGCTCACGTCTCCGGCTATCTTCGCGCACTTGCGAAACGGCCTGTTGTGGGCGAGCCCCAGATCGTTCAGCGTGGTGAGGATGCGCCGCTGGACGGGCTTGAGGCCGTCGCGCACGTCGGGAAGGGCGCGCGCGATGATGACGCTCATCGCGTAGTCCATGAAAGAGGCGCTCATCTCGCGCTCGATGCTCACCTCTTGGAGGTTGTCCATTCCTCGAAGTTCTCCCCTGGGCGGGTCGAAGTGCAATCCGCCGAAACGTGTGGAATGCCTGACGGGGGCGGCCTGGGCGGGTCAGTAAAACAACTCCCAGCATATCACGAAAACCCCCTCTGCGACAAAGACGGCCGGTGTGCGCGGGGGCGCCTCCCGACACCCGAAACCGCCTGTCCCGACAAACCGCGTTTCGCTTTTTCCGCCTTGCACGCACGGTTTTTCTGGTGGACAATATGCGGATACCGCACGAAAACGAAATCCGTTCCTCCCCGTAGAGCGAGGGCGTCCCCATGAGGCTCCACCTTGTACGCTCCCGGCTTGTGCTTCGCGCAGTGGCAGCGGTTTTGTTCTGCCTTTTTCTCTTCTCCCCGGTGCAGGGCGTCACGCACAATTCCGTGCAACACGCGCCGGATTTGATACAAGCGATGGAGACGCTGAACGCGGACTTCGCCGCGCTGGTGAAAGCCGCGCTGCTCGCATCGGTTGAGGAGCCCACGGGGGATACGCCTTTTGAGACCATAGAGATGCGCGCGCGCGCGCTGGCCGCGACGGCGAAGAGACTGCCCGGCGTGGAGGAGATTCGGGGCGACGCCTCTTCGATTGCCTTTGCCCGCAGGCTTGAGGGCGCGGCGGTCGACCTCGCGGGAGCGGCGAAGGAGCGCAAGCTCGGCGCGGTCGCAAAGGCTCTTTTTCGGGCGCACGAGGCGTGCGTAGGCTGCCACGCGGAGTCGCGGTTTTAGGAGAGAGCGCCCACGAACAAGCGGGGGCTAGACGTCGAGGTTTTGCACCTCGCTCGCGTGTCTTTCGATGTGCTCGCGCCGGGGCTCGACGGCGTCTCCCATGAGGGTGGAGAAGATGCCGTCTGCCTCGATTGCGTCGGCGACCACGACCTTGCGGAAGGTTCTGCGCGCGGGGTCCATGGTCGTCTCCCAGAGTTGTTCGGCGTTCATCTCGCCCAGCCCCTTGTATCGCTGGACGCTCACGCCCTTCTGGCCGAGCGAACGGAACTGCTCGAGCATCTCCTCGGCGCGGTTCACGGAAAGCTCCGCGTCGCCCGCCTTGATGACGTAGGGGGGCTGGCCGAACGTGGCGAGGCGCGTCGAGGCGCGCCGAATCTTCTTGAAACCCGCCGAATCGAACAGGGTCGTATCCACGCGGGTCAGAAGGTCGCGATCCGCCATGCGCGAGCGAACGACGATGCCCGTGCTGCTCTCGTCTTCCGTTTGCGGCGCCGTGGTCGGCTCGCCGTCGGTGGGGTGTTCCTCGCGGAAAAAGCGCTTTACCGTCTTCTCGATTTCCGCGCGTTTTTTGGGGTCTCGCAAGTCCGCCGCCCCCAAGTCGGGCTCATCAGCCAGCAGACGTATGACGCGCGGGTCCATCCCCCTTTGGGAGAAACGCCGCACCGCGGCCTCGGCCTCGGAGATCAGCAACATGAGCTCGCGCAGCTTCTCGCCCCGGGGGAAGTTTCCGTTGGCCTTCAGCGATCCGTTGCCGCCCCCGTGCACCTCCACGTCCTTCGCGGCGTAGGCGAGAACGTAGTCCTCAAGCGAGCGGTCGTCTTTCAGGTAGCGTTCGTCCTTGCCCTTTTTCACCTTGTAGAGGGGGGGCTGGGCGATGTAGAGATGCCCCTTTTCGATCAGCTCGGGCATGTGGCGAAAGAAGAACGTGAGCAAAAGCGTGCGTATGTGGGAGCCGTCCACGTCGGCGTCGGTCATGATGACGATTTTGTGGTACCGCAACTTCTCGAGCGAGAAATCCTCCTTGATGCCCGTGCCGATTGCGGTGATCATGGTGCGGATTTCCTCGTGGTTCAGCATCTTGTCGAGGCGCGCTTTCTCCACGTTCAGGATTTTTCCCTTCAGCGGCAAAATCGCCTGGAATATCCTGTCTCTCCCCTGCTTGGCCGAGCCGCCCGCCGATTCGCCCTCCACCAGATAGAGTTCGCACAGGGCGGGGTCTTTCTCCGAGCAGTCGGCGAGCTTGCCCGGCAGCGAGCCGCCGTCGAGTGCGCTCTTCCTCCGCGTGAGTTCGCGCGCCCTGCGCGCCGCCTCGCGTGCTTGCGACGCCTGGACGGCCTTGTCCACGATTTTGCGGGCAACCGAGGGGTTCTCCTCAAAGAAGTTGGCGAGCCCCTCGTTGAAAACCTGCTCGACGAGGCCCTTCATCTCCGAGTTGCCGAGCTTCGCCTTGGTCTGGCCCTCGAACTGGGGGTCGGGCAGCTTCACGCTGACGATGGCGGTGAGTCCCTCGCGCACGTCGTCGCCCGTGGGCGCGGCGTTGTTCTTGAGCAGCTTGTTGGTGGTGGCGTAGCGGTTGATGGTGCGCGTGAGTGCGCTCCGAAAGCCCGCGAGGTGGGTGCCGCCCTCGGTGGTCTTGATGTTGTTGGCGAAGGTGAAGAGCGTCTCGTTGTAGGCGTCGTTGTACTGCATCGCCACCTCGACGACGCTTTCGCTCCGCTCGCCCTGAACGTAGATGGGCCGCCTGTGGATGGCGTTCTTCGAGCGGTTTAAGTGCTCGACGAAGGAAACGATGCCGCCCTTGTAGAAAAACTCCAGCTTCTTGTCGTCCTCGCGCTTGTCCTCGAGCAGGATTTTGAGGCCGCTGTTCAGGTAGGCCAGCTCCCGCAGCCGTCCGGCCAGGGTGTTGAAGTTGAAATCGAGGGTTTCGAATATCTCCGCGTCGGGCATGAAGGTAATCGTTGTGCCCGTCGTCTTCGTCTTCTGGCCCCGCTTGAGCCTGCCCCTGGGGGCGCCGCGGTCAAACCCGATGGTGTGGACGCAGCCATCGCGCCGAATCTCGGCGACGAGCCAGGCCGAGAGCGCGTTGACGCAGGAGACGCCCACGCCGTGCAGGCCGCCTGAGACCTTATACGCGCTGTTCTCGAATTTGCCGCCTGCGTGCAGCTTCGTGAGCACGACCTCGGCGGCGGAAACCTTCTCGGTCGGGTGCCTGTCCACGGGAATGCCGCGCCCGTTGTCAACAACACAAACCGAGCCGTCCTCTTCTATGGTGATGCTCACCTTGTCGCAGTGGCCGGCCATCGCCTCGTCCACACTGTTGTCCACCACTTCGTAGACGAGGTGATGCAAGCCGCTCTCGCCCGTACTGCCTATGTACATGGCGGGGCGCTTGCGCACCGCTTCGAGTCCCTCGAGGACCCGTATGTCCTTCGCTCCGTAACTTTTCTCCGCCCTGGCCATGTATGCTTACGCCGCCTCCTCCGGGCTGTTGAAATGCGTTTCAGTCCACTTGCTCGACCGCCCCGCCGCGCACCAGAAAACCGGCGCCGCGCCCATCGTCGGAGTGGCGGAACGCATCGGTCGAGGTGATGAAGGTCTGCGCTCCCAAAGAACCCAGGAACGAGAGCACCCGCATTCTTCTCCCCGGGTCCAGCTCCGACCCCAAATCATCGAGCAAAACGACGGGGGACTCTCCTTTTTTCTCCTTGTATTCTTCCGCGTTCGCCGCCACCAGAAGAATTGCCGCCAGGCGCTGTTCGCCCTGCGAGGCTGCCTCCCGCGCCCGTCTACCGCGCCAGGTGAGGCGAAAATCGTCCAACTGCGGACCCCACAGCGTCGTCCGCCGCGCGGATTCAGCCGCCGCGAGACTCTCGCTGCGCGCGCGCAGACTTTCGCGTATTTCTTCTTCTTCCTCCGCGCTTTGCCCGCTCGTTTCGTGATACTCCACCGACACCCGCGCTTCTCTCGTTTCACCGAACAGAAGTTCCAGCTCATGCAGCCTGTTTTTCAGTGATTTGGTGTATCTCTTCCTGCGGGCGACGATACGGGCGGCCGTTTCGATCAAACGATCCTGCCAAACGCCGATTATACCAGATGCGTCCCCGTTTCTCAAAAGACGATTCCGCTCGGCGAGCAACCTCGCGTGGCGCCTGGAATCCTCCATGTGGGCGGGCTCCAGTGCTGCTATCGCACGATCAAAAAAGACCCGTCTCACCCCGGGGCCATCCTTGATGACGCCGGGGGTCTCCGGGAAGAAAACGATGACGTGGGAACTCTCAAGATACGGCATCAGGCTCCGCACCTCCTCGCCGTCTTTTCTGTATTTTCTCTCGCGTCCGCGGCAGGCAGCTTCGAGACGCACTTCCCGTGTGCCCACGTCAGCAGCGAACGCGCCCGCCACGTACATTCCCTCGCTTTCGTGGGCAACCATATTCTCTCTCGATACCCGCCTGAACGAACGCAGGTGCGAGAGGTAGTAAACGGCTTCGAGGAAATTCGTCTTGCCCGCCCCGTTTTCGCCGAACAGGTAGTTGAAGTCCGGGTGTGGGCGCAGCTCGAGCCGCTCGTAGTTTCTAAAGTTTCTGAGTATGAGATTCACGAGGCGCAAGGTGAGATATTCCCCAGGTTCCTTATTCTTCTTTATATAAAACTAGAAAAGATAGTAGAGGCAGTAGTGGCGGGGATAGTGTGAAGAACTTTGCGAGCGACTGAAAATAAACGAATTGTCCGCGCGGCGTGGTGTGGGTTTTTGTGTGGACGTTGCTTGAGAAATGCTGATTTGTTCACAAGGTGGCGGTGGGCATGAAGATTTCGACATCGTTGTCCACAATCCTTTCCACGTTTCGTTCAGGACATGTCGATTTTTTGCCGGAGGGTGTGGATGGTGCTTGCGAGTGCGCTGTCGGTCTTGAGCAGCCCCTCGATTTTTTTGGTCGAGTGGATGACCGTGGAGTGATCCTTACCCCCGAAGCGCAGGCCGATTTCGGTCGTGGAGGCGTTGGTGATCTGGCGCGCGAGGAACATGGCTATCTGGCGCGGCACGGCGAAGCACCGCGAGCGATTCTTTGACTTGAGATCGGTGAGTCGTATCTGGAAGTGCTCGGCGACGATGCGCTGAATGTGGTCTACCGAGGAGTGGCGCGAGCGATCCCGTATCACGTCGCGGAGCACCTCCTGGGCGACGGGCAGGTCGATGTCGCCGTTGCCGCGCAGTGAGGCGTGGATGTAGAGCTTGATCAGGCAGCCTTCCAGTTCGCGCACGTTCGAGCGCACCTTCTCAGCGATGTAGTGAGCAACGTCCCTGTCGAGGGAAAAACCCTCCTCGCCGGCCTTCTTCTGGAGGATGGCCACCTTGGTCTCGAAATCAGGCGCGCCGATGTCGGCCATCATCCCGCTCTGGAAGCGCGAGCGCAGACGATCTTCGAGACCCACGATATCGTGGGGCACCTTGTCGCTCGTGATGACGATCTGCTTTCTGTTTTCGTGCAGGGAGTTGAAGGTGAAGAAAAACTCCTCCTGGGTGCGCTCCTTGCCCGCGATAAATTGCACGTCGTCTATCATGAGCACGTCGGCTTTTCGGTACTTGCTCCGGAACGCGGACATCCTGTCGCGCCGAATCGAGGCGATGAGTTCGTTGATGAAGCTCTCTGAAGACGTGTAAACCACACGCGTTTTCGGCATCGTGTCGACGATTTGGTGGGCAATGGCGTGCAGCAGGTGCGTCTTGCCGAGCCCCACCCCGCCGTAGATGAAAAGCGGGTTGTGGGCGATTCCGAGACCCTGTGCCACCCGGAGGCTGCAGGCGTGCGCGAACTCGTTCGCCCCACCGATTACGAAGTTGTCGAAGCGGTACTTGGGGTTCAGGAAATCGGGCCGCTCGGGCGGGGAGGGGGGCGCCTCGGTCGCCTGGGGCCGCTCAACCACCCCGTTCGTCGGCGCCGACCCGTTTTTTTTCACCAGGAGATGGAGGTCGACCTCGCGTCCGGCTTCTTCTCTGAGCACGTCCGTGATGATGCCCCAATAGCGCGTGCGCAGGGTGTTCGCCGTAAAGGGGTCGGGGGCGCGAATCGTGAGCGAGGATTCACTTGCCTCCACCTCCTCAATGCCCGAAAACCACCGCTCGAACGCCTGAAGAGACACTTCTTCCTGGATTTTTTTCGTGCACGATTCCCAGATATTCGCCATGAACAAGAGCCGCTCGTTTGGTCGTCCGCGCGGAGGAGGGACGGCTCGAAGCGCGTGCGGACGAGTTTTTCCACCAGGGCGTATGCGAAAGCCGACCCGATGGAGGCATTTTTCCACAAAACCGAAGCGTAAGCAACGCTTTTCCACAGAAAAAAAGCGACCGCCCCGATTTTTCCCGATTTGCGCGCAAAATGCCCTTTTCCTCTGCGGGCGCAAAACGCGCGCGCCCTCTCGTGTGGCTGCGGGGTTCTTGACAAGCGCGACTTTGGTGGCTACCTTACGCCCGGCTTCCGGCTTATTGAGGAAGCGTCGTTCGTCCTTGCGCGGCGGCCCGTGGAGGGCTTGCCCGCGCGCGGAGCTTTTTGGTGAAGAGAACCTACCAGCCGAACAGAAGAAAGCGGGTGAAGACGCACGGATTTCGCCGCCGCATGCGGACCGTGGGCGGCCGCGCGATCATCAGGCGCAGGCGCGCGAAGGGCCGCAAGCGCCTGGGCGTCTCCGCCTGAGGGGCGCGTCGCCCCGGGGCGCATAGATGGCCGAGGGCTTCCCGCCGGAGCGGCGCATTCGCAGGGGAAGCGAGTTCGCCGCCGTCCTGCGCAGGGGCCGCAAGCGCGCGTGTCGATACTTTTCGCTGCACGTTCTTCCCACCGGGGGCAAAGCGCGCCTCGGCATCGTCGCGTCGCGACGGGTGGGGGGCGCTGTGGAGAGAAACCGCGCCAAACGCCTTTTGCGTGAGGTTTTTCGGCGCCGGGCTTCTCACCTCACCGAGGGCGCAGACATCGTGGTTGTGGCGCGAAGCCCGATTGCGGAGGCGAGGCTGGAGGATGTCGAAAGAGCATTCCATGACGCTTTGCGCGAAAAGGGACGATCTTGAGGCGGGCTTTTTCTCGCGCGCCGCAAGCACGCTGGCGATTTTCCTGATTCGGGGGTATCAACTCGTCTTGTCTCCCGTGTTGCCGGGCGAGTGCCGCTTCTCGCCTTCTTGTTCTCGCTATGCACTGGAAGCGTTCCGCCGCCACGCGCCCCTGCGTGCTCTGCGGCTCACCGTCCGCCGGATAGGACGCTGCCACCCATTTCACCCCGGGGGACACGATCCGGTTCCCTGACGCACCCGGCTGAGGCGCCCTACACCATGGAAAAAAACGCGATTCTCGCCGCCGTGCTCTCGATGGCGGTACTCATCGGCTGGCAACTCTACGTCGTCGGGCCGATGGAAGAGGAGCAGACCCAGAAACAAGAGGCCGCCCGTGCGCGCGCGGCTGCGGAGAAAGCCCCGGGCACGAGCGCGGCCAGCGCACCGCTCCAGGCGCCCGCGGCCACCGGCTCCCGGGCGCCCGCACCCCCCGTCGCCGCGCCCACCGCCACCGCCCCCCAGCGGCGCGTTCGCGTGGACATCGGCGACGCTGTCTATGAATTCACGAACCGCGGCGCGGGCTTTTTGTCCGCACGTCTTTCGGGCTACAGGCAGGGCGAGCAAAACTTCGTGGAACTCGTGCCCGCGGGCCGCGCCGACGTGCGCCCCCTTTTCTTCTGGGGAGGCAAGACGGCCCAGCGGCTCAATGAGGCCTCCTACGAGGTGGAGGGCGGCGACCTCGCGCTCTCGAGCGCGAACCCCGAGGGCAGGGTGCGCTTCGTCTACCGGGGGGCGGACGGCCTCTCAGCGGAGAAGACGCTCGTTTTCCGCCACGGCGACTACAACGTGCGCACCACCATTCGCGTGACGCGGCCCGAAGCCACCGAAGCCATCGGCGTCGTGTGGGGGCCGCGCGTGGGCGGAAGCGACGGCAACACCTACGGAGGCGTCATCGAGGGACCGATGAGCTTCGTGAAGGGCGAGATTGAATACGACTACCCCGAGGAGGGCAAGGTCGTAACCCACGGCGCGAACATGAAGTGGACCTCGCTTCAATCGAAGCACTTCATCGCTGCCCTCATTCCCCGCAGCGGGGCGGGCGGGGCGGAAGTGCGCCTGCTCGGCAAGGTGGGCGATGCGAGCGAATACGCCGCCATCGTGCCGCTCTCGCAGGGGCGCAGCGTCGAGGCCGTCTTCGACGTCTACGTGGGGCCGAAAACGGTCGAACACCTCTCGCGCCTGGGGGTCGGCCTCGAGGATTCGCTCGACTACGGCATGTTCTCGTTCATCGCCAAGCCGCTCATGTCCGTCCTGCGCTTTTTTCACGGCATCGCCGGCAACTGGGGGGTGGCGATCATTCTGCTGACCATACTGGTCAAGATCATCTTCTACCCCCTCACGCACGTCAGCATGCGCAACATGAAGGAGATGCAAAAGCTCCAGCCGCGCGTCACCCAGTTGCGCGAGATATACAAGGACGACAAGAACAAGCTCAACGAGCAGACCATGGCTCTTTACAAGGAACACAAGGTCAACCCCATGATGGGCTGTCTGCCCATGCTCATCCAGATTCCGGTGTTCTTCGGCCTCTACGAGGCGCTTTTGGTGTCGATAGAACTGCGCGACGCGCCGTTTTTCGGCTGGGTGCAGGACCTCTCTGTGCAGGACCCCTACCACGTCTACACGATTCTCATGGGTGCATCGATGTTCTTGCAGCAGAAGATGACGCCCACCGCGGGAGACCCCACCCAGGCGAAGATGATGATGCTCATGCCCGTCGTTTTCACGGCCATGTTCGTCTTCTATCCCGTGCCCGTGGGTCTGGTGATCTACTGGCTGGTGAACAACCTGCTCTCCATCGCACAGCAGTTTTATGTGAACCGCTCGGTGCAGCCGCCCAAGCTGGCCGAGGAGAATTGATAGAGCAGCCGCGGGCGACTCCCCGCCCGGAAAAGTTCCGGAGAAGAGAAAATGAACCTTGATCGCGAAGGCTGGACGGAGGGCGGTCCCGAGGAAGGAGGACGCCCGTTCTTCTCCCCCGGCGAGGTTTCCGACCTCACGCCCTTCGCGCGGATGTCGGGCCGCGCGCTCAGGCGCGTTATCGAACGCATGGACCTCGATGTTTTGGCCCTCGCCCTGCGCGACGCCCAGCCGCGCGTGGTGGAGCGGGTGCTCAAAAACGTATCGGCGAAAAACGCGGCCCGCCTCCACGAGGAAATCACGCGGCCGGCCGCGGGAGAAGTCGGCCCCGGCGGAGTGGATGAGGCGCGCCAGGTGTTGATGGAGACCGCCTACGCCATGGAGCAGCATGGGGATATTACCTTCGAGGGTCCTGCCGACGACGCCATTCCCCCGCTGGAGCGCGCGCTCGAAGAGGAGCTCGCCTCGTTCCACGACCCCGAGAGTCGCGCCGAGCGAACGGTTTCGCTCATCGCCGCCCTGGCCGACCGCGCGCAGCGCCACGGCCTGCTCTCGCTCGAGCCGGCCCTGGAGCGCAGCCCGAACGGCATCTTTTCGGTGGGGTTGCGGATGCTCGTGGATCAGGCCCCCCTCCAGGAGGCCGAGATGATCTTCACGCGCCAAATCGAGTCCTCCCTGGGCGCGATGGAGCGCAACAAGGAGATTGCCATCGAGGGCGTGCTCTCGATACTGGAGGGCGCGAGCGCGGAGCGCACCCGCGCGCGGCTCGTCGCCTTCCTGCCCGAGGGCGAGGCGGACTACGAGCGCCTGCCCGGCGTGCGCTTCTCGCCCTCTGCCCAGGCCGCCGCCGACATCATCTCCCTGTGCGTGGACCTCGCCGACCTCGCCGCCAGAGAGGGCAGCGACGCGATGGAGGCCCACCTCGCCGCCATACGCGATCCGCTTCTGCAAACGGGTCTCAAGTGGGCGATCGAGGGTGCGCCGCTGGACGACGTGGAAAGACTCCTCAGCCGCAAGGGACAGACCCGCCTCGACCGCGAGCGCCGAAAGCTGGAGTGTCTCGCCGAGGGGCTGATGCTCATTCGCGAGGGTCATCCCGAGGGCTTCATCCGCGAGGCGCTGAGCGGCTACCTCGAGGACGAGGCTTGAGCGAAACGCGCGAGGCGTGGACGTTCCCCGTCCGCAACCGGAGCCTTCTCCTCACCCGCGGCAGGCGCCGGGCCATGCCCCCGACAAAGACGCTGCGCGCGCTGGGCCTTGGGCGCGGCATGACCTTTTTGGACGTGGGTTGCGGCCCGGGCTACTTTTCGATTCCCGCCTGCCGCATCGTCGGCAAGCAAGGGCGCGTGCTCGCCTGCGACGTCTCGCCCGTCATGGTGCGCGAGTTGCGTGCGCTGGCGAAAGAGCGCGGCTGTGCGAACCTGACGGCGGTGCGCTCCGCGAGTCCGCAGGTTCCGTTTCCCGATCGGTGTGCGGATTTTGCCCTCATCGCCTTCGTCGTGCACGCCCTGGAGAGCGCGGAGCCGCTTTTGCGCGAGACGCGCCGTGCGATGAAAGAAGGCGCCACCCTCGTCCTCGTCGAGTGGCACAAAAAGCCGATGGATATGGGGCCGCCCCTGCGGGCGCGGTTTCGGCCCGGAGAGTTGGTGGCCTTGCTGCGCGAGACAAGCTTTCGCGAAGCGGGCTGGAGCGATTTTGACGGCAACACCTATTTCGCCACGGCCCGCGCGGACTGGCGGGCGCCGGGTGCGGGGTGATATGTTGTCGGTCACCTTTCTCCTGCGCGCACGGCGCGGCTTGGACCAGGAGCGTCGGGGAGCGAAATGAACGAGGCATCCTCCATTCGGGGGCACGCGGCGGTCGTTACGGCGGGTGCCGCGGGGATAGGCGAGGCAATCGTCGAGCGCCTCTCCTTGGAGGGCGCGCGCGTCGCCTTGCTCGATCTGGACGAAGATGCCGGCCAATCGGTCGCGCAAAGACTGTGCGCGGCGGGCGGCGAAGTGTGCTTCCTCAAGACGGACGCCACCTCCGCCGCAGACGTAGCCTCGGCCACGAGCGAGACGCTTCGCCTCTGGGGGCGCCTCGACGTTCTCGTGAACTGCGCGGGCGGGTTCGTGGACAACCCGGACGTGGAACGCCTGGACGAAGCGCAGTGGCGCGCTCTGGTGGACTTAAACCTCAAGAGCGCTTACCTCTGCGCGCGCGCGGCGGTCGCCCCCATGAAGAAGGCGGGCTACGGCCGCATCGTCAACGTCTCCTCGCTATCTGGTCGCGACGGCATTCTCGAGACGGGCCTTGCCTACAGCGCGGCCAAGGCGGGCCTTTTCGGTCTGGGCAGGCGCCTGGCGGTGGAGCTTGCGCCCCACGGCATCACCGTGAACACGGTCGCGCCGAGCGTCGTCCTCTCGCCGCGCGTCGCCGCGCTCCACAAGGACAGGCTGCCCGAAATCGTCTCCAAGATTCCCCTGGGCCGCGTGGCCGAGGCCGCCGACATCGCCGACGCCGTGTGGTATCTCGCGCGGCCCGCGGCCCGCTACGTGACGGGCGTTACGCTCGACGTAAACGGCGGCAGGTACACGCAGTAGGGAGGCTTTCGTGCACGAGCGATCCTCTATCCGCGGCCACGTCGCCATCGTGACGGGCGCTACCGACGGCATCGGGCTGGCTGCGGCCGTACGCTTCGCCGAGGAGGGCGCGAGAGTGGCTATCACCGGGCGCGACCCCGAACGCGGGGAGGCTGCCCTCGCACGGGTTCGTGCGCACGGCGAGGCCGTCTACGTGCAGGGAGACGCCGCGCGCAGCGCGGACGTGGAGGGTCTGTTCGGACGCGTGCTCGACGCCTGGGGGCGCCTCGACGTTCTCGTGAACTGCGCGGGCGGTTTCGTCGAGGTGCCGCCCATCGAGGAGCTGGACGAAGCGGAGTGGGCGAAGATTATGGACTGGAATCTCACGAGTTGCTACCTCGCGAGCCGCGCGGCGGCGACCCCGATGAAAAAGGCGGGCTACGGCCGCATCGTGAACGTGTCGTCCATCTCCGCGCGCGATGCGCTGGCGAACGTCTCGCTCGCCTACAGCGCGGCCAAATCAGCGATGCAGGGCTTCACCCGCAGGCTCGCGGTGGAGCTCGCCCCCCACGGCATCACCGTGAACGCCGTGGCTCCGGGCGTTACCCTCACCAAACGCTTTCACCTGGTGCACCAGGAGCGCGTGCCGGCGATAGTGGAGAGCCTGCCCGTGGGCTTCGGCGGGCTGCCCGAGGACGTCGCCGACGCGATTTGGTATTTCTCGACCCCGGGGTCGGGCTACGTTACGGGCGCGACCATCGACGTGAACGGCGGCCAGTACGTACACTGAAGCGGCGCCCGCAGCCCGGGGAACCGGCGGCAAAGCCGCCCGATACGTCTCACAAGAGGAGCCTCGCCATGCAACGTCTCTTGCGGCCCGCATTTTCCGTCATGGTTCTCGCGGCAGCTCTTGGCCTTGCGTCGGTTGCGTCCGCGCAGGAGCGCTGGAGTGCCTACGATGCAAAGGCGTTCTCCAGTGCCCAGAAACAGGGCAAGACGATATTCGTCCACGTCCACGCGGAGTGGTGAGGGACCTGCAAGCGGCAGGTGCCGCTTCTCGAAGCAATAATTCAGGACGAGAAGTTTCGTGGCGCTCTCGCCATGCGGGCGGATTTTGCGGCCGACAAGGAGTTTCTCACCACACATGGCCTGAGGTGGCAGTCGACCATCGTCGTCTTCAAAGGTGCGCGCAAGGTGGGGCACTCAGTCGGTGATTTGAAGCAGGCGCGCATCAAGAAGCTGCTCGAGAGCGCGTTGTAGGCCCTTGCCCCGACGCGCCCCTCACGCGCGCGGGGAGACGGCCACCTCTCCGTCCCTGAGTTCCACCTGCGCCCCGTAGGGGGCGGAGAGCTTCCGCACCATGGAGACGATATCGCGGCCCTCCCCGCGCCGGGGGGAGAGCACGCGCACCGGGCCGTCCACCCCGCAGCGGCAGGGGACGAGGTAGAGGTCGTGCAGGCCGCGCTCGTCCATGCGCCCGCCCAGCAGGAACGTCTGAAGCGTCGCCTCGGTAAAGAACGACTCGACCTCGTCGAAGATGAGGTTCCCCGTGCAGTGGACGATGGGGCTGCCCTTGTAGAACTCGATTGCCGAGAGCACGTGTTGGTGCCCGCCGAAGACGGCGCACGCGCCCGCGTCGATGGCCGCACGCCCGATCTCGCGCTGGTGGTCGTGTGCCTCGTGGCGCATGCTTGCTCCCCAATGCACATAAACGAAGACGAGGTCGACCCTGCGCGCGAGCCTGCGCACCTCGCGCTTCATGCGCGCGAGATCCTCGGTCACCGCCCAGGAGTGGACAATCATCTCCGACGCCGGATACTCCTCGGGGTTGCGGAGCGGCGTATAGGCCGTCTTGACGCGCAGGGGGTTCACACCGGGCTCGCGCGGCCCCGCCGCGTGCCCCTGGGGCAGCGTGGTGGAGTAGGCGAGCAGGCCCACTTTCAGACCGCCGCAGTCTTTCACGACGGGGGTTGCCGCCTCGCGCAGGCTCATTCCCCCGCCCGTAAAGGGGATGGAGGCGCGCTCGAGCGTCTCCATGGTTTGCGCGAGCGAGGGAACGCCGAAGTCGAGTACGTGGTTGTTTGCGATTGCCGCAGCGTCGAGGCCCGCCTCGACCAGCCCCTCGACCATCGCGGGAGAGCCCCTGTGCCAGAGCGCCTTTCCCTTCATGAGCGCACCACGGTCGGAGAGTGCGTTCTCGAGGTTTAAGAACGAGAAATCCGCCGCGCGCAACAACCGCGCCGCCGCGCCGAACATGCCTTTGGCCGAGCGTCTGTCCGGGGCCACGTCGCCGCCGGTGAGAAAACAAGCCTCACTCATCGTGTATTCTCCTCTTGGGGCGCAAAGGCCGCGTCCGCACCCCGCAACTCCTCCGCGGCCCGCTCGGGGGGAACCTCGTTGACGTAGGTACCGAGGCCGGTCTCCAGGCCGGCCAGGGGCGTTAAGCGCGGAAAAACCTCCAGATGCCAGCGATGCGCGCGCGCCTCCTCTTCGCGCGCCGCCATCAGAAAAGAGACGTTCACGGGCGGGTCGGCGAGCAGCCTCTTGTAGCGGCGCAGCGTCCGCGCGAGCGCCCCGCCCACCGCGGCGAGGGCGTCCGTGCTTGTCTGCGTGAAGGCGGCCTCCGTCGGCCAGGGGGAGATCTGCACGAGCCAGGGCAGGCGCGACCCCCACGGACAAAAGACGACAGCGCCCTCTTCTCCCGCCTCCACGAGGCGTGCGCCGGCCTTTATCTCCTCCCCGGTGGTGTGGTCCAGAAGCGCCACTTTTCGCTCGGAGAAAAAGGTCCGCTCGTTTTCGCCCTTCCGCGTCACCACTCCCGGCGCCACGGGCAGGCCGAGAATCTGAAAATGCGAGTGGAGAAGCGACGCCCCCGCCCGCGCGCCGTGGTTCTTGAAGGCGCAGACGAAGCGGATGTGCGCGTCGCGCGCCATCGCCCGGGCGCGCTCTTGCAGCAAGCCCAGCACTTCGCCCGCGTGCGCATCGCTCAAATCCGCCAGCCCTCTCGTGTGGTGGGCGGAATCGATGAGCACCTCGTGCCGCCCCCCGCCCGCAAGGGAAACGAAGACGTCGCCGCCTGCGGGTTGCGGTGCGGTGCTCCCGACGGCGGGGTATTTGTTCGGCACGCAGCGCGCCCGCCAGCCGGGCGCGTTCGGCAGGCTGTCCGCATCCCGCAGGGCCGCGACTTCAGGCGGGGTTGCGCTTTCGTTGCCGGGGCAAAACGGGCACGCGGGGTCTTCGTCTTTCGGTGTGGCGTCGCCGTGGTGGGCGGGACGCGGGCGCGCGCGCCTGCCAGGGGCGATGAGCGTCCATTCACCGCGGTGCGGGTCGTATCTGATCTCGGACATGGCGCTCGCTTCCGGGCGTTGGAGAGAACGTGGAGATGGTAGCACAGGCGTCGGGGGGCGGCGCTTGCGGAATCGCCCGCACGGAGCGGATTGCAGCACCCCCGGCGGGTCGGTGGAGAAACCTGCGGGGATGGGCGTGCGAATCTGCTTTCCCGCGTTGATCGCGCCCGCTCGATTTGCGATCTTCTCTGGGCGCGCACGCAAGCGCGCGTTCGTTTGGGGAGACGCCATGGCCGAGCGGGAAACGATAGTCGCGCTGTCTACCGCCCCCGGGCGCGGGGCCATCGCCGTGGTGCGTATGAGCGGCCCTGCGTCTCTGCCGATTCTCGCGCGGCTCTTCACGCCCAGGCGGCCCCGGGGCGCTTTTCCCCGCCACAGGCCCGTGCTGGGCCGCTTCGTGGACGGAGCGGAGGCGTTCGACGAGGGCGTGGCCGTCTACCATCCTGCGCCGCGTTCGGCGACGGGCGAGGACGTGGTCGAGATGTGCTGCCACGGCGGCCCGGCCATCGTGGCCGCCCTCCTGCGCCTGGCGCGCGAGGCGGGTGCTGTGCCCGCGGCCCCCGGCGAATTCACCAGGCGGGCCTTTCTGGAGGGCAAAATCGACCTCGTGCAGGCCGAGGCCGTGGCCGACCTGGTAGGAGCCCAGACCGCAAAGGCGGCCAGGGCGGCGCTTCACCATCTCGAGGGGCGCCTCTCCTCAGCCCTCGACGCGGTGTGGGAGAAGGTGGTGGAGGCGGGTGCGCACGTCGAGGCGGCCATCGACTTTCCCGAGGAGTTCGAGCCGGGGGCGGGCCCCTCCGTTTCGGGCGCGCCGATGGGAAGCGCCGCACTCGCCGCGCTGTTCGCCGAAATCGAGCAAGCCCTCGGGAGGCTCCTGGAGAGCTACCGCGCGGGCAAAATTCTGCGCGAGGGTGCGCGCGTCGCCATACTCGGCAGGCCCAACGCGGGCAAGTCCACGTTGCTGAACGCACTGCTCGGAGAGGAGCGCGCCATCACCAGTGCGGTTCCGGGCACCACGCGCGACACGGTGGAGGAGGTCTGCGACATGGGCGGCGCGCCCGTCAGGCTCATCGACACGGCGGGGTTGCGCGAGACGGGCGACGCCATCGAGCGCGAGGGAACGGACCGCGCCCGCAGGGCTGCCCGCGACGCCGACCTTTGCCTCATGGTGGTGGATGCCACCCGTGCGGAGGAAGAAACGGCCTGGGCCGCCCGGGAGGCGCACCCAGGCGAAGCGCACAATATTTTTGTTTTCAACAAGATAGACAAGATTTCGGCTTGCGGCAGAGACCACGCTCTCGCTCTTTTGCGCGCATGTGCTCCTGATGCCGACGGGGCTGTTTTCGTCTCTGCCCTCACGGGTGCGGGGCTGGATGGGTTGCGCGCGCAGGTGGCGCGTGTTCTCATGAACGAGGACGCGCTCTCGGGCGCACAATCCATGCTCACCAGGGAGCGTCACCACGGACAGATAACGAAGTGTCTCGAGGCCGTCGGGTGCGCCCGGGCGGGTGCGGAGGCGTCGATGTCCCCCGAGCTCGTGGCGGTGCACCTCAACGAGGCGCAGACTGCCCTTTCCGAGCTTTTGGGCCGGGATTACGGCCAGGCGCTCCTCGACAGGATTTTTTCGACTTTCTGTATCGGGAAATGACAGCGGGGAGCACAAAAAAGCCACCGGGGTTTCGCTTCATCGACCGGGAGAATTGTCCAGTCGCGCGCGGCGGCGCAAGGCAGAAAAAAGCAAAAACGCCAGGCCGCAAAGGGTAAAAAAGCATAAATTTAGATATTTTGGCATTTTTGATATGTGTTTCGTTCTTTTGGGGAGGTTTGGTGTTGGATTTTCGGTATGACGTAGTGGTCGTGGGGGGCGGGCACGCGGGGTGCGAGGCCGCCCTCGCCGCCGCACGCATGGGCGCGCGCACCATGATGCTCACCATGAACCTGGACACGGTGGGCCTCATGTCGTGCAATCCGGCCATCGGAGGATTGGCCAAGGGCGTCCTGGTGCGCGAGGTGGACGCACTGGGAGGCGAGATGGCCCGCGCCATCGACGCCACGGGAATCCAGTTTCGGATGCTCAACACCAAGAAAGGCCCCGCCGTGCAGGCCCTGCGCGCCCAGGCGGACAAGCAGGCCTACCGCGTCTGGATGAAGGGCGCGGTCGAGCGCCAGGAGAACCTTCACCTGAAACAGGGCATGGTGCAGCGCTTGCTGGTACAGGACGGCGAAGTTGCGGGCCTGGTCGATCACTTCGGGCAGACGTACGCGGCCCGCGCGGTGATTCTCACGCCGGGCACCTTCACGCGGGGTCTGCTCCACTACGGCGACAGAAAAGTGCAGGGCGGACGCGCCGGCGAGGGAGCGGCAAACGAGCTGACCGAGCAGCTCCTCGCACTGGGTTTCGCGCTGGGGCGCATGAAAACGGGAACCCCGCCCCGGGTGGATGCGAAGTCGATAGATTTCGGCGCCCTCGACGTGCAGCCGGGCGACGACCCGCCCGTTCCTTTTTCTTGCCGCACCGCCGCCCTCACGCAGGAGCAGATGCCCTGCTGGATCACCTACACGAACCCCGGGACGCACGACGTCATCCGCGAGAACATCGAGCGCGCCCCGATGTACAACGGCCAGATAGACGCCGTGGGCGTGCGCTACTGCCCGAGCATCGAGGATAAGATAATGCGGTTTGCGGGCAAGCGCGAGCACCAGATTTTTCTGGAGCCCGAAGGGCGCGAGACGTGTGAAATATACGTGAACGGGCTTTCCACCAGCCTGCCCGTGGACGTGCAAATGCGCATGTTGCGCACGATAGGAGGCATGGAACGCGCCGAGATGATGCGGGCGGGCTACGCCGTGGAATACGACTACGTGGAGCCGACCGAACTCGACGCGAGCCTGATGACGAAGAAGGTGCCGGGGCTGTTCCACGCGGGCCAGATAAACGGAACGACGGGCTACGAGGAGGCCGCCGCGCAGGGCATCATGGCGGGCATCAACGCTGCGCTGCGCGTGCGGGGAGAGGCGCCCGTGGTGCTCGGCCGGGAGGAGGCCTACATCGGCGTTTTGATTGACGATCTCGTCACCAAGGGAGTCGCTGAGCCCTACAGGATGTTCACCAGCCGTGCCGAGCACAGGCTCCGGCTGCGCCACGACAACGCGGATCATCGGCTGATGCCCCTGGGCTGCAGGCTCGGTGCGCTGGACGGGGAAACCTGGCGCGCCTTTGAGGCCCGCGCGGCCCGCGCCCGCGCGACGCTGGATTATCTTGAGGCCACGATGGTCTACCCCAGGCCGAACGTGCGCAGCGCAATGGAGGCGGCGGGCTCGCGCCCTCTCCGTAAGCCTGCGACCCTGGGCGATATTCTCAGGCGCCCTGAGGCCGGCCCGGAGCTCGTCGAGCGCGTCGACGCGGCCTGCGGGGGCCGCTTTAGGGAAATATGGGAGGGGCTTGAGGGCGAATCGCGCCGCTACGTATTGGCGGAAGCGAAGTACAAAGAGTATTTCGAGCGGGAATATCGGCAGGTCTCGCATCTGCGGGCCGCCGACAGGGTGCGGATACCTGAGGACCTCTCCTACGCCGAAGTGAGCCACCTCTCGGCCGAGGTGCGCCAGCGCCTCCAGGAGGTGCGTCCCCGCACCCTCGGGCAGGCCGGCCGCATATCGGGCGTAACGCCTGCGGCCATCGCCGTGCTCGAGGTCTATCTGCGCAAGCTGGCGTCAGGCCCCGCCGCGCCGGCCCGTTCTTGAGCCGCGCGTCTCGTTCGCAGTACCTCACGCGGCAAGGCGCGCGCCTCCAAGCGTGTCCGGAGTGTTCCACGTGGAACGTTCGAACGTGGAAAGCGCCCGAAAAAATGTTCCACGTGAAACTTTCGGTTGAATTGTCGGGCGCAATGTGCGAACCTCAGCCTCTCTGAAGGCATCTCGAACCACTCTCGAAACGACGGCATGGACGCGAAACCGGGAACGGCGATCTCCACAGGAACACCACAGGCCGGCGAGCCCCCTTGCCGGGTCGTGGCCGTCGTGAACCAGAAAGGCGGAGTCGGCAAGACGACGACCGCCGTCAATCTGGCGGCATGTCTGGCGGTGGCCGATCAGCCGACCCTGCTGGTCGATATGGACCCGCAGTCGAACGCGACGAGCAATTTCGCATTTTTTTCGCAAGCGAATGCGCTCTACCGGGCGCTGGTGCTGGGCGATCCGCTAGCCGGGGATGCGATACATGATACTGAAATAAAAGGACTTACACTTCTGCCCTCCTCTGCCGACCTGACGGGGGCGGAGATCGAGCTCGCAGACGTGCCCGAGCGGGAGAGCCGCTTGTTGCACGCACTCGCGCCGGTCAGGAACCGGTTTCGCTACGTTCTCATCGATTGCCCGCCCTCATTGGGCTTTTTGACGCTCAACGCCCTGCGCGCGGCGGACGAGGTGCTCATCCCCATTCAGGCGGAATATTTCGCACTGGAGGGTCTTGCGCGGCTGATGCGGACGATTGAGCGTGTGCGCGAGGGTGTGCACCCGGGCCTTCGGGTGGGCGGAATCGTGCTGACGATGTATGATGCCCGCACGAACCTTTCGCGTCAGGTGGGGGAGGATTTGCGTTCCCATCTGCCGCAGTTGACGTACCGGGTCGTGATTCCGAGGAGCGTGCGCCTCGCCGAGGCGCCGAGCCACGGCAAGCCCGTGATCGCCTACGACGTCTCCTCGTCCGGTGCGCAGGCCTACCTTGCGCTGGCGAGCGAATTTATTGCCCGCTCGAAGCAACCCGTGAGGGGCTGAACATGGCGACGGCGAGAAGAAAAGTGCTGGGAAGGGGCCTGGACGCGCTGCTCGGTGCGCAGGAGGCGCAGGCGTCCGCTCCGGCGGACTTCGTCGAGGCCGCGCCCGCGCAGGGCCTGATGCGCATGGCGCCCGAGCGGCTCCTGCCCGGCGCGCACCAGCCGAGGGTGGACTTCGACGAGGAGGATTTGGCGGAACTGGCCGAATCGGTGAGGCGCCACGGGGTTATCCAGCCGATTCTGGCGCGCCGCGCCGCAGGAAGCGGATACGAGATCGTGGCCGGCGAGAGGCGCTGGCGCGCCGCGCGGCTCGCGGCCCTCGAGGAGGTGCCCGTCATCCTTGTCGACGCGAGCGGCGAGGAGGCGCTCGAGCTCGCCATAGTGGAAAACGTCCAGCGCGCGGACCTAAACCCCATGGAAGAAGCCTCCGCCTACGCGAACATGATGGAGCGCCTCGGCCTCACGCAAGAAGAAGTCGCCGCCCGGGTGGGCAAGGAGCGCTCGACCATCGCCAACTACGTCCGGCTGCTCCGGCTGCCCGCCGCCGTGCGCGAGTACGTAGCCGCGGGAGTTCTCTCCATGGGCCACGCGCGAGCACTCCTCTCCCTGCGCAGCGAAGAGGAGATGACCGCCCACGGGAAGGCCGCTGCCGAAAAGCGCCTCTCGGTGCGCAGGCTGGAACTTCGCGTCCGCAAGGCGCTGGCGGGCGCGGCGCGCGAGAGGAGGCCGCACGGCGCGCCCGCTCCCGGCCCCTCGGGGCCGCAGGCGCTCTATCTGCGCGAGGCGGCGGAGCGAATGCGGAGTGTGCTGGGCGCCAAGGTAACGATAGCGGGCGACGAAAACGAGGGCAGGATAGAGATAGAGTATTATACGAGGGAGACGCTCGAGGGGCTCATCGAGCGGATTTCCTGACGCCGGATTTCCGGGGTCGGGTCGGGGGCGTACGCATGGCGAAAACCTACGAGAAGAGCATTCGCGCCTTCCTGGGCGAGGGCACCGAGTTCAAGGGCGTCATTACCTTCGAGGGCACCGTGCGCGTGGACGGCGACCTGGAGGGCGAAGTCCTCACCGAGGACACCTTCATCATCGGTACGGCGGGCAACGTGCGTGCCGACGTGAAGGCGGGCGTCGTCATCGTGATGGGCAAGATGGAGGGGCGCATCGAGGCCAGGGAAAAATGCGAGTTGCGCGTCGGCTCGCACGTGCGGGGCGAAATTCTCACGCCGAGCATCTATATCGAAGAGGGTGCGGTGTTCGAGGGCGTGTGCAACCTGCCGCCCGGGGACGCCGCCCCCGAAGGCGAAGCCGTCCAGCCGGGCGAGGCGGCGAATTCTCCCGAAGCGAAGGGCGACGCGGAACCCGCCCCCCACGACGGCTGAGGCTCTCCCCGGGGATGGCGCAAGGCGCAGGGTTCCACTTCCCCGGCGCGGGAGGCGCGCGCTGATGGCGGGCGATCGATCCGTCCTGCGGACGCTGGCGGGCTTTTCGTTCTGGATCGGAATTGCGTATTGTTTCTGGCGCCGCGACTTTTGGGGTGCGGTGTGGTTCGTGGCGGCGGCGGGCGTGGTGTGGGGCGTCTGGCTCTTGTTGCGCTCGACGCGGGCGCATCGCGCGCGCGAGGAGGAGCCCCCGCCCTCGGACCTGCCGGAGTATGATTTCAGGGACGCGCGCCCCAAGGATTTCGAGTAGGACGTGGCGCGTTTCGTCATATACGCCCACAGCGGCGAGCGCGAGCGCGTCCACCAGGTGGCCGCCCTGGCGGCGAGCGCGGCGGCGAACGGAGAGGAGGTGCACGTCATCCTCTTCTTCGGCGCACTCAGGCGCTTCGTGGAAGACGACCTGGATTTGCGGCCCGAGGCCGCCGCAGGCGCCCACTCCGCAGGGGAGCTTTTAGAAGCCGCACGCAGGCTCGGCAAGCTCAGGGTCTATGCCTGCGCCGCGCAGCCGAGACTCCTGGGGCTTGGTATCGAGGACGTGGCCGAGGCGGTGGACGAGGTGATCTCCCTGCCCGAGTTCATGCGCAGGACACAGGACGCCGAAACCAAGCTCTACGTTTGAGGGGCCTGGTTTTGTGCCGCGCGGCCAAAACGTGCGGGAGGTGGGGATACGTTGTCGTGCCTTGACGGGAAGAGGATATGAAATTTCTGGCGGGAGCGGCCCAAATCGGGCCCAGACTCGGAAATCTGGAAGCGAACAGGGAGTTGCTCGAAGCACAGGTGCGCGCGGCGGAAGAACAAGGCGCCGATCTGCTCGTCTTTCCCGAGCTCTCGCTCACGGGCTATTTCTTGAAGGACATGGTTCCCGAGGTGGCTTTCGCGCGCGGGGACGCGGCCATGCGCGAGATAGCGGGGTTGAGCAAAAAGGTTTCTCTCGTCGTGGGCTTCGTCGAAGAATCCTCGCGGCACGGGTTTTTCAACGCCGCGGCTTATTTCGAGGGAGGCGAACTGCTCCACGTGCACCGCAAGGTGTACCTCCCCACCTACGGGCTGTTCGACGAGAACCGCTACGTGGGACGAGGAGACGGGGTGCGCGCTTTCGACACCCGCTTCGGGCGGGCGGCGATTCTGATTTGCGAGGACGCCTGGCACCCCAGCCTGGCGGGCGTCGCCTCTCTCGACGGGGCGGACTTGCTCATCGTTCCCTCGGCCAGCCCCGCGCGGGGCGTCGGCAAGGGAAACGGAGAGGGCGGACTCGCGATCCAGCGCGTCTGGCAGGCACTCGCCAGAACCTACGCCGCCGCCTACAACCAGCATGTGATATTCAGCAACCGGGTGGGCTACGAGGACGGCATCAACTTCTGGGGCGGCTCGGAAATCCTGTGCCCGAGCGGAGAGTCGCTCGCACGCGCGGGGCGCGAAGAGCCCGAAATGCTCCTGGCCCAACTCGACACGGCGAACGTGCGCCGCGCGCGCATCGCCTCCCCCACGCTGAGAGATGAGGATCTGCATCTTACCCTACGGGAGCTCGACCGCATTCGCAGAACGCGCGAGGAGTAGGTTTTTGCCCGTGCGGCTCCGCTGGCCTTCTGCCTAGCCTTCCCGCCATTCGGTGCGCGAGGGGAGCGCGCCGCCCCGGAAGTTGAACAGCACGGCGGGTGCGTCGCTCGCGTTGTGGACCGTGTGCCAGGCACCGCCCGGCGTGTGCACCAAATCGCCCGCGCGCGCTTCTATGGTTTCTTCTTCGATCACGAAGTTCATCCGCCCTTCCAGCACGAGCGTCGCCTCGTCCATCGTTTCCTGGTGGCGGTGGACTCCCGGCCTCGCCCCCGGCGGGAACGAGACGATTTGGCACTCGAGATGTTCGGTGGCGATGGCGCGCGTGAGCCCGTGGCTCTGCACGGTGTGGGGGTCGAACGTGGTGCGGAGCGAATCCACGTCGCCCAGCACGTAGGGCACGGGCGGGGCGAGCGGGTTGCGCACGGAATCCGGGTCGGGGTTGGGCGGCGGGTCGCCCTCGGGAAGAATGAAGCCCGAGGGCATCCTCCCGCCCCGGAAGTTGAACTCGATGAGCTCGTCTTCCCCGATATTCTTCATGTGGTGCATGGCGCCGCGCGGGTTCAGGAGCACGTCTCCCCGCCCGACCTCGAAGGTCGCCCCATCGTTGTGGATCAGCCCGCGCCCTCCGTAGATGAGGTAGCCTTCGTCCATATCCGTATGATGCGCGTGGTAGGGCGGGTAGGCGCCCGGCGGCAAGACGATGACGCGCACTTCCAGCCGGGGCGTATTGATACGGATGGGCGAGCCCTTCGCGCGCGCCTCCTCCTCGTCGTAGGTCCACTTCAGGGCTTCGACGTTTCCCACGTAGGGCATGTGCGCTCCTTGTGATGAGGTGATGAGCGAGAGGGTATCCGCGCCCGGGTTCGCGGTCAACGCCCCCGAGGCGTTGCGCGGCGGCTCCGCGATTGGGCATGATACGAACGAACGGGCCGCGGGGCGCCCGCCCTTTTTTCGGAGAAGCGAATTGCTCGACGAGGGACTCATTCAGGACGCGATGGCGGAACTCGAACTCGACGCCGAACTCGCCGCGGGCCTGCTCACGGGCTTCGTGCGCGACGAGGTGTCGAAAGTCGGCGTGGAGAGGCTCGTGCTGGGGCTTTCGGGGGGGATAGACAGCGCGCTTTCCGCCTTCGTGGCGGCCCGCGCCATGGGGCCCGAAAACGTGACCGGCGTCATCATGCCCTATCGCCTCTCCAACCCCCAAAGCGAGGCGGACGCGCGCGCGGTGGCCGAAGCGTCGGGCATCGGGGTGCGCGTGGTGGACATATCCCCCCAGGTGGACGCCTATTTCGAACGCTTCGCCGACGCCGACAACCTGCGCCGGGGCAACAAGATGGCGCGCGAGCGGATGACGATACTCTACGATCACTCCGCCATGCTCGGCGCACTCGTCGTGGGCACGAGCAACAAGACGGAGCTTCTGCTGGGCTACGGCACCCTGTTCGGGGACATGGCGAGTGCGGTCAACCCCATCGGCGACCTGTTCAAGACGCAGGTGCGCCAGCTCTCGCGCCACGTGGGCGTGCCCGCCCAGGTGGTGGAAAAGGCCCCGAGTGCGGATTTGTGGGTCGGGCAGACCGACGAGGAGGAACTCGGCTACACCTACGAGGTGGCTGACGCCGTGCTCTACCGGATGATCGACTGCCGCTACACGCGCGAGGAGCTCCTGGCCGAGGGCTTCGCACCCGTCCTCGTGGACGGCATCCAGCGCCTCGTGCAGCGCAGCCAGTACAAAAGACGCCTGCCGCTCATCGCCAAGCTCAGCCGCCGCACCATCGACCGCGATTTCCGCTACGCCAGGGACTGGGGGCTCTAGCCCCGCCCGGGCGGCGATTCCCGCCGCACCGGGGCCGTACTCCCGCGCACGCTTGATTCGAGCGCGAAACCATGTCAAAATGTCCTTCACCTCGCTTCATGCTTGCTTTTTCGCGCGTGCGGTTCGGGCGCGTGTTTTTTCATGTTCGTTTCACTGCCTAAGGGGAGCGCAAAATGGCGTTGTTGAAAGAAGGTGCCAAGGCCCCCGCTTTCGCCTTGCGCGACGCCAACGGCAAGGTGCACAGGCTCTCGAGGTACAAGGGCCAGAAGGTCGTGCTGTATTTCTACCCGAAAGACGATACGCCCGGATGCACGATGGAAGCGAGGGATTTCAACAAGCAGTTGGCGAAGATACGAAAGAAAAACGCGACGGTCATCGGCGTGAGTCCCGACAATGAGGTGAGCCACAAACAGTTCTCCGAAAAACTTTCGCTGGAATTCACCCTGCTCGCCGACCCCGATGGCCTCATCTCTTCGAAATACGGCGCCTACGGCGAGAAGACCATGTTCGGGCGCAAGTTCAACGCCGTCTACCGCACCACCTACATCATCGACGAGGCGGGCGTCATCGAAAAAGTCTTCAAGGACGTGAAGGTCGACGGCCATACGCGAGCCGTGCTCAAGGCGTTGTAGGGGGAGGAAATCCCCCCGGGTCGCTGAGAGCGCCGTGCGGCTTCGCCGCCCCCTGCGCCCTTTCGGAGCATTCCCTTCCCGCGTAGAATCACGCAGCGAGCAGCGGGTGCGCACCTGCAGGAACCCCCACCCCCGCCAGAGAATGAGGGCCGAGAATGGCGATTCGACCGAAGGAACTCCCCGAGACCACCGAGAACTGGGCCGAGGCTGATTTTCAGGGCCACGCGAAGAGCGTCGTCACCGTCAAGGGCGGACACACCATGGTGGTGGACGAGCCCAGGCGTCTGGGCGGCTCGGACGAAGGCCCCTCGCCCACGGGCTATCTCGTCACGTCGCTGGCGGGCTGCACGGCGGTGATCATCGAGCGGTGTGCCAAGGAGGCGGGGCTCGAAATCGGTGCGCTCAAGGTGAAATCCACCATCGTTTACAGCCCCCGGGGCATCGCGGGCCAGGAGGGCTACCACTCGAACCCGAGCGAGGCCAAAAGCGAAATATGGCTCGAGATCGAAGCGAGCGCGGAACAAGTCGAAGCGCTCAAGGCGGCATACGCCCGCAGATGTCCGGTCTACAACCTGTTTCAGGCGAGCGGGTGCACGATGACCGACGTCTGGCGGGTGAACGAGTAGGCGCGCACTCTCGCAGGAGCGGGAGCGAACCCTCTCGCCGCGGGGCGGGCTATTCCGCGCGCAGAACGCTTTTCGCCTTTTCTCCCTCTGGCGTTACCGCCAACACCTCGAGGCTCGGCCGCGCCGGGCTTCGCGTGAGCAAAAGCTCCACGGGTTCGTCGAGCGCCATAATCTCGTGGACGGCGCCGGGCGGGAACTGGAGCAGGTCCCCCGGGGCGGCTTCCATTATTTCCCCCTCCACGGCGGCGCGAATCCTGCCCCGGAGCAGATAGAGGAACTGCTCGTCGTGGTGGTAGTGGGGGTTCGAGTGGGCGTGCGCCTCCATGCGAAAATAGCCGATGGTGGCGTGTGTGCCGTCGACCCAGGCGGCGTTTGCGGAGACGTAATCGGCCGCCTTGCCCTGCTCGCGGCCCGCAAGGTTTCTGTAGATTGGCATGGACGATCTCCCGTGCGCGGAGTAATAGGTTCGGCGAAAAGGCGTCGCGGGCGCATTCTAACGACATGCGCTCGCATTCTGTCCAGCCCCGATGTATGATTCTGCGCACGTGTTCCGGCAGGCACGCTGCCCGGCGGCGAAGCCCCGCCGGGGCAGGCGCATTCGTTCTCAGTCGGGAGGAACCTGAAAAATGAAGACCGCAGCCCTCGTCCTTGCTCTTCTGCTGGGCGCCGCTTCTCACGCCGCGGCCTACGACCCGGCGAAAAACCCCTTGCCTGAAAACCCGGCCTCCGCCTACGAGCTGGGCCGCGTGCGCCTCCACGAGGGAGACATGCAGACGGCGTTCACGTATTTTCGCCAGGCGGTTGCTGAAAATCCGGGCGATTTCAGGGCGCACACCCTGATGGGCTACACCCTGCGGCACCTGGGGCGTCTGGACGAGGCCGTCTCGGCCTACGGCAGGGCACTGGCGGTGAATCCCGAATACGCGGAGGCCATCGAGTACCGGGGCATCGCGCATGTGTTGCGGGGCGACCGCGCCGCCGCCGCGCGCGATTACCAAAGGCTGGTTCTCCTGCGCTCTCCTTTGGCGGAAGACCTCAAAAAGCACATCGACGAGAGCGGGAAATAAGGGGCGGGCTCCCGGTCCGCCGCTCCCGTGCGGCGGCTCGTGCGTTTCGGGAAGGTTCTTTCGGAGAGGTTTCGTGACTGCAGACGACGCCTTCGAGTACTTCTTCGAAAAGCCCTGGTCCGACGGCCTGCCCGTCATCCCTCCGACAGAAGAGCGTCTCGCGCACATGCTGAGCGGAACGCGGCGCAGCCCTGATGAGCTCGTGGGCCAGGTGCCCCCTTTGCTTGAGGGGGCGGACGTGCGCACCATCGCCGCCCACGCCGTCATGGCGGGGTGTAAGCCCGAATACATGCCTCTTCTCCTGGCGGCGGTCGAGGCGGTGCTGGATGAGAGGTTCAACGCGGGCGGCGTGCAGGCGACGCTTTCCTGCGCAGCACCCCTTTTGATTGTGAACGGCCCCTACGCCCGGGAAATCGAACTCCACGGCGGACTCGGCTGCTTCGGGCCGGGGAATCGGGCGAACGCGACGATTGGCCGCGCCATAAGGCTCTTGCTGCTGAACACGGGCGGGGGAATACCGGGCATCACTTCGATGAGCACGTTCTCCCAGCCCGCGCGCTTCACGTTTTGCATCGCCGAGAACGAGGCGGAAAGCCCCTGGCCCTCGCTCGCGCAGACGCGCGGGTTCGGTGCGGAGGAGAACGTGGTAACTGCCGTGCACGTGGAAGGCCCCGTCATGGCCTGGGACGACGTGAGCAACGCGCCCGAGCGCATGCTGCCCTCGATTGCGGACGCCATGTCGCACCTGGGTGCTTGGAATTGCTGGGCCGACACCGACCTGGTGGTGGCGATGAGTCCTCAGCAGGCGGCGATTTGCGCGAAGGGCGGATACTCCAAGGAGGACGTCCACCGCCGCCTTTGCGAAATCGCGGGCCGCACTGTGGGCGAACTCAAGACGGGGGGTCATTTTCGCGAGAACCGGATTCGGAGTTTCCCCTTTCCCGTCGACTTGGAAGACGACGATGCGTTCGTTCCGACAATCAAGGAAGCGGGCAGGCTGCTCCTGATAGTGGCGGGCGGCGTTCCGGGACCGATGACGGCCGTCATGCACGGCTGGAACGGAACCAGCCGTCCCGTCTCCCGCGCGTTCTCGCCTTGAGGTCGCCCGCTTTTTTCCGGGGAGTCGAACGACCTTGAACATGCCCCAGGACGAATTCGAGTTTTTTCTGGAAAAACCCTGGTCGGACGGCCTGCCCGTCGTCACTCCCACCGAAGAGCGCGTGGAGCGGATGCTGGCGGGTACCAAGAGGAGTCCGGATGAATCGCTGGGCGTCGTCCCCCCCGCTATGGGCGAGGCCACGGTCCACGGCGTGGCGGTGCACGCGGTGATGGCGGGTTGTAAGCCCGCATACCTGCCCGTCGTTCTCGGTGCGACCTCGCTCATGCTGCGCGAGGAGTTCAACATGAACGGCGTGCAGGGCACGATGCACGGCGTCGCGCCCCTGATGATCGTCAATGGTCCGTATGCGGAGAAAATCGGCATACACGGGGGCAACGGCTGCTTCGGCCCGGGTTTTCGGGCGAACGCCTCCATCGGCCGCGCGATTCGCCTGATGCTGATGAACCTGGGCGGAGGCATTCCCGGCGTCTCCTCGATGACGATTTTCGGCACGCCGCTGCGCTATACCGCCTGCGTTGCGGAGAATCCGGACTCTCGCCCCTGGGAGACGCTCGCCGTATCGAGGGGATACGGGGCGGAGGAAAACGTGATTACCATGGCGATGGTGGAAAGCCCGCGCCTTACCTTCGACGACGTGAGCGAGGAGCCCGAACGATTGCTCAGGGGAATCGCCGACGCGATGACGGGTCTGGGCTCATGGAACATGCACGCGCCCAGAACCGACATGGTCGTCGCCATGAACCCCCAACACGCAAAGATCTGCGTCGAGGGGGGGCTCTCGCGTGCGGACGTGCACCGGCGGCTGTGCGAGCTGGCCGGCCGCAAGGTGAAGGAGCTTCGGCGCGGCGGCAACTGGCGGCGCGAGCGCGCCCTGGACATGTACATTTCCGTGGACCCCGACGATGGGGAGTTCTTCGTCCCCGTCATCAAGGATCCGCGCGACCTTCACCTTATCGTAGCGGGCGGCTGGGGTTCGGGCAGTGCGGTGTGCCATGGGTGGAGCGGCGGCAGCCGCGCCGTTCACGGTACCTACGAGGCCTGACGCCCCACTGATCACGCCGAGACGAGCGAAACCGGTTTTTCATGGACGAATTCGAGTTTTTCTTTCAAAAACCCTGGTCGGACGGCCTGCCCGTCGTCTCCCCGACCGAGGAGCGCGTGGCCGCCATGCTCGCAGGCGCGCAACGCGACGCCTCGGAGGTCGTCGGCCTCGTGCCGCCCCTCATGGGAGAGGCGAGCGTGGGGGCGATTGCCGCCCACGCCGTGATGGCGGGCTGTGCGCCCTCGTTTTTGCCCGTCGTTCTCGCGGGCGTCGAGGCGCTCCTGGCGCCGCAACTCAACCTGAACGGGGTGCAGGGCACCATGCACGCGGCCGCTCCCCTGCTCGTCGTGAACGGACCTTATGCGAGGCGAATCGGGCTTCACGGCGGCACGGGATGCTTCGGCCCGGGCTTTCGGGCGAACGCGACGATAGGCCGCGCCATAAGGCTCGTTCTCATGAACCTGGGCGGCGGCGTGCCCGTTTTCGCCTCGATGAGCACGTTCGGCTCACCTGCGCGGTACACGTTTTGCATCGCCGAAAACGAGGCGGAAAGCCCCTGGGCGCCGCTGAGCGAGACGAGGGGGTTCAACCGCGGCGACGACGTGGTGACGGCTGTGATGGTCGAAGCGCCCCAGGGCTACATAGACGATTATTCGAAAGAACCGGAATCTCTGCTCGTGGGTTTGGCCGACAAGATATCCACACTCGGCTCGCTGAACGTATGGCTCAAGACCCAGGTGGTCGTCGCCATGGGGCCGGATCACGCGCGCATGTGCGCGGAGGCGGGCCTCGACAAGGACGACGTGCAGCGGCGCATTATCGAGCTTGCGCGCAGGCCCCTCGGTGAGCTTAGGAAATCGGGCTATTGGCGTGAGGAGATGGCGGCCAAGTGGCCGTTTGAAGCGAACCTCGACGATGATGCGTTCGCGGTGCCCGCTATCAAGGACGCCGAGGATTTTGTGTTCATCGTGGCGGGTGGCACGCCCGGGCCGGTTACTGCCGTCATGCCCGGCTGGGTGGACGGCAGCCGGGCGGTTTCGGTTCGGTATCGGGTGTAGAGGTTTTCGCAAGGCGGCTTTCGGGGGGTGTGGACATGGATGAGTTCGAATTTTTCTTCGAGAAGGAATGGTCGGACGGCTTGCCCGTCGTAACGCCGACCGAGGAGAGAATCGCACGGATGCTCTCCGGAACCCGCCGGGATCCGGGTGAAGTCATAGGCCGCGTGGCTCCGGCGGAGGGCGAGCTGAGCATCCAGGGCGTGGCGGCCCACGCCGTCATGGCGGGCTGCCGGCCCGAATACATGCCGGTTTTGATAGCCGGCTTCGAAGCGCTTCTCGACCCGCGCTTCAACGTGAACCTCATCCAGGCCACGACGAGCGCAGGCGCACCCTTCATGCTGGTCAACGGCCCCTACGCCAGGGAAATCGGCCTGCACGGCGGGGTGGGCTGCATGGGGCCGGGCTTTCGCGCGAACCTCACCATCGGGCGCGCCGTGCGGCTCGTCATGATGAACGTGGGCGGCGGGATTCCCGGGGTCACCTGCCTGGGCGGCTTCGGCGGCCCCTGGAGGTGCACTTTCTGCATGGCGGAAAACGAGGAGGAATCTCCCTGGGAATCCTATGCGGAGGCCAAGGGTTTTTCGAAGAGCGACAACGTGGTGAGCATGATTCCCCTCGAAGGTCCGGTGCAGGTATGGGACGACGCGAGCCTGACCCCCGAGAGGCTTCTCGTGACGGTGGCCGACATGATGTCCGCCCTGGGCGGCCCCAACATGTATCGCCAGGCGGACATGGCGGTCGTCCTGGGGGCGCAGCACGCGCGCCTGTGCGCCGAGGCGGGCCTCACCCGCGCCGAAGTTCACCAAAAACTGATCGAACTGGGCGGCCGCACGATTGGGGAGATCAAGCGCGGCGGCATATGGCGGGGCGAGCAGGGTGCGGATCGCTGGCCGTTTCCGGTGGACGTGCATGACGAGGGTTTCTTCGTGCCCGTAGTGGGCGACCCCGACGATTTGCACCTGATCGTCGCGGGCAGCACGGGGTCGCCCTCGAGCATGGTCATGCACGGAATCACCGTCGCCTGCCGGACGGTAACGAGAAAATTTGAAGTATAAGGTGCCGCCGCGCGGCGTACCCCTAAAGCCGAACCGACGCGCCCCTGCAACGAAAAAGACCCCCGCGAAGCGCGGGGGTCTTTTCACCTGGTTTCGGCTAGTGGCCGTTGGCCCCGCCGTTTTTTTTCATGACTGCCCAGCAGACGCGCTCGGGCGTGATGGGCAGGTCGTAGACTTCCGTGCCTATCGCGTCGTTGATGGCGAGGGCAACGGCGGCGGGTGCGTTGTTGCACGGCGGCTCTCCCACCCCCCGCGCGCCGTAGGGTCCCGCCCCCTCGCCGCACTCGAGAACGACCGACTCGAACTCGCCGATGTCCGAGGAGGTGGGAATCAGGTATTCGTGGAAGCTCTGGGAGCGACAGTCTCCCTCCACCATCGTGATTTCCTCGTGCAGGGCGTAGCCGATTCCCATCACCGCGCCGCCCTCGAATTGCCCCTCCACGCTCGTGGGGTTCAGGGCGTAGCCGACGTCGTGGGCGGCGACGTGCTTGAGCATGTTCACCTCGCCGGTTTCGACGTCGACCTCCACTTCGCTCGCGTGTACGCCGAAGGTGTAGTCCGACCAACCACCCATGCCGTTCATGTAGCGTTCGGGCTTCTCGTAGTCGTGCCCCGGCATGTTGTAGCCGTGCGTACAGTGGAGCGACTCGCCCATTTTCTTGGCTTCGCCCGCCGCCTCGCCGACGGAAATCCGCCTCTCGGGAGCGGAGGCCACCCACGCCTCGCCGCTTCGGACGCGCACGTCTTCTTCGGCCGCCTCGAGCAGCGAAGACGCACCCCTGGTGACCGCTTTGCGCACCTCGTCGGCGGCGAGGCGAACGGCGTGTCCCGCCATGAGGGTCTGGCGCGAACCCGCGGTGATGCCCGAGAGCGGCGTGGTGGCGGAATCGGACAATCGCGTGGAGACCTGATCGAGCCGGAGCCCCAGTGCTTCGGCGGCGATGCTCTGGAGCGTGGCGCCCTGGCCCGCGCCGATGTCCGGTGCGCTCACGCGGACGACGGCACTGCCGTCCGGCTCTAGGTGAACCGCCGCGTTCGCGTCGTCGTTCGGCCTCCCGTAGCCGGTGATGTTCGCCGCCGCCGCCCGGCCGATGCGCTTGCCCGGGCGCGGTTTCGCCGGCTCGCCCAGGGCTTTGAGCGCGCCCTCGAGGCACCCCTCCAGGTTCGGCTCGTAGGGAATTTTCTGGCCGGTGGGCAGCTCCTGGCCCTTCTGGATGAAGTTCTTGCGCCGCAGTTCGTACTTGTCCATGCCCAGGGCGGCCGCGACGAGGTTCATCTGGTTTTCGTAGGCGAAGCAAACCTGGTTCGAACCGACGCCGCGCATGGCGTTGGTGATGGGGTTGTTGGTGAGGTAGCCGTGCGCGCGAATCCGCGCGTTGGGCACGTCGTAGGGTCCCGCGGCGATGCACATCGCACCGAGCAGGAACAGGTTGGACTTGTAGGGGTAGGCGCCCGCGTCGCCCACGATGTCGGCCTGCACGGCGAGTATTTTTCCGTCCTTGTTCGCCGCCGTTTTGTACTTCATGAAGAAGGGATGCTTCTTCGAGGTATTGCGTATGCCCTGCTCGCGCCCCAGCACCATGACGGCGGGCCTTTGGGTGTGCCAGGTGAGCAGGGCGAGGTAGGGTTCTACGGTCAACATGCCCTTGGCGCCGAACCCCCCGCCGACGTAGGTGCCCAGGTGGCGAACGCGGCTCTGGGGGACGTCGAGAATCGCCGCGATGGCGCGGTAGTATTCGATGAGCTGGGTGCCGACGCGGATGGTGAGGACGCCGTCTTCCTCTATCCACGAAGTGCCCGAGGCGGGCTCCAGAAAGGCGTGTTCGGCGAGTTGCGTCGTGTAGGTCTTCTCGATGACGACGTCGGCCGCCTCGAACGCGGCTTTCGTGTCCCCCCGCACGACCTCGAAGTCGCACGCCTGGCGCTTCTCGGCGCTCGCCTCGCCGTGGCGCGTCGTCCACACGCCCTCTTCCGCCTCGATTTCCATCTCGATGGCCGCGATGGCGGCGTCGAGCGCTTCTCTGTTTTCGGCGCCCACGATGGCGATGGCGTCTCCCGTGAACTCGATCTTATCCTCCACCAGCACGGGCTGGTGGGGCAGACCCGGCGTGCCCGAACCGAAGCGCACGTTCTTGCCGGGGACGTCCTTTGCGGTGAGAACCGCGGCCACGCCCGGAATTTTCTCGGCCCTCGAGGTGTCGAGTTTCTTCAGGCGACCCACGGGCACGGGGGTGAACAACACGCCGCACTGCAAGGCGCCCGCAGGTATCATGTCCTCTCCGTAGGGCATGGAGCCGTCCGCCTTCGGGATGGCGTCGTATCGAACGTTGGACTTGCCGATGATGTCGTAATCGGCCATTTGGCTGCTCCTCGAAAGATTAGGTGAATTTGCGTCCATCGACCCTGATTCTGCCAAAATTCGACCAACCTGAGAAGCGTGCGCGCTTTTCGTCCATTTTCGAGAGGGGCTGCGCGGCCGGGGGGATATCGTGGACAAGTGCGAAGTTGCGGGATATGATTCGAACACGTTTGACTTCCACACAGCATATGGAGAATGCCATGGCGAACGAAATGGGTTTTATCGACCCGACGGCAGGGGGGTCGTCCGCGCGCATAGCTCTCGCGCCGCGGCCCGGCGGGCTTTCCGGCAAGGTGGTGGGTCTCCTCGACAACACGAAAGAGCAGGCGGACGTCATTCTGGAGACCCTGGGCCAGGCCCTTCGCGAGCAATACGACGTGGCCCGGGTGATTTCGATGCGCAAGGAGCATTACTCCAAGCCCGCCACGGACGAAATGATTGAGGAGATGGCCCAGGAGGTAGACGTGGCGATAGCCGCGTTGGGCGGCTGAGGCTCCTGCACGTTGTGCAGTGTGCACGACACGGTGGAATTCGAAAAACGCGGCGTCCCCTCGACGACCATCATCACCGAAGCGTTCAAGAACGCGGCGGAGTTCCAGTTCCGGGGCAAGGGCATGGAGGGGCACCCCTACGTCCAGCTGCCCCACCCGGTGAGCAATCTACAGCCTGATGAGATGCGCGAGACGACGCTGCGCTTCGTCGAGGAAGTCGCCAGCCACCTGAAGGGCTGATCCGAACCGCGGCGAAAAGTCGTTTTCGAGAGGAGAGTACGTGCGCGAATTCGACACGATATCCTACAGGGAAGAAGACGGGCTCGCGCAGGTGACGCTCGACCGCCCCGAGAGCCTGAACGCGATCAGTTCCAAGATGGCGGAGGAGTTCGTCGCATTGGCGCATGCGCTGGCCGAGGCGCGCGACGTGCGCGTGGTGCTCCTCACCGGTGCGGGGCGCGCCTTCAGCACGGGCCGCGACCTCAAGGAGAGCGCCAGCCACACCAAGGAAATGGCCGACCGCTACCAGCGCCACGTTATGGAGACGGCCACGCTGTGGGAGCGCCTGCCCATGCCCACCATCGCCGCCGTCAACGGCCACGCCTTCGGCTGGGGCGTCGAAATCACGCTGGGGTGCGACATCCGGCTGGCGGCGGAAGAGGCTACCCTCTGCCTGCCGGAGTGCAGCCTGGGCATTTTTCCGGGCGCGGGCGGCGTGGTGAGGCTGCAACGCATCATGTCGCCCGGCCAGGCGAAGGAGCTCGTTTTCACGAGCAAGCGCATCGACGGAAAAGAGGCCGAACGCATCGGCCTGGTGAACAGGGCGTATCCGCTCGCCTCGCTCATGGACGAGGCGCGCGCCATCGCGGAGAAGATAAGGGACAACGGCCCGCTGGGGGTTCGTGGCGCCAAGAAGGTGATGGATCAGACGCTCGACATGCCGCTCGCCCAGGCGGTCGAGTTCTCGAACGCCCTCAGGCTGCCGCTGAACCACACCAGGGATTTCGCCGAAGCGCTGGCGGCGTTCAAAGAGAAGCGAAAGCCCGTCTTCACGGGAGAATGAGCGGCCGCCGGGATTTTTGGAAACCCCCTCCCAGCGAGGGCGGACTTTTCTCGGAAGCGGCTGCCCATGGACAAACGCCTCCTCACGCGCGTGGAATCCTGCGTTGCGGAACTCATCGTGAACCGCCCGGAAAAACGCAATGCGTTCGACACGCCGCTCATGGAGGCCATGTGTGCGGCGACCTCTGAAATGCAGGCGCGGCGCGGCGTGAAGGTTCTCCTCGTAACGGGTGCGGGAAGCGCCTTTTCTTCCGGACGCGATCTCGCGGAGAGCGCCACCCACACGAAAGAACAGGCGGAGCGCTTCATGACGCTGGGCGCGCGTTGGAGCGACTCCCTTCGCGCGCTGCCCTTTCCCACGATAGCGGCGGTGAACGGCCCCGCCTTCGGTTGGGGCATGGTGCTGATGCTCGCGTGCGACGTACGCCTTGCGGCGAGCGGCGCCGTTTTGGGGTATCCTGAGACCGGGCTGGGGGTCTTTCCGGGGGGAGACGCCACCGTTCGCCTGGTGCGTCAGATTTCCACTCCCTTCGCAAAGGATTTGGTGCTGACGGGCAGGAGGTTTGACGCGCGGGAGGGACGTCGCCTGGGATTGCTGAATCGCGTTGTTCCAGAGGAGGACTTGATGGCGCAAGCCCGTGCACTGGCCGATGAAATCGCCCGGCACCCCCTGGAGCAGTTGCGGGCGATGAAAGCGCAGTTCCTGCAAGCCGAGGCCGCGCCGTGCTTCGGTTCGTCGCTTGCCGGAAAAAGCGAACGATGAGGGTGCGGGAGTGCTTCTTGCAGGCGGTCGCGATTGTGGAGGCGGAAGAAGACGCGCGGGGCGCCTGGGCGGCAATGAACAGGATGAACGCCCCCTGGGCGGCGGTTTTTGACGCCGGGCGTCTGGTGGGCGTCGTGAACAAGCAAGACCTCGATGCGTTCATCCGCGTGCCCGAGGTTTTTCGGAGCGCAGGCGAGGTGGCCGCGCGGGGGATGCCCGCCAGGCGGGGGTTTTCGCTCTCGCCGAACGCGGATTTGGACGAGGCGGTTCTTCGGCTCGAAACGGCGAGGGCGGACGCCGCGTTCGTCGAGGGGGTCGGCAGGCCGGCAGGCGTCATCGAGACGGATGCGGCCCGGCGCGCGTTGTCGTGTTCTTGATGGCGCCGCGGCATTTTGCTGAGGGGTTGGTCGAAAACGCTCTCACCCCCCTTGCGGGGTGAGGCGGGGGAGGCGCTTCGATGGAATTCACCTTGAACGAAGAGCAGTTGCGGATTCAGGCGATAGCCAGAAAATTTGCCTACGAAGAGTTGGCCCCGGTGGCCCCCGAGCGCGACAGGATTCAAGACTGGGAAGAGCGAATGCCGTGGGACCTCACGGAAAAAGCGAGCGCCTTAGGCCTCCGGCAACTACCTTATCCCAAGGAATACGGCGGCATGGACGCCGACGTGCTTTCGTGTTGCCTGGCCGGAGAGGAACTGGCAGTGGGCGATCTGGGTTTTGCGGTGAACCTGGATCAAACCTGGAAGCTCTCCCACATACTGGAGAAGGTGGAGCCCGCCCTGCGCGAACCCTGGATCAAGCGCCTCTGCCAGGAGCCGAGGTTTCTGGTCGCAATCTCCATGACGGAAGAAGGAGCCGGCAGCGACCACCAGGGGTATTATGACGATCCCTCCATCGCGCTTTACGCGCGCGCGGAGAAAAAAGACGGCAAGTGGATCATCAACGGACGCAAGCGCTACATCAGCAACGGCCCGGTGGCCTCGTTGTACGTTCTGGCCGCGCGAACCGACTTGACCAAAAGCCTCAGAGAGAGCCTGACGGGTTTTCTGGTTCCCAGGGAGATTCCCGGCATATCGATTGGCCACGTGCACGAGAAGATAGGCCAGCGCCTCTCGATGAACTCCGAAATCTTCTACGAGAACGTGGAGATTCCCGAGAACCACGTGATTCTCGGCGAGGGCAACATGTTCGAGATCAGGGGCAATCTTCTGGCGATGGGAAAACCCGAGGCGGCCGCCACGGCCCTCGGCGTGGGGCGCGCCGCGTTCGAGAAAGCGCTCGACTACAGCCGCGAGCGCGTTCAGGGGGGCAAGCCCATCGGCCAGCACCAGGCGATAGAGACCATGCTGGCCGACATGGCGATGAATCTCGACATTGCGCGCACCTACGTCTGGCGCACCGCCTGGGCGGTGGATCACCAAAAGCCCTACGATTTCACGCAAGGATGGAAGTGCAAGATTTTCGCGTCGGAAGTCGCTTTCGATTGCGCGCGCCTGGGCATGGAGATATTCGGCGGTGCGGGCATCATGCACGCCGCCCCCATGGAGAAGTATCTTCGAGACGCGAGCACGTTCCTGCACTCCGACGGGACGAACCAGGTCCTGCGGTTGAGAACGGGGCGCGCCTACGTGAACGGCGCGGCCACGGCGTTTTAGCCGGGCGCAAGGAGGAGGCGGCATGACGCGCTGGCCGAAGGAGTGGCGACAGGGCGAGTTGTTCGGAGAGGGCGCGGAATCGCCTGAGGCGCACGTCGCGTATTGGCTGCACAGGGTGCGCACGGAATTTCGCGTTTTCGTCTCCGGTGCGGGGATTGCGGAAATCAGGATGCTGCACGGGGTGGAAAAACCCCTGGCTGCGCCTCATGCGGGCGAGCAATCGACGCCCCTCGGCCTGCGCACCACGAAGGAGATAGAGGAATACCTGGGGGGCGGGCGAAAAACCTTCGACCTCAAGACGGACCTCTCCTCCCTCACGCCCTTCATGGAAAAGGTGCTCAGGCAGACCGAGAAGATTCCCTACGGGCAGACGCGCTCCTACGGTTGGGTGGCGAAACGGGTCGGAAACCCCGGAGCCGCGCGCGCCGTCGGTCAGGCGCTGCATAGAAATCCGGTTCCGCTTGTCATACCCTGACACCGCGTCGTCTCGAGTTCGGGCGAACTCGGCGGATTCGCCAGCAGCGTGGCGCTCAAGGCGGCGCTTTTGATGCACGAGAACAATTGCGGGCTTTAGGCCGGGCCGGGTTTTTCACAGAACCTTCCCCAAGACGCGGGAGGAGAAGAAAATGCCGAAACACATGCAGGAATTCGTCGAACAGGTGCGCGAAATCGTACGGGCAGGCGGCAGCGAGGAGAAAGTGACCGCGCAGGTGGCGGCGCGCCTCGAGCCCATTCTCGACGCCCCGAATCTGTTGAGCGAAGAGCAGTTGTTGGTGAAAGTCGAGGGCTTTACGCTCAACAGGGTGCACATAGAGCCGGACGAAAGCTTCTCCATCGGCGCAGGAATATGGGACGTGGGCCAAACCACCCCGATTCACGACCACGGCACCTGGGGGGTGATAGGCATCTACCGCGGGATGGAGAAAGAAGAGAGTTTTTTGCGCGAAGGCCCCCGCGAGAACGGGGCCAGGGTAAGGCTGACCCCCCGGGGCGAACGCCTCGCCGCACCGGGCGACGTGTTCGTCTGCTGTACGCACGACGACGACGTGCACCGCGTGAGTTGCGCTTCGGCCGAGCCCGTGGTGGGCATCCACGTCTACGGGGGGAACCTCGCCGAGATACCGCGCTTCAAGTACGAGGAATCGACCGGCGAGGTGCAGGAATTCCGCACGGGATGGGATTACGCCAAAGCTTCCGCCTAATCCGCGGCGCGAAGCCCGCTACCACGGCATGGGTTTTCTGTCCTGAAAGTACCCCCCGGTAGGCCCGTCTTCGGGCAACAGGGCGAGCCATACGGGCGTATCCGCGCCCTCGTCTATCGATTTTGACGCCCCCTGGCCGCCCATGTCGGTCCTCACCCATCCGGGGTGACAGCAGTTCACCAGCACTCCGCTTCCCTGAAACTCGTCTGCAAGAATTCGCGTCATCGCGTTCAGTGCGGTTTTGGTGATTCGATACGCGGGAGAACCGCCCCGCATGTTGGTGAGAGAACCCATGCCGCTCGAGACGTTCACGACCCTGCCCGCCGCGCTCTTCTTGAGCAGGGAGGCCAGGGTCTGGCACGTCATCAGCGGGCCGTAGAGGTTGGTTTCCATCATGCGGCGGACGACGTCGATGGGAACGTCCATGCCCGATGCGCCCTGATCCGCCCGAATGGCCGCGTTGTTGATCAGAATGTCCAGCCGCCCGAATTCATCTTCCAGAAACTTCGCCAGAGCGTCGATGGCCTCTTTGTCGGTAACGTCGAGAGGGCGGAAAGCGACTTCCAGGCCCTCTCCTTCGAGTTGCTTGCGGGCGGCCTCGCCCCTGGAGGCGTCGCGCGCCGTCAAAATGGTGTGGACGCCCTGTTTTGCGAGCGCCCTGCATATCCCGTAGCCGATGCCCTTGTTTCCGCCCGTTACGACGGCAATTTTTTCGTCCGGCAACTCTGGTCTCCTTCGTCGTCGTGGCTCTGGAGTTGTTCCGCCCCCGTATTATATCATGGGCAGGAGTTGCTCGTTCTCGAGCACGTCCTTTCAACCCACACGGGAAACAAGCGATTGCATTCGGTGCACCTGCTTCTGTTCGACGTGGATGGCACCCTCCTCCTGAGCGGCGGTGCGGGTGCTGCGGCGTTGAACGTCGCTTTCGAGCGCATCTACGGAGTGCCGAACGCGATGCGCCACGTGCAGCCGCACGGGAAGACCGACGAGATTATCGTGCAGGAGATGTTTCGCTCGCACCTGGGGCGTTCGGGGGGTGCGTCCGAGGTGGAGGCGCTTTTGCGTGCATACGTGGAGATATTGCCGGAGACGGTTTCTGGTTCCGCAAACTATCACCTGATGCCGGGAGTGCCCGGCCTGCTTGCGCGCCTTGCGGAGCAAAGCGACGTCTTCATGGGACTGGGTACGGGAAACGTCGAGCAGGGTGCGCGCATCAAGCTCGACCGCGGCGGCCTGAACGGGTTTTTCTCCTTCGGCGGTTTCGGCTCCGATGCGGCGGAACGCGCGGCGCTGCTGGAGGCGGGGTTTCGGCGCGGGGAGAAAATCGTTCGCGCGAAAACTGCGGGCGCGTCCATATTCCGCTGGGTTATAGGCGATACGTGGCGCGACGTGTCGGCGGGCCGCGCGTGCGGGGCGAAGACGATAGCGGTGGCCACGGGCGGCGATTCCCTCTACGAACTGGCGAGTGCTTCTCCGGATTTTCTTTTGCCCACCCTGGAGGATGCGGAGCGGTTTTGCGCAATCCTCGACGGCGGAGACGCGCGATGAGCGAGCCCCCCTATCCGGTTGCGCCGGACGAGATGGCCCGGGTGTATCGGCAAATGCCCGTCTGGACGCGGGGCGAACTCGCCGACTTGTCCGAGGCACAGCTGGACCGAACGGGCCCGCAGGAGTGGGCGCGCTGGTCTCCGAGAAGGCAGCTCAGCCACATGGCCTACATCACGACTCGCTGGTTCATGGTTCTCTATGGGGCGACGCGCCTGCCCTGGGGGGTCGTGGACATGAGCCAGTTCGCCACCTTCATCAACACGCCCGAGGACGACCGTCGTTTTTCCGCCGCGCGGTACGGAAACCCCGAATGGCTGCATGCGCGCTTCTCCGAGGCGTGTGAAGCAGCGGCGGCTCGGCTCGATGAAGGAGCGGAACAAGACACTCCGGAGAAGTCGCTCCTGTTCGTTTTCGGGGAATCCTCGGTGGTCGGCGTGAGCGAGGAGCGCGCCGTCGACTTGTGGAGTCGTTGCATGAGGCAACATCCCGAAGGGTTCGCGCCCGACCCCGCACACGCGCACGGGTTCCGCATCACGCCCCTGGCGACGCTGCGCCACGTGCTGTGGGACGACTTGATTCACTTGCGCTCCATCCGCCTGCACCGAGAGGCCATGGGCTTGGCGCCCGTCCACCCCGAGGCTCCCCTGGGCGGCTACGGCCCCGCCTACCCGGTTTCCTGACCGCGATGCGAAACGCGCAGCCCTCCCGCACACAATTTTTTTTCTGGTTTTTCTTCATCGCGTTTGCAGCCACCGCGGGCGCCCTTTTGTTTTTCTCGCAATCTTTGTTTCTCCGCGAGGCGGGCGTCAAGGCCTCGTTGACGGCACAGGCGAAGAACCTCGCCGGAGCACCGCCTGCAGCCATCACGAAGGGCGTGGGCCGCATTCTCAAGGAATATCTCGACACCTCGAAGCACACGAGCCGCGCCACCGTTCGCGTCTCCCAATCGACGCGCGAGAGGCTTTCCCTCGACGTTTCGCTGCCCTGGGCGGAGGTGAGCGCAAAAAAAAGAAAACAAAGAGCCGAGCTGATTTGCCGCCTGGGAGGCGGGATGCTCGAGAGCGCGGGCGCGCGGAGCGTCGTTTTCTCGGTGCGGGTGTTTCGTATGCGCAAAAACGCGGCGGCGGGCGACCTCGTGGGCGTGATGACCCACTCCTCGAAACAGAGGAAATGTGTCTGGAAGGAGTAGTTTTCCGCAGGCGCGGGCTGTGCCCGCAAACCCCGGGGCGCAGCCTCTTTTCTCCGGCGCGCCCCGTTTCTGCTACACTGGGTGCGCATTGCGCATTCTTTGGCGTCCAACCAAGGGGAGGTGGCGATGGCCCTTGAGACCGTTGCCGTCCTGAGCCCGGGAGACATGGGGCACGCGGTGGGCCGCGTGCTGCGTGCGCACGGGCTGGAGACGATTACCTGCCTCGCGGGCAGAAGCGAGCGGACGAAGCGCCTGGCCGCGGAGGCGGGAATTCGCGATTGTCCGACGCAGGCCGAAATGCTGGAGCAGGCCGACGTCGTCTTGTCCATCGTGCCTCCGGGCTCGGCCGTACGGGTGGCGGATGCGGTCGCGCGCGCCATGCGGGAGAGCGGTTTTTGCCCACCCTACGCGGACTGCAACGCGGTATCCCCCGAAACCGCGCGCGCCATCGCGAAGACGATAGAGGGCGCGGGCGCGGATTTTATCGACGGGGGGATACTGGGGCCGCCTCCGCGCGCGGGCCGCGGCGGCGCCACCCGGTTTTACTTCAGCGGAGAGCGGGCGGAGCTCCTCGGCGGGTTGGACGGCAAGGGGATCACCGTCCGGCTGCTCGGCGCGCAAGTCGGGCGCGCCTCGGGAATCAAGATGTGCTACGCCGCTCTCACCAAGGGAACCCACGCCTTACAAACGGCGGTCATGACCCTGGCCGAGGCGCTCGACCTCTCCCGGGAGGTGAGCCATGAGTTGCAGACGAGCCAGGAGGCTTCCTACGGGCAAATGGTTGCGAGCGCTCCGCGTCTTCCCGTCGTGGCGTGGCGCTATGTCGACGAGATGCGGCAGATTGCGCAGACCTTCGAGGCGGCAGGCGTCACACCGAGGTTTCACCAGGGAGCCACAGCCGTGTATTCCCACCTCGCAGCAACGCCCCTAGCCGAGCAAACGCCCGAGACAATGGACAAAAACTTATCACCCGGGCAGGCGGCCGCGGTCTACGCGGAGCACTTGCCGATGAAGACCGAAGACGCCTGATTATCGAGGAGAGGCGATGCCGGAAGACCCATCCACGCCGGGGCTGGACGTTTTTCCCGAATACCGCAACCTGGCGGATTTGTTTCGCGCGGAGACGGAGGGGCTCCCTGAGGAACTATGCGCGGCGACGCTGCCCGAAAAGAGTTGGGGAGGCTGGTCGATCAAGGAGCAGATTAGCCACACGGCGTGGATTCCCTATCTTTTTTTCCTGGAATTCTGGCCGCCCGTTCTGTATCCGGGCGCCTTGCCGAGAGACAAATCTCTGGTCGACACGGGCGGTGCGGACAGGATGCTCGACCCTGCGCGATTTCCCGCGATGCCCGACGTTCTGGCCGCTCTCGACGACGCCTGCGCCTTGTGCCGCGAGGTTTTGTCCAACGAAACGCGCGCGACGCTCGGGCAAAAGGAATTGCCCCGCAAGTACGATCCGCACAGAAGGTGGTCGAACGGCGAGCGGGTGATGGATTACCTGGAAAACCTCGTTCTTCCCGCCCACGAGCGGGGTTTTCGCCGAGACGCAAACGATGCGCTCCTCTACTACCAGACGCTCGAGTGTACGTTTCGCCATATCCTGTGGGAGGCGTACGTGCACCTGATCACCATTCAGGAGTTCAAGCGCGCAAGCGGTTTGCCCGCCCGGTGGAAAGTGCCGAGGGACGGCTACGCCGCTCGGCTCACTTGGGAATAGGCGCGCGCGTGCCAGCGAGCCGCTTTCACAACCCTGCATTTTTCGCAGCGCTTGGGCGCGAAGCGGGAGATCGCCCATGAATGCCCCTCGGCGGGGAATCGGAGCGTTGCGCGAATACTGCTACGGGGAGAACCTCGGCCGGGCGACGCTCGAGCCGCAAGGCTCCGTCCCTGTCGCCGCCATGGGTAGCTGGCGCATCCTCTACGAGGTCGGCCCCCGCGGCGTCGCGCGCGGCGGCGGGCTGCGCTTCACGCCGCCGAACGGGTTCACCACGCCGCAGTTCGAGGACCTCACCGCCCCGGGCTATTGCCGGTTTCGGTCTTCGAACCCGAACGCCTCCCTGGCCTCCTCGCTCGTCGAGCCCATCCTCGGCTATACCTTTTTGCCGGCCAGCCTCGACCTGGAGGTGCGCGGCTCCTCCCTGGCGGAGGGCGATTCCATCGAGATCGTTTACGGCTGGACGCCTTCGGGCATCCCCGGCGCCCAGGCGCAAGCCCTGGCGATGCCCGTCGAGTTCACCCTGTCGGTGGATGCGGAGGGTAAGGGTGCGTGGGAGCTTCTCCCCGATTCTCCCCTGTTTGACGTTGTGCCCGAGGAGCCTTCCTTTCTCCGGGTCACCGCTCCGGCCCAGGTGGTGGTGGGACGTCCGTTTCGCGTGCGCGCCGTAGCGCGGGATCGTTTTCACAACGTGGCGGGCACGTGTCCATGCACCCCCGAGATTCAGATGCCGGGCGGCGGCACGGTTCATTTTCGAGAGGAATCGCCCGGAATCTTCGTTAGCGAAAACGTGGTGTTGCGCGAGGCGGGCGTGCATCGCCTGCGGGTTGTGGCCGAGGGTCTGCCGCCCGCCGACGCGCCTCCCGTGCGCGTCTCGGAGGCGGCCCCCGAAAGAGAGCTTCTTTTCGGGGATCCGCACTGCATGAGCGGGCTGTGCGTGGGAGAATATCCGCGGCCGTCCACGGCGCGTGAAATCGTGGAGTACGTTCACGCTTACGCGCGGGATTGCGCCGGGGTGGATTTCGCCGCCTGCACCTCTTTGGCCATGCGCATGGACGAAGAGGAGTGGCGAGAGGTTCTCGATGCGGCGAACCGCTTTTCCGAGGCGGGGAGATATGTGGCCCTGCCCGCCTACGAGTGGTTCGGCATGCTCGAGCAGGACGGGAACAAGAACGTCTACTTCCTGGATGATGGTGACGTACCCAAGCTCGATTCGCGCAGCCCCGCATCCGACCATCCCGAGAAGCTCTGGCGCGGGCTCGGTGGGTTCGAGGGCCGCGCGATGACGATTCCCCATCACTCGGTGAGCGCCGTCATCGGAACGCGCTGGCGCTGGCACGACCCGAGGTTCCAGCGCCTCGTCGAGATATATTCGTGCTGGGGCAACTCCGAGGCCGAGGGCTGTGCGCGCCCCCTCGTCAACCCGGCGCGCTACGCGGGGCAAAGCGTGCAGGATGCGCTCGAGAAGGGCTATCGCCTGGGCATCATCGCAGGCTCGGACACGCATACCTCACAGCCGGGGTTTTCGAACCGCCTGCGCCTCAAAAACGCCTGGCGGGGCGGGCTGGCCTGCGTGTGGGCGGAGCGCTTCGACAGGGAGGGAATATTTCGGGCGCTTTGGGAGCGGCGCTGCTACGGCACGACGGGGGCGCGCATCATCCTGGAGTTTTTCCTGAACGAGGCGCCCATGGGTGCGGAGGTGGGGATGGACGCTTTGGCATCGAGAAGGATCGAGGTGCGGGCCGAGGGCTGTGCGCCGCTCGAGAGGGTCGTGGTCGTCAAGAACGCGAGAGAAGTGCACGTCGAAACGCCGGGGCGTGCGTCGCTCGCTTTCGAGTGGGTCGACCCTAAGGGGCGCGAACGCGATACGGATTATTACTACGTCCGCCTGGAGCAGGAAGACGGAGAGATGGCCTGGTCGAGCCCGATCTGGGTGGACGCCCCGGTGGAGTGCGGATGACGCGAGAATCGGCGGATGCCGTCGTCATAGGCGGCGGCGTCATGGGATGCTCCATTGCGTATCAGCTGGCCAGGCGCGGCTTCGGCAAGGTCATCCTTTGTGAGCGCGAGGGCATTGCGTCGGGTTCCACCGGCGGCTCCTCCGCTCTCATACGAATGCACTATTCGAACGAGAGCACCATCCGGATGGCGTGGCGCTCGCTGTTGGCCTTCGAGAATTTCGAAGAGTATTCCGGCGGCGGGCAGGCGGGTTTCGTGCAAGCCGGCTATCTGGTGCTGGCGGACGCGCCCCTGCGCGAAGGTGTACGGAAAAACGTGGCGCTCGCCCAGTCTCTGGGGGTGGAAACGCACTGGATAGAGGCAGAGGAAATCCCCCGCTACGCTCCCTGGGCCAGCCTGGAGGACGTCGTCGGTGCGGCGTACGAGCCCAGGAGCGGATATGCGGACCCCCACGCCGTTACGTCGGGCCTTGCGGAGGGTGCGAAGAACCACGGCGCGCTGATTCGGCAGAATTGCCCCGTAACGGGACTGGACTTCACGGACGGCGCACCTGCACGGGTGGAGACGCCGCGCGGGGATCTCGAAAGCCCGGTGGTCGTGAACGCCGCGGGTGCCTGGGTGAACAAGGTTGCCGCCCTGGGCGGGCATCGCTTCCCGGCAGAGGCCATCCGCGAGCAGGATACGGTTTTCGACGCCGTGGGCCGCAATGGAGAGCGAATCGAAGTCGTCGTCTACGACGGCCCCACGCGGCTGTACTACCGCCCCGAGGGGCGCGACCTGCTCCTTATCGGACGCGACAACGTTGCGCCCGAGTACGTCGACCCGGACGACTTCAACAAGAAAGAAGACATGGATTTCGTGCTCGACGTCGTGGAGAGGATGAAGAGACGCTGGCCGGACTTCGAAAACGCAAAACTGTTTCGGGGCTGGGGGTGCCTCTACTGCATTACGCCTGATTGGATGCCGATTCTGGATCGCCACCCCGACGTGCCGGGTTATTACGTGTGCACGGGAATGAGCGGCCACGGCTTCAAGCTCGCACCCGCCGTGGGCGAGATGATGGCGGACTTGATTATGACGGGAAGCTGCACGCAGCCCGACATAGACGACTACCGCCTCGCGCGTTTCGGTGAGGGAGATTTGATGAAGAGCGTTTTCGGAACCGGGTTTCAGGGCTGAGGCCGGGGGTAGACCTCGATGTGCGCAAAAAGCTTCTCCGCGTTTTCCCGCAGGCCGAACAGGACGGGTCCTTCGGCCTTCTCGCCGCTTGCGAGTTTTTCCAAGTCGAGGGTGCGGCCCTCAGGCGGGTGATAGGCACCCCCGCCCACTTCTTGCAGCACGGCCAGAGGACCCAGGACGTCCCAGATTTGCGGTCTGTCGACGAGTGCGGCGATGACCCCCCCGGTGGCCGCGTAGGCTACGTGTGCCGAGGCGCTTCCGTAGGCCACGGACTTGCCCGGAAAATCCATCTTGTAGAAACGCTTGCGCGACGAGGGGCCGAGCATCACGGTCTGGTTGGAAATCTCGATGCTCGCGAGGCGCGCGAGCGCCTTGCCGTTTCGCGTGGCGCCCTCTCCCCTGGCGGCGAGGAACATCTCATCCACCGCGGGCATGTAGAATCCTCCGGCGAGGGGTGCTCCGTTTTCCATCACGCCGAGGGATACGCCCCAGGTGGGCAGGCCGTGCAGAAACGGGTTCGTTCCGTCTATGGGGTCGACCGCCCAAAGGCGCGCGCGGGGCGGGGCGGCCTCGCCCCCAAATTCTTCTCCGATGACGGCGTCGTCGGGAAACGCGGCACGCAGGCGCGAGACGATGAATTTCTCCACAGCAAGGTCCGCCTCGCTCACCAGGCTGCGGTCCTTTTTCCGGACGCCCCGGACGTTGTCGGCGAACGAAAGGGCCAGCTCGCCCGCTTCTTTCAGAATTCGTTCGATGGATGCGAGCATGGAAGAGCCGCACTTTCCGTTTGCGTCGAGTGTGAGGAAAAAGACTTCGCGTGGAGTCCGAAGGGCATTTGTGTTCCGCACGCCTTCGTTGGCACCCGTTAGCCGCGCAGGCCGATGCCGCAAGGGTTGGGAACCATCGCGGCGCTTGAACGAGACGACCGGGCCGCGGTACCAAAGCGCGTTCCGCATTGTTCTTGCCGGCGGCAGAAATAACAGAATGCAGGGCGCAACGCAAGATACAGGCACGGGTTTCATCGAATGCAAAGCCCGGAAAACGGTGCCCGGGTCGTGACGCGCGTTCGGGGTGCCATGCTTGCGTCGCGTGAACCCCTTCGATTCGATGCCCCATCCGTCCCGCGGCGCAAAGACTTTCCGGCCGCGCCCGAAAACGCGGCCCCATGCCGGGTCGGGGCGCGCGTTTCGTTTCGGTTGGGATAAGATGCGGCCATGGCGCGCTCTCGAACGAAAACCAAGGGCTATGACTATACCAGCGGCCCCATCGGGCGCGGGCTGGTGGTGCTTTCCCTGCCGATTTTCGCGGAGCTCATCGCCTGGAACGTCGATACCATCGTCGAAATCTACTGGGTGGGGCGTCTGGGAGCAGAGGCGCTCGGAGCGATGTCGCTGGGTTTCATGATTCCGATGATGGTGCGGGCGTTGGGGATGGGGGTTCGCGTTGCGGGCCAGGCGCTCGTCGCCCAGCGAATCGGAGCGAACGACGAGGAGGGAGCCGCTCTCCTGGCGGGCCAGTGCATCGTGCTGCAAACGCTCCTCTTCGCTCCGCTGTGCGCGGCGGGTTACGTGCTGGCGCCGCACCTGATGGGGTGGATGACGTCTGACCCCGGTCTCTTGTCGCTCTCGACGAGCTATCTGCGCGCCGGCTTCGTGATGCTCTTGTTCATCGACGGCATATTCACGCTGGCGAACATATTTCGGGGCGCGGGCGAGCCGAAGTATTCGCTCATGGCCATGATCGTCAATTCCCTCGTTACGTTCATCGCCATGCCCGCGCTGATTTTCGGTTTCGGGCCGATTCTCCCTATGGGCCTGGCGGGCGCCTACCTCGGCCTGGGGGTGGGCAGGCTCACGGGCTGCGTCGTTATGCTCGTCATCCTTTTCAGGGGAGACGCCAGGATAAAGTTGAGGCGGCGCCACCTCGCCCCCAGTGCACCGGAGATGCGGCGCATCATCGATTTGGGCTGGCCCGCCTGGGGGCAGATGTTCTTCGAGAGAGGGGCCAATCTGGTGTTGGTGTGGATGCTCGCTCCCTTCGGTTCGCTGGCGTTGGCGGCGTGGGGGCTGGGCAGCCGCGTGAGCAACATGGGAAGAATGCCGGGGTTCTCCCTGCAGGGGGCGGTGCGGACGATGGTGGGCCAGAACATCGGCGCCATGAAGCCCGGACGGGCCGTGCGCAGCGCCTGGGTGACGGTGGGAGCGGTCGCCGCAATCATGGTTCTCGTCGTCGCGGGCCTTCTCTTGTGGACAAGGCAGGTGGTCTCTTTCTTCGGAATTAGTGGCGCCGCCTTGCCCTACGCGGCCGCGTGCCTGCAGATACTCTGCGTCGGTCTGGGGTTCGAGGCCGTGCGGCGCGTGGTGGCGGGGATATTCGAGGGGGCGTCGTCCACCAGGCCGCCGATGATCGTCGAGGCGATAGCGCGCTGGGTCGTGCAGCTGCCGGGTGCTTATGCGCTGGCGGTGTGGCTGGGCTTTCGCGAAGCGGGAATTTGGTCGGCCGTGGCGGCGAGTCAGGTCCTCGGGGGTCTGGCGTTGTTCGCGTGGTTCGTGGTCGGCTGGCGCCGGCGGGTGGAACGCATGGCGACCACCGCGCCCGGGCGGGCTGGCGCATGAGGCGCTACGACTACACGAAAGGCTCCATCGGGCTGGGGCTGTTTCGCCTGGCCGTTCCCTCCTGCCTCGAACCGATAGCCTGGAACGCCGACACGCTGGTCGAAATCTTCTGGGTGGGGCGTCTGGGGCCCGAATACCTGGCCGCGGTGTCGCTGAGCTTCATGATCATTTTCTTTTTCCGCGCGGTGGGCTTCGGCATCAGAATCGCGGGCAGCGCCCTGGTGGCCCAGCGCGTCGGTGCCGGAGTGCCGGAGCGCGCGAGCCACGCGGCGGGCCAGACGTTTCTGCTCGCGGGCGTGTATTACGTGGCGATCAGCGTTGCGGGCTATGCGTCCTCGGCGCATCTGCTGGGGCTGCTCACTTCCGACGCCGACGTGTTGCGCGTGGGCGTGGGCTACTTGCAGGCGTCGTTTTTGACCATCGCTTTCGTGGACGGCATCTTCACGGTGTCGCATCAACTCAAGGCGGCGGGCGAACCCGGCAAGTCGCTGATCGGCCTGGGAGTTTCGACGCTCACCTCCATTGCGCTGATTCCCCTGCTCATTTTCGGCTGGGGGCCGTTTCCCGAACTGGGGCTTCCCGGGTCGGCCTACGGCGTGGGTGCGGGCCGCGTCGTAGGCGTATTGCTCGTCATGTGGATTCTGACGAGCGGGCGCTCCCGCCTCCTCGTCGGGTGGTCCCACCTTCGGCCGCACCGCGAGACGCTGCGGCGCATCGTCGTTCTGGGCTGGCCCGCTGCGGCGCAGAACATGCTCGAGCGCGGGGCGTTTCTCGTCTTGCTGAAAATTCTGGCGCTGTTCGGCCCCGTAGTGCTGGCCGCGTGGGCGATCGGCAACCGACTCGGCACCTTCTCCCGTCTGCCCGGCTTCGGCATCCAGTCCGCCGTGCGGACGATGGTGGGCCAAAACGTGGGCGCGAACCAGCCCGAGCGCGCACTGCGCAGCGTCCACCTCGGCATGGCGGGTCTGTTCGTCATGATGTGTGGCGTTACGTTCGTCCTGTATTTTTACGCGCGGGAAATCGTGCTGATTTTCGGGATGCGGGGCGAGGGCGTCGACGTGGGCGTCGGTTGCGTTCGCATACTCACCATCGGTACCTTGTTCGAGGCGATGCGGCGCATGCTGGCGGGCGCTTTTCAGGGAGCGGCCAACACGAAGCCGCCCATGATCGTGGAGGCCTTCGTCCGGTGGGGTTTTCAGATACCGCTGGCCTATTTCGCCGCCCTGCCGCTGGGACTGGGGGCAAACGGCGTATGGGGAGCGATGACGGTGAGCCACTTCGTGGGCGGAACGTGTCTGCTGGCGTGGTTCTTCGCCTGGAGCCGCCGAAGGGGAATCGCCTCCCACGCCGAGACGAGAGCTTAAGGACGCCCGAGAGGGCATTCGTCCAAGGGAAAGGCGGGATATCCATGAGACGCAGACTGCGCTGTCCGGGGTTCGTTTTAGGAGCTGCGCTCTTCCTGACTTTCCTCGTCCTTCCGGCCTACGCCGCGGCGGGCACGGCGACGGACGTGCGGGATTGGGCGATCGTCTTGCGCGAAATAAACCAATATATCGCGGAAGATGAGCAAGACTCCGACCTGACGCAAGGCTATCTCTTCTTGGCGCGGCAAGTCCGCACCCGCGCGCAGGCCGCCAAGTCGGAGGCCGAAGAAGAACTCCGCTCGACCGAAAGGCTGCTCGCCGCCATCGGTCCTCCGCCCCCGCAGGGTGCGCCGCCGGAGAAGCTGGCGATAGCCGAGCGCAGAGCACGCTACAACAGCCGCATCGCTGCCTTGCGGACCGTCGTGGCCCAGGCCGATTTGGCTCTCCTCCAGGCGGGGGAGGCCGAAGAAGCCCTCTCGCGGATACGGCTGGAGTTGTCCCTGGAGGGTTTGTCTCGCCGCACCCCGGTGCCCCTCTCGCCCGCCGTGATTGCGAAGGGTGCTCCGGCAATGGTGGAGGAACTGGGCCGTGCGCTGCGCTCCGCGCTGGATTGGCGCAGGGGCCTGCCTCCTGGGGAGAGTGCCCTCCTCGTTTTGCTGCCGGGCGTGGGGGCGATGGTCCTGGGGGCGCTTTTGGGCTGGGGAATCCGCCGCAGCGTCGTGGAGGCGCTCGGCAAGGACCCCGCAGCGTCCGCACCCTCCTACGCGCGCCGACTCACCGGTGCAATGGCGGAAGGCCTCGGCAACGGCGCTTTGCCGGTCGCCGCTCTGGCGGGTCTTTACCTGTGGGCGGTGCGACTGGGCGGCCTCCCGGGCGAGCCGTTCGCAAGGACGCTCGCCTCTTTCGCCTTCTACCTCTCGTTGTTTTTCCTCGTGGCCGCCTTCGCGCGCGCGGTGCTCTCCCCCGAGCAGCCGAACTGGCGGCTCACGACGCAGTCTTCGCGAAGCGCACAAGATGCTTATCGCTTCGTTCTCGCTCTGGCGGCCGTTTTCTTTCTGGACTTGTTTCTTTCCGGACTGAGAGGCGAGGCAGGCTCCGCTGAGGCTGCCTCCCTCCATGCGGCGGCGTTCGGCGTGCTCGAGGGGTGGCTTCTGGTGAAGCTGGGGCGCGGGAAGCTCTGGCGTAGCGAGGAGACGGGAGAAGCCCCCGCCCGGGTGTGGAGGTTCGCACGGCGTGCGGCGCGGGGGCTTGCGGTGGTGGGCGTTGCGGCGGTGCTGGTCGGCTACGGCGTTTTCGGCCAGCGCCTTCTCGCCAATCTCGTCTGGACGGCGCTCGTGATCGCGATCATCGTTTTGCTGCGCGGGCTGGTGCGCGAAGCGGCGTCCTGGTCGACCCGCTCGGGGTTCGTGGAGGAGAGGCTTCGCGTTTCTTCGCGCGTCGTGGAGACGCTTCACGCATGGGAGCGGGCCTTCGTCGATCCGCTCGTTTTCGTTCTGGGCTTCTTGGTCGTAGCGCCCGTTTGGGGCGTGCCGCCCGACGAGCTCCTGGGTTGGGTCGGCAACGTGCTCTCCGAATTCCGCCTGGGCAGCATCCGCATTTCGGTGCTGGACATCTTTCTGGCTATCCTCGTCTTCTTCCTTTCCATGGCGGCGGTGCGGTTCGTGCAGAGGCAACTCTCCGCGCGTCTCCTCGAGCGGGCGAACCTGCCCGAGGGCGTGCGGCACACGCTGAGCGCGGGCGTGGGTTACGCAGGCGTGATCGTCGCGGTCCTGCTGAGCCTTTCGGTCACGGGCATCAGCTTCACGAACCTCGCCCTGGTCGCCAGCGCGCTTTCGCTCGGCGTGGGCTTCGGGCTGCAAAACGTAGTGAACAATTTCGTCTCCGGATTGATCCTGCTGGTCGAAAGACCCGTCAAGGTCGGGGACTGGGTGCGCGTCGGCGAGCATGAAGGCATCGTGAAGAGAATACAGTTTCGCGCGACCGAACTGGAAACATGGCAGCGCGCTTCGGTCATCATCCCCAACGCCGAGATCGTGTCGAGTTCGGTCGTGAACCTCACCCACCGTGATCAGTACGGGCGCGTGGAGGTGAGCGTCGGCGTGGCTTACGGCTCTGACGTGGAGAAGGTGCGCGACATTCTGCTGGGCGTCGCGCGGGAAAACGAGCGGGTGAGCACGTTTCCCGCCCCCCACGTCGTGTTTCGCGATTTCGGCGCGAGCAGCCTGGATTTCGAGTTGCGCTGCTTCACCCCGAACGTGATGAGCCGCCTGGGCGTCGCGAGCGAATTGCGATTCGAGATAGATCGGAGGTTCGGGGAAGAAGGCATCGAAATACCCTTCCCCCAGAGGGTGGTGCATCTTGCGAACCCGCCGGAGAACGCCCCCCCCAAGGAGGGATAAGCCTACTTATAGGTGTAGGGCCTGGGGGCGGGCTTGTGGCCGACCGTGTTCTTCATGACGCCCAGGGGGCCCATGTCGATCTCCACGACGTCGCCCGGCTGAATCCAGCGGTCGATCTCCATGCCGCATCCTCCGGGAACGGTGCCTGAGCCGAGCAGGTCTCCCGTGAGGAGGTTCTCGTCCCGCGCCGTGTAGGAGATCATCTGCGCGAAGGTCCAATACATCTCGCCGGGTGTCGTCTCCACCCAGGTCTCTCCGTTGACCCGCGCGGCCATGGGTATGTTCTTCGGGTCGCCGACCTCGTCGGGCGTCGCTATCCAGGGGCCGAAGCTCCAGCACCAGTCCTTGCTCTTGTAGGGGCCGGTGCCCATGGCCATCTCCCCTCCCTGGGCGTCGCGCGCACTCCAGTCGTTGAGTATCGCGTAGCCGAAGACGTGCTCGTGGGCGTCTTGTTCCGCGATGTTGCGCCCCGGGGCGCCGACGACGCAGCAGAACTCGAGCTCGAAGTCCATCTTTTCGGTAAAGCTCGGCCAGGGGACTTCTTCTTCGGGTCCGGCCATGTGGGCGCAACTCGCCTTGAAGGCGAGGGGACGGTCGTACCAGGTCTGGGGAATTTCGAGATTCATCATCCCGAAGGTCTTCTTGAGGTGGCGCTCAAAGCCCGCGAAGCCGCGAATGAGCGGAGGCCGCTTGATCGGCGCGAGGAGGCGGGCCTCGCCCGGTGCGTAGATGATTTGCTCGCCGCGCGGGCCCGCAGCGTCTTCGTTTTCGAGCGCGAAGGCGAGCGCTTCTTCGGCCGCCTCGACTCCACCTTGTCCCGACGCCGCCAGGGTGAGCATGTCCGAGGGAACAAGGGCGTCCGCCATGGCCTGGGGGCGCGTGGAGCCGCGTTGTCTGAAAGCGGCGGCGGCGGCGAAGTTGAGGTCGACGTAGCGAAGGTCGTCGCCTGTGGTTACGGCGGCTCCCAGACGCTCGAACGGGCCGACGGGGGTGCGCACTTCAAAGGTGCAGAATTTCATGTCGTCTCTCCGGACATATGGCGTTCGGACGGCGTGCGCCGCACCGGGCGGGACCGGGCGCGTCCGCTCATTTCAGGTCGACTTTGTCCCTTTCGTCCGTTTCGGGGAAAGGGCCTTCCTTGATTTCGATGACCTTCGAGCCGTCCTCGAGGAATTCGACCTCGTGCCCTTCGTACATGAGGATCAGGTCGTCGCGCTGCAAAATCGCGTCACCCAGGTTATCGCCCTCTTTCGTGAACACGCCCACCCGCACCCTGCCGCGCTGGCACAGGAGAACCTGGTGGCGTGTCGCGTTCGTGGTTCTCTCCTCCACCACGTGGTAATGGGCTCTGGTGATGGCGCCCTTGGGTCTGTTCAACAAAATGATCTGAAGCGGCACCTCGTCGTCGGTCATGTGGGCCTTGGTGTTGCGTTCCGCCTCGATGTCCTGGCCCGCGTAGGCGGTGCGTATGTGTTCCTGCGCCTCCTCGGTGTCGAGGTAGGGAGGGAACTTGGCGTAGTCGTCAAAATCCGCCTTGATGTGGATGGCGACGATGCGCCCGTCGGGAGCCTTGTAGTAATCGACGCTTTTGGAATCGACCTCCAGAGACATGGTTGTTCCTCGCCTGTGATGGAAACTTGGGGAGCGGGGCTTCGGGAAAAGTCGGCCCGAAGCCGGTGCTCACAGAATATCACGAATCCACTTGCGTGATCTTCAGGTGAAAATCGAGCGGGGGGGCGGCGCGGACGAGCGCGCTGGTGGAAATGTAGTCCACCCCCGTCTCGGCGATGCGCCGCACGTCTTCGCCGCCGACGCCCGACGCTTCGAGTTCGTAGGGTTTTTGCGTTCGGACGGCGACGCCCGCCCGCCGGGTGCGTGCGACCGCTTCGCGCAGCGCGTTTAAGTCCATGTTGTCGAGCATGATCATGTGCACCCGCCCGTCGGCGATGACCTCTTCGAGCTGGGCCAGGCTCTGCACTTCGATTTGTACTTCCGTCATGTAGCGCGCGCCGAATTGCCTGTCGATGGCGGCGGCGATGGAGCCCGCGACGGCGACGTCGTTGTCCTTGATGAGCTCGCCGTCGAAAAACCCCAGGCGGTGGTTGCGTCCACCGCCTGTGCGCACCGCGTATTTTTCAAAATAGCGCAGCCCCGGCCGGTTCTTTCTGGTGTCGACCAGGCCCTTGAAAGTGGGAGGAAAATCACCGAATTCGGCGAGTACGCGCGCGGTGTGCGTGGCTATCTCCGACACGTGGGAGAGCAGGTTCAGAGCGGTGCGCTCTGCTTTCAGGATGTTCTGGGCGTGGCCGGACACGCGGGCCAGCAGATCGCCCGCGGCAACCCGCGCGCCCTCTTCCTTGTGCCAGTCGACAGCGGGTGCGCGGCTCTCGCCCAGGGCGAGGAGATTCCGGGTTTCCTCCAGTACGGGAAGAACAAACGGCGCGCCCGCGAGAACGGCGTCGGTCTTGGCGCGCAACTCGGCTACGCAGAGGGGGTCTTTGGCGGCCTCGTAGAGCAGGGGCGCCTCTCCGAAGTCCTCCCGGAGCCATTCGCGGATTTTGGAGCGGATGTCCATGCGCGCAATGATATGTGCTCGCGTCAGACGATTTCAAGCATACGTTCGATGGGAATCCGCGCGCGGCGCGCGAGCTCGGGGTCCACGGTGATCTCGTGCTTCATGTCACGCAGGCACTCATAGAGGTTTTGCAGGGTGTTCTGTTTCATGTAGGCGCAAAGCGCCTCGCGGCTCGCGGGAATCAGCGTCTTGCCCGGCACCGCCTTGGACATGGGGTGGAGGTTCCCGACCTCGGTCGCCACGATGACCTCTTTGTGCGGCACCTCCTCCACCAGCTTGATCATGCCCTGCGTGGAGCGGAACTGGAGCATGTCCTCGGGCACGATGCCCTCGTTCACCTGGCGCATGCACGAGCTGGTGCACCCGCACTCGGGGTGCACCACCGTGATGGCCTCGGGGTGGAGCCTTTGTTGCTCCATGACGTGGTGGGGGCGAATTCTCTCGTGCACGTGGCACGCACCCATCATGAGGTGGAGGCGATCGAGAGAATGCCCCTCCCTTTCGAGCAGCTTGGCCGCGTAGAAGCCCAAGAACACGTCGGGCAAAAAGAGAAGGGGCTGGTTCGGGCGCGAGTTTTCGAGCACGTGGAGGGTAACCTGCCCCGCGTTGGCCGAGGCGCAGCAGTAGTCGCTCTCCGCCTTTACCTCAAGGTAGGTGTTCACGTAGCTGATGACGATGCCGTCGGGGTGGGCTTGTTTCCACGCCCGAATCTTGCCCGCGTCGGCATGGGCGGCCAGCGAGCAAAGCGCGTCGAGCGAGGGTGCGAGAACCTTCTGGTGCGGTTTTTTGAGGGCGGCCAGAATTTGGTTCATGAACAGCACCGAGGGCTCCACGAGGCAGCCCGCACTCGAGGCCGCGCCCTGGCGGGCCAGGAACAGCGAGTCGCCGATGATGTCGGATACGTCCTGAATGTCTTCGGGCACGTAGTTGTGGGCCAGGACGAGCGCGTTTTTCTCTTTCTTGAAGCGGAGTATCTCGCCCTGGAGGAACTCCCTCTCCTCTTGCGAGATGTTTTCCGCGTGTGCGCCCGCGGGAATTTCGGGCACGTCGATGGGGGGACCCAGGTCGGTCCGGTCCATCAGTGCGATGGCGTCTTTTGCGGGAAGGATGTCTCCGGCTTCGACGTCTGAAGTCATTTCGAACTCCGTGTGGTTTCGCGTCGATGGTCCTGGAAAGGGCCCGACGCTTTTCTTGTGCAAAAAATCACAATGTTGGATAAAAAATAAGGTCTTCCCTAGCGGCAATCCTCCCATTCGTGCCGATGGTGCATAACGCGGGACATGGCCCCTCTCTGTTTCGGGTTGTGGCTTCATCCCGTTCCAGAGCATATTATTCCACGCTTCGTGCGGCAAGTAAAACGCGAGCGAGCGAAAAAATGCGGTTCTTTCTTGCCGATTCGTGTTGTTTTTGTTAGGTTTCTCGGGCGGATTTCAGGTTTGGTCGATTGACGCGGTGGTGGGGCGACGCCCTCCCCATCCTCGATTCGGTCGCGGGTCGCCGAGCGAGACGACTCGTTTTTTTGTTCGTTCGAAATCGGGTGCCAAGCGCTTTCCGCGCGAGGATGGAGAAGCCCGCCATGGGCCGTGGCATGATTTGGATGTTGGGTGCGCTGGCCCTGTCGGGATTGCTGATTTTCGCACTCAGCGGAATTTGTTCGAATGCGTCCATTTTTCCGTCGTTGAGCGGATATTTTTGCCCCAAGCCCCGGCCGAAGGCGACGACGCCTCCACCAAGCCCCGCACCCGGGCAGGCGGAGCGCAAAAACAACTGAGCGGAGCCGGGAATTTTCCAGAAAGGTGAGGTTATGACGGATTCAGATTCTCTCGTTACCGACGCCATCCTCGAGTTTGTCCTCGAGACAGGCTATGAGGATATACCCGAGGACGTGCGCGTCATCATGCGGCGCTGCTTCGTGGACGGCGTCGGCCTGATGGTCGCGGGCTCCACGGAGGAGAGTGGACGCATCATCCAGAACTACCTCGCCGAAATCGGCGGAGAACCCGAGGCGCGGGTAATCGGCACGGGGATGACGGTGCCCGCCCACCTGGCTGCTCTCGCGAACGGAATTGCCGGGCACGCGATGGACTACGACGACACGCAACTGAGCAGCTATCCCGATCGCGTCTACGGACTTTTGACGCACCCCACCTGTCCGGTGATGCCCGCCGCCCTCGCCCTGGCCGAGGCGCTCGGCTCGACGGGGGAGGAATTGTTCACCGCGTTCGCTCTGGGGTTCGAGGTCGAATGCAAGGTGGCCGAGGCGATTCGCCCCGATCACTACGTCAAGGGGTTCCACTCCACCGGCACCATCGGCGCGATTGGGGCGGCGACCGCCGCGGCGAAGTTGATGGGTCTGGACGAGCGGCAGTTGCGGATGTGCTACGGCATCGTTTGTTCGGAGAGTGCGGGTTTGCGCGCGAACTTCGGAACCATGACGAAGCCCTACCACTGCGGCCGCGCGGCGGAAAACGGCGTCGTGGCGGCGCGGCTGGCATCGGGCGGATACACGGCCGACCCCACGATATTCGACGGCCAGTGGGGGTTTTTCCAGATCATGGGCGGCGGTTGCGACAGCGACTACATCGTCGGCAAGCTGGGCAACGCCTGGTCGGCGGTGGACCCGGGCGTGTCGATCAAGCCCTACCCCTGCGGGTCTCTCTCTCACCCCGCTTTGGACGCCGCCAGGGACCTGATTCTCGAAAACGACATACGCCCCGAGCAGGTGAAGGAGCTGCGCTTCGGTACCACCTCGCGCGTGCTGGAACCCTTGCGCTACAAGGAGCCGCAAAACGAGCTGGAGGCCAAGTTCTCCCTGAATTTCGGTTTCGCCGCCTTGTTGCTGGAGCGCGCGGCCGGCATCGCCCAGTACAAGGACGAGGTGGTGAGGCGTCCCGACGTCGTGGAGATGATGAAGAAGGTCAACGCCTACATGGACGACGAAATCGAGGCGCAGGGCTACGCTCTCATTCGCGGCAAGGTGGCGATCGAGCTCGAGGACGGCACGGTGCACGAGAAAATGTCGGAAATTTCCCGGGGCACCCCCCAGCGTCCGATGGACCGCGAGGAACTCTTCGAGAAATTTACCGAATGCACCAGCCTGGTGTACGAGAGCGATCAGATCGCCATGATCGAGGCGCTGCTCTACAAGATCGACACGCTCGAGAACGTTCACGGTCTCGTCGAGTTCGTGGGCGAGAAGGTCGAAGTGTAGCGCGCACCGCTTCTTCCGCCTGGAGGCGGATGCCGAGGAACGCGACATTGGGCTTTCATCGCTGGGAAGACGTTCCCGCAACACAGAACCTTCGCAAGGGCACCATGCGCCGCGCGGTCGTGCTGGACGGATTGACGATGCAGCGCGGAGAGATAGCCCCGGGCACCGCCTTCGACGAGAGCACGATTCATCGCCATCCCGAGGATCAGTTTATCGTCGTGCTCGAGGGCAGGCTGCGGATGCACATTGGCGGCGTCGAGGAGTGGCTCGAGCCCGGTGGTTTCGCCGCCATTCCGGGCGGGGTGTTTCACAGCGCGACGGGCGTGGGTCCCGAGGGTGCGAAATACATCGAAGTACTCTCCTCGGGCCGCATCGACTACCTCCCCGGCTATCTGGGCGATCCGCGAAACGAATTCCTGCACGAGAAGAAAAGTGGTGAATGAGGGCGAAAGGACGCACGGCATCCTGGTCGCCTGCTCGGACCTGATGTTCTCCGCACGGATTCGCGAAGCGGCTGCCTCGCAAGGGGTCGCAGCACAGTTCGTGGATTCGCTCGAAAAGTTCGAGGCGGCCCTCGAGGGGTTTCGCGCAGCCCTTTTTTTGCTCGACCTGCACCACCACGCACTGGGCGGCGAGAAGGCGGGCGAACTGCTCGGGAAGCTCCGGCGCAGCGCGGCGGGCCGCGAGGTTTTTTCCGTCGCCTGGGGCAGGCACACCGAGCCGGAACTGCTCAAGTCGGCGGGCCGGGCGGGTTTTGACAGGTCGATTCCGCGCTCTTTGTTCGTTGAGGAGTTGCCCGACCTGGTGCGGCGGGCGGCGGCCCGCGCCGCGCCGGGCGCATGACGCCCCGCGCGAGATCCAACCCCGAGTCGCACGCGGGCTCTCTCGTCTGGTGGATGCACGTGCCCACCTCTGCGCAGAATGATTTGCAGGCGATACTCGAGGGCTACGACGACCTGGGCTATTACCAGACGTTTCCCGCGCGCGTCGGGCAAAACGCCCGCGGCGAAGCGATGTCGCTCGCGCGGCTGACCACGTCCATCGACGCGGAGCGCGAGGCGAGGGCTCTCCTCGACGCCTTAGCCCGCGAAATCCACGTCGAACTCCCTGATGACGCGCCTTCGTTCGGCCCCTCGGAGCAGCCGGAGCCATAAGGGAGAAGACCGAATGAGACGGCGTTTTCTCGCGCGCTGGTCGCTGGCGCTCTTGCTCGTCGCGCTGTCGGGCACACACACGCCCGCCTTCGAGCGCCTCAAAGTCGCGACCACGACGAGCACGGAGAATTCCGGCCTGCTGGCCAAGCTGCATCCCGCCTTCGAGAGAAAACACGGCGCGCTCGTGCATACCATATCCGTGGGAACGGGCAAGGCGCTGCGCCTGGGGAGAAACGGCGACGTGGACGTCGTGCTCGTGCACGCGAAAAAGGCCGAGAAACGCTTCGTGGCGAGCGGTTACGGTGTTCGCAGAAGAGCCGTCATGTACAACGATTTCGTAATAGTGGGTCCGCCCGCCGACCCCGCGGGCGTGTGGAGGACGTTCGACGTATCGGAAGCCCTGCGCAGAATCGCGCGCGCGCAGGCTTTGTGGTTCAGCAGGGGCGACGATTCGGGAACACACAAAAAGGAGATGGAACTCTGGCGGGGTGCCGGGGTGGTCGCCTTTGGCTCCTGGTATCGCGCTCTGGGCCAGGGAATGGGCAGAACGTTGATGGCGGCGGACGAGAAGAGCGGATACACAATTACCGACAGGGGCACCTACATCGCCCTCGCCGCAAAGGGGCGGATTTCCCTCCGCATTCAGGGGCCGCGGGGCGAGCGTCTGCACAACCCCTACAGCGTGATTGCGGTGAACCCGGCGCGCCATCCCCACGTGCGGTTCGACTTGGCGGTGAAGTACATCGATTTTCTCACCTCTGTCGATGGACAGGGGATGATCCGCGATTTTCGGCTGTCGGGAAAACAACTCTTCCACCCGAACGCGAAGGCGCTCCCTTGAGGGATGCGCCCGGGGGACAAGCGCCTTGGAATACTTGCTCGAGGGGTTCGCCGAGGGTGTGATGCGCGTGCTGCGCGCGGACCCTGCCGTCGTGCGCGCCGCCTGGGTGACGGTGAAGGTCGGATTTTTGTCGACGATTCTCGCGTCTCTCGCCGGCCTGCCCATCGGTTTCGTGCTGGCGACGGGCCGCTTTCGGGGGCGCGGACTCGCCATCACCCTGCTGCAAACGCTGCTCGGCCTGCCGACCGTCGTCATCGGCCTGCTCGTCTACGGCTTCCTGTCACGACGCGGACCCCTGGGCTTTGCGGATATGCTGTTCACCCCCTCGGCCATCGTCGTCGGCCTGGTGGTGCTGGCGACGCCCCTCGCCGCCGTGTTCTTCATGACGTCGGTCGCGTCGGTGGACGCCAGGGTGCGCGAGACGGCCCTCACCCTGGGAGCCTCGGGCGGACGCACCGCCTGGGCGGTGTTGTGCGAAGCCCGCTTCGGCCTGGTGGCGGCGGTGCTGGCGGCGTTCGGGCGCGTTTGCTCGGAGGTGGGGATCGCCATGATGCTCGGAGGCAACATCGAGGGCTATACCCGTACCCTCACGACGGCCATTGCCCTCGAGAGCATGAAGGGCGAGTTCGGCTTCGGGATCGCGCTGGGCATCGTGCTGCTGGGGATCGTTTTGGCGACGAACCTGCTCTCGCGCTACATCCAAAGGTCCTGACGTGGACGCCTTCGTTCTCGAAAACGTAAAATTTCGCTTCGACGTCGACTGGGTGATCGACGTCAAGAAAATGCGGGTTCCCGCCGGTGAAATAACGCTGCTCACCGGAGCGAACGGCTCGGGCAAGACGACGCTGCTGCGCCTGATGGCGGGCCTGCTGGCGCCCGAAGAAGGCCTCCTCACCTACCGCAACGCGCCCCTCGCCTACGGCAAGGCGGGTCTCGCCCACAGAAGAAAAGTCACCCTTCTCGCCCAGGAGCCGTATCTGTTTCGGGGAAGCGTTCTCTCGAACGTCTCCTTCGGCCCGCGCGCCCGCGGGATGGGCGCCTCGGCGGTGAACGAACGGGCGGCGGAGGCCATCCGCAGGACCCGCTGCGAGAATCTTGCCGAGCGCGACGCCGCCAAACTCTCCGGCGGAGAGAAAAAGCGCGTCGCACTCGCCCGCGCACTGGCGGCGGGAGCGGAAACCCTGCTGCTCGACGAGCCCATCTCTCACGTAGACGAGGAGAACGCTCGGGTGATCGTCGGCATCATCGGGGAGCTGGCGGCCTCGGGCATCACCCTCGTCGTGAGCACCCACATACCGGAATGGACGAACGCCCTTTCGGTACACAACGTGCGGCTCGCCTACGGGCGGGTGGCGTGATTCAGGGCAGTCCGTCTTCGCTTGCGTGGTGTGAGTCGCCGAACAGGTCGGCTTCCGGCGGGCCGCCGCGCCACAAGGGCCAGCGTCGTGCGTAGTAGTCCACCAGCCCCGTTTCGAAAAAAGGTGGCCGCGTATAGTCGGTGGGCTGTTTTTGGGAGCGATGACACGCCTGCGCCGCCAGCCGCACGCCCGGAAGCGAGCGCCCGTCCACGATGGTCGTGTAGTCGGTTCGGTAGATGAGGTCCGGGCGGTCGTAGAGGTTGCGTCTTTTCTCCGGCGACACCCGGTGGTAGAGGCGCCCGGGCGCGCCGGCCGGGTTTTTCCGAACGAGGTCGTGAAAGGCCTGCGTCGCCCAGCCGCCTGCGGCGCGGTGGTCGGGGTGTCCGGTAACGCCGTCTTCTCCGTAGGTCACGACCACGTCGGGCGAGAACTCCCGCATGAAGGCCTCGATGCGCGGCAGAATTTCCGCTTCCCGCACGCGGTGCAATCCTCCGTCGGGGTAGCGCCAAAGCGTCAGGCTCTCGACGCCCAAGACCCTGCAGGCTTCTTCGAGTTCCGCCTGGCGCACCTCGCCCAATTCTTCGGGTGCGCATACGCCGTTGGTGAGGCCCGCCTCCCCGCGCGTGAGGGTGAGCAGGCCCATGCGCACGCCCCGGCTCGCGTAGAGGGCGATGGTGGCCGGATTCCCGAAGGATTCGTCGTCGGGGTGCGCGTAGACGTGGAGGATGGAGCGTGCGGGGTTCGCTTCGTTCATGGCGCGGGGTCGGTTGGCCTCCATGCGGTACGGGTATCCTCGGGAGAGCGGTTCGGAATCGCCGCTCCTCGCGACGGCTTTTTCCGGCGGGGCGAAGAGGTTTTCGCGCCCGCCCGCTTGTCGCGCGAAGTCGTTTGGTTTATATGGAAAGAAGCCCCCGAACGTTCCTGAATTTGCTATCATCGAGCGGCGCTTCGGGTTCATAAGGCCGCATGATTTTGCGGGAATTCCCGTTTCTCCACAAGGAGTCGGCATCGTGGAATTGGTTATTCCAAGGGATACGTTGCTCAAGGCCCTGCAAACGATACAAGGCGTCGTCGAAAGCAGAAGCAGTTCGATGCCGATACTGCAAAACGTGCTCATCGAAACGGAGGGTATGCAAAACATCCGCCTGCTGGGGACGAATCTCGACATCAGCATGCGCGGCACGTTCGGGGCCGAGGTGGAGAGAGAGGGCAGGGTTACGCTCAACGCCAGGAAACTGTTCGACATCGTGCGGGAGCTTCCCGAGGAGGAGGTGCGCCTCAACGAGGAGGACGGTCAGTGGATCGAGATGCGCTGCGCGCGCTCGAAGTTCCGCTTCCCGGGGCTGCCTCCCTCGGACTTCCCCTCTCTTCCCGACGCCGAGGAGTCGGCCGCGCACGTCATTTCGGCCTCGGTTCTCGCCGAGATGATTCGCAAGACGATGTTCGCCATATCCCAGGACGAGACGCGCTACACCTACAACGGCGTCTACATGGAGACGGATTCCGACACCCTGCGCCTCGTCGCCACGGACGGCCATCGCCTGGCGATGATCGAGCGCGCGGGCGAGGGGCTGAAGCTCGAAGAAGGCGTCATCGTCCACAAGCGGGCGTTGGGGGAGCTCGTCAAGCTCCTGCAAGGGGTCGAGGGCGAGGTGTCCGTCTCCCTCGTTCACTCCGCGGGCGGGCGGAGTTCCGCGCATCCCGAAGCCGAGGAGGCGGCGTCGCCTGCCCCGAACCACATTGTCTTCCAGGTGGGCAACGTCTGGCTCTCGGCTCGCCTGATAGACGGGGAGTTCCCCCGCTACAGACAGGTGATTCCGGACAACAACGAGCATTCCATCGTGATGAACCGCGAGAGCCTCTCCCAGGCGATTCGCCGGGTTTCGCTGTTCGCGGACGAGACGCGCATGGTCAAGTTCGAGTTCTCTCCGGGGCAGTTGCGCCTGACGACCAACGGCTCGGAGGCAGGAGAAGCCGAGGAGGTCATCGAGTCGAGTGCGCAGACCGACATCACGATAGGCTTCAACTGGAGATACTGCCTCGACGCTCTTTCCATACTGGAAGAAGAGCAGGTGAGCATGCAGCTCAAAGACGCACTCAGCCCCGGAATACTCGCGCCCACGGACTCGGACGACTATACCTACGTCGTGATGCCGATGCGCGTTTGAACCTCCGCCCGCTTTCTCCCGGGGCGACGCGCATGGGCGGCGCGCTTTCTCAGGCAAGGAGAGCGATGCGCGAATCGCCGCCTCCGGGGCGTCCTCTCGGCGGGGCTGCCCCGTTTTTCCTTTCTGGTTCGGCGGAATGACTTCCTGCTTTTCGGAGAAGGCGAGCGAGAGTTCGCACCGCTACTACGGCTGGGTGATCGTCGGCCTCACCTTCTTCACGATGGCGGCGGGCGGCTCCATCGTCGGAACCTTTCCCGTCTTTTACGTGGCCTTTCTCGAAGAATTCGGTTGGTCGCGGGCGGACACGGCCCTCGCGTTTTCGTTCTCGATGGCCACGTTCGCCGTTTCCGCGGGCTTCATTGGCGCGATGGTGGATCGCTGGGGGCCGCGGGTGATTATCCCGACGGGAATCACCATCCTGGGCGTCGGCCTCGTGCTGATGTCGCGGGTATCCAGCCTGCCTACGCTCTATTTTTTCTACGGCGGCGTGGTGGCCCTGGGCGTCACCATGTTCGGCTTCATCCCCACGAGCACCGTCGTCAGCCAGTGGTTCGTCCGCCGCCGCGCGGTGGCGATGGGCATATCGCTTTCGGGCCGCAGCTGCGGCGGCATCGTCATGGTTCCGCTTTCCGCCTACCTGATAGCGGCGTTCGGCTGGCGCGCGGCATATCTCGTGTTGGCGGCTGGCGTCGTGGCGCTGCTCGTGCCCCTGAACGTGCTGCTGCACCGAAACCGCGCCGAGGCGGTCGAGAGAAGAGAGGCGGAAGCCTCCGGCGAGAGCCGCACCCTGCGCGAAGCGCTTGGCGATTCGGTTTTCTGGCTGTTGTTCCTGGCGGGGATATTCAACGGCGTCGGCTTCAGCGTGGTCGGCGTGCACCAGGCCGCGCACATGGTCGACATGGGCATGAGCACCATCAAGGCGGCTTCTCTCATCGGCGGGCTGGCCGTGGTGCGGGCACTGGGAGGCATTGGCGGCGGCTGGGTGGGAGACCGCATCGGGAGAACGCGCACGTTTTATCTGCTCAGCGGCGTCGCGATGGCGGGCGTCGTCTTGTTGATGAACCTCTCCGCGCAACGCGCCTGGCTGGGCTACGCCTACGTTCTCATTTACGGAATCGGCGCCGGGGCGCGCGGCGCGATTTTCGTGTCGATCAAGGCGGACGTCTTCTCCGGCAGGAGCTTCGGCCGCATTCTGGGCTTCAGCCAGGCGGGAGGAGGGCTGGCCTCGGCGGCGGGACCCTGGCTTGCGGGGTACGTTTTCGATACGCAGGGGAGCTACTACTGGGCGTTCATGTTGGTGCTGGCCGTGCAGACGCTCTCCATCCTCGCCGTGGCGGCGGCCTCCGCAAAGGTGCGGCACAGGGGCCGCCCGGCTGCGGGATGAGCTTCACGAAGCCGCTTTTTCGGTGAGCATCAGCTCTATCAGGGCGACTATCTCCTCGCGCGAGGCTTGCTCGATGTTCAGCACGCCGTGGTAGAGGGCCGAATCCGCAGCGTCGACGTTGAAGAAATACTGGTAGAACATGCCTTGATCCCGGTCGGTTCTCCGGATGGTTTCCTCCGCCGCCGTTCTCGCCACGCCCGAGGATTCCATGAAGTGGCGGATGCGCGCCTCGACACTGCCGACGATTCGCAGGTGCAGGGCGTCGGCCCGATCCTTCAAGAGCACCTGCCCGCCCCACCCGGCGATGACGACGTTTCCTGCGTCGGCCGCCTCGCTCATGCTTTCGAACAAGACGTCTCGCAGGCGTTCTCTCCCCACGCCGAAGGTGCGCTCGAGAATCGTCGGGGCGCGGCCTTCGATTTTCTCGAGGTCGAGTTGCAGACCCCTGCCCTTGCATACCTCGACGAGTTCGTCGCGCCCCAAAAAGGTGTAGCCCAGCGTTTCGGCGAGCGTACGCGCGATGAAGAGTCCGCCCGTTCCGTATTGGCGTGTAATGGTGACGACGGCCATGTCGAGCCTCCTTCTCCGTCAAGGGCCGGCTGTTGGCGAGGTGTCCTCGCCCCGATTCTATCAGAAACGAACCGCCCCGCACGATCTTTTTGCGTGCGCGGGAGATGAACGTCGCCCGGCGGATGGGTTATGCTGGGGCGGCGCGTGCGAGCGCGTTCGTGGTTCTTGGCAGGTAAAGGAGGATATTTGCGTGAGAGTTCCACCCGAGGAGCTTCTCGAACGCCTCGGCGTCCACACGCCCCTCTACGCGGTGGACCAGAGGAGGATTTTCGCCGTTTTGAACGACCGCGAAAAGGGCCACTTCTTCGCGGTGGATCGCGAAAGCGGCAACTTTTGCTGGCGCGTGGAGAACGCTTCGGGCTGGGTGATGGCTCCTCCCCTCATCTGGGGAGATTTGTACGTCGTGGGCACAAGCGAGGCGCAAATGAACAGGGAGGAGTGCGGAGGAGAGTTCGCCACGGTGGACTGGAAGCGGGGAGGCTCGCTCTACGCCTTCGCCGCAGAGGACGGAGCCGTGCGGTTTTGGGACGAAAGAACGGGCGTGGTGCGCGATACGCCCCGGGTTGAGGGGGACGTCCTCGTCGTGGAGGGAGAAATTCGGGTGGGGGGCTTTCGCGAGGGAGAAGCCTGGTCTTCTTCCGCCGAGGTAGAAAGCCGCTTTGGGCTTACGCAGGAACGCCTCCTCTCCCGCCGGGTGCGGGGGGAGGTTCCCCCCGGGTATTTTCAGGGCGAGGAGCCGCCCGCCGCCTGGGTCTGACTCAACTCTTTCGTGTCAGTTCCTTCGCCATGAGCAGCGCGTTTTGCGCGACCAGGTTCGAGCGCAGCCAGTTGCGATATTCGTCCATGTGCACGTTCTGTGCGGCTTTTTCAGGTGCGCCGTGTTTCTTGAGGGCCTTGGCGGTGCGCTCGCGCAGCTTCACCATGTACGCCCCGAATTCGTCCCATACCTTCTTGGCCGGCTGTCGGGGAACGGGGCCGTGGCCGGGCACGAGCACCTTCGCGGGGAATTTCCGGAGTCGCCGAATTGCCTCTATCCAGTTGCCGAAGTTCCCGAGCCGCGCTACCGGATGGGTGCGGTAGTCGAGCAAATCGCCCGTGAAGAGAACGCGCTCCTCCGGCATCCAGACGACGGTGTCTCCCTTGGTGTGGCAGTGGCCGATGTGGAACATCTCGAACAGCCGCCCGCCGTAGCGGACGGAAATTTCGCCCGAAAACGTCACCATCGGCGGGGCGACGTGCAGCTTGCCGATCAGGTGCTCCACTTTCTCGGGTCTGCCCGCCATCTGCTTCACCCAGATGCCCTCACTCTCCTCGCGCTCCATCTCCAGGCGTACGCTTTCCTCGCCGAGGGAGACAGCCCCGCGCCTGTGGTAGTAGCCGTTGTCGGAGGTGTGGTCGAAGTTGTGGTGTGTGTTCAGCACCAGCCCGGGTGATTTGCGGACGACCCCCTTCATGCACGCCACGAAGGCCTTGCGCACGCGGATGTCGTTGTCGACGACGACGGGCTTTCCCTCCGTGAGCACGAGGCCGAAGTTCGTCGCTCCCCCGCCCCCCACGAACACGTGAACGCCGCTTGCCACCTCGAGGAATCCGCTCGCTTTCGAGGGACCCGGCAGCGCCCTTGGTTTGCGCGTCATCGTTTTCTCCTTGCGGGGGCGGCGGCGATGGCGATATCGTGCTATGGAGTAGGGAAACACGTTAGCAGAGCGTCGTACGGGCGGCAACGCCGGGCGACGAAACCTCACCCACGGGGCTTGCGAGATTGAATTCCTATTCCGCGTTCATTGGTCTCGAATGCTCCCGAACGGGAGAGCGCTTCGCCCCCGGCGGCCTGATGAACCTGAGCCCCGCAGGCGCCCCGCTGCTGGCGCGATACGACGTGGAAGCCGCCGCGCGCACCTTGCGCCTTGAGGAGATGGCGGGCCGCGTCCCCTCCATGTGGCGTTACCACGAAATGCTCCCCGCTCCCGCCGCGGACGCCGTGGTCACGCTCGGCGAGGGCATGACGCCGCTTCTGGAAGCCCCCCGCCTCGGGAAGACGCTCGGGCTTTCGCGCCTGTTCGTGAAGGACGAAGGCGCGAACCCGACGGGCAGTTTCAAGGCGCGCGGGCTCTCCGCCGCCCTCACGATGGCGCGCCACCTGGGGGTGCGCAAGGTCGCCATGCCCACGGCGGGAAACGCAGGCGGGGCGGCTGCGGCCTATGCTGCGAGGGCGGGAATCGGGGCCGCCGTCTTCGTGCCCGAGAAAGCGCCCGGCGTGCACAAGGTGGAGTGCGACCTCGCGGGGGCGGAAGTGACCGTTGTGCGCGGCTATATCCACCATTGTGCCGAGATCGTAGCGAGCAGAGCACCTGAGGAGGGCTGGTTCGAGCTCTCTACTTTCAAGGAGCCCTACCGGGTCGAGGGCAAGAAGACGATGGCCTACGAACTCGTCGAGCAGCTCGGCGGCGCGGTTCCCGACGTGATTCTCTACCCCACCGGCGGGGGGACGGGTCTGGTGGCCATGTGGCGCGCCTTCGACGAACTCGAGGCACTCGGCTGGATAGGTGCTAGGAGGCCGCGCATGGTTTGCGTGCAAGCCGAGGGCTGCGCCCCGCTGGTGCGCGCCTATGAGAGCGGAGAGGAGGTCTCCTCCCCGTGGGAGAACCCCACGACGCTCGTCTCCGGCCTGCGGGCGCCCAAGGTTCTGGCGGATTTTTTGTGTCTGCGTGCGATACGCGAGAGCAGCGGCACGGCCATCGCCGTTTCGGACGCGGCGATGTTCGATGCCCAAAGGCGCGCGGGCGCCTCCGAGGGTTTGCTCCTTTGTCCGGAGGGCGGGGCGTGCATCGCGGCTCTCGAGGCTCTGGTTGCGCGCGGAGAAGTGGGGCGCGATGCGTGCGTGGTGGCGTTCAACACCGCCACGGGCCTCAAGTACGCGGACATGGTGGAGACGCACCCCCCCGTCGTTGATGCCGGGGGTGTGGCGCGATGATCGAGATCACGAGACGCGAGGAGTTCTGCGCGGCGCACCGTTTGTTCCGGCCCGACTGGAGCGACGCCCGAAACGAAGCAACTTACGGCAAGTGCGCCAACCCCCACTACCACGGGCACAACTACGTTTTCGAGGTGACTTTGCGCGGGGCGGTGAACTCCGCGACGGGGATGGCCTATAATCTCGCGGACCTCAAGAACGTCATGCGGCGCGAAGTCGTCGAAGCACTCGACCACAAGAACCTCAACGAAGACGCGGCGGAGTTCATGAAAAACCGCATTCCCACTGCCGAGAACATAGCGATTGCGATTTGGGAGCGCCTGGCCGAGCACGTGGAGGCGGGGTTTTTGTTTCGCGTGCGCCTCTACGAGAACGAGCGCAACTTCGTGGACTATTATGGAGAAAACCCCGATGGGATTCGGTGAGCCGGGCCACCTGGCGAAAAAGCGCATCGTCCTCACCGGAGCCTCCCGGGGCATCGGGCGCGCGAGTGCGCTTCGTCTCGTAAAGGCGGGCGCGCACCTGCTCGCCGTCTCGCGGGACGCCGACGCCCTGGCCAAACTGGCGTTCGACACGAAAGGTCTGACGGGCAAAGTCTTTCCCCACGTTTGCGACGTGAGCAACGCGGAGGAGGTCGGGGGAATCGCCGAGGTGGCCGCGAAACGGCTCGGGGGCGTGGACGTGCTCGTCAACAATGCGGGCGCGGGTGTTTTCAAGGATCTGGAGAGCCTTTCGGTCGAGGAGTTCAACGCCACGATATCGGTGTGCCTCACTGCTCCTTTCATGCTGACGCGCGCCCTTTGTCCCATGCTCGAGGAGGCGGCGGGCGAGGTCGTCAACGTATCCTCCATCAGCGCGGTATCGGGCTTTCCGGGGGCGTCGGCCTATTGCGCCGCCAAGGCGGGCCTCGAGGGCTTGTCGCGCGCCCTGGTGGAGGAGTTGCGGCCCCGGGGGATTCGGCTCACCATCCTGCGGCCCGGAGCCTGTGCCACGGACATGTGGAAGTCGATTCCGGGCGAGTTCGACTTCGAGGAAATGATTCCTCCGGACCTGGTGGCGGAATCCCTCGAGTTTCTGTTGTCGCAGTCCCGCAGGATTTCGACCGAATCGATGGTGGTGCTGCCGCCCCGAGGCACCGTGTAGGCACCGCGTTCGCCCTCGCGCTGGCGTGCGGCGCAAGGGTGCGCGCGTGTTGAAAAGAACCCCAAAAGATAATACGTTTTTCTCGCCCGGCCGGCGGGATTCCCCGTCTCTCGCCTCCGGGGGAGGGATGTTTTCGGGCGCGCAGCAGAAGGAATTTATTTCACAATGGGTGGGGGAGGTCGGTCCTTGAGCATCATCCGGTATGAAAACCTCGACTTGGAATACGAGACGGAAGTGGGCGATTCCATTCTCGACGCGGACTTGGACAACGACATAGACCATACCCACGACTGCGGGGGCAACTGCGCGTGTTCGACCTGTAAGGTGATCGTGGTCTCGGGAGGCGAATTTCTCTCCCCGCAGGGAGAGGACGAGCGGGACACGTTGGACGCCTACGGCTGGAACCCGGATGAGTTTCGCCTGGCCTGTCAGTGCATCGTGGAGGCGGAAGGCCGGATCGTTCTGAACATGCCCCCTCCCGAATAGTTCAGCAGCCCCTGCGCGCCGCCTCGTTCCAGGTGCGCACCACCAACTCGAAATCCACGGCACCCGCGCGAAGCAGGCGCGGACTTTCCCCTCTCGCGTCCACGACGGTGGAAGGCTGGGCGTCGGGCAGTGCGCCCGCCTCCAGGACGAGCGCGAGTCCATCCGGAAAACTCTCCGCTATTTCACGCCCGCTCTTGAGGGCAGGTGCGCCGGGTGCGTTGGCACTCGTCGCCACGAACGGGCCGACGCGCGCGGCGAGTGCGCGGCAAAGCGCTGAGGCGGGCATGCGAACGGCGACGCTGGGTCCCTCCTCGCAGAGCCGGGGGGACAGCCCGGGGGCGGCGGAGAGGACCAGGGTGAGGCCCGCGGGCCACAGGGCGTCCATCAAACCCGCCGCGCGCGGAGACACCTCGCTCGCCAGGTCTTGTAGCTGATCGCGGCGGGCGATGAGAACGGGCGCGCCCCTTGCGTCTTTCCTGCCCTTGAGCGCGTAGAGCTTCTCGATGGCCTCGGCATCGAAGGCATGCGCGCACAGCCCGTAAATCGTGTCCGTGGGCAGGGCGACGACGTTGCCCGCGCGCAACTCCTCGCAGGCGGATTGCAGCGTTTCCTCTTCCGGAGATTCGGGGTTCACCCGAAGGATTCGGGCCATCGCCTACGATTTTCTGTGGGTTCTCTTCGCGCGGCTTCGCCTCGGCCTGCGGGTGGAGGTTTTTGCGGCCTTCCCCTCGTCTGCGCCCTCGTCTTGCGCCTGTGCGGGCGACGGAGAGATTTCCTTTTGCAGCGCGTCGTCCGCTGCGAGCACCTTCTCGGTTTGCTGCAGTGCGAAGCGGCGGTATTCCTTCGCCAGTTTCGAGTCGCCCAGAGCGAGAATGCGCACGGCGTGCAAGGCCGCGTTCCTGGCCCCGGGTGCGCCGATGCCCATCGTCGCCACCGGAATGCCGGGGGGCATCTGTACCGTGGAGAGGAGCGAGTCGAGCCCGTCGAGCGAGGAGCTGTTCAGCGGAACGCCTATGACGGGCAGGTCGGTGGCGGCGCCGACGACGCCCGCTAAGTGGGCAGACATGCCCGCTCCCGCAATCAGCACGCGGATGCCGCGCTCGGGCGCCGTGCGCACGTATTCGTGCACGGCGTCGGGCGTGCGGTGTGCGGAGAGGATTCTCATCTCGCAGGGAACCTTGAAGTCCCCGAGCATTTTGACAGCCTCTTCCATCACGGGTTTGTCGGATGCGCTTCCCATCAATATGCCAACCTGCGGTGCTCTCGTGGCCAAAAGGGGGCCTCCTCTCCGGGCTGTCAGGGGATGAACGCCAGCAACTCGATTTCGAGCTTCGCGTCCGCGATGATCCGCGCGGCCTGAAACGTCGTGCGCGCAGGCGGGTCTTGCGTCCCGAAGTATTCTTCGAATACGGCGTTCATCTCTTGTAGGTCCGCTAAATCCTGCATGAAGATAGTGACTTTGACGGCATTTTTCAAGGAGGTTCCCCCCGCCTCGCATACCGCCTTGAGATTCTCGATTATCTGCCGCGTCTGCGCGGCGACGCCGCCGGAAACCAACTTTCCCGTCGCGGGGTCGAGCGGCAACTGCCCCGAGCAGTGGAGCCATTCTCCCACCCGAATCGCCTGGGAGAGGGGCACCTTGCCCGAAGCGGCTTTGTCCGTGTGCACGACGATTTTTTCCATGTTTTATCCCCAAGGGTCGGTAAGCGGTTTCGCTCCGAAGCGTAGGTCGGCCTCTGTGAAGTCTCGCGGAAAGGTGGCCGAAAAACCGTGAATCGCGCGGCGCGGCGCGCGTTTCGAAAACACGAGGCGCAGGTGCTAGAATAAACCACCTTCGTTTTCTCGCCAAACGGGAGCGCGCCTTGGAAGGGGGTCTGTTCGATTCCACGCAAGACGGCGGCCGCCCCGACGCACCCGCCTCCGCACCCCTGGCCGAGCGGATGCGGCCCCGCACGCTCGACGAAGTGCTCGGGCAGGAGCACCTCGTCGGCGCGGGCCGCGTGCTCAGGCGTGCGGTGGAAGAAGACGCCCTGCGCCCACTCATTTTCTGGGGTCCTCCCGGCACGGGCAAAACCACGCTCGCGCGGATCATTGCCGCGAGAACGAAAGCGCACTTCATCACCCTGAGTGCGGTGCTCCACGGGGTGAAGGAGCTCAGGGCCGCCATCGACGAGGCGAAGCAGATGGCGCGCCGGGGCGTGCGCACGATTTTGTTCATCGACGAAATTCACCGCTTCAACAAGGCCCAACAAGATGGCCTCCTCCCCCACGTGGAAAGTGGTGCGGTGGTGCTCATCGGCGCGACGACGGAGAATCCCTCCTTCGAGGTTATCGCTCCCCTGCTCTCTCGCGCGCGGGTGTTCGTGCTCGAGCGTCTCGAGGAGCGCCACCTCGTCGCCTTGTTGCGCCGTGCGCTGGAAGATACGGAACGCGGTCTGGGCGGCATGGGGCTCACTGCCGGGGAGGACGCCCTGGCCCGCATTGCGGCGGTGAGCGGCGGGGACGCGCGCTCAGCACTCAACGTCCTGGAGGCCGCCGCCGCACTGGCGGGAGCGGGCGGCCGCATCGACGAACACCTGGTGGGCGAGGCGGCCCAGCGCAAGACGATGCTCTACGACAAGTCGGGCGAGGAGCACTACAACCTCATATCGGCCCTGCACAAGACGATGCGCGCCTCCGACCCCGACGCCGCCCTCTACTGGCTCGCGCGGATGCTTGAAGGGGGCGAGGACCCCATGTACGTCCTGCGGCGCCTCGTGCGCTTCGCTTCGGAGGACGTCGGTATGGCCGACCCCCACGCGCTCGTGGTGGCCACCGCCGCCCAGCAGGCGTTTCACTTTATCGGCCTTCCCGAGGGGAAGCTCGCCATCGCCCAGGCGGTGGTCTATCTCGCGCAAGCGCCCAAGAGCGACGCGGTCTACAAGGGCTTCGGCGCGGCGGAGCGCGTCGTGCGCGAGCGCGACGCCCCTCCCGTGCCGCATCACTTAAGAAACGCGCCGACGGGCCTCATGCGGGATTTGGGCTACGGGGAGGGCTACCAGCACGCACACGATTTCGAAGAAGCGGTCGTGGAGATGCAGGGTTTGCCCGAGGGGCTGGAAGGAGAGCGGTTTTATCGTCCCACCTCGCGGGGATACGAGGCCGAGGTGCGCGAGAGGCTCGCCGCGGGCGCGCGCCTGCGCAGTGTACGCGCACCCGAGGGCGCACTCGACGACAGACGTCCAACTGACCCCGCCATGCCCGGCAAGAGAGCCAGACGCAAGGAGAAGTGAGAGGGCACGCCTGCACGGCGCGCATGTTCACGGTGAGGCAAGCGGCCGCAAGCGGGGAGTCGCGGCACGAGAAAGGGGGAGGCTTTGGAAGTCGAACGGTTCGACCACGTGGTCTTTACGGTGCGCGACCTGGAGCGCACGTGTGATTTCTACGCCCGGGTTCTGGGCATGGAGGCGATATCCTTCGGCGGGGGGCGCCGCGCGCTGCGGTTCGCGAACCAGAAGATAAACCTCCATCTGGCGGGTGCGGAGTTCGAGCCCAAGGCCGAGCGGCCCGTTCCGGGCTCGGAGGACTTGTGCCTGATCACGAAGACGAACCTCGAAGACGCAATGGCCCACGTGCGCGCCTGCGGGGTGGAGATTATCGAAGGCCCCTGCGAGAAGAGCGGGGCTGCGGGGCCGATTCGCTCGTTTTACTTTCGCGACCCCGACGGCAACCTGATAGAGGTGTCCAACTACGCGGACGAGGTGGAGTGAATCGCCCGGTGTGTCATGCCCTACCGACAAACAAGTGAGGAAAATGGAAACCTAATAAGTTCTTGACAAAAACTCTGGGATTGTGTGAATTACTCCAAGGTGGGAGACGGCAAAAGGTGCCAAAATATCCCCGAGAACATCGCCTGCATGGGCTTATAGTGTGCAATATCCAAAACACCAAGCCGCGCGATTAAATGATTACACATTACGCATTTGACTGTGTAAAATGAGACATCACTCCTCAAAGGGGAAAAGATGGAGACTTCGGCTTCTTTCTACTACGAGACATACGACGAGGCTGCCGAAGAAGTTCACCGTCGCAAATCATCTCCGGAAGGACAGAGCATGATTCATCGGATTATGGATTCCCCTTATGGGGATGGGTATGTCGTCCAATCCATTGACGCCGAACTTTTCGGCGATTTGCTCATCGATGGCACTGGCCCGAACCCTCAATCTGGTCTCAATTTTTGGCCAAAAGGCACAACTAGGCGATGACGGAAGAGATTGAAAATCGAGACTTACCGGTACCAATTGAATCTGACCAGGAACAGCTAGAACTTTTTCCTCTTGTTAAACAGCAGATTGAAATCGAGCGACAGCGCATCGAGAGTAATAACAGACGCACACAGGTTATTAGTGAGGCTATTCAGTTGAGCAACGCCACAGATGAGCGACAGTACAACTATCACATGGCACAACTGGAGAGCAGAGAGAGGATCTCTAAAAGCAAGCATATTCTGGCTAGTCGGATTCTTTATAGCATCGGCACCGTGTTTATAGGTGGATTGATTTTGCTGTTTTGGATGCTTTTCTTCGGTGCCCCAGGGCAGGTCACGACCGCTAAGGAGTTATTTAATATAATCGGAACCGCGGTGGGTGGCGGTGGTGTATTGCTCCTGCTGGTGCATGGCGCGCGAAGACTGTTCGACTATTAATTTTTCAGAGCATTCAGATTGTCTCCCGTGTCTCGTAGCATCTTGTCGCATAATAGTAGTTAGGGGTTTGTCATAGCCCGACGGCAACCTGATAGAGGTGTCCAACTACGCGGACGAGGTGGAGTGACCCGCCCGGCGCCTAGCTGAACAGCTCGATTTCCGCCTCCTGCTCCCCGTGGTAGACCGCCTTGGCCTTGAGCAGGTCGTCCATCACGAGGCGCTTGTCGCGCGGGTTTCTGAGCAGGTAGGCGGGGTGGTAGGTCGCCAGGCACGGAATCCCCCGGTAGCGTCCAAACTTCCCCCGCAGCCTGCCGATGGGCGTACTCGTGGCGAGCAGCCACTGGGCGGCGAACTTCCCCAGCGCCAGTATGAGCTTGGGCTTGATGACGGCGAGTTGTTTGTGGAGGTAGGGTTCGCAGCAGTCGATCTCGTCCTGCTCGGGGTTGCGGTTGCCCGGCGGGCGGCACTTGAGGATGTTGCAGATGTAGACCTCCTGGCGGGGAACCTCGATGACGTTTTCGAGCATTCGCGTCAGCATCTGGCCTGCGCGCCCCACGAAGGGGATTCCCTCCGCGTCCTCCTGTGCGCCCGGCGCTTCGCCGACGATGACGAGGTTCGCGTCCGGACTCCCGACGCCGAAGACGAGGTTCGTACGCCCCGCCCCCAGCTTGCAGCGCAGACAACCCTCCACGGCGTCGTGCAGCTCGGTAAGCGACATCGAGGCCGCAGGGTCAAAGGGCAAAGGCGGCGGCTCCGGCCCCTGTTTTCTGCGCTTGGGCATGGGGGCGAGCGTGGGGGCGGATTCTTCCTGCGGAATCAGGGCGGGCTGGGCGGAATGCGGAGGGGTTTCGGGTACGCGGTCCGCCTCGGGCGGAGCGGCCTGTGCACGGGCCTCTCCCAAGCCTACGTAGCGCACGCCCGCCGCTTGCTGGCTTTTGAGGTTTCCCAGTATTCCCTGAAGCAGCTGCGCGCGATGGTTCATGGTGTTGCCTCACGGGGGCGGTGGATTCAGGGGGAGCGGTCTCGCCATATCGCCGCGAGGCGGTCGAGAATGCGTTCTGCCAGAGCCCGCTTGGGGAGCACGGGAAGCTCTTGTGCCTCTTCTCCTTCAGCGAGAATCCAGGCGCGCGAGGCGTCCGCACCCATCGCGTCCTCGGCACCCGATACCCGGTTCGCGACGATCATGTCCAGATTCTTGCGCGCGAGCTTATCCCGCGCGTTCTCGAGGACATCCTCGGTTTCGGCGGCGAAGCCGACGAGGATGCGGCTGCCCTTCTCCCCGCCCAGTTCGGCGAGCATGTCGGTGGTGCGTTCGAGTTCGATGGAAAGCGGCGCGTCGTCTTTTTTGCGCTTTTGGGCGGAGGCGTGGCGCGGGCGATAATCCGCAGGTGCGGCCGCCATGACGAGGGCGTGCGCCTCTGCCCATGCGTCCCGGAGTGCGGCGTGCATGTCGGCGGCCGATTCCACGCGCGCCACGCGCACCCCCGGCGGGTCGGCGAGTGCGGCGGGGCCGCTCACCAGCAACACGTCCGCCCCGCGCCGCGCGGCCTCCTGGGCGAGGGCGAAGCCCATCTTGCCGCTCGAGCGGTTCGAGAGAAACCGCACGGCGTCCCACCTCTCTCTGGTAGGTCCCGCCGTTACGAGCAGCCGCATCTTGGCCAGGTCCGGCCGGGGGCAGAGAATGCGGCGCACCGTCAGCAGAATGTCGCCCGGCTCGGGCATGCGCCCCCGGCCCACGCCTTCTTCGGCGCGCGCCATGCGGCCCGCCGCCGGCTCCATGACGAGGTGGCCGCGCGTGCGCAGCGTCTCCACGTTCTCGCGCACGGCGGGCGACGCCCACATGCGCGGGTTCATGGCCGGGGCGAGGAGGACGGGCGGCTTGGCGGACAACAGAAGGGTGGAGAGAAAATCGTCGCCCACTCCGTGTGCGAACTTGGCGATGACGTTCGCGGTGGCGGGCGCTATCACAACGAGGTCCGCCCGATCCGACAAGGAGATGTGCGGCATGTCGCCCGTGAACGCGGCCCCCTCGACGGGAAACGTCCGCTGAATGGGCGCAGCCCCCGTGAGCACCTCGAAGGGCAGGGGCTGGACGAAGGCCGCCGCGTTTTGCGTGAGCACCGTCTGCACTTCCGCCCCGTCCAGGACGAGCAGACGCGCCAGGTCGATGGATTTGTAGGCGGCAATGCCGCCCGAGACGCCGAGTACCACCTTCTTGCCCGTGAGGGGGCCGGAGCTTGCGCTCAAAGGGGGTCGGCCTCTGCGCGTCGCTTCAGGATGATGTCCTTGAGTTCGCCGAAGGCCGCGTCGGCGTCTTCGTTGATGACGACGTGGTCGTAGAGATGGTTTTGCGCCATCTCCTCCTCTGCAACGGACAGGCGTGTACGGATTTTCTCGGCGGTTTCCGTCGCGCGTGTTTCGAGGCGGCGGGACAATTCCTCGAGCGAGGGTGGCATGATGAAGACGAGAATCACGTCCGTGCGCAGACGCTTGACCTGCAAGGCTCCTTGCACGTCGAGGTCCAGGAGAACGTCGTCTCCCCGCGCCAGATGCGCATCCACCTCGTCGCGCGGGGTTCCGTAGTATTCCTCATAAACCTGCGCCCATTCGAGTAATCCGTTTTTTGCGATCATGGCCTGGAACTGCGTCTTGTCGAGAAAGTGGTAGTGCGTGCCGTCTCGCTCGGAGGGACGCCGGGTGCGCGTGGTCATGCTGATGGAGTGCCAGACGTTCGGAACCTCCTGGCACAGGCGCGCGATGAGCGTGGATTTCCCCGTGCCCGAGGGGGCGGAGAGAACGAAGAGGTGGCCCCGGTGTGTCATCATTCGACGTTTTGCACCTGTTCGCGGATTTTCTCGATGGAGCTCTTCATCTCGACCGCGCTTTGCGTGAGGCGCAGATCGAAGGATTTCGAAGAGATCGTGTTGGCCTCGCGGTTCATCTCCTGGGTGAGAAAATCGAGCTTGCGGCCAATGGGACTGCTGGCTTCGAGCATCTCCCGAAACTGGGCGACGTGGCTGTCGAGGCGTCCCAACTCCTCGCTGATGTCCCCGCGCTCGGCGGCGTAGACCATCTCCTGCTCCAGACGCCCCTCGTCCATCTCGACGCCCGCGGCGATTTCGAGAATGCGCTCGCGCATCCGCGCGGTGAGCGCCTTGCGCGCCTCGGGCAGGCGCGTGCGAATTTCGCCGCAGCGCTCCTCGACCGCCCCGAGGTGGACGGCCAAATCCTGCGCGAGGGCGCGCCCTTCTTTTTCGCGCATGACGTCGAGGGCGGCCAGCGCGTCGCCCAGGCATTCCATCAGGGTGCCGCCGAGCGCGTCCTTGTCGGGTTCGGGCTCGGCGTTTTTGAGGAGGTCGCGGAAGTTCGCCAGCAGCGCGAGGTCCACCTCGCCGGTGATTCCCAGTTCCCCTTTGAGTCCGCCGAGATCGGCGATGAGAGACTTTGCGGCGCCGAAGTCGATGGGCGAGGCGGCTCTGGCGCCGCCGTTCAAGTGCACGTGCACGTCGAAGCGTCCGCGCGAGAAGCGCTTTTTGACGGCCTCGCGCACTTGCGCCTCGAGCGGGAACGACCAGCGCGGCCCTCGGAAGGAAACCTCCAGGTAGCGATGGTTCACCGAGCGCGCCTCCACGTTCATCGATGCGTCGCCCAGGGGTCGTTCGCCCGCACCATAGCCCGTCATGCTGTCCATGATCGCCGCCCCGCGTCGTTCACACGTATCTGTAAAGAGTCTACAATAATTTTCTGTCCGGGGCTTGTCAATTTCAGGGCCTTCAGGGAGGACGTCGAACGAATTCATGGATACCTTCGTGCTGCAGGCCATAGCCGGGGAATTGAGCGAAAGCCTGGTGGGTGCGCGCCTCGACAAGGTTTCCCAGGTCGACGCGCATACGATTACCCTGTTCTTCTCGGGCAGGCGGGGGCGCTGTCTTCTCCTGAGCGCGGACCCCGCGCACCCGAGAGCGCACATGGTTTGCTCTCCTCCCCCGGGTCTGCCCGAGGCGCCCACCTTTTGCCGGACGCTCAGAAAACACCTGGGAGGACTGCGCCTCACCCGCGCCGCCGCAGGAGAGTGGGAGCGCGTGCTTCAGTTCTCCTTTGAGGGCGGACGCGCGGGCGCCTCCTTCGCCTTGATGGCGGAGTTGATGGGGCGGTGGAGCAACCTCGTGCTTCTGGGGGGTGCGACGGGCGAAATCATCGAGGTCAACAGGCGGGTTCCCGAGGGCGTCCCTCGTCCCCTGAAGCGGGGGAGCAGGTACGGACTGCCGCCCGAGCAGAACAAGGCGAACCCGACTGAACTTACCCGCGAATCGCTGCGCCGGATGCTGGAGGAGGCGAAACCGGGTTCCGCCAAGGAATTCGCGCGATGGCTGGTGCGCTCCGTGCGCGGGGTGAGCCCCGCTCTCGCCGCGGAAATTGCGGACGTCTCTTGTGCCGAAGAGGGGTGGGAGGGGGCCGCAGAGGCTCTTTTGGGCGTCGTTCGAAACTATCGGGACAGGGCGTTCACACCCGGATGGGCACCAGGGGAGGAGGGGAAGCCCGCCGTCCTCACGGCGGTGGAGGTGGGCGGTGCACCGCGCCGTGCTTTCGGTTCGATGAACGAGGCGGCGGATGCGTTTTACGGGAGCCTCGTGCAAACCGCCCGACTGGAGGCGCGAAAGCGCGCAGCGGCCAGGCTGCTTCGCCGCGCGCAAGAGCGCATAAGCGGGGCCATTGCCGCGGTGCGCAGGGATCTGGCGTCCGCAGAAGAAGCCGAGGACGTCCTGCGCAAAGGGGAGTTGCTGCTCGGGCGCCTGGAGGAGGCCGAGGCGGGCGCTGAGATTCTTTGCGTCGAGGAGGCGGACGGAACGGTCGAAATTGTCCTCGACCCCAGGCTCTCGCCCTCCGCGAACGCGCAGAAGTATTTTCGCCGCTACAAGAAGCTCAAGCGTCGGCTCTCGGCAGGCATGGTGCGCCTGCGCGAGATGGAGCGCGAGGCGGAGTTCGCCGCCGGGCTGGCGTTTGACCTGGAGGCGGCGGAAGAAGTCGGGGACGTGGCCGACGTGGAAGAGGCTCTCGCCCGGGCGGGCTACGCGGGGCGGAGGGGAGAGCGAATGCCACGCACACAGGGGAGAAAGGCGGCGCGCGCGCGGCCCTACAGGCGGTTCGCCTCGCCGGCGGGCTGGGAGGTGCTGGTAGGAAAAAACGCGATGGGCAACGAGGAGCTGTGCCGCCGCGTGGGCAAGGCGAGCGACACCTGGTTCCACGCCCGGGGGATTCCGGGCAGCCACGTTCTCCTGCGCGGGGCGGGAGGCGTTGTGCCCGACGCGGAAACCCTGGCGCAGGCGGCGGCATTTGCGGCGTATTTCAGCCGGGGGCGGGCGGACTCGAAACTTCCCGTCGACTACGTGCCCTTCTCTTCGGTGCGCAGGCCCGGCGGCGCGCGCCCCGGTCAGGTGTCGATCGGCAGGTGCAAGACGATTCTGGTCGCTCCCGACGCAGGCGCGCGCCTTTGCGCGGAATGGGAAGAAATTCCCTGAGGCGCATCCGCCCCGCGGCGAGAAGGCCGGCTAATGGTGGTTGGGGCCGCCCGGCTAACCCTCGCCTTGTTCGAGGATTCTCTTGAGGTTTGCCAGTTCGCGGATGTTGCGCAGGGTGCCGTCGCGGTGTTTCGACTGCTCTTCGTACTCCGCACTCTCCACCGTATGGAGAACGTGGGTATAGGGGCCTTCCTGCTCGAAGTAGTAGCTGATGATCATGACGGGCGTCCTCTCCTCCCCCTCGAAGTTGTGCCAGACGATTTGCCGGTTCGGCTCCCAGACGACGATTTCCGAGAGGTGCTCCGCACCATTCGTGTAGACCTGGTGAAACCGGGTGCCCACCCCGCTTCTGGTCTTCGATATGATTTTGACGCTTTGGCTGAAGTCTGCGATTTCGGGGTGCGTTTCCACGTGGCCGATGAAGGCAAATACCTTCTCCGCCGGTGCTCTTATTTTCTCGATGACCGCTACGGGAGGCATGTGCCCTCTCCTTTACAGAAATTTGGCCAGAACGCGGTTGGCCAAAAGGGTTCCTTGTGCGGAAAGGCGCAAGCAGCCGTTCTCTCGCGCGAGGAGGCCGTCTCTCTCCAACTCGCGAAACGCTTCCCCGAAGGCGGCTTCGGGGTCCGCGCCGCATTCGTTGGCGATGCGCTTGAGCGAGACACCCTCTTTGAGGCGCAGGCCGAGCATGAGCGCCTCGCCCACCGCTTTTTCGGGTTCGTTTACTTGTTCCGCACCCGCGGTGGGGTCGCGCGCGTTTCGGGAGTAGACGTCGGGCCTTGCGTGGTTCCAGAAGCGCCTGCCCGCCACCAGTGAGTGCGCACCCGCGCCCAGCCCGAGGTACTCCCCCCGCCGCCAGTAGTTGAGGTTGTGTGCGCACGCGAAGCCCGGCTTTGCGAAATTGCTGATCTCATAGCGCACGTAGCCCGCGGCGGACAGAGCGGAATCGCGCATTTCCCACATGCGCAGGGCCGCCTCCTCCGAGGGGAGGCCGCCGAGTTCTCCCCGCAGATGCCGCGCGTGAAACGCCGTACCCGGCTCGATGGTCAGCTCATAAGCGGAGACGTGCTCGGGTTCCAGCTCGACGGCGCAGGCGACGTCGCGGGCGGCCATTTCCACGCTTTGGTGCGGAATGCCGAACATGAGGTCGAGTGAGAGGTTCGAGAAACCCGCCGCGCGCGCGGAGCGAAAGGCCGCCCTGGCGTCTTCGCCGGTGTGGACCCGGTCGAGTCTTTCGAGGGCGCTGTCGTCGAACGTCTGGACGCCGATGCTGATGCGGTTGAAGCCCGCCTCCCTGAGCGCGGCGAAGCGCTCGGCTTCCGCCGCTCCGGGGTTCGCCTCGAGCGTGATCTCGCAATCTTGCGCGAGGTCGAACCACGTGGTGAGCGCGTGGAGTATGCGCCGCGTCTCCTCGGGCGGAAACAGCGAGGGGGTGCCCCCGCCGAAGAAAATCGTCGCTACCCGCCTGCCTTGCAGGCAGAGGCGCTCGACGCGGTTCCCGGCCTCCTCGATCAGGGCGTCCGCGTAGCTCTGCGCCCAATTCTCTCCCGCGTGGCCTTTCGCCAGCAGCGTCTCCAGGGCGTAGGAGTTGAAGTCGCAATACCCGCACTTGGCGATGCAAAACGGGAGATGGACGTATAGGGACAGCGTTTTCACGGCATGGCCTTCGAGATTGGGAACCCCGCGCGTCTATATATATGATAGCCTCTATTGCATAGCAGAATCGAACGCACCCGGAGGAAGTGAGTTGGTCGTCTACACGCTGTCTACCGAGGAGAGGCTGCGGGTTATACAGCGGGTCGGGCACGCGCTCAACTCGAGCCTGGACTTAGAAGCCGTCCTGCGCCGCGTAGCGGAGGAGGCGAAGGCGATATTTCCGCTCGATCACTTCGTCGTGTATCTCATCAATCCCGACGAGGAGACCTACACCATCCGCGCTCTCGCGGGGGGCGACGCGATGCTCAACCTGCCCCGGGTGGACATGCCGCTCAAGGGCGCCACGCTGGGCTGGCTCATCGAGCACCGCGACGAGCCATACGTCATCTACGACGATTTGGAGAAGGAGCGCCCCTTCTCCGAGGATGAGGCCGTTTTTCGGCGCGGACTCAGAAGCGGGATTCGCGCTCCGCTCATCCTCGACGACAGGGTGTTCGGCGAGGTCGCCGTCGCCAGCGTCATGCCCAACCAGTTCAACGAGGAGATGGCCGAGTTTCTCTGTGAGCTCACGCCGTTCATTGCCACGGCGGTGTCGAACGCGCGCACCTACGCCCAGCTCGAGAACGTGAAGGAAAACCTTCGGCGCGAAGCGCTGCACTTGCGCGAGCAGATCAAGGAAATCCACAACCCCGATGAGTTCATCGGCTCGAGTCGGGCGGTGGAGGATGTGCGCGAGCTCATCGCGCGGGTGGCGCCGACTGACGCGACGGTCCTCATCACGGGGGAGACGGGCACGGGCAAGGAGCTGGTCGCGCGAGGCATCCACCGTCTCAGCGGCCGTCGAAACCGCGTGCTGGTGAAGGTGAACTGCGCGGCGTTGCAAGAGACGCTGCTGCTCAGCGAGTTGTTCGGCTACGAGAAGGGCGCGTTCACCGGGGCGGTGAGCCGCAAGCAGGGCCGCTTCGAGATTGCGGACAAGGGCACGATTTTTCTCGACGAAATCGGGGAAATCTCGCCTGAGGCGCAGGTGAAGATTCTGCGCGTCATGCAAGAGCGCGAATTCGAGCGGGTGGGCGGCAACGAGACGCTCAAGGTGGACACGCGCATCATTGCCGCTACGAACCGGGACCTCGAGGAGGAGGTGCGCGCGGGCCGCTTTCGCGACGATCTCTATTTTCGCCTCAACGTGATACCCATCGGCACCCCCTCGCTTCGCGAGCGCAAGGAGGACATCCCTAAACTGGTGGATTTCTTCGTGCGCAAGCACGGCCCCCGCCTGAACAGGCAGATCGACTCGGTGGATCCCGGCGCACTGGAGAGGCTCATGCGCTACGACTGGCCCGGAAACGTGCGCGAACTTGAAAACGTGGTGGAGCGCGCCATCGTGCTGGGGCGCGGAGGGGTGCTCCGCTTCGACTACCAGTTTCTGGGCGACGCCCCCCCCGCGGTGCAGGAAACCGAGTTTGCCTCGCTCGAGGAATACGAAAGACGCTACATACTGCGGGTGCTCGAACACACGGGAGGCCAGGTTTCCGGAGAGCGTGGCGCCGCCCGCGTTCTGGACATGAAGCCGACGACGCTCCAAAGCCGTATGAAGAAGCTCGGAATCGAGGCGCGCCGCGAATACAAGCGCGCGAACCGCGGCGCGGACTGAGCCGGGGGGGCGTGGATGGCCCCCGGGTCGCTCGCCGCGGCCCCGACCGGCCGCAGTGGGTTTCGCTATCCTGAGCGAGCGTCCGCCCTTAGGCAAACGCGAAGGCACTGAACAACAGAAAAACGACGCCCGTTATCAAATCAAATCGGCTTTGCGCATATCCGCTCGTTCTCGACTGCGCGTCCCCGTGCGGCAAAACCCGCTTGTGGATGGTCCACGGCGCTCGCCGCCCGATGCCTTTTCTCTTTATGGCCGAATCATGTATCTTCAATGCCTGTTTCGTGCAATCGTAGCGCAGGCGCCCGCTCCCCTTTTCCGGGTTCGCGGGGCGCGCCGTATTTTCGTTCCACGACCAACGGGAGAACAGACGAGATGAAGCTCACGTTCGATCATATCCACTGCGTGCACGACGACGTGGAAGAGGCGGTCGCGTTCTACGTGAACGTCCTGGGGGCGACCGAGGCCAACCGCATCGACCGCGGCGGTGCGCCCCAGGTCTATCTCGACGTCCATGGGGCGAGCATCATCGTGCGCGGCAAGCGTGATGGGGAAGAGCTCGCGGCCGCTCCGGGCGCATGGCCCCGCTACAGCATCGACCACTACGCTTTTTGCGTGGAGGGTAAGCTGGCAGACACCGTGGCCGAGGTGCGCGCCCGTGGCGGGAACGTCGTGGCCGAGGGCGAGGCGGAAGAACTCTACTTCGCCTACGTCGCGGCACCCGACGGCGTAGTCGTCGAATTGATGGAGATGAAGTAGGGGGCGCGCGTGTTCCGGAGGGTATTTTTTGCAGCGCTCGTCTCGGGTATCGTTGCAGGAGTGTTCGCCTCGGGCGTCCAGTCGCTCGGCGTGGTTCCCCTCATATATGAAGCGGAAACCCTCGAGCAAAAAGCCCCCGCTCCTATCCCGCGCACCCATGAAGATCACGCCGAAGAGGGCAGCCTCTCGCGCTTCGCCCTTACCCTGGTCTCGAACGTCGTCTCGGGCGTGGGCTTCGCCCTCGTACTCGTCGGGTGCCTCGCCTTGCGCGGCGAGACGAACTGGAAGCGGGGCGCTCTTTGGGGGATGGGCGGCTTCGCGGCTTTAAGTCTGGCGCCCGCCCTTGTCATGCCTCCCGGTTTGCCGGGCGCCCCCTCCGCCCCTCTTGCGGACAGGCAGTTGCTGTGGATAGTCACGGTGGCGGCCACTGCCGCAGGCTTGGCGTTGCTCGCCTTCGGCCGGGGAGTGAGATGGAAGGCGCCGGGTGCCGTCTTCATCGCCCTCCCGCACGTCATGGACCCACTGCATCCGCAAGCGCACGCCGGCCCGCTCGATGCGCTCATGAGGAGCTTCACGCTCGCAGCCCTTGCGACGTCGGCGGCGTTTTGGATCGTCCTGGGCTTTTGTGCGGGCTATTTGTTCGTCCGCCGGGAGGAGTGATGCACGTTTTCCGGCTCTAAAGCGCCCGGGAGGCGCCATTTTCGCCACCTCCCCGCCCTGCTCCGGCAGTATTTCCCCGTTTCCTTGTTTCCTGCCTCCGGCGAAGACCCGACTTCGTTACGATAAATAGCAAAAAAACGAAATTTCGTATATCAGATGATGTTTTTCCTGCATCGCCCTCCGTTCGTTGTCTCACAACCCTTTGTTAATGAGAGGGTTCGTCCTTTTTTATTTTTTGGCACATATTTTGCTTGTTAATAAGGACAGCAAGACGTATCGCACGCCTGAAGGCGATGTGATGGAAAGGAGGCGGGAAATGGAGTTCTTGAGGGTATACGCGACGGCGGCGCTTCCGGTATTTCTCGCATTCGCCGTGATTTGGTGGTGGATGACCACCATCGCCTTCTCGAAATTTCCCGAGAGGGTCGCGCGTGCGGCCAAACCCGCACCCCGACCCGAGGCGGCCGAAGACGAGAAGTGGCGTGAGGCCGCTTAAAAGCGTTCGTGTCGAACGGAGAGAAGGCATGAGCCGGTGCATTTTGATGCCCCTGGCCGGCTCGAAGGAGGCGAAGAGCCTCGGTGCCGGGTTCGTTCTTATCGGGGCCGAGGAGGGCAGATGGCCGAGGCGGCGTTTTGGCCTCGCGCGTCTCGCCCCGCAACGGAACAAACGGTTCAGGGCCCTCTCCATGTTGATGCAGGGGCCGAGGAAACTACTGCAAAAGGCTCTCGAGAGAGCAGCCTGAAAAATCCCGCCGTGGTCCAACCGTTGGGCCACGACCCACATGCCTCCCCCCTGGCGACCCATGCTGTCCGGCGAAGGGTCGCCAGGAGGGGAATCCCACCCTCCGGGTCGTTCCGCACGCTCGTCCGGTGCTAGAATCCACCTTTCGGTATCGCGTGGAGAGCCTGCGGTGAGAATCGGCATCTTGTGTCGGGACGGTACGCTGCACGGCGTGCGGCGCATATGCGAGGCCGCACGGCAAAGAGGGCACCGCGTGCGCGTTCTGGACCCGTATCGCTTTCTGCTCAAGCTGAACGAAGGGGGAATCGCCCTCGAGTTTCGCGGCAAGCCCTTTGGGGGGGCGGACGTGTTTTTGCCGCGTCTGGGAGCGAACATATCCGAGCACTCGCTCGCCCTGGTGCGCCATCTGGAGGCTGCGGGCGCGGCGGTGGTGAACGGCGCGGCCGCTCTTGAAACGGCGCGGGACAAGCTCCGCACCCTGCAAGTCCTCGCGCAAAACGGCCTGCCCGTGCCCCGAACGGCGTTCGCGCCCGACCCGGCCTATCTGCGTGCGGCGCTGCGCAGCGTGGGCGGTGCTCCGGTGGTGATGAAGCTGCCGCGCGGCACGCAGGGCAAGGGGGTGATGCGCGCGCAAGACACTGAAGAAGCCCAGGCCATCTCCGAAGTGATGTGGAGTCTGCAGCGCGACGCCATCGTCCAGGAATATCTGGCAGACGCCGCCGGGGGCGATTTGCGGATCATCGTCGTGGGGGGCGAGGTCGTAGCCGCCGTGAGAAGGCGCGCCGCCAAAGGCGGGTTTCGCGCCAATCTCCACAGGGGCGGTTCGGTGCGAAAGGCCAGGCCCGATCCGCAGTGCGCCGACGTCGCCCGGCGCGCCGCCGCGTTGTGCGGCCTGGAAATTGCGGGCGTAGACTTGCTCGAAACCGGGCGGGGACCCCTGGTTCTCGAAGTGAACGCCGCACCCGGCTTCGAGGGCGTGGAGCGCGCGGGCGGGCCGGCGGTGGCGCCCGCCATACTCGATTATCTGGAATCCCGCCTTGCGGAGCACAAGAAGGCCTGATTCGTTTGTCGGCGCCTCAGGCTCGGCTGTATAATCCCTCAGCGGTCTGGTGGAGAATATAGTCTTGAGTGATATCGACCATATCTGCCGCGCGGCGCGCACCGCCGCCCTCGCCCTGGCGCCCTTGGGGGAGGAGGCGCGCAACCGCGCCCTGGCGGCCACGGCGCATGCGATAGAAGCGAACGCGCGCGAGATTCTGGACGCGAACGAGCGCGACGTCTCGGACGCGCGACCGCTCGTCGAGAGCGGGGAGATGTCCGCGCCCCTGCTGCGGCGGCTCGAACTGAGTGCGCGCAAGGTGGCGCAGATAGCGGAGGGCGTGCGCGCGGTGGCCGCACTGCCCGACCCCGTGGGCGTCGCGCGCATGGCGACCCTGCTGGATGAGGACCTCACGCTCAGGCGGGTTACGTGTCCTCTGGGCGTCGTGGCCGCCGTGTTCGAGTCGCGCCCCGACGCCCTGGTGCAGATAGCCTCGCTGTGCCTGAAGTCGGGAAACGCCGCCATTCTCAAAGGAGGCCGCGAGGCCGCACACACCAACCGGTGTCTGGCCGACCTGGTGCGCCGCGCCGCCTCGTCTGCGGGAGAGGTTCCCGCCGACGCCCTGCAACTCGTCGAGGCGCGCGAGGAGGTGCAGGCACTGCTCGCGCGCGACGACGCGGTCGATTTGCTCATCCCGCGCGGGAGCAACGAGTTTGTGCGTTACATCAAGGAGCACTCGAGCATTCCGGTGCTCGGCCACGCGGACGGCGTGTGCCACCTCTACGTCGATGAGTCTGCGGACGAGGCGATGGCCGTGCGCATCGCCGTGGACGCGAAGACGCAGTATCCGGCCGTGTGCAACGCGATAGAGACGCTCCTCGTACACGAAGCCAGAGCGCAGACCTGCCTTCCCGCCCTCGCCGGGGCGTTGGGGGCGAAGGGCGTGTCCATACGCGGGTGCGCGGCGACGTGTGCGATTCTGCCCGACGCGCAGGCGGCCTCAGAAGAAGACTGGGGCACGGAATACCTCGACACGGTGATTTCCGTGCGGGTGGTGGAGTCGCTGGGCGCGGCCATCGACCACGTGAACCGCTACGGCTCGCGCCACACCGAGGCCATCGTCGCCCGGGACGAGGCGGCGGCGCGGACGTTCCTCGCCCGCGTGGACGCCGCCAGCGTCATGTGGAACGCATCCACGCGCCTGGCGGACGGCTTTCGCTACGGCCTGGGGGCAGAGGTGGGAATCGCCACCGACAAGATTCACGCGCGCGGCCCCGTCGGCCTCGAAGGGTTGGTTACCTACAAGTACCACCTCACGGGAAACGGGCACCTCGTTTCCGACTACGAGGGGGAGGGTGCGCGCGCCTTTCTCCACAAGCCGCTTCCTTTGAGCGAATAACGCCGCCTGGGGAGCATCTTCGCACTTGAGCAAATGGATAGCGGCATCGTTTCTGGTTCTGGGCGGCGCACTGCTCGCCTTTTTACTTGCCTTTCGAAACCCCGTGCGCGAACAAGCACCCGTCTTCAGCGGCGAGGCGGCGACGCTCTACCGCGAAACGTGCGCGGTCTGCCACGGCGCGCGGGGCGAGGGCATCGGTGAACTCGGCCTGCCGCTTCGGGGCCGCGCCCTGCCCGTTTCCGTGATCAGGGAGACCATCCGCCGGGGCAGAAACAAGATGCCCGCCCTCCCGCACATCAGGGGCGAAGCCTTACAAGCCCTTGCGCGCTACGTGCACGAGTTGCCCTGAGGCTTCCTTTTCGCACCGGGGAGCGTTGGGGTTGCGCTGTTTCGTCATCCTTCGCTGCGCTGTGCCGTTCGCACCGCGAGAAAGAAGGTGACACACCCGAAGCCGACCGTGACGAGCAAACACAGCCACAGCTCCGGCAGGTCGGCCACGGCTTCGGGCGCCGCGGTGTAGAGCGTGCGCCGCAGGGCCGCCACCCCGTAGGTGAGCGGGTTGACGCCCATGACGAACCCGATGAGCGGGTGCGCGCCCGCGGCCGGGAACACCGCTCCCGAGAGCAGCCAGAGGGGAATCAGCAAAAGGTTCATGATGGAGTGAAACCCTTGTGTTGATTCTGTGCGCCAGGCGAGCAGAAGGCCGAGCGCGGTGAGGGCGAAGCCGATGAGCCCCATCACCAGGGCGGAGGCGAGCGCCGCCGCGGGAGTGAGCGGAACGCCCGCGAGGGGCGTGGCGACGAGCAGCAGCACGCCCTGGAGCAGCGCCAGGGTTACGCCGCCCAGCACCTGGCCCAGTACGATGGCCGAACGCGGAACCGGAGCCGCGAGCACGCCTTGCAGAAAGCGCGCCTTTTTGTCGTCGACCACGGCGAACGTGGAGAAGATGGCCGTGAACAGCACGACCATGGCGATGATGCCCGGATAGAAGTATTCGAGGTAGCCCTCGCCTGCGCCCCGGAAGTTGCGCCCGAATCCACTGCCCAGCAGCAGCCAGAACATGACGGGCTGGCCGAACGCGCCCACGATGCGGCTGCGCTGGCGCACAAAGCGCACGATTTCGCGCTGCCAAATCGTTCCCGCGCACAGGAGAAAGGGCGTCATGCTTCCCGTTCCCCGGCAGCGTCGGCGTCGATAAAACGCTTGCCCGTCTGGTTGATGAAGACGTCCTCGAGCGTGGGCCGCCCCAGGGTGATGGATTTGATGGCGCCGGGGAATGCTTCGGCGATTTTGGGTATGGCCGTGTGGGCGTCGGGCGTCTCGGCGCGCAGGGCACCGTCCACGTTCCTGACCTCGCAGGCGAACATCTCTTCGAGTTTCTCCCGCAGGGCGTCTGCGTCGTGCGCCTCGATGCTCAGCACGTCGCCGCCGACTTCCCTCTTGAGGGAGTCGGGCGCGCCGAGGGCGACGAGACTACCCTCGTGGATGATGCCCACCCGATCCGCATGGTCGGCCTCTTCGATGAAGTGGGTGGTGAACACGACCGTGGCGCCCGTCTCCTCGCGCAGTCGGCGCAGTTCGTTGCGAAAGTCTATTCTGGCCCCGGGGTCGAGGCCGGTGTCGGGTTCGTCGAGAAAGAGTATCTCGGGCCGGGGCAACAGCGCCTTGGCGAGTTCTACCCTGCGCTGCAGCCCGCCCGAGAGGGTTTCTACGTAGTCTCTCTTGCGCGGGCCGAGGCCGAATCGCTCCAGGAGCCCCGAGGCAGCCTCCCGCAAAGGGCTTCCGCGCATACCGTAGAGCCTGCCGTGGTGGATCATGTTCTCGAAGACGGTGAGTTTGGGGTCGAGGCCGGGTTGCTGGAAGACGACGCCGATTTTTTTGCGCACCGCCCGGGGAGCGTCGCGCACCGAATGACCGAGGACGGAAACGTCGCCCGACGTGGGCCGCATGAGGGTGGCGGCGATGCGAAACAGCGTGGTCTTGCCGCCGCCGTTGGGACCCAGGAGCGCGAATATCTCGCTGCGGGGCACTTCGAAGCACACGCCGTCGAGCGCTACGCGGCTGCCGTAGCGGTGGGTTACGTCACAGACCTCGAGGGCGGCGCTCAACGCGGCAAATTTCCATCGTCCGCGCGCGCGAGTTTGCGGCTGAAGAAGTAATCCGCGTTCAGCCAGATGGCGCGCGCGTAGCGAAACGAAAACAGGGGAATCAGTATGGCGAGCCCGCCCCAGACGACGAGGTGCGTCGCCAGCCCGGGGGCGAGGAGTGCCTCGCTGAGGAGGTAGCCGCCCAGGCAGACGGCGATGGTGATGGCGTAGTTCACGTATATCGCCCCGACGAAGTAGCCCTGCTCGCGTTCGATGAGATAGTTGCAGGAGGGGCACTCGCGGTGCATGCGGAACAGGCCCGTGAAGAGGGGTTCCGGGCACCGCGGGCACGTCAGCGTGGCCCCGCGCCACAGCGCTGCCAGGAATTTTCTCATGAGGTCGGGTAGAGCACGTAGAGGAACAGATAGACCAGCACGCCGGTTACCGAAACGTAGAGCCAGATAGGATACGTCCAGCGCGCGATGCGGCGGTGACGTGCGAAATCCCCCCGCCCCGCACGATAGAGGGTGAGGATCGCCATGGGCGGAACCAGGGCGGCGAGGACGGAATGCGTGATGAGAATGAAGAAATAGACCGAACGCACCCAGCCCTGGCCCGTGAAGCCCACCGAACCCACCTGGTAGTGATACACGAGATAAGAAGCGAGAAAGAGCGTCGATACCAAAAAGGCGCCTACCATCAGACGCTGGTGGGAGCGCACTCTCTTTGCGCGAATTTCGCGGACGCCGAGTACGAGAAGGAGTGCGCTCGTCGCGTTCAGCAGGGCGTTGAGCGTGGGCAGGTGGCGCATGGAATGGATGAAACGACCGGCGGCGGCTTAAAAGTCGGGCAATACCATGAGCACGACGAACACGCACAGGGCGAGCGGTATCATGGCGATGAAGCCCAGGGCCACCTTCTCGAAGCGCAGGTGCATGAAGTAGAGCCCCACGAGTGCCGCCTTCGCCACGGCCATGACGACGAGGAGCGCGCCCTTGAGCAGTTGCGGGTAGGCGGGGCTCGCCTGGGGTATGCCTGCCAGCACCTCGAGAATCGTGAGCGCCAACAGCCACCAGAAGATGGCCATGTAGTTCACGTGATGATCGTCGTGCTCCGTGTGGCTTGCGTTGGCCATGATGCGCGTGTTCTCCCTAGAGCGAACCGAAGCGGGGCTCTTGCGCCGCTTCGGGGTGCTACAGCAGATAGATGAACGTGAACACGAGAATCCATACGAGGTCGACGAAGTGCCAGTAGAGGCCCGCGATTTCCACCTCGTTCCAGTTCGAAGCCGAATAGACACCCTTGGCGCCCCGCATCGCGATGACGGCCAGATAGATGACGCCGCCGGTCACGTGCATCCCGTGGAAGCCCGTGATGATGTAGAACGTCGTTCCGAAGAGGCCGTCGCCCCACTCGTTGGCGGAAAGGCCGAGACCCACCTGGATGAGGTGGGTCCACTCGTAGGCCTGCAGCCCGAGGAAGATGACGCCGCCGCCGACGGTGAGCCAGAGGAACTTGACCAAGCCCGCCTGGTCGCCCCTCTTGATGGCGTCGAGACCCTTCACCATGGTGACGCTGCTGCATATGAGAAGGAACGTCATAAAGGCCGTCAGGGAAATGCCCAGCACTTCGGTGGGTACGGGCCAGTTGGCGCTGTTGCCCCGCATGATGGCGTAGCCTGCCAGCAGGGTGCCGAAGGACATGGCGTCGCCCGCCAGAAACACCCACATTCCCAGTTTGCCCCAGCTTTCGGGGGTGAGGGGGGTTTCCGCGGGTTCCACTCCGTGGGCGTGCTCCACGGCTTCACTCACTGCCGCTTCTCCTTATTGTTCCGGGAAATTCTCTTCTCTCTCGAGCGCGCTCTGCTCGCGCCGGGAGGTGAATGCGAAGTAGCCGCCCGCTACCGCCAGGATGGCGAACGGCATGCTGATCAAAAAGCTCATGCTCCACAAAAAGCCCGGCTCGCTGTCCAGTCCGCACACCGTGCAGGCGAGCGCGTCTCCCGAAGAGGAGAGTCCGGCGCCGAGTGCCGCGGCCGTGAGCATGAGGACGAGCGATTTCATTCGCGTTCTCCTTGGAGGGGAGTATGCCACCGCCTCCGTCGGGGTGTCAACGTTTCCGGCGGTCGCGGACGCTCAAAGCAAATATACGAGACAGAACAGCAGCGGCCACAGCCCTACCACCAGATGCCAGTACATCGCGCAGGTCACGACCCCGGCGGGATTGCGGGCGGAGTACTTGCCCATGTGCGCGCGAACGAGCACCACGACCAGCCAGACGACCGCGCTCAGCACGTGAAAGCCGTGCGTGCCGATGATGGTGTAGAAAATCGAGCCGTAGACGTTGGACGACGCGGTGAGCCCGAAGTTGACGAGGCGCACCCACTCGAAGCCCTGTATGGAGAGGAATAAAACGCCCAGCGCACCCGTAGCCGTCAGCAGGCGCGGGAGGGTGCGCACGTCGTTTTTTTTGAGCGCGGCCTGGGCGCGCGCCATGGTCCAGCTGCTGAAGAGCAGAAACGCTGTGTTGACGGCAGTGACCTCAATGGGCAGACGCGGCTGGAAGGGGGGCGGCCAGGGCTTTCCGCTGAAGCGAAAGACGAGAAACGCTCCCACCAGACCCGAGAAGAACATGATTTCGGCGGCGATGAGTACCAGCATGGCGATTTGCGCGTTGCCGAGGAGGGGTTTCTTGGCGGGGAGTGCATCTCCGTCGTCGTCCCCTCCCCCGCCGCCGTTGTCTTCCGGGGGGTCGGGGGGTTCGGGCGGCGGCGCACCCTTGCGCTGCACGGGTTTTTCTCGGGGCGGCGCATCGAGAACGGGAGGCATTGCGCGTCAGTTCCTCAGGAGCGCCACGGCCCACGCGAAGGCGGCCAAACAGACGATGAACGCGAACAGGGCGGCGCCCGTGCGACGAATTTTGTTCTTTTGCGTTTCGTTCATGGCTAGCCGAATGCCATCGCCAGCAAGAGGGCGGGCAGATAGAACAGCGAGTAGTAGAACAGCCGCCTTGCGGAGGCTGTATCCTTCTCTTTCGCCATGTGGACGCCGAAGCCCAGATAGACCAGCCCCAAGAGGGTGGAGACGACGAAATAGACCGGACCCGCCATGCCGATGAGCGCGGGCGTCATGCCGCAGGGAATGAGCGCCATGCAGTAGGAGACGACTTGTCTGCCCGTGCTGCCCCCGCCGGGGTCCTCGACGGGCAGAAGCTTTACGTCCGCCCGGGCGAAATCCTCGCGGTACATCACGGCGATGGCCAGCGCGTGGGGAATCTGCCACAGGAACATGATGGAAAACGCAACGAAAGCCTCGAGCGAGAGTCCGCCCGTCGCCGCCGCCCAGCCGATGACCGGGGGCATGGCGCCCGGAACCGCGCCCACGACGCTGTTGAACGAGGTCGTGCGCTTGAGGGGGGTGTAAAGGAACAGGTAGAGCCCACCCGTCGCCGCGATGAGCAGTGCGGTCGCCGGATTCACGAAGACGGCCAGATAGGCCACACCCACGAGCGTGAGGGCGGAGCCGAACAGCAGCGCGTCCATCTTCGCGAGGCGTCCGTCGGGCAGGGGGCGCTTTCGGGTGCGGAGCATCAGGGCGTCGAGGTCTTCCTCAGAGGCCTGGTTGAGCGCCAGGGCGCCACCTGTGGCCAGCGCCGCCCCCGCGAGGGTGTGGAGGAGGAGCACGACGCGCAGGTCGTCGCCCGAGGCGAGGTAGAAGCCCGCGGCGATGACGACGAGCACCATCGGCAGAATGCGCGGCTTGGTGAGTTCGAGGTAATCCGCCGCCTTTCGCCGCGTGCTTGCTGTTTCGGGGGCGAGCGCCTCGGTGCGGGAGTTCGTCATGCGCGCGCTCTCCCTGCCGCAACGGGCGCCTCGGTGGTCTCGAACGTGCGTGCGCCTCCTGCGTGCAGGCGCAGGGCCACGAGGAGCGCGGCCGCGAAGAGCATCGCCCCCACCAGGACGTGGGCGGAGGTGAACGCGACGACGAGGGCGGGCGAGAGGCTCGTGGCGGCGTACTTGCCGAGCCACGAGGCGACGCCGAGCGCCGTTTGGACGAAGAGCAGCACCCACAGCCTGTGGGCGTCTTGCGTGAGCCTGTCCGTCTCGCCGCGCCTGAGCAAACGCCAGCAAAGCACGAGAGCGCACGCACCGCTTACCGCGGCGAAAAGGACGTGGGCGGCGAGCCCCTCTCCCGTATGGCGCAGCAGCGCGCCCAGCACGATCTGGAGATACAACAGCACCACGGTGAGCAGGCTCAGCCTCGCGGTTGCGCTCGCGGGGGCGGGGGCGGGGGCCGCCTCCTCATGCCAGCTCCGCGAGGTCAGAAGCGCGATGCTCACCATCAGAGCGAAGAAAATCTGGGCGACGCAGGCGTGGACGATGGCCAGGTCGAGATTGACGAGCACCACGCGCATGCCGCCGAGCACCCCCTGGACGATCACCAGGGCGACGGCTGCCAGGCCGAGCAGGCGCAGCCACCTGCGCTCGTCCTTCCACAAAAGGGCCGCGGCCGTCAGTATGGTGAGGATTCCCACCAGCGAGCCGAGCAGGCGGTGAGCATGTTCGATGAAGATTCCGCCCACCATCTTTGACCAGGGAAACAAGAACATGTTGTAGCCGAACGTGGTGGGCCAGTCGGGAACGGCCAGACCCGACCCCGTGCTCGTTACCACCCCGCCCGCCAGGATGAGGGCGACGGTGCAGACGCACGAGAGCACGGCGCAGCGATGCGGCCAGCCTCCGCCCTGCGCAGCGGAGAGGCCGGCGCGGCGGGGAGGTGCCATGCGCGGTTCTCCCGGAAGCGGCGGCTAGTGTGCGGCCCGGACGACGGCCGGGTCGATGGGTTCGGTCTGCGGCGCCCAGTCGGCCTGCTCTCCGGGTACGCTGTACTCGTAGGGTCCGCGCCGGACGATAGGCAGAGTGGGGCCGAAGTTCCCGTGCGGTGCCGGGGTGGGCGCCACCCACTCGAGGGTGTTCGCCTCCCAAGGGTTCTGGGGTGCTTCCGCGCCGAGTTCCCCCATGTTCTTCTCCAGGTAGCGGTAGATCCAGACCGCGAGGGCGACGAAGACAACGCCGCCGAGAACGCGCCCCATCGTGGAGGGTTCGGGCTCCATGAGACCCTCGGCCGCCACCGCCACCGTGCGGTAGCCGATGAAGCCGACCGTAAGGCCCGAGACCGCCTGGGTGAGGACACGGAACCACCGCGCGTTCCAGCGAAAGACGGTGGCGAAGAAATTGAGCACGAACGGAATCTGCGCGAGACCCAGCGCCAGGGCCGAGAGGGTGATCATCACGTTGATGGGCTGCATCTCCTGGAGGAACTCGTACTGCATGGGGTTGTAGATGCGCCGCATGTGACCTCCCACGCCCAGGATGTGCATCGGGAAGAACACGAGGTTGAAGAAGATGAAGGTGAGCCAGAAGTGGAGCTTGCCCAGCCCCTCGTCCATCGCCCTGCCGAACATCTTGGGGAACCAGTGCTGGATGCCGCCGAACAGGGCGAACACGCTGCCGCCGAAGATGACGTAGTGGAAGTGCGCCACGATGAAGTAGGTGTCGTGGATGTAGATGTCCACCACGTTCGAGGCCATGAAGATGCCGCTCAGCCCGCCGATGACGAACAGAATGACGAAGGCCAGGGCGTGGAGCATGGGCACGGTGAAGCGAATCGCGCCGCCCCACAGGGTGCCCAGCCAGTTGAAGGTCTTGATGGCCGAGGGTATCGCGATGACGAGCGTCGTCATCATGAAGGCCGAGCCCAGTGCGGGATTCATGCCGGACTGGAACATGTGGTGGCCCCAGACGATCCAGGACAGGAAGGCGATGCTGAGCATGGAGTACACCATCGCGCGGTAGCCGAAAATCGGTTTGCGGCAAAAGACGCTCAGGAGCTCGGACGCGATGCCCATGCCCGGGAGAATGAGGATGTACACTTCCGGGTGCCCGAAATACCAGAACAGGTGCTGCCACAGCAGCGGCTCGCCTCCCTTGGCGGGATTGAAGAACGTGGTCTCGAATACGCGGTCGAATATCATCATCGCGGCCGCCGAGCCGAGCACGGGCAGGGCCAAAAGCCCCAGAATGGCGGTGATGAACAGCGACCAGACGACGAGCGGCACCCTGAACCAGGACATGCCCTCCGTGCGCATGTTGATGAGGGTGGTGATGTAGTTGATCGACCCCATGAGCGAGGAGAAGCTCAGGACGAACAAACTCAGTGCCCACAGGGTTTGTCCCATGTAGACGCCCGTGTATTCCGCTATGGTGGACAGGGGCGCGTAGCCGGTCCAGCCGGCGGCGGCGTGTCCTCCCTCGACCAGGAATCCCGCGCTCATGATGACGGCGCCCAGAACGGCCACCCAGAACGAAAGCATGTTCAGCACCGGAAACGCCATGTCGCGCGCGCCGATCATCAGGGGGATGAGGAAGTTTCCGAAACACCCCACCAGAATCGGCATCACCACCAGGAACACCATGATCGTCGCGTGCATGGTGACCGCCATGTTGTAGAAACTCGGCGTCATGATGCCCTCGGGCAGGCCGTCGCTCTCGTCGGAGATCCAGCCCAGCCCCCAGATGGAGGTTTCCGGCCAGGCGAGCTGCCAGCGGAACATCAAGGCGAGGATTCCGCCGACGACCATCATGATGAGGCCGAGCCAGAGAAACTGCTTGGCGATCATCTTGTGGTCCAGCGAGAAGACGTATGTGCTCCAGAAGCCGCCTTCGTGGTGGTCGTGGGCACCGTGTGCGTCAGCCGTGGTTTCGCTCATGGTCTCCTGCATCCCTTGATGTTCCGGCGGACGAAAGACGAACTCTTTCGTCGCGTCGCCGGTTTGTAGGGAGGGCCTTGCGCGCCCTCGTCGAATACGGCGGTTACTGATCCTTCTTTGCCCAAGCCTCCTTGCGCCACTTCGCGTAGTCGGCTTCGGAGTGCACCACGAGCTCGCCGTTCATGCCCGAGTGCCCGAAGCCGCACAGCTCCGCGCAGGGAATCTCGAACTTGCCCACCTTGGTGGGCGTGAACCACAGCGGAATCGTCCGCCCCGGAACCACGTCCTGTTTCATGCGGGTATGCGGGATGAAGAAGCTGTGGATGACGTCGGCTCCCTTGAGTGCGATGAAGACCTGCTTGTTCACGGGCACGTTCAACTGGTTGTCGAGCACCAGATCGTCCTTGGTGCCGAACTTCCCGTCGTCGCCCGGGTAGCGGACGATCCAGTTGAACTGCTTGCCGGTCACCTCCACGCGCACGGGCGGGTTTTGGGGAATCGCCAGCTTGAGCTTCGCCCATGAGGTCTGCGTCATCAGGATAAAGACGAGCAGGATCAAGGCGGGAATCACCGTCCAGAGAATTTCCAGCGTGTTGTTGCCGTGCACGTACTTCGCCCGCACGCCCGGCCGGGCGCGGTACTTGATGAGAAAATACCCCATGACGACGGCGACCAGAATGAAGGCGACCGCCGTCAGGTAGTAGGAGATGTAGAAGAGAAAGTCGATTTCCACGCCTTCGAGAGAAATGTTTTCCGGGAGCCAGCTCATCATGAGAAGCGTATCCTCCGGGGCTTGCCGTGTAGACGGGGCGCGTCGGGGGGGTGCGGGTTCCCGAGACGCCGAAAGAATGCTCGTAGTCGATCTTGGGCTGAAGTCTAATGGGAAACGGGCGCGTTTTCAAGCGTGCGCGGAAAAAATGCGCAAAAACGCGCCCGCACCCGCGCGCGGGATGTTTCGGCCCCAGGCCGGGCTGCGCACCCGGTGCGGGAGGGGTTTGTTTCCTTGACGCGCAAAGGCGCGCACGCTAGGGTTGGGCTCCTTGCGATTGCAATCGGCACGCCTTGCGGTCTATATAATGAAATACAAGTGGCGTGCGCCAGTAGCTCAGCTGGATAGAGCGTCTGACTACGGATCAGAAGGTCGGGAGTTCGAATCTTCCCTGGCGCACCATGCGGGTGAAAAAAGCCGGAGCCCCAAGCGGCCCCGGCTTTTTCGCGCTTGGGGGTTGGTTGTTGCTCCTTTGCGTCCGGCCGTTTTCGCGAGACTGTATTCTCCTGCGCGTCTTTGTGCGTCCCCCCGGCAGCCCCTCTATAGAGCAGAACTCCGCCGAAAATATCTGTTTTTTTATTTTGCATTGTGTTTCGAAAATAGTTAGAATGCCGAATATTTTTAAGAAATATATGCGTTCGAACGGACTTTGCTCGCGCTCGACGAATCTTCCGCCCAGCCGATAGACGGCATATTCGCCTGAGGGGAGGAGCGCTTATTGCCTAGACCGGCACACGTTTCGCGCGGAAGGCGCCGTTTCGCTTCCGCGTGTCCGACGTATGGGCACCGCCTGGTCGGTTCCTAACCAAGAGGAGGCGCATGTATGGATGCGAAGATTATCTGGCTGTTCACCTTCGTCGTGCTCTACTGGGCCTACTGCATCTTCTGGGGCATCAAGTGCGCGCGAATGGCGAGGACGGCGGGCGACTACTTCATCGCGGGTCGCCAACTTTCGATGTGGGTGTTCGTCCTGGCGGCGACGGCAACGTCGTTTTCGGGGTGGACGTTCATGGGGCACCCGGGGCTCGTCTACCGCGACGGGTTCCAGTACGCCTATGCCTCTTTCTACACCATCACGATTCCCTTCACGGGGGTGATCTTCCTGAAGCGCCAGTGGATGCTGGGCAAGCGCTTCGGCTATGTCACGCCCGGCGAGATGTTCGCCGACTACTTCCAGGGCGACGCCATCCGCATCTTGACGGTCATCGTGGCCATGTTGTTCTCGATTCCCTATCTGGGCGTGCAGCTGGGCGCCTCGGGCTTTCTGTTCAACGTGCTCACCGACGGCATGTTCAGCGTCAACGTGGGGATGTGGCTGCTCTCGATTGTCGTGTTGATCTACGTGGCGGCGGGGGGTTTGCGCGCCGTGGCCTACGTGGACACGCTCCAGTGCATTCTCCTGGCGCTGGGCATCATCATCACCGGCTTCATCGCGCTGAACATCGCAGGCGGATGGGGAGCGCTCAACGAGGGTCTCGCCAAGCTGGCGGCCTCCCCGGTGGGCAAGTGGGGGACGACCAAGGGATACGGAGGGGGCGACTACAACGCCTACTTCGCCATTCCCGGCGTCATCCAGTTTACGGCCGGTTTGGGCAAGCAAACGCCGGTGGGCGGCCTGTGGACGGGCGTCATGTGCCTGACCTACATGTTCGCGCTCATGGGCATTCAGTCTTCCCCGGCGTTTTCGATGTGGGCGTTCTCGAACAACAACCCGCGTCCGTTCGCGCCCCAGCAGGTGTGGGCGTCCTCGGCGGGCATCGGGTTCATCCTGTTCTTCTTCACGGCGTTCCAGGGAATGGGCGCGCACCTGCTCGGCGCGAACCCGGAGGTGACCAAGGCGGGTCTTGCGATATCGGACGTGCTCGCCGGCTCCATCGCCCAAAAGCCTGACTCGCTGGTGCCCCACTACTTCAACTGGATTGCGCCCGCCGCACCCTGGCTGGTCGGCCTGCTGGCCGTCTGCGCTCTGGCCGCCATGCAGTCGACGGGCGCGGCCTACATGTCCACGGCGGGCGGAATGCTCACTCGCGACCTCTACAAGCGGTACCTGAACCCCGCGGCTTCGCACGACAACCAGAAGCTCGCGGGCCGCTTGGGCGTTCTGATCATCGTGGTCTCCGCACTTTTGGTGGCGACCTTCTCGCGCGACGCACTGGTGCTGCTGGGAGGACTCGCCGTCGCCTTCGGCTTCCAGATGTGGCCGGCGCTCGTGGCGGTGTGCTGGTATCCCAAGATTACGAGAGAGGGAGCCACCTGGGGTTTGGCGGCGGGTCTGCTGGCCGTCATCTTCACGGAGAACTTCGGCCTCACCATCCTCAAGTCCGTTGGCATCGACATCTGGGGGCGCTGGCCGTGGACGATGCACTCCGCGGGCTGGGGCATCCTCTTCAACGTCGTGGTGTGCTGGATCGTCTCGGCGAACACGCAAAACGCCGACGCGTCGGCCCACAGGCAGAAGTACCACGACTTCCTGGCCGAGCACGCCTCGCTCTCGCCGGAGAAGCAGCGTCTCGTCCCCATGGCGTGGGGCGTCACGCTGGCGTGGATGTTCTTTGGCATCGGGCCGGGCGCCGTCATCGGCAACTGGATATTCGGCGCGCCGAACGAAGGCCCCGGCGGCTGGACGTTCGGGATGCCCTCTATCTGGGCGTGGCAGATTCTCTTCTGGGCGCTCGGCGTGGGCATGATGTGGCTGCTCGCCTACAAGATGGAGATGTCCACTGTGCCCGAGAAGGATATCGAGGCGCTGGTGGAGGACATCGGCGACGTGGTTCCGCAGCAGGCGGGATCGTCCTAGGCGATACCGCAGCAGTGGTTTCGTAGTCCGGGGGAGGGGCATACGGCCCCTCCCCCGCTCGTTTCTCCGCCGCCCCTTTTTCGATGATTCGATGACCGAACTCTTTGATGCGAAATACGTGTTGATCTGGGCACTGGCGCTGGCCGCAGCGCTCTTCTGGCCGGTGCGCCGCCTCATCTGGGTGCTCTACGTGCGGCGCGCGGAGACCGACGGTACACAGACCACCGAGGAGGAGCGCGCGGCCCTCAAGAGGCGCGCGGGGGTGACGGCGGCGCTTTTGTGCTTCGTGTTCTCTTATTTCTACACCTTGCACCTGTTCGGGGGACGGTGATGGATCAGCGCGTCCTCAGGCGCTTCGTCAAGAACATGGCGGTTCTCGTGCTCGTCGTGTTCTCGCTGTGGGCGCTGTGGGAGATGTACTCCGGCGAGCTGCCGGGGGACTACGCCACCCGCCAGGGGGACATTCGGCTGAGCGAGGGGAACCTCGAGGAGGCCATGGCGAGCTTCGAGCGCGCGCTGCGCGAAAACCCCGGCCACCGCGGCGCGCTCATGGGCCGCGCGCTGGTGTTCATCCAAAAGCGCGCGTACGACGCGGCCGAGGCACAGCTCACCGCCCTGATCGAGCGTCTCGCCACCCACACTGCCCCCGACGACGCCACGGGCACGGCGCTGCTGGCGGCGGCCCACGCGAACCGCGGCATCGTCCACGACAGGCGCGGGCGCTACCGCGCAGCACTTGCGGACTACGTGCGCGCACTGCGCATCGACGCAGGCGCGGTGAAGGGGCCGGGTATCATCGACAAGGTGATCTACGGCACGCCCGACCCCGCCACGGTGCGCGGACGCGCGATATACCTGGAGAAGCAACTCGCACTTCCGCCCGAGAAGCGTTTGCTGCGCGTGCCGGCGCTCGACGCGGCCCAGCGCATGCACAAGCCCTGAGGCGGAGCGGGCGAATCAGAAGCGGATGAGGCCGAGCACGTCCTGAAACAAAACCAGAAAGAAGAACACCGCGGCGATGCAGCCGAAGAGCAGGTGCACGAAGTCGGCCCCGCCGTCGGGGTTGCGCGTGCGGATGGCCTTGACGGCGATGAAGCCGGTGGTGAGCAGGAAGATGAAGTTCACGGCCTGTTGGTTTTCGCCTGCGAATTCAAACATGAGCGACCCCGTATTCGTTCTCCTCGCCCCTAGCGGGCGGGTGCGGGAGGCGTTTGCGCGCTCTTGCGCTGCGCGCCCATTTTCTTCAGTTCCTTCTTGGTGAAATAAGGCGGCAGGAACGAGGCGCTCTCCCCGGCCACCAGATGGCCCAGCCCCAGGACGCCCCCCATCAACGAGACCACGATGGCCGCCGCCACGATGAAGCGGCGCACGTCGCGCGGGAGTTCCTTGCCGTAATTTCTGTCGTAGCGGTGGTAGCCGGGGTCGCGCTCGTTCAGCTCGCCCCGCCCGTCCAGAGAGAGTATGCGGTGTGCGTAGTGCCGCGCCCAGTAGGGCACCTGATCGTAGAGCATGTAGCGCATGAACAGGCGGTTCACGAGGTCTTCGGTCATCTCCTTGCCGTGCCACTCGCTGTAGGCGAGCTGGAGGAACTGGAACTCTCCCACCTGGAGCAGGTTCGCCGCCTTGGCGACTTCTGCGCGCAGGGATGCTTCCTCGCGGTCGGGGCGGATGAGGGTGCGGAGCAATGTCGCCATGGGGACACCCCGGCAATGGAACCGGCAGCCTGCCTCCCCACTCTAGGGCTTGGGCGGGCGCGCGTCAAATTCACGGGCGCGCCTCTTGCTGCCCGAACGTGTGTTTTGAGCCAGCACGCTCCCGTGTGCTATGGTGTCCTGTCAGCCAATGCATCATGATTGTGCGGGATTGTTTGCACGGCGCGCCTTCTCTCGGGGAGGGGTCGCCTTCCCAGCTTGCCAAGGAGACGATTCGATGAAACGAACCTGCCTCAGCATCGCCGTCGCGCTCGCGGGCGCATTCGTTGTGGCCGGGGCTGCGTCCGCGCAGTCGGTCACCATTCTGGGCGGCGGCCTCAAGGGCCAGCCGTATCAGTTCGCCGTGGGGTTGAGCAAAATACTCAAGTCCCGCGCGGGGGTGGCTGCCACGCCGCAGTCCTCAAAGGGCATGGTGGCCCAGGCGCGCATCATCTCCAAGGGGCAGGCCCACTTCGCGTGGGGTCTGGGCGGCCCGGTGGGCGCGTGGGCGTACAAGGGCGAGCGGCGCTTCAAGAAAGAAGGCCCCAAAAAGAACCTGCGCGCCGTTCTGGCGTATCCCTTCGGCCAGTTTCAGTGGCTCGCGCTCGCGGACTCGGGTGTCATGAGCGTCAAGGACTTCAAGGGCAAAAAAGTATCGGTGGGCTCCGCCGCCAGCACCACCCAGACCTACGCGCGCTACTTCATCCCCGCCCACGGTCTGAAGAAGGGCGACTACAAAGAGAGCACCCCCGGCTTTCGGGGCGGATTCGGCCAGCTGCGAAACGGCAACGTCCACGCCCACCTGACCATGGGCATGGCGCCGATGGGCCTCGTACAGGAGTTGGCCGCGCTCAAGAAAATCCGCCTGGTGGACATGGACCCGAAGGCCGTTGAACACGTGGTGGCGACCTACGGCCCCGGCCTCACGGCGACCACCATCGCACCGGGTACGTACGGCGGCAACCAGGCGAACGACAAGCCCGTGAACACCGTCGCCATCAACTTCGGGTTTTCCACCAGCACCCACGTGGGCGCCGACGTCGTCTACAAGGTGGCCAAAACGCTGTTCGACAACCTCAAGGAATTCCACGGCACCGCCAAGGCGGCGAAGAACGTAACGCTCGCGGGCGCTTGCGTGGGTCTTTCCTTCCCGCTGCACGAGGGCGCCAAACGCTTCTACAAGGAGGCGGGCGCCAAGGGCTGCTAGCGCAATCTGCGCACCTTCCCCCCGCGCCGGGGGGAGGGTTTGCGGCTCGTTTCCCAAGGTGTGAACGGCATTGGACGTCTACCGCCGAATCAACGCCCGCGTCGTTACGACCCTCGCGCTGGGCTTCTCCCTGTTCGAGCTCTACACGGTAGGCTTCGGCATTCTCTCCCCATTCGCCCAGAGGGCGACGATGCTCGCCTTCGCGGGCGTGCTCGTTTTTCTGACGAAGCCCCTGCTTGGGTGGCCCGCGCGCGACGACCTCTCTCCCCCAGCCCGCGCGGGCGCAATTGCGGGAGACGCAATCGGCGTCGGCCTCGCCCTGTTCGCCTGCGTCTACCTCATCGTCGAAGAAGATGCCCTGGCCGACAGGAGCGGCGCCGAGACGACGCTCGACCTGGTGGTTGCGGGGCTGGGCCCCTTGATGCTGCTCGAAATGGTGCGCCGCGCGGCGGGCTTTCCCCTGTTCGTGGTGACGGTGTGCGTGGTGTTCTACGCCTATCTGGGCGATGCGGTACTGGCGCCGCTCGCCTGCGTCGCGCTCTTCTTTGTCTTCAGGCGCACGGCGGGCACCGGCGCCGCGTGGGGGTTCGCTCTGCTTGCCGCCGTGTTTTTCGCGTGGCCGGGGCGCGGCCTGCTCGACCCCGCTCTTTACGCCTTCAAGGGCGAGACGCACGAGAGGCTCTCCGCCTACCTGTGGCTCACCTCGGAAGGCACTTTCGGAACCATCTCGGCCATCATGAGCGAGTTCATCTTCATCTTCATTTTGTTCTCGGCCCTGCTCGAGGCGACGGGCACCGGGCGCATCCTCATCAACCTGGCGTTCGCGCTCACGGGCCGGTTTCGCGGCGGGCCCGCCCAGGCGGCCGTCGTGGCGAGTTCGATGTTCGGCATGGTCTCGGGCTCGACGATGGCCAACGTCGTGAGCACGGGCACGTTCACCATACCGCTCATGATCCGAACGGGCTTCTCGCGCCTGTTCGCGGGCGCAGTGGAGGCGGTGGCCTCCTGCGGCGGGCAAATCGTGCCGCCCATCATGGGGGCGAGCGTCTTCATCATGGCCGAGATCATCGAGACGCCCTACGTCTTCTTGATGCTCTACGGGCTCGTTCCCGCCTTTTTGTATTACTTCAGCCTCTCCTCGTCGATTTATTTTGAAGCGCGCAGGCTCGACTTACAGCCCCTGGACCGGGCGGAGATACCCGACGCCCGCGAACAGGCCAGACAGGGGGGCTACCTCCTCATTCCCGTGCTGATTCTGCTGGCCAGCATCGTGAGCGGCGAAACGCCCGGCCTTGCGGGGTTCAAGGCGGTGGTCGCGCTGGTGGTGATGGTGGACGTGGTGCGAGCCTTAAGACACGTGCGGGCGCGCCGGGGCAACGGGGGCGTGTGGGCGGCGGGCGGCCTCATGCTGGGGGTCGTCTTTTTGTGTTTCGGCCCGGTGAGCGCCCCGCCCGCCCTTGCACGGGACGTCGCGCTTCCGCTCGTCGGGGAGGTTCCGCTCCACAGGCTGGCGCTGTTCGGAGCCGGAATGTGCTTTGCGCTCGTACCGAAGTGGCGCGGGCTGCCGATGGCCTTTCCCCTTGCCCTGAGCGTGGCGCGGTGGAGCGTGCCGCCCGAGTTGTTCTGGATGGGGCGGATTCCCTACGTGGGCGCCGCACTGCCCGTCGCGCTTTCGTGTCTGGTGGTCTGGGTGATCGTCCTGGCCGTGTTCGCAGGAGACGAGACGCGCGCGGAGAAAGAGAGTGCGCGCGAGCTGGGCCGCGCCGTGGTGAAGAGCCTCGAGACGGGTGCGAAGAATGCTCTGGGGCTGGTGGCGGCCACCTCGGCCATCGGCCTCATCGTCGGTCTGTTGGTACTCGCCGCCGTGGGCGTGCGCATATCCATTCTGGTTACGGAAATGGCGGCCACCTCTTTGTTCCTCGCCTTTTTCCTGGTGATGATCGCCTCTCTCGTGATGGGCATGGGGCTGCCGACCATCGCCGCCTACTTGTTGCTGGTCATCGTGGTCGCACCCTCGGTGACCGCCCTGGGTGCGCCGCTGGTGGCCGCGCATTTCTTTATCTTCTATTTCGGGGTCATCAGCTCCATCACCCCGCCCGTCGCCCTGGCTGCCTACGCGGCCTCGGGCATTTCCGCCGCGAACCCGATGCAGACGGGCTTCACCGCCTGCAGGCTGGCGCTGAGCGCTTTCATCGTGCCCTACCTGTTCGTCTACTATCCCGAACTCCTGCTGCTTGAGGGCACGTTCTGGACGGTGGCCTACCGCCTGGCCGTGGGTTGCGCAGGAATCGCCTTTCTCTCGATGGCGACTATGGGTTTTGGCCGCGCGCCCCTGCGTCCGCCCGCCCGCGTGCTCATGGCTTCGGCCGCGGCGCTCCTGTTCCTGGCGCCGGTCTGGGCGCACGCCCTGGGGCTGGCGGCGGGCGGTGCGACCCTCTGGCGGGCAAGGGGGAGCGCGTGAGGTAGTGACGAACATCGATCTGTTCGAGAGAGCGCAGGCAGAGAAATTTGCTCCCCCAAACCTCGTGTGCGTCTCGCTCGCGGGCATCGTGCGCCGGGGGTTGTCGTGAAGAAGTCGCCGTTCCGCTCCGTGCGGCTGGGGTGGCATCGTCTCCTGAACGCGCGGGTGGTGCGTATCGACGGCGTGCGCGTGCACGCGGGCGCGGACTTCGTGCCCCGCAACGTGCAGACCGCCCTGTTCAAGGGTACTTTCGAAGCCGCGGAGCGTCACCTGCTCAAGCTCGCCCTGCGTCCGGGCCACCGCGTGCTGGACGTGGGCGCCGCCACGGGGCTCACCAGCCTGGTGGCGAGCAGAATCGTCAGTGCGGAGCGTGTGCTGTCGTATGAGCCGAACCCGGCGATGCGGCGCGTGTTCGAGGCGAATTTTCGGCTCAACGGGCTGGAGCCGAACCTGCGCGCGAAGGCACTCAGTGCGGATGGGCGAAGCGTCGCGTTTTTTCAGGAGGCCGACGTCGTCGGCTCCTCGACGTTCGACAAGGGTGCGGGTGCGGCGCCGACGCAAGTCGAGAGCGACGCGATAGGCGCGGTGGTGGAAGCGCACCGCCCGCACGTGATCGTCATGGACGCCGAAGGCATGGAGGCGGAGTTGCTTACCGCCGCGCCTCTCGACGGGGTAGAATGTCTGGTTGTGGAATTTCACCCGCAAATCATCGGCACGGAGCGGGTGGAGGCTCTCGCGGCGCATCTTGCGCAGGCGGGGTTCGGTGCCGCGCCCGAGAGCGTCGGCCGGGTTGCCCTGTTCGCGCGCAACCCGTGAGGGGGGCTGCCCTCTGATCGCACGAAACGAAGGACGCGCCATGAAAATCCGGCGGATGCTCAACAGACTCATCGAATCGAGCGGCTATACCATAGCGAAAGCGGGCCCTCTCTACTCCGTCCCGACACGCGGCGAAGCGTTCGACTACGCCGGATACCGAGAGGCACAGCAGGAGACGAACCTCAGGAAAATCGAGCAGACCTGGGCCACCGAAGAGAACATTGCGTTTGCCGCCCGCTACATTCAGAGCGAAATCGGCGCGCCCGCGTTCGGGATTTGCCACGGAACGCGGCGGGGAGAGGAGCAAGCGTGGTTTCGCGCGCATCTGGGTTGTGAGGTCATCGGAACGGAGATATCCGACTCGGCACAGGATTTTCCACATACGGTGCAGTGGGATTTTCACGACGAAAACCCCGAGTGGCTCGGCAAGGCCGATTTCGTCTACAGCAACGCGCTCGACCACAGCTACGACCCCGCGGCCTGCCTCCGCACCTGGGTCGGCAGCCTGCGCGTGGGCGGCCTGTGCGTTCTCGAGCACGAAGAAAGCGGCCACAGCCCGCAGAACATGGACAAGGCGGACCTCTTCGGGGCGCGCATCGAGGCGATGCCCTGGTTGATCGCACTCTGGGGCCGGGATGCGTTTTTTCTCAAAGAAATGCTCGACGCCCCGCAGGGTGCGGGGCGTCGATTCCTGATCGTCGAGCGGCGCAAATAGCGCCTCCTCAACCCACCCGCGTCTTCTCGGCCTCTTCGGGGAAAAGCGTCGCGCGGGTTTCCTCGAACAGATGCTTGCCCACGGCCAGCTGCATGGTGGCGGGCATGACGCCGCGGGCCAGGCGTATCATCTGCGACGCCTTCTCGCGGATGTCCCACTGGGCGTGGGGGTCTTCGCGCAGCCGCGAGACGTGGTAGAGCTCGCGCGCGTTCGCCGCGAACAGGGCGCGCCGCTTGTGGGCGTTGGTGAGCACGTAGGGTGCGCCCGCGGGCGTTTGCGCGGCGAGTTTCGCATACGCCGCGTCGGTCTGCTCGACGGTGGCGGTGAACGTGGACGCGGCGCCTGCCGCCTCGATCGAGGGAGGCATGGTGACGCCCAGGGCCGGGTCGTAGGGCTGGGCGTTGAGGGTAGACATGCGGTGGCGCTTGAGTTGCCCGAAACAAGCGGCGCACAGCGTGACCTCGAACACGCAGCGCACGTTTTCGAACTCGCGCAAAACGGCGTTGTGGGCGCGCATGCGCCGGAACGTGGAGGCGATGAAGCGTGCGCGCTCCGCCTCGTTCATGCGCAGGGCCAGTGCGCGGCAGCGGTCCATCGCCTCGTTCGAGGCGGAGTGGAGGAGTGCCGCCGCGATGAGGGCGTCCGCGTCCGGCGTGGCGTCGATGAGCGAAACGTCCTTCTCCTGTGTGAGGGGGGGTGCGGCCTCCGCCTGCGCGTCTTGCAAAAGGCGCGCCGCCTCTTCTCTGAGCGCGGGCCGTGTGTGGACGTCGTATTCCGTGGCGTCGGTGTACTTGACCAGCGAGGGCGCCACGCCCTCGATGGACTCGTAGAGCCTTCGCCCGTATTCCTGGACTTCGGCCAGGGGGTGGGAGGCGCAGCGGCTGACGACGTGTTCCAGGCTGCGTGCGTTGAGCGTCATGCCGATTTGGGTTTCCGTGGCGAGGGAGACAACGTAGCGCGCATCCTCCTTGGCCCAGCCCTCGAGCGTCTTGTGGTTTTTTCTCTCGGCGGCGAGCGCGGGATTTTGCGCGAACACCCAGGGCCGCAGCTTCTCGTAAAGGGCGTGGTAGCAGGCGTTTTGCGCGCGTATGGTCTCGACGAAGAGGCTGCGCAGCCCCGCTTTTTCGATTTCCTCGGGCACCACGAAGTCGTCTTCGAGCAGAATGTAGCGCTGGCTCTTCTCGGTATAGGCCAAAAGGCGGAATTTTTGGATTTCCTCGACGGCGTAGCGGCTCACGCCGATCACGTCGATGTTGAAGCTTGCGTGCTCGGCGACGGAGCTGTGCCCGTAGCCGAAGATGATGGTGCGGTTGCTCTTGCGCGCTTTCTCTACTTCGAGGCGCGCGACGGCGCGCAGCTCGTCGATGGGACGCGAATCGCGGCTGATGCGCGCGTAGGAAGCGCTGATGGGCTCGGGCGTCAGGTTGTCGCGGTCGAGAAACTCGGCAACCCTGCGCTGGAGCTCTGCCGCCTGCGCCCTGAGTTCGGCCTCGCTCATGGCGTCGAGGCGGCCCTCCTCCCAGCCGTGGGCGGCGGGCTCGAGAATCTCTTTTTTGAGTTGGTGGAGTACCTCGACGTCGACGTTGTGTCCGGCGAGAACGATGCGCATCAAAAGAACCGTCCCTCGGGCGAGGGTTGCGAGTTGTTTTTTAGCAGCCCCACTCTAGCAGTGTCCCAAGAAGAAGGGCAAGGCACACGGGGAGAGGGCCGCGCGAGAAACGATGCGGCGTGCGGGAAACGAGGGGGGATGCGCCTCCCCTTTTTCCGGTTGCGAACGTGCGGGCTTTTTTGGGATGATTCTCTCTTGTAGCCTGGTTCTCATTATTCGGTGCGCCTATCGTGAGGAAACACGTGATTCGCTCCTTCACACGAACCTCCGTTGTGCTGACGGTTCTGGCCGCCTTGGTTTGGTGGCCCGCGGCCTCGGAGGCCGGTCGTCCGCGTGGGCGGCGTCCTCCCCCGAGGGTGGCGGTGGCGAAGGTCGTCGAGCGCGAGGTGCGCAACCACCTCGCCGCCGTGGGCAGCGTATTGCCCTACCGCCGCTCGGTCGTGAGCAGCGAGCTTGAGGGTTTGGTGCGCTCGGCCCCGCTCCAGGTGGGCGACTTCGTGCGTGCCGGCGAGACGGTGCTCGCCACGGTGCAAAGCTCGGGTCTGGAGATCGACCTGCGCGTGTTGCGGGCGGAGCTCGAAAAGGCGCGCCAGGACCTGTTGCTCCTCGAACGCGGCCGGCGTCCCGAGGAGATCGCAGCGCTGCGCGCCAGGGTGAAGGAGCGCGCTGCGCAGATGCGCAAAAACGAACTCGAGCGCGCCCGCTCCCGCGATCTGTACGGGCGCAAAGTGCTCGACAAGGCGAGTCTGGATCGCACCGAGGCTGCGTACGAGTCCAGCCGGCAGTTGTACGAGGAGGCTTTGCGCAACCTCGACGTCGCCCGACTCGGCGCCCGCGAGGAGGAGAAGGCCCGTGCGCGTGCGGAGGTAGTCCGTATGCGCGCGCGCATTGACAGAGTGCGCGACGACCTGGCCAAGACGCGCATTCGCTCGCCACTTACGGGCTTCGTCACCCGGGAGTGGGTGGAGGTCGGCCAGTGGCTCACCAAGGGGGGCCGCGTGGCCGAAGTGGTCGAGCTCGACAAAGTGCTGGTGCGTGTGCCCATCGCGGAGCGCCACGTTTCTCTGGTGCGCGTGGGGGACGAGGCGCGCGTCGCCATCGATGCCCTGGGCGGCCGGGCGTTCACGGGCCGGGTGCGCAGCGTCATCCCCCAGGCCGATACCGGCAGCCGCACCTTTCCCGTGGAGGTGGAGGTGCCGAACACCGACGCCTACGACCTCAAGGCGGGGATGTTCGCCCGCCTGCGCCTCGAGTACGGCGCGCCGAAGCGGATGGTGCTCGCCCCCAAGGACGCCCTGATTCTGGGGGCGCGCGGGTCTTCGGTCTTCGTCTTCCGGGAGGGGCGCGTGCGCGAGGTATTCTTTGAGCAGGGGCGCAGCGTGGATTCTTTCGTGGAAGTCGCCGACGGAAAGCTGCGCGCCGGTATGCTGGTGGTGGTGAAGGGCAACGAGGGTTTGCGGCCGGGCATGGCCGTTCGGCTCGCGGGGCGGGGTGGTCCGCCCCGTGGCGGCAAGCGTGCTCCTCCCGGAGGCGGCAAGCCCGCCGCGCGCGCGACGCCCAAGGCCAAAACGGGGGGCTGAAACGCCGCTGCGTTAAGCCGCCGCGCGCGCATGGATGAGCCGCTGGACAAGGAGAGGGGATGAATCTTCCCCGCGCAAGCGTCAAGTACCCCGTCACGACCGCCGTCGGCGTCATACTGGCGGTTTTGTTCGGGGCCATCAGCCTCTACCGGATTCCGGTGCAGATGCGACCGACGGTCGACAGGCCCGTCATCACGGTCGAAACCAATTACATCGGAGCGGCTCCTCTGGAGGTGGAGGAGGAGGTGAGCAATGCCATCGAGGAGAAACTCACCTCGGTGGAGGGCCTCACGGAGATGACCTCGCTCAGCGTGGAGGGTAGGTCGCGCGTCACTCTCGAGTTCGACTGGGGCGTGAACAAGGACGTGGCCCGCCTCGACGTTTCCGAAAAGCTCGGCCTGGTCGAGGATTTGCCCGAGGACGCGGACCGCTCTACCATCAGCGCGCTCAACTCCGACGGGGAATACCCCATCGCATGGATCGTCGTCCACACCAAGTTGCCCATCAACGAGGTGTACGCGGAAGCCGGGGACGTCATCCGCCCGAAGCTCGAGCGCGTGGGGGGCGTGGGCCAGGTGTGGTTGTTCGGCGGCCAGCCCAGGCAGGTGCGCGTAACGCTCGACTACGCGGCCATGAGCGCGCGCGGCCTCACGGTTTCGGCTCTGCGCGCGGCGCTGTTGCGCGAGAACAAGAACACCAAGGCGGGAAAGATCGACGAAGGCAAGCGCCGCTACGCCGTGCGCACGGTGGGGAACTTCACCCGCCTCGATCAACTGCGCGACACCATCGTCGCACAAAACGCGACCGGCACGGTCTACCTGCGCGACGTGGCGCAGGTGTCTTTCGACTACGAGGATCCCATACGGTTGGTTCGCCTCCGGCGCGTGCCCACGCTGGGCTTCGCCATCCTGCGCAAGACGGGGGCGAACACCATCGAGGTGATGGCGGGAGTCAAGAAGGCGGTGGCCGAGATCAACGAGATATACGCGGGGCGCGGCATACGGCTCGAGCAGGTCTATGACGAGACCGAATACATCGACCAATCCCGCGGGCTGGTGGTGAACAACATCTTCCTGGGCGGGGCGCTGGCGATAGGCGTCCTGCTCCTGTTCCTGGGAAGTCTCTCGAGCGTCATGGTCATCGGCGTGGCCATTCCGGTCGCCGTCGTCTCCTCGTTCATCGTGATCTTCGTGCTGGGCCGCTCGGTCAACATCATCTCGCTGGCGGGCATGGCGTTTGCCGTCGGCATGGTGGTGGACAACTCCGTCGTGGTGCTCGAGAACATCTTCCGCCACCGCGAGATGGGCAAGAACAGGCGCCAGGCCGCCATGGACGGCGCGCAGGAGGTCTGGGGAGCGGTGCTGGCCTCGACGCTGACCACCCTGGCGGTGTTCGTGCCGGTGGTGTTCGTGCAAGACGAATCGGGCCAGTTGTTCCGCGACATCGCCATCGCCATCAGCGTGGCGGTGGCGTTGTCCCTCGTGGTTTCGATTTCCGTGGTGCCGATGCTCAGTTCGCGCGTCCTGGGTGAGGCGGGGCGCACCTCGCCGCTGACGCGGGTGTTTCGCACCCTGGGGGTCTACCTGCTGGGCAGGGCGTGCAGGCGCACCTACGTGGCGGTTCTGGCCTGGCTGCTGCGCGGGGTGGTGCGGCGCGTTCTCGTGGCGGCGGTGATAACGATCGGCGCGATCACGCTGGCGGTGCAGTTCTTCCCCCCCATCGACTATCTGCCGAAGGGCAACCGCAATCTCATGTTCGTGTTTCTGCGTACGCCGCCGGGGCTGAACCTCGAGGAGATGGACAAGATCGTCCGCAGCATCGAGGCGCGGGTCGAGCGCCTTCCGGAGATAGACCGCTTCTTCGCCGTGGTGCGCTCACAAAACCCCATCGTCGGCATCATCGCCAAAGAAGAGCACACGGACCTCGACTCCATGCGGCGTCTGGTGCGCAAGTTGTTCGGGATGCTCCAGGGCACGCCCGGGGTGCGCGCGTTTGTCACCCAGGCGTCGCTGTTCACGCGGCGCGGTGCAGGCTACATCGGCGGAATCAACCTGCAAGTCGACGTCACGGGCGACGGACTGGCCCAGATTCAGCGCATTGCCGGAGAGGTGGCGGCCAAGGCGCGCCGTCTTGAGGGCGTGCGCTTCGTGAACTCGAGTTTCGACCTGGGAAACCCCGAGCTCCAGGTGCACGTGGATCGCCAAAAGGCTGCGGAACTCGGGCTGTCGGTCTCGGAGATCGGGAGAATCGTGGAGACGCTCGTCAACGGAACCAAGGCGGGGGTTTTGCGAGACCGGGGAGAGGAGCTCGACATCGTTTTGCGCGGACCGCCTGCGGACTTCACCCGCACGCAGCGCATCTCCCAAATCCGGCTGCACACGCCTGATGGCCGGGTGACGTCTCTGGGCGAAATCGCTGAGGTGCGCACGGCCCTGGGGCCGACGAAGATCGAACACATCGACCGCGACCGCTCCGTTTCGCTTACCGTCAACATCGGCAACGAACTGCCGCTTCAGGTGGCGATCGACAAGATGAAGCGCGAGGTCATCGAACCGATGCGCCAGACGCTGCCGCTGGGCTATTCGCTCAACGTGAGCGGGCGCGCGAAGGATCTGGAGAGAACCTGGGGGGCGCTCAAGTGGTCGCTCCTGCTGGCGATCCTGATCACCTATCTGTTGATGGCGGCCCTGTTCGAGGCGTGGAGCTACCCGTTCATCATCATGTTCAGCGTTCCGTTCGCCGCCACGGGCGGCGTGTTGATGGTGAGCTACATGAACACGGTGGAACCCTCGGTGAAGATGGACACGCTCACGATGCTGGGCTTCATCATTCTTACGGGCATCGTGGTGAACAACGCGATTCTGCTCGTCCACCAGGCGCTGAACCATTTTCGCGGAGGTCTCGCCATGCGCGAGGCCATCCTCGAGAGCGCGCGCGATAGGACGCGCCCCATCTTCATGACGACCACCACGACCGTGCTCGGAATGCTGCCCCTGGTCGCCTCCTCGGGCGCGGGCAGCGAGCTCTACCGGGGGCTGGGTTCGGCCGTGCTGGGCGGGCTGGTGGTCTCCACGTTCTTCACGCTGGTGCTGGTGCCCGTCGTGTTCTCGCTGTGGGTGGACTTTCTGGGATTCGTGCGGCCGCGCAGCGTGGCCGCCGCCCCCGAGCCGGAGACCCAGGCAGAGGCCGCGGGCGAAACCGGAGCCCCGCGCCCGCCCGAGGAAGCCCTCAGCAGCTAGCCGTATCCGCCAGAAAGGCGTCGACCGCGGCGTTCCACTCCGCGTGGGCGCGGCGGTAGCTGTAGTGCCCACCCTCCTCGAGAACGACGAGGCGCGAACCCCGAATCGCCTTTTGCAGGTCCTGGGCGAAGTAGGGCGGCGTAAGTGCGTCGTCTTTCGCGGCGATGATGAGCGCGGGCTTGTCGATGGCGTGAATCTCGGCGGTTCTGTCGTGGGTGAGCGTCATGTCGATGCGCGCGGTGATGACCTCGACGGGGGCGATGGTCTCCTCCTGGCGCGCCTCGAGGTCGAGCAGGTTGTCGTACATGTTGCGAAACTGCGTCCACCCGCACGTCCACAGCGAACTGAACTTGATGTATTCCCCCAGCCCGTACGCCTCGGCGATTTGCTTGCGCGAGGTCTGCAGGCGCGTCATATAGGGGTCCGCCTTCGTCCAGGTGTTGGTGAAGACGCAGTGGCCGATGCGGTCGGGATAGTCGAGAGCAAGGTTTTGGAGGATGCAGCCGCCCGTGGAGGTTCCCGCCACGTGGGCGCGCTCGATCCCCAGGGTGTCCAGCAGGGCGATGGCGTCCGCGGCGATCAGTTGCGTGGAGTAGGCGTCTTTGGGCTTGTCGCTCTCTCCCGTACCCCTGTGGTCGAAGGTGATGCAGCGGTAGCGATCCGAGAAATGGGGAATCTGGAAGTCCCAGGCGTCGAGCAGGCCCATGAGGCCGGGGATGAACAAAAACGCCTCTCCCTCTCCGCTTTCCGCGTAGTTGAGCTGGATATCGCCGGCCTGGATGCGGGGCATGGTTTCTCCTTGGGTTGTTATTCGGTTTCGTCGCCGAGGATTTCGGACACCTCCACGCGGCGACCCTCGCGCGCCGCGCGTACGCCTGCGCGGATGACGGCGAGCGAAGAGACCGCGGCGTCGCCCTCCATCTCGGGCCGCGGGCCGCCGCGAACGGCGTCCGCGAACTCCTCGAGCTCTTCCACGATGGTGTCGTTCTTCGCGCACTCCACGGGCTGGGGTGCCTTCTCGCCCCGGTAGAGGACGCGCAGGCCGTCGAACAGGGTGTAGTAGGCGGTGGCCGTCTTGCCGTAGATGTTCATGAGGTAGTACTCCGAAGCCGAGGCGTAGCTCGCCGTGAGGTTCGAGATGGCTCCGCACTCGTGCTCGAGTATCAGGTTTGCCACGTCGGGGTTCTCGCCGGGCAGGACGAGCTGCGCGGTTTTCCCCGAAACAGCCACGACGGGGCCGAGCAGATAGGTCAGCACGTCGGTGTAGTGGATGCCTATCTGGAGCATAACGCCGCCCGGCATGGCGTCGGCCTGGTAGCGCCAGTGGCCGAGCTCGAACTGCCCCTCGCGGTCCCGGCTGATGTTGCACTCCGCCTGCACGAGCCTGCCGAATCGCCCCTCCTCGATCTCGTTCTTGATCCAGCGGAAGTGGTTCTCCCGGCGTCTCTGGTAGCCGATGGCGAGCACCACGCCCGCCTCCGCGCACGCGCGCGTCAGCGCATGGCCGTCGGCGACGGTGTGGGCAATAGGCTTGTCCAGAAACACGTGCTTGCCGGCTTGGGCCGCCGCCCGGGTGGATTCGAGGTGCACGTGGTTCGGCGTGGTGTTGATGATGGCCTCTATCGAGGGGTCGGCCAGAATCTCCTCGTAGCTGCCCGCCGCTTCGCAGGCGTATTTTTGGGCGAAATTCGCGCGCTTGTCTTCGGAGCGCGTGAAGCAGGCCACGATCTCGATTTTGTCGGTGCGCCCGATGGCGTCGGCCAGCACGTCCGACCACCAGCCCATACCGAGCGACGCCACACGCAAGGGTTGGGAACTCATCCGTACGGGTCTCCTTCCTGCGGACGCGCGTCCGCCCAAAAATCTAGAACGCGGCGCCCACGGCCTCGACGGCCACGCGCGCGATGGCCTCGTCCTGCTCCCAGTCGCCCCCGCTCACGCCGATGCCGCCCAGACATTCGCCCTCGTAGAGAATCGGGAAGCCGCCCTCCATCGCCGTCCATCGCTCGACGCCTGCGGCCAGGGCGAGACCCAGGGCGTGGGCCGTGTCCAGATGCTGGCCCTGTGCTCCCCGCGTGGTGGTGGGACGCTTGTTCGACGCCGAGCAGACGGCCTTCGTGGTGGAGGAATGCACGGTGTGGAAGCGTCCGCCGTCCATGCGCTCGAGCAAGAGCAGGTGTCCCCCCGCGTCGGCGATGGCCACGGTCACGGCGATGCCGAACTCCTCCGCCTTGGCGATGGCGGCGGCCATCATCTGTTTGGCCCCTCCGGTGGTGAGGCGATGGGTGCGGGCGAAGGACATGGGTGCGTCTCCTCGTGTGCGTGTTTTTCGGTATCCGGACGACGCGGGGCGTCTCCAAGGCGTCAGAATCTATGGAAAAGGGAGAGAGTTGTCAACGATTCGGGGCTTGCTGCTTGTCAGGATGCCGCGCTGCGTCCATCATGCGCGCTCCCCACGAGCCGCTCGGGAGGAGGAGAGGCGGGTGTCCGACCTCGTTGCGTTCATGGAGAAGACGGCGCGCGCGGCGGGTGCGCGCGCCCTGGAACTGGCGGGCCGCGTCGAGGCCGAGGCCAAGGGGCGCAGCATCGTCTCGCGCGCCGATCGGGAGGCGGAGCGCCTTATCGTCGGGGAGATTCGGGCCGCGTTTCCCGATGAACCCATACTGGCGGAAGAAGGCGGCGCGGGCGACGCGCCCGATGTTGGCGCAAGTGCGCACTGGTGGGCGGTGGACCCCATCGACGGCACGGGGCCATACCTCAAGGGGCTTCCCTTCTGGGCCGTCTGCATTGCGCGCCTCGCGAGCGGGCGGGTGGAGGCGGGCGTCGTCCACATGCCCGCGATGGGAGAAACCTTCACCGCCACGGCGGGCGACGCCAGGCGAAACGGCGTGCCGCTCCCCTGCGTGGACCAGGACGTACCCGACCCGCATGATTATCTTTTCATCCCCTGCGGTGCGGTGGAGGGGCTGTCCCACGCCTATCCGGGGCGGTTTCTGGCGCTCGCCTCCGCCGCCTGCCATATATGCCTGGCGGCGGCGGGCTCGGCTTTCGGCGTGTTGATGGAACCCGTACGCGCTTACGACTTCGCCGCCGCGGCACTCGTATACGAGGGTGCGGGTGGGGCGGTGCGCTATCTCTCGGGAGCGCGCGTCGACTACGCGGCCCTGGCCGACGGACGCCGCACGCCCGAGCCCGTCCTCGCCGCCCCGCGAGCCCAAGTCGACTGGCTGAGAGAGCGGGTGTTCCAGGAGTAGCGCGCGGCGCAGGCTTACGCAGGGGTGTCGATTTCCCCGGGGAGGTGAAAATCGTGTGCGCCCTTCCGCCGGTTTACCGTTCGGCCTTGCGTCGTGGGAGGTTTTGCCCGCCCATGCAACACATTGCCGTGCAAGGGATGTGCAGGAGTGATTTTCCGGTAAAGAGCGCCGCTCCGTAGTGAGTGAACCGCACTCTTCGGGCAGAGGCGTCTACATCCACATGCCCGCGCGCTGGAGCAGTTGATCGAGCCGGAAGCTCACGCGCTCCGCACACTCAAACGGCGTCGTATGGCCCGCGCCCTCGACCATCTCGTATTCCGAATCGCCGAGTCCTTGGTGGAGGGCGTCCATCTCCTCGACCGATATCAGCGCGTCGCCCGTTCCGCCGAACACGAAGCAGGGAACGGCGATTTCGCCCAGGCGCGCCGTCAAGTCCTCGCGATTGCGGTTTGCGTCGATGAGCTGGGCGACGTGAGCGGGAACCTGGCCGACCACTACCTTGCGCGTGTCCTCCACCTCCAGGGGATGGGCGGCGGCATAGGCGGGCGCGAACAACTGCGGAATGAAGTGATCGGAAAACCGCTCCATCCCCTCGTCGATGACGGTGCGCATCTGCCTGAGGCGCGCTTGTTTGCCCTCTTCCGTGTCGGCACTCGCCCGGGTGCTCACGAAGCCGCACGCGCGCACCCGGAGCGGATGGCGAATCGCCATTTGCAGCAAAACGTAGCCGCCCATCGAAAAACCCGCCACGGCGGCGGCGTCGACTTCAAGCGCACCCAGAAAGGCCGCCATGTCGTCGGCCATCATCTCGATGGAGATGGGACGTCCGTCGTGGTTCGTCCTGCCCATGCCGCGCATGTCGGGGCACAGCACGCGGTAGCTTTTCTTGAGTGCTTCGACCTGCGGCCGCCAGATGGTGTAATCCAGCGAAAACCCGTGCAGGAGCAGGAGCGGAGCGCCGCTTCCCGCTTCCTGATAGGCGATTTCGATTCCGTTCACGGATACGGTTTTCATCACGCGCTCCCCATCGTTTCTAAAGCGAATCCCGTTCGGCCGGGCCGTTGGTTCGGCGACCGATTCTACCACACAGCGCACGGCCTACGGCCAATCGGCCTCACGCCCCAGCATCGGCAAAGAGAACAAGCTGCATTCGCCGAGCGCCAGCTCGATTTCCTCGCGCACCCAGGCGTCGGTTTCCACGCCGAGCCTGGCCTCGAGGGCGAGGCGGGTGCTCTCTGTGCGCAGCCTCTGGCCGAGGCGGCCCAGCGCCCAGGCGGCGTGGCCCCGGGCGAGGGGCTCCCTGTGTTCGAGTGCCCGGCAAAGCGGCGCCACGCTCTCGCGCCCGCCCGTGTTGCCGAGGGCGACGATGACGTTTCGCAAGAATCCCCCGTAGCGCGCGCGCATGACGGGGGTGCCGCGAAAGACTTCGCAAAACTCCGCCTCGTCCATCGCCAGAAAGCGGAGCAACTCCGGGCTGCGCGCCGCGGTGCGGGGGGTGAACCTCTCCTCGCGCGCGCGGGGTGCGTCGTCATTCCAGGGGCAGACCTCCTGGCAGATGTCGCACCCGAAGACGTGCGCGCCCATAAGAGCGCGCAAATCCCGGGGGATGGGCCCTTTGATCTCGATGGTGAGATAGGCGATGCACCGCCGCGCGTCCACCACCCCCGGGGCGACGATGGCGTTCGTCGGGCACGCATCGATGCAGCGCACACACGTGCCGCAGTGCTCCTCGGCGAAGGCCGCGTCCGTCTCGAGGGGTTTGTTCACGAGCAGGACGCCCAAGAAGAAATAGCTGCCTAAACGCCGCGAGAGCAGCAGCGAATTCTTCCCCTTCCAGCCCAGACCCGCCAGGACGGCGAGGTCGCGCTCGAGCACGGGGCCGGTGTCGACGTAGGTTCTGCCGTCGAGGGTCGGATCGGCGTCGCGCAAGTCGCGCAGAACGCGCACGAGGCGCTTTTTCATGAACTTGTGGTAGTCGCCCCCGTGGGCGTAGCGGGCGATTTTTCCCCGCCCTGCGGCGTGGGGCGTTTCCTCCACGGGGCGGTAGCGCATGGCGACGACCAGGGCCGCGCGCGTATCGGGCCAGAGCCTGCGCAAGTCGCCGCGCACGTAGGGGTTGCGCGTGAGGTAGCTCATCTCGCCCGCGTAGCCGCGTTCGATCCACGCGAGATAGCCCGCGTGCGCCTCGCCCAAATCGGGCGGGGCGACGGCGGCCTCGTCGAAGCCGTGGACGCGGGCGCGCTCTTTGGCCAGGTGCGTGAGGTGGGCACTCACCGCGTAGCTTCTCCGCAGCGTGCTGCTGCGCGCGTTCTTTCGTATGGACGCGAGCGGGCGTGGCGCATGTTTCCTCCGAGCGATGGACGAGGCGTCGTGAATCGCCGATCTTGGCGGGTGGGGCGGATGGCTGTCAACGCGCGCACGCGCTTTTTCGGGTTACACATGCGCGCGATTTGGTGATATGGAAATGTTTGCCCGTGGATGCAGCGGCTGAGGAGAGGGGAAGCCGGGTTGAGGGACGACTGGAAAATCTTGTGGACGGCGTTGTTTTGCGTGCTGGCGGCCGCCGTGCTCGTCTGGTTTGTGTGGGCGCAGACGGGTTTCGAATGGCAGGGTCTGGCAAGCCTCCACCAGCAAAAGGAGAAGTTCCGAGACTGGATTCGCTCCTTCGGTTCCTGGGGGCCGGTCGTGTTCATCGGGCTGCAGGTGTTCCAGGTGCTCTTCTCGCCCATACCCGGGGAGTTGACGGGGTTTCTCGGCGGCTACGTCTACGGCGCGGCGGCGGCGAGCGTTTTCAGCACCATTGGGCTTACGCTCGGCAGCCTCCTCGCGTTCTGGATCGGGCGCAGGCTGGGCCGCCCCTTCGTGGAGAAACTCATACCGCCCAAGGTTCTCGAGAAGTTCGATTTCCTCATCGAGAGCAGGGGCGCGCTTTTCGCCTTCATCTTCTTCTCGATTCCCGGTTTTCCCAAGGACTACATGTGCTACCTGCTGGGCTTGAGCCCGCTCAGGACGTCCGTCTTCGCGCTGGTCGCATTTGCGGGGAGAATCCCCGGCACCATCATGCTGGGCGTGCAGGGGGCGGGCCTCTATGAGGAGCGCTACGGCCTGGTGGTCGGCCTGTTGGTAGTGGCGGTGGTCGCGGGCGCGGCTGCGATCTACTTTCAGGATTCGCTGCTCGCGTGGATCAGGCGCAAGACGGGCGCGCGTCTAGGCCTGCCCGAGGTAGAGCAAAAGCAGGGGCGTGGTGAGTAGGCTCAGCGCCGTGCCCGTGAACACGATGGAGGCGGCGAGGGAGCCTTCCTCCCCGTAGCGCTCGGCGAACACGTAGTTCAGCACGGCGGGCGGGCTGCACGACATGAGAAACAACGCCGCGCGAAACGTGCCCGTGAGCGCGAAGGCCTCCGAGAGCGCCCACGCGACCAAAAACCCCAGACCGAACCTGAGCGCCGCCACGAGCAGACTCAGCCGAAAGTCGCTTCCCCGGATGGAGCGCAGCCTGTAGCCCAGCGTGAAGAGTTCTACCGGAAACATGCCGCGCCCCGTCAGCTGGGTGAAGCGCATGATGAACTTGGGCACCGGAATCGCCGCCAGCGCCACGACGATGCCCGCCACCGCCGCGTAGAGAGCGGGCATCTTGAGCGGCTCGCGCACGCCCGCCGCCCCGCCGTGGGCCATGATGCCCAGCGAGAAGGTGATGAAGACGTTCGGGATGGAGAGCAGCACCATGTGGGCCAACCCTTCCTCGCCGAAGGCCAGCAGCGCCAGTGGATAGGGCAGCGAGACGGCGTTCATTATCATCACGCTGGGCACGAAGGAGCGCTGGGTCATCCCCGCCGCGCGCTTGACGCCCAGGGCGATCGCACCGGGAACCACCTGGATGAGGCAAGAGAAGACGCTCGCGCGCACCAACTCCTCCCAGAGGATGCGCTGGCGCGCCAGGGCGTCGAACATGACGGCGGGGGCGAGAAGGAAGAGAACGATCTCCGCCAGCACCTTGGGGTCGATCTTCTTCCAGCGTCCGTAGGCGAAGCCGATGGCTATCACGCCGACTACCGGAAAGACGATGTTCAAAAGCGGCAAGATGGAAGACATGCGTTTGTCGCTGCGTCCTCTTTCGAGCGAAAAAAGAGGGCGAGTATACCTGCCGGCCTTCCGGGTCGCCACCCCGCCGGACGCCTTGCGTCGTTTGCCTGCGCGCAAGAAGTTTGCACGCGCAAAGACGGCGGGGTAGCCTGCGTGCCTGGCCGGTTCGTGTTTTTCCGTGCGTGCGTTACCGCATAAGAGAGGGGTTCTTGAACATGTCGAAAATGGATCACGTAGGCTACGCCGTCTCCGACCTGGATGAGAAGAAAGGCGTGATGGAGGATTTGCTGGGCTTTCGTTTTCTGGAGCGGAAGGTCTACGAGCGCCCCGGCAATACCGCGCGTCTGGATTTCTACGAGGCCGAAGGGGCGGTGATGGAACTCGTCGAGATGAGCAACCCCGATGCCCCGCTCAACCGCTTCATCGCCGAGCGCGGCGAGGGGCTCCACCACGTCTGCCTCGCCGTCGACGACCTGCGCGCCACCATGGCCGAATGGGAAGGCAAGGGGGTCGAATTCACCCTCCCGCCCACCTACGGCTCGCGGGGCGGGGTGATCACCTTCACGAACCCCGCCACCACGGGCGGGCTGGCGGTAGAGCTTATCCAGTACGTCTCGGAGATTCCTGAGTGGGCACAGAAATAGGCGCCGCCCGGGGCTACCTCCCGAAGAAGGCGGCGATTTTGCCGAGCGAGGCAGGAATGTCCACGTCCCACTGTCTGTCCGACCCCCCGCCGTTGTGCGGCGTCAGCACGACGTTGGGCATCCCGATGAGGGGACTCTCCGCAGGCAGGGGCTCCGTGCGGTAGACGTCGAGCCCCGCCATGGCGATTTCGCCGCTTTGCAGCGCTTCGGCCAGGGCGTCCTCGTCGATGAGCGCGCCGCGGCCCACGTTCACGATTGTCGCCGTGTTCTTCATGCGGGCGAGTTCGCGCGCGCCTATCATCCCCTCGCTTTCTTCGGTGTGCGGCAGAACGAGCACGAGGTAGGAGACGCGCGCTAACAACTTGTCGAGCGGCAGGTAGGTCGCGCGGTATTGCGCCTCGACTTCGGCGTCGTGGCGCGAGCGCTGGTAGTAGAAGACCTCCATGTCGAACGCCGCGCAGCGCTTGGCGATGTCCATGCCGATGTCGCCCAGCCCCACGATGCCCACGCTCTCGCCGAAGAGTTCGCCCACGCCCGGTATGCGCGCCCAGTTGGCGCGAAAATTCCACTGGCTCGTGCGCTCGGGCACGAGGTCCATCTCGCGGTAGAGGGCGGATTCCACTGCCCGCTGGCCGAGAATCGTCTTGCGCGCACAGCACAGCATGAGGGTGAGGGCCTGCTCGGCCACCGTGGCGTTTCGCATGAGCGACTGCGTGGCGACGGGAATCCCCCGCCGCGCCGCCGCCTCGGTGTCGATGTTCTTGCAGTTCAAGCCGTGTTTTTGGATGTAGCGCAAATCTTTCGCCGCATCGATGACGGCGGCGGAAAGACCCGCTTTGTAGCAAAGGACGGCTTCGGCCGCAGGCGCCAGGGCCAGCAGGGCGTTCTCGTCTTCAGAATCGGGTGCGGTGATGTCAAAGGCGTCTGCGGCCTGCGTCGCGCGCACGCGCTCGAGAAAGCGGCCTGAAGCGCCGTCGGTTACGAGCAGGCGAATCTTGTCGGTCATGTTTCTCTCTATTGGTTGGTTGACTGGTGAACGCAAAGCCGCGATGCAGCCATCACCCGGCGAGCCGCGCCCGCCCGCGGGGTGTTCCCCGCGGGCGGGCGGGAGTGCTACTTGAACACCTTGAGCCACTCGCCGCGCACTTTTTTGAAACTGCGCTGGGCGGCGACCCAGTCCTTAAGACCGATCAGTTTCACCTTGCTCAGGTCCATCATGAACGGACGCACGCTGGCGGGAGGGGTGTAGTTCTCCCGGAAGGAGTAGATGGCTTCGTTGCCGACGTAGATGTCGGTGCCTTCCTTGCTCATCAGGAACTCGAGCAGCAGCTTGCCCGCGTTGGGATGCGGAGAGCCCTTAAGCACGCCCGCCTGGTTGCCGAGCATGACCTGGCCTTCCTTGTAATGGCTCATCTTGATGATCTTGGCGAGCGATGGCTTTTTGAGCACGTTCTGGTAGACGCGCCCGGTGAGGTTGAACATGTCCACGGGCCGCTCGCAGTTGATGACCGTCTGGATGCGGGGTTCGGTGCGGAACATGACGATGGGCTTGGTGGCCTTCATCTTTTGCCAGAAATCGCTCATGTCCACACCCGCCTCGGTAAGCCCGATGACGGTGTTGGTGGTCGTGAAGCTCTTGGTGATGTCGGTTACGATGGTCTTGCCCGTGAGCGAGGGATGCACCACGTCGAAGATCGAGGAGACCTTGAAGTCCTTCATCCCCGGGCAGGAGCTGTTCCACACGGGCTGGAAGGAGTAGGCCAAAGGCGTCACGATGTAGGGGTAGTTGTGGTACTGGCCTGCGCCCTCCACGACCTTGACGAGGTCCTTCCATTTTCCGCTGTCGAGCTTGAGGAACGCGCCGCGCTTTACCGCCGCGTGGTAGAACCCGGGCGCGCTCACCAAATGGACGTCAACCGTGAACTTGCCCGCCTTGATCTCCTGGCGCACCTGCGCGACGGTCGAGCCCGTTCCCTTGCGCACGTTGCGGAACTTGAAGCCGTCGCCCAGGCCGTAGCGCTTGACGAAGGCCGGCCCCATCACCTTCGAGGTGCGGTCGCTGAAGAGCGGGTTGATGATGACGACGCCGCCCTCTTTCTTCGCCGCCCGGATGAGGCTCTTCTCCTGGGCGGTGATCATGGCCGCCTCGGCGAGCCCATGCGCAGCGACGAACGCCGCGAGCGCGACCAGGGCGACCGCGATGGTGCGAAGTTTCTTTCTCATGTGTTGCTCCTCCTTTTCGATGGACGTCTTGTCCATCAGTCTGCCGGCGTGGGAGAGCCGAAAAAACCGTCCCGACCGAGGACGGCCTCTCTCCCACCATGGCGTTCTACCAGAGCCGCCTGATCGGCCCTGGCTTTGCTGTCGACGGCTTGGGGATCGACGATCTCCCGAAGGGTGGCCTCGAACGCGCCCACGAGCGCCGCGCACGCGGGCGCGGCTGCCAGATCGCGCGCCTCCTCGGGGTCGTCTTCCAGATCGAAGAGTTCGGGCGGGTAGTCCACGTAGTGGACGTATTTGTAGCGTCCTTTGCGAATCATGTAGCCCGCGGTGGGTGCGCCCGCGGCGTGGTATTCGCTGAAGACGACGCGCTCGGGGTCGTCGGGTGCGGCCGCGAGGTTGAACCACGACTCCCCGGGCAGGTCGGCTCTTTCTTCTTCTGCTGGCTCCTCCCCCACCGCGGCGAGGATGGTGGTGCAGGCGTCCACGAGTGAAACCGGGGTGTGGCGGACGACGCCGCGGGGAACGTCCGGCCCGGCCAGGACGAGCGGCACTGCGGCGGACTCCTCGTAGAGGGTGCTCTTGCCCCAGATTCCGCGCTTGCCGAGGCTCTCGCCGTGGTCGCTGGCGTAGGCGACGCGGGTCGTTTCGGAGAGACCCGCCGTTTCTATCGCCTCGAGCACCGCGCCCACGTTCGCGTCCATGAACGAACACATGCCGAAGTAGGAGGCCGCGGCCACGCGGCGTTTCTCCTCGTCCATGTAGTCGTCGTAGGGCCAGGCCTTGCGCACGGCCCGCACCCAGGGGTGGTGGGTGGGGTCGTCGGCCGATTTCGGTGCGGGCAGCGGCATCTCTTCCGGCGGATACATGGCGTAGAACGCGGGCGGGGCCACCAGCGGATAGTGTGGGGCGAGAAAGGAGACGAACAGCACCCAGGGCGCCTCATCCGCGCACTCCCCCGCCTCGGCGAGCCAGGCACAGGCGTGCGCGGTGATTTGCCTGTCGTAGCGCAGGACGCCCGAATCGCCGGGGCCGAGGTTCTCGGCCAGCCCGCGGGTGTTGACCTTGGGCGGCATGTCGGCGCGCAGCGCACCCGCTACGTCGCCCTCGCCCTCGCGTACGTGCATGGGGAGGATTTGCTCGTCGAAACCGGTGGGGTCGGTCGTGTTGCGGTAGTGGAGCTTGCCGATGGAGACGACCCTGTGGCCCGTCGCCTGGAGGCGGTGTGCCCAGCCGGGAACGCGGCCGTCGTAGGGGTGGGCGTTGTCCCAATAGCCCGTCTGGTGGGCGTAGCGTCCGGTGGCGAAGCTCGCGCGGGCGGGCACGCAGATGGGGCAGTTCGTATAAGCGTTCGCAAAGCGCGTTCCCGACGCGGCGAGGCGGTCGATGTGCGGCGTGCGGACGAAGGGGTGTCCGCAGCAACCCAGGGCGCGCGCGTTGTGCTCGTCCGACATGATGAAAACGAAGTTCAGGGGCTTCATCGCGATTCCCGAAAAATGAGCCCGCGTGCGCAGGCGACATTCCCGCTCACCCGTGGGTCATTGGTTGTCGCGTCGATATTCCGAGTATATGAACGGACTCCGAGGCGCGTCAACAACGCCGCGCCGGTGGCGCTTGGCACCGCAAAGAGCGTTTCACCGGAGGGGGTGGACGTGGTGCGCACGGGTGGTGATGTTCTCTTGTGTCCGCGTCGGGTGCGTGGGTGGTTCGCTCCCGAAGTGGGGGCGGCGTGTCGAGCACGTGGTGGCTCGCGTTCGGGGGTGGGTTGCGCCCTCGCCCGATGGGTTTTTTTGCTGGCTGCGTGCTCCGGGGCGGCGGGAAAAACCCGGGAAAACCCGGGAAAACTCGGTAAAACCCGGTAAAATTCGGTACAATGGGGTTGAAGAAAAGAGAGAATTACAGGCCTTTCGGAGTGGTTCCGGACGGCTGGAATTTGTTCAAATATTTGATTTATTTGCGTTGTATGTTCGAAAGAGGAGCGAGGCCATGCGAATCGGCAAGTGGGCGTGTGCGGCGGCGTGCGCGGCGGGGCTGTTCGTTTTCTGGGCGGGTGCCTCCGCCGCCCTCGACGAGGAGGCCCTGCGCGGCGTCCAGAGGGTGCGCGTACTCACGATGAAGAGCATCAACCGCGCGATGCGCCGCATCAAGGCCTACGCCAAGAAGGAAAACTACGAGCGCGTCGCCGCCGCGGCGGAAGAAGTGGCGCTGCTATCGGCGGCCATTCCGTACCTGAGCCCCAAGGGCAGCAATTTCGGCAAAACGAGAATCAAGGACGAGGTGTGGGAGCGTTTCGAGGATTACGAAAAAATCACCAGAAGCTCGGTCCGCATCGCAAGAGACCTCTCCCGCGCGGCCAGGGAGAAGGATCGGGGCGGCGTCTCGAAGGCGTTCGCTGCCCTGGCGGAGAGTTGCTCGCAGTGCCACAAGCCCTACAGAAAGAAAAAGCGCGGCAAATGACCTTCTCCACCAGGCCGCACCTGTAAGTAAAGGAAAAACATATCGATGAGCCGACCCACCATACCGGGTCCCGACCTTGATACGAAACCGCCAAAACACAAGGCCCCCGAAGGGGCGGTCGATTGTCATTTCCACATCTTCGGACCCGAGGCGGATTATCCCTACGCTGAACCCAGGCGCTACACTCCCGCTCAAGTGCTGGAGTCCGACTACAGAAAGATGGCCGGTGTTCTCGGCCTGGAGCGGGGTGTCGTGGTGCAGGCGAGCCCCTACGGGTCGGACAACGCGAGAACGCTGGAGGCGATTCGCGTCCTGGGGCCAGGTTACGTGGGTGTCGGCGTGGTGGGTGCGGACGTGTCCGAGGAGCGGCTCGCCCAACTCCATCGAGGCGGCATCCGGGGGACGCGCATCAACCTGGCCTCGGGAGGGATAAGCGGAATTGAGCGGATGAGCGAACTGGCTGCCAAAATAAAAAATTGGGGCTGGCACGTTCAAATTCATATCCACGCGAAGGAATTGTCGACCTATGAGAGTGAGATAAGAAATCTCCCTGTCGACGTGGTTTTCGACCATATGGGGCTTTTCCCCGCACATTCGTCTCTTGCGCACCCGGATTTCAGGCTTTTGCTGGGGTTGCTCGAAACTGGAAGGGTGTGGGTGAAACTCAGTGGCGCAGAGCGCATTTCACGGGATGGTTTTCCCTATCACGACGCCATCCCCATAGCACGTGCCTTGATCGACGCCGTACCGGAGCGTGTGGTTTGGGGGACCGACTGGCCACACACGAACGTGAAGCCCCGGATTCCCAACGATGGCGACTTGATGGATTTGCTATGTGCTTTTGCACCCGATGGGCACATGCGGCACAAGATACTGGTGGAGAATCCCTGCGTCTTGTACGAGTTCGACAAGAAAATATTGCGTTGAACGCCTGTCGGTTCAGCCTGCCAGTTTTTTCCCGAGTATTTCCTGCAGGGCCTTAGGATTGGCTTTGCCGTGCGTTGCCTTCATCGCCTGGCCGACGAAAAAGCCCATCAGTTTGGTTTTTCCACCGCGGTAGGCTTCGACCTCTCTCTGGTTCGATGCGAGCACTTTCTCCACGACGTTCTCGATTGCGTGCGTGTCCGTGATTTGTTTCAACCCTTTCTCTTCGACGATGGTGTCGGGGTCTTTCCCGCTCTCCGCCATGGAGTCGAATACCGTTTTGGCGATTTTGCCGCTGATGGTGCCGTCGATGATGAGCGCGAGCAGTCCGGCCAACCGCTCGGGGGGTATCGGGCACTCCTCGATTGTGATCTTGCGCTCGTTCAACAGACGCAATACGTCGCCCATCACCCAGTTGCTCGCTGCTTTTGCGTGTTCGTTGCCAGCTATCTTGACGACTTTATCGAAATAGTCGGCCAACTCCTTTTCAGCGGTGAGGACTTCCGCGTCGTAGCGGGGAAGATCGAAGTCTTCCCGAAAGCGTTTGCTTTTCGCGTCGGGCAATTCGGGCATTTGCGAGTGAACTGTATCGAGCCATTTCGCATCTACGGCAAGGGGCACCAGATCCGGGTCGGGAAAGTAGCGGTAATCGTGAGCGTATTCCTTTGATCTCATGCCCCGCGTTACGCCCGCGGACTCGTCCCAAAGCCTTGTTTCCTGATGAATGACGCCGCCGGAATCGAGGACTTCGCGTTGGCGTTTCTCTTCATATTCGAGCGCGCGCCTGAGGTTGCGAAACGAGTTCATGTTCTTGATCTCGACCTTTGCGCCCAACTCCTCGGCACCTTGCACTCTGAGGGAGATGTTGGCGTCGCACCGCAGGCTACCCTCTTGCATATTGCCGTCGGATATTCCCAGGTAGCGCACCAGGGTGCGAAGTTTTCTCATGTAGGACTCAGCGTCTTCGGGGCTTCGGAGTTCGGGCTCGGAGACGATCTCGAGCAATGGTACGCCAGCCCGGTTCAAATCCGAGTAGGAATGCTTCGCGTCTCCCATCTCATCCCCGTGGACGAGCTTGCCGGCATCTTCTTCCATGTGGATTCTGGTGAGGGAAATGACCACGTCCCGCCCGTCTTTGGTTGCGAAGTGCACCTCTCCGCCAGTGCAGATGGGTTCCTCGTATTGGCTGATTTGGTATCCCTTGGGGAGATCCGGATAGAAGTAATGTTTTCGTGCAAATCGGCAAACAGGCGCGATCTCCGCCCCTACAGCCAAGCCCAGCCGCAAGGTGTACTCCACGACTTGCCGGTTCAAGACTGGCAAGACGCCAGGCAATCCGAGGTCCACCGTGCATGTGTGTTCATTCGGGTCTGCGCCGAACGCGGAACTCGAGCCGCAAAAAATTTTGCTCTTTGTGTTCAGCTGGGCATGTACTTCGAGACCGATGACCGTTTCGTATGCCACCACATTACCCAATCAAAAGTGTCTTCAGCGCCTATTCAGCGCGTGCCGGGAAATCAAATAAACGTTTGCCTCGTCTTCAATCAACCTCCAACCCGCTAGACATTATAATCTTTTGTGCCGAATCCGTAACCGGGCCGTCACTCTCTTGGTACCGGATTTCCGAACCTGTCGCTTGCAGGACGGATAGGTTTCTCTCGGTTTCGTCACGGCCGTTTCCTTGGGTAGAGTCGCACTACAAAGGCGGTAGGACTTCATGATGTGTCGTCGCCTTCTCGAAGGCTGCCGCCGCCTGAAGAATCGTTTTTTCACCAAAAGGTTTGCCCACCAACTGAAGCCCGATTGGCAAACCCTGCGAAGTGAATCCGCAAGGCTGGCTGATGCCGGGCAGGCCGGCCAGGTTGCAAGGTATCGTCAAGATGTCGGAGAGGTACATGCTGATGGGGTCGTCCAGACGTTCGCCAATCTCGAAGGCGGGAGTCGGTGCCGTGGGGGATAGCACGATGTCTATATTGTCGAACGCGGCCCGGAAATCTCGACAAATCAGCGTTCGGACCTTTTGCGCTTTCGTATAGAATGCGTCGTAATAGCCTGATGACAGAGCATAGGTGCCCAGCATAATACGGCGCTTCACTTCTTCTCCGAAACCGTTTTCTCGGCTTGCGGCATACATGCCGAATAAGGGGCCGGACGCGGAACTCATTTCCTTGCGTACCCCGAAGCGCACACCGTCATAACGCGCCAGATTGCTGCTTGCCTCTGCTGGAGCGAGGATGTAGTAAACGGGCAGGGCGTATTCGGTGTGCGGGAGGGAAATTTCGTGGATTTCGGCTCCTTGTTTCTCGAATACGGAAATCGCTTCTTGGACCGCCGCGTCGACCTCGGGGTCCATGCCTTGGATGAAATACTCTCTGGGAATGCCGATTTTTAGACCTCGAACTCCATTTTCCAAACTTTCCGTGTAATCTGGAACCATCTCCCTCGCCGAAGTGGAATCACGTGGGTCGTGTCCGCTGACAACGCCCAGCAAAATCGCAGCGTCTCGTACGTTTTTCGCAAATGGCCCGATCTGATCAAGCGAACTCGCGAAGGCAATGAGTCCATAGCGTGAAATGCGTCCATAAGTAGGCTTCATGCCCACGACGCCGCAGCATGCCGCAGGCTGGCGTATCGAGCCTCCGGTATCGGAGCCCAGAGAAACGGCACAAGACCGTGCCGCGACTGCGGCGGCGGACCCGCCGCTGCTGCCTCCCGGGATGGTCTTCAGGTTCCATGGGTTATGAGTCGGCCCGAAAGCGCTTTGTTCGCAGGATGAACCCATGGCGAATTCATCCATGTTCAGTTTACCGAGAATGATTGCACCAGCTTTTTTTAGACGCGCCACTACGGTGGCGTCATAGGGGGCTTCGAAATTTTCCAAAAACCGAGAGGCACAAGTGGTCTTGGTCCCTTTCATGCAAAGTAGGTCTTTCACCGCCATGGGTACGCCCAGAAGAGGAGAGTCATTATCCCCAGTGCTGATTCTCTTGTCGGCGTCGCGTGCAGCACTTAGAGCTTCGTCTGCAAGGACATTGAGGTAGGCGGCGACCCTCTTTTCGGTTTCATCGATACGTTCGAGATACGCCTTGGTCAACTCCTCCGCACTGAATTCCCCGGCTTGCAGGTTTTTTCTGATTTCCGTGAGGGTGAGTCGAAGCAACTTGTTCATTCACATTCCTCTGCACTGTGTAGCTACCGTGGTGGTTTTCTCGCCACATACCGAGAATCATTTCGAAACGCGATTGTATCGTTTTTTCTTTTGCCTCCGGTTTTCCTGTTATGGACATCGAAGCAGAAAAGTGGCGTAATTCAGTAGTTGTCTCCCGCCGCCGTCATGATATATCTCGATGTCCAATTGCCATCTGTCCAGTACGTCTTGCGCTTCGCGCGAGTCAGGGTATTCGTGTCGGTTCTCTATGATGGAGCGAGCCTGTGGGGCGAGAAAATTCTCCCAAGAACTCTCCGTTTCGTGCTCTATAAATGCGACGTTGTACCCCTCTTCAGTAAAATGGGCCCAAACCTCCTCCGTATCGAGTGGTTCACAGGGAAGATATGCGTCGAGCCATTTCGTCAATCGCTCGGAGGGAAGGTTTGCGTCGGTCTGCTTCCATACCATGCCGGCATAAGCGATCCACCCCCCGGGCTTCACTGTACGCGTCAATCTGCTCAATTTGCCGGCGGGGTGCGCAGGATGCGCAGGGGTGCACAAAAGTGCCAAATCGAAATAATCGTCGTCAAAGGGAAGGTCGTCGCCCCAATGTGTCAACAAGTCGATCAGGTGGGACATGTCTTCGAACATGACCCGGCGCCTCGCGTCTTCGACGAACTCGGGGCGGTCGTCGAGTCCGATCGCGGAGCAACCGAACATTTGCGCGAGCGAGGTGAGGTTTCCGCCCTTGCCGCATGCCGCGTCGAGAACCAGAGAATTCGTCGATAATCCAATATGGTTCCCAATTTTTTGCAGCGTATTCGTGGAAATAGGGACGAGGAAGCGATTGTGCTTGAATCGCTCGAAGAGGTCGAGTTGCATAAAGCGGGTTTGCAATCGGTCTTAAAAAATCGAGAGACCGATGAGATCGAGCATCAAAATGATCGTGCTCAACCCAAGGACTCCACCTATGATGAGAGCGAACAATCCGAATAGTTTTCCGTACACCATGGTGTCGTTTCTCCCGGTTTATTTCTTTTTCCCTTTGCTTTTGCCCTGCGTCGATATTTTCGTGGGCCGAGATTTGCTGATTTGCATGAACACTCTGCCGTCCTTGAGCACGGTGACGCTTCCCGTCGATTCACTGAGCGCGAACGATATGGCCGCACTGACTTCCGTTATACCTGCTGCGGCCATGTGACGCGAACCCAACCCGGGGGGCAAATCGTTTTCGGGAGCCGCGTTCAGGTGCCTACCGGCGGCCTCGATTATACCATCCCCCCGAATGACGAAAGCCCCGTCGATAGCACTGAATTCCTTGATGGTCTCACGAAGGGCTGGGTCCATGATGTTTCTTTGCTCTTCGGGATATCCATGGAAGGGGTTGATAACGAGTTGGCGTGAATACTGAAGCACCAAATCGTGGTCGCCCAGAACGAAGAGTGCCCCACGCGGTTTACCCTCTCGTCCCTCGGCGCCGAGCTCTAGGGCGAGGGACAAGACCGTCTCGAACACTTTGGGGTCTACGCCTTCGACAGCGCTTTGCGTTTCCGAGGTTTGGAGCATCTCCTTTTCCCGGTCCAAATGAAATACCATCAAAGTGTCAATCTCTTCGTTTTCCGGCAGCCCTGAAAGACAAACTACCGTGTCGTTCTGTGTGATGGAACCCTCGCTCAGGGCGATGACGACGCCCATCTTGATGATGTCGATTCGGTTCAGGGACAAGGCGGGCAACTGCATCACCCTGCAACCTTGGCGATAGAGTTCCTCGTAGAGGTCGGGAGAGCAGGTGGTGGCGAAGTGTTCCACCCCCATCGGGAGTTCCGACAAGGCGTCGAGATCCTTCATAGCGTCGGCATGAATGAAAATCGCCTTGGCGTCCAATTCGTCGCAAATCTGCGAAGCCGCGGCGATAATGCTTTCACTGAGTCCGGCCGGTTTCTCGAACGTCTCCTTCACCTTTACCCCTTTCCGTCCAGTGCAACGTAAAGTGTCGCCCCACGTCGTTCGATAACGAACAGGTTTCCTTCGTTTTCTCCCTTTTTGAGTGCTTCGTGCAATTCGTTTGTGTCGGCAACCGCCTTGTTGTTTGCTTCGATAATGACATCACCGCGTCGCAAGCCCGCCGTGGCCGCGGGGGTATTTGGCAACACGTTGGAGATTACGACACCTTTCTGCGTTTTCGCCCCGATTTGGTTTCTGATTTCTGGGGTGAGGTTTTGGGTTTCGATGCCCAGCCTGTTGCGAAGGGCAGGCTTGGGTACTTCTGCCGATTCCTCTGAACCGGGCATTTTGCCGACCTTGAGTTCGATAACGCGTTTTTTGCCCTTCCGAATGACGTCGACTTTCGCGATGGAACCCGGCATCAGGTCTGCGGCCGCCATGGAGAGTGCGCGGGGGTTTTCTATTTTTTTCTTGTCCACGCCCACAATTACGTCGCCTCTTTTGATGCCGGCTTTCTCCGCAGGCCCGCCTTTCACCAGGCTGGAGACCAGCGCTCCCCGCGTTTCCTTGAGTTCGAGTCCCTTCGCAAGGCTCTCGTTGACGGGCTGGATGGTTACGCCCAAAAATCCACGCGTCACACTTCCCTTACGGAGTTGCGGAATCAGTTTCTTCGCTATGTTGACTGGTATGGCGAAGCCGATACCGATGTTTCCGCCTCCCCGGCTGAAGATGGCAGTGTTGATTCCCACGACGTTGCCGTTCAGGTCGAACAGGGGGCCGCCGCTGTTGCCCGGGTTGATGGAGGCGTCGGTTTGGATGAAGTCATCGTATCGACCCGAACCGATGACACGCCCCTTGGCGCTGACGATGCCCGCGGTTACCGTGTGAGACAGCCCGAACGGATTTCCTATAGCCACCACCCAGTCGCCTACCCGAAGCTTTCCGCTGTCTCCGAGTTTCACGGGGTTGAACGTATCTCCGGGCTTCGCCTCCACCTGAAGCAACGCGATATCGGTTTGGGGGTCGCGGCCCACGACTTTCGCCTTTCGCTTTTTCTTGTCATTGAAGCGCACCGTAATTTTCGACGCATTTTCCACGACGTGGTTGTTTGTCAGTACGAGCCCCGCATCGGTGACAATGAAGCCCGAGCCCAGGTTCTGTGATCTACGGGATCTCGGCTCCGGTAAGCCGCCTCGGGGGTTGGGACCGAAAGGCCCCTCGTAGAAACGCCTGAAAAATTCGTTCCACAAATTACCCGGCATGCCCGGTATCGTGCCTCCCGGGTTCTTCGCCACTTCTACTTCCGTGCTGATGTTCACGACGGAGGGGCTCAGCTTTTCGGCCAGGCCGGCCAGAGAGGGCAGCCCCGCCGCATTGATGGCGGATTGGGCATCCATGGGCGTGAGGAGCAGACCCAGCCCCAGCCATATCGCGAGGAATGAAGAAGTCGAACCCACCCAACGGGATTTTGAAAGATGGAGACAATTCCGCATTTTCCCTTCTCCGATGTGTCGAACACACTGGCGGCGATAAGTACTGCGTCGCCAAGTTAGATATACCAAAGTTCCATTCCTCTGAAAATCAAAAAAAGGCCTCTCAAACGTTTGGTTTTGGCTTGGGTGCGGGGGTGCGAGGCTGATAAGAGGGATTTTCTTGCTGCGCGCATCGACGCGGAACCAGGCGCGGAGATATGCTGTCCCCCAGGGCCGCCTGTGGCGTCAACGAATCGGTTTTCGAAACGACGAGCGCATGAGCATCGAGACCCAAACCATTTTTCTTGCCGTCGCGGCGGCATTCGTCAGCGCGGCGACGAACATCACCTTTGTGCCTGTCTTGCGGCAGATGGGTTCGTTCGCCCTGGCCCAGTTCAACAATTTCGGTAACGCCTTGTTATTGGGAGCTATAGGCTGGTGGATGTACGAGCCGGGAAGCTTTCGCTGGGAGGCGTTCGTCTGGTTCAGCGTGCTGGGCGTCATGAATTACAGCATCAACCGCTGGGTGTTCTACACGGGCATGAACGCGGTCGGCCCCTCGCGCCACATCACCATCACGAGCCTGGTTCCCTTGCCCAGCCTCCTTTTGGCAGTCGTTTTTCTGGGGGAGCAGCCCGGCTGGCTGGTGCTGGCCGGGACGGTTCTCGTCGTCCTGGGCGTGGTGGCCGTGAGCTACGAACCTTCGGGCGAGGGGTGGTTTCGCGCCGGTCTGGGATGGTCGTTCATGAGTATGTGTCTGCTGGTCGCCAGTGCCTTCATGCGCAAGGAGGGCATGTCCTATATGGCAGCGCCCGCCTTGCTGACGGCGTGGTCGGCCGTTGTCGCCATTCCTGCATCCGAGGCCTTGCGCCGTTTTCTGCCCCGCCGTTATTTCGAGTGGGGCTCGCGGCGCTATCTCCCGCTGCTGATTTTCGGAACCACCATCAACGGGCTGATGCAGGTGCTCATCAACCTCGCCTTGCAGGGCAGGCTCTCGCTGGCGGTTCCCATTCTGAGCAGCACGCCGGTTTTCGCCCTGTGTCTTTCCGTGCTCTTCCTGCGGAGTGCGGAGCGTCTGAACGCGCGCGTGGTGGTGGGCATATGCATCGCAGTTCTGGGCCTGGTGGCAGTGGGCGTCGGCCGGCACGGCTGAGGCGCGCCAGGGCCGCTCTTGCGTGGAGGCGTTTGGTGATCGACAACACGATGGGAATCGTCTGGGCGCTGGCGGCCGCCGTTATGGCGGCGTTCACGGGTGTTCTCGCCGCGCGGCCCCTTCGGCACATGGGCTTGATGTCCGCCACGCTGCTCACCAACGTCTGCAATATGCTCGTCCTCGCAGCCTGCGGTTGGTGGGAATATGAACCCGGCGACGTCACGCTCGAGGGGATGCTCTGGTTCGCTCTGTTGGGCGTGAGCGCCTACAGCTACGGAAGGTTGGTGTATTACAAGGCGATAGACGCCATCGGCCCGCCCCGGCTCATGACGATCATGAGCACCTCTCCCCTGCTTTCGCTTTCCTTGGCCGTCCTCTTCCTGGGCGAGCGGCCCGGCCCGGGCGTTCTGGCGGGTACGGGTCTGGTCGTGGCGGGCGTCGTTCTGGTGAGCTACGAGCCCGTGCGGGGGCGCTGGTTCGAGCCGCGCATTCTCTGGGGCTTCGCCAGCGCGCTTTCCCTGGGGGTGAGCGTCTTCATCCGCAAGAAGGGCTTGGCCGCCATGCCGAACCTGGGCCTCACGGTCGCCTGGTCGAATCTGGTGAGCATTCCCGTCATTTGCTCCTTGCGCTACGTCGCCCCGCCGGGGGCGTTCGACTGGGGGCCGCGCTGGGCGGTGGTGACCATCATCGTCGTCGGGGTGCTGAATTCGGCGAACCAGTTGCTCTACAACCTCGCCGTCATCGAGGCGGAGATCAGCGTCGTCGGCCCGATTATCGCCGCAATGCCCATATTTTCAGTGGCTTTCACGGCCCTCCTCCTGCGCGACATGACCCGCGTGCGCCCCCGCCTCCTCGTGGGCGTCTGCGTCACGGTAGCAGGCATGGCCGCCGTCGCCCTGGGCCGCTGAGCAGATGCCGCCTGCCCGCCGAAGCCGCCTATTTTTTGCATTATCAGGTGTATTTGACCCAAATTCCTTCCCAGGTTTTTCCGGGTTTTCCCGCCTTTTCCCGGGTTTTCCCGGGTTTCTCCCCCACCCGATGCGCGCACCTGCGGGCAACTGCCGCCGCACCTGCTGATTGTGAACCGCACCGCGGGTGGAGTATAGAGTGTGGACATGATGCCCCTTGGTCGATAACGGGAGTTGCGGCAACGTGGCGACACACAATCTACACGCGCGAGCGGCGAGTGCCTTCGGCGGTGCCCTGTTCACGAGCGACTTCCTGACGAGCGGCATCACCGGGTTGGAGGAGTGGAGCGCGTTTGACGATTCCGCCCTGGATTCCTTCGAGGACGATCTGCGGCGCATCCTCTCCCGCTTTCCGTACGAGGGTTCTCCCAACGAGCCCCAGACAGAAAGCGACCTCATCTGGCCCTTCCTCGAACGCCTCGGGTGGACGGCCCACCTCCCCCAGCAGAACCTCTCCGCACACGGCAGGCGGGACGTGCCCGACGGCCTGTTGTTCGAGAACGAGGAGAAGAAAGCGCAGGCGAACGCCTTGCCTGGGGAATGGAGGAGCTACGAACTCGGCCTCGCCGTGGTCGAATCGAAACGCTGGGAGCGTCCGCTGGACCGCCGCTCGAGACTGGCGGGGGAGGAGACGGCGCCCTCCACCCAGATGCTGCGCTACCTCCGCCGCGTGGACGATTTGACGAATGGTGCGCTGCGCTGGGGCATCCTTACCAACGGCGCGCGCTGGCGGCTGTATTTCTCGGGCGCGCGTTCGGTTTCCGAGCAGTTCTTCGAAGCCGATCTGGCGCGCATCCTGAACCTGCCCGGCCACAATGAAGATGTGTTTGCACTCGATGAAGCCGCCCGCCGCCACTGCCTGCGGGTGTTCGCGCTCATGTTCCGGCGCGAGGCCTTTCTGCCGGGTGCGGAGGATGCGCGCACCTTCCACCGGCGTGCGATGGACGAGGGCCGCCGCTACGAGGAGCGCGTCGCCGGAGACATCTCCGAGCTGATATTCGAGGAGATTTTCCCCCTGCTTGTTGCCGCACTCGCCGACGCCGCCCCCGATGCGGAGATGGAAGAAGCGCGCGAGGCTGCTCTGGTCGTTTTGTATCGTCTCTTGTTCATTCTCTACGCGGAGGATCGCGGCCTGCTTCCCGCCCACGATGCGCGCTATGACGACTACGGCCTGCGCAACAAGGTGCGCGACGACGTAGGGCGGCGCATGGAGGAGAGCGATGCGTTTTCGACCAGTGCAAACCGCTACTGGTCGGCGTTCGATGATTTGTGTCGCCTCATCGATGAGGGCGATTCCTCCATCGGCCTGCCGCCCTACAACGGCGGGCTCTTCAACCGGGAGCGCACCCCGCTTCTCGAACGGGTGCGGCTGCCCGATGAGGTAATGGCAGGCGTCATCGACGCGTTTTCGTTCGAGAAAACCCCGCAGGGCCGCCGCTACGTCAACTACCGCGACCTGGGCGTGCAGCAGCTCGGCTCGATTTACGAACGCCTGCTGGAACAGGAAGTCGTCCGCGTCGGGGGCGAAGTCGCCGTGCGCCCCAACGCCTTCGCCCGCAAGGGGTCGGGCAGCTACTACACGCCTGATGACCTGGTGGCCCTCATCGTCAAAGAAGCGGTGGGGCCGCTCGTCGAGGCGCGGATGGAGGCTTTCAGAGAGCAGGCCGAAGGTTCGGCGGCACCCGGCGGGGAGGAGGCGGCGGAACTCGCGTCTCTCGACCCGGCGGAGCGCATTCTGGACCTCAAGGTTTGCGACCCCTCCATGGGTTCGGGCCATTTTCTGGTCAACCTCGTGGACTATCTGGCCGATTCCGTCATCGAGGCGATGGCCGAGGCCGAGGCGTCGGTGGAGGCGTACGTCTCGCCGCTCACGAATCGCATCGAGCAAATACGCGCGACGATTCGGGCGAACGCCGAAGCGGGCGGCTGGCGCGTGGACGACGAACAACTCGACGACCGCCGCATCGTCCGCCGCATGGTGCTCAAGCGCTGCGTCCACGGGGTGGACAAGAACCCCATGGCGGTCGAACTCGCCAAGGTGTCGCTCTGGCTCCACACCTTCACGGTGGGGGCGCCGCTCGGTTTTCTGGATCACCATCTGCGCTGCGGCGACAGCCTCTTCGGCTCCTGGGTGCGCGAGGGGCTCGACGGGGCGCAGAAGCGGGGGAACTCGCTCTTTTTGCACGAATTCATTGAGCAGGCGCGCGAGGCCGCCTCTCCCATGCGCGAGGTGGAGCGGCTGACGGACGCCGAAATCGCCGAAGCACAGGAGTCCGCCGAACGCTTTGCCCAGGTGGAGGGGATGACGCGGCCGCTCTCCACCTTTCTCTCCCTTCTCCGCGCCCTCGACTGGCTGAAACCGAAAGACAAAGAAGAGCGCGAGGCGTTGCACGATTTCTTCAACGGCTCGTTCGGCAATCCGGTCGATATTGCCCAGGGCGCGCCTCCGCAGCAAAAGAAAAACGTTTCCTGCCTCGCCGCTTTGCTGGAAAAGGCACGGGCGCTGATGGAAGAGGAGCGTTTTCTCCACTGGGAGGCGGCGTTTCCCGGCGTATGGACGGATTGGAAGAGCGTGGAGCACAGGGGCGGCTTCGACGCTGTCATCGGCAATCCGCCCTGGGAGAGGGTGAAGCTTCAGCAGGTGGAGTGGTTCGTCGCCCGTCGTCCGAAAATTGCAAAAGCGCCGCGCGCCGCGGATCGCAAGCGGATGATCGCCGACCTGGAAAAGGCGCAAGACCCCCTCGCCCGGGAGTTCGCCGAAGCGAGCGAACGCGCGAAGGCCGCCGCCGAAACGGCGCGGACGTGCGGGAACTATCCGCTTCTCTCCAGAGGAGACGTCAACCTCTATTCGCTGTTCGTCGAGCGCGCCATGTCGCTCGTCAAGCAGACGGGGGCGGTCGGCTTGCTCGTTCCTTCGGGCATCGCTTCGGACAAGACGGCTGCTGCATTTTTCAAGAGCGTGGCGACCGAAGGGCGGCTCAAGACGCTTTATGATTTCGAGAACAAGAAGGTGTTCTTCCCCGACGTTCATGCGTCGTTCAAATTCTGCGTGTTCGTCGCCAGTCCCTCGCCCACTTGGGATTCCGCCAGGTGCGCGTTTTTCCTGCATGCTCTCGACGAACTCAACGATGAGGAGCGATGCTTTGCGCTGCGTGCGGAGGATTTTGCGCGCGTCAACCCCAACACGGGCACCGCGCCCATCTTCCGCACCCGACGGGACGCGGAGTTGACGGCTTCCATCTATGAACGCCTGCCCGTTCTGGTGGATCGCTCATCGGGCGAAGAGGTGAAGGCTTGGCCCGTGGAATACTCGACAATGTTTCACATGACCAACGATTCACACCTGTTCCGCACGCGCGAGGAGTTGATGAATCAGGAGGGCGCCTGGCCGACGGGAAACAACCGCTACGACAGCCCCAGTGGTGCCTGGGTGCCGCTCTATGAAGGCAAGATGGTGCAGGCGTTCGATCATCGGGCGGCGCGAGTCGTCGTGAACCTGGAGAATCCGCACCGCCCTGCGCAGTCCGTGCCCGCTACTCTGGTGCAACTTCAGGATCAAAAATGGCTCCCCGATCCGCAGTTTTGGGTCTCGGAAAACGAGACATCGTTTCCAGGGATTCCGTATCTATTAGCCTTTAAGGATGTCACCGCTCCGACAAATGTGCGCTCCATGATTGCGGCTTTAGTTCCTAGTGTTGGTGTCGGGAATACGCTTCCCGTCGTTTCGATAGAGAGTCAACACCAAGTGAACGCTGCGCTCCTGCTCGCTAATTTCAATGCCATGCTGTTTGATTACGTTGCGCGACAAAAAGTTCAGGGTCAGCATCTCAATTGGTACATCGTCGAACAACTGCCCGTCGTGCCTCCCGAAACTTACGAGACGACGCGCTTCGGCCCGAAGACGGCGGGGGAAATCGTCCGCGAGGCCGTTCTCGAGCTCACCTATACGGCGCACGACATGGCTCCTTTCGCCCGGGATGTGGGCTGCGTGGACGAAAGCGGAAGCGTGCTGCCGCCTTTCGTCTGGAACGAGGAGCGTCGTCTGCATCTCCGCGCGAAGCTCGACGCCGTTTTCTTTCACCTCTACGGCGTCGTCGACCCCGACGACGTGGCTTATGTCTACTCCACTTTCCCCATCGTCGAGCGCGAAGAGGTGAAAGCCCACGGCAGATACCTCTCGCGCGACCTGTGCCTCGGCTGGATGAACGCCCTCGCAGCAGGCCGCCCCGACACCGAGGTCGACGCCTGAAGGACAGGCATCGCCGACGGCTTGCTCACGCCCCTGTGTATACGTATCTTTCCCGAAGGTAGTTGCGTAAACGTGTCTGCTTGCCTTTGGGGGAAACGATATGGAGTCGTGGAATATCGTATGGTGAGAATACCGAGAATTTCCGGTAGCGAAGCAGCCAAAGTGTTCGAGAGAGCCGGATGGACTTTCGACAGGCAAACGGGAAGCCACATGATCTATTCTAAACCCAGAGAGGAGCAACATCTCTCGATTCCTACTCACAAAGAGTTGAAACGTGGGACACTGCGCAAGTTAATAAGCATCGCCGGAATGACGGTGGGTGAGTTTGTGGAGAAAATGAAGTAAGATATGTACAATCCGGGAGAAATAATAGTGAACGCGGACAAAAAAGAGAACGGTAGCAAACCCGTCGAAGAGGGTTCGGTTGAAATTGCCGTTTCCTCCATGGCTGCGCAATACTTTAATCTGCTTAGAGTTACCCATACGGGCGAAGAATTCCTTTTCGATTTGATACAACTGAAGCCAGGGTCCGGAAGTCTTTCTTCTGCCCACGTAGGGCGATATGTGACATCTGTGGCCCATGCGAAGCGCATATATGAAGCGTTGGGGGAAAACATTCGAAAATATGAGGATAAATTCGGTTCCATCGTTCAACCTAAAATGAAAGATGACGGCAATCCGAACAACATGTAAACAACCGGGGAGATTGTGATGGAGCAATATACTATCAACAAACCGGGCTACGGCTCGTTCCAGATTGTTCTGGAGCCGGATGAGGAGGACGGCGGATACGTCGTCGAGTGCTTGGACCTGAAAGGCTGCATATCGGAAGGGGACACCCGGCGGGATGCGCTTGCGAACATCGCCGACGCCATAGACGGCATTTGTGAATCCATGCTCGCACATCACGGACGCATTATTCTCGCTATCGACAATCTTTCCTCCACGTATGCGGAAGAAGTCGGGAGCCCCTACAGCACCACGACTGCCGCAGCCTAGCCCCCCATTGACGCCGCACCGCGTCCGTGAAAGCATCGCGGGCGGGTGGTTTTCTCTCGTGTCTCGTTGGGAGGAGAGCGGAGATGGTTCGGCGTGTCGCTGCGGCGTGTGTTTGTCTTTGCTTCGCGGTCTTGCCGCTTGCCGCGGCGGGGGCGGAGGAGGCCGTCTTCCTCAAGGCGTTCTATCCGCTGGATGAGCCCCGGTTTCACTGCGTGGACGTGCCCGGCCACAAATCGCGCGTGAACACCGCCGGCGCCCTGGTGGTGCACACCTGCAAGGAGGGCATCTGGAACCTCGATGAGCGCTTCGACCCGCGTGCCGTCTCGAAGGGTTTGCTGAGGATGCCCGAATACGACCTGTGCGTCGCCGCAGAAAGCGCCACAGACAGAGCGCAGCTCTTCTTGCGCAAATGCGGAGACACGCCCCTGGGAGTCTGGCGCTTTGCGAACTACCGCCTGCGCCTGAAGGCCCACCCCGAAAAGTGCCTCACCATCGGCCCCGAACCCTCCCGCCTCACGCGGGGCGGGCGCAGGCTGCCCAGCCGCCACATGGCGCGCTCGCTCATGCTCGCCGCCTGTGCGGAAGAGGCTCTCGAGCGCCAGCTCTGGCGGATGGAGCGGCCCATGGAGCGCAGCGGCTCCATCATGCCGTTTGGCAAGTAAACCGGGCGGGGCGCCGCCCGCGCGGGTATTTCCCTAACCCTCTCGCTTGCGCGCGTGGATGAGGCGCGCTTCCATCGGCACGCGCACCACGCCCCCGCTCTTGAACGCGCGCACCGCTTCGGTCATCGCCGCCTTGATTCTCTCCCTTGCCTCGGGCGTCTGGAAGTGTAGGCGCGCCGCCGTGCGCACGGTGGATTTTTCGATCACCTCGGCGAAGTGCTCCGGCTCTTGCGATTCCGCGTAGAGGGTGAGGTCGGTGATTTCGGGCTTGGCGAACCCGGCCTCGCGCATCGCGCGCGCGCACGCTTTCGCGTCGTCGTGAAACGGGGCGGGCGGGCCGGCCACCAGATGCACGTCGGTGTCTCCGTGGGCGTGCATGGCGGCTTCGGTGAGCCTGCGGTGGCCGGCGTCGGGCTTCCAGACGGTGAAGGCGAGCGCACCCCCCGGCGCGAGCACCCGCGCGGCCTGTGCGAGGGCGACCTCCGGATGGGGAAAGTGGATGAAGCCGAAGTTGCTCACCACGGCGTCAAAGTGCGCATCGGCGAAGGGCATCTCCTCGGCGTCGCAGCACCTGAATTCCGCACCCGGCCAGCGGCGGGCGGCTTGCGCGACCATCTCCTCGGCGAAGTCCGCCCCCACCACCGTGCACCCGCGCATGAGCGCGCCCGCGGCAACGACGCCCGTTCCGCAGGCGAGGTCGAGCAGGCGCGTGCCGAAGCGCGCACCCGCCGCGTCGAGCAGGGGCGGAACCGCCTGGGCGGTGACGGCGCCGAACAAATCGGTGTAGGCGTCCGCCACGCCGTTCCAGCCCGTGCGCTCGAACGCGCGAAAGGCTTCGGGGTCATAAGGGGTCGATGCGCTCATCTCGCTTTTCCTTGCGTCTTTAGTCCCCGGCGACGCCCCGCGCCACCAGGTCCACGCCGTCGGTGCCCACAATCTCGCAGGGGATGATTTCTCCCGGCGCGGCCTCGGTTTCGTCGAGAAACACCTCGCCGTCCACCTCGGGGGCTTGGAGGCGCGTGCGCCCGCGCAGGAGACCCTCTGGGGTGAGTCCCTCCACGAGCACCTCCGCGCGCGTGCCGATGAGTGCGCGGTTCTCCTCGTCCATGATGCGCTCCTGCAGTGCGAGCAGCCGCGCCATGCGCTCGCGCGCAAGCTCGAGCGGCACCTGATCGGGCAGGCGCGCGGCGATGGAGTTCTCCTCGGGCGAGAACACGAAGCCGCCCAGCCGGGCGAAGCGCGTCTCCTCCACGAAGTCGAGCAGGCGCTCGAAGTCCGCGTCGCTCTCCCCCGGAAAGCCGACGAGCATGGTGGTTCTGAGCGCGCAGCCGGGGATTTTGCGCTTGATGCGGCTGATGAGTTCGCGCGTGCCCGCCTCGTCGATGCCCCGCCGCATGGCGGTGAGAACGGGCGTGGCGACGTGTTGGAGCGGCATGTCCACGTACTTGCACACGCGGGGCAGTTCGCGGTAGGCGTCGAGGAGTTCGTCCGTCACCCCGCGCGGATAGTTGTAGAGCACGCGAATCCAGGCGAGTTCCGTCGCCTCGTTCAGTGTGCGCAAAAGCCCGGCCAGGGTGTGGTCGCCGCCGAGGTCCCGCCCGTAGCTCGTGATCTCCTGGGCGAGGAGGTTCACCTCCCGCACGCCCGCCGCCGCGAGTGCTTGCGCTTCTTCTATAACCACATCGAGCGGGCGCGAGCGGAACCTGCCGCGAAACCGCGGAATGACGCAGAACGTGCACGGGCGCGAGCAGCCCTCGGCCACCTTGAGGTAAGCGCTCGGCCCGGGTGCGGAGAGAATGCGCGGGAGTCTTCTGCCGTAGTCCATCAGGGTATCGGAGAACGCCTCGCGCGCCCCGCCGCGCGCACCGGCGAGCAGGGCGGGGAGTTCGTCATACTCGCGGGTTCCGAGAAACAGGTCCACCTCGGGCAGCCCCTGGGCGAGCTCTCCCCGGTAGCGCTCCGCCAGACAGCCCGCCACCACCAGGGTGGAGAGGTCGCCTGCTTCTTTTAAGCGCGCGAGTTCGAGAATCACGTCTATCGACTCGCGCTTCGCGTCCTCGATAAAGCCGCACGTGTTGACGATGGCGACCTCCGCACCACGCGCCTCGCCCACGAGGCGATAGCCCGCCTCAGCCAAAGCGGCGAGCATGATTTCCGAATCCACCGTGTTCTTGGCGCAGCCCAGCGAGACGAGCGCGGCTCCGGGCGCGTCCGGCCCCGGTGCTGCGGGTGCGCCGCGCCGCACCAGCGGCAGTTCGGATATGGGGCGTATGCCCAGGAGTTCTCCGCTCATCGCGCCGCGCGCGCCTCCGCCGCCTGGGGGTCGAGATGCCATTCCTCGCGCGGGCGGTTGAAGTAGCGTATCGCCACCCCGGGCAGCTCCGCGCGGTAGACCTCCAGCATTTGCGTCATGCCCATCGCCTCCCCCGCGCCCGCGACGTCGGGCAGGGTGTCGAGGTAGAGCGCGGGGTCGATGCACAGGTTCTTCATCTGGATGACGTGCAGCCCCGTGCGCCGCGCGAAGCCGAGCATCGCCTCTACCTCGGCCTCAGAATCCGTGACGCCGGGGAAGACCAGATAGTTCATCTGCGTGTAGAGGCCGGCCTCTACCGAGGCGCGCACACACTCCTCCACCTGGGTGAAGTCATAGGTCTCGGGGCGGTAGTAGGCGTGGTGCCAGTGGGGCAGGACGCTGTTCGTGCTCACGCGGATGCTCTCCAGACCCGCCGCGGCGAGCCTGGCGACCCATTCGGGGCGGCTTCCGTTCGTGTTCAGGTGCAGGGTTCCGCGCGCGGTGCGCTCGCGGATGAGGCGGCAGGCCCGCTCGATGACGCCCGCGTGGAGCAGCGGCTCGCCCTCGCAGCCCTGGCCGAAGCTGGCGAGGGGCATCTCCGCGTCCGCGAGGTGGGCAGCGGCGATCTCGCACAACTCCTCGGGCGTCGGCACCTCCTCGATGCGCTGGTGGCTCGCCGGAAAGAGATCGTCGCTCTGGAGCGAGATGCACCCCCGGCAGTCCGCGTTGCAAAGCGGAGCGATGGGCAGGCCCATCTCCCAGCGGCGGGCGAAGAAGTTCTTGGCCGCGAAGCAGTGGAATTCGCTCGCGCAGCGCGCGAGGTGGGGAACCAGCCGGTTGCGGGGGTGCGCCTCGCGCATCCGGGCGATGCGTGCGGGAAGTCCGGTGTCGTCGTATTCCTCAGGCTCCCAGCGCGGGCAGTCGTCCACGCGCACGGCGGCGCACACGAATTCGCCGCTGTCAGGGTCAAAGCCGAGTGCGGTGTAGGCCCACAGGGGAAGTGCTGCGGCGTCGGAGGCTCGTTCGGCGAAGGGCAGCAGGGTGCGCATCCACCCCGGTGCGGGAAAGGTGCACGCGGCCTGCAAGGCAACTGCGCCTGCGCCCCAGTCCGCCTCGGGCACGCTCACGAGGGCGTCCCCCTCCCCGCCCACGGGCGTGCAGTCCGGCATCGTGAACAGCCTGCTCCCCGCGGGCAAGGGCGAAATCTCATCAAGCGCGGGCGCCACGGGTTCCGCGCCCAGCCCGCCCACCATCTCGAAGTCGGGATGCTCGAAGAGGTTGCCTTCGCCGTCGGCGACCACCATCAATGGGCGCATAACGATGCTCCGCTCGCTCAAACCAGCCACACGCGCAAGACGCCACGCCCCGCGCGCGAACACACAGGGCGCAAATCTAGCAGAATTCGCCCCGCCCCCGCCAGTTTGCGCCCCTTGCAAGCGGGCGTGCGTTTCGCAATACTTCGTTTTCTTGCACCCCGCCGCGCCCGTGCACGGGGGGAGCCTCGTCGCAACCCGCAAGCCCCGGTGGCGCGGAACACAAGGAGGCCTACGTGAATTCCGAAGAAAGTCTCTCCCGTGTGGCTTTGGTGAAGTCTGAAACCGAACGTCTCTCGGCCTACTGGCGTGGTTTTTCCGAGGAGCGCTGGGAGGTGGAGACCTTCTGCCCCGGGTGGCAGGCGCAGCACGCCGTCTCCCACCTGGCGACGGGGGGCGACTTCTACGCGAACTCGATTCGCCGCGCACTCGAAGCCCTGCCTCCCGAGCCGCCCTACGGGAGCGACGCGAAGGAGTTTTTCTCCATCCGCAACGCGAAGGGCAAGGAGCTCATGACCCTGCCGCGCGCGGAGATGATGGATGCGTTCGACGCCTCCGCCGCCGAGGTGAACGCGGCTCTCGAGGCCATTGGCCCCGACGACCTCGGCAAGCTGGGCTATCATCCACGGGGTCTGACGCGCTTGGACGCCTGGATAGGGCTGCGCCTCATCGAGCTGGTGGTACACGACTGGGACGTGCGCTGCGGAGAAGACAAGGCCGCGCGCGTCTCGCCCGAGGGCGTGGAGGGAACGCTCACCTTCGTCCCCGCCGCCCAGAGTCGCCTGTTCGGCGTGCGCGAGAAGCCGCCCTTCCGCGGCCGCTTCCTGTTTCGCTCTGAAGCCCCCGAGCGCGCCTGGACGATATCGGTGAGCGGTGAGGGCGCCGAGGAGTCCGCGGACGTTTCGGGGACGCACGACGCGGCCGTTCTCGCCGACGCGGAAGCGCACCTGCTGCTCTTGTTCGGGCGGGCGAAGCGCGACGCCATGCTGGCCACGGGGCGTCTGGAAATAGAGGGGGATCTGGAGGCGGCGAACATGCTGCTGAACGTATTGTATACGAACTATTGAGCCCCGCGGGGCCGAGGAGAGAGCCGGCTATGGCGCCGATAACGAAAGTCGATGGATACGCTTACTACCCCGGAAGCAAAACGCGCATCGAGGCGATGCGCCCGGCCGACCCGGCGAAGACGCCGTGGACGCCGCTGCCGGGGCCGCTTTCTGAATGTAAGGTAACGCTCGTCTCGACGGCGGGCATCTTCATGAAGGGCGACGTCTCCTTCGACTACGAGCGCGAGTGGCGCGAACCCCACTGGGGAGACCCCACCCACCGCGAGATTCCCCGCACCGCTGCCCAGGACGACTGCGAATACTCCCACCTGCACATCAACACGGAGTATCTGAAAAAAGACAGGAACGTGGCCTTTCCCGTCGACGTTTTTCTCGACTACGAGCGCGAGGGCAAAATCGGCGCACTGGCCGACACGCTGTACTCCACCATGGGCTACACGCCCAACTTTCACCCCCTCGTCAAGAAGACCGCACCCTTGATGGCCGAGAAAATGAAGTCCGAGGGCGTGGACGCGGCGTTTCTCATACCCGTCTGACCGCTGTGCATGCGGTCCGTGAGCCTGCTACAGAGAAAACTCGAAGAACTCGGAATCGCCACCGTCTCGATATGCAACCAGCCGGAAGTCTCAGAGAAGGTCTGCGTGCCGCGGGCGGTCTTTATCCAGTATCCCTTCGGCCGCATGTTGGGCGACGTGGGCGATAGGGCGGGCCAGCGCGCGGTGTGCGACGACGTCTGCGCGCACCTCGAAGAGGCGAAGGGTCCGAACGCCTACCGCCACCTGCCCCATGAGTGGCCCGAACCTCCCGAGCAGACACAGTGGAAGCCGCTCGTGCCCGCACCCATGCACGTGCTGCGCAACAACGGTACGGCGCCCAAGGGTCTCGCCCACTACCGCGACGAGGAACGGCCCGACCTCGCCTAGAACAGCCTGCCGCCCAGGACGGCGTTTTTCTCGTCGGGGCCGATGAGCACCACCTCGCCGTTCGCGTCGGGAACGCCGAGGGTGAGGACTTCGGAGAGAAAGGGGCCGATTTGGCGCGGCGGAAAGTTCACCACGCCCAGCACGAGCCTGCCCTCGAGCTCTTCTTTCGTATACAGCGCGACGATTTGGGCGGAGGACTTCTTGACGCCCACCTCCGGGCCGAAGTCTATCTTTAGCTTGTAGGCGGGCTTTCTGGCCTCGGGGAAATCCGCCGCGTCGACGATGCGTCCGAGGCGTATGTCGAGTTTGTCGAAATCTTCTATCGTGGCCACTTTTCTCTTGTCCTTGTCTTGATGAGCGTGCGGGAACGTGGGGCGAGGCGCCAGAGCTAACGGTCTATCGGCTCGCCCTGGCTTTTTTCCATTTCGAGAATTTCTGTGCGCAGCCGCTTCGTCAGGGGGCCGGGGGCGGGAATCGGGCGCCCGTCCACCTCGGCCACCGCGTGCACCCGGCTGAACGAGGAGGTGAGAAAACACTCCTCCGCCGTGTAGAGGTCATACAGCGTAAGGTCGGCCTCGGAGGCGGGGACGCCGAGTTTTTCTGCGATTTCGAGCACCACCCGGCGGGTGATGCCGTCCAGGGCGTGCTGTGTGCCGGGCGTCTTGAGCACACCGCCGTGTACGACGAACACGTTCTCGCCCGGTGCTTCGGCCACGAAGCCGCGCGCGTCGAGCAAAATCGCCTCGTCAAAGCCTGACTCCACGGCCTCGATGCGCGCCATCACGTTGTTGAGATAATTGAGCGATTTCACGCGCGCCTCGAACGCCTCGGAGGGCACCTTGCGCACGCCTGCGGTCTTGAGCCGCAGGCCCGCCCCCCGCGCGCGGTAGCTCGAGCCCGTCTCGGGCGGCGGCGCCGGGGGGTGGAGCAGCACGGCGAGCGTGGCCCTGGGCGCGACGCGGGGGTCGAGCAGAGGGTAGCCTTCTCCTCTGGATATCACGAGGCGCAAATAAGCGTCCTCCCCGCCCGATCTGCGTGCGCACTCTTTCACTATCTCCGCAATCGCCTCGCGCGTTTCGGGCAGGGCGAGCTTAAGGGCGCGGGCGGAGCGCTCCATGCGGTCGAGGTGCTCATCGAAGCGGAAGATGCGGCGGTTCGTGATCGTCATGGACTCGAACAGCCCGTCGCCGTAGAGAAAGCCGTGGTCAAAAGCGGAGACGCGCGCTTGCTCGGCGGGCACGTATTCGCCGTTCACGTAGCAGACGAGCGCCATGCCGCCTTCTCTCTCCCCTGTCGTGCGGCTATATCGCGCACCAGCCGTCATCCACGATCAGGTCGTGGCCGTGCACGGCGGAGGCGTCGTCCGAGGCCAGGAACACCGCTGCGCCCGCCATCTCCTGGGTTGAGATGTAGGCACGCCCCGTGGGCGTGTAGCTCGCCATGAGCTTCACGAAGTCGGGGTCGTCCTGTAGGTGCTGGTTGAGCGGCGTGGCCGTGTTGCCCGGCGAGATGGAGTTCACGTTGATGCCGCATTTGGATATCTCCGCCGCCAGTGCGCGCGTAATCATGTAGACCCCGCCCTTGCTCGCGCAATAGGGCAGTGCGTTGGGAAAGGCGTGGGTGGCGGCTATCGAGGCGATGAAGACTATCTTGCCGTAAGCCTTTTTCTTCATGATGGGCACCACGGCTTGGGAGAGCAGAAAGTTCCCCTTGAGGTTGATGTCGATAATGTCGTCCCACTCCTGCTCGGAGTAGGCCTCCATCTCCTTGTTGATCATGATCCCTGCGTTGCCGACGAGGATGTCCACCGTCCCGAACGCCTCCACCACGCTCCCCACCATGGCGTCCACGGCGGCCTTGTTCGCCACGTCGCACGGAAACGCGCGCGCAGCCGCGCCGATTTCGCCGGCCAGGGCTTCTCCTTTTTCCGCCGTGCGGTTCACGATGGCGACGCGCGCCCCCTCCTCGGCGAAGCGGCGGCAAATCGCCTCGCCGATTCCCTGCGAGCCGCCCGTCACGATGGCGACCTTGTTCTCAAGCTTCATGGGCGTCTCTCCCCTGCGGTTGACCGAACGAGCGAAATTCATAGCGAGATTTGATGGTCATAATACCGCCCTTCGAGAGAGAGGGGAAGGGGGGTAACTCCGCTTTTGTCCCTTCGGGTCTCGGCTTTGGCCGAACGCGTTGCACGTTTTTTGGGAGGGAATTTTTGGGGGACATAAACCTCCTGATTTCCTGATTAAATTACCCAAATAAATAGTCATACAACCTAATTTTACTCTTATATATCTCTGGAAATTCTTTCATTTGAAGACTTATACTTTGCCTAGGACATTAGAAGCAGGTAATCACGAACTTGGAGAAAGCCATGCAAATACACCGCGAAACGCTCAAAACCCTGCGAGATAGCAAGGGATTCACTCAGGAAAAGCTGTCCGATAAATCGGGTATCACGAAAAGGACGATTTCGCGCATCGAAGTCGGCAAGGGGGGAAAGACGCGCGCCCATACGGTGAAACAGATTGCCAAGACCTTGGGCGTTTTGCCGGAAGCGTTGTGCAAGGCGCCCGACGCGGAGGCAAAGGAGGAAGAAGAATTCCGACGACTATTCGCGTCGAATGTATACAACCTCAAAAAACATCACCTTGATGGCGAAACGCTCATCGCCTACGATCTGGTGGACAAGCACTATGGCGTCAGTATGCGACAGCTTGTCAACGTCGCGCCGCTGCTCTTCACGCTCTTGGCGGAGATGAGCCTCGCAGACCGCCGACGCCGCGCTAAAGAGACGAAAGCGGCGTTGGAAGCCCATCAGCCGACACTTACGGATTTCTTTGCGAACCGGGATGGGCCCCCAGACGATTTTTTGGCAGTGCCGAAATTTAAGGGTTTCGACTCCGGCATGTTCGAGTTCTTCAGTGGGTTGGGTTCCGAAGAGAGAGTCAGTCGCAGTTCATTGTTTCGTTATCTTTGGGATTCGGATTTCGGATATCACGTGGACAATGCCTTCACCGACTTTCTGAAACAACTGGCGAGAGAACTGGGTGACGACAACGAGGCACTCGATCCCGAACAAGTTGCCTTTAAGCCGGACATATCTTTTGCGGTATCCATTTTCTCCGAATACCTGAAAAATCTCACGGGCGGCTCCCGGCGCGCCGACTTCGCGCTTTCCCGGGGGCACGTCCGCATTCAGCAGATTCCCGACGAACTTATGGAAGAAGGCGAAGACGCCGCCTCCCGGCGGAAGAAATGGCTGGAAGAGAAAGTTCCCGACGAGGAATGGGAGAAATACGAAAACTGGCACGACAACCTTCTTAAATCCACACAGACCAACGAAGGGGGTGCGGAAGATGCCTGATGACAAAATCGCGATCACCAAGCACGCTGGTTGGCGCATGGAGCAACGCGCGGTTCGTCCCGAAGACATTGCTCTGGTCGTGTGCTGGGGGAAGAGGATGAGCCGGGACGTCTGGCTGTTGCGGAAATCCGACGCGCAACGCGGGATCGCCGATGTGAAGGAACGCATCAATTGGGTCGAGCGGATGAAGAAACTGGGCAGTCTGATCGGTGCGGAGGCGAGCCGCAGGGTTTGTGTCCTCAAGGCCGAGGTCGCGCGTTTCGAGCGTCTCAAGGGACTCAAAGTTGTCGTAGAAGACGGCGTGTTGGTGACTTGTTATTGGCTTTCGGAGCGCCACCAGAACCAGCGGCGGGCGTTTCGTAGAGGGAGGACGAGAAAATGATGCACGACATGGGCCAAGGCATGGTGCTTGTTCCTCTTCATGACGAGACAGTCGCTCTGCTCACGAAACACAGGCGCGCGCCCGGCGAATCCATCGACGACGTGATTCGGAGAATTGCGCGGCCGAAACCTCGTGAGGTCAACGGCGCATTTGCGGTTTCGCGTCCGTCCCGCCCTAAGCGGAAATCGTCTGCCAGCGGCGGGTCCAGGTATTCGGTCGAGGTTATGGGCGAATCTGTCGAAGAAAATGCTCTCGGTCGGCTGTTCGCAAACGTAGTCGACCTTTTCCATGAGCTCGATCCGCAAGCGCTGGAAAACCTGGCGGAAATGCGGGCCAGACGGAGGCGATACGTAGCGCGGAGGCGCGAGGACGTTCATGGAGGCCGAACCAATCTTCCGGTCATTCGGACCCGCTCGGGATGGTTCGTCAGTGCCAACGTCGGGCGAGAAGACGTGGGGCGCGGCCTGCGTGCGTTGTGCAAAGCGGCGCGGCTCGTGTGCGGCGTGGACGTTCGTTTCAGAGAAGGCGCGGCGCAGAGGGGGGATGATCTCCTGGGGGGCGGCGGCCCCTAGCCCCTCTTCTTCTTGCGCAGTGCGGCGCGGCGGGTGCGGGTGGCGGCCTCGTCCACCGCGCCCGCCCTGGTGAGCACGACGCCGTAGACCTCGCGGGCGCGCTTTTTGCTGATCCACTTCTCCTCCACGTCGCGGCGCACCTTCTCGGCGGGGCGTTCGTGGGGCGGGCCGTAGCCGCCCCCGCCCGTGCAGTAGGAGGCCACGTTCTCGCCGGGCTTGAGGATAATGTCCGCACAGCCGGGCAAGTCCTCGAGCGTTCCGTCCGCGCGCATCAGGTAGTTCTTGCACACCGCCCCGTTCAGCCCGCCGCGCGTGCCCTTTGAGGCGTTGTGTGCGCCGTCCGAGACGTAGACCACCTCGAGGTCGCCCCCGCCCACGGGGCCGTATTCGCAGTAGCCCGAGGGTGCGCCCGTGGTGCGGCCCGCCCCCTCGGTGTCGGGCATGAGCCTGCGCGTCTTGATGTAGATGGGAAAGTGGAGTTCGTCGAGCTCGATGCTGTCCACGAAGCACATGCCTGCGTTTCCCGCGTGGAGGATGGTGAGCCAGGCGTCGGTCTTGCCTGCGCCGGCTCCGCCGGTGACCATCAGGAACAGATGGTTCACGAAGGGTTCGTTTCCGTTTCTGGGGTCGAAGCCCGAGATGACGCCCATCGAGGCGGGGAAAATAGGCCCGCATTCTGCCAGGCCGATGCCGTCTTGTATCTTCGAGAACGCCCGCTGGACGGGGTTGGTCACGCGGTCGGCGAGGTTGGTGGTGGCCACCGACATGGAGGTGGGGTGCTTGCCGCCGCCCGCCACCGAGCCCTCGCGAATCAGCACGCGGATGCGGCGAAAGCTGCCCGCGTTCGTGGGCACCACGTCGTCGATGCTGTTGAACACGCCGATCATCGCCCCGGTGCGCGCGCACGCCTCGCTCAGGTTCAGCCCGCAGGGCATGGCGTCGGGGTTGTCGCGCAGGTCGACCTCGATGGTGGCCTTCTTCGCGTCCACGCGTACGTGGACGGCGATGGGAATGCCCTCCTCCGGCGTGCCGGGCACGGGGTCGTGCGTGCTGTGTGCGGTGGCCTCCCCGGTGGGCAGCTTGCGGATGGCGGAGATCATCAGCTTCTCGCTGTAGTCGAACCACTCCTTTGAGAAAGCGTGGAGGGTCTCCCAGCCGTATTCCTCACCCATGGCGAGCACTTCGCGCTCGCCGATGCGCGCCGCCCCTATCATCGCGAGGTAGTCGCCGTACCACTGCTCGGGCACGCGAATCCGCATCCGGCAGAAGTTGATGAAGTCGCGGTTGTCCTCGTAGTTTCTCTGCACCCGGGTGGGCGGGAAGATGAGTGCGCCCTCCTCGTAGACGTCGCGCGCGTGGCCCATGTAGGTGGTGGGCTGGCTGCATCCGCAGTCCGCCTGGTGGGCCTTGACCCACACCGTGAAGCGGTGGACGCCGCGTGCGTCGATGACGGGCACGAGAATGGTGTGATCCGCCGGGTGCGAGCAGCCGTGGTAGGGCGAGTTGTGCAGGTAGGCGTCGCCGCGCGCGAGGTCGGGGTGTAGGTCCATCATCGAGCGGGCCATCAGGTCCGCTCCGCTCAGGTGGTGGATGGGCAGGGATTCCGCACCCGTGAGCAGTTCGCACTCGCGCGTCACCACCGAGGTGGAGAAATCCCGCGCCAGGTTCAGCACGCCCGAGCGGCCCGTGCGCAACAGGGTGTTCGCCATCTTGGTGGTCACGGCGTCGAAGCGCTTGTGCAGCACGGCGAGGGTGATGGGGTCGAGTTTCGCGCCGCGCTTCGCGCGCCTGCCGGCGGTTCTCGCCATGTTCTTACTCCCCGAGTGTGATGAAGAGGCTTCCGCTTCTGGTGCGTTTGGCCGCGGCACCGGGGTCGATGACCACCGTCGTGAAGGGCGACTCAACGATGGCGGGGCCGCGCAGAGCGTCGCCCGCCTTCATGGAATCAAACGCCGCCACGCGGGCGTTCACCACTCCCTTGCCCGCGAAATAGGCCTTGCGCCGCTTGGGCAGGCGGGTTTCGTGGACGGCCTCGCGGACGAGCCTGCCGAGGCGGCCCTTCCTGAGCGTACACCGCGCCACGGCGCGCCAGCCGACGAACTCGACCTCCGAAGTCGGGTCGCGAAACGCGAACACCTCCTCATGCGCCGCGTCGAACGCCTCGCGCACGCGCGCCACGTCTTTTTTCGAGCGGAAGCGTTCGAGGGGAAGCCCCAGGTCGATCTCCCAAATCTGGTGCCTGTAGCGCGCCTCGACGTAAAACTCCACCGCACTCTCGACGGCTCCTTTGCCCGGCCCGCGGATGAAGGCGCGGCAGCGCGCGGCGAGTTCTCTGAGCACGGCGTTCGCGCCGCGAAAATCGAACCTGTCCGAGACGGTAAAGAACATCGAGCGGTAATCGGCGTGCAAGTCGCTCATCAGCGCACCGGCCGCCGAGAGCGCAGCGCCCACCTCGGGAATCACCAGCCCCTCGCAGCCCAGCCGCCTGGCAATGGCGACCGAGTTCAGCCCCGCCGCGCCGCCTCCCCCTATGAGCACGGCACCCCGGGGGTCGATGCCCTGGTGGATGGTGATCTCCTCGATGGCGCCCACCATATTTTCCGTCGCCAGGCGCAAGACCGCCGAGGCCGCCTCCTGGAGGCTCAGCCCCAGGGGTTCGGCCACGTGGGCGGCAATGGCGTGTTCGGCGCGCGCGGCGTCGAGCGTCATCGCCCCGCCGAGGAAGTAGTGCGGATCGATGTGGCCGAGGACGAGCGAGGCGTCCGTCAGGGTCGGCTTCTCGCCGCCGCGGCCGTAGCAGGCCGGCCCCGGGTCCGCGCCCGCGCTTTGCGGCCCCACGTGGAGGAGCCCGCCCTCATCCACCCAGGCGATGCTCCCTCCGCCCGCGCCGATGCTCTTCACGTCCACGGAGGGGAAGCCCAGAATGTGGCCCCTGTAGCGCTGGCCGAGCCAGGTTTCGGGCGTCATGGGTATCTCGCCCCGGCGCACGAGGCTCACGTCGTAGGTGGTGCCGCCCGTGTCGGCCACGATGGCCGTGTCGGCCCGGGCGTCGGCGCGCGAGAAGTGCCTGCCCGCGATGGGGGCCATCGACGGCCCCGACCCCACCGAGTGGATGGGGGCTTGGGCGAGTTCGCCCGCGTCCATCACCCCGCCCTTGGAGGTGAGCATGAGCAGGCGTCCGCCGAAGCCCGCCTCCTCAAGGCGCTCTTGCAGACCGCCGATGTAGCGCGACATGAGCGGTTTGAGCGAGGCGTCGATGCAGGTGGAAGAGGCGCGGCGGTATTCGCGCAGAATCGGGTTCAGGACGTGCGAGAGCGTGAAGGGAACGCCGCGCATGTGCGCTTCCAGCAGACGGCCCACGGCAATTTCGTGCGCGGGGTTCACGGTGGACCAAAGGAGCGAGACGGCCACCGACTCGACTTTCTTGCTCTTCATCTCCTTGATGACGGCGCGCACCCCCGCCTCGTCGAGCGGTTCGTAGACGCTGCCGTCGGCCCCGATGCGCTCGGGAACCTCGAAGGTGAGTGCGCGCGGCACGTAGGGTTCGGGAAAGGGCACGAGGAAGTTGAACGGCTCTATGCGCCCCCCCTCGCGCAGCACGAGAACGTCGGGGTGTCCCTGCGTGGTGAGAAAGGCGGTTCTCGCCGTCTTGCCCGTGACGATGGCGTTGGTCGCGTGGGTGGTGCCGTGGATGAAGAGTTCGCCCCCGCCCAGCAGGTCGCGCGTGGTGGTCGAGAGTGCGTGCGCGGCCGCATCGATTGCGGCGAGTATGCCCTCCACGGGGTCGTGGGGCGTCGTGGACGCCTTGAACATGTGCAGACGACCCTTGTCGTCCTCCAACACCAGGTCGGTAAACGTTCCGCCCGTGTCGACCGCGAACCGCATAGGTGGAATCCGCCTTCGTTTCGGTAACGATGCTCCTACCATGCCACGCGCGCGGGCTTTTGGCGAGCGGTGCGGGGCGATGCGGCAAAAGTCGCGTCCTTGGGGGATGCCGAACCGCTCTGGCATGATTCGCGCCGTCCCCCGACACCCGCCCGCGACGTTCCAGGCAACTGCGGTTTGGATGTAGGGCCGCTCATCCCCCCGTTCGTGTTGCTCTCCCCGCTTTCCGGAGCATTTCGGGGCGAGGTTTGGCCCCCACCCCCTAACCCCCCTCAGCGCACGTGGGCGTAGTAGCGCGCGAGGCGCGCGGGCGAGACGCCCAGAACGTAGAGGATGCTCAGCCCCCACCAGATCAGGAGGCACCTGGGCTTGCCCCAGACCTCGATGCGCCGCCCGCTGGTAACGGCGGGTTTCTCGATGAGGGCCAGACGCCCGAAGGCGCGCATGCGCCTGCTCAAATCCCAGTCTTCGAACAGGGGCACGTCGGCGTAGCCGCCCATGCGCTCGAACACTTCGCGCCGCACGAAGATGCACTGATCGCCGAAGAAGCGTCTGCACATCCGCGCCCGCGTGTTCGCACTCAGGCTGATGAAGCGGCTGAAGCGATCTCCGCGGTCGAAGCGGTGCAAAAACCCACCGCCTGATACGTCGCCCGCGCGCATGGCGTGCTCCACCGCCGTGAGCGCACCCGCGGGCAGGCGGGTGTCGCAGTGGAGAAACAGAATCGTTTCTCCCTCCGCGCGGGCCGCGCCCGCGTTCATCTGGCGTGCGCGGCCGGGGGGCGATTCCACAAGGAGCGCGCGCCCGCGCGCGAGCTCGCGCGTCGCGTCCGTGCTGCCCCCATCGGCCAGGATGATTTGTTTTTCACCCGCCTGGGCGTCGAGTGCGTCGAGCGTCGCGCGCAGGTGGTGTGCTTCGTTCAGAACGGGCACGACGATGGAGATCATCCCCGCTCCTCTTTCTGGAGGCGCAAGCGAATTTTCCTGTGCTATCATGTCTTTGCCTGAAAGCAGTACCACCCCAGCCGCGGGAAACGCCCATGTCGACCAAGCGCTTCGGGTTCTCGAAATGTTTCCGTCTGCCGCGCGCGAAGACGCTTGCGGTCTTTTTTATTCTCGGGGCGGCGGTATTCTCCGCGAGCCTTGTTTTCTCGCTCCCCGAGGATCAGGAAGAGGCCATCGCCTTGCTGTATGAGGCCGTCGACATCGTGGACGATAATTACGCGCGCACGCCCGATTTCAGAAAAATGTACCTCGCAGGGCTTGCCGGACTCAAGAAGCACGCCGGTGCGGAGCGCTTCGACTTTGAAGAAAGGGCGGGAGACGAAGTGCTCCTCAAGTCGCGCGGGGAAGAGTTGCCCGTGCGCCTGGGCGGCGACGTGCGCGGCGGGCTGGGCGGCTTTGAGCGCGCCTACCGGTTCGTGATGGATCACGCACCCGCCTCCGGGAAAAAACCGGGCGGGCTGCCCGCCATGTATGCCGCGCTTTCGGCGATGATGCGCTCTTTGGACCCTTTCAGCGCCTTCGTCTCGCCCGAGAGCTACAAACAGATGCGCGTCGAGCACACGGGCCGCTACGGCGGGGTGGGCGTCATCATCACGGTGCGGGATAAAAAGCTCACCATCGTATCTCCCATAGAGGACACCCCCGCCTTTCGCGCGGGTCTCGCCTCTGAGGACGTGATTCTCGAAATCGACGGCGCGCCCACGGCGGAGATGGCCCTGCCCGAGGTCGTGCGCCGCATGCGGGGCCGTGCGGGTGCGGCGGTGGACTTGCTGATATCGCGCGCGAGTTGGCCCGCGCCCCGCGTGGTGCGGCTGGTGCGCGCGGTCATCCGCATTCGCAGCGTGAAGACCGAGGTGAAACCAGGCGGCATCGGCTATCTGCGCATCACCGCCTTTCACGGAAGCACGACGCGCGATCTCGACGCGGGGATGCGCAAGCTGCTCGACGCCGGGGTGCGCGGCATCGTCATGGACCTGCGCGACAACCCGGGCGGTTTTCTCGGCAAGTCCGTAGAGGTGGCGGAGCGCTTCGTGCCCGAGGGCAGCATGGTCGTCTTCACCCGGGGGCGCAGGCGCAGCGAGACGACCTACTTCCGCGCGCGCGGCGGCGCGCTCTGGCTGGACAAGCCCCTGGTGGTGCTGATCAACCGGGGCAGCGCGAGTGCGTCGGAAATCGTGGCCGGCGCAATGCAGGATTTGGACCGCGCCCTGATCGTCGGCAGAACGAGCTTCGGCAAGGGTTCGGTGCAGGCCATCATCCCCACGCGGGGGCGGGCGGCCCTGCGGCTCACGACGGCGAAGTACTACACTCCGCTCGGACGCCTGATCCACGAAAAGGGCATCCGGCCCGACGTGGAGGCGGGTCCGCGTGCGCTCACGCGCAAGGAGGTAACCGAGAGAAGGCGCGCCATGAAAAAGTCGCTCTACGCGAAAGAGGCCGGGGAGGAGAAAGCAGACGCCGCCCTCGAACTGGCTCTGGCCGTCTTGCGCGAGGCGCGCAGTGCGGAGGTGGGCGCGTTGCGCCGGGCGGCGCTGCGCGCGCAAAGGCGCAGTGCCAAGGCGCGATTGCCCAAACCCGCCGCCTCCCCCTAGCCGCCCGCGAAGGCGAGGATGGTTCCCACTGCGGCGGCCAGCCCGAGAAACTTGCGCGGAGTCATCTTCTCGGAGAGTTGCCACACCGCCAGAAACGTGCTGACGACGAAACTCAGTTGCGCAATGGGCGTTACCACGGTCGCCTCTCCGTCGCGCAAGGCCGCGAGCAGGGCGACGTTTCCCAGGCAAAAGCACGCCGCCGTTACCAGTGCGTGCGCCCAGCCCTTTCTCGAAAACCGGGGGCCGCCCTGTGCCGCGAACGAATAGATGAGCGAAATGGTGATAAAGAAGACCGACTGGCTGTGGAGGAACATGGTCGGCGCCACGCCGCCCGCGACGCCCAGCTTGTAGACGACGTTCACGAGGCCGACCGAGACCATCGCCGCAACGGCCCAGAGGATGGAGGCGACCCTCCCCGCGGCGAAGCCCGAAAGACGAAACTCCGAGAACAGGAAGATGGCACAGCCGGTGAGCGCGAGCCCCAGTATTTTCAGGAGCGTAACCGCCTCTCCCAGGAAGGCGACGGCCACCATCGCCGTCACCACGAAACCCATGCGGTAGACGGGCGTGCTCACGCTCGCCTCGCCCAGCTCCACGCTGCGCATGAAGCTCCAAAAACCCGTGAAGGTGAACAGGGCGGCCGCGATTCCCAGAAAGGCGGGAGGCGTCCAGGCGTAAGCGCCCTCTATCTGCGCCCAAAGCCAGGTGGCGGGCACGACGAAGCTCGCCTGCGAGACCGTTATCGTGCCCGGCAATATCCGGTTTCGCACCGCGCGGCCGTAGACGTAGTCCGCCACCCCGATCAGCAACGAGGCGCACAGCGCCGACACCATGAACCCGGGAAGCAAGGCGCGTCTCTCCTTTCGCAGAATTCCTCGCGCGCACCCGGCACCGGCGGGGTGCGGGCATCGGTGCGTATTTTTTCATCATACCCCTTTTCGGTGCGTTCGTTGCGCCGCGCGGGGATGCCTTCCGTGCAGAAATGGGCTGCCCGAGCCATCTCGCGCAGAGGCGCGCGCGCCAGTGCGGCTTGCGGGTGTTTGCGGATGTGCCCGGCAGGTTTGCGGAAACGCGCTAAAAAGAGGATAATCAAGATGTTGTTTGCGAGCCGTCTTCGACTGGATGTCGCCCGTATTTTTGTTGTATATTCATTATAATACGTACGTTCCTGCCTCGGGAGAGCGTCGGTGAAGAAGCATGGGATGAGAGGCCGGATCGCGGTGGTCTTGACTTTGTGTCTTCTCGCTTCGTCGTGGAGCCTGGGAGTATTCGCGTCCGGAGCCGAGACGTCCTCGGCCATCGAGAAGGACAAGAGGCGCGTTGCCCGCCTCGTCGCCCACCTCAAGCGGCTGAACAGACCCCGGGACTGGCGCTTGGTGCGCAAACTCTTCTCCCCCGATCCGAACGTGCAGCTCAACGCCCTGTCGAACTGCGCGCTGCCGGAAAAAAAATGGCCCTGGTATCTCTCCTCCGGTCATCTGCAAAAATACGCTTTCTCGGTGAACTTCGTTCCGATCAACATGGACGCGGATGCGCGCCTTGAGAACCTGATGATCATCCAGTCGGATCACGGCAAGGACCACTACGTCACCTTTTGCCTGATGGACGACGACAGGAACGGACGCGCTCCCCTCGCCTCTTACAGCGACTCGAGCCGGGGCCGCGAACTCACCTACCAGATCGCCGACCTCACGGCGGACGGCTCCTTCGAGCTCGTTCTGAACGTGCGCGAGGGGGCGAACGGCAGTTACGCCGACGCTGTACGGGTCATCAAGCCGACCGCCAAGCATCGCTTCGACATGGTTTGGTTCACCCGTTTGCAGGATGAGCTCAAGTGGCCGAGAGCCTACGTCGACGACAAAGGGAGCCGGGTCGTCCAGAGGAGTGAAAACCTGCGCGCCAGGGTGCGCTTGCGCTTCAACGGGCCGGGCAGCCCGGCTACGCTCATCGTGAAGGGAGTGCGCAAGCACGAAGAGCGGTTTTACGACACCTACGCCGGGGAGGAGAAGATATCCCTTTCGGTGAATCGCTTCCCCTTCGAGGAGTTCTGGCGCTGGGACAAGGAGAAGCGCCGCTTCGTTCGCGTCGTCGGTTCTACTTCGTAACCCTTCGTTTTTCCGAAAAGGTCGCGTGTCTCTCTTGAAAGTTCCCCGCCCCGTCATGCTCGTCGTTCTCGATGGCTGGGGCTCCTCCGCGGAGCGCACCCACAACGCCGTCGCCCTGGCCGACACCCCGACCATGGACGCCCTGCTCGCCCGCAGACCCCACACCCTCCTCCTCACCTCGGGGCGCGCCGTGGGGCTTCCCGAGGGACAGATGGGCAACTCCGAGGTGGGCCACCTGAACCTGGGCGCGGGCCGGGTGGTGGATCAGGACGTCGTGCGCATCGACCGCGCAATCGAAAACGGCGATTTCTTCGCCCTCCCCGCCTTTGTGGAGTGCATTAAGAAGGCGCGGGCGCAAGACGGAGCGCTCCACGTCATCGGCCTGGTCTCGGAGGGCGGCGTGCACAGCCTCCAGGAGCACGGGGTGGCGGTGGCGCGCCTGGGGAGAAGCCTGGGAGTCGAGCGCGTCTTCGCGCACGCCTTCACGGACGGGAGGGACACTCCGCCCCGCTCGGGTCTGGACTTCGTCAAGCGCTACGAGGAGAGGCTCGAGCGCGAGGCGGGTGCGAGGCTCGCCACCCTCATGGGCCGCTACTACGCGATGGACCGCGATGAGCGCTGGGAGAGAACCGAACGCGCTTGGCGCGCCATGACGGCGGGAGAAGGCGCGCACGCCCCCGGCGCGGCGCAGGCCGTGGCGGCCTCCTACGCGCGGGGCGTTACGGATGAGTTCATCGAGCCCGTGGTGTTCACCGAAGGGGGGCGGGCCGTGGGGAGGATTCGCGAGGGCGACGCGGTCGTCTGCATCAACTTTCGCGCGGACAGGGTGCGGCAGATTACCCGCGCGTTCACCGAAGAGAACTTTGCGGGTTTCGACGTGTCGGGGCGGCCCGCGGTCGCCTACGCCTGCATGACGGAATACGACGAGCGCTTCGCCCTTCCCGTCGCGTTCGCGCCGCTCCGGATGGAAGGCCTGTTCTGCCACGCCCTCGCCGGAGCGGGGCGCACCTGCCTGCGCGTCGCCGAGACGGAGAAATACCCCCACGTCACCTATTTTTTCAACGGCGGCGAGGAGAGCCCGCCTCCGGGCGAGCGGCGGTGCATGGTGCCCTCGCCCAAGGTGGCCACCTACGACCTCGCGCCCGAAATGAGTGCGGGTGCGGTTACCGAGGCGGTGCTCGAGGCCATTGCGCGCGGGGAGGAGGACGCTATCGTCCTCAACTACGCCAATCCCGACATGGTGGGGCACACCGGCGTCGAGAGTGCGGCGGTGCGGGCGGTCGCCTTCGTGGATGCGTGTCTGGGGCGCGTGCTGGACGCACTCGAGCGCGCGGGCGGTGCGGCGGTGGTTACGGCGGATCACGGCAACTGCGAGACGATGTGGGACGCGGCGAACGATTGTCCCCACACCGCCCACACCCTGGGCGAGACTCCCTGCGTCGTGGTGGCGCCGGGCTTCCGCGGCCCGCTGCGCGCGGGCGGTGCGCTGTGCGACGTGGCCCCCACCCTGCTGGGGCTGATGGGCGTCGCGCCCCCTCCTGAAATGACGGGGGTGGACCTGCGGGTCGTCTAGGTGTCGGGGTGTTGCCGCGCGCGCGGCGCGCGTCGATAATGCGCCCCCGGGTACGTGCATACACGAGGAGGCGGACGTGGAGGTTCCCGATTTTCAGGCGCTGCGCACGATGTTTCACCAGGAGGTGGAAGGTCTTTCCGACGCCCAACTGGATTGGGAGGATCACGCCGAGGAATGGTCGCGCTGGAGCATCCGGCGGCAGATCAGCCACGTGGCGCTCGCCTATTTCTTCTGGTGGGTCAAGATGTGGGGCAAGACGCTCTGGCCCGACGCTCCGCCCGCGGACCCGATAGACTTTGCCAAGGCGGCGCCGAACGTCTACGACCGCAGGCTGGATGAGGAAAAATACTGGAGCCTCGAGGATTTGCTGCCCAAGTTCGATGAGGCAATCGGCTTTGCCGAGCGCGCGGCGCAGGGCAAGGGGGCGGAGGAGATGGAGACTCTCTCCATCACCCGCTTGTTCCGGCCCGACCTGTTGATGGGCGACACCGAGGTTCCGGTCTACCGCTTCTGGATGCACGTCTCCACGTTTCACGACGAGGGCATCGTGCAAGACCCAGAAGAGGAAACCAGATTCACGTTCACCCTGGGGGGGATGCTTCTCCAGATGTATTGGGAGGCGCTGGTGCACCTGCGCACGATTCAGCGCTTGAAGCGCAAGCAGGGTCTTGCGCCCCGCGTGGAGATTCCCCGCGAGGGGTTGTTGCTCGATCCGTTTTTCTGGGGTCCCGAGGACGAACCCGAAATGTGAGGGATGCGCCTCGCGCGATATCCGCCCACGGATGGAGAATGCCGCCGTGCCCGTCGCCACGCTTTCTGCCGGAATCGATATTTTCTTTGAGGTCCACGGCGAGGGCGCACCCCTTCTGCTCGTGAGCGGAACGGGGCACGACCACACCTTCTGGTCGGGCCAGTTGCCCCTGCTCGGCGCGGAATATCGCTGCATCGTCTTCGACAACCGGGGGGTGGGCAGGAGCTCCGCACCAAAGCCGGGCTATTCGCTTGCCGACATGGCGGACGACGCGGCCGGAGTCCTCGACGCCGCGGGCGTGGAGCGCGCCCACGTAATGGGTTTCTCCATGGGGGGGCACATCTCGACCGAGCTTGCCCTGCGCCACCCGGAGCGCGTTGCCAGCCTGGGGCTGCACCACACATGGGCGCGCAACTGCCCGCGGCTGGGCTCGTTCCAGCTTGCGCGGAAGCGATTCGCCGCACGGGGCGAGCGCGAGGCGCTGGTCGAACTGAGCCTGCTGGGGCTGTATTCGCACGCGTTCTACGACGCGAACGCCGAGATGCTCGAGGAGAAAAGGCGCTGGCTCACCGAGCAATCGGGAGGGGACGCGGGCTGGGAGGGCCAGCTCGAGGCCTGCCTCACGGGCGACACGCTGGAGCGGCTGCACCGCATCGAGGTTCCCACCCTCCTCACCTGCTCGGATCGCGACCTGATAGTCGACACCCATCACGCGCGGGAGATGCACGCCCGCATACGCGGCTCCAGACTCGTCGTGATGGAGGGCACCGGCCACGTGGCGCTCATCGAGCGGCCCGATGACTTCGCGCACATCTGCCGCGATTTTCTCTCCTCCCTGCCCTCTCCTTAAGTTCGGCGCGCGGGTGCCGCGCTCTTGCGCCTGCACACCGCTTGCGCGCACTTGAGGTGCTCTCTTGCAACGCCCGGCCCGTACGCCCCCGTTTGACAAACGCCGCGCGCGTGGGTGAGAACGAGGCGGTTGCGTGGAGGCAAGCGCCAAGCGAGGTGCGCCGTTATTAAAAAGATTCTGGGCTGGTTCACGAGACGCAGAGGGCTTCCGACAGGAGGAGGCGCTTCCCCGCCTGCGGGCGGTGCTGCCTTCGGTCTGCCCATGGCGCCCGACCAGGCGGAGCAGGAGGCCCTGTTCGCCGAGAAGGTCAAGCGCCACGGGGCGTGGCTCGATAGTGCGGGCGCACAGGGGGAGCGCGCGAATCTGGCGGGTGCGCGCCTCGAAGCCGTGAGCCTGTTTCTCGTGAATTTGTCCAAAGCGGACTTGCGCGGAGCGCACCTCTCCCGTGCGAACGCGCAGTGGGCGAACCTCGGCGAAGCGGACCTATCGGACGCGCAAATGGCGGGAGTCGACCTGTTTCAGTCGAGTCTGGAGGGCGCGTGCCTCGCCGGTGCGAACCTCGCCGGTGCGAGCATGATGTCGGCCAGTCTCGGGTTTGCCGACCTCACGAATGCCGACCTCACGGATGCCGACCTGCGCGGCGCCTCGCTCCAGCGGGCGAACCTCGCCGGTGCGCGTCTTGCGGGCGCGCTCCTGGACGAGGCGGACTTAGAACTTGCAGACCTCCGGGGCGTGGACCTCTCGCGCACGCGCGGGCTCACGCCCGCCCAGGCCGAGGCCGCCCGCAAGGACGCCGACACCCTGTTCCCGGATGGGTGAGGAAAGCGTAATTTCAAGGGTTTCCCCCCTCCCCGCGCCGTCTTTTTCTTTTGCGGGGTATGGTTTAAGATGCGTCGATGCCGGTATGAGCCAGAAGGAGTGAAGCGCATGTCGCAGACCACGCAGACAGTGGGCGGTGAAGTCGACCTGGTGGAACACTACTACGAGGAGGGTTTCTCCGACGGGCTGCCCGTGGTTCCGCCCACGCCGGAGAAGGTCGCCGCCGCCCTCGCTGTCCTCGGCGGAGAGGCGGAGCGCGTGGAGTGCCGCGTGCCGCCGCGCTGGGGCAACCTCACGCGCGAGGTGTTGGCGATCAACATGGTGATGGCCGGCTGCAAGGCGGAGTACGCCCCCGTCGTGCGCTCGGCCATGCTGGCGCTGTGCGACCCCCACTTCAACCTCAACGGGGTGCAGGCCACCACCCACATGGCGTGTCCGCTCATCGTGGTGAACGGGCCGGTGCGCGGCGAAATCGGCATGAACGCGGGCTGCAACGTCTTCGGCTCGGGCAACCGCGCGAACGCGACCATCGGCCGCGCCGTGCGGATGATGCTCTTGAACGTCGGCGGCGCCTGGCCGGGCGACCTCGACAAGAGCACCCTGGGTTGTCCCACCAAGTACACCTACTGCATCGCCGAGAACGAGGAGGCCAGCCCCTGGGCGCCCTACCACGTCGAGCAGGGCTACGCGCCCGAGGATTCGACGGTTTTCGCCATCGGCGCCGAGGCTCCCCACAGCGTGACGAACCACGTATCCGACGACCCCGAGGGCATCCTCGACAGCATCTGCTCGGCCATGAGCACCATCGCCCACAACAATGCGGTGAGCAGCGGCTCGTGCGCCGTCGTCATCGGCCCCGAGCACGCGGCGACCATCAGCGCCAAAAACTGGACGCGAAACGACGTGAAGAGCTATCTGTGGATGCACACGAAGAACACCTTCGCCGACATCTCGTTCAACCACCGCTACGGGAAGGTCTACAACCGCAACATCCCCCGCTGGTACAGGCGCGAGCCGAACGAGCGCATCCCCATCGTGCCGAGCCCAGAGAACATCCACCTCTTCGTGGCGGGGGGCGAGGCGGGGCGCTTTTCGGCCTTCATTCCCGGCTGGGGCCACATGACGAGCCCGGTGCTGCGGGCTATCGACGACAAGACGCTCGTCGGCGGTCCCGTCTGCGTGGACGGCACCTGCCTGCTGTAGAACCGACAGAAAAAAGTTCGCCAAACAGAGGAGAACCGCCATGAGCGACGTCATCACCGGCCAGGTCGTATACGACCCCCGGGGCGTGGTCGAAGCCGAGGCGCAGCCCGTCGCCGAGCGGGCGCGGAGCCTCGAGGGTGTAAGGCTCGGCGTTTTGGACAACACGAAATGGAACGGGCGCAAGCTGCTCGAGCAGACCACGGCGCTCATGGAGGCCGAAGGCCCCTTCGCCGGGGTGAACTACTACAAGAAAGAGAGTTTTTCCAAAAACGCGGACGCCGAACTGATAGAGCGCATCGCAAGGGAGAACGACGTCGCCCTGACGGCGATAGGCGACTGAGGCTCCTGCACGTCGTGCTGTATGCACGACGCGGTTTCCCTGGAGCAAAAGGGCGTGCCCACCGCCGTGGTGGTGACGGAGGTCTTCGTGCACGAAGCCCACGTGCAAAGGGCGGCCCTGGGCATGAACGGGCTGGACCCGGTGGTCATCGCACACCCCCTGAGCACGCTTTCGGATGAGGAAATCTCCGCGCGCGCAAGCGAGGCCGCCCGCCAGGCGGTCGAGATTCTGCTCGGCGGCCGGAACGCCTCTGCATGACGAAGCCGCTCGCGGGGGTGCGCGTTCTCGATCTCACGCAGTTTCTCTCCGGCCCCCAGACGACGCTGTTTCTCGCGGGGCTGGGAGCGGAAGTCATCCGCATCGACAATCCCGCCACGGGCGACCCCGTAGCCTATTCTCCTCCCTTCATCGGGGCCAGGGGCGTCTCCTACCACGCGCAGACGGACGAGGACATGGGAATCGCCTACCTCAAGCGCACGCGCGCGAAAAAGGCGATTACCCTGAACATCAAGGACCCGCGGGGTCTCGAGATGTTCTACGACCTGGTCGATCGCTCCGACGTCGTGGTGGAGAACTTCTCCGTCGGCGTGACGAAAAGGCTGAAAATAGACTACGAGACGCTCAGTGCGCGCAAATCCTCGCTCGTCTACTGCTCCATCACCGGCTACGGCCAGACGGGGCCGGACGCCGGCCTCAAGGGCTACGACGCCGTCTCCCAGGCGGCTTCGGGGTTGATGAATCTCACGGGCTTCCCCGACGGCCCGCCCACCAAGGCGGGCTCGGCCCTGGGCGACAGCATGGGGGGCGCGTTCGCCTTCGGCGGCGTCATGACGGCGCTTTACAACCGCGAGCGCACGGGCCGGGGCCAGCACGTCGACGTCTCGATGATCGACTGCATCTTCTCGCTCATCTTCGATGAGCCGATGGACTGCTACGAACAACTGGGGCTGCCGCCCCGAATCGGCAATCGCATCATGCGGCTCGCTCCGTTCAACTCCTATGAGACGGAGGATGGGTGGATAATCATCGCCTCGGGAACCAACCCGCACTGGCACAACATCCTGCGCGGCATCGAGCGCGAAGACCTCATAGGCGACGCGCGCTACGAGGAGATGAGCGACCGCGTAACGCGCTACGCGGAGGTGGACGGTGTCATCACCGAATGGACGAAGCAGCGCGCGACGAAAGAGGCGGTCGCCGCCCTGCGCGCCCACGACGTCATCTGCGGGCCGGTGAACGACATTCACGACATTCTCGCGTGGCCCCACATGCGCGCGCGCGGGATGATAGTGGATATCGAGCACCCCACCCTCGGCAGGCTCGAGGGCGCCAAAGCGCCCGGCTTTCCACTGCAATTCAGCGAGATGCGCGGCGGCTACGACGCCCCCGCCCCGCTCGTCGGCCAGCACAACGAGGAGATACTGGGCGGCCTGCTCGGCGTCTCCTCCGAGGAATTGAGGAGGCTCGCGGATGATGGGGTGCTCTAGGCGCGCCGCACCGACGTGCGTTCTGGCGGCGGTCTTTTTTCTTCTAGCGGGCTGCGCGGGCGTCGGCCCCCGCTCCCTCGACTTGGCGGAGGAGGCGCGGCGCACCTTCGATGGCGCCTACGTCATGCTCGAGACGAAAGAGGGATTCACCGAAGGCAGGATGGACAGCCCGCACATACCCCAAACCCTCGCGCGCATCCGCACCGCGCGCGCCACCGTCGTCTTCGTCCACGGGTGTGCGGGGCTTGGCCCCGGCAACCTGCGCTACATGCACCTGCTGGCGGAGGCGGGCTACGTCGTGGTGGCCCCGGACAGCTTCGCCCGCCGCTGGCGGCCCGAGACCTGCGTGCCCGCGGCCCACACTTTCGTACCGGGGGCGCCGTTTCGGCGCGTGGGCCGTATGCGTCAGGAGGAGATCCACCACGCCGCATATCGCCTCTTGCGCACGGCTTGGGCGGACCGGAAAAATTTGTTTCTCATGGGCCACAGCCAGGGCGGCGCGGCGGCGGCGGCTTATGAGGGGGAGGAGTTCAACGCCCACGTCGTCTCGGGCGCGACGTGCGCACGCGGGGTGCGCGTGCCGCGTACCACGCCCGTGCTCGCGTTCTACTCCAAAGACGACCCCTGGCGGCGCGGCAGACCCGCCGACCGCTGTCTGCGCAGGGCGAAAGAGCGCGGCGTGAACATGCGCTTTCACCTCTTTGAGGGCAACAGGCACAACCTCTCGCGCGATGAAACCGCAAGGCGCTTGATTCTCGATTTTCTCGCCGCGCACCGAAAGGCCGAATGAGGCCCGCACGCCAAGCCCTGTGGTATGATGCGCCGCGCGGAACCGGAGGCTCCAAGAGATGAGAATCTGCACATACAGCCTGGCGGGAGAGGCGCGCTTGGGTGTGTTGTTTGGCGAGAGAATCGCGGACTTGAAAACCGCCTACGCCCTTTCGCTGGGCGAGGCGTCCGCGGCCGAAGCCCTCGAGCGGGCGGAAATAGAGGTTCCCCCCGATTGCGAGGAGTTCCTCGCGGACATCGAGATGCACCGCCCTCTGGCGGCGGAGGCCCTGGCCGCACTCGAGGCGTGCGGGGAGGAGCCGGTGCGCTTCGACGGGATGGAGGTGCTCTACGAGCCCGGGGAGGTCGAGATTCTGCCTCCCGTTGTTCCGGGCACGCTGTTTTGCATGGCGCGCAACTACGTGGCCCACGCCGCGGAGATGGCGCGCACCGAGGTGGAGGACTTCAAGGAGGAGCTGCCGCTCTATTGTTTCCTCAAACCCGCCACCTGCGTGAGCGGGCCTTACGCCGACGTGCCCGTCTACCCCGCGATGGAGAAGCTCGACTACGAGCTCGAACTCGGCGTTCTCATCGGCCGCGGCGGGAAGAACATTCCGGTGGAGCGTGCGATGGAGCACGTGGGCGGCTACACCCTGTTCAACGATATGAGCGACCGCACGAGCCTGAACATGGGCAAATTTATCGATTGGTACGCCATGAAGGCACCGGACGGCTTCGCCCCCATCGGTCCCTGCGTCCTGCTCGCCGAAGACGGCCTCGACCCCCACGACTTGCGCCTGAAGCTTTGGGTGAACGGTGAGTTGCGCCAAAACGCCACCACGGGCGACATGGTGTGGAAGGTCGCCGAGCAGGTCTCGTATCTCTCGCGCATCGCCACGCTGCGGCCGGGCGATTTGATCGGCACGGGGTCGCCTGCGGGCAACGCTGCCTCGTGGGGGAAGTACCTCGCCCCCGGCGACCTGATAGAGGGAGAAATCGAGGGTATCGGACGCCAGGCGTTTCACGTTTTGCTCGAAGAACCCGAATACGAACCCGACTAGTGCGGGCTTTGGTTGATTCGCGCCCGTTTGGGCATTAATATTTCCCGATCGACCACGCATTTTCCAACCGAAGGATGACGCGCATGAACACCGCCACGGCCGAATCCCTGCGAGCGATGGACAGGGCGCACGTCTGGCATCCGCTCATGAATCACGCGGGGCTGGAGGAAAACCCGCTCGACGTCGTCGTCAGCGCAAACGGCTCCACCATCCGGGACGCCGCGGGCAAGGAGTACATCGACGCCATGGCGGGGCTTTGGTGTGTCAACATCGGCTACGGGCGCGAGGAGGTCGCGCGCGCCGCCTACGAGCAGATGTGCGAGCTCGCCTACTACCCCCTGACCCAGGTGAACCCGCCCGCGGCCAAACTCGCCGAGCGACTCGCCTCCATGCTGCCCGAGGGAATCGAGCGCGTGTGGTTCGTGAACTCGGGCTCCGAGGCGGTGGACACCGCCATCAAGATCGCCCGCGCCTACGGACGCTTAAACGGCGGGCGGCGCTACAAGATCATCGCCCGCCACCAGGGCTACCACGGAGCGACCATCGGCGGGGCGAGCCTCACCGGGCAAACGCTCAGGCGCGCGATGTTCGAGCCCCTCCTGCCGGGGGTGATTCACGTGAGCGCGCCCTACTTCTACCGCAGCGGCGCGGCGTCGGAAGAAGAGCTCGCCCGGCGGTGCGCGGAAGAACTCGACGAGGTCATCCGCTACGAGGACCCGGAGACCGTGGCGGCGTTCATTGCCGAGCCCGTCATCGGCGGAGGCGGCGTGATTCCCCCGCCCGCGGATTACCTCAAGCAAATGCGCGCGGTGTGCGCGCGCTACGGGGTGTTGTTCATTGCCGATGAGGTCATCACCGGCTTCGGGCGCACGGGGCAGCTTTTCGCTTCTGACCTGTATGAGGTCAAGCCCGACGTCATGACGATGGCCAAGGGGCTCAGCAGCGCATATCTGCCCATCGGGGCGACGGCGACCACCGAGGCCGTCTTCGAAGCGCTCAACGCCGAGGGCGATACGGGCTTCTTGCAGGTGAACACCTACGGCGGACACCCCGCTGCGTGCGCGGCCTCGCTCAAGAACCTCGAGATCATGACGGGCGAGGAGCTGCCCGCGCGCGCGGCGAAGGTGGGCGCCTACCTGGGCGGGTTGCTGCAAAGGCTCTCGGACATCCCCTGCGTGGGCGACGTGCGGGGGGTGGGCCTCATCTGGGGCGTCGAACTCATAGAAGAAGACGGTGCGCCGCTCTCCACGGCGGCCACCGCCAAAGTGCTGGCCTACGCGAAGGAGCAAGGCGTCATTTTCGGGAAGAACGCAGGCATCGCGGCGGGCCCCTCGAACACCGTAACCATCAGTCCGCCGCTGGTCTTTCGTGAAGAGGAGGCCGAGCGCGCCGCCTCAGCACTCGATGCCGCCCTGCGCCGCGTGCAGGCCGAGAGCGCGGGCTGAAACGTTTCTCGCCGCCGTTTCTGAGGAGAAAAGAGCGATGTCCAACATCACGCTGCTCGACATCGAGGAGCTCAAGAAGTCGAAGCTGGCGCCTTTCGTCAACAAGGCGCTCAAGCACAAGGCGCCCGACCCCGCCTTTCACGCCATTCAGGGACACAACGAGGAGCTGGCGAAATCGATGTATCTCGCCTGGGGGGCGGTGTTCAACACGGGCGCCATCGACCACGGCCTCAAGGAGATCATCCGCGTCCAGCTCTCCCGCCGCGCGTCGTGCAACTACTGAGGCAACGTGCGTTCTGCTTCGGCGAAGCAGGCAGGCCTGACGGAAGAGAAAATCGACGAGGGCATCGACAACTGGCGTGAGAGCACGCAGTTCACCGAGGCGGAAAAACTCGCCCTCGAATACAGCGAACTCATGGATTCCGAACCCGAAAAGATCGACGCGGCCTTCTACGAGCGGCTTCGCGCGCACTACACGGAGGCGGAAATCGTGGAGCTCGGCGCGTTCATCGGCTTCAACGTGGGCTACCACACCTTCTTCCGCACGCTGGACTTCTACCCCATGTTCTCGCCCGACGGCAGGCTCGTGAGCCAGGAGGAGTCGCGCCGCATATACGGCGACTGCCCCGTCTCGCACACGAGCGGCCCGCTCGAGCGCGCCCTGGCCGAGGGCGCGGACGCAGGTGAGGGTTAGACCATGCCCATCATCGAGCCGCTCGACCCCGAATCCATTGAGGAGAAAGGCTGGGAGCGCATCATGGAGCGCACCGCCGAGACCCTCGCGCCCGACGCTCTGTTCTCGCGCATCATGGCCCGCGTGCCCGGCTACGCGGGCGCGCTGCACGAAGCCATGCACCGCTCCCACGCCATGGGCGGGGTGGACCACAAGCTCAAGGAGATGATTCGCATCCAGCTCGCCCGCACCGCGCAGGACACCTACTTCGCCAACCTGCGCTCCGGCCAGGCGCGCAAGGAGGGCCTGACGGAAGAGCGCATCGAGGCGGCCTGCGGCGACTTCGAGAACGACCCGCGGTTCACCGAGGCGGAAAAGTGGGCGCTGCGCTTTTCCTACTGGATGTACCGCGACCCCGCCAGGCTGGACAAGGCCTTCTACGACGAGGGCAAGAAGCACTATTCCGAGGCGCAGATTATGGAAATCGGGGCGATGGTGGCCCTCCACTACGGCTTGCAGGTTTTCATGCGCACGCTCGACGCCTACCCCATGCACGACCCGGAGGGGAACGCCGTCACCCAGGCGCAGTCCGAGAAGATTTACGGCAAGGAGGTGCCCCCGCCCGCCTGAGTTGCCTCGTTCACGCCCGGCGCGCGCGTTTCGTCCGCGGAGCGAACTGCGTTTCCATGAGGAGGGAATCCATGCAGTTGCGTCGTCGAACGTCTCTACTGTGCTTCGCCGTTTCGGGCCTGCTCGTTGCCGCCGCCCTGCCCGCCCACGCCGCGACCGCTCTCGAAACCCGCATCACCACCGAGCATTTCATATTCGGCACCTTTTTTCTGCTGATTTGCGGCGCCCTGGTCATGTGGATGTGCGCGGGCTTCGCCATGCTCGAGTCGGGTTCGGTGCGCACCAAGAACGTTTCTGCCATCTGCCTCAAGAACATCGGCCTCTACGCGATTGCAGGCATCATGTTCTACCTTCTGGGCTACAACCTCATGTTCGTGGACGTCTCGGGGCCGAGCGGCGCGCTTCGCCTCTTCTTCCGCCCCGAGGCGGGCGAGCTCGCCGCCCTGGCGGGCGGGAAGGCGAGCGGGGAGTTGCTGACGCGCGGCTACGCGAGCGTGGCGTTCTGGTTTTTCCAGATGACGTTCGTGGCGACCACCGCCTCCATCGTCTCGGGCGCATTGGCCGAGCGCGTGCGCATCTGGTCGTTCTTCGTGTTCGTCGCCGTCCTGACGGCCGTCATCTACCCGCTGGTGGGCGCCTGGACGTGGGGCGGAGGCTGGCTCGGAGCCATGGGCTTCAAGGACTTCGCCGGCTCGACGGTCGTCCACTCCACCGGTGGGTGGGCGGCGCTCGCCGGCGCCATCGTCGTGGGTGCGCGGCGGGGCAAGTTCCGGCCTGACGGCAGCGTCAAGCCCACGCCCTCCTCGAACGTGCCGCTGGTGACGCTGGGAGTGTTCATCCTGTGGTTCGGCTGGTTCGGCTTCAACGGCGGCTCGATGCTCGCCCTCAATGGGGTGGCCGACGCGGTGACGATGAGCAACGTTCTCGTGAACACGAACCTCGCGGCGGCGGCCGGCTGCCTCGCCGTGCTCCTGAGCGCGTATGCGATCTTCGGGCGCGTGGACTTGCTCGCGGTCCTCAACGGCGCCATCGGCGGGCTCGTCGCCATCACGGCGGGGCCGGACCTGGCCCAGCATTACTGGGCGATTCTCATCGGCGCCGGCGGCGGCCTGGTCTGCGCACTGGGCATCGAGTTGCTCGGGAAACTCAAGATAGACGACGTGGTGGGCGCGATTCCCGCCCACCTGTTCGCCGGCGTCTGGGGGACGCTCGCGGTCTGCATCGCGGCGGGCGGCAACTTCTGGGTCCAGCTCCTCGGTGTGGCGGCGGTGGGTGTGTTCGTCTTCGTCGTCTCCTACGTCCTGTGGGTGGTTCTGGACAAGACCATGCGCGTGCGGGTGCCGCGCACGGCGGAGGAACTCGGCCAGGATTCCGCGGAACTCGGCATCGAGGCCTACCCCGAGTTCGTGCTCATGCCCGATGAGGACGACGTGCGCACCGTTCGCGGGGAGGGGTAGCGCCCCGCCCAAACGCAAGCGCCGGGGGCCGCGCCGCCCCGGATGCAGTGTGCACCGATTTGCGCCCGCCGCACGGCGGGGTCGAAATAGGCCGAAACGCTCCTCAGGGCGATGCCCCCGCCTGGCGGGGCCGGCTCGCGATAGATAAGAAAGCGACAAAAAAGGCCCCGGCGGCAAGTAATTCCCCGGCCCGTCTGTTTCGGCAGGCGGGCCGGGGTTTTTGTTTCGGCTTGCGTCACCCGGTCTGATGGGGAGGGTGTCCGTTCGCGGTCTTGTTTTCACTATATTCCGAAATACGCCTTGATGCGGGCGGCGGCCTCTTTGGAGACGCCCTCCATCACCTCATCCACCCGCGCGGGGGAGGTGTCCTGTATCTGTCCGTACCAGCCCGTTTCGTACATATCGCGCACGTCTTTGGGGATATAGTAGACCGCCGGATCGCGCCGGGCCGCGTCGCTCTGCGCACCATGGCCCATGGGCGAGGGGTCGGTGGCGCGCTCGAGGTGCGCGAGCGACGGCCTGTCGGCGAGCACGGGCAGAGCCTCCAGCTCCCCGCCGTGGGTGAGACCCACCTCCTGGCCGTAGAGGTCCTTGGCGATGAAGTGCGCGTGCACGATGAGGATGCGCAGCCCCTCGTGCGCGTTCTGTGCGTCCTCGGCGGCGATTTCCATGGCGGGCAGGTTGCGCTCGTGCCAGTTCAAAAAGACGACCCTGCGCGCCCCGTGTTCGTGGAGGCTCGCCACCACGTCGCGCATGAGGCGAATCATCGTGTCCGAGCGCAGGGTGATCGTGCCGCCGAAGCCCATGTGCAGCGGGGTTACGCCGAAGGGGCAAAAATCCACCACCAATCCGCCCGTCAGCGCACCCACGCGCCGCGCGAACGATTCCGCCGCGTAGTAGTCCGTGCCCATCGGCAGGTGCGCGCCGTGTTGCTCCACGCTGCCCAGGGGCAAGATGGCGAGGGCGGTGCGCGCGAGGATCTCCTCGGCCTCGGGGTTGGTCATCTCCATCAGGGTGCGGGCTTTTTCCATGTGCTTAAGGCTCCTCGTCGCTTGGCGCCGCGGGCGTCGTCTTTTTCTCCATGAGTTCGAGCACGACGCCGTCGGGCGCCGCGAAGTAGAGGTATTTGAGGTGCGGCATGTCGTCTTCCTCGACGATGGCGACGCCGCGTTTGAGGAGCCGCGCGCGCGCAGCTGCGAGGTCGTCCACGTAGAAGCCCAGGTGGTCGACGCCCAGCCGGGGCGAGCTGCCCGCGGGTGCGGGGTCCTCGCCGGGGCGCACGCCGCGCACGATCAGCATTCCGCCTCCTATGGCGAGCTTGGTCTGGGGTGCGCCCTTGCGCTCGCGTGCGTCGAGGATGCGCGCTCCCAGCACCTCCTGGTAGAAGCGCACCGCTGCGTCGTGATCGCGGTGGACGATGTGGGCGTGCTCGTAGGCGAGTCGCATGGGTTTTCCCGTCGGGCGGTTTCGGCGCATCGCGCGGAGGAGGCCATTGTGTCGCAAAAGGGGCTTGGTTTGAAGCGCGCCCGAGGTTCGCGCCCGCCCCGCGCTTTGCGCATCGGGGCGAATCGTTGTATACACCATTTCTTCTACCCAGCCCCGCCGCCGACGCGGGACGGCTCGCGACCGAGCCGGGCGGAGCGGTCTGGATGATCAACATCCCGCCGGAGGCAATTCCTGTGGCGCAAGCGGTATGCAACGGAGTCCAGATTTCCTATGACGACACGGGGATGAACACGCCCGAGCCCCCCGTCGTGTTGCTGCACGGACACGGACTGAATCGCTCGATGTGGGATCGGCAAAGGGCCGCCCTGCGCGGGACGTACCGGGTCATCACCTACGACCTGCGGGGCCACGGGCGCTCCGAAAAGCCCCCCACGGGCTACGGGCGCGACCTCGAGGTGGCGGACCTGGCCGAATTGCTCGAAACCATCCGGGTGGAAAAGGCCCACCTCGTGGGTCTGAGCCGGGGAGCCGGCGTCGCACTCGGCTTCGCCGCGGCGCATCCGGAGAAGACGGCCTCGGTCATCTCCATGGGGGCGGGTTACGACTTTCCCCGCTTCATGCCTGATTTTGCCGACCAGAGGCTCCAGACCATGGCCACGCTGCGGGCCGAGGGGCTGCGGGCGGCGAAAGACTACTGGTCGGAGCTTCCCATCTTCGCCCCCCTGCGCGAGAACGAGGACGCCGCCGCCTGGGCGGAGGAAATGCTGCTCACCTACACGGGTCCGCATTGGCTCGACCACGATCTGCCCCAGGACGTTTCGCTCGCCGACATAGCGGGCAAGGTTGCCGCACCCACCCTGCTCATGGTGGGAGAGCGCGACCTGAGCGGCTTCCACGGCTGTGCGGAGGAGTTGGCCGAGCGGATAGAGGGGGCCGAGAAGATGGTGGTTCCCGGCGTGGGGCATCTGATGGCCATCGAGAATCCCGACCTCGTAAACGAGCACGTCTCGGAGTTTCTGGCGAGGCAGCGGCAGGCCTAGCGCGCGGGAGGCGGATGCTTGGCTCCACTGGCGCAAGCGAGAAGAATCGAGACGGACGTCCTCATCATCGGCGGCGGCGTCGCGGGCATGATGGCGGCGGTGGGTTGCGTGCGCTCGGGCGTCAAACCCCTGCTCGTCACCAAGGCCACGTTTCCCTCGGGGAGCTCCTCCATGGCGCGCGGCGGCTATACGGCCGCGATGGGCCACTCCGAGCCCACCGACAGACCTGAGTTCCTCTATGCGGATTCCGTCGAGGCGAGCTACGGGGTATGCAACCACAGGCTGATGCGCATCATGAGCCGCGAGGCCATCGACAGGACGATCGAACTCGACGCCTGGGGGCTGGGGCTCGTGCGGATGGAGGACGGGCGCTACCACCAGAAGAAAAGCGCCTCGCACCGCTTCCCCCGCCTTTTGCACTGCGGCAAGTTGATGGGCAAGCCCCTCATGCAGTCCCTCGCGCGCAAGATGGGCGAGTGGGGAGTGGAGACGATACAGCACGCCATCTTCGTGGACCTGATGAAGGAGGGAGAGCGCGTCGTCGGCGCCCGGGGGTTCCTCTACAGGGAGGGCGTGCCGCTGGTGGTGCACGCGCGCGCGACGGTCATGGCCACGGGCGGCGCTCCGCAGCTCCACGAGGTGAACGACTCCCCGCCCTACATCTCGGGCGACGGCTACGCCATGGCGCTTCGCGCGGGGGCGGAGCTCATCGACATGGAGTTTATCGACTACCAGTTGCTGGCGGCGGCGCCGCGCAAGATCAGGGGCTATCCCCCGCACACGAGCGGCTTCATCAACGCGGGCGCCTATCTCTACAACAAGGACGGCGAGCGCTTCATGTGGAACTACGACCCCGAGCGCGGCGAGCGCGCCACGCGCGCGGTGGTGAACCGCGGTGTGGGCATGGAGATTTTTCGGGGGCGCGGCACCGAGAACCACGGCGTCTACCTGGACGCGCGCCACGTTATCGAAGAGGTGAACGACGGGGCGACGGCCGACATCATCCGCGTCTTCAAGACCCAGGGCGTGGACATGGCCGACTCCCCCATCGAGGTGGCGAGCGGCCCCCACACCTACCTGGGCGGCATACGCATCGACGAGTGGGGCCGCACGAACCTGGCGGGCCTCTACGCGGGCGGCGAGGCGGCGGGCGGCGTGCACGGAGCGAACCGCACGGGCGGCGCGGCCCTGGCGGACAGCTACGTCTTCGGGCTGCGCGCGGGCATCGGGGCTGCGTGCGAGGGTGCGCGGCTCGAGCGGCCTGATCCTGAGGGCGGCGGCTGGCGCGCGGGGGTGGAGGAGTTGCGCGCGCGCCTGGAGAACGGGAGCGGCCCCGACGACAAGCGCCTGCGGCTCGACGTGCAGCGCGTGGGGGTGGAGGGCATCGGGCAGATTCGCGAGGGCGCGCGTCTTGAGAAAGCTCTCGCGCGCCTCGGGGAGCTCGAGGTCGAAAACAACGGGGCCGCCGTGGCCGGCGACACTCCCCGCAAGCGCTTTGAGTGCATGCGGCGCATTCAGGAGACGCACAACCTCATCGGCGTGGCGCGGATGCTCGCCTCGGCCGCCCTCGCGCGCGAGGAGAGCCGGGGCGGACATTTTCGGGTCGATTACCCCGAGATGCGCGAGGAGTGGCGCTGCAACGTGGTGCTCTCGCTCGAGGGGGGCGAACTCCTCGCCAGACGCGCCCGGGTGGTCGGGGAGGAGGAGGAGGCTCCCGCACCCGGCGAGCCGCCCACGACGGCGGCGCTGGCGGAACAGGGCGGGGTCGCGTAAGGCGTTGTATGGCAAGCCCTTGCGGGCGCGCCGTTTGCCGGGAGCGGTTGCCCCGAAATTTTTTTGGTGAGAACGGCGAAAAAACCGGTTTTTCCCTTTGACAAGGCCCGCGCGACGCACTATATTTCGCGCGCTTTGCAGGGTGGGTGC
>OZ244906.1:0-2057500 GCA_965221655.1 bacterium | reverse complement strand
GATAAGCCTCGGGGAGCCGCTAGCAGGCTTTGATCCGGGGATGTCCGAATGGGGGAACCCTCTGGGAGTAATTTCCCAGAATCCTCCGCTGAATACATAGGCGGTGGAGGCCAACCCGGGGAACTGAAACATCTAAGTACCCGGAGGAGAAGAAATCAACCGAGATTCCGCGAGTAGCGGCGAGCGAAAGCGGAGGAGCCTAAACCGGAAGCATAGCGATATGCTCCGGGGTTGCGGGATGTCGTTGGGGCCTCGCCCGGGAAGTCAAAAAAACGTGGCATAGCAGAAGAGTTCTGGAAAGGCTCACCATAGAAGGTGATAGTCCTGTACGCGAAATGCCTCGTTCTTCCTGGACGGCACTCCCAAGTACGACGGGACACGTGAAACCTTGTCGGAATCCGGGGGGACCACCCTCCAAGGCTAAATACTCTCTAGCGACCGATAGCGTACCAGTACCGTGAGGGAAAGGTGAAAAGTACCCCTGTTAGGGGAGTGAAATAGAACCTGAAACCGTATGCCTACAAGCGGTGGGAGCACGATGTCGGGAGGTTCGCCTCCTGGCCGTGTGACCGCGTGCCTTTTGCATAATGAGCCTAGGAGTTACTCTCAGTGGCGAGGTTAAGCCGCGAGGTGTAGCCGCAGCGAAAGCGAGTCTGAACAGGGCGTCGAGTCGCTGGGAGTAGACCCGAAGCCGGGTGAGCTAGCCATGGCCAGGGTAAAGCTGGTGTAACAACCAGTGGAGGCCCGAACCAGTGTAGGTTGAAAACTGCTTGGATGAGCCGTGGCTAGGGGTGAAAGGCCAAACAAACCCGGAAATAGCTGGTTCTCCCCGAAATGTATTTAGGTACAGCCTCGCATGTATGCTCTCGGTCGTAGAGCACTGGATGGACTAGGGGCCCCACCAGGTTACCAAACCCAACCAAACTCCGAAGGCCGAGATGTCTTGTGCGGGAGTGAGTCCGCGGGTGATAAGATCCGCGGTCGAGAGGGAAACAACCCAGACCGCCGGCTAAGGTCCCCAAGTGTGTGCTAAGTGGGAAAGGTTGTGGGAACGTCAAAACAGCCAGGAGGTTGGCTTAGAGGCAGCCATCCTTTAAAGAAAGCGTAACAGCTCACTGGTCGAATGGTCCTGCGCCGAAAATGTAACGGGGCTTAAGCACGCCACCGAAGCCGCGGATCGAGGGCCTCTCCGGAGGCCGTCGGTGGTAGGGGAGCGTTCTGCGCTAGGTTGAAGCCGGACGGACGACGACCGGTGGACGACGCAGAAGTGAGTATCTAGGCACGAGTAGCGATAAAACAGGTGAGAGGCCTGTTCGCCGAAAACCCAAGGGTTCCTGAGGAAGGCTAATCCGCTCAGGGTCAGTCGGCCCCTAAGGCGAGGCCGAAAGGCGTAGCCGATGGGAAACGGGCAAATATTCCCGTACCTGCACGGGACTGCCAATGGGGTGACGCAGAAGGGTAGGTCAGCCACCTGATGGATGGTGGTTTAAGCATGTAGGCGGAGGGCTTAGGCAAATCCGGGCCCTCATTCAACGCTGAGGTGCGATGACGAGGAGCTTGCTCCGCAAAGTGATCGATCCCATGCTGCCTGGAAAAACCTCTAGGCAATAGGTCCGCGCAGACCGTACCGTAAACGGACACACGTGGGTGGGTAGAAAATACCAAGGCGCTTGAGAGAACACTCGCTAAGGAACTCGGCACATTGACACCGTAACTTCGGGAGAAGGTGTGCCCCGAGTAGGTGAAGCGGCTCGCCCGTGGAGCTGAAAGGGGTTGCAGTGAAATGCCCCAGGCGACTGTTTACTAAAAACACAGGACTCTGCGAAGCCGCAAGGCGATGTATAGGGTCTGACGCCTGCCCGGTGCCGGAAGGTTAAGGGGAGTGGTTAGCGCTTCGGCGCGAAGCTGTGAACCGAAGCCCCGGTAAACGGCGGCCGTAACTATAACGGTCCTAAGGTAGCGAAATTCCTTGTCGGGTAAGTTCCGACCTGCACGAATGGCGTAACGATCTGGGGACTGTCTCAGCGAGTGACTCAGTGAAACTGTAGCAGCGGTGAAGATGCCGTTTACCCGCGACTAGACGGAAAGACCCCGTGCACCTTTACTACAACTTGGCAATGACACCCGGAATATCATGTGTAGGATAGGTGGGAGACTTTGAAACTCGGCCGCCAGGTCGGGTGGAGTCGTCCTTGAAATACCACCCTTGTTATTTTGTGTGTCTAATCCAGGCCCGTGAATCCGGGTCGGAGACATTGTCAGGCGGGTAGTTTGACTGGGGCGGTCGCCTCCTAAAACGTAACGGAGGCGCCCGAAGGTGCCCTCAGGCTGAATGGAAACCAGCCGTCGAGTGTAAAGGCAAAAGGGCGCTTGACTGCAAGACAGACACGTCGAGCAGGTGCGAAAGCAGGGCTTAGTGATCCGGTGGTTCCGAGTGGAAGGGCCATCGCTCAACGGATAAAAGGTACGCCGGGGATAACAGGCTGATCTCCCCCAAGAGTTCACATCGACGGGGAGGTTTGGCACCTCGATGTCGGCTCATCGCATCCTGGGGCTGAAGCAGGTCCCAAGGGTTTGGCTGTTCGCCAATTAAAGCGGTACGCGAGCTGGGTTTAGAACGTCGTGAGACAGTTCGGTCCCTATCTGTCGTGGGCGCAGGAGATTTGAGGGAAGCTGACCCTAGTACGAGAGGACCGGGTCGGACGAACCTCTGGTGTTCGAGTTGTGGCGCCAGCCGCAGTGCTCGGTAGCTATGTTCGGAAGGGATAACCGCTGAAAGCATATAAGCGGGAAGCCCCTCCCAAGATGAGATCTCCCTGGACTTCGGTCCCTGAAGGCCCCTCCAAGACCAGGAGGTTGATAGGCCGGAGGTGTACGCACAGCAATGTGTTCAGCCGACCGGTACTAATAGGCCGTGCGGCTTGACCGATTGAAATCTTTCATACGGGTTCCCGGCCGGGGAGCCGCATGACGCCCCGCGCGATTCGGTTGTCGAAACTTTTTTCCGGTGGCTATAGCGGCGGGGCCACACCCGTTCCCATCCCGAACACGGTAGTTAAGCCCGCCAGCGCCTATGGTACTGCGGTTTTTTCCGTGGGAGAGTGGGTCGTCGCCGGAGTATAAACGAAGCCCCGTCGGGCGCAGGCGAACCAAGCCTCGCTGCCCGGCGGGGCTTTTTGCTGTTCTTTGTGCTGCATTGCCCTTGCCCGATTGGTCTGAAACCCTTAAATCTCTATACATGCCGAATGAACGAACGAAACGTGGATTTAAGGAGAATAGTGCATGACGCGACATCGAATGCCGTCTCACATCGACTTGCTTTGGCCTACCCTCAAGGCCTTGGAACATAACGGGGGTTCCGCTTCGATTCAGGAGTTGGCGGAACAAATCGCATCCGACATCGGCTTGCCGGACGAGGTGTTGGACGTTCCGCACGGGGACGGTCCGCAATCCGAGTTCGAATATCGCTGTGCGTGGTCGCGCACGTGGCTTAAGGGCGTAGGCGCGGTTGAAAATACGGCGCGGGGTGTCTGGGCAATCACGGAGCAGGGCCGCGGGATTGAGAACGACGGCGAAGTACGCACCCGCATCCGGGAGTGGCAGAAGAATTATCGGGCAAACAGAAAAGCGGGCGACGCCTCCTCTGTGGAATCTCCCGAGATGAGTTGGAGAGAAGAACTGCTCCGCATCCTCCAAGGTATGAATCCCGATGCCTTTGAGCGGCTGTGCCAGCGGTTGCTTCGGGAATCGGGGTTCACAAAAGTGGAAGTTACGGGCAAGTCAGGCGACGGCGGGATAGATGGGGCGGGCGTCCTGCGCGTGAATCTCCTCTCGTTTCACGTTCGCTTCCAGTGCAAAAGATATGTCGGGTCAGTAGCTGCGAGTGCGATTCGTGATTTTCGGGGAGCGATGGTCGGGCGTGCGGACAAGGGGCTGTTCATCACCACCGGAAGGTTCACGAAAGACGCGGAGCGCGAGGCGGTTAGGGACGGGGCTCCGGCGATCGACCTCATTGACGGCTTGGCGCTTTGCGATTTACTGAAAGAGTTGAGCCTCGGCGTAAAGAAAGTCGAGGTAGGAGAACCGAGTGAGGAGTTTTTTTCGAATATCTGAAATGTCCCCTATGCCTGCTTTGGCGTAGAACGGACGGCCACGGCGGCCGTCCCTACGGAAAGTTCCTCCTTCGGCGCTACCCGCCCCAATGTAATCTCTCGCTCTCCTCGCGCAAGCCTCGGCCCCTGCGCCCGTCCGCACCGAAACTAACCCCGCCCGCATGCGCCGTCTTCTTCTTTCCCCCGTTTGGTGTATACTGGGCGCAACCAGGTAGCCGAAGAGTCGTTTTGGCGCAGTCTCGCAACCTCTACGGGAGTCGCCATGGCGGAAGATGCCCACGCGCAGGGGGCAGGCGAAGTGCATGCCGGCCACGGGCCGGCGTACGGCGTGCTGGTGCGTTTCGGGCCCGTCATCGGGCTCGCGTTTTTGTGCATCGTGCTCTCGGTTACGTCAGAGGCCTTCCTGAACCCGGCGAACCTCATCAACGTCGCCCGCCAGGTCTCCATCAACGCCATCATCGCCGCAGGGATGACGTTCGTCATGATCTCGGGCGGCTTCGACCTCTCGGTCGGCTCGGTCATGGCGCTTTCGGGCGTGGTGGGTATCATGTCCATGAACGTCCTGGGCGACGCTGGGGGCATCCTCGTTATGCTGGGCGTCGCCCTGGCCTGCGGGCTGTGGAACGGCGTCCTCGTCGCCTTCGCGCGCATCAACGCCTTCGTGGCCACCCTGGCGGGCATGACCATCTACCACGGCATCGCCCTGGTGATTACCGATTCGTTTCCCGTCACCCGCTTCGGCGGGTGGTACCGCAACTTCGGGCAGGGCCACCTCTTCGGGCTGCCGATTCCGATTTACGTCCTCATCGTCGTCTACGTTCTCGCCCACGTGGTGCTCACGCGCACGGCCTTCGGCACGTCGGTCTACGCCGTGGGCGGCAACGAGGAGGCCGCCCGCCTCTCTGGCATCAACGTCGAGCGGGTGCGCACGCTGGTCTTCTCCATCTGCGGCCTGGGTGTGGGGGTCGCCTCGCTGCTCATCATCGGGCGTCTCCAGTCCGCTCAGGCGAACATGGGCATCCAGGCGGAGCTCGACGCCATCGCCGCCGTCGTCATCGGCGGGACGAGCCTGGCGGGCGGGGAGGGCCGCGTGTTCGGCACCCTTGCCGGGGCCTTTACCATCGGCGTTCTCAACAACGGCCTGAACCTCCACGATATCAGCGCGCACTGGCAACTCGTCGCCAAGGGCGTCGTCATCGCACTGGCGGTCATCATCGACCGCCAGCTCGTCCACAGGCAGTGAACACGTGTCCGCACTGCTGACGATGCGGGGGATATCCAAGGCCTTTCCGGGCGTGCAGGCTCTCTCTCGCGTCGATTTCGAGGTCGTGCCCGGCGAGGTGCACGCCTTAATCGGAGAAAACGGCGCGGGCAAGTCCACCCTCATCAAGATTCTCGCGGGCGTTCACAGACGCGACGCGGGCGAGATACGCCTGGGCGGCGAGGACTACCGCGTCACGAACCCCCACGAGGCACTGGCGATGGGCGTGGCCGTCATCTACCAGGAGCTGAACCTCGTGCGAAAGCTCACCGTGGCGCAAAACGTCTTTCTCGGCCACGAGCCCCGGCTGGGGGCGGGCTTCGTGGCGACCCGCGAGATGAACGCGCGCACCGCGGAAATCCTGAACGAGCTGGGCGTATCCATCGACCCGCGCACCCCGGTGGACGAATTGGGGGTGGCGCAAAAACAGATGGTCGAAATCGCCAAGGCCCTTTCGCGCGCCTCGCGCGTGCTGGTGATGGACGAGCCCACCGCCCCCCTCACCCAAAGCGAAATCGAGGTGTTGTTTCGCGTCATCGCGCGTCTCAAGGCCCAGGGGCTGGGCGTCATCTACATCTCGCACCGCCTGGATGAGGTTTTTCAAATCGCTGATCGCGTGACGGTGCTGCGCGACGGCGAGCGGGTCCACGCGAGTGCAGTTTCTGAAACGGAGATAGACAGCCTCGTCCTGGCGATGGTCGGCCGCCGCCTCGCCGAGGCCGCTCCCCCGCTCGAGCCCGCCCCCGACGCCCCCTTCCTCCTCGAGGCGGAGGGGCTCACGGACGGCCGGGTCGTGCACGGCATATCGCTCGGCGTGCGTGCGGGCGAGGTGGTCGGCCTGGCGGGCCTCATCGGCTCGGGGCGCAGCGAGTTCGCCCATCTGCTCTTCGGCTCCGAAGCGGCGGCGGGGGGCGTGGTGCGCCTCGGGGGGCAGACGCTGCGCGGCGGCGTGCGCAAGCGCATCGCCGCGGGTCTCGGCATGGTGCCCGAGGATCGCAAGCTCCAGGGTCTGGTGATGCAACTCCTCGTCAAGGAGAACAGCACGCTCGCCACCCTGGGGAAGTACACGAGCGGCGGCTTCATACGCCGGGCCGCGCAGGAATCGAGCGTGCGCCGCTTCATCTCGGAGCTGCGCATCGCCACGCGGGGGCCGCGCCAGCCCGTGGGGGCGCTGAGCGGCGGCAACCAGCAAAAAGTCATCCTCTCGCGCTGGATGGACACCGGCGCGCGCGCCCTCATCTTCGACGAGCCCACCCGGGGGGTGGACGTGGGTGCCAAGGCGGAAATCTACGCCCTCATCCGCGAGCTGCAAGAGCGCGGCGTGGCGATTCTGGTCATCAGCTCCGACTTGCCCGAGGTGCTGCGCATCGCCAACCGCGTCGTCGTCGTGAGAAACGGGCGCGTCGCCGGGGAGTTCCCCCGCGCGGAGGCCAAACAGGAGAAGGTGTTGCGGCTCATGGTGGGAGCCGCTGCCGATGGAGCCACGTGAGCATCCCAACCAAAGGAGGCAGGACCATGAAACGAATCGTAGGCTTTCTCGCCCTCGCGATTGTTCTGGCCCTCGCGGGGTCGTCGCCCGCCCAGGCGGCGATGAAGAAAAAACCCAGACTCGGGGCGTCCTTCTCGGGGCTGCACCACCCCGCCTACGCCACCGTGGCCAAGCACATGCGCCTGGAGGCGAAGAAGCACGGCGTCAGCATCATCATCACCGACAGCCAGGACAAGCTCGCCAAGCAGATCAACGATCTGGAGGACATGATCACCAAGGGCGTGGACGTGCTCTTCGTCAACACGGTCTCGAAGGGCACCGAACCCACGCTGCGCAAGGCGGCGGCGAAGGGCATCAAAGTCGTCGCCGTCCAGCGCTGGAACAGCGACCCCGCCGTGGTGCACTTCGTCGGTACGGACAACAAGGAGATGGGCCGCATCGGCGCGGAATGGGTCGTCAAGCAGATGCAGGGCAAGGGCAACCTCGTCGTGATGTCGGGCATCCCCGGGGCCGCTTCCTCCGACGATCGCAAGACGGGCTCCGACGCCGTGTGGGCGAAGAACCCGGGCGTCAACGTCGTCGCCCACCAGACGGGCATGTACAACCGCGTGAAGGCCCTCGAGGTGATGGAGAACATCCTCCAGAAGAACAAGAAGATCGACTGGGTGTTCTGCTACAACGACTCGATGGCCATGGGCGTTCTGGGCGCCATCCGCGCCGCGGGCCGCAAGGGCATCAAGGTCTTCGGGATGGACGCCATCAAGGACGCGGTGCAGGCCATCAAGCGCGGCGAGATGACGGCCACCCTCGCTATTCCCTTCGACGAGGAGGGCCGCGTGTCCGTACGCAACGGCATCCGCCTCGCCAATGGGGAGAAGCTGCCCAAGTCCCACGTCATCCAGGCCTTCGTCATGACGCAGAAAAACGCACCCTGACGCCGCAGGGGCGTGCAGCCCGCGGGGAATCCGCCTCCGCGGGTCGGAATGAGGACGCGGCCCAAGCCGCGCACCCCGTCGGCCTCGCTTCGCCGCCGGAGGTGCCAACGCGATTGCCGAAGCGTGTGGCCCGTCCTTCCGAACTTAAGAGAAAGAGGTGCGGGCGGCGTCCTCTCCCGCAGGGTCAGTAGGCTTGCCCGAGGTGAGAGGACGTGTGCGTTCGCACCGGTTGGCCGCGCGCGGCTCGGTTCACCCGACGCGAAAACCCTCGCTTCGGGCGAAGCCGGAGTGCGCCCCCGTCCTTGTCATGTGTTTTCCCGCGTGTCGCAACGCCGCGCGAGGTGCTATCATGCGCGTGGCGGATTCGCACCCCCGCTTCGGTCGATACGTACGGGAGGATGCGCCTTGTTCCCCATCCCCTGGGAGGCGCGCAGCGACGCGGGCGTTTTTCTCTTCAACCAGGGAGAATACTGGTGCGCCCACGAGGCGTGGGAGGGCATCTGGATGCACGCCGAACCCGTGCCGAAAAAGTTCTACCAGGGGCTCATCCAGATCGCCGCGGGCTACGTGAAGCTCCAGCAGCGCCACTACAAGGGTGGCCTCGCCAACCTCAAGAAGGGGCTTGAGCGCTTCCGCGAGGTGGATGAGGCCGTGGGCGACCTCGACGTGCCGATTCTTTACAAAAAGCTTGTCAACCAGTCGCGCGGCGTGCGCGTGAGCCTGCTGGATCAGGGCGAGGAGCGCCTGCACGCGCGCGTCTGGGATTTGTGGCCCAAAATCGAATACGCACAAGGCCGCCGCCCATGAGATTTCCCCGCCGCCGGCAAAGGGGGAAGCGATGAATCGTCGCGTCGTTTGTCTGCTCGTCCTGCTCGTTCTCTTCGGGTGCGTCTCGCTTGAGGATTCGCCGTTTCGGCGCATCACGCGCGCCCAACCGCAAAAGTCCTACCTCGTAGCGGTGCAGGCCCGTCTGGTGCTCACCGACGCCCACGTCATCTCGCCCAACACCCCCGAGGAAGCGGAGGTGCAAGAAGCCGCCTGCGCGGGTCTTTCACGCACCCGGTTTCGCTGTGTGCGCGCGGGGGAGAGCCCCGACTACGCGGTCGAAGTCGAATACGACGTGATTGAAGACCCTCTGGCCCGCGGGCACTGGCTGCGCGCCGCGCGCGCCATGGTGAGCGGCGATGCGCACGATCCGCCGGGCGACGCCGCCCACGCGGTGCGGTGGGCCTTTCGGGTGCTGCGCACCGGAGAGGCGAAGCCTCTTTTCGAGAGCGTCTTCCGGCGCGAGAGCCTCCAAATGTGGCGCTTCGACGTCGAACAGTGGATGGAACTCTATTTCTCGCGGTAAATCTCGCAGTAAAACGGAGAGAGTCCCCCGGGTCTGCGCGCTTTTTCGGGCGGGAGAGCGGACGCCTCCGCGCTCGCGTTTGTGTGCGTGCCGGGGCTCTTTGGGGAAACCCGGCCGTACCACAGCGGGGATATTGGCAGAAAAGCACTGAAAACAATGGTTCATCTTGTATTGTATTTTTCTGGTATGGTTTAATTTCTTGGAGGAATTTTCATTTAAGGGATTCGGGAGGCTCGTAATGCGTGTGATTCATCGTTGCTTGGTTCATGGGTTGCTGGCGGCAGCGTTTCTGGCGGGAGTGCAGAGCGCCGCGGCCCAGGAGGTTCCCGCGGGTGCTTCCGTCCAGGGTCTGATTCGGGGTTCCGCAGCCGCCGCAGCGCGCCCCCTGGCCGTGATCACGCGCGAGGATATAGAACTCTCGGGTGCAAAAGACTTGCGGCACCTGCTGTCGAGCTACCGGGCCTTCAACGTTTTTGGCCTCTTCAGGCCGTTCGTCCAGGGGACGTCCAGTGCCGCGGTGCTCGTGAACGGACTCCTCATATCGGATGCTTCTTTCGATTTCGAGACGCTCCCCCTATCGGCCGTCGAGCGGATCGAAATACTGAGCGACAACGCCGCCGCCCTGCACGGCGGACACGCATACGGCGGGGCCATCAACATCGTGCTCCGGCGCGACATCGAGGGCTTTGAGGTCCGGACGGGCGCGGCCCGGCCCCGGGAGCCGGGCGGCGACTTCGAGCACGGGGGCCTTTTGTGGGGAGGAGCGTTCGGACGCGGGCGGGCGGTTATTGGCGTCGACCTTTTTCGCCGAGAGGAGATACGCGACGCCGACAGGGACTACACCCGGGGTTCGTGGCAGGAGGGCGGCTCGTTCGCCGACGCGCTCAACATTTCGACCGGGGGCAACACCCTGTTCTTTACGCCTCCGGGCACCACGACCACGCTTGCGCGTCCGCTCGGCGACTGCCAGGGAAGCGGCTACGTCAGCGGCCTCACGAATCCGCGCGGCCATTCCGGCACGGGCTGCGGATTCGACTACACCGACGTCAAGTGGCTTGACGAATGGGAAGGCCTCGAGCGCGAAAGCCTGTTCCTGAACGCCACGCAGCCTCTCGGCAACGCGGAAGGCTACCTCGACGCGCGCGCCTCCTGGATGGAAACGAGGCTCATCTACGCTCCCTCGGTCGGGGATTTCGAGTTCACTCCCTCCCAGGCGCTCAGAACGAAACTGCTCGCGGACCCCGACATCAGCGCTCTTCCCAACACGCTCCTTGTCGCGCACCGCTTCGTCGCCCACGGCAACCGCGATTGGCGCACGGACGTCGAGGAATACGACCTGGTCTTCGGCGTGCGGGGGCAGCTGGGCGAGGTCGACTACGACGCCAGCCTGCACCACTTCCTCTATGACCTGACGAGGAAAGCGGACACTTTCGTGAGCGCCAGCGCGATTCAACAGGCCATCGCCGATGGCAACTACGACGTGGAAAACCCCCTTTCGACTGCCCCCGCGCACCTGCAAGCCGTGCGCGACACGAGCCTTTCGTACAAGCACTCGCAAGTCATAAAGCACACGGCGGTGCGCTCCACTTTCGGGATGTCGGGCTTCGAGATGGCGGGGGGCAGCACCCGATGGGGGCTGGGAGTAGAGGGCGCCTACACGGATTGGGAAAGCGTGCACGACTACAGGGACGCCGCGGGAACCTCCTACTCCGCCGGCGACGTACTCGGCGGGGGGCAGTCCTCCTTCGGGGGCATCAGGAGGCGCATGTCTACCTTTGCGGAAGTCTCCCTTCCCTTCCTCAAGGACTGGAACCTCAATCTTGCCGGCAGGTACGACGAACACGACGACGTGGGCGAGACGATGTCGCGCAGCGCCGCGGCCCGCTACCGGCTGAACGACAACCTCTCCGTGCGCGCGTCCTGGGGCAAAGGCGCTTCGCCGCCGGGCATGTCCATCGTGAACCTGAAGGAATTGGTAGGGTCCACCCCGAACGTTTGCGACGTGAGAACGCACCTGGCCGGCGGCGCGACCAACCTGACCGGCTGCGCTTTAGCGCAACAGAACATCGTGGCGAGCGCCAATCCCGATCTGGAATCCGAAGACGTGGAAACGGTCGGCGTGGGTGCGGTGGCGCGCCTGGAGCCCTTCTCCTTGAGCCTGGACTGGTTCCGGATCGAAGTCGACAACGTGCCCGCGACGCTGCCCGGGCAGACCATCCTCTTCCTGGAGGCGCAAGGGCGGTTGCCCGCGGGCTTCCGGGTCGTGCGCGAGGGAAACGCCATCCGGCGGATCGAAACCTCCTACGCCAACCTGGGGGAGAGCGAAGCCGAGGGTTTCGACCTGCGCGCGCACGTCAAGGGAAAAGCCTCCTGGGCGGACTGGGCCTTCGACTTGCGCTGGGTGCACTTGACCGAATCGGAGAGCCGGTTGCTCGGCGAGAAGGTTCTGGGCGATTTTCCGCGCAACCGGATTCACGGCGCGCTGCGCCTGGACAGGGGGCGTCTGACCGCGAACTGGAGCACTTACATGGCTTCGGAGTATGCGAACGCGCTCGGAACCGCCACCTACGACGAATGGGTTGGCCACGACCTTACGCTGCGCCTGCGCAAGGCTTTTGGCGTGCGGGGGCTTGAGCTCACGGGCGGCGTCCTGAACCTGGCGGATCACGGCCCCTCCCATGTGCCCGGCACGGAAGGCTCGGCGCTCACGCTCCCCTCGGTCCTGGGGCGCACGCTGTTCTTAAACGCCAGGCTCACCTTCGGGTCGTAGGGGGGTAGGGCGAGTCGCAAGGCGTTAGATTGCCGTTCCCTGTAGGGAGGCCGAGGCAGGGTCTTCCCCTCGTCCGTCTCGTTCGTGAAAATCTCGGGCGCGTGCGCTCTCGCCGCGCCCTTCTCTCGATGGTTCTTGCGCACCGCAAAATTACAGGGAACCTGCGGGCCTTCGCCTTTGTTTGTGCCCCCCCCCCGCGGGCTTCAGTTCTCCGGCAGGCGGTTGACCGGGTGCCGGGGCGCCTGGCCGGAGAGGACGAGGGCGATGTCCGAGGCGGCCCAGGCGGCGATGGCTTCGAGGCACTCGTGCGTGGAGCCCGCCATGTGGGGCGTCAGGATGAGGTTCGGGGCGTCGAATATCGGGCTTTCGGGGTTGGGTGGTTCGCCTTCGAGCACGTCGAGGGCCGCCCCGCCGAGGTGTCCGCTCGCAAGGGCGTCCGCAAGAGCCGCCTCGTCGACCAGCGGGCCCCTTGCCGCGTTTAGGAGAAAGGCGCCTTTCTTCATTCCGGCGAGGGCGTCTGCGCCGATCAGGTGATGGGTGGCGGGCGTGAGCGGGGCGTGCAGCGAGACGAAGTCCGACTCGGCCAGGAGGGTGTCGAGCCGCTCGGGCCGTGCCTCGCGCGCGCGAATTTCGCTCGAATCGAGTCCGGGGTCGTACGCGAGCACCCGCATTCCCATGGCGTGTGCCACGTGGGTGAGGCGGGCTCCGATTTTCCCGATGCCCACGATGCCGAGGGTTTTCCCCTTCAGTTCGCATCCGGTGTGGCGCGCCTCTCCCCAGACGCGCTCGGTGCCCACGCGCGTCGCTGCCTGGGGGATGCGCCGGGCGAGTGCGAGCATGAGCCCCAGCGTCATCTCGGCCACGGCGTTCGCGTTCGCCCCGGGGGCGTTGGTCACGCGCACGCCGCGCTCGGTGCAGGCATCCACGTCCACCTGGTCCACCCCCGCCCCGTGTACGGCCACCACGCGCAAGTCGGGAAGCAGTGCGAGCAGCGAGGCCGTAACGTAGCCGGGCCGCAGCAAAATGCCCCCCGCACCGCGCAACTCCTCGGCGAAATGGGCCTCTTCTTCCGCCGTCAGGGGCCGGAACGGCAGGGCCACCACGCGAACGGGCGCCACGCCTGCGAGTGCTTCCTCGACGGGGGCTATGGCTACGGGGAGGTCGGGGGTGGCGGTTACGGCCACCCAGGGTTCTTGCGAAGGCATGGCGATATCCTAGCGTCGATGGCGGCGATATTCCAGACGTCGGTGGCGGCGGTATCCTACACGTCGGTGGCGCTGAACTCTCCGTCGTAATTGTATTCAGAGCGCGCTTTCTGTATGGAGAGCAGCCCCTCTTGTAAATCGTGGCGGATGGCGTGGGGAGAGCGATTCTTGGGGTCGCCGTAGCCGCCTCCGCTGGGCACTTCCAGAACGAGCCTGTCGCTTTGGTTCATCACCCACTGCCGCTTGGGGTTGATGGGGCGTCCGTTGAGCGTCACCTTGCCCGCGCGCCCGTTCTTGCCGCCGAACAATCCGTAGGCGGGATGCCGGGTGCGTTCGCTCATGAAAGTGAGGAGCACGGGGCCGTCGGAAAGGGATTTGACGATCACCTGCTGGCCGTTTCCGCCCGTGTACTTGCCCGCCCCGCCGCTGTCGCGGATGGAGGCCTTTCTCTCGATGAGCAGCGGAACGAGATGCTCGAGAATTTCGATGGGCGTGTTCGAGGTGTTCGAGGGGAAGTCGAGGCACACCCTCCCGTCGTGTCTCTCCGCCGCTCCCTGTCCCCCGTGGAGGAAGAAGTTGCCCGCGAAGCGCTTGCTCTCGCGCGTGATGCCCGCCGCGTTGATGGCCCAGGTGGGGCTGCCGCTGGCCGCCTGTACGAGGTTGGGCACCGCCTTGCACAGCGCACCGAAGATGGCCGAGGGGATGAAGTGCCCCACCATGGAGCGTCCGTTTACGGGTGCGGGATAGCGCGGATTGAGAATGCTCCCCTCGGGAGCCGACACCGTGATGGGGCGGAAGTTGCCCTCGTTGTTGGGCACCTGGGGGCAAAACAGGCACTTGAGCGAGTAGGCGGAGTAGGAATAGACGTAGTTGAGCACGGAGTTCAGGCCGCGGTCGACCTGGGGAGAGGAACCCGTGTAGTCGACCAGAATGCTGCTGCCGCGCACCTTCACCTCCACGCGGATGACGAGCGGCTCGTCGTATCCGTCGGTCGAAACCTGGAAGCGGTATTCGCCGTCGTCCACCTTCTTGATGGCCTCGCGCATCGCGTTCTCCGAGCGCTGGAAGATGGTGAGGGCCGCGGCTTCGAGGTCGGGGAGTTTGTATTCGTCGAGCATCTCGCCGATGCGCCGCGCGGCGAGCCTCCCGCCCGACATGTGGGAGATCAGGTCGCCCTCCACCTGGTTGGGCAGGCGCACGTTGTTGCGGATGATGCGCAGGATGTCCTCGTTGATGCTGCCCCCCGACATGTACTTGCACGGCGGAATCTGGAGGCCTTCCTCATAGATTTCGCGGACTTCGGGCGAGCGCAGCTTGCCGCCCATGTCCGTTACCTGGGTGGTAACGCCGATGAGGGCGACGAGCTTCCTCTTGTAGAAGACCGGTGTGAGCGAGGTGATGTCCTGTAAGTGGCCCGTACCCAGCCAGGGGTCGTTCGTGAGGACGAGATCGTCGGGGGCGAGGCTATCCTGCGGGAAAATTTCGAGGAGGTTTTTCGCCGTGAGCGGCAGCGCGCCCACGAAGCTGGGCATGGTCGAGCGCGCCTGGGCGATGGACTGCCCGGCGGGGTTCAGGATGACGATGGCGAAGTTTCTCGACTCGCGGATGGTGGTGGAAAACGCGGTGCGCACGATCTCGGTGGCGGCCTCCTCGGCGATGGCGATGAGCCGGTTCCAGAGCACCTCGAGCGTAATCGAATCGATACCCTTGCGGGCCATGTCGCAACCTCTCCTAGAGTTCGATGATCAGGTTTTGGAACTTGTCCACCTGAAAGTTCGAGCGCGGCCCGACCACGGTCGTCGTCATGCGCTCTTCTATCAGCGCGGGACCCTTGAACTTCTGGCCCGGCTTGAGCAGATAGCGGTCGTAGACGTTCACCTTCCGGAATCCCTTGTTCTCGGGCATGTAGATGCGCCGGTTGCCCTTCAGTGCGTTCTTGACGTCCTTGTCGGCCAGGTTCGAGAAGTCGAAGCGCACGTTGGGCTCGGGTCCCATGCCGAATATGCGCCAGCCGAACACCTGGAGGGGCACCTCCTTGATAGCGCGCCCATGCGCGGAGGCGTAGTGCTCCCCGTAGGCGTCGGCGATTTTGGCCAGGCTGTCGCGCGTGAGTTTCCCGCGCGGGATGGGAATGGTAAGCGGGAAGCCCTGCCCCTCGAAGCCGATATCCGCCATGCGCTGGATGCGAATCGCGCGTTCGCGCACGCCCGCGTCGGCGAGTACCTGGCGGATGCGTTTCTCGCGCCGGGCGAGCGTCTCGTTGAGGCGGGGGAGGTCCACCTCGGGGAGGGGTATCACCCGGCTGTCGACGGTGTCGACCTTGAAGGGGACGGTGTGGAGTCCCAGGCTGGAGGCCAGCCCCGCCGCGGGCGGACACACGATGCGCTTGAGGCCCACCTTGCGCGCGAGGCGAAAGGCGTGGACCGGCCCCGCTCCACCCGTCGCCAGGAGGGTGAAGTTGCGCGGGTCCTTGCCGCGTTCTGAGAGCTTGATGCGCGCGGCGGCGGCCATGGTCTCGTTCACCAGATCGTGGACGCCCCATGCAGCTTCGATGTTCTCGACCTTCATCGGCGCGGCGATTTTCGCGCCGATGGCCTCTTCCGCCGCTTCGGGATAGACGGGCATCTTGCCGCCCAGGAAGTATTCGGGGTTGATGTAGCCGAGCAGCAGGTTCGCGTCGGTGACCGTGGGTTCCTCGCCCCCCAGGCCGTAGCAGGCGGGTCCCGGCCAGGCGCCCTGGCTATCGGGGCCGACCTTGAGCAGCCCCAGGTCGTCGATGCGCGCGATGCTGCCTCCCCCCGCCCCCACCTCGATGAGGTCGATGCACGGCGCCTTGATGGGCATGCCGCTGCCTTTGGTGAAGCGTTTCACGCGGGCGATCTCGAACTCGACGGCCAAGTGCGGCTCGCCGTTTTCGATGATGCACGACTTGGCGGTGGTGCCGCCCATGTCGAAGGCGAGGAGGTTCTCGAATCCGCCGAGCTTGCCGGAGTAGGCCGCGGATATCGCTCCCGCCGCCGGACCCGACTCGAACATGCGGATGGGGCTGTGCGCGGCGGATTGCGCCGTGGCGACGCCGCCGTTCGAGAGCATGATGTAGAGTGCGACCTTGTCGAGGTTGACCTCCAGGTCCTCGAGATATTTCGAGACGATGGGCTGTATGTAGGCGTTCGCCACCGTGGTGGAGGTGCGCTCGTATTCCCTGATCTCCGGGCATACCTGCGAGGAGAGGCTGAAACTCACATCGGGGAACGATTCCGCTATCGCCTTGCCGACCTCGTCCTCATGCGCGGGATTGGCGTAGGAGTGCAGGAGGCAGACGGCGATGGATTTCGCCCCCTTCTCGACGAGCTCCTGAATCGTCACCTTTACTTCCTGGGTGCTCAGCGGCTGGAGGATTTCGCCGGTGGCGGAGATGCGCTCGGTCAACTCGCGGCGCAGGGGGCCGGGCACCAGCGGCTCGGGGAATTCGGGTACGAGGTCGTAGATGTCGTATCGCGATTCGCGGCCCATCAGCAGTATGTCGGCAAAACCCTTCGTCGCAAGCAGGCCCGTTACCGCGCCCTTCTTCTCGATGATGGCATTGGTGGCGAGCGTGGTCGCGTGAATCGCCTGGCCGAGGTCGCGGAAGCGCAGGTTCTCCTCGTCCAGCAGCGTCCGCAAACCCGCAAGCGCACCGATGGAGGGGTCGTCGGGCGTCGTGAGGTACTTCCCCACTGCGGTCTTGCCGTTCGAGGGGTTGTGTATGGCGATATCGGTGAACGTGCCTCCGATATCGATGGCGGCTACGATGCGTCTTCTTGACCTGGAGGGTGAAGCGGATCTGGCCATATTTCGCGCGTGGAACAACCTCTCTGTGAGGGAATCGGAAATTACCGAATCATGGCATCGTTCAAGGCGGCTCCTTGCACCGAAAATACTATAACTGCGCATAAGTATATGAAATTGTGTGCCTTGTCAATTCCGCGCACTGTCGTTTTTCTGTAAAATATTGAAATAAAAAAGGTTGTGCAGTTTGTTTCCGCCGAGCGCAATAATATAAATAATGAATCTTCACGCGGCGAATCTCACAAGCAGTTGATATGTTTATGGTTGTGTGTTTCGCCGCGCACTCCTCCCTGTGGTGCCCGCGGGTGGGGCGACTTACGTCTTGCGGTGAAATGTAATAATTTGGGCGTGGCGGGCGAAGCCTCCGCCGGATGGCCACCCTCAATGGAGCACGTTGCGCAAGGCGGAGGTGCAAAAGTGGCGACGCAAAGCGTTCTGGTGGATTGCGACCCGGGGGTGGATGACGCCCTGGCACTGGCGATGGGTCTGGCGTCTTCTCGCCTGGACTGGGTCGCCGTAACGACGGTGCACGGCAACGTCTCCGCACGCCTGGCCTACCGCAACGCGCGCAGGCTCCTTGCGTTTTTGCGCGCGCATTTGCCCGAACCCCTCCCCGACGTTCCCCTCCACCCCGGAGCCGCGTTGCCTCTGGAGGGGGGGCGCGTCGACCGCACCGAGTCGCGCGCGATTCACGGGGCGGAGGGTTTGGGCGCACTCTTCGCCGACGCGCAAAGCGCACCGGCCCTCTACCCGGGGAGTGCGCAACCCGCTTGCGAGGTGATGATCGAGGCGGCGCGCGAACGCGGCCCCGCCCTGACGATCGTAACGCTCGGGCCGCTCACGAACCTGGCCCTGGCCCTGCGGCGCGACCCCGGGGCGTTCTCGCACGTCGCGCGCATCGTCGTCATGGGGGGTGCCGCGCGGATGCCGGGAAACGCCACCGCGGCCGCGGAGTTCAACATCCACTGCGACCCGCAGGCGGCGGCGGAGGTGTTCTCCTCGGGGCTTCCCGTCACGATGGTGGGCCTGGACGTAACCAGGCGCGTCTGCCTCGGTGCGCAGACGCTGGCGGGCGGAGGAGCGTTCCGGGCGGCGATGCGCGATCTGGTAGAGACTTACGCCGGGCTCGCCAAAGAGCGCAGGGGGGTGGAGGAGGTGATTCTCCACGACCCGCTGGCTCTCGGCGTGGCGATGCGGCCCGACTTTGTCGAAACCAGACCCTGCCGCGTCGAGGTGGACGCAGGCGCGGGCATCGCGCGCGGGATGACGCTCGCGGACCTGCGCCCGGGTGTCCGGGCCGAGAAGCCCGTGGACGTGGCTCTCGATGTGGACGCCGAGGGTTTTCTCGGGTTTTTCCTGCGGCACCTGGGCCGTTACCGCGGCTGGGAGGCGGATGGTGGGTAACGCAGCGGGCGTCCTGGTGGTGGGGAGTGCGAACGTGGACCTGGTCGTCCGCGTCGGGCGGCTTCCGCGCGCGGGCGAGACCGCCCTGGGTGGGGAGATGCGCGAGCACTGGGGCGGTAAGGGGGCGAACCAGGCCGTAGCCGCCCTGCGCGCGGGGGCTTCGGTGCGCTTCCTCGCCATGCTGGGAGACGACGCATGGGGTGCGGCCTACCGCCGCCGTCTGCTCGAGAGCGGGGTGTCGCCCGCGGGGTTGCTGACTTGCAAGGCGCGCACGGGCACCGCGCTGATCGTGGTGGAAGAAGGCGGCGAGAACCAGATTGCCGTGGCGCCGGGTGCGAACGCCCTCCTCACCCCCGGACGCATGAGGGGCAAGACGCACCTTCTCGATTTCGGCGCGGTGGTGCTGGCCCAGCTCGAGGTGCCCGCCGCGAGCGTTGTGGCCGCGTTTCGCCGGGGAAGAAAGCGCGGCGCCTTGAATGTCCTGAACCCTGCTCCGGCTGTACGCGAACTGCCGCCTGATTTGCTGCGGCTCGCCGACGTGGTGGTTCCCAACGAAACCGAAACCGCACTTCTGGCGGGGCTGGCGAGGCCGCCCGCAAGCGAGGAGGAACTCCTGGGCGCCGCGCGCGTCTTGAGAGAGCGCGGACCTGCGCGCGTCGTCATCACGCTGGGGAGCAGGGGCGCTTTTTTTCTGGACGGGGATGCGGCCTGCGTGTTCTCGCCTCCCGGCGGGGTGCGCGCTCTCGACACGACGGGGGCGGGCGACGCCTTTTGCGGAGCGCTTGCGGCGCGGCTCGCCGAGGGTGCCGGGTTTGAGGAGGCGGTGTGCTTCGCCGTGGCCGCCGGGGCGTGCGCGGTGGAAAAACGCGGCGCGCAGGAGGGGCTGCCCGCGCGCAGGCGCATCGTGCGGCGTCGCGCGGGAGTCGTTCGCAAGGCGGTGCGCGTCGATTGAGTTTGTTGGTTGACTTGCAGGTGCAACCCGCATAGGGTGATGTTTGTGAAAAGGAGTGCATGTGCTCCTTACGAAACCTGGTCGCTTTAAGGGAGAACGCTCATGCCGATGGATTGGGATGAGTTCAAGTCGAGAAGACAGGGTGGCTCGGGCGGCGGCGGAGGCGGCGGAGTCCCCCCCCAGATCAAGCTGCCCCAGTTTCGCCTGCCCAACTTCAAGTTGCCCACGGCGGGCGTGATCGTCCTGGTGGCGCTCATTTGGGTGGCTTCGGGCATCTTCATCGTCGGGCCGGACGAGCAGGGCATCGTCCTGCGCTTCGGGCGCATCGACAGGGTGGTGTCCTCGGGGTTGAACTACCACCTCCCCTTCCCCATAGAGACCTCCTACACGCCGAAGGTAACGGAAGTGAAGCGCGTGGAGATAGGCTTTCGCACCATCGATCCGGGTCCGCCCGCGCGATATTCGGACAAGCCCCACGAATCCCGCATGCTCACCGGTGACGAGAACATGGTGGACGTGGACATGATCGTCCAGTACCGCATCGTGGAGGCGGACAAATACCTCTTCAAGGTGCGCAACCCCAGAGAGACGGTGGTGCACGCCGCCGAGGCGGCCATCCGCCAGGTGGTGGGCAGCAAGCCCATCGACGAGGCCCTCACCACGGGCAAGGGGGTAATCCAGCAGGAAACCCTGGTGGAGATGCAGAAGATACTCGACCGCTACGAGACGGGCCTGCGCGTGGCGGCGGTGCAGCTGCAGGACGTAACCCCGCCCAAGGAAGTCATCCACGCCTTCAAGGACGTGGCGAGTGCGCGTGAGGACAGAAACCGCCTCGTCAACGAGGCGCAGGGTTACCAGAACCAGGTGATACCCGAGACGCGCGGGAAGGTGGCCACCATTCTGCGCAAGGCCGAAGCCTACCGCGAGACGAAGGTGCGCCAGGCGCGCGGCGACGCGAACCGCTTTATCGCCACCCTCAAGGAATACGAGAAGGCCCCCGCCATTACGCGGGAGCGGCTCTATCTCGAGATGATGCAGGAGGTGATGCCGACGGTGGACAAGGTCATCATGGACCAGGGCAAGTCCGGCGTGCTGCCCATCCTTCCCCTGCGCGGAGGCGCTCTTGAAGGGGTGACTAAACAATGAGTCAGGAGGCTGCTGCCCTTCAGGTGCCCAAAAAGACAATCGTCCTGCTTGTCCTCGTTGTGCTCGTCTTTTTGGGGCTCAACTCGTTCCTGTTCACCATTCGCGAGGACAGCCAGGCGGTCGTGACCCGCTTCGGCAAGCCCGTACGCGTTTTGCGCGACGCAGGGCTGCACTACCGGGTTCCGTTCATGGAGCAACTCTCATTTTTCGACCGTCGCCTGCTCGAGTACGACTCGAACCCCACCGAGATCATCACCCAGGACAAGAAGACCCTCGTGGTGGACAACTTCTCGCGCTGGCGCATCATCGACCCCTTGCAGTTTCTGCGCACGGTGCGCAACGAGTCGGGCGCGCAGGCGCGGCTCGACGACATCATCTACAGCGAACTGCGCCTGGAGCTGGGGCGCAAGGATCTGATAGACATCGTGGCGAAAGAGCGCGCGGAGTTGATGGCGCGGGTCACCTTGGCGAGCGACCAGAAGGCGCGCGAATACGGCATCCAAATCGTGGACGTGCGGCTCAAGCGCGCCGACCTGCCCGCCGAGAACCTCAAGGCCATCTACGGGCGCATGCAGGCGGAGCGCGAGCGCATCGCCCGCCAGTATCGTTCCGAGGGCAAGGAGCAGGCCCAGAAGATACGCGCGGAAACCGACCGGGAGCGCGACGTGCTCCTCGCCGTCGCCTACGAACAGGAACAAACCACCAAGGGCGAGGGCGACGCGAAGAGCATCGCCATCAACGCCCAGGCGTTCGGCCGCGACGAGGAGTTCTACGCCTTCTGGAAGAGCCTCGAAGTCTACCGCTCCTCGCTCAAGGACAAGACCACGCTCTTGCTTCCCGGAAACAGCGATTTCCTGCGATTCCTGCAAGGTTCGCGAAACAGCACTCCCAAAAAATCCGAATAGGCCGGACACCTCTGCGCGCCCCTCGCGATGGGGGGTTTTGCGTCCGCGCGGCGGGGGTTTCCTTCTGTGCCCAGGCAGTATTTCAGGGCCCTGCAAGAGGGCCCCTTGGGAGAGAGCAGGGCATCTTCGGTGGGAGAGGACAGGCGATGCCCGAAGGGATAACCAGTCCAGCATTGCGGAATATAGTGTGCTCCGGCGCTTGTGTCAAGCATTTCATACAAAATATAGTGTTTTAGAGTGGGCGATACACGATATATGGGTTTTGAGGCGAAATATTGCGCACAGGTTATCCAGATGGGGGCGAGCGCGGTACCCCATATAATACAACTGGTTAATGAAAATAGAGTCCGGGTGCATCCGCCCCTTGTGGATAGAAAGGCGGCGTTTCGCGCGCGTAAACTTCGCAGGTAAGTTCCGCGGACTGCCGCTGCGGTGCCGTTTTCGGTTCCAGGGGCTTATGCTGTGGGCAGGTGCTGTGATGAAAAATCGTGCGGGGGTTCAGTCGTCTCTCAGGTAGTTGTCGCTCCCGTCGAGCCAGTCTTCGCGGATGGGGCTGAAGATGTCGTAGTCGATCACCGTCTCCTCGCCCACGACCTCGGCGGAATGCGGGACGTGCGGGGGTATGAGCAGCGTATCTCCGGGGCCGAGCTCCACGGCCTCATCGTCGACCACGAAGCGCAGCCTGCCCTTGATGACGTGGGATATCTGCTCGTGCTCGTGGCTGTGCATGGGCACCAGGCAACCGGGCTTGAGTTCGAGGCGGCAGAGCATCTCCTTCTCGCCCACGACCATCTTGCGGGAGAAGGATTCGGTCACGTCCTCCCCGGGCATTTCGTCCCAGTTGTATTTGGTGGCGCGCATGGTCTGCGTCCCCGCCGGGCTACTGCTTGTACTCGGGAAGCGTGCGGTTGAAGCCCTCGCGCATCACGCGGCCCTTTTTGAGCACGTAGTAGTCCGGTCCGTAGCGGATGACGCTGGTGAGGGGTGGAATCGGGCAATCCTTGGGGATGATCTGGTTCTCTTGCGACTCGTCGCGGGGAAGATAGCGCTCCGCGTCCTCCTCGGTGAGGTGCACCTCGCGGTTGCACTCTTCCGCGACTTTCTTGTATGCGCCTTGCAGATGGATGTTCTTGCATTCACAGGTGACAACGTTGCTCATCGTGGACCTCCTGAATAGTGAGGTCCATGTTAGGGAGCGGGCCGCGCGGTGTCAAGCGCGCAGGCGAAAAACCCCGCGTTGTTTGAAACGTCCACCCCCCGCGGGGTATAAACGATTAGCCCCCGCCCGCGGCGGGTTCTCATCAGTCTCATTCATTTTGGGAGGGCACCTGGATGCCACGCATGACGGATAAGATGATCGACTCGGGAGACGCCTTTCCCGCCCTGGAGGTGGACAGGGTGGGCGGCGGCAAAATCTCCCTGCCCGGCGACCTCGCCGGCGGCTGGGGAGTGGTTCTGCTCTACCGCGGACACTGGTGACCCTATTGCAAGCAGCAACTGACGGCCTTCGACCGCGCCTCGAAACTGGCGGAAGAGGGTGTTCAGGTTGTTGCAGCCTCCGTGGACACGGAGGAGCAGGCTCGGGGAACGGTCGAGGAATGCGGTCTTAGCTTCCCGGTCGGCTACGGACTCGACAACAAGGCGATCTCCGAGCTCACGGGCTGCTTCTACGAGGAGAAGCGCCAGATCATCCACAGCACGGGCTACGTCTTGCGGCCCGACGGAACGGTCGTCGTGGGCGTCTACAGCACGGGGCCCATCGGCCGCCTCGTCTGGCAGGACGTACTTGGCCTCGTGCAGTTCTTCAAGAAGATGGCCGCCCAGAACTAGGACGCGCCTCGCCCCCCGGCTGCGGTTTCCGGGGGGTGTTTTTTCGAGCCCCGCCCCGCGGCGTATGAGAGGTAACGCGCATCATGCCCAAAGTGAACGATTTGTTCCTGGACACCGGGGACGATTTTCCCCGCCTCACCATTCCGAAGGTGGGTGGAGGGGAGATCGTCCTGCCCGACGACCTGGCGGGTTCATGGGGCGTCGTGCTGTTCTACCGCAGTCATTGGTGACCCTACTGACTCGCCCAGATGGCGGGATTCTCCCGGGCGGGAGAAAAATTAGAGGCAGAGGGCATCAAGGTGGTGGCGGCGTCCACCGACCCCGAGAGCGAAGCGTTGGAATCCATCGAGGCGAGCAAGGTGAACTTTCCGGTGGGCCACAGTCTGGACCCCGCCCATGTCTCGGAGGTGACCGGCGCTTTCTATGACCCCGAGGCGGGCGAGAAGCCCAGACCCTTTCTCCATTCCACCAACTTCCTGCTCTCCCCCGACGGGAAGGTGAACATCGCGCTGTACAGTTCGGGGCCGCTGGGCCGCCTCGTCTGGCAGGACGTGATTCAGGCCGTGCAGTTTCGCAAAAAGCGCATGGCCGCGCAGAAATAGCTCTCCACACGCAAAAGCGCCGGCGGCCCAACCCGCCGGCGCTTTTGCGAAAATCACCCCTCGGGGGCTTTCCTTAAGTGTTCATCAAACGCCCGCGCACCTCGTCCGCGTCCGCTGCCTTGTTGTAGTCCTGATCCAGCGTGCCGTCGCCCGCCGGGCTCTTGACGGCGAAGAACGTGGCCGGACCCTGGGTGATGTGGATGCCGTGGCGCGTGTTGCGGGGAATGTGCACGAGGTCGCCGGGGCCGATTTCGCGCATCTCCTCACCGCAGATCATGTTCATCCGCCCCTCGAGCATGAGGATGTACTGCTCCTCGTTGGGGTGGAAATGCGGCGGCGGGCCCTCTCCCTGGGGGTAGGTGACCCAGCCCACCTTCATCAACTCGCCCGCCGTCGAGTGGCTCACGGCGGGACCCACTCTGGAGGAGCCTTGCGGCAGGTCGTTCATCTTGTAGAAGGGCATCGGGGGTCTCCTCTATCGCGTGGCTTCGAGTTTTCTGCGCGCCTCCTCGGCGTCTTCGGCCATGTTGTAGTCCTGGTAGAGGTCGCCGTCGCCGGCGGGACTCTTGACCGTGAAGAAGACGAAGGGCCCCTCGACGATCGAGAGGCCGTGGCGCTCGTTGCGGCGGATATGGACGAGGTCGCCGGGGACGACAATGCGGGTCTCATCGCCCAGAATCACGTTCGCGCGGCCTTCCATGACCAGGAGAAACTGCTCCTCGTTGGGGTGAAAGTGCGGCGGCGGGCCGCCTTCTTCGGGGTAGGTAATCATCCCCGCCTTCATGAGCTCGCCCGCCACGCTCTGCACCTGGCCCGCGCCCATTTCGACGAACTGCGTTTGCATTTCGGATATGCGGTAGAACGGCACCTCTCGCCTCCTCGTTTTCAGTCGAGCCGCGCGACCACGCGAGCGGGCGCGCCCTCGATTTTGTAGAGTTTCATGGGGAACGCGAAAATCTCGAATTCGGTTTCGGCGAACGTCTCCAGGTTCACGACGTGTTCGATGAGCGGAATCCCGCGGCCCAGCACCGCGCGGTGGCCGGGCGAGTCCTCGTGGTGGACGACGGCGTCCGTGGTGAGGCCCGGGTCGATGGCGTGATCCATGCAAAGCGCCTTCATACCGCAGTCGCACAGAAAGTGGCACGCCTCCTTGTCGAGGTAGGGGTTGGGGCCGAAGTAATCGGGGGTGAACATCTTCTCTTTCGACCAACCCGTCCAGGTGACGGCAACGGCGCCCGAGAGGCGCTCCGCCGCGAAGCCGGGGGAGGCCTCTATCATCTCCCGCGTGATGGGCGCGGCCTCGCGCGCACTGCCGCGCAGGTCGATTTTCACCGCGCGCCCGCAAAAGGTATCGAGCGGCATTTCGTCGATGGTCACGCCGTCGGGATAGAAATGGTTGGGCGCGTCGAGATGGGTTCCCTGGTGAATCGCCATGCGCACCGCGCTGTTCTGGCGGCCGTGGGTGGGGTGTTCGTGAAATTGCCAGAATTCCACCTCGGGAAACGTCGGAACCTGGCACAGGTCGGGGTGTCCCAGAGGTGCAGTCAAGTCAATCAGTCGGGTCATCGTTTTTCTCCGCAGTAGCGACGAGGAGCTGGTGTTTCCTGAAAAAATCGTGCGCGAGGGCGAGCGCCGCCTCCGGCCTGTCGAGCTGGACGTAGCGCCCCGCCCCTTCTACCAAAACGGAGGTGCACGCGCGAACCCCCTCGGCGAGGGCGCGCGCTCCTTCATGGTACGCGGGGTCGTGCTCGCCCGCGAGTGCGAGCACCGGGCAGGCGACTTCGCCGAGACGCTCGCTCAGATCGGGCGCGAGCAGCTCCGCGTATCCCGCCGAGGCGTATCCCCCCGGGTCGTTGCGTGTGAACAGGCGGTGGCGCTCGGCGCGCTCGGTGGGCGTCATGCCGCGGGGCTCGCACCCCTCGCTTTTTCTGTTTTTGTAGGCTTCGTGCATGCTCCCTGCCTCGGCCAGGTGGATGCGCTCGGCCACTCCCCTGCGCACGCTCTTGGGAGCGGGGGCCGGGCTTCCCGCAATCAGAACCAAAGCGGCGGGCAGGCGGGAGCGTTCCACCGCGAGCAACAGGGCGATGCGGGCGCCGAGTCCGTGCCCGAGGAGGATGGGGCGGTGCACGCCCACCCTGGCGAGCAGCGTCGCGACGTCCTCAGCCATCTGCGTGAGGGTGTACTTTCCTCCGGGGTTCGAGGAGCGTCCGTGGCCTCTCGGCTCGACGGCGAGCACGCGGTGGACCGAGGAAAGCGCGGGGACGACCTTGCGCCACACCCGGTTCGTGTCGCCCAGGTCCGGCAGGCAGACAACGGGCGTGCCCTCGCCCGCGGACTCGTAGCACAGGACGACGGCGTCGTCCGTCCCCGGGGGGCTTACGGCGACGTAGCGCGCCGTGCCCGAGGCTTCGCCCGCGACGCGCACCATGCCTAGAGTGCGGCCATGTCCTGAATCAGGCCGCGCAGCCGTGCGGAGACGGCCTCAAAGTATTGCTTTCCGTTCTCGGGCGTTGCCGCCGTCGGGGTGCCCGAAACGCCCGAGGGCGCGCGGTTTCGATTGAAATCCACGGTGCGGAAGAGCATTCCGCGGTGGTGCATGTCCTTCGTCATCAGGGGGTGGGTGTTCGTGTTGGGTTGGTCCACCGCCTCGTCCATGTTCACGAGGTCGGGGCGTAAGTGGAGCATCATGGCGGTCTCAAACTCCCCGCTGTGGGCCATGCCGCCCACCTCGCTGTTTCTGATGCGGGCCGAAATCTCGTTGCCGAGGTGAAAGTAGGTAACCATCCAGATGGTAACGTCGAGGTCGTAGCCGATGTCGTTGAGCGTCGCCTGGAGCGGCTGGACGTTGCCGCCGTGGCCGTTCACGGCGAATATCCGGGTGTAGCCGTGGTGGGCGATGGAGCGCACGATGTCCTTGATGAGGGCGACGTAGGTCTCGAGCCGCAGCGAAATGGTGCCGGGATACTCGAAGTGGTGGTGCGAGGTGCCCATCCACACCGTGCGGGTCAAGAGCACGTTCTCCAGACCCTCCACGGCCTTTTTGCAGACGTTCTCGCACAGCATGGTGTCCACTACCACGGGACTGTGCGGCCCGTGTTGTTCCATCGACGCAAAGGGGACGACGACCACCGCCCCCTCCCCGGCCATCTTCTTGTGCTGCGGCCAGCTCAACTCTTCCCAAAGCATAGGGGCTCCTTCCGCAAGAACGGGGTGAGTCTCCACAGATTCGCAGGTTTTGCCCCATCGGGCAAGGCGGCGCGTCGAACCAAAGGCCGCGGCGCGAATGGGTTGGAGGGGCAGTCCCTGCGCCTTCCCGCGCTGCCCGCAGAAAGCGTATTTCCGCGCACGGGTCGCGCTCGTCCGCGTGAGGGCCTTCCGGGCCGGAGCGCGTCTGCCACACACCTGTGCGGCTTGCCAGCGCCCTCGATTCGTGGTCTTGTAGGGGCCGCGGGGAAATGCCTCCCTGGGAGAGAGACGCAAGTGCACGCGAGCGAAGACGCGCACTGGATGCGCGAAGCCCTGGCGCTCGCCAGGATGGCGGAAGAGGCGGGCGACGTGCCCGTGGGCGCGCTCGTGGTGCGCGACGGCCGGGTGCTGGGGCGCGGCTTCAACAGGCGCGAGGCCGCCTGCGACCCCACCGCCCACGCCGAGGTGCTCGCCTTGCGCGAAGCGGCTGAGACCGACGGCATCTGGCGGCTCGACGGCGCGACGCTCTACGTCACGCTCGAGCCCTGCCCCATGTGCGCGGGCGCGGCGGTGAACTCGCGCATCGCGCGGCTCGTCTTCGGTGCGCGCGACCCCAAGGGCGGCGCCTGCGGTTCGTTGTTCGACATTCCCGCGGACACGCGGCTGAACCACCGCGTGCCGACGACGGCGGGCGTGCTGGCCGAGGAGAGCGCCGCCATGCTGCGCGCGTTCTTCGAGGAGCGCCGCCGCCTCGCACGGGAGGCGAAGCAGGCCGCGCGCTGAGAACGACCCATTGGGGAGAGGTGGCCGAGTCCGGTTTAAGGCGGCAGACTCGAAATCTGTTGTGCAGGCAACTGCACCGGGGGTTCGAATCCCTCCCTCTCCGCCATGAACACCCACCTGATGTGCTTGCTCATCTCGTTACACACTTTCTCGTTGGACCTCAACGAGGTTGTATGTCCGGGATAGTCGAACCACATCACAAACTGCTGGAAATCCCATGCGGCACAGTTGCGCAGATGAAATGGGTCAACACATTCTGCCGGCCGGATGCGTATGCAAAAAAGACAGGATCAGGAATGAATTACGAGTTACTGATTGAGTTGCACAAAAGCAATAAGCGCCAGGGTCCCGGAAGCGATGCGCACACCAGGCAGGCATTGCGCCTGGCTGGGCTGATGGATGTCCCCCAACTCCTGCAAGTGGCCGATATTGGCTGTGGCACCGGGGCTTCAACGCTCACGCTGGCTGAAAACCTCCATGCGCAAATTACGGCCGTTGATCTGTTTCAGGAGTTTTTGGATGTCTTGAACGCAGATGCCGATGAGCGTGGTGTTGCGGAAAAAATAACGACGCTGGCAGGTCCTATGGAAGAGTTGGCGTTTGAAGAAGGCAGTCTGGATGCAATCTGGTCAGAGGGCTCGATTTACAATATGGGCTTTGAAAAAGGCGTTGCGTATTTCAAGCGCTTCTTAAAACCCGGCGGCATTTTGGCAGCGTCCGAAATCACGTGGCTGAGCAAGGAACGCCCCGAAGAAATCCAAAAATACTGGGATACGCAATATCCTGAAGTCGCTGCCGCTTCAGAGAAAATTCGCATTTTAGAAGCGCAGGGTTTTGTGTTGAAAGGGTACTTTCCGCTGCCCGCATCCTGCTGGATCGAGAACTATTATACGCCCCTGGAAAATGCGTTTGCCGGCTTTGTTGCCAAGCATAACTCTGGGGATGCCAGAGCCATTGTGGAAGCTGAAAAGGCCGAGATTGCACTTTATAAAAAGTACCGCGCCCATTACAGCTACGGTTTTTACATCGCACGGAAAATCTGACGATGCGGTGAATGGCAGACTGCATCACCGCATGAGAACTCGAGCCGGGAGGGGTTCCATGCACCGCCATCCTTCGCCCGCCGCTCCTCGGTGCATCCCTAGGGCCGCATATACTCCATCTTTTTGCGTTCGAGCAGACTGCGAGACGGCTCCTGCCGGATGCAGGCGAGCGGTTTGCCCGCGGCGCACTCCCCGCAGGATGGCCCCGAGGCAAAAGACGGCGCACCCCTTACGCAAGGGGTGGCGAGGCGCCCCCCACATCGCCGCGCACGAACGCAAGCGTGTGTGGATGCCGGGTGCGTCTTTTGCCCGACCTATTTTCTGATGGTGCCGAAGCTGAAGCCCGTGATGAGGTGCTTTTGGATGAGCACGCCCAGAATCACCACCGGTATGGTAATGACGGTGCCGATGGCCGCCTGCGGCCCGTAGAGCCTGCCCTCCACCGCGCTCTGGAACTTGTTGAGCAGGATGGGCAGGGTGATGACGTTCGGCTGGGTGAGCGTGAGGGCGAGCAGGAATTCGCTCCAGTTCAGAATGAAGATGAACAGGAAGGTCACCACCATGCCCGGAGCGACCAGGGGGAGTACCACGCGGCGCAGGGTGTATATGCGGCCCGCCCCCATGATCTGGGCGGCGTGCTCGATGGTCTGGGGAATTTCCTCGATGAAGTTGAGCATCATCCAGATGACGAAGGGCAGCGTGGTGGCCGTGTAGAGCAACCCCAGGCCGATGTAGGTGTCGATGAAGCTGATGCGAAAGCCCAGCACCGCCGTGGTCGCAAACGGAATCAGGATGGCGTAGTACATCACCACGGGAATGGCGATGACGATGGGCGGCACCATGCGGATGGTGAGGATCATGTAGCGAAAATACTTTCCGCCGACGTTGAAGCGCGATATCGAATAGGCCAGGAACGTGCCCAGCAGAAGTGCGACCAGCGCGCTGACCGAGGAGATGGCCATCGAGTCGCGCACGGCGCCCCATATCGTGAAGGCCTGCTCGGTGTATTCGCGGCTGAGTCCCTCGCCGTGTCCGACCACGCTGAAAATCTGTCGGTAGTTGTGCAGGGTGGGTTGGTATCCCCCGCCCACGAAGGTCGGGAACCAGTTCGGCGGCCAGGCCACCCAGTCGCCCGAATCCTTGAAGGAAGTCGATATCATCCAGAAGATCGGGAACATAATCAGGGCCGCCCAGCTCAGAAGCGCGGCGTGGCGAAACCAGGTGAAGAGGTTGTAGCGCTTGGCGAAGGACATCTCCGAGCGCGGGGCGTCGTTCGTCATCGCATTCGCTCCTCCTCGACAATGGTTCGCTCGCGCACCAGCAGGTGGATTCCGTAGAAGATGAGACTCGCGAACATGATGAGCAGCAGCACCGAGGCGGCTGCGCCGAAGCTGTACTTGTTGAACTGCCACACCTGGCGCCAGAGGAAGAACGCGATGGTTTCAGTGGAGGTGCCCGGCCCCCCGAAGGTGAGCAGCACCGAGAGGTCAAAGAGCTTGAGCGCTTCCATAGAGCGGATGATGACGGCAATCATGATAGCGGGCTTGAGCAGCGGTAAATGGATGCGCCAGAAAATCTGCCACCTGCTTGCCCCCAGAACGCGGGCGGCGTTGGTGAGTTGCTGGGGGAGCGCCGTGAAGCCGGAAAGGAAAATCAGGAACGTCAGCGAGGTCCACTGCCACACGTCGGCGATGATGATGGCCCACTGCGCGGCGATGGGGTGCGACAGCCAGCGAATGCGCGGGTTGATGCCCAGGGCTTCGGTGATCGGGGCGAGGAGCTGGTTGAGGGGGCCTGAATCGATGTAGATCATCGAGAAGTTGTAGCCCCCCACCACCGGCACCACCATCATAGGAATCAGGAAAATGGTGATGTAGAAGCGCCTGCCCCGAAACTGCTTGTAGGCCAGCATGGCGAGAAGAAAACCGAAGAGCAATTCGAATATGACCGCGGTTCCCGCGAAATAGAACGTTCGCCCGAGCGCCCACCAGAAATCCTCCGTGGTGAGGACGCGGACGTAATTCGAAAAGCCGTGGAAATAGGCCTGCTCAAAGGGCCGGTTGGCGCGCCACTTGAGAAGGCTGATGTAGATCGTGAGTATGAAGGGGATGGCGAGAAGCAGCAGGAAGGTCGCCTCCACCAGGACAAAGGGAATCAGGCGGAACACCTTCTCCTGCGCCAGCCAGGCGGAGAAACTTTTGCGTTGTTTTGTCGTCGATGCTTGGGTCATCGTTTCTTCGTCTTATGGAGCGGCTCGCGTGAGCCGTGTCCACGCGCGGCACCCGCCCCGGCGCTGCGGGCCGGGGCGGGCGTTCGTGCGCGGACTAGTTCTTCGCCGAGAACTTGTCGATGTAGGCACCGCTGGCGACGCTGTCTCTCCAGGCCGCAATCTGCTCCTTGCGGCCGATGTCGTCAGTGATGCGGTTCCAGCCCTTCTCCACGTTCTTCGCCGCCTGCTCGGCGGAGATGTTGCCCTGCATGACCTGCGCCATGTTCTTGTCGAGCACGTTGAAGTACTCGTAGTTACCCTCGATCATGAGAAGCGATATGGCGTTTTTCGCGTTCTGCATGGTCATCTTGACGAAGGGCTCGGTGTGCTTGTCGAGCACGGCCTTGTTCGTCAGGTTCGAGGTGCGCATCGGGTCCCAGAAGCCCGCGGGGTCGGCGATGGCCTCATCGCCCTTGGTCGGACCCGTGAACCACTGGATGAAGTAGTAGGCGAGCTCGGGGTGCTTGCCGTGCGCGTTCACCATGTAGCCGGTGCCGGCCGCCTGGGGTGCGCGGCGCACCATCTTGCCGCTCGCCCCCTTCACGGCGGGAACCGGGCAGGCCAACTGATGACCGCTGATCTTGCTCTTCGGGTTGCGGTTGGCGTAGCCCATCGCCGAGGGGAAGGACATGAAGGAGAAGGCCTGTCCGCTCGCCCAGTGGGGGTAGAGCTGCGGCGTTCCCCAACCCTGCACGTCGGGAGGCATGTACTTGACGATCGAGGTGAACTCCTTGATCGCGCGGATGCCGTTGGGCGTGTTGATGGTGGGGTTCATGTCCTTGTCGAAGAGCAGTCCGCCCATATAGGCCGGGAAGTGCCTGTAGGAGAAGTTGATGCTCCGGTAGGCCTGCGCCCCGTAGAGCGGCTTGTCGAACTTCTTGCCCCAGCGGGTCTCACCCTTCTTCGTGTGGAAGTACTTGGCCATCTGCTCCCACTCGGCCATCGTGTCGGGACAGCCCGGCTCTTTGCCGAACTTCTTCTTGTAGTCGGCCGCGGCCAGCTTCATGAGGTCCGAGCGCAGGAACAGGGCGATGTGGTCGCCGTCGAGAATGAACCAGTAGGTCTTCCCCTTGTAGCTCTGCTGGGCCAGCAGCCCGGAGTCGATGCCCGAGAAGTCGGGCTTGCCCTTGGCCATGTAGGCGTCGAGCGGCTGGAGGGTGCCCGCGCCCACCGCGTCGGGAATGACGTAGGGGAAGTGGTTGATGATGTCGTACTGCCCCGTCTTCGCCACGGCTTCGGCCATGATCTTGGCGGGGATGTCGGTGTAGCCGTACTGGATGGTGTTGATCTTGACGCCGGTGAGCTTCTCCCACTCCCGCAGGTATTTCGGCTGGGAGTTCTTGAAGAGCGAAATGAGAAGCATCGTCTGCGTCGGGTTCTTCAGGTTATGCTTCTTGATGTACGCCTTCGCTCCGTTGATCGCGCGCTCCTCGACCGTCTTGCCGGGGTGCACCGCGGCGACGGCCGTGGAGGCGACGAACCCCGCGAAGACCAACAGCATCAGTGTTGCGAGCAAGATTCTCTTCATCTCGATTCCTCCTTCCTCCGTTGTGGGAAAGTCGACCACTTGCCTGCAAATCGTCGGGCCGAATGCCAAAGCCCGGCGAGGGAATCTTTTGCGTGGGCGCTGCGCCGCTTGGCCGCCCCTCTCTCGTTTTCGCGCCTCTATTCGAGCCGCAGCCCGCTCTCGGCGTCGAAGAAGTGCACGCTGCTCGACTGAAAGCCGAAGCGAATGTTCTCTCCGGAGCGGAACTCGCGCTCGGCGTCCACCTTGGCCACCAGAAAGTCCTCATCCCCGCAGGAGAAGAAGATGAGGGTTTCGTCTCCCATCGGTTCGATGAGCCGCACCTCGCCCGGTGCGCCCTCTGCTCCGATGGTCACGTTTTCAGAGCGCACCCCGAGGTTGATCGCCTTGCCCTCCGCGGAGGCGGGCACGGCGTCGGCCTCGAGCGGCATCTCGAAATGTGTGGATATGAACCTGGGTCCCCCGCCGTTCTCCATGTGCCCCGAGACGATGTTCATCGTCGGCTGGCCGAAGAACGTGCCGACGAACTGGTTGCGGGGTTTTCTGTAGATTCCCAGGGGCGTGTCGATCTGCTGCACGTGGCCGCTGTCCATGACCATGATGCGGTCGGCCATCGTCATGGCCTCGGCCTGATCGTGGGTGACGTAGACGAAGGTGGACTTGAGTTCCTCGTGGAGGCGCTTGAGTTCGGTGCGCATGTCGATGCGCAGCTTGGCGTCGAGGCTCGAGAGCGGCTCGTCCATCAGCAGCACCTCGGGCTGGGTAACGAGCGTGCGCGCCAGTGCGACGCGCTGCGCCTCGCCGCCCGAGCACTGGGCGGGCTTTTTCGTGAGCAAATGGGAGATGCGCATGGTTTCGGCGACTTTCGAGACGCGCTCGCGCACCTGCGCCTCGGGGGCCTTGTCCACGCGCAGGCCGAAGGCGATGTTCTCGAAGACTGTCATGTGCGGGAACAGGGCGAGGTCCTGAAACACCATGCCCAGGCCGCGATCCCCGGGTTCAAGGTGATTCACCACGCGGTCGCCGATGAACATCGTGCCGCTCGTGGGTTCTTCGAATCCCGAAATCATGTTGAGCGTGGTGGTCTTGCCGCAGCCCGAGGGTCCGACCACCACCATGAACTCGCCGTCGCTCACCTCGAGGTCGACGCCCGCGACCGCCGTTACGGTCTCGCCGAATTTTTTCACCAGGTTCTTGAGCGTAATGGACGCCACCGCAATTTCTCCCTTGAAATTGGATGGTCAAGGCGCCGGGTTCCAATGCCGACGCGCGAAAACATCGGTTTTTGTTGAATGCTGTTTATATTGTGCACGCTTCCCGTTTTCTTTGCAAACCCCCCGGTTTCGCGTTTCGTGCCCGCCTGCATGGCGGGCCGTGCGTTCGGGCCTGTTGAATTCGTGAGCGAAATTGTATTACTAGACAACTATCACCCGCATCCATCCACACCCCGGCTGCGGGACGGAGGGCGGCGGTGGCGCAAAAAATTCTCATCGTCGAAGACGAAACGGACATCCGCGAACTGCTGACCTACAACCTCGAGCGCGAGGGCTTCGAGGTGCTGGGCGCGGCCAGCGGCGAGGAAGCTTTTCGCGCCCTGGAGGAGGAGTCGATTCACCTCGTCGTTCTCGACCTGATGCTGCCCGACGTCTCGGGTCTCGAGGTGTGCCGCTACGTGCGGCGCCACTCCGTGCTGGGTCGGCTGCCCGTCATCATGCTGACCGCCAAGGGCGAGGAGGTGGACCGCATCGTCGGCTTCGAGTTGGGCGCGGACGACTACGTGACCAAGCCCTTCAACATCCGCGAGGTGATGCTGCGGGTCAAGGCGGTGCTCGCGCGTTCCCGGGAGCCCCTGGCCGCGGGCAAGACGCTGCGGCGCGGCGCGCTCGTCATCGACCCCGAACAGCACGAGGTGGCGGTGAACGGACGCGCGCTCGCCCTGACGGCGACGGAATTTCGCCTCCTGCACCACCTGGCGGCCCACCCCGGCTACGCACACAACCGCGACGAATTGCTCGACGTCATCTGGGGGGAGGACAAGTTCGTCACCCCCCGCACCGTCGACACCTACATCCGCCGCCTCAGGGAGAAAATCGGCCCCGGGGCGGAAGACATGATCCAGACGCTGCGCGGCGTGGGGTATCGGTTCCAGAAGACGCCCGGAGACTAACCCTCCCCGCCGCCCGGGAGATTTCCCTGCATGCGCGGGTCCTTTTACAAGAAGCTGATGGCGAGCTACCTCGTGGTCATCACCGTGGCGTGGGCGGCGGGGCTCGTCTACCTGCATTTCGGCCTCTCCGCCCAGTTGATGGACCAGGCGCGGGAGGACCTTGCGCGCAACGCCCGCCTCGCCCGCCGCCAGTTGGCCGCACTGCCTCCCGGGGAGGCGTGGCGCGCGCGCATGAACGAACTCGTGGACGAAATCGGCCGCGCCCTGGGGCTGCGGGTCACGGTGGTCTCTCCCGCGGGGCGCCTGCTTGCGGACTCAGGCCTTGCTCTCGAGGGGGGCCAGGGGGCCGGCAGGCGCCTTGCGCCGCCCGAGGTCGTCGCGGCGGCGAAACGGGGAATCGGCGCGAGTGTGCGCCACAGCCGCGCGGCGGGCGGGGATTTGCTCTACCTGGCCCTGCGGATAGAGACGGGACCGCTCGCGGGAGGCGTGATTCGCCTGGCCATGAGCCTGCGCGAGATCGAGGAGATGATAGGCGAAATGCGGGGTCTGCTCCTCGCGGCGGGGGCGTTCGCCTTTCTGCTGGCGATAGCCGTGGGCTTCGCGGCGAGCACAATCGTCCGCCGGGGGTTTCACGACGTCTACGACGCGGCGGAGCGGATTTCCCGGGGAGACTTCAGCCACCGCATCGCCTCAAGGCGCAAGGACGAACTGGGCGAGCTCGCCCGCACGCTGGACGGGCTGGCCTCCGAGGTGGAGGTGCACGTCGACAGGCTGCGCCACGAGCGCGACAGGCTCGAGGCGATTCTCGAGGGCATGACCGAGGGCGTCATGGTCACGAACGCCTCGGGCGACATTTTGCTCGTCAATTCCGCACTGCGGGATTTTTTCCCCTCGCTGCCGAACTTTGAGGACGGCGCCCCGATTCCCCTCGAGGCCGTGCGCTCCACCGAGGTGCAGGAGACGGTGCGGGAGATGCTCGCGCACGCGACGGCCCGCATGGAGCGCGAGGTGGAGGTGCTCCCCGCGCGCACGCTCATCCTCCACGCCAAGCGCGAACGCAAGGAGGAGGATGCGAACCTCGTGCTGGTGTTTCACGACATCACCGAGGTCAAGCGGCTCGCGGGGATGCGGCGCGAGTTCACCGCCAACGTCTCCCACGAGCTGCGCACGCCGCTCACGGCGATACAGTGGGCGTCCGAGACGCTTGAGACGACCGCCCACGCCGACCCCGAGGCAACGCGCCGGTTCGCCTCCACCATCACCCGCCACGCCCGGCGGCTCTCGGCCCTGGTCGAGGACTTACTCGAACTGGGTAGGATAGAGTCGAAGGAAGAACACGTCCGGCCCGAGCGGGTTTCGCTCCAAAGCGCGATGGTCTCGGTCGCGCATACCCTCGCCCCCGCCGTGGAGAAGCGGGGGGTGCGTCTGGAGGCGCGCATTTCAGAGGGTGCCGACGAGGTGCGGGCGGACCCGGCGGCTCTCGAGCGGATTCTCATCAACCTGGTCGAGAACGGGGTGAGCTACAGCGATGCCGGCAGCGAGGTCGTCGTCTCCGCACTTTTGCGCGGGGACGGCTTCGTCGAGGTGGCGGTGATCGACGAAGGGGAGGGAATTCCCCCCGAACACCTTCCCCGGATATTCGAGCGTTTCTACAGGGTGGATTCGGCCCGCTCGCGCGCAAGCGGAGGCACCGGACTGGGGCTTTCCATCGTCAAGCACCTCGTGCAGGAGATGGGGGGGGAGGTGTGGGTCGAGAGCACGCCCGGGCGGGGTTCCGCCTTTCGTTTTACCGTTCCCGCACCCTGAGCCCAGCGTTCGCCGCGTGTTGCGGGCGCCGCCGTGCGCCGCCTCGCCGCCGGTGGACTCTCCCGCGCTTCGCGCGTGCGCACAACTCTCAAGTTTTTCCGAAAAATCACCCGATTGCCACTTTTCCGTAACATCCCCGCTCTGCTTTTTCACTATAGTTCTCCTCGTTCGGAGCGCTTGTGCCGATGGCTGGTGCGCGCAACCGCCGAAAAAGAGCGATAACGCTCCCCGCGTGCCCAGGCTCTCGGCGTGGACGCAGTGCTTCTCTGGTCGTTGTGTGGTGGGAAATGTCGCCTGTTCACGGGTTTGTCATGCAAATGCAACAAGAATGTAACAAAACGGTGCGTCTTTTCCTGTAGTTTCCGTTCTGCAGTAACCATCCAAAAGGAGGTAGGGAGAATGTCGGCAGCAAGCAGGTTTTCGAGAATTTGGGGTTTCGTCGCCGTCGCCGCGCTGAGCCTCGTGCTCGTCGCGCAGCCCGGCGCCGCCGCTTTGGTGGTGGACCCGAAGCTGCCCGCCTACAAGGCCACGAGCGGTGTTTCGGGTAACGTGAAGTCCGTGGGTTCGGATACCCTCAACAACCTGATGACGCTGTGGGCCGAGGGCTTCAGGCGCTCCTACCCCGACGTCAAGATCGAGATTGAGGGCAAAGGCTCCTCCACGGCGCCTCCCGCGCTCATCGCCGGCACCTCGAACTTCGGGCCGATGTCGCGCGCCATGAAGTCGAAAGAAACGGACGCCTTCGAGAAGAGGTTCGGCTACAAGCCCGGCCGCATTCGCGTCGGCGTGGACGCCCTGGCCGTCTTCACGAACAAGGACAACCCTCTCAAGTGTCTGAGCCTCCCCCAGGTCGACGCCATCTTCTCGAAGACCCGCAAGGGTGGCATGAAGTCGGACGTCACCACGTGGGGCCAGATCGGCCTCTCCGGCGCGTGGGCCAGCAAGCCGATTTCCGTCTATGGCCGCAACTCGGCCTCGGGCACCTACGGCTACTTCAAGAAAGTGGCCCTGTTCAAGGGCGACTTCAAGGACTCCGTGAAAGAGCAGCCTGGCTCCTCCGCCGTGGTGCAGGGCGTGGCCTCTGATAAGTTCGCCCTCGGCTACTCCGGCATCGGCTACAAGACCGCCGACGTGATCGCGCTGCCCATCTCCAGCAGGGCCGGGGGCAAGTGCTATCCGCCCTCGGCTTCGGCGGCGTACGCGGGCAACTACCCGATCGCGCGCTTCCTCTACATCTACGTGAACAAGAACCCCAACCAGGAGCTCGACCCGCTCCGCGCCCAGTTCGTCAAGTACATCTTCTCGAAAGAGGGGCAGCAGGCCGTCATCAAGGCCGGGTTCTTCCCGGTGAACGCGGCCATCGCGCAGCAGGAGCTGAAGGGTCTGGGTCTTGCGATGAGCGGCAGCAACTAGTTCGCATCACGCACGGCGAGGCGGCCGGGTGCGGCGGATGCGCCGTCCCCGGCCTCGAGCTTTCATACCGAGAAAATCAGGAGCCATGAGCGACACGCAAGATTCGCACCCCGAAGACAACGCAGGCGACCGGCAGCGCACGCGCAACCTGCGCGCGCGGCGCTCCGTTCTCGTGCTCGACAGGATTGCCCGCAGGGTGATCACCATCGGCGGGCTGTTCGTGATTCTCGCCGTCTTGGGAATCATGGCCTTTCTCGTCGCGGTGGCCCTGCCGCTGTTTGCCGGGGAGAAGGTGACCGGCGCAGGCGGCTTCCGGGTAGCCCTCTCCTCGCGAAGCCCCCTGTTCAGCGTCGAGGTGGACGATTACAACACCATCGCCGTGCTCATCTCGCAAGACGGTGCGCTCACGCCCGTCCACGCATCGACGGGCAAGCCGCTCGCCCCGCTCGCGCTGGATTTTGGCGGTGTGCGTGCGACCGCCTTCGCGCGCACCCTCCGGGGCGGGAACTTCGCCTTCGGTTTCGCCGACGGAACGGTGCGCTTCGCCAAAATCGTTTATCGCACGCAGATACTCCCTGCGGAGCGCGCACCCGCGGATCTCACGAAAATCGACGAGCGCGACCTGAGCGACGGGCGCTTCGTCTTCTCGCGGATTCCGGGCGCGCAGGTCCGGAAAATCTGGGTGGAAGCGCAGATACGCGAACCACAGCAGGTAGCTCCCCCGGGGACGGCCATCGTCAAGCTTAACTACAAGGTCGGGGGGACGCCGGAGAGGCCGAGCATCTCCTTCGCCACCGTGGACGCCGAGGGCGTGGCGCGCCTGAGCCTCACGGAAACCAGGGTCAACCTGCTGACGGGTTCGACCACCTCTTCGGTGAGGAGCGTGGCGCTGCCCGACCTGCCGCGCCACGCGCGCATCGTGGACATACTGCTCACGGAGAAGGCCGATGCGGTCTACGTCGGCGTGGAGAAAGGTTTTCTCCTGCGCTACGACGCAAGAAATTTTAACGCCATCTCCCTGGTGGAGAAGCGCGACCTCCTCCCCGCAGAGGAGAAGCTCACGCTCTTCGATACCCTCATCGGGGAGGAGTCCATCGTCGTGGGCGGCTCCGAGGGTTCGGTGCGCATCTTCTTCCGCGCGCGGGTGCCGGGCGAGGTGGAGACGACCGACGGGCTGGTGATGGTGCGCGGCCACGAGCTCGAGGGCCACGCGGCGGCGGTTGCGGGCTTTTCCACTTCACAGAGAAGCCGCATGTTCGCCACGATGGATGCGGGCGGCGAAGTTTGGCTGCGCCATTCCACGAGCGCCTCGACGCTGCTGCGCTTCCAGACGAAGAACGCCTCGGGTGCTGCGCGCGTGGTTCGCCTGTCTCCGCGCGACGACGCCATCGTCGTGGCGGAGGGGAGCGGTGCGGTGCACTTCTGGAAGTTCTCGGCCGAACACCCCGAGACGACGTTCCGCACCCTGTTCGGCAAGGTTTGGTACGAGGGCTACCCCAAGCCGGAGTTCACGTGGCAGTCCTCCTCGGGAGACGATGCGTTCGAGGAGAAGATATCTCTCGTCCCCCTCATATTCGGAACCATCAAGGGAACGGTCTACTCGCTCGTTTTCGCCATACCCATCGCCGTGCTGGGAGCCATCTTCACCGCCGAGTTCATCGGGCCGACGGTGCGCTCCGTCGTCAAGCCCGCGATGGAGATGATGGCCTCGCTCCCCTCGGTGGTGCTCGGCTTCGTGGCCGCGCTGATTCTGGCCCCCGTGGTGGAGACGTGGATAGCCGCGGTCATTCTCACTTTTATGCTGATTCCGTTTTTGCTGCTGCTCAGTGCCTACCTATGGCAGTTGATGCCGCCGCGCGTCTCTCTCCCTCTCGCGGGATTCCCGAAGCTCGGACTCGTGTTCGCGGCGATCATTCTCGGGCCGCTGCTCGGCTACCAGTTCGGGCCGACGTTCGAGTCCGCGCTTTTCGGAGGCGACTTCAAGGCCTGGGCGAACGGGGACATTGGGCTGGCAACGCCGTTTTTGTTCATCATCTTCCTGCCCGTCTCCTTCATCGCCGTCGCCTACGTGTTCGAGCGTCTCCTCGGCCAGCAATGGAAGCAAAAGCTGCGGTGGCTGCCGCATACCCGGGGGGCCTTCTTCGAGTTCGCGCGCTGGAGCGCGATGGTGGTCGCCTCCGCCCTGCTGAGCTGGGCGACGGCGCTGGCGCTTGCGGCCCTGGGCTTCGACGCGCGCGGCGGAGTCATCGACACCTACGTACAGCGCAACGCTCTCGTCGTGGGCTTCGCGATGGGTTTCGCCGTCATTCCCCTCATCTACACCATCGCCGAGGATGCCCTCACTTCCGTGCCGGGCCACCTGCGGGCGGCGAGCCTCGCCTGCGGGGCGACGCCGTGGCAGACGGCGCTGTGGGTCATCCTGCCGACGGCGGCCAGCGGAATCTTCGCCGCCGTGATGATCGGCATGGGCCGCGCGGTGGGCGAAACGATGATCGTGGTGATGGCGGCGGGCAACACCCCGGTTCTGGAGTGGAACGTCTTCTCGGGTCTGCGCGCACTCTCGGCGAACATTGCCGTGGAACTTCCCGAAGCGGTGAAGGACGGGACGCTCTACCGCGTGCTGTTCCTGGCGGCGCTGGTTTTGTTCGCGATGACGTTCCTGGTCAACACGGTCGCGGAAATCGTGCGTCTGCGCTTCCGCAAACGCGCCGCGCAGTTGTGAGGACGAGGTGAAGATCAAGGATCCGAAAAAACCCGCAAACGCCCCGGAGGAGAACGCGCCGCCTCCTCCCGGCGGAGCGGCGCCCGCAAACGGGGCGCAGAGCCGCTCTCCCAGAGCCGCTCTGCGCGCTTCGGTGGACTTCAAGGCCAGGGGCGAGCCCTTCATCTGGCTTCTGGGTGGTGCGCTCGCCCTGGGCGTTTTGATGATCGTCGGCTTTCTCGCGCTGGTTTTGTGGAACGGCATCGTGACGTTCTACCCGGGTCCGGTGGAGGTGGTGACCCTCAAGAGCGGTAAGCGCGTCGCGGGCGAGCCGTTTCGCTCGGAGACCTTCCGCCTCTCGCCCGAGCAGTTGAGAGCGCTCGACGAGGCGTCGCGCCGCGCCGTTGCGGAGGCGAACGGCTTCGCGAGCCGTACGCTGTACCGCACGGGCAACTTCGACATCTACAACGAAGACTTCAAGTGGGCGATGGAACACGAGGTCGCCGGGGTCGAGACGCCGCCGGGCATCTTCTTCGTCGAGCGCAGGGAGTGGGGCCCGTTCATCGGCTTCATCCAGACGCTCCGTCTCAATGGGCGCCGCATTCCGGGCGAGGAGGTGTCGCTGGGGGAGATGGCCGCCGCGCACGATGCGGCCATCGAGCGGCGCGAAGCGGTGCGCGCCATAGAGGTGGACGAGATAGGCGCCATCAACTACTACATCGAGCAGGACCGGCTCGCCCTTCGCCGCACCGCGCTGGACTACGGCGAGAAGAGCAGTGCGTACCGCGCCGAGAAAGAGCAGTTCGAGCGCCGTACGGCGCAGAGGCGGGCGGGCTTCTCGGCCCTCAAGAGCCGCATCGCCGCGATCAACGAAGAAGACGCGAAGTTCACCATCGTCTTGCGAGAAATCGGCGGCCGCGAAAAGACCCTGCGCCTCTCTGACCTCGTGCGCATCTATCCGGCGAACAGCCTCTCCACGTGGGGCAAGGTGCGCGTGTACTTCTCCCGCTGGGGAGAGTTCCTGACCGACGACCCCCGCGAGGCGAACACCGAGGGCGGCGTCTTGCCCGCCATATTCGGCACCGTGCTCATGACGCTGCTCATGGTCGTCTTCGTCGCTCCTTTCGGCGTGGTGACGGCCCTCTACCTGCGCGAGTACGCAAAGCAGGGAACCCTGGTCTCCATCGTGCGCATTTGCGTGAACAACCTGGCGGGCGTGCCCTCCATTGTCTACGGCGTCTTCGGTCTGGGCTTTTTCGCCTACACCGTCGGGGTGCGCATCGACCAGTTGTTCTACCCCGAGCGGCTGCCCAACCCTACCTTCGGCACGGGGGGACTGCTGTGGGCGTCGCTGACGCTGGCGCTCCTCACGGTTCCCGTGGTCATCGTGGCGACCGAGGAAGCCCTCGCCGCCGTCCCCCGCTCCATGCGGGAGGGCTCGCTCGCTTGCGGGGCGTCGAAATGGCAAACCATCCGCAACATCGTCCTGCCCCAGGCCATGCCGGGCATCATGACCGGCCTCATACTGGCGATGGCGCGCGGGGCGGGCGAGGTGGCCCCGCTCATGCTCGTGGGGGTGGTGAAGCTCGCGCCCGAGCTTCCCTTCGACGGCTTCTTCCCGTTCCTGCATACCGAACGCAGCTTCATGCACCTGGGCTTCCACATCTACGACGTGGGCTTTCAGTCCCGAAACTCCGAAGCGGGCAAGCCCATGGTTTTCGTGACGACGCTTTTGCTCATCGCCATCATCGCCCTGATGAACGCTTTCGCCATCATGGTGCGCAACCGCCTTCGCCGGAAGTTCGTGGAAGGCCAATTTTAACGGAGACGTGCTGAAATGGTGTCCGACGCGGCAACGACCGAACAACAGGACGAATTCGAGGCGACGGCTTATCATCCCGTCGAGAGCGACTCGGGTGCCGTCATCGACGTCGATAGCTTCAGCCTGTGGTACGGCGAGAAGCAGGCTCTTTTCGACACCAGCATGAAGATACAAAAAGAGCTCGTCACCGCCCTCATCGGCCCTTCGGGTTGCGGCAAGTCCACGCTGCTGCGCGCGCTCAACCGCATGAACGACCTCATCGACGGCGTCCGCCACGAGGGTGCGATATCGATAGACGGAAGCGAGATTCACGACCCGCGCGTCGAGGTCATCGAGCTGCGCAAGCGCCTCGGCATGGTCTTTCAAAAGCCCAACCCCTTCCCCATGACCATATTCGAGAACGTCGTCTACCCCCTGCGGGTGGACGGAATACGCGACAGGCATATACTGGAGGAGACGTGCGAGCGCTCGCTGCGCGACGCCGCGCTGTGGGACGAGGTGTGCGACCGCCTCCAGGACAACGCGCTCGGCCTCTCGGGCGGGCAGCAGCAGCGCCTGTGCATCGCCCGTGCGATTGCGTCCGAGCCTGAGATCATCCTGATGGACGAGCCCTGCTCGGCGCTCGACCCCATCGCCACGGCGCGCATCGAGGACCTCATCGCCCAACTCAAGGAGCATTTCTCCATCGTCATCGTTACGCACAACATGCAGCAGGCCGCCCGCGTCTCGGACAACACGGCCTTCATGTTCCTGGGTCGGTTGATTGAATACGGCGAGACGAAGAAGATATTCATGAACCCCATGCACGTGCGGACCTCGGATTACATCACGGGCCGGTTCGGCTAGGGGCTGGAGGCGATACATGACTCCCACAAGCGGAAAAACGCATACGAGTTCGGAATTCGAAAACGAACTTCAGGAACTCCGCCGCCTGATTCTCGAGTTGGGCGCCAAGGTGGAGCGCATGATGGCGAAGAGCATCGAGAGCCTCACGAAGCGCGATTCCGCTCTCGCCCAGGGCGTCAGCCAGGAAGACATGGAGGTCAACCTGCTCGAGGTCGACGTAAACGATTTGTGCTTGCAGATGATGGCGCTGCGCCAGCCCACGTCGGTGGATTTGCGCTTTATCACCACCGCACTCAAGATTGCCTCCGATCTCGAGCGGGTGGGGGATCTGGCCGTCAACGTGTGCGAAAGGGTTCTGGAGCTCAACGAGGAGCCGCCGCTCAAGCCCTATATCGAACTGCCCCGCATGGCCGAGGCGTCGAGCCGCATGTTGCGCGAGAGCCTGGACAGCTTCATCAAGGAAGATGTGGTGCTGGGCCGCAAGGTCATCGCGAGCGACGACGAAGTGGACGACATGAACGAGGAGTTGTTCCGCGAGTTGCTCACCTACATGCTCGACAATCCGCGCAACATCAGCCGGGCGACGCGCCTGACGTTCATCTCGAAATATTTTGAGCGCATCGCCGACCACGCCACGAACATCGCAGAAGCCGTGCTGTTCATGGTGGAAGGCCACAACCCGCGAAAAGACCTCGAGTAGCCTGCCGGCGGCCGCTCGCCCTTTGTGCGGAATTGCTCCGCACGGGCGCATCGCCTCCCCGCCGGGCGATTTCTGGTTCGCCTCGCCAGTCCCGTTTCTATTTCGCCAGTCCGTAGTGCGCGGGCTCTATGCCGTGTTCGGCCGCGATGCCGAAGGTTCCGGCAAGCTGCCTCACTTCGCATTGAGGACGCGCGGCCAATTCTTATCGGCGCGCGCAATATGGCCGGGTGCGTCCTTCTCCCAAAGCTCCTGCACGCTCTTGCTGTAGTTCAGATAGAGTTTTCCGCCCACGATTTTCCAGGCGTCGGGGTCGATGCTCGCGGTGTAGCCCTGGCTCACTGCATAGGCGCAGTAGCCGCCGTAGCGGGGGGCGTATTTTTCGGGCTCGGCGCGAAAAAGGTCGCGACTCTCAGCGCTCGCAAAATACCAGGTGGCGCCTTTCCATCGGTGCGAGAAGGCGCTCTTGCCCTTTACGGGGCGGCCTTCGGTGAAATAGGCCACCGTGTCGTATCCCCGAATGGCTCCTCCGAGCAGGGTCGAGAAAACGGGCGGCACGGCCTGGGCCGACCCGGGCAGGGCGAGCAACAGGGCGGCGAGCCACACCACCGCCCACCGTTTGCGCGTCGGGTTCGTTTTTCGCATGGTTCGGGCCTTCCTCCGCATACGAGAAAATCGGCGGCGTGCGCTTCGCCCGGAGAATCGAGCGCGCCCATTATACCAAAGGTTCACGGAGGCGCCCCGCCCGCGGTTTCGCTAAATGCGCGCAGCCCTTCGGGCGGCGGAGCCGTGAAAGGCCATTCCGCGAGAAGTGCGCAACGCCTCGGGGCAGATGAAGAAACCCCTCGATTCGGGCTAGAATGCCCGCGTCCATTCACACGAACGGGAAGCGCATGAACCCCGAAGCCAGCTGCGAAGTCGACCCCATATCGCTTGAGGTCATCAACGAGTCCTTCGTGGCCGTCGTCCGCGAGATGCGGGCGAACATGGTGCGCACGGCGTATTCGTCCATCATCTACGAGGGGCACGACTTCTCGTGCGTCCTCGTGGACGGCGAAGGCCGCCTCGTCGCCATGGCGGAGGACAATCCCGTCCACATCTTCCCCGTGCCCATGGAGGTCGCGCAGATGCGCGAACGCTTCGGGGAAGACGTAGCCCCGGGCGACGTGTTCCTGCACAACGACCCCTACACGGGCGGGACGCACCTGAACGACGTGGCGATGATCGCCCCCCTCTTCGGTGGGGCGCACATGGCCGTCTACCCCGTCGTGCGCGCGCACTGGGGCGACGTAGGCGGCACGACGCCGGGGAGCATCTCGGGCAAGAACACCGAGATTTTCCACGACGGGGTGCGCATCCCCATCCTGCGGATCATCGAGCGCGGAAAACTCGACGAGGGGCTGCTCGCCCTTTTGCTGCACAACATGCGGGTTCCCGAGGAGCGGCGCGGGGATTTCTTCGCCATGCTCGCCACGTGCCACACCGCCCACAGGCGCCTTGAGGAGTTGGCGCACAAATACGGCTGGGGCGTCATTCTCGCCGCGAAGGATCGCCTGCTCGACAGGGCCGAGGCGTCCATGCGGCGCAGAATCGCCGCCCTGCCCGAGGGAGAGTCCACCTACGAGCATTTCATGGATCACGACGGCCACTCGCTCGACCCGATACGCATCCGCGTGCGGGTCGAAAAGGTGGGCGAGGGCATGGTGGTCGATTTCCGCGGCACCGACGCGCAGACCAAAGGCGCTTACAACGTCGGGCCGGCCATGGCGCCCTCCGCCGCCTTCAGCGTCATCAAGGCGTTCTTCGACCCCACGGGTGCGATAAACCAGGGCGCTTTTCGCCCGCTGCGCATCGAAGTCGAGCCGGGTTCGCTGCTCTCTGCGCGCTACCCCGCCAGCTGCGCGGGCTCGATGGAGGTGAGCCACGCCGTCGTCTCCGCCCTCATCGGTGCGACGGCGCCCTTCGCCCCCCACGCCGTGACGGGCGACCTCAAGGGCACCTCGAACCACGTCTACGTCGGCGGCAACGATGCGCAAAGCGGCGCGCCGTTTTTGTTCTACGAGTTTCCGGCAGGCGGCACGGGCGGTTTCGCCGAGGGCGACGGCAACAACGCCACACGCAATTTCACCGAGGGGGATTTCGCCTCGATTCAATCCGTCGAGGTCATCGAGCAGGGCCAGCCCCTGCGCGTGCGCGCGCTGTGCCTGCGCCCGGATTCCGGCGGAGCCGGCGCAAGAAGGGGCGGGCTGGGTCTGCGGCGCGAGGTGGAGGTGTTGGCCGAAGAGGCGCTCTTGTCGATTTCTTCGGACAAGAACGTAATTCCCCCTTTCGGCGTTCTGGGAGGCGGGCCGGGAAAGCCGAACCGCTTCGTCGTGCGCAGGAGCGGGGAGACCCTCGCACCTTCTGAAACCCCCGGCAAGGCGGCGGGTTTTCCCATGCGCAGGGGCGACGTCCTGGTGGTGGAGACCTCGGGCGGGGGCGGTTTCGGCGACCCGCTCGAGCGAAGCCCGGCGGCGGTTCTCGCCGACGTGCGCGCGGGCTACGTGAGCACGGAGGGGGCGCGGAGGGACTACGGCGTCGTCGTGCGCGGGGGCGTCGTGGACGAGGAGGAGACGAGCCTTTGCCGCCGCTCCGCCCGCGCGGGGAGGAATCCCCTCACGGTCGTGCGCATGAACGAGGCGCCCCGTGCGGGTTCGCGCCGCTGGTGCTACGCGCACCCCACGACGCTCGCCGAGCGCGGTCTCGGCCGGGCGAGTCTGGTCGAGTTGCGCGGCAACCGCGAGGCTCCCCTGCGCGCGTGGACGCAAGAGGACGCCGCCTTGCCCGCGGGCGCACTGGGTCTCGACGCACCGGGCATGGCCATTCTCGCCCTGGGGGAAGGAGAGGAAGTCACTCTCTCCCCGCTGGACGCATGAGCCTTTTCGGAGAGGTCTGGTTTTCTCGTTCGTGGCCGGCCGGCTGCGGTGCGGCGTCTGGGGCGCGGGTTTTCGGGGAGAGGCAAGGGCGTTGCGTCTGGTCGGCATAGACACCGGAGGAACCTTTACCGATCTCGTTTTCTACGACGAGGACGAGAAGCGGATGGAAGTCTCCAAGGTTCCCACGATTCGCGGGGCGGAGGACGCCGTGTTCCTCGAAGCACTCCGCGGGCTGGAGCTCGCCACGCTCGGCAGGATCACGCACGGCACCACCGTCGGCACCAACGCGATACTGGAGGGCACGGGTGCGCGCACGGCCATGCTGACGACGCGCGGCTTTCGCGACGTGCTCGAAATCGGGCGGACGCAGCGCCTCGTCCCCAACAGCCTGTTCGACGCGAAGTTCGTGCGGCCGCGCCCCGTCGTTCCCCGCACGATGCGGTTCGAGATAGACGAGCGCGTCGCACCCGGCGGCGCCGTCGAGGTGCCCGTGAGCGAGGAGGGCGTAGCGGCGCAGGTGGCGCGGCTCGAGGGTTTGGGCGTGGAGGCCGTCGCCGTTTGCTGTCTGCATTCCTACGCGAACGGGGAGAACGAGAGGCGCACCGCGGAATATTTGCGCAAGTTCCTGCCTGCTGTCTATCTTTCTCTTTCCCACGAGGTCGTCCCCGAGTACCGCGAGTTCGAGCGTTTTTCCACGACGGCGCTCAACGCCTCTCTCGGCCCGAAGATAAGGGACTACACGCGCCGTCTGGCCGAGGCGCTGCACGAGCGGGGATGCCGCGCGCCGTTGTTCATCATGGCCTCGGGCGGCGGAATGCTCGACGTGGAGCAAGCCGCGCGCTTTCCCGTGCGGACGGTTCTTTCGGGACCGGCGGGCGGCGTCGTGGGCGGCATTTCCATTGCCGAGTCGCTGGGGCGCGACCACCTCATCACCTACGACATGGGTGGTACGAGCACGGACGTGTGTCTCGTGCGGGATCGCCGCCCTCTCCTCAGCACGAACAACACCATCGGCGCCTATCCCCTCAAGACCTCGCAGTTGCAAATCAACACCGTCGGCGCGGGCGGGGGGAGCGTCGCCTGGCTCGACGAGGACGACGCACTGCACGTCGGCCCCCGGAGCGCGGGTGCGCACCCCGGCCCGGCCTGCTACGGTTTCGGCGGAGAGGAGCCGACCGTTACGGACGCGAACGTGGTGTTGGCGCGTATCGGCGCGCGCACCCTGCTGGCGGGCGGCTTGCGGCTTCACCCCGATAGGGCGCGGCGCGCCCTGGACGCGCTGGCCGAGGCGACGGGCATGCCCGACGCGGTTTCGATGGCGCGCGGGGTGCTCGACATCGCGGTGACGAAGATGGTGAGTTCGATTCGCGAGATTTCCATCGAGCGCGGCTTCGACCCGAGAGAACACACGCTGCTGGCCTACGGAGGGGCGGGGCCGCTGCACGCGGCCTTCATCGCGGGGGAGCTCTCCATTGCGAGCGTCGTCGTGCCGCGGTTTCCGGGAAATTTCTCGGCGCTCGGCCTGTTGATGGCCGACGTGGTGCAGGAGAGCGTCGAGACCTGTTTCGTCGCTATGGAAGAGGCCGAGGAAGACGCTCTTCGTCGTATATACGAGAGGCTCACCGCGCCCTGGGCGGAGCGGCTGCGCGCAGGGGGTCTGGAGGAGGTGCGCAGCCTGCGCTACGCGGACGTGCGTTACGTGGGCCAGGCCTTTGAGCTCACGATTCCGGTTGGCGAGACGCCGGGTTGGCTCGACGGGCTGGCCGGGGAGTTTCACTCCCGCTACGAGCAGCGCTACGGACATTCCCACCCCGAGGACCCGCTCGAGATCGTGAACCTCAGGGTGCGCGTGGCGGGGCTGGTGGAAAAGCCCGCATGGACGCAGGCGCCCGCGCCCCGGGGAGGTCTTGCGGACGCGCTGGCGGAGAGGAGAAGCGTGGTATTCGGCGCAGAAATTCCCGATTGCCCCGTCTATCGCCGCGACGCCCTGCCCGTCGAAGCGCAGCTGCGCGGTCCCGCCGTCATCGAAGAATACGGCTCGAACACCGTAGTGCCCCCCGGCTGGACGGCGCGCCGCGACGCCGAGGGGCATCTCCACCTCGAAGCGCGGGGTTGAGGAGCGCGCATGGGCGGGGCGATACGATACGGTTACGGCTACGGGATGCAGCCGGGGGAGGCTCCTCCTCCCGGCGATTTCCTGGGCTTCGTCGAGCGGGTGGAACGGGCGGGCTTCGATTCGCTGTGGCTCGACGACCACGTCGCGTTCCGCGGCAACTATCTCGAGAGCGCCTGCGCCCTGGCTGCCGCCGCCGCCCGAACCGAGCGCATCGTTCTGGGTACGTTGGTCTATCTCCTGCCCCTGCGGCGTCCCGCCATAGCCGCCCAGGCGGCGGCGAGCGTCGATTACCTGAGCGGCGGAGGGCGGTTCGTCTTCGGAATCGGCGTCGGCGGGGAGGGGGAGAGCGAGTTCGAGGCGTGCGGCGTGCCGCGTGCCGAGCGCGGTGCGCGTACGGACGAGGCTATCGCGGTGTTGCGCAAACTCTGGTCGGGTGAGGCGGTGGATCACGCAGGAAAGTTCTTTCACTTCTCGGGCGCGCGGCAAAGCCCCCCTCCTCTCACCGGGGGAGGCCCGCCGATTTGGGTGGGCGGCAGAAGCGAGGCGTCCCAGAGGCGCGCGGCTCTTTTGGGGGACGGCTACGTGCCCTACCTGTTTTCTCCGGCGCGCTACGAGAAGGCACTGGAGCGCATTCGCCGCCTCGCCGCCGCGCGGGGCCGCGTGCTGGATGATCCCCAAAAGCCCTGGACGCCCGCCCTGCATCTGTTCGTCAACCTGTGCGCGGAGGCGGACAGGGGGCTCGACGATGGTGCGAAAAACCTCTCGCTGCGGTACGGGATGGACATGCGCGCGGCTGCCGAGAGATATCTGCTCCACGGGTCGGTGGAGCGTTGCGCGGAGGTCGTCCACGCATTCGCGCGCGCGGGCGTGCGCCACTTCATCTTCAAGGTGGCGGCCGCGCCGGACGAGGAGGCGGAACACATGACGAAACTGGCCGAAGAACTCCTGCCCCTGGTGAGACGCGATGTCGGCTGAGCCGAGCGGACACGTGGACACGTTCGTGCGTGATCGCCTCGCACCCCCCTCCCTGTGGCCGGAGATGGACTATGGCGTCCTGCCCGAGTTGGCCGCCTACCCGCCACGGCTGAACGCAGGCAGCGAACTCATCGACGCGAAGGCCGGGGGTGCGCAGGGTGCGCGGCCCGCTGTTTATTTCGGCGCAGAGGTCTGGACCTACCGCGAGCTTTTCGAGAAGGCAAACCGCATCGCCTGGGTGCTGAGCGAGCACTTCGGCCTTCCCCCCGGGGGCCGGGTGCTCCTGCGCGCCTCGAACCACCCGATGCTGGTGGCGGCCTGCCTGGGGGTGATGAAGGCGGGCGGCGTGGTGGTTCCGACCATGCCCGTGATGCGCGCGCGCGAGTTGGCCTACGTGCTGGAGAAGGCGCGGGTGGGGTTCGCCGTTTGCGACGCGAGGCTGGGGGAAGATCTGTTCGCCGCGGCGAAATCCTCGAACTTTCTCGAACACGTCGTTCTCTTCGGTGAAGACGGCGCGGACGGCCTTGAAGCGTTGATGGCGCAGGCGTCGCCCGTCTACGAGAATGTGGACACGGCGGCAGACGACGCCGCCCTCATCGGTTTCACGTCGGGCTCCACGGGAACGCCGAAGGGCACGGTGCACTTTCACCGCGACCTGCTCGCCGTTGCGGATACGTTTCCGAAACACCTGTTCGGCCTGGGACCCGAAGACGTGGTTTGCGGCAGCCCCCAAATCGCCTTTTTGTACGGATTTTGCGCGTTCATCACCGACGCCCTGCGCTTCGGGAGCGCCTCGGTTCTCCTGGAGAGAGGAACCCCCCGCGGTTTGCTCGACGCCATGGACGAATACCGGGCGACGGTGTGCTTCAGCACGCCCTCGGGCTATCGGCAGATGCTCGACGTGTTCGACGGGCACGACCTGGGCAGCCTGCGCGCCTGCGTCGCGGGCGGCGAGCCTCTCGAGCCCGCCCTGTTTCGCGAATGGCGCGAGAGGACGGGCGTGGAGATCATCAACGGCCTGGGAATCTCGGAACTCCTGCACATATTCATCTCGTCGAGCGGTGCGGACGTGCGCCCCGGCAAGATCGGGCGGGCGGTGCCGGGCTACCGGGTCCGCGTAGTGGATGACGCCATGCGCGACGCACCCCCCGGCGAGGTGGGGCAGATGATCGTCCAGGGCCCCACGGGTTGCCGCTACCTGGACGACCCCGAGCGGCAGCGCGGCTACGTGCGCGAGGGCTGGAACATGACGGGAGACTTGTGCCGCATGGACGAGGAGGGCTACGTCTCCTTCGAGGCGCGCTCGGACGACATGATCAACACCGGGGGCTACAACGTGTCCGGCCTTGAGGTGGAAGCCGTGCTGCTCGAACACCCCGGGGTGCGCGCGTGCGCGGTGGTCGGCTCGCCCAACCCCGAGCGCGGCGAGATAGTCAAGGCGTTCGTCGTTCTCGCGGAGGGCGCGCGGGCGGGTGCGGAGACGGTGCGCGCACTCCAGGATTTCGTGAAAGCGCAACTCGCACCCTACAAATACCCCAGGGCCGTGGAATTCCTCGAAACCCTTCCGCTCACGCCCACGGGCAAGATTCAGCGGGGTGCGCTCAGGCAGTTGGAAAAAGAGCGCCACGCGGCAGACGCGGAGTGAGGTTTCGCCCCCCACCGGACGCTTTGGGTGGATGTTGCGCCTCCGGGGAGCATGTGATAATTTGAGTCTCAAATTAAAAAGAATCACAATGAATAAAGACTCTTCGGCGCAAGAGGTATCTCTGAACCCCTCGATGAGAGGAGGAACGAGGCGCACCACCATCTTCCCGAACACCGGGTGCGTCCCGCCCGCGGGGCGCTGCGAATCCAAGCCGCGTACCTTGCGGCCAGAGGGAGGCTGAAATCGTGGACAAGAGACTAGACGTACGCAATGGAATCTTCGGGCCGCTCTGGGCGTTTGTTCTGGCAACGGCCCTGGCCTTCACGTTCGCCGCGCGGACCGAAGCCGCCGTGGAGAGGGTCGTCATCACCCAGGCGGTCGAGAGTCTCGCCTTCGTCAGCAACTACGTGGCGCGCGCGAACGGCTATTTCGCCGAGGAAGGTCTGGCCGCAGAGGTCATCTCCACGCGGGGCGGCGGCCCGGACATCAAGGCCAACCTCGCCGGCCAGGCGGATTTCTCCATCGCGGCGGGTACCTACCAGATCAACGCCGTCAAGGCGGGCGGACGCCTCATCGCGGTGATGAGTTGCCTGAACCGCAGCATCGTGAACTCCGCCATCCGCAAGGACGTGGCCGATAAACTCGGCATTACGGCGAAGACGCCCTACAAAGAGAAACTCGCGAAGATGAAGGGCCTCACCGTCGGCGCCACGCGCCCGGGGGCGCTCACCTACAACCAGGGCGAATACTGGATTCGCCAGGCGGGCTTCACCCCGCAGAAAGAGGTGAAGCTCATCGGCGCGGGCGCGGGTCCGGTGCTCATCGCGGCCCTCGAACGCAACAAGATACAGATAGCCATTCAGACCATTCCGGTGCCCGAGACGGCGGTGTTCCGCGGCAAGGCCATCCCCTTCATCACGAACTCGGCGGGCGAGGACCCGAAGATGGATCAGTTCATGATGGAGGTGCTGCTCGTGCGGCCCGACTACGCGAAGAAGAACCCCGAGACCGTCCGCAAGGTCGTCCGGGCGCTTCTCAAGGCGAACAACTGGATCGCCAAGCACTCCGCCGAGCAGATTCGCGAGCGCATCCAGCTCTACTTCGCCAAGACGGACAAGCGGCTGCTGCGCACCAGCATCGCGGCGGTGAAGCAGGCCGTTTCGCTGGACGGAAAAGTCACCCAGCGCGCGGTGGACATCACCCAGAACCTGCTCGTAGCGGCGGGCAAGCTCAAAAAGCCGTTCGCACGCAGCGTGCTGGTGAGCGACGAGTACCTGCCCCGCTAGGGGGAGGTGATCACGAACTCTGGACAATCCGCCGGGGCGGCGTCTTGCGAGGCGCGGCCCCGGCGAGGGAGGCTCGCATCCCGTGCCACCCATTTTATCGATTAAAAATCTGCACAAGGAATTCGTATCGCGGGGTAACCGCGTCGTCGCCGTCGAGGACATGAGCCTCGACGTCGAGGAAGGCGAGTTCATCACCATCGTGGGGCCGAGCGGCTGCGGGAAGTCCACGCTGCTCAACTCCGTCATCGGCCTGGTGCACCCGACCTCGGGCACCATCACCTACAGGGGGCGCAGGCTCCGGGGAATCAACACCGAGATCGGCTACGTGCCGCAGTCGGATTACCTCTACGCCTGGCGCACGCTCATCAACAACGTGGCCTTTCCCCTGGAGGTGCGCGGCGTGGATCAGAAAACCCGCCACGAGAAGGCGCGCGAGTACATCCAGCGCGTCGGACTCGCGGGGTTTGAGGATCACTACCCCCACGAACTCTCCGGCGGCATGCGCCAGCGGGCCAACATCATCCGCACCCTGATCTACGACCCCGAGGTCATTCTGATGGATGAGCCCTTCGGGCCGCTCGACGCCCAGACGCGCATCATTCTGCAGGATCAGCTTCTCGAACTTTGGCGCGAGGCGCGCAAGACGGTCATCTTCATCACGCACGACCTCGTCGAGGCCATCGCCCTGGCGGACAGGGTCGTCGTCATGACGAGCAGGCCCGGCACCACCCGCAGCGTCGCCACCGTGGACATACCGCGCCCGCGCGACGTGTTCAGCATCCACGGCGAGGAGGCGTTTCGCCAGACCTACGATCGGCTGTGGAAGGAGTTGCGCGAGGAGGTGCGGCGCAGTGAGGAGTGGATGAAGAACGGCTCTGCGAACTAGGGCAGCGGCCGATAAGGGAGGGAACCGACATGGTGGACGTGGTCGAAAGCCGAGAGGCCGAGCCCGACGAGGAACAGCAGCCTCCCGCGCGGCGCGAGTTGCCCAAGTGGGGTGCTTTCTTGCTGACGATTCCCCTGCCGGGAGTGCCCCAGATGTGGCGGGGCGACTACCTCATGGGCTCTCTCCTGCTGGCGTTGACGGCGGGCGGCTACATGCTCTGTTCGGTGACGGGCATGTTCTTCCACGCCATCGCCTTCGTCGAGGTGTGCATGACGGAGACGGGCCGCTTTATCAAGAGCCCGCGCTTGCGCATGCTCATCTACCGCACCACCTTCGCGGGCGGCTTTCTCGCCATGTGGGAGCTCAGCGCGTGGGAGATCGGGCCGAAGAAGTGGCTCTGCGTCGACCCTTTCTGGTTCGGCTCGCCCATGCGCGTGCTCGACTACATGGTGGAGATCACGCTTTCGGGCAGCCTCTTCATCGACACGTGGACGACGATGTACGAGGCGTTTTTGGGCTACGTCATCGGTGCGATTCTGGGCATCGCCCTGGGGTTCGTGCTGGCGCGGCTCGAGACCCTGGCCGAGATGCTCGACCCCTTCATCGTCGCCGTGAACGGCATTCCGCGCGTGGCGATGGCGCCGATTCTCATCATCTGGTTCGGCATCGGCGTCGAATCGAAGATCGTGCTGGCCGTGAGCCTCGTGCTCTTCCTCACCTTCATGAACACCTACGCCGGCCTGCGGGGGGTGGACCCCGCACTCAAGAACCTCGCCCAGGTCATGGGCGCGAACGAAATGCAGGTTCTCTGGAAGGTCACCCTGCCCGCCGCCATGCCCTGGATACTGACGGGTCTCAAAATCGGCGTGCCCTTTGCCATCATCGGGGCGATTCTGGGCGAGTTCATGGCGGCGAGCAAGGGGCTGGGCTTCATGATTCAGCACGCGAGCAACCTGTTCAACATCGCGGGTTCGTTTGCGGGTCTCATTTTGTTGATGTTCATCGTCCTGATCGCCAACGCCGCCGTGAACCGGCTCGAGCGCTACCTGCTGCGCTGGCGGCCCAAGCAACAGGCCGCGGGCGAGGGCGGCGCAACGGAGGTCTACTAGCGGAGCGGGGTTTTTGCACGAAGCGTCCCGCGGCCTCCCGGGTGCACGAGGCGGTCTTGCGCCTCCCACCAAATGCGGTGTTGGATTCGCGGCTCGAAATGCGCCATAATGCCCCCTCGAAACCGGAAAACACGGCATCGCGCCACCGAGTCGGCGTGAGGCGACGAACGCATCCTTATCCCATCCGGAAAGCGAAGGAGAAGACAATGTATCGCATCGTGTGTTTCGTGCTGATGGCAGGCCTGGCTTGGCTCGCCCCACTTCAGCCCGCCTCCGCGGCGTACCCCGAAAAACCGATTCAGTTCATCATTCCCTTCGGCGCCGGCGGCGGTGCGGACATAGAGGGCCGCCTGCTCGCCAAGGAGATGGCCAAGGTGCTCGGCGTCCCCATGGTGCCCATCAACATGCCCGGGGCGGGCGGAGCGCGCACCTACACCTTCCTCAAGAACGCGAAGCCCGACGGCTACACCGTGGCCTGGAACTCGACCTCCATCCTCACCTCCACGAACATCGGCAACGTGCCGTGGGACTACAAGGCCCTGGACCACATTGGCCAGGTGCACTTCCAGCCCCTGGTCGTGGCGGTGAACACCAAGTCGAAGTGGATGACCGCGGCGGACTTCGTGAAGGACTGCAAGGCGAAGCCCAACACGCTGAAAATCGGCCACGCGGGTACGGGCAGCACCACGCACCTGACGGCCGTCATCTTCACCAAAATGACGGGGTGCAAAGCCATCCTCGTACCCTTGGGCGTCAAGCGGCGCAACGCCGCGCTTCTGAGCGGCGAGGTGGACGCCATGGGTGCGCCCCTCACGGGGGCGGTGCGGCTCTGGAAGGCGAAGAAGTTCCGCATCCTCACCCACCTGACGGGCGAGCGCAATCCCACCATCGCGAGCGTGCCCACCATGAAGGAACTCGGCCACGATATCTCCTTCGATCACTTCCGGGGTCTGAGCGTGCCCAAGGGGACGCCCGACGCGGTGAAGGCCAAGCTCATCGACGCAATGACGAAGGCCGCACGCTCGAAGTCCTTCATGAACCTGGCCAAGACCAAGGGCTTCACCGTCGACCCGAGCGGCCCCAAGCCGTTCGGGCAGATGCTCGCCAAGCGCGACAAGATAGTCGCCGACATCATGAAAGCCACGGGCATCTACCGCTCGAAGTAGTTTTCGCACGCCAAAGTGCGGGGCCGCCTCCTTCTCCGGTGCGGAGGCGGCCCCGTTTTTTCCCGATGGAGCAGGTGAACCGCAATGGGTTTGAGAAACGTCATCGGCGCGGTGGTCGTCGTCGCCTTCACGCTCTACTACGGCGGCCTCGCCGGCTTGTTGCCCAAGCGCACCACCACCGACGCGCCCGGCCCGCATTTCTTCCCCTATCTCATCACGGTTTCCCTGCTGTTTCTCTCGGGCCTTCTGCTGATTCAGGGCTTGCGCGAGATCAAGCGATCCGCGGGTCTCGCCGACCTGGTGCCGAAACCTCCCGCATCGAACGAGAACTACAGCCTCTCCCGCGCCGCCCTCGGCCTGCTGCTCGTGGGAGCCTATTTCTACTCCCTGCCCCTGTTCGGTTTCGTTTGGGCCACTCCCGTTTTCTTCGTTTGCCTCATGTGGACGTCGGGCGAGCGCCGCCCCGCGATTCTGCTCGGGCTCTCTCTGGTCGTTCCCATGTTCTTGTTCTTTTTGTTCCGCGACCTTTTCCAGCTTCCCCTCCCGCGGGGAAGTTTTTGAGGATGACGCAAGATGACCGCTGACGTTTTGCAGGGTCTCCATCTCGCCCTTGCGCCCACGAGCATCCTGGCCACCGCCCTGGGCGCGCTCCACGGCCTCATCTGCGGGATGATGCCGGGGCTGACGACGAGCGCGGGCATCATCATCCTGTTTCCGGTCACCTTCGTGCTGGATCCCACCACCGCCGTGGCGCTCCTGCTCGGCGTCTTCGCGGGCGGCATGACGGGCGGCAGCTTCGCCGCCATCCTCATCAACATCCCCGGTTCGCCCTCGGCCTCGGCGACCACGGTGGACGGGTTTCCCCTTACCCAAAAGGGAGAGGCGGGCCGCGCACTGGGTGTTTCCATCGTGTCGGGTTTCACCGGCGGGCTGTTCAGCTTCATGTGCCTCATCCTCATCGCCCCGCAACTCACCAAGGTGGCCCTGCAGTTCCAGGCGGCCGACCTGTTCGGGCTGGTCTTCTTCGGCATGTCCGTCATTTCGACCTTCGCGGCGAAGTCGCTCGTCAAGGGGCTGCTCTCGACTTTCATCGGCCTCATGATCGTAACGGTCGGCATGGACCCCCTCGTGGGAACGGCCCGCTTCACCTTCGGCAACACGAACATGCTCGCGGGCATCCACTTTATCCCCGCTCTTGTGGGGCTTTTCGCCATTCCGGAGATCGTATCGAACCTCGCGGAGGGCAACATTCGCTCGCTCGCCTCGCGGTTCGGGCGCGTGCTGCCGAGTTGGGAGGACATCAAGCGCATCCGGATTCCGGTGGCCATCGGCTCGGTGGTGGGCACTTTCGTCGGCATACTGCCCGGGGCGGGCGGCCCGATAGCGGTCTTCGTGAGCTACGACTACGCCAAGAAGGCTTCAAAGGAGCCCGAACAATTCGGCAAGGGATGCGTGGAGGGAGTGGCCGCTCCCGAGTCGGCGAACAGCTCCATCGCGGGCGGGGCGCTCATCCCCATGATGACGCTGGGGATTCCCGGCGACCCGATAACCGCCATCCTCATCGGCGCCCTGTTGGTGCACGGCATGGCGCCGGGACCGCTGCTCTTCGTGGAGCGCGCGCCGTTCGCGTTTTCGGTCATCTTCTCGTATTTCGTCGCCATTTGCAGCACGGCCGTCGTGGCGCTCCTGGGTTTGCGGATCATCGTGAAGTTGTTGGCCATTCCCCGCTCGCTGCTCTTGCCGCTCATCGTCGCCCTGTGCGTGTTGGGTACCTACGCGCTCCAGAACTCTTTTTTCGACGTCTACGTCATGTTCTTCTTCGGCCTGGTGGCGCTCGCCTTCAAGTGGCTCGACGTCCCCGTGGTGCCCCTGTTGCTCGCCCTGGTGCTGGGGCGGCAGCTGGAAGAGCACATGCGCGTCGCCCTCGCCGCCTCGAAGGGCGACGTCTCGATTTTCTTCACTTCCCCCTGGTGTCTGTTCTTCCTGTGTCTTTCGGTCGTCTCCTTCGCCTGGCCGTTCCTGCTCGAGTGGCGAACGCGAAAAAAGGCGCTCGCGCCATCCTCTGCCTAGAAGCCGCGCCCGAGGACGCTGCGAGCGCGTGGCTTGCGGGGGGCTCGCACCCGCCATCGTGAAAGACGTGGGCGAGATAGTGGCGACGCTCAAGGGAGAGGGAATCGCCGTTCTTCTGGTGGAGCAGAACGCGCGTTTCGCCTGCCGGTTGTCCGATCGCGTCTACGTTATCGATAACGGGCGGATTCGCTTCGCGGGCACAGTGGCCGAACTCGAGGCGCAAGAAGACCTCAAGTCGCGCTATCTGGCCGTTTGATTCTTCATCGAGGAGGGTTTCGTGTGGGTGCGCGCGTCGAATTTGGTTTGATCATGGCCCTGACCATCCGGGGGCTCGCCGTCGGCGACTTCGGGGAGATGAAGTCGGTGGCACAAGAAGCGGAGAGGCTGGGCTTCGATTCGGTTTGGCTGTGCGATCATTTTCTGACGCTCGACCCCGATTCCTACGCCAAGGACGCTGGCTTTGACGCGCAGGGAGGCTCGGCCGGAGTCGGCACGGGCTCCATTCCACTGCTCGAGACCTGGACGGCGCTCAGCGCGCTCTCCCAGGTGACGACGCGGCTGCGCCTGGGCACCAGCGTGCTCAGCAACTCCTACCGCATCCCCTCGGTGTTGGCGAAGATGGGCGCCACGCTCGACCACATCAGCGGCGGGCGGCTCGACTTGGGATTGGGTGCGGGCTGGATGCAGGAGGAATACGAGGCCTACGGCATCCCCTTCCCGCGGGCGTCGGTGCGCATCGCCCAGATGGAAGAAGCCGTCCAGATCATCCGCAAGATGTGGACGGAGCCGCACCCCACCTTCCCGGGCGCGTACTACGCGATCAAGGGAGCGGTGTGCGATCCCCCGCCGATCCAAAAGCCCTCGCCTCCCATCTGGATCGGCGGCGAGGGCAAGAAGGTGCTGCGCGTCGCAGCCCGATACGCCGATGGGTTCAACGTGCGCTGGTGGCCTCCCGAGCGTTATCTCGAACGCAAAGAGGAGATAGACGCCCACTGCGCCGAGGCGGGGCGCGACCCCGCGGCACTCGCGCGTTCGCTCATGTGCCTTCTTCTGCCGGGCCGCGACGCCGCGCGCGTGGAGGCGCAAAAACGGCGGTTTGCCGCCATTCCCGAAACGGGTATAATTGCGGGCACACCCGAAGAATGCGCAGAGCGCGTGATGCGCTACGTGGAAGTGGGCGTTCGGCATTTTCTCTTCACCATTCCCGACGTAGCCCAAATGGACATGCTTCGTCTCGCGGGAGAGGAGATTTTGCCCCTGGTCAGGAATCTGGCGAACGGGGCGTGAAGTCTCTCAACGAGCAGGGAGGTTTTTCGATGAGCGAACACCAGGACCTCGCCGATTATCTCAAACCCACCGAGTTCATCGATTCCGACGATCCCGACATCGTCGCCAAGGCGAAAGAACTCACCGAGGGCTGCGGGGGCGAGAAGGAAAAGCTCGGCAACATCTACTACTTCGTCCGTGATTTTCCCTACGACATTCTCGATTCGTTCCGCTACCTCGCCGAGGGCAAACGCCAGGCGAGCGACGTGCTCAAAAACGGCAAGGCGTTCTGCATGGGCAAGGCCAGCATGTTTGCCGCCCTGTGCCGGGCCGCGGGCATTCCCTCGCGCATCGGCTTCCAGCAGCTCCACTGCCCGGACAAGCCCTTCATGAACGAGGAGGTCGCCAGAATCTGGGGCGACAGAAAACTGCCCTGGCACTCCCTGGGAGAGGCCTACCTCGACGGCAAATGGCTCAAGCTCGACGCCACCATCGACAAGGAGTTCGCCGCGCGCAAGGGACGGACGTATTCGCAGGAATTCGACGGCGAGCACGACATTCCCTCCGTGGAGGGTCCGCTCATCAAGGACTTGCCCAGCCACACGGACTACCCGAAGGACGTGGCCGATTGGTACGAGCAGGTCGCGCGCGACGTCGTCGCCTCCGTGGAGCAAAACGTCGTCCACAAGGACGTGTTGAGCGATCAGGAGTGGTCCGGCCCCGAGGCGGAGAGGCTCGGGAACTAGATTCGCACATGGTGCCATCGTTCAGGCAAAGGAGGTTTCGATGTCGGGCAGCTTGGTGAAGGTAACCGAATTTCCGCTCACCCAGGAGGTGGAGCAGCAATATATCGACGGAACCTGGTGCAAGGGTGTGCGCGGCGAACCACTGGACGTCTTGAACCCCTCGAACAACGAAACGATTTTTCGCCTCTATCCGGCCTCAGACGCCCAGGTGGATGAGGCCGTCGCTTCCTGCTGGCGGGCGTTTCACGACCCTGCGTGGAGCAAGATGCCCGCCCTTGAGCGGGGAAAATGCATCTTCAAACTCGCGGCTCTGATGCGTGAGCACGCCGAAACCCTCGCCAGGCTCGAGGCGATCAACACCGGCATTCCCATTCGGGAAAGTCGTCTGGAGGCCGCCTCCTCCGCACGGCATTTCGAGTATTTCGCCGGCTGGGCGGGCAAGGTGGAAGGCGGGGCGCAGCCCCTCATGAACGACCGCCTTGTGTATTCGGTGCGCGAGCCTCTGGGGGTCGTGGCCATCATCGTTCCGTGGAACACCCCGCTCAAGCTCATGTCCAGGGGGTTGGCCGCGGCCTTGGCCTGTGGCAACGCGGTGGTCGTCAAGCCCTCCGCCGTCGCTCTGGCCTCGGTGCTGTATTTTGCGAGACTCCTTGAGGAGGCGGGCTTCCCGCCGGGAATCGTCAACGTCGTGGCGGGTTCGGGACGCTCGACGGGTGCGCGGCTGGTGGGCCATCCCGACGTGCGCAAAGTCGTTTTCACTGGCGGTACCGAGGGCGGTCTCGAGGTTTTGGGGCTCGCCGCCCCGAACGTGACTCCCGTTCTGGCGGAGTTAGGCGGCAAGGGGCCGATTATCGTTTGTGAGGACGCGGACCTCGAAGAAGCCGCCGACGGCGTGATGAGCCAGGTTTTCGCCCGCCAGGGCGAGGTGTGCTTTGCGGGCACCCGCCTGTTTTTGCCGCACTCGATACACGATGCGTTCGTCGAGAAGATTGTCGAGCGCGCCGGCAGCATCCGCGTCGGCGACGCCATGGACGAGGCGACCGACATGGGGCCGCTTATCTCGCGCGATCATCTGGGCGACGTTCTCGGCTACGTCGAGTCGGCGGTGGAAGACGGCGCACAGGTGGCCTGCGGGGGGGCGCGCGCGGCGGACGCAGGCGACGCCGGGGGCAACTTCATGCAGCCCACGGTTCTTACGGGCGTTCGCCAGCAGATGCGCGTGGCGCGCGAGGAGATTTTTGGCCCCGTCCTGACCGTGCACGCGTTCGACGCGCTCGACGACGCGGTGCGCGACGCGAACGACACGGAGTTCGGCCTTGCGAGCTACGTCTGGACGAACGACTTGCGGCGCGCGCATCGCCTCGCCGCCGAACTCGACTGCGGGAACGTGTTCGTCAACACCTATCGCTACGGCTCGGAGATTCCCTTCGGCGGCGTCAAGAAGAGCGGCATCGGCAGAGAGCACGGCGAGGAGGCGTTGCGCGAATATACCCAGATCAAGAGCGTGTGCATCGGACTTTCGAGGTGGCATTCCTGGAACCGCGACTAAAGCCGCGCGGCGCGTTTCGATAAGCTGCCCAAATGCAGCATCGTGAGGAGGAGTCGGCATGAGGAAGAAGGGATGGTTGATTTTGGTACTGGTCCTCGTCGTCGCGGGGGTCTCGGCGGCGCCGGCGTCGGCGGCCTATCCGACGAAACCGGTGGAGATGACCATTACGTTCAAGGCGGGGGGTGCCGCGGACATCTCCGGCCGCACCGTGGCGAAGGTGGCCGAAAAGGTGCTTGGGCAACCCATCGTCGCCGTGAACCGCCCCGGTGCCGGCGGGACGATAGGCTTCGCCTACGTGAAGACCGCTCCTGCGGACGGATACAAGATCGGCTGGCTCTCGGCCTCGATTCTCACGGGCACGACCATGGGCCGCCTGCCCTACGACTACCGCGCGTGGGACTACGTCTCCCGCGTCGTGTTCGAGGCGACGGCCATCGTCGTGCGGGCCGATTCTCCCTTCAAGACGCTGCCCGACCTCGTGAAGGCGGCGAAGTCGAAAACCCTGAAGATCGGCAGTGCGGGCTCGGGCAGCTTCACGCGGCTCACGGCGTCCGCACTGGCGAAAAAGGCGGGCTTCACGTTTCGCCACGTTCCTTTGGGCAAACGCCGCGTGCCCAGCCTCCTGGGTGGTGAGGTAGACGCGATTTCCGTCCATCCGCCCGAGGTGCTCGCCCTGCACAAGGCGGGCAAGGTGCGGATGCTGGCCGTCTCCTTCCCGAAGCGCCACCCGGCCTATCCGAAGGTGCCTCTGTTCAGCGAGCACGGCTGGGACGTGGGCTTTTATCAGTTCCGGGGGTTGCACGTTCCGAAGGGAACGCCCGCCGAGGCGGTGCAAAAGCTCCACAAGGCTTTCGAGGCGGCGTCGGGGGACCCGAAGGTTCTCGCCACCGCCGAGAAGAGGGGTTTTATGGTTTCCTACATGGGGCCGGACAAGTTCCCTGCCTTCGTGGCGAAGCAAAACGCCTTGATCAAGGAGATCGTCGTTTCGCTGGGACTGGACAAGAAGAAAAAGAAGAATTAACCGCTCTGTGCACTTACGCCGAGGGCGCGAACCGCGAAGGAATCCGGCTGCATGGCGGGGGAGAACGAAAAAAACAGACGCCTGCGCCCCGGACGCCTCCTCGCTCCGGGCCTTCTGGCGATTTTCTGCCTCTGGTACGGATCGCTGATTCTGGAATTGCCCCAGGGACCCGGAGAGGAGGGCCCCCTGGGGCCTTCCTTCGCCCCGTGGGTGTGGCTGGCGCTTCTCGTCGTTCTCGTCGCGGTCGAAATCGGCACCGCGGGCTTGCGCGCAGCCGGAGGGGGGGCGCCCTCCACGGGCGTGCGCATGGGCGCTCTCGACGCCCTGGCGTTTTGCCTCCTGTTGGTGGCCTTTACCATCGCCATGCAGTACGCGGGTTTTTACCTGGCAGCCGGGGTGTTTTTGTGCGTCGCGCTCAGGTGGAGCGGCATCCGCCCCTGGAAACTCATCCTCCCCTACGCTTTCGTCTTCGCCGCGGCGGCAAACTACGTTTTTCACCACGTTCTCCAGGTGCCCCTGCCCCAGGGCTGGCCCTTTTGACATGAACCATCTCGTGGAGGGTCTGCTCCAGGCGCTTGCGCTCAAGCCTTTTCTGTTCGCCTGGCTGGGCAGTTTTCTGGGCATCGTGTTTGCGGCCATCCCCGGCCTGACGGTGAGCATGGGCATCATCCTGCTGCTGCCCTTCACCTTCCACATGAGCGGCGTTACTTCCATGAGCCTGCTCGTGGGCGTTTTCGTCGGCGGGATGACCGGGGGAAGCATCTCGGCGATTCTGCTCAACATTCCCGGCAACCCCGCCGCCATCGTCACGAGCCTCGACGGACACCCCCTCGCACGGGGGGGTCGCGCCGGGGTTGCGCTGGGGGTGGCCTTTTTCTCGAGCTTTCTGGGCGGGCTGTTCAGCCTCGTCTGCCTGGCGACCATCGCCCCCCAGCTGGCGGAGTTCGCACTGCGCTTCGGCGCGCCGGAGCTGGCCTCGCTCGTTTTGCTGGGGCTTTGCCTCATCTGCGGATTCGCCCGCACCTCGATGACCAGAGCGCTCATATCGGGCCTGCTGGGTCTGAGCTTCTCCACCGTCGGCATGGACCCGATCGACTCGATACCGCGCTTCACGTTTTCCGTCGTGCAGATTCAGCAGGGCGTCTCCTTTCTTCCCGTCATGATCGGGCTGTTCGCGGTGCCCGAGATCGTCTCGGGCATGCGCGGCTCGGCCGTCTCGGTTCCGGACTTTTCCACACGCTTGCGCGACCTGCTGCCCGCGCCGAAAACCCTGTTGGGGTTGTGGAAGACGCTCGCGCACTCCTCCCTCATCGGGACGACCGTCGGCCTTCTGCCCGGTACGGGGAGCGCCGTTGCCGCCGTGCTCAGTTACAACACGGCGCAGCGCCGCTCGCCCGAGCCCGCGTCGTTCGGCACGGGGAAGCTCGAGGGCGTCTCCGCGCCCGAGGCCGCCAACAGCGCGATGACCGGAGGCGCGATGATACCGATGCTCACCCTGGGCATACCGGGCGATCCGGTAACCGCCGTCATGCTCGGCGCCCTCACCATCCAGGGCCTTGCGCCGGGACCCTTGCTGTTCGAGAGCCACGGCGGCTTCGTCTTTTCGATATTCGGGTCCTTTTTCGTCGCCTTGTTCCTGACTATTGTCGTCGCGCTGCTGGGTATCCGCCTGTTCGTGCAGGTGCTGCGCGTGCCTCCGGGGCTGTTGTTCCCGAGCATCGCCGTGTTCTGCGTCATCGGGGCGTTCGCGCTCAGGAACAGTTTTTTCGACGTGTTCTTGATGATCGGCTTCGGGCTGCTGGGCTTCTTCATGCAAAAGTTCGACTACCCGGTCATGCCGATGCTGTTGGCTATCATCCTGGGGCCGGTGTTCGAGAAGAACGCGCGCATGTCGCTCATTCTCTCTGAGGGCGACCCGAGCATCTTCGTGAGCAAACCGATAAGCCTTTTGTTCCTGGCCGTGGCCGTACTGTATCTGGCAGGCGTTTTCCTGAAGAGAACCTCTCTCGTGAAGGGGAGTACCTGACGCGCCGCACGGCTCCGGCCAGGGGGCGGATACGCTGCGCCGCACACGGACGCAGCAGAAAACGAGGAGCACCCCTGCGGGGGTGCGCAGCGGGGAGGAATATCGAGCCATGAAGCGCAGCACCGAAAAAATACTCACGACCCACACGGGGAGCCTGCCGCGCCCCGGTGAGGTGGTCGATCTGTTGCTGGCCAGAGAGGAGGGCCGGGCGGATGCGGATGCGCTTGAGGCCGCCGTGGGGCGCGCGATAGAAGACGTCGTCGAAAAACAGGTGGAGGCGGGAATCGACGTCATCAACGACGGAGAGCAGGGCCGGCCGGATTACACCACCCACGTCAAGGACAGGCTGACGGGCTACGACGGCCCGAGTTCGCCCCCGCTCGGCACGGGGGATGAGAGTTTTCCCGAACTCGCCGAGATGCTTGCGCAATTCGCCTCGCCCCTCCAGAACCGCCCGGCGTGCTCCGGCCCCGTGGCGTGGAAGGATTGGCCCGCCGCGCAGGCCGACGTGGAGCGCGCCCGAAGCGTCCTGGGGCGCGCGGGTACCGAGGAGGCGTTCATGACCTCCCCCTCGCCGGGGCAGATTTCGCGTTATCTGCGCAACCTCCATTACGCGAGCGAGGAGGAATACATATTCGCACTCGCGGAAGTCATGCGCCGCGAGTACGAGGCCATCGTGGAGGCGGGGCTGATTCTACAGCTCGACTGCCCCGACCTGGCGCTCAGCCGCCACACCGTGTTCAGGGATTTGAGCCTCGCGGAATTTCGCAAGGAAATCGAGATGCACGTCGAGGCGCTCAACCACGCGGTGCGCAACATTGCGCCCGAGCGCATGCGGATGCACGTCTGCTGGGGCAGCACACTGGGGCCGCACCACGAGGACGTTCCGCTCAAAGACGTCGTCGACGTGGTGCTCAAGGGGCGTCCCTGCGCCGTTTCCTTCCCGGGGGCGAACCCCCGCCACGGCCACGAGTGGGCGGTCTGGCGCGAGGTCGACCTGCCCGCGGGCAAGTGCATCATCCCGGGCGTAATCGACTCGACCTCGAACTTCGTGGAACACCCCGAACTCGTGGCCGAGCGCATCGTGCGCTACGCCGAGGTGGTGGGGCGCGAGAACGTGCTGGCGGGCGTGGATTGCGGTTTCGGCACCTTTGCGGGCCGCGTGCAGGTGGATCGCCGCATCGTGTGGATGAAGATGGCCGCCCTGGCCGAGGGCGCCGCCTTAGCTTCTGGACGACTCTGGTAGAAGCTTCCCCCCTCCAGGGGTGCGGGCGGGGGCGGTTTTCCGGGCCACGTGTTCCGTGCCCGCTTAAAGCTCTCGCCGCGCAGCCCCGGTCTGCTCAGCTCAGCCGCACCGCCGCATAAGAACCAACGCCGCCCGCCGCTTCCTCCGAGCATCCCCGCAAGCCCGATGACGACTCCGGAGGAGTTCGATTCCCCTTTGTTGTTACGGCCGTCTCCCGCGCCCCGAGGCAGGTGTGGATAACTTTGCCTGAAATTCATTTTCTTGGCTTTCAAGGGCATATTTCCAAAAAATTCCCGAAAAAATCTATTTTTTTATTGACAAAACGCGAAATTCGGCTATATATTCTTTTTAAACATAAGATTATCTTAGTTATATACACTAAGATAAATCAGATGAGGGGTGTACGGAAGATGAGGAAGACAGGCCGCAGATATCCGGATACGGGGAAGAGAATGCCCCGCAATTTCCTTTCACCACATCACCAGGAGGACGGGAAAATGACGAACCTGATCAGAACGCCTTCGTTTCACAACGTGCTGAACCGGATGTTCGAGGATTCCTTTGCCCGGTCGCTTTCCACCGACGCCGAGGAAGAACTTCTGCCCATCGACGTGGCGCAGACGGAGAAGGACATCGTCGTGCGCGCCTCGCTGCCCGGGTTCAGGAAAGAGGACGTCGATCTGCGGGTCGAGAAGGGCGTGCTCTCCATCAAGGCGTCGCGGCAGATGGAGCAGGAAGCCCAGAACGAGAAATACTACCGCCGCGAGCGCTTCGCGGGTTCGCTGAGTCGCCGCATCGCGCTGCCCGGCGCCGTGAAGAGCGACGAGTCGACCGCGGAGCTTGCGGACGGCGTCCTCACGCTGCGCGTGCCCATCGCCGAGTCGCACAAGCCGCGGCAGATTCTGATTCACTAGAACGCTGCCTGGCCGGCCTTCGCGCACCCCTGCGGAGGCCGGTCGGGCGCGAGGCGCACAAGCGCCCGGCTTCGCCGTGTCGAGCGACCGCGCAGGGTGCACGCACATCCCGCGGACGCGCACAGCCGAGGGCCGGGCGTTTTTTCGTCTACCTGTGTACTTGCAAGCGGCGGCTGCCGGCGGGAAACCTCGCCCGTGGCCGCCGTTTTTCGTCGTGTCCGAACGGGTCGTGCGTGCGGCCTCTGTGCGGAGGAGGTGGTGCCTACGCCCGCCGCCTCAGGTGCCCGGCAGGGTAAGGCGCACGAGTTTGTCCGCTTTTTCTTCCCGCTCGAGGGCGCGGCAGGCTTCTACGAGCTCCCGGTAGCGCGCGGCGGAGACCGGAAGACCGGGGACGACGCCCGCGAGGCGGTGCGCCAGTTCGTCGAACGGCCAGATGAACTCACGCCCCGTGGCCTGCCTGGTGAAGGAGGCACCCCCCCTGGTGTGGATGGTCACGCGCGGGGCGAACAGGCCCATCTCGCGTGAGGGGACGATGCGCACGCGCCGCATCATGTCGAGCACCTCGGGCGGGTCGTTCACGCCCGGCGGCTCGGCGAGAAGCGGATAGCCGCGCCGCACAACGCCAAAGGCCGCGTAGTAGTGCGTGCTGCCCGGGCGCGGTGCGCCGTCCTCGCGCCGGTTGGGGAAGGCGGGGCTCGGGTACTGCGTTTCGAGCCAGTTCACGACCGCCTCCACGCGCTCGACGTCTTCGGGGCGAATGTCGTGCTCCTCGCACAGGGCGGCCGTAACGTCCACGTGGGCGAGGTTGTAGCCCGAGATCGAGTAGATGCGGTAGAGCGTTTCCAGAAACAGCCACTCCTCCCCCAGCCCCTTGGTGATGGCGCCGAGGTCGGCTCGCGCGGCTCCCGTGAAGCTGTAGGCAAGGCGGCCCTCGTTGTTGCCCGCATAGGCGTGATAAAAGCCCGCCTCTCCCTCGAGCACCGTCTCGCCGCCCTGATGGCCGCGGCTCGCGAGTGTCGCCGCGAGCAGTGCGTTGCGCACCGCGGCGCCCTCGCGCAGCGCCTGTCCCCCGCTGCGCGGGCCTTCCAGGTTTCCGCCCGCGAGGCTCGCGCACAGCGCGATGGCGCTGTTCATCTGCTCCTCGTCCAAACGCATGATTCGCCCTGCGGCGACGGCGGCGCCGAAGATGCCGAAGACGGGACCCGCGTGAAAGCCGCGCGACATCACCGTGGGAATGAATTCCGACGCCAGACGCTCCATGACCTCATAGCCCGCGGCGACGCCGGTGAGAAATTCCTCCCCCGAGGCGCCCTGGGCTTCCGCCGTGGCGAGGGCGGCGGGCACGATGCTGGTTCCCGGGTGGGTGAGCATCCGGAAGGTGTCCCACTTGCCTCCCGCGAGCGCCATTTCGGAGTTGGCGAACGCGGCACCCCCCGTGGTCGCCCGCACGCCCCGGACCAAAATGGTGGCTCCGCCCCGCACCCCGTCTTCTTCGTCGGCGATGAGGGCGGCGGCCCGTTGGCCGTCTTCGGTCCCGGCGCCCAGAAGAGCCGAGGTGATGGCTTGCAGGGTAACGCCCCTGGCGCGGTCGCGGACTTCGGGCGGCAGATCGGCGAAGCGAAGCGCCGCAGCCCACCCGGCAAAACGACGGCTCAGGGAAGCCAAGGCGGAATCCTCCACGAGGGGCGTGCGGCTCCTCTCTCCCTACGCCTGGTCCGCAAGCGGACCGAAGTCGGGCGGGGGGATGCGACGCTTCGAGGCCGCCTCGTAGGTCGAGGCGATGCGCAGCAGCACGTCCTCCTTGCCGGGTTCGGCCCGAAACACGAGGGAGAAGGGCAGCCCCGGTGCGGGGATGGCGGTGGCCTGGTCGTTGGGCACGGAGAGGAAGCGCGTCCCGTCCGCACTGAGCTCGAAGACGGGGTCGTAAGTCGTGCGCACGTAGCCTGCGGGCACGAGCATCTCGGTAAGGCCTGCGTTCGGCCCGCTTTGGGATTCGGGCCGCATGTTGAGCACCATGCCGGCCTGCACCGCCCCTCCGATGATGGCGGGCGGAAACGGGGTGTGCAGCCGCACGAGGGCGTCGAGCCTGTTCTCGAGAATTACCATCATGTCCACGCGGCGCAGGAGTTCGCGCAGCATGATGCGCTCGTTCACCCCCTGGCGGCTTCCGTGGGGGTTGCGCGGGTCGTTTACCTCCTCCCAGTTCCTGAAGGCGGCGCGGTGGTCGTCGCCCCAGAACTTCGAGCGCGCGTTCAACTCGGCAAAGCCCGTGATGCTCTCCCCGAAGCCGCGCGCGCGCCAGTCTTCGGCCCGGCGCGAGAGGTACTGGTGGATGTGGTAGCGGAACGTCATGGCGAGTTCCTGCTGCTGGACGGTGGCGAGATCGAGGTTTGCGGGTTGTTCGATTCTGCCCTCGGCCATGTCGAGCATGTAGTCGATGGGCTGCGCCTCGCCCGCGCCGAAAACGACGCCGGGGGCGAACTCGGTGGGCACGATGGCCTCTGCGAACTCCCTGAAGAGCGGTTCGCCCTCGGGCGTGAGGCGGAACATGAGGTCGGGCATGAACACGGGGACGAGCTTTGCGAGCGCGCGCCGAAAATCCGTCTGCATCGTCTCGATTTCGGGGTCGCCGCGCCAGAGGGGATCGGTGGATTCGAGCAGCTTCGCCCCCAGGCGCTCGCCGAGCACGCTCTTTATCTCTTGCGCGGCGGCGGTGACGATGGGCTCCTCGGATTTGGAATTCCTCGGGTACACCATGGACTCGCGGATGACGCCGATGCGCACGCCCTTGAGCGCGCCCGCCCTGCCGCCCTTGCGCACGTGGGCCGCGTAGGGGCCGTCCAGCACCGAGGAGCGCGGCACCGTGGTGAACGGATCGCGCGGGTCGTAGTAGCCGTTTTCCGGGTCTTTCAGGGCGTCGAGTATTTTTGCGCAATCGGCCAGGGAGCGCGCGATAATGCCGCTCCTGTCGCAGTAGATGTCCGCCCCGATGGCGCCGCCGTCGAAGCCGAGCATGGCCTTGTGGGGCAGAATGAGCGCGACGGCGTTGTGGTTCGAGGGTCCCCGGCAGGAGGCGCGCGTCTCCTCGCCCAGGCTCGCCATCACCATGTTGGTGCTCACGGACAGGGCGGAGCCCGAACTCGACCCCAGAGAGGCGGCCCGCGTGGTGTCGTAGGGGTTCGAGGGATTCCCTCCCCACGTGCTGCGCTGGTAGCCCAGGACGGAGGGCAGCACCTTCTCGGGTGCGTGCCGCCCGCCCGGGTCGCCCGCGCGCCCGTTGTATTCGGTGCTCACCGCCTTGGCGAAGATGATGGCGCCCTTGTTGCGCAACTGCTCGACGAGCACGTGGTCGCGCGCGGGAAAGTCGATGTCGTAGCGCGCGTCGCCCCCTCCGGTCGAGCGCATGTCCTTGGTGTCGAAGGGATCCTTAAAGGAGAAGGCCACGCCGTACATCGGCATTTTTTCCAGGTCGGGGTTCGCACCGTATTCGGCGTCCAGCTCCGCCGCGCGCTCCAGAGCGTCGGGATAGTGGCGAAAGACCTCGCAGACGGGAGGCGCACCCGGCGGCAGCGGACCCTCGGAGGGATGCCTGTCGAAGTCGCCCCGGCAGGTAACGGAACGCTCGCCGCGGATGTTCAGGGTGGCCAGGGCGTTCACCTGGCCCGCGTTCGGGATGCCGGCGATCATGCCGTATTGCTGCTGCACGTCGGGGTCCGAAGCCGTGTCCTCCATGCGCCCGAACTCAAGGGGCGGCCCTCTGTACTGATCGAGGTCGGGCAGCACGTCGGACGCCTTGACGGTCTGCGTGGGAAAGCGCAGCGGCGCACCCCCGCGCACGACGCCCCGGGCTTCGGGAATCGGCGCGCCCTCCTCGGTGACGAGCATGCTGGCGACGCCGTTGTAGGCGCGAACCCGCGCAAGGTAGGTCTGCACAACTTCGGTGCAGGTCGTTCGCCCGGAGCGAATTGCCGCGTGTAAGTCCTCGATGCTCGCTTCTTCGAGGCGAAACGCCTCGCTCTTGCGTTCCATGGCGTATCCTTTCGTGTTCTCCCGCCCCGCTGGGTGCGGAAACCATGCTTCGGGTAGTTTCGGCATACTAGGGACTGCGCCCGGTTTTCGCAACGATAGAGTGGAGAGAGCCGCGCGGGCCAGCGTTTGGGACGCGGATTGCCCGCACCCTCCGGAGTGCGCGCGCGTTTTGCTCACTTGCTCCTCTGTGTTCCGGAAGTTCGTGCGCGCCCACGCCCCCCGACTTGCATCGCGCGGGGAGGGAAATTGTGCGATGATGACGAAACACGAAAAAAGAAAGGTTTCGGGGTTGAGAGACAACGCGAAGACGGACCTGGACGTTCTCGTCGTGGGTGCGGGCATCTCCGGGTTGTTCATGCTCTACAGACTGCGCTCTCTGGGCTTTTCCGCGCGGGTCTACGAAGCGGGCAGCGACGTGGGCGGCACCTGGTACTGGAACCGCTACCCGGGTGCGCGCTGCGACACCGAGAGCGTGCAGTACTCCTACCAGTTTTCCGAAGAACTCCAGCAGGAATGGAACTGGAGCGAGCGCTACGCGGGCCAGCCCGAGATTTTGCGCTACGTCCGCCACGTGGCCGAGCGCTTCGACTTGAGGCGCGACGTCGTATTCGAGGCGCGCATCGCCTCCGCCGTATTCGACGAAGAGGCAGTGCACTGGGTCGTCGAGACGCAAGACGGCGCGCGCGTTACGGCGCGCTTTTGCGTGATGGCCACCGGCTGCCTCTCGTGCCCGAACCTGCCCGCCTTCGAGGGGCTGGATTCGTTCGAGGGGCCCGTTTTTCACACCGGCCTTTGGCCGCACGAGAAGGTGGACTTCACGGGCAAGCGGGTGGGCGTTATCGGCACCGGCTCCTCCGCCATGCAGTCCATCCCCCACATCGCGCGCGAGGCGGAGGAGTTGTTCGTCTTCCAGAGGACGGCCCACTACGCCGTGCCCGCCCACAACGGCCCCATAGACCCCGCGCGGGTGCACGAGGTGAAGGCGAACTACGCGCACATTCGCGAAAGGGCCAAGGCGTCGCCCACGGGTTTTGATCAGACCTTCAACGACAAGGCCGCACTCGAGGTGGACGTAGAAGAGCGCTCGCGCGAATACGAGAGACGCTGGGCGCACGGGGGGCTGCCCTTCCTCTCCGCCTTCACGGATTTGCGCTACAGCCCCGAGGCGAACGAGACGGCGGCGGAGTTCGTGCGCGAGAAGATTCGCGCGGTCGTCGAGGATGCCGAAACGGCGGAATTGCTTTGCCCCACGACGGTCATCGGCTGCAAGCGTCTGTGCGTGGACACGGGATATTACGAGACTTACAACCGCGCGAACGTCCACTTGGTCGACGTGCGCGCCGCACCTATCGAGAGAATAACCCCCGCGGGTGTCGTGACGGCGGAGCGGCTCTACCCCCTCGACGCCCTCGTCCTGGCCACGGGGTTCGACGCCATGACGGGCGCACTGCTCAGAGTCGACATCCGCGGCCGGGGCGGACGCACCCTGCGCGAGAAATGGCGGGAGGGCCCACGCACCTATCTCGGCCTCATGATGGCGGGATTTCCAAACCTGTTCACCATCACGGGGCCGGGAAGCCCCTCGGTGCTCACGAACATGCAGACCTCCATCGACCACCACGTCGAGTGGATTGGCGCTTGCCTCGCGTATCTCCGCGAACGGGGAAAGCGGGTGATCGAGGCGTCGGTGGAGGCGGAGGACGCCTGGGTGGCGCACAACAACGAGGAGGCCGCGAAGACGCTGCGCTACAAATGCGCCTCGTGGTATCTGGGAGCGAACATACCGGGCAAGCCGCGGGTGTTCATGCCCTACATAGCGGGCTTTGACGTCTACGCGAAGAAGTGCGCGGAGATCGTCGAGGCGGGCTACCGGGGTTTTCGCCTGGGTGCGCGTTGAGGCGAGCGTGCAAAAAAGGGCGCGCGCTCTGGCCTTGTGGGTGCGCGCTTGCTAGAATGAACATATTCTCACAAGTGAACGACGGGCATCGCAGGGGGTGCGCATGACGGAAGTGGTCGTGAAGAACCTGGTGAAGCGCTTCGGAACCGAAACCCTGGCGGTGGACGACGTGAGCTTTACCGTCGGTGCGGGCGAATTCGTAACCTTGCTGGGTCCCAGCGGGTGCGGGAAGACGACGACGCTGCGCTGCATCGCGGGACTCGAAACGCCCGATGCGGGCGACATACTTCTCGCGGACGAGGTGTTCACCTCGAGCAGCCAGGGCGTCTGTCTGCCGCCCGAGAAGCGCAGGCTCGGCATGGTGTTTCAGTCCTACGCCATCTGGCCCCACATGTCGGTTGCCGAGAACGTGGCCTACGGCATCCAGGCACAGGGGGCGAGCCGCGGGGAGGTGCGGGAGAAGGTGGCCAAGGCCCTCGAACTCGTCGGCTTGGGCAGTCTGGGGGAGCGAAACGCCACCAAACTCTCCGGCGGCCAGCAGCAGCGTGTTTCCCTCGCCCGCGCACTGGCCTACAACCCGCGCGTCTTGTTGTTCGACGAACCGCTCAGCAACCTCGACGCCAAGCTGCGCGAGCGCATGCGGGTCGAACTGGCGAACCTGATTCGCGAACTCGGGCTGACGGCCGTGTACGTGACGCACGATCAGGGCGAGGCGATGGTGATGAGCGACCGCATCATCGTCATGCGGGACGGAAGAATCCAGCAAGAAGACGACCCCCACGCCATCTACAACGAACCCGCGAACAGCTTCGTCGCCGATTTTATCGGTATCACGAACATCCTCGCCGGCAAGGCGGGCGAGCGGGCCGACGGCGCGGGGCTCTGGGTGGAAGTACCCGCTCTGGGGTCGCGCATCCTGTGTGAGCGGGGCATCGAGGGCGATTTTTCGGCGGGCTCCGACCTGCTGGTTACCGTGCGGCCCGAATACATCGAGTTCGCCGAAGAGGGGGCGGAGGGCGAGAACGTTCTCACGGGCCAGGTGAGTGACGCCGTGTATCTGGGGCAGTCGTGGGATTGCCTGGTGCGCTCGGGTGAGGTGGACTTGCGGGTGCACGTACGCGGAGACGCGCCGATGCAGGTGGGCAGGCCCGTCACCATGCGCATGTCGCCCGCGCGGTGCGTGGTGCTGAGCGACTAAAGCGGGCGCGCCCGCATGGGGCTTTTTTCTCGTACTCGTTCATGGGGAGGGAGATCGTGAACAGGACAAGGCGTTTTGCGTTGGGCATGGCAATGTTGCTGGCGTGCGCGTTTGCGGCGGGCGGAACCGCCGGCGCGGCCGAAGCACCCATCCTCAAGGAGCTCCAGGGTGCGGAGAAGGCCCGCGTCGAGAAGCTGATTCGCGGCGCCCGCAAGGAGGGGAACTTCTCCTGGGCGACGAACCTCGCCCCCGTCAAGGCGGCGAAGGCGATGGAGAAGGATTTCAAGCAGCTCTACGGGTTGCCGAACGTGAAGTTCCGCTTTGCGAACAGACGTTCGGGCACGCTCATCAAGCGCTTCGAGCAGGAGCTCAAGGCGAACAAGCTTTCCGTGGACGTCGTCGTGCTCGCCGCCGCCTCCTGGCTGCACTCGATGAAGCGCCGCGGGAACTTGATGAAGTACGTCTCGCCCGAGGACAAGCATTACAACCTCGCGGAGAAGGCGAAGATGAACGGCGACGGCTACTGGGTAGCCGACGGGCAAATCAACACGATGGCCGTAAACCGCGACCTGGCGGGCAACGTCAAACTCACCAGTTGGTACGACCTGCTGCGCCCCGAATTCAAGGGCAAGGTGCTCGTCGGCGACGCGCGCCCCTCGGAGACCTACACCCTTTGGTACAAGGGGCTTCGCGAGCGGCTGCCGAAGAGCTACTTCCAGAAGCTGAGCGCGGCGGGTGCGGGCGTCATGGCACGCGGCTCTGCGCAGAGGCGCTCGCTCATGGCGGGCGAGTACTGGCTCGGAACCACGATCATGGCGCGCCACAACTGGATTGCCAAGAAGGCGGGCGTGAAGATGGACCCCATCTACCCCAAAGAGGGCGTGGTGGCGCTTCCCATCGGCTCGGTGATTATGGCGAAAGCGAAAAACCCCAACGCCGCGAAGCTCTTCGTCGACTACTGGCGGAGCGTGCGGGGACACCACATGCTGCTGAACTACAACCCGCTTAACTCCGGCAGGCCGCTTCCTCCGCACGAGAACGAGGATATCAACAAGCTCATCCTGGCGAAGGACGGCATTGCGCCTCCCATCGACAAGATCAACGTCATACCGACTGACTGGAGCAAGGTAACGCCCGCCGACGTGAAGAAGTGGAAGGCGGAGTTCATCGAGGTGTTCGGCTCGGGGACGAAGAAATAACGACCTGAGAGGAGCGGAACTTGACCATCGCATCCAATACGGAGTCGGGGGCCGGAGCGCCGGCCTCCGCTCCTGCGGGACGTTTTCTGACGTCAGAGAACACGCTCAAGCTCGGTTCGCTGGGGCTGCTTGCGATTCTGGCGATTCTGCCGGTGTCGGTGTTTCTCTACAGTGCGTTCGTTACCCACCCCGAGGCGGGGAGATCCGTATTCACGGTAACGAACTTCACCAAGGTGTTCACCACCTCGGAGGTGGTCGACGCTTCGTTCAACACGTTGATCATCGCCCTGGGCACGTCGTTGTTCTCGTGCCTCATCGGCGTCTCGCTCGCCTGGTTTCACGCGCGCACGGACATGCCCTTTCGGGGACCTCTCGAGGCTCTCACGCTGGTTCCCTTTTTCCTCTCCTCGTTTCTGGGCGCGGTCGCCTGGTGGGCGCTGGCCGCCCCGAGGACGGGCATACTGAACCGCTGGATGATCGATCTGTTCGGCCTCTCGGCCCCGCCGTTCAACATCTACTCGATGGGCGGCATCGTCATGGTGCTGGCGTTGTTCTACACGCCCTACATGTATTTGTTCACCATAGGCTCGCTGAACCGCATGGACCCGGCCCTCGAGGAATCCGCGCGCGTGTGCGGAACCGGCGTCCTGCGCACGGCGCTGCGGATAACGATTCCCCTCTCCACGCCCGCGATGCTCTCGGGCGCCGTCATCGTCTTCGTGGTGAGCATGGGGGTGTTCGGCGTGCCCAGCCTGCTGGGGCCGATCGCGCGCATATCGACGCTCTCCACCATCATCTACACGAAGATGGAGGAGTATCCCCTGGACATCGGCGGGGCGGCCGCCCTGGGCAGCGTGCTCATGGTGTTCACGGCCCTGGGTCTGTTCATCCAGCGCAAGATCATCGCTCCCAGGAGCTACGTGACCGTAACGGGCAAGGGCTACCGCCCCAGCCGCGTCTCGCTGGGCAACTGGAAGTATCTCGCCCTGGCCATCAACTGCATCTACGTCCTGCTGGCGGTCGTGCTGCCGCTGGGCGCACTCCTTTTGGCGTCGTTCAACCGCGCCTGGCTGGGCGGGTTCCGGTGGAGCCAGCTCTCCGCCTACAACTGGGCCTACGTCCTGTTCGAGTACGACTACGCCGTGCGCGCAACGAAGAACAGCCTCATCCTCGGGCTCGTGGGCGGGTTTATCACCGTGGTTTTGTGCACCTTCCTCGCGATGGTGATTCTCCGGGGCAGGAACAAGAAACTCAGCGGCGTGGTCGATTACCTGAGCACCCTGCCCGTCGGCGTGCCGGGACTCATCATGGGCATGGCCTTTCTCATCACGTGGATCAAGACGCCGCTCTACGGCTTTCCCATGCTCTTGCTCATGATGGCGTACATGACGCGCTACCTGCCCTATGGTCTCAGGACGATATCCTCGGTGCTGCAGTCGCTCAGTTCCGAGCTCGAGGAAAGTGCGAGAATCTGCGGCTCCTCGTTCGGGGCGACCATACGGAAAATCACGGTGCCGCTGCTCAAGCCCGGAATTTTCGCGGCCTATCTGATGTTGTTCATCATGTTCATCAGGGAGTTGCCCGTCTCCGTGCTCCTGGCGACCGAGGACAGCGCGCCCATGGCGGTGGCACTCTATATCCTGCAGGAGAACGAGGCTCTGGGCGTCGTCGCGGCCTTTGCGCTCGTGCAGACGATTCTGCTTCTGGGGGGCACGATCATCTTCAGAAGGCTGGGCAACATGGAGAAACTCTCGGTGTAGACACGCGGCGGCGCACCCGAGCACGGGGGAGGAGGCCGCATGCAGGTCAAGGGTATCTTCGGGGCTCCCACGACGGCGTTCGACTCCGAGGGCAACGTCGATTACGACACCTTCGCGCGCCAGGTCGATTTTCTCATCGAACACGGGATGCCCTATCTCGCCCACCCCATGCACATCGGCGAGTCACTCAACCTGCGCGAGGAGGAGCGCAAGGAACTCGCGCGCACCCTGGTGGAGGCGGCGGCGGGCCGCGTGCCCGTCTTCGTGCACGTGAGCGCACCGGGAACGGACAACTGCGTCCATCTCGCCCGTCACGCGCAAACGGTGGGGGCCGAGGGGGTCGTTGTGCTTTCGCCCTACCATTGGGAGCCGGGTCCCGAAGCCCTGCTGGATCACTTCCTCACGGTCGCGCGCAGCGTGGAGATTGCGGTGATCGCCTACAACAACCCCCGCCTCAAGGTCACTATCGGCCACGACGTGCTTGCGCGGATGGTCGAGAATCTGCCGAATCTTTACGCCATGAAGGACGCGAGCTTCGACATGAACTACTTTACCGGCGCGTGCCGCATCGCCGCCGGTGCGCGGGAGGATTTTTCGGTCTTAACGGGCATCGAGTGGCTGCTCACGTCGATGCCCGTCGGCGGGGCGGGGTCGTTTTCAAATTGCGGAGAGGTCGCCCCCCGGCTGGTGTGTGCTCTTTTCGACGCTTGCGCTTCGGGTGCGTATGAGCGCGCGCGCCCCTTGCAGCACAAGATGGGCTTGTTGCTCGAACTGTTGCAGCGGAACTATCCCGCCACCGTGAAATACGCCATGGAGGTCATGGGCAGGCCCGTCGGGCAGACGCGAAAGCCCATCCCCCCGCTCGATGAGGAAGAGAAGGCCCGCGCGCGAAAGACGCTTGAGGATTTGGGCGTCGTGGACACCGAGCCGCGCGGCTGGTAGCCCCGCTCCGGGCGGGTTTTACGCAGAACCAGCGCGCCGGCCCCTCTGCCGCACGTAGATCAAAACCAAGAGAATTGCCCCCGCCGCGTTGACGAGGTATGCCGAAAAATCCCCGGGCAGGCGAACTTGCGCCGGAACAAAGCAGCACACCGCACTCAACCCCAACAGCAGCCATTCGTCAGGAGAAGTCTTTTGCCTGAAGTGCCCCGTCGTCCAGGCAGAAAACGCAATGGTGCCGAAGAGTGCCGCTCCCATCGTCCACGTCGTGTTTTGCAGCGACCCCGTCAACAGAATGGACGTATAGGCGAAGAGAAGCGGCATGACGTAGAGCATCTTGGCGAAGCGAAAACTCGTCCAGCCCGTTTTCCAGGGGTCCGCCGCGGCGATGGATGCAGCGACGAAGGCACCCAGGCACACGGGCGGGGTGATGTTCGAGTCCTGGCTCAGCCAGAAGACGATCATATGCGCGGCGATGAGGGGAACGCCCAGGTTCTCGAGGGCGGGTCCCGCCAGGACGACCAAAACGAGATAAGAAGCGGTAATGGGGAGCGCCATGCCCAGCACGAGAGACGCCGCGGCCACCAGGGACAGGGCGAGCAAGAGGCTTCCGCCCGAGAGCGCCACGATCAGGTAGCTCATTTTGAGGCCGAGACCGGTGAGGGCGACCATTCCGATGATGATGCCCACCGCTGCGGCGGCCGAGCCGACGACGAGGGAGTTTTGCGTGCCTTCTATCATGGCGTCGCCAATGCCGCGCAGGTGCAGCCTTTCCGCAGGCGGACGGTGCCGAGCCGGATAGAGCCACGCCAGCCCCAGCCGAATCCAGTTGATCCCCAGGATGGAGAAAATGGCCATGACGGCGCACCAGTCCGGCGAGTAGCCCGCGATGAGAAAAGCCAGGAGGATCGCCAGCGGCAGGAGGTGGAACCAGCCGGACGCGAAAACTTTCTTCGGATCGAGGAGTTCGTCGTCGGGGATTCCCTGAATGCCGTGTCGCTTCGCCTCAAAATGGACGATGGCCATAATCGAGAGCAGGTACAGCAGTGCGGGCACGGCGGCGATGGCCATGATGCGGACGTAGGGCACCCCGGTTATCTCCGCCATGATGAACGCGCCCGAACCCATGACGGGCGGCAGGAGCTGGCCGCCCAGAGAGGCGCTGTTCTCCACCGCGCCGGCTACGTGGGGCCGGAAGCCCACCTTCTTCATCAACGGAATGGTGAAAGTACCCGTCGAGACGATGTTGGCGATGCTGCTGCCCGAGATGGAGCCGAATACGGCCGAGGCGATGACGGCGACCTTGGCGGGCCCGCCCACGGTTCGACCGGCGAGCGCCATGGGCATCTCGATAAAGAATTTGCCCATCCCGGAGTGGTTCATGAACGCCCCGAGATAGATGAATATCAGGACGTAGTTGGCCATGACGGACGTCATGACGCCGAAGATGCCCTCTTGGGAGTAGAAGGTGTAGTTGACGATTTGGTGGATGGTGGAGCCGCGGTGGGCGAGTTGCCCGGGGGCGTAGGCGCCGAAATGGGCGAAGAGCAGCGCGAGGACGGCAATGGCCGGAATCCACAGCCCCAGCCCGCGCCTGGCCGCCTCGAGGGAGAGCGCGATGGCCACGAAAGCCATCCAGGAATCCGTCTGGTGCCAGGCGCCCGTTCTATCCTGGAGGTCGAGGTAGTTGAAGACGAAATAGCTCAGGCAAAGACACGCCAGGCCCATCAGGGCGAGGTTCAGGGCGCGTGGACGCAGGAGTGTCAGTGCACCCAGGAGGATGCAGCCGAGCCAGACCGCCTGGTCCGTCGCAAGGGCGCCGTTTTCCGAAACGCCTTCGGCCCGGTAGATAGCGGTGCCGAGCAGCGCCACGAAGCCGAGGGCAACGCCCCAATCAGCGGTGGTGGGCGCTTCCCAGGCGGAGCCCCCGCGTCCGGGATACACCAAAAAACTCATGACCCACATGACGAGGGTGAAGACGCCGAGGTGGAGATTGTCTTCGGGAATGCCGGGGCCAGCCGCCCAAAGGGCGAACAGACTGAAGGCGACGGCGATGAGCCGGTAGAGATGCTTCCAGACTCCCTTGAGGCTCTCGGCGCGGCTTCCCTCCGGAGCCCCGGCGAGATGCGGTGCGCTCACGCTCGTGGCCATCCCCGAAATCTCCCCCCGCAGGAAAGCCCCGCCCGCCCGCTGGAATGCACGCGGGCGGGCGAAATGCGGCTACATGAGCTCTTTGGGAATCTTCTTGCCGGCCTCTTTCCAGAAGCGAATCGCTCCCGCGTGCAGTGGTGCGTTGATGAGCTTGAGGCCGTTGTCGAGCGACAATTCCCTGGCCACTTTGCCGGCGGCGGAGAGAATGTACTTGCGCCCCTTCTCGGAGTATATGGCCTTCATGACGTTGTAAATCAGATCCGCGGACACCTTGCTTCCCGCAATCATGACGGTGCCCGTGCCGAAGGTCGGGGTATCCACGTCCACGTTCGGATACACGCCCGCGGGAATGACGGTGGGGCCGAAGTAGGGATATTTCTTGTAGAAGCCCGATGCGCGGGCGGGCGTGTCCATGTTGATGAAGCGAATCTTCATCATGGTGGCCGTATCGCGAATCATCGCGTTGCCCAGGCCCGGGTGCCAGTTGTAGCCGGCAATCTTGCCGTTGCGCATGGCTTCGGGGCTTTTGCGGCCCAGGTAGACGGGCTTGAACGTGCCCCAGATGCCCAGATGCTTGAGAAGCGCCGTCAGGTTCTTCGCCGAGCCCGAGCCTGGCCCGCCCATCGAGATGGTGTTTCCTTTCAAGTCCTCGATTTTTCGAATCGCGCTTTTCGCCGGCACCAGCAGATGGCCTACCGAGCCGAAAAGGTACGTCATGGTGCGTAAGTTCTTTTGGGGCTTCTTGAAGTGCGCCTTCCCCCGGTAGCCCAGGTAGGAATCGCTCGAGAAAGTCAGGGCGATCTCGACGGCGCCCGAGTTCACCGCCCGCACGTTTTCAGAAGAACCCGTGGAGGATTCGGAGGATACCTGAACGCCCTTGAGTTCTTTTGTGAGATAGACGGCGTATGCGCTCGTCCATCGATTGTAGGCGCCCCGAATCTGTCCGCCCTTCATCGTGATGCGCTGTTGCGCCACGGCGGTCGAAGGCACGGCGACGAACTGTGCGAAGACGATGAGCGCAATCGCGCCCGGCAGTAATGCCCATCTGATCCTGGTCATGGCCTTGTTCTCCGGTGACTGGGTGGGATGAAAACCTTCGTCGATGCCCATCCGGCGGAAAACGCACCCAGCGCGGAGGAGAAGTTTTCTCCAAGCTTCGGGTACGTTCGCCAAATTGACAGGCTTCGCACGGATTTCTAGAATCCGATTCTATCGTTTTCCCTGCCAACTCACAAGGAGACGCTTTTGAGGCGCATGAACGGCGGCCAGATGATCGTCGATTATCTGGTACAGGAAAAAGTGCCCTACGTGTTCGGGCTTTGCGGCCACGGGAATATCAGCTTCATGGACGCGCTGTATGAGCGCGCCGATGAGATACGCACGCTCTCCGTGCGGCACGAGTCGCTGTGCGGCTTCATGGCCGACGTGTACTACCGGGTGGCGGGCAGGCCCGTGGCGACGTTCACTTCCTGCGGGCCGGGTTCGGCCAACATGCCGATTGCGCTGGCCAACGCCTTTTTCGATTCGGTGCCGTTTCTGGCGGTGACGGGAAACGTCCCCACGAACCAGTTCAACCGCGGAGCGTTCCAGGAGGCCTACCGCCACTACCAGGCGGATTTCCCCTCGACCGTCCAGTCCTACTGCAAGCGCGTCTACCAGCCCACGCGCGCGGAGATGATGCCGCGCTTCGTCCGCCAGGCGTGGAAGACGATGACGACGGGCAGACCCGGCCCCGTCGTGCTCGACGTGCCCTTCGACGTTTTCAAGGAAGAGGCCGAGGTAGAGATGCCCCGGGCCGCGGACTGGAACGCGAACGTCTCCTCGCGCTGCGGAGCCGACCCCGAGGGCGTGCGCAAGGCGGTGGAGATGCTGCGCACCGCCGAGCGGCCCGTGATTCTGGTGGGGCAGGGCGTGAAGTACGCGGGTGCCGCGGAGCGGATGGTGGCCCTGGCCGAACGGCTCGGGATTCCCGTGGCGTGTTCCTCGAGCGGAATGGGTGCTATCGACGCGAACCATCCTCTTTCGCTCGGCCTGCTCGCCCGGAACGGAACCTACCCGGCGAACCACGCCGCGCGCCAGGCAGACGTGCTTCTCGCCCTGGGCGTGCGCTTCGACGATCGCACGTCGAGCAGCTGGCTGCCCGGCTATTCGTTCAACATTCCGCCGACGAAGCTCGTTCACGTGGATATCGATCCGGAAGAAATCGCCCGCAACTACCCGGTGGCCTTGGGGCTGATGGCGGACGTGGGCGTCTTTCTCGATCAGGTAACGGACGCCCTGGATGCAGATGCGCCCGCCGCTGTGCCCGCGCGGGAGGATTGGCTGCGCCGCATCGACGGCTGGCGCAACGAGTGGGAGGAGTTCACCGCGCCGGGCTACCGCGTGGACGCCACGCCCATTCACCCCCAGCGGGCGGCGCACGAGATCGACAAGGCCCTGCCCGCAGACGCCATCCTCGTCAGCGACGTAGGGATTCACCACAACTGGCTGATTCAGTATTGCCGCCCCCGGGGGCCGCACTCCCTTATCGGCTCGATGGGCTTCGGGGCCATGGGCTTCGGAGTGGCGGGTGTGCTGGGGGCGAAGCTGGCCGCACCGCAGCGGCCCTGCGTCTCGGTGTGCGGGGACGGGGCCTTCGTGATGCACATGAGCGCCGTCGCCACGGCGGTGGAATACGACATTCCCGTCGTCTGGGTGGTCTGGAACAACTACGCCTTTGCCTCCATACGGGGGTTGCAGCGCGGCTATCTCGATGGGCGGGAGTTGGCCACCGATTTCCGCGAACCCGGGACGGGCGCACCCTACAACCCCGACTTCGTGGCCATGGCCGAGGCGGCGGGCGTCGCGGGTGCGCGGGTGGAGCGCGCTGCGGATCTCGGCGCGGCCGTGGATGAGGCAGTGCGCTCCGGACGGCCCTACGTCATCGACGCGAACATTGGCGGAGAGGAAAACCCCGGCGGCGCGGGCGTCTGGGAGCTTCCCGGCCTCGGGCACGGAGAGCCCGTCATCGGCACGCGCACCATCCTGTAGGCGCAGGGAGGGGAGAGGGAATGGACCAGTCGGCACGGCTGCACGCTGCGGCGGACAGGCTGGAGATGATAGAGGTGTCCATGTTCTCCCACGTCTGCCGGGACTGCGGCGACTGGGAGGGGCTGCTCGGCTGTTTTCACCCCGATGCGGACATCACCACCTCGTGGTTTTCGGGCGCGACGCGCGCTTTCGTCGCGGAGTCGCGCGCCATGCTGGAGGGCCACCACGGGAACGACACCCAAAAGCACGTGGCCGGCAACGTGCGCACCCGGGTGCACGGCGCGCGCGGGGTGTGCGAGTACTACCTCACCCTCCACCAGCGCCGGACGATGGACGGCTACGACTTCGACTTCACGACGTGGAGCAGCGTGGTGGACCTCTATGAGCAAAGAGAGGGCAGGTGGCGCATCACGAAGCGCACGATGATCTACGAAAAAGACCGCATGGATCCCCACAAGCCCGGCGAGGTGCCCGCCTCCTATTTCGAGGCGATGGACCTGACGCCCTACCCCAGGGCGCTGCGCTACCACTGCTGGCGCAACGAGAAGTTCAGCGGCAGCCCGCCGTCTGAAAACCTCGTCATCGAGGGAAGCGAACGAGCCGCGCGCATCCGCGAGGAAGCGCGGCAGTGGGTGCCTCCTCACAGCAACTCTTCGTAAATCCCCTTCATGTCCCCGGCGTCGGCGGGTCGGGGGTTCGTCGCCACGGTAGGGCTGGCGGCGGCCTCGTGCGCCATGCGGTCGAGATATTCCGCCTGCGCCCCGATCTCGGCGAGCGAGGCGGGAATCCCGATGTCATCAGCCAGGGCGCGCACGCGGGCGACGGCGAGAGCGGCGTCGCGCGTTTCGTCCCCGGCTTCTTCGGGGTGTGCCAAAAGCGGCGCAAGCCCCGCGTAGGTCTCGCGCATGGCGGGCAGGTTGAAGCGCATCACCGGGGCGAGGAGCACCCCGTTGGTGGTGCCGTGGTGGCCGCCGAAGAAGTTGAAAACCGGGTGCGTGAGTCCGTGGACGATGCCCAGCCCCGTGTTGGTGAACGAGGCACCCGCCAGGCACGCCGCGAGTGCGCAGGGGTCGGCGGCGTCCGGGTCGGCGGGGTCCGCGACGAAGCGCCGCGCGTTCGCGCCGATGAGGGCGATGGCGCGCAAACACAGCGCCTCCGTCCAGGGGTTCGCGCGCGGGGAGCCGAGCGACTCCACGGCGTGGGTGAGTGCGTCCATGAGCGCGCCGGCGGCGAAGAACTTCGGCAGCGTGGCGAGGAGGGCGGAATCGACCACCGCCACGTCGGCGTAGAGGGCGTCGCTGTGGATGCTGGACTTGGCTCCGCGCTCGACGTCGGTGACGATGGCCGCGCGCGTAACCTCACTGCCCGTGCCCGCCGTGGTGGGCAGCGTGATGAAGGGCGGAACCGACTTTTCTACCTTGTCCGCACCGTAGTAGTCGCTTATCTTTCCGCCGTTGGCGAGGAGGGCGCCCATCGCCTTGGCGGTGTCCATGGCGCTGCCCCCTCCCGCCGCAATGATGCCCGTACAGTCGTTTTGTTCGTAAAACGTCCGCGCGCGGGTGATGCTTGCGTCCGATGGATTCGGCTCCACCTCCTCGTAGAGCCGGCAGCCCACTCCTGCGCTTTCGAGACTCTCGGTGATCGGGGCGAGCACGCCCGCCGCCGAAAGCCCCGGGTCGGCGAGCAGCATGGGACGCCGCATGGCGAGGGTGCGGGCTTCCCCGCCGAGGGAGGCGGCCTCTCCCCGCCCGAACCGCACGCGCGGCACGGTGCTCATGCGGAAAGGCTCGATCATGGCGTCTTCTCCCCGGCGGGCGTCAGGCGGAGCGCGCTATTTTCTGGCGGAGCAGGTCGTAGTTCTCGCGGCCCATCTCGATTTCGCCCTCATCTATCATTTGCGCGATCTCGGCCACCGCGTCGTTGCAGGGCGTGGGCACGCCGACTTCGCGCGCCCTGCGCGAGACGAGGCCGTTGATGTATTCCATCTCGCTCTTTCGGCCCTTGATGTGGTCGTGAATCGGGGCGGTGCGTGAACGCGGCCCCACGTGGCCGAGCAGGGTTTTCATGGCCGTTACCAGCACCTGATCGTCAGAGCCCGCGAAGTCGTCGGGTGTGAGGCCGAACACCGGCTCCACCCCGTAGCCGAGTGCCGCGCCGACTTCCATCGCCTCTTTGCCGAGTTTGACCGAGACGTCGATGATGCCCGGCAGGTCCTTGGCTTGTGCGTTTTTGAGACCCAGCAGGCCGAAAGGCCCCATCGTCATGCAGTTGGCGATGAGTTTCGTCCACTTGGTGCCCTCGATGTTGGTGCTGAGTTCGGTTACGCCGACGTGGGCGAAGAGCTCGCGCATCTCCTGCGCGCGCGGGGTGATGGACCCGTCCAACTCCCCCACGGCGAACCACGTGCCCTTGCGCGGCGTGTTGCGCTGGATGAGGCCGGGGGTGAATATCTCCGCCGAGAGTTCCACGCAGCAGCCCACCACGCGCTCGCGCCCGATGATGGAGGCGATGGTGTCGTTGTTCATGCTGTTCTGCGCGCCGACGAATATGCCGTCCTCGCGCAGATAGGGCGCGATGAGCTCGCACATCCACCGCGTGTCGAAGGACTTGACGATCAGCAAGACGACGTCGAACTTCATCTTGAGCGAGGCCAGCTCGCAAACGTGGTGCGCGCGCAGGGGGGGCGTTTGCAGGTCCAGGTCGGGCATCTGGACGTGCAGACCCTTCTCGCGCATGACCTCCACGTGTGCGGGCCACTGGTCGATGACGGTGACGTCGCGTCCCGCGTCGGTGAGGTCGGCGGCCACGCTGCCGCCGATGGCCCCCGCTCCGAGTACGGCGATCTTCTTGCTCATGCTTTTCCTTTCCTCGCTCGAAAAAAGGGGGGAGAAGCCTCCCGCCTAAAAATACGCCATGGTGCGCAGCCGCTGCGCCTGGTTGGTGCCCGCCGAATGGAGGAAGCTCACGACGTCGCGCAGGTATTTCTCCATCGGCGCGTCGGTCATGTAGCCCGTCCCGCCCCAGACTTCGAGTGCGCGCGTGGCGATGCGAAAGCCGGCCTCGGAGGCGAAGGTCTTCGCCATGTAGCCGAGCTTGGGGTCGTAGTCCTCGCGCATCGCCCGCCAGGCGGCGTAGTGCAGGAACCTGCGCGCCGCCTCGTACTCGACGAAACAATCCGCCAGCATGAAGCCTACCCCCTGGTGCTCGATGATGGGCTTGCCGCCCTGGATGCGCGCCCGGGCGAACTCTGTGGCCTCCTCCCAGGCCGCGCGCGCGGGACCCAGCGCCGTAGCGGCGGACTCGATGACCGAGCCGCGCGAGAACGGGCCGGAGCGCGCCGCCACGCCTCCGCCCACCGGCGTTACGCGCCAGGCGTCGGGCACGCGGCAGTTCTCGAAGATGAGCTCGGCGTTTTGCGAGAGGCGCTGGCCGAGTTTTTCGTGTATGCGGCCGATGGAAAACCCCTGCGCCTCGGGCGTAACCATAAAGTAGGTGACGCCGCGCGATACGCCCACGCTCTGGTCCGTGCGGCAAACGACGACGTAGAGGCGCGCGACGCCCCCGTTGCTGATGTAGTGTTTCTTGCCGTTGATAATCCAGTCCTCGCCTGCGCGCTCTGCGCGCGTGCGCACGCCGAGGTGGGGGCCTTCTTCGGGTATGAAGTTCTCCGAGCCCACCTCGGGCTCCGTCATGCCCACTGCCAGGTGGAAGCGGTGGTCTTCTAAGAAGGCGGGCAAAAAGTGTGCGCGCTGCTCCTCGTTCCAGACGATGTCGAGAAAGTGGATGACCTTCCAGGTCTGGTCGAAGGTTACCGCCACGCCCAGGTCGCCCCAGCCGATCTCCTCGCCCACGAGGCACAGGTCGAGTATGTCGGCTCCGCCCCCTCCGTGCTCCTCAGGGATGGAGAGCGTGCGCAGCCCCAGCCTGCTGCCTGCTTCGAGGACCTCCCAGGGAAAGCGTGCGGCGGGGTCGGTGAGCCGTTCGCGCTCGCGGACGTGGGGGCGCACCTCGTCCCTGGCGTAGTCGTGGGCCAACGCCTGGAGGCTGCGCTGCTTTTCGGTGAGGGTGAAGTCCATGGCGCGGGCTAGTCCATCACGATGGCGGCGCGGCCCGTAATGGCGCCGGCCTCGAGACGCTCGTGCACCTTTTCGGCTTCCTCGAGGCGGTAGGTCTCGGTGACCAGGGGCCACACCTCGCCGCGTTCGCACAGGGCGAGCGATTCTGCGATCTCTTGTTTGGTGAACGAGCGGCTGCCCATGACCTCAAGCTCCCCGTTGAGCAGGCTGCCCGCCGAGAGGCGAAACGGCCGGGGCGTGAAGCCGCCCAGCGTCACCAGACGCCCCCCCTTGCCGAGGGAGGCGGCCGCGGCCTCGAGGGTGGCGTCCTGGGAGACGAAGTCGATTGCCACGTCCACGCCCGCACCGCCGGTGAGTTCGCGCAGGGCTTCGCGCACGTCGTCTCTCGATGCGTCGACCGTCGCCTCCGCACCGAGTTCGGTGCATTTCGCGAGTTTCTCCGCGGAGACGTCCACGGCGATGACCCGCGCGTGCGCCCAGCGGGCGAGCATGACCATGTGGATGCCCACTCCGCCCCCCGCCCCGATGACGGCCACGGTCTCCATGGGTGCGATGCGCGCGCGGCGCACCACCTTGTAGGGGGTTACGATGGCGTCGCAGATAACGGCCACCTCCGCGGGATGCGCGCGGTGGTCCAGCCCCTCGGGCACGCGGACGTAGTTGCGCGCGGGCAGGCAAATGTATTCCGCATAACCGCCGTCGCGGTGCCTGCCGACGAAGCCGGCCATTTCGTCGCACAGAGGCTCGCGGTTCACCCGGCACCAGCGGCATCGCCCGCAGGTGAGATAGCAGTGGAAGGTAACGACGTCGCCCGTGCGCACTTCCTCCACGCCCGCGCCCGTCTCGACGATTTCGCCCACCACCTCGTGGCCGATAATGACGGGGTAGTCGATTTCGACGCGGCCCGCGCGCGCGTGGTGAATCGTGAGGCCCGAACCGCAGGCGAGCACGCGCGCCACGGCCTCGCCCGGAGCGGGAGCGGGGTCGGGCACGTCCTCCAAAGAAAACGGCGCTCCTTTTTCTCGCAGCACCATGGCCTTCACGGGTCTCTCCTGTGCGGGGGTGCGGCGACACTATAGCCCCAACCGGGGGCGCATGGCTATGCCAAAGCCGCGCGGAGGGCGCGGCCTTGCGCCGCTTCGGCGCCTAAGCTAGGCGCCCTCTCCCAGCGCAGCCAGGGACTTCGCGGCCCAGTCGCAGCCCACCTGGCTTTGCCACAGGTTCATGAGCCGCTGGGTTACCGGGCCGGGTGCGCCGCCGGACATCTGTACCCCATCAATAGAGGAGACGGGCAGGATGCAGATGCTGTTGCCCGTGTGGAAGGCCTCCTCCGCCACGAGGAGGTCGTAGCGCGTGAGGTTCACCTCGCGCACGGGGATGCCGAGTTCTTTCGCCATGTCGATGACGTGGGTGCGCGTAACGCCCACCAGGCAGTTGTGGTCGGTGGGCGTGAGGAGTTCGCCCCCGCGCACGAAGAAGCAGTTGTAGCTCGAGCCTTCGGCCACAAAGCCTTGCAGGTCGAGCATGATGGGCCAGGCGCCCGCCTCCTGTGCCTGGAACTCCGCCTGGACGTGGTTCATCTTGTTCCCCACCTTGGCGCGCGGCTCGATGCACTCGGGCGGAATGCGGCGCACGCCGGTAACCACCGAGGGCACCCCCTCTCGGTAGCCGCGGGCGTAGCGCTCGTAGTCCATCGGCAGGGTGAAGACGACCACCGTGTGCGCCCCGGCGGTGTGGGAAGCGGCGGAGCTCACGCCTCCGCCCCGGGTAATCCAGTGGTTGATGCGAAACTCCTCGTCCTCGCCGTAGACGGGGCGGTTGCGCTCGATGAGCTGCATGGTGAGGTCTTCCATCTCGTCCGCGCTCATGCCGGGGTCGAGCCGCGCGTAGCGGCACGAGAGGTAGAGCCTGTCAATGTGCGCACGCAGGTGCCAGGGCTGTCCGCCGAAGGTGCGCGATGCGTCGTACACGCTGTCGCCGTAGAGGAAGCCGCGATCCAGAATGGAGACCTGCGCTTCGCTTTCGGGTACGAAGCGGCCGTTGACGTAGGCGATTCTCTCGCTCATGCGGTGCATCCTCCTCGTTGCGCGCCCCTCGTCGGCGCGTAAACGTTCCCCCTCACAACAACCCCATGGCGGTCGTGCGCGCGGCGTGGCCCGAGCCGAACGCATGGACGAAGGCCACGACGTCACGCAACAATCGTTCCATGGGGGCTTCGGTCATGTAGCCCGCCCCGCCCCAGACCTCCATCGCGCGCCGCGCGACGCGCTCACACGCCTCCGCCGCGAAGGCCTCGGCCAGAATGCTCCGCCAGGGGTCGCCGCCGCCGCGCTCCGCGGCCCGGGCCGCTGCTGCCAGGCATTGGGTTGCGGCTTCAAGTTCCATCAGGTTGTCGCAGAGCATGAAGCCCACCGTCTGGTGCTCGATGATGGGCTTGCCCCCCTGTACGCGCTCGCGCGCGTGGTGGAGTGCGTGCTCATGCGCCGTGTGCGCGGTTCCCACCGCGGCCGAGGCCGGGAGTACGCGCAGGGCGTGGGTGGCCTCGCGCCAGGCGTCTTCGGTGCAATCGACCCGGCGGCAGCTACTCAGGTCCACGTCGGTGAAGAGCACGTCCACGTCCGGGCAGGCGCGCATTCCCATCGGGTCGTGGCGGTGTGCGACGCGGACGCCGCGCGCGGCCTCGTTTTCGAGCAGAAAAACCTGCTGGCCCTCCTCCCCCCGCACGTGGAGGAGCAGAAAACCGCTCGCCGAACCATGGAGCACGCGCCGCGCGCGGCCGACCAGGTGGAGTGCGCCCTCTCTTTCCTGGATGGAGGCTGTCGGGTGGCCGTCCGGTGCGTCGCTCCCCCTTTGCCCGCTCCCGATTTCCGCACAGGCGAGATGCAGGGCGTCATCGCGCGTGAATTCCCCGGCGAACGCATGGAACGTCGCGTCTTCCCACAGGAGGGAGGCCGCGTGTGCGAGTGCCCAGTCCAGCGTGAAGGGGAGGGCTATCCCTAAATCCGCGCGACCGAGCTCCTCCGCCACCGGGCAGAGGGCGCTTGGGTGCACACCGCCTCCGCCTGCGCTTTCGGGGACAGCCAGGGTGCGCAGGCCGAGTGCGGCGCCCGCCCGAAGAATTTCGTCGGGTAAGCGTTTCTCCGGGTCTTTTTCGCGGTCGATGGCTTCGGTGCGCGGTGCGATCTCGCGGCGGGCGAAATCGCCCGCAAGCCGCTTGAGTGCGCGGTCAGCCTCCGTCGGGGCGAAATCCATGCGCCGAAACCCCCGGGGTGCGCGCGTGCCTAGTCGACGAGGCCCACGCTCTTGAGATCCGCGGCCAACTCCGCCTTTTCGTCCCGGGTCAGGGGAATCATCGGCACGCGCGAGGGGCCGCCGTGCATCCCCATCATTGTCATCCAGTCCTTGAGTGCGGCGATGGGGAAGGCGCCTCTCGACCACGGCCCCCAAATCCACTTCTCGGCCACGCGGCGCATCGGGTTCATGGACTCGCGCGCGGTCCACGCCTCCTCGAGGTTGCCCGCATCGATGAGGTCGGTGTACCTCTGCATCCCCCGGTTGCCCGTGCGTTGCAAGAGAAACGGGTCGGGGCCGCTCATGAAGGTCTGCTGCTTGTGGTACGCCCGGTTGAAGAACCACTGCGTCTCCATCGGGTCGCTCACGACAATCTCCTCCCCCACGGCCTCGCGCACCTCGTCGCAGTGGGCCTTGGGCTGCGCGTTCTTGATGCAGCAGAGGTTCTCGTTGTCGTCCACGATGGCGCGCACCAGATCGGGCGAGAGGGAATAGCCCGTCGCGCCCGAGTTGAACAGAGAGACCCCGATGTCCACGTTTGAGCAGAATTCCTGGAAGAACGCGCGCACGCGCTCGGGAATGCCCTGCGCACCCAGATAGGGATTCGCCAGAATCGCGTAGGTCGCCCCCGCATCTATCGCCGCGTTGGTGAGTTCTATCGCCTCTTTGGCCGAGGTGTGGCCGGTGTGCGCGATGATGGGCACCTCGCCCGCCTCGTCGCAGGCGATGGCCTGGCCGCGCAGGCGCTCTTCTTTGGTGAGGCACCAGAATTCGCCGATCATCCCCCCGACGAAAAATCCCTGGATGCCGAGGTTGTCGATGTAGTGGCGGATGTCCGCGCGGAAGCCCGCCTCGTCGATGTTGTCGTTCTCGTCGAAGGGGTAGGGGATGGCGGCCCACAGACCGCGCATGTTCTCCTTGCAGTAGGCGCGTGCGTCGGACTTCTTGTAGTCAGGCATGGGATTCTCCTTGTGCTTGCCGGGTGCGCGTAAAGTTTCGCCGGTTTACCATTCGTCTTGTCCCGCGGGTGCGAGCAGGGGTGCTGCCTTGAGCTTGACCGCCTCATTGGTGCCGAAGCCGTGCAGGTAGCTGAGCACGTCGCGCCAGCATTTCTCGGGCGTCGGCGCATCGTCGCGGTAGGTGGCGCCCGCCCTGCCCCAAATCTCCATCGCCGTGCGGCAGACCCTGATGCCGGCTTCTGAAGCAAAAACCTTCGACATCAGGCGACGCTTCGAGTCGTCGCTGGGCTTCTCGGCGTGCCACGCCGCAGAATACAGATAGGTGCGCGCCGCCTCAATCAGCATGTACATCTCGGTGAGGGCCATCTGCACCCACTGCGTGTCCATGAGGCCGCCGTCGCGCGCCGCCTCGCGCGCGAGGTCGTAGGCGAGGCGGGCCGGGCCCATCACCGGAATCAGCGCGCCGCTCACCATGCGCTTGAGTATCGAGAGGCCGCCGTTCCATTCCCCGAACAGGTTGAGGGCGGGCACCCGGCAGTCGCGCAGCACGAGTTCGCCGTTTTGCAGCAGGCGTCTGCCCAGCTTCGAATGGGCTTCTCCGATTTCGAAGCCCTCCGTGTCGCGCGGCACCAGAAAGCAGGTGAGCCCCTCGCTCATCTTCTTCTCGGGTGCGGTGCGCGCGAATATGAAATAGTATTTCGCGAGTCCCCCGTTCGAGATGTAGTGCTTCGTGCCGTTCAGTATATAGAAGTCGCCCTCTTTTTTCGCCGTCATGCGCGGACCCGCACCCGGTGCGTCGTACATGAGGAACGTGTCGGTTCCGCTCTGGGGCTCGGTGGTGGCGAGGGCGAGCAGGGCCGTGGGGTCACGCAGGAAATCCTCGAGGTAGAGGTCGCGCTGTGCCTGGGTGGTCTCATTGGCGAGCAGTTGCGTGAACTTATAGGTTTGATCCATGGAGACGGCTACGCCCAGGTCTCCGTAGGCGAGCTCCTCGGCCACCATGGCCTGTACGAGGTGGCGCGCCCCGAAGCCGCCGAATTTCCGGGGTACGGTCAGGGTGCGCAGACCCGCTGCGTCGATCTTCTCGGCGATCTCCCACGGGTACGCCTCCCCGGGCGGGTAGTTGCGATCCCGCGCCGCGGCGATGGGCAAAACGTCCTCGCGGGCGATGACGCGCGCGCGGCGCACCATTTCGGCTTCTTCGGCGGAAAGGTCCGGCATCATGGCGGTGGCGCGTGTCCTTTGCGAGAGCGTTCGGTGGTATTTTGTCTATAGCACTACTGAACAGGGTGGGTTCTGTCAATCATGAGGGAGTGCCCGCACGGAGGAGCGGTGGATGAAAATCGTGGTGCCCGACGACTACGAGGGGATGTTCGAGAACTCCCCCCAACTCGCGCGGCTCGAAGCCCTGGGCGAGGTGGCGCATTTCACCGAACGGCCGCACGACGCGGCGGACATGGCGCGGCGCATCGCCGATGCGGACGTCGTCCTGACCGTACGCTTCCAGACGGATTTTCGCGACGGCTCCCTGTTCGACGCGGCCCCGCGGCTGCGCCTCGTCTCGGTGTGGGGCACGCGCCCGCGCATGGTGGACCTGGGCGAAGCGAAAAAACGGGGGATAGCAGTCTGCGTTACGCCGGGGGCCGGGAGTGCCTCGGTGGCCGAACACACGATGATGCTCGTTCTCGCCCTGGCGAAGCGGCTGCCGTTTCAGTGCCCCGCCATGCGGGCGGGGGCGTGGGAGCGCGCCCTGGGCGTGGAACTGCTCGGCAAGAGCCTCTCGCTCATAGGTTTTGGCCACGCGGGAAGCAAGGTTGCCCCCATGGCGCGGGGCTTCGGCATGGACGTGCTGGCCTGGTCGCGGAGCATGACGCCCGCCTCGGCGGCGCGCGCCGGGGTGCGGGCGGCCTCGATGGAGGAATGCATGGAGGCGGATTTCGTTACGATTCAGCTCCACGCGACGCCCGAGACGCGCGGCATCGTCTCGCGGGCGCACATCGCGCGGATGAAGCCGACGGCGTTTTTGATCAACACCGCGCGCGCAGCACTCCTCGACATGGACGCCCTCCTCGACGCCCTGTGCGCGGGGCGCATAGCAGGAGCAGGTCTGGACGTGTTCGAACCCGACGAGCCTCTCCCTGCGGACTCCGTGCTGCGCACCCTCGAGAACGTGATTCTCACCCCCCACGTGGCCGCGCACACCGAAGGAGCCACGGAGAGAGAAGCGCGCATCGCCGTGGACAACGTGGAGGCCTACCTGCGCGGAAGGCCGCAGAACCTGGCGGGTGCGGACGGGTGAGGGGCAATTTTTCCGCCGCGCGCGTCGCATCCACCCTGTGCGGACGATGCGGACAGGCGAAGATGGTATGCTCCACGTAACTCTTGCACACCTATCCATGAAAGGGGAAAGCGATGGATTACCGTATCGAGATGAGCGAGGTGGGCGGCAGCCCGATGGAGGTCTTTCTCTTCGAGCCCCCGGGGGCGGGGCCGCACCCGGGGCTGGTGCTCTGCCAGCACATACCGGGGCATCAGGGAATCGAGCAAGACCCCTTTACCCTCAAGGCGGCGGCGCGCTACGCCGAGAACGGCTTCGCCGTCGCGGTGCCGTTTCTCTACCACTGGTGGTCGAAAGAAGACGAGATGCAGATAAAGCGCGAGGAGTTCAACGACGCGCAAACGCGGCTCGACCTCATGGCGGGCTTCGACGTTTTGGCCGCACTCGATAACGTGGACGCGGAGCGCATCGGCATCGTCGGGCACTGCTGGGGCGGGCGCGTGAGCTGGCTGGGGGCGTGCACGGACGCGCGCTACCGCGCGTGTGCCGTCTTCTACGGAGGCGGGGTGAAGGAGGTGCGCGGGGCGGGCAATCCGCCCGCGATCGAGCTGGCGGGCGACATCGCCTGTCCGGTCATCGGCATCTTCGGCAATGAGGATCAAAACCCCTCGCCCGCCGACGTGGACGACTACGAGGCCGCGCTTGCGAACGCGGGCGTCGAATACGTTTTTCACCGCTACGACGGGGCGGGCCACGCCTTTCAGTGGGAGGAGAACCCCGAGCGTTTCCGCGCCGCGCAAAGCGAGGATTCCTGGGAGAAGACGCTGGCGTTCTTCGCCGAGAAGCTGAAGTAGGGGGGATTGCGCCCCGGCGCGGGTGTGTTCGCGCAGGGCGGGAATTATCCGGTGGCCGGTTGCGTTATCTCTGCAGGTGCGAACGAAGGAGGGTGGACGTATGCCGAAAGTGGTTCTTTTGCATGAGACGGGAAGTGCAGACGTGCTGCGTCTGAGCGAGGTTCCCCTCGTTGAGCCAGGCGAGGGCGAGGTGCGCATTGCAGTGGAGGCTATCGGCCTCAACCGGGCCGAGGTGATGTTTCGAGAGGGGAAATATCACGAAAAACCGGTGTTTCCCTCTCGCATCGGCTATGAGGCGTGTGGAACGATTGACGCCGTAGGTCCGGGGGTCAAAGGTCTGGCGCTTGGGGAGCGCGTGAGTACGATTCCCTCGTTTTCGATGGGAGAACACGGGGTGTATGGCGAGTCGGCGATAGTTCCGGCGCATGCCGCCGCTCGCTTTCCGGAACGTCTGACGTCCGCCGAGGGGGCGGCCATGTGGATGCAGTACATGACTGCATATGGCGCGCTCGTCGAATATGGACAGGTAAAGGAAGGGGACAGCGTCCTGATTACCGCGGCGAGCAGCAGCGTGGGGCTGGGGGCGATTCAAATTGCGAAATCGGCGGGTGCACGGGTCATCGCCACGACGCGGGGGGCGGAGAAAAAAGAGTTCCTCCTCGGTGCGGGTGCGGACCACGTCGTCGTGACGGATGAGGAGGACTTAGCAGATTCGGTGATGCAAATCACCGGGGGCGTCGGGGCGAACATCATTTTCGACCCCGTCGTCGGGCCTTTTCTCGCAAAACTCGCCGACGCGGCGGCGGCGCGAGCCATCATTTTCGTCTATGGCGTCCTCGCACCCGTCGATGCGGTTTTCCCCCTGTTTCCAGCCCTGGCGAAGGGTTTGACGTTCAGGGGCTATACGCTGATGGAGATTACGAAAGACGCTGAAAAAAGGGAGCGGGCGAAGAAATTCATTTGCGATGGGCTGGAATCCGGCGCGTTCACCCCCCTGATCGCCAAGACGTTTCCGCTTGAGGACATGGCGGGTGCGCACCGCTATATGGAATCGAACCAGCAAATGGGCAAAATCGTCGTCGAGGTGTAATCCGCCGCAGACCGCCTCCTCCCCCACCTACCCGAACGGATGGGGGTGGGAGTAGGCCATCTCCGCACTCGTGATGAACTCGAGGAGTGCGGGGCGGCCCTCCTCGTTCTGCCGTCTGGCCTCGGTGAAGGCCGCGCCGATTTCGCCTGGTTCCTCCACGCGCTTCGCCCAGCCGCCGAGGGCGCGGGCGATCTCGGCGTATTCCCCGCCCACGTCGCGCGTGCCGTAGCGCGCGTGGGAGACCGCCATGTGGTGGGTTTCCACCGCCATCGTGGAGTTTTTGAGCACCACCGTGCAGACGGGCAGGTTTGCGCGCACGGCGGTCTCGAAGTCCAGCCCCGTCATGCCGAAGGCGGCGTCGCCCATCACGTTCACGCAAAACTTCTCGGGTGCGGCGAGCTTCGCCCCCATGGCGAGGCCGAGCCCGGTGCCGAGCTGGTGGGACTTGCCCCAGCCGAGGTAGGAGCGCGGCCCGTCGGACTGGTAGAAGGGCAGGGTCTCGTAGCGCGGGTTGCCCGAATCGTGGGTGACGATGGCCTCTGCGGGCGGCACGCTGCGCATGAGCTCCGCGATGACGCGGTAGGGGTTGATGGGCTTTTCGCTTGAGGCGAGCCGGGGCGTCCACTCCGCCAGCCAGGCTTGCTTGGCGCGCGCCACCGCTTCCGCCACGCCCGCGCGCGGGCTTGTGCCGCCGAGGCGCTCCGCACAGCACGCGATGAACTGGCGCAGCACCAGCTTCGCGTCGCCGAGCACGGGATGCGCGGCGGGGAAGCTCTTGTTGAGGTCGCCGGGGTCGTTCGTCGCGTGGATGAGCGTCTTGCCCGGGGGTATCGGCGTGGCGAGTCCGTGGTCGGTGAGGCTCGCCCCGACGGCGAACACGGCGTCGGCGTCTTTTAAGAACGCATAGGCGGGGCCGGCCATGACGCTCGACGCCACGCCCAGGGCCAGGGGGTGGTTTTTCTCTGAAATTGCGCTCTTGCCCTCCATGGTTGTCATGACGGGAATCTGGAGGAGCTCGGCGAGTTCCGCCAGCTCGGCGCCGGCCTCGGCGTAGAGCACGCCCGCTCCGGCCAGAATGACGGGCCGCTCGGCGTTTACGAGCACCTCCGCGGCGCTCTCCACGTCCGCCGGATCGGCCTGGGCGCGCGCTTTTTTGACGGGCGTGTAGCGAGCGAGGAGACCCTCATCCACCTCCATGGTCGCTACGTCGGCGGGAATTTCCACCAAAACGGGGCCGGGCCGACCGTTCCTGAGCGCGTTCATTGCGCGGCGCATGGCGTCCACCACGCGCTCGGGGGTGGTGAGGAGTTCTGCCGATTTCGTTACCGAGGCGTAGGAGCGCACGGAGCTGAACATTGGGAACACTCCGTCGCGTCCACGGGGGTGACCCAGGGGGAGCAGCAGCACGGGGGTCGAGTCCGAAAAAGCGGTCGAGATGCCCGGAAAGGCGTTTTCCGCACCCGGGCCGTATTGCATGGCGAAGGCTGCGGGCGTGGCGCCGTTGGTTACGCGCGCGAAGCCGTCTGCAATGCCCACTCCCACGCGCTCCTGGCGGCAGACGATGGGCCGGATGCCCGCGGCGGCGGCCGCCTCGATGAGGACGGTGGTGGGATAGCAGCTCAGGTGCTCCACTCCCTCGCGCTTCAGGATTTGGGCGATCACGTCGACTACGCGCATGCGGGCTCTCCCCCGGGTTCGATTCGCGTGGCTGCTCGGGTGTCGAGAGAGTTTCTCACAACTCGCGGGGGGAAGAAATTCGCCGCACGGGCGGCGCGGCGCGATGGTTTCGGGTAGAATGCGCGCGCGCATCCCCGGAACGCACGGAGCGGCGCCGCCGCTCCCCGAATCGAGCGAGGAGCCTTGTCATGGCGCACCGAGAGGCAACCATCTATGAAGTGAAGGATCACGTTGCGTATCTGACCCTGAACAGGCCGGAGAAGAAAAACGCCATCAACTACGCCATGCGCAAGGAGGTGCAGGACGCCTACGTACATATCAAGCACGACCCCGACGTGTGGGTGGCCGTCATCACGGGGGCGGGCGACGTGTTCTGTGCGGGAAAAGACATTCTGGAGAAAGTCCCCGACGCGAACGACGGCGAAGTGATGTCGAACGACGAGCTCTATCTCTACCTGCGCTATCTCTACAAGCCGATTATCTGTGCGATCAATGGCCCCTGCCTGGCCCAGGGGGCGGGCTTCGCCCTGAATTCCGACGTTTTGATCTTCTCCGAACGCGCCTCGATGGGCTGGCCCCAGGTGAAGCGGGGCATCTCCTCGGTGAGCGGTCCGGCCATGTGTGCGCACGCGATTCCCTGGACGCAGGCGATGAGCTGGCTCATGCGCGGCAAGTTCATCCCCGCAGAAGAGTGTCTGCGGCTGGGCATCGCCAACGAGGTGGTGCCCCACGAGGAGTTGCTGCCGACGGCGGAGCGCTACGCGGCGGAAATTCTCGAGTCCGCCCCCCTGGCGGTGCGCGCCATCAAGGAGGCGGCGCGCAGGGGTGAGGACCTGGGCTATCGGGACAGGGTCTACATGTCGCGCGACGTGGCCGACCGCATTCTCCACACGGCGGACTCGCAAGAGGGAGTGCGCGCCTTTGGGGAGAAGCGAAAGCCCGTGTGGCGCGGGGAATAGATTTTTTTCGACTCCTGCGCGTCTCGCTCCCCCGGCGGGGAGGGGCGGGTGCGCATCGTCATCGGCCCCGGTGTGTGCGGGGCGCAAGCGGAGGTGCCGCACGCATGGCCGAGAAGCCCGTGGTATGGGTGGGAACCCCTTTTATCCTCAATTTCGACGACCCGATGGAAATTTTTCAGCCCCTGGTCGATGCGGGCCTTGAGGTGCGTCTGGACGAGTGCCGGGGCCACATGCCCGAAGACGACGTGCGCGCCTGCGTGGCCGAGGCGACCGCCGTCATCGCGGGTGCGGAACCATATACGCGCTACGTCATGGAGGGTGCGCCGCGCTTGCGCATCATCGCGCGTGCGGGCGTGGGGGTGAACAACGTAGACGTTCCCGCGGCCACTGAGCGGGGCATACTCGTCACCAACGCGGCGGGGCAGAACTCCGCCTCGGTGGCCGAGCACTTCTTTGGCCTCATGCTGGGTGCGTGCAGGCGCATCGGCTGGCTGGACGCGAACGTCCGCAAAGGCCTTTGGCGCGAGATACAGCCGCCCATGCGCCCCCTGAACGGGATGACGCTGGGGATACTGGGCTTCGGCAACGTGGGCAAGCAGGTGGCCCGGCGCGCCGTGGCCTTCGACATGAAGGTCATCGCCCACGACATCGTGCGCGATGAGGAGACGGCGGACGCCCTCGGCGTGCGGTTCGTGGAGCTCGAGGAGTTGGCGCGCGCGTCGGACTACCTGACCTGCCACGTGCCGCTGACGCCCGAGACCAGGCACATCATCAACCGCGACATCCTGGGCCTCATGAAGCCTGACGCCTACGTGTTCAACCTCTCGCGCGGCGACGTGTTTGACCTGGACGCGGTGGCCGAGGCCTTGGAAGAAGGCGTCATACGCGGGGCGGGCATCGACGTGTTCCCCGAGGAGCCGCCCGACTACGCACACCCCATCTTCACGCTCGAAAACGCCGTGCTGGCCCCGCACCTGGGCGGACGCGGCGAGGACGCGATTCGCAACACCCTCCACCACGCGACGAAGTGTCTGCTCGCCTTCTTCGGCGGCGAGATGCCGCCTACGACCATGAACCCCGAAGTGTGCGACCAGGGGCGTTGAGGCGCGCGCGCGTTGCCGCGGGTCTTTTTTTGCGTGAGGCCTTCAAGGCCGCGCGGTTTTTCTCCCGAAAGCCTCGGCCATCTCTTCGATGATTCTCTGCGCCGCCGCGCGCGGGTCGGGGTCTTTCAGTATCGGCCTGCCCACCACGAGGTAGTCCGCCCCCATGCGGATGGCGTCTGCCGGCGTGGCGTGGCGCTTGTGGTCGTCCGCACCTGCCCAGGCGGGGCGGATGCCCGGACTCACGATGTCTGCCTCCGGAAACGCCTCCCGACATGCCGCGATGGCCTCGCCCGAGACGATCAGCCCATCACACCCATCACCCAGCAACTTCTTCCCGCGCGTGAGAATGTGGCGCGTCGCGTCGCTCTCCTCCTCGCCGCGCAGGTCGTCCGCACCCAGGCTTGAGAGCAGCGGCACCATGAGCAGCCTCGGGTTGTTCGCCGCACCGCGCGCCGCCCGTGCCGCCTCGATGGTGCGCAGTGTCGTCGCGTAGGGTACGGATTCCGTGAGCGTGATGAATTTGACGTCGAGCTCCCGGCAGCCTTCCACGAACGAGGTGATGGTGTTGCCGATGTCGCCTGAGAGTTTGAGGTCGACGAATATGCCGCCGCCGCGCTGTGCGCGCAGTTTGCGAATCAGCCCGAGCAGGTCGCCCGCCAGGAAGAGTTGCAGGCCGACCTTGTAGAAAGAAACGTTGTCGAGCGTTTCCACCGCGGCGAGCGCCTCTTCGTGCGTGGGCACGTCGAGTGCGATGATGAGGCGGCCTGCGGCTGATTTCGCGTCCATCTCTCCTCCTTCGGGCGGGCGATTCCTGCGGGCGGATTTTTCGGCAGTCCTATAGCGTTCCGTTCACGACGTAGTTCAGGATGCGCACCACCTGTTCGGGCTCCTCGGCCACGGCCAGGGCGGCCGCGTCGACTTCCTTGAGAGCGTGTGCGTGGCTGGCGTCGTGCAAGACGATGATGGCCTTGCCCAGTGCCGCCGCGTAGCCCGCGTCGAAAGCCGCATTCCACTGCCTGTATTTCTCGCCGAAGCGCACGACCACCACGTCCGCCTTCTCGATGAGCGTGCGCGTGCGGATGGCGTTCACGCCCGCTCCCTTGCGGTCTTTCCAGAAGGATTTTTCCTCGCCGCCGAGGATGTCCACGCCGCAATCGTCGCTGGCGTCGTGATCCGTAACGGGGGCGAAAAACGTGAGCGGCAGGTTCGCCCCCTCCGCGCCTTGTATGATTCTCTCGCGCCAGTCGGTGTGCACCTCGCCCGAGAGATAGACATTCCAGTTCATCGAAACGCACTCCTCGTGTTCATGTACCGGTGACGTGAAGCTGCCCGATGCGCGTTTTGCGCGCCATGAAAAACCCCGGCCCTCGCGGACCGGGGTTTCACACTTCTCGGTGGTCTGGTGGGGATTCGCCTGGGCGAAGATGAGCCCGGGAAAATCACCACGGGGCTCCTCCCCTAGGCGCCAGCCACCTCGTCCCTACAGTCTGTTTTCATATTGGGATCACCTCCTTTCCGACGTGCCGCCGATCATCGGGCAAACGGAGGGAAAAGTCAACAAAAAAAGCCGACTGACATCTCCCCCGCCCCCGTGATATACAAGTTCCGCCTCCTCGCGCGGAGAGGTGTCCGAGAGGCCGAAGGAGTACGACTGGAAATCGTATAGACGCCCACAAGGTGTCTCGAGGGTTCGAATCCCTCCCTCTCCGCCATGCAGGAAGGAAATCACAAACCATGAAAGCATGCATCTGATCGATTGTATGGCGGGATAGCCAATAGCAAGAATCTTCAACAACTGCGCAAAAGCCTCCAAGGGTGCAATCGCGCTGCGCGATACGAGGAGACATCCGATGAAAAAATTACTGGCAACAACTGCCGTAATCGGTGCACTCACATTCACAGCTTTGGGCAATGCGGAGGCCGCTATCAAAAAACAAGTCACATTTGAGAGTCAGAACCAAAAATTGGTTGGAAATTTATTTTTACCCGACGGCTACAAAGAAGGCGATAAATTACCGGGCGTTGTGGTCACGGGCGCATGGACAACCGTGAAAGAACAAATGCCAACAACCTACGCCGCTGCACTGGCAGACAAGGGGTATGCGGCGCTTGTGTTTGATTTTCGTGGCTGGGGCGAATCCGAAGACTCCATTAAATATCTCGAAGATCCCACACGCAAAACAGAAGATATTCATGCAGCGGCAAATTTTCTTGTTACACGTGCAGAAGTGGATGCAGGTAAGGTTGCCGGTCTGGGGATCTGTGCATCGGCGGGCTATATGAGCGACGCCGCAGCATCAAACCCGAATATTAAATCCCTGGCTCTGGTTGCTCCATGGTTGCATGACGCAAAGATTGTTGACGCAGTGTATGGCGGTGCAAAAGGTGTCAAGGGTCTTATCACAGCGGCAAAGGAAGCCGAGAAATCCGGTGCGCCCGTTTATCTGGAAGCAGCCAGTCTGACAAATAACAAGGCGGTGATGTATCGGGTTCCTTATTACACGGAAACGGACCGTGGCTTGATTCCTGAATATGACAACAAGTTCAATGTGGCTTCATGGGATGGCTGGTTGACCTATGACGCCTTGAAGACTGCTGACGTGCAGAAAAAGCCGGCATTGCTCGTCCATTCCGAGGCCGCGGCCATTCCGCAGGGTGCGAAAGAGTATGCAAAGCGCGGCGGAGATAACGTCCGGCTTATCATGCTGGAGAATGTCACGCAGTTTGATTTTTACGATCAGCCCGAGGCCGTGAACACATCCGTGAGTGCAGTGGCAGCGCATTTCAAAAAGACATTGAAATAGGGCAGCCCCATGAAACAACGATTGCTGTGAGGAGCCCTCATCACGAGCGTTGTCGCCATCAACCCTGAAAATGCTCTCGCCAAATGCCCAAGGGCGAATAAAGGCCTGTCGTTGCAACACAAAACTTGGCTTTCGTTGTTTTCAGGGTGATTATTTACACCAACACATTGGCAGGCGTAGAGGATTCGAACCCCCCAAGGGGTTCCATACACCGCCGCCGTGCGCAGTCTTACGCTTCCCCCGGGCGTCAGCCGAAGAACAGCTTCGCCGTCTCGTAGAAGTCGTCGCGCAGGGTGTTGACCTTGCCGTATACCTCATCGAGCGGAATCGGGTCGATGTCGCGCCCGCGCAGACCCGCCATGACGCCCCACGTGCCCTCGTGTGCGAATTCGCTCGCCCGCATCCCCAGGCGCGTCGCCAGCACCCGGTCGTAGGGCATGGGCGCACCCCCGCGCTGTATGTGCCCGAGGATGACGGCGCGCGTGTCCACTCCCATGCGGTCTCCGACTTGCTGGGCGAGGTATTCGCCGACGCCGCCGAGCTGGACGTGGCCGAACTCGTCCTTGGCCTTGCTGCGCGTGATGAAGTCTTCTATCCCCTTGGGCTTCGCACCCTCGGCCACGACCACGTTGGCGAAATTACGCCCGCGCGCGAAGCGTCCCTCGAGCACGCTGATGACTTCATCGATGTCGAAGGGATGCTCGGGCACCAGAATGAGGTCGGCCCCGCCCGCGATGCCCGCGTAGGTGGCGAGCCAGCCCGAGTGGCGGCCCATGACTTCGAGCACAATGACGCGGTCGTGCGCCTCGGCGGTGGTGCGCAGGCGGTCGATGGCGTCGGTAATGACGCCCACGGCGGTGTGGAAGCCGAAAGAATAGTCCGTGAGGCCGATGTCGTTGTCGATCGTCTTGGGCACGCTGATGACGTTGTAGCCCTTCTTGTCGAGAAAGTTGGCGACGCTGAGGGTGTCGTCGCCCCCGATGGCGATGAGGCCGTCTATCCCCGAGGCGCGCCAGTTCTCCTCGAGTTGTGCGAATACGGCGGGATCCTTGGTGGGGTTGGTGCGCGATGAACCGAGAATGGTCCCCCCCTTGTCGAGGATGCCCGATATCATCTGTATCGGGATGTCGAAGTAATCGCCCTCCACCAGACCGCGCCAGCCCCGGCGAATGCCCAGGGTTTGGGTTCCGCGGCGATAGTTCGAGGCCGTGACCGCACGGATGACCGCGTTCAGCCCGGGGCAGTCTCCGCCCCCCGTCAACACTCCGAGCTTCATCTTTTGCCCTTCCTTCTTTTGGGGTGAGAGTAGCGCTCGCACATCGTGTCGGGAGAATCTTACCACAACCGCGTTACAGGTCGGTTACAAGCGAAGATGGAGTTTTGCGAAAACCCTGCCCCGCCCCGCGCGCGGCGGGGTTTGACGCGCAGAGTTCCCCCCGTGTTAGAATGAGCGGCAGCCTAAAATTTGAATACGCGATTGCGCGCCCGCGAGGCGCTTCCGGTCGAGCGGCATCATGAGTCCCTGCGAGAGGAGAAAGCGTAATGTCGGAGAAGAGGCTTCAGGATAGTCCCCGCATCGTCGTTCCCGAATCACCCGAGGTAACGCGCAGGAGCTTTATACACACCCTGGGCTTGGCCGGTGCGGCGGCGGTCGCGCCGATGGTGTTCACGACCCGCAAGGCGGGTGCGGCCACCTGGCCCGCGCGCCCGATTACCGTGGTCGTCATGTACGCGGCGGGCGGCGGGACGGACACCGTCATCCGCACCCTGGTGGGGGAGGTGGCCCGCACGACGGGCTGGCCGATCAACGTCATCAACCGCCCCGGTTCGGTGGGGGGCGTGGCGACGCGCTACGTTCTCAACAAGCCCGCCGACGGCTACACCTGGCTGGGAGCCGCGAACTACAACAAGTTCGTTCGTCCGATGGGCTACGTCGATTCCGCCGCGTGGCTGGAGTGGCAGCACTTCGCGGCGGCCACCTCGCTCGCGAGCTGGTCGGTGCGTCCCGGCTCCCCCTTCAAGAGCCTCAAGGACGTGATAGCCGCGGCGAAGAAAAACCCCGGCAAGGTCACCATCTCCACCTCGGGGGTAGGCAGCATCTGGCACGAGGTGGGCGCCATCGTCGCCGACGCGGCGGGCATCGAGCTGCGCTTCGTCCCCTACAAGGGCGGGAAGCCCGCGACGGTCGCGGGTCTTCAGGGCGAGGTGGACATCGCCGGCGGCGGCGTGCACGAGCACGTCGAGTTCCTGCGGGCCGGCAAGCTGCGAAACCTCATGCACACCGGGCCGGTCGACCTCGACGTTCCCGGCTACGGCAAGGCCCACAGCGTCACGAATTTCCTGCCGCAGCTCAAGGCACTTGCCCCGATGGGCGGAACCTACAGCATCGGCCTCAGGCGCGGGACGCCCGTGGAGGTGCTCGAGAAGATCAAGCCCGCCTGGATCGCCGCCGCCAAGTCGGAGGCTTTCGCCAAGATCGCCAAGCGCAAGTACTTCCAGAGCGACATCCGCGTGGGGGCGGATGCGGATCGCCGCGCCGCGCAGCTCGAGAGCCTGAGCGCCAAGACGCTCAAGAGGCTCCAGAAGCACATTGGCAAAAAGGTGCGCGGACCTGCTGAGCTCGGCCTGCCGGATCCGAAAGATTTCGGCTCCTGGTGGCCGCCCAAGGGCTACGCGCCCCGCATGAAGTAGCAACCCGCCTGCCGGTCGGGTGTCCGCACCCGACCGGCGGCGTTTCACCGCACGCCCTCCCCGAAAGGACGAGATGAGCGCTTCGCGCGAAGACGAAACGAATGAACCTCCCCGCATCGTCTCGGAAGACGACCCCGACGCGGGCAGCGTTTCCACGGGCAAGGACCTTGCCGTCGCCCTGGGCGTCGGTGCACTGGGGATTCTCGCCATGGGGCTCGCGCTCGCGATGCCCAACACCGAGGGCAATGTTTTCACCGCGCCGGGCTTCATGCCCTTTCTCACGGGTTTTTGTCTGCTCGTCATGGCGGCGGGGTTGTGGGTCAACGTCCGGCGCCGGGGGTTGGGCGAGATTCGCATCGAGCCCGGTGCGTGGGTGCGCGACTATCTGGGGGACGCAGAGAACCAGTGGGTCATCATCCTCACGATCGTCGTGGCCGCCTACGTCGCGCTTCTTGATTGGATTACCTTTGAGGTCGTGGTTCCCCTGGGCTTCGTCAACCTCGCCTTCGGCACCTTCGAGGCGGTGACGATTCCCGTGCTCGCCGTCGTGCTGCGCATGTTCTGGCGCAAGCCGTTTCTCTCGTGCCTGCTGGTGTCGGCCGTCGCCACGCTCGTGCTCGCCGCCGCGTTTCGCTACGGGTTCCGCATTCCCCTGCCGGGGTCGGGGTAGGCCGTGTTTTTCATCGAACAGCTCGTTCACGCCCTGAACCCCTACCTGGTGTTCGTGTGCATCCTCGGCACCATACTGGGATTGTTGTGGGGGTCGATGCCGGGCATTTCGACCACCATGTCCATGGTGCTGCTCATCGGGCTTTCCACCCGCATGAGCCAGGACGTGGCCATCATGTTCCTGCTGGGCGTCTACACGGCGAGTGTTTTCGGCGGTTCGATTACCGCGGTGCTCATCAACATTCCGGGCACGCCCGCCGCCGTCCCCACCATGATAGAGGGCCACCGACTCGCCCAAAGGGGAGAGGGCGGGCTCGCGCTCGGCACCGCGCTGGTGGCCTCGTTTCTGGGCAACTGGGTGGGCATCGTGCTGCTGGTGGCGTGCATTCCGCTCATCCTGGCGATAGCGCTGGAGTTTCGCTCCTGGGAGATGTTTCTGCTCGCGATGTGGGGCATCGCCATCTGCGGGACGCTCACCTCGGGGGAGCTGCCCATCAAGGGCTGGATATCGGGCTGGATAGGGCTGCTCGTCGCCTACGTCGGGCTGGACAAGATTTTCGGCGTGCCGCGCTTTACCTTCGGGAGCGTGCTGCTCGAAGACGGCATCAGCTACATCCCCGTCATCATCGGGCTCTTCGGCCTGACCGAGATTCTCTGGGTGCTCCCCCAGAAGGAGCCGCCCAAGATTCCCGAGCGGGTCGACCGCGTGGTGCCCCCCTTCACGATGTTGTGGCGCTACGCGCGCTCCTCGGTGCGCTCGGGCGTCATCGGCACGGTGATAGGCGCCATCCCCGGTGCGGGGGGCAACATCGCCGCCTTCGTCGCCTATGACGTGGGCAAGCGGCGCGCCGCGCCCGAGGAGCGCGAGAAGTTCGGCAAGGGCAGCTACGAGGGCATCGTCTGCGGCGAGGTGGCGAACAACGCCTGCATCGGCGGCACCATTTTGCCGACCCTCACGCTGGGGATTCCCGGCAGCCCGCCCGCAGCGGCCTTCATGGCCGCACTCGAGCTCAAGCACGTCGTCATCGGCCCCACCATCAACGTCGAGAACCCCGGCCTCATCTACTTTATCTACGGCGCGCTGGTGGTGGCGAACTTTCTGATGTACGTCTTCGGTCTGTTGCTGGTGAAGCCGGCGGTCAAGCTCTACAGCCTGCCGCGCACGCTGCTCATGCCCATCATCATCCCCATCTGCATTCTGGGGGCGTACGCGGTGCGCCTGAGCATGTTCGACGTCTACGTCATGCTGGCGGCGGGCGTGGTGGGCTACGTGCTGCGCAGCTTCGGTGTTCCGCTCGCCCCCATGGTGCTGGCGGTCATCCTGGGTTCGCTGGCCGACGAGAATCTGCGCCGCGCCCTCATCACCTTCGAGAACAGGCCGTTTTGGTACTTCCTCTCCAGCCCCATCGCCGCCGTGCTGCTCGCGGCTTCTCTGTATACCTTCTACGACGGCATCTTTCGCAGAAAGGGCGGAGCGAAGAAATCGCCGGGGTAGGGTAGTACTGTCGCTCGGCTGCGTTTTTCTCTTCGGCCCGGGAGGCGTCGCCGCGCCTGCATGGAGCGACGCCCTGTAAATCCGCAAGCACATGCAGAATGGCCCGCGCGGCGGTTTCGGGGCAGTTTGACATTTTCGCGCACGGGTGCCAGCATGTTCCCACATTATAGAAATTGAAGAGAATGTGCGGCGCAAGTTGATCGCGGAGACCCAGAATGGTCGAGCGCGAAGCCTGCCTCATCAGTCCCGAAACTTGCCACCACAAGGTGCTCGACGGAGGTGCGCACGCCTGGCGGATGACCTCTATGGCCGACCACGGCTGGAACGTCGATGCCTGGCTCACCGTCTTCCGCCCCGGTGAGACCCATGCGTGGCACGACCACGAAGAGGACGAGCTCATCTACGTCATCGAGGGCGAGGGCCGCTACGAACTCGAGGATCGCAATATCGAGTTTCGCGGAGGGGACTGCATTTTCCTGCCCCGAAAGACGATGCACCGCAGCATGACAACAGGAGAGAAGGAGGTAAGGTTGCTGGCGATATTCCACCCGGCAAGAGAGTAAGAGGCGCTCTTGGTCGGTTTTCATCGTTTTACCTCTGGTTTACGCAAGGGCCACAGGGGCCGCATCGTAAAGGAGGATAAAATGAAAAACCTCGGAATGTTGCTTATCGCCACCCTCGTCGTGCTCGGCATGACGACGAACGCACTGGCCGCGAAAGGAGTCGTGCGCCTGATTCACGACAACACTTCGCACGCGGCCATCCCCTACATCGCGGAGAAGAAGGGCTTCTACAAGGCCGAGGGGGTCGAGGTGCAGCGCAGGGTCACGAGCCCGCGCGCGCTCATCGACGCCCTCATTGGCGGCACCGCCGACATCATCAGCACCCGCGGTTCCCGCGTGGGGCAAATTGCCGCGCGCGGCCTCGACGTGGTGGGCATTGCGCTCAACCGCTACGGGAACCAGAACATGGTGCTCGTGCCCGTGAGCGACAAGACCACCAAGTCGGTCAAGGATCTCCAGGGCAAGACCGTGGGTGCGCAGATGGGCACGGGCACCTGGGCCACGTGGATGACCTATCTCTCTCGCATCGGTCTCTCGGACAAGAACTTCAAGATTCGCAACACCAAGACGGGTTCGCTGCCCGCCGCCTTTGAGCGCGGCGCACTGGATGCCGGACTCACCTGGGAGCCGTGGGGCTCGATTATCGTCGACAAGGGGCTGGGCCGCATGGTCATGGGTCCCAAGGACTACGACGACCTTTTGGGCTACACCTCTCCCGTCTTCCTGACCAGCTCTTGGAACTACATCCACAAGAAGAACCCCGACGGCGCGCAACGCTTCATGAACGCCCACGTGCGGGCGATGCGCTTCCTGAACCGCAACCGCGACGAGTCGGCGAAGATCATGCAGGAGTTCTGGAAGAGCCAGGGTTTTGACTTCAGCGTGAAGAAGGTGAAGAACAACCTTTACAGGTTCATGCGCTGGGACCGCGCGATGATTACCCACCGCGACATCAAGGAGGTGCAGGACGGCGTCGACGTAAGCGTGAAGAAGGGCAAGCTGCCCAAGCGCATCGACGTAACCGCCCACATCGACACCATGCTGGTGGAAAACGCCTATTTCGCGCTGATGAAATAGGCTGGAAGAGCGCAGCCCCAAAGCGGATTGCCGCCTCCGTGGGGTCGTCCTCCGAGGAGGGCGGCCCCATCCGGGGCGTGAGGCAGGGTCTGCGCGCGCACAAGGGAGATTCGCAAGCAATGGATGCGCTGCAAAAGAAGGTGGTCGACGCGGTGGACGAGGATTTCCTCGTCAAAACGACGATGGAACTCGTGGACATCCCCAGCCCCACGGGCTCCGAGGAGGAAGCGGCCCGCTACATGCACGCAAAGTACGCGGAAGCGGGCTTTGAGGCACACCTCCAGAAAGTGGCAGACGGCCGCTACAACGCGGTGGGCGTCTCCCCGGGCACGGGCGGGGGCTATTCGCTCATGTTCAACGGCCACCTCGACACCTCCTATTCGGGCGAGGAACCCGAACTCACCCAACCGGGCTACAAGAACAAGGCGATTCTCGACGGGGAATGGATAATCGGAAACGGCGCGTTCAACATGAAGAGCGCCGACGTCTCCTACCTCGGAGCGGCGAAGGCCCTCGCGGAGGCGGGCGTGAGCCTCAAGGGCGACATCGTGCTGGCGTCGGTGGTGGGAGAAATCGAGAAAAACCGCGTCGACCAGTACCAGGACGTGCTCTATGACGGATACGGCGTCGGCACCCGGCACCTGATCTCGCACGGCTATCTTACGGATTTCTGCATCCTGGGCGAGCCGACGGGAATGCAGGTCGCCCCCTGGCACGGCGGCACGGTGTGGTTCAAGATCACCACCCGGGGGCTGATGGGCCATACCTGCTACGGCGATTACACGGCGAGTGCCATCGAGCGCATGGAGCGGGTGCAGGCGGCTATCCGGAAGTGGATTCCCGAATACCGCGCGCGCAACGAGTTTCTCGGCGAGCGGCCCCACGTGAACGTGGCCGCCATTGAGGGCGGGTGGCCCTATCGCTGCGCGCGCTCGCCCGTGGAGTGCCGCCTCTACGTGGACGTTCGCCTGGTGCCCGGCCAGAAAATTCAGGACGTGCAGGCGGAGTTCAAGGGCGTCATCGCGCAGGTGAACGAAGAACACCCCGATGCAGGCGCGCGGGTCGAGGTGTTCTGCTCGCATCCGCCCTCGGGCATTCCCGTCGACGCGCTGCCTTCGAGGGCCATGATTCGCGCGCACGAGGAGGTCATGGGCGAGAAGCCCAACGTCATCGTCAAGACCTCCTATCTCGACGGCGCGCACATGAACCGCTACGGCATCCAGACCATCACCTATGGTCCGGCGGGCCACACGACGACGACGAACTACGGCTGGAACGCCGACATGGGCGAGCACATAAACATCAAAACCCTGGTGAACGCGACCAGGGTCTACGCCCTGGCGGCCCTCGACATCTGCTCGCGGGATCGGGACCCGGCGGCCATTCCCGCCGACCCGTACGCGAACCTGCCCGCCCCGGGCAGTATCGAGGCGACGCTTCGGGGCTGAACCGAAAGAGGGGAACCGCGTGGTATCGGTCGAGAAGGTCGGGGATCGCTCAACGGACGCAGCCGAGCGCAAGCTCGGTCCGCCGAACTGGAGCGTAGTCTTCAAAAACACGGGCACGGCCCTCTTCCAGATGGCGGCCCCCCTTGTTGGGCTGCTCGTCTTCTGGGAGTTGCTCGCACACTCGGGGACGCTGCACCCCGTCCTGTTCCCTCCGCTCGAGACCATCTGGTTCACGATGGTGAAGCAGGCGAAGTCGGGCATCCTCTGGCTCGACATCTACGTCTCGCTCTACAGATTGCTGGTCGGCGCGGCACTCGCCATTGTCTCGGGCACCCTGGTCGGCCTGCTGATGGGCATGAACAAGACGGTCGAACGGGTGCTGGCACCGCCGATGTATTTCTTTCTGGCCGTGCCGGGCCTTGCGCTGTTTCCCATCGTCATTCTCTGGTTCGGGCTGAGCGATTTCACGCTCATCTCGGTGTTGTGGTTCGAGGGCATGATCACCGTCATGGTGAACGCATGGACGGGGGTGAAGACCGTGGACGCCTCCCTCATTCGTGCGGGCAGAGCCATGGGCGCGAAGGGCATGACGCTCTTCTTTCAGGTGATGGTGCCCGGCGCGCTGCCGAGTCTCATCGCGGGGTATCGCATCGCCTTCAGCCGCGCCTGGCGCATCGTCGTTACGGGCGAGATGATAGTCGCCCTCGAGGCGGGGCTGGGTTTTCGCATCTTCGCGGCGCGCGACTTCCTGGCGGCGGACATGATGTACGGCGGCGTGGTAGTCGTGGGCATTCTGGGCGTGATCGTGGAGCGCGTCTTTTTGCGGAGCATCGAGCTGGCCACCGTCCAGCGTTGGGGAACCCTGCGCGAATGAGGCGCCTGGAGGAGCGAACGTCTTGACGAGTCGCGGAGCGGTGAAGCTGCAGATTCAGGATTTGGGCAAGGTGTTCACCATCGACGAGGGATGGGGGCGGAGCACGGAGGTCACCGCCCTCGAAAGGGTGAACTTCGAGGTGCGCGGCGGGGAGTTCGTCTCCCTCATCGGGCCGAGCGGATGCGGCAAGAGCACGTTGTTGATGATCGTGGCCGGTTTGTACGAGAAGACCTCGGGCGAGGTCGTTCTGGACGGCCACCAAATCCGCGGCACGGGCTTCGACCGCGGCGTCGTGTTCCAGGAGTTCGCCGTCTTCCCCTGGCTCACGGTTTCGGGCAACGTGCGCTTCGGTATGCGGATGAAGGGCATCCCCAAGGCCGAGCGCGACCCCGTCGTCGATCGGCTTTTGGGTCTGGTCGAACTCCAAGGCTTTCGGAACGTCTACCCCTACAGGCTCTCGGGCGGCATGAAGCAGCGCGTGGGCATCGCGCGCGCACTGGCGTTTGACCCCGAGGTGATGCTCATGGACGAGCCCTTCGGCGCACTCGACGCGCAGACGCGCTCCTCGTTGCAGCAGCTTCTCGTTCAGGTGTGGATGGAGACGCACAAAACCGTTCTGTTCGTCACCCACAGCGTGCGCGAGGCGGCCTATCTCTCCGACCGCGTTCTGTTGATGTCGCCGCGGCCCGGCCGCGTGGCGGAAGAAATTACAATCGACCTGCCGCGCCCGCGCGACGTTTTGTCAGTGGAGTTTCTCGAGTGCGAAAGAAAGGTGGCCGAGACGCTGGCCAGGCTCGCGGGTCACCCCGGCGGCAGGCCCGCCTGGGTGACCGACTGAGCCCGAACCGAGGAGGAGACCCCAGAATGATCCAAAGACAGTTCATGCGGCCCGACGACATGTGGGCGCGCGTCGAGAACGATGAGTTGCTCTACGTTCCCGTGGTGACGATTCACGGGGCGGACCACGCCCACGTATATCTCTCCGGCCAGGTGGCGCGCAGGCCGAGCGGTGAGGTGGAGGGGGTGGGCGACATGCGCACCCAGATACGGGTGACCTGCGAGAACATCGGCAAGGGGCTGGCCCACGCGGGGGCGACCTTCGACGACATCGTGCGTTCGACGACCTACGTCACCGACATCATGGAGTACTACAAACACTCCGACGAGCGCTTCAAGTATTTCAAGGACGTGCGGCCCGCCAGCACGCTCATCGAAATCTCGCGCCTCGGCCCTCCCGACGCACTGATAGAGATAGAGGTGGAGGCCATCATCGAGCCCGAACGCCTGCGCGTGCAGGGTTAGGGCGCGGTGGGCTCATCACGGGCGGCTTCGCCGATCTGTACGAACCCGAGGACGTGAGCATCGCCCATTTCGACGCGGCCCACGCGATCAAGATCACCATTCCCGGAGCGAAGCCGACCTCGGGCGTGCCGGGCGACCGCGACTTCTACGACGCGCAGCAGCCCGGCCCCATGATTCCCTGAAACGCGGAGGTTTTTGGTGGACGTCGAACGGGTCGTCGCGCAAATCGAGGCGGATTTCGAACCCGCCCATCTGGAGCGTCTCCTCAGGTACATCCGCCAGCCGAGCGTCTCCGCCCTGAACCTGGGCAACGAAGAGATGGCGCGGATGCTGGCGGAGGAGATAATCGAGGCGGGCGGAAGTGCGGAGGTGGTGGAGACGGCGGAGTTTCCGGTCGTCTTTGGGCGCATCGACGTGGGGGCGGAGCGCACGCTCTTGTGCCACGGCCTCTACGACGTGACGCCCGCGGAGGAGCCGGGCTGGATAAACCCTCCCTTCGACCCGCAGGTGCAGGAGCTCGAAGGTCTGGGGCGCTGCGTCGTCGGCCGGGGGGCGGAGGACATGAAAACGGGCATCGCCTGCATGATGAACGCGGTGGACGCCGTGCGCGCCGCGGGCGAGGAACTTCCCCTGAACCTGATGTTCGTCCACGAGGCGTCCGAACTCGGAAGCGGGGGCATCAAGGATTTCTTCCCCCGCTACAGGGAACAAATGGGCCGGGCGAACGCCGCCTACTGGCTCTGCCCGATGGCGCAGACCGACGGCACGCCCATCGTCCCCCTCGGGCTCAAGGGCAACCTGATGGGCAGGCTGGTGTGCCGTCCCGGGGAGTGGGGCGGACCGCTGGGCAACGAGATTCACGCCCTCAACTGCAACTGGATAGGCAACCCCGCCGAGCGTCTCGTCGAGGCGATCGCACATTTGCAGGCCAGGCTGCGGGAGATTTACGAAAACGGCGAGGGCTGGACGCCGAGCGACGCCCAGGAGGAGCTTTGCCGCCGTTTGTCCGCACGCATGGACCCTGAGGCCATGCGCCGCAGCCTGGGGGTCGCGCGCTTTCGCCAGGAAGATTTCCACGCCGCCGTGCGCGCGCATCTGTTCCAGGCGGAGTTCACCCTCACGGGCCTGGGGGCGGGCTTCGTCGGCGAGGGCAAGTCCGTCAAGGTGAGCATTCCCGCACAGGCGCAAGCGGTGGTGAACATGCGTTTTCAGCCCGGTGAGGACCCCGAGGAGCGCATCGCGAACGTCCGCGCCATCCTGGCCGAGGGCGGGTACGGCGACGTGGAGTTCGTGGTGAACAACCACTATGCGGGGGGCGCAACGCCGCCGGAGCACCCCCTCATCGCGTGTTTTTTGGAAGCACACGCCCGCATGGGCGCAGACCCCGAGGTCTGGCCCGTGCACCCGGCGGGAATGCCCGTCGCCCTGTGGACGGAGGAGTTGGGCGTGCCCTGGATAGGAGGGCTTCCCTGCAACGCCATGCGCAAGCACGCGGCGAACGAATACGCGCAGGTCGCAGGCGTTCTGGCTTCCGAAAAATTCCTCGCCCACTTGTTCAAAGGCTTCTCGCAGCTGACGTATTGAGGGGTCGGCGCGCCGAGGCCCGTGTGTTTGGGATGGGCCGCACCTGCCGGCGGACGCCGTGGGCGCGGGAGCCGAAAAACGCCGGTGCGCGCTGCGGCGCGATTTCGTTTTCCTGGCCGAAAGAGAGTTTTGACGGGGCCGCTCGGGTATGGTTTAATTATTCTCATACGCAAAAGTGTCATAGTGTGACAGGGCAGGAGTCTCGAAAGGACCCGCGGCGGTCGAATCCTCTCCGGTTCGTTCGGGGAGCAATCCGTTTCACCATCAGGGGGACGAAGAACATGAGACTTTCCGTTTCGCTCAAGTCGATTCTCACGGGTGCGGTCGTCGCTGCGACCGTGGCGTTTGCCTCCCAGGCCGCCGTGGCGCAAAATGCCAACCTCATCTTTTACTCGTCGCTTACCACCGCCGCGCAGGCGACGTTGGTCAAAGCCATCGAAAAGAAGTTCCCGGACATCAAGGTCGAGTCCATCACCGCCGGCGGCGTCAGCCTGTATCAGCGCTTCGTGGCCGAGCGCACGGTGGGCAAGGGCAAGATCGATCTGCTGCATTTCAGCTACACGCCGGGCTGGTACCACCTCGCCAAGGAAGGCTGGGTGCAGAACGTGACGCAATTCCCCGAGGCGAAGAGTTTCCCGGCCTGGGGCAAGGACGAGAAAGCCCAATGGGTGGGGCTGCGTGCGCCGACCCTCCAGGTCATCTACAACACCGACAACGTGAAGCCCGGCGAGGAGCCGAAGAGCTTTGCGGAGTTGACGGGGCCGAAGTGGAAAAACCGCCTCGTGCTCGTCGACCCGTTCCAGTCGGCGGGGTTGTGGGATTTTTTCTACGGTGCGCAGGGGTTCGGGGAGAAATACATCAAAGGTCTGCTCTACAACGGGGCACTGGTGCAATCGCGCATGGGGGCTTCTACCGAGCGCGTCGCCACGGGCGAACGCGACGTGACGATGGTCTTCGAATACATCGCGATTCGGCGCATCAACAAGGGTGCGAAGATCAAGATCGCCAAGATGAAGGAAGGCACGCCCGTCATCCCGGCTTCGTTCGGCATGGTGAAAGGCGGGCCGAACCCCAAGAACGCGGAGAGGGTGTATCGCTGGATACTTTCGAAAGAGGGCCAGACGGTCATCACCCAGGACGTGAAAATCAACTCCGCGCGCTCGGACGTGCCCCACGTGAAGGGTATTCCCTATCCCTTCAAGCCGCTGTACGCGGATTGGTCGAAGGTGTTCGCCGAACAGAACAAGTACCGCGCCTTCATGACCAAGCACATTCGTGAGGCGAAGAGAAAAAGATGATCAGCCCGCGCGGCTGCTGACCCGAGATGCGTCCCCGTTCGTTTGCCATGTTCCGGGCTCCGACGAGTGCCGTTCGGGTTCTCGAATGGGGATGTCTTCTCGTCGTCGGCTTCATCGTTCTGTATCCGCTGTTCTGGCTGCTGCTGGGCAGCCTCAAGCCTAACCCGGCAAGTCCGGACTTCACCCTCGACGCCTTCGTCGCCCTCTACGAGGCCGACTACATGGGTGAAGTGTTCTGGAACACCGCCGTCGTCTCGGTGGGCGTGACGGCTCTGTCCGTCCTGATCGGCGTTCCGCTCGCCTGGATCGTCGGGCGCACCGACACCCCGTTCAAGAATTGCATCAACATGATAGCGATTCTGCCCTTCATCATGCCGCCCGTGGTGGTGGCGGTGGCGTGGGCCTACCTGGGGACGCCGCGCGTCGGCTTCGTGAACCTGTTCTGGAAGTGGCTGGTCGGCACGAAGGAGCCTCTGTTCGACATTTTCACGATGGGCGGGCTCATCTTCGTGATGGCGCTTTCGCTAGCGCCCTACGTCTTCATCTTCACGGTCACGGCGTTTCGGAACATGGACCCGACGCTGGAGAACGCGGCCCACGTGAGCGGGGCGAACCAGTGGAGGACGACGCTGCGGATTACGCTGCCCATGGCGGCACCGGCCATATTGTCCGGCGCTCTGCTGGCGTTCATCCTGTCGCTGGAGATTTTCGCCATACCGGCGACGATCGGCGTCTCGGGCGGCATATACGTGTTCTCGACCCAGTTGTGGCGCATGATGATCGGCATTCCGCCGAACTTCTCGCATGCGGCGGCGATGTCGATTCCCATTTTGCTGGTCTGCGGGCTCGCGCTTTGGGGGCAGACCAAGGCGCTGGGGAGAAGTGCGAAATACGCCACGGTGGCCGGCAAGAGCTTTCGCCCGCGCCTCGTGGAACTCGGCCCGTGGAAATACGTGGCACTGGCGTTTGCCGGCGCCTACCTCCTGGTGTCGGCGATTTTGCCGGTGCTCACGCTGATTTACGGCACGTTCATTTCCAATCGCGGACGACCGCCGACCCTCGAATTCCTCACGCTCGACCACGTGTTCGAGATCATCACGGGCGATGGGGGTGCGGTCATTCTCCGCTCCATCCAGAACAGCCTGCTGCTGAGTTTTCTCGGCGCCACGATCGGCATCGCACTCTCCGCCGTGGTCGCCTATTTCGTGGTGCGCAGCACCTGGAGGGGCCGGGGAACGCTCGACTTCCTGGCGCTCATTCCGGTGGCCATTCCGGGTGCGGTCATCGCCATCGCCATGCTGTGGGCCTATATCCGCGAGCCGTTCAACCTCTACCACACGCTGTGGATTATCCTGATCGCCTACATCACGCGCTTTTTGCCGTTCGGCGTGCGTGCGGTGTCGAACTCCATCACGCAAATTCATGAGGAACTCGAACGGGCCGCGGCCGTCAGCGGTGCGGGCTGGGGCGTCGTATTCTGGAGAATACTGGTGCCCCTGGCCATGCCGGGCATCGTCGCCGGCTGGATCATTCTTTTCGTGTCGATGATGCGCGAGCTCTCCGCCTCTATCATGCTGTTCAGCTCCAACAAGGAGGTGATCGGCACGATTCTCATCCAGCTCTACGACGAGGGGCTCTTCTCGCACGTGTGCATTCTCTCGCTCATCATCGTCGTCTTGTCGCTGGGATCGGTGGCTCTGGTGCGCTGGTTGACGAAACAAGGAAACGTGGAGGGTCTCGCCTGATGCAAAACGTGCGCGTCGAGAACCTGGTCAAGAGATTCGGCGAGGTAACCGCCGTCGACGGTGTTTCGTTCGAAGTGCCCAAGGGCAAGTTGCTGACCTTGCTCGGACCCAGCGGCTGCGGCAAGACGACCACCCTGAACATCATCGCCGGTTTTGAAACCCCCGACGGCGGCGACGTCCACGTCGGCGAGAGGCTGATATCGAGTGCCTCGCAAAGCGTGCTGGTGCCCGCACACAAGCGCAACCTCGGCATGGTTTTTCAGTCCTACGGCCTCTGGCCGCACCTGCGGGTGCGCGAGAACGTGGCGTTTGGCCTGCAAATGAGAAAGACGCCGAAAAACCAAATCGACGCGGCGGTGGAGCGCGCCCTGGGCATGGTGCGGCTCGAGGGCATGGAAAACCGCTATCCCTCGCAACTCTCGGGCGGCCAGCAGCAGCGCGTCGCCTTTGCGCGCGCTCTGGTCTACGAGCCCGACGTGTTGCTCCTCGACGAGCCGCTCTCGAACCTCGACGCGGCCCTGCGCGAGGAGATGCGCCTCGAACTCAAGGATTTGCAAACCGAATCGGGCATCACCACCATTTTCGTTACCCACGACCAGGTCGAGGCCATGGTGATGAGCGACATCATCGTGGTGATGAACAACGGGCGCATCGAGCAGATGGGTGCGCCGAGTGCGGTGTACCAAAACCCGGCCAACCAGTTCGTCGCAGGCTTCGTCGGGGTTTCGAACTTCCTGGAGGGCGAGGTGGTCGACGCCGCCGCACCCGACGCGCGGACCGCGGTGCGGGTCGGCGAGGCTACGCTGCTCTGCAAGGCCGTGGACGCCTCCGCGGGCTCAGGGGTGTTGCTCTCGATTCGGCCGGAGGATTGCGTCGCCACCCTGAGCGCACCCCCCGAGGGGACGCCGAACGTCATCGAATGCACGGTCGAGAAGGCGGTTTACATGGGTGGCGTGCTGGAGCTTTGGCTGAGCGCGGGGGAGAGGACAATCCGCGTCCATGGCCACCGCTTGCCCATACCCGAACCGGGGGCGCGGGTTTACGTTTCCGTCGACCCCCGGTCGATCAACGCGGTTGCGGGCGGCGCGCTGTAACGCGGGCACAAGCCGCACGCGCATCGCCCGGGGGTTTCCTGCTCCGGGGTGTTGCTTCGCACGAGAGCATCTCCAAACGGGGCGGGGCCGCGCTCCCCCGCACCCATCCACCCAAGAGCCTCACCCCTTAGACCCTGGTCCGAAAACTGCTAGGATGGACGCCGAAACTTGCATATGGACAAGGGCGCCGGAATCGTCCCCTAAGCCGGAGTCGCTCGCGCGCGGCGGGCGAGAGGAGGGAGTTGCATGAGCGTAACCGAACGCATGGCGCGTTTCATCGTCGAGGCGCGCTGGGAGGATTTTCCCGCCCTGGTGGTCGAGCGCGCGAAAAAGGCCGTGGTCGACACCGTGGGGGTCACCCTCGCAGGCGCGCGCGAACCGCTCGGGCGCATCGTGACGGATTTCGCACAGGGGATGGGGGGCGCGCCCGAGGCGACCATCGTGGGAGCGAACGCGCGCGCCGCCGCGCCGATGGCCGCTCTGGCCAACGGCGCCATGGGCCACGCCCTGGACTTCGACGATTCGAGTTACCTGCTGACCGGACACCCCAGCGTGGTCGTGTTGCCCGCCGTTCTGGCCCAGGGCGAGGTGCTGGGAGCGTCGGGGCGCGCGGTGCTCGATGCCTTCATTATCGGCTACGAGGTTTCGACCAAGCTGGGCGGCGGCATGAACCCCGCGCACTATGACGCCGGGTGGCATTCCACCTGCACGCTCGGCACCATGGGCGCGGCGGCCGCCGCGGCCCGCCTGCGGGGGTTCGACGTCGAGACGACGCGCCACGCCCTGGGATGCGCCGCCTCCCACGCCTGCGGGATGCACGCGAATTTCGGCACCATGACGAAGCCCCTCCACGCCGGCCTCGCGCCCGAGGCCGGCCTGCGCGCGGCACAGCTCGCGGCTTCGGGCATCACGGCGAACACGACGATTCTCGAGGCGCGGCGCGGCTTTCTCGACGTGTTCGCGGGCGGCGGCACTCCCCGGGCCGAGGAGATTGCCCAAAGCCTCGGGCGGCCCTACGCCCTCGAAGACCCCGGAATGAACATGAAGCCCTACCCGTGTTGTCTCTCCACCCACCCGGCGGTGGACGCCCTGCGCGACCTGATGGAGGAATCAGGGGCGGCGGTGGAGGAAGTGGAGCGCATCGATGTCGCACTGCTCGAGATATCGATGGAAGTGCTGCGCTACCACGTACCCGAAACGGGGCTGGAGGGGAAGTTCTCCATCGAGTATTGCCTCGCGCGCACCCTGCTGGACGGGGGGTTGCGGCTCGACGATTTCACGGACGAGGCGGTGTGCGACCCCCGCGCCCAGGAGTGGGTGCGCAGGGTGCACGTCCGCACCGAGGAGATGGGATGGAAACCGGGAATGCGCAGACCCACCGACCTGCGCGTTCACCTGCATGATGGGCGCGTGCTGCACAAGCGCACGGACGTCTCGCGCGGCTGCGCGCTGTGGCCGCTCGAGGACGCGGAGATACAAGCGAAGTTCCGCGACTGCGCGAAGACGGTCCTCGACGCCGAGGAAGCGGAGGAAGTGCTCGCTCTCCTCGAATCGCTTGAGGAGCAGCCCGGTGTCGACTCCCTGATGCGCCTTCTGGGCGGGGCGGGCGTGGGGGCGGGTCTCGGCTAGCGCGCGCCGGAGGAGGAGACGCGAAAGGTGCCTTTCTACAAAGCATCCGAAATGGCGGAGTCGCGCGTGACTGCCCAGCCCATGGGCCGCTTTCGGGGGCTGGCGGGGGAGTTGATGAAGGTGGGCTTCGTCTCCTACGCCAGGGGCAAGGTGTCGCGGCCCCACTACCATCCGAACGAGGAGCAGTTTCTCCTCATGCTCAAGGGCAGGCAGTGGATGATCGTGGGCGAGGAGGAGCGGCTCCTCGCTCCCGGCGATCTGGTGCACGTTCCCCGGAACACGAAGCACGGCGGCATCGTCGTCGAGGACGTATGGATGTTCACCGCCAAGAGTCCCGCGGGCGACGGGCGTCTGGATCAGGATCACCGCGACGCCGGGGACGCGGAGGAGTTGACGCGCCGCCTGCGGGAAAAATTTGCCGAATACGCCTGAACAAGGAGACGAAGATGCCGTTTTACCGCATTTCCGAGATGGAAGAGCAGCGCGCCTCGGTATCGCCCGCGACCGCCAGGACGGTGCCCGGCGAGTTGATGAAGGTCGGCGTCGTCACCTACCTGGAGGGCGAGGGCGCCACGCCGCATTTTCACCCCAACGAGGAGCAGTTCATCCTCGTGCTGGAGGGCAGGCGATGCGTGATCGTGGGGGAGGAGGAACGCATCGTCGAACCCGGCGACCTGGTGCACATTCCCAGAAACACCCGCCACGGCGGGCGCACGCTGAGTGAGAAGGCAGTGTTCTTCGTCGCGAAAAGCCCCTGCGGCGACGGCGATCTCGCCCAGGACTACAACGAGGCCGAAGATGCGGCCTCGATTGCCGCGCGGCTCGAGCGAAGGTTCGCCCAGGTGCGCCAGGCACAGGAGAAAGGAGCGTGAGCCTCGTGCGGAAGCGAGAGGCGGCGCGAACGCGCGGGAGGCGATGCGGTGGATAGGCTCGCGGGCGTTCTGGGCGTCGTGGTCTTGCTCGGGATCGCTTGGGCCATGTCGTCGAACCGCAGCGCGATATCGAGGCGCGTCGTCTTCGGCGGGCTGGGGCTTCAGGTATTCTTCGCTTTCGTGATTCTCAAGACGCCGGTGGGCCAGCCGTTTTTCGGCGCACTGGATCGCTTCGTGCGCAAGTTGCTGGGCTACGCCGACGCGGGCAGCGCCTTCATCTTCCGCTCCTTTCAGACCGGTGCGGTCGAACCGGGTATGATGAACCTCGCCTTTCGCGTTCTTCCGATCATCATTTTCTTCTCCTCGCTGATGGCCGTGCTCTATCACCTGGGCGTCATGCAGATAGTCGTGCGCGCCATCGCGGGCGTGATGCGCAGGACCATGGGCACCAGCGGCTCGGAGACCCTGAGCGTCTCGGCGAACATCTTTGTCGGCCAGACCGAGGCTCCCCTGGTGGTGCGGCCCTTTATCGAGCGGATGACGGTCTCCGAACTCATGGCGGTCATGACGGGCGGGTTCGCCACCGTGGCGGGCGGGCTGCTCGCCGTGTACGCGGGGATGCTCAAGGACGTGCCCGGCATCGCGGGCCACCTCATGGCCGCCTCCATCATGAGTGCGCCCGCCGCCCTGGTGATGGCGAAAATCATCCTGCCCGAAACCGATACGCCCGAGACCCTGGGCGGGCGGCGCGTCGAGATGAAGAGGGTGGACGTGAACGTCATCGCCGCCGTGGCGCGGGGTGCGACCGAGGGGCTCAAACTTGCTCTGAACGTCGCCGTCATGCTGGTGGCGTTCGTGGCCTTTCTCGCCATGATCAACGGCGCGCTCTCGTGGTTCGGCCTGAGCATGGAGCAGATTCTGGGAGCGGTGTTCCGCCCCCTGGCGTGGACGATGGGCGCACCCTGGGAGGAGGCGCACGCCCTCGGACGGCTCATGGGGGAGAAACTCGTGCTGACCGAGTTCATCGCCTACGCCAACCTGGGCGCGCTGCGCGCCGAGGCGGCCATCTCGGAGCGCACCGCCATCATCGCGAGCTACGCCCTGTGCGGCTTTTCGAACTTCGCCTCCATCGGCATCCAGATTGGCGGCATCGGCGGCCTGGCTCCCGGCCGCATGGCGGACCTGGCGCGGCTGGGTCTCAAGGCGATGATTGCAGGGGCACTGGCCTCCTGGCTCACCGCCACCCTCGCGGGCATGATGATTTGAGGGGGCGATGGGCGAATCGATAAAGACGATCGGGGAATTCATCGAGGCGCACAGGCTGGACGCCCGCCTCGAGCCGCCTGCATTTCTCTGACGGGCAGCCGCTCTCAGAACCGGTAGCGCAGCGAGAGTCCCACCCCGTGGCTCGTGAGGTGGGCTTGCGTCTTGCCGAGCGCAAGGGGCAGCGGCGCTCGGCTGCCGTCGTTTTGGAGCACCAGCCCCTGGCCCGCGTCGGTCTCCACCTCTCCGTAATCGGTGTATCGCCAGGCGAGGTCGAGCGTCATCCGCCGCCCGATGTCGAGGGCGAATCCCGCCGAGACCATCCACGCCGGGTTGATCGTCTGACCGCGGGGGACGACCGTCGTCGTTCGCGTGAAGTGCATGTGCGTCCGTTCGAGCTCGAGGCGGGCGAAGCCGATGCCGCCGCCCAAGAAGGGTCTCGGCCCGCGGGCGGATAAAGGCGGCGCGTCCGCCCAGACGGCGAGCAGCCCCGTGAGCGAGGAGCCTTCGGTGTAGACCTCCTGGCGCTGGTTGGTTTGCAGAAAATTGGCCCGGCCCCGAAAGGTAAAATCGGGGCGGTACTGCAAGAGTGCCTCAACGCGCAGGTGCGGCGTCGCGGCGTAGCCGAGGCCGACTTCTAAACCCGCCGCCGTCTCGAAATTCCCCAGCGTGCTCAGAATCTGGCCGTTGATTCCCTCCCCGCAGCCATAGAGGGCCGCGGGTGCGGTGCTTGTGCAGTTCGCGTCGGTGAAGCGCGTTTTCTGGTAATCGTCTAAAACGACGCCCGCGCGCAGATAGCGGCCCGGCCAGCCCGCCTCGCCCGCCGCGGCGCAGGGTGCCGCGTGCAGTGCCGCTGCGGCCAGGAATGCCGCTCCGGCCAGCAGAAAGCGCATACGCCCGCTGCGGCGTGGTTGCGGCTTGGTGCGCAGGCGTCGTCTCCGCGTCATGTCTTCTCGTTTCTTTTGGGGCGTGTGGCCCGCGCGGGGTGCTGCCTTAGAACAGGCCCGTGATTCTGCCGTCCTGGGTGATGTCCATGCCCGCGGCGGCGGGCACCTTCGCAAGGCCGGGCATCTGCATGATGCTGCCCGCGATGGCGACCACGAATCCTGCCCCGGCGGAGACGTAGACCTCGCGCACGGTGAGCGTGTAGCCCCGCGGGGCGCCGAGTTTTTTCGGGTCGTCGGAGAGCGACGCCTGCGTCTTGGCCATGCAGACGGGCAACTCCCCGTAGCCGAGTCGGGTCAGCACCCGCAGGCTGCGCTCGGCCGCGGGCTCGAAACTTACCCCATCGGCGCGGTAGATGCGCTTCGCGATAGTCTCTATCTTCTCGGTGAGGGGCATCTCCAGGGGATAGAGCGGTGTGTAGGGCGCGTCCTGGCCCATCGCGAGGTCGAAGGCCGTCTCGGCCAGTTCGAGGCCGCCCTCGCCGCCCTTTGTGTGGAGCTCGTGGGCACAGCAGGCCGCACCCGTCTCGGCGACCAGCTCCTTCACGCGCGCGACCTCCGCGTCGGTGTCCGTCGTGAAGCGGTTCAGAGCGACGACGACGGGTGCGCCGAAACCCTGCATGTTCTCGACGTGGGTGCGCAGGTTCTCAAACCCCTTGGTGAGGGCGTCGAGGTTCTCCTGGCCGATGTTTTTGTCGAAGGGTGCGCCTCCGTGCACCTTGAGGGCGCGCACGGTGGCCACGAGCACCACCGCGTCCACGTTGAGCCCCGCCGTGCGCGCGGTGATGTTGAAAAACTTCTCGGCGCCCAAATCCGAGCCGAAGCCGGCCTCGACGACCATGACGTCGGCCAGCTTGAGTGCGAGCCTGTCCGCGATAATGGAGTTCGTCCCGTGGGCGATGTTGCCGAACGGCCCCCCGTGGACGAAAGCGGGGGAGTGCTCGAGCGTCTGTACGAGGTTGGGCTTGACGGCGTCTTTGAGCAGGAGCGCCATGGCGCCCGCCGCGTTCAAATCCGCCGCCCTTACGGGCACTCCCTTGCGCGTGTAGCCGACGACGATGCGCCCGATGCGCTCCTTCATGTCCTGGGGGTCGCTCGCCAGACACAGCACGGCCATGATCTCCGACGCCGCGGTGATCATGAAGCCGTCCTCGCGCGGGACGCCGTGGGTTCTGCCGCCCAGGCCGACGAGCACGTTTCTGAGCGCGCGGTCGTTCATGTCGAGTACGCGCTTCCAGGAGACGCGGTTCACGTCCACCCCGCACTCGTTGCCGTGGAAGACGTGGGCGTCGAGCAGGGCGGAGAGCAGGTTGTGGGCCGAGGTCACCGCGTGGATGTCGCCCGTGAAGTGGAGGTTGATGTCCTCCATGGGCAGCACCTGGGACATGCCGCCGCCCGCCGCCCCTCCCTTGATGCCGAACACCGGCCCCAGCGAGGGTTCGCGCACGCAGATGACGCTCTTCTTGCCGAGGCGCGCGAGCGCCTGGCCGAGTCCGACCGTGGTCAGCGTCTTGCCCTCGCCGAGCGGCGTGGGCGTCATGGCGGTGACGAGCACGAGCTTGCCGTCGGGTTCGTTTTCCCTCTTCTCCAGAGCCTCCAGGCCTACCTTGGCCTTATAGTCGCCATAAAGTTCTATCTCCCCGGCGTCCAGGCCGAGCCCTTCCGCGATTTCGACGATGGGTCTGAGCTGCGCCGCCTGTGCGATTTCTACGTCGGTTCGTGCGGACATGGCTCTCCCTCCGGCTTGGTGTCGCTGAAGTGGACGGGGTGAAGCTGCCGTTCAGCCTAGCGAGGAGGGTATGGGGTGTCAAGAATGGGGGGAATGGGTGATCGGGGAGGCGTTCGACCCCGGTGTGAGCCTAAAATTCACCCAAAACCCTCGCAAGAAACGCGTACGCCTGCTTTCACGCTTGGGCGTGCATGGCGGCGTCCTTCCTAACTCCTCCTTGCGAAGAACTCACGGTATTTATCGGCGAGCGGTGCGCTGCGCCAGTCGAAACCGGTGGCGTCGGCGGCGCTTTCCATCTCCTGTGCCGACCAGTCGTTCTCGTCTGCGAGATGATTCAGCGAGCAAATCCCGGCTCGCCCCGTCGCCTTTCAGTGGACGAAGGCGGGGCCGGCGTCTTTCGCCTCGCGCAGGGCGCGGCTCACCTCGGCGAGCGAGGCGGGGCTGAACTCGGCGGGCGAGACGGGCACGTTCACGTAGCGCATCCCGAGGGCTTTGGCCTCAGCACGGGCGCGCTCGGGAGGCAGGTCGCCCTGGTCCTCCTCGGGGAAGCGGGTGTTGATGATGGTCTTCACCCCGCGCGCGGCGAGGTCGGCCAAATCCGCGCGGGTGGGCTGGGAGCCGAAGGAAACGTCGGGCGATGCGTCGAAGGATTCCATGGAAACTCCACGTAAGAGGGAATGCGCAAGTTTGTCGGTCGGCCCGCATTATACGGCAGCCGCGGCGGGTGGGTGAAGCGCGCCTGTGGTACCCTGCGCCCATGCGGAGGAGAGAGGGGATGCGCGGCACAGCCCCGGGACGCCTGGGGCGGGTGGCCGCTGCCAGGCGGCCCCCCGGACGCGCGTCCGGGGGGGAGGCGTGGTTCTAGCCGGAGGTTACCCCCTCGATGTGGAAGGGCTCGCCGTTCACCTCAACGGTCGAGTGCAGGGGCACGGGCTCGGTGATGAGGCTCTCGGCGAAACAGCCGTTTTTCGCGTTCTTGATGAGGTGGATGAGCTTCTCGGCCGGTTCGTCGGATTCCACCGAGAGGTGGGTGTCCACGGCCTCCCACTTGTTGAACACGGTGCCCTTGAGGACGGAGCCGCCCAGCAGCTTGCGGAACCTGACCGAGACGCTCGCTCCCTTGACGTTCATCTTCATCATGTGCGCGTACCGCGACACCTGGGTGAGCAGTCAGAAGCCGGTCGCCATGGCCAGGTATGCCATCGGCGTGGGGTATTGCGCCGTGCCGCCGATTTGCGCCCCCTCGTCGCAGAATATCTCGTACTGCCCGGCGGTGCCGCGCTTGAGCTGGAGGGCGCCTTCGACCATTTCGGTATGGACGGTGTTGTCCGTGAACAGACCCCCGGTGGGGAGCTCGGGCTTGTCGATGACGCGCTCGCCCGGCACGGTGGAAGTGGCGTGTCCATCAATCGGACCTGTCATGAATCCTCTCCTCGCAAATGGGTGATGCGGATGGTTGGGCAACGTTTTGGAGAATACGACAAACCCCCGCGCAAGTATAGGTTCGGCTGCGGAGAGGCGGGGCGTTCGGGACTCCCGCTGCGGGTTTCCGGGGGGTAGGGCCATTGTCGAACGGGGCGGAGCTTGGTAAACCAGGCCCGGTGATTCGTTTATCTTTTGGGGGCGGGCATCCGCCCGGGAAGGAGAGGGGTATGTTCAACAAGGTGCACCACATCGGCGTCGCCGTGCGGGACATGGACGCCTCCATCGCACTGTATGAGAGCATGGGAGCGCGGCTGCTCGCGCGCGAGACCTCGGGCGATGGGGCGACCGACCTGGCCATGCTCGATTTCGGCGGCGACCTCATCGAACCCATTTCGCCCATCAAGGAGGGCACGCCGCTCGCCCGCTTCATCGAGGAGCGCGGCGAGGGGCTCCACCACGTGGCCTTCGACGTGAAGAACATCGACGCCGTGCTGGCCGACATGAAGGCGCAGGGCTTTGAGCTCATCGACGAGAAATCCCGCCCCGGTTTCGGCGGGCACCTGATCGCCTTCATTCAGCCCAAGAGCACCATGGGCACGCTGTGGGAACTGGTGGAAGACGTCTAGGTTTGGGACAAGGCCGCCTCACTCCCCGCGAATCAGCCCCTCGCGCACCCGGGGCATGGTGCGCGCCACGTCGCGTATCGGCAGGCCGTGGGTGGGGGCGACCACGGCCACGTCGAGCTCGTCGAGTAACTCCTCGAGCTTGTCGGCGTAGACGTTCATGTCGGTGAAGGTGGTCCAGAACAGCGCGCGTTCGGCGAATACCCCCAGAACGTCGACCAAATCGAGCGAGGTGGCCTCCTCGGCGAACAGACCGCAGTGCCCATCGGTGTGGTAGTGGCTGTAGGCGAAGCCGTCTCCGGGGAAGAGCACCCTCCCGGCCGTTTCGAATCCCCACAGGGAACTGCGCAGGTCGCGAATGACCGGCTCCACGGCGATGAACTGCCTGTCGCCCAGGTCGACGGCGTCGCCCACCTCCATTTTGCGGAAGCGATCCGCGTATTGGGGGAACGCCAGATGGTAGTCGCACATGTCTCCGTGGACGGTGACGTCCGGGTAGCGGGCGAGCACGCGGCCCAGACCCCCGGAGTGGGGGGTCTCCTGGTGTGTGAGGAACAGGTGCCTGAGCGGCCCGCCGCCCGAGGCGAGGATGTCGTGCATCTGCCGCTCGATGGCGGGGAAATCCTTGGGATGTCCCGTCTCGACCAAGATGGAGGCCTCTGACCCCCGGACGAGAAAGGCCGCGTTGTAGGAGTGGTAAATCTTGCCCTTCGAGTGCTGGACGAGGCATTCCCCGAGCCAGAAGACGCCGGGCGAAACTTCACGGGGCAGCGCGTGGGGCATGGGGGCTCCTATCTTTCGAGGCCGCGGGCGACGTACCGGGGACGGACGACGCCCCGGTCGAGGCTTGCCAGCACCTCGTCGAGCACGGCGAACTGCTGCTCTGCCAGGCCGCGCCCGCGGAGTATGGCGCCGTAGCCCGGCGCAATGTTTTCGATGTCGTAGCGCTCGAAGATTTCGGCGATTCCCCTGCGCAGGTCGTCGGTGCGCGCGCCCTCGAGCCACCAGTAGCGGGTGTTGAGCAAAAACGAGCGCACGAAGGCGGGCGTGGTGACGTCGTCCGCCTCGCGCATCCAGGGGCCGTCGGCGGCCTCGGCCCAGAGGTGGGAGAACATGTCCGAGGTGAAGAGCGTGCGCGTGGCGGGGTCGTAAATCCAGCGGGTGCTGATGAGCCGAATGGGCGCGCTCATCACCTCGACGCACCGTCCGCCCAGGTCGATGGGGTGGAGTGCCGAGAGCAGGGTGGTGTGCAGGGTGGGGGCGCTGCTGCGTCCCGGCTCAATGGATTCGAACTCGAGCCACTCGTTGATTTTGGGCACGCCCGCCAGGCACTCCACCACGTTGAAGCGGCGTGCAATTGCCATGGCGTTGCCGACCGACATGAACTCGTTGAGGCGAAGCGGCAGGAGCGAAAGCGGCGTTTCGGGGTCGAGCACCGAGGCGAGCTGCTCCAGAATGCGGGTTTCGTGGACGGCGTAGCCGGTGTCGAGCAGCAGCGCGCGGTCTTGTTCTTTCAGCAGATAGCAGTTCGAGACGCTGTGTCCGCGCGCGCTTTGGGGGTAGGCGCTGATGCGTCCGTCCAGGGGAAACGCGTTGTGGAAGACGTAGGCTCTGCCCTCGGCCATCTCTACGGTTTGCGAATACGACATGGGTTTTCCTTGCCCGGCTGGGGGAATGCCCTTGCGCCGGCAGTTTTGCGGGACGTGCGCTTTCGTGCAGTCCATTCTACCCCGATTTCGCGCGCGGGGGCGAGCCGCGCGGGGATTTTGCCCCCGCTTCCCAAAGACCCCCGCGCGGGGTAGGATGCGCCATGGAGCCTGCGACGGATTCGGCCGGTCGGGTCTCGTGCGGCGGGAGCCCGTGAACCCCGTCAGGTCCGGAAGGAAGCAGCGGTAAGCGGACACTCCCGGGCGCCACGAGGGCGCCTGGCCGGTCGACTCCGTCGCAGGCTTTCCCGTGGCGGGCGGGAGGCTCCGCCTGCCTGCATTCCCGGGGGGTGGATTCGCAGATGGCCTTCGTCGGCAGTGCCAGACAATGGCGGCCCCAGCGTTTCGAGGACCTCATCGGCCAGGAGCACATCCGCAGGACGCTCTCGAACGCGCTCGCCTCGGGGCGCGTGGCCCCGGCCTACCTGTTCAGCGGCACGCGCGGCGTCGGCAAGACGACCACCGCGCGCATTCTCGCCAAGGCGCTCAACTGCGAATCGGGCGCGGGGCCCGTTCCCGAGCCGTGCAACGAGTGCGCCTCGTGCGAAGAGATCACCCGCGGCGCGCACCCCGACATCCTGGAAATAGACGCCGCCACCTACACCGGGGTGGACAACGTACGCGAGCTGCGCGAGGGGCTGCGCTACCAGCCCGCGCGCGGCCGCTACAAGACCGTCATCTTCGACGAAGTGCACATGCTCTCGAAGAGTTCTTTCAACGCCCTGCTCAAGACGCTCGAGGAGCCCCCGCCGCACGTCGTCTTCATCCTGGCGACCACCGAGGCGCGGGGCGTGCCGGACACCATCCTGAGCCGTTGTCAGGTGTTCGAGTTCCGGAGAATCGCCGCATCCGTGGTCGCCGCGCATCTCGCGCGCATCGTCGAGTCCCAGGGCAGGCGGATGGAGGAGGCCGCGGTCAAGCTGCTCGCGCGCATGGGCGAGGGCAGCATACGCGACGCGCAGTCCTTGCTTGATCAGGTGCTGGCCTTCGCCGCGGAGGACCCGGTGTCGGGTGCGGAAGTGGAGAAGGTGCTCGGCGTACCCGCGGGGAGCATCTACAAGGCGCTCGTCGAGGCGGTGATCGCAAGGGACGGCGGCGGTGCGCTCACCCGCCTCAAGGAGGTGTTCGACGCGGGCCACGACCTCAAGCTCTTCTGTGCGAACCTGCTCGAGTACCTGCGCGACTGCATGGTGCTGCTCGCGGCGGACGACAGGGAAGCGCTATTCGACGTGGCGGCGTCGGAAATCGGGGAGCGCAAGGAGGCGGCCGCCGGGCTGGGCTTCGCCCGCGCCCACCAGGCGTATTCTATTCTGCAAGCGGCCGAGGTAGAGCTGAGAACCTCAGACCATCCGCGGATGACGCTCGAGGTGGCGCTTTTGCGCATGTGCCAGATTGAGCCGATAGCCGATTTGGGCGCACTGGTGGAGCGGCTCGAGGGCATGGGCGGGGGCGAGCCCCCCCCGCGCGCACAGGCTCCCGCGCCAGTACCGGCGACTCCCGCACCGCAGGCCGTGGCCGCGCCGCCGCCGCCCCAGGCACCTCCCGGGGGGAGCGAGGAGGCGGGGTTGCGCGAAGTGGAAAATGCCCCCGCACCCGGCGGGGAAGATACGCCCCGGGCAGAGGGTTCTGCTCCGGCACAGGCGGCGGAGTGGGACGCGGCCGCGGCGCGCAAGGCGTGGAGGGGGGCGGTGGATGCCCTGCCGCCCGCGCGGCGCGCACTGTTTCAGGGTGCGGAACTGGATTTGGGCGATGCGGGCCGCATTCTCGTCGCGCTTGCGCCGGCAAACGCGGGCGCGCACGGTTTGGCATGCGGGGCGGTGCCCGAAATAGAGGCCTACCTTGCGGCCCACGCGCCGTTTCGCGCGCGCGTCGAGATAGCGGCGGCGGACAACGGCGCACCCGCCGCCTCCCCCGCTCCGGAGCACCGGGCGGAGGATGAGGCCGTGATACAGGAGGTCGTCGATTTGTTCGACGGCCGCATAGTCGACATACGCCCCCACCGGGTGCGAAAATCGGGTGGAACCTCCGGCGCCTAGTCGGTGCGCGCAAAAACTTCGGGGAGACACGCATGTTGAAAGGTGGCATCGGCAACTTGATGAAGCAGGCCCGCCAGCTCCAGGACAAGATGGCCAGACTCCAGGAGGAGATGGCGGAGAAGACGGTGGAGGCGTCGGCGGGCGGCGGCATGGTGAACGTAACGGCGAACGGGGCGGGCGAGGTGATATCGGTGAAAATAGACCCCCAGGTGGTCGACCCCGCCGACGTGGAGATGCTCGAGGACCTCGTTCGCGCCGCCTGCAACGAGGCGTCAAGAAAGGGCAAGGACATGATGGGTGCGGAGATGAAGAAGCTCACGGGCGGCCTGCCCATCCCCGGCATGTTCTGAGTCGTCATGCAGCCGAGCCGGTTTCCCGCAATACAAGAGTGCATCGAGGCGTTTCGCCGTCTGCCGGGCGTGGGTCCCAAAAGCGCGCAGAGAATCGTCTTTCACCTGCTCGGCAAGGACCCAGAAGCCGCTGTGCGCATTGCGGCGTCGTGCGCGGACCTGCACGAGAAGGTGGGGCTGTGCGCGACTTGCTCGATGCTGGTGGAGGGCGAGGCGGGCGGCCCGGACTGCGGCGTGTGCGCGTCGCGCGAGCCGGGCGTCATTTGCGTGGTGGAAGAGCCGGCCGACGTGTTCGCCGTTGAGCGCGCGGGCGGGGTGCAGGGCCGCTACCACGTGCTGATGGGCGTCATCTCGCCTCTGGACGGCGTGGAACCTGAAGATCTCACGATTGCCCAACTCATCGAGCGCGTGCGCGCGGGCGGCGTGCGCGAGGTAATTCTGGCCCTGAACCCCAACATGGCGGGCGAGGGCACCTCCCTCTACCTCGCGCGCGTGCTTAAGCCCTTGGGCGTGCGCGTCACCCAGCTCGCCCACGGCCTGCCCATGGGCAGCCACCTCGAATATGCCGATGAGATGACGCTCACCCGCTCGCTCGAAGGCCGCCGCGAACTCTAGCGCTTCAGCAGCCGAATCGAGACGATGCGCACCGCCTCGCGCGGGGCGCTGCCCGCGCCCACGGGCGTTTCGCCGATGCGCTCGATCACGTCCATCCCCCGCACCACCTTGCCGAAGACGGTATGCTTGCCCGCGAGCCAGGGCGTGTCGATGAGGTTGATGAAAAACTGCGAGCCGTTGGAGTTTGGCCCTGCGTTCGCCATGGCGAGGACACCCTTTGCCGGCGCACGCGAGGCGAGCTTCTCATCGAAGCGATAGCCCATGTTTTTGTAGGCCTCTTTGAGCGTGAGGTCGTTGAGGCGCTTGCGGGCTTCTTCCATGCGCTTTTCGAGGTCCGCCTCGGAGCGGATGCCCATGGCGCGCAGCAGCGGCCCCACCACGGTGCGCTGGAAATCCTCCTTGCTCCGCACGCCGAGGAAGACGTGGGGCGAGTCGTTCTCGAGGACCTTGAGCTTGTCCAGCCCCAGGGCGTCGGCGTTGATCTCGTTGGCGAAGCGGTAGCCCGGCCCTCCGGTGCCGTCGCCCTTGGGGTCGCCGCCCTGGATCATGAAGTTCTTGATGACGCGGTGGAAGGTGAGGCCGTCGTAGAAGGGACGCCGCACTTCCTTGCCCGTTTTCTGCTCGGTGAAGGAGCGCTCCCCCGTCGCGAGGCCGATGAAGTTCGCCGTCGTCTTCGGCGCTTCTTCGGGGAAGAGCTCGATGAACACCTCGCCGAAGTTCGTCGTCATCACCACGACGGGGTTGGTCGGCTTTTCCCGCTCGATCTGCTGGGCGGGGACGGCCTGCGCCGCGAGGAGAAGGGCGGCGAGTGCGAGTGCGGCGTTGCGGATGGTTCTCATGGATGGTCTCCGGTCTGCTCGAGTGCGCCGAAGCGCTGCGCGAGCGCCTCTTCGCGGTAGGAAAAGATGCGGTCGAGCTGCCGCCGCACCACCAGCGCGTCGGCCAGAAAAGAAAGCGGCCCCAGGGGCAGCATGTAGTGCACGAGGTCGCGCGTCTCGACCCCGCCCTCGACTGCGCGGAAGTGGTGCTGGTGGTGCCAGAAGCGATACGGACCGAAGCGCTGCTCGTCCACGAACATGCGGCCCTCCTCGACGTGGGTGATCTCGGTGACCCAGTGCAGCGGAACCCCCAGCAGGGGCCGCACGCGGTAGCAGACGATCATGCCGACGTGCATCGCGGCGGGCAGTTCGTTCTCGACGACGAGGTGGAGTTCGGGCGGGGTGATCTCGCGCAGGTTGCGCGGGTTGGAGAAAAACGCCCAGGCTTCCTCCAGCCCGACGGGCAGGCGCTGCGTCGCCTCCAGGCGAAACAGATTGGCGCGGATGGCTTCGTTTTTCGGCAAGAGGGTTCTCCGTGGAGTGGCGGAGAGAGAGGGATTCGAACCCTCGAGGCCAGTTTCCCAGCCTACTCGCTTAGCAGGCGAGCGCCTTCAGCCACTCGGCCATCTCTCCGCGAGGCGGCGCATTGTATCCCATCGCACGAGGGCGTGCGAGCGCGTTCGTCTGGCGGAGGGAGAGGGATTCGAACCCCCGGAGCTTTCGCTCAGTGGTTTTCAAGACCACCGCCTTCGGCCGCTCGGCCATCCCTCCGCGACGGAGAGCATGGTAGCACGAAGCGGGTAGGGGGGTAAGGCGGGTCTTGAGCGGGGGGTGCTTCCCCGCCGGAGGTTCCTCCATGCGGCGTTCGTTCGCGTCGCGGGCCGTTTGGTGGGAAAATGCCCCCGAAGCTTCACCGGACTCCCGCGGGGGCCGCGCCTGCATTTTCGGGTGGGCGCGGAGGTGCGCGCGGCGCAGCGCAAGCGTCCACCGGCATGCGGCGCGGCTATGGAGGAACCCTTATGTCGGAAGAGCATCACCATTTCATGGGGTTGGCGATGGAGGAGTCGCGCCTTGCGCTCGCAGCGGGGAACGTGCCCGTGGGTTCGGTCATCGTGAGGGAGGGTGCGGTGATCGGCAGGGGGCAAAACCGCGCCAGCACGGACGCCGACCCCACCGCCCACGGCGAGACCGTCGCCATCCGGAACACGTGTCGCGCCCTGGGTTCGCACGACCTCTCCGGGGCGACGCTTTATACCGCGATGGAGCCGTGCCCGATGTGCTGCTGGGCGATTATCGAGGCGGGCATCGAAACGCTCGTCCTGGGGGCGCGCCACGCGGAGATGCGCCGCCCCGACTATGGGGACTATTCGGTCGAGAAACTGCTGGGCATGACGAACCGGCGCATCCGCCTCGTCACCGGCGTTCGGGTGGAAGAATGCGAGGCCATCCGGCGCAGTTGGCCGGGGTGGGTGGAGCCCGCGTAGCGGCCCGCGCGCGAAAACGAGGAGGGAGTCTCATGAGTCGCTGGATACAGGAACTGACCTGGCCGGACGTGGAGGAATACCTCGGGCGCGGGGACACGGCGCTCGTGCCCGTGGGCGCCACCGAGCAGCACGGACCGCATTGCCCGCTGGGAACAGACGCGGCCGAGGCCATAGCGACTGCCGAGGAGGTGGCCGAGCGCGCGGACGCGCTCGTCGCCTCTCCCCTGTGGTTCGGGTGGTCGCCGCATCATCTCGCGTTTCCGGGAACGATATCGCTCGCCGCGGAGACGCTCACGCGCGTCGTCGAGGACGTGTGCAACAGCCTCATCATTCATGGCTTCAAGCATATCGTGATTCTGAACGGACACAGGGTTGCGAACCTCCCCCCGCTTGAGATTGCCGTCGTGCGGGTGCGCAACCGCACGGGTGCGGCCGTCGCCATCGTGGATCTGGCGCTCATCGCCGGAAAGGAGATTCGCGCCGTGTGCGAGAGCCCCGCGGGAGGAGTAGGCCACGGATGTGAATCCGAGACCTCCTTCATGCTCTACAAGTACGGCGCGCAGGTGCGCATGGAGCGCGCGGTGGACGCGGTTCCCGAAGTGGGCGAGTTTGAGCGCCGCTTCGTGTCGGTGGACCACGCCGTGAACAGAGTGGAAAACCCCAAGCTCTCCTTTCCCCCGACGATGGAGGAATACGGGCAGGACCGCACGGGCATGGGAGTCGGCGGAGCGGCCACGCTCGCGACGGCGGAGAAAGGAGAGAAAATTTTCGAGGCCATTGCCGCGAACACGACGCGGTTCGTAAAAACCTTTCAGGACGTGCCGGTCACCATCAAGGCGACCGCCCCTCCCCTTTAGGGGCGAGGGAAGCACAATGGGGCTTGTATTGATTAGGCCGTTTGACGGGTGCTATGGTGTGTCTCGCAGTTGCATCCGCATTGTATCTCGCCGGCGCCGAGCGTCGGACGTTCTTCGCGTTCCGACGAGCCGAAGCGCCAGAGCGAAGAAGCTCTGGCGCTGATTCCCCTCTGTGATTGGTGCTCGAACGCAGGCGCCTCGCTGTCAACGTCGTTCTTGAGAGTTTGATGAAATTTCGAGCCACTATCCCCGGTGACCTGTTTGGCGGAGTAACCGCCGCAATCATTATGCTGCCGATGGCGTTGGCCTTCGGCGTCGCCTCGGGTCTGGGGCCGGCTGCCGGGCTCTACGGCGCCGTTGCGGTCGGGTTTTTCGCCGCGGTGTTCGGCGGCACGCCTTCGCAGATCTCCGGTCCCACCGGCCCGATGACGGTAGCCATGGCGGCAATCGTCGCCCTGCATGCAGACAGTTTGCCGGTGGCCTTTACCATTATCATGCTGGCGGGGCTGTTGCAGATCGCTATCGGGTATCTGCGCATCGGCAGTTTCATGAGTTACACGCCCTATTCCGTCATCTCCGGCTTCATGACCGGGATCGGCGTGATCATCATGGTTTTGCAGGTGATGCCCCTCCTGGGTGCTGCCCCGATAAAGGGGGGCCCGCTCGCTCAGATGCAGGCTTGGCCGGAGGCCGTCGCCAACTACGGTTTGGGTGACGTCGCCGTCGGGACGCTCGCCCTGGTAGTCTGTATTTTCTGGCCTCGCCGGATACGAGGGTTCCTGCCCGCGCCTCTGGCTGCCCTGGTAGTCGGCACGTGCGCCTCGCTCTTCATCTTCACCGAGGTGCGGACAATCGGCGCAATCCCCGTGGGCTTGCCGGAGCTTCAGGCGCCACAGCTGGAGTGGCACACCATCGGCGCTTTGGTGAAGCCGGCGCTGATCATCGCCTTTCTGGGTGCGATTGACAGCCTGCTGACTTCGTTGGTAGCGGATTCGCAGACGCGCACGCGCCACAATCCCAACCGGGAGCTCGTGGGGCAAGGTCTCGGCAATCTGGCGGCTGGAGTGTTCGGAGGGCTGCCGGGAGCCGGCGCCACCATGGGAACCGTGACCAGCATTCGGGCCGGGGGGCGCAGCCCGCTGGCGGGCGCTCTGGCTGCCGTGCTCCTGCTCACCCTGCTGCTGGGATTCGGGTGGGTCACGGAACCGATTCCGCTCGCCGTTCTGGCCGGCATTCTCATGAAAATCGGCTGGGACATCATCGATTGGCGTTTCGTCTCCCGCTTGCGGGTGATTCGTCGCGAGTACGTTTTCACGATGCTTCTTACGTTTTCCACGACAGTGTTCATTGAATTGATCACGGCCGTCGCACTCGGGCTGATCGTGGCAGGCTTCCTGCGCGCGCGCGAGCTGGCAAGCAGCGAAATAGACAATGTGTTTTCCGTGCCGCTCCTGGACCCCGCGTTCGTTCCGAGTCTCGAAGAGGCCGATCATACGCGCCTCCCGGTCGGGATCGTCAGGCTGAGGAGACGTTTCTCGGTCGGTTCTGCGAACGAACTGGCCCGCGCCATCGCCGCGGACATCGAAGATCACGATGTGGTGATTCTGGATTTTTCCCAAACTACCGGTGTGGACGACAGTGCGGCGTTGGCGATGGAAGAGCTCATCGAAACCGCGTTGGATCAACGCACCGCCTGCATCGTGGCGGGTCTGAGAGGTACAGTGGCCGACGTATTGCACTCGCTCTCGGTCTTCCGCCGCATTCCGGACGATCATTTCGTGGGCGATCTGGATGAGGCCAAACGCTTGGCCGCTCGTCTCCTCGAAGAAGATGCTTCAGTGCGGGGTGTATCTGCCTGAAGGTGCGGGTCGGTGATGTAGAGCGCCCCGCTCGGCAACGCAGTTTTGGGTTTTCCTGCCCTGTGCCGCCTACTTTTTGACGACCCATTGCTTGAATTTTTCTGCAACCGATCCGCAATCCGCATACAGCAGAGCGCGCGACATGAAGGGGCCGGCAGAGGCACTCCCCGCTCCGACGACGACGCACCTCGACGTATCGCTGCCGATGCGGATTTCCATCGACCGAGGCTCGTAGACGAATTTCTGTGACGCCGCACCGGATGCGCAATCGAGAAGCCCAAAGGGCTGCGCCTTGTTTTCAGGCGCACTGAACGCCATGCATTTGCCTTTGAAGGCGACGGAGCGAATCTGCCCGCTTTTCGCGTCGTAGGAGAATTGTGTGTCGTTGTCTCCGTGTCCCGCGGGTTTGCAGGAATGGGCGTGCAGCGTTTCTGCAAACCCGCGCCCTTTGGTGTCGATGCACCATCCCAGTTTGTCCTTTTCATCGAGATTGTCCGCGAGATAGATCACCGGGGTGCCCGACTGAAGAACCGGGGGTTCGGCTTCGGCGGTGAGCAGACCAAAGGAGACGAGCAACGTCGCTGCGAGCATGAGCCGTTTGAACATGTGCGATTCTCCCTGGTCCGGATAGGGAAGCCTGTGGAGCAACGCCATCGGGGTTGCCGTGGCTGCTCCCGCTTGCTCCGCGCTAGGCCTTTTTGCGTTTGGCGCGTCTTTTGCGGGGTTTGGGTGCTGGGCGTTCTTTCAGGAACCAGTCGAGTATCTGCTCTCCGTCCCAGCACACCACCCCCGGTTTGGAGAGAATGTGCTCAAAGGTTTCGCGCACGTATTTTATCCGGTGCGGCGAGCCCGAGAGATACGGGTGCATGGCGATGGACATCACCTTGGTGGATTCGTGGCTCTCGGCATAAAGGGTCTCGAAGTAATCGAGTGCGCGGTCGCGGAAGACTTCTGACGTGTGGTACTGGATCGCCATCATCACGATGTCGTGGAGCTCGTAGTTGTAGGGCAGGGCCACGACCGATTTGCCTACCTTCGTTTTGACGTGCACGGGTTGATCGTCGAGTACCCAGTCGCCGATGTATTCGATGCCGGCCTCGGCGAGAAAATCCAGCGTCTGGTACGTCTGGGTGAGCCCCGGGCCGAACCAGCCGCGCGGGCGTTTGCCGGCAAAATCCTCGATGACGCGCATGCACCGGTCGATGACCGCGCGTTCGTCGTCGAGCTTGTGCATCGGCACCTGCTCGAAGGAGTGGGCGTTGAACTCCCAGTTCGCCTCCAAACACGCTCCGGCGACGCGCGGATATTCCAGGCAGGTGCGCGCGTTGAGCGTAACCGTGGGGCGTACGCCCAAGTCATCCAGCATGCGCTTGATGCGCCACACGCCGACGCGCATGCCGTATTCGTGCCAGCTCCAGTTGGGGTGGTCGGGTATCATCGGCACCCCCTGGGGCGGGGGTATCACCATGCGCGCCATGGGGCGCACGATGTCCCACACCTCGAGTGCCAGCACCGGCCAGAGTACCAGGCGCGCGTCGCCGGGCAGCTTGAGGGGCTTGCGATCGATGACGGCCGAGTAGGGCAGGCGGTCGCCGGGCTTCATGCCTTCTTTCATGTCTGCTCCCGAGGGGGCCGCCGGGCGGCGCGGCACGACGATTTTCACCGGACGAGGCCATAGTATAGACGAGACGGGGCGGGGGCAACTCGTGGTGCGAACGCCCGTGAGATAAGACGCGCGCTATCGGCGTGTTACGGGGGTGGGTGAGCGGTGGTTTGTTCCTCGTGATGGAGAAACGTCTCGCAGGCGGCGGCCTCCGTACCCGGCTCGCGAAAAAACCCGCCGCCCTGCGAGCCTCCTCTCCCTGACGCCTGCATTTGCGGCTTGCGGCCTTGCGCTCTTGCCCGCGGTGCATTTGCCCGCATGGAGGCGCAGGTGCGGCACGACCTGTAAATACCAAAACCCGGGAAAACCCGGTGAAACCCGGGAAAAAGCGGGAAAAATCGGCAAAGGTCACGCGGGTAAATTCTGCGTCAAACAACTGATTTTTGATGAGTTACATTTCAGGCGTGATGATTTCTTGCCCGCCCATCCAGGGGCGGAGGGCTTGGGGGATTTCGACCGATCCGTCCGCGGCCTGGTAATTCTCGAGAATCGCCACCAGGGTGCGGCCCACGGCGAGCCCTGAGCCGTTGAGGGTGTGGAGGAGCGTGGGCCGCGCGCCAGGCTCCGCGCGGAAGCGGATGCGCGCGCGCCGCGCCTGGAAGTCCTCAAAATTGCTGCACGAGGAAATCTCGCGGTAGGTGTTCTGGGAGGGCAGCCAGACCTCGATGTCGTAGGTCTTGGCGGCGGAAAAACCCAGATCGCCCGCGCACAAATCGACGACGCGGTAGTGGAGCCCCAAGCGCCTGAGCACCTCCTCGGCGTCGGCGGTGAGGCTCTCGAGTTCCTGGTAGCTCTCCTCGGGGCGGGCGAACTTCACGAGCTCGACCTTGTTGAACTGGTGCTGGCGAATGAGGCCGCGCGTGTCCTGGCCGTAGGAGCCCGCCTCGCTGCGGAAGCACGGGGTGTAGGCCGTGTACTTGAGCGGCAGGTCGCGCCCGTCGAGTATCTCCTCTCTGTGGATGTTGGTGACGGGAACCTCGGCGGTGGGAATGAGGTAGTAGCGCCCGTCGTCCACGCGAAAGAGGTCTTCCTCGAATTTGGGCAACTGGCCCGTGCCCGTCATGGCCTCGGGGTTTACCATGAACGGCGGGAGCCACTCGGTGTAGCCGTGTTCGGTGGTGTGCAGATCGAGCATGAAGTTGATGAGGGCGCGCTCGAGCCGTGCCCCCGCCCCCCGGTAGAGCGCAAAGCGCGCCCCCGCTATCTTGGCGGCGCGCTTCATGTCGAGGATTCCTAAGGCTTCGCCCACCTCGTCGTGCGGGCGGGGTGCGAAGTCGAAAGCGGGCTTCTCGCCCCACGTGCGCACGAGGGCATTCTCCTCCGCGCTCAGGCCATCGGGCGTCGTCTCGTGCGGGGCGTTGGGCAGACCGAGGAGGAGGTCGTCCTGGCGCTCTTCGAGTTCTTTGAGCTCGACCTCCATGGCCTTGGCCTCGGCCGTCAGACGGCGGCTTTCGGCGAGAGTTGCCTCGACCTCCTCGTCCGCGGTTCCTTTGCGCCGCATCTCGCCGATGGCCTTGCTGTGCCTGCGCGCCTCGGCCACCCGACTCTCCACCTGGTGGGTCAAATCCCGCCTCCGGGCGTCGATGTCGCATATCTCCGCGAGGTTCCACTCCCCGCCCCTGCGGGCGAGTGCGCGCGCCACCGCTTCGGGGTCGCTTCTGATGAGGCGAATGTCGAACAATGTGCGCTCCTTGCGTGCAGGGGCCTTGCGTAGGGAACATAAAACGGGAGGCTTCCCTGCGTCAACGGAAACGCCGCATGCTGGAAGCGAACCGGAAAAATGGAGTATCGTGCGCCCATCGGGGGCATCCTCCGGGTTACCGCAACGCTTCGGAGTGGGTGATGTCAGGTCTTCACAGAAAAGTATTGCGTCCGGAGCGCTTTGGGCAGCGTGCGCGCCCGGGCTGGTTTGTGCCCGTGTGCCTGGGGGCGGCGGCGCTTGCGTTTTACGGAATCGCCCGCATCAGCGTCATGATCGTGGACGAACCCGCGCGGGGGCTCAAGGTGCTGGGCGTCTTCGTGGTGTTGTCAGTCGCGTTTTGTCTCAAGGCGACGTGGTTTCTGCGCCGTGCGCAGACCCCCGCTGCGGTGCAAAAGACGCCGCGTCTCGCATCGATGGGTGCGGGGGGCGTAAAGCGGATGAGCGCGCGCACCGTGGGAGGCGTTCTCGCGGCGGTGCTGCAGGCACTGGGGCGCACCGGACACGCGGGCCGGGCCGGAGAGGTGCGCAAGCCGGCGGACGTCATTCCCTTAAAGAGAAATCGCGAAGGCCCCTAATGCGCGGGAGCGAGCGGGCGTTTGCCTCCCGGGCGGCCTTTTTCCTGTGGTTAATCCTGCATTTGTTCGAAGATGAGATAGTGGCTCGGGGCCATGTTCAGGTTTTTATAGACTGCCTGCGCACCGGTGTTCCGGGCGTCGACGTATAGTTGCAGACCGCAAGCCCCCGCCCGCTCCGCGAGATTGCGGACATAGAGGTGCAGTGCGCGGTAGATGCCTTGCCTTCTCGCGGACGGCGTGACGTAAACGTTCTGAATCCACCAGTATTGCGCGTTGTTCCAGTCGCTCCACTCGAGGGTGACCCGAATCTGCCCCACTATCTCGTCGCCGCGATGCGCGAGATAGTACCGCCCCACCGAGGGTTGGGAGAGCGATTTTTCCACACCCCGGCGGACGGTTTTGGGGTCGAGGCGAAGGCCCTCGCTCTCCAGGGCCATCTCGACGTTGAACGTGGCAATTTTCTCCGCGTCCCCGGTGGTGGCCGGACGTATTTCGACGTTCATCGTCTCTCCGCGTTTTGAGGTATCACCGATGCGGATAGAACCTACCGAATCGGACCGAACAAGTAAACGCGAGGGTGCCTCCCCCCTGCTCCGCGCACGCGGGCCGGCAACGAATCTCCACTCTCTTGCCCTCGGCCTGATGCTGGAGAGCGCCGCCGCGGAGCGATAGAATGCACCGGGGTTTGAGAGCGCCTCTCCATGTGCGGGGCGAAAACGGGCACCGCGCGCTGTTGGGGCAGGAATCATGAGATGCGTCTTGAAGCATATGGGTCTCGCCGTCGGCGTTTTCCTTTTTGTACTCGCGTGTGTCCTTGCGCCGTCGTTTGGCGGGTTCGTCGCTCTCTCCGCCCCGGCGACGGAGAAAGGCGAGGTTGTCGGGAAATGGAAGCACTGGCGTGATTTCATTCGCGCGCATTTCAGGCCTTCTCTCCCCCCCATGGGCGAGGCGCCCGCATCCTACAAGGGCATGGAGCGTTCTCTTCTGCCCGAGAGTTGCGGGAGTTGCCACCCCGCGCAATACGCGCAGTGGAAAACCTCGCTGCACGCCAAGGCGATGGGTCCGGGTGTCTACGGGCAGCTCGTCGAGATGTGGAAGACGAATCCTGAAGGAGCACGGGGTTGCAACGAGTGCCACGCACCCCTGGCGGAGCAGCAAAAACGCGCGCAACGGGGTGTCGGCCCCCTTGCCAGGTGGGAGAAAAACCCCGTTCACGACCCAAGGCTGGAGATGCACGGCTTGACCTGTGCGAGTTGCCACGTGCGCAACTGGCGTGTGTACGGCCCTCAGAAAGCGCAGACCCCGGCGGGCGTGAACGACACGACCAGCAGCGGAGCCCACGCAGGCGTGGAGCGCACGCCTTTTTTCAGCCGCGCGGAATTTTGCATGACCTGCCACCAGCACGAGTTTCCCGGGCCGAACGGCAAGGCGATTCAGAATACCTACAACGAGTGGAAAGATTCGCTTTGGGGGCGCGAGGGCGTCGCCTGCCAGAGTTGTCACATGCCCGGGCGCGCGCATCTGTGGCGCGGCATTCACGACAGGGACATGACGCAGGGCGCCTTGTACGTGGAGGTAATGCTCGCAGAAAAGGTCCCCCGCGACGTCGTGGCGGCGAGAATCACGCTCACGAATACGGGGGCGGGCCATTATTTCCCCACCTACATCACTCCATCTGTGGATGTGGTATCGGAACTGGAGGACGAGCAGGGACGGCGCATACCGGGTTCGAGACAAGTCGACGTGATCGAACGGAGACTTTCCCCGGATTTCAGTCGTGAAATCCGCGACACGCGCATTCCTCCCCAAAAGTCCATCACGTTTCCGTACCGCAAGAACCGATTGCGCGGGGCCGTGAGGCTCAGGGTGCGCGTTCACGTTCGGCCCGATGCTTTTTATTATGATTTCTACACCCGTTTTCTCGAAGGGGGGAGCATCTCGGAATCCGCGCGCAGGCTCATCACACAGGCGCGCGAGGTTGCCGGCTCGTCGAGTTTCGATATCTACGACGAGACGTTCGAACTAAAGAACTAGGCAGGCTCAGGCGGAGGCGTTTTTCTCGCGGACCGCGCGAACGACGTCCTCGGGCGCGATGGGCAGCTTGTTGAGGTGGCGGCTGGCCGTATTCCCGATGGCGTCGGCGATGGCGTTGATGATGGCGGGCGCCGCGGGAATGAGCGGGATTTCGCCCGCTCCCTTCGCACCGAAGGGCCCTTCCAAGTCGGGCGATTCCACGAGCAGGCTCTCGATTTCCGAGACGTCGAGGCTCGTGGGGTTGAGCTGGCTCTCGAAATCAGCGTGGGCGATGCGGCCGTTCTCGTGGTGAATCTCCTCGGCCAAAGCCCAACCCAGCCCTTGCACGATGCCTCCCTCTATCTGCCCGTGCAGGGTGAGGGGGTTCATGGCAAAGCCCACGTCCTGCGCACTGGTGATCTTGCGAACGGAAGTTTCTCCCGTTTCGACGTCGACTTCGACCTCGGCTATCTGGGTGGCGAATTCAGGGCCCGGCCTGGCCGGTTCGGGGTGTCCGCGCACGTTGCCCGGCCGGTGGGGGGGATTCTCTCCCCTGTAGGCGCCGCGACCGGTTACGGGGCCGTCCCCTTTCCAGACGGCGGAATGCGCGACTTCCGAAAACGAAACGGCGCGCGAGGGCGCCGCGCGCACGAATATGTTTCCCTCGGCGATGTCCAAATCCTCCGGCGAGGATTCGAGCATGCGCGCCGCCTGGCGCAGCATCTGCTCACGCGCGTCTTCCGCCGCCATGCGCACCGCGTGGGCCATATTGAAAGTGGTGCGACTGCCCGCGGAAATGGCGTCAAAGGGTGTGGTTTCGGTGTCGGCGAGGCGAACGTGCACCCTCTCGATGTCGGACTGCAAAACCTCCGCCGCCACTTGTGCCAGCAGGGTAGCTGCCCCCGTGCCCAGGTCGGAGCACCCGGCCAACACGGCCAGTCCCCCGTCCTCGTTCACCTTCACCACCGCACCCGACGCCCCCCCTCCCGTGGGGTAGCGCGCACAGCCGATGCCCAGCCCCCGCCTGATTTTGCCGCCTCGCCTCTTTTCTCCGGGTTTGTTCCAACCCGCTTTTTTGCCCGCGCGCTCGAGCGTCTCCTTGATGCTCACGCTTTGCATGATTGTGCCCGCCGGGTCGGGGTCGTTTTCGTCCATCGCGTTGAGGAGCCGAAAGGCGAGCGGGTCCATCTTCAGTTCCGAAGCGATGCGGTCGGTGTGCCGCTCGCAGGCGAAGGCGACTTGCGGCACGCCCAGCCCCCTGTAGGAGCCGCTGGGGGGGAGGTTCGTGTACACGAGCAGGCCATCCACCCTGACGTGGGGAATCTTGTACGGCCCCGTGCAGGTGTAGCAGGATTTTCCCAGCACCATGGGCCCCGTCATGCAGTAAGCGCCGTTGTTCGAGGTGATTTGCACGTGGCGCGCGAGGATTGTTCCTTCTCGCGTCACGCCCGTGCGATAGCGCATGTGATATGCGTGCCTCGGGGTGCCGATAATGGTTTCTTCCTCGCGGTTGAGCGTCAACTGCACCGGGCGGTTCGTCTTTCTGCTCAAAAGGATAACGAGGGCTTCGAGCAGGTGTTGGGATTTGCCGCCGAATGCACCCCCCACGTGGGTGCTCACGACGCGCAGCTTGTTCATGGGAAGTGCGAGAATTTCAGACGCGATGGCGCGCACCACGAAAGCCGCCTGGGTAGGCGTGTGCACGATGGTGCTGCCCTCGGGGCCGGGTTCGGCGAGCATGGCGCGGGGTTCGAGATAATTCTGGTGTACGCGGGGCGTCTCGTACACGTCCTCAAAGACCAGATCGGCGCGCGCAAGGGCTTGCTCGATGGGATCGCCCGAGTGAATGAGAATATCGGTGGCCACGTTTGCGTAGCGGACGATGCCGGGGAAAGATGCGTAATCGCTCAGTGCGTCGTGGAGCAGGGGAGCGTCCTCCTGCATGGCGTCGTCCGTCGTGAATACGGCCGGGAGAGCTTTGTACTCCACGTGCATTTTCTCGACTGCGGCTTGTGCCGCCTCGGGGGTGTCAGCGGCCACCGCCGCCACGCGCTCGCCCACGTAGAGCACCTTGCCCACGGCCAAAAGCGGCTCGTCCCGCACGAGCCTGCCGTGGCGAATGCCCAAAAAATCATCCCCAGTGACTATGGCGCGTACGCCGGGGACCTTGAGGGCGTCGCGGACGTCAATTCGCTTGATTTCGGCGTGCGCGTGGGGACTCAGCAACAGCTTGGCGGTGAGGCAGCCGGGTCTTCTCAAGTCGTCGCCGAAATCGGCGAACCCGGAAACTTTCTCTGCCGAGTCGAGTCTGGGTATGGGTTTGCCTAGAACGCGGTAACCGGACATACGGCCCTCGTCAGGATGCACGGGAAGCCAGTATTTCTGGCAAGTCCCCGTTTTGCAAAAGCCAGAGAGTTGGGTTCATTCTCGTCGTAATTTCCCTGAAAATCCACGAATCCGCCTGGCGTTCGCCCCCACGTCACTTACGCCGACGCGCGATTTCGAACGAACGTCGAGGCGCGTCGTCTCGCCGCTGCGCGTGACGCGGATGACGACGTCGTCCCTGAAGCCGAACCAAAAGGTGGCGTCGTAGGCCTCGATGATTCCCTCGCCCGGCCGCGACGATACCACCTGCCAGCCCATGGCGTCGGCGGCGGCGAGGGCGCGCCGGAAAATTTCTTCTCCCGACGCCCGAAAGGTGAGCGGGCGGATGTCCGGATACCCTTTTTTCTGAAGTGCCGCGATACGCGCTCCCTCGTAACCGGGCGGATTTTCCGCCCCTTTTCTCAGCGGGAGAAGGGAGAGAAAGGCGGGCGGGTTTTGCGTGTCCGTCGTAATGTCGTGAATGCGGGGCACCCGCCTCAAAATCTGTACCTGCGCGTGAAGAAAGCCCGCCAGGGTAAAGCCCAGCGCGATTCCGAGGGCGGCGGCGAGCGTCTTGCCCTTTGAGGCATCGCGCAGGGCGAACACGCCCCCTGCGATGGAGACGACCACGGAGAGCAGGGCGGTGATGGCGGCGGCCACGAAAATGCCCAGACCGACGCTGGCATCCCATAGACCCCAGCGGTGGCCCAACCCCGCCGTCAGGGAGGCCGCCACGCAAGCCGCCGAGACGAACAGGCCCAGGTAGGAGAGAGATGAGAGTCGAAAAGGTATCTTAGCCACGAATTTTTTTCTTCAACCTCCTGATGGCTGCTTGCAGTTCTTTGGGACCCTTGGGGTTTTGCTCGACGTGTCCATGGGCCTGGTTGATGGTGTTGGCAAAGTTTCTGTAAGCCGCGGCAGCGATGATGTCCACGACGTTCTCCTCGCTGAAGCCGGCGCGCCGCAGACGCTCGACGTCGCTTTCCCGCATCCGGTGGGGCGTATGGGTTATTTTTTCCGCATAGGCCAGCATGGCGCGATCCGCCCGGTCGAGTATATGCGCACGTTTCGGATCGTCGAGCACCTGGGCCACTTCGGCGATGGAGGCGTCTTCACAAGCGGCACGGAACAACTGTCCGTGGTTCATCGCTCAGCCGTATCACCCGCCGTGCGCCGCCACGTAAAAGGCAATCAACTCCGCGCGCCTCGTCCCGAGGCTCGACCCCCCGTGTACCGCGTTGCGCAGCGTCTCGCGCCCGGCCAGTATCCGGGGTCTTCTGCCCATTTCGAGAAACATCCGGGGAACGGGTTTTCTCGCCTTGCGCAGGGCGTCGACCAGTTTTTTCGTTTCCCCCTGCGCCGCGGCCGAAGCGATGGGTTGTATCCAGCTCATGGTTGGCTCCTCGATGCAAGCGAATGTCTCCCCATTATAGGCGCAACGAGGAGCGAGGGGTATGGCGCGCCGCTCTGGTGGGGCGGGTGCGTTCTCTCCCCTGTCGCTGCCCACCCGGAAGGATCTGCCGAAATTCCGAGGAGTGGCAATACCTCCGTGGAGGTGAGGGGCGCGGCTTCCGCAGGAGCAGAGGAGGCGAGCGGCACGGCGAGGACGACCCGCGCGAGCGAATTCCTTCCCGTCGCGCGAAGGGAGCGCATGGTTCGGGCGATCCGAAATATGTTATCTTGCGCGGGGTCTTTTCCCCTCTGACGTGGGAGCATCATGCGCACGATCTTGCCGTGCAAGCTCCGGTTTTTGTTGGTGGTCGTCGCGTTGTTCCTGGGGACGTCGACTTTGGCGGTCGATGCCCAAAATCGCTTCCATCACCTGAGGGTGGCGCCCGGAAACGCTGCCCCGCCGCCTGATTTTCAGTATCCGGATGTATCCGGCAAGCACTATCGCCTCGGAGATTTCAAGGGGCAGGTGGTGATGCTCGTTTTTTTCGCCACCTGGTGTCCATCCTGCCAAGAGGAGATGCCCAGGCTTTCCGCTCTCCAGAAGAAGTATGCCGGGGAGGGCTTTACGGTTCTGGCCGTTTCCGTGGACAGGGCGGCTCCCGGCTTGGTGCGCAGATGGGTGGAGCAAAAGAAGTTGGGCTATCCGGTTTTGCACGACCGGGGGTGGACCTCCGGGCGCACGCACAACGTGCGCTTCGTGCCGACGACGTATCTCATCGGCCGCGACCAGAAACTCCTCGCCTGGGTTGTGGGGACGACGGATTGGGGGTCCGAGCGAGCGAGCAGCGTGATTCGCAGCGCTCTTCTGGGTGAACCGACCGCCCGCGAATCCTCCGCCTACGAGAATCGGGCGGTTTCGTTTCGGTGATGTTTTTGGGGAGCCGCCCGGGTCTGGTTTGCGCCGTTCGCCTCTTGCGGTCCCGTATCGATTGTCGGCAAGGCCGTTTTCGATTTTCCTTCCCGGAGGCGCGATGAAATTCGATCCGTCCTTGATCGTCATTACCGATCGGGAAATTTTGTCCCGGGCTTCGGGGTGGACGCTTGCGGACGCGGTGCGTGCGGCCGCGGCGGGTGGAGCGGGCATGATTCAACTGCGTGAGAAAAACGTCGGCGGGGCGCACATGCTTCGCCTGGCCGATGAATTGAAGAAGGCTCTCGATGGGTTCGACTGCACGCTTGCCGTGAACGATAGGCTGGACGTCGCCATGGCCTGCGGGGCGGACGGGGTGCACCTGGGCCAGGAAGACTTGCCGCTGCCCAGGGCGAGAGCCTTGGGCGGCGATGCGCTGTTTTACGGCGTAACGGCGGGGAAATCCGCCTGGGCGTCGCAGGCCGCCGCCGAGGGTGCCGACTACGTCGGCGTGGGTCCCGTTTTCGAGACGGGGAGCAAGGCCGATGCACGGACGCCGATAGGGCCGGAGGGGTTTGAGAAGATAGCCCGGTGCGTCCCGGGCTTGCCCGCCGTTGCCATCGGCGGAATCAGCGTCGAGAACGTGGAATCCGTGATGGCTGCGGGAGCCGCGGGCGTCGCCGTCATCGGCGCGGTGATGGGTGCGTCCGACCCCGAAGCCGCGGCCAGGCGATTGCGCACGCGCATCGAGAGAGCGAGGGGATGAGCCGCAAATCGGCGAAGGATATCGGGGAGTTCGCCCTGATAGATCGCTTGCGGGCAATCCTCGGTCCCCCGGAGGAGGATGCGGAGGTTCTCGTCGGAAACGGGGACGACGCTGCCGTCGTGCAGGCGGGAGGCGGGAAATGCTGGGTGGTGACTTGCGACGCGCAGGTGAGCGGCGTGCACTTCCCTGCCTCGCGGGAGGTTTCCGGCTTCGCCGTGGGGTATAAATCGTTGGCGGTGAACGTGAGCGACGTGGCGGCCATGGGAGCAAAGCCGCGCTTCGCTCTCGTCTCGCTGGGTATCCCGGAAGATACGGCACTCTCCTTTCTGGACGACGTTTACCGTGGAATCGGTGCCTTCTCACAGCGATACGGCGTGGTGGTTCTGGGCGGAAACGTTACGCGGACGAGCGGTCCTCTGTTCGTCGATGTGTTTCTCGTCGGCGAGGCGCGAAGAGAACACCTCCTTCTCCGAAGCGGCGCGCGCCTGGGCGAACGGATTCTGGTGACGGGGCATTTGGGCGACGCCGCGGCGGGATTGCGCGTCTCATCGCACACGGGTTTGCGGGAGGATTTTCGCGAGCGTCTCATCTCTGCACAGGCGAAGCCCAGCCCCCGCGTTGCCGAAGGAGTGGCCATCGCGGAATCGGGCCTGGCCACGGCCATGATGGACGTGAGCGACGGGCTGGCGGGCGATATTCATCACCTCTGCGCAGCGAGCGGGGTGGGGGCCATCCTGCGCGAGAATGCGTTGCCCGCCTCCGACGCCCTGGTGGAATGGGCGTCGCTTGAGGGGAAAAATCCCCGGGAGTGGGCGTTGCATGGGGGGGAGGACTATGAACTTCTCCTCACGGCGCCCGCAGAATCGGTTCGCGCGCTGCAGGAGGTTGTTCGGAGTGCGGGCGGGGCGCAGCTCACGCCCATCGGGGAAATCGTGGCGGCCCCGCGCGGGATTCTCCTCGAGTGTGCGGACGGGATTTCGGAGCTCGAAAGCCGTGCCTGGGAGCATTTCTCTCCCGAGAGGCGCTCTTCGTAGAAGGCGATAGAGCACGGCTTGCGTCGCCGTGTGCGTGCGGTTCGCTCGTCTGTCCCGTGTCCGAATGCGCTCCCGCCGCCCGTGCCGCGCTTCAGGAGATTCCTTGACAGACCGGCGCGCGTCTTTGCACATTGCCGGAATCCGCAAAATGTTTCTTGCTCGACATGCAAGGTGAGAACGATGAACGCACGAGGACCATTGCAGGGAATTCGCGTACTGGATTTCTCCCGCATCCTCGCGGGGCCGTATTGCACCATGATGCTCTCGGACCTGGGAGCAGAGGTGATCAAAATCGAGTCGCCCGGAGCCGGGGATGAAACCCGCACCTGGGGTCCCCCTTTCGAGAAGGGGGAGAGCGCCTATTTCCTGAGCGTGAACAGGGGCAAGAAGAGCATCGTGGTCGATCTGAAAAAAAGCGAGGGCGTTGAAATCGCGCGCGCCATCGCGGAGCGGGCGGACGTGGTGGTCGAAAATTTCCGCCCCGGCGTCGCGGCGCGCCTGGGGGTGGGCTACGACGCGCTGAGCGAACTGAACCCCCGCCTGGTATACGTTTCGGTTTCCGGCTTCGGGCAAACGGGCCCCTACCGCAATCGCTCGGGTTTCGACATCGTCGGCCAGGCGATGAGCGGAATCATGAGTGCGACGGGCGAGCCCGACGGCGGACCCTGCAAGGCCGGGGTTCCGCTGAGCGATCTCACGGCGGGCATGTGGGCGGCCTACGGCGTGAGCAGCGCGTTGTTCGCCAGGCAGAGCACGGGCAGGGGGCAATACATCGACCTCTCCCTGCTCGACGGCAGCGTGTCGCTGCTCACCAACTTGAGCGGATGTTACTTCATGGACGGCAGCCTCAGCGCGCGGTGGGGTTCGGCGCACTTTCAAATCGTCCCCTATCAGGCGCTCAGGGCGAAGGACAAGGAAATCATCATCGGCGTGACGAGCGATCGGTTCTGGAAGTATTTCTGCCACATCATCGAGGCTCCGGAGTTGCTCGACGACCCCAGGTTCGTCGACATCCCCAGCCGCGCGAGGAACCGGGGCGAGCTCATCCCCTTGGTGGAGAAATATCTCGCCCGGCGAAATGGAGACGAGTGGCTCGCGTTGCTCGAGGAGAAGGGAATTCCGTGCAGCCCGGTCTACGACGTCGGCGAGGCGCTCGAAGACGAGCAGGTCCTCCACAGGGAGATGGTGGTGGAGACGGAGCACGCGCTTCTGGGCAAGATGAAGACCACCGGGGTTCCGCTCAAATTTTCGGAAAATCCCGGCGGGGTGCAGGGTCCTCCCCCCCTCCACGGGGAGCATACGCGCGAGGTGTTGTCGCGTTTTCTCGGGTGGAGTGAGCAGAGAATAGAAAAATTGCTGCAAGACGAGGTGGTCGCCGAGCCCAAACCCAGGTCGGAGGTCGGCATTCCCCTGGAAGACCCGCCCCGCGCCTCATCCTGAGCACAAACGCTCGATCAGCCCGCCGAGCAGCGCACCCCGCGGGGCGATGGAGTCGAGTTCGAGATATTCTTCATCGGTGTGGAGGTTTCCCCCCACGGGTCCGAGACCGTCCAGGACGGCGACTCCGAGCGGGGAGAGATAGTTGCCGTCCGACCCCCCGCCTGTGGAGGTGTGCCGAAAGGCGACGCCCGCCTCCCGGGCAACTTCGCTTGCGGCGGAGAGGAGCCTTTCCGTCTGTGCGTTGGGTTCCATGGCGGGTCTTCCGCTGATGTTCTCGAACGAGGCGCGCGTTCCCTCGACGTGGGGCCGGGAGACGATGCCGCGCAGCGCGTTCGTCATGTCGTCGAGGATATCCTGCCGCTCCGCGCGCACCTCGACGTGGCACGAGGCCTCATCCGCCACGATGTGTGGCCTGTTTCCGCCCGCGAGACCGGTGATGTTGATGGTGCCCCCTGCGCGTTCGAGACTCTGGATGGCCACCATCTTGTGGGCGAGCTCGTGCACGGCGCTTCTGCCCTTTTCGGGCTCGACGCCCGCATGGGCCGAAACGCCCGAAGCGCTCAACTTGCCGAAGCAGCTCCCCTTTCTCGCGGAGACGACCGAGCCGTCCGCCCGGCCCGACTCGATGATCAACGCGGCGGCGGCGTCTTTTCCGATGCGCTCTATCACCGGTCTCGACGAGGGATTTCCGCGCTCCTCGTCGGTGTCGTAGAGGACCTGGATCTTCGTGAACGCATCGAATCCCTCGGCAAGCAAACTCTCGATGGCGAACTGGCAGGTTACCAGGCACCCCTTCATGTCGGCGACGCCCGGGCCGTAGGCCACCCCGTCCCTGACGGAGAAAGGCCTTTGGGCGGCGGTTCCTTCGGGAAAGACGGTGTCGCAATGCCCGACCAGGAACACGCACGGCCCCTCTTTTCTCGCGCCTGTGAACGTGGCCAGCATATGGTCTCCGGTTCCGTGCGTGCCCGGAATCATCTCCACCCCGGCGCCCATCGCCCGGTATTTTTCCGCGAAATGGGCACAGACGCGGTTCGTCCCCGCGGGGGGAAACGTCGGCGAGTCGATGGCTACTACCTCGGCGATTTGCTCGATTATCTCGCCTTCTCGGGCCTCGAGCGATGCTCTGAGAACGGCCGCGCCGATCATCGGTCTGCTCCCTTGCGATAAAAACTCCCCGCCACGGAGTCTCCCGCCAGCATGGAGTCGTAGACGTCCTCCGGAACGGCCTCGAATACCGCTTGTGCGTCCCGCAGAGCCTTTGGCGAGGTGCAGTGGCTTAAGTACAGGATGCGCCTGGCGCCTTTGGGAAAGCGCCCCGCGTAGCTTTCGGGATGGCGCGCCAGCATTGCCAGATGATGCGGCTCGACGACCTCACCGGCTTCCAGACCCGTGAGGGCGCGCACCCTCTCCATGCGGTGGACGATTTTCTCGTCCGCCGCGCGGCCAACCGCGCAGAGTCCCAACACCAAGACGCAGTGCGTCGCCCCCTCGGGGATGACGGGCTCCCCCGGCCCCGGTGCCTTGATGAGGCGCTTTCTGGCCCCGTCGGTCTTTACCACCATCACGCCGCCAAAATCCGATGCGTGAAGCGTCTCTACCTGGCGCGCCTCCAGGCCGCGGAACATGTTGCGCGGCAGCTTTTTCTCCACCCAGACGACGGCCCCCCGCCGCGACCACTCCCGCGCGAGGGACTGGAGTTCGGTGCGCCCCGCTTCGCTCAGCAGAACGGGCGGTGCGTCGGCCCCGCCCAGGGCGTGGAGGTTCGTGGTGCTGGTGATGATGACGGGAAACGGCTCGCCCAGCATCTCGCGGACGAGGCGCTTCATGAGCGTGGCCTTGCCGCCCGCGCCCATGACGCAGACCATGTCGCCGGGCGAGACGCCCATCATCGAGCGCAGCGTTTGCGTGGAACTCGGCTGTGTGGACATGTTCAGGCCGCTGCGCGGTAGATTCTCTCGATGTCCTCGAGGGTGAGCTCCCTGGGGTTGCAGCCGAGCAGGCGGTCGAGTTTGAAGGCGGCCTCGGCCAGCTCCGGTATGGCGTGGGCCGGCACGTCCACCTCGCCGAGCCGAGTGGGCACCCCGCAGTCGCGGCAAAGCTTCTCGACCGCACCGACCGAAAGCGCCGCCGCCTCCTCGGTGGAGGCACCCTCGGTGGGTGCGCCGAGTATCTCCGCGATGCGGGCGAATTTTTCGGGTGCGGCCGCGTGGTTTTCCTTCACGACGTGGGCGAACATGAGCGAGTTGCTCACCCCGTGGGGGATGTGGAAGCGCGAGCCGAGCGGATACGCCAGGGCGTGGATGGCGCCCGCACCCGCACCCGCGAGCGCGACTCCGCCGTAGTAAGAACCCAGGGCCATGTCGGTTCTGGCCTCGACGTCGGCCCCGTCCTCGCACACACGGCGCAGCGAGCGGGCGATGAGGCGCATGCCCTCCAGGCTGTAGGTTTCGCTGAGCGGCGTGGCGTTTCTCGCCACGTAGGTCTCCAGACAGTGCGTGAAGGCGTCCACGCCCGCGGCGGAGGTAACCTTGGGCGGTGCGGAGAGCGTGAGCCCGGGGTCGACGATTGCCGCAAAGGGGATGACGTGCGTGCTGACGATGGCGAGCTTCACCTGTTCCTCGGGCACGGAGAAGATGGCGTTGGGCGTGGCCTCCGCCCCCGTTCCGCTCGTCGTGGGCGCGAGGATGGTGGTAACGCCGGGGCGAGGCAGGAGTTCCACGCCGAGGTAGTCCCTGGGTGCGCCCTCGTTGCCCAACAGGGCGCCGACGGATTTCGCCATGTCCATCGAGCTGCCGCCCCCGACCCCGACGACCAGGTCGAAATCTCCGCCGCGGAACTGCGCAAAGGCGGCTTCGAGGTCGCCGATGGCGGGTTCTGGCGGGCACTCGTCGTATATCGTCACGCCCACGCCCGCCTCTTCGAGCGGAGCCAGCGCCGCATCCGCCACGCCCGCGCCGCGCACCCCCTTGTCCGTGAAGAAAAGCGCTTTTCGCGCGCCCAGAAACGCCGCCTCGTCTTTGAGCTTCTCGATGGCGCCGAGGCCGAACCAGGTTCTGCGGGGGTGGCGAATGCTGTACATGGGGCGTGCTCCTTGCGCGTCCGGGAAACGGGTCGTCCGCCGCGTTGCGGAGGCCGCATTATCCCCGCGCGACCCGTGCGATGCAACGGATTCGGGCAACGGCGCGCAGGCGCACCTTCGGCCTCGCGCGCGGGCGGCAGGCGTGCGCGTTCTATTCGTTCACGATGGCGACGGCGCGGATGTGGGTGCCCGTGGCCCCGCGCCAGTGCAGCGGCAATACGCTGGCGATGAAGCCTTGCGCTGCGGGAATGGCCTCTAAGTTGCACAGGTTCTCGATGTGCCAGTACTCGTGCGTCTGAAACAGGCGGTGGCACGGCCAGGGGTCTTTGCGCTCGAGCATCTCCTTGATGGGCAGGTCGAAGCCCGGCGCGTCGATGCCCATCACCTGCACGCCCTGGTCGATGAGCCACTCCGCACTCTCGCCCGTCATGCCGGGGTGCTCGGTGAGGTAGCGCGGCTCCTCGTTGTACGCGGCCGCCCCCGTCCAGAGGAATACGATCTCCCCGCCCTGAATTGTGCAGCCCTCCTTGTCGAGGGCGCTTTTCAAGTCGTCGATTTCGATGGGCGCCCCCGCCGCCTTGTGGCGCAGGTCGAGGCGCAGCCCCGGCCCGTAGCATTTATCCAGCGGAATGTGCTCGGACCACGAATCGGCGTGGCCGCCGTGGCTTCTCGCGTCGATGTGGGTGCCGCAGTGCTCGCTGAAGATGCACACGCTGTGGGCGAACAACTCGGGAAAGCCCATCTTGTCCGCCCCGATGCGCCGGGCGGATTCGAAGGTGGTCTCTATCATCTGGATGACGGGCTGCGGCGTGCCCGGGTAGCGCTCCATCCACATGTGGACGGGCATGGACAAGTCGATGACGCGGGTCATGGCGCGGTTCTCCTCGGGAGTGGGGGGCGGTAGGTGGACACTATATATGATCGTGGATGGAAAAGTCGCTGGGGGAGCATGTGGAGCAACCCTGATGCAGGAGGGGCTGCGCGAGGTGGCCTCCCCCCTACTTGAATCGCGCCTCGTTCAGCCGCCAGTAGACCTTCGTTCCCTTGAGCGCGGGATTTTCTTTCGCGTAGTCCCAGGGCAGCTTGCCCTTCGTGTCTCTCGCCGCCGCGTCCGCCCCGGCATTCAGCAGTGCTTCTACGACCGCCGGGTTTTCGTTGAGCCATGCTGCTACGTGCAGAGGTGTCCCGCCGTCTTCGTTCCGCGCGCCCAAGTCTGCTCCGTGCTTTGCGAGTGCCTCTGTGACCGCCGGGTTTTTATTGTGCGCTGCTGCCTTGTGCAGAGGTGTCGAGCCGATTTTATCCCGCGGACCCAAGTCTGCTCCGTGCTTCGCCAGTGCTTCTACGACCGCCGGGTTTTTGTTGAACGCTGCTTGGTGCAGAGGTGTCTGGCCGTCTTCATCCCGTGCGCCCAAGTCTGCTCCGTGCTTCGCCAATGCTTCTACGACCGCCGGGTTTTTGTTGGCCGCTGCTGCGTCGTGCAGCGGTGTCGAGTCGCCTTGGCTCCGTGCGTGGATGTCTGCTCCTGCTTTCACCAGCACTGTGGTGGCCGCCGGGCTTTCTTTGTAGCGTGCTGCGACGTGCAGCGGTGTCCAGCCGATTTTATCCCGCGCGCCCAAGTCTGCTCCGTGCTTCACCAGTGCCTCTACCACTGCCGGGTTGTTGCGGAACGCTGCATTGTACAGAGGTGTCCAGCCGAATTGGGTCCGTGCGTGGATGTCTGCTCCTGCTTTCACCAGCGCTGCAATAACCGCCGGGTCTTTGTTGAACTCTGCTGCGACGTGCAGCGGTGTCCAACCGTCTTTGTTCAAAGCATTGATGTCTGCTACGGCTTTCAAGCAGCGGATGACGTCTTTCGCGGCGGCACGTTGGAAGAATTCCCGTGTGTTCCAGTCCGCGCACGAAACCTCCGCCGACGCCGGATTCGAGAGTGTCCACACGGCAAGCGAGACGCACAGTCCCATCAGCAAAGGGGTGATTCGTAACCTCATTCTCATTATCTCCCTGGCACTGGTGAGCATCGGCAGGTGCTCATCTTCCCTCACCGCTTCCACTTCACGAAATCAAGCCACCAGGTTTCGCGCACGGCGGCTCCCAGGTTGGGGCGCATGGCCGCGCTGCGGGGGGTGCCGTAGGCGGCTTCTTCCCAGGCGGGGGAGAGGGGGATGCGGGGGTCTTCCAAATCGTAAAGCGCGATGATGCGGCGCGGGCTCGCCTTTGTCTCCTGAATCTCGGCCTCCGCCGTGGCCCCGCCGGTGGCGGCGGCCTCCATGCGGTAGACGCGCCCCCGCGTCATGCCCTCCACGCGGTGGAGGCGCTCTAGATGTTCTTCGGCGTACCAGGCGATCATTTCGTCGCGCATTGCGTCGTCCGCAGGGTTCGGGCTCACCATGTAGACGTAGGGCGACTCGTAGCGGTGCGGTGCCCCGATGGAGACTTGCAGGCTGAACACCGCGCGCTCCGCGTCGCGTATGAAGGCCATGCACTCGCGCGTCCAGGGGGAGGGGGCGTTGCGCGATTCCAGGTAATAATCGCTGGTGAAGGCCGCGAGGTCGTCGCCCTCGAAGATGCACAGCGTGTCGTGCGGGGCGTCCTCGTTCACCGCGTTGTAGCGGTAACTCGCGCGAAAGCCCGGTCCGTCGAGCCTGTCGGTGGAATGCTCGCAGTTGTGCCACTTTCTGAATACGGTGCGGTTCTCGGGTGCGACGTTCAACCAGATGGCGACGAGCGCTTCTGTTTCGCTCATGCGTCCTCTCCCTCGATGCCCGCGAGGCGTTTTGCGTACTCGACCGCGGGGCCGACCGCGTGCTCGCGCCATATCGTCATCTTCTCGGCCTCGATGCTGCCTTCTGCGTGAATCGCCAGCACGGCCTGATAGCCCGCGAAGTCGCTCGCCGTCATCTCCGCGATGAGGTTCATGAGGCGGAGCCTGTCGCCCGCGGGTGCCGCCGCGCCCAGGTATTTTTCGATGAGGTCGGCGAGGGCGGGGTCTTCCATATCCTCCGCACTCGGGCCGGTGACGAGCAGCCCGCCCGCGATGTCCTGCACCCAGGCGAGCGCCTGGTGGTAGCCCGTGGCGAAGTGGAGCTTCGCGATGTTGATGAGCTCCGCGTTGGGCACGGCGATGCCGTCCACGATTTTGCACTCCCGCGCCGCCTCGCGCGTCATGCCCCGGCAAATCTGCGCGTAGGAGATGAGCTTCGCGAGCTTGTCGCGCACGTGGCCCGCGCGCAGGATGCCGTTGTACTCCGCCATCAGGTGGGAGGCGCCCACGAACAAGTCCACCAGGGGGAGCTTGTAGCTCACGGCGGTGAAGCGGTGGAACTCCACGAAAGTCTTCGCCAGGGGGCCGGCCATCTCCACCTCGCCGTTTAGGAACACGCGCTCCCAGGGGACTTTTACGTCTTCAAAGACGGTGAGGGTCTCCATCATCTTATGGTGCGTGGAGACGGGGTTTTCGAACGTCGTGCCCTTTCTGCCCCCGTAGCCGCTGGCGAGCATGGTGAGGCCCGGTGCGTTGGCGGGCACCGCGCAGGCCACCGCGTAGGCCTCCTCGCCCGCGCGCATGTTGCGCGTGGGCAGCACGATAATCTCGTGCGCGTTGGTCGAGACCGAGGTGTGCACCTTGGCCCCGCGCAGGGTGATGCCCTCCGCGTCCTCGTCGACCACGCGGACGTAGTAGTCGGGATGGTCCTGATCGGCGGGACCCTTGCCCCTGTCGCCCTTCACGTCGGTCTGGGCGACGGCGACGGCCAAATCGCCCGCGCGGCAGTGGCGGTGAAACGCCTGGACGCGCTCGAGATAGTGCGTGCCCATCTCCCTGTCCATGTAAGACGCCAGAAGGTGGAGGGCGAACAGGGCGTCGCTGCCGATCTCCTTGATCAGGACGACGAGGGTGCCCCCCCGGGCCGTGGCGCGCTCGATGAGGGCGCTGCGCTTGAGGAGGTCGTCCGCATTGCGGGGCAGGTGGTAGTAGCGCGAGTAGTCACCCTCGGGGTCTTCGACCACGGCGAGTTCTCGCTCTGCCGCATCCTCGGCCATCTCGTAGTCGATGGCGGCGTGCTCGACCGCGACCCCGATGACGGGGTGTGCGGCCACGTCCTCGACGCGCTCGCCCCGGTAGTAGACCACGCGGCCATCAGACAGGCTCGCTTTGTATTCGTCGGGACGCATGAGAGCCATGGCGTTCTCCCTAGTCCGCGGCGAGTGCGCTCAGCCCGCCCTGTTTGTCGTAGGCTTGCAGCTGGGGGAATCCGCCGATCACCTCGTCGTCGATAACGATCTGGGGCACCGACTTCCCGCCCGTGCGCGTCATCATGGCGTCCCACTCGGGCGTTCCGCCGAACACGAGGTGTTCGGTCCATTCGAGGCCGCGTTTTTTCAGCAAATTTTTCGCGGCGGTGCAGAAGGTGCAGGGTTCGGTGGTGTAGACCTCGATTCTGGTTGCCATTTCTTCCTCCACGGAAAAATCGAAACGCACGCCGCGGGGCAGGCGGCAGCCCCGCTGGCGGCACGTCAGGCTACGGAAGCCGCAAAATAGCAAAGTTCCGGGGAATCGTCATCCGAAAGGGGCAGTTGGGCGGGGAGAGCGGCGCGCGGAGAGGGGGGCGTGCGGGGCGATTTTCGGGGCGGAAAAATTGTTGACACGCACGGAGAAAAACTATATATATCTCCCCCTTGTTGTTTAGGAAACAAATTTTCAGAATCGTTGTTTATTAAACAGCCCGCCGGCGGGCGTTCCGCGCGAGACGCATGCGCGTCGCGCGCATCCGCCGGGCCGGAGGCAGGGTTCCCCCCGCGCGGGTGGGTGATGAGAGAGAGCGCAAAGTCGAACAGGTCCGGTGCGAGCCCCTCTGTGGAGAGCCTGTTGCGCGTGGGGGCGCGCATTCGGGGTCTGCGCAAGTCGAGCGGTCTGACGCAAGAAGAACTCGCCGACCGCGCGCGGCTCACCAAGGGCTTCATCTCGCAGCTCGAGCGCGACCTGACGTCGCCCTCGCTCGAGAGTTTTCTCGAGATTCTCCAGGCACTCGACACCGACATCGTGCAGTTCTTTGAGGATCGCCGGGAGGGGCGCATCGTGTTCGGGGCGGGGGATTGCCGCAGTGCGGCGACCTACCCGGAAGTCGGGGGGTTCGAGTTGATGGTGCCGGGGGCGGCGAGTCGCGGCATGGAGCCGGCCCTCGTCACGATGGACGCAGGGCAGGCGATTCACGAGGAAGCCCACGCGGGCGAGGAGTTCGGCTACGTTCTCGAAGGCAGGGTGCAGGTCGGCTACGGGGAGCGGCACGCCACGGCGAAGGCGGGCGAATGGTTCTATTTCGCCGCAGATCGCAACCACCACGTGGCGAATCCCTACCGGAGAAGAGCGCGGTTGCTGTGGGTGTCGACCCCGCCCAGCTTCTAGGGGTCGGGCGTCGTGTGTCATCCACCGGGAGCGGGAGGTAGAGAGCGTTGATTTCCCTGGGACGCCACGTGCTGGCGGAATTTTACGAATGCGATGCGGAAGTTCTGAACGACGCTGCCCGCATCGAGCGGCTGATGAACGAGGCCGCCCGCCTGAGCGGGGCCACCATCGTGCAGAGCGTGTTTCACGTCTTCAGCCCCCACGGGGTGAGCGGCGTGGTCGTGGTGGAGGAGAGCCACCTGGCTGTGCACACCTGGCCGGAGCACCGCTACGCGGGTGTGGATTATTTCTCCTGCGGCGTCGTCGATTGTGAGGCGGCGGTGCGGTATCTCGAAACGCACCTGCGCGCCGCGCGCGTAGAGGCGAAAGAAGTGGCGCGCGGCATGCTGGAGGCCGAGGAGCGCGGCGCGCCCGCGAATTCGTCTTTCGTATCGAGCGGAGAGTAATACACTTCTTTTCGGATGAGGGAGGTTCGGCGGCGGTGCTCATCCCCACGCCCACGAAGTATTTTATCGTCCAAGGATGCGCGGAAGGCCCTACCGAGCTCAACGCGTTTGACGCCGCGTTGATGAACGCAGGCGTGGGCAACACGAACCTCGTGCGTCTGAGCAGCATCCTGCCGCCGGGTTGTCAGGAAATCGAGCCCGTGCCCCTGCCCCAGGGTGCGCTGGTGCCCACCGCCTACGCCACGGTGGCCTCGAGTGTTCCCGGCCAGGTGATCACGGCGGCGGTGGCGGTCGCCATACCCGAGGACGAGGAGCACTGCGGCCTCATGATGGAGCATCACGGCCACGCCCCGCGCGCGGTCGTCGAGGAGCAGGTGTGCCGCATGGCGGAGGCGGGAATGGAGTTTCGCGGAAAGAGAATCCGCGAGGTGAAGAGCGCAGCCGCGGAGCACGTCGTGGAGAAAACGGGCGCCGCCTTTGCGGGGGTGATACTGTGGAGTTGACGAAAGCCCCCTTCATGCCTGCGGAGCCTCCCGAGAGGGGGACGCTTTGGTTTACCGAATACCACGGCCCGGGCACCGGACTCGCCATCAAGGTGCGCGGTGTTCTCTATTGGGCGAAGAGCGCGTTTCAGGAAATCGCTTTGGTCGAGACGGAGGATTTCGGGCGCATGCTGCTGCTCGACGGCGTCGTCCAGACCACCGAGCGCGACGAGTTCGTCTACCACGAGATGCTGGTGCACGTGCCCTTGTGCGCGCACCCGAATCCGCGGAGCGTGCTGGTCGTCGGGGGCGGCGACGGCGGCTGCGTGCGCGAGGCGCTCCGCCACGAGAGCGTCGAGCGGGTTACGCTTGTCGAGATCGACGAGATGGTGGTGAACTGCTGCCGCGAGTTTCTGCCCGGCATCGCGGGCAAGCTCGACGACCCACGCGTGGAAGTGCGCATCGAGGACGGGGTGGAGTTCATCGAGGGCCTGGAGGAGGCGTTCGACGTCATTCTGGTCGATTCCACGGACCCGGTGGCCATGGCGAGTCCGCTCACGCAGGCATCCTTCTTCTGGGCGGCGAAGCGCGCCCTGGCTCCCGGCGGTCTTTACGCCGCGCAGACCCAGGGGCCGGTGTTCGAGGGGTTGCGGATGCGGAAAATATCGAGGCGGGTGCGCAGGGTGTTCCCGGGAGCCGCGTTCTACCTGGCGAACGTGCCGACGTATCCGGGAGGGGTCTGGTCGTTCACCCTGGCGCCCAAATCACGCGGTGCGGGTGGCGGCGTCGGGCCGCGCAGAACCCTGCCCGCAGGGGAGAAGACCCACTACTACTCTCCCGCCGTTCACGAGGCCGCGTTCACGCACCCGCCCTACGTGGCCGAAATTCTCGACGCGTAATGGAAGAGTCGGCTCCGCTCCGCTTTCTCGGCGCGCGAAGCGGGTTCGAGGAGGCCAGCGTCGTCGTGCTGGGCCTTCCCTTCGACAAGACGGTGAGCTTCCGCGCGGGTGCGCGCCGCGGCCCCGAGGCGATTCGCGCGGCGTCGGATTCTCTGGAAACCTACAGCCCCCTTCTGGACGCGGATTTGGACGACGTGGCCCTGCACGATGCGGGTGACCCGCACCTCCCCCCGGGCGATGCCGCGGCCGCTCTGGCTTCGATGCGCACCGGGGCATCGCGCATCTTCGGGGCAGGCAAGCGCCCGATCTTCCTGGGCGGAGACCACGCGGTGAGCGTTGCGCTGGTGGAGGCGGCCGCGGTTTTTTTCCCCGATTTGCTCGTCTTGCAGTGGGACGCCCACGCAGACTTGCGCGCATCCTATCTGGGAGAGCGCCTCTCCCACGCCTGCGCCATGCGGCGCATCGTGGAGTTGGGGGGCGTCGGGGGCATTCGCCAGTTTGGCGTGCGCTCGGGCACGCGCGAGGAGTTCGCGTGGATGCGCGCGAACGACACCCTGCGCCCCCTCACGCCCGAAGCCGTGCGCACGACGCTGGAGGAGGCGGGTGAGCGCGCCGTCTACCTCACGCTGGACGTGGACGTGGTGAATCCGGGCGAGATGCCCGGAACCGGCGCGCCTGAGCCCGGCGGCCCCGGCTTCGACGCGCTGATGGAGTGCATCGCCGCTCTGCGCGCGGCGGGCCCGCGCCTGGTGGGGGCCGACGTGGTGGAACTCGCCCCGGAGTGGGATCCCTCGGGTGCGAGTGCCGTTTGCGCCGCCAAAATCGTGCGCGAGCTGGCGCTCGTCCTCGGTGCGTGAGACAGGGCCGCTGCCGTGGGCGGGCGAGATGCGCACAGGTTTTTCCGTTGGCGCACACCCCGGAACAGGCCTATATTGTGAATACTTCCCCGGAGGGTTTCGACCGCCGGGTGCGGGGTCTCCTCGGAGATCCCTGCTTTTTTAGGAGCGAAATGAAGACATACGTCTACGTCGATGGGTTTAATTTTTACTGTCGTGCCATGACGTGGCAGAAACCATGCGTCTCGTGAAGGCCCACAAGGGCAGACTAATGGGCCTCCTGACGCCGGGGGCGAGCCACCCGTCTCAACAGTTGAAGAAACACGCCGATTTCTCCCGCCGCATTCGCAAGGGCGCCCTCGGCAGAAACCAGCTCCCGTCCCCGATTCCCGGAACCGGAATCACCAAGCCCCCTGCCTGGTGAATGCGATACCTCCCCTGCGCGAGCGGGCGAGCGCATTCAAGGCAGCGCCTCGTTTGTACCCTGTATTTCTCGTTGTTCGGGTTTTGTGCATGGCCGATTTGCGTTGCACAACGGACGGAAATCTTTATATAGTATAGATATGTTTCATGCTTCTTTAGATTGTATACAGTATACCTTGCCGACGGCGGCTTTCTCCGGGAATTTCCTGGTGGCGAATGCGGCGAACGGCAGGCGCAGCGATACGACGTTCGTTCACTACCTTGTGCATGGAGACGCCCATGGCTGAAGAAAAGCCCCGCCAATTCGTTGGAAGCGTGGAATTTAAGAAGGGCCTTGAAGGGGCCATCACGAACGAAAGCGCGATCAGCTACGTCGACGGAGCGAACGGCAAGCTGATCTATCGCGGGTACAGCATCGACGATCTGTGCGCAGGGGGAGGGGGATACGAGGAGACGGCCTATCTGCTGCTCTACGGCAAGTTGCCCACCCGCGGCGAGCTCGACGCCTTCAACGTGGACCTCGCTTCGCGCCGGGCCATTCCCCAGGAGGTGAAGGACCTCATCGTGCAAGTCGCCTCCAGGTGCCACCCCATGAGCACGCTGCGCACCGCCGTCTCCCTGCTGGGTTGCCTGAACCCAAAGGAGTTCGAGGTAACGGTGGAGAACGACTTCGACATCGCCCTCACGCTGACGGCGCAGTTCCCCACTCTCGTGGCGGCCATCCAGCGGGCGAGGCGGGGCGAGTTCATCCTCGAACCCGACCCCTCGCAGGGTCTGTCGGAAGATTTTTTGCGCATGATGACCGGCGAGACGCCCGACGCGCGCACGGTGGAGGTGATGGACATGGCCCTCATCATCCACGCCGAGCACGGCATGAACGCCTCGACGTTTTCCTCGATGGTGACGAACAGCTCCCTCACGGACTTCTACAGCTCCATCGTCGCGGGCATCGGCTCGCTCAAGGGGCCCCTCCACGGCGGGGCGAACGAGGCCACCCTGCGCACCTTCCAGGAAATCGGCGACCCCGCCACCACGGAGCAGTGGTTCGCGGAGGCGAAGACGAGGAAGGTGAAAGTGATGGGCTTCGGCCACCGCGTCTACAAGGCCTACGACCCGCGGGCGCGTCTGTTCGACCCCGTCGCCAAGGAGTTCTCAGAGCGCGCGGGCACGGGCCACCTCTACGAGATAGCCAAGAAGCTCGAGGCTCTCGTGGTGGCGGATTTGGGCGGCAAGGGCATCTTCCCCAATGTCGATTTCTTCTCGGGCATCATCTACGACGCCATGGGCATCGATACCGATATGTTCACGCCCATCTTCGCCGTGCCGCGCATCGCGGGTTGGTCGGCGCGGATTCTGGAGTACCTGCCGGACAACCGACTCTTCAGACCCCGCGCGGTCTACATCGGCGACCTGGAAGCGCAGTACACGCCGCTCGAGCAGCGCGGCTGATTCGCGATTTCGAACCACAAGGCGGCTCTCGCGGGAGCCGCCTTTTTTCGTGGGGGGGATGGAGTCGGTTCGCCCGGACTCCCGACCCCGGAGGGTTTGCCCGTGGCGTTCGCAGACGCATTCGTGGTCGAAACCAAAGGGCGTACGGACGTGGTGAACGTAACGGCCCTGGTGGAGGGTGTCGTCTCGCGCAGCGGGGTGCACAGCGGCGTGGCACTTGTGTTCGTTCCCGGTTCGACGGCTGGTCTCACGACGATGGAATACGAACCCGGAGCCGTCTCGGACTTACAAGCCGCCATCGCCCGCATCGTTCCCGAGGACGCCGCTTATGCCCACGACGCACGCTGGGGAGACGGGAACGGGTTTTCCCACGTGCGCGCCGCCTTGTTGGGCCCGAGCCTCGCCCTGCCCGTTCGGGAGGGTGCGCTCCTCACGGGCACGTGGCAGCAGATTGTTCTGGTAGATTTCGACAACCGCCCGCGCAGCAGGCGGCTGGAGGTGTCCGTTCTGGGTGCGGCGTCCTGAGTCAGTCGCCCTCGGCGAACTCCTCGAACGTGTAGAACAGCCCGTCCAGCACGCGCGCCGCCTGCTCCTCGAGGCCGGGCTTGTCGAGCGGCAGGTCGATGGCGTAGCGAAACGCGCCGTCGTGGTAGTGCTCCACCTTGTGTTCTTCTTCCTCTCCCGCTTCTTCCATGCCGTCGTAGACGAAATCGTCGATGGGGTCCTTGCTGTCGAGGATGGCGTGCTCGACGTCCTCGTTCAGGTAGCGGTCGACGGTGGCGAAGCTGATGCGCAGCTTGCCCTCGGCCTCGTTCTTCTCGAACTCGAACCAGCAGGTGTCGTTGAGCGTGAGGCGGATGGAGCGGCCCGCCGGGTCGGGTGCGGGCGTGAAGCGATCGTCGGTGGCGTAGCGTTTGATCATGCCCGTGATGATGTCGGCCAAAGCTGAAAACCTCCGCTGGGATGTCTGGGAAGCCGGCCCCTCGCCGGAGCCTGAGAATATAGCGCGCCCGCCTCGTTTCGCCAAGAAGAGTCCGGGGCGAAATTCCGGGGAAACTTTCTGTCGCGCCCAGGGGCGAGCGACGCGGGCGCGCCGCCCGCCCCTTTGGTTCACGCGAAGGAGGGGTGTGCTATTTCGTCATGTCCTTGATGAGCTGCGTGTAGCCGTCAAAGTTCGGCTTTCTCGTCTTCTCGTAGTCCGCTCCGCTCATGAACTGCACGCCCTCGCCGATGCTGCGCATGAAGCGCTTGAACGATTTGTTCTTCGTGAGCTGCTCGAAGGCGCCGCGCAGCTTCGCGAGCCTGTCAGCGGGCGTCTTCGAGGGCGCCATGAAGATGCGGTCCATGCGGAAGCTCACGCCCTTGTAGCCGAGCTCCTCGGTGGTGGGGACGTTCTTGAAGTCCTTGTCCTTGGAGAGGCGCGTGTCGCCCGTGAGGGCGAGCACGGTAATTTTCCCCGCCCGCATGTGGGGGCGCAGCTGGGTCGGGAAGCCGATGCCCACGTCGTCCTGTCCGGAGAGGACGGCGCGCAGGGCGGGGCCGCCGCCCTTGTGGGGGATGAAGTTCACCTTGATGCCCGCCGCGCGCACGAACTGCATGGAGGGCACGTGGCCCGCTCCCCAGACGCCGCTGTGGCCCCAGTTGACCTTGCCGGGGTTTTTCTTCGCGTGGGCGACGAATTCCTTCATGGATTTCCACGGCCTGTTCGCCAGCGAGAAGAACATGGGCTGGGCGTGGTTGATCTTGGCGACGGCCGAGAAGTCGCGCATGGTGTTGAAGGGCACCTTGCGGGTTTGCGGCACGAGCTGGTCGAAGCCGTTATGGCTGAACAGCAGGGTGTAGCCGTCGGGCTTGGCCTTGGCGACGAAGCCCGTACCCTTCATACCGGCGCCGCCCGGGACGAGCTTGACCACCATGGGCTGGCCGAGGATATCGGCGATGATGCTGGTGATGCCGCGCGCGTGGAGGTCGTGGCTGCCGCCCGCGCTCACGGGCAGAACAAGCGTGATGGGGCGGTCGGGATAGGCCGCCGCCGCTGGAGAGGGCATGGCCACCGCCGCGAGCAGGCACAGGGCGGCCGAGAGGATGAAAGCGCGTCTTTTCATGTTGCGTCTCCTTTGGATGACGTACGCCTCACGAAGCGGCGGACCCCGTGGCCCGCTGCCACACCGGGCGAAGAACAAGATATGCGATCCACACCAGCGCCGCCACCAGGAAGGCGGACGCAATTGGCCTTTGAACGAAAAGATAGGTGAACGGCGCGCCCTTTGCGTAGAGCATCGACTGGCTCAGGCGATACTCGATGGGCTCGGCCAGCACGAAGGCGATGATGAGGGGTGCGAGGTCGAACCCGAACTTGCGCAGCACGTAGGCGCACACGCCGATGACGACCATGAGCACCACGTCGGTGTTCGAACCCGTGGAGAGCGTGCCCACGAAGGCCAGCGCCACGATGACGGGAATGAGATACGCCTTTTTGATCTGGATGGCGCGTGCGAAGGGCTTGAGCAACACGTAGCCCAGGAAGAGAAACAACAGGTTTGCCACCACCATCGTGAGGATGAGGGCGTACATGAGCGCGCCCTGTTCCTGGAATATCTGGGGGCCGGGCCGCATTCCGTGGGCCACGAACGCACCCAGGAGAATGGCCGTCACGTTGTCGCCCGGAATCCCCAGGGTCAGGAGAGGGACGAGAGTGGGGCCGTTCACGGCGTTGTTTGCCGCCTCAGGGGCGGCGATGCCGTCGAGTTCGCCCTTGCCGAAGTTCTCGGGAGTTTTCGAGGCGCGTTTCGCCGCGCTGTAACCGATGAAGGCGGCGACCACCTGCCCCACCCCCGGCACGATGCCCAGGCCCGTCCCGATGGCGGTCGAGCGCAGGATGCTGCGAATCGACGCCTTGAACTCGCGCCAGCGCAGCCGCTCGCCCGCCTTGCCCAGGTCCACGTGCTCGCTGATGAAGCGCACGGTGCGGGATTCGACCGCCTCAAGCACCTCGGGCATCGCGAAAATGCCGATCGCCAGAGGAATGAGGGGGATGCCTGCGCTCAAGGCCTCGAGGCCGAACGTCATGCGGGTCGCGCCCGTGGCGGCGTCGGTGCCGATGAAGCCCAGCCCCATGCCGATGCAGGCGGCAATGGCGCCCTTGAGGCCCGAATCGCTCGATACGCTGGCGATGAGCACCAGCGAGAAGATGATGACGGCGAACACCTCCGGTGGGCCGATGAGCAGGGTGATGATGGCGATGGGGCCGATGAGGGCCAGGGTGAAGACGTCCGAGAGAGTGTCTCCGATTGTGGAGGAGAACAGCGCCATCTCGAGTGCCTTGCGGCCCTCGCCCTTGCGCGTGAGGGCGGGGCCGTCAAAGGTCGTGGCGATAGAAGCGCCCGTACCCGGAATGCCGACCAGAATCGCCGGAATGCTGCCCCCGTAGATTCCCCCCTTGTAGATGCCGATGAGAAAGGGAATGCCGAGCATGGGCTCGAGCTTGAACGAGATGGGGAGCAGCACCGACATGGCGAGGATGGTGGTGAGGCCGGGCATGGCGCCCACGAACATGCCGATGGCCAGCCCGGCGCTGATGTAGATAAAGGTGTCCACCCGCATCAGCAGGGTGAAGGCGTGGAGGAAGGCGTCGAGCAAGGCGCGTACTCCCCTTATCCGAGAAACAGGCCGGAGAGAAACTTCATGATCGCATCCTCCACGCGGGCGATGGACTCGAAGTCGCTTCTGGGCAGCGAGATGAGCAGGAGCCTCTCGAAGACGAAGCGCACGACGATGGGCATCGCTACGGCGCAGGGCACGAGCAGCCGCAGCTGCCGCACGCCCAGATAGCGAATCACCACCCCTGCCATCACAAGGGTGGTCAGTCCGTAGCCCAGCGTCGAGACCAGAACGGAGTAGGCGGCGATTATCAGAATCATCACCCCGCCGCGCCGGAAGCGCGTCGCCTCGAGGGCTTCGGGGCGGGAGGCGCGCGCCCTGCGGCGCACGTCGAACAGGTAGACGGCGCAAAGCGCGGTAAGTACCGCGAACGCGAGCCTGGGGAAGAATACGGGCGAGAGGGTCACGAAATCCTGTGCGGAGGTGATGCCGCCCGACGCCACGAAGTGCGGCATGAAGGCGCACAGCAACGCGGCGGCCAGCACCATCGCCGCCGCGAGACAGGTTTCGAGGTGCTTCGTCATGGTCTGTAGCGCAGCCGTCGGTTCATTGTCCGAAGACATGGAGCGTCCCGTCAAAAGGTATGTCGTTTCGTAGCTCTCGCCCCGGAACGAGGCCTCCCCGGCGTACTCGGGGAATTGGCGTCGTCTCCAAGATTTCGCTATTATTCCCCAATCGACCGGCGCAGGCAAACTTTCTTTATCGCCCCGGCGTATTCATCGAGGAGACTTGCGATCCATGAACATCATCAACTCCATGGGCGTGGACAAGGACGACGCCTACGAGCCTCCCTATTCCATCATGTGGGGAGTGAACGACGAGACGACGGACACGAAGGTCATGACGATGCAGCGCACCATCATCCCCCCGGGCGGAAAGAACAAAATGCACACCCATACGTGCGACGCCGTGTTCTACGTGAACAAGGGGCCGATTTACGTCTATTGCGGCGATCCCGAAAACCCTGAAAAGCACCTGGTCGAGGCGGGCCATTTTTGCTACGCCCCCGCAGGCGAGCCGCATGGGCAGGAAAACCCGAGCGAGACCGAGCCCGCCGAGCTCATCGCCACCTACGGGAACTGCTCGCACCAGGACAAGGCGGGCACGACCTTCGTGGAGTAGTCTCTCTCCCCCATTTATGGAGCCAGGGATGGACCGAGGAATCTGGGCGGCGTGGTACGACCTGCCCGAGGAAAGTGAGGAGGCCTATTGCGCGTGGCTGCACGAGCAGCACTTGCCCGCCATGCTGGGGCGGCCGGGCTTTTTGTGGGCGGCCCACTACGAGGCGACGGGCGGCGGGGAGCAGATGGAGCAGGTGAAGAACGAGGCGCTCGCCCACGCCGGTGAGGATGCGGTTCCGGGTGGCACGCGGTTCATCCTTCTTTTCGGGGCGGTGTCTCCCCACGTGTTCTTTCATCCGACGATTCGCGAGATTGCGCGTGAACACACGCAGGAAACGCAGGCGATGCTCGGGCTGCGCGCCGGTCTCAGAACCTGCATATTCAGCGAGGAGGCGCGCGTGGACGGCCCGGCGGTGGCCGCACGCGGGCCGGGCGTCACCCCCGGTCCGGCCATTCAGATGGGGCAGTTTCGCGCCGAGGACGAGGAGGCCGAGCACGACCTGGGGGCGTGGTACGCGCAGTATCGCCTCAAGTTCATGGAGGAGATGCCCGGCTGCATCGGCGCACGCAAGCTCCTCTCGGCGGCGGGTTGGGCCAAGCATTCGATTCTCTACGAGTTCACCTCGCTCGCCGCGCGGCACGAGGGTTTCCAAAAGCACGAGAGCCTCTCGCTGGACGAGAGCCAGTGGTCGGGCCGCGTGGTGCGCAAGCTCGTCCACGCCCCCGGCAGCCCGAGCGTGGCCCGCCGCCTGTGGCCGCAGGCGGACTGAGCCGGGCGAGCGAAAAGGAGGAACACTGATGGCGCAACTGCCGATTCTGAGCGACGAGCAAGCGGGCGAGGAAGCGCGCGTGGTGTTCGACGCGAGCCGCCGCATGTTCGGGCGCGTGGCCAACGCGATTCGCATGAGCGCCGCCAGCCCGCGGATGCTCCAGCCGCTGTTCGGCTTTTTGCTCTCGCTGTGCCGGGCGGAGATTACCGACGTGCTCGACGCGCGCACGAAGGCGCTCCTGATTCTCAAGACCTCGATGGACAACGGGTGCAAGTACTGAACGGCGCACAACGTCACGTTCGGTCGGGCGTGCGGATTGTCGGATGCGCAGATAGACGCCGTGCGCGACGACGCCTATCGGGAGTCGGACCTGTTCACCGACGCCGAAAAGGCGGCCATCGCCTGGGCGCACCACCTCACCAGATACACCTTCTCCCAACACCCCGAAGCCCTCGCCGACATGAAGCGGCACTACAACCACGCGCAAATCGTCGAGGCGACGCTGGTATCGGGCTATTTCAACATGTGGAACCGCTTCACCGACGCTCTGGAGAGCGACCTGGAGGGGGCGGACCAGATGACGCTGTTCACCAAGTCCGCCGTCATCGACAAGGCGGACTTCGCGGCGTTCATGAACGAGTGCTGGTGGGCGAAGGAAGCACCTTCGGGCCGGGAGGATTGAGGGCACCGGAGCCCCACCGCCTGCGCTTCGTGTTCCGCGCGTTTCCGGGAGGAGCGGCCCTTTAGACGCCCAGGAACCTGGATTTTACCTCCTCGTTTCGGGCGAGTTCCCCAGGCGCGGAAGAGTGCGCCACGCGCCCTCTGTTGAGCACGTGGACGTAGTCGCACGAGGCGAGTGCGAACTTCATGTTCTGCTCGACGAGCAGGATGGCGAGCCTGCTTTCCTTGCGTTTCGCAAAGGGGCGATCTGCGCTAGTTCGCGCCGCGGCGGATGTTTCGCTTGAGAGCGTGAGGAGCAGGTTCGCGGGGGGGAGTGCTCATGCAGGCGGAAGAGATTTCCCGGCTCGGGGTGCACGCGCTTTCAGAGCGCATTGGCACGGGTGCGCTTTCGCCCGTGGAGGTGGTGCGCGCCCTGTTGGAGCGCATCGACGCGCTCAACCCGCGGGTGCTCGGCTTCCTCGAGGTGGCGGCGGACGCGGCGCTCGCCGATGCCCGGCGCGCGGAGGAAGAAATTGCCGCCGGACGCAGGCGGGGACCCCTCCACGGCGTTCCCTTCGGCGTCAAGGACATCGTCGACACGGCGGGCGTGCGGACGACGCACGGGTCTCGCTTCTTTCGGGACCGCGTGCCCGGAGAAGACGCGGAGTGCGTCGCGCGCCTAAAGCGTGCGGGTGCGATTTTGCTGGGCAAGTGCCACACCCAGGAATTTGCCTCGGGACCTTTAAGCCTGAACGTGCACTACGGCACCGCCCGCAATCCGTGGGATCTCTCGCGCATGACGGGAGGCTCGAGCACGGGCTCTGCCGCCTCGGTGGCGGCGGAGTTTTGTCCGGTCGCCATCGGGACGGACACGGGCAGTTCGATTCGGGGGCCTTCCGCCCTCTGCGGACTCGTGGGGCTCAAGCCCACCCACGGGCGGGTGAGCCTGCGCGGGGTGTGCCCGAACTGCCCGAGCTACGACCACGTGGGGCCGATTGCCCGCTCGGCGCGCGACGCGGCAGTGTTTCTGGGGGGCATGGCGGGCTACGACCCGCAGGATCCTTACAGCCAAGATGTTCCCGTACCTGACTTCACGGCCTCTTTTGCAGGGGGCGCCGAAGGGATGCGGGTCGGGTTGTGTCCGGACCTTTCGGGAGACTTTGAGGCAGACGCGCAGGTTGTGCGCGCCTTTGGGCGCGCCGTCGGGGTGTTCGAGGAACTCGGTGCGCGGGTCGAGACGCTGCCCTTTGAGGATGCGGATCGCCTGGCGCACGTGAGCAGCGTCGTCATTCGGTGCGAGTTCGCCGAGTTCCACAGGCCGCTTTACGAGCGCGACCCCGACGCCTACGGCGGCCCTACACGCGAGCGTGTGGAGGCGAGCCTTGCCCTGGCCGATGCGGACGAGTACATCCGCGCGCAGCGCGAGCGGGAGCTTTTGCGCAGGCGGGTGCGCGCTCTGTTCGAGGAGGTGGACGTCATCCTCACCCTCGCGCTGCCCTGCGTCGCCCCGCGCCTTGAGGACGTGAAGGCCGAGATCAACGGGCGGGAGGTGGACTACTCCCTCGCCCTTACCATGCCGTTTCTCACCCACCAGAATCTGACGGGGTTCCCGGCGGCGGTGGTTCCCATGGGGTTCTCCGGGAAGGAGGGGCTGCCCCTTTCCCTGCAGGTGATCGGCAGACCCTGGGAAGAGGCCGAGGTGTTGCGCGCGGTCCACGCCTACGAGGAGGCGACGCCCGAAATCAGGAGCAGACGGCCCGCACTCTGAGGGTGCGCCTCTTTCAGTTCGTCTCTTTTCCTTCCGTGCCGAGCAACTCTCCGAGCACCTCCCGGTGCGTCCAGAGCAAAAGCCCGGCCAGGAGTATGGCGAGGCTCATCAGCGGCAAGTCTCCCCCGCCCACGAATATGGCGACGGCGGGCAGGAGCAGGACGGCGATGAGTGCGGCGTGATCGCGCCTGTCGGTGAGCGACCAGACGAGCAGGGCGCCCGTCGCGCAGATGAGCAGGGTGAAGGGCGAGAGGCCGAGCAGTCCGCCCGCCGCACTTGCTTCTGCCCGCCCGCCGCGAAACCCATGGAACAGCGGCCACGCCTCGCCCGCCGAGACGGCGAGGCAGGCCAGGGCGGCGAACCAGGGGTCTCCCCCTAAGCTCCATGCGAAGCCCACGGCGAGTTGCGCCTTCAAAAAATCGGCGAGAAAAACGAGGCCGCCCGCGCGCGCGCCGAGCACCTTCGGGATGTCCGCGGAGCCGCGCAGGTCGATTCCCCGCGCGCGGGCAACGAGGTGTGCCGCGGATACCGAGCCCAGCAGATAGGCGACGCCTGCCGTTAAGAGGGCGACAGCGGGGGCGTTCAAGAGAGCCTCCGGACGGGTGAGGGGCTGCTCAGTTCATCTTGCGCGATTCGCCCGCGCATGAAAAGCCCGCGCCACAGGACACGAAAGGCAACGCCCGCCCGCCACAGGGCGGTAGCGCCTCGGTTGCGCGTCATTCCTTGTTGGCGATGGCGTTTTGCCGGCTCTGGAGAAAGACGCTGCGAATGAGGACGTAGTAGTCCAGAGCCAGGGGGTCTTTCTTGAGTTTCTCGATGGGCTCGATGAGACCCTCTCGGGTGTCCACGGCTTCGCCCGCCCTGAGACCCAGGAGGATGGCGTCCGCGTCTGCGCCCTCGGCGTAGTGGAGCGGGTTCATGAAGTAGTCTCCCACCTTCCCGACGCCGTCGCGCAGGGTGGAGGGACCCAGCAGCGGCAGAACGAGGTAGGGGCCTCCCTCTGCGCCCCAGACGCCCAGCGTCTGGCCGAAGTCCTCGGCGTGGTGGGGCATCCCCATGTCCTTCGCCACGTCGAACAGCCCGACCACCCCCACGGTGGTGTTGAGGAGAAAGCGGCCCATGGTGACGCCCGCGCGCTCGCCCTCGCCTTGCAAGACGTCGTTCGCCAGCACGAGGGGCGCACCCAGGTTGCGCAGGAAGTTGCGAAACGCCTCGCGCACGGGTCGGGGCACCGCGAACCGGTAGAGTCGCGCAAGCGGCAGCAGGACGACGGTGTCTACCGCCTCGTTGAACTCGAAGACGGCGCGGTTCATGGGTTCGAGCGGATCGATGGAATCGAGTGCTTCACTCTCGCCGGCGCCGGGTTTTGACATCTGCGCGGGAGCGGCGCAGCCGGCGAGCATGGCCGAAGCGAGGAGAAGGGCGAGCAGTCCGCGCGGCCACTTTCGGTACCTGGTCGTTTTTTCTTTGCGCAAAGGAGTTCTCTCCGCTAGGGCTCCGCGTCGCGTCTGGCGCATGCGGGGCAGGGACCCGGGCGAAAGGCGTGCGCTCAAGAATCTGGAACGCTTCTCAGGCGTTGTTTTTCTCAGGCCAGAGAACCCCCGCAGGAGGAACCCGTTCCGGCAGTGCAGCCGAAGCAGTGGTCGCCGAGCAGGATGTCCCGGCCCAGCAGGTCCTCAGGGGTCACGTCCCACAGCTTCAGGGGTTTTCCGTTGCCCAGCCGCATATCGAGCATCTGGTTGAAGTCGCAGTCGTAGAGCGTTCCCTCCCATCCCACGCTGATGAGGTTGCGGCACATGAGGGCGGACAGGGTGTCGGGGTTGTAGGATTCGCGCAGCAGCGCCATGTAGGAGTCGAGCTTGCCGTGCGCCTTCAGGAAGCCCGCGAAGCGGGTGATGGGCATGTTCGTGATGGTGTAGAGGTGGTGGAAGCGTATGCCGTAGCGGCGCAGGAGTTCGCGCTTGTATTCGGCCTCGAGCGCCTCCTGGGGCGGGGGGAGGTGATCCCCCACGGGGTTGTAGACGAGGTTGAGCGCGAGCTCCCCGGGAGGCCCGAACCCTGCTTCGTTGAGTGCCTGAAGCGCGCTGATGGACTTTTCGAACACCCCGTCCCCGCGCTGGGTGTCCACGTTGTCTTCGAGATAGCAGGGCAGCGAGCAGACGAGTTCGACCCGGTTTTCCCGGTAGAAGTCGATCAGGTCCTCCTCTCCGGGTTCAAAGACCACGGTGAGGTTCGAGCGCACCATCACGTGGCGCCCCCTGGCGCGCGCGCGCGTGACGATGCGTCTGAAATGCGGATTGAGTTCGGGCGCGCCGCCCGTGATGTCCACCTTGGGAATCGGCGCCGCCTCGAGCCATGCGATGATGCGGTTCGCCGTCTCCTCGGTCATGGCCTCCTTGCGGTGTGGACCCGCCCCCACGTGGCAGTGCGCGCACGTTTGGTTGCAGTACTTGCCCACGTTGATTTGCAGGGTGGTCAGTTCGGTGCGCCGCAGATGCGGAACGTCGCGCCGAACGCGGTCGCCGAACTTCTCGGCGCCGTTCGAGGCGAGAGGCAAGGAGATGGGTGCGGGCATCGTTTCTCCCCGAAGACGTCGTCGACTGCGTGTGGTCTAGGCGGTGCGCACCAGTTTTCTGCGAAGCGACTTGATACGCCTTCTTACCCGTTTGAGCCGGGTGGCGTCTTTCTCCTCGATGTGCTGATTCCGCATGGTCTTGAGGGACTTGATTTGCTGCTTGATGTCGCCCCTGTTGATCTTTGACGTGCGCTTCGCTTCCACCAGGGGGATGTCGTTCACCTCCTTGAGCGCGCGGATGAGCTGGGTCTTGTCCATCCCGTGTACGCCCGAGATTTTGCCCCCGTAGGCCAGGGCGGCCTCCTTGAGCTTGGGCACGTTCATCTTGTCTATCTCTTTCGCCGTGAGGGCGGGACCCTCCTGTTCGGGAGCCTGCTCCTCAGTTTTTTCCTCTTCTTGTTCTTCTTTTTCCTCTTCCGCCATTTTTGCCTCCGCCGCGAAGCGAGCCGTTCCGCTGCATTCGGGAACGGGAATCTCGAACGATGCTGGTCTTCAGTACGAACTGACGGCCAACCCTAGCAAAACGCGGGCAGATGATCAACGCAAACGCTGGAGCGGTCCACGGCGCGCTGCGGCGAAAACCGGCGCGTCGGCCGGGACGCTTCCTCCCGCACGCGGCGGGAGACGTTTTGCCGACTTGCCCGCCTCACGCCCTCGGTGATAGAAGTGGGGTATGAACACATTGAACGGGTGGCGCGGGTATCCATTCGCAGAGAGGCGTGGCCGTGGCCGAAAAACTCCTTGAAGTCAAAGACATGGTGAAGCACTTCCCGGTGCGGGGGGGCGTGTTCTCCCGGGTGCGCAACTACGTGCGCGCGGTCGACGGCGTGAGCTTCGACCTCGAACCAGGCGAAACGCTCGGCCTGGTCGGGGAGAGTGGGTGCGGAAAGTCCACCACGGGGCGTGCGCTGCTGCGCCTCATCGAGCCGACTTCGGGAGAGGTGAACTTCCAGGGCGTCGACGTGTGTTCGCTGGGCAGGGAGGCGATGCGCAGGCTCCGGCGCGAGATGCAGATCATCTTCCAGGACCCGTATGCGTCGCTCAACCCGCGCATGACTGTCGGCAGCATCGTCGGTGAGCCGCTCACCATCCACGGCATCGCCCGGGGGAAGGAAAAAGAAGAAAAGGTGGCCGGGCTTCTCCACCGGGTGGGTCTGCGGCCCGAGCACATGCGGCGCTACCCGCACGAGTTCTCGGGCGGGCAGCGCCAGCGCATCGGCATCGCCCGCGCCCTGGCGCTCAACCCCAAGCTCATCATTGCGGATGAGCCCGTGAGCGCGCTCGACGTCTCCATTCAGGCGCAGGTGATCAACCTGCTCGAAGACCTCCAGCGCGAGTTCGGCATCGCGTTCGTGCTCATCGCGCACGATCTGGCCGTCGTCCAGCACGTGAGCGACCGCATTGCCGTCATGTATCTGGGAAAGATTGTGGAGATGTCCGCCGCCGACAAGGTGGTGATGCAGACCCAGCACCCCTACACCGAGGCGCTTCTCTCCGCCGTGCCGGTTCCGGACCCGACCCTCAAGAAAAAGCGCATGATTCTGACCGGCGACGTGCCCAGCCCCGTGAATCCGCCCTCGGGTTGCAGGTTCCACACGCGGTGCCCCTACAAGGAGGAGCGGTGCGTTGCCGAGGAGCCGCTGATGCGCGAGGTCGCTCCCGGCCATTTCGCGGCCTGCCACTTCTCGGAGAGGCTCTACGGCGGCGCGGCGAAGACGAACGGAGCGCCCTAGTACCCGGCGCTTCTCAGTTTGTCCGCGCGCCGGGGCTGCCCAAATTCTCCCGTATCGAACACCTGAACACCCCGCGTCTCGACGTTCCCTCCGGAAGGCGCGGGCAATCCGGCTTCTCGCGTCAGGCCAGCATTTCCTCTGCCATTTCCGCGATGGTGCGTCCGATGATCAAAGACGCCGTCGCCCCCGGCGATGGTGCGTTGCACACGTGAATGGCCCGCTCGGTGCGGATGATGGAGAAATCGTCGAGAAGCCCGCCCTGCAGGTCGACCGCCTGGGCGCGTACGCCCGCTCCGGCGGGTGCGAGGTCGGATTCACGAATTTCGGGAAGGAGTTTTTGCAGTGCGCGCGTGAAAGCGCCCTTGTTCAGGGAGCGCACCATCTCGCCCACTCCCGTTTTCCAGTACTTGCGCGCCAGCCGCAGGAAGCCGGGGTAGGAGAGTGTTTCGAACAAGTCGTAGGGGTCGATGGCCGTCCTGGTGTAGCCCTCGCGCATGTAGGCCAGCACGGCGTTGGGTCCCGCTTCGATAGAGCCGTCCACGCGGCGGGTGAAGTGCACCCCCAGGAAGGGAAACGCCGGGTCGGGCACCGGGTAGATGAGATTGCGCACGAGTTTGCGCCGCTCGGGAGTGAGTTCGTAGTACTCCCCGCGAAAGGGCACGATCTTCATGGGTGGTTTCGCACCCGCCAGGCGGGCGATTCTGTCCGCATAGAGCCCCGCGCAGTTGATGATGAGTCCGGTGCCGAAATCGCCCGCGGTCGTCTCGACGCGCATTTCTCCTCCCGCGCCCGTGATGCCGACTACCTCGGCCGAGGTGGTAATTTTCTGCTCCGCGGCAACGACGAGGCGAGCGTAGGCGCGCACCACGCCGTTGTAGTCGATGATGCCCGTGGACGGGACCCGGAGGGCCTTCACGCCGTGGGCGTAGGGCTCGACATCGCGCAACTCCTGCGGCCCCAAAACGGTGATGCCCTCGATGCCGTTGGCCACGCCCCGGCGGTGGAGTTCGTCGAGCCGGGGGATTTCCGCCTCCTCGGTGGCGACGACCACCTTGCCGCATATTTCATGGGGTATGTCGTGTTCTTCGGCGAAGCGCTTCATGGCGGCGGCGCCCTCGACGCATGTTTTCGCCTTGAGGGAGCCGGTCCGGTAGTAGAGGCCTGAGTGAATCACGCCGCTGTTGTGAAGCGACTGGTGGCGGCCGACCTCGGCTTCTTTCTCAAGGACGAGGACGCGCTTGCGGGGCTGGAGGCGGGAGAGCTGCACGGCGGTGGAAAGCCCGATGATGCCGCCCCCGATGACGATGACATCCCAGGTCGTTCGGCGCATTGCGCATCCTCAGCGCGGGTGGATACAGCGAAGTAGATGGGGTTGAAAAGGCGACGCTGCCCCCAGGCGAGCGCATTGCCCGGAGGGGAATGTACAGCAAGGGATGAGGAATGTCTTGTTGACTTCCCGTATGCGGCTCGCTATTGTTGGAGCGTATTCGGTTGCCCGAAAGAAGAGGCCATAAAAGATGAGGCCGGCATTTCAGAAACAGAAGAATTTTCTGAATGTCTTGTTTTATCGGAAAGGAGTGGGCAGCGAACCGAATTGAACGACCCAACCCCAAAGGATTCTCTGCTTCTACACTTGTCTCGTTTCCACGAAAGGAGAACGCGATGAAAAAGGCAACCAAGTTTCTGCTTGCTCTCGTGATGGCCGTTTCGCTGGCGGGGGTCGCAACGTCCGCCAGTGCCGCCAAGTTCCTGGTGGTCGGCGGTGGTTCGACGACGGGCGTGTACTACCAGGTAGCGCTCAACGTCTGCAAACTCGTCAACAACAACCTCAAGAGCAAGGGCTACAACTGCATCGGCCGTCCCGCACTGGGTTCGGTGTTCAACATCAACGCCATCAAGCGCGGCCTGCTGAACTTCGGCGTCGCCCAGTCCGACAGGAACTGGCAGGCCTACAACGGCGCTGCGGACTGGAAGGGCAAGGCCTACAAGGGTCTGCGCAGCGTCTTCAGCGTCCACGCCGAGACTATCATGCTCGTCGCGCGCGCGGATTCCGGCATCATGAAGGTCGCCGACATCAAGGGACGCCGCGTCAACATCGGCAACCCCGGCTCGGGCCAGCGCGGAAACGCAACGGACATCCTGCGCATCTACGGCATCGACATGAACAAGGGCATCAAGGCTGAGGGCTTGCAGCAGAACGAGGCGAACCGCGCTTTGGTGGACAAGAAGATCGACGCGTTCTTCTACACCGTCGGCAACCCCTGGGGCGGCGGCCTCGAGGTTTCCAACAGCACGGCGATTCGCATGATCCCCGTCAATTCTGCGGGCATTCAGAAGCTGGTGGCCAGCAGGCCCTACTACGTCATGACGAACATCCCGGGCGGCGTCTACAAGGGCGTTGCCAAGGACGTGCCCACCTACGCGGTGAAGGCCACTTTCGTCACCGGCTCGAAGCAGCCCAACGACGTGGTCTACAACGTCGTGAAGACCATCTTCGACAATCTCGATCAGTTCCGCGCCACGCACGCGGCGTTCAAGTTCCTGAAGAAAGAGGACATGCTCAAGGGCCTTTCGGCTCCCTTCCACCCGGGTGCCGTGCGCTACTACAAAGAGAAAGGCCTGATGAAGTAATTCGTACCGGAGAAACCCGCCGCGCAGCGCCGGGGGGCGCATCGCCTCCCGGCCCCGCGCGGTTTTTGCGGGTCTCGTTCGGCGGGCGAGGAGAGAGAATCGAGACTTGAGGCGAGTCGTTTCAGGGGCGAATAAATGAGCGCGACGGACGGCGGCCCCGGCGCCCTGCGTGCCGAGGTGGACGAGGAGTCGAGAAAAGCGGCGGAGGAAATTGCCGCCGAGGCGGAATCGGGCGGCAGGAACCCCGGAAACGCAACCGCCTGGCTGGTCTCTACGCTGGCCATCGGATGGTCGTTGTTCCAACTCTACATCGCCTACGTCCCGATGAACTCCATCATCGCCAGAAGCATCCACCTCACCTTCGCCATCACCATGGTCTACCTCGCCTTCCCGGGGACGAAGAAAACCGGCGAGGGCTGGATTCAGCGCGTGTCGGTCCAGGTGTTCCCCAGTTTTCTGCGCCCGAGCCGCTCCACGCGCGAGGTGATTCCCTGGTACGACTACACCCTGGCCGTCGTCGCCGGGCTCGGCGCCTTCTACATGGCCTGGGACTACGTGAACATCATCCAGCGTTCGGGGCTTCCCATCGCGCGCGACGTCGTCGTGGGGACGATTCTCGTCGTGCTGCTGCTCGAGGCCGCGCGGCGCGCACTCGGGCCGGCGCTTCCGATTCTCGCCATCATCTTTCTTCTGTATTGTTTCGTGGGTCCCTACATGCCCTCGTTCATCGCGCACCCGGGCGTTCCGCTCGAGTTCGTCGTGGACCACATGTATCTGAGCGACAGCGGCATCTGGGGCGTGCCCATCGGGGTGTCGACGAGTTTCGTGTTCCTCTTCGTGTTGTTCGGCTCCCTGCTCGACAAGGCGGGGGCGGCGAACTACTTCGTGCAGGTGGCCTTTGCCGCCCTCGGACGCTTTCGGGGCGGGCCGGCCAAGGCGGCCGTGGTCGCCTCGGGGATGACGGGGCTGGTCTCGGGTTCTTCCATCGCCAACGTAGCGACGACGGGCACCTTCACCATTCCCTTGATGAAAAGGGTGGGCCTTCCCGCCTACAAGGCGGGTGCAGTGGAGGTAGGCGCGAGCACGAACGGGCAGCTCATGCCTCCCGTCATGGGTGCTGCCGCCTTCATCATGGCCGAGTTTCTGGGGCTCGCGTATCTGGACGTGGTGCGCGCCGCCATACTGCCCGCCCTGCTCTCCTACATCGCGCTTTTCTACGTCGTGCACCTTGAGGCGCTCAAACTCGACCTCAAGCCCCTGGACCCCGATGAGCTTCCCTCGTTCTGGCGCACGCTGACGGGCGGCATCCACTACATCGTCCCCATCCTCGCGCTGGTGTACACGCTGGTCATCCTGCGGATGTCAGCCGTGGCGTCGGCGTTCAACGCCATCTTGCTGACCATGGCGATCATCGTCGTTCAGCGGCCCATGGAGAACACCATCGCCGTCCTGGGCGAAATGAGGCGCGAAAAAGGCGTCGCACGTCTTTGGGATCTGCTCGGCGAGGCGCATTTCCGCGAACTCGAAGAACGCCTCTGGCACGGGGTGCTTGCGGGCTTCGGCAAGAGTTTCGGCGACGTGTGGCAGGGGCTCCTGGCGGGCGCCAGAAACATGATGGGCATCGGCGTGGCGACGGCCGCCGCGGGCATCATCGTCGGCACGGTGACGCTCACCGGCCTGAGCGGCCGTTTTATCGAACTCATCGAAATCGTATCTCTGGGCAACGTGGTGCTTATGCTTCTGCTGACGGCGGTGTGCTCCCTGGTGCTGGGGATGGGCCTGCCCACGACGGCGAACTACATCGTCATGGCGACGCTCACCGCACCCGTCATCGTGAGCCTGGGCGGCAAGGCGGGCCTCGTGGTGCCGCTGCTCGCGGCGCACCTGTTCGTTTTCTATTTCGGCATCCTGGCCGACGACACGCCGCCGGTGGGTCTCGCCGCTTTCGCCGCCTCGGCGATTGCGAAGTCCGACCCCATCCAGACGGGCGTGCAGGGTTTCGTCTACGACTTGCGCACCGCCGTCCTGCCCTTCGTGTTCATCTACAACCTCGAACTCTTGATGATGCAGGGGGTCGGCCCCAAGGGCGAGATTTTATGGATAGACGATGTCGCGAAGATCGCCTGGGTCTGCGGCGTCTCTCTGGCGGCGATGTTCGCCTTCGCCTCAGCGCTTCAGGGCTATTTCGCCGACGAATGCAACTGGGGCGAGCGCGTCGTTTTGCTGGTGGTGTGCGTCGCCGCGTTCCGGCCCGCGCTCATCACCGACTTCACGGGTGGTTCGCGGCCTGCGGTTCAACTCTTGGCGGTGGTGGTGTTCGCCGCCCTCTATTTGTACCAGCGCACGCGGCGCGCAAGGAGGGGGCCGCAGCCCGTACCCGCCTGATAGCGCCTGCGCGCCCGGGCTTTGCCCGCGCGTCGTTTCGGTTCATTCCCGCAAAAAACGGTTTCGTGGTAGGCTCGGTGCACCCCGCGGGGCGTGGCGCAGCCTGGTAGCGCGCCTGCTTTGGGAGCAGGAAGCCGGAGGTTCAAATCCTCTCGCCCCGACCACGTCAAAACCCCGCCTCCCGGCGCGCGCGTGTGTGAGCCGACCCCCGCCGACGTGCGCAAAGGCGCGCGATTCTGCTATCCTTGCGGGCGTCATACATCCCTTGTCGTTTTTTCGGTACCGGCTTTTTTCTACAGGAGTGCGCTTCGTGTCGAATCATTCCCTGCCTCTCGCGCGTTTCAAGGTGCTCGACCTCACGCGGGCGCGGGCCGGCCCCACGGCGGTGCGCCAGTTCGCCGACTGGGGGGCGGACGTCGTGAAGATAGAAGCCCCCGCCTCGAGCGGGTACTTCGATCACATGTCCCAGCCCCGCACCACCTACGAGGCGCAAAACCTCCACCGCAACAAGAAGAGCATGACGCTCAACCTCCAGGCGGAGGAGGGCCGCGCGGTCTTCTTGCGCATGGTGGAGGGAGCCGACGTCGTCATCGAGAACTTTCGGCCCGACGTGAAGCATCGCCTGGGCGTCGACTACGAGGCGTGCCGCGCGGTAAACCCGCGCATCGTCTACGGGAGTATTTCGGGCTTCGGGCAGGAGGGGCCCTATAGGCGGCGTCCGGGGCTGGACCAGATCGCCCAGGGGTTGAGCGGCCTCATGTCCGTTACGGGAAATCCCGGCGAGAGCCCCATGCGGGTGGGCATTCCGCTCGCCGATTTGTCGGCGGGTTTCATGCTCGCCCAGGGCATCATGATCGCCCTGCTCGAGCGCGAGGTCTCGGGCGAGGGGCAGTGGGTGCACACCTCGCTGCTCGAGGCCCAGATTCAGATGATGGACTTTCAGGCCGCACGCTACCTGCGCCTGGGCGAGGTGCCCGGCCGGCAGGGGAATTACCATCCCACCTTTCAGCCCGCGGGCGTTTTCGAGACGGCGGACGGAAGCATCAACATCCAGTCCGGCCCCCAGCATCTCTGGGAGCGGCTCGCGCGTGCCCTGGACATCGCCGAACTCATCGACCACCCCGACTACGCCACCCTGGAGGCGCGCTCGGAGCACCGCGACGCGCTGCACGAAATCATCAGCCGCCGCACGCGCACGAAGCCCGGGGCGGAGTGGATCGAGATCATCAACGAGGCGGGCATACCCTGCGGCCCCATCTACACGGTGGACCAGACGTTCGCCGACGCGCAGGTGCAAGGGCTGGGCATGGACCCCGAGGTGCCGCACCCCGAACTGGGGCCGATACGGATCGTGGGCCAGGCGGTCAAGCTCGCGCGCACTCCGCAGAAGATGCGCGGGGCCGCACCCGATACGGGGGTGCACACGGAGGAGATTTTGCGGGATTTGGACTACGATGCGGAAACCATTGCGCGGTGGCGCGAAGAGGGCATCGTCTGAAAACCATCCGCCCTACGGGGCGCAACGTATGGAGCGTGGAATGCGGTTATCGACGGAGAAGATGGCGTTTGAGGTGAACGCGGGCATCGGATGGATGATATTCAACAACCCCGAGCGGCGAAACGCGCTCTCGCTCGAGATGTGGGGGGCCATGGACGAGATACTGCGCGCCTTCGAGGAGGACGACGCCGTGCGCGTCGTGGTGATGAAGGGGGCGGGCGATAAGGCGTTCGTCTCGGGTGCGGACATCTCCCAGTTCGAGAAGAACCGGAGCAACGCCGAGCAAGCCGCCGCGTACACGCGGATATCCGAAGAGGGCAAGCGGACGATGGCGCAGATGAAAAAGCCGCTGATTGCCATGATTCGCGGCTATTGCCTGGGCGGTGGGCTGGGCGTCGCACTGCACGCCGACATCCGCATTGCTGCAGAGGACGCGCAGTTCGGCATCCCCGCGGGGCGGCTGGGCATCGCTTATGGCTTCGACAACCTGAAGCAGCTTGTCGACCTCGTGGGACCCGCCAAGACGAAAGAGATTCTGTTTACCGCCCGGCGCATTCCTGCGGCGAACGCACTCGAAATCGGGTTGGTGAACGCCGTGACGCCCGTGGAGGAGCTCGAGTCCACCGTGGTCGACATGGCGACCACCATCGCGAACAACGCGCCGCTTTCCATCAAGGCGTCGAAGCTCACCATCGATCAGGTGGTGAAGGACGGGGCCGATCGTGATTTCGAGATGATAGCCCGCCTCTCCCAGGAGTGTTTCGACAGCGCGGACTACCGGGAGGGGCGCACCGCGTTCATGGAGAAGCGAAAACCCGTCTTTACGGGAAAGTAGGGCGGGTACAGCGTCCGGAGGGTACGGGATGCGCGAAGAAGTGTATGGGGAAATACTCTCGCCTGCCGGCATCCCCAGAGTGCCCGAAGAGGCCCTGAACCCCCGGCCCGCCACGCTGGAGGGTGCAACGCTCGGGGTGCTCGAAAACAACAAGGAGTTTTCCGACTGGGTGCTCGACCGGGTGTGCGAGGAGCTTTGCCGCGCCTTCGGCGTCGCCGAGGTCGTCCAGCGGCGCAAGCACCACCTCGCACAGGCGGCTTCGCCCCGGATTCTCGAGGAGCTTCGCGCGCACGGCGGCCCCGTGCTCGTCGGCGTGGGGCACTGAGGTTCCTCCACGTCGTGGAGTGTCCGCGACGCGGTTGCCCTCGAGAGGATGGGAAGCCCCGCCTGCGTCGTCGTGAGCCGGGGCTTTAGCCACAGCGCGCGGATGATCGCCCACAGGCAGGGATACCGCGGACTGCCCATCGTGGAGATGGACCATCCCTTGGCCGCCCCGAACAGGGAGGCGCTGCAGCCTAAGGCGGATGCCGTAGTGGCGGAGGTCGCCCGCGTCTTGACCGGCGACGCCCGCGCGCTCGATATCGAATACAGGGAAAAGAAGTTTCTCGGCCCCCGCAACCTTTGTCCGAAGTAGGGAGCGCGTGGTGGCCGCGAGCCTGGAAAACCCGAGCCCGGAGCCGGGCGGGCGTCTTTTGCCGATATCGGGTTCGCTCGAGGAGGTGAACGCCTGGTTCTACGAGCGCGGGTGGACGGATGGGCTGCCCATTGTCCCGCCCACGCGCGCACGGGTAGAGAGCATGCTCACGGGCTGGCCCGGCGCGCCCGGGGAGGAAATCGCCGAGGTGCCTCCCCTGATGGGGGTGGCGACGGTGCGCGCGATTGCCGTGAACGCCGTCATGGCGGGCTGCGCACCCGAATATCTGCCCGTCGTGGTGGCGGCGGTGTCCGCCGTCACCAAGCCGCGCTACGGCTTGAGCCACAGGCAGACGACGACGCACCCCGCCACGGCGCTTATCGTCGTGAACGGCCCCCTCAGAAAGCGTCTGCGGATCAACTACGGCTCGGGGCTGTTCGGCCCCGGCTGGCGGGCGAACGCGACGATAGGCCGCGCGCTCAGGCTTTGCCTCATCAACCTGGGGGGCGCCGTTCCCGGCGAGGTGGACCGCGCCCAGCACGCCCACCCGGGCAAATACACCTACTGCATCGCCGAGAACGAGGAGGCGAACCCCTGGGAGCCCTACCACGTCGAGTGTGGGTTCGCGCCCGGGGAGAGCACGGTAACGCTCGTGTGCGGCGAGTCGCCCCACTGCATTACGGACAACTACAACACCGAGCCCCGGGCGCTGCTGTTCGGCTACGCGGACTCGATGGCGACGCTGGGCGGCAACAACCTCTCCTCCCAGGGCGAGCCCGTGCTCGTCATGGCCCCCGAACACGCGGCTTACGTAGCGCGGGCGGGCTGGAGCAAGGCGGACGTAAAGCGCTATCTCTTCGAGAAGGCCAGAAAGCCCTGGAAGCACGTGGGCGTGCGCGGCAAGTCGAAAGGGCCGACGTTTCCCGTCTGGGTGGACAGGACGAACCCCGAAGCCTCCGTGCCCATCCTCACCCACGCGGACGCCCTCATCCTCTTGGTGGGAGGCGGCGAGGGGCAAAAATCGATGTGGATACCCACCCCCGGCGCGCAGACGCTGAGCGTCATCGAGCGGATTCGGGAGTAGACCCGCCGGGCGGGGTTCGCCTTGACGGGGCGTCTCGCGGTGTTATGTTGTCTTCGTGTCGGCATCCACTTCTTTTTCGGCCCGCGAGGGTTCCCCAGAGGAGACGAACGAGATGAAAAGGTTCTTGCTGTCCACGCTCTGTGCCGCCTTGGTCGTGGCGCTTGCCGTCGGCAACGCCGTCGCCGCCAGTCAGACGCTGGAAACGGTGAAGAAGCGCGGCCATCTTATCTGCGGGGTCAATACGGGCCTCACAGGCTTTTCCGTTCCCGACGACAAGGGCGTGTGGAAGGGTTTCGACGTCGATTATTGCCGCGCGCTGAGCGCTGCGGTTTTCGCCAACCCCGACAAGGTCGTCTACAAGCCCCTCACGGGCAAGACGCGCTTTCCGGCGCTTCAGTCGAGTGAGATCGACGTGCTCTCGCGCAACACGACGTGGACCTTCAAGCGCGACGTGAACCTGGGCTTCGAGTTCATCGGTGTTACGTATTACGACGGGCAGGGCTTCATCGTCCGCAAGTCACTCAACGTAAAAAGCGCGAAGGAGCTCAACGGCGCCTCGGTCTGCATCCAGACGGGCACCACCACGGAGCTCAACCTGGCGGATTTCTTCCGCGCCAACAACATGAAGTTCAAGTCCGTCGTCATCGAGGATGCCTCCGAGGCGCGCCAGAACTACGAGGCGAACCGCTGCGACGCCTACACGACGGATCGCTCCGGTCTCGCCGCGCAGCGTTCGGTGCTCAAGAACCCCGACGCCCACGTGGTGTTGCCCGAAATCATCTCGAAAGAGCCCCTCGGCCCCGTCGTGCGCCACGGCGACAACGTGTGGGGCGACATTGCCCGCTGGGTGCGCAACGCACTCATCGTCGCCGAGGAGCTCGGCGTCACGCAGGCCAACGTCTCCGCCATGAAGAAGAGCTCGAAAAACCCCGAAATCAGGCGCCTGCTCGGCGAGGAGGGCGACTTCGGCTCCATGCTCGGCCTCTCGAAGGAGTGGGCGTACAACGTCATCAAGTCCGTGGGCAACTACGGCGAGATTTATGAGCGCCACATAGGCGTCAAGACGCCCATCGGCCTCGCCCGGGGCGTCAACAACCTGTGGACGAAAGGAGGCATTCTCTACGCGCCTCCGTTCCGCTAGCAGACGGACAAAACCGCTCGCGCGCCCCGGCTCGGGACTTCCCCGGGCCGGGGCGTTGCGTTTCGGCGGCGAAACCTGAGAGGATGCCCCACTGGAAAGAGCGCGCTTCGGGGGTTCGATATGGCGGGAGACTTGCACGACGCCGTGCGCCAGAATGCCGCGCGGTGGTGGTACGACCCCAAGGTGCGCGCCGTCGCCTTCCAGATCGTCTTCGTGCTGTTTCTCATAGGCGGCGCGCTCTATCTGGTGCACAACACGATAGTCAACCTCGAGAAGCGCGGCATCAAGGCGGGTTTTGATTTTCTCGCCGAGCCGGCGGGCTTCGAAATTCCGCTTACGCTCATTCCCTACTCCGTCGAGGGGGGGTCGACCCACGCATCTGTCTTCGTGGTCGGTCTGCTGAACACCTTGTTGATTGCCCTGCTCGGCATCGTTTTGGCGACGGGGCTGGGCTTCGTGCTCGGCGTGCTCAGGCTCTCAAACAACTGGCTGGTCTCGCGCTTCGTCGGCGCCTACGTCGAGGTCGTCCGCAACGTGCCGCTTCTGCTGCAATTTTTGTTCTGGCACTTCGCGGTTTTTCAGTCTTTGCCGCTGGTGCGCACCCCGATTTCGCTGTTCGACACCGTCTTCATCCACAACCGGGGGGTGACTGCCCCGAAGCCGGTTCCGCTGCCGGGCTTCTCGCTCGTCGCGGCGTCGGCGCTGGTTGCCGTCGTGCTCGTGTTCGTTCTCAAAAGGTGGGCGCGGCGACGCCAGGACGCCACCGGCGAGCAGTTTCCCGTCTTTTGGGCGTCGCTCGGCCTGCTCGTCGCGATGCCGCTGCTCGCCTCGCTCGCGGCGGGTTTTCCGCTCACCTGGGAGTACGCGCAGCTGGGGCGCTTTCGCTTCACGGGCGGTCTGGAAGTCCAGATAGAACTCTTCTCCGCACTGGCTGCGCTCACCGTCTACACCTCCTCTTTCATCGCCGAGATCGTGCGTGCGGGCATCCTCGCCGTCTCGCGCGGGCAGAGGGAGGCGGCCTATTCCCTGGGCATCCGCCCCGAGCCCGCCCTGCGGCTCGTCGTCATCCCCCAGGCGCTTCGCGTCATCGTGCCGCCCCTGGTCAGCCAGTACTTAAACCTCACCAAAAACTCCTCGCTCGGCATCGCCATCGGCTATGCGGATTTGTTCAACGTATTCGGAGGCATTTCGCTGAACCAGACCGGCCAGGCGATAGAGATCATCGCCATGTGCGTGGTGGTGTACCTCACGTTCAGTTTGCTGATCTCGCTCTACATGAACTGGTACAACAGGCGCATCGCGCTCGTGGAGAGGTGACGCCGTGCGTGAACCCGCAGACCGCTCCGCCAGCAGTTTCGTACGCACGGAATACCTCCCCCAGGCGCCGCCGCCCGTGGCGACGACGGGTGTGGCCGGCTGGGTGCGCGAGAACCTCTTCTCCTCGCCGCTCAACGCGGCCCTCACGCTGCTGACGCTCCTCATCCTCTATCTGGCGGTGCCGCCGTTCGTCGACTGGGCCTTCATCTCCTCGGTCTGGGACGGGGAGTCGAACCGCGACTGCCAGGGGATTTCGGGCGCCTGCTGGGCCATCGTGCCGAATCGTTTCTGGCAGTTCATCTACGGCTTCTACCCCGAGGAGCAGCGCTGGCGGGTGAACCTCGCCTTTTGCCTTTTTGCACTGAACCTCTACTTGGTGCTCTCGGAGCGGAGTCGGCACCGCGCCTGGGCCGCGTTGTTCGTCGTGGGGGTTTTCCCCGTCGTCGCCTTCGTGTTGCTCTACGGCGGGGCGGGCCTGCCCGTCGTGCCGACGAACAAGTGGGGCGGGCTCACGCTCACGCTCGTGTTTGCCTCGGTGGCCATTTTGTTCTCGCTGCCGCTGGGGGTCGTGCTCGCGTTGGGGCGCCGCTCGACGATGCCCGTCGTGCGGACGGTCTGCGTCGCCTTCATCGAGCTGTGGCGGGCGGTGCCGCTCATCACCGTGCTCTTCATGGCGTCGTTCATGCTGCCGCTGTTCACGCCCGAGGGGGTGAACTCGAACGAGTTGCTGCGCGCCCTGGTGGGCTTCACCATGTTTTCTTCCGCCTACATGGCCGAGGTGGTGCGCGGCGGGCTGCAGGCGCTGCCCAAGGGCCAGAGCGAGGCGGCCCAGGCGCTGGGGCTCAACTACTGGAAGGGCATGCGGCTGATCATCCTGCCCCAGGCGCTCAAGATCGTAATACCGGGCATCGTCAACACCTTCATCGCCCTGTTCAAGGACACGGCGCTGGTGTCGATCATCGGGTTGTTCGACGTGTTGCTGGTGGCGAAAGCCTCGATTACCGACCCGAAGTGGCTCGGCCTCGAGCACGAGGCCTACATCTTCGTCGGGGTGGTGTATTTCGTTTTCTGCTTCGGCATGTCGCGCTACAGCCTGTGGCTCGAACGCAGGCTGGACACGGGCCGCGGCACCTGAACCGGAGGATGCACGCATGAGCGAAGCCGCGGGCGGAGGGGCTCCTCTTTCGGAGGAGGTCGTCATCCGCATCACGGGCATGAACAAGTGGTTCGGCCAGTTTCACGTCCTGCGCGACATCGACCTCACCGTCTCCCGCGGCGAGCGCATCGTCATCTGCGGGCCGTCGGGTTCGGGCAAATCCACGCTGATTCGCTGCATCAACCGCTTAGAAGAGCACCAAAAGGGCACCATCGTGGTGGAGGGCATGGAGCTCACGAGCGACCTCAAGCAAATCGACGGCGTGCGCAGGGAAGTCGGCATGGTGTTTCAGCAGTTCAACCTCTTCCCCCACCTGACGGTTCTGGAGAACTGTACCCTCGCCCCGATTTGGGTGCGCAAAACGCCGCGGGCCGAGGCCGAGGAAATCGCGATGGAATACCTCACGCGCGTCAAGATACCCGAGCAGGCGCGCAAGTACCCCGGCCAACTCTCCGGCGGCCAGCAGCAGCGCGTCGCCATCGCCCGCTCGCTGTGCATGCGGCCGAAGATCATGCTTTTTGACGAGCCGACCTCCGCCCTCGACCCCGAGATGATCAAGGAAGTGCTCGACGTGATGGTCGAACTCGCCGAAACTGGCATGACGATGCTCGTTGTCACCCACGAGATGGGCTTCGCCCGCGAGGTCGCCCACCGGGTGATCTTCATGGATGAGGGGCAAATCGTCGAGGAGAACGAGCCCGCGGCGTTCTTCTACAACCCTCGCTCGGAGCGCACGAAACTCTTTCTGAATCAGATACTTTCGCATTAGGCACCCGCACGCGGGGGGACGTGTGCGAAACGAAAGGGGCAAGGATGAACGACCAGGTTTGTCCGATATGGGAAACGCGGGCACTTGTGAGACAAAGCGGGGCCCGCATTTGGATCGTGAATTCCCCACGCGCTGGTGGGGGATATCGGGTGCAGCTCAGAGCGAAAGCCGTTTTGGGGAACAAAGAAGAGCTCGATAATCGCACCAGAGCGCGCCTCACCTCCTGGCTTGTCAGGGAGAGGCGCCTCGGCGAGGAGTGTCCGGAAATAACGCTGGAGACGATTGACGACATGAAGAAGCGGCGCGACTTGTCGGTACATGAACGCGCGGACATGCTTCTTCGGTATCTACATCGAGAAACCGAATTTCTTGGAAGAACAGTGTCATTCTCGAGAGCGTACCAGCACGATTTCGATATCAATTTCTTGAAAAATCCATCTTCTCAAAAAGATTCTGACGAAAGTAGACGACAAAGAAGGCGGATTCGTGCCCTTGAGATGATGGCGTGGTCGGAGCATAAGGAAGGCGACGATATATGTTTCTTATTTGATTGTCTGCAAGAGAAAAAATGGATTGTAGAAATTGGTGCGGGGTATACGACTTGCCAACTAACAGTCGATGGCTACGCACGTATTGAAGAGCTCGAAAAAGTGGCGGTCGACTCCTCGCAGGCGTTCGTTGCGATGTGGTTCGATGACTCGATGAACGGGGTTTACGAAAAGGGCATCAAACGCGGCATCGAAACCGCTGGATACAAACCGTGTCGAATCGACCAACAAGAACATGCGAACAAGATAGATGACCAGATAATCGCCGAAATCAGGCGGTCGCGCTTTGTGGTCGCAGACTTTACCCACGGAACTTGCTGCGGGGTGCGCGGAGGCGTCTACTACGAGGCGGGCTTCGCGCACGGCCTGGACATCCCGGTGATTTTTACCTGCCGAGAAGACCTCATTACGGAAATCCACTTCGACACGCGCCAGTACAACCACATCCTCTGGAAGGAGGATGACCTGGAGGAATTCAGCAAAGCGCTCACCCAGCGCATCTGCGCCGTCATGGGAGACGGCCCGCTCAAACCCCCCGACGCCGGGCAGCTCCCCTAACCCTCCGGTCCGTAGGCGCCGGGTGCGAGGGCTTCGATGTCGGTTACGACGTCGAGGACGACGGGGCCGCCCCGGTGGGCGAAGGCTCTGTCGAGGGCGCCGGCGAGTTCGCTCGGCTTTTCCACGCGAATGCTCTCCGCACCCATGGAGCGGGCGATATCCGCAAAGCTCGTGGGCTGGAAGTGCCACAGTTCATAGGCCTTGCCGTGTTGTTTGCCGCCGTAGGCGTCGTCGAAAATCTTGGTTTCCTGGTTCTGCGAGCCGTTGTTGTTGACGATGACGACCACGTGCATCCGCCAGCGCACGGCGGTCTCAAGCTCCGCGATGTGGTACCAGAATCCTGCGTCGCCCGTGAACAGGACAACAGGCCGTTCGGGTGCGCCGCACTTCGCCCCCAGAGCCGCCGGGAAGCCCCAGCCGAGGTGGCCCGCCGCGCGCATGAAGCTCGTCTCTGGGCTCTTGAGGTCGAGGTAGCCGCCCGTCCACATGCCTGAGTGGCCGGTGTCGGCGAGAACGATGGCATCAGGCGGCAAACGCTCGCCCAGCGTCTTGCACACGCGCTCGGGGCGCATGGGGGTGGCGTCGGATTCAAGAAGCGGGGTGAATTCTTCCCTCCACGCCCCCACCACCTCGCGCACCCGCTCGGCCCAGGCTGCGCGCTCAGGTGCGGTGTCTGCGGCCGCGAGCATCTTCTGCAAAGATATCTTCGCGTCGCCCAGTACGGAGGCCGCGAGCGGGTAGTTCCGCCCCAGCTCCTCGGGGTCGATGTCGAGTTGCACGGCGGGCGTGCCGATTTTGGGCACGCGCCAGAAGTGGGTGGTCATGCCGCCCGTCTGGGTGCCGATGAAGAAGACGAGGTCGGCTTCAGAGACGAGTTCGTTCGCGCATCGTCTGGAATAGGTACCCACCACGCCGAGCGAGAGGGGGTGATCGCCGGGAATCACCTCCTTGCCGTTCATGGAGGTGGCGACGGGCACGTTCAGCTTCTCGGCGAGTGCGACGAGCTCCGCGTTCGCCCGTGAGGTGCGCACGCCGCCGCCCGCGACGATGACGGGCCGCTCGGCGGCGGCGATGACTTCGAGTGCGCGGGTGACGCTCGCGGGCGCAGGCTCGGGTCTGTAGGCGGGGGCGCGCGTAAAGTTCTCTTCCACCAGGAGTTCCAAATCGGCCTCTTGCTGCTCCACCTGGCCCAGGTTGCCCGCGAAGCGCAGATGCACCGGCCCCGGCGTTCCCGAGGTGGCCACGCGAAAGGCCTGGCGCAGGAGATCCGGAAAGCGCTCTACTGAATCGACACTCGCGTTGAACTTCGTTACCGGGTCGAACGCGGAGAGGTCTTCGGTTTCCTGATAAGCGTTTCGGTAGCGAATCTGCGGCGTGGTGCCGCCCGTGAAGGCGATGAGGGGGGCACACGCGAGGTGCGCGTCGCGCAGCCCCGCCGCCAGGTTCACCCCGCCCACTATCTGGGCCATGCACACGCCGGGCCGGCCCGAGGCGCGGGCGTAGCCGTCCGCCATGTAGGCCGCCGCCTTCTCCCCGTGGGTGAGGACGCGGGTGATGTTCGTGCCGCGCGCCTCCATCTGGGCGAGGGAGTGGCTCAGTATCGTGGGCACAAAGAACACGTGGGTGACGCCGTAGGCGTGGAGGGCGTCGGCCATGAACTGCGCCCCGCTCATTCTGGGCATGTCGTCTTCATCCTCCGAAGCGTGTGTGGGGAGCTATCCAATCCCTATGAGTCGCTTTGCGTCGTCGACGCTGGCGATTTCGCGGCCGAGTTCGGCCGCGATGCGGGCGATGCGCGCGACGTGCTCTGCGTTGTCGCCGAGGCGGTCGGGGTAGAGGTAGGGCTCGTCCTCGGTGCCCACGCGCACGTGGCCGCCCGCCATCACCGCCATCGTCTGCATGTGGAGGTGGGTGGGGCCGGTGGCGCTGGCGATGTAGAGCGAATTCGCGGGCAGGCTCGCCACGCGGTGCAAGAACTCGCTCAACGTGGGCGGCGACCACGCCCCGCCCGGACGCCCGAAGAAGCACGTCATGAGAATGGGCGGCTCGAGGAGGCCTTTCTGGAGGAGGTCGTCTATCATCCAGGTCTCACCGAGGGAGAACACCTCGAACTCGGGCTTGACATTGTGGTCGCGGCACAGGCGCATCATCTCGGCGAGCTCTTCGCGGGGGTGGAGCATCATCACGTCGCGCTGGATGAAGGCCATGTTGTGCGCCCCGACGGCGACGGAGATCATCTCGGGGCGGTTTTTCACGACCTCCTTGCGCTGCTCAACCGTCTGGGTCGAGATGCCGTACTGGAGCATGACGCCGCACCGATCCCGTATGGCGCGGGAGTGCGACGCCCAGGCGGCGTAGTCCGTGGGCGGGGCGTGGATGTGGGCGATGGCCGCCCCTGCCTCATGTGCGCGCGCCACCGATTCGGCGAGGGCCGCAGAATCCCCCAAGCGTGCGGGCACGCCCTCGTGCATCGAGGTGTCCGCCGCGCAGTTGGTGATGATGAGCTTCTCATTCATCGCATGTTGCTCCGGGTGCGTTAGTCCAGCGAACCTTCCACGTAGAGGAGGTTTCTGATTCTCTGGGTGAGTTCGACGAACACCTCGTCGCCCATCGTCGAGAGCGAGCGCGGGCGGGGGATGTCGACGGTGATGATCTCGGAGATGCGGCCGGGCCGCGGCGTCATGACGATCACGCGATCCCCCAGGAACACGGCTTCGGGAATCGAGTGGGTGATGAAGAAGACGGTCTTTTTGCTCTCCAGCCAGATGCGCTGGAGCTCGAGGTTCATCTGCTCGCGCGTCATGGCGTCGAGTGCGCCGAAGGGCTCGTCCATGAGCAGGACGCTGGGGTCGTGGATGAGGGCGCGGATGATGGCGTTGCGCTGGCGCATGCCGCCCGAGAGTTCGTGGGGGTATTTGTCCTCAAAGCCGTCGAGCCCCACGAGGCGGATGAGCGCGTGCGCGCGCGGGAGCGTTTTCTTCGCGTCGAGCCCGAGAATCTCGGCGGGCAGCATGGTGTTCTGGAGCACGTTGCGCCACGCGAGGAGAACGGGGTCCTGAAACACGATGCCCACGTCGTCGCGCGGGCCGTCGACGGGCGTGTTCTTGAGAGAGCAGGCGCCCGACGTCCGGGCGAGCAGCCCCCCCAGAATCTTGAGCAGCGTGCTCTTGCCGCAGCCGCTCGGGCCGACGACGGAGACGAACTCGCCCTCGGCGATCCGGAAGTTGATATCCGCCAGGGCGTGCACGACCTCGCGGCTCGCCGTGACGTATTCCTTCTCGAGGTTCGCCACTGAAATATACGCGTCCATGTCTTCCCGCTCCCCCCGGCGGAGCGCGCCGGGGGGCGAAAGGGGTTTCTCAGGCGCCCATCGTCTTGTCCGTCTCGGGCGCCCAGAAGAGCACCTTCTTCTTCACGAAGCGCACCACCTGGTGCATCCCCAGCCCCATGACGGAGAGGATGACCAGGATGGCGAACGTGCCCGTGGTGTCGCTGCTGAAACTCATCTGCATGAGCAGAATGCCCAGGCCGCACTGGCCGCGCCCGCCCCACATGCACTGGCCCGCGCCGACGAACTCGCCCAGAATCGCCCCCAGCAGGCTGAAGACCACCGCTATCTCGAAACCGGCGAAGATGAAGGGCAGGGCGTTGGGGAACTGCATCTTCCAGAACGTCTGCCAGCGCGAGGCAGAGAGCGAGCGCATGAGGTCGAGCTGGTCGGTCGCCGCCGACTTGAGGCCCACCATGGTGTTCACCAGCAGGGGGAAGAACGCGACCAGGCCGGCCAGAAATATCTTCGACTTCACCTCGTAGCCGAACCAGATAATGAACAGGGGCGCAATGGCGAGCTTGGGCAGGGTCTGGAACGCCACCACGTAGGGCATGACGATGGCCTCGACCCATTTCGACTGCATGAAGACCAGCCCCAGCCCCAGCCCGATGAGGCTGCCCATGAAAAAGCCCATGACGGCCTCGAACAGGGTGTGACTGATGTGGTTGTAGAAGCTCGTCTTCATCAACCCCATGAAGTCCGCCGCACCGCCGACCTCGCCGCCTACGTCGTAGAAGAACAGTCCGCGCAGAAGCGCCGTTGCTACCGCCGAGGGAGCCGGGAAGATGAAGTCGTCCACCTCGAAATAGGCAACCGCCCATTCCCAGACGATGAGCACTATCACGAAGGAGACGGCGAACAGCATCCAGGGCCTTTGCAGCAGCGTCTCGGAGAGCGAGGGGCCGGCCCCCGCACGCGCGTTGGTCGTCTTCACGTCGGCCTCCGCCCTATTTGCCCATCTTCGCCGTCATTGCCTTGTAGCGTTTGAGTTCCTTGGCGAAGTCGAAGTTTTTGGCCCGCTGGATGACCTCGTTGCGGTCGAAGTTGTTGACCTCCTTGATGAGGTCGTTCGTGTACAGAGACTTCACCTGCGCTTTGGTGAGTTTTTTGTCCAGCCCCACGAACTTCACGTATTCGCTCCATTCGCCGTCGTGGTGGGCGCCGAACTGGTCGATTTTCTCGTCGTCGGGGCGCAGTTTGGGCGCGCGCGCCTTGAGCACCTTGATCATCAAGGCGGTGGCCTCGGCGTCGCTCATGCCTTTGGGCTTGGATTCGGGATAAAGCACCCAGTGGGCTTTGAGCGCCGCCTCGGGGTTCGTGTAGAAGAACAGGCTGCCCTTGGCCAGACCGCGCAGGAAGCCCACCACGGTGTCGCGGTTTTCGGCGAGAAACTTCTTGTTGATCCAGACCACGTTGCCGAAGAGGTTCTGCGTCCATTCCTCCTGGTAGGGGATGATGTCGAACTGAAAGCCGCGTGCGCGGGCCAGGGTGTACTGAACGTCCACGTTCGCCCAGGCGTCGACGCGGCCGAGCTTCATGGCGGTGGCCGCCTTTGAGGCCGGGCCGACGGGGAGGTAGTTCACGTTTTGCTTATCGGCGGGTATGCCGCAGGTCTCAAGTGCTTTGCGCACGAAGATGGGGCCGGAGTCGCGCTGGCTCATCACCCCCACCTTCTTGCCCTGGAGGTCGCAGACCGACTTGATCTTGCTGCCCGGGGGCACGGCCACGCCGTCGGCGTAGATGGCGTCGCGGTTGAGGATGTAGACGCCCATGACGGGGGGCATCTTCTTGCCGCGCGCGGCGCGGAAGAGAATGGGGATGGGCCTGGGCAGCCCGACGTGGGTGCGGCCCGAAAGCACCCAGCCCATCGCCTGCGCACCGCCCTGGGCGGCGACGAACTGCGCGTCCACGCCGTTTTCCTGGTAGTAGCCGAGAAAATTTCCGATCCACAGGAAGGAAATGCCCGGGTTGAAGAGCGGGTTGGCCATGGTCACCTTGATGTTCTTGAGCTTGGCGGCCTCCGCCGGGGACGTCGGCGCCGAAACCACGAAGGCGAGCAGGGCCGCTGCGGCGAGAGCGAGTCGAATCTTCTTCATGGGAGATTCCCTCCTGTCTTGATGCGGTGAGAGCCGCGCTTTGCGTTCAATCCTCCACTATCGCGACCGGGCGCACCCACGCTCCGCTCGCGTCCTTCACGTTGATGGGAAAGCAGCAGATCTTGAAGCCGTGGGGCCGGGGGATGGCGCCGATGTTGGCTATCTGCTCGATCTGGAAGTACTCGCGCCGCCTGCCCAGAATGTGGTGGCAGGGCATGAGCGACTCGCGCTTGCCCGCCTTGAACTCGGGCACCTGGAAGGTGAACGGCCTGTCGAAGCCGAAGGCGTCGATGCCGATGACGCGCACGCCGCGGTCGAGCAGATACTCCGTCGCCGGAATGCTCATGCCCGGGTGGAGCTCGGGATAATCCGGGCTGTCGCGGTGGGCGTCGGTGCCCGTCCACAGCAATACGATGTCGCCCGCCTTGACCTCATAGCTGATCCCGGCGAGGCAGGCCTCTATGTCTTCCTGCGTAATCCAGTCGCCCGTTTTCTTGTGGCGCAGGTCGAGCACCACGCCGTCGCCGTAGCACCACTCGAGCGGCACCTGGTCGATCTTGCGCGAAGGCGCACCCGCCACGGTGGGGCCGTAGTGCCAGGGGGCGTCCATGTGGGTGGCCGAATGCGTGGAGACGGTGACGAACTCCGCCGCCCCGCCCACGCCGTCGTGGAGCTCTTCCATCGGGATGCCCCAGCCCTTCGCCGATCGCGCGCCGAACTCCTCATGGTCGAGATAGGTGACCTCGGGCGGGCGGGGTTCGTGCGAGCCGTTCATGATGGGGGTGCTCAGGTCGATGAATCGTGTCGCGCACATGGGCCGTTCCTCGCTGGGGTGGGGGCGCCTCCTAGACGACCCAGAGTTTCCTCTCCTGTGGATAGACGGGTTCGTAGCCGTTTTCGGTGACCACGACGGTCTTCTCGATCTGGGTGCCGCCCATGCCGAATATCTGGCAGGGGTTCTCGACGCAGATGGTGGTGCCCGCCTCGAGTGGAAAGTCGCTCGACTCAGGCAGGTAGGGGCTCCCCTGCGGGGAGGGGGCGGCCAGCACGTAGGGTACTTCGCGCTGCTCCAGCCCGATGGCGTGGCCCGCGAAGTTGCCGTTGTGCGCGGGCAGCCCCGCCGCGCGGGTGGCCTCGAGCATGGTGGTGAAAATGGTCGAGCCGAGCACGCCGGCCTTCACCTCGGCCATGGCTGCCTCAAAGCCCTCCTCGGTCGCCTTCCACAGGTCGAGCTGCGCTTTGGTCGGCTCGCCGAGCACGCCGCCCCAGCCCGTGTCGCCCTGGTAGTTGCCGAGCACGACGCCTGCGTCGAACTTCCACATCTCGCCTTGGGCGATTTTCTTGTCCGTGGGCGGGAAAATCCCCGTCGCCCGGCGGCCCGAGCAGAAATGGAACCACTGCCACTTACCGCCCATGCGGCCGACTTCCGCCGCGAAGACCGACGCCACCTCGCGCTCGGTCGCCCCCTCGGCCACCGCGTTCGATGCGGCGATGCCCGCCTTTTCGTTCACCTCGGCGGCGGCGGCGAGGGCGGCTATCTCATCGGGCGTCTTCACCATGCGGATGAGGCGGAAGAAATCCGCCGCCTCGACGATCTCCGCCTCGGGCAGGGCCGCCTCTATCTGCGCGCGCACGCCCGGCATCACGCGCTCCTGATCCAGGGCGAGGCGCCCCTTGTGGAGGCCGCGCTCCTTGAGGGCGAGTGCCAAGGCTTCGCCCGGGTTGCGCGCGCGTTTGGCGTCGTCGTTGTACATGCCGAGGTAGGTGCGCTCCTCGGGGGTTTGCGCCTCCTCGCCGGGGGGCTGGATGAGCGCGCTCTTGCCGCCGAAGGTATAGAGGTCCTGTATCCAGGACTGCTGGGCGGAGACGTAGGTGACCTCCTGCCCCGGCACGATGAGGGCCGGGGCAATCCCTTCCTCGCGCGCGAAGACGGCGAACATGTGCACCGAGTACGCATACACCTTGTTCGACCAGCCTACGGTGCCCGCCAGGTAGGTGACGTTCTCGGGGGTGCTGGCGAGGAGGGCGTCAAAGCCGAAATCGGCCATCAACCCCCGCGCGCGTTCGACGTTCAGGTACATGGAGTCTTCCTTCCCGGAGAGAGCGGCTGCGGAGCGGAAGGCTCCCCCCCCGAAAACCGCGTTTTCTTATGGTGCGCGTTGTATGCCGGCTGCGAATTGTCCTGATGGTGCGCAGGATAGCAAATCGGCGGAGTGCTGCAAAGACGAGCGAGGGTGTTCGCGCACGGAGAGCGGCTGTTTGTTTGGGCGGAGAGATAGCGGTCGCCCGCACCGAAGGCATGGTTTACCGCCCTGCCGACGATTTCCCCTACACCGGCTGGTCGCCCTGAATCTGGGTGCGGTGCATGAGGCGCGGGTGCGTGCCCGCGTGGGGTTCGCGGTAGTGCATGGTGCAGCGGTTGTCCCACAGCAACATGTCGCCGAGCCGCCACTCGTGCGCAAATACGAGTTCATCGCGGCAGGCGTGCTCCCAGAGGAAGTCGAGCAACTCCTCGCTCTCGCTCTCCTCCAGGCCGTCGATGTACTGGGAGGGATACGCCCGCCTGCGGCCCAGGTAGAGTGCCTTTTTGCCCGAGGCGGGGTGCGTGCACACGAGGGGGTGGTGCGGGCCGGGAACTTCCGAGGGCTTGGTGGGCATCTTGACGCCCGGCCTGAGCGTGCCCGCCGAGTTGCGGCTCGCGTCGTGGACGGCCGTCCTGCCTTCAATCTTCGCCTTCACCTCATCGGGCAGGGTCTCGTAGGCCATATACTGGTTGCTGAAGCACGTGTTCCCGCCCGAGGGGGGAAGTATGCGGCCGTAGAGCAGGCTGCCCGCGGGCGGATTCTCCACGTAGGAGTTGTCGTTGTGCCAGACGACTTCTCCGCTGCCCAGGCTGTCGTTTTCCTGCACGGGCTTTCCGTCCTCACCCAGGTTGTGGACGACGACGATCTCCGGATGCCGCGCGGCCCAGGACTGTTGCTTCCCCTCCTTGTCGAAGTAGGCCTTGGAGGCGGGCATCTGGGGTTCGCCGAAAATGCGCGTGGCGTCGAGGTGTTGCTCCTCGGTCAAGTCGAGTTGCCCGCGAAAGAGCAAAACGAGGTGCTCCGTCCATGCGTCGCGCAGCGCCTCGGCCACCTCCTCGGGTATGGGCTGGGTGAAGTCCACGCCCTTGATCTCCGCCCCCAGGGGGGCATCCATCGGCACGATTTCCAGGTTGTCGAGCGAGTTGGGGGTACTCATGGCGTGCAATCCTCCTTGCAGGAGTTCTGACGTGCGTGGCTCTGCGAATCGGTAGCTTCCACTCTATAGAATCGCACGCGGGCTGTAAAGAATCTCCGCGGGTCAGGGTGCGATGCGTGCGCGTATGGTTCGCTCGGCGTGGATGAGCCAGGCGATGCCCGTGGCGAGCAGGCACAGCAGCGCGTAGAACAGGAACGACTCGCGCAGCCCCACCAGCTGGGCGATCAGGCCGCCCAGAAAGGGCGACGCCACCGAGGCCGCCTCGTTTGCCGTGTACATGAGGCCGATGGCGCTCGTGCGGTTCTTCTCGCGCACCACGTTGGTGGTGAGGGTGAGCATGAGGCTCTGGGAGGGGTTGAGACCCGCGCCGAGGAGCGCCAGCAGGCCGAGGGAGACGAGAGTCGATTCGGCGCGCGACAAAAAGACGAGCGAGGCGGCGCTCGTCGCCATCATGAGCACGATGAGGCGCGTTTCGTTCTTTCCGTTCGTGTAGCTTCCCCAAACGACGGCGAAAACCGTGCCCACCAGAAAGTAGCCCGTCAACACCCAGCCGACGCCGATGGTGCCCAGCCCCAGCCCCTCGGCCAGCAGGAGCGGCAGAAACGTCATGATGCCGCGCAGGCCCATCACCCGGCACGAGGAGAGCAGCGTCATCAAAACCATGAATTTGTCGCCCAGCAACTCGCTGAAGGTGGACTTCGCCTCTTTCGCCATCGAGGTTCGCTTACCGGGGGCGTCCGAGAACCGCAGCCAGACGAGAAGGGCGAAGACGATGCCCGGCAGCACGAAGTATTGTGCCGCCGCGCGCCAACTCGCCAGATGGACCGCGAGCCAGCCCATGGCGACCGGCGTCAGGATGCTGCCGAAGTCGCCTCCCGCCTTGAAGAATCCCATGGCGAGGCCGCGGTTGCGCGCGCTTTCGCGGGCTATCATCGAGACCGCCGCGGGATGATAGGCCGAACAGCCCAGGCCGCTCAGGAAGACGAAGAAAAGCAGTGCCGTGTAGGTGGAGGAGTAGCCGTAGAACCAGGCGGGCAGGGCGTTGAATAGCAGGGACAGCCCCAGAATGAGGCGGGTTCTGCCCGTATAATCGCCCAGAAAAGAAATGGGCAGTTGAAACAGGCTGCTGGAGAGGGCGTAGACGGAGGCAATGAGGCCCGTTTGCGCGTAGTTCAGGCCGAAGTCCGCCATGATGAGAGGGAGAATGGGCGTCAGCATCCGGTTGTAGACGGAATTTACCGAATGGCTGGAAGCGATGATGAGGACGTTGGCGTTCATCTCGTGTGCGTTCCCGGGGCTTGCGCGGGATTCGGAAAGCACCTTCACGCGGGGCGCGCACCATTCATACCACCGATGGGCGCTTCGGGGAAGAAAGCGAAGCCTCGTTTGCGGGCACGGACCGGTGAGGGACGCGATGCACCGAACAGGTGCCCCCGGGCGGTGTGAGGATTTATGCGGGACGCACGGGGTATGTGGTATGCTGGGATGCGAGAATATGACAGGAACCCGGCCCCGCGCGGCGCCGAATCTATCGGCGGACGCGACAATTCCTTCCGTGCCCGAGGGGGGCATCGCGTGAAGTACGATCTCGACACGTTGCGTGGAGACATCATGGGCGGGCTCACCACCATGGTGGTGGCGCTGCCGATCTCGCTGGCCTACGGCGTGGCGTCGGGCATGGGGGCGCCCGCGGGGCTCTACGGCGCCATTGCGGTCGGCTTCTTCGCGGCGCTGTGCGGGGGCACGCCCACCCAGGTGTCCGGTCCCACCGCGCCGATGGCCATCGCCATGGCGGTCATCATCACGGGCCACGTGTCCAGCATAACCGAAGCCCTGATGGTGATCGTCCTGGCGGGCTTGCTGCAAATGCTCCTGGGCGTATTGCGCCTCGGCCGCTTCGTGGCCTACACGCCCTACGTCGTCGTCTCGGGCTTCATGTCCGGCATCGGCGTCATCGTCATGGCGATTCAGGTGTTGCCCTTTCTCGGCCAAGATCCCGTTTCGGCCGGGGCGGTAGGGGTGGTTCTCGCGTTGCCCGGAGCGGTAGCAGGTGCGAACGTGGACGCCGCCATCGTCGGGAGCATCACGCTCGTCGTGGCGGTGTTCTGGCCGCGCAGGGCGGCGCGCTATCTGCCCGCCTCCTTCGCGGCGCTCGTCGCGGGCACGCTGGCGGGCGTCGGGTGGTTTGGCGACGCGCCCGTCATCGGCCCCATCCCGCGCGGTCTGCCCGGGTTTGGGCTGGAGTTGCCCGGCCCCGGTTTTCTGCTGCGCGCCGTCGAACCCGCAATCATTCTTGCCCTGATAGGCTCGGTGGTGAGCCTCCTCACCTCGCTCGTCGCCAATTCGATGACGGGGGCGCGCCACGATCCGGATCGGGAGCTCATAGGCCAGGGGGTCGGCAACACCGTTGCGGGTATGTTCGGTGGGCTACCCGGTGCGGGCACCCCCGTCTACACCGTTCCCAACATCCGTGCGGGAGGACGAACCCGGGCGGTGGGGGCGATACACGCACTGCTCCTACTCGGGCTCTTGCTGGGGATGGGCCGCTACGCCGAGCCGATTCCCCTCGCCGCCCTGGCGGGCGTTCTGATAAAAGTCGGCTGGGACATCGTGGACTGGAGGGTGCTGGGCCGTTTGCACTGCCTGCGCCGCGAGCATCTTTTCGTTCTGCTCACGACGCTGTGCCTGACGGTGTTCGTCGATCTGTTGGCGGGCGTGGCGATGGGGCTGATCGCCGCAGGGATGGCCCACGCGGGCCAACTCGAACGCCTCGAACTCGACAGCGTGGTCTCCGTGCCGCTGCTGGACCAGATGTTCCTCGGCGAAGACGCCGCCCCCGATCCCTTCTCGGCGCGTGTCGGCATGGTCGCGCTGCGGGGGGCCTTCACTGTCGCTTCCTCGCAGAAGCTGATCGGCACGGTCGGCATGGACATCAAGGATCACGAGGTCGTCATCTTCGACTTCTCGCAGGCGACCTATATCGACGACAGCGCCGCCATGGTCATACGGCAACTCATCGACGTCGCGGCCCAGGAGAACACCGAGACCATCGTGATGGGTCTTTCGGGCCGGGTCGCGCGCACCCTCGACGCGCTCGACGTGCTGGGCGAAGTGCCCGACAGGCGCGTCGTCACCCACCTGGACGAAGCGCGCGTCGTCGCCAGAACCCTCCTGAACGACTAGGCACCCGGCTGGCACGGGCCGCCAGCACCGCAAGAAGAGCGAACCGGCAGGCCGACGCGGTGAAAACGCCCCCCCGAACGCACGGGAGGCCGGCGGAGGTTGCGCACGGGGTGCGCCGATTCAGGAACGAGGCGTCTCGCAGGGAGGCGCAATGTGCGGCGGCGCGCTCGCCAGGCGCTTTGCATGGCGGACGGCTTCTTTCTTGCCGTATTTCGCGGCAGTTTCGGCGACCATTTCGGCGATCCGCACTCCGTATTTCACGGCGACGTGCGCGACGACGCGGGCGACCTCGGGTCCGTACCGGACGATGGCGTGCTCGACTGCCCGCGCGACCCGGGGGCCGTGTCTCTTTGTCGTCGCTGCGATGAGCTCCGCGATGCGGGGTCCGTACTTCGCGGCGAGTTCGGGGCCGTGCCTGATGATGGTGCGGCCGAGAGCTTCGGCGACCCGGGGGCCGTGCTTGCCCGCAGCCCCGGCGAGGGCGCACGCGGCGCGCGGCCCGTATTTCGTGGCGACGCGGGCAATGATTTCCGTGGCTATAGCAGCACCGATTGCGGCGGGAATGGCCATCGTGTTCCTCCTCGGGGTTCGTGCGGGGCCGCACCCCCATGAGCGGGCATTACACCACTTCGCACAGGAGGGAGCAACGGGGGGATGCGGGGAGGGCGGCCGAGGCGGCGTGTTTTGCCCCTGCGAGGAAGCGGCTAGGGTTTGCTCCACTTGCAGTCGACGAGCGAGACGAGCCATTTGCGCGGCAGGTAGTTGGTGGTGTAGGGGCACTCTCCGCTGACGCCCGCGTATTTGCCGGTGCCGCCCATCAGCGTCTGGACGCCCTGGCCGCCGCCGCCCGTCTTCACGTCGCCCGCGCGCCTGCGCGCCCGCACGTAGAAGGCTTCTCCCGCCTTGTTGGTGAACGTGCAGGCGGCGTCGAGGTCGATGCCCTCGGCGGATTGCCGCACGTAGACCAGGCAGGTGGAATTGTGGTTTTCCCCCTCCACGAAGGGTCCGCCGCTGCTCTGCGTGATGGTGCCGGTTCCGTGCAGCGGGCCTGCCGTGATCTTCGCCCCGGCGTGGTCCATGACGGTGTAGTCGTGCTTGTGGCTTTCGAGCAGCCGGAACGTGCCGCTCTCTGCGGCTGCGGCGAGGTGGGCGGCGAAAACGAAAGCCGCCGCGGCGAGCGACGCGAGGGAAATCCTGCCCAAAGACTTGCGCATTTTTCGTTCTCCCCGGGTTCGTTCCTGCGTGTTCGAAACGCTTGTAAGGCGGCAAAAGCGCAGGCACCACTCTAGGACGCGGGGCGGCCCACGCGCAAGAGGGGGGAGGAATTTCCCCCCGCGGGTGAGGGATGAGCGGTTTATGCAAAAAATATCGAAAGCGAGCGGCCCGCGGCGAAAAACCCGATAAAACCCGGGAAAACCCGGTAAAACCTGGGAAAATACGGAAAAATTTTCGGGGCGTCGGACTTGGCGCGGGGTGTTCATTTTGCGAGAATGGGTGTGGAGACTGCAGGTGGAATTCCCCCGGTTCGACGAGGAGGCGAACGTGAGGCGACGTGTGATTTTGGTGGCGATTCTGCTCGTCGGGCTTGTGCCGGCGGGTGCGCTGGGCTATCGGCTGCTCGGCGCGCACCTGTTCGAGAGCGTGCCGGTGTACTCGCAACTACCTGATTTTGAACTGGTTGATGCGTCGGGCCGCGCCTTTGCGCGCGAGCGTCTGCGCGGAAAAGTCTGGGTGGCGGACCTCATCTACACGCGGTGCGAGGACACCTGCCCCCTGCAAACGCTTGAGATGCGGCGGCTGCAGAAGGCGTTCGCAGGCGCTGCGAACTTTGGGCAGATATCCATCACCACCGACCCGGACCACGACACGGGGACGGTTCTCACCGCTTATGCGCGCAGATTCGGGGCGGACAGGTCGCGGTGGTTCTTCCTCACCGGCTCCCCGCAGCAAATCCGCAACCTGGCGCTCAAGGGCTTTCGTCTCAGCTACGCGACCAAGCAGGCCATGCGCCCGTCGGAGCCTGTCTATAAGCGGTTCGTGGACTTTTTGTTTCCCCGCGCCTATGCCCACCACCCCGGACACGAGGATGGATCTACGGCTCCGAACGCTGCGGAGGATAAGTCGAAAATTTTGATTTCACACAGTTCGCGTTTCGTGCTCATCGACGGACGCTTCAACGTGCGGGGCTACTATCACAGCAACGATGCCGATTCGCTCAAGAAGCTGCGAAAGGATTTGGCGAAGCTTCTTAAGGGTTGATTTTTGGGGCTATAGAGCAGATTTCGCCGCTTGGATCATCTCCGCGTAGCCTTCCCGAAACGTCGGATAGCGAAAACGATAGCCAGTGGCCTTGAGTCTGGCGTTCGCGCACCTCTTGTTCGTCGCCGCCCGCCCCGAGGCGCGCCGTGCGGCCCCGACTTCGCGGGGACGCGCGACGCCCAGTCGATCCGCCAGCCAGTGGAACACCACGCGGCGATCGGCGGGCTCGTCGTCGACGCCGACGTATATCGAGTCCGGTGTGTCCATTCGCATGAGGTGGGCGAGAACGCCCGCGCAGTCGTCGCGGTGGATTCTATTCGTGAAGCGGGGCGGGCCTTCCTGAATTTCGGCCCGGCCCTTGCGAACGGAATCCATTAGGCGCGTGCGTCCGGGGCCGTAAATTCCTCCGAGGCGCACGATAGTGGCAGGATGCTCGCAGTTCAGGAAAATCCGCTCCCCTTCCAGCAAAATACGGCCCGTGTAGGAGGTGGGTTGCGTGGGAGATTCCTCGTCCACCCACCCGCCGTCGGTTTGCGCGTAGACGGCAGTGCTCGATGTGAAGAAGATGCGGCGGGGTTTTTCTCCTGTCGCGTCGAGTGCCCTCAAGAGATTCGCAGGTCCTTGCGCATAAGCTGCCCGATAACCGGCTTCTCCCCCTCCGCCGGAAGAGATGGTGTAGAAGACGAAATCCAGGTTTTTCGGGAGCAGACCGGCTAGTTTTTCGTCGTTGACATCGGTTGCCAAGGGCCTTATGGGGGGGAGCACTTCTCCGGGGGTTCTGCGCATTCCCCAAACGTGATGGCCATTTTCGCCGAGTGCCACGCCGAGCGTTGCGCCGACGTAGCCGCATCCGAGAATGAGAACGTTCGCCATGCAGGGTCGCTCTCCCGGGACGGCTCGCGCTAAGGGGTCTCGAGTGCGGGTATCTTGCCGCGGAACATGTTCTTCAAGTGATGCGGCATGATGCGCAAACCGGTATAGAACGGACCGAATTCCCCATACCAGACGCTGGCCTCATCGAAGCGCATTTCATACACGAGGCGCTTGAAGACGAGAGGGTCTTGGGAGAACAGATACACTCCCCACTCCCAGTCGTCGAAGCCGATGCTGCCCGTAATGATTTGCTGAACGAGACCAGCGTATCTCCTGCCGACGAAACCGTGTTCACGCATCATTTTCTGGCGCGTCTCTATGGGCAGGCCGTACCAGTTCTTCTCCTCTCCTCTTCGCTTGTTCATGGGGTAGAAACACAGATATCTCGTTTCGGGTATATCCATGTAGAGGCGCTCTTTCATGCGTTCGCGCTGGCCTTGCATTTCTTGTGACCATTTCGTTTTCCATGCGTCGCTGCCAGGTTCCAGGCCCTCATCCACGAATTGTGTGTGGAGCTTCACGGTCATTTCGTAAAGGCCGAGCTCCAAAAACGAGAGATAAGAAGTCGTCTCGACCATATGTTGCGTCAGAGCGAGTCGTCGGACCCCCAGTTCGACTTCATTGAGTGCGTCTAGCGTGGGTCTGAAATGCAGGAAGAGCAGGTCTCCTTTGTGGCCCAGTAGGCTGAAAATGGCGCTTCGGCCCGATGCAGATCGGTCGATGGAGGCGAAATATTCGGTTGCCTCATCTAGGATGTGGTGCTGGAGGGCGCCGTCCAGATGGTTCCAGGAGGACCAGTTCACCCGGAAAATATGGTGCAAAACGGCCCAACCATCGAGCGTCTCGGGCATTTTGGCGTCTTTGAGATTGGGATTCACTGTTCGCCCTCGCTAAGTATCGAGCAGATAGCAAATAGCCTACTGGAAGAAGAAATACCTGAGAGTCTATCGGGGTGCAAACATTGTGGTTGCAGATACCGTGTGCTAGCGGGTTGCGGCTCCGGGCAAGCGAACGGGTTTTCCGGTGGAATCCGCCTCCTGAAAGATGTGGTGGCATTGAGAGCAAAGGGTTCTTGCAGCGGCCAGGTTCTCGGCGAGGCGGTCGTAATCGGGTTTTTGGGTATTTCTCGACATCTGCTTGCTGAGGGCAAGCAGTTTTCGGGTCAAGTCGTCATAAAGGTCCTGGGCTTCTCCTTCCCTCAAGTGTGATATCCAGGGGACGAAATACTGGAACCTCTCGGCCAGCCGCCTGACGCGCTGCTCTTTTCGTGGTGGAATGAGCCTGCCGTCCAGCCCCAGAGTGAGGGTTTCCTGGCCCAGTTTCCCCAGAATTTTCTCGAGGTCTTGCATAACGTCTTTGACCGACTCGTGATCGAAATCGAAAGAAAAACGGCCCTGCACGGGTTGGGAAGACAAGCCGGATATCGTCGCCGTGATAGCATACGGGCCCCTTTCGCCCAATTTCAGGTTTGCACCATAAATTTTTGATTTGTCCTCGTGGAATTTTCGCAGCGTGACGCTCTTCGTCCATTCGTTCTGGGTAAACGTCAGTTTTACATCGAGTTTTCCGGGCAAGGCACCCCCGCTTTTGCCACCCTGGATTTTCATTTCGAAGCGGTGCGTGAACCCGGCCAGAAGCACGTGCGTTTTTTCCAGGGATTTGGGTGGGTTTTCGTCGCTGGTGAATCTTGGCGGCATCACACGGAGTACGACTTCCCATTCCCCTATTTTCTTCTTGCCTACTTCCTGGAGAACGTATGCGATGGAACTAACGTGGTGAGCACGGCTGTAACCCGGGGCAAAAGATATGACCAAGGCGAGCAACAAGAAGAATTTTATAATCGAGTTTCGGAACTTTTCGTAGCCGTTTGTTGATGAAAATGCCTTGGGGGCCGCGCCGGTTCGAGCTGTCGTGTCGGTGGAATTCATGTTCTGCTTCATAGCAGGATTTACTTCGACGGCGCAACGAAACGCAGCGTTTTGCGCGATCTGTCGGGTGGCTTGACTTCGAGTGAAAGGTAGATTATTTGAATGAATCGGGTCGGGTGGTCTTGTCTGACCACCCACAAAGCCGCTTTGGGGGCCCGATAGATGAACCCTCATTTTCTACTCCCGGCTCATGGAGAGTCGTGTGGATTTCCGAAGAAAACGCAGCCGTTGACCCCGAAAATTTTTTGAGAGGAGCAGGCATGATTTCCAAACGTTTTACGTTGTGCTTGGCGGTGGCAACGTTGCTGGGCGTCACATTCGCAGGTGCCGCGGACGCTTATAAGGCAGGAAAGGTGAGTGGCGGCGGCTCGATTGTCGGAGCCATCAAATTCGATGGCGCGGTCCCGAAACCGAAAACGCTTTCGGTGAACAAGGACAAAAAAGTTTGTGCGAAAAAGCCGATTGTCGACGACAGCCTCGTGGTGAAGGACGGTGGCGTGGTGTGGGCCGTCGTATCCCTGAAGGACGTGAAATCCGGCAAGAAATGGAGCAAGAGCCAGAGCAAGGCATCCATGGACCAGCTAGGGTGTGTTTACCTGCCTCGAGTCGTCGTGATGCAGGCGGGCAAGAAACTCCTGATGAAGAACAGCGACAAAATACTCCACAATGTCCACACCCATCCGGGAGACACGAAAAATCCGGTCGCCAACATCGCCCAGCCGAAGTTCAAAAAGAAACTACGGATGTCGACCCGCTATTTCAAGAAACCCGGCATTATCAAGGTGACGTGTGATGTGCATAACTGGATGAAAGGCTACATTGTAGTGGCCGGGAATCCCTACGTTGCCGTCACGGGGGATGGAGGCAAATTCGAACTCAAGGACGTTCCAGCGGGTTCTTACACCCTTGAGATATGGCACGAGGTTCTTGGCAAAAAATCCATGCAGGTATCGGTGAAGGGTGGTTCTGCTACGAAGGTGGACCTGACGCTGAAAAAGTAACTGCGAATCCAGCGAGCAAGGAGGCGGCGATTCTCTCATCGCCGCCTCCTTTGTATGATTTTCGGACTTTTCTGCTATCGCTTCTTTGCTCTGCTGGCTATCTTGGAGATTGCGTTCGCGATCGAGTCGATTTCCTCTTCCGTGTTCAGATAGTGAATGGAGACGCGGACCGCGGGCGGTTCCGTCACCACCGCCCGAAGAATGATCCGGAATCTTCGGTAGAGCGTGTCCACCAAATTTTGGGATTCGACATTCTTGATCCGGAAAGAAACCAGACCGGACTGTGCCTCTCCGTTGGGCGTAACGACGTCGATGTTTTCCATTGTGCGTATCTGGCCCAACAGGCGGTTCGCCAGCGAGAGAATCCTCTTTTCGATAGATGCGGGCTGCGTTTTTCGAAAATGCTCTACCGCGGCGCGGAATCCCAGAAAAGCGGAGGCGTTGAGGGTGCCGACTTCATAGCGCATGGCACTCGGTTCGGGTGTGAAAGAAAGGGTTTTCAGCCTTTTTTTGCTGGCCGAACGAAAACTGGCGGAAGAGAGATGGATGTTTTTGCCTGCGCTGCGCCTTACGTATACGGCACCCGTGCCGTCTGGACCCATCAGCCATTTTTGGCCCGATACGGTATAGACGTCCACGCCCATCTCCTTGACGTTGACAGGTATGTGCCCGATGGACTGCGCCCCGTCTACGACCAGGAGAGCACCCGAGGGGCTGCAGATTCGGGCGATTGCCTTGAGGGGAAGCCTCCTGCCCGTGAGCCACGAGACGTGGCTCACGCAAACCACCTTGGTTTTCGGACTCATCGCATTTTTTAGGTTTTTCAGAAGCTCATCATCGTTTTGGCCGGTTTTGAACAGTTTCACCTTGATGGCGTTTCTCCGCCGCCATACCAGCCATGGCAGGTAGCCGCCCGGATGTTCCAGGTCCGAGACGACGACCTCATCTTCCGCATTCCATTGCAAGCCGGCCGCCACGATGTTGATGCCCACAGTCGTATTGCTCGTCAGGGCGATTTCCGAAGTGCTCGCCCCGATAAAATTTGCGCAACTTTCTCGAGTGCGTTCCAGGGCCGCACTGGTTTCGCTCCTGATTTTCGGATGGAACGAACCGAATTCCGTCTCTCGCTTCGTAAACTTGTCCATTTCCCGAAGGGTCGACTTCGAGGATGGGCCCCCTCCGCCCCAGTTTACGTAGATTTGGTTCGCCAGTGCCGGGACGTCTGAGCGAAGACGTTGGATTTTGCGATTGTCGAGAGTCATTTTTGATTCCTCGTCGGGCAATTTTATTTCGCGTCCGAGCGAAGCACCCTTTTGTCTCCGACTCTTAGCGTGATGCGTGCGGTATCGAAGTATTCAAGCAGGGGTATGGCATGTTTTCGTGTAATACCCAAAATATCCCGAAACTCCGCCGCAGTAATTCCATTGTTGTGCGACAAATGTTCTTTGAGGAGGTGCTTCGCTTCGCAGAGGGCATTTCGGTGATAAACGATATTGCCCTTCAGGCGCAACAAGACGCCTTCGTCGATGAGAATTTGCAGGGCGTTTCGGTTCGCATCGCCCTCGCCGCCACCCTTCTGAAAAGCGCTTTCTATTGATGGCGGTTGGAAGCGCGCATCCCGAAAGGTTGTTTCCAGTCTCGTTTTGAGCACTTTGAGGGTTTCGTCGATTTCTACGGAATGGGAGGCAAGTCGTAGCATGGCGCCATTCTCGATGATTTCGTTCGATTCCCTGAGGTCTTCAAGGGCAGCATCGAAGATTTTCTCGTTGATTTCCCCTGCCTTGCCGCGCACTTCTTCTCTGGGAGCTCCGGGGCGAAGTGGATTCTCGGCGTGATATGTTTCCAAAAAAGTGAAAATGTTTTTCTTCGCGGCGTTGAAATAGCCTGTTTCCATGACGAACAGGTTGACCTTGTCGATAATGCGAACATGTCCTTGAGCGGACAACTCTTGAATCTTTTGGGTAATGTCGCTCGACCTGAGTGTGAGGCGGCCTGTCAACTCGCTCATTCCGACACCTTTCAGGCGCGCGTCTCGGAGAAGGGTGAGCAGCCTTTCCGTTTCGTCTCCAGAGTAGAGCGATTTCAAGTGATTGAGGGATGAACTTCGTAGGCGTCTGTGCTTGCGTGGCATGACGTCCAAAATTTCACCGCCGCCTATCGTGATGATCGGCGAATAACTCCTGATGACGAATCGGTCTCTGGGGAGTACGACGATGGGTTCTTCCAGCCTTATCTGGGCAAAAGAATTGTTCCCCGGCTCCAGGATGTCTTGACCGATGAGAGATATTCTTCCCATGATTTCAGCCGTGCCTGCATGGAAACGGATACGATCGCGGGTTTTCAGCGGGCGAGGCGCATCGGCCAGATGTTCGAGATGAACGTCGAGCATATACGTCGTCTTCAATTCACCGTGATGGCCGACGATGTCCCCTCTGACTACCTCGGTGCGCTCGAGTCCCTGAAGGTTGACGGCGGTTCTGAGGCCTGCGGTCGATTTCTTGACGGACTCCCCGTGCACCTGCAAACCACGAACGCGTGCCTGATGGCCCTTGGGAAAGATTTCAACCCGCTCCCCGACGGACACGCTTCCGCTGAATAGTGTTCCCGTAATTACGACACCAAAGCCCCGCATCGTGAATACGCGGTCAATCGGTATCCGAAAAATACCCGTTTCGCTCTTTGTGGGTGTTTCATTTGCGATTTTCGTCAGGATGGTTTTGAGGTTCTCCAAGCCATCTCCGCTATGAGCAGAGACCGGTACGACGGGCTTATCCTCGAGAAAGGTACCTTTTACGAAGTCCCGTATCTCGTCCGTAACGAGTTCTACCCATTCCGCTTCGACCAGGTCCGTCTTCGTGAGCACGATAAGGCCCGCTTTGACGCCAAGGAGTCGGCAGATGGATAGATGCTCCCGTGTTTGTGGCATGATGCCTTCATCGGCAGCGACGATGAGCATGACCAGGTCGATGCCGCCGATTCCTGCTAACATGTTTTTGACGAATCGCTCATGGCCCGGAACATCCACAATTCCCGCCTGGACGTTGTCGAGAATCAGTTCGGCGAACCCGAGTTCGATGGTGATGCCGCGCTCTTTCTCTTCTTTAAGGCGGTCGGTGTCAGTACCTGTCAGTGCTTTGACGAGGGAGGTTTTGCCATGATCGATGTGCCCGGCGGTTCCGATGACGACGTGTTTCATGGAGTGGGTGAGCCCTCGTGGTTGGATAGGCTATATGTCGACACGTGGGTCAATCATGGCGCCGGATGAACTCCAGGATAGCCTCGTTGAATTCGTCCGGTTTTTCGAGATAGACGAAATGCCCGCCTTCCTCGAAAATTTTCAGTTCCGCACCGGGGATGGCGGCAATCAATTCCTGCGAATAGTAAGGTGGCGTGACCACGTCGTCTCTTGCAACAGCCACCAGTACCGGAGCCGCAATCTGGCCCAAACGACCCAACTGGTCATGCGCAATGATGCAATCGATTCTCTCTGCCATGATTTCGGCGGGGGGTGCGCTTGCGATCGACTCGTTTTCCTGTGTTTGTATTTCTTGGAAGTTGTTGGTGAAGAACTTTGGACTGTATAGAGTAAACGTAGAAAACTCCGTGTATGTTTCCCACCCCATCTCCAGCAGGACCTTTTTACGCACGCTAAACTGGCGGATGAAATATGCATCGCTCTTGGGCCATGAGCTGACGATGGAGGCGCTTTTGACACGCTCGGCGTGGTCGATGCACATCACCTGGATGATGGCCCCACCGGTGGAACTGCCGACGAGGTGCGCCTTTTCCATTCCCTGGTCGTTCATAATGGCGACGATATCTTTTGCCATGGTGGGGACGCTATACACACCGCTCGGTTTGTCGCTTTTGCCCGTTCCCCTGTGATCGTGAAGAACGAGGGGCCTGTCCGCAGAAAAAGCGCCGACTTGTTTTGTCCACGATGCGCGAACCCCGCCCAATCCGCTGATCAAGAATACGGGCGTGTTGGTATGCTGGGGGTTGATGACCTCGTAATCTATGGCAACGCCCTCGGAATTGACGGTTGGCATCGGAAAATTTGACCCCCCTGTTTTGGGAATGGAGGAAGGACTTCTACTTATATAGAGGCTCCCCTCTGCCTACCCTGCGAGTTCGTCGAGAATCACGACGAGTCGCTCAATTTCCTCTTCTCGAATACATCGCATGTCCAGTATTACTTTGTTCCCGTGTACTCGTGCGACGACGGGTGGGGTGCAGTTGCGCAGTCTGGCTTCCAGTGATTGTGGAGAAGAATTTTTCGGCGATAGTGTCACGGCGTAACTGTCGAGTTCCGCCAGAGGCATAGCTCCGCCTCCCACCATACCGGTAGTTTCTTCCATGTCGGCACCCAAGACGGCACGGGTGTGGTTTCCGATAGAATTCATCAGGGCTAAAGCCCGTTTTCTGAGCTCTTCTCTACTGAGGGACAACATCTGAAGAGTCGGGATTTCAGTGTGAGCGGCATTGGGGTCTAGGTATGTCCTGAGCGTCGCCTCCAAGGCGGCGAGCGCGAGTTTGTCCAGCCTGAGAACGCGCATGAGCGGGTGTTTTTTCATTTTTTCGATCCATGTCGCCTTGCCGACGACAATGCCGGCCTGTGGGCCACCCAGCAGCTTGTCTCCGGAAAACGTAACGACGTCGATTCCTGATCGAAGGGATTCCATCACGGTCGGCTCATAAGGGAGGCCGGCAACCTGAAGAAATGAACCGCTTCCCAGATCTTCGAGCGTTGGTATGTCTTCTTCTTGTCCAAGTTTCGAGAGAGCATCGCGCGACACCGATTCGGTAAAGCCGATGATCCGATAATTGCTGGTATGTGCCTTGAGCAGCAAAGCCGTATCCTGGGTAATGGCGTTTCTGTAGTCGGATGTCCTCGTTTTGTTCGTCGTTCCGACTTCCACCAGCTTTGCGCCACTTTGGAGCATGATGTCCGGAATCCGGAAGGAGCCGCCAATTTCGACCAACTCTCCCCGTGAAACGATTACCTCGGCACGATGGGCCATCACGTGAATCGCAAACATTACGGCAGCGGCGTTGTTGTTGACGACCAACGCCGCCTCTGCACCCGTGAGGCGGCAAAGAAGAGATTGTACGTCGGCACCTCTTTTGCCCCGCAAACCGAGGCTCAAGTCGAATTCCAGATTCGAATATCCTCCCGCGACATCGTTTAGTGCCGACTTGGCGCCGTCACTCAGCGGGGCCCGACCCAGATTCGTGTGGATGACGATTCCCGTTGCGTTGATGACTTTTCTCAACCCGAGTTGCTTGTTCGAGGCAAGAATCCGTTTCGCGTCATTGAGAACGCTCTTTCGAAGAACATCTTCTGAGGTGGAGGGGTTTCCTGCGGTTTTCGAGGGTCTCCGAGTCGTTTGCTCGAGCAGAAGTTGTCTTCTCGCTCCAATCGCCTCTCTCGCTGCAGCGGACAGAACAGAATCCGATGCTCCCCCGTCGCCGTCATTCTTCAGACGCGTAACGATCTCGTCTACCGAAGGCAGCAGTCGAAGGAGTGTGGATTGGTCATGCAGGGTGGATGCAGAGGTCATGTTGCATTCCTTATATGTCTCCGGTGGAGCAATATAAGATTGTGGGTTTTGAATGGTCAAGCGATGAAATGAAGGGAGCGGAACGGGGCGCGCCTGGGCAGGCAATGGGTGCGCATTCCTCTCATCCGAGATCATCTTGACATACATATGCCCCCCTGATAGTGTTTGCGCACTTGGTTCATACTTACCCGTGTGTTTCAAGTAGTTGTTTATCACTGCCTTGCTTCGTTTCATTTTGTTCGCTCTCAAGGGCGGGGCGCTTCATGCATTCCCCTCATAACGAGTCTTCTCTTTTCGTGCCCGGAAAGAACAAAGTCGCTGTTCCGTTTATGCGCGACGTTTTTACGATTCCCAAACACCCTCGTCACAAGCCGAAGCTCATCGGCTCCGTCTGCAAGGAGTGCGAGGAGTATTTTTTTCCGAAGACCGGCTCGAAAACCACTTGTGACAATCCGGTTTGTCCGCGTAGCACGAGCGAGGTGTTTCTGAGCGGGAAGGGGAAGCTGCTCTCTGCGACGGTTACACGCTCCTCGGTGGAGGGGAACGAGGAGAGGGTTTCCGCTGTCATTCTTTTGGATGAGGGAATCAAGATCAACTCCCATCTCATCGGCTGGGAGGGTTACAGGGAGATGTTGATCCCCGGTTCTCCGGTCGAGTTGGTCTTGCAGGATCTCGGAGAAAACGAATGGCATGAAACCCAGGTGGGCTACGCTTTTCGCTTGATTACGGGTAGAAAAAAACCCGTTTTTTCGTCCGAAGAAGAAAAAAACGCGGCTCCTGCCCCAGAGCAGGGAGCGAAGCGACGTGCGCCCGCGAAACGGGCGGCCAGGGCGAAAACGAAAACCGCGGGAAAGGCCTCTGCGAAGCCGGCCGCCCGCAAGAAAAAAAATGCCTCCCGGGGCTCCCGGAAGTCCGGTTAGCGAGTTCCCCCCTCCGCAATGCCGCTTCTCCAGGGTTTGAAGGTAATCGACGCCAGCCAGTTCAATGCAGGCCCTATCGTCTCGCTCTATCTGGCGGGCTACGGGGCGGAAGTCGTCAAGGTGGAGCGCCCCGGCGGCGAGGACAGCCGCGCCATCGGTCCCTTCAAAAGCGGCGAGAGCAGCTACTTCATGAGCCTGAACCGGGGGAAGCGCTCTATCACCTTGAATCTCAAGACGTTAGAAGGGGTGGAGATATTCAAGAAACTCTGCCGGGGGGCGGACGTCGTGGTGGAGAACCTTCTGCCCGGCGTGATGGACAGGCTGGGCGTGGGCTGGGAGGTCTTGCGGGCGGAAAACCCCAGGCTCGTTTACGGGGCGGTTTCGGGCTTCGGTCAGAGCGGGGCCAACGCGCTCCGCCCCGCTTTCGACAGCCTTTTGCAGGCGGCGGGCGGCCTCATCAGCGTTACGGGGCCGGCGGGCGGGGAGCCCGTGCGCGTGGGGGTTTCCATCGTCGACGTCACCAGCGGCCTCTACCTGCTCTCGGGCATCCTCACTGCCCTTCTGCGCAGGGAACGCACCGGGGAGGGCATGCGCGTCGACGCCTCGATGATGGGCGCGACCGTCAACATCATGGAAAACCCCGTGGCGCGGCACACCTTCACGGGTGAGGTGCCGGGGCCGGAGGGTCTGTCCCACCCCGTGGTTTCGCCCTTCTCGGGCTACCGCACGCGCGACGGCCTCATATTCGTGGCGATTTCGAACACGAACCGCTACCGCGTGTTCGTCGAGGCACTCGGCATGGCGGCCCTCGCGGACGACCCCCGCTTCCGCGAGAACAAGGATCGCGTGGCGAACGACGCCGCCCTGCGCGAGATTCTCGAGAGCGTCCTCACCCGCCGGACGACCGCCGAATGGGAGGAATCCCTTATTCCGCAAGGGGTTACGGTGAGCGCCATCAACGACGTGGCCCAGGTCAAAGAGCGCTTCCCCGAGGCGTTCGTCGAGGTGGCGCACCCCGCCGCAGGCGCAGGCCTGCTGCCCGCCTCCCCCCTGGCCTTTGCCGGCGAGACGTGCGATTTCTCCCGCCCCGCACCCTTGGTGGGCGAGCACACTGACGCGATTCTGGCCGATCTCGGCTACGATGCCGAGGAACTCGCCCGCCTGCGCGCAGAGGGCGTCGTATAGCGCAACGCATTGATACGAAAAGGATTATCGCTTCTACTCGCTTTTCCCGCGCCTGCGCCTGATTTCCCAGGTTTTACCGGGTTTTCCCGGGTTTTCTCGGGTTTTCCCGGGTTTCGCAGGTCGAACGGCGCTTCCCGATATTATTTGCATAAAACGCACGCATCCAGCCGATTTCGCCGGGGCGAGCTCCCGCGTCTGTCCGCGCCTCCCGGTGGCTGTTTGCTCCTTTGCAAGACGGGGGGACGACCAAGGGTATCCTTCCTGAGGCCGAGGTTCTCGTGATTCGTTATTAAATTTTATCCAATAAAACTGAATAACGTGTTCCCTTGTTAAACGTTGTGAAATACAGGAGCGCTCCCCGACCGCTTCGGGTTGTCTCCGGCGTGCCGCACGCCTCGCCGGCGGATCGCAGCGCGGCTTGCGGTGCCGCCTCTCCTCGATTAAGTTTCGGCCATTGATACTATCTGGCCATAATCCCCCGCGCGGGAGTGTTCGCGCAGCGCTTCGGGAGGGTGTTCGTTGGGCGTCCCATTTCTGGAAATGCTCGAGCAGATTCGGTCGATCTCCGACTCGGAGCGCGAGAAGGGCGCGCACTTCGAACGGGTGATGAAGAAGTTCTTCGCCGAAGACCCCGTCTACGGGGATCGCTTCTCGAACGTGGCGCTGTGGCGCGACTGGGCGGCGGAGCAGAGCGGCTTCGACGCGCGCGACACGGGCATCGACCTGGTGGCCGAGGAGCACGACGGCGGCGTCTGCGCGATTCAGTGCAAGTGCTACGCCCCGGGCACGCGGATTTCCAAGCCGCATCTCGATTCGTTTATCTCCGCTTCGGCGCGCGCGCCCTTCACCCACCGCATCGTGGTCGACACCGGCGACCCGTGGGGGCAGAACGCGGTGAAGGCCATCGACGGCCTCCGGCCCAAGTGCGACGTTCTCTTTCTAGACGATCTTATCAACCAAACCTTTGAATGGCCCGACCTGGTGCGGGGCGCGCCCGAGGATTTGCGCTACAAGCCCGAGACGTTCCGCCTGCGTCCCCACCAGCGCGAAGCGCTCGAAGACGTCGCCAAAGGCTTTCGCACCCACGCGCGCGGCAAGCTCATTATGGCGTGCGGCACGGGCAAGACGTTCACGGCCCTGCGCATCGCTGAGCGCGTCGCGGGTGCGCGCGGCCGCGTGCTCTACCTCGTGCCCTCCATATCGCTGTTCGCCCAGTCCATGCGGGAGTGGGCGACGCACAGGGGCGTGCCGCACCGCTACGTCGGCATCTGCTCGGATACCCGCGCGGGCAAGACGGATGAGGACGCCTCCATCACGGAGCTCGAAATTCCCGTCACTACCGACCCCGCCAAAATCTCTGAAGCCTTGCGCGCGGAACATGCAGACGCCATGACGGCGGTGTTTTGCACCTACCATTCGCTTCCCCTCGTCGAGGCTGCACAAAACCAGGGCGCCCCGCCGTTTGATCTCATCCTGTGCGACGAGGCGCACCGCACCACAGGCGTGGAACGACACGAGGAGGGCAAGACCTCGCCCTTCGTTCTCGTGCACGACGCGGAGCGCATCCGCGCGAAAAAGCGCCTGTACATGACGGCCACCCCGCGCCTCTATACCGAAAGTGCGAAGGCGAAGGCGGCGAGCCACGACGCCGAGGTCTTCTCGATGGACGATGAGGCGACCTACGGGCCGGAGTTCCACCGCCTGCCGTTTTCCCGCGCCGTCGAGCAAGGTTTGCTCTCTGATTACAAGGTCGTGGTTCTGGGCGTCTACGAGCAGCAGGCCGACGTTTTGCTCGCTGGCGCGGGGGCGGGTGCGGCGAGCGAACTCAAAATCACCGACGCGGCGAAGATAGTCGGCTGCTGGCGCGCACTCCAAAACCCCGAAAACGCGAAGGCAGGCGAAGCCCCGCCCCGCAGGCTCAGACGCGCCATCGCCTTTACGAACACTATAAAATCCTCAAAGGCTCTGGTGGAGCATTGGGACGACGTGGTCGAAGGCGCGAGCGCCATGCTGCCCGAAGAAGAACGCGCGAACGCGCTGCGGTGTGAGACGGAACACGTCGACGGGCAGAACAACGCGCTTGAGCGCAAAAGCCGCATAGACTGGCTGAAACGAGATGCGGAAGAAGGCGCTTGCCGCATTCTCTCGAACGCGCGGTGTCTCTCCGAGGGAATCGACGTGCCCGCCCTTGACGCCGTGCTCTTCATGAGTCCGCGCAACAGCCAGGTGGACGTGGTGCAGGCCGTGGGGCGCGCCATGCGCAAGGCGCCGGGCAAGGAATACGGCTACATCATCCTGCCGATAGCGGTGCCCGCGGGCGTCGACCCCGCAGACGTTCTCGACCGCAACGAGCATTTCGAGGTCGTCTGGAGCGTGCTGCGCGCACTGCGCTCCCACGACGACAGGTTCGACGCCGAGGTCAATCGCATCGACTTGAACCACGCGATGCCCGAGCGCCTCGTCATCTTCGACCTCGGCGGCGGCAACGAGGACGGGGAGGTTGATCTCGGGGAGTTGCCCTTCCCGCCGGCCGAGCTTCCGCCCGGGGCCATTTTCGCCAAAATCGTGGAGAAGTGCGGCGACAGGAAATACTGGGAAACGTGGGCGAAGGACATTGCGGACATCTTCACCCGCCTGGTCGGGCGCATCACGCACATGCTCGAAAGCCCCGAGAACGAAACGCTCCGGGAGTGGTTCGACGATTTTCTGGCGGAACTGCGCACCTCCATCAACGATTCCATCACCCGCGCGAACGCTATCGACATGATGGCCCAGCACGTCCTCACCCGCCCCGTCTTCAACGCCCTGTTCGAGGGCTACGACTTCGCGGCCGCAAACCCGGTCTCCCAAGCACTCGACAAACTGCGCGAGGATTTTGGCGAGTTTGGCCTCGAGGGCGAGCTCCGCGACGTGGAGCCCTTCTATGAGAGCGTGCGCGCCCGCGCGCGGGGGCTGGACAACAGCGAGGCGCGCCAGCGCGTGCTCATGGAGCTGTATGAGAACTTCTTCGCCGTCGCCATGAAAAAGGACGCAGATCGCCTCGGCATCGTCTACACCCCGCCCGAGGTGGTGGATTTTATTCTGCACAGTGCGGACCACGTGCTGCGCGAGGAGTTCGGCACGCGCCTGAGCGACCCCGGCGTGCACGTGCTCGACCCGTTTACGGGCACGGGCGTCTTTCTGGTGCGACTGCTGCGCTCGGGTCTGATTGGCGACGCCGACCTCGCCCGCAAATACCGCGAGGAACTCCACGCCAACGAGCTGCTCCTGCTCGCCTACTACATCGCGGCGGTATCCATTGAGGAAGCCTTCCACGAACGCTGCGGAGCCGAAAGCGCGTATGAACCTTTCAAGGGCATCGCGCTCACCGACACCTTCAACCTCCACACCGCGCGGACGACGCTGCCCCATGCGTGGCTGCCGGAGAACAGCGACCGCGTGGAGCACCAGCAGAAGCTCCCCATACAGGTCGTCGTCGGCAACCCGCCCTGGTCGGCGGGGCAAAGAAGTTCGGCGGATGAGAACCCCAACGTGGACTACCCCGAGCTGGAGAGCCGCATTGCCGAAACCTACGCCGCACGCTCCAGCGTCACGAACAAGAACAGCCTTTACGACCACTACAAGATGGCGATTCGTTGGGCGTCGGACAGAATCGGCGAGCAGGGCGTGGTGGCCTTCGTTACCAACGGCTCGTGGATAGAGGCAAACGTAGATGCGGGCGTGCGCGCCTGTCTGGCGGAGGAGTTCGACAAGGTGTACGTCGTCAATCTGCGGGGGAACGCAAGAACGTCCGGCGAGTTGCGGCGCGCAGAGGGAGACAACGTATTCGACCAGGGTTCCCGCGCGCCCGTGGCGATCCTCGTCCTCGTCCGCAGTTCAGCGTTCAGCGTTCAGCGTTCAGCGTTCAGCGTTCAGCGTAACCTTATATATTACAAAGATATCGGCGATTATGTCAAGCGAGAAGAGAAGCTGGCGCGGCTGCACGCGGCGGGGTCGATTGCGGGCGTCGCGGACTGGGTGGAGATTACGCCCGACGAGCACCATGATTGGCTCAACAAGCGCGACCCAGCCTTCCGCACCCTCTTGTCCTTGGGTTCGAAAGAGGCGAGAGCGGGCAGGGCGGGCGACGCGATATTCAACTTGTACTCCCGAGGGTTGGCGACCGCTCGTGACGCCTACATCTACAACTTCGACCGCGATGCCTGTGCGGAGAACGCCCGCCGGATGGTGGAAGACTATCTCGCGGCGCTGCGCGAGTGGTCGGAAAATGCGGATGCGAACCTAGCGATAGACGACGTCGCCCGCAGGTATTCGAAGAACGTGCGATGGGATCAGGATCTGAAAGACAACCTGCGCCGCGGAAAATCTATGGCATATGCACCTAACAACGTTTGGAAGACCCAATACCGACCTTTCGTTAGACAGCATTGCTACGTCGAGTATCTGCTTGCAAGCCGAAAGTATCAGATGGACAGCATCTTCCCGTCCGACGAGAGCGAAAACCGCGTCATCTGCGTGCCGGGCATAGGCTCCACGAAGCCGTTTTCCGTCCTCATGGCCGATACGATGCCGGATATCCAGCTGATGTTTAACGGCCAATACTTCCCGCGCTACCGCTACCAAAACCCATCCGAGTCGCAGAGCGGCTTGCCCGGCATGGAAGGGAAGCTCGAGCGGGTGGATAACGTCTCGGAGGCGGCGCTGCGCACCTTCCGCGAACGCTACGGCGACGCGGCGATTACCAAAGATGATGTTTTCGATTACGTCTACGGCGTGCTCCACGCGGCGGACTACCGCGCGCGCTTCGCCAACGATCTGGCCAAGGAGTTGCCGCGCGTACCCCTGGCGTCTGATTTTCGCGCCTTCTCAGAAGCCGGGCGCGCACTTGCCAAACTGCACCTGGGCTATGAGACCTGTGCGGAATATCCGCTCGAAGAAGTTTTTACCGGAATCGGCGCGCCGCGCGCGGAGCACTACCGCATCGGGGAGCGGGCGATGCGCTTTGCTGACAAGCAAGAGCGGAGCACCCTCATCGTGAACGAGCACGTGCGCCTTACGGGCATCCCGCCCGCCGCCCACGCCTACGTCGTGAACGGCAGGACGCCGCTGGAATGGTTTATCGACCGCTACCGGGTTGTGCGCGACAAGCAAAGCGGCATACTGAACGACCCGAACGGCTGGTTCGCCGACCCGCGCGATTTGCTCGCCGCCATCCGGCGCATCGTCCACGTGAGCGTGGAGACCGCCCGCATCGTGGAGAGCCTCCCCCCGGCACTGGACGCCCTGGACGAGCAGCCCCCCGTGCTACACTCCCCCTAACACCCCCCGCCCGCCGCCCGGAGGCTGCCCCCGTGCCGGACGCCGCTCCGCAGGTTCCGCTGGAGGAGATTCGCTTTCGCTTCGTGCGCGCCTCAGGCCCGGGCGGGCAGAACGTGAACAAGGTGGCGAGCAAGGCAATTTTGCGCTGGAACGTGCGCGCCTCGCTGCGGTTGAGCGAGGAGCAAAAAGAGCGCCTCACCCGCCTGGCCGGAAGCCGCATGACGCGCGCGGGCGAACTCCTCATCACGAGTGGACGCTTTCGCGATCAGGCTCGAAACGCCGCAGAGTGCCTCGCCCGTCTGCGCGGCTTGCTCGCAGAGGCCGCGGTCGTCCCGAAACCCCGCCGCCCCACCCGTCCCACGCGGGCGTCTCAGGAAAAGCGCCTGAAAGGTAAGCGCATCCAAAGCGACAAAAAACGCTCCAGGCGGCGGGTCGAGGGGGAATAAGGAGTGCCCATGCGCGCGCGGCGTTTGGGGTATATTGTCGTCTGAATTCCCGTCTCCCGCGCGTGAAGGTTTTGGGTGGAATACGTCCGCTTCGTATCGGAAAATCGCCGCTTCCTCGCTTTCGGCTTCATGCTCACGTTCTTCTCGTTCTTCGGGCAGTCGTATTTCATCGCCGTGTTCAACGCCGATATCAGAGCGGAGTTTGGGCTCTCCCACGGCGCGTTCGGGCTCGCCTACGCCCTCGCCACCGTATCGAGTGCGGCGTGTCTCGCGTGGACGGGACGCCTCATCGACAAAACGCCCCTCGCGCGCTTCGCACTTGGGGTTTGCCTGGGGCTGCTCGCCGCCTGTGTGGCCATGGCGGCGGCGTCCGCTCTGTGGGGGCTGTTTCTCGCCCTGTTCGCACTCAGGCTCACGGGCCAGGGGCTGATGGTCCACACGGCGGCGACGAGCGTCGCGCGGCATTTCAGCGCCGAACGCGGGCGCGCGGTGAGCCTGGTCTCGATGGGCGGGCCCGCCGGCCAGGCGGCGATGGCCCTCATCGCGGTGGCCCTCGGCGGGTGGCTGCACTGGCGCTGGGTCTGGGTGGTGCTCGCAGCGGGGGCGGCCCTGGTGCTGCTGCCCTCGGTTCCGCGGCTTTTGCGCGACCACCCCGATGCGCACCCCCGCGCACGGCGTGCGGCCGCTGCGCGCGGAGGCAGGGGCGCGGTGCTGCGCGACCCGCGCTTTTATCTCATTCTGCCCGTCTTCCTGGCTCCTTCGTTCATCGCCACGGGCTTTTTCTTCCACATGGCCCACCTGGTCGGGGCCAAGGGCTGGAGCCTCGCCTTCTTCACGGGCGCCTACACCCTCTACACGCTCGCCTCGATAGCCCTCACCCTGCTGACGGGCCACCTGGTGGACAGGGTCGGCGCGGTGCGGCTTCTGCCCTGGCACCTCGTGCCCATGTGCCTCGCCCTGCTCGCACTGGGGAGTTCGAACCAACCAGCGGCGGCGCTGGCCTACATGATTCTCTCGGGCATCACCGTCGGGATGCGCATCACCATCGGCGGGGCGGTGTGGGCGGAAATATACGGGGTGGAGAACCTGGGGGCGATCCGCTCGCTCGCCGCCTCGTGCATGGTGGTATCGACGGCACTCTCGCCCGTCGTCATGGGCTGGATGATCGACCGCGGCGTGAGCGTGGAGGCACTCGCCTGGATGTGTCTGGCCTACGCGGCGGGGGCGTCGCTGCTCGGCGGGGCGGCTTGCGGGAGGCGCGGCGTGGGCCGCTAGCGGTTTTTGCTCCGCGGAGCGAAGCGCCGCCGCCAGTTCGCACTCTGTGCGCGGGTGATGCGGTAGAGCATCACGCCGCCCGCCGTCACCGAAACGAGGATGAGGGCGAAGCCTATCACCATCGTCTTCTGGAAGGCCCCCGCGCGGCGCGTCTCGCCTGCGGCGGGTGCGTCGCCGCGCGCGGGGGGGGCTTCTGGTTCAGGCAGCCAGACGAAAGGAAGCGCCACCATCGCCGCCACGAAGACGACGGGCAGCACCAGGCGGGTGAGATACAGACGAAACAAGGCCGGCTTCCTCCCGGGGGCGTGCTTGCTGGTTTTCGTTTCCCCCAAAATGTGATGATATCTCTTTTCGGCCCGCCGCGCGCGGGGCGAGAGCCTTTTTTCGCCGCACGCCCGAACAGGGGGGGAGAGATGAGACGGCCGAGAATCGGAATCACCTGCGACCTGGGCGAGCGGCGCTTTCCCGAAGAGCCCCGCGCGCGCCCCCGCCACGTGCTCATGGACGCCTACGTGGAGGCCGTGCTCAAGGCGGGCGGCGCACCCCTGCTCCTGCCCTCGGTGGAAGAAGGCTCGGCGGTGGCCGCGGCACTGGAGGGGCTGGACGCACTCGTCATCTCGGGCGGCGGGCACGACATCGACCCCGCACGCTACGGCGAGGAGCGTCTGCCCGCCTGCGGGCCGGCGAATCCGCGGCGCGAGGCGTCCGAGCTCGCGGCCTGCCGCGCGGCGATGGCGCGCGACATGCCCGTGCTCGGCATCTGCGGAGGGATGCAGGTGCTCAACGTAACGGCGGGCGGCGCCCTGTGGCAGGACGTCCCCTCCCAGATGGGCGAGGCGGTGGCCCACCGGCCCGAGAACGCGCGCGAGAGCACCTACACGTTTCACGAGGTGGAGATCGAGGGCGCGATGCTGGGCGAGATCATCGGGTCGGAATCGGTGGTCAACAGCCACCACCACCAGGGGGCGCGCGCGACGGGTCCGGGCGTCTCGGTGGCGGCGCGCGCGGCCGACGGCCTCGTCGAGGCCATCGAGTGCCCCCAGCACCGCTTCGTCGTGGGCGTGCAGTGGCACCCCGAGGCCATGTCGGCCTACGGCTACGCGGACACCGAGGGCGCGGCGCGCCTGTTCTCGCGCTTCGTGGAAGAAGCCCGCGCCTTCGCCCGCGAGAAGGCCACGGCGTAAGAGCGCGCACCTCCCCCCGCCCGGGGACCGGAAAACTCCGCCATGCGCATGCAGCCCCAAGATATCGAAACGCCCGCGGGCGATCCGTTTGCGCACGACCTCCTCGATCGGCGCGAAACGGTGGAGACGCTCACGGGCGTCCTGTGCTCGGTCGAAGGCCCCTGCGTCGTCTCGCTGGACGCCGCGTGGGGGGCGGGCAAGACGACGTTTCTCAAAATTTGGGAGCAATACCTTCGGGACAAGAAATTTCCGGTCGTCTCTTTCAACGCATGGGAGACCGACTTCGCCGAGGAACCCTTCGTCGCCCTTTCCACGGAGTTAAAGAACGGGCTCGAAGCCTGCGTGGAGGAATGCGGCGACAAAAGTCTCAACCCTAAGATCGAAAGCCTGTGGGAGGGTGCCAAAAAGATTGCTCCCTCCCTGGCTTCGGGCATCATCGGCTCTGTCGTGCCCGGTGCGGGCGAGGTGTTGGGGCAGGCAATCGCTTCCCTGGTCGAGGAGAGGATGAACGGCTATGAGGAAACGCGGAAGTCGATGAAGGAATTTCGACACACCTTGCGAGAGGCGGCCAAGACGCTGGCGGAGGCGCGCCCCGGCCCGCTGGTCGTCATGATTGATGAGTTGGACAGGTGCCGCCCCTCCTACGCCGTAGCGCTTCTCGAAGTCGCCAAGCATCTGTTCGCCGTAGACGGCATCGTCTTCGTGCTGGCCGTGAACCGCTCGCAGCTCGCCCACTCGGTAAAGGCTCTCTACGGGGAGGGTTTCGACGGGGAGGAATATCTGGGCCGCTTTTTCGATCTGGACTTCCGCCTCCCCGAACCCGACCGCACCAAGTTCGTCGAGGCCATGATTGAACAGACGGGGATTAAAGATGTTCTGAAGCCGGGCAGAAAAGCGAGGCAGAGCCAAGAGTTGTTGCAGGTTTTTTTCGGCGCACCCGGTCTCAGCATTCGCCACGCCGCACAGGCGATCCACCACCTGGGGCTGGTGCTTGGCTCCGTGCGCGAAGGTGAACCCCACTTCGCCCTGACGACGACCGCTTTGCTTATTCTGCGGACATTCGACATGGACATGTACCGACGATTCGTGGACGGAGATGCTTCGGACAAAGAGGTCGTCGACGCCGTATCCGAGAGATCCGGCATCAAGGCTTTGGCGGGGGAGGAGGGGGGCGTTCTCTTTAGGGCCATGATTATGGTTCTCGACGACGACCGTGCAGGAACCGCTAGGCGTGGAGAAGAGGGGTTCAGCAAATCAGTAATACTGAGTAGATTGCGTGAAGGTGGAGAGCTTGAACGCGCGGACGATATTCGCTTAGAAGCTGTGAGACTAGGACGAGAGTTTTCAACTCCGGCTGACAGCGTCGGCTTCAAGGAATCCGTCCGCCGCATCGAGTTGCTCTCCTCCGTCTTGGTCGAGGGGGAGGCTTGATAATGGCCCGCACCGCACCTGAGGAGCGCCTCTGATGGACAAACGCCTCGACCCGTATCGCTTCGACGTGGGCCGCGCCCGCGTGGAGCCGGCTGACCCCATCGTGGCGGGGGCGTTCTTCACCCGGCGCGTCGTGTTCACTGCGGGCACGTACGGGGTGGACGAGGGTGCACAGATTCTGGTGTGCAAGCGTCTTTCGAGCGACATGGAGATTCCCCAGTTCACCGACCCCGCCGCGTCGGGCTACGTGAGCGCCTCGTGCTCGAACGCGCAGGTTGGCCTGGCGCTCTCCTACCAGGAGCAGGGCTATCTCGACGACTGGCGCTCGGGAATCGCCATACGGGTGGCGCGCGGCTTCCTGTGCCCCGGCGATGAGGTAACGCTCGTTCTGGGCGACACGAGCGGCGGCGGCCCCGGCATGCGCGCGCAAACCTTCCCCGAGGCGCGCCACACCTTCAAGGTGGTGGTGGACACCTTCAACCGCAAGCATTTCTACGAGCTCGCAGAAGACCCCGCGATTCGCGTGGTGGGCGGCGCGCCCGAAGAGTGGCAGCTCGTCTGCCCGCAGACGCCCGCGCGCGGAGAGGAGTTTGCGGTGCTCGTCCGCGCGGTGGACACGTGGGGAAACCCGGCGGAGGAGTTCACGGGCGAGGTGGGCGTCAAAAAGAGCCTCTCGAACTGGCGCGCGGGCGATGCCGCACCCGCGCGGGCCGAGCTCTCGCCTGCGGACGGCGGTGCGGTGCGCGCGGGCGGTGCGCGCCTCACGGGCGCCGGCCCCTACCGCCTGCGTCTGGAGGATTCCGCAGGGCGGCTTGCGCTTGGCCCGCCGATTCTGCCGCGTGAACCCGATGCGCCCTACGCCCTTTTCTGGGGGGACGTGCACGGACAGACGCGCTCGACCGTCGGCACAGGCACGGTGGAGGAATACTTTCGCTTCGCGCGCGATAAGGCGGGGGTGGACGTGGCCGCCTGGCAGGGCAACGACTTCCGCGTCCGCGGAGAGGATTGGGAGGAGGTGAAGCGCGCCTGTGCGGCGTTCAACGAGCCGGGGCGGTTCGTGACCCTTCTGGGCTATGAGTGGTCGGGGCCGCGCGCGGGCGGCGGGGACTACAACGTCTACTACGCGGGCGGGGAAGGCACGATCCACAGAAGCTCGCACGCGGGCGTGGACGATCTCGCAGACGTCGCCACGGACAGATACCCCATCTCGGCTCTGTGGGAGACGTTTCGCGGGCGCAGCGACGTGATGAGCGTGGCCCACGTGGGTGGGCGGGCGTGCAATCTGGATTTCTTTGACCCTGAGTTCGTGCGTCTCGCCGAGGTGCACTCCCACCACGGCACCTTCGAGTGGTTTGCGGAAGAGGTGCTCGCACGCGGCTTCGAGGTGGGCTTCATCGGCGGCAGCGACGACCACACGGGCCGCCAGGGGCTGGTCTACCCGAACAGACGCTCGAATAACGTCGTCACCTTTGACGTGAAGGGCGGCCTCATGGGCGTCTACGCGCGCGATCTCACGCGCGAGGCCGTCTGGGAGGCCATGGGCGCAAGGCGCACCTACGCCACCAACGGGGAGCGGATATACCTCAAGACCTCCTGCGGGGAGCGGTGGATGGGAGAATCCTTCGAGGTGGAGGGCGCACCCACTATCGGAGTGGAAGTCCACGGCACCGCCCCGCTTCTGGACGTGGAGCTCAAGCGCGGGGGCGAGACCATCCACCGCCACCCGCTGAACGTCCCCCGGGGCGGGGGGCGGGCGCGCCGCATCCGCGTGGAGTGGAGCGGGGTGAGCCAAAAGAGCGGGCGCGACAAAAGAATTCTCTGGCGCGGCGGAATCGCACTGGATAAGGGTGCCATTCTCTCCCACGTTCCCTACGCTCTGGATCAGTACGACGACTCGCTCGTGCGCGTATCGAACAAGCTGCTGCGCTTTTCCACCGCCACCTCGGGCGATCCGGACGGCGTGTTCATCGACGTGGAAGCTCCCGACGACGCCGTTCTCACGTTTTTTAGCGAGCAGACGACCTTTCGGCTTCCCCTGGGCGAGGTTTCCGCACAGCCGCACACGTTCGACGCGGGCGGCGTGAACGCGCGCGTGCTCGTCTGCGCGGTGGCGGAGAACTTGAGCGACTGGAGCGCGCGCTTCTCCTTCACCGACGAAGAGGCGGCGGTGGACGCCACGAACCCCTACTGGGTGCGCGTCTTGCAAGCCGACGGCGGCCAGGCGTGGTCCAGCCCGCTCTACGCCCGCCGGGTGGGGTGAAGCCTCCCCCCTATCTCTTTTGACCCCCCGCATCCGTTCTTTGTACACTCGCGCCTCGTTTCGGGCGGCTTAGTGAGGAGCGTGCGCAGTGAAAATCGGAATCATCGGCCCTGCTGCAAGCGGCAAGACCACCCTGTTCAACGCGCTGACGGGCGGCGCCGCCTCGACGGGCGGCTATGGCGCCGCGCGCGTGAACGTGGGCGCAGCCCGGGTGGCCGACCCGCGGGTGGATGGGCTCAGTGCGATCTTCCAACCCAGAAAGACCACCTACGCCGCCGTGAACTTCGTGGACGCGCAAGGGCTGGGTGAGGCGGACAAGGGGGCGGAGGTCATCCCCCAGGCACTCGAGGGTGCGGACGCGCTGCTCGCCGTGGTGCGTGCGTTTGAGGACGCGGGCGTTCCGCACCCAAAGGAGAGCGTCGATCCGGCGCGGGATTTGGCCGACATTCGCGTCGACCTGATTCTGCGCGACCTGGCGGTGGTGGAGCGGCGTCTCGAGCGGCTGGAGAAACTCGTGCGCGTCAAAAAAGACGCCGCCGAGGCCGCGGAGTTCGCCCTGCTGGGCGCGATGCGCGGGGTGCTCGAAGAGGGGCGTCCGCTGCGCACGGTGGAGCTCGACGAGAAAAGCGCGCGCCTCCTCAAGGGCTTCGGGTTCCTCTCGGCCAAGCCGCTGCTCGTGGTGGTAAACGTGGGCGAGGAGCAGGCGGCGGACGCCGCTGCCTTCGCGGAGCTGGACGGGGAGCGGCCCGTGGCGCTCGCGGCGCGACTGGAGGAGGAGATTGCGCAACTGCCGGAAGGCGAGCGCGCGGCCTTTCTGGCGGACTACGCTCTGGAATCGCCCGCGCGCGACCGCGTGATTCGGGCGTCGTTCGATTTGCTCGACCTTTGTTGTTTCTTCACCGTGGGGGAGGATGAGGTGCGCGCCTGGCCGATTCGTGCGGGCACCATCGCCCACCACGCGGCGGGGACGATTCATTCGGACCTCGAGCGCGGCTTCATTCGCGCGGAAGTCGTCTCTTATGAGGATTTCACGGCGGTGGGTTCGCTCGCCGCCGCGCGCGAGAAGGGCACGCTCAGGCTTGAGGGGAAGGGCTACGTGGTGCGCGACGGCGACATCATGCACGTGCGCTTCAACGTCTAGGGCCGGGCGCGCTCCAGAGCTTTGAGAATGCGCTCGCGCGCGCGCAGGTGCTCCGCACAACCCACGACGGCGGGGTCGACTGCCGGGCGTGCCCAAACCTCCTTCATCTTCCGTATCCGCCCGGCAGAAGCCTCCTCGCCGGGTATGCGGCCCTGCGCAATCGCGCGTGCGATGGCGGCGACCGCCTCTTGCTGTGCGTCTTGCGAATGACAGATGAGGGCGACGTCGGCCCCCGCCTCCACCGCGCGCAGGGCGGCGCCGGCGGTGCCCTCTATCGCGCCCATATCGAGGTCATCGGTGATGGAGACGCCGCCGAAGCCGACCTCCCCGCGCAGAATGTCGCGCAAAAAGCGGGGCGAGAGGCTGGCGGGGGCGTCGGGGTCGATTTGTGTGTAGACGGCGTGGGCCACCATGACGCAGGCGGGCGGGTTTGCCATGAGACGGCGAAACGCGAGCAACTCACGCGCCCGCAGGGTGTCGGGTGCGAGGTCGCACGCGGGCAGCACCTCGTGGGGGTCGGGCGCCATGTCGCCGATGCCGGGAAAGTGCTTGGCGCACGCGGCCACGCCGCCCTCGGCCAGACCTGCGGCGACGGCCTCCGCCATGCGGGCGACGACCTCGGGTTCCTCCCCGTAGGCGCGGTCGCCGATGACGGCGCAATCCGGATTCGTGAGAACGTCCGCCACGGGGGCGAAGTTCACGTTCACGCCCACGGCGGCGAGTTCGCGCCCCGTGATGCGGGCGGCCTCGCGCGCGAGGGCGGCCTCGCCCGCGCGGCCAAACGCGCGCGCCGGCGGAAACGTCGTGAAATCCGGCGAGAGTCGGTTTACGCGCCCGCCCTCCTGGTCGATTCCCACCAGGAGGGGTTCACCGCTCGGCGAGGAGCGGGCGGCGTCCTGCAACGCCCGGAGGAGGGCGGCGACCTGGACGGCGGACTCCACGTTGCGCTGAAACAAAATAACGCCGCCGACCTCTCCCGCGCGCACCCGCTTGATGAGTGCGGGCGGGGCTTGCGCGCCCTCAAAGCCCGCCATCACGCGCCGTCCCGCCCGCGGCGTCGGTGCGCGCACGCCTGCCCTCAGCCCTTTCGCATCCGCGCGATGGTGAAGGGCTCCGCCACGGCGAAGCCCGCCTGGCGGCCCGCGTCTTCAAGACGCTCGCGCATGCGCTTTTCCATCTGCTCGGGGTTTTTGATCTGGCATTTGTGGGCGCATATCGCGCGCATTTTCGCATCGAAGGTGTCGGTGATGTCCACGAAGAAGTTCGGCTCGCGCGAATTCAGGTAGAGCAGGTTGTTCGTGTGGTGCGCGTCGATGCCCGCGTAGCCGAGTTCGGGCAGAAAGTGCTGATCCCGCGCGTAGATCACCGCCTTGAAGGTCGCGTGGCCGATGGCCTGGTGGTCGGGGTGCTGGTAGTGGGTGCGCCAGGGGTCGTGGGTGAGGATGGTGTCGGGCTTGAAGTGGCGTATCAGGAAGGCGATCTGGTTTCTGAAGGCGCGCGTGTCCTCGAGCTCCCCGTCGCGGTGGCGCAAGAAAAGCGTTTCCCTGACGCCCAGGATGCGCGAGGCTTCGAGTTGTTCCGCCTCGCGCGTCTTGGCGAGGTCAAAGGGGCTGACGTCGTCTTTCGTGCCCTTGTCCCCGTTCGTGCAGACGACCGTTCGCACCGTGGCCCCCTCGCGTGCCCAGCGGGCGATGCTCCCGCCCGCGGAGAGCTCCGCGTCGTCGGGGTGGGCGATGATGACGAGTACTTCGCGAAATTCCGTGGGTTCCAATTCCTTTTCCTCTTCTCTCAAGCGTGGCGGGAGGGGAGGGCCGCCTCGCGCAGCACCCCCCAGACGTCGAGTTCCGCCTCGGCGACGCGCGGCCAGGCAAAGGCCTCGGCCCATGCGCGCGGACGCAGGCGCGGGGCATCGAGCATCTCGCGCATCTTGCGCCCGTAGGCGGGGAGGTCGCCCTCCGGTATCAGGTGGCCGCTTTCGCCCTCCCCGACCGAGGAGGCCACGCCGCCCACGTCGAAGGCGAGCGTGGGCAGCCCGCAGGCCGCGGCCTCAAGAGCGGCGATGCCGAAGCTCTCATACCGCGAGGGCAGGGCGAACAGATCAGCGGCGGAATAGTAGACGGGGAGCGCATCCTGGGGCTTCGCACCCAGAAAGGTTACCCTCTCCCCCACTCCGTACGCGCGGGCGAGGCGCATCAGGCGCGCGACCTCCGCCCCCTGTGCGGGCGAGGCGAAATCCTCTGGGCACAGCTTTGGCCCCGCCGCGCCCGCGCGTGTCTCGCCGCCCACGTGGAGCAGGTGCGCCTCGCGCCCGGGCATTTGCGCGCACACCGCGGCGAAGGCGCGTATGAGGCGGTCGAGACCCTTGACGGGCTCGATGCGGCCGACGCCCAGAACGCAGGCGGCACCGGGCGCAAGCCCCAGACGCGCGCGCGCCTGTTCTTTGGGATGTGGGCGAAACGTCTCGAGGTCCACCCCGCAGGGGACGACGCGGCATATGCCCGGCGTCTCGCCGATGGCGTGCGCCTCAGACGCGGAGGAGACGAAAATCGCGTCCGCCGCCCGGGCGAGGGCCGCCTCCGCCGCCAGGCGTGTCGCCGACTCGCCCCGCGCCCCCACGGGCAAGGCGGCGTTTTTGCGTGCGGCCAGGGTGTGGAAGCGCACGGCGAGGGGTACGCCCCATCTGCCCGCCAGCCGTTCGCCCGCAAGGCCCGAGAGCCAGTAGTGGGCGGATACGCCGTCGTAGCGCGCGCCGGTTTGTTGTGCGGAGGCGAGGATTCCCTGCGCGAAGGCCTCCACCAGGGCGTGCTGCGCGTCCTTGTCCAGCATCGCGGGTTTTCCTGCGGGTATGCGCAGCAGACGCGCACCGGGAGCGATGGCAACTTCGCGCGCAGCGCTTTCGGATTCCAGGCGGGTGAACACGTCCACGGCCACCCCGCGTGCGGCGAGCGCTTTTGCGATTTCGCGCACGTAGACGTTCATGCCCCCCGTCAGGTCGCCCCCCAGGGGAGCCAGGGGGTCGGTGTGCATGGAGAGAATCGCCAGGCGCATCGCCGTCACCCCCGCTCCACGCGCACGCGCATCACGCGCTCGTCGCGTGCGCCGAAGCGGTACTTGTAGGGCTCGTCGCCCCGCAGGAGGTCGAAGGCCGCGCGCCCCGCGCGAATCGCCTCGCCCAGGTTGTGGGCGAGCAGCACCAGCCCGCCGCTCAGCTCGCGTTCCACCGGGTCGAAGCCCGAGTTGTAGAGATAGATGCGGTTGGCGTAGTCGAAGGAGAGGTTCGCCGCCACGGGATGGCCGTCCACCCGCATGACGGTCAAGTCGAGCAGGCCCAGAGCCAGCATCTCGCGGCACACGTCCTCGAAAAAGGCCTTGCGCGCCGGGTTCCAAAAATCCGCCTTCTCCGGCTGGCTGAGGGCGTGCAGGGCGATGAAGTCCTCCAAATCGCGCGCGAGCGTTTCTTGTGCGTCCGTTTTCTCGTAGGCTAGCCCCTCCTCCATGTTCGCTTTTCGCATCTTGCGGCGCAGGTCGCGCTCGTCCTTCGAGGCGAGGGTCGCGGCGTATTCTTCCCACGATGCGGGCAGGGCGATGACGGGGCAGACCTCTTCCTCGGCGATCGCGGCGGCTCCTTCCGTCAACTTCTCGAGGGCGGCGATGGTGGGCGACGCCTCGGGGATTCCCCGCAGGTGGAGTTCGCGCCACGCAGGAGCGTCGGGGGCGTGCAGGGCGGCGAGAATCTCCCGCCAGGCGGCCAGGTGCGCTCCCTCGGCGGCCACGACGTCGAGATAGTCCGATAGGTCTTCTCCCCCCGTGAGCCGCAGCCGCCCGCCTGGGTCGAGAACGAAAGGCGCCGCCGCCACGAGCGCGCCCGCCTCGTCGCGCACCGCGTAGACCAGCAGCTCCCCCGCCCCAAAGTTTTTCCACCAGGCAGCGTGCCAGGCGGGGTCGTAGAAAGGATGTGCGTGGGCAGAAGCCGCCATCAGCGCGCGCCACTGCGGGGCGAGTGCCGTGAACGCCTCGGGCGTGGTGAACGCCTCGGTGTGCAGGCGAGAGGTTCGCGTCATCGGGAATCCTTCGCGCGCGCGGCTCAGGTCGCCTGGTCCAGGGCGACGAACCGGGCCGGGGGGTGGTCCGCCAGGGGGTCTGAGAGGCGCGAGCAGCTGAAGAGGAAGAGTCTTTTGTGGTAGAGCGTCTGAAACTGGGTGAAGCCCGCCTTGGTCACCCCGCGCCTGGAGGCCGCGTTCTGCGATTCCACGAAGATGAGCGAGCGGCGAAGGCCGAGTTCCTGGCCGTACTCCAGAGCGCGCCGCAGCACCGAGGGGTAGAGGTTCTTCCCCCGCCAGGGCTCAAGGGTGAAGGCGTCGTAGAGATAGATTTCAGTAGCCTCGGGCCGGACGGCCAGGTCGATTTCCTCCACGCCCACGACCCCGCGCGCGCCCCAGATGTAGCTCACCGCCCTGCCGTTCTCGAGTGCCGCGAAGCACTTCTCGCCCCGTTCGAAGCGCCGGCTCGTCAGGTACTCGCCCTGCACGTCGGATATGAGGCCTCGTTCGGGCGAGCCGGCCTCGAGGATGACGTGCTCGACCTCGATTCTCGCCTCGCTCGGCGGTACTTCGGCGGGGTATTGAAAGTCGTAGAGGCACAACTCGACCGAGGTGAGAAAGGCCTTTTTCAGAAAATTCAAAAGGGGCAGGCTCCTTTAGGTAACAAGCGCGTCGAGAAAACGCTCGAGCAGACCCCGCAAGCGGGCGAGGTCTCTTCTTTCGTCGAAATGTTCGCGGAGCATCCCCACGGTGTGGGGAATGCTTGCGAGGTAGCGCTCCGCTCCGCGCGCCGCCTTTTGATAGGCGAACGTGCCGATGGCCTTGAGGTTGCGCTGAATGGCCGTCGCGCGAAGGGCGTGTTCGTATTCTTCTTTATCCGAGAAGTGGCGGTGGCCGCAAGTCTCCCAGTAGCGGGCGAGGAGTCGCGCGCGCGCCGCGCCCAGGTCGACGTAGCTGTCGAAGGCAAGCGAGGCGAGGTCGTAGAGGGCGGGTCCCATGCGCGCGTCCTGAAAGTCGAGAACGTACACCGCCTCCCCCGCGACCATCAGGTTGCGGGAGTGGTAGTCGCGGTGGGTGAGGCGAAACGGGGAGCGGCAAACCTCCTCGCAGAGCGCAAAAAACGCCGCGTCCAGTGCCCGCGCGTCGGTCTCCATGCCCAAAAGACGCTCGAACGCATACGTGCGGGTGTGGCGCAGCTCGTCCGTGAAAAAAGCGGCGTCGAATCGACGTGTACACGCCACCCGGCCCGGTGCGGCGGGAGCCTCCTGCATGGCGGCTATCATGTCCACGGCTCTCTCGTAGGCCGTTTGCGCCCCGCGCCACCCCCCTGTGCGCCAGGCGTCTTCGAGCGATTCGTCCCCGCAGTCCTCGAGAAGAACGACGCCCGCCGCCTCGTCCATCGTGAAGACGCGCGGAACGCGCAGGCCGATTTGCGCGAGGTGCGCGCCCACGTCGAGAAAGGGCAGGGCGTGCTTGTCGAAGGGTGCGGGCAAAACCATGCCCACCGAGGTCGCCTCGGCCCCGCCCGGGTGCGCGAGGCGCACGTAGGCGCGCGTGGAGGCGTCCCCGCGCAGGGGCGTCGCGGAGGATACGGCGACGCCGAAATAATCGCGCGCCAACTCACAAAGGCGCGCCCGGGCGCGAGGGGCGGCCTCGTGCGTTTTCACGCGGCGTCCCGCGTGCCGAGCGATTCGGCGGCGCGCGCCAAATCGGCCAGCGTCCGGGCGTAGGGCTCGTTTTTTCTTCTGGGCTCAAAGGCGAGGCTTCCCCGGTAGCTGTGTTTCGCGAGCGTTTCGAGGAACGCGGGCCACGGGAAAACGCCCTCGCCCGGAATCAGGTGCGCGTCGCGCTGCCCGTCGTTGTCGTGCAAGTGGGTGGCGACGCAAAGGGGGGCGAGGCGCTCGAGGGCGGAGCGGGTGTTCTCGCCTTCGGTGATGAGGGCGTGCCCCGTGTCGATGCATATTTTGAGGCGTGGGTGGGCGAGGCGCTCCACGAAGCCCGCGAGCGGCTCCGCGCGGCCCAGGCTCGCGGGTATGTTCTCGAGAGCGAGGTCGAGCCCCAACTCCGCGGCGGCAGGCAGAAGCCGCGCGAGGCTGTGCTCCAAGGCGTCGTAGGCGTCGTGCACACCCGCTTTTGCGGGCGCACCGGGATGCACGACGGCCACGCGCACCCCCAGCGGGCGGAGTGCGCGCATGGCGCGCAGCGTCCGCTCGACGGCGTCGCCCCGCGCGTGCGGATCGGGTGCGGAGAGCGAAAGCCAGCGGCCCCGTTTGGCCTCGGCCAAATCGGCGTAGAAAGGTGCGTGAAAAGTAGGTGCGCAAAGGCCGAGATCGGCCATCCAGCCCCGGAGGGCTTTTATGCGAGATGCGTCGCTTGCGTCGAAATGCGGCGTCATCGCCCAGAGTTCGACCTGGGTGAAACCCGCCTCCGCAGTATCCCGCAGGTGCTCGAAGCACAAGGGCTCCTGGGCGAAGAGGTGGGCCGAGAGGGCGTGCTCCAATGGCTTGGTCCTTCGGGGGGCGGGGAGGAGTGCTTTCGGGGGAATGATTATACGCTTCAGAGGAGGCGGGCGGCAACGCGCGGGAGTTGGGGGCGATTGACACGGCCGCTCCTTGCGTCTAGTATTGGTAATACCATCTGACCATGCGGTTCTCGGTCCACCAAAACGAAGATGCCCCCGCCGGATTGTGCGAACCCGCGGGGAGCCCGTGCGCCCGGAGGCGGTTTCGTGCTCAGGCCGGTCAAGAAGACGAAGCTCTACGAAGACGTGGTGCGGCAGATAGAGCAACTCGTGCGCACGCGCAAGCTGGCGCCGGGCGAGAGGTTGCCCTCAGAGCGCGAACTCGCGGCGACGCTCGGCATCGGGCGCCCCTCGGTGCGCGAGGCGCTGCGCGCCCTGGATACCAGGGGTCTCATCGAGGTGCGGAGCGGGCGGGGAGCCTTTTTGCGCAATCTCACCATCGACCCCTACCTTGCCAGCGTGCGCGAGAGTCTGGCGTTTTTGCTCGACGTGCAGGAGGACACCCTGCTCGAGCTCTGGGAGGTGCGCCAGGGGCTCGAGGAGCAGATGGCGCGCCTTGCGGCCGGGCGCAGAACGCAAGCCCGGCTCGATACGCTCGCAAGCTGCACCGAGGAGATGCGCAGGCGCATCACCGAACCCGAAGCCTTCGTGCGCGCGGGCGTCGCCTGGCACCGCGCGTTGTGCGAGGCGGCGGAAAACGCCGTCCTGCGGACGGTGTGGGAGGCGATTGCGGGTCTCATCGAGCAGAGCCAGCGCCGCATCATCGGCATTCCGGGCCAGACGGGCGAGGCGCTACGCCAGCACGAAGGGCTTTTTCGCGCGGTGGAGGAGGGCGAGCCCGAACGCGCGGCCCACGCCATGCGCGAGCACATGGAGGCGGAGGGTGCGCGGCTCAGGCAGGCGCTGGCCGTCTCGCGAAACGGAGCGTCCGCCCGCGCCTGAGCGGGGCGGTTTTTTTTCGGGAAACCTCGCCGGCTGGGAGGCGAGCGATTCCAAAGGCGGAAACGACGAACTACACCCCATTTCCACATAGGAGGAACCTTCATGGTGGAAACCAGCAAGCAAGGCATGCCGATGGACTTTTTGCAAAAAGAGCACTACCAGTCCCCCCGGCGCGTCTACAGCCAGACGGGCAGCGACTGGCAGCGCCGCGTGGACTTCGACAAGATGCGCGAGGACAGGCTCGCCCGTGCGAAGGCGATGATGGAAAAGCACGACATGGACGCCATCATCATGTACAAGGGCGAGAACATCCGCTACACCGCCTCGGTCTTCCAGGGCAACTGGAAGAACAACATCTTCATCCGCTACGCCGTTCTGTGCCGCGGGGCGGAGACGCCGGTGCTCTTCGAGACGGCGGGCTCCGACTATGAGTGCGCGCGCATCGACGCGCCCTGGCTCAAGGGCAACATCCGCCCCGCCATCACCTGGAAGTGGTCCGAAACCGCCGAGCAGATGATGGTGAACCGCATGGCGGATTCCGTCATCGACGTTCTCAAGGAGAACAACATTCCGCTCAACGGCAGAATCGGCATCGACATCATGGACATGCAGGCCTACAGCGCCTTCACCGAGAAGGGCGTGAACCTGGTGAACGCATGGCCGGCGATGAGCGAGGCGCGCGTCATCAAGACGCCCGAGGAGATCGAGTGCCTCAAAATCAGCTCGACCATCGGCGACACCTGCATGTGGAAGATCAGGAACGAGTGGCTCAAGCCCGGCATCCGCGAGTGCGACCTGACGGCGTGGGTCAACAACCTGCTCTATGAAGAGGGTTTCGACTTCGTCTACGACATCATCGTCGCCTCGGGCGGAAACACCAGCCCCTACCGCCGCTGGCACACCGACAAGATGATCCGCGACGGCGACCTCGTCGTCGTCGACATCAACGCCATCGGCCCGGGCGGCTATTTCGTCGACTACGTGCGCTGCTTCAAGTGCGGGGGCGGCTGGACGAAGAAAGAGAAAGAGCTCTACCGCGAAGTGTACGACACGATGTACGCAGGCATGTCCCAGCTCGTGCCGGGCAAGACGAGCAAGGACGTCGCCTCGCAGTTCCCCGTCTACGCCGACGACAAGTACGGCACGGTCACCCTCCAGCAGTTTGCCCACTCCATCGGCCTCGACCTCTATGAGGGCATGTGGATAAGCCGCGCCTACAGCCTCGACTATCCGGTGGAGATCAAGGAGAACATGTACTTCGCCATCGAGACGTTCGCGGGCCATCCCGGGCTTCCGCAGACGGTGCGCCTCGAGGAGAACGTGCTCGTCGGCCCCGACGGCCCCATCGTCTTCACGGGCTCCTCGCACTACGACGAGTGCATCGAGGATTCGCCCTACTTCGACTTCTCGGCGAAGTCGCGCGGCGAGCCCCGCTTCGAGCTTCCCGCGTAGCGGCGTCGCCTCGTCCGCGTCCGGGGCGGCCCGGGCGCGGACGGGCGCTTCTTCCACGTTCACGTCGCCTGCCGTGCGGCGAACAGGAGAGTCAAGAGATGAGCGAACCATGGAACACCGACATGTGGTTCACCAGCCCGTGGAACTTCGAGGGCGAGGTGACCGCAGGCATGAAGTTCGACCCGAATCCCAAGATTCACGACGTAACGCTGCGCGACGGAGAGCAGCAGGCGGGCGTGATGTTCAACAAGGACGAGAAGATTCGCATCGCCGAAGCTCTCGCCGAGGCCGGCGTGCACCGCATCGAGGCGGGAATGCCGGTGGTCTCTCCCTCGGATGAGGCGGCGATCCGCGAGATCGTCAAGCGCCTCGAGGGCACCGACACCGAGGTGTTCAGCTTCGCACGCTGCATGGCCGACGACGTCAAGCGCTCCGCCGACACGGGGGTGAAGGGCGTCGTCATGGAGGTGCCCAGCTCTACCCACATGATCGAGCGCGCCTACAAGTGGGAGCTCGACAAGGCCATCGACACCTCGGTCAAGGCCACCCAGGTGGCGAAAGAGTGCGGCCTCTACACCGTGTTCTTCCCCATCGACTTCTCGCGCGCCCCGCTCGACTGGGTGCTGGGCCTTCTCAAGAAGGTGGCGACCGAGGGCCACATGGACGCACTGGCCATCGTGGACACCTTCGGCGTGCTCAGCCCCCACACCGTGCCCTACGTCATCAAGAAGATGCGCGAGGTCTTCCCCGACGAGCCGTTCGAGCCCCACTTCCACGACGACTACGGCATGGGCGTGGCCAACACGCTCATGGCGATGGCCGAGGGCTGCCAGGTGGCGCAGACCTCCGTGAGCGGGCTGGGCGAGCGCGCGGGCAACGCGGCTTATGAGGAACTCGCCCTCGCCATGCTCACCATGTACGGCGTGGACATGGGTCTCAAGACCGAGAAATTCACCGAGGTTTCGCGGCTCGTGCAGGAGTGCGCGCGCATCCAGCTGGCGCCGAACCGCTGCGTCGTGGGCGAGAACCTCTACGACATCGAGAGCGGCATCATCGTCAGCTGGCTCAAGAACTGCGAGAAGGAGTTCCCGACGGAGCTCGTACCCTTCCGCGCGGGTCTGGTCGGCCAGAAAGAGCCCGAACCCGTCATCGGCAAGGGCAGCGGCATCGATTCCATCAATCTCTTCCTCGAGCAGCTGGGCATCAACGCCTCCGAGGAGGAGAAGATGGCCCTGCTCATGGACGTGAAGGAGAAATCCCTCGGCCTGCACCGCCTGCTCACGATGGATGAGTTCAAAGAGCTGGCCGGAGCGAAGTAGCACCGCCCTCGAGTGTGTGGCGGTAAAACCCGCTGCGTGCGGGGTTCTCCCGCACTGGCGGCAAGATTTGGTGAAGAGACCTTGAGAGGGGGCGGCTCTGGCGAGCCGCCCTTTCTGTTGCGCGGCCCTTTCGGCCATGCCCGCCCGCGCGGCTTTTCGGGTGGTGGACGCGCGCTCGCGCCTGGCCTATCATTTTCCCTCGCATACCGTTTGGACTACTTTCTGCGGAGGACCTCCCATGACGGATTGGCTGAAGAAAGTCGGCTTCATCGTCCCCTCCTGGAACACGGTGATGGAATACGAGTGCCAGCGCATGGCGCCCCCGGGCGTCTCGACGCACTTCACCCGCATCAGCCACACCGACGACGCCGAGGAAACCCTGCTCCACATGATAGAGGTGGTGCCCGAGCTGGCGGACTTGCTCGGCCACGCGCGCCTCGACGCCATCTGCTTCGGCTGCACGGGCGGCAGTTTCGTGCGTCCGGGGATGGACGCGGACATCATCGAGGTCATCGAGCGGCGCACGGGCATTCCCGCGACGACGACCTCCACCGCCCTGGTGGAGGCCATGCGCGAGATGGGCGTCGCCAAGGTTGCGCTCGCCTCGCCCTATCCGCGGTGGCTCAACGAGAGGCTCACCACTTTTCTCGCGGGCAAGGGAATCGAGGTGGTGGCCGAGCGGGGTCTCGACGTCGAGTGCCCCGCCTTTTTGCCGCCCGCCGAATCAGAAACCCTCGCGCGCGCGGTGGACTGCCCCGAGGCGCAGGGCATCTTTATCAGTTGCACGAATTTTCGCGCACTCGAATCCGTCGAGCGGCTCGAAGCCGCCCTGGGCAAGCCCGTGCTGACGAGCAATACCACGGCTCTGTGGCACACGCTTCGCGTGGCGGGCTATGAGGGCGAAGCCGCAGCGGGCGGAGCCCTCATGCGCGAGCGTCTCGCACGCGCTCCGCGTGCCTGAGCCTGCGATGGAGGAGAGCAGCCGACGCGGCCAGCAGTGGATTACGGAAGAATTCTACAAGGTGCACGACGTCTACGCCTTCCGCTCGGTGATGTACGTCGAGTGGGGCTTTCGGCCCGCCGACGTGCGCCGGACGACCGAGCGCATCAAGACCCCCGCCGCAGTCCCCAAGGAGTGGGCGCGCACCGCCGCCCAGGAGGAAGCCTTAGCGCGCGAGGCCGAGGCTGCCGGCCACAGGGAATCGGCAGCGGAGTTCTACCACCGCGCCGCGCTCTACTACGGCCCCGCCTGCGGGGTCATCCACGAGAACACGCAGAAAAAGCGCGAGCTCTACGCGCGCCTCGTCGCGTGCTACGAAAAATTCATCGAACTCTTTGAGGAAGCCCCCGTCGAGCGGGTGGAGATTCCCTTTGAGGGCGGCAAGAGCATTCCCGGCATCTTGCAGAGCGTGCCCGGAGTGCCGAACGCGCCCTGCGTCATCGTCGTGCCCGGCATGGATACCATCAAGGAGTTCATGCCCAACCCCTACCACAACCATTTTCGGCGGCGCGGCCTCGCCACGCTGAGCATCGACGGCCCCGGCCAGGGGGAGAGCAACACGCGCGAGACCTGGGTGACGCTCGATAATTTCGAGCGCGCGGGCTCCGCTGCCATCGACTATCTCGCGTCGCGCCCCGAGGTGGACGCGAACCGCATCGGCCTCTACGGCTGGAGCATGGGCAGCTACTGGGGGCCGCGCGTGGCGGCCCACGACCCGCGTCTGCAGGCCTGCGTGGGCGCGATGGGCGTCTACCTGCAAAAAGACTCCATCTTCAAGCACGCAAAGCCCGCCTACCGGGCGAACTACATGTACATGTCGAACATCCGCGAGGAGGAGGCCTTTGACGCCATGGCCGAGCGGATGACGCTCGAAGACGTCGCGGGCGACATCCAATGCCCCACCCTTCTGGCGATGGGCGAGTTCGACGAGCTGTGCCCCTTAGAGGACGCCGAGCGTCTCTTCGACCTGCTGGGCGGCCCCCGCGAGCTTTGGGTGTATGAGAACGAAACCCACACCATGGGCGGGCGCCTGCCCGATTTCTATCTCATGGTGGCCGACTGGCTGCGCGACGCCCTGGCCGGAGCGTTCGGGGCGGGCCACGCCAGACGCCGCTTCTTCGAGGCGCGCTGAGCGGGGGCTTCACGGGGCTGTGCGTAGCGTCGCCGCGCGTCGGGGCGCGCTTTGCCTCGGCGCGCCGATGCCGTATCCTCGGAAAAAACGGGCTCCCGTTTCTCAGAAAACGCAAACGAACTACCAACGGAGAATTCCATGAAAGCGGCCTTGCTGGAAAAGCCCCACACCATGCGCGTGGGGGATTGCCCCGACCCCGATTTGCCTGAGGACCACGTGCTTGTGCGCGTGGCTACCTCGGCCATATGCGGAACCGACGTTTCTATCTGGGCGGGCAAGATACCCGCGCGCATCCCCCTCATTCCCGGCCACGAGTGCACGGGCGTGGTGGAGCGCGCGGGCGGCAGCGTAACCCGCCTCAAAGTGGGTGAGCGCGTGGTGCTCAACCCGCTTTCGAGTTGCGGGACGTGCTTTTACTGCGTACGCGGACTCACGAACCTGTGCCTGCACGGCGGGCTGCGGGGGCGCGAGACGCCGGGCACTTTTGCCGAATACGTTTCCGTGCGCGAGACCGAGGCGTTCGCCTTCCCCGAGGCGGTGAGCTTCGGCGCGGCGACGAACTTCGTCGGCCTCTACACGGTTGTCTACAGCCAGCGCAAGGCCCCCTACATCCCCGGCGGGCGGGTGGCCGTTCTGGGGCAGGGGAGCAGCGGCCTGCTCCACACCCAGCTGGCGCGGGTGTCGGGGGCGGAGTGCGTCATCGCCGTCACGCGAAGCAAGTGGAAGCTCGAGGTCGCCCAAAGCCTCGGAGCGCACGAAATCGTCCCCGCGGGCGAGGTGGATCCGGTGGAGGCCGTGCGCGGCCTCACCGACGGCCTGGGGGCCGACGTCGTGATCGAGACGGCCGGGGCCGCCGACACCATGCGCCAGGCGTACGAGATTGTGCGGCCCGGCGGGTGCATTCTCCAGTTCGGCATCGGACCCGCCGAGGTCGACCGCATACCGGGGCAGGCCTATTACTTCAAGGATTTGACGGTTATCGGCTCGCGCGCGGGCTTGCCGGAGGATTTCGAGCGCGCAATTCGCCTGGTGGCGAGCGGGCAAATCGACCTCGAACCCCTCGTGACGCACCACTTCGCGCTGGAGGAGATTCAGCGCGGCTTCGAGTTCGTCGACGGGGGCGGAGACGGCGGCACGCTGCGGGCGGTCATCGACATCGCGAACTGAGGCGCGCGCGGCTCGGTTCTCGACGAGCCGCTATAGCTATAAAATCGAGAATACGGCAGACAGGCATAGACCGGGGAGGAAAACCCGATGGCTTTCGAGCATCCATACGTGCGCATTGCCAACCTTACGCCCGAGAAGATGGACGAGAAGGAGGGCTGGGCCGTCTCCGACTTTCGGGTGGTCATCAGCGGCAAGGAGGGCTGCTCCTCCATCATGTACCACGCGACGTTCGCTCCCGGAGATCGCCACCACAAGCACCGCTACGAAAACTGCGACATGCAGTACTACGTCGTGAGCGGCCACGGCCTGGCGGGAGCGGGGGAGGATCGCGTCGAGGTGCACGCGGGGCATTTCCACCTGATTCCCCAGGGCGTGGAGCACTGGCTCGTGAACCTGGGCCGCCACGACCCCCTCGTCGTCATCGGGTTCTACGACCGCGTGGCGCGCCTCGAGGACACCGGCCACGTCTATCTGGGCGCGGTGGGCGAGGCCGACCTCGCCGCCCCGCGCACGCTGCGCGCCGACGCCCTGCGGTATCCGCTCGTGCACAACGACGCCGTTCCCTTCGTCAAGGTCTCGCGCGAGCAGGGCTGGACGCAGGACTACTTCAACGAGCCGCTCAACCGCAGCCACGGGGCGGGTTCGTGCTGGATGCAGGGCTACTTCGGCCCCGGCACCGTCCACATGAAGCACCGCCACAACAACTGCGAGGAGATATGCTACATCCTGAAGGGCCACGGCCTGGCGGGTGTGGGCAACGATCGCGGAGAATTGTTCGCGGGCGACGTCCACTACATTCCCGCCGCCACGGAGCACTGGCTGGCGAACATCAGCGATACTGAGGATCTGAGCGCCCCTGGCTGGTACATCGGCGTGGGGGGGCTTGATGAGAGCGGCTTTGAGTATCTCGGCCCCGTAACGGAGGAAGACCTTAAGGAGCGCACGGGCGCAATCGAGTAGGCACGACCCCGCGGCGAAAATTTCGCGCGCGCGGCTCGATTCTCCGCGGCAAGGGCAAGGGAGCCGCAGCCTGGGGACGGCAAAGAGCACGGCACCTCCGGAGACGCATGAACGATACGACTTTATTGAGATGAGGAAAACCACATGGCGCTGCAATATCCCCTGGTGCACGTAGACGACGTAGACCCCGAGAAGATGGAAGAAAAGCAAGGCTGGGCGATCTCGGAGTTTCGCCTGCCCATCACCGGGGCGCACGGAAGCTCGACGACGGTCTTTCATTCCGTCTTCCGGCCCGGCTCCACCCACGCGAAGCACCTCCACACCGAGTGCGAGGAGATTGCGGTTTACCTCAAGGGCCACGGCGTGGTCGGCCAGGGCGAGGAGCGCGCGGAGGTGCGCGCGGGCCACTGCCGCCTGATGCCCAAGGGCTCGACCCATTTCTTCTACAACGAGACCGAAGACGAAGAAGCCCTGGTGGTCGGCTTCTACCTCGGTGCGCCGAGTGTGGAGGGCACGGGGTATCGGTTCGAGGGGGAGGTGAGCGAGGCGGACCTCGCCATGCCCCGAGAGGGACTCACCGAGGGCATTTTCGTGCATCTCGACGACGTTGCGCCCGAGAACATGAACGAGGGCGAGGGGTGGTCGATCACCGATTTTCGCCTTCCTCTGGGCAGGCACAACGGGAGTGCGACGACGCTGTTTCGCGCGCGCTTCTTTCCCGGCGCCGTCCACAAGAAGCACAGGCACGACAACTGCGAGGAAATCTACTACATCATCAGCGGCCACGGCCTGGCGGGGGCGGGGGCCGACCGCGTCGAGGTGCGCGGCGGACATTTTCACTACATCCCCAAAGGGGTGGAACACTGGCTCCACAACCTGAGCGACACCGAGCCCATCGAGGCGGTGGGCATCTACATCGGAAGCGGGAGCGTGGAGGAGACGGGCTACGTCTACATGGGCGACGTCACCGGGGAGGATTTACAGGCCCGCACCCCGCTCTAGAAATGCACTGAGGAGGCGCGCCTCGCGTGCGCGCGTTTACGGCCTTTTCTCTTGCGCGCGCGCCGTGGTATCATCGTGGCCGGAAGAACAGGGTTTTCACAAACCAGCGTGGAGCGACGTCATGGAGATTACCGAGGCGGCGGCGGCGAAGGTCAAGGAAATCATGGAGCAAAACGGCGGCGGCTTCGCCGGCATCCTCATCAGCTTCGAGGGCGGCTACAAGCTCGACCTGGTGAAGGACGAAGACGCCGATCAGTACGTCCGCGTGGAGAACGAGTTGCTGGGCGTTTTCGCCGCACCCGAGCATCTCGCACGGGCGGAGACCGCCCAAATCGAGTTCGTAACCGAGGGTCCCACGAGCGGGTTCAAGGTGACGCGCGTGATGTCCGATGGCGATACGTCTCTCCTCGCGCAGATCCAGGAGATCATCGACACGGAGATCAACCCGGCCGTCGCCTCCCACGGCGGCTTCATCAGCCTGCTGGACGTGGAGGAGAAGCGCGTCTTCGTGCAAATGGGCGGGGGCTGCGCGGGCTGCGGCATGGCGGACGTGACGCTCAAATCGGGTGTGGAGGCGCGCTTGCAGCAACTCGACCCCGAGATTCGCGTCGTCGACACCACCGACCACGCCGCGGGCACGAACCCCTACTACGCCCCGACGAAGAAGTAGGCCCAGAGACCGAAACACGCCGGGCGAGATTCGTAGCGCAAGCGAATGGGGTCGGCTTTCGGGCCGACCCCGTTTTGCGTCAGTCCCCAATATCGAAGGCGAGCCGCGCGTGGGCCGCGCGCAGGGCGGCCTCCACCTCTTCGGGCCGCTCCCCCCTGGCGAAGATGAAGCCGAGGTAGCGCTCCCCTTCGGGCAGCGGCACCACCTCCCCCCCGATGTTGATGGATATATCGACGGATTCCACGCCGGCCACGCAGAGGGCATCCTCCACGCCCCGCACTCCCCGCAGGATTCCCGCACCGGGAATGGGAATCATCATCACGCCCGAGGCGCAGGCTTCGCGCTCCAAAGAGGGCGGGGCCACGCCGAGGGCTTGCGATAGTATGAGCCGCTCGAGCGAGGCGCCTTCGCCGAAGGCGAGCGCACCCGAGCATTTCCCGCCGATGGAGCGGCTCGCCACGTCGATCACCCACGGGCGGCCCGCCGCGTCGATTCGGATTTCTGCGTGCAGGGGGCCTTCGCGCAGGCGAATCGCGCGCGCGGCGCGTGCGGTCTCCTCGTGTACGCGCCCAAGAATCTCCTCCGGCAGACGCGAGGGCGTCACGTATATGGTTTCTTCGAAAAAGGGTCCCACGAGCGGGTCGGGCTTGTCGAACACGGCGAGCACGTGCGTTTGTCCGCGCACCACGAGGCCTTCCACCGCCACCTCTGTGCCTTCCAGGTAGTCTTCCACCAGAATCATCCGCGCCTCGGCCCCGCCGCGGGCGAGGGAGTCGGGTTCTTCGAGCATCGCGCCGATGCGGCGATAGGCGTCTGCGAACTCCGCCTCGTCGTTCGCGCGCACGACGCCCCTGCTCGCGGACATGAAGGTGGGCTTGAGTACGCAGGGATAGCGCACGCCGGGGGCGATGGCCGCGGGGTTCTCCTGTGAGGAGACGAGGCGAAACCCCGGCGAGGCCAGGCCTTCTTCGGCGAGCGTTTTTCTGAGTTCGTACTTGCTGCGCGTCGCGCGGGCGGCTTCCACGGGGTGGTAGGGCAGTCCCAAGGCTTCGGCCGCCATCGCACCGAGGATGAGGGTGTCGTCGTCCACCGGGGCTATGGCGGCAAGCGGATACTCCCGCGCGAATTGTGCTACGCGCGCCGCGCCCTCTTCGGGTTTTTGGTAGTCGAGCGTGATGGAGCCGCCCGGGTTCAGTTCGGCCAGAAGGTCGGGCCTGTCGGTGCCGACCGTGAGGCGCAGCCCCATCTCTTCCGCCGCCGCCAGGTAGGCGGACGCGCGGTAGGTGGCCGTCGTCAGGAGCAGCAGGACGCGCTTCTCAGGTGGCATGCCACCCGCCGTCGACCAGAAGCGAGGTGCCCGTCACGAGGCTGCTGGCCTTCGACGCGAGAAAAACAGCCGGCCCCACCAGTTCGTCCATCTGCCCGAAGCGCCCCATGGGCGTGCGCGCGCAGATGGCGTCGTAGATGAGCGCGTCGTCCTTGAGCGAGGCGGTGAGCGGCGTTTCGATGAAGGTGGGGCAGATGGCGTTCACCTGAATGTTCTCGCGCGCCCACTCCGAGGCGAACACGCGGGTGAGGCCGATGACGCCGCTTTTCGACGACGTGTAGGGCCCGTAGGTCTGCCGCCGGGGGTTTCGGAACACCGACCACCCCATGAGCGAGGCGATGTTGATCACCTTGCCGCCGCCCGCTTTCTTCATCTCCTCGCCCGCGCGCCGCGTGATGAAGAAGATGCTCTTGAGGTTTAAGTCCAGCACGCGATCCCAGTCTTCTTCCCTGATCTCCTCGAGCCGCTTGCGTATGTTCGTGCCCGCGTTGTTCACCAAAATGGTGAGGCCGCCCAGAGCGTCCGCGGCATCGGCCACCATGCGCTCGGCGGAGGCGGTGTCCGTTACGTCGGCGCTGATGAGGACGCACTTGCGGCCCATGCGCTCGATGGCTTCCTTGGCCTCCTGGCCGGGCTCCACGTCGATGTCCGCGATGGCGACGTCCGCACCCGCCGCGGCGAAGCCTTCTGCGAGCGCGCGCCCGATGCCGCGCGCGGCTCCCGTTACGAGCGCTTTCTCTCCGCTCAGATCGAATAATGACAGGCTCATGCTCTCGCTCCTCCCTGGGTTGTGGATGCGTCCCCGATTCTCCCCGCGCGGGCGCCGCGGGTCAACGCCCGCGCGTAATCGTTGGCCTTTCGGGGAGAGTGTGATAAGCAGTGAAAGAATGCTTTTTCCCCAGATTCCACTCTCCGCGCGAATGGTTTTCGGTTCGCGCGCGCAAGGGTGCACCATGGCGAAGGCTCGGCAAAACGGCGCGAAAAAAGAGCGTCCCCTCCGCCCGGCGGTCTATAACTCGGGCAAGCCCGTTCCCGTCGCCTACGCGCCCGAGGCGCCCGACGCCGCCTACCGCGAGAAAATCGGCGCACCGGGCGAATACCCCTACACGCGGGGCGTCTACCCCACGATGTACCGCGGCGCGCTGTGGACGATGCGCCAGTACGCGGGCTTTTCGACCTCGGCGGATACCAACGCGCGGTTTCATTTTCTGCTGCGCAACGGGCAGACGGGTCTCTCGATGGCCTACGACCTGCCCACCCAGCTGGGGCTCGACTCCGATGACGAGGCCGCCGTGGACGACGTGGGCCGCCTGGGCGTCGCCGTGGACACGGTGGAGGACATGGTGGACGTGTTCGCGGGCATCCCGCTCGATGGGGTGAGCGTCTCGCACACCATCAACTCCACCGCGGCCATTGTGCAGGCGTTTTGGCTCCTCGCCGCCGAGCGGCAGGGGGTGGCGATCGAGAATCTGCGCGGCACCTTCCAGAACGACATGCTCAAGGAATACATCGGCCGCGGCACCTGGATATTCCCGCCCGGACCCTCGATGCGCCTGGTGGCCGACGTCATCGAGTACAACGCGCGCCACTGCCCGCGCGTCAACGCCATCAGCGTCTCCGCCACCCATATCGCCGAAACGGGTGCGACCCTGGCCCAGGACGTGGCTTTTCCCATCCTGAACGCGCTGGCCTACGTCCGCGAACTCACCGCGCGCGGCCTGCACGTGGACGACTTCGTGCCCACCATGTCGTTCCACCTCTCCGTAGGCGGCGGGGTGGGGCCATTCAACCTCTTCGAGTCGATCGGCAAGCTGCGGGCGGCGCGGCGCATCTGGGCGCGCACGATGAAGGAGAAATACGGCGCAAAGAATCCCCGCACCATGCAGCTGAGGTTCTCGACGGGCAACTGCGGCAGCCGCATGGCGGCGCGCGAGCCGCTCAACAACATCGTGCGCCAGACGCTGTTCACGCTGGCCGCCGTATTGGGCGGCACGCGCTCGGTGAACATGGCCTGCTACGACGAGGCGTTCGAGATTCCATCGGACGAGGCCATCCGCACCGCGCTGCGCATCCAGCAGGTCATTGCGCATGAGAGCGGGGTGGCCGACACCGTCGACCCGCTGGCGGGCAGCTTCGCCGTGGAGGCGGTTACCGATCAGGTGGAAGAGGAGATTCAGGCCATCGTGGATGACTACGAGTCGCGCGGCGGCATCGTCCCCTTCATCGAGAGCGGGGAGATTCAGCGCCTCCTCGCGCGCCAGGCCTACGAGCACCAGCGCAAAATCGCCTCCGGCGAGCAGGTGTGGGTGGGCGTAAACCGCTTTACCTCCGACGAGGCGGAGAGGATGGAGGAGGGCGAGGGTCTCTACGAGGTGGACGATGCGGTGCTCGACAGACAAAAAGAGCGACTCGCGCGGGTGAAGGCCGCCCGTGAGGCGGCGCAGACCGAAGCCCGGCTCGAAAGCCTGCATGAGGCGTGCGCGTCTCAGGAAAATCTCGTGCCACACCTGATGGAAGCCGCCCGCGCACACGCTACGGTGGGCGAGATGACCAGGGTGATGCGCAGCGTGTTCGGCTCCTACGCGGAGCCCCCGGTGGTGTGAGCGTGCGGACTGACAGACGTATACGGGTATTGATGGCGAAGCCGGGGCTGGACGGCCACGACCGCGGCGTCAAGGTGATCATCCACGCTTTGCGGGACGCAGGTATGGAGGTCATCTACACCGGGCTGCGCCAGACGGTGGAGCAGATAGTCGCCGTCGCCGCCCAGGAGAACGTGGACGTCATCGGCCTGAGCGTGCTCTCGGGCGCCTACACCGGCATTGCGCGCAGGCTCATGGAGCGGATGCGCGAGGAAGACGTCGAGGACTGCCTCGTCATCATGGGGGGCAACATCCTCTCTCGCGACGTGGCGCAGCTCAAGGCTTTGGGAATCGCCGAAGTGTTCAACCACCACGCGGAGCTGGACGCTATCGTCTCCTACATCCGCGAGAACGCGCGCGGCGGCGTCGCTTAAGAGCGGCCGCGCGAGGAGGGGAGGGGACGTGTTGGACCGGCCGCTCGAGGGAGTGCGCATACTCGATCTTTCCGCCCTGCTGGCGGGTCCGTTCGGCAGCATGGTGCTGGCGGACTTGGGCGCTGACGTCATCAAGATAGAGATGCCCGGCCGGGGCGACCTCGTGCGCACCATGCCGCCTCACTACGTGGGGGAGACGAGTGCGTACTTCATCGCGCTCAACAGAAACAAGCGCGGCATCTGCCTGAACATCAAGGACGAGGAGGGCTACCGCGTCTTTTGCGAGCTGGTCAAGCGCGCCGACGTGGTCTACGACAACTTTCGCCCCGGCGTGCTGGAACGCCTGAAAGCGGACTACGAGACGCTCAAGCGGGTGAACCCCCGCATCATCAGCGCCTCCGTCACCGGCTACGGCCTCACCGGTCCCGAGAAGGACAAGCCGGCCCTGGATCTCATCATACAGGGCCGCGGCGGCGTCATGAGCTTCACGGGCGAACCGGGCAGGCCGCCCGTGCGCATGGGCGTGCCCATGGGCGACATGGGCGGGGGGTTGTTCGTGGCCCACGGAATTCTGGCGGCCCTCTACCGGCGCGAGAAGACCGGCGTCGGCCAGAAGGTGGACGTCTCGCTGCTCGACTGCCAGCTCTACCTCGCGAGCTACCGTGCGCAATACTACCTCACGGCGGGCGAGGTGGCCGAGCCGATGGGCACGGGTCACGCCTCAGCCGTTCCCATCGGGGCGTATCGCTGCGGCGACGGCAAGTGGCTTGTACTCGACGCCATACTGGATCACTTCTTCGAAGGGCTGTGCGACGCACTGGGCCACCCCGAATGGAAGGAAGACCCCAAAATGAAGGATCGCCCCACCCGCCTTGAAAACCGCGCGTACGTGGACGAGAAGCTCGCGGCGGTCTACGAGACGAACACGGCGGCCCACTGGATAGAGCGCATCGAGGCGCACGGCGTGCCCTGCGGACCGATACAGAGCATCGACGAAGCACTCGACGACCCCCAGGCGCGCGCCCGCGAGATGGTGGTGGAGATGTCCCACCCCCGCCTGGGTGCGATGCGCACCTTCAACACGCCCGTCAAGATGGAGGGCACCTGGGGGGCCGCGCCCGCCCCGCCTCCCCTCATGGGCGAGCACACCGAAGAGGTGCTCCGGGAAGTGCTCGGTCTGGACGACGCCGAAATCACGCGGCTCCGCGCGCGCGAGGCCATTTGAGAGGGCGTGATGTTCCACGACAAAAAGGCCTTCGTGTTCGACCTCGAGGGGGTCTTCTTCGCCGGGGAGGAGGTGATGCCCGGCGGCCCGGAGACCATGCGCGCTATCAGGGAGCGCAACCTCCCCCACCGTTTCATCACCAACATCAGCCGCAACACGGCGGCGGAGGTGCGCGCCCACATGGCGGGCATCGGGGTAGACCCGGGGGAGAACCGCATCGTGGGCGCACTCGACGGGGTGGGGGCGTTTCTGGCGCGTGAATACGGCCCAGGCAACGCATACGTGCTCGGCACCGACGCCCTCAAGGAGGCCGTCGCGTCAGGAGGTTTTGAGATACTGGAGGCCGGAGAGGCGGCGCAGGCCGACGTCGTGCTTATCGGCCTGGACGAGCGGCTCACCTACGCCACGCTGAGCGCGGCGGCGCGGGCGGTGAGCACGGGTGCGCACTTCGTCGCCATGAACCCCGACGTGCGCTTGCCGCGCGAGGACGGCTCGTTCTCTCTGGGCGGAGGCGCCATCGTGGCGTCGGTGCGCGCGGCGGCGGGCAAGGACCCGGTGTTCTTCGGCAAGCCCGCTCCCTTCCTGTTCGAAGAAGCCCTCAGGGAGCTGGGCGTGGAGGCGGGCGATGCCGTCATGGTGGGGGACAACCTGCGCACGGACATCGCGGGTGCGCGCAACGTGGGCATGGCCACCGTCTGGGTGAACCGCTGGGGGGTGATAGCGGGCGACCCCGACGTCGAGGCGGACTTGGAAGTCAAGCGCGTGGACGAGGTGATTCCGCACCTGCCGGGCGGATAGGCGCAAGGAAAAACGCAACTACCCCACTTTCTCGTTACCTCATCTGTTGATCCCGCGGCACAGCCCCGCTTGTTTCGGTCTTGACGGGGTAGCGGGGGGCCGCTGTCAGTCGCACCCCACGCAACGGACGCTTCCACTAAGCTGCACTCTCAACGTGTCGTAGGAGGAAAGTTCCGCCAGTGCGCTCTTGGCACTGAACAAGGGGGTGAACGCCATGGCGAATACGCTCACCGCGAGCAGGGCAAGAATCAAAATCACGGATTTTTGGAACTTGATTTCGTGTCGAACGACTCGTTCTCGCATTGTCTTTCTCCCGTTGTTGGGTTCACAAAGGTTTTCTTTGCTCCGTTGAGGTCTGCAGAACAAATCATAACAACGGCTTTGCGCATGGCGTCAAGACGTTGCATATTGCGGCATTCTTTGTAGAAGACACGTTTATCGGAGGCAAACATGGCGCTGGTGGAATACGAAGTGCGCGACAGGCTGGCCTGCATCACGCTCAACAGGCCGGAGAAGATAAACGCAATCAACCACGAGATGAGCGAGCGCCTCTTTGCGCTCTTCGCCGAGATGGAGCGCGACCCCGAGGTGTGGGGCTGTCTCATCACGGGGGCGGGCAAGGCGTTCTCGAGCGGGCACGACCTCACCGAGCCGCCCCCGGCACACCCCGACGCCGTGAAACCCGTCTCCGACCTCTATCAGGTGGTCATGGAACTCCCCAAGCCGTGTTTCGCCGCCGTCAACGGCGTTTGTCTGGCGGGCGGGGCGGGCATCGCGCTCTCTTGCGACGTGCGCGTCATGTCCGAGGACGCCGAACTCGGCTGGCCCCAGGTCGTGCGCGGCATCTCCTCGGTAAGCGGGCCGATTCTGCTGGCGCGGCTGCTGCCCTTCAACCTGGCGCATTACCACCTGTTCACGGGCGAGCCCATAGGGGCAGAGGACGCGCTGCGCCTCGGCCTGGTGAACAAGGTCGTGCCCGCGGGCGAGGTGGTCGCCGAGACGGAGAAAATCGCGCGCCGCGTACTCGCGAACGCGCCTCTGGCGGTGCGCGCCATCAAGGAGATTACCGTTCGCGCGCGCGACATGACGATGGAAGACGCCCTGCGCTTCGGCGACGTCATTCTCAAGCGCCTTCTGGAGACCGAGGACGCGGCGGAGGGCGTGCGCGCGTTCAAAGAAAAGAGAGCGCCCCGCTTCCGGGGGAGGTAGCCGCGCGCCGTGCCCGCCGCTTGGGCGGCAAGGAGATACCTGTGGATTTCGACCTCACTGAGGAACAAAAGCGCGTGCAGGCGAAGGCGCGCGAAATCGCCGTGAGCCGCATTGCGCCCAAGGCGGCGGTTTGGGACCGTACCGAGGAATACCCCTGGGAGAACGCGCGCGTGCTGGCCGAGGCGGGCTTCATGGGCATGAACGTTCCCCGGGAGTTCGGCGGCGCGGAGCGTCCGCTCATCGAGGCCGTCTTGGTCGTCGAGGAGATGGCGAAGGTATGCGGCATCACGGGGCGCATCGTGGTGGATTCGAACATGGGCGTGGTGGGCGCCATCGTCCGCTACGGAACCGAGGAGCAGAAAAGAAAATACCTGCCCATGGTGCTCGCGGGCGATAAGCCCGCCATCGCCATCACCGAGCTTGAGGCGGGCAGTGCCGCCACCGACATGCAGACGCGCGCGGTGCGCGACGGCGACGAATACGTAATGAACGGCAAGAAGAAATGGATTACGGGCGCAGGCGTTTCCCGCGTGAATCTGGTGTTCGCCCGCGTCGTCCACGGGGGCGAGGAGCAGGGAATCGGCGCCTTCATCGTGGAGGCGGGTGCGGAGGGCTTTCGCATCGGCGAGCGCGCCTTCATGATGGGGCTGCGCGGCATCCCCGAGGGGGAGGAGATTTTCGAGAACTGCCGCGTGCCCGCGGAGAACCTGCTCACCATCGGTTTCGGCCGCCTCATGGCCGCTTATAACGCCCAGCGCGTGGGGGCGGGCACGGTGGCCCTGGGCATAGCGGAGGGAGCGTTCGCGCAGGCGGTGGAATACGCCAAGCGGCGCGAGCAGTTCGGTCGTCCGATTGCGGAGTTTCAGGGGCTGCAGTGGATGCTGGCCGACGCCCGCATCCAGCTCGACGCGGCGCGCCTGCTGCTTCACCGCGCGGCGGTGCAGCTCGACCCCCGAACGGGGTTCCCCGACGTGCACCTCGCCGCCATCGCCAAGACGTTCTCGGCCGAGACGGCCATTAAGGTGACGAACGACGCGCTCCAGATTTTCGGTGCGGCGGGCTATTCGCGTGACTTGCCGCTAGAGCGCATGGCGCGCGACGCGCGCATGTTCACCATCGGCGGCGGCACCACCCAGGCGCAGCGCAACATGATCGCCTCCAGCATCTTCGGGAGAAAATTCTCCCAGCGGCGGGGAGGGTGAGAAGCGGCGCGGCTCGCTCCCGCGGAGAGGGACGCTCTTTTGCGCAGAGGCAATAAAGAGCGGCTATGTCCGATTTCCCTCCAGGTTTGACAGCCCCTCCTCGCGGCATGTAACCTCCGCAGGGTTTTCATACCCTACCCCATCGAGCCGCTTTCGCGCCTGGACCCCAGGATTGGCTTGGTTTCGCGCTCGTTTTCGGGAGGTCGCCCATGGCGCCCCGTGTACTCGTATCCACCACGCCGTTCGGGGAAATCGACCCGCGCCCCCTCGAGATGCTCACGAGCGCGGGCGTGGACTACGTGCTCAACCCTCTGGGCAGACGCCCGCGCGAGGAGGAACTCGCGGAGATGATTCGCGGCGGCTACGACGCCGTCATCGCGGGTCTCGAGCCGTTCACCCCCCGGGTGCTGGACGCGGCTGCCGGGTTGCGCTTCATCTCCCGCGCCACGGTGGGGCTCGAGACGGTGGACTTGCACGCGGCGCGTGAGCGCGACGTTTTGGTCGCCCACACGCCGGGGGCGAACGCCGAGGCGGTGGCGCAACTCGCTCTCGGCCACTTGCTCGCACTCCTGCGGGGCGTGCGCCGCTCCCACGAGGCTCTCGCGCGCGGCGAGTGGTTCCAGCACATGGGCCGCACGCTGGACGAGATTACGCTGGGCGTCATCGGCGTGGGGCGCATCGGCAAGCGGGTGATTCGCCACGTCGCGGGCTTCGGCGCGCACGTCATCGCCAACGACCTGGCGCCCGACACGCAATTCGGTGCGCGCTACGGCGTGGAGTGGGCGGAAAAAGAAGAAATCTACCGCCGCGCCGACGCCATCTCCCTGCACGTTCCCGCCACGCCGATGACCTTGCACCTCATAGGCGCGGCCGAACTCGCGATGATGCGCAAGGGCGCCTACCTCATCAACACGGCGCGCGGCGTGGTGGTGGACGATGAGGCGCTCGCGCGCGCACTCGGTGCGGGGCACCTGGGCGGAGCGGCGGTAGACGTTTTCCCCGAAGAGCCCTACCGCGGCGTTTTGGCCCATGCCCCCAACTGCATCCTCACCGCGCATCTGGGTGCGCGGACGCGCTCCTCGCGGTTGCAGATGGAGGTGGACGCCACCGAGAACGTGCTTTGCTTTTTGGCGGGCAGGCCGATACCGGGTCTCGTGCCCGAGACGGAATACGAGATGCAGCGCATCGCACCTGCCGACGCGCACTCCCCAGCCCCCAGCGAGGAGACCTACGATGCCCAAAACGCCTGATTATTTCGTGGGAAAGACCATCGTCGTAACCGGTGCGGCCAGCGGCATCGGCAAGGCGGCCTCCCTCGTCTTTGCCCGCGAGGGTGCGAACGTCCTGTGCGCGGACATGAACGAGCAGGGCGCGGCCGAGGTCGCCGAAGCCGTTGCCGAGAACGGTGGCCGGGGTGCGCACATGCAGGTGGACGTCACCTCGCGCGAGCAGGCGTTCGCCATGGTGCGGCGTGCGAAGGAGCGCTTTGGCGGCGTGGATTTCGCGTTCAACTCCGCTGGCGCGGCGCTTCAGCGCTCGGAGTTTCTGGGGATCGACGACGACCTGTGGGAGAGGACGTTCGACTTGAACGTCAAGGGCGTCTTCTACTGCATGCAGGCGGCGATTCCCGAGATGCTGGAGAGGGGCAAGGGCGTCATCGTGAACATGGGGAGCATGGCCCACAAGCGCGGAGGGCCGGGCCACTCGGTGCACTACGCGGCTGCGAAGGGCGCGGTGGTCACGATGAGCATGGGCGTGGGTCGCGAGTACGCCGACAAGGGCATCCGGTGCATGTCCATCTCGCCGGGACCCATCGACACCCCGTTTCAGGACGTCTCCTCCCCGGAGCTCAAGGAGTTCCTCATGAGCCAGGTGCCGATGGGGCGCTTCGGCCGGGCGGAGGAAATCGGCGAATTGGTGTTGTTCCTCTGCTCGGATGCGTGCGAGTTCCTGACGGCGGATTCAGTACTCGTGAACGGCGGCGGGGGCTGGAAGTAGCCTATTTTCTCGTGAACAGGTTGAGGATGACGCTCAGCACCACGCTCACGACGATGCACGTTACCACCGGAAAGTAGAAGCTCCAGTTCTTCCCGCGCAGGTGGATGTCGCCGGGCAGCTTGCCCAGAAACGGTATCTTGGGCGCCAGGAGCAGCAGCGCACCCGCCGCCGCCAACGCCAGACCCAGCAGAATGAGCGTCTTCCCGAAGCTGCCGAAAGGCTCCACGGCGAGGGTCTCCCTAGTCGGAGGGTTCGGCGTCGGCTTCTTTTGCGCCTGCGTCCCACAGGTCGTGTTGAACGCCCCTGGGCAGCGCCACGCCCAGGTGCGCGTAGGCCGCCGCCGCCGCGCGCCGTCCCCCGCGGGTGCGTTGCAAAAATCCCGCGCGCAGCAAAAACGGCTCCACCATGTCGACCAGGGTGTCGGACTCTTCGTTCATGGTGGCGGCGATGGCCTCCACCCCCACCGGACCGCCGCCGTATTGCTCGACGATGGTTCGCAGATACTTTCTGTCGAGCGCGTCGAGACCCGCCTCGTCCACCCCCTCCATGGCGAGTGCCTCGCGCGTGGCGGCGAGGGTGATGCCCGCCTTGCCGCGCGCCTGGGCGAAGTCGCGCGTCCAGAGCAAAAGCCTGTTCGCGGTGCGGGGGGTGCCCCGGCTTCTTCTGGCGAGCTCGCGGGCGGCTTCGCGTTCGATGGGCGCCTCGAGCCGCGCCGCGCTCTGCATCAGGATGCGCTCGAGCTCCTCTTCGGAGTAGAAGTCCACGTGGTAGACGAGGTAGAAGCGATCCCGCAGGGCCGCGGTCAGTGCGCCGGGGCGCGTGGTGGCCCCCACCGTCGTGAACACCTGGAGGGGGAAGTTGATGGTGCGCGCCATCGGCCCCCGGTCGACCACGAAGTCCACGCGGTAGTCCTCCATCGCGGGGTAGAGGAACTCCTCCACCGCGCGGGGCATCCGGTGCACCTCGTCGATGAAGAGCGTGTCGCCCCCCTGGAGTCCGGTGAGGATGCCCATGAGGTCGGCGGGCCGGGAGAGCGAGGGACCGGACGTCTTGACGAGGCGGGTTCCCATCTCCTGGGCGATAATGTGGGAAAGCGTGGTCTTGCCCAGCCCCGGCGGTCCGTGGAAGAGCACGTGGCCGAGGGGGTCGTTTCTCTTTTGCGCCGCCTCGAGCGCGATGCGCAGCTTGGTGACCAGGTCGGCCTGGCCCACGTATTCCTCGAGCCGGGTGGGCCGCAGCGACGTGAAGGCGCGCTCCTCCTCTTCGTTGGCCGCCTCGGGGCTCACGCGCCGCTCGATGACCATGCGCCTACCTGCCCAACCGAAAGACTTCTTGCAAGACGGCCTCGGTCTCCGCGTCTGCGCCCAGCGATTCGACGGCGCGTTCCACGAGGTTCTCCGCCTCGGGCGTGCGGTATCCGAGCTGGCCGACCAGCACTGCCATCACGTCGCCGTGGAGGGGCGTCGTGTGGGGCGCGTCCTCCTCGGGTGTCGGGGAGGCTTCGCCTGCGAGGGAGAGTGCGAGCACCTCTTCCCTGATGCCCGAGACGATTTGCTCCGCCTTTTTCTTGCCGATGCCGGGCAGTTTGGTGAGCAGCAGGGCGTTCGCCGACGCGACGGCCTCCGCGATCTGGAGGGGCGGAAGGCTCATCGCGCGCACCGCGCTCTTTGGGCTGATGCCGGGGGCCTTGATGAAGCACAGAAAAAACGCCCGCTCCTCCGCCGAGAGAAAGCCCACCAGCCGGGGGTGGAGTTGGCCGGTGGTTACGTTTCCCTCCACGTAATGGTGGGTGTGGAGTTCCACGGCCTCGCGCGCGCCCATGAGGGCTTGCAGTTCGTGCCTGGCGTACGTGCCCACCAGCACCTCGTAGGCGACGCCCGCGGGCGTGCGCAGCACCACGCAGTCCTCCTCCACCTCGATGACTTCTCCTGAGAGCCTGCGAATCATGCCGTGCTCTCCGCGGCGTGTGCGCGGCGGCTGCGCTCGACGTGGCAATACGCCGCGGCGATGGCGTCGGCCACGTCGGCGGGTTCGGGCAACTCGGCGAGCCGCAGGCGTTGCTGCACCATGCGTTGCATCTGCGCCTTGGTGGCGCGGCCCGCGCCGACGAGTGACTTCTTGATTTCGGTGGCGGCGTAGCTGGCGACGGGCACGCCCGCCTGCGAGGCGGCGAGGAAGATGACCCCCCGCGCGTGGCCCATGATGATGGACGTGCGCGGATGCTTGTAGTGGCTGTAGAGGTTCTCGACCGCCATGACGTGGGGTGCGTGCGCGCGAATTACGTCGAAAAGGTCGCGGTGCAACTCGAAAAGGCGCGTCTCCAGCGGCGCGCGCGCGTCGTTTCGTATGACGCCGCCCTCGATGAGCCGGGGTTCTTCGGAGTCTTCCACGCGCAGAACCGCGTAGCCCGTGACGCCCAGACCCGGGTCGACGCCCAGGACGCGAAACGTGTGCGTAAGCTGCGTCAACGGAGAAGACCCCACGGGCGGTGGTGGCCGGGCTTATGCGGAGGCTTGCGCCATTTGCTCTTCGGAAATGTCAAAGTTCGCGTAGACGTTCTGCACGTCGTCGTTGTCTTCAAGGGCTTCCATCAGGCGCAGCATCTGCGTGGCTTCTTTGCCGTCGAGCCGAACCGTCGACTTGGGCAGCATGGTGACCTCGGCGGATTCGGGCGCGACGCCGCTTTTCTCGAGTGCTTCGCGCACGCCCTCGAAGGCGTCGGGTGCGGTGTGGATTTCGAATGCATCCTCGGCAGGTTCCATGTCCTCCGCCCCGGCTTCGAGCACCACCTCCATCAGGGCTTCTTCGTCCACACCCTCCTGGGGGACGAGAAAGAAGCCTTTCTTCTCGAAGTTCCAGGCCACGGCGTTGGGCTCGGCCATCGAGCCGTTGTACTTGGTCAGTATGTGGCGCACCTCGGCGCCCGTGCGGTTGCGGTTGTCGGTCAGCACCGCGATGAGGAGCGCCACGCCGCCGGGGCCGTAGCCCTCGTAGGTGCCCTCCTCGTAGCTCACGCCCTCGAGGTCGCCCGTGCCTTTGGCGATGGCGCGCGTAATGTTGTCCTGCGGCATGTTGGACGCCTTCGCCGTCTGGATGGCCGTACGCAGCCGGGGGTTGCCGTCGGGGTCTCCGCCGCCGAGGCGGGCAGCGATGGTGATCTCCTTGATGAGCTTGGTGAAAATCTTGCCGCGCTTGGCGTCCAAGGCGCCTTTTTTGCGTTTGATGGTGCTCCATTTGGAATGACCGGACATGACTCGGAAACTCCTGCGATTCTCGCGCCCCGCGGGCGTTCGTTTTTTTTTCTTGCGTTCGCAAGATAATTTTGTAGCATCAAGGCGCACGGGAGTAAAGGCGCGCGGCACGGGGACTTGGGGGCGTTTCGCGTGGACACCCTGGCGGGGAGGTGTTATTTTTCCCGCCGAACGCAGCGGAGGAGGGCGGGTTCTGGAGTCTCAAGGCAAGGCCGCTTCTATGAATGCCTTGGAGCGCGGCGCGCGCACCCTGCGCATCGAGGCCGAGGCGCTCTCCGAGGTCGCCGCGCGCCTGGATGCCGGGTTCATGAAGGCCGTGGAGGTTGTTCTCGCGTGCCGGGGCAGGGTCGCGCTCACGGGCATGGGCAAGAGTGGACTCGTGGGCCAGAAAATCTCTGCCACCCTCGCCAGCACGGGTACGCCCTCCTATTTCTTGCACCCCGCAGAGGGTGCGCACGGCGATTTGGGCATGGTGACGCCCGAGGACGTGGTCGTTGCGCTCTCCTACAGCGGCGAGACGGAAGAACTCGTGCGCATCCTGCCCGTCTTCGCGCGGCTGGGTACGCCGCTTATCGCCATCACGGGCGACGTGGGTTCCACACTCGCCCGCGCGGCGCGCGCCGTGCTGGACGTGTGCGTGAAAGAAGAGGCCTGCCCCATTCAGCTTGCCCCCACGGCGAGCAGCACCGCCGCTCTCGCCATGGGCGACGCCCTGGCGATGGCCGTGCTCGAAGCCAAGGGGTTTCGCCCCGAGGATTTCGCCCGCTTCCACCCCGGCGGCGCACTCGGCAAGAAGCTCGTGCGCGTGGGGGAACTCATGATCGGGGGCGCGGACGTGCCCCGGGTGGCGGAAGACGCCTCCCTCGCCCGGGTGGTGCGCGAGATGAGCGAAAAAAAACTCGGCATGACGTGCGTGATGGGCTCCGGCGGAGAGTTGGCCGGCGTCGTCACGGACGGGGACCTCAGGCGCGCCCTCGAGGGTGCGGAAGATATCTCCGCCCTGTGTGCGCGGGATTTGATGTCGCCCGCGCCCAAGACCATCGACCAGGGCGAGATGGCCGCCGCCGCCATGCAGACGATGGAGGCGAGCGCCATCACCTCGCTCGCGGTAACCTCGGGTGCGGAAAAGCGTCTGGTGGGCGTACTGCACTTACACCACATGCTGCGCGCGCGCATCGTCTAGGCGCAGCCTCTGCGTTCCTCGCGTTTTTGTTTGTCGCCGGGGCATCGCGCCCCGCCTTACTTCCACCCCGAAGGCCCGAAGACGAGCAGGGCGAGGGCTGCCGCGATCATGAGCGCCAGCCCTCCCGTGAAGCACAGGGCGGGGGAGATGCGTCCGCGCAGCAGGCGTCCCAAGAGAAAGCCCGCGGCGGCGGGGAGTATGGCCACGGCCGCGCGCGCGGATTCCGCCGGACCCAGCGCGCCCGCGCCGCTCAGTATCGCCACCTGCACGCTCGCGAACACCAGCGCGGCCGTGTAGGTGAGCCGCATCATGCGTGCGCGGCCCGCCCCCGTGCTGTCCAGGTAGATGATGCTCACCGCGTTGCCCGCGAAGCAAAAACCGCTCAACCCGCCTGAGAAAAACCCCGCGAGGTAGGTAAAGAAGGTCTCGTCCCGCATGTCGAGTTGCACCCTTTGGCGCGAGATGCTGTAGGCGGCGAACAGCAGAACGAGCACGCCCACCGACCACTTGAGGAAAGTAGGCGGGCCGGCGAGGAGCGTCAGTACGCCCAGGGCGGCGCCCGCCGCCCCCGCACCGAGAAAGGGCACGAAGCGCCTGAGCGAAGCGAAGGGCACCCCGCCGCCGATGGCGCGCATCGCGGTGAGGACGAGGTTCGGCAGCGAGAGCAGGAGCACGGAGTCGCGCACGCCGAGCAGCGCACCGAGTGCGGGCGTCGCCACCAGGCCGAAGTCGAAGCCCGCGGCTCCCTCGAGAAACGCCGCCGCGAAGACGAGAAGCGTGATTTCCCAGGAGGGCCACATCGCGTCGTTCCCGAATCCGCTCAGAGGTTCAGCAGGTTCTGGACGTTCTTGTGGGAGACGTTTTCGTATTCCTCGCGGCTGAGCCCCGATTTCTCGAGGGTCTCGACCGCGTCCGTGTCCGTCATGTCATAGGGCAGGTCGGTGCCCAGCACGACGCGGTCGCTGCCCATCACGTCCACCAGAAAGCGCACGACGGGCGGGTGGAACACCAGCATGTCCAGGTAGAAGTGCGCGCGGAGGTATTCGAGCGGCGGGCGCGATATGTTCTTGCACTCAGGCCGCACCTTCCATCCGTGCCCGAAGCGGCCGATGAGGTAGGGGACGGTTCCTCCGCCGTGGAGGAAGATGAAGGTGAGGTCGGGCAGTCTGTCGAATATGCCCGAGAATATCAGCCGCCCGATGCTGTTCGCACTCTCCGTGGGGAAGCCGACCAGGTTGAAGAGGTGGTAGTCCTTCATCTGCTGGTGGCCCGCCGGGTTGGCCGGATGCACGATGATGGGCACCTTCATGTGTGCGGCGGCCTCGTAGATGGGGTGAAAATGCGCATCGTCCAGATAGCGCCCGTTCACGTTCGTGCCCAAAAAGCCGCCTTTGAGGCCGAGCTTGTTCACGGCGCGCTCGAGCTCCTTGACCGAGAGGGCCGCGTTTTGCGCGGGCAGGGAGGCCAGCCCGTGGAACTTGTCGGGGTGCTTTTCGATGATGGCGGCGTAGGCGTCGTTCGCCGCGCAGCAGAGTTCCTCGCCCAGGCCGTCGTCCGCCCAGTAGACGCCCGGGTTGGAGGAGAAGGAGAGAACGTTCATGTCCAGCCGCATCCCGGCCATGGTCTCGAGGCGCAAATCCACGTTCGTGAAAGGCTCAAGAGGCGGGTGCATCGCGCCTTTGATGTCCACGCGGCGCGCGCCTTCCGAATCGGTGAATACCCGCACGCCGTAGCGCGGGCCTTCCTTCTCCACGAGTGCGAAATACTCGTCGGGGTATATGTGGCAGTGGGCGTCGATGTGCATGTAAGGGGTCTCCGTTACCGGGCCGAAAGAATCGGCATCACTTAGCACCCGCGCGCGGGGGGTGTCAACGAGCAGGGGCGCGCGGCGTCAGGGTTTGCGGGCGCGGATGGTCGCGCTCGCGAGCACGGGCGCCAGGTAGGGCCTTACGTCCAGGGTTTCCGCGTTCGCAAAGCCCGCCGCACGCAGTCCGGCGAGGTATTCCTCCTCCCGAATGGCGCCCGCCGTGCAGGCGCACCATTGTTCCATCGAAATTTCCTCGGCTCTGCCGGCCACTCGAATCACGTCCGAGACCACGAAGCGCCCGCCCGCGCGCAGCACGCGGAACGATTCTTCGAACACCGCGCGCTTGTTCGGCGAGAGGTTGATGACGCAGTTGCTGATCACCACGTCCACCGTCGCGTCGGGAATCGGCATATCTTCCATCTCGCCCTTTTCGAACGCCACGTTTTGAAGACCCAGGCGCAGGCGGTTTTCCTCGGCCTTCTCCAGCATGGCGTCGGTCATGTCCAGACCGATGACGCGGCCCCCGGACCCCACCTCCGCGGCAGCCAAAAAGCAGTCCAGCCCCGCCCCCGATCCCAAATCGAGCACCGTCTCGCCCGGTTGGGGAGCGGCGTGTGCCAGGGGATTTCCGCAGCCCGCGCTTGCGCTGGCAACGTCGTCGGGAAATTCCTGGAGAGTCTCGCCCGCGTAGCCGAGGGTCTGCGCGCTCGCCTCCTCGCAGCAAGAAGACGCACCCGTGGCGATTCGCGCGTACAGCGTGCGCACCGCGTCTTTTATGCGCGCTTGTTCGGGGTGGGGTGCGAGCGACACGGAGCGAATCCTCCCGGCAGGCGGACGTGCGACGCCCTCGACGATAGCAGGTATGCCGAGGCGAAGAAAGCGGGTTGAAAGCGCAGCCGGGGCGCCCCGCCGCGGGTCTGTGGAGGCGTGCTTGCGCGGGGCAAGTTGCGGGAAACGCAATCTCGTGCAAAGTTGGGAGGCGTTGTTCGTCTTTTACTCTTTCGCGCGTGGCGAGATGGCCGAACCGAAAAAGCGCATCTACCTCATCGATGGCTCGGGCTATATGTTCCGCGCCTATTACGCCATGATGCGCCAGCGTCTTTCGAACTCGAAGGGCATGCCCACGGGTGCGGTGCTGGCGTTCGCGCGCATGCTGCTTAAGGTGATTCGCGACCGTGCGCCCGAGTACGCCGCCATCGCCTTCGACCGCCCCGAGCCCACCTTTCGCCACGACATCTACCCCGCCTACAAGGCGAACCGCGACGCGGCTCCCGAGGACCTGGTCGAGCAGATTCCCTACATGCACCGCGTCGTCGAGGTGTTGCGGATTCCCCTGCTCGTCCAGCCCGGAGCCGAGGCCGACGACATCGTGGGCACGCTGGCCGCCCGCGCGGAGGCGCAAGGCTACGAGGTCGTGCTGGTCACCGCGGACAAGGACTTCGCCCAGCTGGTTTCGGAAAACGTGCGCATTTGGGACCCGATGAAGGACGTGGAGATGGGACCCGCCGAAATCGAGGCCAAATGGGGCGTGCCGCCCGAGAGGTTCGTGGACGTGCAGGCGCTGATGGGCGATGCGACGGACAACATCCCCGGCGTGCCCGGCATCGGGGAGAAAACCGCCGTCGCCCTGATTCAAGAGTTCGGGGGGCTCGACCGCCTGCTTGCCTCCACCGCGGAGATAGCGCGGCCCGCGCAGCGGCGCAAAATTGAGGAAAACAAAGAGATGGCCGAGCTCTCGCGCAGGCTGTGCACCATCCGGCGCGACCTCGATATAGAGGGCGACCTCGAGGCGTGCCGCCTGGGCGACGCCGACGTCGAGGCGGGCAAAACGCTCTTCGGCGAACTTGAGTTCAGGAACATCGTCGACCAGCTTCCCGGCTACGTCGCGTCTGAGGAGGAGGAGGAAGAATCTCCCGCAGAGGCGGCCTCTCCGCCCGAAGCGCGTGATTACCACGTCGTCCGCACCGCCGCCGAGCTTGAGGCCATGCTCGCCGAACTCGAAGAGGCGGGGCGCTTTGCCTTTGACGTCGAGACCACCTCGCTCGACCCCATGCGGGCGCGCATCGTGGGTTTGAGTTTCTCCGCCCGCGCGGAGCGGGCGTTCTACGTCCCCGTGGGGCACGAGGGTCTTGAAACGGGCCCCCAGCTCCCCCTGGAGGACGTGCTCGAGGCGGCCGCGCGGCTGCTGGAGTCGCCTGAAATCGAGAAAATCGGCCAAAACGTCAAATACGACGTGGCGGTGCTCGAAGAGGCGGGCCGTGCGGTGCGCGGCCCTTTGTTCGACACCATGCTGGCCTCCTATCTGCTGTTCTCCGCTCGGCCCAGCCACGGGCTGGACCACCTGGCGCAGGAGTTTTTCGGCATCACGACCATCAAGTATGCCGATCTGTGCGGAAAGGGGGCGAAGGAGATTCCCTTCTCGATGGTGCCTGTCGAGCAGGCGACCCCCTATGCCTGTCAGGACGCGGATTTGGCCTTCCGCCTGGCCGAAGAGATGAAGGGGCGGCTGCGCGAGGCGGGGCTCACGGACCTTTTCGAGAACCTGGAGATTCCGCTGCTGCGCGTTTTGCTCGCCATGGAGCGCACGGGCATTCGGCTCGACGCGGACTTCTTGCGGGAGATGGGCAAGGAGCTCGAGGCGCGCCTCGATGCGATGCGGAGCGCCATCCACGAGTTGGCGGGCGAGGAGTTCAACCTCAACTCCACCCCGCAGTTGCGCGTCATCCTCTTCGAGAAGCTGGACCTCCCCGTCGTCAAGCGCACGAAAACAGGGCCTTCCACCGATCTCGACACGCTGGAGAAGCTCGCCCCGCGCCACCCCCTGCCGCAGGAGATCGTGAACTTCCGCCAGCTCTCGAAGCTCAAGAGCACCTACGTGGACACGCTGCCCCGGCAGGTGCATCCCTCCACGGGCCGCATCCACGCGCGCTTCAACCAGACGGTCGCCGCCACGGGGCGGCTGAGCAGTTCCGACCCCAACTTGCAGAACATTCCCATCCGCACCGATCTGGGCCGCAGCATACGCCGCGCCTTCCTGCCCGCGGAGGGCTGGACGATGCTCTCCGCCGACTACAGCCAGATCGAGCTGCGGGTGCTCGCCCACTTCACGAACGACCCCGCTCTGGTCGACGCCTTCGCCAGGGGGGAGGACGTCCACGCGACGACGGCCTCCGCCGTCTACGGCGCGCCGCTCGACGCAGTCGACGCCGAGATGCGCCGCGTCGCCAAGGCGGTGAATTTCGGCATCATCTACGGGCAGGGCGCCTTCGGCCTCTCCCAGGCCATCGGCATTCCGCAAGCCGAGGCGCGCACGTTCATCGACACCTATTTCGAGCGCTTCGCCGCCGTGCCCGCTTTCGTGGAGGCGACCATCGAGGAGGGCAGGGAGCGCGGCTACGTCTCCACCATCATGGGGCGGCGCAGGTATCTGCCGGACCTGAACAGCAGAAACCGCAACGCGAAGAACGCCGCCGAGCGCACGGCGGTGAATTCCGTCATCCAGGGCAGCGCCGCCGACGTCATCAAGCTCGCGATGATAGCCATCGCCGCGCGTCTGGAGAGCGAAGGCCTCGCCGCGCGGATGCTCGTACAGGTGCACGACGAGCTCCTCTTCGAGATACCGCCCGCGGAGGTCGCGCGCGTCTCGGCCCTGGTGGAAGAGGAGATGCGCGGGGCCATGGGCCTGCGCGTGCCCCTGGAGGTGGACGTGAGCACCGGCGAGAACTGGGGCGCGCTCAAATAGGCGGCCCCGGTTTCGTTGCAGTCCGTGTTTTGTGCGTGCCGCGCGCACCGGAGAGGCGCTTGCGTCTTGCGCCCTCGCCGCGCGCGCCATACAATAAAAAAGTAGCCCGCCGCAACGATTCCCTCCCCCACCCGCGAGGCCTTCGTTTCCGTATGTCGAACCTCTACGCCGTCGGCGACATTCACGGCCAGCTTCACATGCTGGAGGCACTGGTGGAGCGCGTGTCCTTTCAAGAGGACGACGAGGTCGTCTTTCTCGGGGATTTCATCGATCGGGGGCGGGATTCGCGGGGGGTGGTCGAGTTTCTCATCTCTTTTCAGAAGCGCCATCCGCGCGCCGTGTGCTTGCGCGGCAACCATGAGGACATGTTTCTGGATCACCTCGCGGGCGGCGGGAACTACGAGGCGGGCGTTTACTTCATGAACGGCGGCCACGAGACCCTCGATGGTTATCTGGACACAAGAGGCGAAATTCGCCTGCCCGAGGCGCACGCGGCGTTTTTTGAGAATTTGCAGTGGATGCACGTGAGCCGCGGGTTCATATTCGTGCATGCGGGTTTGCGCCCGGGCGTTTCCCTTGAGCGTCAGGACCCGATGGATTTGGTCTGGATACGCCGTGAGTTTCTCGACGCGGAACACGACTTCGGAAAGCCCGTCGTCTTCGGCCACACCCCCACCCCGGTGCTGAACGACAGGCTTCCCTTCTACCTGGGCATCGACACGCGCGCCGTGGCGGGCGGGTGCCTCTCGTGCGTCCAACTGGCTGAGGGCGAAGTCGTGGACTGCCACCAGGTGTTCGCCCGGGAAGTGGAATAAGCCGACTCTTCGTGAAACGAAACAAAGACGCCGTCCCCGACCCGCAATCGATCGCCGCCCTGCTCGCCCGCGCGGGCAGGCCCGTGGCCACGCGCGAACTCGTGCGCCTGCTCGGCGTGCCTTCCGCCGCGCGGCCCGCCCTCAGAAAGCGCCTGCGCGCGATGGCGGAGGAGGGCGTTCTCCTGCGGGTGCGGGGCCGCTACGCTACGCCGGGTGCTCTTTCGGTTTGTGTGGGCACTTTTCGTGGCCACAGGCAGGGGTTTGGCTTCGTCTTGACTGCGCCGGGGGAAGATGCTGCCGACGTGATGATCAAGAAGACACGCACGCGCGGGGCGATGGACGGCGACCTCGTCTCCGCCCGGGTGGAGCGGGTACACCCCGACGGCAGGCGCGAGGGCAGCGTACTCGAGGTGCGCGAGCGCGCCCGCAGCACCCTGGTGGGCAGGCTCTTCGTGGAGGGCGGGAGCGTCTGGGTGCAGCCCAGAGAAGAGCGCATCCCCCACCTCGTCGTGCTCGACCCCGAAGAAGCGGGAGACGCCAGGGCGGGCGAATGGGTGGAGGTTGCTATCACCCGCTATCCGGAGCGGGGCGCACCCGCCCGGGGGCGCGTTCTCCGGTCTTTCGGCTACCCCGAGGAGCCTGCCGCCGAGCAGCGGGTGGTGCTCGCCCGGTACGGCCTGCGCGAGGAATTTCCCCCCGAGGCGCTGGCCGAGGAGGCGCGCGCGCATCCGCCTGGAGAAGACGACGCCTTCCCCGACGGGGTGGAGGACTTGCGCGCTCTTTGCGCGTTCAGCATCGACCCCGCGGACGCGCGCGACCGCGACGACGCGGTTTCCATAGAGTCTCTCCCCGGCGGAGGCCGCCGCCTGGGCGTGCACATCGCCGACGTGGGCCACTACGTGAAGCCCGGCGGAGCGATAGACGGGGAAGCCCGCGCGCGCGGGGTGAGCGTGTATTTTCCGGATCGGGCGATACCCATGCTGCCGCCGCGCCTCACGGGCGCGGTGTGCTCGCTCGGTGCAGGCGTCGTGCGCCGCACGCTCAGCGCCCTGCTCGACTTCGACCGCTACGGCAACCCCGCGGGAGTGCGGCTCGCTTTCGCGCGCATTCGCTCGCGCGCGGCGCTCACCTATCGCGGGGCGGCCGCCGTTCTGGAAGATGCGGCTATCCCGCAGGAAGAAGAAGTCCGGGCCGCGCGCGGGGTGGAGGCGCCGCTGCGCGAACTCGCGGCCCTGGCGGAGAAGCTCCACGCAAGGCGCATGCGGGCGGGCAGCCTGGATTTCGATTTGCCCGAAGCCCGCATTCTGCTCGACGCCGAGGGGATGCCCACGGGCGTCGAGCGCACCCCCAGAACGCGCGCGCACAGGCTCATCGAGGAGTGCATGCTGGCGGCGAACCGCGCGGTGGCGGAATATCTGGCCGAAGCGGGCGGGGCCGCCGTCTTCCGCGTCCACGCACCGCCCGGCGAGGAGAGCCTCGAGGGCTTGCGGGCTATTCTGGCGAAAGTGGGCGTGAAGCCGCCGCGCCTGACCGCACTTGAGCGGCCCGGTGGGTTTCGTGCGGTGTTCGAGGCCGTGCGCGGGGCTGAGTTCGAACGCTTCGTGCATCTCGCCGTCCTGCGCAGCATGAAGCTGGCGCGCTACGCGCCTGCTCCCGCGGAGCATTTCGGGCTTGGTTTTGAGCGCTACGCGCACTTCACCTCGCCGATTCGCCGCTACGCCGACCTGTGCGTTCACCGCAGGCTCAAAAGCCTCATGCAAGGCGACGCGCGCCCCCCGCGCGAGAAGCAAGTCGCCGCTCTTTGCACGGAGATTTCGGAGAAGGATCGCACGGCGGAGGCAGCCGCGCGCGAGGTGGCGGATTTCATGAAGGCCCTGTTCATGCGCGAGAAAATCGGCGCGGTCTTCGCGGGCCACGTCTCGGGCGTTACGAACTTCGGCGTTTTCGTGGAGCTCGAAGACGCCTTCGTGGAGGGCATGGTTCCGCTCGAACGCATGACGGAGGACTACTACCACTTCATTCCCGAGGAATACGCGGTCGTGGGGCGCGCGACGGGCAGGCGGTTTCGCCTGGGCGATCCCGTCTCCGTTCGCGTGGAGAGCGTGGACCTGGCTGCGCGGCGCATCGTCTTCGAGATGGGCGACGCACCCGCTTCGGTCCGTGCGCGTGGCCGCGCCCGCAAAAAACCCTCCCTCCCCCGCGGCAGAAGAAGAAAGGGTGGGCGGCGGCGCTGAGCGGGGCCGCGTATCGTGTGTTCTCCGTATTTTCGTGTGGCGAAAAAGCGCGCGAGGGGCTATATTGCTGCTGGACGACGGAAGAAACGCAAGGAGCGGCGCGCTCCTTTTTCTTTTCTCTCAGGATGCGTGAGGCGCAGAGATGGCGGGCGGAATCAAGATCATCGCGGAGAACAGACGCGCCCGCGCCGAGTACGCGATAGAGGAGACCTACGAGGCGGGCCTCGTCCTCACGGGTACCGAGGTAAAATCCCTGCGTGAGGGCCGTGCGAATCTAAAGGAGAGTTACGGCGACGTTATCGGCGGCGAGGCGTGGCTGGTCGATTGCCACATCGCTCCCTACGGGCACGGCAACATCCACAACCACGAGCCCACCCGCAGGCGCAAGTTGCTGCTCCACAAGCGCGAGATTGGCCGCCTTATGGGCCGCGTGAACGAAAAGGGCATGACGCTCGTGCCGATGAAGATGTATTTCTCAAAAGGACGCGCCAAGGTGGAGCTCGGCGTCGGTAGGGGCAAGAAGCTCCACGACCGCCGCGAGGAACTCAAAAAACGCGCCGCGGACCGCGAGGTCGAGCGCGCCCTGAGAGAGAGGAACCGGGGATGAGAGGCTTGTTCCGGCCCTACACGATGCAGTGGTGGCAGGTGAGCTTGCTCAAGGTGTCGATGGCGGCTTTCGGGCTTGCGGTGGGTTCCACGTGGCCGGGAGCCTTCGCGGGCCGGGCGGCCTGGCTCTGGCTGCTCTTCGCCCTGCCCGCCGCCTATTTGTGTGTCGTCTTCTACCCCCGCATGTGGGGGAGGGGAGAATAAAACGGCGCACCCCGCGCGGGGTGCGCTTCTCATGGGGGCGATTTGGATTCGACGGGAGGATTTGAAGTCTGAGCTGCGCGCCGGGGACGCCACTTGGCCCCGTTATCAATGTGGCAAAACCACACCAGCCGACAACGAGCTGGCTCTCGCTGCCTAACCGCTAGCGAGCGTTCCCCCTCTCCTCGTCCGCGGGCGGGGTGTGGAACGTCATGAAGCGGACTAGCCGACCCGGGCTTCGGTCCGCAGCCCGCTAGGCGAAACCCAATCGGACTAGCCCGGTGGATGGCCCGCCGGTGGGCCGGATGCCGGGCGAAACCCTCACCACCGGCTACGCGCGTAGACGCTCACGACGGAAGCCTTTCGGACGCGGGTTCGATTCCCGCCGCCTCCACCAGTTTAATTCCTGCCCCGAATTAACATGTTCCTGGAAATACGTAGCAGTGAGTAGTCCGGTCTAGCCGGGGCACAGCCTCAAAATAAGCGCACTGCTGCGAGTTGCGAAAGCCATTGCGATCGGGAGTTAGTAACAACAATGTCTGCATCCGAACATGCTCAGCATGAATTCGTACACAGGCTAATCGACTGGAAGCGCGTTCGGCAACGCCTTGAGAAATATCCGGCCATTGCGCGTGCATTTCCGCTGGAGAAGATGAAGAGGCATTGCGAAAAACCTCCCTATTATTGCCACTTCATGTCGTGGCGTTTGGGGGTCTATGACGATGAATCCACATTTGAGCGCTTGGAGTCGCTTCTCCATTGTGCCGAGAACCTGCCCGACTGGAAGCACGAAAAATCCCTGCTCGGAGACCGTCATTTCGCCGTTTATTGGTCGCTGGCCTGGCAACTGCAAGTTGCCGAGCATTTATGCAGTGTCGGAACGGATGTGCGCTGGTCCAAGTCTGGCCCGGATTTATCAGTTGAGATAGATGGAAAGCGTTTGTACGTAGAATGCTACTCGCATCGCAAATCGTTCGCATTGCTTTCGTTTCTTGAAGAGATTTTGTGGGAAATCGATTCGAGTGTTAGAATTTATTACGACTATTGTCTTCCCTTCCAACTACCACGTAATTCGGATGAAACCCGATTTCTTCATGAAATCCTGCGCCCATTCCTCGAACCCGCGTACTTGGCAGACGCCAAAGAGCGTTCCAAGCAGGAGAATCCCGTAGTTCTTCATAAGGATTCGAGTAGTTCGCTGCACGTCTACGTGGAGGACGACGGCAATGGCGGTGCTTACGTGCCCGGCAGAATGCCCAACCGAACGGGCAATCCGAAAACCTACGTTGAGACGGTTCTCAAGGAGGCAGTGAATAATAAACAAGAATCGAATGATTTGAGCAACCGCCGCCCGAACCTCCTGGCGGTCAACTTTTTGCTGAGCAAGGACTTTCAAGTGGCAAAGATGTTGCCGAGTCGGGTTCAATCCCCGTGTCTTCCCGATATTGCTCCCAATATCGACGCACTGGCTGTTTCCGTAGTCGGGATCGATGAGCAATTGACCAGGGAAAAGTTCCGAGTAGCAGTCAGATCTGAAAAAATCGAAGACGGTTTTTGGGAACGAATTGCAAGTTCATGCACATCCAACTGGTTGCGTTCATGCTAATAGCCAGCTAGAAGAGTCGCTCGAGGCAAGAGGCTTTTTTCGACTCATCTCCCGTGAGGCGCACCCCCCCAGGAAATGTCGATACCCGCTTTGGTTTCGGCGATCATGAGGTCTACCACCGCGCGCAGCGCTTCGCGTGCTTGATGCGGTTGAGCACGTGAACGTGCGGCTCATCGCTGGAAGCGCTCATTGGGAACCGCAACGTTATAGCTCGGCGAAAGGCAGTGCCGTGACACCGTCGCCAAGGGGCAGGCGTATATCGCCGGGATGCACCACGTAGCCGGACAGTGCCGTACTACCCAGATCCCTCCGGAATCTTTTGACAGACGCGGCCATGGCCGGGCGCGGCGTCGCCGAGAGCTTCACCTCGATGGGGACGAGGCCGCCTGCAGACTCGACCACAAAGTCCACTTCCGTCCCCGCCATCGTGCGCCAAAAGTAGACCTGCGGGTCCATTCCCCGATGCGTCAACGTTCTGACGATTTCAGAGAACACCGCCGTTTCCATGATGGTACCACCCATGGGTCCCGATGCGGCGTGGGCAGGGTCTCTGAGACCCGCCAGGTAGCAAAGCGTGCCGACGTCGGTGAAGTACACCTTGGGGGTCTTGACGAGTCTTTTCCCGATGTTGGCGAAATAGGGGCGCAGCACGATTACCTGATAGGTGGCCTCGAGCACGGAGAGCCAAGCCTTGACGGTGTTGAGCGCAACCCCGAGGTCCCGGGCAATGTCGGTCAGATTCAAGAGTTGGGCACTCCTGGCCGCCAGCATCCGAAGGAAATTCTGGTACTGGGTCAGGTCCCCAATCTGCCGAAGTGTACGCACGTCCCGTTCGAGATAGGTCTGGATGTAGCTCGAATGCCAAAGGGACGCATCCCGCTCAGGCTGGATTGCCAGTTCCGGGTATCCGCCGCGAAGGAAGCTCTCCCACAGCCCCTCAAAAGCATGCGGCGACGCTGACGCCGGCCGGTGGCGCTCCTCCCAGGCGAGCGCCGCTCGCGACCGCCCCTCCGCCTCCCGTCGGGACAGCGGCAAGAGGCGCAACATGGCCGCACGGCCCGCCAGCGACTCGGTCACCTTCTCGGCGAGCAAGAGATTCTGCGACCCCGTCAACAAATACTGGCCGTTGCGGGTGCGGTCTGAGTCGATTATTTCCTTGATGTAGGGCAGCAAGTCCGGGGCGTATTGCACCTCATCGAAGATCACCGGCGCCGGGTACAGCTTCAGGAAACCGCGCGGGTCTTCTGCGGCGGCCGCGCGGACATCCGGAGGTTCCAAAGAGACATAGCGACAACGCCGCCCGAAGAGACGTTGCAGCAGGGTGGTCTTGCCGGACTGGCGCGGTCCGGTCAGAACGACGGCGGGAAACTCGGCCGCAGCTTTCTCGAGGATGGGTTCGAGCGAGCGTCTGAGATAGGGCCTGTTCATAAATCGACATTATGCGATCAAAATGCAGAATGTCAAGTTTTTTTGTGCCGACCGGGGCGGACAGATTGCCCCCCCTAGGAAACCTCAAGGCCCGCCTTGGTCTCGGCGATCATCAGGTCTACCACCGCGCGCAGCGCTTCGGGCTCGCTGTCTCCCTCCACGAGGCGGAGGCGGTAGTGATCCAGCTGCCTGTCGGCGCTGCTGCCCTCGCGGATGATGCGGAGCGCGTGGCGCAGCTCCTCCTCGCAGGCGAGTGCGCGCGCATCCTCTGTAAGTGTCTCGACGAGCGTTTCCACCTCATCGGCAATGTCGCTCCTCCCCCCGTTGCGCGTGTCGCCGAGGAAGGCGAACACCCCGTAGCGCTGGGCGAGCCAGCGGTTCTCGGCGATGATCTCCGTGGGCGGCTCGGGGGGCAGCGCGCCCTCGCGGTCGAGCCGCGAAAGGTAGCGCAGGAGCGACGCGTAGAGCGCGAGCATGCACGCCGCGTCCTCCACGCGGGTGCAGATGTCGCATATGCGCATCTCTATCGTCGGGTGCGCGTGGGAGGGGCGGACGTCCCACCATATTTCGCTTCCGTCGGTGATGAACTCCATGCGCTGGTATTCGTGAACGAGCTGGTCGAACTCCGCGCGCGAGGCCATCGGCCGGGGGAGTCCGACGCGGTTGAGCAGCCAGTAGAGGCTCAGGCGGTGGGATTTGAAGCCGGTATCCCTGCCGCCGTTGAAGGGCGAGGAGGTCGAGAGCGCGTGCAGCACGGGGAGGTAGCGGCGCAGGGCGGTCATCACCCGAATCCGGGAGTCGGGGTCGCCGAAGCCCGCGTGCACGTGCATTCCGCTGGCGAGAAAACGCCGGATGCTCTCCTGAAAAACCATGGAGAAACGCTCGTAGCGCTCCTTCGAGGTTACCAGCTGCGCGTCCCACGCCGCGAAGGGGTGGGTCGAGGTGGCGAGTGCCGCGGCGCCGTGGTTCGCCGCCGCCTCGATGACGAGCCTGCGGGTCTCGCGCAGCGCCTCGCACGCCTCGGCGACCGACCCGCAAACGCGCGTGTTCGTCTCGATCTGGGTGCGGCGGAACTCCGGCACGACCTTGTGCTCCCCGCTGCGCGCCGCGCATTCCTCAAAAATCCCCCGGTCGGGGTCGCTCAGCAGGTCGCGGCTCTCGGGGTCGACGAGAAACAATTCTTCCTCGACGCCGAGTGAAATCTGAAACGCATCCTCGCCGCCCGTCATTGCGGTCTCCTTGGTTTGCGCCTGCGCCGCCCGCAGGGGACGGGCAAGCGGATATGTTCTCCGAGGTGTCCCGTGCGAGCATACCCCACGCGGGTGGGCTTTTCCAGGCGCGAGGCTCCTCCGGGCGGAGGTGTGCGCGCCTATGGGTTTTGCGCCGCGCGTTGCGCTCAGGCGCAGGGGCCGCTTAGAATGGATAGTGCTGCCATGGCGTCGTTGTCGACCCGTTTCGGTCGCACCGCTTGCCGTTTCGGTTCGGCTCCCGACTTCGCAGAGAGGACCACGCGCGTGAGCCGGGTACTCGAAGAGAAGGAGGCCGATGCCCCCTCCCCGCCGATTGTCGATCCGCGCCGCCGCTACCTGAACCGCGAGATTTCCTGGCTCGCCTTCAACCGGCGCGTGCTCGAAGAAGCCGGCAACTCCCGCCATCCGCTGCTCGAGCGTCTGCGCTTTCTCTCCATATCGGCGAGCAACCTCGATGAGTTCTTCATGGTGCGCCTGGCGGGTCTCAAGGGCCAGGTGGACAACGGAGTGACCCAAAAGAGCCTCGACGGCCGCACGCCCGCCGAGCAGCTGAGCGAGGTGTCCGGGGAGAGCGTACGTCTCATGCGCGAGCAGGAGGCGGTGTGGCGGCGTCTGCGCGGCGAACTCGCCGGGGCGGGCATTTCGGTGCTCGGCGCGGAAGATTTAGGGGCGGACGACGCGGCCTGGCTGGAAGACTATTTTCTGAAGCAGATATTCCCCATCCTCACGCCTCTGGCCATCGACCCGGCCCATCCGTTTCCCTTTATCGCCAACCGCGGGTTTTGCCTGGCACTCGAACTCGAAGCGACGGAAAGAACGCGCAAAATGCGCGCGCTGGTGCCGCTGCCCGCCCAGGTGCGCCGCTTCATTCGGATGCCGGGAGAGAAGGTTCGCTTCATCACGCTCGAGAGCCTCGTGCGGCTGTTCGTCGACCACCTGTTCCCCGGCTACCACATCGTCGGCAGCGGGGTGTTCCGCCTCATCCGCGACAGCGACATCGAATACGAGGAGGAGGCGGAGGACCTCGTTTTGTTGTTCGAGACCATGCTGCGGCGCAGGCGGCTGGGGGGTGTGGTGCGCTTGAGCCTGAGCGCCGACTTGCCCGAGTCGCTGCGCAAGTTGGTAATTGATGAGTTCGACGCCCAGCCCGAGGACGTCGTCGAGATGCAGGGGATGGTGGGCATGGCGCAGCTCGGGGAGATCATCGAGTGCGGGCGGGCGGACTTGATCTTCCCCGCCTACCGGGCGCGCTTCCCCGAGCGCATCCGCGAATACGACAATGATTGCTTTGCGGCGATTCGCCAAAAGGACATCATCGTCCACCACCCTTATGAGAGTTTCGACGTGGTGGTGCAGTTTCTGGAGCAGGCCGCCGCCGACCCGAACGTGCTCGCCATCAAGCAGACGCTCTACCGCACGACGGCGGAGTCGCCCGTCGCCAAGGCGCTCATCGCGGCGGCGGAGTCGGGCAAGTCGGTAACCGCCCTGGTCGAGCTCAAGGCGCGCTTCGACGAGGAGACGAACCTCAAGCTCTCCCGATCGCTCGAGCGCGCCGGCGTTCACGTGGTCTACGGCTTCATGAAGCTCAAGACACACGCCAAGGTGACCTGCGTCGTGCGCCGCGAGGGAGAGGGGCTGCGCAGCTACGTGCACTTCGGCACGGGCAACTATCACCCGGTGACCGCGCGCGTCTACACCGACTTGTCGTTCTTCACCTGCGACGCACGGCTCGCGCGCGACGCCGCCCGCATTTTCAATCTCACCACGGGCTACGCGCTGCCGCGCAGCTTCGAGTGCGTCGCCGTAGCGCCCTCGGGGCTGCGCAAGTCCGTGCTCGCGCTCATCGACGAGGAGATAGCGAACGCCGAGGCGGGCCGCCCCGCCGCCGTCTGGGCGAAGATGAACTCCCTGGTCGACGGCACCGTGATCGACAAGCTCTACCAGGCGAGTGCGGCAGGCGTGCAGATCGACCTCGTGGTGCGCGGCATATGCTGCCTGCGCCCGGGCGTGCCGGGGCTTTCGGAGAACATACGGGTCAAGAGCATCATCGGGCGCTTTCTCGAGCACTCGCGCATCGCGTGTTTCGCCAACGGCCACCCGCTGCCCTCGCCGCACGCCAAGGTATTCATCACCTCGGCGGACTGGATGCCGCGCAACTTCGACCGCCGCTGCGAGGTGCTGGTGCCGATAGAGAACGAGACCGTCCACCAGCAGGTGCTCGAGCAGATCATGGTCGCCAACTACAAGGACGACGCGCAGAGCTGGAACATGTCCGGCGAGGGGCGCTACACGCGCACCCCGCGCGCCGCGCAAGACTTCGCTGCCCATACCTACTTCATGACCAACCCGAGTCTGTCCGGGCGCGGGAGCGCGCTCAGGCGGGCAGGCGCCCCGGCGAGGCTGCACATTGCGCAAGACGGCTGAACGACCGGCCCCGGCAGGGGCGGCACGCGGGGCGGAGAAGCGCTACGGCGTCATCGACATCGGCTCGAACTCGATTCGCCTGGTGGTTTTCGACGGGCTGCGGCGCGTGCCCACCCCCCTGTTCAACGAGAGAGTCATGTGCGGCCTGGGCCGCGGCCTCCCCGACACGGGCCGGCTCGACGCCGGGGGCATCGAGCAGGCACTCGAGAATCTCGCGCGCTTCGGGTTGCTGTTGCGGGCGATGGAGGTGCCGCACTTCGACGTCGTTGCCACCGCCGCGGTGCGCGACGCCGAGGACGGAGGCGCTTTCGTCGAGCAGGTAGAGCGGCGTTGCGGCCTGCGCGTGCGCGTGCTCTCGGGTGCGGAGGAAGCGGAGATGTCGGCCCTGGGCGTCCTGAGCGGAGCCCCCGAAGCGGACGGCGTGGTGGGCGATTTGGGGGGAGGCAGCCTCGAGCTGGTGCACCTCACCAAAGGCGTGCCCGCCGAGCAGGCGACGCTGCCCCTGGGCGCGCTCAACCTCGCCGCTGCGGCGCGCGGCCGCCGCAAACGCGCGCGCAAGATCATAGACGGGGCGCTGGCCGACCTCCCCTGGCTCGCCAGGATGCGCGGGCGCACGTTCTACGCCGTGGGCGGCAACTGGCGCGCACTCGCGCGGGCGCACATGGCCCAAGCGGGCTATCCGCTCCACATCGTGCACCACTACCGCCGCCCGCGCGCGGACCTGGCCAGGGTCGCGGCTCTTCTCTCCAGACAAAGCCGCGAGTCCCTGGCGGGCATGGGCGGCGTATCGAACCGCAGGCTTGACCTGCTTCCCCTCGCCGCCCTGGTGATGCACCGCTTGCTGGAGGCCGCCGCCCCGCGCCACGTCGTCTTCTCCGCGAACGGGCTGCGCGAGGGGCTGGCCTACGCGCGCCTGGCGGAGAGCGAGCGCGCCGCCGACCCCCTGCTCGACGCGGCGCGCGACATCGCCGCGCGCACCGCCCGGTTTCCCGCGCATTCCCGTGAGTTGTTCGACTGGACGGGAGCGATCTTCCCCGAGGAGACTGCGCGTGAACGCCGCCTGCGCGAGGCCGCGTGTCTGCTGGGGAACATCGCCTGGCGGGTGCATCCCGACTACCGCGCCGCGCACGCGGGAGCAGAAGTGCTGCACACCCGCTCGCTGCCCGTCGAACACCAGGAGCGCGTGTTTCTCGCCCTGGCCGTCTTCGGGCGCTACGCGAGCCGCAAGACAGAGGGTGAGTTGCGCGAGGTCGAGCGACTCCTCGATGTGGAGACGGCCAGGCGCGCGCGCGTCATCGGCGCAGCCGTGCGTCTGGGCGAGACCCTGTGCGGCGGCGCACCCGGGGTGCTGGAACGCTTCGCCTTGAGCCTGGCGCCTCCGGATGCGTTGTTCCTCCACTGCCGCCGCGGCGATGAGAACATGCTGGGCGAGGTCGTCATGCGGCGCCTGGGCGCGCTTGCGCGCCGCATGGGGCGCACGCCGCAGGTGCGCCACTTTGGCGACGCAGACGCCTGAAAATCTGCTCTCCCCGCCGCCGTCGCCCCACGCTTCCTCGTCCGTAGGCTCGCCGTGCATGGCGCCGGGAATCGGCCGGCGGCGTTTTCTTCGAATAGTGTTGATTCTGAAGCCTGCATTTGTGGGTTGCACGGAAAGATGATATGCTCTACCGCATACTACCCGGTACCAAATGAGAATTCGGGGTTTTCTCCTGCCCCATTGTGTCCACCCTGGAAGGAGGAACAACATGTTGATGGTCAAACGCATCCTCGTTCTCGCAGCCGTTTTGACGCTTTGGAGCGCAACGCTCTGGAGTGTGCCCGCGCAAGCCCAGAAGTTCCCCTCGAAACCGATGGAGTTGGTGTGCACCACCTCCCCGGGGTCGAGCGTCGCCGTCTGGTGCCAGCTGCTCGCCCAGGAGTTTCCCAAGGTGCTCGGCGTGCCCATGCGGGTGACGTTCAAGAGCGGGGGCTCGCAGCACGAGCCGGTTCTCTACGTCTCGGGCAAGCCCGCAGACGGCCACATCATCATGCACATCAGCGCGAGCTTTTACGGGTATTTCCACCTGCCGCACTACAAGAGGTCGTACGACGACTTCCAGACGCTGGCCCAGGTCGAAAAGCACGTCTACGGCGTGGCGGTCAAGTGCGACAACCCCTACGGCATCAAGACGCTTGAAGATCTCATCGCCTACGCCAAGAAGAACCCCGGCAAGCTCTCGATGGGCTCGAACAAGAGGGGTTCCACGCACCACCGCCATCAACTCGCCTTCCTCAAGGCCGCGGGCATCGGCAAAGCGGTGCGCACGATCTTCTACCGGGGCGACGGCAACGTGGTGAAAGACGTCCTCGGCGGCCATCTGCCCAGCGGGCAGGCGTCGCCGCGCACGTGGAGGCCGCACATCGAGGCGGGCACCATCTGCCCCCTCGTCTCGCAGACCGAAAAGCGCCTCTCGCACGACCCGATATGGAAAAACGTGCGCAGTGCGGTGGAAGCGGGCCTCAAGTACGACCTCCCGCTCCACTGGCAGGGTCTCATGGTCAAGCGCGGCACGCCTGCGCCGATTCTGAAAAAACTGCGCGAAGCCGTGTACAAGGTGACCAGCTCGCCCGACTACAAGGACTACCTCGCCAAGGGGACGCACATCGTCCTGGACGTCAAGACGGACCAGGAGTTCCTCAACAAGGACATGGCGAAGAACCAGGCGATCGTGAAACAATTCATGATCGACCACAACATCATCAAGAAGTAAGCGTTTCGGAAACGGGCGACGGGCTTTTCCGCGCCGTGAGGCTTTGAACATGAGCGAGCAGGACAGGGAAAGCGCGTCGTTCGAATTGCGGCTCCCGATGAGGGTGGTGGTGCTCGCCACCACCGCCCTCATTCTGGGGGTGCTCGCGTTTCTCTACTACGAAACCTATAAGATGCAGCCTCCCTACGAACCCGGGTATCCGGGGGACGCCTTTTTCCCCCGCCTGGCTCTGGGTTTCTCGATCATCTGGGCGGTGATTATCCTGGGGCGTGTTTTCCTTGCGTCCGCCGGGGCGGAGGGCGAGGACGCGCACCTTCGCTTCCATTGGCCGGAGTTCGTCTCCATCGTCGTGTTCGTCTACCTCTACGCGGTTTTGCTCGAGCCGGTAGGGTTTGAAATCACGACCATTGTCCTCATGGCGCTTTTGGTCGTTCCGCGGATGCGGGTGGCCGCGCCGATGGGCCGGGCGCTGTGGATGGGCCTCGCGCTCTCGGCGGCGACCATGCTTATCTTGTATCTGGGGCTGGTGCCGATGCTGAACATTCCGCTGCCGCTCAAGTTCCTCCCCGTCTACATCTTATAGGAGCTGGACGAATGGCGGAAAGCCTGGGGCATGCATTCGCGGCGCTGAGTCAGCTCTCCTCGCCCACTATCTTGCTGATCATGCTGGGGGGCGTGGCGGTCGGCGTGCTCATGGGCGCCATGCCGGGCTTCGGCAGCTCGCAGGCGCTCGCGCTTCTTTTCCCTCTTACGTTCACGATGCCCGTCGAGTACGCGACCATGTTCTTCCTCGCCGTCTATTCGGGGGTGGAATACGGCAGTTCCATTCCGGCCATCCTCATCCGCACGCCGGGGACGGGTGCGTCGGCGGTCACCGTGCTCGACGGCTACGCCATGACGCGCAAGGGACTGGCGCGCAAGGCGCTGCGCGTCTCGCTCTACTCAGGGGTGATCGGCGGCGTCACCAGCACGATGATCTTCATCATCGCGGGCACCTCGCTGGGCCACGTCGCCTTGATGTTCGGGCCGGGCGAACTGTTCGCCGTCGGCGTGTTCGGGCTCTCCATCGTGGCGAGCTTCTTCGGCAAGGACGCCGCGCGCGGCTTCCTCGCCACGGGCATCGGCTTGTTGCTGGCGACGGTGGGAAGCTCGGGCTTCGGCGGGCTGCGCTTTACGTTCGACCAGGGATACCTGATGGACGGCATTCCGCTCGTCATCGTCATCATCGCTTTTCTGGCGGGGCCGGAAGCTTTCAACCTTCTCGTGGACCACAGGCGCACGGTCGAGGAAGCCGAAACGGACGCCGGGCAGGCCGCCGCGGGCCGGCGCAACCGCATCCTGCCCGAGGAAGTCCGCCGCCTCATCCCCACCTGGATTCGCTCGAGCCTCATCGGCACCGGGGTCGGCGCCGTTCCGGGGGCGGGCGGCTCCATCGCGGGCATGCTGGCCTACAGCGAGGAGCGCAGGTGGTCGAAGCGATCAGAGGAGTTCGGCACGGGCGTCATCGAGGGCGTCGCCGCTCCGGAGTGTTCGAACAACGCACTGGTCGCGGGCACGCTCGTGCCCTCGCTCTCGCTCGGCATTCCGGGTTCGGGCGGAGCGGCCATCCTCCTCGGCGTGTTGATCAGCAAGGGTCTCGTGCCCGGCCCGCTGCTCTTCCGCGACAACGGAACGTTTGTGGCGACGGTGTTCATCGGCCTGCTCGTCATCAACATCATGCTCCTGTTCACGGGGCTCATCGGCACCCGCGCCTTCAGCCTCGTCGCCAAGGTGCCCCGGCGCATTCTCGGCCCGTTCGTCTTGATTCTCGTCGTCGCCGGCAGCTACGTGTATGCGAACTACACGGCCCACGTCGTCATGGTGCTCATTCTGGCGGCAATCGCGTATTACTTCGAGAAGATCGACATACCCGTCGTGCCCATCGTGCTCGCCTTCATCATGGGGCCGATTATCGAGATCAACCTCAGCCGCGCACTCACGATATCGGGCGGAAACATGTCGGCCCTTCTGCTCAGCCCCATCACGGCGACGATACTCGTTTTGTCCCTGTTCACCGCAATCTACAGCATGGCGGCGATGTTCCGCTCACTCAAGCTCGGCCTCGGCGGCGGCGGTTCCGACTAGGAACGAGCGGGGGAGAAGCCGCGGCAACGAAAGGCGCGGGTGCTCGCTTGGCCCGGAGCAGGCGTTTTCGTCTGCGCGTGCATGCGGGTCGTCGCGGTTTGCCTGCCCCTCGTTCGCGCCGGGCGGGTTTCGTCTCGCCCGCGAGACGCGGAGCGATTGCCCCCCCCGTGTCGGCCTGTAAGATTGGGCGGTTGTGCCACGGGGCAGATGCGCGCGAGAGGTCGGGAGCGGCCTTAGAGAAGTCCCGCGCGGTGGCTTCGATGGAAAGTCGCACGAGCGGAAAACGCACCAGGGCGTTTCGCCCAAATCACGCAGAACGAACCGGAAAGGGGAACCCGAACCATGAAAGTCGCCTACGTCTTTGCAACCGATATGTCCGCGACCTACAAGCTCGCCACGATGATCCTCCCCCAACTCGAGGCCGGCACGCACGGCGTCGACGTCGTCGGGATGTTCTTCTTCGACGACAACATGTTCTGCCTGCGCGCGGGCGACCCCGTCGGCGAGCGGCTGGCGAAGATCGCCGCCGAGAAGGGGATGCTCCTCATGGTTTGCGACCAGTGCGCCGTGCGGCGCAACATGGCGGAAGGCACCTTCGAGCAGTGCGGTTCGGGCGAGGTGACGGCCAAGGGCACCGTCGCGGGCGTGCAGGCGGGCTGCTTCCCGCAGCTTTACGCGGCACTCGCCCCCGCTGCGCCCGATTTGGTCATCACGCTGTAGGGCAGCGCCCCGCCCCACCGGGGAGGGGCGTGCGCCTCCCGGTCGATGGTTTCGCGCGCAGGGCGGCACCCGCCCAGCCGGGGCGTGCCCCGTCCGGCCCTTGATTTTCGGGGGTGGCTTCCACCCCGCGCAAGCGGCTGCGGGGGACGTCCCTACGGGCGAGCCCGCAAAACGCAGTAGGAGTAGAACCCCAGCAAATAGGCGAGTTCCGCCGCCGCCTCTGGGTTGTGGTGGTTGCCCACGTCAATCATGCCGCCTGTTTCGACGATTTCCAGGTCGTGGCGTTGCGCTAGGGCGGGCAGATCGTCGAAGCCGGTCAGCCACTTGACCCCGAAGCTGTTCTCGAACCGGTCGGTGGCGAGGGTTACCTCCTCGTTGCCCGTGGTGCGATCGATCACCTTCTGCGAGAAATAATCGAAAGCGATGCGCATGGCGGGAAACCGCGCGCGCAGCTTGTCGAGAAACGCGTGTATCAGGTCGCGCGGCAGATACATGGTGTTCCCCTCCCAGACGAACAGGGTGGGGGCAGTGAGGTCAAAGCCCGCCTCGGCGAGCTTTTCGGGCAGGTCGACCTCCAGGTAGTTGCAGAGAATGTACGTGCAGGGCGCGACGCCGTTGCTCTCGAGTACCTCGCGCTTGTACGTGAGCACGGCGGGCTGGTCGACGTCACAGAACCGGACGCCGTCGGCCCGAAAAATCTCCGCGCGCATGTCGAAGCCGGCCCCCAGGGTCACTACCTGCCGCACGCCGTCCGCAATGCTGCGCGCGACGATTTCGCCCATGATGCAGACCCGGTAGCGCACGACCTCCAGCGAGGGCGGAAAGGCGGCGATCAAAAACCGCACCTTCTCGTCGATTTCCGGGTTGGCGAACCACTTGGCGTAGGGGTCGTCGAATATCTTCTGCTCCCGCTTCTCTTCCATGGCGCGCATGGATGCGATGACGAAAGCGGTCGCGCCGACTTCGTTGATGATGCTCACGGGCAACGCCTCCCAGCGAGTTTCGGACGGGGGCGGCGTAGCTGGACGCACGCCCTGGGCAGTCTGGAATATGCGAAAAATAGAATTTCATGATAGCCGAGCGCGGCCCTGCACACAATGCGGGCGGATCGGCTCAAACGACGCCGCCGCGCCTTAAGGCTTCGATTTCCTCTTCTCCCAGGCCGAGCCACGCTCCGAGAATTTCCTCGTTGTGCTGCCCGCTGAGCGGAGCGGGGGCATCGTAGCCGCCGGGGGATTTTTCGAACTTGAGGGGGAAGCCCGCCGTTTTGACGCCGCGCAGTGGACCCAGCGTGGGGTGGGGGAGGTCCTCCACCATGTTCCGCGCCCGAAGGTGCGGCCAGGCGAGTATGTCCCGGATGGTGTGGACGGGCCCGCAGACGACGTCGAAACGGCGCAGCGCGTCCAGCCCCTCCGCCACGGCGTGTTTTTTCGTCCATTCGGTGATGAGGGCGTCCACTTCGTCGTTGTGCGTGATGCGCCCGCTCAGGTCCGCGTAGCGCGCGTCGCCCACCAGTTCCTCGCGGCCGATGGCACGCAGAATGTTGTTCCAGTGGGCGTCGGTGCCCGCGCCGACGACCAGCCAGCCGTCTTGGGCCGGATAGGCGTTGAAGGGCGAGAGGCGCATGATGCGGTTTCCCAGCCGCTCGGGCAGTCCCAGTGCTTCGTAGCAGTCCATGGGCTCGTCGAAGACGAGCGACACGAGGCAGTCCACCATCGAAACGTCCACCCACTGGCCCTCGCCGGTGCGCTCGCGGTGCAGGAGCGCGGTGGCGATGGCGCCATAGGCGAACGTGCCGCCGATGCTGTCTGCAATGGCGGAGCCCGCCTTGGTGGGTGGCCCGTCGGGGAAGCCGGTGAGGTTCATCAGCCCCGAGACCGCCTGGGTCACGGCGTCGTAGCCCTTGAGCGGCGCGTCGGGGCCGCTTTGCCCGTAGCCGGTGATGGAGCAGTAGACGAGACCCGGGTTGTGCTCTTTGAGCCTCGGGTAGTCGATTCCGAGGCGCTCGGTCACGCCGACGGCGAAGTTCTCGACGAGTACGTCGGCCTCGGCCGCAAGGCGGAGGAACAATTCCAGCCCGCGCGGGTTCTTGAGGTCGAGCGTGAGGGATTTCTTGTTGCGGGCACGCTTGAGGTAGGCGATGCCCAGGTCGTCCTCATCCTGTTTGTGGAACGACACGCCGCCCGCGCCCGCGAAGGGAGGCCCCTGTGCCACCACGTCGCCCGTGGCCGGGTTGTTGATCTTGACGACCTCCGCACCCAGCCCCGCCAGTAAGAGCGTGGCCCAGGGACCCGAGTAGAACTGGGTGAGGTCCAACACTCGCAGCCCTTCGAGCGGCTTCGGCATGACGGCTCCCCGTGCGCGCCCCTCGGGCACGGTTACGTTGCAGGGACGCTACGCCGCGTGCCGTTTATCGTCTTCTCCTTGACGCGGCGCGCTTCGTCCATGGGACACAGCGTGATGCAGGTGGCGCAGCAGTGCGGCGCGTTGTCGGTGAAGGCCAGCATACGGCCCGCGAGTTGGAGCGGGGGATAGCCGTAACGCTTCCGGAAGACGTCCAGGGCCTTCTCGGGCGAGACCTTTCGGGGATACATCACCATGCACTTGTAGTGGTCGACCGCTCCGTCTCCGGGCAGGGCGTGCGCCGGGCAGGGCTTGATGCACTTGTAGCCGCACTCTATGCAGAATGCGGGCACCACGCCGTATTCGCGGGGAGGGTCGGGCTCGAGGGCCGCCGTGGTGAGCACCGCTCCCAGGCGCAGACGCGAGCCGTACTCGGCGGTAATCAGGTTGTTGTTCACGCCGATTTGGCCCAGACCTGCGTTCACCGCGGCGAGCCTGAGATCGAAGGAGCCTTCCATGAAAACTTCTGGTTCGGCCCCCTCGTTCAGGATTTTCAGCGAGGGAATGTCGCGCCCCGCTGGCGTGGGCAGGGCGAGGTGTCCTTCGTCCTCTATCCAGAGCGCCAGGCGGTATGAGAGTTTGTTGATCCAGGTTTCGTGTCCGTAGTAGCCGTATTCCAGATAGCCCACCGAGGGCCGCGAGGTGGCGTTGCCGAAGGGCATCCGCCGGGCGAAGACGACGACGCTCTCTGCGTCCTTGAGCAAATCCCCGGGTCGACAGCCCGGCAGGGCCTTCTCGAAGCCCTCGCACGAGGAGATTCCCACCAGGTCCGCACCCATGGCCCGCGCCTGCGCCTTCACGCTGTCCGCGTCGATTGCGGGGGTCTTCTTCATGTCAGGGGTTTTCCGCCGGGTCCGGTTCTATGACGCGCAGGGCGTCCTCGTCGGACCACGCTTCGCGGTGAAAGGGCGTGGGCGCATACGCGCGGCCCTCATCCATGGGACACAGGGCGATGCAGGTGCTGCACGGATGCGGGGGGCTGTCGGTGTAGGAGAGCCCCTTGGCCGCCATGATGAGGGGCTTGCCCCGAAAGGTTTTTTTGAGGTGGGCAAGAGCCTTCCCGGGCGCGACGAGGTCGGGCCGGACGACCAGGCAGCGGTAGTGGTTCACGCCGCCCTCGCCCGAGAGCGCGTTCGCCGGGCAGGCCTCCACGCAGCGAAACCCGCATTCTCGGCAAAACCCGGGCGGTGCGCCGTATTGGTTGGGCGGGTCGGGCGCCAGGCGCGCCTCGGTGAAGACCGCCCCCAGGCGCACGCGCGAGCCGAACCTGGGCGTGATAAGGCAGTTGTTGGCGCCTATTTCGCCGAGCCCCGCCTTCACCGCCGCGAGCCTAAGGTCGAAGGAGCCTTGCAGGAACACCCTGGGTTCGGGGTCTTCCTGTTCCACGCGGAAGTGCGTGACGTCGCGCCCCGCGGGCGTGGCCGCCGAAAGGTGGCCCGCGTCTTCGAGAAAAAGAGAGAGACGGTAGCAGATTTCGTTCAGAAAGTTTTCGGGTATGTATTCGCCGAATTCCATCGCGCCGATGCTGGGGTAGGGCGTGGCCGCGGCGAAAGGAATGCGCTTGGCCAGCACGACGACGCTGTTCGCCATGTGGAAGAGGTCTCTGGGGCTGCAGCCCGCCGCGGCTTCGGCGAAGTTTTCCACAGAGGCAACGCCCACCAGGTCTGCACCCGCCTCTCTGGCGAATCGCTTGACTTCGCTGGAGTCGATGGCCTCTCTCGCGCCGGGTCCGCCCATGGAAACCTCGGGGTTCGGGGTGGCGTTGAAATTCGGTGTCCTGCGTACGAGTCTCCAGACGAAACGGTGTCCTCAACGTACTATAACGCCCAAGCGCGAGCAAACCATTGTACGCGGAGCCCGGGCGCACCCCTCCGGGGGTGTGCCCCGAGACGCGCGGGGGAGAAATTTCGCCCGTTGTAGTAGCATGAGGTGGTTTTCTCAAGGAGGACGTCATGAACGTCTCCAGACGCCGGGTGTTGGGCGCGGCGGTGCGCGTGGCGCCCCTGGCCGTTCTGGGTGCGCCCGGCGACGCGGGCGCCTCGATGGCGGGCCGCCTGTTCGACTGGCTGAACGCGCGCCCCGCGCAGACGCCGCAACCCGGCGAGGACGTCCTCGCGTTCGCCGCGCGCGTCGTGCCCGAAGTTACGCCGAACGAAAAATTCTACGTCCAGAGCATCGGCCACACGGCCCCGCGGCTCTCCCCGCGCAAATGGCGCCTCGCGCTCGGGGGCGAGGTGGCCGCGCCGTTTTCGGTCTCTCTCGCGGACCTGCGCGCCATGGAGCAGCGCGCGGCCTGGGCGACGATGACCTGCATCGGCAATCCGGTGGGCGGCGGGCAGATAGGAAACGCCCTGTGGGAGGGCGTGCCGCTCGGCTTGCTCATCGAGCGCGCGGGCTTGAGCCGAAGCGTGCGCCGTGCGGTCTCGACCCGGGTTGTCTTTCGCGCGGCGGATGGTTACCACGATTCGATAGCCCTGGAACAAGCCCTGGACGCGCGCACGCTGCTTTGCCTCAAGATGAACGGGGAGCCGCTGCCGCGCGATCACGGCGCACCGCTCAGGCTGCTGGTGCCGGGTGTCTACGGTCTCAAGAACGTGAAGTGGATAGAGTCGATCCACCTCTCCACCCGGGGGCACGGCGGCTACTGGCAAAAGCGCGGTTGGTCGGACGCCGCGCTCGTCGAGACCTTAAGCCGCTTCGAGGCTCCCAGAAGGCGGGTGCGCGTGCGAACGCCCGCGGTTTGGCTCGTGGGCTCCGCCTTTGCGGGGGAGCGGGGTGTGCGCAGCGTGGAAGTCGCCTATGGCCGCGAACCCTGGGCGCCCGCCATGCGCAAGGAGCCGCTTGGCCCGCTCGCCTGGAGCGTGTGGGCGTTCCCGATGCGGTTTCGGGAAAACGGATTCTACCCGGCGACGGTGCGGGCCGTGGACGGGGCGGGAGAGGTGCAGACGGACGCGATTGCAGACCCCCAGCCCGGCGGCTCCACGGGGCGAATGGGCCTGAGCATATACGTGGAAGGGCTGTAGGAGCAGCAAGAGAAAAAACCCCGCTGGGTGACGCCCGGCGGGGTTTTTCCCTTGCTTGCCGCGAGGGTTAGCGGCGCTTGCCGCCCACGATGTTCGCTGCGCGCTTCTGGCGCTTGATCATCCACTCCTTGGGCGCCTCGATGCCGCTGCGATCCAGAGCGTCGAGGTTGTGCTTGTATGCCATGAAGTTTTGGATGTAGCTGAGCGTGCCGCCCCGGTGCGGTGCGCCCGGAGGCTGGCGGCCTTCGATGAGGTCGATTACGTTGTAGACCGCTTCTTTCGCCATGGCGATCTGCTCTGCCAGAACCGCCGCGTGCGCCCAGCCGTCGCGGATGTCTTTCTCGATGCCCACGACGAGGTTGTGGGTCACGATCTTGATCTGGCCGGGCTTGTAGCCCGCCGCCTTCACGGCGTCCACCGTGCCGCGCGCGATGAGCGTCGCCCAGGGGTAGATGCCCTTCACGTCGGGATGTTTCTTGAGCAGGTCCTCGGCCGTCTGGAAGGCGGCCTGCACGTTCGACTTCGTGAACTCCTTGGCCACGATCTTGATTTTGGGATAGTGGCTCATGTACTCCTCGAAGCCCTTGGCCATCGAGGTGACCATCTCGATGCCGCTGGGTCCGGGCAGCATCATGACCTTGCCCTCGTAGTTGATGGCGTGGGCGAGGCTCGCGCCGATGAGAAGCCCCAGCTCGTAGCTGTTCTTCATGACGCGGTTCTTGACGCGATCGCTGTCGAGGTCGATGTTGTCCACGACGACCTTGATGCCCTTTTCCATCGCCTTGTGCACGGCGTCCACCATGCCCTTGGTGCTGATGGGGCAGATGATCATTCCGTCGTACTTCGCCGCGATGATGTCCTCGACGTGGGCCACCTGCTTGGGCAGGAACTCGTAGCCGCCCGCGTCGAACATGGTGACGCTCACGCCCGCGTCCTGGGCCGCCTGGACGCTGCCGTACCACTTCGAGAAGAAGTAGGGGTCGACGCCGTTGGGCACGACGACGGCGATCTTGTACTTCTTCTTCGCCTTCACGCGCGCGTCGGCGTCAGGGGCCGCCGTCATCGCCGCGCCCGTGAACGCGACGACGAAGGCGAGAATCATGAAAGAGCGAAACAGCTTCTTCATTTTCCGTATCCTCCTCGCAGGATGGGTTTCACGGACGGAACAATCTCCTCCGCGAAAGGGGAAACAACAATGTTGCGCATCTATTGCTTACTCCCGCCTCTTGCGGGAACTGATGACCACCGCCGCTATGAGCAGCACGCCCACCACTACCTCGCGGGCGAACGTGCCCACGCCCAGCAGAATGAGGCCGTTGAGCAAAAACGTCAGAAACAGCGTGCCGATGGCGGCCTGCGTTACGCCGCCCTCGCCGCCGTGAAAGGTCGTGCCCCCCACAACGGTGGCCGCCAGCGACTGGAACTCGAGCTGAAACCCCGCGAGGCCGTTCGTGGCCGGGAGCCGCGCCAGATACAGGAACGAGGTGATGCCCACGCAGATGCCGCTGATGAGGTAGCAGACGAGTTTCACCTTACCGGTGTCAATGCCCGAGAGGCGCGCGGCCTCCTCGTTGCCGCCGGTGAGGTAGATGGCCCGGCCCAGTACGGTGCGCTTCGTGAGCAGATACAGGCCGATGAAGAAGACGATGGCGATGAACATCGTGCCCGGTATGTGGAAGAAATCCGTGAGGCCAATGGCCTGGAGGATGTCCTTTTGCTCGCTCGTGAACTGGTGGATGGTGCGTCCGCCGGTGAATACCAGGGCGATGCCAGCGCAGATGAAGAGCATGCTCAGCGTGACGATGAAGGGCTGTATCTTCACGCGGCCTACCAGGTAGCCGTTGATGAAGCCGAACATCGTCGCCATGCCGATGCCCATCAGCACGCCCACCGCCAGACCGAAATCAAGGATGCCCTGGGCCATCACCACGCTCGAGAGGCTGAGCAGAGAGCCCTGGCTCAGGTCGATGCCCGAGACCAGCAGCACCATGCTCTGGCCGGCGACGATGAAAAACAGCAGCGATGCGTTGCGCAGCTGGTTCGTGAGGTTGTGGGCTTCGATGAAGTTGTTCACGTAACCCAGCAGCTGTAGGACGTAGAAGACGAACATCATCAGGATGAAGACCACGAGCAGGCCGTATTTCTCGTAGTCGAATGTGCTCAAAATGGAGGCCGCTGGCCGTGCCGGAGCCTCCGCTGCATTCGCCATGACGCAGAATCTCCCTAGTTTTTCTGCTCGCGCAGGGTGCTGACCCAGATGGAGGCGAGAATCACCAGGCCGACGACGATTTGTTGTCGGTAGGTGTCGATTCCCATGATGTTGAGTCCGTTCACCAGGAATATGATCAGGAAGACGCCCAGCGTAGTGCCCAGCACGCCTCCCCGCCCGCCGAAGATGTGCGTGCCGCCGATGATGGTCGCCCCGATGGACTGGAGGAGCTGATCGCCCCCGCCCAGCCTCGGTTCTCCCGCCGCACTCACGTTGGCCGAAAGGAGCAGGCCCGCGAAGCCGCACAGCAGCCCCCCGATGCCGAAGATGGCTATTTTCATGGCCGGATAGTTGATGCCCGCCGAAATGGCCGTCTGCTCGCTTCCGCCCAGGGCGTAGACGTACGTGCCGAAGCGGGTGTACTTGAGCAGGTACCACATGGCGCCCAGAGCCAGGAGTATCCAGATGAAAGTGAACGGAATGGGCCCCAGGCTGCCCTTTGCCAAAAAGACGTAAGCCTCTTCCACGTGCTTGGGAAGCGTCGCGCCCTCTCTCGCGCCGCCCATCTGGAGGCCGCCCGTCCACAATTGCGCCGTGCCGCTGCCGACGAAGAGCATCCCCAGCGTGGCGATGAACGGCTGCACCCGCATCACGCCGACGAAGAACCCGTTGACGACGCCGCAGGCGAGCCCGATGCCCAGCCCCGCCAGGAGGCCGATGAAAAACCCGAAGTGCAGCATTGCGCTCCAGGCTATCACGCTCACCATGCTCATGATCGACCCCTGGGAGAGGTCGAACCCCGCCGAGAGGATGACCAGGGTTTGCGCGTAGGCCAGGAAGAAGAGCCAGGCGTCGCGCCGCACGACGTTCACGAAGTTCTCGAGCGTGAGGAAGTTCTCGGTAGCAAAGGTGTAGAAGATCATCAAGACGACGAACGCGGAAATGAGAAGCGCGCGTTCCCAGGGGATGTCCTTGGCCGAATATCCCAGAAACATCTTCTCGTTGCCCGCAGGGGCAGCGGCGCTCATGGAATCTACCTCCGATCGATCATGGCCGGGGCGGGGCGTCTCTCGCGGAGTCGCCTCACTCGGCCGTCATGGCGTAGCGCAGAATCATCTCCTGCGTGGCCTCTTCTCTGTCGAGGTTCGCGGTCATCCGCCCCTCGCGCATCACCAGAATGCGGTCGCTCATGCCGAGAATCTCGGGCAGTTCGCTCGATATCATCATCACCGCCGCGCCGTCCCTGGCGAGCTGGAGCATTTGCGAGTGCACCTCGAACTTCGCACCTACGTCGATCCCGCGCGTCGGCTCGTCGAATACGAGCACGTTGGCGCGCCGGAAGAGCCACTTGGCGAGAACGACCTTCTGCTGGTTGCCGCCCGAGAGGAAGCGTATCTTCGTTTCCTGGTCGGGCGTCACGATCTTGAGCTGGTTGATATGCTCGTCCACCATGTCTTTTTCCATGGTCAGATTGAGCAGCCACCGCTGGACGAGGCGGCGCAGGTTCGCGCTCGTCGCATTGAATGCGACCGAGAGAACCTGGGTGAGCCCCTGGGTTTTCCTGTCCTCGGGCAGCAGGCCGAGGCCGCGCTGGATGGCCAGCATCGGAGTCCATTTGCGCTCGTGGGTGAGGGAGGTGAGGAAGCGGACGAGCACCATGGCGACGCCGCCCCAGATCATCACCCACTCGAGAACGAAGTTTTGGGTGAACAGGCTCGTGAGCACCATCGCGCACACGGCGAAGGCGTACCAGGCTGCGAAGTCGACCACCATCGTGCGCCAGCTGTATTGTCTTTCCAGGAACCAAAGCCCCGCCTGGCGCACGAGGGCCAGGCCAGTGGCCACCAGGTAGGGAGTGGGGCCGTTGGGTATGTTGTAGAGCGGTCCGCCGAGCATCCATTCGTAGAACCAGGTTGCGCTGAACAGGGGCGGCGGGGAATTCATGTTGAGGGTAAAGGGATCGTAGATGCCCTGGAAAATTACCGTGAACAGGGGGAGAGCCAGCGCGAAGACGAGCACGTCCACGACGGCCATCCAGATTGGATAGTGGGGGAGCCTCTGGATTTGCTCTTTCTCTTTGGTTGCGCTGGTCATTTCCACGGTGCCCGCGTCGACCGGGTCCGCCCCCATGACGGCGCGCGCCACCTCGGTCCTGCCCGCGCCGACCAGACCCGAGAGACCGACGATTTCGCCGTAGTGCAGGTCGAAGTCGACGTCCTCGAACACGCCGTTGCGCGTAAGCCCGCGTACGCGCAGGGCCACCTCGCCGCGCTCCCTGGGCTCCCAGGGAAACTTCTCGTCCAGTGTGCGCCCAACCATCTGCGTGATGAGGAAGTCGAGCTCCACGTCCTGCACTTCCCACGTGCCGATGTATTCTCCGTCGCGCAGGACGGTCACGCGGTCTCCTATCTCGTGGACCTCCTCGAGCCTGTGCGAGATGTAGATGATGCCCACGCCCTGTTCGCGCAAAAGGGCGACCGCCTTGAACAGCTCCTCGATTTCGTGTCCGCTGAGCGAGGAGGTGGGCTCGTCCATCACCAGAATCTTGCAATCGAACGCGAGTGCGCGCGCAATCTCGACCATCTGTTGATCCGCCACGCTCAGCGAGCGCACGGGCGCGTTCACGTCGATGCGCACGTCCAAGCGTTCCATGATGGCCTGCGACTCGCGCTCCACCCTCGCCCAGTCCACGCGCTGCATGACGCCGGGCAGAACGGGTTCGCGGCCGAGAAAGATGTTCTTCGCCACGCTCAGGTCGGGCACCAGGTTGAGTTCCTGGTAGATGACGCTGATGCCCAAATCCCGTCCCGTTCTCGCGTCGGGCACCACGGTGGGTGCGCCGTTTATCTCGATTCGGCCCGAATCGGCGTGGTAGATGCCCGCCAGTATCTTGATGAGGGTGGACTTGCCCGCGCCGTTCTCGCCCAGGAGGATGTGCACCTCGCCTTCGTTGAGGTCGAAGTCGACTTCTTTGAGTGCATGAACGCCCGGGAAGGACTTGTCGACTTGCACCATGTTCAGCAGGTTTGCGGATTCCGACACGAAAGGCGTTTCCTTCATAAGAGTTCGTGGATCGACAACCTGGGCGGGAGCGACGCCCGCCGCATTCGTAAAGTGTCGATTTTTCAATATGTAAATCGCGCGATAGAGTATAGAGATCGGTTTCGTTTTGCAACCGACGAGATCTGGGAGCCAGAGAGCCGCGCCGGAATCGTGCTATGATGAGCGGGTCCACAATTCTGCGGAGGTTTTTTTCATGCGCGCACTTGTGATGGCAGGTCTCGCCGTTCTCGTTCTGTCGGGTGCGGCTGTTGCCGAAACGAAACCCGACGCCTGCCTGGTTACCCTCTACAACTATCCCGCCGAGGCGCCCCGCCGCGCCGAGAAGGCGACGCCGGCTTCCGCATCGCTCCACGCCCCGCAGAAAAAGTCTGCGGCCGCAGGGGCGCGCTTATCGCGTCGTGCGAGCGCGGTGCGGAGGTAGCCCCCCTTATTTGTCGATGACGCTTCGGTACGCGGCGGAAGGAGTATGCCGCGCGGGCCACTCGGCCCCGTCCTCAAAACGTGCCAGAACGCTTGCGTGCCGCGCAAAACCCCCTTCGAGCAAGGCGACCGAGACGATTTCCACAATCGCCGCCTCGTCGAATCCGTGCGCGCGCAATGCCTGAAATTCCTCGTCGCTCATCTGCTCGTTAAGCGTAAGCTTTCGCGCCACGCGAAAGACGGCCTTTTCCGCCTCGGGAAGGTCCGCGTTCTCGAAGTCGTGGAGTTTTTCCACCTCGTCCGCGTCCATCTCCATGCGGTCGACCAGGTCGGTCTTGTGAAAGTTCACGCACCGGGGGCAGTCCGAGGCGACCGCGCAGACCATGGCGATGCGATTGGTGAGCGTGCGCGGAACGTGGCCGCCCAGAACCTCCAGGCGTTTTTGCAGCTCCCAAAAACCGCGAAGCAGGCCCGGCACGTGGGCGAAGAAGCCGAACAGCGGCCCCAGCCAGCGCGGGTCCTTCAGGCGGCATATCTCGTCGTATATCTGCGCGACTTCGCCCTCGGCGTCCTCGGGCTTTACGAGGCGAAACGTGTCGAAGCCGGGTGCGTTCATCGTCTGCTCCCGCGTGTGCGTCGTCGTGGGACGACGAAAGAGAAAACCCCCCGCCGGGGCGGGGGGTCTCCGTGTTTCGGGGAGGGCTACATCATGCCCGCTTCTTTCCAGTAGCGGATCGCCCCCGGGTGCAGTTTGAGCTTCTTCAGACCGCGCAGACCGGTCTTCTTGGTAATAAACTTGCCGGCCGGGTGGTATTTCACGATCTGCTTGTGGTTGTCGTAGAGAGCCTTGACGATCCCGTAGGCGTTGTCGTTGCTCATCTTGCTGTTGGTCATCAGGCTCCACATCTGGCCCCAGCTCACGATGTCCTTGTTGTAGCCCGGAATGGAGCCCGCCGCCACCACGTCGCGCACGATGCCCGCCTCGGTGTCGGCCAGCTTCTTGATGGTCTTCTCGTCGGGGCCGAAGAAGTGCAGCTTGCCCGAGAGCGTGCGCGCGAGGTCCATGTACACGGGGGCGGGGACGCCGCCGTTCAGGAAGAAAAAGCCCGCGTCCACCCTCTGGTCCTTGATGGCGGCCGAGTTCTGGTTGTTGTTGAAGAACTCGCGCTTCACCTTGTCGAACATGCCGCTGTGCTTGAGCGCAATCTGCGTGACGATGTAGATCGAGCCGCCGCGCCCGCCGACCACGAATCTTTTGCCGTCGAGGTCGAACCAGTTCTTGATGCCCGTGGAATTGAAGGTGGTGTAGACGATGGTCAGCGGATAGAGCGCGCCCAGCGCCAGGACGTCCTGGGGTTTCTTGAAGGGCTTTCTGCCCGTCTGGCCCCAGGCGACGGCAGGCGCCGTGGCCATGCCCATGCGGAAGGGCTGATCCTTGTTCTTCTTTTGCAGAATGCGGACGTTTGCGGTGGAGCCGCCCGTAACCGACGCCGACACGGAAATCTTTCCGCCCGAGTTGTCGGTGATGACCTTGCCCATCGCGGTGCCTATCTCGAAGGTGGCGCCGCCGGGCTGCGACGTTCCGAGAAGAATCTTGGCGGCGTCCGCCGCGGGCGCGGTGCCGACGAGCAGGGCGAGCCCCGCCGCCAGCGTGCACAACCTGAGAGTCGACTTCCTCATGCGCTTCTCCTTTTTGGTGCAGGTAGTGAAAACTGCTCGACTCCGCATCCTCCTCGTGCGTCGAGGCCGGTGCGCGAGCCTAAGGGTGTTCCGGTTTGTCGCTTCACTCCTACTAAATCAAAACGGCGCGGCTTGGTCAAGCACGCGGATCGGCGTATGCATTCCGCCGGGTGCTGGAAAAACGGCGCGCCTATCCGTTAGAATGCACCGCTCACGACGGCTGCATTGCGCCATGACGAACCCACCAAGGTGGAAAGGGAAGAAATACATGACTACCGAAACCGATACCGGCCAGTCGGCCCCCCTCGTGCGGGCACTGGTCTTCGTCACCTCCTGGCTGTGCGTGCTCTCGGGGCTCTACCACATCTCCGCGGTTTATTTGCGGCCCCTGCCGGGCGAGATGCACCCCAACATGCACATGCTGCTGGCCTACACCATCTTGCTCATCGGCGGTGCGGGGGCCATGCCCCGCATCTACGGCGTAGCGATTCGCAAGCTGGGCGTTTTGCCCATCCTCTACGTGCTCTCGCTCGTTCCCGCCGTCATTTTCTATTACTTCGTCTACGAGATGGGCGAGGAGTGGTCGGACGCGAGCGTGTGGTGGGTCTACGCGCTTCCCCTGGTTCTGTGGCTGGGGATGATGGTGGTGGAGAAATCCTGGCTCGCGCTCCTGCTCTGGGCGCTGGGCTTCGCTCCCGCGCCGTTTCTGTTCCTCTATTGGAACTCCCTGCCCGAGAGCACGCACGAGCCTACGTTCTGGTGGCTGTTGATAGCGTGTTCCGCCATCCCCACCATGTGGACGCTGTTCGCCGTCTTCTTCCGGCCCGCCGAGGGCGTGAGAAAGGCGGGTGTCTATCTTTTGGTGTTCTTCGCCGCACTCGCGCTGATCGGCTGGCGCGTGGGACTGTGGGCGGGCCAGGCCGACGCGGTGCGCAGCGTCTTCTACCTGTGGCCCGTGGTCTTGCTGGCCGCTCCCCTGTTCTGGTCCAGGCGGCGCGTCAAGGAGGTGTTCGCCGAACACCCCGCGCATCCTTTTCCGGCGGGTTTCACGGTTGGGCTGAACGCAGCGATGCTCCTCTTCGTGGCGACCGCCTGCCTCTACCTGTTCTACTACCACGAGGAGATGGTCGACCGGCCCGGTGCGCCGACGATAGGCGACGCGCGCGTGGGCTTCGTCATGCTCATCGTGGCTCTCGAGCTGACGCGGCGTTGTTTCGGCCCCCCGCTGCCGACGCTGGCGGTCATCGCCTTCGTCTACGGAATATGGGGCAACCTGTTCGCCCCGCCCTTCGGGCACGGCGGCCACACCTGGCTCGAATTGCAGGCGAAGCTCTCCACGGACTTCATCGGCGGCGTACTGGGTTTTCTGGTCGTCATCTCGGCCACGTTCATCATCATGTTCCTGATTCTGGGGGCGTTTTTGCACGAGTCCGGCGCAGGGCGATTTTTCGTGAATTTCGCCCTCGGGTTGTTCGGCAGGATGCGCGCGGGCGCGGGTCTCGCCGCCGTGGGGTCGAGCGCGCTCATGGGCACGGTGTCGGGCAGTGCCTCGGGCAACGTCGTCACCACGGGCACGTTCACGATTCCGCTGATGAAGCGCATCGGGCTGAGCCCCCACATCGCGGGCGCGGCGGAGGCGGCGGCCAGCAGCGGCGGGCAGATTATGCCCCCCGTCATGGGGGCGGGCGCCTTCATCATGAGCGAACTCATCGAGGTGCCGTATTTCCAGATTATCGGCTACGCCACCATACCGGCCATCATGTATTTCACCATCGTGGGGATTAACATCCACTTCGCGGCCGGTGCGCTGGCCATCAAGCCGCTGCCGGCCTCGGAGATTCCGAGCTGGAGGGACGAGCTCAAAAACGGATGGTTCTATCTCGTGCCCCTGGCGTTTCTGGTCTATTTCCTCTTTGAGGGCAGGACGCCGGTGTTCGCGGGCGTCATGTCCGTCTTCATCATGGTGGGCGTGTGGTTCTACCGCAACGTGGCGGAGTTTTTGGGCACGCTGCGAACGGGCGAGAAGGCCGTCGCCGACGAAATATTCGTGTTCGTGCCCGTTACGTTCTGGGTGTTCTCGTTCTGTCTGTTCGCACTGCTCTCGCTCCTGGAGCTCGGCCTCGGCCTGCCGCTGGGCATGAACGAGGCGCCGAGCTGGGGCGCGGCCCTGCGCGCCGCCGTGGTGCTGGGCGCGGTGGGAGCGGGGCTGGTGCTCGTTTGCGGGAGGCTGTTCTCCTGGGTGGAGGCGTTCGGGCGCGAGACCGAGCGCAGCTGGCTCGCCATCTTCCCGCTCGCCCTGCTGGGGTTGTGGGGGGTGTTCGGCTGGTCCTCGGGCGTGGCCGGGGCCGCCCTCGTGCTGGCGCTGCTGAGCGCATGGTCCCTCTTCAGGGGAAACGGGGCGCAGCCCGCCACGACCATCCCCTGGTATTTCGTCATTCTCTGGACGGGCGCCTACTACGTGCAAAAGGGGATTTACACCCTCATCCCCGCAATCGCGAATTTTGGCGAATGGTTCGTCCCGTTCGGGTTCATCTACGACGGGCTCATCTTCTTCGGTCTGGCCTTCCTGGTGCAAAGGGTCGTCTTCTCCTTTGGTGGGAGCGAACCGGCCGGCGAGACGCCGAGCGTGCGGCAGGTGCTGGCCGTCTCGTGCAATCCGTTCACCTATTTGCAGCGCGCGAAGCAGACGCGCGAGACGGGCGCGGGCGTGCGCGCCGCAAAGAGCGCTTCGGACTGGATATTCAGCATCCGCGACGCCCTGCGCGTAGGCGGCAGGCAAGGCGCCGAGTTCGCCGTCACGCTGGCGACCATCGAGGTCGTCGTGCAGGTGCTCACCATCACGGGCGTGGGCAACAAGTTCGCCTTCATGATCGAAGCCCTCGCCAAGGACATCTGCCTCCTCGGCCCGGCGGTGGGCGGCGGGTGCGCCTACTACATCGGCCTGGACGGATTTTTCGTCGCCCTGCTTCTCACGGCGGTGTGCTGCGCGATACTCGGCATGGGAATGCCGACGACGGCGGCCTACGTGCTGCTCGCCATTCTGGGCGGGCCGGTGCTCATCAAGCTCGTGGGTCCCGAGCTCGCCCACGTCTACGGAGTGGAGTGGTCCAAGGAGTTCGTGGCCGCCAAGGGAGACCGCGTCGCGGCCCACATGTTCATCTTCTACTTCGCGATACTCTCGGCCATTACGCCGCCCGTGGCCATCGCCTCGCTCGTGGGGGCCAAACTGGCGGGGGCGGCCTATTTCAAGACGTCCATGATGTCGCTTCGCTTCGCCATCGTGGGCTTCGTGGTGCCCTTCCTGTTCGTGTTCGACCCGGCACTGCTCACCTTCGCGCACCCGCTGCGCGTTGCACTCTCCGCGTCCACGACGCTGCTGGGCTTCGTCGCCTTCTCGGCGGCAACGCAGGGCTGGCTACTGGAGAGGCTCTATATGTATGAGCGCGTCTTGTTGTTCGTGAGTTTCATCGCGCTCATCATCTTCGTCATCTTCTTCAGCTTCATCATGCTGGCGACGGGGCTCGCCTGCGCCGCGGTGCCGCTCGTCCGCCAACTCAGGGACTGGCGGACGCCCGCGTCCGCCGCCGGGGCGGGTTAGGCCATGCTCTTGAACGAAGGCCGCGCGCGCGAGCACATGGCGCGCTTCGACCTGGACGCGCTTATCGCCACGACGCGCCACAACGTGCTCTACCTCTCGGGCTTTCAGGGCTGGGCGCAATACACCTACGGCGACGCCACGACGGAGACGTTCGCGCTGTTTTTCCGCGACGCATCCTCCCCGCCCGCACTCATCGTCTCCCGGCAGGATGAGACCTACTACGCGGCGACGGGCTCGTGGATAGAGGACGTGCGCGGCTACGGTCCGCGCTCAGCACTCGAGCTCGCCCCCGGCGAGGGGGGCGCAAACAGGGAGGAGCGCGACTATCTCGCGCTCATCGCCGAGGACGCCCCGCGCGAGGCGAACGCCCAGGGTGCGCTGATGCGCCTCCTGCGCGAGCGCGGCCTTGCGCGCGGAAAAGTCGGGCTCGACGCCGAGGGGCTCCGCCCCGCCACGCGGGCGGGCGTGGAGGCGGCCCTGCCGGAGGTTTCGTTTCTGAACGCCTCGGGCCTGTTTCGCCTCATACGCCTGCAAAAGACCGAGGCTGAAATCGAGCGCATGCGCGCCGCGGCAATGCTCAACGAGCGCGCCGTCGCCGCCTTTCACGCCGAGATGGCCGTCGGCCGCACCGAGCGCGAGATAGCGAGCCACTACTACCGCGCCGTGGCCGCCGAGGGAGGCAAGTGGAGCTGGTTTCACTTGGGCGGCGGCAGGCGCTCGGCCTCCATCTTCCCGCCCTCAGAGAGAAAGTTCGCACCGGGCGATGGCTTTTTCTTTGACGCAGGGATGCGGCTCGACCACTACTGCGGGGACGTGGGCTGCTGCGGTTCGTTCGGCGAGCCCTCCCGCGAACGCAAGGCGCAGTGGCGCGCGATTCAGGCGGGGCTCGAGGCCGCCTTCGGGGTGATTCGCGCGGGCGTCAAGCCCTCAGAGATTTTTCGCGCGGCACTCGCCGCGGCCAGAAAGGCGGGGCTGCCCGGCTATAACGGCGCGTTTTGCGGGCACACCATCGGCATCGAGGCGCGCGAGCTGCCCTACACGCTGAGTGAGCCGACCCCGCTGGCCGATCCCTTCCTGCCGCCTGATTCGGACATACCCCTTCCCGCAGGTGCTGTGCTCTCAGTCGAGCTGCCCTCGGGTCGCTTCGGCGAGGGCGGCGTGCACGCGGAATACACCGTCCTCGTAACCGAGACGGGCATGACCCACCTCGGCGCCCCCACGCGCGAGCACGTCGTCATCGGGTAGGGGGCTACTTCGCCTCCGCTCCCAATATATCCTCGTCCGGACCGCTGCCGATGTGGGGATAAGAGATGTTTCCCCACTTCGTCCTGGGGTTTGCCTCCATCACCTCGATGATCAGGGGAACGATGAGCTCCATGAAGGCAAGACCCTGCTCGATTTGCGACCTGCCCCGTCCCGTGCCGAAGGTAGTCCCTCCGTGGAGCACCTGGTTGCGTAATTGATACACCCGCCAGAATACTTCGCGAAAAACTGCCCGCACGTTTCCCTGCTCGTATTCTTTCCATATCTCCTTATTCGTTGCATTGAATTCTTTGCGCCAGTCTTTTTTTGAGTCTCCGTGCACGAATTCCCAAAGCGGTTTGAATATATAGGGATGCTCCAGGATGTCCCGGATGGGCTTTCCCCCACCTTCCCAGAGCATGGCCCGTATCTTCCGTTCCTGTTGCTTGTCGTGGTGGATGACCCGGCCCAAAAACTCCCCGACCTGCCTTATCTCGGAGGGGTTGTCCTGCCCCGTGACGTCCGGCGCGCCGCCGTAAGCCGCGTTAAAGGCAATCCACAAGAGGATGAATTTTTCATCCTCAGAGTCGACTTTCCTGCTCTGCTCGAGCCAGCTTTTCGCTCGCCGAAGGCGGGTTTCGTTGTGTTCCTCAGGGGGAATTTCGTTGATTTGACGAATCATCGCGCCGCATCCTCCTCAAGGGTGTGTGGAAAGGGTGTGTGGAATTTTCTGTATAGTAGCACCTCCACCCGCAAGTACGCCGTTATCGCATGAGCGGGTGCTTCGGGTCGCCGCCCCCGCGCGCGGGGTGCGCACCCGGCCTTGCCCGCTTAGCGCGGATGGGGGATATTTTCGGGCAATCACGCGCGCATCCATGCGCCACGCGCTCACTGCCGCAGGCCTTGCGGCACAACCCGGGGAGGGGACGATGCCTTATTTCTACAAAACGGGAGAGATGGAGAAAAACCTCGCGGGTGCGGCCTACAGCACGGCGGCCGGTGCGTGGGTCGTGGGCGAGCGGCTCATCTTCGGCAAAATGCGCATGCCCGCGGGCACGGGTTCGGGTGCCCACACCCACGCGAACGAGCAGTTCGGCTACTGCCTGGCGGGCAGCGTGCGCATGAACGTGGAGGGCGAGGAGCACGTGCTTGCGCCGGGCGACATCGCCTACCGGCCCGCACACGCCGTGCACGCGGCGCAAGTGGTGGGCGATGTGGACTATGAGTTCATCGTGGCGAAGGACACCGCCGCGGGCATCGAGGGAACGCCCGCCGCCGAAGCCTCCGCGCGCGGCCCGCGCGGGGAGGGACCCGCCTACTTTCACGACACCGAGGCGATGGAGAAGGGTCTCGCAGGCGAAGCCTACAGCCCGACCGAGGGGGTGTGGGTGACGGGCGAGCGCGTCATCTTCGGGAAGATGCGCATCCCCGCCGGCGGGCGCGCCGAGCCGCACTCCCACCCCAACGAGCAGTTCGTCATCGTGCTCTCGGGCGGCGCGCGCATGACGGTCGCGGGCGAGACGCAAACCATCGGCCCCGGCGACATCGTCCACATTCCCGCCGACGCCGTGCACGCGGGCGAAATCCTGGGCCAGGAGGATTACGTCTTCGTCACCGCGAAGGACACCTCCTGGGGCATACAGGGGATTAAGGCGTAGGGGGGGATATTGCTTAAAAGAATGTTAGCCCAGCACACAAGTGCTCAGAAAGGAATTTCGTCATTCATTAGGCTCGAATGAATCCCCCTCTTCTGATTTCAGGAAATGGTGGAGTTGTTGGAGTTTCTCCAAAAGTTCATCGAATGTAACGATTTCCACCTCCTTCGAGTTTCCCCGGAAAAGTTCAAAGGACTTTTTCTTGGCATCACCTTCAGGGATAGTTCCGATTATCAAACAGCAATGCACGGCGTATGACTCCATATTAGTGTCATTACTGTTGTCCTTGATTTGTGCGATCTCTTTTTGAAACCGATATTTCTGGTCGAGAGCTTGGTTGACCGCTCCGGACAGGTCGCTTGATGGGCTGAATAAGTCTCCACGATGAAGCTTAGTGTTGAGCAACTTTGTTTGCGGTGTTTTGATCTCCAAGATCGCCGTGTTGTTCGTCATACTGTTTTTGACTAGGAAGTCCGTTATTGCGTCCCCCTTACCGGAGATTGTTCGGCCTCCGACCGAGGCTTGATCCTGGATTTTGATTATAGGGTATCCGAATGCCAAGCCAAGAATGAATTGGTTTTCGTTGAAGAAGGCTTGCCATTTTGATTCAGGGGAGTTCTTTTTCATCATTTCCTTGTAGCGTTCGATCAACTTTTCGAGGGAGACCAGTTCAATATTACTTTGTAACTTGGCGAGTTTTTCCGGTTGCCTGTTGGCGATTACTTTTGTGTTCTTGGCGAGTATGTCCAGCAATTTTTGTTGGTCTTCATCTGAAAGGGGTTCTTGGTCCTGCAACTTAGCCGTGAAATACTTGCGCAATGGACTCCTGCCGTTTTGTGGGGTGCGCGCAGGGCGTCCGAGGGATTTCGCCAGAATGTTGTAAGCGGCGACTCCTTTTACTGACGAGATAGCTTTTTGGGCATTGTTGTAGATTCGATTCAACTCCAGCCGCGCCTTCTCGAAATCTTCTTTGGATATACAGAAAACTTTGGTGTCGGCTTGTATACATGTTGGGCCGAATTGGGAAATCACAATCTTGGTGCAGTCGGATAATTCTTCTACGGCATCGATGATGAATCGGTAGGGCATAGCGAGACCTAGACCGCCGTTGTAGCCCTTGGTGAACATAAGAGGTAGGTTCTCTAGTATTTCCAAAATATCTTCGTCTGTAGAAGGGAAGTTATCGTAGGTATCGATAAGAGGGAGGTCAGCGTATGAAAGGGTGATGCATTCGACTTGGTGATATTTTGATTCCAGGAATGCTTTTGCAAATGTTTTGATGGGGTAGATTGTAAGATTCTTTCTTCGTTTCTCGATCTCCAACAGCAAGGTTTTATGTTCCTGTGTGTTTTCAAGACTTAATCCAGCCTCCTCCAATTTGTTGGGTAGTGGAACAAAATATACGTTCAGGCAATCGGGGTGAAGCTTTTCGAGTACCAACTCCCCGCGGGCATCCCAGTCTCCTTCTTCACTTACCCGAACCATGCTTTGTCATCTCCTTGTCTAACGCCTGTATGGCACATCCAAAATGGATGCCAACAAATGGGCACATCCATCCTCGAAACAAACAATTATACTGCATTTAGTGATATTTTTCAAGAAATGCTACAATATGATGTGGCGAAAACAGGACGAACGACTTTGGTCTACGCCCCCAGTCGCTCCACGCGCCATGCGCCGTCGTCTTCGAGGGAGTAGCGCACGCGGTCGTGGAGGCGGTCGTCGCGGTGTTGCCAAAACTCCACCGCGCGGGGTGTGAGGAGGTAGCCGCCCCAGAAGGGGGGGCGGGGCACCGCGCGGCCCGCGTACTCGGCGTCTAAGGCGCGCGATTTCTCGAGAAGGAACGCGCGAGAGGGCACCACGCGGCTTTGGGGCGACGCCCACGCACCCGTCTGGCTGCCGCGCGGGCGGGTGGCGAAATAAGCGTCCGAGACGCCCTCGGGCAGGCGTTGCACAGCGCCTTCGGCGCGCACCTGGCGGGCGGGTTCTTTCCAGTGGAAGACGAGGGCGGCGCGGGCTTCGTGTGCGAGGTCGCGGGCCTTGTCGCTCTCGTAGTTGGTGAAAAAGGGAAAGCCCGGCTCCGCGTAGCCCAGATCGCCTAAATCCTTATAGAGCACGATGCGCGCTGCGGGTGCGCCGCCGGGGCTGATGGTGGCGAGCGTCATCGCGTCTTCGCGGGGGATGCCCGCCTGGCGCGCCTGCGCGTACCAGCGGCGGAACTGCTCCATGGGTTCGCGCGCGACGAGGCTCGGGTCGAGCGGCTCCTCGGCCATCTGGCGGATCAGTGCCATGTCTACGCTGGACATGGGCTAGGCGCCGCCTCCCGCCGGGGCGTTGGGGTGTGCGCGGTCGGGCATGACGTAGGGTGCTTGCATCTCGAAAATATCGTGCGTGCGGCAATAGCGCGGCCCGCCCAGCCTGCCCACGGGTGCGAGTTTGGCGGGGTTGATGTATTGGCGCTCGCCCTCGATGAGCATCAAGTCCTCGCGCACGTGCCAGCGCAGCACCTCGCCGATGACGAGGTGCGTCACCCACTCCTGGCCGAAGGGAATCATGCGCTCGAAGCGGCACTCCATCGCCACGGGCGCATCGGCGATGCGGGGTGCGTTCACCAGGTCGGCGGGCAGGGTGGCGAGACCGGCCGCCTCGAACTCGCTCTCGGCCGGGTCGTAGTTGCCCGCAGTCAGGTTCATCGCCTCCTCCCAGCCCTCGGCCACCACGTGGATGACGTAGCCCTTGGTGTCGAGGATGTTGCGCGCGGTGTCCTTGGGTTTTTTCTCGCGCTCGCCGACGGAAATCGACGCCATCGGCGGATGGTGGGAGACCATGGTGAAGAAACTGAACGGGGCGAGGTTCGCCACGCCCGCGGTGCTGCGCGTGCTCACCCAGGCGATGGGCCGGGGGACGACCGAGCCGATGAGCAGGCGGTAGGTCTGCTGGTGGTCCATCTCGCGGGCGTCGAAGACGCGGTAGTTCATGGGTCGTCCTTTTCTCGTCAAACGGGGGCGGTGTGCGTGAAGCGCACCGGGTGGGTGTCCGCGAGAAGCGGCATGACCTCGCGGCCAAAGATTTGCGCTTCCTCCAGATGCGGCCAGCCCGAGAGGATGAAGTTTCCTGCTCCCAAATCGACGTATTCCTTAAGCGCGCTGGCGATCATGTCCGGCGTGCCCACGAGCATGCCGGCGGCGCCCGAGCGCACCGCGTTCACGCCCATCCACAGCGTGTCGGTGAGCCAGGGGGAGCCGCCCTCGTAGAGTGCGTTCATGCGCCGCTGGCCCTCGCTCTCGGTGTGGTTGCGCATGTCGGCCCAGACGCGGGTGTTCTCGAGCGCGCTCTCCTCTATCAGCCCCTGTGCGGCGCGGCGTGCCTCGCTTTTGGTCTCGCGGCAAAGCACATGGAGGCGCAGTCCGAAGCGCAGACCCTCCCGCCCCGCCTCCTGTGCGCAGCGGCGCACCTGGGCGAAATCCTCAGCCACCTGATCGGGTGCGGCCGCCCACGTCATGTGCACGTCGGCGTGCTTGACGGCCACGCGCCGCGCGGCGTCCAAACTCCCGCCCAGGTAGACGGCGGGGTGGGGCTTCGAGACGGGCCGCGCGTAGAGCGTCGCGTTTTCAACCTCGTAGTAGCGTCCCGCGTAGTGCACCGGCTCCTCGCTCGCCCAAAGCGCTTTCACCACGTCGAGAAACTCCTCGGTGCGCGCGTAGCGCTCCGCGTGGGCGAGGTGGTCGCCGTAGCGCTTCTGATCGAGGGGGGTCGAGCCCGTCACCACGTTCACCGTGAGGCGCCCGCCCGTTACGGCGTCGTAGGTGTTCGCCTGCTGTGCGGTGAATACCGGGCTCGTGAGGCCGGGGCGAAAGGCCACGCAGAACTTGATGCGCTCGGTTCCTTGGGCGACGGCCAGAGTGATCGTCCAGGCGTCGAGGCAGTGCGACCCCGTGGGCACGAGCAGGTTCACGAAGCCCGCCTCCTCGGCCGCGCGTGCGACGCGGGTGATGTATTCCACGGTCGGGGGGCGTTCGGGTTCGCGGGCGTTGATGGTGTGTCCGTCGCCGTATCTGCCCGTGGGCAGGAACCATGCGTACTCGGTCGCCATAGGCGTCATTCCTGCGCAGGGCGGGCGACCCGCTCCCGGGCCGCCCGCGCGCGAACTTGAGGGCATTGCCGCCGCCTGCGGGCTGGCCTCCTAGGCGGTGGCCGCCGTCTGCTCGGCCAACAGCTCATCGAGCAGCGCCTCGACGCGCTCGGCCTCCATCCAGTCGGCCTTGTAGGCGATTTTGCCTTCCTTGTCGACGATGAACGTCATGTTCGGCATGCGGCCGAAGGCGCGCACGACGCTCTCATCCAGATCGTCGACGAGCACGGGTACCTTCATGCCGAATTCCGCGACGAGCTCCTGCGCGTATTGCTTCTTGTGCTCGTAGCTCTCATGCTGGGCGTACTTGCGGAAGTAGCGCGTCTCGCCCGCGTGGGGCTCTTTCGAGTAGACGACGAAGAACACCACGTCCTCGTCCTTGTATTTTTCGCTCAACTCCTCGACGCCGGCCACCTGCCGGCGGTAGGGAGGTCAGGTGATGGCGCCGAATTCGATGACGATGTTCTTCTTCCCGATAAAATCCGAGAGGTCGAACGTCGCGTCGTCGCTCGTGCGCAGACGCACGTCGGGCATCGGGTCGCCGGGCTTGAGCGTGTTGCGGAACGCTTCTTTGCGCTCCTTGCGAAAGCCCATGAGGTTTCGCTTCAAAAACGTCCACTTGTCGATGTAAAACGCGCTCCAAAGCCCCATGAGGGGGCCGGGCGGCCTGTCGAATTCATCGCTTTGTCTCATGTTCGCTCCCTTGCAGAGGGGTGGGTTCAGGCGCTCCATTAAAGACGATGCCGCCCGCAAACGCAAGGCGGGACAGGGGCGCGACGCACCGCCGCAAACCCGCGTCTGCTGCCCCGAGATACGCGCGCCTGAAATTTCCCCCCGCCCGGGAATCTGGTATGTTGGAAGCAGGCGGCCGCCTGCCCGGAGACGGGGGAGAGATGAACAAGAAAACACAGTTTTCCATCGGGTACTTTCTGTTCATATTCGTCATCATGTCGCTGATCCACAGCCTCTTCTTTCAGGGGGCGCGCTACCAGCGCATTCCCTACAACGAGTTTCGCGCCATGGTGCGGCAGGGTGCGGTAGAGCGCGTCGACATTCGGGGCGACCGCCTCCAGGGCGTCCTGAGGGCGCGCGAGCCGGGCGGGGAGAAGCGCTTTTTCGAGACGGCGAAGGTGGCCGACTCTGACCTCATCAAACTGCTCGAAACCGCGGGCGTCACCTTTCAGGGCCAGTTCGAGCCGCCCTGGCTGGTGAAGATGTTCACGACCTGGGTGTTGCCGCTGGGCATCCTCTTCGCCATCTACGCCTTCGTGCTGCGGCGCATGGGGCCGGGGCAGGGGGTGATGGCCTTCGGCAGGAACAAGGCGAAGATTTATGCCGAAAAAGAGGTGGGCGTGCGCTTCTCGGACGTGGCGGGCGTGGACGAGGCGAAGACGGAGCTCGCCGAAGTCGTGGACTATCTGCGCAATCCCGACCGCTATCTGCGCCTGGGCGGCAAGATTCCGCGCGGCGTCCTGCTGGTGGGTCCGCCCGGCTGCGGGAAGACGCTCATGGCGAAGGCCGTGGCGGGCGAGGCGGGCGTGTTCTTCTTCAGCATCAGTGGTTCGGAGTTCGTAGAGATGTTCGTGGGGCTGGGGGCGGCGCGCGTGCGCGATTTGTTCGAGCAGGCGATGGAGAAAGCGCCGTGCATCGTGTTCGTCGACGAGCTCGACGCCCTGGGCAAGGCGCGCGGGATGGGGAACTTCGCGGGGGGCGGCCACGACGAGCGCGAACAGACCCTCAACCAGCTGCTCGTCGAGATGGACGGCTTCGACACCCGCAAGGGGGTCATCATCATGGCGGCGACCAACCGCCCCGAGATTCTCGACCCCGCTCTGCTGCGTCCGGGGCGCTTCGACAGGCAGGTGCTGGTGGACAAGCCCGACCTGCTCGGCAGAAGGCACATTCTCGAGGTGCACGTGAAGGCCCTCGTCCTGGGGCCGGACGTGGACGTGGGCCGCCTCGCCGAGATGACGCCCGGCCTCTCGGGGGCGGACCTCGCCAACCTGGCGAACGAGGCCGCCCTGCTCGCGGCGCGCCGCGACGCGGAGGCGGTGGCGATGGCCGACTTCGAGGAGGCCTTCGAGCGCGTGGCGGCGGGGCTGGAGAAGAAGTCGCGCGTCATGACGAATCAGGAGCGCCGCCGCGTGGCCTACCACGAACTGGGCCACGCCATGGTGGCCGAACTCGTGGAGACGGCCGACCCGGTGCAGAAGGTCTCCATCATCCCGCGGGGGCTGGCGGCCCTGGGCTACACCTTGCAGCGCCCCACCGAGGACAGATACCTGCTCTCGAAGCGAGAGCTCGAAGAGCGCATCGCCGTGTTGCTGGGGGGCCGCGCGGCGGAGGAAGTGGTGTTCGCCGAGGTGTCCACCGGGGCGCAGAACGACCTCCAGCGCGCCACCGACACCGCGCGCTCGATGGTGACCGAATACGGCATGAGCGAGCGCTTCGGCCCCCGCGCCCTGGGCGGTGCGCCCCGCGCGCTGTTTTTGGGCGGTGCGAACGGTGCGGGGGGCGATGCCGACATCAGCGAGGCGACGCGGCGCGAAGTCGACGAGGAGGTGGAGAAGATACTCGGCGCCGCCTACGCGCGCGCGGTGGGCATACTCGCCGCCCGCCGCGACGACCTGGAGAGGCTCACCACGCGCCTGCTCGAGGAGGAGACCCTAGGCGGAGACGAGTTGCGCGCCGCCCTCGGCGTGGGCCAAAACGGAGGGTAGACGCCCTCTGTGCTCTCGGAGGGCGCTTGCCGCGCCCCCCGCAAGGGCGACCCGGCCGTGCACCAGCCAAGCCGCCCCCGGAGGTCGCGGGAAAGCGGTGCCGCGCTAGTTCGTCTTCTTCGCTCCGAACGCGCCGAGAACGCCGTCTTTCTCGAATACGCCGCCTGCCTCGGCGTGGGCGTCTCCGTAGAAGCTGCCGCGGATGAATTCTCCCTCCTCATCCTTGCCGAAGATGCCGCCCGAGACGGTGAGGTCGCTCAGCGTGATGTCGGCGCGGGTGGTGCTCGCGCTCAGGTCGCGCACGTTGGTGAAGGAGACGTCGAGCGTCGTGTCAGAAGCATCGAATGAAAGCGCGGCGTCGCCCAGAATCGGGTTGCCCCGCGTCGCGCCGTCCTTGCTCGCGTCTATACCGACCATGACGCCCGCCCACGAGAGGTTCGCGGCGGGGTTCGACCCCGTGGCGTCCCCCACGGAATAACTCGCGCCGTAGGGAAACGGCGTTGTCTCCTGGACCATGCCCCCCTCGACCGCGAAGTAGCTGTGCGCGAGCCAGCCGCCAAAGCCGGTGGCGGCGAGGTCGAGCGTGAAATTCGAGCCCGAGAGCCGCCCGCTCCCCCTGCTCTGGAACAGCGTGGCGCCCCTGTAGGTCATGACGGCCTGCCATTCTCCCACGTAGCCCGTCGGCAGCCCGTCGGCGAGGTCGCCGGGCTCAAATTCGACCTCGCCCCCGGCGTAGCTTCCTCCGCAGGATTCACCCGCGTCGCAGGAGACTTCGATGCGCATCGGATCGCCCGTGCCGAAGACCAGCAAAACATCGCTCATGACGAGGGAGTCCGCCGCGTTGCCAAGGGTAAGCAGGTGCGACTCGATGGTGGTCTGCATATCGGGGGGAGCCGATCCGCCCGCGAGCGTTCGCGCCGCAAGGGCGTCCACGGGCCATTCGGGCAGGGTGCCGGGAGGTTCGCCCGGCGTGGTCGGGGGTATCGATGCCGCCTCCCCGTCTCCTCCCTTGTTCCCTCCTCCGCAGGCGGAGAGCAGCAGTGCGAAACAACAGATGAGAGCGAACTGACGCAATTTTCTCATGGTGGTGCTCCTTCGGTATGATGGTATGGATGAATGGTGATGCAAGGCGGCTTACCGATACATAAATATAAATATGTGATGCCGTTATGAATGTGCTCTACGTTTCCGTTTTCACCGCAGGCGCACGAACTCCTGCCGGCCGGGCGGCTCGCAGGCGGCGAGCTCCCGCCGGGCTTTTGGTTGCAAAAATTGCCGCTTTTGCCTCTTCGCCCCCAACGCGGGGTCTTGCTCCGCTCGCCTGCGTTTAGAGTTGCATGAGCCTGGCGGGCGTTTCGCGCAGGATTTTCTCCTGTGCCTCCTCGGTGAGGCCGGCTCCCTCCACGAAATCGACAACGCGCGTCTGCATCATGTCGTAGGGGTAGTCCGTGCCGCAGACGACGCGGTCCGCACCCACTTCTTCGACCATCCACCGCAGGGCGGAGGGGTTGAAGGTAATGACGTCGAAATAGAGGTTCTTGAAGTAGTGTCTCGGCGGGTGGGGGGTGTGCACCTTCGTCTCGGGACGCACCTCCCAGCAGTGCTGGATGCGCCCGATGGCCCAGGGGAGGTTTCCGCCCGCGTGGGCGAGCAGCACCTGGAGGTTCGGGTAGCGCTCGAAGTGTCCCGAGAAGATGAGGCGCGCCGCGGCGACCGTGGTGGCCAGCGGGTTGCCGACGCAGTTCGCCATGTAGAAGGGGAACAGCGGCTTGAAGTCGGCAAAATCGGGGTGAATGAACACCAGCGCGCCGCGCCTTTCCGCCGCCGCCCAGAATTCTTCGTACTGCGGCTCGTCCAGGGCGTGCGCCCCGATGCGGTCCGAGATGATGCAGCCGAGCAGCCCTGCGTCCATGGCGCGTTCGAGTTCGGCCGCCGCGGCCTCGCCCCCGTTTTGCATGGGCAGGTTACAAAGCCCCCGGAAGTGGGAGGCGTGCTCGCGGCAAAAGGCGGCGACGCCGTCGTTTTGCAGCCTGATGATCTCCTCCCCCCCTTTTCCGCCGATCCAGTAGTAAAAGGTGGGCGGCGGCGGGGAGACCAGCGCCATCTCGAGCCTGTCCGCCTCCATGTCGCGGAGCTTGCGCGCGGCGTCGGCGAGCTGCACCCCCCAGTTCTCCTCGGTCATCTTCGCGTTGTAGCGCGAGGACACGGGCGGGAAAAAACCCTCGAAGCTGTCGGCGTGCTGCGGGCGGCGCGCGCGCTCGGCGGCGGCAAGTTCTTCCGCCTCGGGGATGTAGATGTGGTGATGCAGGTCGATGTTGGGCAAGGGTAGCTCCTCCGTTCGTATGTTCCGGGCCGCGCGGGTTGCGAGAGAGTGATGGTTTTGGAGGAGAGAGTAGAAGGTGGCGCGCGCCGCGTCAATCCGCGTCGCGCCTCGGCGTTTGACGCCCTTTGCGCGGAGTGCGACACTCGCCGGGTGCCCGGGGCGGCAGGGGCCGCCTGGGAGGGGCATGGGGCTTTCGCGGAGGGTGCGGTTGCCGTGAACCGGAAAGACGCGCCACGACTGCCCGTCTCCTATGAGGGTCTGCGCGCCCTGCAAACCGAGTTTGCGCGCTACCAGGGGGAGGCTTTCCCCGAGCGGGAGCCCAGGTTTTTTGCCCTGGAGTTGGCGGGCGAGACGGGCGAGCTCGCCAATCTCGAAAAAAAGGAGTGGACGGGCCGCGCGGTGGACGCCGCGGCTTATACCGACGAGGCGGCGGACGTCGTGATCGCCGCGATCAACTACGCCAACGCGCGGGGGATCGACCTGGGCGCGGCGGTTTGCGCGAAGATGGCCGAAATAGAGCGCAGAAGACTCCGCACCCCCCGGCAATAGCTCCCCTCCGTGCGATCGTTCCCCGAAGAAAAGGAAGACATTCGATGCCGAGCCTCCCGGGCAGGTCCGACGACCTCGCCGACGTGCAGGCGAGTGCCGATGTGCGCAACGTCAAAATAGACAAGGTGGGAGTCAAGAACATCCGCTACCCCATCGTCGTCAAGGACAGGGCGAAGGATGCCCAGCACACCATCGGCACCATCAACATGTACGTAGAGCTGCCGCACCATTTCAAGGGTACCCACATGAGCCGCTTTCTCGAAGTGCTCAACGAGCACCAGGGGGTCATCGGCGTGGACGGCGTGCCCGCGATATTGCAGACGATTCGCAAGCGCCTCGACGCGCAGACGGCCCACTTCTCGGTGTCGTTCCCCTATTTCATGGAGAAGAAGGCGCCCGTTACGGGCTCGGAGGGCTTGATGGCGTTCGAGTGCGGTTTCGACGCCTCCGCCGGTGCGGTGGACGATTTCGTCCTGAGCATCATGGTGCGCATCGCCACGCTGTGTCCGTGCTCGAAGGAGATCAGCCTGCGCGGGGCGCACAACCAGCGCGGGCACGTGCGCATCAAGGTGCGCTTCGAGGGCGAATTCTGGATCGAGGAGCTCGTCGAGATCGCCGAGAGTGCGGGCAGCTGCGCGCTGTATCCCGTCCTCAAGCGCGAGGACGAGAAGTTCGTCACCGAAACGGCCTTCGACAACCCCCGCTTCGTCGAGGACGTGGTGCGCGAGGCGGCGCTGCTGCTGCGAAGCGACGAGCGCATCACCTGGTTCCAGGTGGAGGTCGAAAACTTCGAATCCATCCACGACCACAACGCCTACGCCTTCATCGAGGAGACGCCCGCGCGCGAGGGCTAGGCTGCCTCGGGCGGCGCGCGCGTCCCAAGACCCCGGACTGCATTCGTGCACTTTCCTCGCGCGAAAAAATCACTTATAACCCACCCTTCGGCGCGGTGTGCGCCCTCAAGCGTTTGATTCGGAGCGGTTTATGACCTCCCCCCCACGGCGCGGGTGCCAGGACACCCTCCTCGACCTCATGGCCGCGCGCATCGTGATCATCGACGGCGCGATGGGAACCATGATCCAGGCCGAGAAGCTGGGTGAAGCCGAATTCCGGGGGGAGCGCTTCGCCGATCACCCCTGCGACCTGCAGGGCAACAACGACCTGCTGAGCATCACCTGCCCCGACGTCATCAGGCGCATTCACCTGGACTTTCTCGAAGCGGGTGCGGACATCATCGAGACCAATTCGTTCAACTCCACGGCCATCTCCATGGCGGATTACCAGATGGAGGGCCTGGTCCACGAGCTGAACGAGGCTTCCGCGCGCCTCGCCGTCGAGGCTGTTGAGGAGTTTGCGCGCGCGGGCGGGGCGGGCCCGCGCTTCGTCGCGGGCGTTTTGGGGCCGACCAACCGCACCGCTTCCATCTCGCCGCGGGTGAACGACCCCGGTTTCAGGAACGTGGACTTCTCCGCTCTGGTGGAGACCTACCAGGCCGCCGTGCACGGACTCGTGGCGGGCGGGGCCGACCTGATTCTGGTCGAAACCGTTTTCGACACCCTGAACTGCAAGGCCGCCATGTTCGCTCTGGAGGATTATTTTGAGCGGGAAGGTTTTCGCCTGCCCGTCATGATTTCGGGCACCATCACCGACGCGAGCGGACGCACGCTCTCCGGCCAGACGACCGAGGCGTTCTGGAACTCCGTGGCGGGCTATCGGCCCGTGAGCGTGGGGCTCAACTGCGCCCTGGGGGCGGAGGATTTGCGCCCCTACGTGCGCGAACTCTCCCGCGTGGCGGACGTGCCCGTGAGCGTCTATCCCAACGCGGGGCTCCCCAATGCGTTCGGCGAATACGACGACACGCCCGAGTTCATGGCCGAGGTGCTGGGCGAGTTTGCCCGCAGCGGCTTCCTGAACCTCGTGGGTGGCTGCTGCGGCACCACGCCCGCCCACATCCGCGCTCTTAAGGAGGCGGTGGAGGGCGTCGCGCCCCGGCGCATTCCCGAAATTGCGCCGCGCTGCCGCCTGAGCGGCCTCGAGCCGCTCAACGTCGGTCCCGAGACGGGGTTCGTGAACGTGGGCGAGCGCACGAACGTAACGGGCTCGGCGCGCTTCGCCAGGCTCATCCGCGAGGGCGACTACGAGAAGGCTCTCGAAGTCGCGCGCCAGCAGGTAGAAAACGGCGCCCAGATCATCGACGTGAACATGGACGAGGGGATGCTCGATTCGAAGGAGGCGATGACGACGTTTTTGCGCCTCGTCGCCTCGGAACCCGACATCAGCCGCGTGCCCGTGATGATCGATTCCTCGAAGTGGGAGGTCATCGAGGCGGGGCTGCAGTGCCTCCAGGGCAAGTCCATCGTCAACTCCATCAGCCTGAAAGAAGGCGAGGGGCCGTTCGTCGAGCAGGCCAAACGGGTGAGGCGCTACGGAGCGGCGGTCCTGGTCATGGCTTTTGATGAGGAAGGCCAGGCGGAAACCACCGAGCGCAAGCTCGAAATTTGCCGGCGCGCGTATGACATTCTCACGCGCAAGGTGGGCTTCGCACCGCACGAAATTGTGTTCGACCCGAACATCTTCGCCGTCGCCACGGGCATCGAGGAGCACAACGGATACGCCGCGGCCTACTTCGAGGCGGCCCGCCGCATCAAGGAGGAGCTCCCCGGCGCGCTCGTGAGCGGGGGCGTGAGCAACGTCTCCTTCTCGTTCCGGGGGAACGCCGGCGTGCGCGAGGCGATGCACGCGGCGTTTCTCTACCACGCCGTCGCCGCCGGGATGGACATGGGCATCGTGAACGCGGGGCAGCTGGCGGTCTACCGCGAGATTCCCGAGGAATTGCGCGAGCGCGTCGAGGACGTGCTGCTCGACCGCCGCCCCGACGCCACCGAGCGCCTTCTCGAGGTGGCGGACAACGTGCGCAGCAGCGCCAGGGGGCGCGCCGAGGATCTCTCCTGGCGCGAGAAACCCGTGGGCGAACGCCTGGCCCACGCGCTGGTCAAGGGCATCACCCAGTACATCGTCGAAGACACCGAGGAGGCGCGCCAGGCGGCTGCGCGCCCCATCGAGGTGATCGAAGGCCCCTTGATGGCGGGCATGGACGTGGTGGGCGAGCTGTTCGGCTCGGGCAAGATGTTCCTCCCCCAGGTGGTCAAGAGCGCGCGGGTGATGAAGACGGCCGTCGCCCACCTGGTTCCCTTCATCGAGGCGGAGAAAAAAGAGGGCGAGGGGGGCTCGAACGGCAAGGTGCTGCTCGCCACGGTGAAGGGCGACGTGCACGACATCGGCAAGAACATCGTGGGCGTCGTGCTGCAGTGCAACAACTACGAGGTCATCGACCTGGGCGTCATGACGCCGTGCGCGAAAATTCTCCAGACCGCGCGCGAGGAGGGTGTGGACGTCATCGGGCTGAGCGGCCTCATCACCCCCTCGCTCGACGAGATGGTGACCGTGGCGAGCGAGATGGAGCGGCTGGGCTTCGATTTGCCCCTGCTCATCGGCGGGGCGACGACCTCGCGGGTGCACACCGCCGTCAAGATTGCGCCCCACTACGAGGGACCCACGGTCTACGTGGAGGAAGCCTCGAGGAGCGTCGGCGTCATGGGCCATCTGCTGAGCGACTCCCTGCGGGAGGGTTTTCTCGAGGAGCGTCGCGCGGAATACGAGGGGCTGCGCGCACGCCACGAGGCGCGGCGCACCCACGCGGCGTTTTGCTCGCTGGAAGAAGCCCGCGAGAACCGCCTGCGCATCGACTGGGCGGCGCCCGCCGCCCCTCCGCCTGAAGCGCCCGGCGTGCACACCTTTGAGGACTACCCTCTGGCCGACTTGCGGGACCGCATCGACTGGACGCCGTTTTTCCGCACCTGGGAGCTGGCGGGCTCCTACCCCGCGATACTCACCGACCCCGTGGTGGGCGAGGCCGCCCAGAGCCTCTACCGCGACGCGCAGGAAACCTTGGAGCGCATCATCGAGGAGGGGCTGCTCACCGCGCGCGGCGTCATGGGCCTGTTTCCGGCGAACGCGGTGGACGACGACGTGGAGATTTACACGGACGCCTCGCGGAGCCGGGTGTGTGCCGTGGCGCGCTTCATCCGCCAGCAGATGAAAAAGGCCCCCGGCAGCCCGAACATGTGCCTGGCCGATTTCCTCGCTCCCAAGCAAAGCGGGGTGGAGGACTACATCGGCGCCTTCGTGGTGACGGCGGGGCTGGGTGTGGACGAGGCGGCCGCCGCCTGCGAGCGGGCGAACGACGATTACGGCGCCATCATGCTCAAGGCCCTGGCCGACAGGCTGGCCGAGGCGTTCGCCGAGCGATTGCACGAGCGCGTGCGCAAGGAGTTTTGGGGCTACGCGCGCGGGGAGGGGCTGGACAACGAGGCGATCATCGGGGAGAAGTACCAGGGCATCCGGCCCGCGCCCGGCTACCCCGCCTGTCCCGACCACACCGAGAAGCAAACGCTCTTCGGCCTTCTGGACGCCGAGGCGCGCGCGCGCGTCTCGCTCACGGAGAGCTTTGCCATGTGGCCCGCCGCCTCGGTGAGCGGGTGGTATTTCGCCCATCCCGAGGCGCGCTATTTCGGCGTCGGCAAGATAGGCGCCGACCAGGTGCGCGACTACGCCCGCAGAAAGGGCATGGAGCCCGCCTTCGTCGAGAGGTGGCTGGCGCCCTCGCTGAACTACGAGGTCTCCCGCGCGCGGCGCGAGGAGGCGGGTCCTCCGGCAGGCGGGGAGGCCGCGGAGCGCCGCTCTCCCTAAGGCTTTGCATGGGCGGAGGGTGTTTGCGCGCATTGACTTCCCCGCGCGCGTGCGACTAGATTGAGGGCGCGAAAGCCCCAGCCTGCGCGGGTGCGCGGTGCTCTCGGCAGATGCGAGGGTGGCGGAACTGGCAGACGCGCTGGATTTAGGTTCCAGTGCCTTCGGGCGTGGGGGTTCGAATCCCCCCCTTCGCACCAGCATCGTTTCGACTTTTGGGAGTGAGGAATGCCGAACACAGTGAGCGACGTCGACGCCTGCACGAAGCGTCTCGAGGTCGCCGTACCGCGTGCGGAGGTGGCCGAGGAGATTGAGCGCGCCTACAAGCGTCTTTCGGGGCGCGTGCGCCTCAAGGGCTTTCGCAAGGGCAAGGTGCCGCGCCGCGTGCTCGAGCGCTACTACGGCGAGGAGGTGCAGGCCGAGGTAGTGGGCCGCGTCATATCGACCTCCTACCGCCAGGTGCTCGAGGAGAAGGGCATGCGCCCGGTGGGCGAGCCGAACGTAACCGACATCCGCATGGAAGAAGACGACGCCGACCTCACCTACAAGGCGACGGTGGAGGTTATCCCCCCCTTCGAGCTGGGCGCGTACACGGGGCTGCAGGTGCAGGCGCACCGCCACGCCGTGACGGACGAAGCGGTGGACGCGCAAATCGAGGCGCTCAGGCAGCGGGCCGCCACCTTCCACGACGTGGAGCGCGAGGCGCGCGAGGGCGACTACGTCCTGTTCGACATCGAGGGCTACGAGGAGGGCGCGCCCGTGCCCGGCACGCGCGGGGAGAACCAGGCGCTCATGATAGGGGGCGAGGGCGGCGAGAAGGAGTTGAGCGACGCCCTCACGGGCATGAAGAGCGGCGAGGAGAAGGAAATCGACGTCGCCGTGCCCGAGGACGCGGCTCCCCACATAGCGGGCAAGAGCCTCACCTTTCGCCTGCACCTCAAGGAGGTGAAGGAGGCGCATCCCCCGGAGCTGGATGAGGATTTCGTCAAATCCCTGGGGCGCGGCTACACGAGCGTGGAGGAGTTGCGCGTCGACGTGCGCGGGGAGATGGAATCGATGGAGGACGCGAACGCGCGCAACCAGGCGACGGCGGAGCTTCTGGGCGCACTGGTCGAGGCGCACCCCTTTGAGGTTCCGCCCACGCTCGTCAACGCGGAGGCCGACGAGCAGATTCGTGAATACGAGCGGCGCCTGCGCCAGGAGAATCCCGACGCCCGGCTGTCCGAGGCGCGCGCCGAGGAGTTGCGCGAGGAGGCGCGCCCCGAAGCGGAGGCGCGCGTGCGCAGGCACATTCTCGTCGAGCGGGTGCGCGAGGCCGAGGGCATCGAGGCGGGCGAGGAGGAGGTGGAGGCGCAAATTGCCGCCTCGGCCGCGCGCTACGGCATGACGCCCGAGAAGCTGCGCGAACGCATGGCGACGACCGGGGCGATGGCCTCGCTCGTCTCGAACATCAACTACAACAAGACGGTGAACTGGCTCTACGAACGGGCCGAGGTGGAATTCGACGTGCACGACGCCGCCGACCACGAGGCGCAAACGCGCGGCGGTGACGCGCAAGGGGAAGGATAGACAAGTGGCGCTTATACCGATGGTGGTTGAACAAACGAACCGAGGCGAGCGGGCCTACGACATCTACAGCCGCCTGCTCAAGGAGAGAATCATCTTTCTGGGCACGCCGATAGACGACAACATAGCAAACCTGGTGACGGCCCAGCTCCTCTTTCTGGAGGCGGAAGAGCCGGATCGCGACATCGCCATGTACGTCAACAGCCCGGGCGGCTCGGTGACGGCCGGCCTCGCCATCTACGACACGATGCAGTACATCAAGCCCGACGTGTCGACCATCTGCATCGGCCAGGCCGCGAGCATGGGCGCGCTGCTGCTCACGGCGGGGACGAAGGGCAAGCGCTACGCCCTGCCCAACGCGCGCCTCCTCATCCACCAGCCCCTGGGCGGCGTGCAGGGCCAGGCGAGCGACATCGACATCCAGGCGCGCGAGATTCTCCGGATGAGAGAAGAACTCAACGAGATTCTCTCCAACCACACCGGACAGCCGATAAAGACCATCGAGAGAGACACGGACCGCGACAACTTCATGACGGCCGAGGAGGCGAAGGCCTACGGCCTGCTCGACGACGTCATCGTGTCGCGGGCGGATTCCGCGATTCGCTCCAACGGCGGCGGTGACGCCGGAAAAAGCCCGGAGAACGGCGACTCCTAGGCGGGGTCCGTCGCGGGCGCACGTTCTTCTGCAAGGGAGGAAGTCTGGATGGCGAGACGCGCCTCGGACAAGAAAGACGCTCTGCGCTGCTCGTTTTGCGGAAAGAGTCAGGAGGAGGTGAAGAAGCTCATCGCCGGTCCGCACGTCTACATCTGCGACGAGTGCGTGGAGTTGTGCCAGGAAATCATGATGGAGGAGTGGAGCCAGGAGCAAAGGCGCGAGGGCAAGTCCCTCCTCAAGCCCACCGAGATCAAGGCGATTCTCGACGAGCACATCATCGGCCAGGAGAAGGCGAAGAAATCGCTCTCCGTCGCCGTCTACAACCACTACCGCCGCGTGGACGCGCAAATCGACCTCCACGACGTGGAGCTGCAAAAGAGCAACATTCTGCTCATCGGCCCCACGGGCTCGGGCAAGACGCTCATGGCCCAGACCCTCGCGCGCCTGCTCGACGTGCCCTTCGCCATCGTGGACGCCACCACCCTCACCGAGGCGGGCTACGTGGGCGAGGACGTGGAGAACATCATCCTCAAACTCTTGCAGGCGGCGGACTTCGACGTGGCGAAGGCCGAGCGCGGCATCATCTACATCGACGAGATCGACAAGATCAGCCGCAAGAGCGAGAACCCCTCCATCACCCGCGACGTCTCGGGCGAGGGCGTGCAGCAGGCGTTGCTGAAGATCATCGAGGGCACGGTGGCCAACGTGCCGCCCCAGGGCGGGCGCAAGCATCCCCACCAGGAGTTCCTGCGCGTCGACACCGCGAACATCCTCTTCATCGGCGGGGGTGCGTTCGTGGGGCTGGACGCCATCATCAAAAGGCGCGTGGGCAGGAAGGGCGTGGGCTTCGAGGCGAGCCTGAAGGGCGAGGAGGAGGAATCGCTCGGCGAGCTCCTCGCCCAGGTGACGCCCGAGGATTTGCTCAAGTACGGCCTCATTCCCGAGTTCGTGGGCCGTCTGCCCGTGGTGGCCACCCTCGACGACCTCGACGCCGAAGCCCTGGTGCGCATTCTCACCGAGCCAAAGAACGCCCTCGTCAAGCAGTACCGCAAGCTCGTGGAGTTCGAGAACGTAACGCTCAAGTTCACCGAGGCCGCCCTCGCCGCCATCGCCGAGCGCGCGCTCGAGCGTAACACCGGCGCGCGCGGGCTGCGCGCCATCATCGAGGACTTGATGCTCGACACGATGTACGAGTTGCCGGGCATGGCGGGTGTGCAGGAGGTCATCATCGACGAGAACGTGGTGGCCCGCAAGGAGCGTCCCCTGCTCGTCTACGAGAAGGCGAGCTAGGCGGCCTCGGGCGTCCGCGCCCGCTTTCGCGCGGGTTGGTTTTTTTCGGCGAAGGCGTTATTTTTACGTATACGGGACGCTGGCGCGGGCGTTGACAACGCGAAAGCCGCTCCTTATCATTTCGGGCATCGAGGCGAAGGCGCGTAGCTCAGGGGGAGAGCGCTTGCTTGACACGCAAGAGGTCGGCGGTTCAAAACCGCCCGCGCCTACCATTTTCGCAGCAACCAGGCGCGCCTAAGCCGCCAGGGTGAGGAACACCGAGACTTCCAGAGGAGCTTGCGGCACCAGCAAACGCCCGTCTATGTCCGGACAAACCAGGATCGAAGATTTCCCCGAGAATGCCGTCGCGCTCAAGTTCCACGGCGCGGCCGTCGATTTGCATCGCGACCTTCCCGACGACGCCGAGGCCGAGTTCATCCTGCTCGATTCCGAGGAGGGTCTGGAAATCCTGCGCCACAGCACGGCGCACCTCATGGCCCAGGCGGTGCGCGAACTCTACCCGGGGGCGCAACTCACCATAGGCCCGCCCATCGAAAACGGGTTCTACTACGACATCGACGTGGACGCGGCCTTCACGCCCGAGGACCTCAAGAAGATCGAAAAGCGCATGAAGAAGCTCGCGTCGAAGAAATGCCCCATCGAGCGCGAGGACGTGTCGCGCGCCGAAGCACTGGCGCTCTTTGAGGAAAGGGGCGAGACCTACAAGATAGAGATGATTCACGACCTGCCCGAGGAGGAGGCGCTTTCGGTCTATCGCCAGGGCGATTTCGTGGACTTGTGCCGGGGGCCGCACGTGCCCACCACGGGGATGCTGCGCAACTTCAAGCTCCTGAGCGTGGCGGGCGCCTACTGGCGCGGGGACGAGAAGAACAAGATGCTCCAGCGCATCTACGGCACCGCCTTCGACACGAAGGAAGCCTTGGCGGCGCACGTGCAAAAGCTCGAGGACGCGAAAAAACGCGACCACCGCGTGCTCGGCAAGCAGCTGGAGTTGTTCCTCGTCGACGAGGAGGCGGGCGGCGGCCTTATCTACTGGCAGCCCCGGGGCACGACGGTCAAGAAGGTCATCGAGCGCTTCTGGGAGGAGGAGCACGAAAGACGCGGCTACCGGCTGGTGTCCATCCCCCACATTGCGCGCGACGCTCTTTTCAGAACCTCGGGCCACTACGACTTCTACCGTGAGAACATGTACGTCCTGAACATCGACGAGGACGAGTACGTCCTAAAGCCGATGAACTGCCCGGGCCACATTCTCATCTACCAGCAGAAGATTCACAGCTACCGCGACCTGCCTTACCGCCTGGCCGAGTTGGGCACCGTCTATCGCTACGAGCGCAGCGGCGCTCTGCACGGAATGCTCCGGGTGCGCGGCTTCACCCAGGACGACGCGCACATCTTCTGCACCCCCGAGCAGGCCGAAGACGAGGTGCTGGGCGTCATCGACCTCGCGCACTTCATGCTGAAGACCTTCGGCTACGAGGACTTCGAGACGGAACTCTCCGTGCACGACGCAGGGGACTTCGAGAAGTACGCGGGCGTCATCGAGGACTGGGAGGCGGCGGAGACGGCACTCGTACGCGCTCTGGAGAAGCGCGGCATCCCCTATAAGCGCATAGAGGGCGAGGCGGCTTTCTACGGCCCCAAGATCGACATCAAGATGCGCGACGCCCTGGGCCGCGGCTGGCAGGGGCCCACCATCCAGTTCGACTTCAACCTGCCCAAGCGCTTTGACCTGAACTACGTGGGCAGCGACGGCGCGCGCCACAAGGTGGTGATGATCCACAGAACCGTCATGGGGTCGATGGAGCGCTTCGTGGGCGGTTTGATAGAACACTACGCGGGGGCGTTCCCCCCGTGGCTCGCCCCCGAGCAGGCGCGCGTCATGACGATCACCGACGAGCATATTCCCTACGGCCGCGACGTGGAGGAGCAATTGCGCGCCGCCGGGTTCCGGGCGGAGGGGGACTTTCGCAACGAGAAGATAGGCTACAAGATACGCGAGGCGCAGCGCGAGAAGGTTCCGTACATGCTCGTGGTCGGCGCGCGCGAGATGCAAAGCGGGGAGGTGTCCCTCAGGCTTCGCGAGCAGGGGGACGTGGGTTCCATTTCAGTGGGGGAACTGATGCAGAGAATGCAAAACGACATCGAGAGCAAATCACTCACCGCCGGAGCCGTTTGACATGGCTTCGCGTTTCAGAGGGCGAGACATCCGGCCCACGGCCACCGGCCCCCGGGCCAACCGCGACATCCGCGTCCCGATGGTGCGCGTCATCGACGAGGACGGCCAGCAACTCGGTGTGCTTCCCGTGGAGGAGGCGGTGGAGGCGGCCGAGGATCGGGATTTGGATCTGGTCGAGGTATCGCCCAACGCGGACCCGCCCGTGTGCAAGATCATGGACCTGGGTCGCTACAAGTACACGCAACAGAAAAAGGCCCAGGAGGCGAAGAAGAAACAGCGCGTGGTGGAAGTCAAGGAAGTCAAACTGCGCATCAAGATTGAGGAGCACGACTACGCGATCAAGAGGCGACACGCCGAGCGGTTCCTGAACGACGGGAACAAGGCGAAGGTCACCATCATGTTCCGGGGGCGGGAGGTCACGCATCCCGATTTGGGGAGAAAACTCCTCGAGCGCATGTCGAACGAGCTCATGGAAATATCCACGGTCGAGCAGTTTCCCAACCTCGAGGGCCGCAACATGACGATGGTGCTCGCCCCGAAAGCGACCAAGCCCCCCCGGAAGGATTCGACCCCGCGCAAGAAGCCTGCCAGAAAGGTCGAGGAAGTGACGCAGAGCGAAGAGAAACTCACGACGCCCCTCGCCGATGCGATGCAAGAGGCGGAAATCGAACGCGCCTCCGCCGAGGAGGAGGCGAAACCCCAGGGAGAAGAGAAACAGGATGCCTAAGCTCAAGACGAACCGGGGAGCGGCCAAGCGCTTCAAGCTCACGGCCACCGGCAAGGTGAAGCGCAACCGCTCCCACCATCGCCATATTCTGACGAAGAAGACAACGAAGCGAAAAAGGGAATTGCGCCACGGCGTCATCGCGAATCCAACGGACGCGAAGATGATCAAGCGGCTGCTGCCCTATCTCTAGTGTCCCGAAGCGCGGGGGCGCCTGCCCGTGTGCGGGCCGCCTCTTCGTGCGCCGCGGGCTTGCGGTCGCTCGGCCGTGCGGGTATATTCCCCCCGTTCGACGGCCGGAGAACCTCGGCGATGGCGCGAGGCGGCCTCCGGGAGAGTGGATAACTGAAATATCGATTGAGGGAGTGTTCGAATCATGCCGCGTGCGAGGGGAAATCCGGCCGGCAGGGAGCGGCATCGCAGGCTGCTCAAGGAAGCGAAAGGCTACCGCGGGGCGCGCTCGAAGCGCTATCGCTCGGCGAAGGAGTCCGTACACCGCGCCCGCGCCTATGCCTATCGCGATCGCAGGGTGCGCAAGCGTGAGTTCCGGCGTCTTTGGAACGTTCGCATCAATGCGGCGGCCCGCCTCCACGGGCTGAGCTACAGCCGCTTCATCTGGGGGCTGGCCCAGGCGGGTGTGGAAGTGAACCGCAAGATGCTGGCGGACCTCGCCGTCTCCGACCCCGGGGCTTTCGGCAAACTCGTGGAAATCGCCCGGGCGCAGGCCTAGCGTCGGATTGGAAGAGGCGAGCTTCGGGCTCCACCCTGGCGGGTGGGGCCTTTTTTGTGGCGGTTCGGGCGCGGGAGCGCCCACCAGCGGACGAAAAGGACAATGAGCGAAGGCCTCCTGTTCGACATGATTCGTGAAGCGGCGGGTGCGGTGTCCGCGGCCTGGGCTGCGCGCGACGCGCAGGCGGCCGAGAGTGCGCGCATCCGCTACCTGGGGCGCAAGGGCGGCGCGCTGAACGAAGTGATGCGCGGGCTCAAGGATTTATCGGCCGAAGAGAAGCGCGTCGTCGGCCCGCTGGCCAACGCGGTGCGTGCCTACGTGGAGGCGAGCGTTTCTGCCGTCAAGGAGGGCGACAGGGAGCGCATCGTCGAGGCGCACCGCGCTCTGGGTGCGCAGCTCGGAGAAGGCGGGGAGAGCGCGGAGCTGGGCGCCGCACTCGCGCGGACGGCGGAGGAGATGGCTTCTGCGGCGCAGGCCGCTTCTTCCGCACGCCCCCGCGTCGACCTCACGATTCCCGGGCGCGCGCCGCACATCGGCCACGGCCACCCGCTGGTGCAGACGATGGAGGACTTGATAGAGGTGCTCACCCGCCTGGGCTATTCCGTGGCGGAGGGGCCTGAGGCCGAGCTCGACTACTACAACTTTGAAGCGCTCAACATCCCGCGCGATCACCCCGCGCGCGACATGCAGGACACCTTCTACCTTGAGGGCGACGCCCTGTTGCGTACGCACACCTCTCCCGTTCAGATTCGGGTGATGGAGAGTCAGCCGCCGCCCGTGAAGGTCATCGCCCCCGGCAAGGTGTTTCGCTGCGACGCCGACGTGACGCACTCGCCCATGTTCCACCAGATCGAGGGCCTCTACGTGGACGAGGGCGTGAGCTTCGCCGACCTCAAGGGGACGCTCGAGGCCTTCGTACGCGAGATTTTCGGCTCTGCGTTTCGGGTGCGTCTGCGCCCCAGCTTCTTCCCCTTCACGGAGCCGAGCGTCGAGGTAGACGTCGCCGCCGACCATCTGGCGGGCGGAGAATGGATGGAGGTGCTCGGCGCGGGCATGGTGGACCCCGCTGTCTTCGAGGCCGTGGGCTACGACCCCGAGCGGTGGACGGGTTTCGCCTGGGGTCTGGGCGTGGAACGCATCACCATGCTGCGCTACGGCATCAGCGACATCCGCCTTTTCTTTGATAACGATCTTCGTATGTTGCGGCAGTTCTGAACCTCCGGCGTGCGATGAGGAACCCCCATGCGGATTAGCTTGGAATGGCTCGCCGAGTTCGTCGAACTCGACACGGACGACCCCGACCTGCCCGAACGCCTGGCGAATGGGCTTTTGCTCGCGGGTCTGGAGGTCGAAGCGCTCGAACGGCCCCGGGCGGCGCTTGAGGGTCTGGTGGTGGGCGAAGTAGTTTCCGTCGCGTCTCACCCGAATGCGGACAAGCTCCGGGTTTGCCAGGTCTCCGACGGAGCGCGGGAACGCCCGGTGGTGTGCGGCGCGCCCAACGTGGAAGCGGGTGCGCGCGTCGTGCTTGCCACGCCGGGGGTGCGGATGCCGGAGGGAATGAAGATAGAGGTCGCCCGCATCCGCGGCGAGCGCAGCGAGGGAATGCTCTGCTCGGAGCGCGAACTTGGGTTAGGCACGGACCACAGCGGCATCATGATCCTGGAGGAGGCAGCGGCTCCGGGCAGCGACGCGGCGCAGCTACTGGGGCTTCGCGACGTGATATTCGACATCTCGATTACCCCGAACCGCGCGGATTGCCTCTCCGTCCTGGGCGTGGCGCGCGAGGCGGCGGCCTTGCTGGGGGCGGCGTTGCGCCCGCCCGACATTCCTTTGCGCGAGAGTGCGGATGCGCGCGTGGACGCGCTGTGCGCGGTGGAAATACACGACCCCGACAAATGCCCGCGCTACGCCGCGCGCGTCGTCCTGGGCGTCGAAATCGGCGCATCTCCCCTGTGGATGCAGCGTCGCCTGCGGGCGGCGGGCATGCGGCCCATCAACAACGTGGTGGACGTTACCAACTACGTCATGCTCTCTCTGGGTCAGCCGTTGCATGCGTTCGACCTGCACCGCCTGGCGGAGCACAGGATAATCGTGCGCAGATGGGCCGAGAGCGACGGAGCCTTCACGACGCTCGACGGCAGGGAGCGCGCGATGGACACCGAAGACCTCATGATCTGCGACGCCGAGGGACCCGTCGCCATCGGCGGGGTCATGGGCGGGCTGGACTCGGAGGTGAGCGACGACACGCGCGACATCCTGCTCGAGAGCGCCTATTTCGCCCCCGAGACCATACGGCGCACGCGCAGACGCCTGGGCATGTCGACGGAGGCGTCCTATCGTTTCGAGCGGGGGGTGGACCCCTCGGGGACGGTGCGCGCGGCGGACGCAGCGGCCGAACTCATGCGGCAGACGGCGGGCGGCGTGGTCGCGCGCGGGGCGGTGGACGCCCACCCCGCGCCCATTGCCCCCAAACGGGTCTCGGTTCGCGTGGAGCGTGCTTCCAAGGTGTTGGGCGTGCCGCTCGACGCCTCCCGTGTGCGCGAGAGCCTCGCGTCCCTGGGGCTGGACGTCTGCGAGGCGGACGAGGGTGTCCTGGACGTCGAGGTGCCCACGTTTCGGCCCGACGTCGAGCGCGAGATCGATTTGATTGAGGAAATCGGCAGGCGCGTGGGTTATGAGAACATTCCCGCTACGCTGCCCGCGTCCGCGAACCCCGCCGCGCGGCCGGCGCCCGCGCGCGTGCTCGAGCTGGAGGCGCGGCGGACGATGCTGGCCGGCGGGTTCAGCGAGGCCGTCAACTTCAGTTTCCTCTCCGGCGACGCCCTGCGGCGCATGGGGTGGCGCGCGGAGGAGATGGTGGCGCTGCGCAATCCCCTGAGTGGGGAGATGGACGTTTTGCGCACCACGTTGCGCGCAGGACTTTTGGCGAACGCGGCCCACAACCTGAGCCGGGGGGTGGGCGAGGTGCGGCTGTTCGAGGTGGGGCGCGTGTTTCACCCCGCACCGGGGGAGGCGCTCCCCCGGCAGGTGCCGCACCTGGCCGGCATCGCTGTGGGGAGGGCGCGCGGCGAAGCGCAGCCCGAAATACTTTTTGACCTCAAGGGCGTGGTCGAACGCTTCCTGGACGCACTGCGCGTGCGCGGGGTGCGCTTTGCGCCGTCGGACGCCGCACCGGGCTGGGATGGGTCTGCCCTTGCGCGGGTTCTCGCGGGCGAGGCGACTCTCGGCCACATCGGGCTGGTCTCCCCAGAGGCGCTCGATGCGTGGGACATCGGGGCGGAGGTGGCCGCATTCGAGCTCAGCCTGGCTGCACTGACCGAGGTGGAACCCGCCTCGCGCCTCATGACGCCCTTGCCGAAGTACCCCGCCTCCCTGCGGGACCTGGCAATGGTGGTGGACGCGGAGCGCACCAACGGGGAGGTGGAGGCGCTCATACGCCAGGCGGGCGGGGAGTGGCTCGAGTCAGCCCGCCTGTTCGACGTGTATGAAGACGCAGCCCTCCAGGAGGCGGGCGAGAAGAGCCTGGCGTATTCGCTGGTGTTTCGCCACCCCGAGGCCACCCTCACGGATGAGCAGGTGGGCGAGGCGTTTGAGGGAATCGTCGCGCTTTTGGGCGAGCGCCTGGGGGCGCGCCTGCGCGGATGAGGTTTTCGTTGACATGACCTGTCGGCGAATCTAGAATACCCTTACGCATCGGGCCTTGGCGGCCTCCGCCCAATTCGACTTTATCCTGGGGAAAACTTCCACATGGTAATCGAAAAGCTCGACGCACTCGAATCGGCGATGTCGAAGGTTCTCGAGGAGCTCGCCTCGTTGCGGCGCACCCGCACGGAACTCGAATCCCAACTCGAAAGCGAGAGGGAGAAGGCGCGTTCGGGGGCCGAATCCGCACGCGCCCAGGTGGAGGAGCTCGAAAGACTGCGGGCCCAGAACGCGGAGTTGCAAAAGGCGCAGGGCGAAATTCAGGAGCGCGTGGAGAAAATTTTGCAGCACATCGGCTAGCGCACCCGGGGTGCGCAGTGTCTGCATGGCAGCGCCACAAGGAGACGGCGGATGACTGGGGACCATAAATTCGTCGTAGAGATATTCGGCCACACCCTGAGCCTGAGGAGTTCGGCCAATCCCGAATACACCTCTCGGCTCGCGGAATACGTGGACGGGGAAATTCATAAGGTGTCGCGCCAGTCGAACGACCCGATGAAGGTTGTCCTGCTGGCGTCGATGAACATCGCCAACGAGTTGTTCGAGATGAAGAAGGACGGCCGGAAAAACGAACAAATCCTCTCGCAGCGCGCCGACTCCCTCCTGCGGATGGTGGAGCGGGAACGCTGAGGAGAAATTTCTCTCCGCGCAAGTCGCCTCCCCCTGTATTCATACCTCCGTTTTGATGTCATAATGTGTTTTTGCCTTGACCCTGCCGTGTTCGTGATGGGGGAAAGCATCTTGACCCAGTAACGATATCAAGGGAGTCCTGCCCCGCGGTGGTGTGCTGAGCCTCTCGGGGAATCGAGCCTAAAGCCGCGGCATGGGCGCCCACCTGGCGAAAGCTGGGTTCAAGGCGAACCTCACACGGCACAGGGGCGGGGTCATCATGAGATGGACCCGAATCCCGTCCGGGGCGAACCCCCGGAACAGGGCAACGGGCGTGGCGTCGAAAGCGGGTGGATGGTCGGCACACGGGACGAGAAGCGAGACGTTCGGCTGAGGATGAAGAAGATGCGCGCCGCGCTTTCCGCCGCCGAGGCGGGTGCCTTGGGTCGTGCGGCGGGGCGGCGCCTGGATGCGCTGCTGGCCTTTTTGGACGCGCGCCGGGTGGCGATATACGCAGCGGTGCGGGGCGAGTTGGACCTCTCGTGGCTGTGGGGAAGCCATGCGGGGAGAAGATATTTTTTCCCCAGGGTAGCGAAAGACGTCTTGCAATTCTGCCCGGTGCGCCGTCCCGAGGCGGAGCTTCAGCCGGGCACGCTTCGGATTCCCGAACCCATCGGTGACATTCCCGCTTTCGACGTGAACGAACTCGACGTGGTCGTCGTTCCCGGCCTTGCGTTCGACCCGTGCGGCGCGCGGCTGGGAATCGGCGGCGGGTTCTACGATCGCACGTTTGCGCGTCGCTCGGGCGGCCCCCTGCTGGTGGGCGCGGGCTATGCGTTTCAACTGCTCGCCGACGCATCCTGGAAACGCGATTCCTGGGACGTCGGCGTCGACTGGGTGATAACCGAGAGGGAGGCGTTGCGCTGCCTCCCGCGTGCATATACGCCCTAGGAGGTGAGCATGGACAACATGGTTTTGATGCAGGCGGGCGCCGCCCTCCTCGTCGTGGTTTGTGCGGCGGTGTTGCTCGTCATGCGGACGATGAAGCGCCGGCACGCCGAGACGCTCTCCCGCCTGGAGGCGGACGCCGAAAAGCGCGTTCGCCAGGCCGATGAAAGCGCGGCGAAAGAACTCGCGCAAAAGACCCAGGAGTTCCGGGTGGCGCATAAAGCGGAACTGCTCGAGGAGCGGGAGCGCATTCAGCAGGAAAACAAGTCTCGCCTGGAGGAGTTGCAAAAGTTCGAGCACAGGATGAACCAGCGCGAGGAGACGCTGGACAGGCGTTCTGAGAGCCTTGACGGCAAAGAGGCGGCCGTCAAGCGCCGCGAGGCGGAGCTGGACGAGCAAGGACGCGAGCTCGCCCGCGAACAGGCGCGCTACAAGGAGCTTCAGGCAGAGGAGATCAAGAAGCTCGAGTCCATCTCCGGCTTCAGCGTCGAGGAGGCGAAACAGGAGCTCAAAGATCGTTTTCTCGAAGAAGCCAAGCAGGACATCGCCGCGGAGGTGCGCCGCCTCGAGCGTCGTGCGAAGAGCACGGCGGAGGCCGACGCGCGAATGGCCCTCGCCCTCGCCGTGGAGCGTTTCTCCTCCGAGCACGTGGCCGAGAATCTGGTGAGCGTGGTGGACCTGCCGACGGACGAGATGAAGGGCCGCATCATCGGTCGGGAGGGCAGGAACATCCGCGCACTCGAGATGGCGACCGGCGTGGACGTGATCATCGACGACACGCCCGAGGCCGTCGTCGTCTCGGGCTTCGACAAGGTGCGCCGCGAAACGGCGCGCCTCGCCCTGGAGGCTTTGGTGCAGGACGGGAGAATCCATCCGGGCCGCATCGAGGACATAGTCAACAAGACGAAAAAGGACATCGACTCCCAGATACGCCGGGCGGGCGAGGAGGCCGTCATGGAGGTCGGCGTCGGGGACGTGCACCCCGAGCTCGTCAGGCTGCTCGGCCGCCTCAAGTACCGCACGAGCTACAGCCAGAACGCGCTCATGCACTCAAAGGAGGTGGCCTACCTCGCGGGGATGTTGGCGGACGAGTTGCGCATCGACCCCACGATGGCCAAGCGCGCAGGTTTGTTTCACGACATCGGCAAGGCGGCGACGCACGAGGTGGAGGGCTCGCACGTCCAGATAGGCTACGACATCGCCAGGCGCTACAACGAGCCGCCCGAGGTGCTCAACGCCATCGTCTCCCACCACGAGGACGAGGAGCCGAACTGCATAGAGTCCATCCTGGTGAAGGCGGCGGACACGCTCTCCGCCGCGCGTCCGGGCGCGAGGCGCGAGATGGTGGAGAGCTACATCAAGCGCCTTGAAGCCTTGGAGAAGATTGCCGAATCCTTTGATGGCGTGGAGAAGTGCTACGCCATCCAGGCGGGGCGGGAGATTCGCGTCTCCGTGCTGCCGGATGAGATATCCGATTCGCAGGCCACCTTCCTGGCGCGCGACATTGCCAAGCGCATCGAGAGCGAGCGCACCTACCCGGGCGAGATACTGGTAACCGTCATCCGGGAAACGCGCCACGTGGCCACCGCGCGCTGAGGATGCCTTGAAGCTGCTCTTCATCGGGGACGTGAACGGCAAGGTGGGCCGCCGGATGGCCTGTGCCCACCTGCCCGCGCTCAAGGCGCAACACGGGGCGGACGTGTGCGTCGTGAACGGGGAGAACGCGGCGGCGGGCTTCGGCATCAACAACGCGCACGTGGACGAACTGCTCGACGCGGGGGCGGACGTCATCACCTCGGGCAACCACATCTGGAACCGCAAGGAGACGACGGAGTTCATCGTGCGTGAACCCCGCCTGCTGCGGCCCGCGAACTACCCTCCCAGCACGCCGGGCAAGGGCGTGTTCGTGTTCGAATCCGCAAAGGGGCGCGTCGCCGTCGTGAACCTGATGGGCCGCGTGTTCATGCCGCCCATCGAGTGTCCCTTCCGGGAGGCGGATGAAACCCTGCGCGAGATAGGCTCTGAGACCAAGATGGTCGTCGTCGACTTTCACGCCGAGGCCACGAGCGAGAAAGTGGCCATGGGCTGGCACCTCGACGGGCGGGTGAGCGCGGTGCTGGGTACGCACACCCACATTCAGACGGCGGATGAGCGCGTGCTGCCCGGGGGTACGGCCTTCATCTCCGACGTCGGGATGACGGGGCCGCGCAACTCCGTCATCGGCATGAAGACCGCAATCGTTCTGGACAAGTTTCTCTCCGGGCTGCCGCGCCGCTTCGAGGTGGCGGGCGGGGAGGGGCAGGTCAACGGCGTGGTCGTGGAGATCACGCCCGATACGGGCAAGGCGCTGTCCATAGAGCGCGTCCAGGTGTGCGAGGGCGCCCCCTAGGCTCAGGGGTGTCCGTTTCTGGGTGTAGACTTCTCATGCGGGGTGATGTCCGCCTCGCGCACCTTGCGGCTTTCGAGCAGCCCGAGCAGCCGCTCGAGGCGCCACGTGGGCGAGCGCGATTCGAGAAGGGCCTGTTTTTCCCTGAGCGGCAACCGGAGCGCCTCGGCGAGAGCGAAGGAGAGACGGGCGGGCTCTTCGCGCAAATCCTCGGGCAGGTTCAGGGGCGCGGCGCCGGACTCCCGGGCGGCCTCCCACGCCCTGCGACACGGCGCGGCGGCGTCTTCGGCCTCGTCGTGAAACGCGCCCACCTCTCCCTCGAAGTAGGGCTTTACGTCGTACATGCGAAAGAGCTCGAAGCGCTCCTCGCCCCGGACGAGTATGTTCATCCTCCCGTCGGGAAACTTCTCCAGCAGGCGCACCACGCGCGCCGCACAGCCGACCTTGTGCACCCCGCTTTCCTCCACCAGCACGATGCCGAAAGGAGCGTCTTCTTCCATGCACTCGCCGATCATCAGCTTGTAGCGCTCCTCGAAGATGTGCAGGGGCAGGCGCTGTTCGGGCAATAGCACAATCTGAAGCGGGAAGAGGGGCAAGCGGTAGGTAGCCATGGGGGAAGGATAACGCGAATCGCGCGGTTTTGGAATTCTGCGCTATCCGCGGTGTGCAACCCACCCGCAGGTGGCTTGATTGCGCGGGGATATGGTATTTTTCCCCATCGGTGCAAGCGGGCTTTCGTTTCCGGGAGATTCCTCGCCATGGAAGAACCGAGCATCGCCACGGCCCAGGCGGCCTGGAGCGCCTCTGCGGAGGAGGACGGCAGAGCCACGCTCTCGGGCATTGCGCTGCCGGCGTTCTTCGGGCCTTCGGATGCGCAGGGGACGGAGGAGCAGCCCGGTGCGTATCCTTTCTCGCGCGGCGTCTATGGGGACATGTACCGCGGCAGGCTCTGGACGATGCGCCAGTACGCGGGCTTCGGCACGGCGCGCGAGAGCAACGAGCGTTATCGCTACCTCCTCGAAAACGGGCAGATGGGTATCTCCGTGGCCTTCGACCTGCCCACCCAGATTGGCCACGACCCCGACCACCCGCTCGTCTACGGCGAGGTCGGCCGCGTGGGGGTGTCTATCGCCTCCATCGATGACATGGAGGTGTTGCTCGAGGGCATACCGCTCGAGAAGATTTCCACGTCGATGACCATCAACGCCACCGCCTCGATTCTGCTGGCGTTCTACGTCGCGGTGGCCGAGAAGCGCGGGGTTCCGCTCGAAGCCCTCCGGGGCACCGTGCAGAACGACGTTTTGAAGGAATACATCTCGCGCGGAACCTACATCTATCCGCCCGGGCCGAGCCTGCGCCTCATCACCGACACCATATCGTTTTGCAAGGACAGGGTTCCGAAGTGGAACGCCATATCGATTAGCGGCTACCACATCCGCGAGGCGGGCTCCACCGCTGTGCAGGAGGTCGCCTTCACCCTCTCCAACGCGATTGCCTACGTGCAGGCGGCGGTGGACGCGGGGCTGAACGTGGACGAAATCGGCTCGCAGATTTCGTTTTTCTTCAACGTCCACAACCACTTCCTCGAAGAGATAGCGAAGTTCCGCGCCGCACGCAGGCTGTGGGCGCAGATCATGCGCGAGCGCTTCGGTGCGCGTTCAGATAAGGCCTGCATGCTGCGCTTTCACACCCAGACGGCGGGCAGCGCGCTCACCGCCCAGCAGCCGAAGAACAACGTGGTGCGCGTCGCGCTCCAGGCGATGGCCGCCGTGCTGGGGGGCACGCAGTCGCTGCACACGAACTCGCTGGACGAGGCGCTCTCCCTCCCCACGGCGGAGGCGGCGCGGCTCGCGCTCAGAACCCAGCAGATAATCGCCGAGGAGACGAACGTGCCGAGCGTGGCCGACCCCTGCGGCGGCGCGTACGCGGTCGAGGCCCTTACGTCGGAGATTGCCTCGCGCGCCGAGGAGACGATTCGGCGCGTCGACGAGGCGGGCGGAATGCTGCGCGCCATCGAGACGGGCTGGGTGCAGCGCCAGGTTCAGGAGAGCGCCTACGCATGGCAGCGCGCCGTGGAAGAGGGAGAGCGGGTCGTCGTGGGCGTGAACCGCTACCAGCGCGAGGAGGAGACGGGCGTCTCGACGCTGCAGATTCGTCCCGAGGTCGAGGAGGAGCAAAAACAGCGCGTCGCTTCGCTCAGGCGCGCGCGCGACGCCGCGCGGACGAGCGAGGCGCTCGAGTCTCTGGGGCGGGCGGCGCGCGGCTCGGAGAACCTCCTGCCCCACATCGTGCGTGCGGTGAAGGCCCGCGCCACGCTCGGAGAAATTGCGGACGCCATGCGCGCGGTGTTCGGCCTGTACCAACAAGACGTCGCCATATAGGACGCAGCGCGCCACCTGGAGAAATCGCCACGATGAAGGGCAACGAGATTCGCCGAAAATTCCTCGAGTTCTTTGAGGGCCAGGGCCACAGGATCGTCCGCAGTTCGAGCCTGGTGCCCATGAACGACCCCACCCTGCTGTTTACCAACGCGGGCATGGTGCAGTTCAAGGACGTGTTCACCGGCCTCGAAAAGCGCGACTACGCGCGCGCCGTCAGCTCCCAGAAGTGTCTGCGGGTGAGCGGCAAGCACAACGATCTGGAAAACGTGGGGCGAACGGCCAGACACCACACGTTCTTCGAGATGCTGGGCAACTTCTCCTTTGGCCAATACTTCAAGGAGAAGGCCATAGAGTTCGGCTGGGAGTTTTTGGTGCATCGCGTGGGGCTGGACGGGGATCGCATGTGGATCACCGTCTTCCGGGAAGACGACGAGGCCGCCGAACTCTGGCAGCGCCTGGTGGGCGTTGCGCCCGATCGCATCGTCCGCATGGACGAGAAAGACAATTTCTGGGCCATGGGGGACACCGGTCCGTGCGGCCCCTGCTCGGAACTCATCTACGACCAGGGAGACCACATCGTCGGTGCGCCGCCGGGCAGCGGCAGCCCCGATGAGGACGGGGATCGCTACCTCGAACTCTGGAACCTCGTCTTCATGCAATTCAACCGCGAGGCTTCGGGCAAGACGGAGCCGCTGCCCAAGCCCTCCGTGGACACGGGCATGGGCCTTGAGCGTCTGGCGGCGGTGGTCCAGAAAGAAGACAGCAACTACCACACCGATTTGCTGATGCCGCTCATTCGCTCGGTCGAGGAGCGCTGCGGCAAGGACTACGCGGGCGGCGACGCGCGCGACGACGTTTCTTTCCGCGTCATTGCCGACCACGTGCGCGCGGTCGCCTTTTTGGTGGCCGACGGCGTCTTGCCGAGCAACGAGGGGCGCGGCTACGTGTTGCGGCGCGTGGCCAGGCGCGCCCTGCGCCACGGGCGAATGCTGGGCATCCACGAGCCGTTTTTGCACCAAACCGTGGGCGTGGTGGCCGACGCGATGGGCGGCGCGTTCCCCGAACTCGGCGAGAGCTTGAGCTACGTCTCGCGCGTGACGCTGGCCGAGGAGGAGCGCTTCGCCAACACCCTGGCCCAGGGCCAGCCGCGCATGGACGCCCTGGCCGAGGAGGTGAAGGCCTCGGGCGAGGGTCGCATTCCGGGCGAGGAGGTGTTCACCCTGCTCGACACCTACGGCTATCCGTGGGATTTGGCGGTGGAGACGGCGGCGTTTCACGATCTCGAAATCGATCGCAGCGCCTTCGATGAGGCGATGGAGCAACAGCGCGCGCGCGCGCGGGCGCACTGGAAGGGTTCGGGCGAGGCCGCCGTAGAGGAAATATGGCACCGGGTGCGCGAGGAGGCAGGTGCGACCGCCTTCACCGGCTACGACGCGGAGGCGGGCGAGGCTTGCGTGCGCGCCATCGTGGCGGAGGGCGTTCTCGTCGATGAGGTAGGCGCGGGCAGCGAGGCGCAAGTCGTGCTGGACGAAACGCCGTTTTACGCGGAAGCGGGCGGGCAGGAAGGCGACCGGGGCGGATTCTCCTGGGAGGGGGGTGCTGCCGTCGTGCTCGACACCCAAAAGCCTCTGCCCGACGTCTACGTCCACAGCGTGCGGGTGGAGGAGGGCACGCTCGCCGGGGGCCGGAAGCTCACCGCGCGCATCGACGCCGGGCGGCGCGCGCTTTTGCGCCGCAACCACTCGGCCACCCACCTTTTGCAGTACGCGCTGCGCCAGGTGCTGGGCGATCACGTCAAACAGGCCGGCTCGCACCTCTCGCCCGAGCGGCTGCGCTTCGACTATACCCACTTCGCGGCGATGACGGCCCGCGAGCGCGAGCGCGTGGAGGACGTCGTCAACGAGCGCATCCGCGAGAACGCCGCCGTCGAGACGCGCCTGATGCCGATAGACGAGGCGCTGGCGGAGGGGGCGACCGCGCTGTTCGGCGAGCGCTACGGCGAGGACGTGCGCGTCGTCTCGGTGGGAGATTTCAGCATGGAGCTGTGCGGGGGCACGCACGCGCGCGCGGCGGGCGAGGTGGGTCTGTTCCGCATTTTGCACGAGGGGAGCGTGGCCGCGGGCGTTCGGCGCATCGAGGCGCTCACGGGCGAGGGCGCGCTTGCGCAGGCGCGCAGGGAGCAGCATGCGCTTGCCGAGATCGGCGAGCTCACCCGGGCGGCGCCGCTCGAAGAAGCCGAGCGGGTGCGGCGCCTGCTCGAGCGCGTGCGGACGCTCGAGCGCGAGCTCAAAAGTTCGCGCGAGAAGCAGTCGCGCGATGAGATGGGCGATCTGGCCTCTGAAGCCCGCGAGGTTTCGGGCGTGCGGCTCATCGCCGCGCGGCGCGACGGGCTGCGTGCGGGCGAGTTGCGCGGCATCGTCGACGCGGCGAAGGGCAGGCTCAAGAGCGGCGTCGCGGTGGTGGCCGCCGTCACGGACGGCAAGGTAGCCATCGCCGCGGGCGTGACGAAAGACCTCACCTCCCGCGTGCACGCGGGCGAGCTGGTGAGGGAGGTGGCTGCCCTCGTCGGCGGCAAGGGCGGCGGCAGGCCGGACTTTGCCCAGGCGGGCGGCAAGGACGTGGACAAGGTGGACGACGCCCTCGCCGCCGTCCCCTCCCTGGTCGAAAAAATGGCGTGAGACCCCCCTGGCGGAGAATTCCTTGAGAAACACGGCGGTGTCAGGCGCGGCGCCAGAGCGCCTGAAGAAGCGAAGAATATCCCTGCTCATCGTCGCCCACGTCGCGAACGACAGCTACTTCGGCTTTCTTCCGCCGCTGCTGCCGCTCATCGTGGAGCGCATGGACCTGCCCCTGAGTCTGGCGGGTCTGCTGGCCACCACCCTTTCGGTGACGGGTGCAGTGGGCCAGCCCCTGTTCGGCTACTTTGCGGACAAGCTGAGAAAGGGCTGGCTGCTGGCCCTCGGCCCCTTGGGCGGTGCGCTCCTCGCCTTCATGCTCTACATGCCGAACTTCTGGGTGCTCATGCTGCTCATGCTGGTCGCCGGCTCGGGCTCGGCGTGTTTTCATCCGGTGGCCTCGGTCATCGCGGGCCAGTCCTCGGGTGCGCGCAAGGGGTTCGGCATGTCGCTCTACGTCGCGGGAGGCCGCCTCGGCGTGGGGCTGGGGGCGGGGCTTGCGACCTTCATCGTAACGCGCTGGGGCATCGAGGCCATTCCCTACGCAAGCCTCGTGGGCATCGTGATTGGCGTGCCCCTGCTTTTCGTCGCTCCGCCCGTGGGGGGGAGGGGGAGCAAGACGGCGCAGACCTTCGCGCAGACGATGCGCGCGCTGCGCTTCGTGTTTCGCCCCCTCTTTCTGCTGTGGGTGGTGAACCTGTGCCGCACCACGGTGACGATGACCGTGCAGGTCTTTCTTCCCATATACATCATCGCCAAGGGCGGCTCGCTGGCTGCGGGCGGAACGGCCGTCACCCTGTTCTTGTGCGCGGCGGCGGTGGGCGGCATCTACGGCGGGCACCTCTCCGACGTCTTCGGCAGGCGAATCGTGACCATCGGGGCCATCTGCGCGGGCACGCCCGCCCTGGGGATGGCGTTTCTGCTGGACGAACCCTTCCGCACCGTTTTCGTCATCCTCTCGGGTGCGGCCTTCTACGCGCAGATGGGCGTTTCGGTCACCTACGCGCAGGAGATCGCCCCCGAGCACGCCGCCCTGGTGAGCAGCTTCATGCTCGGGGTGGTCTGGTTCGTGGCGAGCATCGGGATGATCGCCGTGGGCGGGCTGGCCGACTACGTCGGGGTGGAAACGGCTCTGCCCGTCGTCTGCATGGCGTTCGGGGTGGTGGGCTCGCTGCTTTCGCTGGGCTTGCCGAAGGAGACGACCTAAGCCATGGCCGAGAAATTCAAGCCCCTGGCCGTGGAGCGCGAGATAGCGGAGGAGAAGGCCACCTCGCTGGGCCGCGTCGGCGAGGAGTTCTCGAAGCGCCACCGCAGGGCGTGGGCCGCCTGGCGTGCGCGCGAGAGGGGAGGCGCCCTGGGCGAGGCGGGCAGAAAGAGGCTCGAGGAAGCCCTGCACCGCGCGATGGACGAGGCGGAGCGCTACCGCTATTTCCTCATCGTGCAGAGAGAGGCCATGGGGCTGCGCGACCACGCGGAGGTGAACCGGAAGTATCCGCTCCCCCGCGTGCCGGGCAGGCCGCCCGCCGCGGGCGACCCGGCTAGCCCTCGTCTCGCTTGGCCCGGAGGATTTTCACGAGGTTGGCGAAGGAAGTTCTCCGGATGATGGAGCGAAACTGGTCGCGGTAGTTCTTGAGCAGGCTGATGTTCTCCACCAACACGTCGTAGACGCGCCACGTACCCTCCACCTTGTGCAGGCGGTAGAAGATGTCCACCTCGCGGTTTTCCGCCGTGATGATGGAGGTGCGCACCTCGGCGAACTCCCCGTCGATGCTCTCCTTGCCCATCACGACCTTCTCGTTCGTGTAGCTCTCGAGCGTGCTGGCGTAGTTGCGCTCCATGAGGTGGCTGAAGAGCTCGATGAACTCGGTTTTCTGCTCGGGCTTCAGCTTCCTCCATGTGCGCGCGAGGGTGCGGCCCGCCATTTCCTCGAAATCAAAATAGCGGTGGATGATCTTGCGCATGCGGTTTCTGCGCTCGACTTTCTTGTCGGGCGACTTGAGGGCGGGGTCTTTGAGCACATCGATCACCCCGAATATGCCCACCCGCACCATTTCGGTCGGCTCGCCCGCGCGGGCAAAGGGGGCGGTGAGCACGGCGGCGAGGAGAATGGTGCCGAAAAGAGCGAGACGTTTTTTCCGCAACATGTCTTTCCCTCGTGCAAAGCGGCCCGGAGGCTGCGGGCAAGCCCCGGGCCGGGGGGCTATTTTTTCACGTTGCCGAACACAAAGTCGCCGATGAGTTTTTCGATGTCAACGGGAGGCTCGGTCTCGCGAATCCGCCCGCCCGGCGGGATGGTTTTGGTCGATCCCCCCTGGCTCAGGCTCACGTACCGCTCTCCCAAAATTCCCTTGGTGCGAATGGAGGCGATGGCGTCGCGCGTGAGCTGGATGCTCTCGTCGATGCGCAGGGTGAGCTTTGCGTCCTCCCCATCCAGGGAGATGCTGCTCACCCGCCCGACCTGCACCCCCGCCATCTCCACGGATGCTCCCGTTCTGAGGCCGCTGGCGGTCGTGAATTTCGCGCTGACCTCATAAGCGCCGTCGTCGAAGATGTCCAGCCCGCCGAGCTTCACGGAGAGATATGCCATGGCGAGGATTCCCGCCAGCACGAACAGCCCGACGCCGAATTCCAGGTTTTTTCGGGACAAGGCGCGTTCCTTCCTCAGATGAGAATCGAGGTGAGGAAGTAATCCCCCACCAGTATCAGGACGGAAGAAAGCACGACGGCCGAGGTGGTTGCCTTCCCCACCCCCTCGGCGCCGTGGCCGCAGTGGTAGCCCTTGTAGCAGCACACCCAGGTGACGATGAGGCCGAAGGCGACCGACTTCCACACGCCCACCATGATGTCGGTCATCTCGATTTTGTCCTGCATCTCGCCGAAGAACGTGCCCGCATTCAGTCCCATCAACTCCACCCCTACCAGATAGGCGCCCACGATGCCGATGACGTTGCAAAGCGCCGTGAGCAACGGAAATACTATCACGCTTGCGAGCAGGCGGGGAGAGACGAGGCGCTGGAGGGGGTTGACGGCCATGCTTTTGAGGGCGTCTACCTGCTCGGTAATCTGCATGATGCCGATTTCGGCGGTCATGGCCGAGCCGGCTCTGCCGGTGACGACCAGGGCGGTGAGCACGGGTCCCAGCTCCCGGATGAGGCTGAAGGCGACGGCGGGACCCAAAAAGGCCTCCGAACCGAACTTGCGGAAGGCGTAAATTCCCTGGAGGGCCAGCACCATGCCCGTGAACAGGCCCGTCAACAGGACGACGGAGAGCGAGCCGGTGCCGATGACGTATATCTGGCGCACGAGGAGAGAGAAGCGCCACGGCGGGGCGAATATCCACCGAACCGATTCGCCCAGGAAGACGGCCGCACTGCCCAGGCCGCCGACGATTCCTATCGCCTGCCTGCCGAGTGCGCGAACGCCGCCTCTCACGATTGTCGCGAAACTCATCGGGCCAGCCTTCTATTCCCCGGCGCGAGGAAGTATAGTAGTCGCCATGGTGCGAGGGCGGCTGCCGAGGGCGGTCGCACAATTTCGCGCCTGCGGGTAGTGTATCTTCGCGGGTGCGCGAAAATCAACGCTTACGCCACGGACCGCGTTTTTCCGGGGATTTGCCTTCACATGCGAAACCAGGAGCTCGGCCCTCTCTCGAGATACATCGAATACGGCGTGCGCACCCACGGGGCGGACTTCGCGCGCATCACGGGCTTCTTCGTGGCGGTCTACGTGCCGATATCCGTCGTCGCCCTCTGGGCACACCCCTCCATCAAGTCTCTGGTCGACCCCGAAGCGAACCTCGTTGTGTTGTTCCCGATGATGATCGCCTCCCAACTCGTCTTGCGCGTGTTGCAGGTATTTCTGTTCATTTTGCTGATTCTGCGGGTGGAGGCCGAGCGCAAGGACGAAGGCGGCTTCTGGGACGTGGCCGAGGCCGTCGACCGCCTGAAGTCCGTCGCCAAGGTGGACCTCGCCTATACCTTCGGCTTGCAGCTTCTGGGCGTCGTGGGCTTTGCGACGACGTTGTTCGCCTTCGGGCTCGTCTTCGGGAACTCGCCCGTGGTGCTGCCGTTTTCGTTCGCCGTAACGGTCTTCGTGGTTCTCACGCCCGCCGTGCGGTATTACTTCTGCACGCTCACCTCGCTGCTCTACGGCGACGACTTTCTGGAGGCCTTTCGCCGCGCGGGGACGATATCGAGCGGCGGGGAGCGAACCGTCGTCGTGCTGGCGGCAACCTACCTGTTCGTCTGGATCGTGCTCTGGCAGTTGGTGCAGGGAATCTTCGGCGGGGGTTTGATAGGGCAGGTCCTCTTGCAGACCGGCGTGATGGTGACCTCGATTTCCTACTACCTGGCGGGCTATTTGCTGTTCTCGGATCTCAGCGAGATCGCGCGTGCGGGCCGCGGGGAGGAGGCGGGGCAAATTCCCGAAGACGCTGGCGGGGACTAGCGCGGCTCTTACAAGCAGACGTCGAAGCACAGCCCGTCGTAGGCGAGCTCCACGCCGCCGGGCAGGCTGCGGTTGGTCTCGTGGTATTCCAGTTCGTAGTTGGTGTGGGTGAAGTAGGTTTGTTCGGGGGCGATTTCCCGGACGACTTCGAGTGCCTCGGCGACGGTGAAGTGCGAGGGATGCCGACGGTGCCGCAGGGCGTCGATGACGAGGATGCGCACGCCCCGCAGCGTTTCCATGGATTTCTCCGGTATGGCGTTGCAATCCGTGGCGTAGGCGAAATCGCCCACGCGCAGCCCCATGACCTTCATGCCCGCGTGGTCGAGTGCGAAGGGGACGACCTCCAGACCCGCTGCGCCAAAGGCCTCGTCTCCTATTTCCTCCACCGTGAGCTGGGGCCGAAAGTTCCCGTAGTCCCGCCCGTCGCCGAAGATGTAGCTGAAGTTCTTGCGCAAAATCTCGACGGTGTTGGGGTAGGCATAGCACGGGATGGGCTTTCCCATCAGGAAGTTGAAGGCGCGCAAGTCGTCGATGCCGTGGGTGTGGTCCGCGTGGAAGTGGGTGTAGACCACGGCGTCCACGCGGGTGATGCGGTGTCTGAGGGCCTGCTCGCGCAGGTCGGGACCGGTGTCCACCAGCAGGTTGCCGCCCGCGTGCTCGATGATGATGCTGGGGCGCAGCCGCTTGTTCTTCGGGTCGTCGGAGAAACAGACGGGGCTCGTGCACCCGATGGAGGGAACGCCCGTCGAGGTGCCGCAGCCCAGAATGGTGACGCGCGCGCGCGCGCTCATCGCACTGAATCCGCCAGCACCTGTGCCGCGGTTTCCACGTCCTCTCTCGACACGTCGAGGTGGGTGACGGCGCGCAGCGTCCTTGCGTCCGGAATCGAGAAGGCGACGCCGCTCGCCCTGGCTGTCTCGTTGATTTGGGGGGCCGTCTTGCCGGTCTCCGAGACGTCGAGAAACACGAGGTTGGTGGGCGTCGTGTCGAAGACGGGCCGCACCCCCGGGATGCCCGCGGTGCGTTCCGAGAAGAGTTGCGCGTTTTCGTGGTCCTCCGCCAGGCGCGCCACGTGGTGCTCCAGGGCATAGACGCCCGCTGCGGCTATCAGGCCCGCCTGCCGCCAGCCCCCGCCCCACATCTTGCGGTAGCGGCGCGCCTTGTCCATGAACGCGCGTTTGCCGAGCAGAACGGAGCCCACCGGACAGCCCAGCCCCTTGGAGAGGCAAAAGCATACCGAATCGCACCGTTTGCCCCACTCCAGCGGTGTAACGCCCGAGGCGACGACGGCGTTGAAGATGCGCGCTCCGTCGATGTGCAGGGGAACGTTCTTCTCCTGCGAAAGGGAGCGGAGCTCATCGAGATGCCCCAGAGGAAACACGTTGCCCCCGCCCTGGTTGTGTGTGTTTTCCACCCACATGAGTGCGCTTTTGGGATACCCGTCGGGGCGCAGCCACTCCTCTGCATCTGCGCGTGAGTAGACGCCGCGCTCGGCTGATATGAGCGCAAACTGCACGCCGCACAAAAAGGCGCCTGCGCCCAACTCGCTCCTGAAGGGGTGGCAGCGCGAGTCGACGAGCACCTCGTCGCCCGGGTCGGTGTGGGCCTTCATCGCCAACTGGTTCGCCAGCGTGCCCGAGGAGACGAACAGGCCGTCCTCCTTGCCGAACAGGGCGGCGGCTTTCTCGACGAGTTCGTTCACGCTCGGGTCTTCGCGCATGGTGTCGTCGCCCACTGGTGCGCGGGCGATGGCCTCGCGCATCGCCGGGGTGGGGCGCGTGGTGGTGTCGCTTCTGAGGTCGATAATAGGAGATGACACGGCAGGCCCCCAAGGAGTCGGTACGGGATATGCGCGCGGTTATATTTGCACAATCACGCCCGATTTGCCACATTACCGCCCTGTCGTTTTCCGCTTCCGGAAGTATTCGGCCCCACCCTGGAATCGAGCGGCCATGTCGACCACTGAAACCTCTGCGTTTTTCGACGAAGACTTCACGAAGCGCGCGCGCGCGCACCAAATGCGCAAACTCTGGGCGGGGCTTGCCTCGGGTGCGCTCGAGTTCGGCGTTCTCGTCGCTTTTCTCTTCTGGTATCTGGGGGCGGAAAATTCTCCGGGCGGGGGATTTTGGAGCGGATTCCGCGTCTTCTGCGTCGCGGCTCTCGCCAGGACGCTCGTTTCCCTGCCTCTCGACCTCTACGCGGGCCACGTTCTTGCGCACCGCGAGAATCTTTCCAACCAGTCGCTGGGCGGCTGGCTGTGGGACAGATGCAAGGGGGCCGCTCTCGTGCTCCTTCTGGGCGGTGCGGCGAGTGGCGGCCTTGTGGAGATTATGGCCGCGTGGCCCCGGGGTTGGTGGTGGCCCGCCGCCCTGGCGGGAGGCTTGCTCATGGCCCTGCTCGCGCTCGTGGCTCCCGTGTTGCTCGCCCCCCTTTTCTTCCGCTTCAAGCCTCTTGAGGACGAAACCCTCGAAGCGCGCCTTCTCGCCCTGCTCGCGCGGACGAAGGCCAGGGTGTACGGCGGCGTCTGGGAGATGGGGATGCGTGCAAAGACCAAGACGGCGAACGCCGCCCTCGTCGGCTGGGGGCCGTCGCGGCGGGTGGTGCTCTCGGACACCCTGCTCGATTTCACGCCCGATGAAATCGAGGCGGTGCTCGCCCACGAGATTGCCCATCACGCGGGGCGCCACATCCCGATTCTGCTGGCGGCGCGGGGCGCTGCCCTGGCCCTGGGGCTCTACATCGCCGGGCACGTCCTCACGTGGCTGGGGGGGTGGACGAACGCCGCGCACCTCCAGCCCGGAGAGGCCGCCTGCGTGCTCCTCGTCTGGGTGGTGCTGTGTGTGGTGGGGGCTGCGGCCTCGCCTGCGTTCCTGGCGGTCTCTCGCGCGCTGGAGCGTCGGTGCGATCTCTACGCCGCCGCCCACGCGCAGGAGCCCGAGGGGCTGGCCACGGCGCTCGTGAGGCTGTGCCGCCAAAACCTGACCGACCCCGAACCGCCCCGGTGGGTCGTCGCGCTGTTTCACTCCCATCCCCCGGTTGCAGAGCGGCTGGAGCGTCTCGCTTCCCGAAATACCTGAAGCGCTTCTCCCCGGTGCACGCGCCGCACCCGGGCGGCGCTCACTGTTCGGGAGGGGGGCAGTTCCTCGGCGCCTTCGAGCGCGTAAGATCAGTAGACGTTCGCTTTTTTCTCCTGGGTTTTCCACAAGGGTGCTGCGCCGCCACAAAAAAGACTTGCGCGCATCATATTTTCGTATTATATTCGTTTTTTGCGGGAGGCGTGGGTATCCGGATGGAGGATTCTCGGTATGGTAACGTATTTTTCATGCAATTTTTACACAAAATATAGTGCGCTAATTAAATATAGGCACTATATATAGATTAATGAAGCGCTTGTTCCTCTATCAGGGAGGGGCATCATGAACACGGCACGAAGACCCATAGCCGAAACCTACCGGACGAAGCAAGCCTCAAGGCGCATCCACCGTGCCTGCATGCAGAATCTTTCCATGTTCCTGGAAGGTCGCATCTCCTACGAAGACTGGCGCAACCGCCAGGAGGAGCTCGAATCGAGGCTCACGCCCGCGCCTGAGCTGCCCCTGGTCGAGTGGGACCCGGAGACGCCCGAAGCCGCCTGATTGCCTCCTGCGCCTCGGGTGCGCACGGCGCGTCTCCGGGAGCGGGCGGCTGCATTTGTTTTTTCTCTTGCGTTTATGGGCGGGAGGTGATACAAGCGCGTATCTTTTCCCGCAACCGGTGCGGGCAAAAGATTTTTTGGGTATGTGCAGGACGAATGAAGATTCCCTTCCGAGAAATACTCCATTCACCGTTACATCCCCGCAGTCTCTTTTTTTGAGGTAGGTGTATGCCGACAGGTACAGTGAAGTGGTTCAACGACGCAAAAGGGTATGGTTTCATCACCCCCGAGGATGGTGGGGAGGACTTGTTCGTCCACCACACGGCCATCCAGGCGGAAGGATTCAAATCCCTGGATGAGGACGCCCGGGTTTCCTTCGACGTCGCCCAGGGACCCAAGGGGCTTCAGGCGCAAAACGTCGTCAAGCTCTAGCGCGTCGTCAGACGTCTGAAAAAGTGGTGGCCGGTTTCCGGCCACCACTTTTTTTCGCCTCCGGCTTTCCCATCCGCCCGCTATCGGGGTAACCTTCGCTCGCCTTGTGCGCGAGAGGATTTTCCGATGAAGCGGCCCGCACCGGAGATGAGAAGAAACATCGGCATCATCTCCCACATCGACGCAGGCAAGACGACGACCACCGAGCGCATGTTGTTCTTCGCGGGTGCGGTGCACCGCATCGGCGAGGTGGACGAGGGCTCGGCCACCATGGACTGGATGGCCCAGGAGCGCGAGCGCGGCATCACCATCACCTCGGCGGCCATCACCCTCGCCTGGGCGGAGCACGAGATCACGATCATCGACACCCCCGGCCACGTGGACTTCACCATCGAGGTCGAAAGAAGCCTGCGCGTGCTCGACGGGGCGGTGGCGATCTTCAGTGCGGTGGAGGGCGTCGAGCCCCAGAGCGAGACGGTCTGGCGCCAGGCGGATGGCTTCGGCCTGCCGCGCGTCGCCTTCGTCAACAAACTCGACCGGCTCGGGGCCGACTTCGAGCGCACGCTCGCCATGATGGTCGAAAAGCTGGGGGCCAGGCCCCTCCTCATGCAATGGCCCGACGGGGAGGGGGAGGACTACACGGGCCAGGTGGACGTCGTGCGCGGAGATTTCCTCACCTGGGAGGGGGGAGAGCTTCGCCGCGGGGCCGTCCCGCAGCCCCTTGCGGAAAAGGCGGCGGAGCTCAGAGAAACCCTCATCGAGGCGGCGGCGGACTACGACGAATCGCTGATGGAGGCGTATCTCGAAGGCGGGGAGGTCGAACCCGACGCGCTGAAGGCTGCGCTTCGGCGCGCCGTGCTCGCGGGCGCATGCGTGCCCGTCTTTTGCGGGTCCTCGCTCAGGAACAAGGGCGTAGAGCCCCTGCTCGACGCCGTGGTGGACTATCTTCCCTCGCCCTTGGACGCGCCGCCCGCAGTCGGCTTCGTACCCCGGAGCGAGGAGCGTGCAACGCGCGCCCCCCTGGAGGAAGCGCCCTTCTCGGCCCTGGTGTTCAAGGTGCAGATGGACGGGGGCAGGCGCCTCACCTATTTGCGGGTCTACAGCGGCGTGGCCGGGGTGGGCGACGCCGTGTGGAACCCCGCGCGGGGGGAGAGCGAGCGCCTGGCGAGGCTTTTCAGAATGTATTCCCACAAGCGCGAGCGTCTCGCCTCCGTGGGGCCGGGGGACATCGTGGCGGCGGCGGGGATGAAGGAGGCCGCCACGGGCGACACCCTGTGTGCCGAGAGCGCGCCGATAGCCTTTGAGTCGATTCGCGCTCCCCAGCCCGTCATTTCGGCGGCGGTCGAGCCCAGAGACGCTGCGGGGGCGAAAAAGCTCGCCGAGACGCTGGCCAAGCTCCAGGCCGAGGACCCCACCTTTCGGGTGCGCGAAGACCCCGAATCCGGTCAGACGGTGATGAGCGGCATGGGCGAGCTGCATCTGGAGGTACTCGCCCGCCGGATAGGCGAGGAGTTTGGCGTCGACGTGCGCGTGGGCGCACCCCGCGTGGTCTACCGCGAGACGCTTCTGGGCGACGCGGAGGCGGAGTGCGTGTTCGACAGGGAGCTGGCCGGCGTCCCCTGCTACGCGCGGGTGCGCGTGGGCGTGGCGCCCCGGCCGGGGGAGGGCATTTCGTGCGAGAGTGCGGTGGAGGGTTCCGCGATTCCCGAAAGCCTCATCACCGCCGCACTCGCCTCGCTCGAGGCGTCCACCTCGAACGGGGCGATGGCGGGCTACGAAATGACCGACGCGCGCATTACCCTGCTCGAAGCGGATTACGACGCCGAGCGCGCCACGGAGGCGGCGTTTGCCGTCGCGGCGGCGAACGCCTTCACCGAAGCCTGCCGCGCGGCGGGCGGAAGGCTCCTCGAGCCCGTCATGTCGGTCGAGGTGGTGACGCCGGGGGAATTTCTGGGCGGCGTCATCGGCGACATCAACGCGCGCGAAGGGCGTGTCTCGGGCGTGGAGGAGCGCGGCGGAACGGCGGCGGCGAGCGTCGTGCGCGCCTCGGTGCCCCTGTCCAAGGTGTTCGGCTACGCCACCGCCCTGCGCTCGAGCACGCAGGGGCGCGCCACCTACACCATGCGGTTTTCCCACTATGCGCCCGCGGCGACGTGAGATTTCTCCCCCCGCCGAGGCTGCACCGCACCCCGGAGCAGTGCGCCTGCTCTCCGGCAAGGTGTTCGCGTACCTTCGCTCGTTCGCACCGAGGCGTTTGCCGCGCGCGCGATTTTTGGGGGACGCATCTATTGCACTCCCCATTTGCGCTCGTTCGCTGAGAGGGCGGATTCGGGATGACCACCACCACGCTTTCGGTCCTCTTCTCGCTCTCCACGGCGGTCGTGGTCGGTTCGTTCACGCTTTTCGTGAGGAGCGGGCAGCGCTACGCGAACGCGGTCTCAGGCGTGCTCATCGGCCTCATCGTCTCGTTTCCGCCCCTGGTCGCGGGCGCGATTTGGACGTGGGAGGCGGGGCACTACCAGCCGGGCGCGTGGTTGTTCTTCGCGCTTGCGGGCGTCATGGGGCCGGCCATGGGGCGGGTGTGCTTCTTCCATTCGATTCACCTGATGGGGCTCGCACGCGCGGTGCCGCTCAATTCCACCATGCCGCTGTTCTCGGCAATTGTGGGCATCCTCGTTCTGGGGGAGCGTCCCGGAACCTACGTGCTGGCGGGCACGCTGCTCATCGTCCTGGGCTGCGTGGGCATCACCTCCAAAAGGGGGGACGCTCCGCCCATCCGGCGCGGATTCCTGCTCGTCGCACTCGGCAGCGTGGTCTTCTTCTCCGTCTCGCATATGTTGCGCAAGCTGGGCGTGGGCGGAGCGGCCAACCCTTTTCTGGGCGTGGCGATCATGAGCGTCTCGGGCGGCGCGGCACTCTACGGCTTCGGGAGATACCTGCCGCCGGGGCTGCGACCCTCCCTGGGCGTGAAGAAGGCGTGGGTGGCCTACAGCATTGGCGGTTCGCTCAACACCCTCTCGGTGCTGCTGCACCTCTACGGCTTGCGCTACGGCGACCTCACCATCGTCGTTCCGCTCGCCGCCACGGCGCCCTTGTGGGCGTTGCTGTTTACGGCCATGTTCCTGCGCAGGGTCGAGCGCATCACCTGGCCGATTCTGCTGGGCACGGTGGCGGTGGTGGTGGGCGGCGCCCTGGTGGCGGGCCGGGCGCTGTGAGGCGGGCGACCCGCGTCCGCACAGTGGAGCTGGCGCAGAGGCTTTCCGCGTCGCCCGTTGCAATGCGGCCGGGGCGGGCGCATAAACGTCTTCGCGCGGGCGTTGCGCGGGATGGGTTTTCATCCGGCGGCTCGCCGCCTTGCGGGACAATGCGATGAACGACGCACTCCTCGCCGCGGGGTTCGCCCTGGGTACGGCGTCGATGTCCGCGGCCTTCAGCCTCATCGCCCGCCGCGGGCAGGGCTACGGCACGGCGATGACGGGCGTGTTCATCGGCCTGATCGTGAACGTCCCCTGGCTCATAGCGGCCACCATCCTCATGTGGGAGCCCGCTTTCTGGAACATGGAGGCGTGGTTCTGGTTCTTTCTCTCGGGCATCACGGGGCCGTCGCTGGGGCGCGTGTTCATGTTCCAGGCGATCCACCGCCTGGGGGTTTCGCGCGCGGTTCCCCTTCTGGCCGCGAATCCCCTTTTCTCGGCCGCTTTCGCCTACGTCATCCTGGGGGAGCGGCCGGGGGCTTACGTCTGGGCGGGCATTATGCTGGTCGTTCTGGGGTGTGCGGCCATCACCTACCAGAGAAAGCAGGACGTTCCCTGGAACAGGCGCGACATCTGGCTGCCGCTCATGGCGGTACTGGGGTTTTCCACCTCCAACATATTCAGGAAGATAGGCATCGAGGTGGTGCCCTCGGCGATGTTCGGCATCACGCTCACGAGTTTCTTCGGCCTGGTGGCGCTGGGTGTGTTCGTGTGGTTTTTGCCGAAGAAGCAGCACCCCTCCCTGCGGTGGGGCAAGGCCTGGCATTTCTACGGCCCCTGCGGCCTCATCAACACTCTGGCTTTCCTCAGCCACTTCGCCGCGCTCAAGTACGGGAGCGTCTCGGTCGTCTCGCCACTCTCCTCCACCGCCCCGCTGTTCGCGCTGCTGTTCACCTGGGTGTTCCTGCGCGACGTGGAGCGCATTACGCCGCCGATTCTCGCGGGGACGATTTGCGTCGTCGCAGGGGGTGCGCTCATCGCGCTCAAGGCGATGTAGCGCGCGGGCTCAGCCCGTGAGGAGCGCCCGTATTGTCGGAGCGACCTCCTGCGCGCGGGCGCGGAGTTGCTCGTCCGTGAGGCTTCCCACCGGGTGCGGAATGTAGGCCACCGGGTAGTCCGGCATTCCGCGCACCTTCGAGACCATCTCGACCGTGGGCCGGAAGGGCTCGGTGCATATGACGGCGGTGGGAACGCCCTTTTTCTCGAGTTCGATTCCGTCGTGCACACTGCACGAAGAGCACGACCCTCAGTCGCCCACCGCGGTGATGGCGAGGTCGCACTTCTCGGCCATCTCCGCGTAGACCTCGGGTTTCGCGGGGCGGGTGTCGTACTCCTTGGAGAGCTCGACGGAGAGGTCGGGGTCCGCCCCGTCGGCGCGGAGCTCCTCGAGCACGTAGCGCATGAGCTTGTCCGCACCTACCTTGGAATTCCACAGCAGGCCGATGCGCTTGCCCGAGAGTGCGCCGTCTCGGTTCGGGCGGTCCTGGGTCTCGATTTCAGGCTCCACGGTCGGGTCGTAAATCGGAATCGCCGTCTCCACTGCCGGGTTCATGAAAGGCCTCCTCCTCTATGCGCGTCGATTGTGGTTTCGTTCTTTCTTGGTGTGCGGTCCGCTCTCCGGTCTCAAGCCCCCCGCGCCGCCCTGCGCTCTGAGGCGCTCAATACCGGGCGGGTAACGGCCTCGCCGTTGCGCCGTCTGCTCCAGGAGGGCACCCAGGAGGAGTGCCCGCCCGCCTCGCCTCCCGCGACGACGATGTGGATATCCTCAGGCGCTAGGGCATGGCGTACGTTGCCGTTCGCGTCGGCGGCAATGGGCTTGTCGAGCTTGCCGGTCTCGAGGAGCCGCTCGAGCGGCAGCGTCGCGTGTTCGAACAGGTATTCCTGGAGGTCTTTTTTGTGCGGGAATTCCCGCCCCAGCAGGTGGGCGTGCTCGGGAGCGAAGACGAAGAACGATTCCCCCTCGCTCATGCTGCCCAGCCCCGCCATGGTAGCGGCTGCGGTGTCCGCAACCCCCCGGCCCCGCCCGTAGTGGTTCTGGATGTTGTGCGGTCCCTCGGCGGCGAGGAGGGTCACCGCACTGGCCTCGGGCGCGTAGCCGAGTTCCACGTGCAGCGGCTCCCAGGGGCTCGTCTCCTCCCACTCGGCGAAGGTGAAGCTGTATTTACCCGGATTCCCCTGGGTGGAGCGATCCAGAAGGCCGGGCTTCGACCCCAGGCAGTTGATGATGACGAGCCGCAGCGCGCGGCCGATGCTCGCGCCCGCGCGGTTTCCGGGGCCGTAGATGTTCCCCTGCATGTTGAGGCCCACCTCGTGGCGAATCGGGCCGTTCACGACCATAAAGGGCGCCGCCCCGCCCGTGCTGGTGGCGCTTGAGTGGAGGTTGTAGGCCGGGTCGGCCATGGCCTCGAGCGCGGCGACGACGAGCGGCATGAACGAGGGCAGACACCCCGCCATGATGGCGTTGAGCGCCACCTTGCCCGCGCGCACCGTGCGCTTGCGCTCCGCCAGGCGGAAGACGACGTCGTCTTCTTCGAGCCCCGCCGCCTCCAGGAAGGATTCGACGCGCTCGGGCGTAGGCGGCACGACGGGCAGGCCGTCCGTCCAGCCGCGTTCGTGGTACGCTTCCATCGCCTCGTAGAGGTCCGCCGCTTTGCTCACCGCCTCCATGGGGTCTCCTGTGTTGGGATGTGGTTTGTCGTCGGGAGAATATCGCAGCGGGGTGGGTTTGCAAAGACGCGGCCGCGCGGTTGCGCCCGCCCCGTGCGGACTTTATAAACCCCAAACGCCATCAACGCCTGGGCGGCGCTTGGTTCGCCTCGGTACGGAGAGGAATACCGACCCATGGACATCGACCTGGTTCGCGCCGTGAACGCCCATTTCGCGCCCTTCTACCCTTACGCGGCGGCGGAGATTCACGCCGAATACGGACGCGACGCGGGCGAGGTTCTCGAAATCGGCCCCTACGGCCCGGGCGTGGCCCTGGCCCTCGCCGAACGCTGCCCCGCCATGCGCTTCGTCTGCGGGGACGACGTGCAAGCCCTGAACGACTACCTCGCCAAGACGATACGCACGGCGTGCATGGCCGCGCGCGTGCGCGTCGCACCGCTCGACAAGTATCGCCTGCCCTTTGAGGCGGAGTGCTTCGACCTGGTCGTCTTCCGCGGGGGGCTTTTCTTCTGGGACGGGCAGGAGAAAATTCTCTCCGAGATGAACCGCGTCCTGCGTCCCGGCGGCCTGGGTGCGCACGGGGGCGGCTTCGGCGCGGGTGCGCCCGACGCCCTCATCGAATCGCTCCTGCCCGAGGCGCGCGCGTTGAACGACCGCCTGGGCAAGCGGCGCCTCTCGCGCGCCGAGGTGCGCGCTATCGCAGAAAACGCAGGCCTTCCCACCTGGCGCATCCGCGCCGAGCACGGACTTTGGCTGTATTGGGAGAAGGCGGAGTAAGCGTTTATCGCCCGCCGCCGGCGTGCCGCGTCAGGCCGAGGCGGTGGGGGAGTGGTTGTCCTTCCCCGATTCGCCTGGCATGAAATTCTCGACCGCGCGCTTTAGCTCTTCGATAGAGCACGGGGATGCGATTTTTTCGAGGCCCGCCAACCCGATGCTCTTTTGCGCGTCGGGCAGGTCTTCCTTTTTCACGACGAAGAAATGCCATTGCCGGGGATCCCGGTGATTGGCGTGTTTATCGTCCTTTCCGTGCCAGGCGAAAACGTAGATGTGCGCCGGTCGGCCCGGCTCGGCCACCCATTGGTTTCCTTCTCGAGACCAATATCCGGTGCGGGGCGCGATGTCGAAGCGGGGAGCGCGCGGCGGTGTGGATTCACCCTCGTCCCACGACTGCCTTTTCGCGGCCTGTTTGACCTCGAGCCTGACCCCCGAGGTGTGTTCGCAATCCCATGACGCCCAGTCCCAGGTCGTAGCGGTAAGCTCCCAATCCTCTCCGAGAGTAATGGCGACCAAACCCTCAACGTAGTTCGAGCGATACACGTTGTTCATGATGCACTTTTTGTACCGACCCGCAATCTCGTTCAGGATACGCTGGAACGTGGAGGCGTGGGGTTCGGGCAGCGAACACGCGGAGGCCGCGTTTTGGCTCGTTCCCGCCTCGTTCGTCGTGGGTGTCATGCGCTGTGCGTCCTTTTCGGCGGAAATCGGGCGGGCGTGCGGGAACGGGAGTACCCCCCTCACACCCCTTCGAGCAGGCTCGTTTTGGTGAAGACGGCGTCGAGGGCGTAGCCGCGCGCGGCGAGGTTTTCGCGGCCTCCCTCTTCCCTGTCCACGAGGCAGACGACGTGGACGACCTCGAGCCCCGCCGCCGTTGCCGCGTCGATGGCCGTGAAGGTGGAGGACGCCGTGGTCACCACGTCCTCGACGATGGCGACCCGCATTCCGGGCTTCAAGTTGCCCGCCCCCTCGATGCGGTTTTGCATTCCGTGGCCTTTTTCGGCCTTGCGGATGATGAAGGCGGGCACGTCGCGGCCCGCGAGGGCCGCCGTCATCGAGACGGCCGTCACCATCGGGTCCGCCCCCAGGGTGGGGCCGCCCACCGCGTGGACGTCGCTTGGGGCGATGCGCCCGAAAATGACCCGGCCCACGAGCCGCGCACCCTCTCCGTGGAGGGTGACCTGGCGGCAATCGACGTAAAAATCGCTCACCTTGCCCGAGGTGAGCGTCACCGTGCGCTTCTCGTAGGATTTCTCGACCAGAAGCCGCCGGAGGGCTTCGAGGTCGGCGGAGTCGTTCGTCATCGAGGAGACTCTCTCCGTTCAGGGTTGCGCTTCATGGGGCGGGTTGTTCCCTGTCTTGCGGCAGACGAGGAGGGCTGCCTCCTCAAAGGCTTCGGGAACCATGACGTGCACCGCGCCCAGGTTCGTGTGGCTGAAGCCGTAGAGCGAGCCCGCCGAGTCGTAGCTCAGGTGCACCGGAATGCGCTCGGCCTCGAGCCTGCTCTTTAGGACGAGAGCCTCCATCTGCCCGCCCACCGTGGCGATGCACCGCAGGTCGGACGAGCCTCGTACCCCCTGGGGTGCCTCGTCGCTCCACACGTCTCATCCTCCCGCGCAAGCGGTATCGAAGTGCTCCCATGTTCAGGGAAATTCGTCTGCCGCGCAAGGCGCGCGCGCGTTCGCGACCGTGTGCCCTGCCGGTGTGCTGCTGCTTGCGGCCGCGGGTGTGCGGGTTGGTCTCGCCCCGTGCGAAGTGATAGTTTGGGCGGGGGAGGAGAGGACTTGCGCAGGCATTCGATTCTCATCATGGTGGTGGCCGCGGGGTTGCTTGCAGCCCTGTGCGCGAACGCGCCGGCGGCCCCCGCGCGCGAGGGTGCGGATGGCCCCACGGCGTCAGCACCCTTCGTCGTGGTGATCGACCCCGCCCACGGAGGGCGCGACGCGGGCAGCCGCGGTGCGCTCGTGCTCGAGAAGAACTTCACCCTCCGCGCGGCACAGCTGATGGCCGCCCTTCTCTCGCGGCGGCCCGAGGTGAAGGTGGTGCTCACGCGCGAGACCGACAAGGAGATGACCCCCGTCCAGCGCGCCGCCGTGGCGAACTACAATGCCGCCTCCTTGTTCCTCTCCCTGCACGCGGACGCCTCCTGGCGGCCCGGTGCGCGCGGCCCGCTCGTCGTCGTGGCGGCTCCGCGCAGACCGCCGCGCGTGGAGGGTGAACCTCCGCAGGCGGTCGCCTTTCGGTGGCAGCGGAGCCAGAACGTGCACCTGGCGTCGAACCGACGCTTCGCCTTAGGTTTGCAAAGGCGCTTCACCGCCATCCGCCCCGGGGAGAAGCCCCCCCTTCGCATCCTCGCCGTGCGCAATCTCGAAGGCGTGCAGATGCCCTCCGTTTACTTAAGCCTGGGCGTCATCTCCACGCCCGAGGACGAGGCGCGCCTCTCGGAGGTGGGGGAAGAAGACCCCTACGTCGTTGCCGTCGTGCAGGAGATATGGAAGTTCGCGGGGCTGCCCGAGGAGGTGCCGCCTCCGCCCGCGCCGCAGCCCGAAACGCCGGGGGAATCCGAAACGCCTGAGGGAGACGCCGCGCCGGTTGCCCAGACGCCACCAGGGGAGACCGACTAGCGTGTTGCGCAAAATCACCCCCGCCCTCGTTCTCGTTCTGCTCAGCGGCGCGCTCGTCTGGATTTTTCAGGACGCCGTTTTGGACCTGCTCGATCGGGGGCGCGAAGCGGCCTTCGGCCCCGCGGAGCAAGAAGCCGCGGTTCCCACTGCGCCGAAGACGCTGTATTTCGCGGACGCGGAAGGAGACCTCCTCCTACCCTACAGGGCCGAAGTCGAAACCGGAGAAGACGACGTGGAGACCCTGCGCAACCTGCTGGAAGCTCTGCTGGCAGGACCGCGGGAGGAGGGCTACGCACCCATCCTCCCCCGGGGGACGAAGCTGCGCGTCGCGTTTCCCGGAGCGGGCAAGGTGGCCTACGTCGATTTCGACAAGACCTTTCGGGACGCCCACCCCGGCGGCGTCTGGGCGGAATCGATAACCGCCTACGGCGTGGCCGCCACGGTCGTCGCGAATTTCCCGGGCGTGTTCGAGCGCGTGGTGCTGCTCATCGAGGGCCAGGAGGCGCAGAGCGTCGCGGGTGCGCTTGCCCTCACGGGGCCGCTGGGGCTGCGCGAGGAGTGGATATCGAAACGCCCGCCCCCGCGCGTCGACACGGCGCCTCCGGCACCCTCGCCGAGCGCGCAGCAAGACGCTCCCCCGGCCGCGGTGGGGCTGCCGAAAGAAAACCTCCCGCCGGTGGGCGGCGGACCCGTGGAGGCCGTGGGCGTGCCGAAAGAAGAGGCGGATGCTCCGGTCGGCGCGCCGAAACAATCGCCCTAGGTGGGGGCGCAGGCCTCTTCTATCGCTTCTTCCAGCACGCGCACCATCCAGACGATTTCTTCGTTCGTCACGCAATAAGGCGGCATGAGGACGACCACGTCGCCCAGGGGCCGAACGGCGAGGCCGCGCTTTCTTGCCGCGAGGATGACCCTGCGCCCCATGCGCTCCGCGGGCGTGTAGGGTTCTTTCGTCTCCTTGTTCTTGAGGAGTTCCACGCCCACCATCCAGCCCAGCCCGCGTACCTCGCCCACGTGCGGGGAGTGGGCGAGGCGTTCGAGTTCGCTCCACAGGAGCGCGATTTTCGGGCCGTTTTGCTCGATGGTGCTCTCGCGCTCGAAAACCTCGAGGTTCGCCAGCGCGGCGGCACAGCCCAGCGGGTTGCCCGTGTAGGAATGGCCGTGGAAGAAGGTGCGGCCCGTCTCGGGTGGGCCCCGAAAGGCGTCGAATATCTCCTCGGTGGCCAGCGTCGCCGCCAGCGGCAGGTAGCCGCCCGTCAGACCCTTGGCGAGGCAAAGGACGTCGGGCGCCACTCCCTCGTGCTCGCAGGCGAACATTGGCCCCGTGCGCCCGAAGCCCGTCGCCACCTCGTCGGCGACGAGGAGCACGTCGTTTTCCGTGCACGCCTGGCGGACCCTGGCCAAAAAGCCGGGGGGCTGGACGATCATCCCCGCCGCTCCCTGCACCATCGGCTCGAGAACCACCGCCGCCAGATGCCGGGCGTTCTCGCGTATTTGGCGCACTATCTCCTCGCCCGCGCACACCGCGCAGGGCGGGCGCTCCGCCCCCAGCGGGCACCACAGGCAATAGGGCGTCTGCGCCCGCATGGTGCGAAACAACAAGGGGGCGAACGTCTGGTGGAAGAGGTCGATTCCGCCGAGTGATACCGCACCGAGGGTGTCGCCGTGGTAGGCGAGTTCGAGCGTGAGAAAACCCTCCTTGCCCGGTTGGGGGTCCTTGCGCTGTTTTTGGTACTGAAAGGCCATCTTCAGGGCGACTTCGACCGCCGTGGCGCCTGCGTCCGAATAAAAGACGCGGGTGAGGCCCGACGGTGCAATTTTCGTGAGCTTCTCCGCAAGTGCGATGGCGGCGGGGTTCGTCATGCCCAACTGCGTGGTGTGGGCGACGCGCGCGAGCTGTGCCCGCACGGCCTCGTCGATTTGTGTTTTTCGGTGCCCGTGGAGGTTTACCCACAGGGAGGAGACGCCGTCGAGATAGCGCCTGCCCAGCGCGTCGATAAGGTAGGCGCCCTCGGCGCGCTCTATGACGAGGGGCGGACTTTCCGCCTCCCATTCGTCCATGGGGGTGAAGGGGTGCCAGAGGTGTTTTTTGTCCGCGGCTGCGAGCCGCGCCAGGCGTTCGGCCTCGTCGTTGCTCATGCGGGGCGTTCGGCGAGGATGACGGCCTCGCGCTCGTCGAAGACGTAGGCGCCCTCCTCCTCGCGCGGGTCGAGCCAGTAGGAGATGGCGGGCGAGGCGTTTTCGAGATAGGCGCGAAGCGCCGCCTTGTCCGCGTCGCTCAAGTGGGGGCGCCGCACCCACTCGGAGAGCACCATCTTCTTGCGCAGGGTTTCGGAGTAGAGGACGCGAAACCCCGCCGTCTCGAGCATCTCCACCAGGCCGGGCAGACTGTCGCAGCGGTTGTGGCTCGGGTCGCGCAGGCGCTCGAAATCGTTGTAGCTCTCCTGCTCCTTCGGCTCTTCGGGGGCGATGTTGTCGATGTAGACGAGCCGCCCGCCGGGCTTGAGCACGCGCAGCATCTCGCGCATCGAGGCGGCGACGTCGGGGAAGTGATGCGGGGCGATGCGCACCGAAACCGAATCGAGCGACTCATCCAGCAGAGAGAGGTGCTCGGCGTCGGTGCGCAGGAACGATACGTTTTCGACAGCCTTCTCCTGTGCCAGCCCGCGTGCTGAGGCGAGCATACCCGCCGTCAGGTCGCTGGCGATGACGCGGCGGCAGTGCGGCGCCATCTGAAAGGCGGTGTGCCCGGCACCCGTAGCCACGTCGAGGTGCACGCCGCCTTCGGGGGCGAGCACTTCCGCCGAGCGGGCGAGGGAGCTGCTCCGCGCGTGGGGCGTGCTGGTTACGTAGTAGTCCGAATCCTGGTTGTATATCTTCTGTACGGCGTCGCGTTGCTCTCTGGACGTATTCATCGCTCTCCTCTGCCTGTGTGATAGTTCGCGGGAGTATTTCGCGAAAAGGGCGGCTCAGGCAAGAGGGGTCAGGGTGCGCAAGACGGCGCGCGCAGGCGCTCCGTCCCTTCCCGGAAACAGGGCGGGCAGGGCGATGAGCTCGTAATCGCCCTCGGGCGCGTTCGTGAGGTCGAGACCCTCAAGCAGCGCGACCCCGTGCGGCATGAGCGTCATGTGCACGGGCACGCCGGTGTCGGGGGCGTCCACGGAGAGGTAGTCCACGCCGAGCAGGGCGATTCCCTTATCGAGCAGGAGCCGCGCGGCCTCGGGCGTCATGTGGCAAAAGTGCGGGTCGTAGGGCTTTTCCCACCAGCGATCGGCGGAGTTGCGCGTCTTGACGAGCAAGCGCGTCGCGCCCTCCAGGTTCTTGGTGGCGAGTTCTTCCGCCGTTACGCACGCGCGGTTTTCTATCTCGACCACGCGGGCGGGACCCATGAGGGTTTCGAGTTTAAGCGTCTCGATGCCGCCTTCGCCTGGCAGGTAGTGCATGGGCGCATCGAGGTGGGTGCCGCTGTGCACGCCGATGGTGGCTTCGGTGAGGCACACCCCATCGCCCGCCTCGAAGGTGGCGTGAAAGCGCATGGAGAGCCCCGGGTTGCCGGGCCAGATGGGGAGTTTTTCGCTTACGGGAACCGAGATGTCGATGATGCCCATCGTCTTCTCCTCCGCTGGTCTGCGACGTCGAATAGGCTCCTTGGCCCCCCGGGGACGTTTTATCCTCCCCCGCCGAAGCGTTTTGCGCACGCCGCCTCGTTGACGCGCAGAAACTCGACCAAAAAGGCATCCATGTGCTGCGATACCCCAGATAAAATGTATCCTGCACTGGAGTCGTGCGTACCGATGCTGCTGTTGTCCCAGGTAGTAGCGACACCGGGAGAACCCGAAAAATGAGGGTCAAAAACCAATTTCTTAATTTGCAGCCTTAAGGCAAAAGCATTACCGACTAGGCTCACCCGAACGTAGAGATAATAGAGCGCCGGCTTGTCGGAATAGAGGCGTGCGGAGCGCAGGCGGCTTTCCACTGCTGCTTGGATTGCCTTTCGTGTCAGCCCGATTTCCGAAGCCTTTGGGTGCAGACGTTCCACCACGAGGTTCATCGGCTTGCAGTCGGCGAACAATTTGAAGCGTTTTGTTTCTTTGCTCGCCTCCTGCGCAGATGCGGGCAGGGCGAGCGTCATCACCAGGCATATCCCCCACAACGTTTTCATGCCTCGCTCCCAGCGGCCTACCCGTGGATGACGACGCTGCGGGCCACCTCGCCCCTGAGCAGGGCGTCGTAGGCCTCGTTTATCTGCTCAATTGGCCACTCTTTGGTGAGCAGATCGTCGAGGTTGAGCTTGCCCGCCATGTAGAGGTCGATGAGCCGGGGGACTTCGAGGCGCGGGTTGCACGAGCCGTAGAGCGAGCCGATGAGGCGCTTTTCTTCCGTGACGAGCGCGGTGGGGGAGATAGACACTTTCGATTTGACGTCGGCGATGCCCACCACGACCACCGTGCCGCCCGTGCGCACGCTCGAGAACGCCGTCGCCATCACCTCGGGCACGCCGATGAACTCGAAGGCATGGTGCGCCCCCTTGCCGTTGGTGATTGCCCGAATGGCTTCTACCGCGTCCTCATCCGATGAGTTCACTACGTGGGTGGCGCCGAAGGTTTTGGCCATCTCCAGCTTGTTCTGCATCAAATCGACCGCGATGATGGGCTCCGCCCCCACGAGTGCGGCGCCCTGCACGGCGTTGAGCCCCACGCCGCCCGCGCCGAAAATTGCCACGCCCTCGCCCGGGCGCACCTTCGCGGCGTTCACCACCGCCCCCACGCCCGTGATGACGGCGCAACTCACCACCGCCGCTTTTTCGAGCGGCATGTCCTCACGGATTTTGAGCAGGGACTTCTCGGACACCACCGAGTGGGAGCTGAAGGTAGAGACGCCGAGGAAGTGGTGCACTTTTTCACCGTTGATCTTGAAGCGCGTGGTGCCGTCGGAAAGCGTGCCGTCGGCCCTCATGCGGATGCCCTCGCCGCAGATGGCGGGCCGCCCCGCCAGGCACAGCTCGCACGCACCGCAGCTGTAGCGCCAGACGGAGACCACGTGGTCGCCGGGTTTAAGCGCGGTCACCCCCGGCCCCACTTCTTCCACGACGCCCGCCCCCTCGTGGCCCATGACGATGGGCGTGGGCACCGGAAACACGCCCGCCATGGCATGGTGGTCGCTGTGGCAGACGCCGCCCGCGCGATAGCGCACGAGCACTTCTCCCGTCTTGGGCGGCGCCACCTCGATGGGTTCTATGGTCATCGGTTTGCCGACTTCGTGGAAGATGGCTGCTTTCATGGTCGGGCTCCTCGGTGGGTGTGCGCACGCGCGGCGCGAACCTGCCTGGCGATGTCGTGTGGTGTAAGTATTCATACCCGAAACGGAGGAGAATTGCACTCGGCTGCATCGCGGGGCGTTGCAAGCCGGGAGTCGTGGATATATGATCGGTCGAGGAAGGTCCTGCTAGGGGTGTACGTACTGAGAGCCCGTCGTTTCGGGCAACCCTTGGAACCTGCCCTGGGTAATTCCAGCGAAGGGAAGCGGGTCGGAGAAGGTCGCACCATTCGCCCGTTCCCCGGAACGGCTTTTTTATCGCCAGGGCGTCCAGGAGACTTCCGCACCGCACGCCGGGAGGGATGCGCCTTGCGGGTTCGCGTGAACGGAGAGGACACAGAGCTCGAAGAGGGGGCGACAATCGCCGCTCTTCTCGCTTCGATGTCGCTTTCGGTCAACGGCATCGCCGTTGCGCGCAATATGGAGATCGTCCGCCGGGGCGCATACGGCGAGACGCAGCTGGCGGATGGAGACGAGGTGGAGATTGTCCGCGCCGTGGGCGGGGGACGATCCTGAAGGGCGCGGGTGCGCGCCGGGAGGACGGGGTGATGAGCACGTACGAGATCGGGGGCAGGACGTTCCATTCCCGCCTGTGGGTGGGTTCGGGCAAGTATCCGAGTTTCGCCGTGATGCGCGACGCACTCGAGGCGAGCGGGACGGAGATGGTAACCGTCGCCGTGCGCCGCGTCGACCTGACCGACGACTCCGCTGAGGGCTTTTGGGCGCACTTCGACAAGGAGAAATACACCATTCTGCCGAACACGGCGGGCTGCTACGACGTGAAGAGCGCGGTGACGACGGCGAGGCTCGCGCGCGAGGCCACGGGTTCGGACTTCGTGAAGGTCGAGGTCATCGGGGATGAAGACACGCTCTTCCCCGACAACGAGGGGCTGCTCGAGGCGTGCCGCATCCTGCTTGAGGACGGCTTCATCGTCCTGCCCTACTGCATCGACGACCCGGTTGTCTGCAAGAAGCTCGAAGACCTGGGCTGTCACGCCGTCATGCCGCTGGCCGCACCCATCGGCTCGGGCATGGGGATACGCAACCCCTACAATCTGAAGATCATCCTCGAGCAGATTTCGGTTCCCGTCATCGTGGATGCGGGCGTCGGCACCGCTTCGGACGCGGCGGTGGCGATGGAACTCGGCGCGACCGCCGTCTTGATGCAGACGGCCATCGCCGGGGCGGATGACCCGGTGAAGATGGCCCGCGCCATGAACCTGGGCGTCGAGGCGGGCAGGCTCGCCCACGAGGCGGGGCGCATCCCCATGAAGCTCTACGCCACGGCGTCGAGTCCGCTGGCGGGCGTCATCGGCTCCTAGGGTGAAGGCCGCACTCGACCCGCTCTACCTCATCACGGACAGAAACGCGCCTCCCTCGGGAGACTTGCCGCGCGCACTCGAGGCCGCACTTGAGGGAGGGGTGCGTTTCGTCCAGTTCCGCGAAAAAGATTTACAAGTCCGGGAGCGGCGTGCCCTGGGGGAGGAGGTGGCCTCTCTCATCCGCGCCCACGGCGGGCTCCTGCTCGTGAACGGCGACGTCGAGCTTGCCGAGGCTCTCGGTGCGGACGGCCTCCACCTCGGCAAGGGGACGGAGGCGCCCCAAACCCTGCGCGCGCGCGGCTACGGGGGCATTCTGGGCTACTCCGCCCATAGCGGCGCCGAGGCGGCGCGCGCCTTCGCCCAGGGGGTCGATTTCGTCACGCTGAGTCCCGTCTTCCCGACCACCAGCAAGTTCTCCGCGGCCTCTCCTCTGGGGCTGGAGGGCTTTGCGCGCGAACGCGGCCTTTGCGACGGCCCCGTCTATGCGCTGGGGGGCGTATCCGCCGCGAACGCCGCGGCGTGTCTCGCGCGCGGTGCGCGCGGGGTCGCGCTCATCGGCGCGGTTCTGGGGGCGGAGGATCCCGCGCAGGCGGCGCGGGAGGTGCGCGCGGCCCTTCCCGCGTGAGCGCACCGCCCACTTGAAGAAATCCTCCCGAATCTCGATAATGGGCTAAAATAGCCTATCTTACAGCGTTCACACGACCGAATCGGGAGGCGCTCTCATGGTCAACGCCGAGCAGTTCGACACCTTGTTGCAGGAAAAACGGGTATTCCGGCCGAGCCGGGCCTTCTCCAAGCAAGCCCACATCAAGTCGATGGACGAGTACCGCGCGATGTACGAGGAGTCCGTCAAGCGGCCCTCCTCCTTTTGGGCGAAGGTGGCGCGCGAGTTCCACTGGTTCTCGAAGTGGGGCAAGGTGCTCGAGTGGAAGGAGCCGCACGCGAAGTGGTTCGTGGGCGGGAAGACCAACATCTCCTACAACTGCCTGGACCGCCACCTCTCCACCTGGCGCAAGAACAAGGCCGCCATCATCTGGGAGGGTGAGCCGGGCGATTCCCGTGTGTTGACCTACCAGGAACTCCACCGCGAGGTGTGCCGCTTCGCCAACGCCATGAAGAGCGTGGGCATCGAGAAGGGCGACCGGGTGATCATCTACATGCCGCAGACGCCCGAGGCGGCCATCGCCATGCTCGCCTGCGCGCGCATCGGCGCTCCGCACAGCGTGGTCTTCGCGGGCTTCAGCGCGAACTCGCTGCGGGATCGCATCGAGGACTGCGGAGCGAAGGCGGTACTCACGGCCGACGGCGGCTTTCGGCGCGGAAACGTGGTGCCGCTCAAGAAAAACGCGGACGAGGCGGTGAAGGGGTGCGATTCGATCGAGAAGATGATCGTCTTGCGCCGCACCGGCACCGCCGTGAAAATGCGCAGGGGGCGCGACCACTGGTACCACGACCTCATGGCGAAGGCCTCGACCGACTGCCCCGCCGCGGAGCTTGACTCCGAGCACCCCCTCTACATCCTCTACACCAGCGGTACGACCGGCAAGCCCAAGGGCATCATGCACACCACGGGCGGCTACATGTGCGGCACCTACCTCACCTCGAAGTACGTCTTCGACCTCAAGGACGAGGACACCTACTGGTGCACCGCCGACATCGGCTGGGTGACGGGGCACAGCTACATCATCTACGGCCCGCTGCTCAACGGCGCCTCCTCGGTGATGTACGAGGGTGCGCCCAACCACCCCGATCCGGGGCGATTCTGGGACATCGTTGAGAAATACGGGGTCAACATCTTCTACACCGCCCCCACGGCCATCCGCGCGTTCATGAAGTGGGGTGACAAGCACCCCGCCGCGCGCGACCTCTCCTCCTTGCGTCTGCTGGGTACGGTGGGCGAGCCCATCAACCCCGAAGCCTGGATGTGGTACCACAAAGTCATCGGCGGGGAGCGGTGCCCCATCGTGGACACCTGGTGGCAGACCGAGACGGGTGCGATCATGCTCACCCCGCTTCCCGGTGCCACGCCCACCAAGCCGGGCACGGCCACGCTGCCATTTTTCGGCATCGTGCCCGACGTCGTCACCAAGGACGGCGCGTCCGTCGGCCCCGAGGGCGGCGGCCTGCTCGTCGTGCGCAAGCCCTGGCCCTCCATGCTGCGCACCATCTGGGGCGACGACGCGCGTTACCGCAAGCAGTACTGGAGCGAGGTGGCGGGCTGCTACTTCACCGGCGACGGGGCGCGGCGCGACAAGGACGGCTACGTGTGGATCATGGGCCGCGTGGACGACGTCATCAACATCTCGGGCCACCGCCTCGGCACGATGGAGGTCGAAAGCGCTTTGGTCGCGAACCCCGAAGTGGCCGAGGCCGCCTGCGTGGGCATTCCCCACGAGATCAAGGGCGAGTGCATAGCGGCGTTCGTGACGCTCAAGGGTTCGAACAAGCAAAGCGCCGCCCGCGAGAAGAAGCTCAAGGACTGGGTGGTCAAGGAGATAGGCGCCATCGCCCGGCCTGATTACATGCGCTTTACCGATGCGCTGCCCAAGACGCGCAGCGGCAAGATTATGCGCAGGCTCCTGCGCGACATCGCCTCGGGGGCGGAGCAGATAGGCGACACCACGACGCTCGAGGACATCTCCGTACTCCAGAGCCTCCAGCAATACCAGGACGAGTAGCGTGGCGGGGAAAGGGAGAGGAGGCTGTTGACGAATGGGTCTTGAGGGGGTTCTGAAACAGGCGGTCGCGCGCATTCGCAGCGGTGCGCTGGAGAACGAAGCGCAGGTGAAGCAGGCGGTCATCCTGCCTGTTCTGCGTGAATTGGGATGGATCGACAGCGACCCGACCGAGTTCTTGCCCGAGTATTCCACAGGCACCGGGCGGGTGGACTACGCGCTGCTGGGAGGTGGCGGCCCGCGGGTATTTATCGAGGCCAAAGCCCTCGGCAAGGTAGACGTGAAGGGCGAGGAGCAGGTGTTTGGATACGCCGTCAACAGAGGCGTTCCGTTTCTCATCCTCACGGACGGCAATCTCTGGGATTTCTACCTCAGCATGGCGGAAGGCCCCCCCGCCGAGCGCCGCTTCTATCGGGTGGAGTTGACGCGCCAGGAGCGTGTTCCCGAATACGTTGAATCTCTGGAACAATTCCTCCGCAAGGATCGTGTGGTTTCAGGCGCCGCCCGACGCACTGCAGAGAGAAGGCACGAGAGCAACCAGGAACGGATGAAAGCGCGCAAGGTGATTCCGGACGCTTGGCGCGATCTACTTTCAACGTCTGACAGTTTTCTTCACGAACTGCTTGCGGAAGAAGTAGAGAGCAGGTGCGGAACGAAGCCCGAACCCGAAGACGTGGAGAAGTTTTTGAAAGAACGTCTTTTCGATGTTGCAAGTCAGAAGCCTGCCTCTTCGCCGACTCCGCCACGCTCTCGGCCTCGTCGGTCCCCAAAGGTAGAGAAGGGTAGCGTTGAACCGAGGTCTAAACCCCGGCAAAATGCGCAGAGTAAAATCACCGGTTTTGTTCTCGACGGCGAGCGCGTGGAAACCGGAGTGGCGATCAAGGCCTTGGTCGAAGTAATAAAAGCGTTCGACCGCCGCGACCAGGAATTTATGGAGCGTCTTGCGGAACGTGCGGTGGGTCGAACACGACACCTTGTGGCGCGAAAGCGTAATGACTTGTTTTCTGAAAGGCCAGATTTGGTGAAGCTTCATTCCATCAACCTGGGCAACGGGTGGTGGTTGGGAGGCAACCTGTCCACAGACTCCATACGCGATAAAATACGAATCGCCTGCGAGGTCGCGGGAGTGAAATTCGGCTCGCAACTGCAACTGATAGAACTCTGAGGGATGTCGTTTCTCCCGTAACGACGGCTCCTGTGGTTCTCCGCCCGGGGTGGCCGCGCACATTTGACTTTCCTCGCCGGGGGAGAACGGCGCCTCTGGGGTGGATTGCGCCGCGCGTTCCGCCCACTTCCCCCGAAACGCAATCTTGTGTTTCCCGAAACTTTTGCGATATCCTGCGGACATTATATATTTCATCATTCTGAGGGATGTCGTCATGCATGCATTCGATACGCTCAAAGCCATGAAATTGCTCAAGGAATCCGGTTTCGAGGAACCCCAGGCCGAGGCCGTCGTCGCCACCGTTCGCGACGCCTTCGACGACAGCGTTGCCACGAAGCTCGACATTGCGGAGTTGCGCACGGCCACCCAACAGGACATTGCGGAGTTGCGCACCGACTTCGCCGAATTGCGTACGGCCACCCAACAGGACATTGCGGAGTTGCGAACCGACTTCTCGGAGTTGCGCGCGGACTTTTCGGAATTGCGTACGGACTTCGCTGAGTTGCGCGCGGCCACCCAGCAGGACATTGCGGAGTTGCGCACGGACTTCGCCGAATTGCGCGTGGCCACCGAGCAAAATCTTTCCGAGGCGGTCGCGGGGCTCAAGCAGGAAATCGCTGATTCACGACGCGCCACGGAGCAGGACATCGCGGAGTTGCGGATCTCCACCGAGCAGAGGTTCGCCGGCACCGATCAGAAGATCGTCCAGTTGCGCGCGGACCTGTATCGGCTGGGGATAATGCTTGCGGCGGGCATCGTGGGGCTGAACGTCGCGCTCAAACTACTGCCCTGAAATACATGACGCACAGGGTTGCGCGGGGTACATTCCTCCCCCTCATGATTTTTCCAGCATCTCGCGGGCGTGTTCGCGGGCGGCGTCGGTGATTTCGACGCCCGCTCCCATGCGGGCGATTTCCTCCACGCGGCCCGCGTCCTCGAGCAACACGATGCGCGTGGTGGTGCGCGCGTCGACGACCTCTTTCTCGATGCGGAAATGGTGGTCGCCCAGGCTCGCCACCTGCGGCAGATGGGTGACGACGAGCACCTGGTGATCGCGGGAAACTTCCTTGATCTTGCGCCCCACGACTTCCGCCGTGCTCCCGCCGATGCCTGCGTCCACCTCGTCGAAAATCAGGGTGGGGATGAGGTCGGCGCGCCTGAGCACGGACTCGAGTGCGAGCATGAGGCGGGAGAGTTCGCCGCCCGAGGCAATGCGGGCAAGCGGGCGGAGAGGTTCGCCGGGATTGGGCGAGAAGTGAAACTGCGCGCGGTCGATGCCGTCTGCGCGCAGTGCCACCGCGCTCTCGCCCACGCGGACGAAGCCCGCCGGGTCTTCCGCGTGGGTGAGTACGGTCTCGAAGCGCGCTCCCGCGAGGCCGAGTTCGCCCAAAGCCTCCTCCACGCGGGAGTCGAGCTCGGCGGCCGCGCCCTTTCGGCTTTCGGACAAGGCGAGGGCAACACCGTGCGCCTCGGCTCGGAGCGCGTCGCACTCTGCACGCAGGCGCGCCTCGGTTCCTTCTTCGTCCGAAATGGCCGCGAGTGTGCGCGCGCACTCCTCTGAAAACGCGAGACATTCCGCCTCGTCGCTCCCGTATTTTCTGAGCATCTCGCGGATGAGGGCGCGCCTGGCCTCGAGCGTCTCGAGGCGCGCAGGGTCGTGCGCGAGGCCTTGTGTGTAGTCGCGCAGCGTTTCGGCGAGGTTTTCGAGCTGCGCCTGGGCGGAGGCGGCTTCTTCGGCCAGCGGACGCAGGGCTTCGTCCATGTCCGCCATGGCCTCAAGGCGTTTGTGGATTTCGCCCGCCTTTTCGACGACGGCCCCTTCGGCCTCGTACAGCCTGTCGTAGAGCGAGGCTGCGCCCTCTCTCAGGACGTTTGCGTTTCTGAGCCGGGGGAGTTCATTCTCTATTTCCGCCAGTTCGCCCGGGCGCAGGTCGGCCTTGGTGAGTTCTTCGACCTGAAAGCGCAGGAGGTCGGCCCTCTGGGCGCGTTCGCGCACACCCTCCCCGTGGGTGCGGAGTGCTGCTTCGGCCTGTGTGAGCCTGCGCACCAGGCCGCCGAGGGCGGTTTTTCCGCACTCGTTTGCGCGAAGTCGTCGAGCAGCCCCAGATGGGCGGCGGGGCGCAGGAGGGTTTGGTGGGCGTGCTGGCCGTGGACGTTCACGAGGCGTTCGCCCACGGCGGCCAGGAGCGAGGCCGTGGCGATGGAGCCGTTCAGGTAGATGCGGCTTCTGCCCGCCTGCGCCACCCGGCGGCGCACGATGAGTTCGTCGCCCTCGATCTCCATTCCCGCTTCTTCGAGCAGGCGGCGCGCCGCCGCCCCGCCCGCCGTGTCGGGCAACGCGAAGACCGATTCGACGACGGCCTCTTTGGCGTGGGCGCGCACGAGGTCGCCCCGCGCGCGTGTTCCCAGCGTGAGGGCCAGAGCGTCGAAGATGATGGACTTGCCCGCTCCCGTCTCTCCCGTGAGGACGTTCAGGCCGGAGCCGAAGGTGATCTCCAAATCGTCGATGATGGCGAAGTTCGTTATTCTCAGCAGACGCAGCATGGCGAACTCACGCCTTGCGGCCGCCGCGCGGGTGCGTCTCCCACAAGAGCTTTTCCCGCAGGGTCTGGAAGAAGTCCGCCCCCCTGGGACGGATGATCCGCACCGGGGAGGGGCTTTTGCGGATGCGCACCGAATCGCCCGCCTCAAGCGCACAGCCCGGGAAGCCGTCGAGGGTCAGGAGCACCTCGCGCCCCTGTGCTTCGGTGTCCGGGAAAATGGTGATTTCGAGTTCCGCCTCCGCAGGGGTGACGATGGGCCGGTTGCTGAGCGTGTGCGGGCATATCGGGTTGATGAGCGTAACGTCCATCTCGGGCAGGACGAGCGGCCCGCCCGCCGAGAGGGAATACGCCGTGGAACCCGTGGGTGTGGCGATGATGAGGCCGTCCGCGCGAAAGTAGCCGATTTCGCGGCCTTCCGTGCGAATCTCGTATTCGACCATCCGGGCGAGCGGCCCGGTGGTGAGCACGACGTCGTTGAGCGAATCGGATAGTGCGGGTGGTGCGCCCCCGTTTTTTCGCACCGAGGCGGTGAGCCGGATGCGCGACTCGATGGAGAACTCCCTTTTGACGAGAATGTCCTCGAGCGCGGGGTAAAGGTCGGTCTGCGGAACGTCGGCCAAAAAGCCCAGGTGGCCCGTATTGATGCCCAGCAACAGCGGTGAATCGCCCTCGATGTGGTGGGCCGTGCGCAGCATGGAACCATCGCCGCCGAAGACGATGACGAGGTCGGCCCCCTGCACGACTTCTGCGCGGGGCAGGCCCGCTTGTTCGCCGGCCATGGCGGCGGTGTCCGCGTCGAGTGTCACCTCGAAGCCCCGCTCCCGCAGCCAGGCGGCGAGGGCGGCGAAGTCGAGCGGACTCTTTTGCGCACTCCTCCAGGCAGTCAGTGCGATGCGCGCTATGTTCGTCGACACGTGAAACCTCCCGAATCGCTACGCTCCGCAAGGTATCCCAGGGGGTGCGCGGCGGCAACCGCCCCGCCTCACCCCTGCGCGCGGCTCCGCGCGGCGTCCTTTCTGCGCCGGGGCAGACGCCGCCAGTAGCGGCAGACGTCCTGAAGCGGGCAGCCCGCGCACAGAACGACGTTTCTTCGGCTGGGGCAGTGCTTGAGGATGCCCATGCGCGAGATGGCGAAATCGTAGCGCACCGGGTCGTCGGGGTCGATGCGCCGGAGGCCGGCCGTAATCTCAAGGGCCATCTTGAGGTTGGGCGTCTTGCGATCCGTCAGGCCGAGCAGGCGGCCGATGCGCGCGACATGGGTGTCGAGGGGGATGACGAGCTGGCGCGTCTTCGGCGTCTTCCAAAGCCCCAGGTCCAGGCCGTCGGCGGGCCGCACCATCCAGCGCAAGAACAGGTGGAGGCGTTTGCAGGGGCTGCCGCTTTCCGGATCGGGGAGCAGATAGGCGAGCCCGCGCCGTACGCGCGGACTGCGGGGCGCAGCGGGCACGGCGGCCAAGAGGCGAGTGCGAAACGCACCGAGTGCTTCCTGGAGCGTTTCCGCCTCGGGGCGATAGCCTTTGAGAAACAAGGCTTCGAGCGATCCTTCGCTCCTGAGCACAGCGCCCAGCCCCTGGGCCAGCAGGGCGATAGCCTCAGGTCCCACCCAGCGGTGGCGCACTCCCGCGAACACGCGGGCGGCCTTCTCCGCGTGGAGGTTCTGGAGTGCGCGTGCGGGGCGCGCACCCAGGGGCGTGAGAACGCGGCGGGCGCTCTCGCGGATGGCGGCGGCGTTGCCGAAGGCCAGCGCCGCGCTGAAGAAGGCCGCCACCTCGCGGTTCGCCGCACCCTCAAAGCCGTGTGCGATCCCCAGTGGGTCGGTAGCCAGATACGACTCGTGGTAGGTGCGCGCGAGCGCGTCGAGCCTGCTCTTGAGAAGCGAAACGTCTCTGCGCGGCATCAAAACGCGCCCGCGGTGTCGAGCAGAAGCGTGACGGGGCCGTCGTTCACAATTTCGACCTCCATCATTGCCCCGAAGCGTCCCGTGGCAACCGACACGCCGAGTTCCCCCACCCGGTCGATAAAGCGCTCGTAGAGCAACTCGGCCTGCTCGGGGGGTGCCGCGGCGGCGAAGCCGGGGCGCCTCCCCTTCCTGCAATCGCCGTGGAGGGTGAACTGGCTGACGACGAGCATCGCTCCGCCCGTATCGAGGAGGGAGAGGTTCATTTTCCCTTCTGTGTCCTGGAACATCCGCAGGCGGGAGATTTTCTCGGCCAGGAAGTCGGCTTCTTTCGTGGTGTCCGCGCGCCCGACGCCGAGAAAGACGAGAAGCCCGCTCTCTATCTCCCCGACGATTTGCGTATCCACGCGCACGCAGGCGCGCCGCGCGCGTTGCAGGACGGCCCTCACCTTCGCTCGCCTCGTGTGCGCATTGCCCCGCCTCCACGCCCGTGGTTTTTCATTCCCGGTTTGCCTCCCGTGAGGAGCAATATACGTCGTGGCCCGCGAAATTCAACGCCCCGGATCCCGAAAGCCGGGACGCGACGCTTTTGGGGGTTGCGCGCGCGGCTCTTTGGCTGTAATAGGGTATATATTCGAGACATATGTATTTATACATACATTCTTCATGCGTATCGCTTATAGACCAGCCGCCGCGTCTTAGGCGAAGTGGGGAAAGGATATTGCCCAGTGCGCGGAATTTTCAGGACAAAAACGTATTCACCACATTCGAAGTAGCCAGAATTTGCGAAGTTACTCCGGTGACGATCCAGAACTGGATAGACAAGGGCTGGCTGCACGCGTATCGCACTCCCGGGGGACACAGGAGGGTGAACAGGAAGGCGCTTCTCTCCTTTTTGGAGTCGCGCAAAATTCCTCATCCCTTCTCGGAAAGGGTGAGTCTTCCCCGGGTGCTCATCGTGAACGAAGACGCGCAACTCGTCGATTTGCTGCAAAAGACGTTGCGCCTCGACAAGCCGGGTTATGAGACCCGCGTGGTGCGCGACGGGTTTTCGGCGGGTTTCGTTTTTTCCGACGTGCGTCCGGACGTGGTGGTTCTCGACATGGCCCATTCGGGCATGGACGCCCTTGAGGCGTGTCGCCACATCAAGCAAAGCGAAGCGGGGGCGGACACGATGGTCGTGGGCATTGGCCGCCAAGGCGAACAAGGCGAGTGCGAGCGCATTCTGGAGGTGGGCGCGGCGCATTGCTTCCCCCGGCCCGTGGACGGGGCGGGGTTCCGCACTGCGTTACAGGAAGCGACGCAAAATCGATCGCGCTAGCCCGCTCGGCGTCCCGCGTCCGCAGGGGGCGGGCATTGTCTAGGGTCGTTCTTCTCCCGGTGGTTGTTCCTCACCGCCCCGGTTTCTGAGAAAACGCTCCACTTCCCTGGCCAGATCTTCCCCCGAGGGGAGTTCGCCCGGCTGGACTTCCTCATCCAGTGGCTCGTCCCTGCGCTTGAGTTGCTCCACGTAGTCGCGTACGGACTTGTTCTTCTCCAGTGCTTCGTCGACCTTGTTTTCGAACTCATGCGCACCCGCCTCGAGTTCGGAGACGTTCAGGGGATAGGAGAGCAGATCGCTCAGCCGCTCCACCAGGGCGAGGGCCGCCTTCGGGTTGGGCGAGACGTTCACGTAGTGGGGCACGTTCGCCCAGACGCTCACGGCGGGCAGGCTTTCGTCGCGGAACAGATTGTTCAGCACGCCGACGATGCCCGTGGGTCCCTCGTAACGCGAGGGTCTCAGCCCGAGTCGGGTGGCGAGTTCGGGGTTCGTCGAAGTACCCGTGATGCGCACCCGGCTGCGGTGGTAGACGTCGGCAAGCAGGGCGCCGACGGTGACGGCCATCCGCACCTGGCATTCGCGCACCATGGAGAGAACGATCTTCGAGAAACGCTCCCATTGCAGGTGCGGCTCCACGCCCAGAAACACCACCACGTCGTGTTCGAGGTCGGGAGTCTCGCAGGCGTAGAAGGTGTTCGCGGGCCATGTAATTTTTCGGCGGTCGTTCTCGTCGAGACTCACCTGGGGGCGCATGTCCTGAAAGTTGTAGAACGGGTCGGAATCGATGCGGGCGAACTCCATTCCTCCCATTCTCTCGGTGATGAAGCTCGCCGCGGTCGTGGCGGCGCTGCTGGCGTCGTTCCAGCCCGCGAAGGCCATGAGGAGAGCTGGTTCTCGCAGGCGCGGCATCTGCTCAATGTCGAGATGTTCCATCTTTTCGTCTCCCGTGGCGCTTCGTGGTGTTGCGCGGATGCAACGACGAGCAAGCATTGTATGGGGTCTGGGTCGGGGATTCAAACCTTTCGGTGCGCGTCGGGGGTTTGAAGACGGCGGTTGCGTAGGCTATAAATTCTCCGATCCGGAGCGCAAGGCCGCCTTCTAAGGGGGCGCGGCGGCATTCGGCTTCCCGGGCGGAGGGGAGCGAGAGAGAATGAGCCGGTGGAAGCGCAGACGATGCGGGAGAAGGCAGTCCTCGAACTCCTTCGGTTTCGGAGGGCAAAGAGCGACCCTCCTTCTGAGAAAGGCGGCATAGATGAAAATCGACCTGAGCGGAAAAATCGCACTGGTAACCGGAGGCGGCCGGGGCATCGGCCGCGCCTGCTGCACGGCCCTCGCCGAGGCGGGGGCTTCGGTGGCGATAAACTACAGCCGCTCGGCGGAGGCCGCCGAGGAGGTGAGGCAAGAGATAGAGGCGGCGGGCGGGAAGGCGCTCGCCTACCAGGCGGACGTCTCTTCCGCCGATGAGGTGGCGGCGATGTTCGCGCGGGTGAAGGAGGATTTCGGAACGCTCGACGTTCTCGTGAACAACGCGGGCGTCATTCACGACACCTTGCTGCTCACCATGAAGCCCGCGGGCTGGCGCAAGGTGCTCGGCGTGAGCCTCGACGGCGCTTACCACTGCACGAAGGCGGCGGGCGAGATTATGCTCAGGAAGCGCTCCGGCAAGGTGATCAGCATCTCCTCCGTAGTGGGGGTCGCAGGAGGAGGCGGGCAGACGAACTACGCCTCGGCCAAGGCGGGCATCATCGCCTTCATGCGCGCCTGCGCCGCCGAGATGGGAAAGCGCGGGATACAGTTCAACGCCGTTTTGCCGGGTCTCATCGTTACCGAGATGACCGAGCGCGTGCGCGAGAAGGCGGGAGACGCCATGCTCGAGCGGATTCCGGCGGGCCGTTTCGGCACGCCCGAGGACGTGGCGCGGCTGGTGGTGTTTCTCGCCTCCCCGGAGGCCGATTACGTCAACGGCCAGGCGATAGCCGTGGACGGCGGAATGCTGGCCGGCTGAGTGCGGAGAGAGAGAAGGTGCGCGTGTACCAGGGGGTAGATTTGGTGGAGGTGGGGCGCCTGCAAAGGGCTTATGAGCGGCACGAGGCGTTTCGCACCGACGTGTTCACGGAGGCCGAGTGCGCCTACTGCCTCAAGCGGCGCAACCCCTATCCCCATTTCGCGGCCCGCTTCGCCGCGAAAGAAGCCTGCCTCAAGGCCTTCGGCATCGGCCTCTCGGGACCCGACGGTCTGGGCGGGCGGGGCCGTCTGCGCGAGATCGAGGTGTGCGCGGCGGCGTCGGGCGAGCCCACGCTCAGGCTCACGGGGACGATGGAGCGCATGCGCGCGCGCAGACGCATCACCCAGACCACCATCTCGTTGAGCCACACGCTGGAGCTGGCGATGGCCCAGGTGATTCTGGTAGGAGAGGACGCGCCCGAGGAGCACGACGAATAGAGCGCCGCGCCGGAGGGGTCGTTGGTTTGCGATACATGCTGGTCGACAGGGTGATGGGCCGGGAGGCGGGAGCGTCCATCCACGCTGTGAAGAACGTCGCCGTGGGCGAGGATTTTCTGGAATACCACTTCCCGCGTTTTCCGGTCATGCCCGGTTCGCTCATCTTGGAAGCCGCGGTGCAGATGGCGGGCCGTGCGTTTGCTTCGCTGAGCCACGGCATCGGCGGCCAGTTCTCCGCGAGCCTCGTTGCCGCACCGTGAACGCACCCGCGAAGCGCAAGCGCAGCAAGGACAAGGGCGCGTTTCACCAATGGGTGGAATACGTCCTGGCCGTCTCGCTGATGAGGGTGGTGCGCCTGTTGCCCCACGTGGTGTGCCGGGCGGTCTCCGTCGTGGCGGGGGAGGCGATTTTCCGGCTCGCTCCGAGGAGAAGACGCATCGCACGCGCGAATTTGCGCATCGCCTTTCCCGAGCTGGGCGAGGCGGAGCGCCTGGCTCTCGCGCGGCGCAGTTGCCGCTCGTTCGTTCTCACCTGTATGGAGGGTGCGCACTTTTTCTCCGGCGTCGAGCCTGCGCGCACGCTTGCGGCGATGCGCGCGGCCGTGGAGGGGCTCGACGACGTACTCGCCAGAGTTCGCGCATTTCACGAAGAGGCGGGCGGGTGCGTGTTCGTGGTGCCGCATCTGGGCAACTGGGAGTGCCTTGCCCACGCGAGCGCGGTGGCCGGGGTTCCGCTGAGCATCCCGGTGCGCCCCCTGGACAACCGCAGGCTCGAGACCACCGTACGCGAGGCGCGCGCCGCTTCGGGCCAGGAGATACTCTCGAAGAAAAACGTCTTCCTGCAGCTGCGCGAGGCGTTGCGCAAGGGTCGCTCGGTGGCGATTCTGGCCGATCAAAACGCGGGTTCGGGGGGAATCGAGGTGCCCTTTTTCGGAAAACCCGCCAGCACGACGCCCGCTCCCGCCGCACTTGCCGTGCTCTACGCCAGACCCATCGTTTTGGTGGCGTGTCTGCGCAAGGGAACGGGGCCGTCCTATGAGGCGCTGATCAGTGAACCTCTGGTTCCCGACAAGGACGCGCGCAGCGCCAAGGAGGAGATAGCCCGGCTCACGACGGCAGTGAACGCCGAAACCGAGAATATGATACGCAAAGGAGCCGAACAGTATTTGTGGATGCACGACAGGTGGCGGCTCACCAAGGGGGGCGGAAAGCCCCGGCGGGGGGCGTCAGGGTGAAGGGGGTGAGGAGACGGACTCTTTGAGACGCGCGAAGAAGGGAGTTCCCAGGTTTTCGAGTTTCGCCTCGAGCTTCTCCGTGCAGTCGCAGCTTCCGCAAACGGGATACCCTTCGCAGTCTTCGGGCTTGCGGGCGAGGCGCACGTCGATCTCCTCGAAATACGCCTCCCAGTACGGCAACTCCTCATACAGCTCGTAGCCGGGTCCAAAGGCCTCGCGGCAGTAGCATACCTCGAGCCAGCGCACCTGACCCTCCTCGGTGAGGCGCGCTTCCTTCATGCATTTGAGGAAGGTCCGGTGGGCAATGGAGCCGCGCCCCAGTTCGCCCGATTCGATGGCCTCGAGCAGGGCCGCACTCTTTCCGGGGATGACTTTCGCGCGCACCAGATATCGCATGGAGCCTCCACGCCATTTTCATGTACACCTCACTCGATTGTAACATAGACACCGGAAGTTCCGTCCAGGATCAGAACTGACAGCGTCCCGGCAGGGGCGGGGAAAGCGGGGGGAGGCATGACGAAGGCGGTCGAAATCGCCATGGTGGCGAGCGAGATGTTCCCCTTGGCCAAGTCGGGCGGGCTGGGGGACGTTCTCGGCGCACTGCCGCATGCCCTCGCGCGGATGGGCCACGCGGTCCGCGTCTATCTGCCCGCCTACCGCTGCGTTCTCGACGAATACGCCTCGGGGAGGGCGAGCGAAGTCGCCGACGTTTTCTCTGATGCCCGCTACGAGGTCTACACGCTCGAGCACGAGGGGGTGTCCGTCCACCTCGTCGCCGCGGGAGATTTGTTCGACAGGGAAGGCCTCTACGGGGACGAGCGTGGAGAGTTTCCCGACAACGCCGAGCGTTTCGCCCGCTTCGCCCGGGGTGTGCTCTCCCACGCGGAGGAGACAGAGGCGTATCCTTTCATCTTCCACTGCCACGACTGGCAATCGGCCCTCATACCCCCCCTGCTCAGGTGGCGGCGCGCGGATCATGCACGCTGGCGCGAGGCGTCCACCGTCTTCACGATTCACAACCTGGCCTACCAAGGGCGATTCGGCGCGGGCGAGTTCGTCCATACCTGCCTGCCCGATGCGGCGATGGGCCTCGACGGCCTCGAGTTCTACGGCGACGTGAACTTCATGAAAGGGGGCATCCTGTTCAGCGACGTCTTCTCCACCGTGAGCGAGCGATACGCGCGCGAGATGCAGACCGAGGAGCAGGGCGAGGGGCTTGAAGGGGTGATCGTGCACAGGGCGTCGGCGCTGCGCGGCATCATGAACGGCATCGACGACGCCGTCTGGAACCCCGAGCGCGACCTGCATCTGCCGGCGGCGTTTTCCGCCGCGCACCCCGAAGGCAAGGCGAAGTGCAGGGCGGCGCTTCTGCAGGAGTTCGGGTTGAACGCGCGCGCGCGCGGCCCGTTGTGCGCCGTCGTCTCGCGGCTGGCGTCGCAAAAGGGGGTCGACCTCATCGTCGAGACCATGGACGAACTGGTGGAGGCGGGCGTGTGTCTCGCCGTGCTGGGCAGGGGAGAGGAAGACCTCGAGCGCGCCCTGGCCGAGGCCGCCCGCGCCCACCCCGGAAAGGTGGCGTTCACGCCTCTCTACGACGAGGCGCTCTCCCACCGCATGTACGCAGGAGCCGACGTTTTGCTCATGCCCTCGCGCTACGAACCCTCGGGTTTGAGCCAGCTCTACGCCATGCGTTACGGCACGCTGCCCTACGTGAGGCGCGTGGGCGGACTCGCCGACTCGGTACGCTCCTCGCCCGCGCCCGACCCGCGCACGGACACGGGCTTTCATTTCGATGCGTTCGCCCCTGCGGATTTCGTCGCGGGAATGGAGCGGGTTTGCCGCGCGTTCTCGAACCGCCGTCTTTGGCGTATGATGATGCACAACGCGATGACGCAAAATTTCGGCTGGGACGAAGTGGCGCCGCGCTACGTCGAACTCTACGGGGAGGCGATGTGCGCGCAGGCGGGCCGGCGAGCGTCCGAAGAGGAGGGTGGAGCGTGAATCCGCATGAGCCACGGGTGTTGTCCTTCGTCATGGCGGGCGGAGCGGGCAGAAGGCTGCATCCCCTCACGGTTGCGCGGGGCAAGCCCGCCGTGCCCTTCGGTTCGAAGTTTCGGATCATCGATTTCGTGCTGAGCAACCTGGTGAATTCGGGCTATCTCTCCATCTACGTGCTGGTGCAGTATCTGGCCCAGTCGCTCATCGATCACCTGCGCCGCTCCTGGAACATCGGCGGGTCGCTGAACAAGAACTTCGTGACGGCGGTTCCGCCCCAGCAGCGCTCGGGCGAATTCTGGTTCAAGGGAACCGCGGATTCCATCCACCAGAACAGAAACCTGGTGACCGACCACGCACCCGACCTGGTGCTGGTGTTCGGGGCGGATCACATCTACCGGATGGACGTGAGCCAGATGGTGCGCTTTCACGTCGAGAGCGGGGCGGACGCGACGATATCCGCCCTGCCCGTGCCGATAGAGCAAGCGCGCGGCTTCGGCGTGCTGGCCGTGGACGCAGAAGGACGGGTGGAGCGTTTTGACGAAAAGCCGCCCGACCCCCGGCCCATGCCGGGGGATTCGTCGCGCGCGCTTTGCTCGATGGGCAACTACGTGTTCGACGCCCGGATGCTGATGGAAGCCCTCATCAGCGACGCGGCGCGCGGGGGCGAGCACGACTTCGGGCGCACCGTCATCCCCGCCCTGCTGGGCGAGAACAAGAAGCTCTACGCTTATGATTTTCTCCGCAACGAGATTCCCGGCACCAAACCCACCGAGGAGCGCGGCTACTGGCGCGACGTAGGCACCATCAAAACCTACTGGGAGACGCAGATGGACCTGCTCGGCGAGACGCCGCTCCTCGATCTGGGCAACCCCGACTGGCCGATACGCACGGGTCTCTACCCGGGGCCGGGGAGCCGCATCGTGTCCGCGCGCCTGGAGAACGCCCTCATCGGCGAGGGGTGCCAGATTGTGGGGGCGCACATCGAGCGTTCCGTCATCGGGCGCGGCGTCGTCGTCGACGCAGGCGCCGAGATAGTCGATTCCGTGATCATGGATCACACCCACGTCGGGGCCGGAGCGCGGCTCGAACGCGCCATCGTCGACCGCTTCAACCAAATCGGGCCGGGTGCCCGCGTGGTGAGTGAAAACGCAAGCGCTTTCCCCGGCGCCCTCGCCGACCCGAGCGGCATCGTCGTTTTGCCGCGCGGGTTCACGCGACCGGTGATATGAGCGCCATGCGTGTGGAGCGGGTGCGCGCGCGGGCGGAGGCGTTTTTCGCCGAATCGCGCAGGGAATGGTACGAGGTCGGGGCGGGTCTCAGAGAAGAATCGCGCCTGAGCGAAATTTTCGCCGCCTATGCCGATTTGTTCGCGCGCGAAAACTTAGAAGACGCGGCGGGCTGGAGCGCGTCCTCAGAAGAAGAAGCCGCGCGCCTGGCCGAGTTGCGCGGTTTTCTGACGCTTGGCTTCATCCGCAACGCCGTGCGCGCACCGAGCGAGGAGGCTCTTCGCTTCGAGACGCGCACGATGGTCGAGACCGCCGGGGGGGAGTCGATTCCCTACCGGCAAAGCGCCGTCGCTCTTCTGAACGAGCCCGACCGCGAGAAGCGCGCGTTTTTGGAAAACGCACGCTGCCAGGCCTTGGAGGTGAAGAACGCGCATCTCGCGCAAATCCACCACACGACCCACGAGACGGCGGCCGAGCTGGGTTTTGGCGACTACATGGGGATGATGGCGGCGGTGAAGCGCTACGCGCTCGCACCCGTGCGCGAGGAGATGCAGGCGTTTCTCGCGCGCACCGGGGCTCTTTATGCCGGGGCCATGGAGGAAGCCCTGGCCGAAGTGGGCGTCTCTTTCTCCTCAGCCCACCGCCACGACGCGCAGCACATGTTTCGGGGTGCGGAGTTCGACGCGCTGTTCCCGGCGGAAAAACTCGAATCCTCCGCCCGCGGGGTGTGCCGCGCGATGGGGCTGGACCTCTCGGCCGGGGGGCGGGTGCGCCTCGACGTGGCGGAGCGCCCGCGCAAGAGTCCGCGCGCGTTTTGCGCCTCGGTGCGCGTGCCGGAAGAGGTCTATCTCGTCATCAGACCCCGGGGCGGCTACGACGATTACCGCGCGTTCTGGCACGAGCTCGGCCACGCCCTGCATTTCGCGGGCGTGGCGGCGGACGCTCCTCTCGAGTGGAAGCGCCTGGGCGACAACTCGGTTACCGAGGGCTTCGCCATGCTCTTCGACCACCTGCTGCTCGACCCGCTCTGGCTGGCGGAAACGCTCGGCGGCCAGGCTGCGGACTACGCGGCCTTTCTGGCCCGCCACGCGCTGTTCGAACTCTACATGCTGCGCCGCTACGCGGCGAAGATCGACTACGAGTGCGCCCTGCACCAGGGAGCCGAGCTCGCGGGCAAGGACGCCCTCTACGCTGAGAAGCTGAGCACGGCGACGGGGGTGGACTACCCTCAAATTTCCTATCTCGACGACGTGGACCCGTTTTTCTACTGCGCGAACTATCTGCGGGCGTGGATGCTCCAGGCGCAGATGGCCGAGACGCTGCGCACGCGCTTCGGCAGGAGGTGGTGGGCCGCGCAGCGAAGCGGGGCCTTCTTGCGCGAAATCTGGCGCGACGGCCAGCGCCACGACGGCGATTCGCTCTCCCGCGCACTTGGCTGCGGGAGCCTTTCCACCGCGCCGCTCGAAGCGCAGATCAGAGAGTTGATGGCCTGACGCCGCGCTTGATATCGATGGCCAAGCGCGCTCCCTTAGGCGCCGATGTCCTTGAGTGCGACGGGCGCACCCTCCTTGCACGAGCGATCCGCCGCCATGGTGAGGGCGAGCACCTTTCTGGCGTGTGCGCCGGTGGCGAGTCCCACGCCCCCGATTCCCAGAATGTGGCGCACGAAGGCGTCTGTCTCCTCCTTCATGGGGCCGAAGAACTCGCCCATCACGAAGTCGCCCGGCATGGCCGAACCCAGAAAGGCCACGTTCACCTGGTGTTCGGGCGTATAGGGGCAGGGAATCGCCTCCTCGGGCGCGAGAATCACGTCGCGGTGGGCGTCGTCCACGTTGAGAGAACCCTTGGTGCCCTGTAGGTCGACCTCCATGGTCGCCGTATAGGCGGGCCAGTGGTGGGGCGGGAGCCAGCTCGTGCCCAGGGTGGCGACGCTCCCGTCGTCGAAGGTGACGATCATCCACTGAAAGTCGTCGCGGTCGTATTTGCGGAACACGAAGCTCGCCGAGCGGGCGTAGACCTCGACGGGTTCCTTGCCCTCCATGTACCAGAGAATCAGGTCGACCATGTAGGTGAGGGTGTTGATGGAGGGCGTGGTGTTGGGCGAGCGCCGGGCCACGGCCTCGCCCACGGCGCGCGTTACGTAGATTTTGCCGAGCGCCATTACGATGTCGCCGAGCTGGCCCGCGAAGGCCGCTTGTTTGGCGAGCAAAAAGCGCCGCCGGTAGCGTTGGGTGTAGCCCACGAATACCCCCGCACCCGATTTTTCTGCCTTTGCCAAAATGTCGTCCGCCTCGCCCAGGTCGAGAACGAAGGGCTTTTCGATGAGCACGGGCTTGCCGAGTTCGGCGGCCAGGGCGGCGGGGCCGTGGTGGTACTCCTCGTCCGAGGAGACGATGACGGCGCCCACGCGCTCGTCGCGTATCGCCTCCTCGTATTTCTCGGTCGCCACGTCGGCGCGCACCGATTCCGCGAGGCGGTCGAGTTTCTCGGGCACGATGTCGCACACCGCCAGGTAGTCCACCTGGGGAATCTGCGCGCACGAATGCGCCCTCAGGGTGCCGATGCCGCCTGCGCCGATGACGGCCACTCCAGTCGTCTTCACGGTCTTCTCCTCGCGTAATTTGCATCCGCCTCGGTTCGGGGCAATAATCCCCGTGTCTGGTACACGTTCTCATCATACATCGGGAGGTTCGCATGCGCATCGACGTGCAGACCCATCACGTACCCCAAGCCTACGTCGAAGCCCTCGCCGCGCGCTCGGACTTTCCGCGCTACGAGAGGGCGGAGGATTTCTGGTGGGCGTGGGCCAGCCCGGACGAGAAGCTGCCGATGCGCCCTCCTGCCCTCGACATATCCATCAAGCTCGCGGAAATGGATGCGCAGGAAATTGATCTTGCCCTAATCAGCATCAACATTCCAGGCCCGGACCTGGCGAAAAACCCCCGCGAGGCGGACGAACTCGCGCGCATCGGCAACGACGCCCTAGCCGAGGCCGCCGCGCTGCATCCGGGCAGGTTCCGGGGCGTGGCGTCCGTGGGCTTTGGCGATATCGATACGACCTGCCGGGAGGTCGAGCGCTGCGCGGACGAGCTCGACTTCGTCGGCTTGCAGGTGTTCGCCTACGTGGGCGGCAGGCGCTACATCGACGACCCGGCCCACGAACCCCTCTGGGCGTTGCTGGCCGCGCGCGGGATTCCGCTCGTGCTGCACCCCGGGCCTTCTCCCTCCGGCCCCCACTACCGGGATCACTGGCTCGGGCCGATGATCGGCTTTATGTTCGATGAATGTCTGGCCGCGCTGCGTCTCATCCTGGGCGGCGTGCTCGAGCGGCACCCCGACCTCAAGGTGCTCCTGCCGCACGGGGGCGCGTCGCTTCCTCTGTTCATCGGGCGGGTGGACAGCCTGAGCGCACGCTACCGCGACGAGCAGACCTACATCACCAAGAACCCGAGCGAATACTTCAGGCGCTTTTTTACGGACACGGTCGTGCACTCCCCGACGGCACTCGAATTCGCCGTCCAGGAGATGGGCGCTGCGCGCATGATGTTCGCAAGCGACGCCCCCTGGGTGCCGTTGCAGCGGCACGTGGAGATGGTCGAGAGGCTCGAGATATCGCCCAGGGAGGCGGAGAGCATCTGGAGCGGCACGGCGAAGGCGTTCTTCGGGCTTTAGGCTATTCCGCGCTTTTGAGAATCATGCGCTTCACGTCGTATTCGAGCACCACCTCGCCCTTTTGGTTGCGCACGCGCTGGTGGGTGGAGACGACGCCCCGGTCGGGCCTGCTTTTTGAGGGGCGCACCCCGGTCGTCTCGACCTCGACCGTGAGCGTATCGCCCACGTAGACGGGTGCGCGCGCCACCAGGCCGTCCACTCCTAAAAGCGCCACGGCGTAGTCGTGCAGCACGCCCGTCTGGACGATAAGGGTATCCGCAATCGCGCAGGTGAGGAGAGCGGGCGCCATGCGCCTTTCGTGGCCTTGCGCGCGGAGGAATTCCATGTCGAGAAACAGGCTTTCGGTGTAGCCCACCAGGTTCACGTAGTTCACCACGTCGGTCTCGGTGATGGTTCTGCCCCGGGTGGTGAACCTGGCGCCGACTTCCCATTTTTCGAACGCGACGCCCTTGCTCATGGGCTCTCCCCGGTGGTGTGTGTCTGCAAAATTCTACACGCACGCGGGCAGGACGCCAAGGCGGGTGGTCAGAGAAGCGCAAGGCCCCGCCTTTGGAGGAGTGCGTATGGCGTGCGGCGTCAACGGGTTTTGCGCCGCTGGAACCCGGCGGCGTCAAAGAGTATAATAGGCGCAGGGAAGTTCTTTGACGGAGGGTGAACCCATGAGGCGTTTGGGTATCGGGCTGGTCATATTGACGGGTTTTCTGATGGTGAGCCAGGCGGCGGACGCTCGTTCCGGTCGAGGCGAGGATTCCCGCCGCGTTCGCGGATACGTCGAGAAGAGATACGCCCACAAGTACAAACGTCATCCGCGGCGCTTTCGACGCGGCCCGAGGCTTGCCGTTCATCCCTCTATCTGGTTCGGGCCTGCGTTCATGTATCCGCTTTGGTATCGCCCGCCCGTGGTGCACACCTACCCGGTCTATCCGCCCGCCGCGGAATATCGTCCGGCGGGCGGCCCTTGCGGCGCGTACGTCTACCGCAACGACCGCGAGGTGCTCGGCGCGCTGATAGGGGGCATCGGCGGAGCCGCCCTCGGCTACCAGATCGGGAGCGGCAACGGCCGCGCTCTGTCGGTGTTCGCAGGCTCGGTGCTTGGCACGGTGGTGGGGGCGCACATCGGGCGCGATCTGGACGAAGCCCAACGTCTCCGCCTCTCCACCACGACGCAATATGCCCTGGAAAACCAGCGTTCGGGCACGCTGACCGTCTGGGACGACTCGGGAGCGGACGTGTGCGGCGTCGTCGTTCCCCGCCCCGCCTTCAAAAACGAGCGCGACCAATACTGCCGCGAGTTCCAGCAGACGATCGTCGTCGGCGGAAAGAAGCAGGAAGCCTACGGCACCGCCTGCCGGCAGCCCGACGGGCAGTGGAAGATCGTCAACTAGCTTCCGTCCATCAGAACGACCGCGCGGCCCGTAACGGTCGCGGCTTCGAGCCGCTCGTGGGCTTTTTCGACTTCCTCCACGTTGAACGAGTAGGTCTCCGTGACCACGGGCCAGGCGTCGCCCCGCGCGACGAGTTCGAGCGATTCCCTGACTTCCTGTTTCGTCGCGTATCGGCTGCCCAGGAGCTCCAACTCTTTTTGCACCATCTCGCGTGAGGCGGACTGAAACGTCTGCCCCGTGCCGCCCAGGGTGACCAGGCGTCCGCCGCGCCCGAGTGCGCGTACGCCCGCCTCCAGGGTGGAAGCGGAGGAAACGAAGTCGATCACCGCGTCCACGCCCTTGCCGCCCGTGATGTCCAAAAGCGCCTCCGCCGTGTCTTCGCGCGAGGCGTCGACCACCTCGCTCGCGCCCACGTCGCGGCACTTGCCGAGTTTGTTCGCCGCTACGTCCACGGCGATGACGTTCGCGTGCGCCCACTTTGCCATCATGACCATGTGGATGCCCACGCCGCCGCCCGCGCCGATGACGGCGACGTTCTCGAGCGGGGCGATGCGCGCGCGGCGCGTCACCTTGTAGGGGGTGGCGATGGCGTCGCATATGACGGACACCTCCGCCGCGTTGTTCTCGTAGTCGAGGCCGGCGGGGAGCTTGAGGAAGTTGCGCGCGGGCAGTTTGATGTATTCCGCATAGGCTCCCTGCACCTGGCGGCCGATGTAGCCCGTAAAGTTCTCGCACAGCGTCTCGCGGTTGATGAGGCACCACTTGCACCTGCCGCAGGTCACGTAGAAATAGGCCGTCACCGCGTCGCCCTCGGCGAGGCCTTCCACGCCCGCGCCCACGGCGGTGATGACGGCGGTGATCTCGTGGCCGATGACGAGGGGATAATTCACGTCGGGCATCCGCCCCATGCGGGCGTGGTGAATCGTCAGCCCCGCCCCGCAGGCGCGTATTTTCGCCACGGCCTCGCCCGGACCGGGGACGGGGTCGGGGTATTCCTCTTCGGTGAAGGGTTTTCCGGGTTCTCTGAGCACCATGGCCTTCAAGGCGCATCCTCCCTGTGAGATGAGACGGGATTGAAGTGCGTCGATTACACCACATCGCCCGACCTCTGGGCAACGAGAAGCGGATGGCGTACCCTGCGGGTGGATGGACAAGGAGGGGGACGTGAGCGATTCGGTTTCCGCAGACGTGAGAACGTTCGACGCGGGGCGCGCGGCGCGAACCACGCTGCTCGTCGCCTGCCTGATGCTCGTCTTCACCGCCTCGGCCCTCTACGCGGGCGCGCCGGGCAGGGTGGGCTACGGCTGGGCGACCCTGGGCGGCGGCGGCGGGCTGGTGGTGCTCGGGCTGGGGATATGGCGCGGCCTTACGTGGTGCGCCTACCCGGCAGCCTTTGTGCTGGGGGCGTTCGACTTCATCTGGATGGTGCGGATACTCGAGGGCTTCGACGTGGGTCTCGCCATCTGGATAGCGATATGCTTTTTTGCCATCCGCGAGATTTGGCCGGGCGTCGACGAGAAGTTTCCCTGGCTCAAGCGCAACCCCTGAGAGGGGAGCGCAAAGATTTTTTCAGGTTTCGGCACCCTTAAGCATCGTGTCGCCCTTGCGGTTCGTTCGAGGCGGGTTCTCGCAGGAGCTGGTCACGCGGCTCGCCGCTGCGGTCGTCTGTGCGCGCCTCCGCACGATGCGGAGCCTGTGCATTACCCCAGCCCCTCCATCACGTAGCGGACACAATCGAAATGCCGGGCGGGCTGCTTGAAGCCGGGTGCGTTCCATGCCCACAGGGGAACCCGCGCCTCGTGCAGCGAGCCGTGGCTTCTGAGGCGCACCGCGCGTTCGGCCTCGTCCATGACGCCGAAGACGGTCTGTGCGTCGGCCAGCACCATCACGTCGCCCACCCGCTCGGGCATCAGGGCAAAGCGCGCGGCGGCCTCCTCGCGCGCGAGAGCCTCTTCGATGCCCGCATGACTCTTGAGTGCGGCGAGGGCCGCTTCCAGGGTTTCTTGTGGTCGTTCGAGGTGCACGTAGGCCGCACCGCCCTGGTTTCCGTGGTGGGCGACGTAGCGATCCTTGATGATGGGCACCGCCTCTGCGCCGATGCCCCGCGCCCTAAGCACGACGCCGGGGTCCACCGCTTTTGTCTTCTCGCCCATTCCGTGGTCGGCGGTGATGAAGACCGCCCCCTCGGGGCGTGCGTGCGTCCAGGCGTCTAAGAGCGTGCCGATCTCCGCGTCGAGGGCAGCGTGGTGTTCTTGCGCCTCGGCGGATTCCGGAGCGTATTTGTGCTGCATGTAGTCCGTCGTGGTTACGTAGAGCAGGTCGGGTGCTTGTGCGTCGAGAATCGCGCGCGCCGCGCGCAAAAGCCACAGGTTCACGGCCCCGCTGTAGATTTCCTCCCGGGGGCCGGCGTGTTCGAGGAGCCACGCAGGGGGTTTCTCGGCGGTTACGACCGTCTGCGCTCCCTTGCCTATCATGTCGCAGAGTTTTTGCTTGGCGGCCACCACCGCGGTCCCACGGCCCGAGGCGCGGCCCGCCTCCATCAGCGTGGGGGCGAGGACGAACTCGCCTGATTCCATGTAGGTCGCCTCGCCCGTCTCGTGGTTCAGAAAGTAGTTTGCCGTAATCCCGTGGGCCGCCGGGGGTGCGCCGCAGATCATCGACACGTTGTTGACGTTGGTGACCGAGGGCATCTGGCAGTCGACGGCGAAACGCTCCCCCTCGCGCGCGAGGCGATCCAGGTTCGGCGTCGGGGATGCCGCGAAATAGGCGGGGTCGCCGCCGTCGATGAGAATGATGAGCGCTTCCAAGCGGTGTCCACCTCGGTTGCGGGTAAAGATAAGGGAATCGACGAAACGCGCGTCAAACGGGTCGCGGCCCCTGCCTGCGAAGAATACCGCAGACCGGGCGCTGCGCGCCCCCCTCAGCGCCCGAGAGCCTTGGCGCCGATGTCCTTGCGGAAGTAGGCGTCCTCCCAGTGGATGTGGTTGCACGCCGCGTACGCGCGCGCCATCGCCTCCCGCACGTCGCCTCCCCGCGCGGTTACGCCCAGCACGCGCCCGCCGGCGGTGAGCACCTCGCCCGCCTCGTTCGCCGCGGTGCCCGCGTGAAAGACGCGCACGCCGGGCGTGGCGTCGGCCTCGGCGATTCCGTGAATGGCGTCTCCCTTTCGGTAGGAGTCCGGGTAGCCGCCCGCCGCCATGACGACGCATACGGCGGCGTCCTCTGAATAGCGCAGGGCGGTTTCGTGGAGCCTCCCTTCGGCGCACGCGAGGAGGACGGGCAGCAAATCGCCCTCCATGCGCATGAGGAGCGGCTGGCATTCGGGGTCGCCGAAGCGACAGTTGAATTCGAGCACCTTTACGTCGTCGCCCCGTACCATGAGGCCGGCGTAGAGCACCCCCCGGTAGGGAGTGCCCCGCCGCGCCATCGCCGAGACGGCGGGCAGAATCACGTCGTCGAGCGCTTTTTGCTCGAGTGCGCCCGAGAGCACCGGCGCTGGAGAGTAGGCGCCCATGCCCCCCGTGTTGGGGCCGGTGTCGCCCTCGCCGATGGCCTTGTGGTCCTGGGCGGAAGCCATGGGGAGTGCGGTCTCTCCGTCCACGAAGGCGAGAAAGCTCGCCTCTTCTCCCTCCAGAAATTCCTCCACCACGCACTTCGCCCCCGCGGCGCCGAACGCCCTTTGCTCCATGATGCGGGCTATGGCCTCGTGCGCGCTCGCGGGGTCTTCGCACAACAGCACGCCCTTGCCCGCGGCGAGCCCGTCCGCCTTGACCGCCCAGGCGCCGCCCCGCGCGGTGACGAAGCGTTTCGCCTCCTCCGCGTCCTCGAAGACGCCGTAGGCGGCGGTGGGGATGCCGGCCTCGTCCATGAGCGCCTTGGCGAACGCCTTGCTCGCCTCGAGGCGCGCGGCCTGCGCCGAGGGGCCGAACGCGCGAATGCCCAGGGCTTCGAGTTCGTCCACGAGACCAAGCGCGAGGGGGGCTTCGGGACCGACGACGACGAGACCCGGCTGCTCTTCTTTCGCGAGTGCGAGCAGGCCGGGGACGTCCTCCGCGTCCACGCGGACGTTTCGCCCGACGCGGGCGGTGCCCGCGTTTCCGGGAGCGCAGACGACCTCGTCCACCTCGGGGCTTTCGCTCAGCTTCCAGGCCAGGGCGTGCTCGCGCCCGCCCCCGCCCACGACGATCACCTGCATCGCGGACTCTCAAGGCAAGGGATGGAAAGGCCCAACCTAAGGCGCGTGGGCAGGGCTGTCAAACGACGCGGCACCTCTCAGCCCATGTCGCCCAGGACGTGCTGGACGATGGCCGCGAGGGCGAGCGGGGCGGTGTCGGAACGCAGGATTCTGGGGCCGAGCGACACGGGCGCGAACCCCCGGGATTGCGCGCGTGCGGATTCTTGCGCCGTCAGGTCTCCCTCCGGTCCGGTGAGCACGGCGACCCGCAGCGGCGCTTCCGCCGCGCAAGCGAGCGCGTTTTGGGTGGAGACGGCGTCCGTACCCAGGTAGCCCATGAGCTTGAGGTCAAAATCTTGCGTCGCGGCGAGAAAATCGTCGAGGCTGCCGAGTGGATGCATGGCGGGCGGGGGAACGCGGTCGCACTGCTTGGCGGCTTCGAGCACGATGCGCCGCCAGCGTGCGTGGCGCGCGCCGCCGCGTTCTTCGCGCACCCTCGCCTCGCATCTCTCCAATTGGAGCGGATGGAAGGCGTCGACCCCCAGTTCGCAGCCCATCCGCAGGACCGACTCGAAGCGCTCGCCCTTGAGCAGCGGCACGCCCAGAGCTATCGAGGCGGGTGCGGGCGGCCGCGCGGGCAATCGCTCGAGGATGCGGCCCGTGCTTTGCCGCGGTGATATGTGCGTGAGTTCCACCAGGTATTCGCGGCCCTCGCCTTCGGTCGCCACGCGGCACGTCGCCCCCGCCTGCATACGGAGCGCGCGGCTTAAGTGTGCCGACTCCTCTGCTCCCAGGACGACATGGCCGTTCTCCACCGCCTCGGGCGCGACGAAGAACAGCCGCAGTCCGTCGCGGGTCATGACCGCGCCACCTCGACGCTCGCCCACTCTTCGATGCGGCGCGTCCTGCGCACGCGGAGGCCCGCCTCCCGGCAGGTGCGGGCGAGGTTCTCCTCCTGCTCGTAGCCGATTCCTGAGAGTACGCCCTCCCCGCCCGGAGCAAGCGCGTCGCGGATGCGCGGAGCGAGTTCGACGAGCGCGTCCAAAAATATGTTCGCGGCCAGAAAGTCGACGCGGCCCCACCAATTCCCCAGCGCGCCGGGTGTGAGCGCTTCGTTGCGCACGGTGATTTTCTCGCCCACGCCGTTTTTCTCGGCGAGGGCGATGGTCTCGTCCACCGCCGCCGGGTCCAGGTCGAGCGCGGTTACGCGGCCTGCGCCCAGGAGCAGGGCGGCGACGCCCAAAATGCCCGAGCCGCAGCCCAGGTCCACCACCCGCTCAGGGGGGTTCGGGGCGCAGCGTTCTTCTATCGCCAGCAGCGCCAGATGGGTGGAGGGGTGTCTGCCCGTGCCGAAGGCGAGGCCGGGCTCTAAAAGCAGCGCGACGCGGCCGGGGGGCGTTGCGGCCTCCTCCCAGGAGGGTCTTACCCAGAGCCTCTCTCCGTAGGCCGCACCGCCGAAGTGTCCCCGCGCGCGGGCGACCCAGTCGTGCTCCTCAATGTTCTTGAGCGTAAAGGCGCTCTTCGTGACGCCCAGGTCCGCCAGGAGGTTTTCTATCGCGCGGAGTTTTTTCGTCGCGCCCGCGCCTGCGGCCACGTGCGTTACCAACAGCGCAGCACCCCGTTCGCCCTCACGCTCCTCGACGGCGGAGGCACCCGCTTCGATGATGCGGGCCGCAGCTTCCTCGGCGCACCCGGCAGACACCTCGACGAGTAGCTCGAGCCAGTTTTTCTTCACGGATTCTGGTGCTCAGTCGGGCAGGCGCACCACGGCGGAACCCGCCGTGGCGAGTTCACCTTCCTGGTTCTTGCCTGTGATCTCGACCTTCACGGTGCGCTCGGCCTCGTTCTTCTCGACCACCTTGCCCGTGTGGCGAATGGTGTCGCCGTAGATCATCGGGCGGCGCACCTGGACGTAGAGGTTGCACAAAAAGGCGTCGTCGCCCATCCAGTTGGTGATGAACGGACTCACCCAGGCGAAGCGCATGACGCCGTTGTCGAACGGGCCGGGCATTCCGCGCCCCGAGGCGAGGTTGAAGTCCTCGTGCTGTTGGGAGTTTTTGACGGCGATGCCGATCTGGGGGATGCGCACGGCGTTGTGGGGCGCTTTTTTGAGGTCGAGATAGCCGCGCCTGCCCGCCTTGTAGGAGGGGCCGTTGCCCGCGTTCCAGGCAACCATGTCGCCGATGGTGAGGGGGCCGCGCAGCATGGAGGGGAGTTCCTCGCCCACGGAAACGTCGCCAAAGCGGCGCTTCTCGCCGCCCCTGCGTTTCTCGGCGGTGTAGGCGCTCTCGATTTCGGCGAGTTCGGCCTCGTCGTAGCACTTGACGGGGCGGTCGTAGAGGAGGGCGTTTCCCTCCTGTAAGGTTCTGATCATCGTGCCCGTGCCCGTGGCGACAAGCTCGTCGTCCTCGTTGCGGTAGGTGCACTCGGAGATGATGAAGACGAGCCGGCGCCCCGCCTTGTTCGTCTTGACGTAGGATTCTTTTTGCACGGAGGTGGCGCGAAGCCTGGCGCCCAGTGCGACGGGCTTCTCCCATGTGAACTCGACGCCCCCGATAAGGGAGGAGAGCGGCGCTACCATGGGCGCGCCGTGGAGAATCGGGTAGAGCACCGACACCAAAAACGCGGGCGGAGCCAGCAGGCCGCCGTGTGCGGTGCGCGCCGCGTATTCGGGGTCCAGCCAGAGGGGGTTGTCGTCGTCGATGCCGTAGGCGAAGTGGCGTATGGCGTCCGCGTTCGCCTCGTTGTTCCACGCCTCGCGCTCGCGCACCTCCCGGCCGTCGAGTTGTTGGGTTTTCTCGATGAATTCGTCGATAATCGCTTCGTTCGACAATGTGTCGCGCCCCCGTGTGCCTGGTGGATGAAAGATGCGGGATGCAGCCCTCAGAATTTGCTCGATATGTAGCAGGAATCGGGGAGCGCAACAAGGCGCGCGGGGCGCGCCCGGCCTCAGGACTTGCCCGATGAGAGGAATTTCGAGACTGAATCCGCCGTCCATTCCACGAGCGACACGGCGCGGTCGTAGCGCATGCGCTTGGGGCCGATGATGCCGATGCTGCCCAGGGGACGCTCGTCCATGTAGTAGCGCTGGGCGACGACGCTGCAATCCTTCATCTCCTCAAAGTCGTTCTCCGAGCCGATGAGAATCGTGATGTCCGAGGAGCCGAGGCACCTGTCCAGCAGGCGGACGAGCTTCTCGCGTTCCTCGAAGGTGCGGTAAAGGCTCTGGAGCTTCTCTGCGTCGGCGGCGAAATCGGGCTGGGAGAAGACGCGCGAAGCCCCCTCGACGAACACCGAATCCTCAGAAGTCTCCTCACTTTCCGAGAGCGCCTCCTTGCTGAGTTCGAGCGCCTGGCGGTAGAGGATGTCGAGGTTGTCGCGTGCATGGGTCATGCGCTCGACGATCTGTTCGCGCACCTCCCGGAGGGCGAGACCGCTGAACTCCCCGTTCAGGAGGTTCGATATGTGGTTGAGCTCCTCCTGGCTTATCGGGTTCTCTACCGGAACGACGCGGTTTTGCACCATTCCGCTTACGCAGACGATGACGGCGAGTATCTTCTCCTCCGACATCCTGACGAAGTTGATGTGCTTGAAGCGCAACTGCTCACCCGCCGGGAGAAGCACGAGCCCCGCCGTGTTCGTGAGCTCTGAGAGCACGCGCGTGGCCTGGGCGAGCACCTGCTCGAGCTGGGAGGCGTGGGCGGAGGGGCTCAGGCGCAGGGATTCCGCCTCCTCGCGCGTGAGGATGTGGGAGTCCATGAGGTCGTTCACGAATACGCGGTAGCCCAAATCGGTCGGCAGCCTGCCCGAGGAGGCGTGGGATTTTGTGAGAAAGCCCGCGTCGGCGAGGTCGCTCATGATGTTGCGGATGGTGGCGGGGCTCAGCGAGAGCCGCGAGTGTTTCGAGAGCGTGCGGCTGCCAACGGGCTCGCCCGTGCCCACGAAAATGTCGATGACGGCGCGGAGAATCTCCCGGTTTCTTTCGGTGAGTTCCATGGCGTCCATCTTCGGGAACCTCCCGGCTCGGGTGCGCCTTCTGGGGGCATGGCACTCGGGCACGTTGGGTGCTACTTTAGGGAGAATATGGAGCCGTCTTTCGCCTGTCAAGAGCCGGCGTCGGGTGCGATTTCCCTGCGGTTCGTGGCGGCACGCGGGCGGCGATTCTCGGGGGATGGTCATGTCGGGGACATGGGAGAGAGGTCTCGACGACTTGCGCGGATCCGAACCTCCGCAGCCCGCGGGCGATTCCGCGCGCCGGGTGAGCCGCAGGTTCGAGTATCTCACGATAGCCTGCATGGGCGTTCTGATTGTAGTGCTGTGCATGATCTCTTACCGCATCCACGTGAGTGCGAAGGCCGAGATCGAGCAAAAGTTCAACCGCCAGCAGCTCGTCCTCGCCAAACAGGCGGGAGATCGCATCTCCTCGTTCCTGGACGCCCTCTCGGCGTCGTTGCGCTACAGCGCGGGCTTTTTGCGCACCATCGAACCCGACCATCCGGGGAGGATGGCGGTGATGGCCGGTCTCTACGAGAGGCTGGGCGGGAGGTTTCGCGTCAGCGAGGTGGGCTACCTCACGAAGAAAGACGAGAAGAGCGCGACCCCGGTCCCCGCGCAATACCTCGAGAGGCTGCACGAGTGCGCCGGACGCGAGGGCGCTTGTTTGTTCGTCGTGCGCGATGAGGCGAAAAAGGTCGATTTCCTCTTTGCCACCGCGCCGGTGGTGCCCCAGGGGGAAGAACCCGCGCAAGGCGAGGCGGCGCGCAGCGGGGATTGGCTCTACGCGCGGATATCCATGGCGGACCTGGCGCGCTCGTTCGTCCAGCCCGTCGATCCGGGAGCCAAAGGGTCCGCGTGGATCGCCGACGGGCAAGGGAGAATTATCCTCTCCCCCGCCGTTCCGACGCTCGAGAACACCGAAGTCTCCGCTCTCGCGCGCAGGCTGGGAGACGAGCGGCTCGCGGAAATCGTCCGGCGCATGGGGACGGAGAACGAGGGATTCGACTGGCACGTCGGCTTCGGCCCCGAGCAAGGCGACACGGGATTGCTCTACCTCACGGCTTTCAGCAGTTTCAGGGTAGGGGGGGAGCGGTGGACGTTCGCCGTCACGGCGCCCTCCTCGGAACTGGGGGGGCTGATTCGCGGCCTGTTCCGTACAGACTTGCTGCTCACGTTCTTCGGCCTGGTCGCCATGTCGCTGACCGTCGCCCTGGTGCTGGACCGCGAGCGCAGGCGCATACGTGCGGAGAGCAGGATGCATTGGTCCGAACAGGTGCTGGAGAGCAGCAGGCGGCTCGAAGCGCTCTTCGACGGCATCACGGACGCCATCGGCATCCTGGACAAGGATTTTCGTGTGCGGATGCTCAACCGCTCGATGGCGCGGCTCTTTGGCCGCGACATCTCCAGTGTGCTGAACCATAAATGGGAAGCGGCTCCGGAGCGCTTCGTCGAGCGGGGGATCGTCGTCGACACGTTCGAGACGGGCGCGCCCGGTTTTCTGGAAAAATCCATCAAGGGCGACGACGGGCGGGTGATGGAGATGGAATACTACACCTACCCGATTCTGGACTCCTCGGGCGCTGCGTCGCAGGTGATTCTCTATCTCAAGGACGTGACCGCGCGCAAGGAGCTCGAGCGCGAGGTTCTCGAGCGCGACAGGCTCTCGATAGTCGGCAAGATGAGCGCCCAGGTGGCGCACTCCATCCGCAATCCGCTCTCGGCCATCAACCTGAACGCGGAACTCCTCGGCGACGAGCTGGCGCAATTCGAGGGGGTGGACACCGCCGAGGCGTGGGCACTGCTGCGCTCCGTGCGGGCGGAGGTCGACGTCCTGGGCCAGGTGACGGCCGATTATCTGCGCTTCGTGCGGATGCCCTCCTCGGAGCGCACGCCGGTCGATTGCAACGAGATGATAGAGGACCTGCTGAACTTCCACGCCGAGGTGGCGGTGAGCAGAAAGATTCGCGTCGAGATGCACCTCGACGACGGGGTCCCCGAGGTCATGCTCGACGAAGCGCAGATGCGGCTTGCGATTCAGAACCTCATTCTCAACGGTTTCGACGCCATGCCCGAGGGAGGCCGCCTCCTGGTGCGCACCGAAGCGGGGGCGGAGAGCCTCGCCATCCGCATCTCGGACACGGGCACGGGCATCAGCCTCGAGGACCAGATATCGTTGTTCACGCCGTTTTTCACGACCAAGGCGAACGGAACGGGGCTGGGTCTCGTCCTGAGCCGCCAAATCGTCTCCGAACACCAGGGGAGCATCCGCTTCGAGAGCGAGGAGGGGAGGGGGGCGACGTTCATCGTCGAGCTGCCGCTTGCCGTAGCGCAGGAGGTCAAGGCATGAGCAGCGACAAGGGCGCGAGCGTGATGGTGGTGGACGACAAGCGGGGGAGCAGGGAAGCCCTCCAGAAGATGATCGCCAAAGAGGGCTTCGAGGTAACGACGGCCCACGACGCGGAGACGGCCGCCCGCATGTTCGGCACAGCGCCCGTGAACCTGGTGCTTACCGATCTCAGAATGCCCGGCATGGACGGCATCTGCCTGCTCCGGGAGGTCAAGTCCCTGAGCCCGGAGACGGAGGTGATCATCATTTCGGGTGCGGGCAGCATCGAGTCCGCCGTCGAGGCGATGCGCGAGGGCGCTTATGACTTTCTCACCAAGCCGCTCGAGCGCGTCGTCGTCCTCAGCGCGATGGAAAAAGCGCTCGAGAAGCAATCCCTCATGCGCGAGAACGCGGACCTGCGCGCCCAGCTCCAGAAACTCCGCGACACCTCGGGGATGATCGGCAACCACCCCTCGATACGCCGGGTGAAGGAGATGGTGCGCCAGGTAGCGCCCACCTCCGCCACGGTGCTGATTCTGGGCGAAAGCGGAACGGGCAAGGAGTTGGTGGCGCAGGCACTGCACGAGGGGAGCGAGAGGGCGGGCAAGGCCATGGTGAAGGTGAACTGCGCCGCCCTGCCCGAGACGCTCCTCGAGAGCGAACTGTTCGGCTACGAGCGCGGGGCGTTCACGGGTGCGGCGGGGCGCAAGGAGGGGCGCTTCAGGCTCGCGCACGAGGGCACGCTGTTTCTCGACGAAATCGGGGACATGCCCCTCGTCCTCCAGCCGAAGATTCTGCGCGTCTTGCAAGAAGGCGAGTTCGAGCGCGTCGGCGGCACGGAAACCCTCAAGGTGGACGCGCGCATCGTGGCTTCGACCAACGCGGACCTGCCGAGCGCCGTGGCCGAGCGCGCCTTTCGCGAGGATCTCTACTATCGCCTGAACGTCATCACCATCCACGTGCCCTCCCTGCGGGAGCGGCGCAGCGACATTCCCCTGCTCGCCGAGCATTTCCTCCAGCGCTATGCCGCGAAGAACGGCCGCCCCCAGCTCGCCTTCTCGCGCGAGGCGCTCGACGCGATGTCGAACTACCACTGGCCGGGCAACGTGCGCGAACTCGAAAACACCGTCGAGCGTGCCGTGGTGCTGGGGCGGGGCGAGGTGCTCCTGCTCAACGACTTGCCGGCGGCCGTTGCGCGGGGCGAGCACCCAGAGGGGGAGCATCCCGTGGCGTCGGACGCCCCGCTCATCAACGTGGCGGTGGGCACGCCGCTTGCGGACATCGAGCGGCAGGTGATTCTCGAAACTCTCCGCCACACGGGGGGCGACAAGAGCGCGGCCGCCCGTTTGCTGGGCATCGCCACGCGCACCATCTACCGCAAAATAGACGGAAGATGAGGACGCTCGGCCTCCCGCCAGCGCGCGCCGGAGCGCGGTTGTGGTAGGCTGTCGCGCGAGACGCTTTGCGGGAGTCGGGTAGATATGCGGGGTCGGTTCGTCACTTTCGAGGGCGTGGAGGGTTGCGGCAAGTCGACCCAGGCGGCGCTTCTGCAGGCGTGGATGGAGAGAGCGGGCATTCCCGTTCTCGCCACGCGCGAACCCGGCGGGACGAAGGTGGGCGAGGGAATTCGCGAACTCCTCCTCGCCCCCCGCGCGGAGGGGCTCGACGCCGCGACGGAGTTGCTGCTCTATGAGGCCGCCCGCGCGCAGCACGTAAGCGAGGTCATCCGCCCCGCCCTCGAGGCGGGGCGCCACGTGTTGTGCGACAGGTTCTTCGATTCGACGACGGCGTATCAGGCGTTCGGGCGGGGGCTGGACGAGGAGATGGTGGCGCGGCTCAACCGCATGGCGAGCGGAGGCGTCGCCCCCGATCTGACGTTTCTGTTCTCCGTTTCGCTTGAGGAGGGGCTCTCCCGCGCGCGCGGAGAGAGTGCGGGAGACAGGCTCGAGGGCGAGAGCCTCGCCTTTCACCGCAGGGTGGAGGCGGGCTTCGCCGCCCTGGCCGAGCAGGAGCCGGGGCGTTTTCACGTGGTGGGCGACGGCGCGATTCGGCAGGTGCACGAAGAGGTGCTCGCCGTCGTGCAGGAAAGGTTCGCATGGGTTGGGAATCCATCCGGGGCCAGGACGCGGCCCTAGAGTTGCTCCGAAGAGACGTATCCTCCGGGCAGGTGGCGAACGCCTATCTGTTTCATGGTCCGGACGGCGTCGGCAAGGCGAGTGCGGCGCGCCTTTTCGCCCGCGCGCTTCAGTGCACGGGGGTCGACGCACCGTGCGGCGCGTGCCCCGCGTGTGAGAAGGCGGAGGCGCACCCCGACGTTATCGTCGTGGGGGCCGCGGCGGGGTCGCGCTCCATCCGGGCGGAACTCGTGCGCGAGGAGGTCATCTGGCGCGCCCAGCAGCGCCCCCACGAGGGCAGCCGGCAGATTTTCATCATCGAGGACGCGCACCTGCTCACGCGGGTGAGCCAAAACGCCCTGCTCAAGACTTTGGAAGAACCGGGCGCGGGCACCGTGCTCGTTCTCGTTACGCCCAACCTGCATTCGCTGCTACCCACGGTCGTCTCGCGCTGCAGGAGGGTGAGGTTCCAGGGTCTCGCGCGCGCGGACCTGATGGCCATTCTCGAAGAGCGGGGCGCGGGCGCCGAGGCGGAAAAACTCCTATCCCTCAGCATGGGCAGGCTGGGGGTGGCTCTCTCGCCCGAGGCTGAAGCCCTCTCGGAGCGAAGAGAGGAGGCGATGCGCTTTTTGGAGGAGGTGAGCGCGCCGCCGGGCAAGGCGGACGAAGTGGAGCTCATCACCATCGCTTCCTCGCGCGCGGGCAGCGGAGCGTCGGGCAGAAGCGAGACGATTTTGTTTTTGGAAATGCTTCGCGGACTGCTTCGCGATATACTCATCACGCAGGAAGCGCCCGAGAGGGTGGAGTTGTGGCATACGGACTTGCGCGCGGCCCTCACCGCCGCGGGAGAGCGTTGGGGAACCTTTGGCTTGATCCGGGCTCTCGAGCGGGTGGGTGAGGCCATGCACGACGTGGCGGAGGTGAATACGAACCCCTCGCTCACGCTCGAGACTCTGGTATATTCCCTGCGCGAGACGGTTTCCGCCGGGATTCGGGGGTAGTGATGAACGAGACGGCAAACGGCGGCGCGGCGACGCAAGCGCCGCCCGGGAGTGAGAAAATAGGCGTGGTCGGCGTGAAGATGCGCTTCGGCGCCCGCGCGATTCAGCATACCTACGGGGACGTGCGTCTTCGGGTGGGGATGAAGGTCATGCTCCGCTCCACGGACGGGGAGATGGAGTTCGGCGAAGTGTCCGAAAGCCCCCGGGCGATGCCCGCGCGTTATTACCCCGACCCGCTGCCCGAGGTGGTGCGCGTCGCCACCGAGGAGGACGAAAAGAAGGTTGCGCGCAACGAGACGACCGAGAAGGCGGCGTACGATTTTTGTCGCCAGAAGATAACGGAGATGAAACTGCCCATGCGCCTCGTCGAGGTGCGCTACGCGCACTCGAACAAGAAGGCGACCTTTTATTTCTCCTCCGATGGGCGAGTGGACTTTCGCCGCCTCGTGCGCGTGCTCGCGGAGCGGCTTTCCGTGCGCGTGGAGATGCGCCAAGTAGGCGTGCGCGACGAAGCGGGGATGAAGGGCGGCTGCGGAGACTGCGGGCGCACCTATTGCTGCAGTTCCTTTCTCAAGTCGTTCGACCCCGTCTCCGTGCGCATGGCGAAGGATCAGAACCTGAGCCTGAACCCCACCAAGCTCTCCGGCGGCTGCGGGCGGCTCAAGTGCTGCCTGCGCTTCGAGCACTCCCACTACGTGTCGGTCAAAAAGCGCCTGCCCGCATGCAAGAAAAAGGTCGGCGGCTGCGACTGCGGCGCGACGGTCGTGCGCCAGAACCTCCTCACGGAAGAAGTTACCCTTGCCCTCGAGACGGGGGACACCATGACGGTGCACGCGAACGATTTGATGCGACTGCCCACGGGCCAGTATTCTCTCAGGAAGCCCGCACAGGAGGCCGAAGGCCCAAGCACGAGCGAAGGCGACCCGAAAGAATGAGCCCGAAACCGTTCTACGTTTCCACCCCGATCTACTACGTCAACGACAAGCCGCACCTGGGCCACGCCTATACGACGGTGGCGTGCGACGCCAAGGCGCGCTTCCACAGGCTCAGAGGCGAGCCGACGCAGTTTCTCACCGGCACCGACGAACACGGCCAGAAGCTCGTGCGCGCAGCCCGCGAGGCGGGCATGGACCCCCATGCGTTTTGCGACATGAACAGCGCGAAGTTCCGCGCACTCTGGGAGAAGCTCGACATCTCCTACGACGACTACATCCGCACGACCGAGGAGCGCCACATTCGCGGCGTCCAGGAGTTGTGGCGGCGCGTGGAGGCGGCGGGCGATATCTACCTCGGCTCCTACGCCGGATGGTACGCCGTGCGGGACGAGGCCTTCTACGCCGAGAGCGAGCTCGTCGACGCTCCCGCCGGGGGGAAGGTGGCGCCCACCGGGGCCGAGGTCGAGTGGGTGGAGGAGCCCAGCTATTTCTTCCGCCTCAGCAAGTTCGAGGAGCCGCTTCTCGAGCATTATGAGAAAAACCCCCATTTCGTGCAGCCCGAGAGCAGGCGCAACGAGGTGATGAGCTTCGTGCGCGGCGGCCTGCGCGATCTTTCGCTCTCGCGCACGAGCTTTCGGTGGGGCATCCCCGTGCCGGGCGACGACGACCACGTGATCTACGTGTGGTTCGACGCGCTCAGCAACTACCTTACCGCTCCGGGCTTCGACGAGAACGGGGTGCGCGAAGGCAGCCCCTGGCCGACGGATCAGCATTTTATCGGAAAGGACATTCTGCGCTTCCACGCGGTCTATTGGCCCGCCTTCCTCCTCTCGGCGGGGGTGCCGCTGCCCGCGCAGGTTTTCAGCCACGGGTGGTGGACGGTCGAAGGCCAGAAGATGTCCAAGAGCCTGGGCAACGCCGTCGACCCCCACTGGCTCATCGAAGAATACGGGGTCGACGCCATACGCTATTTTCTGCTGCGCGAGATTCCCTTCGGGCTGGACGGAGATTTCTCGCACAACGCCTTGATCGAGCGCATCAACAGCGACCTGGCGAACGACCTGGGCAACCTCCTCTACCGCACCCTCAACATGGTGAAGCGCTACCGGGGGGGGCGCCTCGCGCGCGGGGAGCAAGGCGAGGCCGAGGCCGCTCTTCTCGCGGAGATCGACCGCGCGGGGGCCGCGTACGAGAGCGGCATGGCGTCCACGCACTTCCAGAACGGCCTGCGCGCCGCCTGGGAGGTGATATCTCTCGCCAACAAGTACATCGACGCGAGCGCCCCCTGGGCGCTGGCGAAAGAAAACGACGACGCACGCCTCGACTGCGTGCTCTGGCACGCGGTGGCGGCGATTCGCGTGGTCGCGGCCATGGTCTCTCCCGTCATGCCCGAGACCGCGCGCAAGATGGGGGAGCAAATCGGGCTGCCGGACGACTGGATGGGTGTCTCCTACGAGACGCTGCTCGACGCGCGCGCCCTGCCGGATGCGCTCGACACGGCACTGGGCGCGCCTTTGTTCCCGCGCATCGAGGAGGAGGCGAAGGACGCCATCCGCGAGAAGGTGGCACGGCGCATCGCGGGCGAGGAGGAAGCCGCGGAGGGCGGGGCCGCAACTCCTGAGGCCGAAGCGCGGATTTCCATCGAGGAATTTCAGAAAATGGACCTGCGCGCGGCGGAGATACTCGAGGCCGTCCGAATCCCTAAATCCGACAATCTGCTCAAGCTCACCGTTTCCCTCGGGGAGGAGACCCGCACCGTCGTGGCGGGGTTGGCGAAGCACTACGCCCCCGAGGATTTGCCGGGCCGCAAGGTGATCCTCGTGGCCAACCTCGCCCCCGCCAAGCTGATGGGGGTGGAGTCACAGGGCATGGTGCTCGCCGCTCCTGCGGGCGATAACCTCGTGCTCATGGACGTGGACGCGGCAGTGGCGCCGGGCGCGCCGATTCGGTAGGCGAACGCCCCCTTGCGGGGGGATGGGAGTTATTGCGTGAACGAAACACCCGAGGGAGGGGCGGGCGCGTCCGGCGGGGAGGGTTCTTCGCAGCGTCCGGACAGAGCGGGCGGCTCCCGACGCCGCAGGCGCAGACGGGGCCGCAGGGGCGGGAACCGCCCCGAGGCCGCAAACGCACAGGCATCCTCCGAGAAGGCCGGCTCGCCCCCGCGCGAGCAAAGCAACGAAACGCGGGAGGCCGATCCGAAACGCAAGCGTTCCGGGCGCGGCAGGGGGGGCAACCGCTCGCGCAACGATCGCAGGGAGCGGACGAAACCGAGGCCGAAACCTCCCGTCGTCATCGCCGCCCTGCCCGACACGAACGGTCTGCCCGTCCTGGTGGATACCCACGCCCACCTCGTGGACGAAGCGTTCGCGCCCGATCGCCAGGGGGTGGTGGAGCGCGCCATCGAGGCGGGGGTGCACTACGTCATCTCCATGGGCACTTGTCTCGAGTCGAGCCGCAAGACGGTTGACCTCACGGCGTCTTACGCGGGCGTTTACGCGGCGGTGGGCGTGCACCCGAGCGACGTGCGCACTGCTGATGAGCGCGCCCTCAAAGAGATTCGCAAACTCTGCGACGAACCCAAGGTGGTGGCTATCGGCGAGATAGGCCTCGACTACTACCGCGACAACGCTCCGCCCAAAATGCAGCGCAAATGGTTTCGGGAGCAAATTCGCCTGGCCATCGCGGTGGGCAAGCCCATCGTCGTTCATTGCAGAGAAGCGACCGAGGACGTCCACGAAATCCTGACCGAGGAGAAAGCCTGGCGCGCGGGCGGCGTCATCCACTGCTTCACGGGCGATTTCGAGCAGGCGCAAAAGTTTCTGGATATCGACTTTCACCTGGGCGCGGGCGGGGCCGTTACGTTCTCGCGCTCAGAGGAGTTGCGCGAAGTCTTCGAGCGCGTGCCGCTCGAGCGCATCCTGCTCGAAACAGACAGCCCCTACCTCGCTCCCCCGCCGCACCGCGGCAAACGCAACGAACCGGCCTACGTCGTCCGCGTGGCGGAAACGCTCGCCGAACTCCACGGGATGAGGAGCGATGAGGTAACGCGCCTCACCACCGAGAACGTGCGCCGCCTCTTCGGGGTGGGACCCGCGCGCGAGGGCGGCAGCGTCGCCTACCCGGTGGGCGCGGCGCTTTATCTCAACGTGACGAACCGGTGCCAGAACGCGTGCTTCTACTGCGGGCTTTTGAGCGATTTCGTCTACAGGGGTCACAACCTTGCTCTTGCGGAAGAACCCGACGCGGCGGAGCTGCTCGCGGCGGCGGGCGACCCCGGGCGCTTCGAGGAGGTGGTGTTCAGCGGCTTTGGCGAACCCACGCTCAGGCTCGACGTGGTGAAAGAGGTGGCGGGCGAGCTCAAGCGCAGGGGGGCGAAACGCGTGCGCCTCGTCACGAACGGGCTCGCCAACCAGACGCACGGCAGGAACGTGGTGCCCGAACTGGCGGGCCTGGTGGACGCGATATCGGTGAGCCTCCAGGCCGAAAGCCCCGAGGCGTACGCGAAGGTGTGCAAGACGAAAGAGGTGGAAAATCCCTACCCGCACGTCAAGGAATTCGTGCGCCACGCGCGCGGCTATATCCCTGAGGTCGAGGTGACGGCGGTGCGCATGTCGGGCCTCATCGACATCGAGGCCTGCGAGAAGGTGGCGACGGAAGAGCTCGGCGTCCCCTTCCGCGCCCACGACTACGTGCGGATGGATTAGGCGCGTCCCCTCCCCGGCGCCTGAGTCGGGAAGCCCCGGCCGACGCGCGGCCCTGCCCGGCTCTCCACGCGGCGCGCCGCCCTTTCGTGTAGAATGCCTCCATGCCGAACGAGACGCCCCTACCTGAGACGAACCGGCCCTTTCGCATCCTCTCGCTCGACGGCGGGGGTTCGCTCGGTGTCTACACCCTGGGCGTGCTGGCCGAAGTCGAGCGCGCCCTCGGCAGGCCGCTTCACGAGGCGTTCGACCTGGTCTACGGGGCGAGCACGGGTTCCATCGTCGCCTCGATGATCGGGCTCGGCGAGGCGGTGGAAGAAATTGCCGGGCGCTACTTCGCGCTCGCCCCCGCCGTGCTGGGTCCTCTCTCCGCCAGGGGCAAGAGCGCGGCACTCGACCGCCACGCACGAGAGCTCTACGGCGCGCACACGTTCGAATCTTTGCGGGTGGACACGGGCATCCTCGCGACCTGCGACCACCACCCCGTGGTGTTCAAGCGCGATTTTATCGACGCCCACCGCGAGGCGCCCGCCTTCGCGCCGGGTGCCGGCCTGCGTGTGGCGGACGCGGTGGTCGCCTCCTGCGCGGCGTCTCCCTTCCTGCTGCCCAGGAGCGTGGCCGTTCCCGGAGAGGGTGTGCGCACGATGCTCGACGGCGGCTTCGCGGCGAGCAGCCCGGCACTATTCGCTCTGGCCGACGCCCTGGGGCCGCTCGGGGTGCCGCGCGGAGAAGTGCGGATGCTGAGCGTCGGCACGGGGGGATATCCGGCGCATCGCGGGCCGTGGCGCAGGCTCGTCTCGCTCGTGCGCCCGATACGCACCTTCATGCGGCTCATCCGAACGAACGCGCGCACGACCGAAGCCTTAAGCAGCCTCCTCTTCCCCGACGTGTGCGTTGTGCGCATCGATGAGTGGTTCACCGAGCAGGCCTGCGCGACGGATTTTATGGAGACCGACCCCGAAAAGCTCAGGCACATCTTCGGGTTGGGCCGTGCGTCCTTCGCGGGCAGGGAAGGCGAAATCAAGGAATTTTTCGCACGCACCCGCACCCCGCTCGGCGGGTGAGGGGGGCCTCTGCGCGAGGCACAGAGCCGCCGCCCGCACCTTGAGGCGGGCTTTGCGCGGGGTGGATACAACCGGGGCCACCTGCGCTAGAATGTCTTTATGATGAGCGCGGCGCATTCCTTCCATCCGTTGATAGAGGGCTGGTTCGCCCAAAAATTCGGTGCGCCGAGCGCACCGCAGGAAGCGGGCTGGCCGGAGATTGCCTGCGGGCGCGACACGCTCATCGCCGCCCCCACGGGCACGGGCAAGACGCTGGCCGCCTTCTTGTGGTCGCTCGACGGGCTGGTGCGCGACGCCCTGGCCGGCGAGCTGGAGGACGCCTGCCGCCTCGTCTACGTCTCCCCGCTCAAGGCACTGGGCAACGACATCCAGAAGAACCTCCAGGCGCCGCTTGCCGAAATTCGCGCGCTCGCCAAAAAACAGGGCGTGGACCTGCCCGAGATCAGAGTAGCGGTGCGCTCGGGCGATACCCCCGCGGCGGAACGCAGGCTCATGCTGCGCCAGCCCCCCCACGTGCTGGTGACGACGCCGGAGTCGTTCTACATCCTGCTCACCGCGGAGCGCAGCCGCAGGGTGCTCGCGACCGCGCGCACGGTGGTGGTGGACGAGATACACGCCGTGGCGGGCGAGAAGCGCGGCGCGCACCTGGCGCTCTCGCTCGAGCGGCTCGACGCGCTTTGCGGCGCACCGCTTCAGCGCATCGGGCTGAGCGCGACCCAAAAGCCTATCCGTGAGGTCGCGCGCCTGCTCGTGGGCGCAGGCAGACGCGGAGCGGAGGGCGCACCCGCCTGCGCGGTCGTGGACGTGGGCCACAGGCGCGAGATGGAGCTCTGCGTCGAGGTGGCCGATCAGGAAATCGGCCCCATCGCCACGCACGAGTACTGGAGCGAGGTGTTCGACCGCATCGCCGCCCATATCGAGCGTCACCGCACGACCATCGTGTTCGTGCACACGCGCAGGCTCGCCGAGCGCGTCGCCCACCAGCTTACCGCCCGCCTGGGGGAGGGCCGCGTGGCGGCGCACCACGGCTCGCTCTCGCGCAAGATTCGGCTCGACGCCGAGGAGAGGCTCAAATCAGGCGCGCTCTCGGCCATCGTCGCCACGGCGTCGCTGGAACTCGGCATCGACATCGGCCACGTCGAGCTCGTCTGCCACCTGGGCGCACCCAGGACGCTCGCCTCCCTGCTCCAGCGGGTGGGCCGCTCGGGCCACTGGAAGGGGGCGACGCCCAAGGGAATCGTCTTTCCGCTCACGCGCGACGAACTCTTGCAAAGCGCCGCCGCCGTGCGCGGGGTGCGCACGGGGGAGCTGGACCGCGTCGTCTTCCCCCGCGCGCCGCTGGACGTTATGGCCCAGCAGATCGTGGCCGAGGTCGCCGCGCGCGAAGAGGTGGAAGAAGAGGAGTTGTGGGCGCTCCTCCGGCGGGCGCAGCCCTACGCCGACCTCCCGCGCCGGGAGTTCGACGAAGTGGTGGAGATGCTCGCCGAGGGTGTTTCCACCAGCCGGGGGCGGCGCACCGCCTGGCTGCACCGCGACCGGGTGAACGGCCTGCTGCGCCCCCGGCGCGGGGCGCGGCTGTGCGCCATCACCTCGGGCGGAGCGATTCCCGATACGGCGGACTACGACGTAATCGAAGGCCCGGCGGAGACGTTCGTGGGCAAGGTGAACGAGGACTTCGCGGTGGAATCGAGCCCGGGCGACATATTTCTGCTCGGCAACCATTCCTGGCGAGTAAAGCGCGTGGAGCGCGACAAGGTGCGCGTGGAGGACGCAAAGGGGCTTCCGCCGAGCATTCCCTTCTGGCTGGGGGAGGCGCCCGCGCGCACGGCGGAACTCTCCCGCGCCGTCTCGGACCTGCGCGCCGAGGCGGCAAAGCGGGCGGGCGCGCCGGAGGAGGCAGCCGCCTGGATGCGCGCGGAGTGCGGGTTGTGCGCGGCGGGGGCCGCGCAGGTGCTCGCCTACGTCGTCGAGACCGTGCGCGTGCTGGGGCGCGTGCCCACGCAGGGCGCGCTCGTGACCGAGCGCTTCTTCGACGAAGCGGGCGGGATGCAGCTCGTCATTCACTCCCCCTACGGCGGGCGCATCAACCGCGCGTGGGGGCACACCTTGCGAAAACGCTTTTGCCTCACCTTCGACTTTGAGCTGCAGGCCGCCGCGACGGACGACGGCATCGTGCTCTCGCTCTCCGCGCAGCACAGTTTTCCGCTCGCGTCCATCTTCGGCTTCGTGCGGCTGGCCTCGCTCAAAAAGGACATGCTCCAGTCCGCCCTCCAGTCGCCCATGTTCACCAACCGCTGGCGCTGGAACGCCACGCGCGCCCTCGCCCTGCCCCGCCACGCGGGCGGCAAGAAGGTGCCCATCGCCATCCAGCGCATGCGCGCGGAGGATTTGCTCGCCGCCGTGTTCCCGGCCCAACTCGCCTGTCAGGACAACCACCACGGCCCGATAGAACCGCCCGACCATCCCCTGGTGAACGAGACGGTGGAAAACTGCCTGAGCGAGGCGATGGACATCGAGGGTCTGCGCGCCCTCATCGAAAGCGTGGAGAGTGGAGAGGTCGAAACCTTCTGCGTCGAGACGCCCGCGCCCTCGCCCATGTCGCACGAGATACTGAACGCGAACCCCTACGCCTTCATCGACGACGCTCCGCTCGAGGAGCGCCGCTCGCGCGCCGTGCCGCTCAGGCGCGCCTTGCCCGAGGGGGCCGAGGGCGCGCAACTCGACGCGGAGGCGATTGCCGAGGTGTGCGAACAGGCCTGGCCCGCACCCCGGGACGCGGAAGAGGCGCACGACGCCCTCTGTTCTTTGTGCCTACTGCCCGAAGAGGAGGCAGCGGATGCCTGGCCCGCGTGGCTCGACGCGCTGCGCACCCAGAACCGGGTGGCCAAGGCAGCCTGGAGTGCGGGGGGTGGTTCGCGTGCGGGCTTCGTTCCCGCGGAGCGCATGGCGCTGGTGCGCGCGGCGATGCCCGGCGTGGTGCTCACGCCCCCGGAGATTCGCGTTCGCGGCGCGGGAGAAAGCGCCCCGACGCAGGAGGAGGCGACTCTCGCCCTCGTGCGCGGCTGGATGGAGGCCGTGGGACCCGTGACGGAAGAAGAGCTCGCCGCGCGCGTCGGCCTGGAGGTGTCTGGCGTCAGGATTGCGTTGGCCTCCCTGGAGGGAGAGGGCAGCGTTTTGCGGGGCCGCTTTGCGCGCACTGCACCCGACGCCCCGACCGAGTGGTGCGACCGCGCCCTGTTGAGCCGCATCCACGGGTTGACGCTGGGCAGGCTCAGGCGCGAGATAGAGCCCGTCACGGCGGCGGAGTTCATCCGCTACCTGCTCAGGTGGCAGCACGTGCACGAGGACAGCATGCTGCATGGGCGCGACGGGGTGCTCGAGGTGATTCGCCAGCTACAGGGACTCGAGTTGCCCGCTCCCGCCTGGGAGGAGCAAATTCTTCCCGCGCGCATCAAAAACTACGACCCCGCCGACCTGGAGGGGCTTTGCCTCTCGGGCGTGGTGGCCTGGGGGCGGCTGCGGCCCGGAGACCCCCCCGGCCAGGGCGGTGCGGAGCACGCAAGGGCCGAGCGCGGTGCACAGCCCACGCGCCGCGCGCTTTTGGCGTTTTTGCTGCGCGAGGAGGTGGGGGTGTTTCTCGAAGCGCGGGAGGGGGAGGGTTGCGCCGCGCCGCCGGACATCTCGCGGCCCGCGCGCGAGGTGTTCGACTTTCTGGCCGCGCGCGGGGCGTCGTTTCTCGCCGACGTCGTTGCGGCGACGGGCAGGCTGCGCACCGAGATTGAAGAGGCGCTCTGGGAGCTGGTCGCGCGCGGTTTGGTGAGCGGCGACGGCGTGGCGGGTCTACGCGCGCTGATCGCAAGCCCGCGCGAGAAGCGAAAGGGTGGGCGGCGGCTGCGCGCCCTGCCGGGGGGGAGAAGCATCTCGCGCGAGGCGAAGGCGCGCTTCATGCCCGTGGGCCGCTGGGCGTTGTGGGGGCGCGACGTCCCGGTTCTCGACGCGGACGCCCGGCGCGAGGCACACGCGCGGCAACTGCTCAAACGATACGGCGTCGTGCTGCGCGAGCTCGTCGTGCGCGAGGCCGCCGCTCCGCGCTGGCGCGAGCTGGTGCGGGTTTTCCGCCGCCTGGAGGCCAGGGGCGAGATTCGCGGGGGGCGCTTCGTCTCGGGGTTCATGGGCGAGCAGTTTGCTCTTCCCGAAGCACTCGAAGCACTGCGCGCCGTGCGGCGGATTCCGGCGCGGGGGAAGCCCACCATCGTCCACGCGAGCGACCCTATGAACCTCGCGGGCGTGCTCACGCCGGGGCCGAAGGTGTCTGCCCGCGCGCGCGAGGTCGTCCTCTACCGCGACGGGCTGGTGGCGGACACGGGCCCTTTGGGCGAGGTGCGCGCGCGTCTGGAAAACGAGAGCCTCGGCTCGGGAGGGTAGGGGCGCACCCAAAGGAGAAAACGCGCGCAGAAGGCTCGCGCCTGGGTGAGCCTGCCTGCGCCGTTTACACAAAAGAAACCCCCGGCAGATGCGGCAAAAACGCGGCCGGGGGTTTCTTATCCCAAGAGTTGCGCCGCTAGCGTTTCTTCTTCTGGCGGAAGGAGCGATGGCATTTCCCGCATTGCATGCCAATGCGGCCCACCGCCTTCTTGATGGCCTCGGGCCCGCCTTTGTAGTGGATTTGGGCCAGAACGGCGGCGCTGGCGGCCAGGGCGTCCGCCAGGATGTCGAACTGCGCCTTGTCCTTCCAAATCGCGGGGCTGGAGGTCGTCTTGCCGGCCAGGGTGTTCTTGGCGAACGCCTTTTTGATTCTCGCGGACTTCTTGTACATGTCGCCCGCGGCCTGGCGCACCTGTTCTTCCACCACCCATCCGCTGCCTTGTTTCATGGCGGATCTCAGGCGCTTCATGTCCGCGCCGATGCCGCGCATGAGCTTCTTGCGCTTGGCCACGGCGGGGTCCTCGCCGCTGCTTTTCTCCATCTTCTTGCCTCTGGCCGCACTCTTCTTGCCCGCCATCTGTTCTGCCGCACAGCCTGTGAGGAGAGCACCCGCCGCCACCACGACAACCAGCATTTTCCAAAAACTTCGTCCGTTCATGGTCGTATGGCTCCTCAAAACGGGAAACGAAAACCTGCGCCGCATGCGCCCGAAATCTCCGCGCGAAAGCGGCCGGACGGTAATTTGTTCCTCTCGCGATTGCCGTTATGATACCCGAAAAGACGTCTTGCAGCCAGTCGCGGAAAGCGTGGTGCGCCCGCGCCGCAGAGAGCGGCGTTGCTTTGCAGACGCGCCTGTGGGAGGCTGGGAGCATACGCTTCACAAATTCGGCGGCGCGCCCGCGCCGAGAGGCACCGGGCGCTTCGGTTTTCTTGGTCCCGGGTCGTGCGCCTTGGGCGGGCGGCCCCCATGCCGGGAGGGGAGAGCATGAGCGTATTGGTGGTCGCGCACATCGAGGTCAAAGACGAAGAGGGGTTCAACCACTACGCCGAGAACGGACTCAAGATAGTCGCCTCGGTCGGCGGAGAAGTGGTGACGAGCGGTTCGTTCGCGCGGGCTCTCGCCGGCGAGCACGACAGGAGCACGTTCGTCCTGATCAGGTTCCCCGACCACGAGGCGGTGGACAAGTGGTATTACTCCGATGAGTACCAGGCGCTCATTCCGGGCCGCAACAAGTCGGCGGACATCAGCTTCCTCGCCTTCGACGAGGGGTAGCGGCGCGCGAGGCGCACGAAAAAACGCCAAGTCGGAAACTGCTTTCCGACGCGCGCGATTTCGCCGAACTCATCGAGCGCGGATGCGAGAATCTTTGCGGTCGAGCGACGCCCTGACGTCGCCGGAAGGGGAGGACGTCGACACTCGCCGCGGCTTGATTTCGTTCGCGTGCGCAGCGTAATGCAAAAAAGCAAATAAACCTGGGAAAACCCGGGAAAACCCGGAAAAACGCGGGAAAACCCGAGAAATCCGGCGGGCGGATTCCGGGGCGCTGCGCCGGAGTCGGTTTCGCCATAAGCGTTTGATCTATGTTACCTTCCCTTGAATTGCGCGTCCCTTTTCTCCAGGAAGGCGGAGGTTCCCTCGGTTTTGTCCTCGGTCGTCATGAGGCAGGCCTGCCCCAGGCGCTCGGCGATCATGCCCGCCTCGGGGCCGAACCTCATTCCGGCGTTGATGGCTATTTTCGCCATGCGCACCGCCAGCGGCCCCTTGCGCATCATCTTGCGGGCGCAGTTTTCCGCGGCGTCCAGCAGGCTCTCGGCGGGCACGACCTGATTGACAAGGCCGATGCGGTGGGCTTCGTGCGCGTCGATCACGTCTCCGGTGAGAATCAACTCCTTCGCCTTGCCCACGCCCACCAGGGTGGCGAGCCTTTGGGTGCCGCCCGCTCCGGGCATGATGCCGAGGTTCACTTCGGGCTGGCCGAAGCGGGCGTTTTCGCTCGCGATGCGGATGTCGCAAGCCATGGAAAGTTCACACCCTCCGCCGAGGGCGTAGCCGTTGACCGCGGCTATGGTGGGCTTTTCCGCCGCCTCAAGTTGCATGAGGGTGCGCTGGGAGGGGGCGGCCAGCCCCTCCAGAAGGCCGCGCTCCTTGATGCGGGCGATGTCCGAGCCCGCGGCGAAGCACTTCTCGCCCGCACCCGTGAAGATGATGACCCCCACGTCCGCGTCGGCTTCGAGTTCTTCCACCGCGGCGCCCACCTCGCGCCAGGTCTCGGGGTCGAGCGCGTTGCGCTTCTCGGGGCGGTTGATGGTGAGGAGCGCGATTCCTTGTGATGCTTCTACCAGCAGATTCTCGTACGGCATGGCGCGGGACTCCTTGCGTGTCGGGTGTGGATGGTTCGTCGGGAGGATAGCCGATGGGGCGGCGTTCGTCATGCGCCTGTATGGCGAAATTTCGTGAAAAAGTGTAAAAGTTTTCAATGCCGGCATCCACTTCACCGAAACTTTTTCATTAAAACAAAACAAATCAGACATTTGAAGCAGATGAATTTTTGTTGGCATCCAGCCGCTTCGAGTGCTAACAGCGCTTGACAAGCTCTTCCCTTTTCCCTTATATAACCGCTCGGCAAGGCCGCGAGCGAGGTGCGGGCGGCTTCTGGGCCGTGACGGAGACTAGTCGAACGCCAATTTTTGTCAACGATGGTTTTTCGTATCAGTTTTTTCAAAAGGAGGAAGTGATGGCAAAGGCCAAGACCAAGATACAGCCTCTTCAGGATCGCATTTTGGTGAGGCGCCTGGATGCGGAAGAGGAGCAGGTCGGCGGGATCATCATCCCTGATTCCGCGAAGGAAAAGCCCCAGGAAGGCGAAGTCGTCGCCGTGGGTCCCGGAAAGGTGACCGACAACGGGAAAAGGCAGGCACCCGAGGTGAGCGAGGGCGACAAGGTTCTTTTCGCCAAGTACGCGGGCACCGAGGTGAAGTCCGAGGGCGAAGAGTATCTGATCATGCGCGAAGATGACGTGCTGGCGGTAATCAACTAGCCGGTTGGCTCGAAAACGAGGAGCATTACGCAAATGGCGAAAATTATTCTTTTTGACGAAGAGGCCCGCTCGAAAATCAAGCGTGGCGTGGATCAGCTGGCCGACGCGGTCAAGGTTACGCTCGGCCCCCGCGGACGCAACGTCGTGATCGACAAGAAGTTCGGCTCCCCCGCCTCCACGAAAGACGGTGTGACGGTGGCCAAGGAGGTCGAACTCGAGGATCAGTTCGAGAACATGGGCGCCCAGATAGTCAACGAAGTGGCGAGCAAGACCTCCGACGTAGCCGGTGACGGTACGACGACGGCGACGGTGCTGGCCCAGGCTCTGTTCCGCGAAGGTCTGCGCAACGTAACGGCGGGAGCCAACCCCATCGATCTCAAGCGCGGTATCGACGCCGGTGTAGAAGAGGTCGTCGGCGCGTTGCAGAAACTCTCCAAACCCGTGCGCGACAAGAAAGAAATTGCGCAGGTCGGCACCATCTCGGCGAACAACGATCCCACTATCGGGGATCTCATCGCCGAGGCCATGGACAAGGTTGGTAAAGACGGCGTCATCACCGTCGAGGAAGCCAAGTCCATGGAAACTTCTCTTGACATCGTCGAGGGCATGCAGTTCGACAGGGGGTATCTGAGCCCCTACTTCGTGACGAATCCCGACCGCATGGAGACCGCTCTGGAGGATCCCTACATCCTCTTCCATGAGAAGAAAATCTCCAACATGCGCGATCTTCTGCCTTTGCTCGAAAAAATCGCCAAGATGGGCCGTCCTCTTCTCATCGTCGCCGAGGACATCGAGGGCGAAGCGCTGGCGACGCTGGTCGTGAACAAGCTGCGCGGTACGCTCAACTGTGCGGCCGTCAAGGCCCCCGGGTTCGGTGATCGTCGCAAGGCGATGCTCGAAGACATGGCGATTCTCACCGGCGGCAAGATGCTGAGCGAGGATCTGGGCATAAAGCTCGAGAACGTGTCCGTGGACGACCTCGGAGAGGCGAAGCGCGTAACCATCGACAAGGACAACAGCACGATCGTCGAGGGCAAGGGCAAGGCCAAGGACATTGAGGGCCGTGTCAAGCAGATTCGCAACCAGATCGAGGAAACCACGAGCGATTACGACCGCGAGAAACTCCAGGAGCGTCTGGCGAAGCTGGTCGGCGGCGTTGCGGTGATCAACGTAGGCGCTGCCACGGAAGCCGAGATGAAGGAGAAGAAAGCCCGCGTGGAAGACGCTCTGAACGCGACCCGCGCGGCCGTGGAAGAGGGCGTCGTGGCCGGCGGCGGAGTTGCCTTGATACGGGCCCAGAAATCTCTGGGCAACGTCGAGGTTTCGGGAGATCAGGGAGTCGGCTTGGACATTCTCTCCCGTACGCTCGAATCCCCGCTGCGTGAGATCGCAAACAATGCGGGAGTGGAGGGTTCTCTGGTTGTCCAGCACGTAAAAGGCCAGAAAGGGAACACCGGCTACAATGCTGCGACGGGCGAGTACGCGGACTTGGTCAAAGCGGGCATCATCGACCCGACCAAAGTGGTGCGCTCGGCTCTGCAGAATGCCGCTTCGGTGGCTGGCTTGATGCTGACGACAGAGTGCGTGATCAGCGACAAGCCTGAGGAAAACCCGCCTGCGATGCCTCCGGGCGGTATGCCTCCGGGCGGCATGGGCGGCATGATGTAGTTCGTTCGTTTTCGCACATCAAGGGGGCCTTTCGAGGCCCCCTTTTTTTGCGGCGGTTATGGAGAGCCTTGAAGCGAAATCGTACGTCTCGTAGTCTTTGGGCAGCAACTCGTGCCGCTGACTTGGTCGTCAGGCAGGCGACGATGGGGCAACGGGAGGCGATATGTCGAAAAGCGAGTCGAAAAAACGCGTTTTCGCCCTCTTTCTGACATCGTTGTCGTTTCACGTGCTGGCATTCGCCTTGTTGAGTCATAAGTACGTTTGGTCGAAGCCCGTCCGGACGAGCCGTCCCCTCACGTTTCGGGTCGTGTCCGTCGAGCAGCCGAGGGAAAAACTTCCGCCGAATCCCGAGAGTCGCTTCTTGTCGAACGCCAACCGCAAGGAAAGCGGCGCAGGCAAACCTGGCAAGGCTCCCCGCCTAAAGCGTGCGCGTAAGGAGCGGCTCGTTTCTCGCAGGCGGACTCGTAGCCCCGCGGCAGCGTCGTTGGCGCCTGCCGCGGTCGCGCCCCCAAAGCCTCCATCAGTAAAGCCAGAGGAGCCCGAGGCAAAAAAATCCGTGGAGGTACCACGAAACAAGCCCAAACAGAAGGAAGCGGCAAGGCGCACCCCCAAGGCCTCTTCTCCCGTGCCGAAACGGACGACGAAACCGAAGCGAAGGTCCAAAGCGGCCGATCCCAAAAACGACGAGAAAAAGGCAAGGGCCAGCTCAACTCGCAAAGACAGACCCAAACCCGTGCCTGTTGTGAGAAAAAAAGAGAAGATCGAAGTCGCTGCACTCAAGCCCATCGTTCGGCCACGACGCCCCGCTCCGGTGCCTCCGCAACCACAAGACCCTTTGGCGATGTTCAGAGTGAAACCCCGGCCGAAAGGCGAGCCTGACGCGCCCAGACTCGAGCTCTCGGATGAAGAGGCCGACCGAATCGCCAAGAGAAGCGCGCTCGATGAAAGCCGGGGGGAAGAAGGAGACATTATCTCCCTCGATACGCGCGACTCTCGGTATGCTCCTTATTTTAAGGATATAAAGAGGAAAATCCAGTACAATTGGGTATGGCCCGAAGAGGCGCAGAAATACGACGGCAACCTGTCGTTGCACTTCGTGCTGAAAAAAGACGGCACTTTGAGGGAGGTGCGTCTGGTCAGGTCCGCGGGCGTTCGGGTTCTTGATGATTTGGCGATGGCCGCCGTCACGAAGGCGGCACCTTTCGATCCGTTCCCCCCGGGTCTCGCACGCATGTTTCTTGGGAACAAACCCCTCAAGATAAAGGCTACGTTCGTCTATAATAGAAAATAGTCCAGAGGTCTTTGGCCTGGAAAAACGTCTGGTTGACACCTCGAAACACCGATTTTACGATAGCCCTCTTTATCTCGGGCCCACCAACCACTCGGGGGATTGTTCTTTGCCCGAATCGTCGTCGCGTTTGAGCAAACAGATTGAAGATTACCTGAAAAACATCTTCAAACTTCAGCAGGTATCTCCTCGCGTCTCGACGAGCGCGATTGCCGAAAGCATGAATATATCTGCGGCATCGGTGACGAGCATGGTCAAAAAACTCGATCAGTTGGGTTTGCTCACCTATACGCCCTACAAGGGAGTCGTGTTGAGCAAGAAGGGGGAGAAGGTCGCTCTGGAGATCATCCGGCATCACAGGTTGCTCGAATTGTACCTCAACCAAAAGATGGGCATTGAGTGGGACAAGGTGGATGTTGAAGCCGAAGAACTGGAACACGTCCTGAGCGAGGAATTGGAAGCCGTGCTGGACAAGGCACTCGGCTATCCCACCCTCGATCCGCATGGAGATCCGATTCCTGCAAAAGACGGCACCATGGTCGACACCAAAGAAATCGTTTTGCTCTCTCTCGAGGTGGGGCGCGCCACGAAAATCACCCGTGTGTTGCAAGACGACCCGGAGATCTTGCGTCATCTGGGCGAGTTGGGCTTTTTCCCGGAAATGCCTATTGAGGTCATCGCGCATTCGCCTCTCGCAGGCACTGTAACGTTGCTGGTAAACGGCAATCAACACACGCTGGGCCGCGATATCGCATCCCGCATTTATGCGCTCAACGAATAAGGGCGCACCCTCGGCATCGACGTAAAAGCGCTTTCTCATTTTTATGGTTCTTCCCGTGTCGAGTGGATTCTCGTATATTGTGTGGCTACGGTGTTCCGGAAGTTGTCGATTCTGTAGATGCGTTTCCGGGGATCGGGGAGTCGGGGCACCGTAGGGAAAGCGTTTTCGGAGAAATCTATCTTTTGATTTTCTGGATTCCTTGTGAGGAAAGGCCATGCCGACGAAAAGAAAGACGACCGGAGGAAAAGCTGCAAAAAAAGACTTCGACCACCGTTTTCGCGCCATCCATGACAAGGATGTCGAATGGCAAGAGGACGTGGCCATCGATCTCCTGACTTTGCCCCAGGGGGTGAAGGTGAAGATTTTCGCCCACGATCCGGTGATGAAGCGAATCGACATGAAGGTCAAGTTTCCAAAGGGTTACGTGGAACCCCGACACACGCACAAGAGTTGGCATTCCATTTTGGTGACCAAAGGCAGGATGTGCGTGGCGGGCAAGGATTTGAGGCCGGGCGATTATGTTTTCGGCTGGGATTTGCCGCATGGCCCCTATGAATATCCTGATGGATGTGAGGTCTTCGTCGTCTTCATGGGTGATGGAACCCAACACCTTTGGGAAGAGGACAATCTCCTGAAGCACAAGTTGAAATGGGAGGCGAACACGGCTGCGGGCAAGAAGGCCGTTGCCAAGGGCGCTGCGACCAGACAGCAGGCGCTGACCGAGAAGAGAGCGGCACGCAAGGCCGCACCCAGACGCAAAGCGGCGAAGTAAGGGCGAGCGGGACACGCGCATGACGCCGCAACGAATTTCCGTCATAGGTGCCGGTGCCTGGGGAACGGCGCTGGCAGACCTGTTTGTCGGGGTCGGTCACGAAGTCATGCTCTGGGTCTTTGAAGAGGACCTTTGCGCACGGATGCAGTCGGGTCGTGAAAACGATACGTATCTTCCGGGGGTTTCCCTGCACGAAAACTTGCGCTTCACTCCCGATTTGGCCGAGGCGGCTTCGGCGGGTCAGGACGTTCTTGTGAGCGTGATGCCCAGCCACGTGGTTCGAAGTGTTTGGACACGACTGGCGCATTGGGTACACGAGGGGACGATTGTCGCCAGCGCCACCAAGGGAGTGGAGGAGAAAACCCTCTGCCTGCCCAGCCAGGTCATCTCCGAGTGCATCGACCAAGCGGGTGGCGGGCGGCGTGTGCTCGCCTGCCTTTCTGGGCCTACGTTCGCCCGCGAGTTGGTGGAAAGGAAACCCACGGCCATCACGGCGGCGTGCGAAAACGTGGATACGGCGCGCGCGATTCAGGAGGCGCTCGCTGCGCCCAATTTCAGGATTTACACCAGCACGGACCCCATCGGCGTTCAACTCGGCGGGGCGCTCAAGAACGTGATTGCCCTGGCGGCGGGCGTATGCGACGGCATGGAACTGGGCTACAACGCGCGCGCGGCGCTCATCGTGCGTGGTCTGGCGGAAATCGCACGCCTGGGCGTGGCGATGGGCGGAAAGGCGGAGACGTTTTCCGGCCTTGCGGGCATGGGCGATCTGGTACTCACGTGCACGGGCGATCTGAGCAGAAACAGAACCGTAGGTCTGCGCCTGGGGAAGGGCGAGGACTTGCGTGAAATTCTTGCGTCGATGACCGCCGTCGCCGAGGGTGTCTCCACGGCACCCGCCGCCGTGGGGCTCGCGGAGCGGTTCGGCGTCGAAATGCCGATATGCAGGGAAGTTCACGCCATATTGTTCGAGGGGAGGGCGCCCGAGGAGGCCGTAAAATCCCTGATGGCGCGCCCACCCCGAGCGGAGGGTGCCTGATAATCCGCCATTTTTTTCTCAGGTTTTCCCGCGTTTTCCCGGGTTTTCTCGGGTTTTCCCGGGTTTGTTTTATATTTTGTGTTTTGATTGACGTTTGCGGCAGGGGTCGTTCTCACGCGCGCCTCTTTTGAGGGCGCACGGCTCCGAAACGCTCCGGCAGGTTTTGCGGGTTCGTCTCTTCCGTCCCGCGGGTGGTTTCTCCCCCTTAAGAGTGTGCGGGGTTTCCTCCGCCCCTGATAGGGCAGCCAGCCGAATCCGGTGATGAGCCCGCGCAGCTAGCGAATCTCACTCCATGTATCGCGCCGTGCGTCATCGCATATAATCCCTTGTAGCGGTATGATGCGTTCCTGCCCCGTAACGACCGGCATGAGGACGAAGTCCGTGAAATCGGTTCTGCATCGGCCCCTGGCCTGGGTGACGGCCGTTCTCCTTCTGCCCGCTTGCTGGGCGGCGGTGGTTGCGTTTTGTCTGAGCTTGCCCACCGCCTTCCGGGTGGGGGCGTCCGGCGGCCTCTACCCGCTTTCCACCGAGGGCTGGGTCTTCATCCTCGGCGTTGGGGTCTACGCGGTCTGGCATCGCCTGCGTCCGCCGGAATTTCTCTACACGTTCGTCCACGAATTCACGCACCTGGCGTTTGGTCTGCTCACGGGGAAGAGGGTCGATTCCTTCGAGGTGAGGCGCGGAAGCGGCAAGGTGGGTCTGAGCGGAACGAACCCCGTCGTCACGCTCGCACCCTACTTCTTCCCCCTGCCGACGGTGGTGGTTCTGGCCGTGGGCGGCCTGGCGGGCTGGGGTCTGGGCTATGCGCAAATCGGGTGGGCAACGGCGTTTCTGGCGGGTCTCACCCTTTGCCTGCACGTGCTTATGACTCTGCGCGCGCTCGCGACCCCGCAGCCCGATCTGGCGCGCGGCGGCCGCGTCTTCTCCTGGGTGTTCATCTTCTTCTGGGGCATGGTTTTCGTAGGCGGCGCCATACTCGTGGCCGCGGGAGGCTGGGGTATGACGGCTTCTTTCGGCAAGGCGGTCTGGCGCGAGAGCCTGGGTGCGTACGGTTTTCTTTTTGAGCACTTAAAGCGCATCGCCGGGCCGGCTTGAGCGCGTGGCCCTTCTGCCGAGGTCCCGATTTTGGTGCGCGCTGCTCGCGCTCACACTGACGGCGGGCTGCGCCTATCGAGTCGCCGCGACCCGCCGCACCATCGTCGGTGCGGAACGCATACGGGCTATCGAGCGTGTCGCCCTCGTCCCGTTTCGGTATTCCAACGACTGGACGGGGCTTTTCCGCGCCATCTACGAGAGGGCGGGAGTGGAGGTGCCGAAGGGCAGAAAAATCGAGTCGGTCGAAGCCACGTTCCTGATCCGCAACGCGGTGACCGCCAGAGGCTACCACGTGTTTGTCCTTCCCGAAGAATTCGCGGACAAGACGACCGAGGAGTTGCTGCGCACCGGCGGGTCGTCATGGCGGGGCGCTGGCGCCCTCTTGCGCGCCAGGGGGAGCCGCCGCTGCGATGGTCCCGAATTCTGCGTGGCCGAAGTGGAAATCCTCCTGGTGGAGCCGACCTCCCGGCAGACGCTGTGGAGGTCGCGGGCGGATGCGGCGACGGCTTTCTCCCAGGGGGACGAGATGCGCGCCGCCATTCTGAGTGCTCTGGCGGAATTCCCCCAACATGCGGCGGATTCGAGATGAAAATGCGAAGCGTTCGGCTCCGCTGTGGGGCGGTTCACCATGACGATTTTTCGCTCTCGGTGCCCAACGTGTGACAAAATGGCAATTCGGCGGAGGATTCTATTTTCTATCCTGTTGATATAAAAAGGGTTACACATTTTCCTTTTGTGGCACGATTATTGCTTTCTATGAAGGGTGCTTATCGGGGCGTTCAAAGGCGGCACGCCTTGATGAGCCGGCGAGAGGAGTGGTCGATCGGGTCGGCCCTCCTCCGCCACGAAATACTTATTATTCTCGCGATCATTCATCATTCCCTCGCGAGAGCCTCCTCCCGGAAACGGGAGGGGTTTTTTTTCGCTCCGGGTTTTCGCGCGCGCTTCGTCCGCCGAGGTTTGCAAGTGGGCGATGATGGGTTATGGTGCGTTGCGTGCGACGTTGGTTCGACGTTCGAAAATTCATCCACCTTGAAGCGAGGAATCGAAAATGGCAACGGAAAAGGTGCGTCTCGCCTGTATCGGGCTCGGCTGGTGGGCCGGCGTTTTGACGGACGCCTTGAATCGCAGCGGTTCGGGCGAGGTGGTTACGGGTTTCGCGCGCAGTGCGGACGCGCGCAAGGCGTTTTCAGAGAAGTACGGCTGCCGGGCGGCGGGAAGCCTCGAGGACGTCTGGAACGACTCCGAGGTCGAGGGCGTTGTCATCGCGACGCCCCATTCCACGCATCTGGACATGATTTCCCAGGCTGCCTCGGCGGGCAAGCACGTGTTCGTCGAAAAGCCGCTCACCCTGACGGTCGATGAGGCGAAAAAGGCCATCGAGGCGACCTCGAACGCGAACGTCACCCTGCAAGTGGGGCATCACCGCCGCCGTTTTGGGGCGAACCGCAAGATAAGGGAGATGATAGACGGCGGCGAGTTGGGCATGCTGCACCAACTGGAGGCCAACCTCTCGCTGCCCATCGGGTTCGAGCCCAAGGAGGGCTGGCGCAACGACGTGGACGAATGCCCCGCGGGTTCCATGACCGGCTTGGGCGTCCACATGATCGACAACCTGCAATACCTGGCGGGACCCGCCGCCAAGGTGTGCGCGTTCAGCAAAAAACTGCTCGGCAAGACGAACCTCGACGACGCGACGAGCATCATCATTGAATACGAGGGTGGCCCGCTGGGCTACATCGGAACCAGCTTCGTCGTTCCCAAGATTTGCGACACGGCGGCCTTCGGCACGCAACTGCGGGCATACAGCATAGAGGAAGGCGCAAAGCTCTACGTGGGCAAGGTGGGTGAGGAGGTAACGAGCGAGGTCGAGGTCGTGGGCGGAGACGCCCTGGCCGACGAAATGGACGAGTTCTGCAAGTGCATTCGGGGCGAGGCGACCCCCGAGACGGGCGGACCCGAGGGACTCGAGGTCGTCGCTGTGCTCGAAGCGGTCGTCCAAAGCGCGACGACGGGCCAGGTCGTGGACGTTGCGTCCATTCGCGGATAGCGCGCGCACTCTCCGGGAGGAAACGATGTCTCGTATGACGCACGTCGGCACGTCGCCGACGAAAGAAGACGCTCTGGCCAAGGCGGTCGGCGACACCGTCTACGGCGACGATTTCCATCGGCCGGGCGAAATATACGGAAAGGCCGTCCGTGCTTCGATGACGCCGGCCCGCATCAAGAAGATAGACCCCGCCAGGGCGCTCGCCTTGCCGGGCGTGCACTGCGTCCTCACGGCGAAAGACATTCCCGGCGAGAACGCGGGCCGCTACCCCGACTTCCCGGTGCTCGTGGAGGAGTTCGTGACCGACATCGGCGACGCCGTCGCCCTCGTGGCGGCGGACACGCGCGAGTTGGCCGAGGAGGCGGCCGCGCTCGTCGAGGTGCTCTACGAGCCGATGGACGGCGCCTACGACTTTGCGGGTCTTGAGGAGGGCGAGGTCGTCTGCGACTGGAAGACGGACAAGGGAGACGTGGAGGCGGGCTTCGCGCAGGCGGACGTGATAGTGGAGAACACCTATTTCTCCGCCTGTCTCGATCACGCCTTTATCGAGCCAGAGGGCGGCGTGGCCTGGGTGGACGAGCGTGGAGTGGTGAACATTCGCGTACCCACCCAGATGATCGAGAACTACCAGAACGTGGCCCGTACCCTGAACTTGCCGCTCAGCCGCGTGCGCTACGAATGCCCGATGCTGGGCGGGGCTTTCGGCGGCAAGGAGCACCCCCTGCTGGGTGCGTTCATGGCCTTGCTGGCGATACGGACGGGGCGTCCCGTGCGCATGGCCTACTCGCGCGAGGAAACCATGAACACGGGCAGCAAGAAGCACCCCTTTCTCATGAAATACAGGACGGGTGCGACGAAGGACGGAAAGCTCACCGCCGTCGAGGTGGACATCATCGGCGACGCGGGCGGCTACGTCGCCAACAGCAAGGGTTTGTTGCTGGGCGCACTCGTGGTGAGCGGAGGGCCTTACGAAATTCCCCACGCGCGGGGTCGTGCGCGCGTAGTCAAGACGAACAACCCCTTCACCGAGGCGATGCGCGGGGTGGGGGCGAACCAGGTGTGCTTCGCCTACGAGGCGCAAATGGACGAGGTGGCGGCCAGGCTGGGGATGAACCCCCTGGAGTTTCGCCAAAAGAACTTCATCGCCCGCGGCGGGACGCTCATGCAGAACCAGCCCGTGCCCTCGCGCGTGATGTTGCCGGAGTTGACCGAGGAGATCACCCGCCTCGTCGGCCGAACGGCGGGCCGCGTGCCCGAGAAGGATCACGGTCCCTGGCGCGTGGGGGTGGGCGTCATAGCGAACATCGGCGGCTACGGAAGGCCGCGCAACGAGGGCGAGGTCTACGTCTCCATCGACGAAGACGGCAGCGTGAGCGTGCGTTCGGGGGCATCGGACGTAGGCGCGGGTCAGTCACAAACGAACCGCCAGATAGCGGCGGAAGCCCTGGGCGTGGACATCGAAGACGTTACGGTCACCATGTCCGACTCCCACGTAACCCCGCTGGTGGGCGTTACGGCAGGCAGCCGCCAGACGATGATATCGGGCGGCTCGTGCTACCGCGCGGCGAGCGAGCTCAAGGAGAGAATCTTGCAGGGTGCGGCCGATTTGCTCGAGGCCGCGCCTGAGGATCTGGACGTGCGCGGCGGCACGGTGTTCGTGCGCGCGGCCGAGGATCGCGGCGTCTCCTTCGCCGAGGCGGCGGCGCGGTGCAAGAAGATGGGGCTGAACCTCCACACCGTCGGCAAGATGCAACTCGGCGTCCACGAATACGAGGGCAACGAGCAATACGGCGACGCGGGCGGCTGGATGGATTACGTCTTCGGCATCCACGCCGCGGAAGTGGAGGTGAACGTCGACACGGGCGAGTTGCGCGTGCTCAACTACTGGTCGGGCCACGACGTGGGCCAGTCCATCAACGTCCAGCACGTGGAAGGCCAGTTCGAGGGCGGGACGATGATGGGCGTCGGCCACGCCCTCACAGAGGAGGTGCTCACGCAAAACGGCGCACTCCTCAACAACGAGTTCCACGGCTATCTCATCCCCACGGCGGTGGACACGCCCGAGTGGGGCAACGTCATCCTCGAGTCGGGCGAGGGTCTCGGTCCCTACGGAGCCAAGGGAATCGGCGAGCCCCCCTGCACGGCGGGGGCCGCAGCGGTGGCCTGCGCGGCGGGCCAGGCGATAGGGGCGCGCATCACGCGCATCCCCATCACGCCGGACCACGTCATGGAAGTGCTGGGCCGCCTGCAGGCGAAAGAGGCCGCCGCCTAGGATTCACGCTCCGGCACGCACGCCTTCTCGCTCCCGGCGAGGGATGCTCCCTGCGCGCCCGCGCATTCGTCCGCCCGCGGACTCTGCGCCATGCTCTCGACCCTGGACTGGTCGCTCGTTCTCGGTTATCTCGCTTTCGCTCTGGCGGTGGGTGCGTTCACTGCGCGCGCGGCGTCCAGGGGAGTCGCCTCCTACTTCGTGGCCGATCGCAGCCTGCCCTGGTGGTGGATAGGCACCTCCATGGTGGCGACGACGTTCGCCTCCGACACTCCGCTCGTCGTGGCGGGCATCGTCGCTGCGCGCGGCATCTCGGGCAACTGGTTCTGGTGGGCGTGGGCCATCGGCAACGTGGGCGTCGCGGTCTTCTTCGCTCCGCTGTGGCGCAAGGCGGGCGTGATGACCGACGCGGAACTGCTCGAGTTGCGCTACGGCGGCGGCCCGGGCACCTTTCTGCGCGGCTTCAAGGCCGTCTACGCCTCCCTCGTCGTGAACCTGATCGTCCTGGGCTGGGTGTTTCGCGCCATGGCGAAGATAGCGAACCCCTTTCTGGACTGGGGCGAAATTCTGCCCGCGCGTCTCTGGACGCCCCTCCATGCCCACTGGCCCGCCGCCCTCACGCTGGGCAGCGTGAACGAGAGCGTAACCGTCGTCTTGCTCGTCGTGATGATAGCGGCCTACTCGAGTGCGGGCGGCATTCGCGGCGTGATGCTCACCGATTTGTTCCAGCTCGTCATCGCCATGGCCGGCAGTTGCCTGTTCGCCTGGTACGCGGTGGACGCCGTGGGCGGCCTGGCGGGGATTGGCGCTAAGCTGCGCGAGACGTACGGCACGGCCGCCGCCGCGGACGTGCTCTCTTTCCTCCCGCCCGGCGGGGCCGAGTGGGCGGGGGCGCAGGTCATCCTCGTTTATCTGTTCGTCGTCTGGTGGGCGCACAACAACGCCGACGGCGGCGGCTACATCGGCCAGAGGCTGTGTGCGGCGCGCACGCCCAAAGACGCCCGCGCGGGTTTTTTGCTCTTCGTGGTGGGAAACTACGTGCTCAGACCCTGGCCCTGGATTCTCGTCGGCCTGGTGGGGCTGATTCTCGTTCCCAAGGGAATGGACGCCCTCCCCGGAACGATGGAGGCCGCCGTGCTCGCCGACCGCGAGGCGGCCTATCCCCTGCTGATGGGCCGCCTTCTGCCCGCGGGCGTTTTGGGTCTCGCCATCGTGGGTCTGCTCGGCGCGTTCATGAGCACGGTGGACACCCACCTGAACTGGGGGATGAGCTATCTTGCGAACGACGTCTACGCGCGCTTCGTGCGGCCCGGCGCGGGCGAGAGGGAAGTCGTTCTGGCGGGCCGCCTGGGCGTTTTGGCGATGTCGCTCGGCGCGTTCGCCGTGGCGGCGCAGATAGAGAGCATCGAGTGGGCGTGGAAGTTTCACGTCTCCCTGGGGGCGGGGCTGGGGCTTCCCGTCATCCTGCGCTGGCTGTGGTGGCGCGCGAACGCCTGGACGGAAATCGCAGGAATGCTCGCGGCGGGAGCCGCCGCCCTCGTTCTGCACGCAGGCGCGTCGCCGCCCTCGTTTGCGCTTTTGCTGGGTGTGGAGGTGAGCGTCGGCCTCGCGGCGATGCTGGCGGCCACGTATCTCACCCGGCCCGCCTCGCCCGAGGTGCTCGGGAATTTCTGGCGCAGGGTGCGCCCGCCCGGCGCCTGGGGGCCGGTGCGCGAGGGCGCGCCCACGCCCATGTTCGCTCTCGTCTGTCTGTGGGCGATGCTGAGCGTCTTCGTGTTTTCGCTCATGTTCCTGGTGGGTGCGCTGCTGGTGGGCACGTGGCTGCAAGCCCTGGGTCTCGTGCTCGCGGGTACGGCGTCCCTCGCCGCCGCGTGCGCGCTCGACAAGTGCTGCGGGTGCGGGGTGTTGTTCGGGTAAGGGGAGCGGGAAATCACAGCCTGCCGGCTGTGCGTTTTCTCTGACGCTTGTAGAATCTCCGCTTTATTTGGCTTGCCGTGCATTTCTGCCCCCCCCCCGCCTCCCGGAAACCGCGAGGTTCCCGGGGGAGGGGGAGCGATGCGTTATTCGTCCACTTCCTCGAATTCCGCCTCATATTCCACGGCAATGCCGCGCCGCACGCTCTGGCTGGCCGGGCAGCCCTTCTCGTGCACGGCGAGGGCGCGCTCGGCGTCCGCGCGCTTGCCCTTGGGGATGCGGCACTTGTAGCGCACCTTGATCTTGGTGACCAGCGCTATGCCGTCGACGTTTTCGATGATTCCCTCGACCTCCGCCACCAGGTTGTCGGGGCTGCTCTTGATTCCGCGCGCATCCAGCGCGCCTCCCATGTTGCCGGTCAGTCACCCGGCGACGGCGGCGGCGAGGTGGTCGAGCGTGGCGGGGCGCTCCTCCTCGGGTTCGGCCTTGTAGAAGTTCTTGATGCCGCCGTGGATGCCGTAGGGAATCGGGTCGTCGGGGAAGGCGTCGAGATAGCCCGTCTTCATCCCTCTGCCCGGTTCCTTGACGATGCGGGCTTTCGTTACGTGAATGACTTCGCCCATCGGATTCTCCTCCAAACGAACGGGTTGCGGAAACGATTTCCCGCACAGGGTAGCACCCGCGCACGGGCAGGGGAAACGACGGGTTCGCCCCTGCGGGCAACCGGGGGGGTGTGCCCATCCTGACGAAGAACAGGCACGGGAACCAGACCATGCAAATGGTCGGGGGCTGCGGGAGCATCGGCCCCGAAGCGAAGCGTCCGCGAGAGTCTTGCTAGAGGCGGATCGCCCCTGCGGGATGCGTCGCCTGCTTTCTTTACGTGCAGGAACCAACAACTCCGGGTGCGTCTTACATGATGACGAAGATGGTGCCCGCCATCGTGAGGAGAACACCCACGAGGAGGCGGGGCGTGATGTTCTCCGTCTCGCGCATCAGGAACCAGCCGAGCAGCACGACGAGCAGGGGCTGGGCGGAGACGATGGCCGTAACGCGCACGGCCAGCGTGTGGACGAAGGCGAAGTTATAAAGCGGCACCGCGACGGCCTGGCACGTCCCCGCCGCGAAGAGCCACGGCCAAGCCTTGTGCGAGATCGGCCCGCGCGTCTCCTCGCCGCGTACGCACCACATCAGGACGCACGCCGTGGCCGCCCCGATCCACAGGGCGAGTGCGGCGGTGGCGAGGGGGTGGAGGCTCAGCGAGGCTTTCTTGAAGAATACGGCGGATATGCCCCAGAGCAAAGAGGTGACACCTGCGGAAATCCACCCGAACGCCTTCCAGCGCGTACTGCGCGCGTCTGCGGCCATGGCCGGCGAGGGTTCCGCCTGGACGATGAGCGTGATGCCGAGCAAAAGAATGCCCAGGCCGGCGATGATGGAGAGCGTCGGGGCCTCGCCCAGCATGAAGGACGCTGCGATTGCCGTTACGACGGGATAGGTAGCGGCGATGGGGATGGATCGGTTCGGGCCGATGCGGTGGATGGCGCGGTAGAAGAACGAGCGCGACACCCCGATGTGGAAAAAGCCCGCCAGCAGGCAAAAGCCGAGGGTGGCCGCGCTCACGCGGAAAAAATCTTCCACCGAAACGAACCAGACTGCAATGAGCGTGACCAGGGCCGCGTTGATGGTCGTTACCGCAGCGGTTGCCTTGAGCACCGGGGCGTGCGCGAGCCCTTGTTTGATGAAATAGGCGAACACCGCCCACGCGGCCGAGGCCACCGTGGCGAGGAGTACGCCGTAGGCGTTCGCACTCATCTCATCGCCCGGGCGCGTGGCACGCAAGGCGCCCGGGCTATTTCTTTCCGGAATTGATGCAAAGCACCGCGCGCCAGTAGTCGAAGACGTTCACGCGCTCGCTGCGTTCGAGGGCCAGGTCGTTCGTCTCGAGGAGGGGTTCGAGGTCCAGCGTCGTCTCCCAGCCGAATTTCTTGCACGCGCCGTTGATGAACTCCTCGAACTTGGCCAGGACGAGGTGTTTGCTCTTGAAGTGATTGATGAAGACGATGCGCCCTCCCGGCTTGCACACGCGAGTGATCTCGGAGACGACCTCGTGGGGGTCGGGGGCCGCGCTCACGACGTAGCAAGCCGTCACGCAGTCGAAGGTATTGTCGGGGTAGGCCATGTTCTGCGCGTCCATCACGGCGAGGTCGACGTTTCGAAGCCCCATCTTGCGCACCTTCTCCTTCGCCTTGTCGAGCATCTTGGTGGAGATGTCGATGGCCGTGATCCGCGCGGTCGAAGGATAGAGCGGCAACGAGAGTCCGGTGCCCACGCCCACTTCGAGCAGCGTCTCGCCCGGTTTCATGTCCAGCATGTCGACACAGACGTTTCTGCCTTCTTCGAACACGTGCTTGAACACCAAATCGTAGAACTTGCCCCACCGGTCGTATATCTTGACGACGGAGTCCGACGATTCCATTACATCGCTCCTGGTCTGGCCTGCCCACCGCCGTGCGGTGGTCGTTCGGGCAGTATGGGGACTTCCGCTCTCCTGAGGGTCTGGAAGCCGCGGCGCTCGCTTTCGGGTTTCTTCCAACGTCGGAAAATATGCCATATTCTAGAAAAAAGAAAAACTTTTTTCCACACGATTGAGACAATGAGAGAGAGGGCCACCATGACTTGGGCAACCATCGATTTCGAACGGCAAGACGGACTGGCCTTCGTGCGCTTGAACCGGCCGGATGCCATGAACGCCCTGAACTGCGCCATGGCCCGCGATTTGCTGGAGGTGTGCGAGCGCTGCGAGGAGCCCGATGTGCGCGCGATGGTGGTGAGCGGGGCGGGGCGCGCTTTCTCCGCAGGCGGAGACTTGAAGGAAATCGAGGCGCGCGTTAGCGCGGGCGAGAGGATGGAGGAGTTCCTCTGGCCCGACTACCAGCGTGCGCTTGCGCGCCTCCACGAGGTGCGTTGCCCGACGGTGGCCGCCGTCCATGGTTTCGCCGTGGGCGCGGGATGTGATATCGCTTTGGCGTGCGACATACGCCTGGCGGCGACGAGTGCTTCGTTCGGGCAGGTGTATTCCCGCGTGGGACTGGCGCCCGACTGCGGCGGCACTTTCTTTTTGCCGCGCGTGGTGGGGAGTGCGAAGGCCCTGGAGTTGATACTCACGGGTGAGGTCATCGACGCCGCGACGGCGCTTTCCATCGGCCTCGTGCGTTCGGTGCATCCGGACGAGTCGCTTATGGAAGAGGCAACCGCACTCGGACGCAGCCTCGCCGAGGGACCCACGCTCGCCCTGTGTGCGGCCAAGAAGCTGGTGCGCCGCTCCGGCGGGCTGGACGTGGGTGCGGCACTGCGCGCGGAGGCGGCGGCACAGGCCGAGACGAGTGCGAGTGCGGACTTCCGCGAAGGGCTCGCCGCTTTTCTCGACAAGCGCACACCCCGCTTCAAGGGAGCATGAGGCCGCGCGCTCGTCTCGCGCCCCCCGACACACGGAAAGGACGCTTCTCGGGATGGAAGCATATTTTGCCGCACTGCCCGTCTGGGCGAACCTCGCCCTGTTTGGTTTCAGTGTTGCCGTCATCGTCAAGGGGGCCGACTGGTTCACCGAAGGAGCGGTGGGCGTTGCGCGCATTACGGGCATTCCCGAAGTGGTCGTCGGCGCGACCCTGGTGAGTCTGGCGACGACGGCGCCCGAGTTCAGCGTCTCGGTCATAGCGGCATGGCTCGCTCATCCTGCCACCTCTGTGGGAAACGCGATCGGCTCGACCATCTGCAACATCGGCCTCATTCTGGCGGTGGCGGCTCTCATCGCTCCCGTCGCGTTGCCGAGGCGGGACGTGCTGGCCAAAGGAGCGTTCATGCCCGCTCTGGGCGCGTTGCTGGTTCTTCTCGGGTGGGATGCGCAACTCGACGCCTGGGAGGGTATTGTTCTCCTCGCCGTCTTGCCGTTCTATTTTTGGTTCTGCGTGCGCAGGGGCGGCGCGCAGGATGCAGGTACGGGCGAGGCGGCCTACACGCACCTGGTCGGGTTGCGTTTCCTCGCAGGCGCGGGCGCGGTCGTCGCCGGCAGTGTCGTGCTCGTGCACACTGCCGCAAGCCTCGCACGCGCCGCGGGGGTTCCCGAACTCGTCGTCGCCCTCACGCTCGTGGCCGTGGGCACCTCGCTGCCCGAGCTCGTGACGGCGATTTCCGCCTCCCTGCGCGGACACGCAGAGTTGGCGGTGGGCAACGTGGTAGGGGCGAACGTGCTGAACCTTGCGTGGGTGCTGGGCGGTGCGTCCCTCATCGCACCCTTGGGGCTCGAGCGGCAGACCTTCGTTCTGGATTTTCCCTTCATGCTGCTGATGATGGCGCTTTTCCTCGGTTTCGCCGGATGGAGGGGCGGCGTCGGGCGCGCGGCGGGGTTCGTCTTCGTGTGTGCCTACGTCTGTTATCTCGCGGTCATGTTCGTGTATTTCGCCTGAAGGGTTGCGCGCGGATTTTATTCGCGCGCGTTTGCGGGTATATTCCTCCCGCCGTTTTTCTTGCCCGACGAAGATGGGGATGAACATGAAAACGATGTTGGCGCTCATCATGGCTCTTGCGCTGCTCGGCGGAGCGAGAGCCGGGGCGGCGAGCGGCGAGGGCGCCGCTTCGACCGACGCGAACCAGGTGGTCGTCCGCGTGAACGACACGAAGATCACGCTGGGCGAAATCGAGAGCAGGCTCGGTCTCCTCGCACCCGCCGTGCGGATTCGCATCAGGGAGAACAAAAAGCAGTTCCTGGAAGGGCTCGTACAAAGCGAGCTCCTCTACCAGGAGGCGATGCGGCAACAGGTGGGCCGGTCGCCCGCGATTCTCGAAAAGGTGGAGCGGTTCAGGCGCAGGCTCGTCATCGAGCAGTTCCTCAAGATGGACGTGGCCGCCGTCTCTGAAAGCGAATACCGCGACTTCTTTCTCGCCAACAAGGAAATGTTTCGGCGCAAGGAGTCGGTCACGCTCGCGCACATCGTGCTCAAGACCGAAAAAGAGGCATGGGAGGCCGTGACCGAGCTCAGGGGAGGCGCGTCTTTTGCCGATGTGGCGCGGCGGCGCTCGATCTTCGAGTCCACCCGCGAAGCCGGGGGGATGATGGGTACCGCCGAGCGCGGCGCACTGGAGAAGGCGATTGAAGACGCGGCGTTCATGCTGCCCATCGGCCGCCCCAGCGACCCGATTCGCACCACGCAGGGTTGGCAGATCATCCGCGTGATCGAGCGCATGGGGGCAGAAGACGCGAAGTATGAGGACGTGAAGGACGACGTGCGCCTCGTACACGCGGAGGTCCGGCGGCGCGAGCGCTACGAAGCGCTGCTCGAGAGCCTGCGCAAGAAGGCGAAGGTCGAGATACACGCGGATCGCTTCAAATAGCCCGTCCCGCGGCGTTTCCTCACCTTTTCTCCACAGTTTATCCCCCGGTTGCCCACGAGGTGCGCACGGACTGTCCACAACAAATTGTGCTTTTGGGGCAAAAAACCGTTGACTGACGCCCATATCTTGTGGTTGTATGATCTTGTCTGAAATATCGGCCACATAACGATTTCCCGGCGCGCGGGGTGATGAGTCGCCACGCTCCGGGTTGTGAATTCGCCCCTGTTTCGGGCGGACGGGGGCGTCGTCCGGGGGCGAGAGAAGTCGGTCTTCTCTCGCCCCCGGACATCGTTTTTCACCGCCCTCCCTTCTGCCGGGTGCGGGGTGGCGTCGTCGCCTCAGGCGTCTTTCCGGAACGGGTTTCGGTCGGGTGGGATTCCGGGGCCGCGCGGCGGCCCTTTTCTCGTGCGGGAGTATGCGCCATGTCGATCAAGTCGGATAGATGGATCACCCGTATGGCGCGCGAGCACGGCATGATCGAGCCCTTCGAGGACAAACAGGTGCGCGAGGGGGCCATCTCCTACGGGGTTTCCTCCTACGGCTACGACATCCGCATCGCGGACGAGTTCATGATTTTCACGAATGTGAACTCCACCATCGTGGATCCCAAAAACTTCGACGAGCGCTCCCTGGTCAGCGTGAAGGCGGACACCTGCGTCATCCCGCCGAATTCCTTCGCCCTGGCCAAGACGGTGGAGTATTTCCGCATCCCCCGCAGCGTGCTCACGGTCTGCGTGGGCAAGAGCACCTACGCGCGCTGCGGCATCATCGTGAACGTAACGCCCTTTGAGCCCGAGTGGGAGGGCTACGTCACGCTCGAGGTGTCGAACACCACGCCCCTGCCCGCCAAGATATACGCGAACGAGGGCATCGCCCAGGTGCTGTTCTTCGAGAGCGACGAGGAGTGCGAGACCTCCTACGCCGACAAGAAGGGCAAGTACCAAAAACAACAGGGCCTCACCCTGGCGAAGCTGTAGATCCGCGGGGCGCCTCCCCGGCGCCCGCCACCGCTTCTGCGAACTCGTTTTCGAACACCAGCCGAAACGTGCCGCGGGCCGTTTTTTCGCAGTCGCTCGCTGGCATGGCCGCATGAGCGTCTCCTCGCAGGGGCAGTCCCCTCGGCTGGTTTCCTCCGTTTCTGTCGATGGGCGGGCAGGGCGCAACGGCCTGTGCGAAGCGGGGCTCTGCACGACGACCAACCTCCCTCCCCCGCCCCAAAACTTTCATTTCGCTCCCCGCGTTGGTTTGATTTTTTATATCCTTGCTGTATCATCATCCTATGTCGGGAGATGTATTTCCCTTTTCTTCGAATCGCGTGTTCCGTGTGGGTGCGGGGGGTGTTTCGTTGGCTTCGGAGCTTTCCCACGTCGATGAGCAAGGCCGCGCCCGCATGGTGGACGTGGGCGCAAAGCCCGTGACCGAGCGCGAGGCCATAGCGCGCGCGCGCCTCGAGATGGAGCCCGGCACCCTGCGCCTCATCCTCGCGGGCGGTGTGCCCAAGGGCGACGTGCTGGGCACGGCGCGCGTGGCGGGCGTCATGGCGGCCAAGCAGTGTGCGAACCTCATTCCGATGTGCCATCCCCTGCGCATATCGAGCGTGGAAGTCGACTTCTCCGCCGAGGAGGAAAGCGGCGTGTTGTGCATCGAGGCTGTCGTGCGCGCGCACGACAGAACCGGCGTGGAGATGGAGGCGCTGACCGCCGCGAGCGTGGCCGGCCTCACCGTCTACGACATGTGCAAGGCGGTGGACAAGGCGATGGTGCTCGCCGAAGTCCGGCTGGTGCGCAAAACGGGCGGAAAGAGCGGAGACTTCGTTCTGGACGAAGGCTAGCCGCTCTTGGCTCCGATGTTTTCGGCCTAACGTGCGGGAGAAGCGCAAGTGAGCGAACCCGTAAAAGGCGCGTTGCTCGACGAGAAAAGAAAGCCGGGGCTGCTGGCCCTGGTGTCGGCCGGGTTGTTCATCTTGCTGTGCGCGGTGCTGGGTGCGGTGCTGGCGGAAGCCCTCTTTATGGCCGGCCTCGTGGTCGGCGTGCTTGCAGGCGTTCTGGCGAGCGGGGTTCTGCTTGTGCTCGCCCGAGAGCTCGGCAAGCAAGAGCCCGCCCCCGTGTTGGGCGGCGTGGTGGGGCTGGTGCTCGGCCTGTTGCTCTCGTTTTTGCTCGTCGCTTTGTTCAGCGACGTGGTTCCCGCGGGTGCTCGCCCCCTGGCGGCGGCCTTCCTGGGCGTGCTGTTCACCTACCCGGCCGTGTTTCTCGGCGTGCAGGCGGGAAACCGGTATTGCGACCCGCCTCCCGCGGGTGCCAAGGGGCCGGAGGGTTCTCCGCACGCCCGTCCCAAAATTCTCGACACGAGCGTCATCATCGACGGGCGCGTGGCGGACGTCTGCGAGGCGGGCTTCGTTGAGGGGCCGCTGGTGCTGCCGCGCTTCGTGCTCAAGGAGTTGCAGCAGATAGCGGACTCCCCCGATGCGCTGCGGCGCAAGCGCGGACGCCGCGGCCTTGACGTGTTGCAGCGCATTCGGGAGAACGAGGAGCTCGACATCCAGATCGTCGACAGCGACTTCCCCCGTGTGAAGGACGTGGACGCGAAGCTCGTGCTCCTGGGCAAGGAGATGTCCGGCCTGGTGATGACCAACGACTTCAACCTCAACAAGGTGGCGGAGCTCGAGGGGGTGCGCGTCCTCAACATCAACGAACTGGCCAACGCGGTGAAGCCGGTGGTTTTGCCCGGCGAGGAGATGGCCGTGTTTGTCATCAAGGAAGGCAAGGAGCATAATCAGGGCGTCGGCTATCTGAACGATGGGACCATGGTGGTGGTGGATCACGCGAAGCACCGCATCGGCGAGACCGTTTCCGTCTTCGTCACGAGCGTCTTGCAGACCACCGCCGGGCGGATGATTTTTGCGAAAATACGAGACGAGGCTGAACCCGCACGAGAGGGCGCGTCGAGAGAAGGCGCATAGCCGCGCGCATCCGCTGCCGCCCGCCGCGCAGACGGCGGCCATCGTTCCCGCCGCAGGCAAGGGCTTGCGTCTGCCGGGGGGCGTAGCGAAGCAGTTTCGTAACCTGGACGGAATACCCCTTTTTCATCATTGTTTGTTGCGTATCGCGCGCAGCGGCCTCGTGGGCAGGCTCGTCGTGGTGGTTCCCCCGGATGCGGAGCCTCCCGCCCTGCCCGGGGGGCTGGAGGTGGAGGTGCGGGTCGTCCCCGGCGGGGCGCGCCGCCAGGATTCGGTGCGCAACGGGCTGGCCGCCGCCGGGGAGGCGACCTCCTGGGTGCTCGTGCACGACGGGGCGCGGCCCCTGCCGACGGCGGACCTCATGGAGCGGTGCCTGCGCGGGGCGGCGGAGACGGGAGCGAGCATAGCGGCCCTGCGTGTGGTGGACACCGTGAAACTGGGCGACGAGGCGGGGTTCGTGCAGCAGACGCATCCGCGTGAGGGGCTATGGCTCGCCCAGACGCCCCAGGTGGCGCGCCGGGAGTTGCTTGCCCGCGCGCTCGAATGGGCGGGGGCCAACGACTTTGCGGGAACCGACGAGGCTTCGTTGCTCGAGGCCATCGGCGTTCGGGTGCGGCTCGTCGAGGGCATTGCACAGAACGTCAAGGTAACCACGCCCGGAGACATGGAGCGCGCCGCCTGGCTGCTCGAATGCGAACAGCGTGCAAGCGGGTGCGTCTGAACCCCCCTGCACTTTCGCCGCCTGCCCGGGGCGTCCGCGCGCACCCTGGAACGAATGAGGAGATTTTGTCTTGATTCGCGTCGGCGTGGGCTACGACGTGCACCGCTTCGCGCCTGCGCGCAGGCTTGTGCTCGGCGGGGTGGAGATACCTCACGAGTGTGGGCTGAGCGGGCATTCCGACGCCGACGCGCTCACCCATGCGATCATCGACGCCCTGCTGGGAGCGGCTGCCCTGGGCGATATCGGCACGCATTTTCCCGACACCGACGAGGCGTATCGCGGCGCGGACAGCCTGGAACTCCTCTCTCGCGTGGTCGCCCTGCTGGCGGAGCGAAACATGCATCCCCATAACGTGGACGCCGTGGTCGTCGCGCAAAGACCGAAGCTCGCCCCCCACGTGGGAGCCATGCGCGCGGCGCTCGCCGCGACTCTGGGGGTGGGCGTGGATCGGGTGGGCGTCAAGGCGACGACGAGCGAGGGAATGGGGTTCGTGGGGCGCGAGGAGGGCGTGGCCGTCCACGCGGTGTGCACGATAAGCCTAAAGTCTTCTTGACGCCCGCCGCCCGCTCATGACAAGTTTGCCTTCCGATGGAGCCGGGCATTCGTTTCACGGATGAGGGGCGATCGCCCCTTTGTGCGTTGTTGTATAGCCCCTGCCCGCCCGTAATCATCCACGCCTCGCCGGAGAGGGTCGCTTGGCCGTTCGACTGTACAACACGCTGACGAAGAAAAAAGAAGCCTTCACCCCCCTGGAGGCCGGGCGCGTGAGCATGTACGTGTGCGGCGTTACGGTCTACGACCACTGCCACCTGGGGCACGCGCGCGCCGCCATCGCCTTCGACGTGATTCGCCGCTACTTCGAATACCGCGGCTACGCGGTGCGCTTCGTCTGCAACTTCACCGACGTGGACGACAAGATCATCGCGCGCGCCAGGCGCCTCAAGGTGCCCATCGACGAGCTGACCGAAAGATTTATTGGAGAATACTACGCCGACATGGACGCTCTGGGCGTTCGACGGGCGGATGCGGCTCCGCGCGCCACGGAGAACATCGCGGGCATGATCGAGATGATCGAGAGCCTCATCGAGAAGGGAATCGCCTACGAAGTGGCGGGCAACGTCTACTACGACATCGCCAAATTCCCCGACTACGGGAAACTCTCGGGCCGCAATACCGAGGAGCTCGAGGCGGGCCATCGCATCGAACCCGGCGAGGGCAAGCGCAACCCGCTCGATTTCGCCCTCTGGAAGGCGGCCAAGACGGGCGAGCCCGAGTGGGAGAGCCCCTGGGGGCCGGGCAGGCCGGGCTGGCACATCGAGTGCTCCGTCATGTCGAGCCGTTATCTGGGCCCGCGCTTCGACATCCACGGCGGGGGCGAGGACCTGGTGTTTCCCCACCACGAGAACGAGATTGCCCAGAGTGAGGGCTGCTTCGGCCACGATTGGGTGCGCTACTGGATTCACAACGGCTTCGTGCAGATCAACCACGAGAAGATGAGCAAGTCGAAGGGCAACTTTTTCACCATCAAGGCGATTCTCGACGAACACCCCGCCGAGGTGGTGCGCTACTTCCTGCTGGGAACGCACTACAGGCATCCGGTGGACTATTCGGATCGGGTGATGGCCGACGCGCGCAAGGGGCTGGACAGGCTCTACAACGTGCGGCTCCGGCTCGCCCGAAGCGGCGGGGAGGAGGCGGGCCCTTGGCACGAGCAGGTGAAGGAGGCGGCGGAGGTGTTGCGCACCCGCTTCACCGAGGCGATGGACGACGATTTCAACACCGCGCGTGCCCTGGGCCATCTGTTCGACTTCGCGCGCCGGGTGAACGGCCTGGTCAACGAGGCGGGCGCGCTCCCCGAGTCTGCGGCCGCGGCCGCGCGCGAGGCCTTCGACGAAGCGGGCGCGGTGCTCGGTCTGTTCGGCCACGACCCTGAGGAGTGGTTCCGAAGTCCCCTTGCCGAGGACGTCCGAAACGGACTGCTGGGTGATGATGAGATAGAGGGGCTCCTTGAAAAGCGTGCGGAGGCGCGCTCGAACAAGAATTTTGCCGAAGCCGACCGCATTCGCGAAGAACTCTCAGAGGCAGGCGTCGTTCTCGAGGACGGCCCGGCCGGCACCCTCTGGAAGCGAAAGGCCTAAAGCGCAAACCCTAAGCCCCCGGGCTGCGCACCCGGGTTTCCTCTTTAAGAAATCCCTATTGATTCGCAAGAGTGTCGGCGGTGCGTTGGTTGTTTCTCGCCGCGAAAATGCAGCCGGAAAAGTTCTCCCTGTACAGAGCGACAAAAATTTTCGGTATCGCTTTTCTGGGAGAACACCTCTTGGAGGGGGCGCTTCACGCGCCGTGTGGTAGTGTGGACGGGAGGCATCGTCGCGCGAAAGCCACGAGCGTTGCCGGACGCGGATTGTCCCGAACGTTTTTGCCACGTCGTCGGGGTTGAGGATCAAGGTGAAGATTTCGAGAAACCGGCAGGGAACGCCACGTCTTATCGAGCGTATGCACGCGGCAAAAGAGATGGGCATTTCGCCGCCTTTCCCGTCCGGGTTGCGGAAATGACCTCCGGGGCCGAATACATTTGCGGTACGCACAGCGTGCTTGCGGCTCTCGAGCGCGGCTCAGCGCGCGTGCGGTGCTTGTTCGTGGTCCGGGGCCGCAGGGCGATGGAGGCCGCGCGCTTAGCACAAGCACAAGGCGTACCCGTGAAGCATGTGCGCGCCGGAGAACTTGCGAGAATGGCCGCCACGGCGCAGCACCAGAACGTGGTGGCGGAAGTCTCCCCGACGCCCCTGCTTGCGCTCGACGCGCTGCTTGCCGCCCAGCCCGAGGCGGCTCCACCCCTCCTGGTGCTCGACGGTGTGCAGGACCCGCGCAACCTGGGGGCCATCCTGCGCAGCGCGGCGGCCCTGGGAGCGGGCGGCGTCGTCTGGCCGAAGGACGGCGCCGCGGGTCTCACGCCGGCCTGCGCGAAGGCGGCCTCGGGCGCGCTCGAGACGCTGCCGCTCGCGCGGGTCACGAATCTCGCACGCGCCGTCTCGGTGCTCAAGGAGGCGGGCTACTGGATGCTGGCGGCGGACGCGCGCGGCGAGAAAACGCTGGGGGCAGACGACCTCCCGCGCCCCTGCGGGCTGGTGATAGGCGCGGAGGGCCGCGGCGTACGTCCGCTGGTGCGCAGGACCTGCGACCTGGGGCTTCGCATACCCATCGCGGGGGGCGTCGTCTCCTCGCTGAACGCATCGGTAGCGGCGGCCATTCTGCTGCACGCGCTGTGCGCGGCGCCCCGCGCAGAGGCTTCGCCTTGAGGGCGGATTCGCCCAGCGTGCGCGGGCCGTTTGCTTTTCCTACCCGAAAGGCATATAGGGTTGACAAGGCGGGTGGGGAAGCCTACCTTGATTCGCCTTCGCCGGCTGGCGTAGCTCAGCGGGTAGAGCAGCTGATTTGTAATCAGCAGGTCGGAGGTTCGAGTCCTCTCGCCAGCTCCACGGCGGGGCGGAACCCCGGTGGTGAAGCCTCCCGCGGCGTTGTTGCGGCGGGGTGTTCACAAGCGGTTTCATGGCATTGGGCGTGGTTTTTCGGCGAGAACGTTTTGCGGGGAGGTTCCCGAGTGGCCAAAGGGATCAGACTGTAAATCTGACGGCTCAGCCTTCGGAGGTTCGAATCCTCCCCTCCCCACCAACGAGTGCATCGACGCCGAGAGGTTTCCCCGAACGCAGAGGCGGGAATAGCTCAGTTGGTAGAGCATCAGCCTTCCAAGCTGAGGGCCGCGGGTTCGAGTCCCGTTTCCCGCTCCATGACGTTGCGCGGCGCACCGGCGCCGCAGCGGGGGTGGATGTTGGCCCTCGGGGTTGCCCCGGCCGAAATAAGTTGTATCATCCGCTCCGCGCGTGTCCGGCCCACGTAGCTCAGCCGGCAGAGCACTTCCTTGGTAAGGAAGAGGTCACCGGTTCAAGTCCGGTCGTGGGCTCCACGGGCAGAGCGAAAGATGTCGCGGCAGCCATACGCGCGCGATTTGGACGCCGGGTGATGGACATATCTTCGCCCGAGCGTGTATAAGGGCGCGTTTTTTCGATTTTTCGAAAGGCGGAGATGGGGGAGGCGTTTCCTCTTCCCCGGATGGGTCGACACGACAATCGGAAAAAAAACAACGATGAGGAGATGGTGAGCCATGGCGAAGGCGAAGTTTGAGCGTACGAAGCCGCACGTGAACGTGGGGACGATCGGTCACGTGGACCATGGGAAGACGACGCTGACGGCGGCGATAACGAAGCATTTGTCTGCGCGGGGCATGGCGGAGGAGATAGCGTTCGACGAGATAGACAAAGCACCTGAAGAACGCGAGCGGGGCATTACGATAGCGACGGCGCACGTGGAGTACGAGACGGGGAATCGTCACTACGCGCACGTGGATTGTCCCGGTCACGCGGACTACGTGAAGAACATGATAACGGGTGCGGCGCAGATGGACGGAGCGATCCTGGTGGTGTCCGCCGCGGATGGTCCGATGCCGCAGACGCGCGAGCACATATTGCTGGCGCGTCAGGTGGGTGTTCCCTACATATGCGTGTATCTGAACAAGGTGGACATGGTGGACGACGAGGAGTTGCTGGAGTTGGTGGAGCTGGAAGTTCGCGAGTTGCTTTCTGCGTACGAGTTTCCGGGAGATGACCTTCCGGTGGTGCGGGGTTCTGCGCTGCACGCACTGGAGGGGAGCGACACGTCGTCGATAGACGAGTTGATGGAGGCTGTGGACAGCTACATCCCTGAGCCCGTTCGTGACGTGGACAAGCCGTTTTTGATGCCCGTGGAGGACGTGTTTTCGATCTCGGGCCGTGGGACGGTTGCGACGGGCCGCGTGGAGCGGGGCATCGTGAACGTGGGCGACGAGGTGGAGATAGTGGGCATCACGGACACGCGCAAGACGGTGGCGACGGGCGTGGAGATGTTTCGCAAGTTGCTGGATCAGGGTCGTGCGGGTGACAACGTGGGGGTTTTGCTGCGGGGCGTGAAGAAGGACGAAATAGAGCGGGGCCAGGTTCTGGCGGCGCCGACGTCGATAAGCCCGCACCTGAAGTTTCGGGGCGAGGTGTACATCCTGACGAAGGAAGAGGGTGGTCGCCACACGCCGTTTTTCAACGGGTATCGTCCGCAGTTTTATTTTCGGACGACGGACGTGACGGGTCTGGTGACGTTGCCGGAGGGTCGCGAGATGGTGATGCCTGGCGACAACGTTGCCTTGGACGTGGAGTTGATCACGCCGATAGCGATGGAGCGCGAGTTGCGCTTTGCGATACGCGAGGGCGGGCGCACGGTGGGTGCGGGCGTCGTCACGGAAGTCGTCGAATAGGGCAAGTCGCCGGTCGCACAGGCCAGTAGCTCAATTTGGCAGAGCACCGGACTCCAAATCCGGCGGTTGGGGGTTCGAGTCCCTCCTGGCCTGCCACGCGCGCGGCGATTGCGGAGAGTAGACGGATGAGCGAGAAGGTGCTGGGCTGGTTTCGCCAGGGGCGTTCCTTCCTGCGCGACGTGCAGAGCGAGGCGAAGCGCGTTACGTGGCTCGGCCTGCGCCAGACGGCGGTGCAAACCGTCATGGCTCTCGTGTTCGTCTTCATCATTGCGGTATATTTGGGGGTAGTCGACCTGGCATTGTCGCGTTTCATCAGCTATTTCCTCAACTTCGGTTTCTAGCACAGGGTCTCGGTATGTCGATGAACTGGTACGTGGTGCACACCTACTCGGGTTTCGAGAACAAGGTGAAACGATCGATAGAGGATCAGTTTCACGGAAAGCCCTATGAGGAGAAGCTCGGGGAAATCGTGGTGCCCACCGAGCAGGTGGTGAAGGTCAAGGGAGGCAAGAAGCGCACCACTTCACGCAAATTCTTCCCTGGCTACGTCCTCATCCGCATGGAGTGCGACGAGGATACCTGGTACGTCGTCAAGAACACGCCGAAGGTGACGGGTTTTCTGGGAGGGACCTCCCCGACCCCGCTCTCCGACGCCGAGATGGAAAACATTCTCAAGCAGATGAGCGGAGAGGCCGAAAAGCCCAAGCCCAAGATCGACTTCGAGAAGGGCGAGAACATTCGGGTCATCGACGGTCCCTTCGTGAACTTCACCGGCGAGATCGACGAGGTGCATCCGGACAGAGGCAAGCTCAAGGTCATGGTCAGCATCTTCGGGCGCACTACGCCCGTGGAACTCGAGATGCTCCAGGTGGAGAAAGTCTAGGGCGCGCGGTTTCGCGCTCGGGTTCTTCGAGAGGGGAAAATGGCGAAAGAAGCGGTCGGCATGATCAAGCTGCAAATACCCGCGGGTCAGGCGAACCCCGCCCCGCCCGTCGGGCCCGCCCTCGGCCAGCAGGGCGTGAACATCATGGAGTTCTGCAAGGCCTTCAACGCGCAGACCCAGGGCAAGGAGGGCACGATCATCCCGGTCGTGATCTCGGTGTACGCGGACAAGAGCTTCACCTTCATCATGAAGAGTCCGCCCGCCTCCGCCTTGCTGAAGCAGGCCGCCGCGCTGGCGAAGGGCTCCTCCGAGCCCGGGCGCGAAGGCGTGGGCAGCGTGACCCGCAAGCAACTCGAAGAGATAGCCGAGATCAAGAAAGACGACCTGAACAGCGCCGACCTCGACGCCGCCGTGCGCATCATCGAGGGCACCGCCCGCAGCATGGGCATCGAGGTCAGTGGATAGTTTTCTCAATGTGGGAGGCGCCTGCGCGCCGCTCGAACCACGAAGGAGGAGAAAGAGATGCCCAGCCGGGGCAAGAAGTACCGCGAAGCCCGCGAGAGAATCGAGCGGGAGAAGATGCATGACCTCTCCGAAGCCGTAGGACTGGTGAAGGAGCTCTCCTCGGCGAAGTTCGACGAGACGGTCGAGCTCGCCGTGAAACTCGGCGTGGACCCGCGCCACGCCGACCAGATGGTGCGCGGAAGCGTCGTCCTGCCCAACGGCATCGGCAAAGAAGAGCGCGTCCTGGCTTTCACCAAGGGCGAGAAGGTGGCCGAGGCCAAGGAGGCGGGTGCGGACTACGTGGGCGCGGACGATCTGGCCGAGAAGGTCCAGGGCGGCTGGATGGAGTTCGACCGCGTGGTGGCGACCCCGGACGTGATGAGCGTCGTGGGCAAGCTCGGCCGGCTGCTCGGCCCGCGCGGCATGATGCCCAACCCCAAATCCGGCACCGTTTCGTTCGACGTGGGACGCATGGTACGCGAGATCAAGGCGGGCAAGGTGGAATATCGCGTGGACAAGGCGGGCATCGTCCACGCGCCGGTCGGCAAGGTGAGCTTCGAGCAGAACGCGCTCTCCGAGAACGTCTCGGCGATAGTGGACGCGCTCGTGCGCGCGAAGCCCGCGGCGAGCAAGGGCGTCTACTTCAAGGCCCTCTCCATCTCGAGCACGATGGGGCCGGGCGTGCGGGTCGACCACCAGACCCTTCTCGCGGCGTTGAAATAAGGAGACCCCACATGGCGACAGGCGTTGCGCAGAAGGGGAGGCTGGCGGCGGGCAAAGAGCCGCGCTCCGACAAGACGGAGGCGGTGGAGGCCCTCCGGAATCGTTTCAAAGAGAGTGCCTCTCTGGTTTTGTTCGACTACCGGGGGCTGAGCGTGGCGCAGATGACGACGCTCAGGCGGCAGACGCGCGAGGCGGGCGTTCGGCTCTCCGTCGTCAAGAACACGCTTGCCGAGCGGGCGGTGGAGGGTACTGACTTCGCGGAGTTGCGCGGCAGGCTCCTCGGGCCGATCTCCATCGCGACGACCGACGGAGATCCGGCGGCGCCCGCCAAGGTGCTCAAAGAGTTCACGAAAGAGGCGTCTGCGGGCGAGATCAAGGGCGGCGTTCTGGACGGGAGGTTCATCGAGGCCACCGAGGTCGAAGCGCTGGCCGACCTGCCCTCGCGCGAGGTTTTGCTTGCGAAGCTGCTTGGCACGCTGCAAGCGCCCGTGGCGGGTCTGCCCAGGGTGCTGCACGCCGTCCTGTCCGGCTTGGTGAACGTCGTGGACGCGATTGCAAAAAATAAAAAAGAAGAGTAATATGAATGGTTGGCCTGAAAGTGGCGGCCGAACCGAGAATTTTTCAAAATAGATGGCCGTTCGCGGCCCCTGGTTGGTTGTGTATTGAGAGGAAAGGGCGGAATTGTGGCGACCAAAGCGGAAGTGATCGACTACATCGAAAACATGACGGTGATGGAACTCAGTGAGCTCGTCAAGGAGCTCGAGGAGAAGTTCGGCGTCTCCGCCGCCGCTCCAATGATGGTAGCGGGTGCGGGCGTGGCCGCCGGCGGCGAGGCCGCACCTGCCGCCGAGGAGAAGACGGAGTTCACCGTCAACCTCAAATCCTTCGGTTCGGAAAAGATCAAGGTCATCAAGGCAGTACGCGAATTGACCAGCCTCGGTCTCAAGGAGGCGAAAGACTTGGTGGAAGGCGCCCCCCAGGCGGTTGTGGAGTCGGTGTCGAAAGAAGACGCCGATGCCGCGGCGGAGAAACTCAAAGAGGTCGGTGCGGAGGTGGAAATCACGTAACGCTCGCCCGGGAACCGATGGGTCTGGTCTGCGGGGACCGCAAAAACGGTCCGCGCCTTACTGGAATCGCCCCATTTTCCTTGAGGTGAGCGCGCATGAACACAAAAAACGGCAGCAACGGCCACAGGGCGCGAGAGGATTTCGCCTCCATACCTGCGGTTATCGACACCCCGAATCTCATAGATATCCAGCTTTCCTCCTACGAGAGATTCTTGCAGTGGGACGTGCGTCCCGCCGAGCGTCGACCCGACGAGGGGCTTGAGGGCGTCTTTCGCAGCGTCTTTCCTATCTCTGACGCCGCCGAGAACGTAACCCTCGAATATATGGGTTACGAAATCGGCCTCTGGGAGTCGAAGGGCAACGAATATCCCGGCCTGGGCGGTCCCGGCGTCAAGGACGACGAGGGGGCGGAGGTCTTCTGCCGCCAGAAACATGAAGCCGACGAGTGTCGCCAGCGGGGGATGACCTACGTCGCACCCTTGCGCGTCATGCTGCGCCTCACCGTCTATGAACGCGACGAGCAGACCAAAGAGCGCCGCGTGCGCGAAGTGAAGGAGCAGAAGGTCTATCTGGGGGAAATCCCCCTCATGACCGAGAACGGCACCTTCATCATCAACGGCACCGAGCGCGTCGTCGTGAGCCAGATGCACCGCTCGCCCGGGGCCTTCTTCAGTGCGGACAAGGCGAAGCCCTCCGCCAAGTCGGCCTTCACGGCCCGTCTCATTCCTTACCGGGGCAGTTGGCTGGACTTCGAGTTCGACAGCAAGGATTTGCTCTACGTCCGCATCGACAGGCGGCGCAAACTGCCCGTCACCATCTTGTTGCGCGCGTTCGGCCTGGACAAGGACGACATACTCAACTCCTTCTACCAGAGTGAGGAGATTTTCTACGACGAGAAGCGCGACGCCTACTACAAGAAGCTCTCCGAGCTCATGGTGAACCAGCGGATTTTCGAGGACGTCGTGCTGCCCAAGACGGGGGAGTTGGTGTTGCGGGCGGGGCGCAAGTTCACGCGCGCCGCCCTGCGCAAGCTCCAGGCCGCGGGCGTGGAGACTCTCGAGCTCAGGGACGAGGAGGTTGTCGGGGGGATTCTGGCCCAGCCCGTGCCCGACCCCGAAACCGGCGAGTTGCTCTTCGACACGAATCTGGAGATCACCTCCGAAGTGCTCGCCGCCCTGCGCGAGAAGAAAGTTTCCCGGCTGGCGATTCTCTACGTCTCGGGCGTCGGGGCGGACAGGACCATCCGCGACACCCTGACGGGCGATAAGTGCGAGGCGCACGAAGATGCCCTGGTCGAAATCTACAAGCGTCTGCGCCCGGGCGATCCGCCCACCAAGGAGACGGCGCGGCTGCTGTTCGAGAATCTCTTCTTCAACGCGAAGCGCTACGACCTCTCGCGCATCGGACGGCTCAAACTCAACACGAAGCTGGGGCTGAACCTCCCGCTCGATCAGCGCACGCTCACGCTCAACGACGTCATCGCCACGGTGCGCTATATCATCGAGTTGCGCCACGGCCAGGGCACGGTCGACGACATCGACCACCTCGGCAACCGCCGCGTACGCTCGGTGGGCGAGCTGCTCGAGAGCCAGTTCCGCGTGGGGCTCGTGCGCATGGAGCGCGCTATTCGCGAGCGGTTGAGCATCCAGGACACCGAGAACGTGATGGTGCGCGACCTGGTGAACTCGAAGATGATCACCGCGGCGGTCAAGGAGTTTTTCGGCTCGAGCCAGCTCAGCCAGTTCATGGACCAGACGAATCCGCTCTCGGAGATCACCCACAAGCGCAGGCTCTCCGCCCTGGGTCCCGGGGGGCTCACGCGCGACCGTGCGGGCTTTGAGGTGCGCGACGTCCACGCCACCCACTACGGGCGCATTTGCCCCATCGAGACGCCCGAGGGGCCGAACATCGGCCTGATAGCGAGCCTCTCCACCTATGCGCGCGTGAACCAGTACGGTTTCATCGAGACGCCCTGCCGCAAAGTGGTGAACGGGCGCGTCGGCGAGGCCGTGGAATGGCTCTCGGCGATCGATGAGGACAAGTACAAGATCGCCCAGGCGAACGCACCCGTGGACGGGAAGGGCAGCCTCGTCAACGAGTTCGTCTCCGCGCGCACGAGCGGGGAGTTCGTCATGGTGCCCCGTGAGCAGGTGGACTACATGGACGTCTCGCCCAAGCAGCTGGTGAGCGTGGCCACCTCGCTTATTCCCTTCCTCGAGAACGACGACGCGAACCGCGCCCTCATGGGCTCGAACATGCAGCGCCAGGCGGTGCCCCTCCTGCGGCCCGAGGCCCCCTTCGTCGGCACGGGGATGGAGGGAATCGCGGCGCGCGACTCGGGAGCGGTCGTTATTGCGAAGTGCGACGGGCGGGTGGTGAGCGTGGACGCGACGCGCGTCGTCATCCGCGCGAGCGAGGAGGCGGGCAGCCTGGCGGAAGAGGGGGTCTACATTCACAACCTGGTGAAGTACCGCCGCTCGAACCAGAACACGTGCATCAACCAAAAGCCCATCGTGCACGTGGGCCAGCAGGTCAAGAAGGGCGACATCATCGCAGACGGGTTCTCGACCGATCAGGGTGAGCTCGCCCTGGGCCGGAACATGCTCGTCGCTTTCATGCCCTGGAACGGCTACAACTTCGAGGACGCCATCGTCATCTCCGAAAAGGTGGTGAAGGAAGATATCTACACCTCGCTCCACATCGAGGAATTCGAGATCGAAGCGCGCGACACCAAACAGGGTCCCGAGGAGATCACGCGCGACATCCCGAACCAGAGCGAGGAAGCCCTGCGCGACCTCGACGAGAGCGGCATCGTGCGCGTGGGTGCGCGCGTCGGGGCGGGCGACGTGCTCGTCGGGCGCATCACGCCCAAGGGCGAGACGCAACTCAGCCCCGAGGAGAAGCTGTTGCGCGCCATCTTCGGCGAGAAGGCGGGCGACGTGCGCGACTCCTCGCTCCGGGTGCCCCCGGGCATCGAGGGGACGATTGTGGAGGTGCGCGTATTCTCCCGCCGCGGCGCGGAGAAGGACAGCCGCATGCTCGAGCTCGAAGAGGCGGAGATCAGCCGTCTGGAGAAAGACTACGGCGACGAGATACGCATCCTGCTCGACGAGGGCGACGCGCGCATCCGCTCGCTCCTGGTCGGGCAGGGTGCTCTGGCCGACGTGGTGCACCCCAGGACCGGGGAAAAATTCTTCTCCAAGGGAGAGAAGCTCAGCACGAAGGGGCTCGAGAACCTAAGCGGCGCCCACCTGCTCGATTTGCCCGTCGGGGAGGATTTGCGCGCGCAGGTCCAGACCATGGCCGACCACACGAACGAGCAGGTGGCGCTGCTCGAAAGCATTCTCGAGGAGAAGACGGAAAAGGTGCAGCGCGGCGACGAGCTGCCCCCCGGCGTCCTCAAGATGGTCAAGGTCTACGTGGCGATGAAGCGCAAGCTCCAGGTGGGGGACAAGATGGCGGGGCGCCACGGGAACAAGGGCGTCGTCTCCATCATCGTGCCCGAGGAAGACATGCCCTATCTCGATGACGGCACGCCCATCGAGATCGTGCTCAACCCCCTCGGCGTACCCTCGCGGATGAACGTCGGCCAGATACTGGAGACGAACCTGGGCTGGGCGGCCAAGGTGCTGGACAAGCACTTCGCCACGCCGGTGTTCGACGGCGCGACGGAAGAGGACATCGTCCGCTATACGAACGAGGCGAGCCTGCCGCCCTATGGCAAAACGCGGCTCTTTGACGGAAAGACCGGCCAGCCCTTCGAGCAGAAGGTGACGGTCGGGGTCATCTACATACTCAAGCTCCACCACCTCGTGGACGACAAGATTCACGCCCGCTCCACGGGGCCCTACTCGCTCGTCACGCAGCAGCCCCTGGGCGGCAAGGCCCAGTTCGGGGGCCAGCGTCTGGGCGAGATGGAGGTCTGGGCACTCGAGGCCTACGGCGCGGCCAAGACGCTGCAGGAGATTCTCACCGTCAAGAGCGACGACGTCTCCGGCCGCACGCGAATGTACGAATCCATCGTGAAGGGCGAGAACACCCTGGAGGCGAGTCTGCCCGAGTCGTTCAACGTGCTGGTCAAGGAGCTCCAGAGCCTCGCTCTCGACGTGGAACTCATCGAGAGCGGCGAGGCGCCCGGCTAGGTCGTGGGCGCCTTCATCGGCCGTCGCCCGGGGATGACGCATGATTCCCAAGGAGGGTTGAATTGGACAGCAATCTGAATCTATTCGAAAAGCCCAAGGACCCCGTTTCCTTCGACGCGATACGCATTCGCATCGCCTCTCCGCACACCATTCGCGCCTGGTCGGCGGGCGAGGTCAAAAAGCCCGAGACCATCAACTACAGGACGTTCCGCCCCGAGCGCGACGGGCTGTTCTGTGCGGTCATCTTCGGGCCGGTGAAGGACTACGAGTGCCTGTGCGGCAAGTACAAGCGCATGAAGTACCGGGGCGTGGTGTGCGAGAAGTGCGGCGTGGAGGTCATTTCCTCGAAGGTGCGGCGCGAGCGGCTGGGTCACATCGAGCTCGCCACGCCGGTCTCCCACGTGTGGTTCTTCAAGGGACTGCCGAGCCGCATCGGCAACATGCTCGACATGACGCTGCGCGAACTCGAGCGGATTCTGTATTTTGAAAACTACGTGGTGATCGACCCGGGAGAGACGGAACTCAAACAATACGACCTCCTGACCGAGGAGCAGTACCGCAAAGTCATGGAGGAATTCGACGAGGACGAGTACAAAATCGGCATCGGTGCGGAGGCGATTCGCGAACTGCTTTCCCGCATGGACCTCGAGGCGCTCTCGGCGGAGCTCAAGGCCGAGATCAAAGAGACCGCCAACCTCCAGAAGCGCCGCAAGCTCATCAAGCGTCTCAAGGTGGTGGACGCCTTCAAGAACTCGGGCAACCGTGCCGAGTGGATGATTCTCGAGGTCATTCCCGTGCTGCCTCCGGAGTTGCGCCCGCTGGTGCCGCTCGACGGGGGACGCTTCGCCACGAGCGACCTGAACGACCTCTATCGCCGCGTGATCAACCGCAACAACCGCCTGCTCAGGCTCCAGGAGTTGCGCGCGCCCGACATCATCATCCGCAACGAGAAGCGCATGCTCCAGGAGGCGGTGGACGCGCTGTTCGACAACGGCCGCCGCGGTCGCCTGCTCAGAGGGCCGAACAAGCGTCCGCTGAAGAGCCTCTCCGACATGCTCAAGGGCAAGCAGGGCCGCTTTCGCCAGAATCTGCTGGGCAAGCGCGTGGACTACTCGGGCCGCTCGGTCATCGTTATCGGGCCGGAACTCAAGTTCAACCAGTGCGGCTTGCCGAAGAAGATGGCGCTCGAGCTCTTCAAGCCCTTCATCTTCAATCGCCTGGAGGAGAAAGGCCTGGTCGCCACGATCAAGGCGGCGAAAAAGATGGTCGAAGAAGAACACCCCGAGGTGTGGGACGTGCTCGAAGAAGTGGTGCGCAACCACCCCGTAATCCTCAACCGCGCCCCTACGCTGCACCGCCTCGGTATGCAGGCGTTCATGCCCGTGCTGGTGGAGGGCAAGGCCATTCGCGTACACCCGCTCGTGTGCGCGGCGTTCAACGCGGATTTTGACGGCGACCAGATGGCCGTCCACGTCCCCCTCTCGGTCGAGGCCGTGGAGGAGACGCGCGTGCTCATGCTCTCGGCGAACAACATTCTCTCGCCGGCCAACGGCCTGCCCCTGGCCGTACCGAGTCAGGACATCATTCTGGGCTGCTACTATCTCACCAAGCCGCGCGGCGGCGCGGCGGGCGAGGGCCACGTGTTCGGCAACGTCGCCGAGGCGCGCGTCGCCTACGATCAGGGCGAGGTGGGGCTCCAAACCCGCATCCGCATCCGCCTGGGCCGGGAACTGGTGGAGACCACCGTCGGGCGCGTTTTGTTGTATGAGATTCTGCCCGCAGACGTTCCCTTTGAGGCGGCGAACCGGGTGATGGACAAGCGCGCCCTCACGCAGCTCGTCGCTACCTGCTACGAGAAGGCCGGGCGTTCTAAGACGGTGCGCTTTCTCGACGACCTCAAGAACCTGGGCTTCACCCACGCCACGCAGGCGGGCATTTCGATTTCCATCGACGACATGAAAGTACCCGTCAGCAAGGGCGACCTCACCGGGCAGGCCGGCGACGAGGTGCTCGAGGTCGAAAAAGAATACCGCGACGGCCTGATCACCGACGGGGAGCGCTACAACAAGATTATCGACATCTGGTCGCACGTGACCGAGGAAGTCTCGGGCGAGATGTTCAAGGTGCTCGAGCGCGAGGACGACGCGGTCATGAACGGGCTGGGCGTGGTCGAGGAGCGTCCCAGCGACTTCAACCCCATCTACATCATGGCCGATTCCGGCGCGCGCGGCAGCACGGCCCAGCTGCGCCAGCTCGGCGGCATGCGGGGACTGATGGCGAAGCCCTCCGGCGAGATCATCGAGACGCCGATTACCGCAAACTTCCGCGAGGGTCTCTCCGTGCTCCAGTACTTCATCTCCACGCACGGGGCGCGCAAGGGGCTGGCGGATACCGCCCTCAAGACGGCGAACAGCGGCTACCTCACGCGGCGGCTGGTGGACGTGGCACAGGACATCATCGTCAACGAGGAGGACTGCGGCACCATCAACGGCATCGAGATGAGTGCGCTGGTCGAGGGGGGGGAGATTATCCAAACGCTGGGCGAGCGCATTATCGGCCGCATCGCCCTCAACGACATCAAGGATCCCTTCAACGGCGACACCCTCTGTGCGGCGGGCGAGGAGATCGACGAGGAGAAGGTGCGCCTCATCGAAAACGCCAGCGTGGAGAAGGTAACGATTCGCTCGGTGCTCACCTGCGAATCGCAGACGGGCGTGTGCTCGAAGTGCTACGGGCGCAGCCTGGCCACGGGCCAACTCGTGGAGGTGGGCGAGGCGGTCGGCGTCATTGCCGCGCAGTCCATCGGCGAGCCGGGCACGCAGCTCACCATGCGCACGTTCCACATCGGCGGCACGGCGACGCGCGCGGGCGAGCAGAGCGCGGTGGAGGCCAAGCGCGAAGGTTTCGTCAAGTACATCAACCTGCGGATCATCACGTCCAAGAAGGGCGACATGATCAACATGAACCGCAACGGGCAAATAGCGATTTGCGACGAAACCGGCCGCGAGCGGGATCGCTACCCGGTGGTCTACGGCGCCTACGTCCGCTCGCGCGAGAACTCCAAGGTCAGCGAGGGAGAGATTCTCCTGGAGTGGGACCCCTACACCTTCTCCATCATGGCGGAGAAGGAGGGCACGATTCGGCTGGTCGACGTCATCGAAGGCCTCACCATGCAGGAGGAGATCGACGAGATCACCGGCCTCTCCCGCCGGGTGATTCTCGACCACGCGGACGAGAAGCTTCAGCCCCGCGCCGTGCTCGAGGACGCAGCGGGCGAGGAAACTCCCTACCCCCTGCCCGCGGGCGCGCACATCAGCGTGCAGGAGGGCGAGGCGATATCGCCTGGGGACATCATCTTCAAGATCACGCGCGAGACTTCGAAGACCAAGGACATTACGGGCGGTCTGCCGCGCGTCGCCGAGTTGTTCGAGGCGCGCAAGCCCAAGGAAAACGCCGTGATTTCCGAAATCGACGGCCACGTGAAGTTCGCGGGCACCGTGCGGGGAATGCGCCGCCTGATGGTCGTTTCCGAGGAGGGCGATGAGCGCGAATACCTCATCCCCCGGGGCAAGCACGTGAACGTGCAGGAGGGCGACTACGTCAAGGCGGGCGAGCCGCTCATGGACGGCGCGGTGAATCCCCACGACATCCTGGCGGTGCTGGGCGAGACCGAATTGCAGAACTATCTCGTCAACGAGGTGCAGGAGGTCTACCGCCTCCAGGGCGTGAACATCAACGACAAGCACATTGAGATCATCGTGCGCCAAATGTTGCGGAGGCTCGAGGTGCTCGACCCGGGCGAGACGGACCTCGTCATCGGCGAGCAGGTGACGCGCGACGTGTTCCAGCATCGCAACCAGGAAGCGGAGCAGGAGGGGCGGGAGCCCGCCACCGGGCGCCCCATCCTGCTGGGCATCACCCGCGCGTCGCTGTCCACGGACAGCTTCATCTCGGCGGCTTCGTTTCAGGAGACCACCCGCGTGCTCACGCAGGCGGCGGTTTCGGGCAAGGTGGATTTCCTGCGCGGCCTGAAGGAAAACGTCATCATGGGAAGGCTCATCCCGGCGGGAACCGGTGCGCGTCATTACCAGCAGGTGGAACTGCTCTCGCCTGAGGTGGAGCTGGCGCCCGTCGTCGACGATATTCCCGCCATCATGGACGAGGAACCGGAAACGGCTCCCGCTGCGGAAGAGGGAGTGCCTTCGGACTAGTCCCGCGAAATCGCGAATTTTCGACCTCCCGAGGTTGACAAGCGCGCGCGTCCGGCTATAATCCCGCTTCTTTGGCCGGGGTTTGCGGTTTCTGGGCTGCGGGCCGGACGCGCAATGCGCACAATTTCATATACCTGGTCGCCCCGTCTCGGGACGCGACGCGAACCACGAAGCCCCGAGACGAGGGCGAGGAACGCTTTTGTATCGAAAAGGCAGGAACTTTTAGAGGTTTTGTAGTCGAAAGGTTTGTTTTCCCGTGATTTGGAGTGAACGTTGCCGACCATCAGCCAGTTGATACGCAAGGGCCGCAAGCGGATTCAGGCGAAGACCGACAGCCCGGCGCTGCGCAACTGTCCCCAAAAGCGCGGCGTTTGTGTGCGCGTGTACACCACGACGCCCAAAAAGCCCAACTCCGCGCTGCGCAAGGTCGCGCGCGTGCGCCTCACCAACGGGATGGAGGTGACCACCTATATCCCCGGCGAGGGGCACAACCTCCAGGAGCACTCCATCGTGTTGATTCGCGGGGGTCGGGTGAAGGATTTGCCCGGCATTCGCTATCACGTCGTGAGGGGAACGCTCGACAGCGTGGGCGTGGAGGCGCGTCGCAACGGGCGCTCGAAATACGGAGCCAAAAAGCCCAGGTAGCTCCGGGCAGGGAGATTCGTTTTCCATGGCGAGAAGAAAAAGAGCCACCAAAAGAGCCGTGCTGCCGGACCCGAAGTTCAACGACAGGCTGGTGACGAAGTTCATCAACTCCCTGATGCTCAAGGGAAAGAAGAGCCTGGCCGAGCGCGTGTTCTACGGGGCGATGGACGTGGTGGAGGAGAAGATGAAGGAAGACCCGATCAAGGTCTTCAAGCGCGCCATGGACAACGTGAAGCCCGCTCTTGAGGTGCGCTCGCGCCGCGTGGGCGGCGCCACCTACCAGGTGCCCGTGGAGGTGCGGCCCGACAGGCGCACGGCGCTCAGCATTCGCTGGATCATCCAGAACGCCCGCAGCCGCGACAGAAAAATAGCCAACGGCCTGGCAGCCGAGATAATGGATGCGGCGAACAACACCGGCGGCGCCGTTCGCCTGCGAGAGAACACGCACCGCATGGCGGAGGCCAACAAGGCCTTTGCGCACTACCGCTGGTAGGTCGAAGAGGATAGGGAACGTGTCCATCGAAGCGACGCTCAGGAAGACGCGCAACATCGGCATCATGGCGCACATTGATGCCGGCAAGACGACGACGACCGAGCGGATACTGTTCTACACCGGCAGGACCCACAAGATGGGCGAGGTGCACGACGGCGCAGCCACCATGGACTGGATGGCGCAGGAACAAGAGCGCGGCATTACCATCACGTCCGCGGCGACCCGGTGCGCCTGGCGCGACTGCGTCGTCAACATCATCGATACGCCCGGTCATGTGGACTTCACCGCCGAGGTCGAGCGCAGCCTCCGCGTCCTGGACGGCGCGGTGGCGGTTTTCTGCGCCGTGGGCGGCGTGGAGCCGCAAAGCGAGACCGTCTGGCGCCAGGCGGAAAAATACGGCGTGCCGCGCCTGGTGTTTGTCAACAAGATGGACAGGACGGGAGCGGACTTCGACCGCGTGGTGGAGGAGGTGCGCGAGCGTCTCGCCGCCAACCCCCTCGTGCTGCAGGCGCCGATAGGGTCGGAGGAGAACTTCGCGGGCATGGTCGATCTGGTGACCATGAAGGCGCGCGTGTTCAACGACCCGATGGGCACCTCCTACGAGGAGGCCGAAGTGCCTGAAGATATGCGCACGCGGGCCGCGGAGTTGCGCGAGAAGCTCTTCGACGCCCTTTCGATGTTCGACGATTCGCTGATGGAAAAATACCTCGAAGGCGAAGAAATTTCTCCCGAGGAGGTTCGCGCCGCAGTGCGAAAGGGCACGCTCGCAGGCAATTTCGTGCCCGTCGTCTGCGGCTCTGCCTTTAGGAACAAGGGCGTACAATTGCTCCTCGACGCCATCGTCGACTATCTACCCTCTCCTTTGGACATTCCGCCCGTGCAGGGCGCGTTGTCGGATGAGGATTTGGAGATGGGCAGAAAGCCCGAGGAGCGGGCAACCTCGGCGGATGAGCCGCTGTGCGCCCTGGCCTTCAAGGTGATGACGGACCCCTACGTGGGGCAACTCGTATTCATCCGGGTATATTCCGGCGTGCTCAAGTCGGGCTCTTCGGTGCTCAACACCATTACCGGCAAGCAGGAGCGCGTAGGGCGCCTCATGCACATGCACGCCAACAAACGCGAAGAGATACAGGAGGCCCATGCGGGAGACATCGTCGCCGCGTTGGGCATCAAGCAGGCCAAGACGGGCCACACGCTTTGTGCTCCCTCCCACCCCATCCTTCTCGAAACCATCACCTTCCCCGAACCGGTCATATCCATCGCCGTCGAACCCAGGACGAAGTCGGATCAGGACAAGCTCGGCACCGCCCTCGCGCGGCTCTCCGACGAGGACCCGACCTTCCGGGTACGCTCGGACGAGGAGACCGCGCAAACCATTCTCTCCGGCATGGGCGAGTTGCACCTAGAGATTCTGGTGGACAGACTCTTTCGGGAGTTCGCGGTCGAGGCGAACGTGGGCAAGCCCCAGGTGGCCTACAGGGAGACGATTCGCAACGCGTCCACCGCGCGCGGCCGCTTCGTGCGTCAGTCGGGCGGGCGCGGGCAGTTCGGCGACGTGGAGATCAGCATCGAGCCCCTCGCTCCCGGCGGGGGTTTTCAGTTCGTCAACAAAATCGTGGGCGGCGTGATTCCGCGCGAATACATTCCGGCGGTCGAAGCAGGCGTGAAAGAGGCGATGGGGAACGGGGTAGTTGCCGGCTATCCGATGCTCGACGTCGAGGTGACTCTCTTCGACGGCTCCTTCCACGCGGTCGACAGCTCCGAGATGGCGTTCAAGATCGCGGGGTCGATGGCCTTCAAGGAGGCCGCGAAGAAAGCGAAGCCCGTTCTGCTCGAGCCGATCATGGACATCGAGGTGGTGTGCCCCGCCGATTATCTGGGCGACGTGATGGGCGACCTCACCTCCCGGCGCGGCCGGATTCGCGAAATGGACGACAGGGCGGGAGCCAAGGTGGTGAACGCCTCCGTTCCGTTGTCGGAGATGTTCGGCTATGCGACCGACGTGCGCTCCATGACGCAGGGCAGGGCGACCTACACGATGCAGTTTGGCCGCTACGAGGAAATGCCGCGGCAAATCGCGGACGAGTTGGTGGCAAAGAGCACGGGCGCGACGGTACAGACGGCGTAGCGTCCTATTTCGGGAGGGGGTGCCGGTTCGCCTCTTCCCAACAACGATGAGGAGATGAGTAGCCATGGCGAAGGCGAAGTTTGAGCGTACGAAGCCGCACGTGAACGTGGGGACGATCGGTCACGTGGACCATGGGAAGACGACGCTGACGGCGGCGATAACGAAGCATTTGTCTGCGCGGGGCATGGCGGAGGAGATAGCGTTCGACGAGATAGACAAAGCGCCTGAAGAACGCGAGCGGGGCATCACGATAGCGACGGCGCACGTGGAGTACGAGACGGGGAATCGTCATTACGCGCACGTGGATTGTCCTGGCCACGCGGACTACGTGAAGAACATGATAACGGGTGCGGCGCAGATGGACGGAGCGATACTGGTGGTATCCGCCGCGGATGGTCCGATGCCGCAGACGCGCGAGCACATATTGCTGGCGCGTCAGGTGGGTGTTCCCTACATATGCGTGTATCTGAACAAGGTGGACATGGTGGACGACGAGGAGTTGCTGGAGTTGGTGGAGCTGGAAGTTCGCGAGTTGCTTTCTGCGTATGAGTTTCCGGGAGATGACCTTCCGGTGGTGCGGGGTTCTGCGCTGCACGCACTGGAGGGGAGCGACACGTCGTCGATAGACGATTTGATGGAGGCTGTGGACAGCTACATCCCTGAGCCCGTTCGTGACGTGGACAAGCCGTTTTTGATGCCCGTGGAGGACGTGTTTTCGATATCGGGCCGTGGGACGGTTGCGACGGGCCGCGTGGAGCGGGGCATCGTGAACGTGGGCGACGAGGTGGAGATAGTGGGCATCACGGACACGCGCAAGACGGTGGCGACGGGCGTGGAGATGTTTCGCAAGTTGCTGGATCAGGGTCGTGCGGGTGACAACGTGGGTGTATTGCTGCGGGGCGTGAAGAAGGACGAAATAGAACGCGGCCAGGTTCTGGCGGCGCCGACGTCGATAAGCCCGCACCTGAAGTTTCGGGGTGAGGTGTACATCCTGACGAAGGAAGAGGGTGGCCGCCACACGCCGTTTTTCAACGGGTATCGTCCGCAGTTTTATTTTCGGACGACGGACGTGACGGGTCTGGTGACGTTGCCGGAGGGTCGCGAGATGGTGATGCCGGGCGACAACGTTGCCTTGGACGTGGAGTTGATCACGCCGATAGCGATGGAGCGCGAGTTGCGCTTTGCGATACGCGAGGGCGGGCGCACGGTGGGTGCGGGCGTCGTCACGGAAGTCGTCGAATAAGGCGAGAAAAGGGTAGCGCGAGACATGAGCCAAAAGATTCGGATTCGACTCAAGGCGTACGACCATCGTTTGCTGGATCAGTCGGTGGGCGAAATCGTCGATACGGTGAAGCGCACGGGCGCTTCGCTGGTGGGGCCCGTGCCGCTGCCCACTTCCATCAACAAATACACGGTGCTGCGTGGTCCGCACATCGACAAGAAGTCGCGCGAGCAGTTCGAGATTCGAACGCACAAGCGTCTCGTGGACATTATGGAACCGACGCAGCAGACGGTGGACGCGCTCATGAAGCTCGAGCTCGCCGCCGGCGTGGACGTCGAGATCAAGCTGAACTAGACGGGATGGCGTGATGGACTTTTTGCTTGGCCGAAAAATCGGGATGACCCAGGTATTCTCGCCGGACGGCGGAGCGGTGCCTGTGACGGTGGTCGAGGCCGGCCCCTGCACCGTCGTGCAGAGAAAGACCGGGGAGAGCGACGGCTACGAGGCCGTGCAACTCGGCTATATGCCGCGCAAGGAAAAGGGTCTCTCAAAGGCCGCCCTGGGCCATTTCAAGAAGGCGGGGACGCAGCCTTTCCGCTATCTGCGGGAAGTTCCCCTGGGCGAGGGGGACGAGGAGCTTGAGACGGGCAGCCTCATCGACGTCACGATATTCGACCGCGGCGACCGCCTCGACGTTACGGGTACGAGCAAGGGCCGGGGCTTCGCGGGCGTCATGAAGCGCCACGGCTTCGGCGGCGGCCCCGCTTCTCACGGCGGCATGTTCGACCGCCTACCCGGTGCGATGGGCGCCTCGGCCTACCCCTCCAAAATTATCAAGGGCAAGAAGATGCCCGGCCAGATGGGCAACGCGCGCCTCACGGCGCAGGGTCTGCTGGTGGTGGACGTCATGCCCGAGGACAACCTGCTTCTGCTCCGGGGCGCAGTGCCCGGGGCGAACAACGGGTTTTTGATTTTGCGCAAGAGCGTCAAGGGCAACAGGGGCGGGCTGGAGAGGCCGAAGGAACAGGCCAGGAGCCTGAACCCCCTGAAGGCCTCCAAGCGGGCCGCGCGCGGAAACTGAGGAGCGAGATGCCCCGAATCGACGTATACGACCTGGAAGGAAAGGTGGTGGAGGAGGTGGACCTGCCCGCCTCGGTCTTTGACGGCGAGGTGCGCATGCACCTGATTCACCAGATGGTCAAGGCCCAGCTCGCCGCCCGGCGCGCGGGCACGCACTCCACGCGGACGCGCAAGGAGGTGCACGGCACCGGCGCGAAACCCTTCCGCCAGAAGGGCGGGGGACGCGCCCGCGCGGGCGACGTAAAGTCGCCGCTGTGGCGCAAGGGAGGCACGACCTTCGGCCCCAAGCCGCGCGACTACGCCCAGAAGATGAACAAGAAAATGCGGCGCGGCGCGCTCAAAAGCGCCCTCAACCTCAAGTGGAGGGAGGGCAAGCTCGTGGTCGTGCACGATCTCGATTTGCCCGAGCCCAGGACGCGGCTCATGGCGGCGGCCATCGAGCGGCTGAACCTCGGGCGCAAGGCGCTCATCGTGGACGACGCGGGCGGGCGCAATTTCGAGTTGGCGGCGCGCAACATCCAGGGGGCGAAGCCGGTGCGGCCCGAGGGGCTGAACGTCTACGACATCATGGGCCACGAGCATCTGGTATGCACCAAGGGCGCTCTCGATGGCATTTCCGAAAGGCTGGGGGACTAGGGCGTGGAGAACACCTCGATCATCCGCAGACCCTGTGTCACCGAGAAGAGCATCGCCGCCGCCGAGGTCGCGAACAAGGTGGTCTTCGAGGTTGCCACCGCGGCGAACAAGATAGAGATAAAAAAGGCGGTGGAGGAGTTGTTCGGCGTCAAGGTGCTGAACGTGAACACCATGCGCGTGCCGGGCAAGAACGTGCGCATGGGACGCCACCAGGGCAGCAAGCCACCGTGGAAAAAGGCGATCGTGACGCTGCGCGAGGGCGACGCCATCGAGTTTTTCGAGTCTACGTAGGTTTTTGAGGCGAATCGATGCCAGTCAAGAAATACAAGCCGACTTCTCCGGGGCGCCGCTTTCAGGACGTGTTGCTGCGCGAGGAGATAACGACCGAGCGCCCCCAGAAGTCTCTCACCAAGGGGATGTCGAAGTCGGGAGGGCGAAACAACCGCGGGCGCATCACCACCTACCAGCGCGGCGGCGGACACAAGCGTCGGTACCGCGTGGTGGACTTTCGGCGCGAGAAGACCGGCGTGCCCGCCAAGGTGCGTTCGATAGAGTACGACCCGAATCGCTCGGCGCGCATCGCGCTCGTTGTCTACCTCGATGGGGAGAAGCGCTACATTATCGCCCCCGACGGCCTGGAGGTGGGGGCCACGGTGAGTTCGGGCCCCGACGCGGAAATCCGCACGGGCAACGCCCTGCCCGTCGAGCGGATTCCGCTGGGCACGATCTGCCACAATATCGAGATGAAGCCCGGTCGCGGCGGGCAGATAGCCCGAAGCGCCGGTGTGAGCGCGCAGCTCATGGCCAAGGAGGGTGCCTACGCGCAGTTTCGCCTCTCCTCGGGCGAGGTGCGCATGATTCATTTGTCGTGCTACGCCACCATCGGCGAAGTGGGCAACTCCGACCACTCCAACGTGAGCCTCGGCAAGGCGGGCCGCAAGCGCTGGCTGGGGCGTCGCCCCAACGTGCGCGGCGTGGCCATGAACCCCGTGGATCACCCCTTGGGCGGCGGAGAGGGGAAGAGTTCGGGCGGCAGGCACCCCGTCACCCCGTGGGGCAAGCCGACCAAGGGATACAAGACGCGCAAGAAGGGCAAGCCTTCTTCGAAGTTCATCGTGCGGCGCAGGAAGTCCAGGTAGCCGAGGGAGATTCGATCGAGATGCCACGTTCTCTTCACAAGGGCCCGTTCGTGGACGACCACCTTCGTAAGAAGGTGTCTGTGATGGACGAGAGCGGCGAGAAGAAGATGATCCGAACCTGGTCGCGGCGCTCGACCATCATCCCCGACTTCGTCGGCCACACCTTCGCCGTGCACAACGGCAAAAAGTTCATCCCCGTCTACGTGACGGAGAACATGGTGGGCTTCAAACTCGGGGATTTTTCGCCCACCCGCACCTTCCGCTCGCACTCGGGCATGACGAAGCGGCAGGTGACGCTCAAGTAGGCGCGGGCGGGTGCGAGAGAGAAGCGGGAGAGCGATATGTCCACGGCGATTTTGAAGTATTACCGAGCGAAGCCGCGCAAGACGCGCCAGATCGCCGACATGATTCGCGGCAAGCGCGTGGCGGACGCCCTTACGTTGTTGCGTCTTTCCACGCGCTCCTCGGCCAAGGTGATGGAGAAGGTTCTTCTCTCGGCGCTGGCGAACGCCACCGACAAGGGGGAGAACGACGATCCCGAGGGTCTGATTGTCCGCAGCGTGCAGGTGGACGTCGGGCCGACGCTCAAGCGCTTTCGCGCGCGCGCGCGCGGGCGCATCGGACGCATCAAGCATCGCAGTTGCCATATTCGCGTGGACGTAGGCGAAGCGGGCTAGGGAGGCGCACATGGGTCAAAAGGTTCATCCCATCGGTTTTCGGGTCGGTATCACCAGGGGCTGGAACTCGGCCTGGTTCGCCAAGCACAATTTTGGCGACTTGCTTCTGGACGACCAGCGCATCCGCAAGTACGTGAAGGAGCGCCTTTCCCACGCCGGCGTGAGCAACGTGGAGATCGAGCGCGCCAGCCAGCGCGCGCGCATCAACATCTGGACGGCGCGGCCGGGCATCATCATCGGCAAGCGCGGCGCGGAGGTGGACAGGCTCAAGGCCGACCTGCAGGAGCTCACGGGCAACCAGGTGAACGTGAACATCCGCGAGGTGCGCAAGGCCGAGATGGACGCCCAACTCGTGGCGGAGAACATCGGCATGCAACTCGAACGCCGCATCGCCTTTCGCCGCGCCATGAAGAAGGCGGTCACCTCCGCCATGCGCTTCGGGGCCAAGGGCGTGAAGATTCAGTGCTCCGGCAGGCTGGGCGGGGCGGAGATTGCGCGCACCGAGTGGTATCGCGAGGGTCGGGTGCCGCTCCAGACCCTGCGCGCGGACATCGACTACGGGTTCGCCGAGGGGAAGACGACCTACGGAATCATTGGCGTCAAGGTCTGGATTTTCCGGGGCGAAATGATTCGCCAGAGCAGAAGAACGCCCGCCTCCCAGGCACTGGGTGCGTAAGGCGGGCGCAGGAGCGAGACATGCTGCAACCCAAGAGAACGAAGTTCAGAAAGACGCAAAAAGGCCGTCTGGACGGCAAGGCCCAACGCGGGGCGACGCTCTCCTTCGGCTCCTACGGACTGCAGACGCTCGAGACGACGCACATTACGGCGCGCCAGATCGAGGCGGCCCGCATCGCCATGACGCGCCACGTCAAGCGCGGCGGGCGGATATGGATTCGCCTGTTTCCCGACAAGCCGGTCTGCAAAAAGCCCGCCGAGGTGCGCATGGGCAAGGGCAAAGGGGCGCCCGAGGCTTGGGTTGCGCCGGTGCGCGCAGGCAAGGTGCTCTACGAGATGGACGGCGTCGCCGACGATGTGGCGCGCGAGGCTTTGCGCCTCGCTGCGCAGAAACTGCCGTGCAAGACCAGGATCGTAACCTCTTCCTGAAGGGGATGACGGCGTGAAGTACAGTGAGGTTATCGAACTGAGCGACGACGAGCTCGGTTCCAAAGAGCAGGAAATACGCCAGGAGTTGTTTAACCTGCGTTTTCGCAAGGCGACGGCTCAGTTGGACAACACGGCGCGCATCGGCCTGCTTCGGCGCGACCTGGCGCGGGTGTTGACCTCCAGGCGCCAGCGCGAGGTCGCGCAAGACGGAGATGGGGAATCGTAGATGAGTGAGGTTCGGGGAAGACGCAAGGTGCGCGAAGGCAAGGTCGTCAGCGACGCCATGGACAAGACGGTCGCCGTGGAGGTGGTGCGCATGTTCAAGCACTCCACCTTCAAGCGCGTCGTGCGCAGGCGCAAGAAGTATCTGGTCCACGACGAGGAGAACGCCCTCAGGGCGGGCGACAGGGTGCGCATCATCGAGACGAGGCCACTCAGCAGGCGCAAGCGCTGGCGTCTTCTGGACGTGATCGAGCGCACGAAGTAGGGAACGGGGAAAATGATTCAGGTCGAAACCATGTGCAGCGTAGCAGACAACTCGGGGGCGAAGCGCGCCCAGTGCATCAAGGTGCTGGGAGGCTCGCGGCGCAGATACGCGCGCATCGGCGACATCATCGTCGTGGCGATCAAGGAGGCCGTCCCCAACAGCGCCATCAAGAAGGGCGAGGTGCGCCGCGCCGTAGTCGTCCGTACGGTGAAGGAGACCGGGCGCGAGGACGGCACCTACATCCGCTTCGACGACAACGCCGTCGTTATCATCAACGAAGCGCGCGAGCCGATGGGCACGCGCATTTTCGGGCCCGTGGCCCGCGAGTTGCGGCGCAAGCGCTTCATGCGCATCGTCTCGCTCGCGCCCGAGGTGTTGTGAGGATCGAGATGGGCGGAAAATCGAAGAAGACACACATCAAGAAAGGCGACATCGTGCAGATAATCGCGGGTCGCGAGAAAGGGAAGACCGGCAAGGTGCTGCGGGTGCTCAAGAACGAAAACCGGGTGCTCGTGGAGAAGGTGAACATGATGAAGCGCCACACGAAGCCGACCCAGACGAACCAGCAGGGCGGCATCCTCGAGCGCGAGGGGAAGATTCACATCTCCAACGTCATGCCCGTCGACCCGAAGGCGGGCGGTCCCGCGCGCGTGCGCAGAAAGCGGCTCGAGGACGGCACGCGCGTGCGGGTGACGCATCGCGGCGGCGAATTGCTGGACACGGTCTAGGCGAGAAGGATTTAGGGTAAAATGGCGTACGTCCCCAGAATGTTGCAGCGTTATCGAGACGAAATTGCGGAAAAACTCCGCACAGAGTTCGAGTACACCAACGTCATGCAGATTCCGCGGCTTCTCAAGGTGACCCTGAACATGGGGCTGGGAGAGGCCGTTCAAAACGCTTCGACCCTGGAGAACGGTGTCGCCGAGCTCACGAGCATCGCGGGGCAAAAGCCCGTCATCACCCGGGCGCGCAAGTCCATCGCGAACTTCAAGCTGCGCGAGGGGATGCCCATCGGGGCGATGGTGACGCTGCGCGGCGCGAGGATGTGGGACTTCATGGACCGCTTGGTGAACGTGGTGCTCCCGCGCGTACGCGACTTCAGGGGGCTGAGCCCGAAGTCGTTCGACGGCCGGGGGAACTACAGCATGGGCATTCGGGATCAGATTATCTTCCCCGAGATCGACATCGACAAGGTGGAGAAGACACGGGGCATCGGCGTTGTCGTAAACACCTCGGCGACCACCGACGAAGAGGGGCGCGCACTGCTGCGCGAGTTGGGCGTTCCCTTCCGCGCGAACTAAAGAGGAAATTCCGTGGCGAAAAAGTGCTTGATTGCGAAACAGAAGAAAACTCCCAAGTTCGGGGTGCGGGCTTACAATCGCTGCCAGCGTTGCGGGCGCCCGCGCGGGTATCTGCGGCGTTTCAAGATTTGCCGCATCTGCTTCCGCGAATTGTCGCTCAAGGGCGAGATTCCGGGCGTCACGAAATCGAGTTGGTAGCGGAGGCGCCAGAACATGAGCATGACGGATCCCATTGCCGACCTCCTCACGCGCATCCGCAACGCGGTGCGCGCGGGGCACACGAACGTCGTGATTCCGGGCAGCAGCCTGAAGGCCCAGGTCGTCGGCATCTTGAAGTCGCAAGGCTACATCCAGGGCTACGACGTCGCTCCGGGGCACGCGGGCCAGAGCGAAATCAGGGTGCAACTCAAGCCCCTCCAGGACGGCAAGCAGGTGCTGAACCAGCTCAGGCGCGTCAGCAAACCCGGCCTTCGGGTGTATGTGAACAAGGAGTCGGTTCCCAGGGTGCTCAACGGAATGGGCATCGCTATTCTCACGACGTCGAAGGGCGTGCTGACCGACGAGGAGGCGCGCAACCTGGGGGTAGGCGGCGAGGTTCTTTGTGAAATTTGGTGAGGTGGTCTGAATGTCACGCATCGGAAAAGTGCCTATTCCCATCCCCCAGGGGGTGGAGGTGCGGCTTGACGGGCGGCGTATCTCCGTCAAGGGGCCGCTGGGCACTCTCGAACGCGAGTTGCACCATAGGCCGGAAGTGGAGGTGGGCGGCGAGAGCATCGTCGTCTCGCGGCGCAGCGAATCGCGCCAGGACAAGTCGCTCCACGGTCTCACGCGCACGCTCATCGCCAACATGGTCGAGGGCGTGACGAAGGGGTTCGAAAAGGAACTCGAAATCATCGGCCTGGGCTACCGCGTGGAGGCGAAGGGCAAGGGAGTCGTCCTGAACGTGGGGTATTCGCATCCGGTGAACATCGAGGAGATCGAGGGCATCACCTTCGAGGTCCAGAGCGACCGCAACCGCATGGCGATTAAGGTCAAGGGTATCGACAAGCAGGTGGTCGGCTGGGTGGCCGCCGAAATCCGCAAGGTCAAGCCCCCCGAGCCCTACAAGGGCAAGGGCATCCGCTACGTGGGCGAGGTGGTGCGGCGCAAGGTCGGCAAGGCAGGCGTGTAGCGCGGGAGGTTCGGAAAGTGGGTCGATTGAGCAAGCTTGAGGCGAGGCTCAAGCGCAAAGTGAGAATTCGCAAAAAGAGCCGCGGCACGAGCGAGTGCCCGCGTCTTACGGTTTTCCGCAGCGGCGCGCACATCTACGCCCAGGTGATCGACGACGTCGCGGGCCGCACCCTGGCGGCGGCCTCCTCGCGCGAGGGAGCTTTCGCCTCTGAAGCGAAGAGTGCTGAGGGCGTCGACGCCGGCAACACCGCGGGCGCCGCCCTCGTCGGCAAGATGCTCGGGGATCGCGCAAAATCCCAGGGCGTGGAGAAGGTGGTTTTCGACCGCAACGGCTATCTCTACCACGGGCGCGTGAAAGCACTGGCAGATGGCGTGCGGGAGACGGGGGTGAGGTTCTGATGGCGCGAGAAGCGAGAAGGGGCCGGGGGCGCGAGGCCGAGAATCCTGAGGAGCGCGAGTTCATCGACCGCGTTATCTACATCAACCGCGTCGCGAAGGTGGTGAAGGGCGGCAGACGGTTCAGCTTCAGTGCCCTGGTGACCGTGGGCGATCGCAAGGGCCAGGTCGGCATCGGCATGGGCAAGGCGAACGAGGTGCCCGAGGCCATCCGCAAAGGGGTGGAGAAGGCGCGAAAGGCAATGGTGCGCGTTGCCCTCGACAAGGAGACCATTCCCCACCAGACGATGGGTCGTTTCGGGGCGGGCCGCGTCCTCCTGAAGCCCGCCGCGCGCGGAACGGGGGTCATCGCGGGCGGTCCCGTGCGCGCGGTTCTCGACGTGGCGGGCGTACGCGACATATTGACGAAGTGCATCGGCACGAACAATCCGCACAACGCTGCCAAAGCGACGCTGGCGGGCTTGTGCGCGCTGCGCAACCGCGACGAAGTGTTCGCGCTCAGAGGCATCGGTGTCGAGGCGGAACCCGAAGCGGGCGAGGAGGCTGCTCCCCTGGCCGAAAGCGAGGCCGCGGCGGGCGAGGGGGATGAGTCGCCGCAAGGTGCTCCCGACGCGCAGGAGCAGGAATAAGATGGCGGAAGGAAAGATAAGGGTTACATTGAAAAAGAGCACGTCCGGCTCGAACCCGAAGCAGCGCGCCGTCTTGCAGGGGCTGGGTCTGCGGCGCATCAACCAGACGGTCGTCAAGGCGGACAACGCCTGCATTCGCGGCATGGTGTTCAAGGTCAAGCACTTGGTGGAAGTGGAGGAGGGGGCCTAGCCCCCGGGTCGATATGTCCGAAAACGACGAAAACACGGAAGGTTCGTACACGGGGCTGGGCGATTTGTCCTCTCCCGCCGGAGCAAGCAGGCCCCGTCACCGCGTGGGGCGCGGGGTGGGTTCCGGTATGGGCAAGACCTCGACGCGCGGCCAGAAAGGGCAGAAGTCCCGCTCGGGCTACAGCCGCAAGGTGGGTTTCGAGGGGGGGCAGATGCCGCTCCAGCGTCGCCTGCCCAAGCGTGGGTTTACGAATCGCTTCAAGAAGCAGTTCTCCGCGTTGAACGTGGGCCGCCTGAACGCTCTTGCCGATGGGGCCGATCTGGACGCCGACGCGCTTCGGGCCGCGGGCCTGATTCGCAAGTTGGCGAAGGACGGCGTCAAACTTCTCGGCCAGGGCGAGGTGGAGCGCGCCCTGCACCTCAAGGTGCAGGGGTGCAGCGCGTCGGCCCGCCGCAAGATCGAGGAGGCGGGCGGCAGCGTGCAAATCGTGGCCCTGGCCGCCGGACCGGAGGGTGAGAGCGCGTGAGGGAAGGCGGCGTTCCCAGCATATTCCAGGTGCCCGAGCTCAAGAACAGGATTCTGTTCACGCTCGGCATTCTGGCGGTCTACCGCATCGGTGCGCACATTCCCACGCCGGGAATCGACACCGTGGCGCTGGCCGCCTTTTTCGCCGAGATGAGCCAGGGCGGCGGCACGCTCATGCAGTTCTTCGACCTCTTCACGGGCGGTGCGCTCAGCCAATTGACGATTTTCGCGCTCGGCATCATGCCTTACATCAGCGCGTCCATTATTCTGGAGCTGCTCACGGTCGCGGTTCCCCACCTGGAGCGCCTGAAGAAAGAGGGCGATTCGGGGCGCAAGAAAATCAACCAGTACACGCGCTACGGCACGGTGCTCCTCTCGACGATTCAGGGCTTCGGCATCGCCGTCGGCATCGAGCAGATGGCCGCTCCCACGGGTGCGCTCGTGGTTCCCGAACCGGGGTGGGGCTTCCGGCTCATGACGGTGCTCACCTTGGTGGCGGGCACCTCGTTCATCATGTGGCTGGGCGAGCAGATTACCGAGCGCGGCATCGGCAACGGCATCTCGCTCATCATTTTCGCGGGCATCGTGGCGGGTTTGCCCGGAGCGATCATCAACACGTTCCGTTTGCTGGGTACGGGCGAACTCCAGCCCTTCGTCATGATCCTTCTGGTGGTGGGCATGGTGGCCGTAGTGGGTCTGGTGGTGTGGTTCGAGGCGGGCCAACGCAGAATACGGGTGCAGTACGCAAAGCGCATGGTGGGCCGCAAGATGGCGGGTGGCCAGGAGACCCACCTGCCCCTCAAGGTCAACACCTCGGGCGTCATCCCGCCGATCTTCGCGAGCTCGATGATTCTCTTTCCCGCGACGATCGCGCAGTTCTCGAGCGTAGAATGGCTCCGCCTGTTGAGTGCTGCGCTCACGCCGCCGAGCACCCTCTACGTGGTGCTGACGGTCGTGCTCATATTCTTCTTCGCCTATTTCTACACCGCCATCATATTCAACCCGATGGACGTGGCGGAGAACCTGCGCAAGTACGGTGGCTTCGTTCCCGGGAGGCGTCCGGGCCGACCCACGGCGGACTACATCGACCGCATCCTGAGCAGGCTCACGTTTGTGGGAGCGATTTATCTGAGTGCCATCGTCATCCTGCCGACGTACCTGATCCAGTGGTTCAACGTGCCGTTCTACTTCGGCGGAACCGCACTGTTGATCGTCGTAGGCGTGGCGGTGGACACGCAGCGGCAAATCGAGTCGCATCTGGTGATGCGCAACTACGAGGGTTTCATGCGCCGGGGGCGCATACGGGGCCGGGCGGGCTAGCCGAATGCGGATGATTCTCCTTGGCCCTCCGGGGTCGGGCAAGGGCACCCAGGGCGTCGTTCTTTCGCAGGCGATGAACGCCCCCGAAATCTCGACGGGCGACATGTTGCGCCAGTCGGTCGCAGAGAAGACCGTGCTCGGTCAGCGGGTGGAGGGCATCATCAACCAGGGCAAGCTCGTGCCGGATGAACTCATCGTCTCGGTCATCGAGGAGCGCATCGCACGCGAAGACTGCAAGGCGGGTTTCATTCTCGACGGGTTTCCGCGTACGATTCACCAGGCGGAAGCACTCGAGAGGGTGCTGCCCGAGAGCGTGGACGTGGTGGTCTACCTCAGGGTGACGGACGAGGCAGTGATAGGGCGGCTGGCGGGCAGGCTCACCTGCAAGAAATGCGGGGCGGTCTATCCGAACATGGACACCTCGAAGTGCTCGGTTTGCGGGGGAGACCTCTACCAGCGCGAGGACGACATGCGGAGCACGGTGCGTCGGCGCCTCGACGTTTACAAGAAACACACCGAACCGCTGGTGGCGTTTTACCGCGACAAGGGCAAACTGGCGGAGATCGACGGCGAGGGGAAGCCCGAGGAGGTCGCCAAAAGGGTGGAGGAAGGAATTGCCCGGGTGCTCGCCTGATGGCTATCATCCTGCGTTCACAAAAAGAGATCGAACGCCTGCGCGACAGCAACCGGGTGGTGATGAACGTGATGGGGGAGTTGAAGGAAACGATTCGGCCGGGAGTCTCGACGCTCGATCTCGACGCCCTGGCCGAGCGCATCATTCGCAGCCAGGGGGCGATACCCGCCTTCAAGGGCTACCGGGGCTATCGCCACACCATTTGTGCTTCGGTGAACGAGGAAGTGGTGCACGGGGTGCCGTCGGGGAGAAAACTCGTGGAAGGTGATATCGTGAGCGTCGACGTGGGAGCGAAGCTGCACGGCTACTACGGCGACCACGCGATCACCTTCCCGGTCGGCGCCGTCGCCCCCGAAGCGAAGAGGCTCCTGAAGCACTGCGAGGAGGCGCTCTTCAAGGGTATCGAACAGGCCAGGCCGGGCAACAGGCTGTTCGACATCTCACACGCCGTGCAAAAGCACGCGGAGGAGGCAGGCTTCTCGGTGGTGCGCACCTACGTGGGGCACGGGGTGGGAACGAATCTGCACGAAGAGCCCCAGGTGCCGAATTTCGGCGAACCCGGCACGGGGCCGGAACTCAAGGCGGGCATGGTGCTGGCGATTGAGCCGATGTTGAACGCGGGAGTCTATGACGTGAAACTCCGCAACGATCAGTGGACGGTCGTCACGGCGGACGAGAAGCTCTCGGCGCATTTTGAGCATTCGGTAGCCATCACCGAGCGCGGTCCGGACGTTTTGAGTCTGGCCGCATGAGGAGGCCGCGCCGCCAGGGCAGCAGGAGAAAGCGCAGACGCGAGCAGACCGAGCGCGAGGAGCGCGCACCCAAAGAAGGCGTGATCGAGATGGACGGCGTCGTCTTGGAGCCTCTGCCGAACGCGATGTTTCGCGTCGAACTCGAAGGCGGCCACAAGGTGCTGGCCCACATCTCGGGCAAGATGCGGATGCACTTCATCCGCATTCTCCCGGGGGACAACGTGAAGGTGGAGCTCTCCCCCTATGACCTGACGCGGGGGCGGATAACGAGCCGCTATAAATAGGGACGCCATTTGGAGCAGGACGATGAAGGTAAGAAGTTCCGTGAAGCCGATGTGTGACAAGTGCAAGGTCATCCGCCGCAAGGGGGTCGTGCGCGTGCTGTGCCCGAACCCCAAGCACAAGCAGCGCCAGGGCTGAGGCGGAAGCGAGAAGGAGAACGTACATGGCCCGCATTGCCGGAGTGGACATACCCAACGACAAGCACGTCGACGTCGCGTTGACGTACATCTATGGAATCGGGCGCACGTCCGCGACGAAGATAGTCGAGGAGGCGAAGATCGACGCCTTCTCCAAGGTGAAGGACCTCTCCGAGGCTGAGGTGCAGACCCTGCGCGAGATCATCGAGCGTGCCTACGCGGTCGAGGGCGACCTCCGGAGCCGGGTGACCATGAACATCAAAAGGCTGATGGACATCGGCACGTACCGGGGGCTGCGGCACCGCCGCGGGCTGCCCGTTCGCGGACAGAGAACCCACACCAATGCGCGCACCCGCAAGGGGCCGCGCAAGACGGTGGGTGCAAAAAAGAAGGCGACATAGTTTCTTTTCCCTGAGAGGGCAGGAGATCTTCAATTGGCGCAAGGGGGTAGAGGAAAACGTGGCGGAAGGCGCCGCCGGGAGCGCAGGGCCATCGGCAAGGGCCAGGCCCACATTCTGGCGACGTTCAACAACACCATGATTTCGATTTCCGACACAGGAGGCAACGTGGTCTGCTGGTCGACGGCGGGCGGGCAGGGCTTCAAGGGTTCGCGCAAGAGCACGCCCTTCGCCGCGCAGATGGCTGCGGCCGACGTCGCCAAGAAAGCACTTGACCTGGGAGTTACCTCCGTGGAGGTCTACGTGAGCGGGCCGGGTTCGGGCCGCGAGGCGGCGATTCGCTCACTGGCCGCGGCGGGGCTCGAGGTGAGTCTCATTCGTGACGTAACACCCATTCCCCACAATGGTTGCCGCCCGCGCAAGCGGCGTCGGGTCTAGGGCGAGAACGCAGAGGGAGTTCGAGTTTTGGCGCGATACAAGGATTCGGTTTGTCGGCTTTGCCGAAGAGAAGGCATGAAGCTCTTCCTCAAGGGAGATCGCTGCATCGGAGACAAGTGCTCTTTCGACAAGCGCAGCTTCCCCCCGGGCCAACACGGGGCGGCGCGCACGCGGGGCAAGGTGAGCGAGTACGGCCTCCAACTCCGCGAGAAGCAAAAGGCGCGGCGGGTCTACGGCGTTCTCGAAAAGCAGTTTCGCATGTATTACAAGGAGGCGGCCCGCCGCAAGGGGGTAACGGGCGACAACCTCTTCGCCCTGCTTGAATCGCGTCTCGACAACGTCGTCTTCCGGGCGAGTTTCGCCGATTCGCGCAACCAGGCCCGCCAGTTGGTGACACACAACCACGTGCGGGTGAACGGCAGAAAGGTGAACCGCCCCGCGTTCGTGGTGAGAAAGGGCGACGTCGTCGAGATCAAGGAGAAGAGCAAGAAGCTCGAGTTGGTCGTTCAAAGCGCGGAGAAGGGCAAGGTGCGGGGGGCTCCCGCGTGGCTCGACGTGGACCACGCCGATCTGCAGGCGCGCGTCCTCGAGCCGCCGAGTCTGGCCGATTCTCGCGTGGACATCAGCGCGCAGCAAATCGTGGAGTTGTATTCCAAATAGATGACGGGCGCGTCTCGACCCGTTTTTTCCGGTACCGGTCGACCGCCGAACGGAGGACCCGTTGATATGACAGCCATTGCCGATCTCGTCAAACCCACTGGTCTGGAGCCGCAACCAGAGAGTTTGTCGGATACTTTCGGCCGCTTCGTCGCCGAGCCCCTGGAACGCGGATACGGCGTTACTCTGGGCAACGCGCTTCGCCGGGTGATTCTTTCTTCTCTGCAGGGAGCCGCCTTCACCGGTGTGCGCATCGAGGGCGTGTTTCACGAGTTTTCGAGCATCCCGGGCGTCATGGAGGACGTCACCGAGATCGTCTTGAACCTGAAGGATGTGGTCATCCAGGCCGATTCGGCGAACTTGCCCGTACACATGCACTACGCCCACGCGGGTGAGGCGGGGGTGTTCCGGGCGGGCGATATCGAGGGTCCTCCGGACGTGAAGATATTGACGCCCGATGTAGAGATCGCCAACATGAACGACGAGGCGGAACTCGAGGTGGAGCTCGTGGTGAACGTCGGGCGCGGCTACGTGCCCGCGGAGAGAAACGTGGACCTCGCCCTCGGCCCCCAGTTCATCCCGATGGACTCCATCTTCTCACCCATACGCCGCTGCGCCTTCCAGGTCGAGAAGACGCGGGTGGGCGACATCACCGACTACGACAAGCTGATTCTCGACGTGGAGACGAATGGAACCATCGCACCCGTGGACGCGGTTGCCCACGCGGCGAAGATACTCAAGGACAACCTCCAGATATTCATCAATTTCGAGGAAGAAGAATCGCCCCAGGCCACCCCGGTGGACGAGCACAGGCAGGGAATTATCGAGAGCCTCGGCAGGAGCGTGGAGGAGCTCGAGCTTTCCGTGCGCAGCTACAACTGCCTGAAGAACGCGCGCATCCGCACGTTGGCCGAGTTGGTGCAGAAGACCGAAACCGAATTGCTCAAGACCCGCAACTTCGGACGCAAGAGCCTGAACGAGATATGCGATATTCTCGAGGGCATGGATCTGCGCCTCGGCATGGATTTGACCGACTTGAACCTCTCGCCCAACGATTTCATCGGGCGCGAGAACACCGAACAAGGATAGGATGGAAGCATGCGGCACAAATGGCACGGAAGAAAACTGGGGCGCACCTCGAAGCACCGCAACGCCATGACGCGCAACATGGTCACCTCGCTCATCGACGAGGAGCGGGTGCGGACGACGCTGGCGAAGGCCAAGGAGGTGCGCCGCCACGCCGAGCGCATCATCACGGTCGGGAAAAAGGGCACGCTGCACGCGCGGCGCCAGGTTGCCGCCTACCTCAAGACGCCCGCCTCGGTCGCCAAGCTCATGGACACCGTCGCGCCGAGGTACGCGGACAGGCCGGGCGGCTACACGCGGATTCTGCGCCTGCCTCCCCGCCAGGGAGACGCTGCCCCCATGGCCTTCCTGGAATTGGTCGACAGGGACACCTCCAAGCAAGATGCGGTCCGCGAGCGGCGCCAGAGGAAAAAAGAGGCCCAGGGAGAGGCGTAAGAGCCGAACTTCGACGCAGGAGGGTTGCATGAAGGAGAGTCGTCCAGGCTCTCCTTTTTGTTTTTCCCGACAGCGGGAGACGCGCCGTTGAGCAGAGGACGCCCGGACGCGGATGGCTGCTTCGTCTGCGGACCCGAAAACCCGATTGGTCTGAAAATCCCCTTCCGGCTCGACGGCGAGGTCTGCAAGGGTGCGTTCACACCCGAACCCTTCCATCAGGGATACGACGGCGTGACGCACGGCGGAATCGTCTTCAGCGTTCTCGACGACGTGATGGCGAACTGGCTGTTCCTGAAGGGTTTGCGCGCCTATTCGGCCCGAAGCGAAATTCGCTACCGCGATCCCCTGCCGGTCGGTACTCCCCTGCTGCTCGAAGGAAGGCTCAAGAAGAGAAAAGGCCGGTTCGTCGTCATGGAGGGAAAGGCCACCCGCGCGGAGGACGGCGGAACCGTTGCGGAGGCGGAGAGCACGTTCCACATCGTGGACGAGGGGGAGGGCGCGGGGTGATAATCGGGCTGCCGCGCGAGATCAAACAGGACGAGTACCGCGTTGCCCTGACGCCGGGGGCCGTGGAGGCTCTCATCGACGCCGGGCACGTCGTTTTGCTGGAGAAGGACGCGGGTGCGGGCGCGGGTATCTCCGACGCGGAATACGAGCGCGTGGGCGGGTGCGTAGTTTCCTCGGCCGAGGAGGTTTGGGCGCGAGGCGAAATGATCGTCAAGGTCAAAGAACCCGTCGAAGCGGAGTTTGGCCAGATGCGCGCAGGGCAGGTTCTCTTCGCCTTCCTGCACCTGGCCGCCTCGCGCCCGCTGGTGGAAGCCTTGGTGGAGAGGGGCGTCTACGGCGTCGCCTTCGAGACGGTGACCTCGCCCAAGGGCGTCTTGCCCATCCTGCAGCCCATGAGCGAGATAGCGGGCAGAATGGCCGTGCAGGAGGGAGCCAAGTATCTCGAAAAAACCCTGGGCGGACGCGGTGTCCTGCTGGCGGGTGCCCCCGGCGTTCCCCGGGGGAACGTCGTTATTCTGGGCGCAGGCATCGTGGGCAAGAACGCGGCGAAGATCGCGGTGGGGATGCACGCGGAAGTCACCGTTTTCGACATCGACCACGCGCGGCTCGAATATATCGACGACATCTTCTACGGCAGGGTCAAGACCCTGGTGTCCACGCGCTTCTCGGTGCGTGAGGCCGTCCGCGAGGCGGACCTGGTCATCGGCGCGGTTTTGGTGCCCGGGGGACGCACACCCGTTCTCGTCCCGCGCGAGATGCTTGGGCAGATGAACGCGGGCGCCGTGCTGGTCGACGTGGCGGTGGACCAGGGTGGCTGCGTGGAGACGATACGACCAACCACCCACTCCGCTCCCACCTATGTCGTCGACGGCGTCGTCCACTACGGGGTGGCGAACATGCCCGGCGCCGTGCCGCGTACGAGCACCATAGCGCTCTCAAACGCCGTGTTGCCCTATGCTCTCGAGCTGGCGGGTCTGGGCGTGAAAGGGACGGTGGCGCAGAATCCTCACCTCGCCGACGGCCTGAACGTGGCCGAAGGCCGCATCACCCACGCGGGCGTGGCCGAAGCCCTCGGGATGGAACACGTCGCGGCGGGCGAGGCGCTCTCCTAGGCGAAGGGCTCCGCGCTTTCGGGTTGTTTCTTGATGAGGTCGAGCACGAACTTTCCCTGAATCTCCAGGTGTTCGATCACGAGGCGCTCGGCGGTTCTTGCCTCGCCCGCGAGGATGGTGCGCAGTATCTCTGCGTGTTCGGCCATCGAGCCGTCCAGGCGTCCCGGAGCGTGAAGCGTCACCACGCGCGTCTTCATGATTTGCTGGCGCAGGTTATCGATGAGCGCCTGGAGCCGCGAGTTCCCGCAGGCGCTCGCTATGTGCCGGTGGAAGTCGCGGTTCGCTGCCCAGTAGGCGTCCACCTCGCCGCGCTCGTGGTGGCGCTTGAGTCTGTCGAAGAAATGCTGGAGTCTCTCGTTCGCTCCGCCTTCCCGAAGGTGCGGGGTGGCGAGGCGCGTGGCCAGACCCTCGAGTACGCTGGTGATGGCGTAGATGTCGAGCACCTCATCTTCGCTCAGCCGGCTTACGTGCGCCCCCTTGCGGGGCACGACGGTGATGTAGCCCTCCGCCGCGAGCTCGCGGAAAGCTTCGCGCAGCGGCGTCCTGCTCACGCCCATCGACTCGGTGAGCGTCGTCTCGACCAGCTTGTCCCCCGGCTGAAAAATGCCGCTCAGTATGGCGTCCTTGATTTGCTCGGACACCATTTTGCTCAGGGACTTGGGTTTTTCGATTTGAACGCCCGGTATGCGCATGGCAATCCTCAGAGGATACGCTCCCCGCTCCGGTGAATTCGTCTCAGACCACGCCTTCGCGCCGCAGTGCGCTTCTTTTCGCCTCGTCCAGCCCGAGGACGCCCTCCAGCACCTCGTCGGTGTGCTGGCCCAGCGTGGGCGGAGGGGTGCGCACGGCCCCCGGCGTGGCGGAGAGTTTGATGGGCACGCCGCTCACCTTCGTGGGACCGGCGACGGGCACGTCTACGTCCACCACCATCTCCCGCGCGAGCACCTGGGGTTCGCTGAGCACCTGGCCGAGGTTGTTGATAGGGCCGCACGGCACGCCCGCTTCCCGCAGAGTCGCAATGGTCTCGCCCACCGTCTTTTCGGCGAAGAAGGCGTCGAGAATCTCCTGCAACGCCTCGCGGTTGTTCACCCTGTCCTTGTTGACGGCGAAGCGGGAGTCTTCCTTGATTTCTTCTCCCAGCCCCATGGCGTCGCAAAACCTGCGCCACAGGCTGTCGTTGCCCACGCCCAGATTGAAGTACCCGTCCTTGCACGAGTAAGTCTCGTAGGGCGTGATGGAGGGATGCTTGTTCCCCCTGCGGGGAGGAATCTTCCCCGTGGCGAAATAGCCGTTCGCGTGGTAGGTGAGCAGCGCCACCTGCCCGTCGAGCATGCCTACGTCGACCATCTGGCCGACGCCGGCCTTCTCGCGGTGATAGAGGGCGAGCAACACTCCCTGGGCGGTGAGTATTCCTGAAGTGATGTCGGCGATGGAGGCGCCCACCTTGTTGGGCGGGCCGTCGGGCTCGCCCGTAATGCTCATCACCCCGCCTTCGCCCTGGATGACCACGTCGAAGCCGGGCTCGTTCTTGCGCGGGCCCGTCTGGCCGAAGCCGGAGACCGAGGCGAAGATCGCCCGGGGGTTGATTGCGTGAATCTTCTCCCAGGAGAAGCCGAGTTTGTCCAGCGTGCCGGGGCGGAAGTTCTCCACCACCACGTCGCTCTTGCGAATCAGGTCGCGCAAAAGCTCCTTGCCGCGTTCGTCCTTGAGGTTCAGCGTCAGGCTCTTCTTGTTGCGGTTGATGGAGATGAAATACGTGCTTACGCCGTTCAGAAATGGAGGGCCCCAGCCGCGTGTGTCGTCCCCACCGTCGGGGTTTTCGATCTTGATGACCTCCGCACCCATGTCGCCGAGCATCATGGTGCAGTAGGGTCCGGCGAGAATGCGCGTGAGGTCGACGACCCGGATGCCTTCGAGTGGTCCAGTCATGAGAGTGTCGCTCCGTCAGATTCGAATGAGGGATATCAAAACGCCGGCCGCAATCGCCGAGCCGATGACGCCCGCCACGTTAGGCCCCATGGCGTGCATGAGCAGGAAGTTGCCGGGGTTTTCGTCCGTGCCCACCTTCTGGACGACGCGCGCCGCCATGGGAACCGCACTCACGCCCGCCGCGCCGATGAGGGGGTTGATGGGCGTGCGGCTGCACGCGGCCATGATCTTGCCGAATATCACGCCCGTAGCCGTTCCGATGCCGAAGGCGATGAAGCCCAGCAGGAGAATGCCGATAGTCTCCCATTTGAGAAAACTCTCCGCCGTCATCGAGGCGCCCACGGATACGCCGAGAAATATGGTCACCATGTTGAGCAGGGCGTCCTCCGACGTCTTGAGCAGCCGCTCGACGACGCCGCACTCTCTGAAGAGGTTGCCCAACATGAGCATTCCGATGAGAGGGACCGCCGAGGGCAGCAGAAGGCCCGTGAGCAGCGTCGTCACGATAGGAAAGAGGATGCGGACGGGCTTTTCGATTTCCTTGAGCTGCGTCATCGTCCGCGTGCGCTCTTCTTTGGTGGTCAGCGCCTTCATGATGGGGGGCTGTATCATGGGCACGAGCGCCATGTAGCTGTAGGCGGCCACGGCGATGGGCCCCAGAAGGTGGGGCGCGAGCTTCGAGGCCGTGTAGATGGCCGTGGGGCCGTCCGCGCCGCCGATGATGCCGATGGCCCCCGCCTCGGAAAGGTCAAAGCCCAGAAATATGCTGCCGAGCAGGGTGGCGAAGATGCCGAATTGGGCGGCTGCGCCCAGGAGCAGCGTCTTGGGGTTGGCGAGCAGCGGACCGAAATCCGTCAGCGCGCCGATGCCCATGAAGATCAGGGGTGGAAACACGCCCGCCTTCACCCCGAAGTAGAAATAGTGGATGAGGCCCCCCTCCTCGAAGATGCCCGAGCCGGGCAGGTTCGAGAGCAGCATCCCGAACCCGATGGGCACCAGCAGCAAGGGCTCGAAGCCCTTGTGGATGGCGAGGTAGAGCAGCAGGCAGGAGATGGCGAGCATAAGGAGGTCGCCCCCGCCCACCGAGGAAAACCCCGTCACGGAAGCGAAGTCGGCGATCGAGGAGAACAGGCGGCTCATGCTATCTCCACGAGGAGCTGGGAGGCTTCCACCTTGTCGCCTTTCGCCACGTGCACGGTCTGGACGACGCCGTCCGCGTCGGCGGTGATGAGGTTCTCCATCTTCATCGCCTCGAGTATCAAGAGGGTGTCGCCCGTGTGCACGGCGTCGCCGGGGGCCACCGCTACGGAGAGCACCACGCCCGGCAGGGGAGCCACGATCTGCCCTCTCCCGCCCGCTGGCTGGGGTGCGGACCTTTGCGCGGCGTGCGGAGGGGGCGTGGAGGCGGCCGCGCGCTCCTCTTCTTCCACCTGAACGCGGTGGGTGCGCCCGTCTATCGTGACTTCGAGGTCGTTCGAGTCCGGGTCGCGTTCGACGCGCACTGCATATCGCTTTCCCTCGATTGTCAGGTGAAAGTTTCTCAACGCAGGCTCCGTCGGCTTCGGCGCGCGGCGCGCGCCCAGTGAGAATCGTCCCCCCGGTGCACTTGCGGCACGTACACCCCTGGGTCTTCGGTTTCAAGAAAATACGCTGCCGCGGCGAGGACGATGCCGTTGTCGTCGGCCCCCGGGGTGGGTGCGGGCTCCTCCGCGTCTTTGCTCCGGCCCGCTTCCACGATTTTCTCGAGAAGCACGATGACCGCCATCAGAACGATCAGCGAGGCGAAAACGACGCCCATGCCGATGATGGTCAGGAAAATTCCGGGTACGAATACGTCCACCTGCGAGCCCTCAGAGCGGAATGTTTCCGTGTTTGCGTTCCGGCCTCTCTTCGCGCTTGCGGGCGGTCATCCCGAGAGCGCGGATGAGCGCACCCCGCGTGTGGCGTGGTTCGATAACGGAATCCACCAGTCCGCGGCGCGCCGCCTCGTAGGGCTTGGCGAAGAGGTCGCGGTATTCCGCTATCTTCTCGCTGCGGACCTTTTCGGGGTCCTCGGACGCCTCGATCTCGCGGCGGAAGATGATGTTGGCGGCTCCTTCGGGCCCCATAACGGCGATCTCGGCGAAGGGATACGCCAGAACGCGGTCGTAGCCCAACCCGATTGCACTCATGGCGACGAAAGCGCCGCCGTAGCTCTTGCGGACGATGAGGGCGATCTTCGGCACGCTCGCCTCGCTGTAGGCGAAGAGCACCTTCGCGCCGTGGCGGATGACGCCGCCGTATTCCTGCTGGGTGCCGGGCAGGTAGCCGGGCACGTCCACGAAATTGATGATGGGGAGGTTGAAGGCGTCGCAAAATCGCACGAAGCGGGCGAGCTTGTCCGAGCTGTCGATGTCCAGAACCCCCGCCAGGTGGGTGGGCTGGTTTCCCACGACGCCGACGGGCCTTCCGCCCAGACGCGCGAAGCCGACCACGATGTTCCTGGCGAATGCTGCGTGCACCTCTAGAAAATCCCCCTCGTCGAAGACCTGGGCCATCAGGCTTCGCACGTCGTAGGCCTGCGTCGCTTCGGCGGGAATCATGTCGTCGAGTTCGGGGTTTTCATCGGGCGGCCAGGCGGGTGTGTCGGACAGCGGAGGGTCGTCCACGTTGTTCGAGGGCAGGAAGGAGAGCAGCTTCTTCACCAGCGCAAAGCATTCGCGTTCGTCGGCGGCGAGAAAATGTGCGTTCCCGCTCGTCGCGCTGTGCACCGCGCCGCCTCCCAGCTCCTCGAAGGAGACGTCCTCGCCCGTCACTGCCTTGATGACGTCCGGCCCCGTGATGAACATCTTGCTCAGCCCCTCGACCATGAATACGAAGTCCGTCAGCGCGGGAGAGTAAACCGCACCCCCCGCGCAGGGTCCGAGGATGACCGATATCTGCGGAATGACGCCCGAGGCGTGCGTGTTGCGCTGGAAGATGCGCGCGTAGCCGTGGAGTGCGAGCACGCCCTCCTGGATGCGCGCCCCGCCCGAATCGAGGATCGTGACGAGGGGAGCTCCCGCCTTCATGGCGAGTTCCTGTACTTTTACGATTTTTTCCGCGTGCATCTCCCCCAGGGAGCCGCCGAGGGAGCCGAAGTCCTGTGAGGCCACGAACACGAGCTGGCCGTTTACGTATCCACTGCCCGTCACGACGCCGTCGCCGGGCGCGCGCCGCGCGTCCATCCCGAAGTCCGTCGCGCGTGTTTCGACGAAGAGGTTGATTTCCGAAAAACTGTCCGGGTCGAGCAGCAGGGCGATGCGTTCTCTGGCAGTGAGCTTTCCCTGCTTGCGCTGGCGCTCTTTGGAGGCCGCGCCTCCCAGCGCCTGGGCCTTGGCGGTGCGTTCCTTGAGCTCTTCTATGGGATGGGGTGGATGCGGTTCGGGCGGCAAGGCGCGTCTCCTGAGTGTATTTTGCATACAATCAGTTTCGCACGCGGAAGTCAAGGTCGTTCCCGCGTCGCCGGGCGGGTTTTCGGGCGGGAGGCACGCCCTTGTTCAGGCCGCGGGGGCGTTCCATTCAGGGATGCCCGCGTGGAGGAGCTGACCCGGCAGCTGGCGGTTCAGCACCTTTTCCGCGTACGCGACTGCCTTGAGCAGTTTCGGGAGGTCGATGCCGGTCTCGATTCCCATCTCGTGGAGCATGTTGACGGTGTCCTCGCTGGCGATGTTGCCCGTCGCGCGGGGGGCAAAGGGGCAGCCGCCCAGTCCGCCGATGGAGGTGTCGAAGATGTCGATGCCCGCCTCCAGTCCCGCCAGCAGATTGGCGAGGCCCGCCCCCCGCGTGTTGTGTAAGTGCAGGACGTAGCGCACCGAGGGAAATTTTTCGCGCACGGACCCGACGAGGCGCTTGATCTCGGCGGGATTCGTCATGCCCACGGTATCGGCCAGGGCAATTTCGTCGCACCCCATGTCCACGTATGCGCCCACCACCCATTCGACGTCCGCGTCTGCGATGCGCCCCTCGTAGGGGCAGCCGAAGGTGGCGACCACGCCGCCGCGCACCTTGACGCCGGCGCCCCTGGCCATCTGCGCGACTTCGCGGGCGACTTCGAGCATCTGCTCGCGGCTTGCGCGTATGTTTTTCTGGTTGAAGGTCTCGCTGGCGGAGACGAACAGTGCGACGCGGTCCACCTCGCACTCAAGAGCACGCTCCATGCCGCGCACGTTGGGCACGAGCACCTCGTATTCCGCGTCGGGATTGCGCTTGCAGCCCGCAAGCACCTCCTTCGCGTCCCGCATCTGGGGGACGTGTTTGGGGCTGACGAAGCTCGTCACCTCGATGCGGCGCACGCCTGCTTCGGTGATGGCGTCGACCAGCCTGATCTTCTCCTCGGGCGTCAGGTACTGCTTTTCGCTTTGCAGGCCGTCGCGCGTGCCCACCTCGACGATGTCTACTTGCATGGGGAGGTTCATGGAACCTGTTCTCCTAGGTGAAAAAAGAGGCGGCTGCGGTTATGCCGCCGTGCGCGTTATCTTCGTGATGCGCTCGGGGATGCCGACGGCTCCGTGCCCTGCGGCTGCACCCCGCGTGAAACGGCCGCCCGAGAAGTCGTGTGCCCACTGCGCGTAGGGCTCCTCATCCAGAAAATGCGCAAGCTCGTGTGCTCTGTCCGCGTTTTCAAGAGAAAGGGCAATGGCGAACCCCGCCGACTTGGCGATGAACGACTCATACGGCGAGCTGAGCAGGGCAGTCTTGCCCGCCGCGTCGAATACGCGCGCCACCCTCCAGGCGTTTGCGGGGCCGCCGAACTTCGCAATCTTGACGAGGGCCACGTCGGCGGCCCCGGCGTCGAGGAGGCGGCGGGCGTCGTCGATGGAGAACAGCGATTCGTCTACGGCCACCTGCATCCCCCGGGCGCGTATCTCACGAAAGACGTCGATGCAGTTCTTCTCGGTGGGCAGTACGGGCTGCTCAAAGTGTTCGAGGCCGATCTCGACCATCCTGTCCGTGAAGCGCAGAGCCTCATCGGGAGTGAACCCGCCGTTCGCGTCCGTTCTGAGCCCGATATGCGGGCCGAACCTCTCGCGCAGCCTTGCGATGCGCTCGGCGTCCGCCTCCGCGTCGAGGCCCGACTTCACCTTGAGCGTCCGCACCCCCTGTGCGAGTAGTGCTTCGGCCTTTTTCACGGCTTCCTCAGGCGGGAGGAGGCCGATGGGGGCGTCGAGCGCAACTGCGTCTCGCCTGTGGCCGCCAAAGGCGCGTGAGAAGGGCTCCTGGTCGATTTTGGCGGCCAGGTCGAGGGCGGCGATTTCAAGAGCGGTGCGCGCTGCGCCCGCGTTCGTAAAATCCGCCGTCTCATCCAGAGTGGCGAGGAGTTCGCCCGCCTCTTTTCCCTCTGCCCGGGGGGCGGCTTCGCGGAGTTTGGCCGCCATCTGTGCACCCGTCTCGCGCGTGAAGTGCAGAAGTGGGGCCGCCTCGCCCCAGCCCTCCTCGCCTGCGTCGTTCGTCAGGCGGACGACGACGCGCTCCACGACGGAGGCGCCCCCGTAGCGGTTTCTGGACTGCTGGGCAACTTCCACCGCCGTCTCCCAAACCCGCATCTCGCGAATCGGCATGGTCGTCTCTCCTGTGTGCGCGCAAACACCTGCGCACGCGCGTCCGGGCAAGCCTCACCCGGGCGTGTGAATCCGTATGTCGGGCAGCGTGCGGTATCTTCCGTCCAGGTCTAGCCCGTAGCCCACGACGAAATGGTTATCTATGGTGAACCCCACGTAGTCCGCTTCCATCACGGTCTCTCTGCGCGCGGGCTTGTCCAGCAGGACGCAAGTGTGCACCGAGGCGGGGTGCTTCTCCTGTAAGAGTGCGCGCGCCCTCGCAAGCGTGCGGCCCGTATCGAGAATGTCGTCGACGAGCAGCACGTTTCGCCCCGCGACCTCGCCCAGGCAGGAGGCGTCTATTTCCACACGGCCTGAGCTTTGCGTGCCTGCTCCGTAACTCGACGCCGAAAGGAAGCCCAGCGTCGCCTCGCGTGCGAGGAGGCGGGCGAGGTCGACGCCGAAGAATATGGCACCCGCCAGTATCATCACGACGTGAATCGGCCCCGCGGGCACTTGCGCGTCGATGCGGGCGGCAAGCGTGGACAGGCGTTCGCTTATCTGCGCCTGCGATATGAGAACCCTCCCGGCGGGCATCGTCTATTCGAGCACCGCCAGCAGCAGGCGCTTCATATCCTCTTCGGTCGAGGGAACCGGGTTCGTGACGACCTGGTGGCTTTCCGCCGCGTCTTTCGCCATGACGTCGAGGTCTTCGTTCACGACGTCGGCTTCTCGCAAACTGGCCGGAATGCCGACGTCCCTGTTGAGGGTGCGGATGGCCTCTATCGCCGCCTCCGCCGTGTGGGCCACGTCCTCGTGCGGTGCGAGGAGAGGCGCCATGCGCGCGTATGTCTCCCGCATGGCGGGGAGGTTGAACTCCATGACGGGGGGCAGAAAGATGCCGTTCGCCGTGCCGTGGTGCAGCCCGTGGTAGGCGCCCAGCGGATGGGCGAGCGAGTGCACGATGCCCAGCCCCGTGTTGGTGAACGCGCGTCCCGCGAGGGTGGCCGCCAGGGAGATGGCGTCGGCCGCCTCGGGGTTCGCGGGGTCGTCCACGTAGGCTCTGCCGTGTGCGCCGACGTAGGCGATGGCCTGAAACGCGAGTGCTTCCGTCCATGGGTTCGACGCAGGCGAGCCGAGCGACTCGATGGCGTGCGTGAGGGCGTCCATCATCGCACCCGCCGCGATGTGGGAGGGAAGGTGCGCGAGCAGGGTGGAATCGACGACGGCGAGTTTCGCGAACAGCGCGGGGTCGGCCAGGACAGCCTTGATTCGAAGTTTCGTGTCCGTGACGATGGAACTCGACGTCACCTCGCTGCCCGTGCCCGCCGTGGTGGGCACGGTGATGAGCGGGGGGCCGGGCTTCGTCGCCTTGCCGCGGCCGTAGTAGTCGCTCGGCACCCCTCCGTTGGCGATGATGGCCAGAGCAGCCTTGGCGGTGTCCATCGTGCTTCCGCCGCCCGCGGCGATGAAGCCGTCGCACCCCCCCTCCTCAAAAAAAGCGCGTGCCTCGAGGATGCTGGTGTCCGTGGGGTTCGCCTCGGCCCGATCGTAGAAGCGGTAGTCGAGCGATGCCTCCTCGAGACTCTTGCGCAGGGAGTCGAGCGCGCCGCTCGCGGCGAGCCCCGGGTCGGTTACGAGCACGGGTTTCGCAATGCCGAGATTTTTCGCTTCCTCTCCGACGTGGGCGACCTCTCCGCGACCGAAGCGCACGCGGGGGCCGGATGCGATTTGAAACGCCTTTACCATGACCTGATTCCTTGTCTATTCGAGCGAGGTTTCGGGAAATTTGCGGAGCACGCGCCCGTAGTCTTTCTCCGTGTCGATGTCGAGCAAGATACCATCATCGTCCAGCGCAAGAAAAACGAGTTTCTCGGGAGATTTCTCCTCCAGCGTTTTGATGACGCTGCGCCCGCCCGCGTCCCCGCGCACCCCCAGCAGCTCGTCCCTGAGAAGGGCGGAGAACAGGGTGGGGTTTCCGCGCCTGTCCCCGCAGGTGGGCGCCACCACCAGCGCCTTTGGTTCCGACGCCTCGTAGAGGCGCAGCATGTCGCGCACGATTTCGGGCGTGAGCAAAGGCTGATCGCCCAGCACGAACAGATAGGCGCCGGTGTCCGTGTGCGCGGCGTTGATGCCCGCGATCATGCTCGTGCTCTGGCCCTCGGCATAGCGGGGGTTGTGGACGAAACGCACGTCCAGGCCGTCCAGGGCTTCGCGCACCGCGGCTTGCGCGTGGCCTGTTACGACCACGACCTCCGACACGGGGGAGGCGAGCGTCGCTTGGGTCGTCTTGCGGACGACGGTCTCGCCCCCCAAGGGCAGGAGGAGTTTGTTGCGCCCCAGGCGCCTTGAGAGTCCGGCGGCGAGCACTATCGCCGAGATGCGTGCCATCGGGTCGCTCCGAAACAAAAGGAAAATGCCCAGCGTCGCGCAGCCATGGTAAGGAGACGGGCTTTTGCCTGTCAATTTCCGCTGCCGGGGGGAGGTTCCGTTGACAAGGAATCGGCCCGACCTTAATATCGAACGACCTTCAAAACCCACCACATCCCCCTGTCGAAAGCCGGATGCGGGCGAAGGAATTTCGCTGGTTTTGGGGCCGATTCGAAAAGTGCGCCGCACGTGGCGAGCGCAAGGGGCCGAACCTTCATTCACGGCGAACGGGCCGAAGGAGAATCACCATGGCGTACAAGAACCATGAAATCGTGGACCTCTCGCAGGAAATCTACCAGGGACAGCCCGTGTTCGTGGGCCATCCCGAAACCTGGCGCTGGACGAACATGACGCACGAGGAAAGCGCTGCGAGCGGACGCTTCCAGAGCGAGATGAGCTACTATTCCGGCATCGTGCAATTTTGCGAGCACGGCCCCACGCACGTGGACTCCATCAGCCATCTCGACCCCTCGCCCGACGCCCCCCACATCGACGCGATGGACTTTGACTCCTTCTACAGCCGGGGCATCGCCATCGACTTCGAGAACGTAGAGGACAACGGCTACATCAACGCGGACGACGTGAAAAGACGCATCGACCACTACGGCTACGAGGTGAAGGCGGGCGATACCCTCCTCTACACGTACGGGCACTACAAGCGCCATTACCCGACCAATCTCTACACCACGGCCTACGCGGGGTGGACGCGCGACGCCGCCGAATACGTCTATGGAGAGTTGGGCGTCATCAACGTGGGCACCGACGCCCCCAGCATGGACATGGCGACCAGCCCGGAATACCCTTGCCACCTCGTCTGCCGCGAGTTGGGCCGCACGAACACGGAGAACCTGTGCAACATCGAGCTGGTGGTGGGCAAGGAGTTTCTCTACGTCGGACTTCCGCTCAAGATTCGAGGCGGATCGGGTTCGCCGATTCGCGCAATTGCCGTGTTGAACGCCTGATTCCCCCGCGCGCGAGGCGGACGTGAAGGCCCTGGTCAAGAAGGCGAAAGGGCCGGGCAACATGGCGCTCCTCGACGTGGAGGAGCCCTCTCCCGGCCCCGGGCAGGTGAAAATCGAGATTGCCCACGCGGGGATATGCGGCACGGACGTGCACATCGCCTCGGGCGACTTTTTTCACTACTTCCCGCCGCTCGTTCTGGGCCACGAGTTCTCGGGCCGGGTGGCGGAAATCGGCCCGGGCGTGGAGGGCATCGTCCCGGGTGCGCGGGTTACGGCCGAACCCACCAAATCGACTTGCCGCGCTTGTCCGCACTGCATCGCGGGCCGTTACAACCGTTGCGAGCAGCGCGACATCGCGGGCGTGGTGAGCCACGGCGCGTTCACGAACTACGTGGTCACCCGCGCAGAGTCGGTGCACCTCCTGCCCGAGAGCGTGAGCTTGCGGGCGGCTGCGCTCTCCGAACCGCTGGCCGTGTGCGTGCACGGAATGTGCGAGCAGTGCAGCGTGCGCGCGGGCGACGTCGTCCTCGTCATGGGTCCGGGGGCCATAGGCTTGGGGTGCGCCCAGGTGGCGCTCGCCCACGGTGCGCGGGTCATCATGGCGGGAGCCGGGAGGGACGCGCACAGGCTCGCCCTCGGATGCGCGCTCGGAGTCGAGCGCGCGGTGAACGTGGAGAAAGAAAACGTCCTCGACGCGGTGCAGGATGCGACGGGCGGTTGGGGGGTCGACCTGGCGGTCGAAGCGGCGGGCGCCCCCGGTGCACTGGCGGTTTGCGTCGAAGCGGTGAAAAAAGGCGGAGACCTGCTCCAGGTGGGCCTGCCCGGTTCGCCCGTTCCCCTGGAAATAGACAAATTGGCCTACAAGGAGATTCGCCTCGTCGGCACCTTCGGCCAGAAGCGCTCCGCCTGGCTCCTGGCGCTCGACTTGCTCGCGGCGGGCAAGGTCGACACCGAGGCCATGGTATCTGATATGCTCCCGCTCAAGGACTGGCAAAGGGGCTTCGACATCATGCGGCGCGGCGCGGGGATCAAGGTGCTCCTGGCGCCCTCGGGCCGATAGGCGGGAAGGCGATGGCGCTTTTTTCCGGACAAAAGAAGATGAAGGAAAAATACGCAGAGCGCATTCCGCCGGGCCAAACGCCCACCGAGAAATGGCCCGTGCTGCATTTCGGCGAAGTGCCCCGGAGCGACCTGGCGGCGTGGGATTTTCGCGTTTTCGGCGAGGTGGAAGAAGAGTTGCGCTTCGGCTACGAGGAATTTACGGCACTGCCCGCAGTAGAGGTCGCTTGCGACATCCACTGCGTCACCCACTGGAGCCGCATGGACAACCGCTTTTACGGAGTTGCCTTCGGGGAACTTATGAAGCGGGTGAAGCCCAGGGAGGGCGCTGCGTTCGTCGTCATACACTGCGAGGAGGGCTACACGACGAACCTGCCTCTCGCGGCCTGCATGGAAGACGACGTGGTGTGGGCGTGGAAGCACGACGGGGAGGACCTCACGCCCGAGCACGGCTGGCCGCTTCGCCTCGTCGTGCCCGGGCGCTATTTTTGGAAAAGTGCAAAGTGGGCCCGCGGGGTGGAGTTCGCTTCCGTCGACAAGCCCGGCTTCTGGGAGACGCGCGGATACCACAACGAGGCCGACCCGTTTGCGCAGCAAAGATACTCGCACTGACGCGAAGCGTTCACTTCAGAGGATGGCGCGCACATGAGCATCGACCCCAAGGAGTTCCGAACCGCCCTCGGCAGATTTGCCACGGGCGTTACGGTCGTCACCGCGAAGACGCAGACCGAGGCGCGCGGCATGACGGCGAACGCCTTTTCTTCTCTCTCTCTCGACCCCCCGCTTGTTTTGGTGTGCTACGACAACCGTGCGGCGAGCCTGCAAATCGTGCGCGATGCGAAGAAGTTCGCCATCAACTTCCTCTCCGAGGAGCAAAAGAGCGCTTCGGACTGGTTCGCGGGCAAGGGCAGGGACGCGGAGGATCAGTTCGCCGGCATACCGCACGAAATCGGGGCCAACGGCGCGCCTCTGCTCACGGGACACGTGGGCGCGCTGGAATGCGACCTGCACGAGGAGCTTCCGGGCGGGGATCACACCATCGTCGTCGGGCGCGTGACGCGCGTGCTGCTTGAGGAGGAGGTGCGCCCCCCGCTTCTGTTCTACGCCAGCGCCTACCGCAAGATGGACATGGGCGGCGTCTACGACTGAGCCGCGCTTCGCTCACCACGTAGTGCGCAAGGAGTTCCCTTGGCTTCGTATCGCGCGGTCGCGTTCGACCTGTTCGACACCCTGGTCGACTTCGATATCTCGCTGTTTCCGGTGGCGGAAATCGACGGAAAAGAGGAGAGAACCACCTCCCGCGTCGCCTACGACGCGCTTTACGAGGGTGGCTTCTCCGTGCCGGGCTACCCGGCCTTCCACCAGCTCTGGATGCGCAACGCAAACGAGGTGTGGGGAGAGCGCAACCGCGACCCCGAGTACAAGGAGGTGCGCTCGATTCATCGTTTCGAGCGTCTCATGGAGCTTTTGGTGGCCATCGCACCTAGCGAGAGGGAGCGCGCCGCCGAGACTGCCATGCACGCCCACATGCAAGGCATTGCGGATTCGGTGCTGTTCGATTCCGCGAGGCTCGACGTGTTGCGCGAGATCAAGGCGGCGGGCCTTCCGGTAGCGCTCGTCAGTAATTTCGACCACGCCCCCACCGCCCGGCAAATCATCGAGCGAGAGGGCATCGCGCCCCTTCTCGACGTCGTGCTGATCTCCGAGGAGGAGGGATTCCGCAAGCCGGCGCCGTCGCTGTTTCTCGACGCGGCGGAGAAACTGGGCGTGGCTCCCGCCGAGGTGCTTTTCGTGGGCGACACCTTCGAGGCCGACGTGGAAGGCCCCCGGGGGGTGGGGATGCCCTGCGCGTGGCTCAACAGGAAAGGAGCGCCCGTTCCCGGCGGCGCAGCGCCACCGGATTTCGAAATCACCGCGCTCGAGGACGTGTTGGCGATCCTCGGGCTGTAGACGCACGAGAGGTTTTGCCGTGTCGGTTCTCGCTCTTCAGCACGTGGACGTGGAGCGGCTCTCGTTGCTCGAGGAAATACTCGCGCAACGGGGCGTTCCTGCGCGCTACCTCGCCCTCCACGAGGGGGAGCGGCTCCCGCGTTGCGTAGAAGAGCTCGAAGATGCGCGCGCCATCGTCGTCCTCGGCGGCCCCATGGGCGTCTACGAGACGGAAAAACACCCATGGTTGGGGGAGGAGATTCGCTTTCTCGGCGAGGCTCTTCGCGCAGGGGTGCCCGTCTACGGGCTTTGCCTGGGTGCGCAGCTCATGGCAGCCGCTCTGGGGGCGCGCGTGTATCCGGCGGAGCAGAAAAAGGAGATCGGCTGGTTCCCGGTGTCATTGACGCCCGGGGCGCAGGGCGACCCGCTGCTCGGGGACGAGGAGTCCTCCTTCACGGTCTTTCAGTGGCACGGCGACACCTTCGACCTTCCCGCGGGCGCCGTTCATCTGGCGGCTTCCGCGCGATACCCCCACCAGGCGTTTCGCTGGGGCGAGCGCGCCTATGCCTTTCAGTTCCACCTGGAGGTGGGATTGGGGGATATCTGCACCTGGCTGGATGCTTTTGCGGCCGACCTGGTTTCTCCGCGCGCGGACGCGGACCCCGAAGCCATGCTGCGCGAGGCGCCCGCGCATATCGAAACCCTCAACCGCCGCGCTGCGCGGTGGTTCGAACGCTGGCTCGTCCTGTCGGGGCTCGTGGATGCGTCTTGACGCGCTTCCCCTTGTCGCGGTCCGGTCGCTCGCCTAATATGCGATTCCACCCACGGGGTTCATCACTCAACGATTTCGACATACACAAAGGATGGATTCATGGCTGAGCCAATTCGCGGCGAGATCGTCGCCATCGGCACCGAAATGCTCCTCGGCGACCTCATCGACACCAACAGCGCCTTCATCGCGAACCAACTGAAGTCGATTGGCGTCAACATGTATTTCAAGACCACCGTCGGCGACAACCTCGACAGAATCGCGGGCGTCATAAAGCAGGCGCACGAGCGCTCCCAGGTAGTCATCACCACGGGCGGCCTCGGCCCCACGGTCGACGACCTCACGCGCGAGGCGTGCGCGAAGGTGATGGGCGTGGATCTCGAGTTTCGTCAGGATCTCTACGACTATATCAACGCCTATTTCAGCCGCCGCGGCTTCCATATGAGCGAGAACAACAAGAAGCAGGCCTTCATCCCCCGGGGCGCGACCCCCATCGAGAACCCGCGCGGAACGGCGCCGTGCTTCATGTGTGAGGACGAAAAGGGGGTCATCATCGTGAGCCCGGGCGTCCCGCACGAGATGCGCTACATCATCACCGAGTGCGCCCTGCCCCTCTTGCAGGAGAGGTTCGACCTGGGCGAGGTTATCCGCACGCGGGTACTGAAGACCTGCGGTCTGGGTGAATCGCGCGTCGACGAAATGATATCCGACCTCTTTCGCGCGTCCGTCAACCCGAGCATCGGCGTGCTCGCCCACCCCGGGCAGGTGGACGTGCGCATCACTGCGCGCGCGGCGAACATAGAGGAGGCCGAGACCATGATAGACGGCCTGGAAGCCGAGGTGCGCAAGATTCTCGGTTCGGCCATCTACGCCACCGGAGAAGCGACGCTGGATGAGACGCTGGCGCGCGTGCTGGGGGAAAGCGGCAAGAGCCTCGCCATCGTGGAGTCGAACACCGGGGGAGCGCTCCTCCAGAGGCTGAACGCCTGGCCCGAGCGGGTGCGGTTCCTCAAGCGCGGCGTCGTCGGCTTACACGCCGAAGAACTCTCCCGCGTGTTTGGGGTGGACGGCAGCGGCGACGCGGAGGGTTTTGCCAAAAGCCTCGCACGCAGGGTGCGCGAGGAGTCGGGCGCGGACCTGGGGCTGGCCGTCTTCGGCCCCAATCCACCCGAGAATATCGAACCGGAGAACTCGCGCCGCGCCCCCGCGCTGGGCCCCACCCACATGGCGTTGGACGCGGAGGGGGAAACGCTTGTCTTCTCGTCGAACTTCGGCGGCAACGAGCGCTTCGTGCAGTCGCGCGCGCCCATCTATGCGATGGAGCTCGTGCGTCGCGCGGTGCTGGGGCTGGAGCCGTTGGGCTGAGGGCAAAATCGGTACAAGCCGAAAAATCTCCCCGCTCCCCCCGAGCGGAAGAACCCTCGCCAATGCCGCCCATGCGTTTTTGTTGTGGGCGGAGCATGGCGCCGGGCGGCGCCACGCGGATTTTGGGCCGCGCCACGATTCCCATTGAATATCCCCGCGCGCCTACGCGCTTCCGTAGCGACGTTTGCGGCGCGCAATTTCCTCGAGTTTGCGCGCGAGCTTCTCGAGCGTGCGCTCGTCGGCCAGGCCGCCCTGGACGTGCACGTGGTAGACGTGGCTCTCACCCCCGCACATCTCCTCGCGTATCGCGTCGCGGATAATGGGCCGCACGCCGCGCTGGAAGAAATCTATCGACTGGGGATGGTTCACGTTCATAATGTGTTCGGGGCCTGCTTCGCCCACCAAGCGCAGGGCCGAGCGTTTGACGAAGCGCCCCGGGGCGTCACCCTCAGGCAGAGGCAGCGCCTTGAGGTAGGCGGCGTAGACGTCCGCGCCGAAGTGCCTGCGCACCCCCTCCTGGGGCGAGATGCCTGCCCTGCCCGCTGCGCGCTGGATGAGCTGAAACATGGGGCCGACCTGGCGCATCAGTATCTTGTCCACGTTCGTCTGGCTCCGGTAGACAGCCGCTGGGAACCACACGTCCTGCGCTTTTTGCGCTTCGCCGGTTCGGCGGAAATGGTCGAGGGCGAGATACAGCCCGCCCGCTTGGGAGAGGTTCCCGATGCCCCGCGTAAAGGGCGTGGCCGAGCTGAGAAAACCCTTGAAACCCAGCATGGCGAGTCCCTGCTTGATCGCGCCCCCCTGGTTCAACAGTACGTCGCCGAGTAGGAAGGCCCCCGCGGCGGGGCCGAAGGCGGCGAGACCCGTCGCTCCCGAGAGCGCGGGAAGCGCGCCCGCCACGTTGAGACCCAGGCGTGCTCCGGTGCGCAGGTTTTTCGGGCCCTCCAGGAATTCGAGGGCCGAGAAGGCGACTTGCAGGGTCGCCGCCGCCCTTGCGGCTGCGATGCGCGTGGCGAGCTTCGCACTCGCTTCGGCCCCGACGCCTGTGGCTATCGCCGTGCCGCCGACGCGGTTCGCCGCCTCGATTTCGGCCACTGACGAGAACAGCCGCATCAGCCCCGCCTCGCCGCCGATTTTCGCAAGCGGCACCACGAGTTCGGGACCTGCCTCGCCGATGAGGCCGAGCGTGGGCTTCTTTACCAGTCCGCCGCGGGAGAAGCCGAGCACTTTGAACAGCCCCGCGCCGAGGTCGCCCAGCAGGCCGACGCCCAGTTCCTTGAGCGCACCCACCGCCGGCTTGATGAATTGCGTGCTCGCCATTTCGGCGGCGGCGTCGCGCACCATACGGATGGCGTGGCTCTTGAGGTCCCGGAACAAGGACTTCGCGTTCGATATCTTGCCGTCCAGTACGCCTGAGAAAAACCGCGTGAGCGACTCTTCGCTCGCCTCGGCGAAGGCATCCACCGACCTGCGCGCACCCTCGAAGAGGGCGGGCACGTCGTCCATGCTCTTCTCGATTTCCCGGGATGCACCCGAGAGTGGAGCGAGATCGAGCCGGGATACCGCTTGCGCCGCACTCTCGCCCATCATGTCCAGGGCGTAAGAAGCCCCCCTGGAGGAGGCAGCGATTCGTTCGATGCGAGCGGAGGAATCGGCCAGGGCGCGGCGGCCCGCGCCAAGGTTTCGCATCGAGGCGCGCAGGCTGCCGAGTGCGCCTGCGACGTCCTCGATTTTCTTGCCCGGCCCCCTGGTGAGAAGCGAGGCGAAGAGCGATTCCGTTCCGCGTGGCCCTGCCTCCAGGGTGCGTTTCGCCTTTTTCATGTCGCCGAGCAAGCGCACGAAGTGCGAGGCATTCAAGTCGATTCTTTTGTTCAACACGATTCTGTGGACGTATTCCGGCATGGAGCCTCCCCTCTGGAGGTAAAACGCCGCACCCGCCGTCCCCGGCGGATGGACGCAGTTTGTCGGCCCAGGCTGCGGGGCAGGCTACGGCAAATGCGCGGCTCCGCGAGTGGCGTGGCGACCCGCGAGCGGGCACACCTTATCGTCGCAAGGTGTCGCAGCGGTGTAGGATGTCCCTCGTCGCGCGGCTCGCCTGTTCCTCGAAGCGGATCGTCGCCTGTTCGCCTCCGACCTCGAAGAGCAGGGGTTTGCGGGCCGAGATGCCCCGGATGAAGTCGGCGATGATGGCGGGAGCGGCGGCCCCCGCCAACCGCTCCCTTTGTATCCAGAGCCAACTCCCCTCTGCGCGCACGTCTCCTCCAAAGCGGTAACGCACCCACACGCGATTCGTGGAGTGTGATTTTTCCGTGCCCGTATAGAGATAGACGTAGAGGACCGGCTTGTTCCGGCACAGCAGGGTAGCGACCGGTATGGCACGCTCCGACGGCCCGCGCCGCGTACCGAGGCACATGAGCGCGTGCGTCGTGTCGTTCCTGTAAATCGAGCTGACGACGCATCTGCCGTATCGCCGCGTTGCCACAGCGTTCGTCCCCTCCGGTTCGTCCGGTGCGATTCGGGCGGGCGCGCAGGCCGAGGCCAGCGTGCACGAGAGAGCGAGTGCGGCGATGCGCCCGCAGATGCGGATTGCGGGTGTCATGCGTGCCTCCGGGGTTGGGCAACATGCGGCATGGAGCATTATTTACGCTAAATTTTCGTTTTTCGCAAGGCCCGCCTTGGCTTGCGGGCGTTTTCGGAGAGAAGAAACTCTAAGGGCGGCTTGCCCTGGTCCGCCCACGGGTTGATGAAGTGCCACAAGTGGTTCGTGATGAGGCGCGGTTCGATGGCCGCGACCGCGCAGACGACGACGGCGGCCGCAAAAAGAGCTGCAAGAAAGTGGGGAATCATGGTTGTTCTCCTCGTCCGAGGCGCTCTTCGAGCCTTGCAAGCGCGATTTCAACGGCGCGGAGACGACGCAAAACGTGTTCGGTGGCTTGCGCGTCCGCGCGCGTGTTCTTTCGGGCAACCGCCTTGAGTTCGTCGAGTTTGAGGTCGGCTACCATCTTGGCCTCCCGCAGACGGGTTTCCACCTCCTGAAATCGTACGTGCGCGCCTGCGTTTTTCTCGAGCAGCCACGGATGGCCGCGCGCGTCCACGTGGGAGGCCAGGCGCGCCTCGACGTTCACTATCTGGTCGTAGAGCGGTGTGTAGGCGGCGACCCCCAGTCCTGCGACGCTCAAGATGGCGAGAAAAATCTGGAGGCCCTTTCCGCTTCCCTCGCCGTCCTCGGGGGGCATCAGCGCACTGCCTCCAGGCTGGAGGCGGTCTGCTCGAGCCGCGCGCCGAGCTCCGCCCCGCTCTTGATCGCGTCCTTCTCCTCCATGTCCCGCACGCACTCGTCGTAGATTTTGACCAAGGCGGCGAACTTGCCGCGCAGCGCCTTGCCGCGTGTCGCCCATTCATCCACCACGTCCTGGCCGCTCGCGTAACGTGCGGGATAGGCGTCTTTTCTGTTTTTGATGAGGACGAAAGCGGGCTTTTCGAGTTTCTTCGCACCCTCATCCCGTGCCCAGGCGTCGACGAGGCGGGCCTTCTCTTCGTACTCGGCCAGCTTGCCGCCCAAAACGCTCGCGGGCACGCCTGCCACGCGGGCCTTCGACTCGTGGAGCAGGAGGTTGAGCCGCGCCTTCGCCTCCGCGCGGTGTATGGACGAGGCGGCGTCGGGAGCGTGCGCGGCATGGGCGGCGAGCACGGCCTTGCGCTCGGCCTCCGTAGTCGCGTCGTCGAGCTGGATTGCCCAGCATTGCGCCTCGGGGCCTTCGACCTCGGGGCGGGCGGATTCCACCTCGCCGGGTCCGGGCCGCCAGGCGGCGTCGGGAACCATGCTCATCTGCAGACGGTGCGCGCTCCCCCGGTAGAGGTGCGCGAGCCCCGCCGCTTCGAGTTCGGTGCGAAAGTGGGGGCCGACGGCTTTGCTGACTTCGATTTCCATTTCTGCCTCCTATATCAGGACGACGCTTTGGAACAGATAGTCCCCGACGTTCATGGTGACCCAGGACGGTGCCCGGCAGATAAGCGAGGAGTGCACCCGGGCGAGCGCCCCGGTGTAGACTTGCGTTTTCGCCATCCCGAAGTTGTCCCGTTCGTTTCTCGCCGAACCCAGAATTTCAATCTGCGGGTAGGCCTGCCCCGTTCCGTTGAGAAGGGAGAGATTGAGGTCCAGACCCACCAGCCCCGGGTTGTTCGTCGAATACAGCCACCCGTGTCCCGCGGCCTCCTGGCGCACGATGTCGTGGCCCGGCCACATCAAGATCTCGTGCGTGGCGAGGTTGGCCCACTTCGTCGATGAGGTGCTCGCGTGCGTGCCCTGCGAGCGGGCGACGTAGGGCGTCTTGTTCCAGAAACTGCGCACGCCCACCTCGGTCGAGAGAATGAATTGGCCCAGCCCGTCGGTGCGCACGATGCCGACGAGGGTGCGGCGCGCGTCGCCCGTCTTGTGGGGCAGCCCCGTGGCGGGGTCGAACGTCCACGCGGCCGAGGCGTCGAGCTCGAGCCGGAGTGCGCCTGCGTCGTCGTGGACGAAGACGGCGTAGGCGGTGCTCCACGCGAGACCCGCGTTCGTTATGGTAATGCCCGTCCGGGGCAGTTCCTCGTAGTAGACGTCGCCCGAGTCCGCGTCCATGAAGGGCACATGGCGGCCCGCCACGGGACGGGCCGCGGCGGTATGGTAGGCGGAACTGAACACGGGCTTGAACGCGAGGGTGGAGACGTTCACGTAGTCGAGCCTGCACGCACACTCGACCGGCGTTTTGTTGGCCCGCACCTTCCCGTCCTGAAAAAGGGCGGTGAGCGCCAGACGATCGATGACGCGGGCCTTTGTCGGGTGGCCGCCGCCTACGGCTTCCTCGGTGTGGCGGGCGGACAGGTCGGCGCCGATGGGCATCGTTTTCTCCTTTCGCGCGTTATGCGTAGGTGGCAGCGTCGCGTTCGGCCCCCAGAAGCCTGCTGCCTACGAGTGTTTCGCTTCCGTCGAGGAGCCAGGTGAGAGTGAGATACGCTCCCGTATCCCGAATCTTGAGTTCCATGGTTTGCGCGCCCATGTCGTAGCCCACCTCGAGCACCTCACCGATTTGGTTCACCAGGGGCTCGAGCCCCTCGGTGCGCATCCAGGGGACGCTGAACGCCACGTAGTCGTCTGGTTCGACATCGAGGGCGCGCAGGGTGGTGTCCTCGAGGGTGAAGGTGCGGGTGGGGGCGTGGTAGCGCTCCACGATGCGCGCCTGCACCCTGGCGGCCACGTCCGCGCACCGCACCCACTCGAGCCGCAGGGGGCTTTGCGGAGTACGCCTGACGCCGTAGAGCTTCTGGGAGGAGGCGTCTTTGGTGGCCTCGCCCGCGTCGTGCCTCACGTAGCGGTCGTCCAGATAGTTGCGCGCATAGAGCGTCGCTACCTGGTTGACGACCGTATCGCGCGCGGTTTCCGCTTGGGTGCGTGCAAGCCCCCTGTGGGGCAGCGCCTTTTGCGGGAGCAGGAACTCCTGCCCGGTAATGCGAATTGCCAGGCGGCCGAAGGGGTCGATTTCGTAACGACCGAGAAAGTCGCCCAAAAGCGCGGTGAACACCTCGGCGGGGGCGTGATCGTCCACGAGCATCCCGCCTGCGCGGTAGCCGAGGGCGTCCGCCGCGAGTGCCGCGCGCGCGAGGGCTTGCAAGTCGAGGTCTCTTTCGCCGAAACCCCAGACGTTCGCCATCAAGTCGCGCACTATGTGGGCGGGGTTTTCTATCAGTGCGCCCGATGCGTCCTTCCTGCCCTTGCAGACGGCGCTCACCTGCCCCTTCGGCGATGCCGAAAAAGAGGCGGTGGCGACGACGCCCTTGCGCTGGTAGTTGTGAGCGAGGTCGAGGACGTAAGCGTCCGGCGCAACGGGGCCGTCCTCATCGAAGAGGGTCACCGCACCCCATATCTCGTGGGCGGCCACGCAGTAGACGCCGCCGCCCGAAGCGTCGATTCTGGGCAGTGCGTAGACGCCCGATTTTTTGCGGGCGGGGATCGTCAGGTCGCCGTAGACAATGGGCAGAGGCTGATCCTCGAATTCGGGTGCCTCGTATCGCGACGCGCGCGGCAGGTGGAAGACGTCCGAAATCCTGTCCGCTGCCTGGTTCGCCATCTAGCTGCCCTCGCACTCGATGGTCACCGCATCGATGCGCTCGATGACGCGGCGAATCGTGAAGCTCGCCAGCGAGAGCACGTCGGAGGCGGCCTGGCCCGCGAATCCTACGCGCACGTCCACCCGCCCGCCGACGATGGGCTCGGTGGCGAGAATGCGGCTCACGCGCGGGTGGCCCTCCGCGTCGGGAGCGTTGCCGAGAATCAACTTGAGGCCGGAGAGCTCTTTTTGGCGGAACGAATCGAGGGCGAAGCCGCCCTGTGCCGCACCGAGGGTGAAGCGCCCTCCGTCCTCCACCCAGTCGTGCACGCCGAGGAGTACCTCGGAGCCTTCGCCCAGGAGCAGAGAGCCGTCGAGAATCCACGCGCCGCCGAGAAAATGGGTGTTGCCGCCCTGGCCGATCAGGGACGCAGGGGGGCGCTTGCCACAGAACACGCGCCGACCCGCTGCGGTGTAGAGGTGATAGAGAACGAAGGCGCTGTTCGCCCCGTGCGCTGCAAGGCCCGTTGTCACGTGCCTCATGCGCGCCGCTCCTTCAAGTCGAGCGTAAAGGAGAAATCGTCCGGCCCGGCGTGGCGCGGCGAGAAGCCGCTCGCGAGGTCGGCGAGCACGATCGAAGCGGGGTCGTCCACGTCGAGATGGACGAACAGCGGCTTCGCCCGCCCGCTCGCCACGTCCTTCACCGCCCTGTACATGTCGAGAAACGCCTCGCACTGCGCCGCCGACACGCGGGCGTAGGGGAGCGTTGCCGTCCGGCCCCGGTTCAGGAGAATGGGTCGCTCGACACCGTTCTCGGTGCGTGAGGGTTCCTCCACGGCCTCTTCTCCCACCACGTTTCCGAGCCAAAAATGATCGGCGGGCTCGAAATAAGGGCCGAGGTAGACCTCCGCCGCCTCCAGGTGCCCAGCGGGGTTCGCGGCGTCGCCCTCGACCAGCAGCCGCCAGTGACGGTAGGCGCGGGAGGCGGCGTCCAGGTAGTGGACGAGCGTGCCGCTTTGCCAGGAGAGCGGCTCGTCCAGTGCGGGTGCGCTCCACTCCGGCGAGTCGTTCGCCTGTGTGCGGATGCGCGCGCTCTCGGTAAAGTTGTGGCGGTGGACGATGAGGGCGCCGGGCGATTTCGCCGCCCCCAGATCGAATGCCAGTGCCCAGGCGTCTTCGGGAGGGGAGGCGCTGCGCACGCTGGTGGCGGGGTCGAGGTCGCGGATTCTCCCGGGCGCGTGCGCACGGTGCGCCGTGGCCTGCCACCGGTCGCCCAGGGCGAAAGAAGGAGCCTCCGCCCCGTTCACGAATCGTACGGCGACGCCCGCGTCGAGGGCGGTCTGCTCCTGCGCTGCGGGGATGCCCGACGCCTCCCAGCCGCCCCCGGGCGTCGAAGTCTTGCGCCACTTGAAGCGTGCGGTGTCTGCGTCGCCTACTGCGTCGATTTCCACGGTATAGACCTCGTGGTCCTCGCCCGTGTATGCGCCCGAGAAAATCACCGCACCACCCGCGTTGGCAACGCGCGGCACGCCCGCGCCGACGAACCCCCGCGCCACGGAGGTCGCGGTCAGGGCGACGGCCTCGTCGAGCAGGTTTTCGTACATGAAGCGATGCCCCATATCCTTCTCCCGTGTGATGGTTCGCGCGGGCGTGCTCACCCGCCCCCGGCGCGCGGCCGGGCCGCGTGGAATATAGAAGAGCCGCACGGAGGCGCTCTTTCCGCAAATGCGGGCAAGTGCGCGTCGGCGGGCATCTCGTTTCAGAGAGCCAGCCGGGAAAGCGGGGCGTCGCGCGGGGTTTTTCGCACAGCCCGCCCAAAACTTGAAAAACGCCCCCGTCCTGCTAGAGTAGGCGGGACGCATCGCGCCGGTTTTCGCAGAGAAATGCGGCCTGCGGCCGGCCGAGCGGTACGTGGGCTTTGATACGGGAGAGAGACCTCATGTTGCTTCCCTTCGAGGGGATGTTGCCCAAGGTGCACGAAACCGCCTGGCTGGCGGAAACGGCCGTCGTCATCGGCGACGTGGAAATCGGCGAGCACAGCAGCATTTGGTACAACTGCGTTTTGCGCGGGGACAACATGCCCATCCGCGTGGGCAAACGCACGAACGTACAGGACGGCTCGGTTCTTCACATCGAGGGCGGCAAGTACGATTGCGTGCTGGGCGACGACGTGTCGGTCGGCCACATGGCCATTGTCCACGGTTGCCGCGTGGCGGACGGCGCGCTGATCGCGATGGGCGCCATCGTGCTCAACAATGTACAAGTGGGCGAGGGCGCCGTCGTCGGGGCGGGTGCCGTCGTACCCGAGAACAAGGTGATTCCCCCCGGAACCCTCTGGCTGGGCGCGCCCGCGCGCTACGTGCGCGACCTGAGCGAGGAGGAGCGCGAGCGCTTCCGCCAAACGTCGGTCTCCTACATGAACAACAAGGAACGCTTCCGGAACTCCTAGTCACTTTGGGGACTACGTTTTCCCATGACGCACGCACCCCGTGCCCCGCTCGCCGCGGTGGTGGATTTGGGCACGAACGCAGCCAGGCTCGCGCTTGCCACGCTCGACGGGGCGGGCAGGCTGGAATCGAGGGGCCGCTGGCGCGAACTCGTTCGCCTGGGCGAGGGGGTGCGCGAGACGGGCAGACTCTCCGAAGCCGCCATGGAACGCGGCCTCGCCTGCCTCGCGCGCTTCGCGCAGGTCATTCGCGACCACCGCGTCGATCGCCTGGACGCCCTGGCGACGAGCGCGCTGCGCGAGGCGCGCAACGCGGAGGATTTCATCGCGCGTGCGGCGCGGGTCGGGGTTGCGCTCCGCGTCATCTCCGCCGAGGAGGAGGCGCGTCTCGCACTGGCGGGCGTCTTCGCGGAAGGGGCACCCCCCCGCGCCCTGGTGTTCGACGTCGGCGGGGGGAGCCTCGAGCTCATACGCGCTGAGGGAGGGGCGATTCGCAAAATGGCGAGCCTGCCCGCCGGGGTGGTGTATCTGACCGAACACTACCTGAAGGCGATGCCCACGCCCGAGGTAGAGGTGCGCGCCTGCGCAGATGCGGTGGACGCCATGTTGTCGAGCGCCGGTTTTGCCGGGTCCGAACTCGCGCAAGTTCCCTTTGTGGGGTGCGGGGGCGTTGTGGCGCTGGCGTGGTTTTTGATCGAGGGTGTGCCGCCGGGCGGGGTTTTGAACGGTCTTTCGCTGCCCGCTTCTTCATTCGAGGAATGGGTGGGGCGGTTCGCGGCTTTATCCTACGCGCAAAGGCGCGCGCTGCCCGGTTTCGAACCCGGACGCGAGGACGTAGCGCTCGCAGGTCTCGTCGTCGTGCGCGCGCTGCTGCGGTGGGGGCACAAGGAGAGTTTTCGGGTGTCTACCGCAGGCGTGCGCGAGGGGAGGCTTCTGGAACTTCTGCGCACGTCTGCATAGCTGCGGAGAGGATGCCGCCTCGCCTCTCTTTTCGGTGTTTGACACGGCCTCGCAGCCTTTCTATATTTTTAGGTTAGGTGTTCGGACTGAAGTGCGACTTTCGCCGGGCCTTTCGTTTTGGGACAAAGGGCGATTCCGCCTTGTAACGCGCCCGTCCGGCGGCGTGTCGCCTGCGGGGAAACGATATGGGGAAAATTCTTCAATTTCCTCTCTCCCGCGTTCCGGACGATGGCCTCGACGTGAGCCTGGAGCTGAAAACGGACGACCTGGAGGAGGTCTGGTTCAAGGCTTCGGACCTCGAGCTCACGGGCAGACTGGAGAAGACCGATTCCGGAGAGGCGCGCTTTCAGGGTCGGTTGCGTGGTCGCGTCGTGCTGGAATGCTCGTTGGGGCTGGCGGAGTTCTCCCACTCCTTCGACGAAGCGTTGGAGGTGCACTTCTCCCGTCAGGAGCAGGGCTTCGGCGGGGAGGGTGAAATCGAACTGGCCGAGGCGGACATGGAGGTTGCCCGCATCGAGGACGAGACGGCGGACCTCACTGCGTCCGTTCGCGACCAGATTGGGCTGGCGATTCCCATGCAGCCCAAGTGCCCGGAAAAATGCCTGGGAGAGGACCCCGACGCTTGCCGAAGGCTCGACGAGGGGAAATCCCTCGGCGTGGGCGCCGAGGCTGACCCGAGATGGGAGGCACTCAGGGGCTGGCGGCCCTAAGGATCGGCAGAAAGGCTCTGCGGCTGGTTCCGCAGGGGGAAAACAAGTAAATACGCAGCAGACGGCGATTCACTACCCGCACGCAGCGGGCGTGGGAGTCGTCGACGCATGAACCTCAAAGGAGCGCGGTGCAGTGGGACTACCCAAACGCAGGCACTCGCAGACGCGGGGCCGCAAGAGAAGAACGCACTACAAGGCGGCGAAGCCGTCGGTTGCGGTTTGTCAGAACTGCAATAATCCGGTGTTGCCCCACCGCGTATGCGGTATCTGTGGGTATTACAAGGGACAGAAGGTCCTGGACGTGAAGGAATAACGAGTACCTCCACGTACCTCCACGGATGATGCGATGAAGATAGCCGTAGATGCGATGGGCGGTGACAATGCGCCCGCCGCCATTGTCGAAGGCGTCTTGGACGCCCACCGAGAAGAGGGTGTTGAATCCATCCTCGTCGGCGTGCCCGAGCGCATCGAGGCCGAACTCACGCGCCTGGGTATGCCCAAGGATCACTTCGAGATTCGCGCGGCTAGCCAAGTCATCGAGATGGGCGAATCGCCCACCAAATCGGTGAAGACAAAGCCGGATTCCTCCATGCGCGTCGCTCTCGAGCTCGTCAAGGGCGGCGATGCGCAAGGGGTGTTCAGCGCGGGCGACACAGGGGGTGCGTTCGCGGCGGGGCTTACGGTTCTCCAGCGCATGCGCGGCGTTCAAAGGCCCGCCATCGCTGCCCTGATTCCCACGCTCAAGGGTTTTTCCGTGATGCTCGACGTGGGCGCGAACCTCACCCCCCGCGCCCAGCATATGTTTCAGTTCGGCATCATGGGTTCGGTCTACACCCAAGAGGTTTTCAAGAAACCCGCCCCCACCGTAGGACTCCTGAACGTGGGCGGCGAGGATTCGAAGGGAACCGACGTGCTCAAGTCCGTGCACGAGACTTTCATGAAGAGCGACCTCAACTTCGTGGGCAACGTAGAGGGGAGCACCATCTTTCAGGGCGGTACGGACGTGATTGTCTGCGATGGGTTTACGGGCAACGTGGCCCTCAAGGTGAGCGAGAGCCTGAGCGAAATGCTCACCACGCTGCTGCGGGAGCAAATCGTCGGCTCGGTGCGGAGCAAAATCGGCTACATGTTCCTGCAAAACGGACTGAAGACGATGCGCCAGCGCACCGACTACTCCGAGTACGGGGCTGCGCCGTTGCTCGGCCTGGGCGGTATTTGTACAATCGGGCACGGACGCAGCAACGCGAAGGCCGTCAAGAACGCCCTTCGCACGACTGCAAACATCGTGAAGGTCGATCTCAACGCCAAGATAGAAAAAGAGATCGACAAGCACATTTCGATACAGCGCAGCGGCGACGTCGGCTGGCGCCTTTGGAACCAGATACGCACAGGTATCTTCTACGAGAGGGTTACGGAGGAGGAAAAGGAAGAAGAAGCCGAAAAACCCTCTTGATATTCGAGGCGATCTTCGCTTACGATCAACTACTTGCCCAGTACCTCGCCCTCATAGGGAATCGCGCTTTGACCCAATCCGTCATCCTGGGGACGGGCTCCTACCTCCCCGAAAGAGTGCTCTCGAACACCGATCTCGAAAAGATGGTCGACACGAGCGACCAGTGGATTCGGGAGCGTACGGGCATCAGCGAGCGCCGCGTGGCGAAACCCGAGGAGGCGACTTCCCATCTCTCGATTCGCGCTTCCACCCAGGCGCTCGAGGCCGCAGGCGTGGACGCCGGAGAGGTGGACCTCATCATCGTTACCACTCTCACGCCGGACACGATGTGCCCGGCAGCAGCCTGCTGGCTTCAATCCCACATCGGGGCGAAAAAGGCCGCCGCCTTCGACTTGAATGCGGCGTGTTCGGGTTTCGTCTACGGCCTGCAGGCGGCCGACGCCTATATCCGCTCGGGTATGGCGAAGACGGTGCTGCTCGTTTCCGCCGACGTGATGACCCGCGTGGTCGACTGGGAGGACAGGAGTACCTGCGTTTTGTGGGGCGATGGGGCGGGTGCGGTCGTTGTGGGGGCGTCGGAAAACGGGCAGAGGGGGGTCATGGACTCCAGAACCTACAGCGACGGGAAAGAGGGCGACCTCATCCTCGTGCCCGGCGGCGGTTCGCGTTTTGCCCCCATGACGCCCGAGGACATACACGACAAGGAACATCTGCTCCAGATGCGCGGCCAGGAAACGTTCAAGACCGCAGTGCGCTACTTCGCCAACGTGTGCAAGGAAACGCTGGACAGAAGCGGCCTCACGCTCGACGACGTGGACGTGTTCATCCCCCACCAGGCGAACCTGCGCATCATCGAGGCGGTGGCGAAGCGCCTCGAACTCTCCATGGACAAGGTGATATTGACGATCAGCAAATACGGCAACATGTCCGCCGCGACCATCCCGGTTGCCCTCGACGAGGCGGTGCGGACAGGCAAGATCAAAAGTGGGGACAACGTCCTTATGGCGGCCTTCGGTGGAGGTCTCACCTGGGGCGCCGCCCTGGTCGAATGGAAGTGAAGAAATGAACGCCCGCAAGATTTCCGCCCTGCCTTGCACGCCCTGGCTTCGTCCACCGGCGTGATGGACTAGCATTTTCGTTCATTCGAAGTGTGAAAGGTCGCAGAATGGGTGCGAAAATTGTGTTCTTGTTCCCGGGCCAGGGTTCGCAGTACGTCGGCATGGGCAAGCAGTTCTATGACGATTTCCCCCTGGCGCGCGAGGCGTACAGCCGCGCGAGCGACATCCTGGGGTGGGACTTGGCCCGCCTGAGCTTCGAGGGACCCAAGTCGGAGCTCACGCTCACCTGCTACACCCAGCCCGCTATTCTGGTGCACAGCTACGTTGCCTGCTCCCTGTTGCGCGAGCGCGGCTTCCACCCCTCCCTCGTGCTCGGTCATAGCCTGGGGGAGTATTCCGCTCTTCTGGCGGCCGGAGCCGTCGACTTCGAGACCTGCGTCGAACTGGTGAGGGAAAGGGGCCGTTTCATGCACGAGGCCGTCCCCGAGAACGGAGGCGCCATGGCGGCCCTGCTCGGGGTGGAGAGAGAGGTCGCCGAGGCGGTCTGCGAGCAGGTGGAGGGCGTGGTGGAGGTTGCAAATTATAATGCCCCCGGCCAATATGTGCTGTCGGGAGACAAGGGAGCGGTGGAGGCAGCCGCGGTTTTGGCGAAAGACAGCGGCGCTGCGAAGGTAGTCATGCTGCCTGTGGGAGCGCCCTTCCATTGCTCGTTGCTGAGCGAGGCGGCCGCGCGTATGAGCGAAGTGCTCGACGAAGCAGAGATCGCCGACGTCTCGATTCCCGTCTACGCGAACGTGACGGCCCGCCCCGTGCGCGAGGCGAAGAGCATCAAAGAGTTGCTCAAGCGGCAAATTCGCTCCGCCGTGCGGTGGGAAGACGCCGTGCGCGCCGCGGGCGAGGAGAAGCCCGACGTACTGGTCGAGTTAGGCCCGGGGAAAGTGCTGTCGGGATTGAACAGGCGTATATTGAAGGGTATACCGGTACACAACGTGGAAGACACGCAGAGCCTGGAGAAGACGGCCTCGGCCTTGGCCGATTTCAACTGAGTTTCGCGCTCGTGTATGATGGCGGCACGGACGCGATGTTGAGCCGAGCGAATGCGCAACGCGCGAAGCCGGTTATGTAAAAAGCGTATCGGGTTTGCACCTGAAGGGATCGATACCGATTCGAAAAAGGATTTTCGGAGGAATGTGGCGTGACAGATGAAATCAAGGCACAAATAAAAGACATTATCGTCGAGCAGTTGAGCGTGGACCCCGAGAAGGTGGTGCCGGAGGCTTCGTTTACCGACGACCTCGGGGCGGATTCGCTCGATACGGTCGAACTCGTGATGGCGTTCGAGGAGAAGTTCGGCATAGAGATCCCCGACGAGGAAGCGGAGAAGATCTCCTCGGTGCAGGACGCCTACGACTACATTTCCAAGGTGCCCGGAGACTAGAGAACTCCCGCCGTCCGCCGGAAGAGATTTTATGAATCATTCAGATTTAATCAGGTCGGATGTTCGTGTCGTTGTCACGGGGCTGGGTTTGCTTACGCCGCTGGGCCTTTCGGTGGAGGAGAACTGGGAGGCCCTCATGGAGGGGCGCTCCGGCATCGGCAGGCTGACGCGGTTTTCCTCCGACAACCTGCCGTCGCAACTGTGCGGCGAGGTGCGCGGCTTCGAACCCGAGAACTACGTCGAGCGCAAAGAGCTCAAGAAGATGGACGTCTTCATCCAGTACGTTCTCGCGGTTACGCAAATGGCCTTTGACGACGCCGGGCTCACGGCCCCCGATTCCGAGGCGGCCCCCCGCTACGGCGCCATCATCGGCGTGGGGCTGGGTGGTCTGCCCGCTATCGAGGCGAACAAGGAAATACTCGAGAACCGGGGTGCCACACGCATCAGCCCCTTCTTCATTCCCATGCTTCTGGGCAACCTGGCGGCGGGCCAGGTCTCGATGCGCTGGGGGCTCAAGGGTCCCAACGTCTGCACCACCACGGCGTGCGCTTCAGGCAACCACGCCATCGGCGACGCGATGAAGTGCATCCAGCGCGGGGTTGCCGACGTCATGGTGGCCGGTGGCAGCGAGTCGTGCATCACCGAGTTGGCCATGGCGGGGTTTTGCGCCATGCGCGCCCTGAGCACCCGCAACGACGACCCCGAGGGCGCGAGTCGCCCCTTCGACGTGGACAGGGACGGGTTCGTGATGGCCGAGGGTGCGGGCGTGATGATCCTCGAAAACTACGAGCACGCCGTCGCGCGCGGAGCGGAGATATACGCCGAACTCACGGGTTACGGGCTCACGTCCGACGCCCACCACATTACCTCTCCCGACCCGGGCGGCGAGGGCGCTGCACGCTGCATGGCGATGGCGCTCGACGACGCCGGCCTCGCACCCGAGAGCGTGGACTACGTCAACGCGCACGGCACCTCCACGGGGGCGGGAGACGTGCTGGAAACGACTGCCATCAAGAAAACGTTCGGCGATCACGCCTACAAGCTCAGCGTAAGCTCGACGAAATCGATGACGGGGCATCTTTTGGGTGCAGCGGGGGGCGTGGAATCTGTGTTTACCGTGCTGACGCTCGAGCGCGGGCGCATTCCGCCCACCATCAACCAGCACACCCCCGATCCGGAATGCGACCTCGACTACGTTCCCAACACTGCCCGGGAAGCGGATATCGGTTGTGCACTCACCAACTCGTTCGGGTTCGGGGGAACCAACGCCTCGCTCCTCTTCACGAGGCCGCGAAACGACGCGGCATAGCAAAAGCGCCTCCCCCGGGAAGGCGAAATCCACGGGCGACTCCGACATTCCCCTCGATGAGATCGAAGCGCGCCTCGCCTATTCTTTTTCGAACAGCGACCTCCTCATTCAGGCGCTTACCCACCGCTCCTTCGCCCAGGAGCGCGCACACCCCGTCCCGGACAACGAACGGCTCGAATTTCTGGGCGACGCCGTATTGCAACTCGTTGTGACCGAAAGACTCTGGAAGGAGTACCCGACCGAAGATGAGGGCGTCTTGACCCACCTGCGCTCCGAGCGCGTGAACGGACGCTCGCTGGCGAGCTTTTTTCAGCGCAACGGGCTGGGTACGTTCCTGCGCCTGGGCAAGGGCGAGGAGAAGACGGGCGGGCGCGACAAGCCTTCCATCCTGGCGGGGGCGTGCGAGGCCTTGGTCGGCGCGGTCTATCTCGACGCGGGTTACGCGGGTTGCGCGCGATGGGCGCGGTCGTGGTTCTGGCCCTCGGGGCTGGACGAGGAAGAAGTGCTCTCCCAAGACTTCAAGAGCCTGCTCCAGCGGCTCGCGCAAAAAAATGGAGACAAGCCGCCCGGCTATCGCCTGGTGAAGGAGAGCGGCCCCGAGCACGAAAAAGAGTTCGAGGTCGAGGTGCGCCTTGGGCGCAGGGTGATGGGGCGCGGACATGGTACGACGAAAAAGGCCGCCGAGCAGATGGCCGCCGAGGAGGCGGTTCGCATGTTTGCGGAAGACTAGGCGGCGCGGCGTTTTTTCTTTGCAGACGCGCAAAAACTCTGCTACCTTGTTGCTCCCTACCGCCCCTAATACCATGAGGCTCGCCCGCCGAGGGGTTCGACTTGCGATTCCAGCGCCTGGAGATGCAGGGCTTTAAGTCTTTCGTCGATAAAACCGTCATCGAGATTGGAGAAGGCCTTACGGCCATCGTCGGGCCCAACGGGTGCGGCAAGAGCAACGTATGCGATGCCGTGCGATGGGTGTTGGGTGAGCAGGCGCCCAAGAACATGCGCTCGAAGAAGATGGAAGACGTCATCTTCAACGGCAGCGCCGAGCGCAAGCAAATCGGCATGTCCGAGGTCTCGCTCACCATCACCGACTTGAAAGGCACGGTCACCTCGCCCGCCTTCAGGGATTTCGACGAGGTGGTGGTTACCCGCAGACTATATCGCTCGGGCGAGAGTGAATACCTCATCAACCGCACTCCGTGTCGACTCAAGGACATCGTGGACCTGTTTCTCGACACGGGCGTTTCTCTCGACACGTTCTCCATCGTGGAACAGGGTCAGATTGAGACCCTCGTCAACGCGCGGCCCATGGACAGGCGGATTCTCATCGAAGAGGCCGCGGGCATCATGAAGTACAAGAGCAGGCGGAACGAGGCGTTGCGCAAACTCGATCTCGCCCAGGCGAACCTGCTGCGCGTGGCCGACATCATGCGCGAGAAAGAGGCGCGTTTGCGCTCCCTGCGCCGTCAGGCGAGAAAAGCGACGTTCTATAAGGAATACGGCACGGAGGTTTCGGCCCTCAAGGCGAAAATCGCCGAATTCGACTATCTCCGGCTCGTGGACGAGCTCGTGCCCGTGGAGCGCTCCTACGATCGCGTCAAGGAAGAGGAGCAAGCCGTCCAGGCGCGTACGGCGGCTCTCGAGGCCGACCGCGAGAAGGGGCGCATCCTGCTGGCCGAACGCTCTGAAGCCCTGGCGGAATCCCGTCGCCGGGCGGTGGAGGTGGAGGGGACGCTCCAGCGCATCGAGAACCGCGTCGAGATGTTGGGCAGCCGCCTCGCCGACCTGGACGCCGACGATGAGCGCCGCGAGGAGGAGGCCCGCAACCTCGATTCCGAAACCACGCATCTCGAAGAGGCGCGAGCCGTGCTTTCCGAGTCGCTCGGAACTTTGGCGGAGCAGTCCGCGCGGGCGCGCCGCGAATACGAAGCGGGAGTGGCGGAGCAGGCGGCCGTCCGCGAGAATCTGCGCAGCTTCGAGCGGGCGCTCGACGCGGTCAGGCGTGCCCGGGAGGAGGAGCGCGAGCGCTTGAGTGCGGCGCGCCAGCAAATCGCATCCATCGTGTCGCGTCGCGAGGGTCTGGGCGAATCCATCGAGAAAGCCGATGAGGAGGCGGGTAGAATCAAGGTTCTTCTCGCGTCGGCCCGCACCGAAGCGGAGGAGGCGGGGAGCCGGGTGGAGGCGCTGGTCACCGAAGAAAAATACGCGAAGCGAGAACTCGAGCGAGCCGCCGGCGAATGTGCCCGGGCGTCCGAAGCCTTGCGTCTCCACGAAGAGAAAGTGGCCGGGGAGAAGGAGCGCCTGATGGAGGCGAAATCCTCACTCTTCGCCCTCGAGGACGTGCTCGCCTCCGGTCCGAATGACGCGGCGGACGCGGAGGCGTTCCGTGCTTGTGGCGCGCGCGTGCTGGCGTCGCTCTCCGAGGCCGTGCGCGTGGACCCGCGGTTCGAGAGGGCCATCGAAACGGCTCTGGGCGACAAGTTGCTGGGGGTGGTGGTGGAGACGCCCGGCGACGCGGTGGACGCGGTGCGCGCCCTCGTGGGCTCCGAGGCCGGTCGCGGCGTGGCCCTGCCCAGAGAGGTCGCCGCCCAGACGGCCTCTCTCGCCCCGCCGGGAGAGGGCGTTCTGGGGGTGGCTGCGGATTTCGTGCGTTGTGAGGCGGAATATAACGATCTCGTACAATCGCTGCTTGCCAACGTCGTGGTGGTTGAGGACATTGCCGCCGCCCAGGCGGCTTGGTGCAACGGCACACAAGACTCCGTTTACGTTACCTTGCACGGCGAGATGATTCACGCGAACGGAGTGGTGGAAGGTGGCCTGACGCGCAACGAGGGTTTGCTCGCGCGCGCGAGAAGGTGCGAGGAGTTGCGTGTCGAGGTCGAAGAGATCCAAGCGCGGCTCCAGGGCATGGCTCCACTCTCCGAAGAGTTGGGCGAACGGGCAGCCGGGACGGAGGCGAGGCGCCAGGCCGCGGTGCAGACGAAGCAGCGCACCGAGGTTGCGCGCGTCGAGGCCGAGGGTGCTCTCCGCTCGGCACGCGACAGGCGGGAGGAGTTCACGAGACGGGTCGAGCAACTCGGGACCACGGCGGAGGAAACGCGCGCGGAGCAGGCCCGCCTGATCGACGTGCTTCGCGTCGCCGAGGAGGAAAGCCTGCGCGCCGAGGAAGCGACGCGGGAACTCGTCGCGCGCGCTTGCGAAATCGAGGAGCAGGTGGGCGAGGCGAGTAGTCGTTACGCGGAAGTCGAAGCGCGTGCAACGGACAAGAAGGTCGCCCTTACGGAGATCGATGGGCGTATGGGCGGCGGGAGGGCCGAGTTGCAGCGGCTCGAGGACGGCATATCGCGCAACGCCGCCCGCAAGGCGCGTGGAGAGGAAGACAGGCGCGAATCGGTGGAGAAAAGAAAACGCTTCGAGGAGAGCCTCGCCGAGAGCAGGGGGGAGGCGGTGAACTTGAGGCAGCAAAAGGCGGCGGTGGCGGCCGAGCAGGCAGAGCGCGAGCGGGCGGTGGCCGAAGCGCAGGCGCAAGACGAGGGTTTGGGCGACTCGGCCCGCGGAATGAAGAGGCGCGCAGAGGCACTCCAGGAGCAGGTGCGCGAGATGGCCGAGCAGCGGACGACGTTGCGCGTCCAGCGCGAGACGATGGTGGAATCCGCCCGCGCGGAATACGGCCTCGCCATCGAGGAGACGGCGGAGTCCAGGCGCGGGGAGCTGGCGCAGTACGAGGAGACGACCTCTCGTCTCGAAATGCTGGAACAAAGACTCTCCCGTATGGGGGAGGTCAATCCCCTGGCCGCACAGGAATACGACGAAATCAACCAGGAATACGCTTTCTTGCAGGGGCAGCAACAAGACCTCGATACTTCCATCGCCGACCTGCACGCGACGATCGAGAAGTTGAACAAGACGACGAAATCGCGCTTCCTGTCGGCTTTTGAAGAAGTGGGCACGGCCTTTGCGGATATCTTCGGGAGGCTCTTTGAGGGTGGCGAGGCGCGCATGTATCTCCTCGAGCCCGACGACCCTCTGGAGACGGGCGTAGACATCGAGGTGCGGCCTCCGGGCAAGCGTCCCTCGAACGTCATGCTGCTCTCCGCCGGCGAGAAGGCACTCACTGCTCTTGCCCTGTTGTTCGCGGTGTTCAGTGTGCGCCCGAGTCCGTTCTGTATTCTCGACGAGGTGGACGCCACACTGGACGACGCGAACGTTGGACGCTTTCGGGAGGTGATCGCCGAACTGGAGAAGCGCAGCCAGTTCATCATCATCACCCACAACAAGAGAACGATGTCCTACGCGAATCAGCTCTACGGGGTCACGCAGAGTGAGAAGGGTGTTTCGGAAATCGTCTCCGTGCGCATCGACCGTACGGACGCTTCCGTAAACGGAGCGGGGGCGGTGCTGGAACCGCAGGCCTAGCGGCCCGCGGAGGTTTTTCGAAAAATCTTGCCGGGTGCCGTTCCGTGGGGACACGGGGCGGTCCGCATCGGAGCAGACGCCTTCCATGTCCGGTTCGGATAAAACGCACGACTCCCCAGAGAGCGCGGACTGGCTGCCCAGACTCCGCGCGGGCCTTGCGAGGACGCGGGGAGGTTTTCTCTCACGCCTTCAGGGGTTGTTTGCAGAGCGCATCGACGCAGATGCGCTCGAGGAAATCGAAGAAATCCTCTACATGGCGGACCTGGGGCCGCTCCTGGTCGAGGCCATCATGGAACGGCTGCGGGCCGACGTGGGCGTGGACCACAAGGAGCGCGTCAGGGAGATCATGCGCTACTGTCTGGAAAACCCCGCCCGCCCGCCTGAGTTTGCTCCGCGCACCCCTCCAGCGGGCGCACCTGCGGTTGTGCTGCTGGTGGGCGTGAACGGCGTGGGCAAGACGACGACGGCGGGCAAACTGGCCGCACGCCTATCGGCGGAGAATCGTAAGGCCATGCTTGCTGCGGGGGACACGTTTCGCGCAGCGGCGGGCGAGCAACTCGCGATATGGGGCGAGCGATGCGGGTGCGAGGTCGTTCGCCACCAGGAGGGGGCGGATTCTTCCGCCGTGGTCTACGACGCCATTCAGGCAGCGCGCGCGCGCGGTGTGGACGTGCTTCTCGTCGACACGGCGGGGCGTCTGCACACGAAGAAGAACCTCATGGAAGAACTCAAGAAACTCGGGCGCGTGGCGGAGCGCCTCGTCGAGGCCGCACCGCATGAGGTCTTGCTCGTGCTCGACGCGACTTCGGGGCAGAACGTGCTCTCCCAAGTGCGCGAGTTTGGACGCTCCCTCGGCGTGACGGGTCTCGTAATCACCAAAATCGACGGGACGGCCAAGGGCGGCGTCGTGCTGGGGGCGGCGTATGAGAGCGGCATACCGATACGCTACGTCGGCGTGGGCGAATCAGCACAAGACCTCATCGATTTCGAGGCCGAGGCTTTTATCGATGCGATTGTCGACGGCTGACTTTCTGCGCCTCAACCCCCGTTGAGGAGCGCGGGCAGGCGGGATTTCTTCGGGCAGGGTTCCGAGGGTTCGGTTCCCTCCACGAAGGCTTCGATTATCGATTCGCCCTCGCACCAGGCTGCGGGGAGTTGGCCGGAGCGCGCATCCACCTTCACCAGGGCGATTCCCGGCGGCGGCTTGGGGGATGCGACTTCCGTCTCCCGGCCCGCGAGCCAGCCCTTCATCACGTCGATCCAGATGGGCAGGGCCGTGTTCCCGCCCGAGGCGCGGTAGCCCATGTGTTTGTTGTCGTCGCGTCCCACCCAGACGCCCAGGACGAGGTCTTCGGAGAAGCCGAGGAACCAGGCGTCGCGGTATTCGTTCGTTGTGCCCGTCTTGCCCGCCACGAACGCGCCGAGGCTCTTCGCTTTTTTGGCGGTACCGTGGGTGACGACGCCGCGCAGCAGCATCTTGATTTGATAGGCCGTCTCGGGCGCGATGGCCAGGTGGGTTGCGGGTACTTTCTCCTCGATTACCCGGTTCTCGCTGTCGGTGATGCGTGTGATCTCGTAGGGTCGCGCGTAGACGCCCCGGGCGGCGAAGGGAATGTAGGCGGCCGTGAAGCGGTAGGGTGTTACCTCGATGGAGCCGAGGGCCAGCGAGAGATAGGGCTGCATGTTCGAGCGGATGCCGAGCCTGTGCGCGAAGGTGATGGCCTTTCGGGGCCCCATTTGGTCGAGCAGCTTGATGGTGGCGAGGTTGAGCGAGTCTTCGAGTGCCCTTCGCATGGTGACGGGCCCGTAGAACTTGTTCGTGTAGTTTCTGGGTTTCCAGGCTCTGAGCGTGCCCGGCATCCGGCGGACGAAGGGGGTATCCATCAGAATGTGTGCGGGGGTATAGCCCTGGGAGAGGGCCGTTCCCATGATGATGGGCTTGAAGGCCGAACCCGGCTGCCGGCGCGCCTGGATGGCGCGGTTGAAGGGGAAGCGGCGGAAGTCGGTGCCGCCCGTGAGAGCGCGCAGCGCGCCGGTCTTCGCGTCGAAGGCGACGACGGCGCCCTGCACGCTCTCCTGCCATTCGAGAACGAGCCTCTTCGCGCCGTGGTCCACCTGCGTCGCGCGCCCCAACAGGAGGTCCCCCTCCCGCAGGCGTTTGGGGTCGATATTCGCGGGGAGGGCCATTTCGACCTCGTAGTCCCCAATGATGCCGCGGACCGCCTTTCCGGCGATGTCCAGGAAGCGAAACTGGAACCCGTCTCCCAGGCGCGGCGGCCTCTTGGGCTTCGCATCGGGGGGGAGGAAACCGCGCCTTTTGTTGATGCGCACCACGCCGTCAATCAGCGCGTGGTGGGCGACCTTCTGCAAGTCGATGTCGATGGTGGTGTGTATCTCGAAGCCGCTTCTATAGAGGGACTGCCCGAACCTGCGGCTCAGGTCGATGCGCGTTTTCTCGATGAAGTAGGCCGCTTCGGGGACGACGTTCGCCAGGCGCGGAGCAAGGCGGATGGGCTCCTCGCGAGCGCTCTTCGCCTGTTCGGCGGTGATAAAGCCCGCCTCGCGCATACTGGCGATGACGAGGTTGCGCCGCTCGAGTGCACGTTCGGGATTCGTGCGGGGGCTGAAGCGCGTGGGAGCCTTGGGCAACCCCGCGAGCATGGCGCATTCGGCGAGCGTGAGTTGTGTGACCGTCTTTCCGAAATAGATGCGCGCCGCCGCCTGCACTCCGTAGGCGCCGCCGCCGAGGTAGATTTGGTTCAGGTAGAATTCGAGAATCTCATCCTTCGTAAAGCGGCGCTCGATCTCGAGGGCGAGGAGGGCTTCGCGAACCTTGCGCTTGAGCTTTCTCTCGGGCGTCAGGAACAGCACCTTCGCCAACTGCTGGGTAATGGTGCTTCCGCCCTGCACGAAGTGGCCTGCCCGCAGGTTCTTGACGAACGCCCGGGCGATGTCGGGGTAGCTCACGCCCGGGTGCTCGTAGAAGCGTTTGTCCTCGATGGCGAGGAACGCTTGGCGCAGGGTAGTGGGAACCTGCTTGAGGGAGATGGGTCGTCTTCGCTCCTGGTAGAGTTCCGCCAGCAACTCCCCGCGCCGGGCGTAGACCCGCGTGATGGTGTTGGGCGCGTAATTGCGGAGGCGGTCGATTTCGGGAAAGTCGTAGAGGTAGGTGAAGCCCGCGCCGATTCCCAGCCCGCCCGCGGCGGCAAGAGCGACGAGCGCGAGAAAAAAGGTTTTTCCGCGTCCGGAACGGGGCAGCACGGGGTGTCCTCACAGGCAAGGCATGTCGGGCCGGGCGAGCGAGGAGCCTCGCCGCATTCGGCGAAGGAACACAGTATACGCGCGCGAACCCGCATCCGCAACGCCGGGTGAAATCGACTTCACGTTGACAACGCAAAACGAGGTCGCCATAAAGGGGGAAGACAAAAAACCGTCCGCCGCGTTCATTCGCAACCGGAGGAGCGTGCAGGGTGTTGGAGCAATCGCGTGTTTTGGTGCTCAACCAGACGTATGAGCCTATCAACGTCTGCAACGCCCGCCGGGCCATCCGCATGATGCTCACGGGAAAGGCGGACACGGTCGAGATCGACGGTCTGATGGTGCGCAGCGAGAAGGTGGAGTTCCGCCTGCCCGCAGTCATAAGGCTCAGAAACTACGTCTACGTTCCGCGCAGGAGCCAGATTCCCTTCAGCAAAAAGAACGTCATGCGCCGCGACGAGAACACCTGCCAGTACTGTGGAGTGAAAGGCGGGTACCTGACGGTCGACCACGTACAGCCGCGTTCCCGGGGAGGCCGCTCTGTCTGGGAGAACGTGGTGTGCTGCTGCCGCAGGTGCAACGCGAAAAAAGGAGACCGCACGCCCGAAGAAGCGGGTCTGAGACTCAGGACGCAGCCCCGCAAGCCCCAATGGTTCATGGCCCATCCTCTCGGCGGGCATCGCGCTCCCCGCACCATCGAGCAATCCTGGGGGAAATACCTCGCCTCGGCGCGGCCCGTCTGAATCACCGGGGTTTATGCGCTTCTCCTTATTCGATAAACTTTCTTCCGGCCATTGAGACGGGCACCACCACGCGGAGGCGCGCGCGTTCATGAGCAGTTTCGATCTCCACGCGAGGTTCTCCCCCACGGGCGATCAGCCCGAAGCCATCGACGCCATCGTCCGGCAGTTCGCGGAGGGCCAGAAGCACCAGGTGCTCCTGGGCGTGACGGGCTCGGGCAAGACTTTCACGGTGGCGAACGTCATCGCGCGCATGGGAAAGCCCACCCTCGTCATCGCCCACAACAAGACGCTGGCCGCGCAACTCTACAACGAGTTCAAGGGGTTTTTCCCGAACAACGCGGTGGAGTATTTCGTCAGCTACTACGACTACTACCAGCCCGAAGCCTACGTGCCGACCTCGGACACCTTCATCGAGAAGGACGCCTCCATCAACGACGAGCTCGACTGCCTGCGCCATGCGGCCACGCGCTCTGCGCTGATGCGCGAAGACGTGATCGTGGTGGCAAGCGTGAGCTCCATCTACGGGCTGGGTTCACCCGCTGATTACTTCGACCTGCACATCGACGTCTCGGTGGGCATGGAGATGGACCGCGAGGAGTTGCTCACCCAGCTGGTGCGGATACAGTATCGCCGCTCGGACGCAGGGTTGCGCCGCGCCTCGTTTCGCGCGCGCGGGGACGTCGTCGAAATTCTTCCCGCCCACGAGGAGGAGCAGGCGATTCGCGTGGAGTTCTTCGGCGAGGAGATCGACAGCATCTCGGAAATCGATCCCCTCCGCGGCGTCGTTCTGCGCAAGGTCGACCGGGTGGAGATTTATCCGAACAGCCACTACATCACGCCCGAGGAGAGGCTCTCGAGCGCTGTCGAGGCCATTCAGGCGGAATTGCAGAATCAGGTGGCGGAACTCAACGCCTCGGGCAAGACTTTCGAGGCGCAGCGTTTGCAACAACGCACCTTGCAGGACGTCGAAATGCTTCGCGAGGTGGGCTATTGCCACGGGGTGGAGAACTACAGCCTCCACCTCGACGGACGCTTGACGGGCGAGCCGCCCGCGACCCTGTTCTCCTATTTCGCCCGCGATCATCTGGTGGTGATCGACGAGAGCCACCAGAGCATCCCCCAGCTGCGGGGGATGTACCACGGAGACCGCTCGCGCAAGGAGACCCTGGTGGCCTACGGCTTCAGGCTGCCCTCGGCTCTGGACAACCGGCCCCTCACGATCGGGGAGTTCGAGTCGAATCTCACGAATACGATTTACGTTTCGGCGACGCCCGGCCCCTACGAACTCGAAAAGAGCGAGGGCGTCGTGGTGGAGCAGCTTCTCCGGCCCACGGGATTGGTCGACCCCCCGGTGGAAATTCGGCCGGTGCAGGGACAGGTGGACGACCTGTTGGCCGAGGTGCGCCAGGTGGCGTCGCAGGGAGATCGCGTGCTCGTCACCACGTTGACGAAGCGCTTCGCCGAGGATTTGACGGAATACTACGAAGATTTGGGTGTCCGTGTCCGCTATATGCACAGCGACATCGACGCCCTCGAGCGGGTGCGCATCATCCGCGACCTGCGTTCGGGCGTCTTCGACGTGTTGATCGGCATCAACTTGCTGCGCGAGGGGCTGGACCTGCCGGAGGTCTCCCTCGTCGCCATATTCGACGCCGACAAAGAGGGGTTCCTGCGCTCGGATACCTCGCTCATTCAAACCTCGGGCCGCGCGGCCCGACACGTCGACGGGCGCGTCATCATGTACGCGGACCGCATGACCGACAGCATGAGCCGCGCACTCGACGAGATGGAGAGAAGAAGAGCCGTCCAACTCGCCTACAACGAGGAGAAGGGCATCGTTCCCCGCTCCATCAGCCGCAGGATGGACGATCTGCTCGAAGCCACCGGCGAACGCGACCAGCAGGATCTGTCGCAGTGGGAGGAGGAACCCCTGGTTTCGGAGGCGGACGCCTCCGCCCTGGACGAGCTTCGCGCGCAGATGCACGAAGCGGCTCAAAATCTCGCATTTGAAAGAGCCGCCGAGATTCGCGACAAGATTCTCGCCATCGAACGTCGCCAGCTCGGTCTCAAACCCACGCGGATGGCGTCGTGAGCGACTCCGTGATCTGTCCGGAGGCGGTCTCGCTGGGCGAGGACCGCGCGTTTCTCAAGTCCCTGCCCGAAAAACCGGGCATATACGTATTTCGCAGCCGGGCGGGGGACGTTCTCTACGTGGGCAAGGCCGTGCGCCTGCGGAGCCGGGTGCGCAGCTATTTTGCCAAGCGCACGGGGCGGGGACCCTGGATTCAGAAAATGGTGGAGGAGGCGGCCACCCTCGAGCACGTCGTCACGGCCAACGAGATCGAAGCGCTCATCCTCGAAAGCAACTACGTCAAGAAGCACAAGCCCCGCCACAACGTTTTGCTGCGCGACGACAAACATTTTCCCTACATGAAGCTCAGCACGGGCGAAGACTATCCGCGCCTGAGCGTCGTGCGCCGACCCGCCGGAGACGCACACTCCTACCTGGGACCCTTCCCTTCGGCGAGCAGCCTGCGGCGCACGATTCGCTTTTTGCAAAAGACGTTTCACATTCGCCCCTGCACGGGTGGCATCGAGGACAAGACGGCGAAGCGGTGCATCTACTTCCAGATGGGCCAGTGCCTGGGACCCTGCGACGATTACCAAAGCCGCGAAGACTACCGAGGCGGCGTCACCGACGCACTCGACTTCCTGAAGGGCAAGAATCGTGAACTGGTGGGCAAGCTCCGAAAGCAGATGGAGGAGTATTCCCGCGAGATGGAATACGAGGCTGCGGCGAAGGTGCGCGATCAGATTCAGGGAATCGAGCACGTGACCCAGCGGCAGACCATGCTGTCCGTGAAGGGGGGGGAGCAGGACGTAGTCGGCTGTTACCGCGAGGGGGAAAAGGCGACGTTTCGGCTGTTCTTCATCCGGGGGGGCAGACTGCTCGGGGATCAGGGCTTTCACCTGGCCGCCCGTGAGGAGGTTCCCGACGGGGAGGTCGTCTCCGCGTTCGTGAAGCAATACTACGGCGAGAAGACGTTTTTCCCCGACGAGGTGCTCCTGCCCGCACCCGTGGAGGATGCCGCGCTCATCGCGCAGTGGCTCACCGAAAGAAGAGGCAAGAAGGTCTCCGTCCAGGCTCCGCGGCGGGGGGACAAGCGCCGTCTCGTCGAGATGGCGAGCGAGAACGCATCCCACGCGCAGGAGCAGGAAAACGCTCTGGTCAGAAAGGAACAGCAAACGCTCGACGAGATCAGGCGCGCCCTCTCGCTCGAGGAATTGCCGGTGCGCATCGAGGCGTTCGACGTGTCGAATCTACAGGGCAGCCACATCGTCGGCGCCAGCGTCGTCTTTCAGGACGGGCGCCCGCTCAAGGACGGGTATCGTCGCTACAAGGTCAGGAGCGTGGCGCAGGCGCCCGACGATTATTCCTCCATGCGCGAGATCGTCTTCCGGCGGCTGGAGGGTCTGGTGAACGAGGGGGGCGACATGCCCGACCTTTTGCTCATCGACGGAGGCAAGGGGCAGCTCTCCTCGGCCGCCTCCGCACTTGAGGAACTCGGCGTGGCCGACGTGGCGCTGTGCGCCCTCTCGAAGGGCAGGAGCGCCGACAACCCCGAAGCCCAGGACGTCGTGTTCCTGCCCGGTCGGGCCGACCCCGTTCGCCTCGAGGAAGGAAGCGCGGCGAAACTCCTGCTCCAGAGGATTCGCGACGAGGTGCATCGCTTTGTCCTCACGTTTCATCGTACCCGCCGCCGGCGTGCGGGGCTCAGGAGCAGCCTGGACGACGTTCCCGGCCTCGGCCCTAAGAGAAGGCGCTCACTGCTGCGCACCTTCGGCAGCCTGCGGGGCGTCCTTGAGGCGAGCGACGCTCATCTTCTGGAGGTCGAGGGCATCACGCCCGGGCTCGTGAGCGCCCTGCGTGAGAAACTTGGGGGTGCGGGTGCGGCGCAGGCGTCCGCCGGGGCGGACGAGACGCGAACGGCGGGCGACGCTTGAAGATACGAGACTTAGGCTACGCCATATCGTCCGGCCTTCTGGTCGCGTCCCTGTTCCCGCCGTTTCGGTTCGAGATGCTGGCCTGGATAGCGCTCGTGCCGCTTTTGTGGTCGCTGGAGAACGCGAAGCCCCACGAGGCTTTCTGGCTGGGGCTGGTGAGCGGGCTGGTCTCGTTCGGGGTCATCGTCTGGTGGGTCACTATCTCCATGGTCGCCTACGGCGGCCTGCCGGCGGCGCTTGCGTGGGTGATCACCGCGGCCCTCGTGCTCTATCTCGCGCTCTATCCGGCGCTGTTCGCCTACTTCATGGTGCGGATGCGCGCGGGCGGTTCGGTGTTCTTGTTTCTCATTGCCGCGCCCCTGTGGGTTTCGCTCGAGCTTTTGCGCGCCTACGTGCTCTCGGGCTTTCCGTGGGCGTTGCTGGGCTACAGCCAGTACCGTGTGCTGCCCGTCGTGCAAATCGCGGATCTGGTGGGCGTCTACGGCGTCTCGTTCTTCATCGTGTTCGTGAACGCGGCGATCTGGCATTTCTTCCGCTATCCGTACAGGGCGCCATACGCCGTCGTGGCCTGCGCCTGCGCCCTGACGACGCTCGTGCTCGGCTACGGCTTTCTGCGGCTCCACACGGTGCCCACGAAGAGCAGGGGTGCGCCGCGTGCAGTGGGCATCGTGCAGGCCAACGTCGATCAGTCCGTCAAATGGGCTCCTGCGTGGCAAGGAGCCGTCCTCGAGAAGACGGCGCGGCTCACGCTCGACCTGGCCCGACACTTCCCGGAAGGAGGTGCGTCCCGGCGTCCCCTCCTCGTCTGGCCGGAGGCGGCGGCGCCGTTGGTGTACGGGAGAAACGCGGGCGGACGCCGCTATCTGCGCGCGACAGCCGAGGCTGCGAACGCCTATCTGCTGTTCGGCGTCCTCGGGGAACGGAGGGGGGCGCTCACGAATTCGGCCTATCTTCTGGGTCCGGCGGGCCAGGAAATCGGCCGCTACGACAAGACGCATCTGCTCCCCTTCGGTGAGTATGTTCCGCTCGGCAGTTTGTTGTTCTTCGTCAGAAAGATGGTGCCCGTCATCGGCGAGTTCACGCCCGGGGCGCAGGCCAAGACTTTCGACGTTGGCTCAGAGGGAAGTTTCGGCGTCCTCATTTGTTTCGAGGCCATCTTTCCGCGCGTAGTGCGGCGTATCCGCGGTGCGCGCTTTCTCGTCAACATCACGAACGATGCGTGGTTCGGCGAGACGGCGGCCTCCGAGCAGCACCTCTCGATGGTGGCCATGCGGGCCGTGGAATTTCGGTTGCCCATCGTCCGCGCGGCCAATACGGGCATCAGCGCGTTCATCGACGCGACGGGCGCGATCCGCAAGCGCAGCCCCCTGTTTCGAGAGTGGACGGCCGCAGACGTCGTGCGCTTGAAAAAGGGCGGCCCCAGTGTCTATGCGCGCGTGGGCGATGCGTTCGCGTATATGTGCGTCCTGCTCTCGGGGGCGGGGTTTTTGCTGTTCCGTCCCAGACGCGGCGCCCGAATGTGATATGATGGCCCCGCTTCGCCCGGAGGGCCATATCGAGAAAGACGGGAGAGAAGTTCATGGAAGAGTTGTGCAGAAAGTGCGAGCTCCTGGAGGCGCGCCTTCTCGAGCTAAGGGGGCGGCTTTGACCTCGACGGCCTTGAGGCGGAGTGCGTCAGGCTGGACGAGCGGGCGGGCGCGGTGGATTTTTGGAACGATTCCGAGGCCGCGCAGAGCGTGTTGCGGCGCCGCGCCTCCCTCCAGAAGACAATCGGCAACTGGGAGAACCTGAACGAGGGTATTCGCGAACAAAAGGAGCTCCTCCAGCTCATCGAGATGGAAGAACCCGGCCAATCCGAACTCCTGGGCGAAGTGGAGCGGGCGCTCGCCTCGCTCTCGGGCGAGACCGAGCGCATGGAGTTTCGCCTGGTGATGGACTCCGAGGAGGACGAAGCAAACGCCATCGTTTCGGTGAACGCGGGGGCGGGCGGCGTCGAGAGCCAGGACTGGGCCGAGATGCTTCTGCGCATGTACACGAGGTGGGCCGAGGAGAGGGGATTTCAGGCGTACCTCGTCTCGCTGCTCGAAGGCGAGGAGGCGGGCATCAAGAACGCCACGCTGATCGTGCAGGGAGACTATGCCTACGGCTATCTGCGGGCGGAGGTTGGCGTCCACCGCCTGATACGTATCTCTCCCTTTGACGCCAGTTCGAAGCGGCACACCTCGTTCGCATCTGTGGACGTCGTTCCGGAAGTGTCGGACGACGTGCAAATCGAGATCGACGAGAACGACCTGCGCATCGACGTGTTTCGCAGCTCGGGCGCGGGCGGGCAGCACGTGAATACGACGGACTCGGCGGTGCGGATCACCCATCTGCCGACGAACATCGTCGTCTCATGCCAGAACGAGCGCAGCCAGCACAAGAACCGCGCGACGGCCATGAAGCTGTTGCGCGGCCAGTTGCACGAGCTTGAAAAGCGCAAGCGCGACGCGGAGAAAGAAGCGCAGCACGCCATGAAGAAGACAATAGGGTTCGGGAGCCAGATTCGCTCCTACATTCTGCACCCCTACCGAATGGTGAAGGATCATCGCGTCGACGTGGAAACATCGGACGTGAACGCCGTGCTGGACGGGAGCATCGACCCCTTTATCGACGCCTATCTGCTCTCCTTGATAGAAGCGAAGGCGCGCGCGTAGGCGTCGGGGCGGCGGCGCATCTTGAGGACGAAACGGGAGGAATGCCCCGGTGGTTGACGAGGCGAAAGCGGCGGCGGAGTCGGCGTCCGAAAAGCCTGAGGACGACGAGAACGCACTGATCCGCCAGCGCAGAAAAAAGCTTGACGCCATTCGCTCCTCGGGGGCCAACCCCTTCGTGAATCGCTTCGAGACGACGCACCAATTGGGCGAGATCGTCGAAGAGTTTCACGAGACGCCCGCCGAGGGCTTCGACGAGGCGAAAGACGCGCACTTCTCCGTAGCGGGCAGAATCCTCGCCAAACGGGTGCAAGGCAAGGTCGCCTTCGTCGACCTGCGGGACGGAACGGGGAGAATCCAACTCTTCGTCCGCATGAACGAGGTAGGCGAGGAGGCGTTTCAGGCCGTGAAGGATTTCGACATCGGCGACGTCGTCGGTGCGCGGGGCGGCGTGTTCCGCACCCGCATGGGGGAGCTTTCCATCTGGGTGCGCGGGGTGGAGTTGCTCACCAAGAGCCTGCGGCCCCTGCCCGAGAAGTGGCACGGCCTGAGAAACGTGGAGGCACGCTACCGCCGCCGCTACGTGGACTTGATTGCCAACCCCGAAGTGGTCGAGGTGTTCCGCGCCCGCACCCGCATGATTCAGGCGATGCGCCGCTTTCTCGACGATAGGAATTTTCTTGAGGTCGAGACCCCGATGATGCAGGCCATTGCGGGCGGAGCGACGGCCAGGCCGTTCACCACCTACCACAACACGCTCGAGATGCCCCTCTATCTGCGCGTGGCGCCCGAGCTGTATCTGAAGCGCCTCGTCGTCGGCGGCATGGACCGCGTCTACGAAATCAACCGCAACTTCAGGAACGAGGGCATATCCACCCAGCACAACCCCGAATTCACGATGCTCGAGTTCTACATGGCCTATGCGGACTACAACGACCTCATGGAGCTCACCGAGGAGATGCTCGCCGCGGTGGCGCGCGAGGTCCTCGGCGCAGACGTGTTTCGCTACGGGGAGGAGGAAATCTCGTTTCGGGGACCGTGGGCGCGCCACAAATGGCGCGAGTCCATTGCGAGCGTGGGCGGCGCGCCCGAAGAGGTTCTCGAAGACGCGGAGAAAGCGCGGGGTTTCGCCCGCGAGATCGCAGAGCCGCGCGGCTACCCCATACCCGACGAAATGGCGCACGTCCACGTGCTGGAGTATTTGTTCGAGGAATTGGTGGAGCCGAAGCTCAGACAACCCACCTTTATCCACGACTTTCCCAAAGCGCTCTCGCCGCTGTCGAAGAGCAGAGAGGACGACCCGGAGGTGGTGGAGCGTTTCGAGCTCATCGTCGCGGGGCGCGAGATCGCCAACGCCTACACGGAGTTGAACGATCCTGACGATCAGCGTGCGCGCTTCGAGGAGCAGGAAGCCGCGCGCGAGGCGGGCGACGAGGAGGCCCACGCCGTCGACCGCGACTACCTGATGGCGCTGGAATACGGCCTGCCGCCCACGGCGGGCGAGGGAATCGGTATCGACCGGCTCGCGATGCTGCTCACGAATACGCACTCGATTCGCGACGTCATCCTCTTTCCCCTCCTGCGTAGCCACCAGGGCTGAAGATGTCGCTCGCCACCGAGGTGTTCATCGGCTTTCGGCACCTGCGCGCGCGGAGCAAGCTCGCCTTCGTCTCGCTCAACACCTGGATATCGGTGCTGGGCATTGCGGTGGGCGTCGCCACCCTCATCGTCGTCGTTGGGGTGATGACGGGCTTTCAGCGCGAATTCCGCGAGAAGATTCTCGGTACGCAAAGCCACGTCGTCGTGCTGGAGCGGGGCAGCACGCCGATGGAGAGCTGGCGCGCGGTGCTCGCCAAGGTGCGTGAGCAGGCGGGCGTGGTGGCGGCGAGTCCGTTCGTCTACGGGCAGGCGATGTTCTCCTTCAACGAGCGGGTGATGGGCTCGGTGGTGCGTGGAATCGACCCCGCCCGTGAAATCGACGTAACCGATGTCGAGCGCTATCTCGAGGGCGGCTCGCTCGCGCGGATGCTGGAGAAGCGAGGCGGCAAGCCGGGTGTCGTCCTGGGCGCCGAACTCGCGGATAGCCTGCACCTGCGCCCGGGCGATTCGGTGACGATGATCAGCCCCACGGGGGTAGTGACGCCGATGGGCCTGGTGCCCCGGACGAAGACCTTTCGCGTGGCAGGCGTCTTTCGCAGCGGGTTCTATCAATACGACGCGGGTCTCGCCTTCGTCTCCATGCAGGAGAGTCAGGCCTTCTTCGGCTTCGGCGACGCGGTTACGGGCGTGCACGCGCGCGTGGGGGACGTCTTTGCCGCCGAGCGTGTCTCCCGGAAAATCCACGAGGCGCTTTCGGGAGCGTACTGGTCGCGGTCGTGGCAGGAGATGAACCGCAACCTTTTCTCTGCTCTCAAGACGGAGAAGACCACGCTCACCATACTGCTTTTGCTCGTCGTCGTCGTCGCCGCTTTCAATATTGTCGGTTCGCTCGTCATGGTCGTCATGGAAAAGGCGCGCGAGATAGCCATTCTCAAGTCGATGGGGGCCACGAGTGGCGCGATTTTGCGGATTTTTTTCGTGCAGGGAGCCTTCATCGGCTTGCTGGGCGCCTTGTTGGGCACGCTCGGAGGTCTCGTCCTGGGGTGGAACCTGGGCGTGGTGGAGGATTTTCTCGAGCGCGCGTTCGGTCTGGACATCCTCCCCGCCAGTGTTTACCATATAGAGGAGTTGCCGGTGTTGATGACGCCCCTCGACGTCTCCGCCACTGCGGTGTCCGCCCTTGTGATTAGCTTGGCGGCGACGCTGTATCCAGCGTGGCGCGCTTCTCGCGTCGATCCGGTGGAAAATCTTCGCTATGGTTGATCCCGCCGTGTTGGAGATGAACGAGCCCGTCTCGGGGAATAAGGCGCCGCCGATAATCGAAACGCGCGGACTCGTGAAGTCCTATCCCATGGCCGGCGGCGAGGTGGTGGCACTGGGGGGGGTGGACATAGAAATCGCGGCCGGGGAAATGGTCGCACTGGTCGGGGTGTCCGGGGCGGGCAAGACCACCCTGCTCCATCTTCTGGGCGCGCTCGACACGCCGACCCGCGGCGAGGTGATTCTGGAGGGGAGGAACCTGGCCGCGTGCTCTGAGTCCGAACTGGCGCGGATTCGTAACGAACACGTGGGTTTTGTTTTTCAGTTTCATCATCTGTTGCCGGAGTTTTCCGGGCTGGAAAATGTTATGATGCCCGCGTTGATTCATGGCGCCTCCCAAAAGGAGGCGAGCGAGCGGGCGAAGGATTTGCTGGAGCGCGTGGGTTTGGCCGACAGATGGCGCCACCGCCCGGGAGAACTCTCCGGCGGAGAGCAGCAAAGGGTTGCCATTGCCCGCGCGTTAATGAACAATCCTGCTGTCGTGCTTGCCGACGAACCGACGGGAAACCTCGATTCGGCGACCGCGGAGACGATATTCGAATTGTTGCAGGATATTAACGCAACGAACGGACAGACGATTTTGGTGGCGACGCACAACAACTCGATGGCAGAACGCATGGATCGTGTGATCGCCGTGGCGGACGGGAAGCTAGAGCAGAAAAAGTAAGGAGGGCCGTATGTTCAAGCGATTCACAGAGCGCGCCCGCAAAGTCATCATATTGGCAAGAGAAGAAGCGGAGCACTATCGACACGAGTACCTGGGTACCGAACACGTGCTTCTCGGGGTGCTGAAGGACGGGGGCGGAATCGCCATCGCCGTGCTGCAGAAGCTGGGCGTCGACCCCAAGCAGTTGAGCCTGGAGCTTGAGCGCAACCTGCCCAAGAGCCTGAGCGGCCCCGTGGAGGGCGACATACCCTTTACCCCGAAGGCGAAGAAGGTGCTCGAGTACGCCGTGGAAGAGGCCCGGCTCATGGGCCACAACTACATCGGCACCGAACACCTTTTGCTCGGCATCGTGCGGGAGAAAGACGGCCTGGCGGCGAAGATACTCGCCAGCCTCGGCGTGAAGCTCCAGCAGACGCGCGAGCAGACCATCAACCTGCTGCGCGAACCCGTGGCGACGCGCTCGCGCGAGAAGAGCAAAACGCCCGCCCTCGACGAATTCGGCCGCGACCTCACGGAATTCGCCGATGAGGGCAAGCTCGACCCCGTCATCGGGCGCGAGCAGGAAATCGAGCGCGTCATCCAGATTCTCGCGCGCAGGACGAAGAACAACCCCGTCCTCATCGGGGAGCCCGGCGTCGGCAAGACGGCCATCGTCGAGGGACTCGCCCAGTCGATCATTTCGAAGGAAATTCCCCAGATTCTCTACAACAAGCGCGTGGTGCAGCTCGACCTGGGGGCGCTGGTGGCGGGCACGAAGTACCGCGGACAGTTCGAGGCGCGCCTCAAGGCGATCATGAAGGAGATTACGCAAAGTCGCGACGTCATCATCTTCATCGACGAGCTCCACACCCTGGTGGGAGCAGGAGCCGCGGAGGGCTCCATCGACGCCTCGAACATGCTCAAGCCCGCACTCAGCCGGGGCGAGGTGCAGTGCATCGGCGCCACCACGCTCGATGAATACCGCAAGTACATCGAGAAAAACGGCGCTCTCGAGCGCCGCTTCCAGAGCGTGGTGGTGGACCCTCCTTCCATCGACGATACCGTCGACATCCTGAAGGGTCTCAAGGACAAGTACGAAAAGCACCACCGCGCGCATGTGACCGAAGACGCCATCGTCTCCGCCGTGCGCCTCTCTTCGCAATACGTTTCGGATCGCTTCCTGCCCGATAAGGCGATAGACGTTATCGACGAGGCGTGCAGCAAGGTGCGGCTCGAGAAAGAAACCTTGCCGACGCACATACGCGACCTCCAGCGGCAAGTGGAGGAGACCGTGCGCGTCAAGAAGGAGATGATCGAAAAACAGGACTTCGAGCGCGCCGTGGAGTTGCGCGATCAGGAAGAGCAGGACAGGAGCAGGCTCGACGAGCTCAAGGCGGAATGGGAAGAGGCCCAGACCGACGAGGAGCCCCTTGTCACCGATCAGGACGTGGCCTACGTCGTCAGCCGCATGACAGGCATTCCGCTCCAGCGCATCGGCGAGGTGGAGAACGAGCGTCTCCTGCGCATGGAAGAGGAACTGAACGGCCACATCATCGGCCAGGAAGAGGCGACGCGCGCCCTCACCAAGGCGGTGCGCCGCGCGCGGGCGGGCCTCAAGGGGCCGAAGCGGCCCATCGGCAGCTTCCTGTTTCTGGGGCCCACGGGCGTGGGCAAGACCGAGATGGCCAGAATGCTGGCCCAGTTTATGTTCGGTGACCCGAACTCGCTCATCCGCATCGACATGAGCGAGTACATGGAGCGGTTCAACGTCTCACGCCTCACGGGCGCCCCTCCGGGCTACGTCGGCTACGAGGAGGGTGGACAGCTTACCGAGCGCGTGCGCCGGAAGCCTTATTCCGTCGTGTTGCTCGACGAGATCGAAAAAGCCCACCCCGACGTCTATCACGTCCTTTTGCAGGTGATGGACGACGGCCTTCTGACGGACAGCTACGGTCGCCACATCGATTTCAAGAACACCATCATCATCATGACCTCGAACCTGGCGGCGCGCTCCATCGAGAAGGGAACCTCGCTCGGCTTCCAGAAGGTGGACACGGGGCTGGGCTTCGACAAGGTGAGGGACAGCATTCGCGACGAGCTCAAACGCACCTTCAACCCCGAGTTCCTGAACCGCATCGACGACGTGATCATCTTCCGGCCCCTGGCCCATGAGGACATCCTGAAAATCGTCGATATCGAGCTCTCCAAGGTCAACAAGACGCTGGCCGAAAAGGAGATGACCATCGAGTTGACCCCCGAGGCTAAAGACTGGATTGCCAAGCAGGGGTTCGAGCCGGCTTACGGTGCGCGGCCGCTGCGGCGCGTCATACAGCGGCACATCGAGGACACTCTCAGCGAAGAGGTTCTCCACGGCAAATTCCAGGACGGGGGCACGATTCTCGCCAAACTGGCCGGGGACGAATTGGTGTTCGAACTCAAAGAAGACACGGAAGTGCTGAGTGTGCAGGACGTATAGTCGCCCCGGAAACCCCATGCCCGCCCCCCTTTCCTTTGTCTTTGAGGGTCTGTGAGGTGCGTCATGTGGCGAAGGTATCGGCTTGCGTCTTGTTGCTTGTCCTGTGCGTACCCCTGGCTGTGCACGAGACATGGGGGCAGTCCCCCTCGCCCGCCATTTCGGTGCGCTCCATCGAGGTGCGCGGCAACCGCCGGGTCGACCGTTCCACGGTCCTCTTCTACGTCGGGCTGAAGGAGGGGGACAGCTACACCAACGTCGAGTTGATTCGGCAAACGCGCGCGGACGTGGCGGCCATCTACAAGTTGGGATTTTTTCGCGACGTACAGGTCGAGGTGGAATCCCAGGAGGGTGGGTTGCGCGTCGTCTACGTGCTCAGCGAAAAGCCTACCATCAACAAAATCGAAATTGTCGGCAACAGCAACGTGCAGGTCGAGGACATCCGCGAGCGCTTCACCGTCAAGGCGCAGACCATAGTCAACGAGGCCATCCTCAAAGAGACCGTCCGCAACGTCCGTCAGCTCTACCAGGAGCAGGGCTACTACTTTGCGCGTATCGAGGCGGTGCTCAAGGAAAGCGGCTCGAACACCGTGGCCGTCACGTTCTTGATCGACGAGGGAGAGAGCGTCCGCATCGGGGGCATCGACTTTCAGGGCAACGCCAACGTTTCGAAAAGAACTCTGCTCAAGGCCATGCAGACGAGCGAGGAGGGCTTTTTCTCCTTCCTCACCAACTCGGGGATCTACAGCGAAGAGGAACTCCAAAAGGACCTCGTGCGCATCCGCCTGCTCTACGAGACCCGCGGCTACATCAAAGCCCAGGTGGGTCAGCCCATCGTTCGCGAGGAGCGCGTCCGCGGACGCATCTACGTCACCATTCCCATCACTGAGGGGGATCGCTACAGGGTCGCCAAGATCGATGTGCGTGGCGGGGAGGACGTGGTCGCTTCCGAGGAACTCAAGCGCAAGATGACGCTCTTCGAGGGCGACGTCTTCAACAAGGCCCGTCTGCTCGCCGACGTGCGGGTGATGACGTCACGCTTCGCCAACGAAGGCTATGCGTTCGCTCGTGTCGATCCCCTTACGAAGCTCGACGACGAGAAGAAGACGGTCGATTTGACGATTCAGATCGACAAGGGACGCAAAGTCTACATCGGCAAGGTGGAAGTCAAGGGCAACACCCGCACCCGCGAGAACGTCGTGCGCCGGAACGTGCGCGTCATCGAGGGCTCGCTCTACAGCGCCCGTGGGCTGGCGCTCACGAACCAGCACCTTCTCCGCACGGATTACTTCGAGTCCGTCAAGGTCGTCGAAAAACGCCGCCCCGGCAGCGACGAGATACTCGACGTCGACATCGAGGTGAAGGAGAAGCCCACCGGCTCCGTCACGGGGGGCTTGGGCGTCAACAGCGACGAGGGCTTCTACATGCAGGCCGAACTGAGGGAATCGAACCTGTTCGGCATGGGGTTGGTCGCTTCGCTGTTCTCGCGGATTTCCTCGGATCGCTTCGATCTGGTGGCGGAATATCTGGACACGGACTTCCGCGACTCGGGCTATTCGCTCGGCGGAAGCCTGTTTTTCATCGACGAGGAGTTCGAGACTTTCGACAGCGAGAGAAAAGGCGGGCGCATCACCGTCGGCAAGCGGTTCGGGGAGTTTTTGCGCGGTTTCATTTCGTATGAAATCTCGGAATACCGCATCAGCGACGTTGACGTCGGTACGACGACGCTCCTCGGTCAGGGCAACGACACCTTTCTGGAGAGCAGCGTCATTCCCAAAATCGTCTACGACAGCCGCAACAGGCCCATCTTCCCGACGGCGGGCACACTGTGGAGCCTCTCTTCCACGCTCTCCACCTCGGCTCTGGGCGGCGATGTCGACGTGTTCGAATTCGAGGGCGAATTCAGGCAGTACCATGGCATCGGCGAGCGTTTCCGGCTCCGCACCCTGCGGAACCTGGTTTTGAGCCTGCGCTTCAACGCGCGCTACGTCGATGCTCTCAAGGACGAATTGCCCGCATACCGCAGACTCTACGCGGGCAGAAGGTACACGGTGCGCGGTTTCGCCTCCAACGACCTCGGTCCCCAGAATGCACAGAACAACGCGATAGGCGGTTTCTCCTCGCTGCTCGCCTCGGCCGAACTCGTGCACCCGTTCATCGGACCCACGCAGGCGGCGGTCTTCTTCGACATGGGCAACATCTGGGACGAGGACGATGAGTTTGACTTGGGCGATTTGCGTTACGGAGCGGGTATGGGCCTACGCCTCATTACGCCTATCGGTCCCATGCGCTTCGACGTGGGATACAAGCTCGACAAGAAATCGAACGAGCGATCGAGAGAAACGCACCTGGGCATCGGCGCCGCCTTCTAGGAGGCGCGCGTCGACGCCGTATTTGACGTGGAGGACACGTGGCGTGAGGCATTTCAGGCTGTCGCTTCTGGTTGTCTCGACCTTTTTTCTCTTTCCAGGGGACGCGCAACCGCAGAGCGCGAAGTACGGCGTCGTCAACGTTCAGCGCATTCTGCAGACCTCGAAGGGCGGACGTGACGCGCGCGCCTCTTTGGACAGAGAGAAAATGAAACTCGAAAGCACGATACAGAAGCGGCGCGAGGGGTTGACGCGCCTTGCCGACAAGGTGCGCGACTTGCAGGTGGAAATCGATCAGAAGAGCGCCGTTTGGCGACAGGAAGAAAGAGAGCGCAAGGCGTTCGAGTTGCGCGCACAGCGAAGAGAGCTCGCGCGCGAGGAGGACGGCCTGCGGCGGCTGTTGCGCGAGAGCAGGCGCGACCTTGAGGATCGCCAGAGGATAGCCGTGGCGAAGGTGCTCAAGGAAGTGCGCTCCATCGTGCAGGAGATAGGCAAGGAGGAAGGTTGGGACATCATCATCGACAACACCTCGGGGGGAGTCCTGTTCGTCAGCCCGAAGGTGGATCTGACGGGCAAGGTGATAGAACGCTACGACAAGAAGAAGAAATAAAGTGCTTCTCCTGGACTTGGCGAATCTGCTCGGTGAGGAGTTGATAGGCGACGGAAGCGTAGACGTAGCGGACGTGGCGGAATACGAAAAGGCCTCGCCGCAGGATTTGAGCTACGTCGACTCGGCGAAGCGCCTCGCCGTCCGCTCGAACGCGGGAGCCCTCATCGTTCCCCGCGGGGTGGAAGCGGACCGCCCCTGCATCTCCTCCCCCAACCCCCGCTTGGCCTTTGCCCGCGCGGTCGCGCTGCTCAGACCCCCCAGGAAACACAGCCCGGGCGTCGACCCCCGCGCTGCCGTGTCAGAGGCCGCCCGTCTGGGCGCTGACGTCCACGTCGGAGCGTTTGCCTCCATAGCTTCGGGCGTCTCGCTGGGGGAGGGCTCCTACGTCGGGGCCGGCGTACACGTCGACGAGGGAGTACGCATAGGCCCCGCGTGCCGCATATATCCCAACTGCGTGCTCTACCAGGGCGTGGAGTTGGGCGCACGGGTGGTTCTACACGCGGGCGTGGTGCTGGGGGCGGATGGGTTCGGCTACGTACCCGACGAGGAAGGCCGCATCGTCAAATTCCCCCAGACGGGCCGCGTCGTCATCGAGGACGATGTGGAGATTGGGGCGAACACCACCATCGACCGCGCCACTCTGGGAGAGACGAGAATTCGCCGAGGCACCAAAATCGACAACCTGGTGCAGATTGCGCACAACGTCCACGTCGGGGAGAGCTGCATGTTGGCGAGCCAGGTGGGCATCGCGGGCAGTTCCAGAATCGGCCGCAACGTGGTGATGGGCGGCAAGGTCGGCGTGGTGGATCACGTCGAGGTCGGCGACGGAGCGATCCTCGGAGCGAGAACCGAGGTGCTCTCCAGCATAGAGGGCGGCAAGACGTACCTGCACGCGCCTGCGGCGGAAATTCGCGAGGCGCGCAGGCGCATTGCGGCTCTCAAGAACCTGCCGAGGATGGTGCAGAGGCTCAACGTTCTCGAGAAGAAAATCGGCGAGTCGGGGACGCAGGGCGATGATTGACAACCAGCGCATACGGGACCTCATCCCGCACAGGCATCCGTTCCTCTTCGTCGACGAAGTGGTCGAGATCGACACGGAAGAGCCCTCCATCGTGGCCCGCAAGTACGTCGCCGCGGAGGAGCCGTATTTCGCGGGCCATTTTCCGGGCCGTCCCATAATGCCGGGCGTGCTGATCGTGGAAGCCCTTGCCCAGGCCGCCCTGGTTTGCCTGTTCGAGTCGAAGCTGGTCGAGCCGGGGACCGAATTCTTCTTCACGGGCATAGAGCAGGTGAAGTTCAGGCACCCGGTTTTTCCGGGCGACACGCTGGAGTTGCGCGCGAAGATGCTCAAGCGCAGGGCGGCGCTCTGGAAATTCGAGGGACGGGCGTCGATGCAAGGTCGTACGGTTGCCGAGGGCGTCTTTACCGCCTATGTCACGAACAAGTCCTGAAATCCGTTGAACGACATTGCCGCCACCGCGCATATCGACCCTGAAGCCGACCTCGGCCCGGGCGTGAGGGTCGGCCCGGGTGCATTCGTGGGCGCCGGGGTATCGCTCGGTGCGGACTGCGAAATCGGTCCGAACGCGAGCGTGCTTGGTCCCGCGCGCGTCGGGGCTGGGTGTAGAATTTTCCCGGGCGCCGTTGTCGGTGCGGAGGCGCAGGTCGTTGGCCTGGGGCCGGTATCGGGCGGCGTCGAAATCGGCCCGGGCACGATCGTCCGCGAGACGGCGACCATCCACCGCTCGATGTACCCGGAACAAAATACGGTCATCGGACAGAGGTGCTACGTCATGGTCGGCGCGCACGTGGGCCACGACTGCCGCGTGGGGGACGAGGCCATACTGGTGAATCACTGCTCCCTGGGTGGGCACGTCCAGGTGGGCAGGGGGTGCTTTTTGTCGAATTTCGTCGGCGTGCATCAACACGTGCACGTTGGGGAGGGCTCCATCGCCGTCGGACCCGCCGCGTTGCGAAAGGACGTGCCCCCGTTCGTCAAGATGGCCGGAAACCCGCCTCGCGTCGTCGGCCTGAACGTGGTCGGTCTGCGCCGCAGGGGTGTTTCCGCCGAGGTGCGGGCACACCTCAAGAGCGCGTATCACGTCCTTTTCGACGAGGCGGGCGTGATGGCGGAGAAGGTGGAGAAAATCAGTGCCCGGGTGCCTCTAGGAGCGGAAATTCAATCCGTGATAGACTTCGTGCAAAATTCCGGGCGCGGCATCTACCAGGGTCGCGTATAGTTGCGTTCGTTTCGCCGGGGTGGAAATTCCATGATGGAGCCTTTGCGGGTCGGCGTCGTCGGGGTAGGCCATATGGGCGGCTACCACGTGGCGGCACTCGCCGAGATGGTGGACGCGAACCTTGTGGCCGTCTGCGATCTGGACGATGAGCGCGCCCGCGAGTTGGGCGGCAGGTACGGAGCGGAGGCGTTTTCCGACCCCGCCGACCTCATTGGCCGCGTGGACGCGGTCACCGTCGCCGTTCCCACCTTGCAGCACTTCGCCGTTTCACGAATGTTTCTCGAAAGCGGCGTGCACGTGCTGGTGGAAAAACCTATCTGTTCGACGATGGAGGAAGCCCACGCCCTGTTCGGGCTGGCGACCGCGAACCATCTGGTATTGCACATCGGCCATGTGGAACGGTTCAACGGAGCCGTCCAGGAACTCGGCAATATCGTGGTCGCTCCCACGCTCATCGAGTGCCGCAGAATGGGTCCGTTCACCCCGCGGGTGCGTGAGGACGGGGTGGTACTCGATCTGATGATTCACGACATCGACATCGTTTTGCGGCTCGTGGACGAGAAGATCGAATCGCTCTCGGCCATCGGCGCGAACGTCCTCTCCGAGCGAGACGACGTCGCCAACGTGCAAATCTGCTTCGCCGGCGGGTGTATGGCGAGCCTCACTGCCAGCCGGGTGACACAAAACAAGATCAGAACGCTTTCCGTTTCACAGCCCGACGCTTTCATCACACTCGACTATTCGGACCAGGAATTGAGAATCCATCGCCAGGCGACGAGCGAACACCACATGACCCGCGAGGAGTTGCGCTATCGCGAGCAGTTCCAGGTGGAGAGGGTGTTCGTCCACAAGGACAACCCCTTGAAGCTGGAGCTGCGCCACTTCCTGCAATCGGTACAGGTTCTCGACGTCGTGCGTGAGCCGGAAAAAGAATTGCGCTCCCTGGACGTGGCGCTCCGCGTCGTGGAGATGCTGAAAAAATCCATGCCCTCCGCACTCTGACGTATCCCATGCCGGACTCCGAGCAAAGAATCGGCCTCATCGCGGGCGCGGGGGTGCTCTCTTCGGAATTCGTTTCCTGCGCCAAAAGGCGCGGCAAGAGTGTCTACGTGGCCGCGTTGTCCAGGGAAATCGAAAACATCCTCTCGGTGGAGGCGGATGCCGTCTCCCACGTACCCCCCACCCGGGCCAAGCGCATCATCCGCTTTTTCAGCGAGAACGCCGTCGGGGAGGTTGGTTTCGCGGGCAAGGTGGAAAAGGGTATGCTGTTTCGGTCGCCGCGCTTCGACCTGACGGCGCTTCGCCTCCTCAGGAATGTCCGCAACACCGCCGACGCGACGATCATGGACGCCGTCATCGACCTTCTGGAGGAAAACGGCATCCGCGTCGTCGCGCAGACGGATTATCTGGCCCATCTCCTCACCCCCCGCGGGGCCATCACGAGCACGCGGCTGCGTCCGAACCAGCGCAACAACGCAGAATACGCCTTTCGCACCGCGCGGGGCGTCGCGGATTTGGACGTCGGCCAGACCGTGGTCGTGAGCAAGGGCACGGTGGTTGCCGTGGAGGGCGTGGAGGGCACGGACGAGGCAATTCGCAGGGGCTGCGCTCTTGGGGGAAAGGGCGCGCTCGTCTGCAAGGTGGCCAGTCCTCGCCAGGACATGCGCTACGACGTGCCCACGGTCGGCCCCGAGACGTTGCGCGTCATGCGCGAGGGCGGTGCGTCGGCGTTGATCCTTGAGGCGGGCCGCACCTTTCTCCTCGATCGCGCGCGTTTGGCGCGCGAAGCTGACGCCGCGGGCATCGCCGTCGCTGGGTGGTCGAACGATGCCTCGGGGTGAGCAGAGCGCAAATGCTCTCATGGTCATTGCCGGCGAACCCTCCGGAGACGCCCACGCGGCGAACCTGGTGCAGGCCCTTTCCGGTCGAGTTCGCGGCCTGAAAGTCTCGGGCATGGGAGGGCGCGCGATGGCCGAAGCGGGCGTCGACCTCCTCCACGACATCGGCGACATATCCATCGTCGGCTTGGCGGGGATTCCTCGCGTGTATCCCAAGCTGCGGCGCATCAAGAAGGATTTGGTGGCGAGAATCGCGGCGCAAAAACCGCGCGCGGTGATTTTCGTAGACTATCCGGGTTTCAACCTCTCGCTCGCTCGCGCGGTGCGGGGCCTTCCCCAGGCTCCGAAGTGTATATATTTCATCACCCCGCAAGTGTGGGCCTGGGGGAGGGGACGCGCGCGCACCATCGCGGAGATGTTCGACCTGGCCTTGACCATCTTTCCGTTCGAGCCGCCGATTTTCAACGAACTGGGCGGCAGGGCAGTTTTCGTCGGCAACCCGATCGCTTATGAGTTGCGCGACGCCCCCTCGCGAGAAACCGCTCGCCGCCGCCTGGGTCTCTCTGCGGAGGATAAGGCGGTCGCCCTTCTTCCGGGCAGTCGCCCGAAGGAAGTAGACGCCCACCTGAGCGCCATGGTGGAGGCCGCGCGAATCGTTCGCGCGCAGGTGCGGGACTTGCGCGTTTTGGTGTCCGAAGCACTCGGGCTGCCCGAAGGCTGCGTGTCGGAGCGTTTGCGGGAGGCCGGGCTCGACGTGCGCGTCGTGCGGGGCGTGCCCCACGAGGTGATTCGCGCGGCCGACGCGGCCGTCGTCGCGAGCGGTACGGCCTCGCTCGAGACGGCGCTTCTGGGCGTTCCGATGGTGGTTTTGTATGTCGGGGACGCGCTTTCGTATATTCTGGCCCGGTATTTTTTGTTGCAGGTGGACTACATCAGCCTCGTGAACCTGTTGGGTGGACACGAGGTCGTGCCCGAGTTGTGCCGTATCCGCCTACGGCCCACGCCGGTTGCGGAGGCGTTGCGGGAGGTGTTCTTGGACGAAAGCGTGCGTGCGCGGCAAGTCGAGGCGTTCGGGAGAATCCGGAGCGCACTGGAGGGGGAGAACCCCTACGCGCGCGCGGCGGCGTGCGTCGCCGAAATTCTCGACACGGACACACAGGATGACTAGGGAGTCCACAACGTACGACGAATGGGGGCGCGACCCCAAAGCGCCGCTCTCCGCACGTCTGGGGGGCATGATGCTCGCGCGCTTTCTCGGGGCGGTGTATGCGACTTCGCGGATGGTCGCCACGGGGTTCTACGAGGAAATCGTAAACGCACACCGCGGCATGTACGCCTGGGCGTTATGGCACCACCACATAGCGTTGCAGGCTTTTTTCTGTCCGAAGGGCTACCTGCGCACCTGCATGGCGAGCAGGAGCCGGGACGGGGAATTGCTCGTGCAGATGGTCTCCCGGCTCGAGACGCACTCCGTACGAGGTTCGTCCACCGCACTGGACGGCACGGACAAGGGCGGAGCCCTTGCGTTTCGGCAAATGGTGCGGGTCGCGAAAGAGGGGCGCCACCAACTCCTCATCACGCCGGACGGCCCCAAGGGTCCGCCCGAGAGGGTGAAGATGGGGGTGGTCTCGCTGGCGAGCATCACGGGCTACCGGGTCTGCCCCGTGGGCTTCGCGGCGTCGCGCTCTTTTCGCCTCTCCACGTGGGACAGGACGATTTTCCCCTTGCCGTTCGGCAGGCTCTCCATCCATTGCGCGGAACCGCTGGCGGTGCCCCGCACGCGCGACGCGGACGTGCTGGAGGCGAAGCGCGCGGAAATCGAGGAGCGTCTCGTCCATGCGGACCGCGAAGCACGGCGCTCTCTGGGACTCCCCACCGGGGAGTGATTCGCCCATGCTGTTCCTTTACAACGTTCTCGTTTTTCTCGCTTCGCCGGTTCTTTTCGTCTGGCTGCTCGTTCGCCTGTGGCTGCGGGGAGGCGGCTTGCGCGCGATGCGCGAGAGGTTCGGCCTTGTGCCCAGGCTGCCCCAGGCGGGGGGAGGACGCCTCTGGGTGCACGCCGTCTCCGTCGGTGAGGTGGGCGTGGCCGCCGTGCTGATACCCGTTCTTTTACGGGTCATGCCGGATGTCAAAATCGTCCTCTCTACGGTCACGCAAACGGGCAGAAGCGCGGCGGAAAAAATAGCCGGCGTCGAGCGCCTCTTCTATCTACCGTTTGATTTCGCGCCCATAGTTCACCTGGCCCTCGCGCGCGTGCGGCCTTCGGCGGTTGCGCTCGTCGAGACGGAGATATGGCCGAACCTGGTGTGGGCGGCCGCGGGCAGGGGCATTTCCGTTTCCATCGTGAACGGACGGCTTTCGGCACGTTCGCATCGGCGTTACGCGCGCCTCGGGTTTTTCTTCTCGCGTGTTCTGGGGCGCGTGCGCGACGTGCTTGCGCGCGGGGAGGCCGACGCCGCGCGGTTCCGCGAGTTGGGAGCGGCCTCGGTGTATGTTTCGGGCAACGTGAAGTTCGACACTCCCTTGCCGGGTGCGGGGCCTTCGCCTGCGGCGTATGGCCTGGCGGCGGGCGCGTGCGTCGTCGTGGCGGGCAGCACGCACCCCGGCGAGGAGGAGTTGATAGGCGAAGCCCTCGCGTCCATACGGCGAAAGACGCCCGAAGTCTGTCTTTTGCTCGCGCCCCGCCACCCGGAGCGGGTCGGGCAGGTCGAGGCGGCCCTGCGAAGCGTGGGTCTGTCTCCCGTGCGGTGGAGTGAGACGAGGGGCGCGAACCGTGCCCACGATGTCGTGATTCTCGACGCGATGGGTGAACTCGCGGACGCCTATGCGTGTGCGAAGGTAGCCGTCATCGGCGGCAGCTTCGTCCCGCATGGCGGCCAGAATCCCATCGAAGCGGCGCGCTGGTCCGTGCCGTGCCTGTTCGGCCCCCACATGCAGAATTTTGCCGAGGTGGCGGACGAACTCCTTGAGGGAGGAGGCGCGGTGCGGGCCGAGGGGTGCGAAAGCCTGGAGGCGGCCCTCGCGCGTTGGCTCGGCGATCCGCATTCTCGCAAGCAGGCGGGCGAGGCGGCGCGCCGCGTGGTGGAGAACAACCGGGGGGCAGCCGAGCGGACGGCGCAATACATCGCGCGAACCATCGAAAGACTGAACGGAGACGCCGCGTGAGCATTCGCAAAAGCGTTCTGGCCGCTTGGGAGGGCGACCCCGCGGCGCCGATGTGGGCACGCGCCTGGGCGAGCGGCCTGGCCCCCCTGGGAACCGTCTACGGCATGGCGATGGCACGTCGGCGCCGCCGGTACGAGATGGGCGGAGCGCGCGCCCGAAAAAATCCCGTGCCCGTCGTCTCCGTGGGCAACCTGGCGCTCGGCGGCACGGGCAAGACGCCCACCGTCGCCTGGCTCATCGAGAGGCTTCTCTCCTCGGGGCGCAGACCCGCCGTGGTGAGCAGAGGCTACGGGGGAAGGCCGCGCGACGTGATGGTCGTGGGCGACGGAGCGGGGAGGTTGATGTCCGCTCCGCCCGCGGCGGATGAGGCGGCCATGCTTGCCCGGCGCTACCCCGAGGTTCCCGTTCTCACGGGTGCGGATCGCGCTTTCGTCGCCCGCAAGGCGGCGGAGGAATTCGGGGCCGAGGTCGTCGTGCTCGACGACGGGTTCCAGCACCTGGCCCTCGCCCGGGAGGTAGACCTGGTGCTTCTGCGCGGGGAGGCGCCTTTCGGAAACGGCAGGGTGTTCCCCGCGGGGGTGCTCAGGGAGCCCGCTTCGGCCCTGGGGCGTGCGGATGCGATTTTGCTGACGGGAGGTGAGCGGGCGCGGAGCCAGGTGCTCTCCCTTGCACCCAACGTTCCCGTCTTCACCGGGAGCCTCGCGCCCGATGCCCTGCTCGACGCGAACGCAGAAGAAGCAGGCGCGCCGGATGCGCTGCGGGGGGCGCGGGTCGTCGCCGTGAGCGGTCTTGGGAATCCGCGTGGTTTCGAGAGGACGCTCGAATCGTTGGGCGTGGAAGTAGTGGTCCACCACGAATACCCCGATCACGCCAACTACGCGCTGGCCGATGGCGTGCGGCTCGTCTCCTCGCTCAAAAAGACGGGGGCCGACTTCATCCTCACGACGGAGAAAGACGCCGCAAAACTCTCCTCCCTTTTGCGCGAGGCTCCGCTCCGTGTCCTGCGGGTGGTGATGCGGATTGACGCCGGCGCCGACCTGGCGAGGCTGATCGAACGCAAACTCTTCCCGGCCTGAGTGCGCTTGTCTTCTTACGCCCTCATGGAGGAGAGCAGGTAGGCGCTTCCCGTCAGAAAGAGCGCGTTGGGTCCCCAGGCGGCGAGGAGAGGTGGCAGGCGGCCCGCGTGTCCGAACGAGAGGCTCGCGTAGAAGACGACGAGATAGACCGCGCCGATTCCGATGGCGATGGCGACGCCCAGGGCGAGGCCACCGCGCCTGTTGCTCCGGATGGCCAAGGGCGCGCTCACCAGCACCAGCACGAAGCTGATGAAAGGCGTAGAAATCTTCGCCCACATGTCGACGACGTATCGGGTGGGGTCGACACCGCTTTGGCGTAGCTTTTCGACGTAGCGGCCGAGTTCGTGGTAGGTCATCGTCTCGGGGTCGGTGTCCGCTTTCTGGAAATCCGCAGGTTCGGCATCGAGCGCGAATGTTTGCTCGTCGAAGGCCCTGCGCTCGATTCTTCCCCCGCCTCCGAAGTCGTGCACCACGACCCGGCGAAGCGTCCAGCGTCCGCTCTCGGGCGACCAGAGCGCTTCGCGCGCGTCGATGCGCCGCGTCAGGCGATTGTGCGGACTCATACGGAACAGCGTGATGCCCCGCATCGTTCCGGTTGCCGCATCATGGTGCGCGATGCGCCAGATGGTCCCCTCCGGCGAGCGATACCAGATTTCGCCGCGCCGGGTGAGTGTTCGTGCGCCCGCCTTCTGAATGCGGACGCGCCAGACGTACTCCGCACGCTTGTTGGCGAAAGGAACCACGTATTCGTTCGCCAGAAAGGTCAAGAGGCTGATTGTGAGGCCTGCCGCCAGAACGGGCGCGACGACGCGGTAGAGGCCCCAGCCGCCCGCGCGCATGGCGACCACCTCGTTGTTCCTGGCGAGAAGGATCAGCGTGAGCGTACTTGCCAGCAGGACGGTGAGTGGAACCGAGAGAAAGGCGAGTTGGGGTATCCGGAAGAGCAAGTACAGGACGCAGTCGATGAGGGCGGCCTTTTTCTCGATGAAGTCGTCGACGCGCTCGATGAATTCCGCAACGAAAAAGAGCACGATGACCCCTGCCTGGCATAGGAGCGCCATCCGCAAAAACTGCATGAGGACGTAGCGGTGCAGTATGTTCATCGCGGTTCAGTACCTGCCGTGTGCGAGTGGCCCGAGAGGCCTGGAGAGTAGCCGCCACAAGTCGAGCGCACCGCGCCGTGCCACGGCACGCACTATGTACCCCGCCACGAGCGCGAGCAATGCGTTCGCCCCCCAGACGGCGAGCCAAGCAGGGAGTTGTCCGCTTTCCCCCATCCCCTCGGCGAAAGTGGAGAGGATGTAATAGAGAATGAGCATGCCCAGACTCAGGGCGAAGCCGCCGTGGCGCCCCGCGCGTCGGTTTTGCACGCCCAGTGGTGCTCCCAGGAAGGCCAGTATGAGGCATGTGAGGGGAACCGCGAATTTCTTGTGCAACTCGATGAGAACGGCGTTGTAGCGGCTCGTGCCCGGCTTGCGCCGCGCGAGTTCGCGCCTGAGTTCCGCGAGCGGCAGGGAGCGCAGGCTCTTGCGCAGGGCCTTCGTCTTCTCGATGGTGCTCGTGAGGTCGAGGTTGAGGTCGTAGGTTCCGAAGCGCGCGACCTGATAGCGGCCCTCGGGGAGTAGAGAGACGGCGCGCGCCGCCGGCTTCGATTTTCCCGCCCCCGTAGTCGTGTGGATGCTTCCTCCGGCGAGGCGCAGCCACACTTTGGATGATTCGGGAGATCGGAGGAGTGTTCCCCTCTCGGCGAAGATGACGCGCTTCTCTCCCGTGTGCCGCGCGTCCGAGATCATGATGCCCTTCATCACCCTGCCGTCCTGCTCGACCTCGCGCACGTAGATCACCACTCCGTCGAAGCCGTCGTTGAACACTCCTTCGCGCACCTCGAAAGCGGCTGCGCGGCTGCGAAGCAACTCCCGGGCCAGTTCGATAGTCGCCTCCTGGCTCCAGGGGAGGGCGAACGTCATGAGGAATCCGCTCAGCAGGGCCGCCGCACCACCCACGACCCCCACGGGCGCGAGCTGGGAGTAGAAGCTCATGCCCGTGGAGTTCATCGCCAGGAGTTCGCTCTCGCCCGAGAGGCGGGCGAACGTCATGATGCAGGCGACGAGAACGGCTATCGGCAACGTCGCCAGCAACAACGCGGGCAGGGCTGCAAAGAGGAAGCGGGCCACGAGCCAAAGCGGTGCGCCGCGGTTCACCACCAGGTCGGTGAAACGAAACGCCTTGTCGAGAAAAAGCAAAAAGGTGAGAAAAAACAAAGCGATGAGGAGATACGACGCCAATTCGCCCAGAATGTGTCTGCGCAGCGTCTTCAAGGGAAATCCTCTGGGGGGCTATGGTGCAATATTTTCGCATCACACTATATGAGCGTCCACCTGATTGCAAAGCGTGTTTTTCGCCTCGTTGACGCGCATAGCGGCGATTGGTAGCGTCGAAAAATGGATGTTTCGCCTGTTTCTCCGGGTCGGGAGGGGGTTCCTTTGGGGGTCGAGAGCCGAATGGGGGAGTCGCACCTGGTGGTGGCCCCCTCATGGATAGGCGACACGGCCATGGCCGCCCCTTTTTTCTCCTCGCTGCGCAGGGCTTATCCCCAGGCGCGGATCGTGGCGGCGGCCCGCCCCTGGACGTATGGCCTGCTCCGCGCCTTTCCCTGGGTGGACGGCGTGCTCCCGCTCGGCGAGGGGAAGTGGCGGGCGTTTTCGGCACTGGGCAAGGCGCTGCGCGGCGAACGGGTGCATTGCGCGTGGATTCTGCCGAATGGCTTTCGCGCCGCACTGCTGGCGAGGTGGTCGGGAGCGAAGCGCCGCGTCGGCTACGCCACGGGCGGGCGCGGTCGACTCCTCAGCCACCCGGTGGCCCCGCCCCCCGGGATCCCGCACCTGGTGGACTATTATCTGGGTCTTCTCGATGCGCAGGGGCACGAAACACAAGCAGAGGTGGAGGATTTCTCCATTGCACCCGCGGCGCGCGCGTTCGCGGAGAATTTGTTGGGAGAACGCGCAGGCGACGCCCCCTTGGTGGGAGTGCACCCGGGCGCTTTTTTCGGGGCGTCCAAGACGTGGCCGCCCGAGTATTTTGGAGAACTCATTCGCAGGCTCGTGGAGGGCGAGGGGGCGCGCGTCTTCATATTGGGCGGAGCCGCCGAACGCGCCCTTGCGGAGAGGCTCGACGCGCTCTCGGGTGGCTGCGCGATCAACCTGGCGGGTAAGGACACGCTCGAGACGCTGCCTGCCGTGCTTTCGTGTCTGGACGTGTTCATCTCCGGCGACACGGGGCCGCTTCACGTGGCGGTACTCACGGGCACGGCGACGATTGCGCTGTTCGGGCCTACGGATTATCGTCGCACGGCGCCGCGTGGTGCGCACGCGCGGACGATTTGGAGGAATCTCGATTGCAGCCCATGCTTTAAGCGCACGTGCCCACTGGGGCATCATGACTGCATGCGGGGGATTGCGCCGGAAGAGGTGGCGGAAGAAACTGCCCGTTTGCTGCACTCCATGGCCAAAGAGGCGCGTGAATCCGGACGGGGGAACGAATGAGCAGAAAACCGGCGGTCTTTTTCGACAGGGACGGCACCTTGAACCGGGACGTGGGCTACGTCACCCACCTCGATCTGTATGAGCTTCTGCCGCGGGCGGCGGCGGCCGTGCGCAGGGTGAACGAAGCGGGGCTGCTCGCCATTCTGATTACGAACCAGGCGGGCGTGGCCAGGGGGTATTTCCCCGAATCCATGATCGAGAAGGTACACGGCAAGCTCTGTGAGACACTCGCCTCCGAGGGTGCGCGCCTCGACGCCGTGTATTACTGCCCCCACGTTCCGAACGGAGACGACCCTGCGTATTCAATCGACTGCCGGATGCGCAAACCCCATCCCGGCATGATTCTCCAGGCGGCCGAAGAGCACGACGTGGACCTGGCGGGTTCGGTCATGCTGGGAGACAAATACTCCGACCTGGAGGCGGGTTGGCGCGCGGGTTGCCAGTCGGGTCTCGTGCTCACCGGCTACGGCCGGGGGGAGCGCGAGATGCGCGGCGCACAGTGGCCCCGGCAGCCGGACTTCGTGGCGGAGGACGCCTACCACGCGGTGGAGACGTTTCTGGGTGGAGCCTCCGGAACGTGAGCGCGCACCTGGCGGAATACGTCCGCAAGTTTCCCTCCGTGCGCGTCGCGGTGTTGGGCGATTTTATCGCGGACGAGTTCGTCTACGGCGCGACCTCGCGCATCAGCAGGGAGGCTCCCGTGCTGGTGCTCAACTTCATCGGGCGCGAGGTCGTCCCCGGCGGCGGAGGAAACGCGGCGATGAACGCGGCGGCCCTGGGCGGGAGCGTGCGCGTGCTGAGCGCGGTGGGTGCGGACGAGGCGGGCGGGGAGTTGCGCCGCGCGATGGAGGCGCGCGGCATCGACGTCACGTGCCTCTGGGAGGACGCTGCGCGTTTCACCCCCACCAAGACGCGCGTGATGGCGGGAGGGCGCAACACCACGCGCCAGCAGGTGATTCGCGTGGATCGCGAGACGAACCTTGCGCTGGATGCGCCGCTCGAAACCCGCCTGCTCGAAGAGGTCGCGCGCATGGCACAGGACGATCTGGACGCCCTCATCGTCTCCGACTACGGGCTGGGCGTCGTAACGCCGGGGCTGCGCGAGGCGCTTCGCGGCTTGCGCCCGGATTTGGTCGTTACGGTGGACAGTCGCTACGCGGGAGATTCGTTTCGGGGAGTCACCGCCATTACACCCAACGAGGAGGAGATAGAGGCCCTTCTCGGCTACTGGCCCGACGCGGAGCGCCTCGACGCCGCGGGCCGCGCCATGCTGGAGAAAACGGACGCGCGCGCGATTCTCATCACCCGCGGAGATAAGGGGATGAGCCTTTTCGAGAAGGATGGTGCGAGAGCGGACGTGCCCGTTTACGGCGCGAAACAGGTGCTCGACGTAACGGGTGCGGGCGATACCGTCATCGCGGCGTTCACGCTCGCCCTGGCCGCGGGTGCTTCGATGCGCGAGGCCGCGGAAATCGCGAACCGCGCGGCGGGGCTGGTGGTGATGAAGGCGGGAACGACGGTGGTGGAGCCCGACGAGCTGCTCGCCACGTTCGCGGGAGGATGATGCATGGACGCTCGCGAGAAGGCCTGCCGGGGAAAATGGATGCGGGCGGAAGCACTCGCACCCGTACTGGAGAGCCTGCGCGCACAGGGCAAGCGCATCGTGTTCGCCAACGGCTGCTTCGACGTCTTGCACGTGGGCCACGTGCGCTATCTGCGCGCTGCGAAAGAGCACGGCGAGGTGTTGGTGGTGGCCGTCAACAGCGACGCCTCGGCACGCGCCCTCAAGGGCGAGGGGAGGCCCTACGTACCACAGGAAGAACGCCTCGAGGTGCTCTCCTGCCTCGAGCCCGTCGACTACCTCGTGCTGTTCGAAGATTTGGACGTATCTCCCCTTTTGCGCGCCTTCAAACCCCACGTCCACGCCAAGGGGACGGACTACACGCCCGAGACGGTTCCCGAGCGCGAGACGGTGCGCGCCTACGGCGGAGAGGTGGTCGTGTGCGGAGACCCCAAGACGCATTCCTCTACCGAACTCGGCGCGCGCCTCGGGGGTTCGCCCGCCGATGGGTGAGCGCTTTCTCGTCGTTCGGCTTGGAGCCATCGGCGACGTGGTGCACGCCCTTCCTCTGGCGTCGGCCATCAAGGACGCACGCCCGAACGCCCATCTCACCTGGGCGGTCGAGCCCGTGCCGGGGCAGGTGCTTCTCGGCAATCCGGACGTGGACGAAATCCTGACCATCGACACCAAGGCGTGGCGTAAAAACCTGCCCTGGGGCGGCTTCTCCGCCCTGATGCGGGATTTGCGGGCCGTAAGGGCCGTGCGCGCAGACGTGGCGCTCGATGCCCAGGGCTTGCTCAAGAGCGGCTTGCTGGCGTGGGCGTCGGGAGCATCCGTGCGCGTGGGCTTCGCGCACCGCTTTTGCAGGGAGGGGATGAACGTCGTCTTTACGACGCACCAGGCGTCTCCTCCCGAGGAGTCGCATCACGTGGTGGAGAAGAATCTCTCTCTTCTCGCCCCGCTCGGCCTGCCGATTCCCCCCAGGGAGCGGTGCCGCTTTCCTCTGCACGAAACGGGAGAAGAGGGCGAGGAGGCGGAGAAGCACCTGGCAGGCGCGGGCCGCCCGTTGCTGGTGATGCACGCGGGCGGCGGGTGGGCGACGAAGCGCTGGGCGCCCGCGCGTTTTGCGCGGCTGGGCGATTCGTGGTGCGAGGTCGAGGGCGGGGAAGTTCTCCTCGTGTGGGGTCCGGGTGATGAGGAGGCGACGGAGGAGGTGCGCTCCGCCATGCGAACGCGCCCCCGCGTCGCGCCCGCGACGAGCGTGCGTGCGATGTTGGCACTGATTCGGCGCGGCGACTGCTTTGCGGGCGGAGATTCGGGTCCCATGCACCTGGCCGCCGCCGTGGGGGTGCGCTGCCTGGCGATTATGGGACCGACGGAGCCCGTGCGAAACGGCCCCTGGGGGGCGGGGCATCTCGTTTTGCACCATCGCCTCGCGTGCAGCGGGTGCTACGCGAGGAGGTGCCCGGACGTGGAGTGTCTGGAGCGCGTGGGGGTCGAGGAGGCGGTGGAGGGATTGCGGCGCCTGCGTCTTGCTCATGAAAAACGCGACCGAATGTGCGAAGATAGGAAAGTTTCATGAACGGGGAACGTCGATTCCCGCAGCGGCGGGGCTTCGGTGGGCGTTCTTCTCAGAGCCGATGGGAACGGGAGATGGACGAAAGATGAGCGTGGATAAGGAAATGTTGGAAATACTGGCGTGTCCCGTCACCAAGACGCCGCTCGAGTTGAGTGGGGACGGGAATTTTCTGATCGCCAGGGAATCGAGTCTGGTCTACAGGATAGAAGACGGCATCCCCATCATGCTGGCGGACGAGGCCATTCCGCTCGATGAGTGGGAGAAGGGCCAGGCGAGGGGTTAGGGCGCATGTCGGGCCTGGCGGAAACGTCTGCCGAAGCGGAGCCCGCGTCCGGGTCTGCGAGAGAGCGCATCAGCGTTACGATCGTCGCCCTGAACGAGGCGGAGAACATCGGCACGTGTCTCGCGAGCGTCTCGTGGGCGGACGAGTTGGTCGTCGTCGACGCGGGCAGTGCAGACGGCACGCAGGCGATATGCCGCGAGCACGGCGCGGTGGTCGTGCAGCATCCCTGGGAGGGTTATGCGCAGCAGAAGAATTTCGCCCTCACCCAAGTGCGCCACTCCTGGGTGCTCAGCCTGGATGCGGATGAGCGCGTGACCCCCGAACTCTCCGAAGAAATTCTCCGCGCCCTGTCCGCCGCGGCTCCCGCCGATGGATACCGCATACCTCGCAAAAACGTCTTTTTCGGCCGTTGGCTTCGTCACGGCGACCTATGGCCGGACCATCAGCTGCGTCTTTTCCGCCGCGTGGCGGGAGCGTTCGGCGAGAGAAGCGTTCACGAGTCCGTCCTCGTCGAGGGGCGGGTGGAAACCCTGTCGGGGCCGATTGAGCATTACAGCTACCGGGACCTCTCCGATTTCGTCCAGCGGCAGGCCGCCTACGCCAGGCTCTCGGCACAAGATGCGTTCGAGGGGGGTGCGCGGCCCAGCCCCGGCGATTTTCTCTTGCGTCCGCTTTGGCGCTTTTTCAGGAGCTACGTGTTGCGGATGGGCTTTCGCGACGGTGCCGCTGGTCTTTGGGTATCGCTCGGCTCCGCCTGGTACGTGTTCATGCGCGCCGCCTTTTTGTGGGAGTTGCGTCGAGGCCATGGCCGCCCTTAGCGTCGTTCATACCGAGGCCTCACCGGGTATGGGGGGGCAGGAGAAGCGCATTCTCCTCGAGGCCGGGGGGCTCATCGAGCGCGGCCACGAGGTGCTGCTCGTCGGCCAGCCGAACGGCGAGCTGGCCAAAGAGGCGCGCGCGGCCGGCGTGCCCTTCGAGCCGATGTGCATGCGCTCCTCCTGCGACCTCACTGCGTTGCGGAGGCTGCTGGGGCTGCTGCGCAAGCGTCGCCCGAGTCTGGTTCACACCCACAGCAGCAAGGACTCCTGGCTCGGGGGCGTCGCGGGCAGGATGCTCGGTCTGCCCGTGGTGCGCACCCGGCACGTGTCCATTCCCGTGAGCGCACATGGGCTGAACTGGGTGTACCGGTTTCCGCACCGGATCATGACGACGGCCGAGTTTATCCGCAAAATCCTTGTCGACGCGCGTGCTTGCGCACCCGAGCGGGTCAGTGTGCTGCCGACGGGCGTGGACTTCCGCCGCTTCCACGAAGGGGTAACCGGCGAGGGCTTTCGCCGGGAGATGGGGCTGGCCGCAGATACGCCCGCCGTGGGAATCGTGGCGCAACTCCGGGGAAGCAAGGGACACGGGGATTTTCTGGCCGCCGCACGCGCACTCAGGGACGAGGGGTGCAAGGCGCGATTCTTCATCGCAGGCAGCGGGCCGCGGCGGGAGGAATACGAGGGAGAAGCAAAGCGTCTGGGTTTGTTGAACGAGACCGTCGTTTTTCTCGGATATCGCTCCGACGTTCCCGAAATCATGGCCGCTCTCGACGTTTTGGTGATGGCCTCCACGAGAACCGAGGGCATACCCCAGGTCGCCCTGCAGGGGATGGCGATGGGCCTTCCCGTCGTGGGCACCGATATTGGCGGCATACCCGAGGTGCTGAAACCCTCGGGAGCGGGCGTCGTCGTACCCGCGCACGACCCTGAGGCTCTCGCGGGCGGCATCCGCGCCTTGCTCGACGAGCCGGAGCGCAGGGAAGCGATGGGCCGCGCGGGCCGCGCCTACGTGCGCGCGCGCCACTCGGTCGAGAAGATGATGGACGACACTCTGACCCTCTACGAGGAAGTGATAGCGACATGCGCGCCTTGAGCATCGTTCAGGTGGTCGGCACTCCCTGGTGGTCCGGGGCGGGGGAACCCGCGCTGGTGCTGGCGTCCGACCTGGCCAAGCGAGGGCATCGCGTACAATTCGTTTGCGTTCAGGGACAAAGGCTGGCGGAAAAAGCAGAAGAAGAGGGTCTGCCCCGCGTGGAGGGCATTACGCCGACGCGCAGTCTGCACCCCAGGAAGGTGTGGGACTTCGTCGCGGGGCTTTCTTCTCTCATCAAAGAGGTGAACGCGGATGTCGTGCACGCCCACCTGACGGCGGACCACTGGCTCTCGCACCTCACCCTCAAATACGCGGGCCACGGTGCGCGGCTCATACGCAGCATCCACCACCCCCGGGCGGTGGGCGAAAGCGTGGTGTCGAAGTATTTGCTCTCGCAGGCTACCGACGCCCTGATACCGGTGAGCCGTTATTTGAAGAGTCTGCTCGCGCGGCGCGTCAATCCCCCTCCCGAGAAGGTGCACGTGATTTCGGGCGGGGTAGACCTCGCAAGATTTGCCCCGGCCCATCCCGCCGCCCGCGCCGAGGGGAGAAAAATACTGAACGTCTCGCCCGAAACTCCGCTCATCGGCATCGTGTCGCGGCTTGCCGCCAACAGGGGGCTCTATGAATTGTTGGAGGCGTTTCGACTGGTGGCGGATCGGATGCCGGAGGTTCGTCTTGCGATCATCGGCAGGGGTGAGTTCTTGCCGCGCCTGCGCGAGAAGGTTCAGGAGTTGGGCGTTGGGGAGCGGGTCGATTTTGTCGGATATCATGGCGACGACCTGGTGGAGGTGCTCTCCGCACTGGACGTGTTCGCGCTGATGTCGCCGGGTTCTGAGGGTACGTGCCGCGCGGTGCTCGAGGCCATGGCGGTGGGTCTTCCATGCGTCGTGACGGACAAGAATGGCCTTTCCGAAATCGTCGAGGAAGGCAAGACGGCGCGGGTGGTGCCCTGGGGCGCTCCCGGCGCGGCGGATCGCATGGCCGCGGCTTTCGCGGCTCTCCTTCAGGATGCGCCTACCCGCCTGGCGTACGGGCGGGCAGGGCGTGAGCGCGTCGAGAAGCTCTACGACCGCGCACGCCGCGCCGAACTGGTGGAACGGGTCTACGCGCGCACGCTGCGCCTCGAATCCGTTTCGCTCGAGGATTCCGCGTGAGCCGCCCCCAGGTCTACCTTCGGTTGTTGGGGTATCTGCGCCCCTACAAGCTCAGGTTCGCCGTTGCCGTCGCTTGCACGATCGTCGTGGGCGGGCTGAACGCCTACCCGGCCTACCTCGTTCAGTATGTGATCAACGACCTCCTGATAGCACGGCGCCTCGACGCCGTCTTGTTCATCTGCGCGTCGCTCGTCGCCGTTTATCTGGCGAAGGGCGCCGCCGCCTATTGGCAACATTACTGCATGTACTGGGTGGGGCAGCGCATCGTGATGGACGTGCGCAACGCACTGCACCGCCATTTCATCCATCTGCCGCTGCGCTTTTTCGAGGCGCGCACGACCGGAGAGCTCATCGCCAAGGTCATTTACGACATTTCACTGATGCAGTACGCGGCGACGAACTCCGTGCGCGACCTGTTGCGCCACGGAATCACCTTCGTCGCTTTGCTTGGCGTGGCGATTTACCAAAGCCCTGCCATGGCGCTCATCTTCATCTTCATCGTGCCCCTCGTCGGGTTTCTGGTCATAAAGATGGGAGAGAAGATTCGCCATATCACGCGCAGAACCCAGGTGCGGATGGGGGACATGAGCAGCTTGATGAAGGAAACCTACGCGGGCATTCGCGTCGTCAAGGCGTTCGGGGCCGAAGAGAGGGAGGAGGGCCGCTTCGCGTCGGCCACCCGGTCTTTTTTCGACACCGTGATGCGTGCGATGTGGGTGCGCTCGCTTGCGCCTCCCATGGTCGAGATTATCGGCGGCATTCTGGGCGCGGGAGTTTTGTGGTTTGGGGCGCGCGCAGTCATCCTGGGGGGCATGGACCCGGGAAAACTCACGAGTTTCGCCGTCGCCCTGGGGATGGCCTACAACCCGCTCAAGTCTTTCACCCGCGTGTTTAACAGCATGATGGAAGGCATCGCGGGTGCGCAGTCGGTCTTCGAGATGATGGACGAGCACGACCACGAGGACAAAAACCCCCGGGGCGAGACGATGGGACGGCTCTCGGGGGAAATCAGGTTCGAGGCCGTACATTTCTCCTACGGCGAGGAGCCGGTGCTCGAGAACATCGACGTGGCGGTGCCCGCGGGCTGCACGCTGGCCGTCGTGGGCATGAGCGGTGCGGGCAAGAGCACGCTGCTCGACCTGATTCCCCGCTTCTATGCGCCGAGCCGCGGGAGAATTCTGTTTGACGGCAAGGACGCCTCCGCATACTCACTGCACAGCCTGCGCGCCCAGATAGCCGTAGTGGCCCAGCAGGTGGTCCTCTTCAACGACACGGCGGAGAACAACATCGCCTACGGAGTGGACGGCCCGGTGAGCAGGGAGGCAGTCGTCGTGGCGGCGAAGGCGGCCAACGCGCACGACTTCATCGCCGGGCTCGAAAAGGGCTATGACACCGTGCTGGGCGAGGAGGGCGTACGCCTTTCGGGCGGGGAGCGGCAGCGCATCGCCATCGCCCGCGCGATTTTGCGCAACCCCTCCATATTGCTGCTCGACGAGGCCACGAGCGCACTCGACACCGAGAGCGAGCAGTTGATCCAGGAAGCCCTCGATCCCTTGATGAAGGGCCGCACCACCATCGTGGTGGCCCACAGACTTTCCACGGTGAGAAACGCAGACCTGATCCTCGTGCTCGACGGAGGGTGCATCGTGGAGCGCGGCACGCACGAGGTGCTCATGGAACGAAACAGTCTGTATAAAAGGCTCTACGAGATGCAGTTCGCAAGCGAAGATGCGCCTCTTGCCGGCGAGGCCGCGAATGAGGAGGCGCCGCAGGATTATTTGCTCGGTGAGAAGATTCCGGTGGACGAGGGCCGCGCCCCGCGTCCGTAGCCGCTTTCCTGCACCGAGGGTCCGACTTTCGCCCCGTTTCGCCGCCGCCTTGCGCGCGGCGAGATGCGACTTGGAAGGTTCCGCCCGGCCTGAGGTTTATCCGTGAAAATCGCGCTTATTCGCTCCGCCGTGCATCGTCGTGGCGGAGTGGAGCGCTACGTCTGGCATCTCTCCCGGGAACTCGACCGCCGGGGACACGAGGTGCATCTCATCGCCCGCAGGTGTCCCGAACCGCCTGCGCCCTCGATTCGTTTTCACCCCGTGGAAGTTTCGGGTCTGTTCTCTTTCTCGAAGTCGAAGTCGTTCGCCAGGGGCGTGGAGGAGGTGCTCGCGCGCGAGCGGTTCGACGTCGTCCACTCGTGCGAACGGGTGCGCCGCTGCGACGTCTACCGGGCGGGGGAGGGACTTCACAGGGAGTGGATGCGCGTCTCCGCACCCCACCGCTCCCGCTGGGAGAGGTTCGTGCGCGGCCTCGATCCGCTCCACAACTTGCTGCTGCGTACGGAGGAGCACCTGATGGGCGGGGGCGGTGCGCGCCGGGTGACGGCGAACAGCCGCATGGTGGCGCAGGAGATTAAGAGGCACTTCGACCTGCAGGACGTCCCCGTCATCTACAACGGAGTGGACGCCGAGGAGTTCAGGCCGCCGACCGAAGCAGAACGCACGGAGCTCAGAGGCAGGCTCGGCCTCGCGGCGGAGGACTTTGCCGTGCTCTACGTGGGGAGCGGCTTCTTCAGAAAGGGTCTGCGTTTTTTGATTGAGGGATTTGCGAAGCTCGACAGCCCCCCGGACGGCAGAACACCCCGGCTGCTGGCGTGCGGGCAGGGGCGCAGGGGACCTTACGAGCGGCTCGTGCGCGCGCGGGGGCTGGAGGGGCGCGTGCGCTTCGTAACGGACGAGGAGATGCCCACGGCCCTGCTCTACCGCGCGGCGGACGTGTTCGTATTTCCCACGCTCTACGACCCTTTTGCGAACGTTTGCCTGGAAGCCCTGGCCAGCGGACTGCCCTGCGTCACTTCCTCGCGCAACGGGGCGGCCGAAATCATCTCCGCAGGGAGGGAGGGCTACGTTCTGGATGACCCTACGGACACCGGGGAGATTGCCCGCCTCGTCTCACTGTGTATGGACGAGGAGCGTGCCGCCGCGATGCGCGTCGCCGCCCGCGCGCTCGCACTCGGCTTCACCTTGCGCGCGAACGTGGACGCGACGGAGCGCCTCTACCATGAAGTCGTGCAAGAGAGCGAAACGCACGCCTGAACAGGCCCGGACCCGTCGGTGTCCCATCCGCAAAGGCGGCGCACTTTGCCCACGCGGGGAGGTCGAGCCTCCATGAACGGGTTGCGAGACTGCATCGCGGAATGGGGCGCGTGTTTCAGGAGGCGCTCCCCGCTTGCGCGCGTGGCGTTTGGCGGGCTGGCGGGTTTTCTGGTGAGCGCTCCTTTTTCGATATCGCTGGCCCAGATTTGCGTTTTCACCGCCATGGCGGCGTGGCTCGTCTGGCAGGGCGGGAACTCTCCTCTCGTCACCCAAAAGTTTCCGCTGTGGAGACCCTGGCTCCTCTTCACGCTCCTGACGCTGGCGAGTGCCTTTCATTCCCCCGATGCGGCGAAGGGGCTGCTCAAGACCCGGGAATCGACCCAGATCATGATTTTCTACCTGGCCGCCAACGTCGTCGAAGACGACCGCGAAGCACTCTTGCTCGTAAAGGCGCTCCTCCTCGCCACGAGCGTGGCCGCCCTCTACGCCCTGGGCGTTTCATTGCAAACGTCCCTTTCACTCGCAAGCCGGGCGGCGGGTTTTTTCAGCACGTATATGACTCTGGGCGGCTTTCTACTGGTCGCGGCCGCACTCGCACTCGCCTACGTGTTCGTGCCCGCTGCGGGCCGAAAGAGTAGGTGGGTATACGCGGCGGCGGCCCTGCTCGTCGCGGCGTTGGCGGCTACGCTGAGCCGAAACGCATGGGTCGGCCTGGTTGTGGCGGTCCTCGTTATCGCCGTGGCGGGCAGGAGCAAGAAAGCGGTTTTGTGCCTCGCGCTGGCGGCGGCGTTGGCGGCGTTCACAGCACCCGATTCCATAGGCAAGCGCGTCGCGAGCCTGACGAATCTCCGCGACGCCACGCTCGTCGAACGTCTCCACATGTGGCGAACCGGCCTTGTGATGACGCGGGAGAGCCCGTTTCTGGGTGTTGGCCCCGATCAGGTCAAAGACGCTTATCCGCGCTATATGGACTCAGGGATGACCCAAAAGGTCAGGGGGCACCTGCACAACAACATCGTGCACCTGGCCGCCGAGCGCGGGCTTCCCGCCCTTGCAGCATGGATTTGGGCATGGGTCGGGTATTTCGTCCTCGTGGTGCGGCGGATGCGGGATGCGCGCGCGGCCCCCTTCGGAACGCGATTTCGCATGGTGGGCGGTCTGGCCGCCGCGTCGGGGTTTTTGTGTGCGGGAATGTTCGAATACAACTTTGGCGACTCAGAGGTAGTGATGCTCGCCTTCGTGGCGAGCGCCTTGCCCTTCATGGGCGCAGAGAGCCGCCCGGAGCAGCTTTGACGCGTCTGTCTACCAGCGCAACAGGGACCGGAAAAACCCCAGCTTCTCCGTCGATTCGGCGGCCACGAGGTCGACCTCGCCGAGTTTCTTTCCGTCCAACTCGTACCAGAGGCGGCCCACCTGCTGGCCCGCGCGCACGGGTGCGGGTATCTCTTCGGGAAGCTCGACCTTGACGGTGGTGCGCTCCTCCTCACCGTGCTTCAAAAACGCCTGCACGCTTTTTCCGGGGCGGATGCGAACCGTCCGCTTCTCGCCCCGAAGCACGTCGATTCGCCGGTGCTCGGGCTTGAGGTTCGCCTTGAGGTCGACCCAGTGGTACCGGGCGAATCCCCACGCGAGCAGACGGCTGGCCTCCCGGAATCGGCGGCTCGAGCGGCTCGAACCCATCACGACGGCGATGAGCCGCAAACCCTTGCGCTTGGCCGTGGCGACGACGCTGAACCCCGCTTTTCGGTGATAGCCGGTCTTGAGGCCGTCCATACCGCGAAACCGCTTGAGCAGGGTGTTCGTGTTGGTGAGGACGAAGGTTCCGTCCCGAAAGGGTGCGCTCTTGGTGGAGCTCCACTCCGTGACCCGGGGATACTTGAGCAGTTCGCGCGCGAGAATGGCGGCGTCGTGCGCGCTCATGCGGTTGCCGGGCTCGCGCCTGCGGGTGGGAAGGCCGTTGACGTTCACGAACGTGGTGTTCGTCATGCCGAGTTCCTGCGCGCGCTCGTTCATCAACTCGACGAAGACTTCGATGTTTCCGCTTACGTGCTCCGCCACGGCGTAGGAGGAATCGTTGGCGGAGCTGATGACGACGGACTTCATGAGGTCCCGCAGGGAAAATTCCTCCCCCTGTGCAAGGTAGACCTGCTGGCCTCCCATGCGCGCGGCGCGTCTGCTGACGGTGACGATATCGTCCAAACTGACGATGCCTCTCTTCACCCGTTCCATGACGAGCAGCGTAGTCATCATCTTGACGAGAGAGGCGGGTTCCGCCGGCAGGTGCGGTTTGTGCGATTTCAGCACCTGGCCCGTACGCGCCTCGAGCAACATGGTGGAGCGATAGGGAACTTCCCCTCTGCGGGAGGACTTTCTGCGCGCAGCGTCCGCGTCGGCAAGGGATGCAAAAAGAGCCAGTGTGACGGCGAGGGCGCACAATCGCCCGGGAGTAAACGGCATGGAAACCTCTGGAGTGGATGTTGCGGGCGGGATTGGTGGGCATTAAAGACTGTTCGGGCGCGTTTGTCAAAACCCGCTTTCCAGGGGGTCGGGAGGCTCTGCCCGGGTGGGAGTGGGCGACAGGGGGGCGAAAATCCGTTTCTTGCGTCCCGTGGAGTGCTTTGGTACGATGTTCTCCATCACGGCCTTACGAGATGCGCCGGTTCCAGAGCGTGTCGAACATACCCCCAGGCGGGGTTCTCATTTGCCGCTAATGGGCACAGGGAGAAGGAGGTCTCCTCATGTTCCAGGGCTCTTACGTTGCGATGGTTACCCCGTTTCGGGACGGAAAACTCGACGAAGAGGGCATTCGCTCTCTGGTGGAATTTCACCTCGAAAACGGCACCCACGGCATCGTGGCGTGCGGAACGACCGGAGAATCCGCCACGCTGAGCCACGAAGAGCACGACCGGGTCGTGGAGGTGGTCATCGAACAGGTCGGCGGGCGCATTCCCGTCATCGCGGGTGCGGGTTCGAACAGCACCGCAGAGGCCGTGCAGCGCACGCAGTTCGCCATGCGCGCCGGCGCGGACGGCGCGCTGCTGGTGGCCCCCTATTACAACAAGCCCACGCAGGAGGGGCTGTATCGCCACTTCCGCGCCGTTGCGGAATCGGCGGACATCCCCATCGTTCTCTACAACGTGCCCGGCCGCACGGTCGTGCAGATAGCCCCCGACACCGTGGCGCGCCTCGCGGAGATTCCCAACGTCGTGGGCATCAAGGAGGCGACGGGCAACCTGGCGAACTGTTGCGACATCATCTCCCGCGTGCCGGAGGATTTCATCGTGCTCTCGGGGGACGACTTCGTTACGCTGCCCATGATGGCGATGGGTGCGGTGGGCACGATTTCGGTGACGGCAAACGTCGCACCCGCCGACGTGGCGCGGATGTGCCAGGCGCAACTCGACGGAGACGCCGCCGCGGCGCGGGAGCTGCACTACAAAATGTGGGAGCTCAACCACATGATGTTCTGCGAGACGAACCCGATTCCGGCAAAGGCGGCCTTGGCGATCATGGGCCGCATTCCGCTGGAATACCGGCTGCCGCTGTGCCCGCCCTCGGACGCCAACATGAAGAGGCTCGAAGCCTTCGTGCGTGCGTACGGGCTCATCGAGGAGGCGGTGACGACGTAGAACCCAACGGGGCGAAAGAGGCGGGGGCGGTTTGCTCCCGCCTCTTTTTTTGGTGAGCGGTTATTCCGCGAGCCCCAGTACCTCGAGGGCGTTTCCCCCGAACCAGCGTTCTTTGACGTCGTCCTTGAGAGGGAAGGCGTCGAACGCCGCCAGGCTTTCGCCGGGTGCGATCATCGGCCAGTTTGACGCCCAGAGAATCTTGTTCTTCAGCACGGAACTCCCGTAGCGAACCAAAGGTTCCCACCCGGTGTCGGGCGTGGCGATGTATTTGGGCATGGTTCCACTGATCTCGACGTACACGTTCGGGTGGCGCCAGCTTACCGCAATCATTTCAGTGATCCACGGCCAGCCTCCGTGCACCGCCACGATGCGCAGTTCGGGAAAATCCCGCGCCACCTCGTCGAGGTAGATCGGGCGTCCGTAGTCGAGAAGGTTCGAGGCGGAGAGGTTCATCGACGTGTGGAGCAGGACGGGGACGTCCAGTTCCACGCATTTCGCGTAGATGGGGTAGAACTTCTTGTCGTTTGCGTAGAGCCCCAGCTCCCAAGGCCCCATGTTGACGCCCCGCAAGCCGAACTCCCGCACGTCGCGCTCGAGGTCGCGCACCGCGTCCATGCCGCGAAACGGGTCGCACCCCGCCGTTCCGATGAGGCGGTCGGGGTAATCCCTGATGTATGCGTGCAGGACTTCTGCGGGAAACTTCGTCCCCGATACCGTCGTCATGTCCGAGGTCTTGATAACGGCCTTGTCCACGCCCTGCTCGTCCAGAAAGGCGATGAACTCGGCGGGCGGCATGTAGCGGTGTTCCTCCTCGTTGCCGTAGACCCTGTCGCCGTAGTGTTTCGCGTAGTCCGCAAAGCGACCCACGGGCTTGAGGTATCTGTCGAGACCCTCGGGTATGGGGCACGAGACTCTGAAGTCGACGACGGGCGTGGGCATCCGCAGGCTCCTCGGCACTCATGAGCGGGCAGCGCGAGCATACCGCATGATGGCCGCACGTGGTAGGGAGGTCGATGCTCCCCGCCGATGCGTCCCGCTCCTGTCGCCAGGGCGTGCCCGAATCCATTATTCTCTTCCCGACTCGCAAACGGAGAGGATTCATGCAGGAGCGCGACGCTACGTCCACCGGCTGGATATGGGCCATTTGCGCGGCCCAGGTGCCCATGATGTTCGTATACGCGAACTACGTGGCGGCGCTTCCGCTGTTCCAGGCGGAGTGGGGGCTCACGAACGCGCAGGCCGGCACCATCTACACGGCGTTCTACGTGGGCTACATTCTCGCCTCGGCGGTGCTGGCGACCGCTACGGACTACGTGAGTGCCCGTTGGATATATCTGGGGTCGGGGCTGTGGCTGGCGGTGCTCAACTTCATGTTCCCGCTTCTGGCGGAGGGCTTCGTGAGCGCCTCGATTTTTCGGGGGTTGACGGGCGTGGGGCTGGCGGGCACCTACGCCCCCGCCCTGCGGCTGGTGGCGGAATACGCCCCCCCGGGGCGCCGCGCCCGGGTGGTGGGCGTCTACACCTTCTTCTATACCGTGGGCGTCGCCGTTTCGATTTACGCAACGGGCGCGCTGGTTACACACTTCGCGTGGCGCACCGCGTTCGCGCTGACCTCGGTGGGACCCGCCCTGGGGTTTCTCGTCATGGTGTTCGTGCTTCCCGCACTGCCCGCTCCGAGGAGGGAAGGGGACGCGGGCTTTGAGCTGCCCAGGTTCCCCGCCCCCGTGTGGATGCTCATGGGCGTCGTGGGTGCCCACCGCTGGGAGGTGTTCGCGTTTCGGGGCTGGATAGTCACCTTTCTGGCGGCTTCCCTGGTGGCGAGCGGAGAGGAGACACACGAGGGCGCCCTGCGGGTTGCCTCTTCGTCCGCCGCCCTGATCATCGGGCTGAGTGCGGTTTCGAAGCTCATCGGCGGGTGGTGTGCCGACCGCCTCGGCCGCCCGCCCACGATTGTTGGCAGTCTGCTTTTGAGCGGGGCCATTTCCCTCTCCATCGGCCTCGCATCGGGGGCGTCCTTCGGTGTCTTGCAGGTGCTGTGCCTCGTCTGGGTGATCGTGATGCACGTGGATGCCCCCGTGCTGGTGGTGCTCACGACGGAGCTCACGCCCCGGCGCTATCTCGGTTCCGCCCTCGGCATTCAGTCGGGGGTGGGGTTTCTCCTCGGCTCCCTCGCCCCCATGGTGGTGGGCAAGTTCCTGGACATGAGTAACGACGCGGGCACACTGCCCACGAACTGGAACTGGGCGTTTACGGGGCCGGGCGTCGCGGCGATACTCGGGGCGGTGGCGACCATTTTCCTCGCCAGGCGATTCATGCGGGGAGCGCAGCCGCAAGAAGTGCAGGGAGAATCGTGAGGGGTGCTGCGCCGGGGTGCGAAATCGGAGGGTTGACGACGCGGCGCGTTTTGATATGATTCTCTATCGGTTTGCGCATAGTGTAGTGGTTTGCAGGGATGTTCGAGACTCTCCGCGCAGTTGGGGAGACGAGGGTTTCTTTACACTGTCGTACTCGCTAATTCATGAGCAAAGGAGAAGGAAAATGCTGAAACGGATCATGACGCTCTTCATGGCGGCGGCCTTTTTGAGCGCGCCGGCTTTCGCCGCGGACGAGGCGACCATGCGCGCCGCGAAGAAAGAGGGCAAGGTTACCTGGTATACCTCCATCACCCTGAACATCGCGCAGGACGTGTGCAACCGCTACAACAAGAAGAAGACGGGCGTGCAGTGCATCGTCCACCGCGACGGCTCTGGCAAGCTCTATCGCCGCTATCTGCAGGAGCGCAAGGGCGGCATCTACGTGGCCGACGTCATCCACACCTCGAACCTGGGCCACTTCCTGAACCTCAAGGCGAGGAAGATCATCACCCCCTACAAGCCCGCGGGCACGGACAACTTCAACGAGAAGTTCGTTACCAAGGACAACTATTGGACGATTTTCCGCGCCGGCGTGCTGATGCCCTTTTACAACACCAACAAAGTCAGCGAAAAAGACGCTCCCAAGACTTATGCTGACTTTCTCGACCCGAAATGGAAGGGCAAAATCGTTCACTCCCATCCGAGCTACAGCGGGTTCGTGACGAACGGCATGATCAACATCGTGAACAGGTTCGGCTGGGGTTACTACGAGAAGATGGCCAAGCAAAAGCCCAAAATCGTGCAGTCCGCGGCGGGCAGCATTCCGCTCGTGGCGCGCGGCGAGGCCTGGCTGGGCGCGGGCACGACCTCCTACTCCCTGCTCAAGCTGATGCAGAAGGGCGAGCCCCTCAAGCCCGTCGTTCCGCCGGCGGGTCTGGCGCTCGTAACCTCGCCCAACTCCGTCTTCACGAAGGCGCCGAACCCCAACGCCGCGCGTGTGTTCACCGACTATCTCTTCACCCAGGAGACCATGCAGGTGTTGGCGGACTACTTCCTCTACGTAGGGCACCCGGGCGTGAAATATCCCAAGGGACTGCCCGCGCTCAAGGACATCAATTTGATGGCCATCGGCGGAGAGGAACTCAAGAAGAAGAACAAGCCGACGCGCGCGAAGTTCAAAAAGCTCTTCGGCGTATAACACAAGGAGCATGACGGGCGGGAGCGGTTTCCTTGCGTGAAATCGCTCCCGCTTCGTCGTTTTGAGAGGACGGGGTTCTCAGGAGCCACCCGACGCATGCGAAGAAGGACGTGCCCATGACACAAGAAGCGCAGCAGTTGCCCGGAGCGATGTCGGGCGGAAGTCCCTCGGCCACGAGGAAATTCGACTACACCGCCATCGTCTGGGTGGTAATGCTGATCCTTCTCATCATCCTGGTGGCGAACCCCATCTTCCAGCTCTTCAAGGAGAGCTTCTTCGTCTCCGAGGAGGAGGCGGGCGGTTTCACGTTCCAGAACTATATCGAAGCCTTCCGGACCGACGAATACTACAAGCCCATGTACATCACGATGATGCTCGCACTCTCGGTGGGCACCATCTCCCTGGTGGTGGGCGCGGTGATGGCCTGGGTGGTGAGCCGAACGGACGTGCCCTGCCCGAACCTGATCCGAAACGGCATTCTGGCCTCTTTCGTCACGCCGCCGTTTCTGGGCGCCATCGCCTGGATATTCCTCGCGGGAAAGAACGAAGGGTGGCTGAACAAGCTGGTGCGCGTGACCTTCGGCCTGGACGAGGAGTTCTACCTCTTCGACATCTTCACGATGGAAGGCGTCATTTTCGCCATGTCGCTCTACTCGTTCCCGCTGGTTTTCATTGTCGTCCTGGCGGGGCTCAACAACATTTCCTCAGACGTCGAGGACGCGGCCAACGTGGCGGGCGGCGGCACGTTCCACACCATGTTCAGCATCACCCTGCCGCTGGTGGCCCCCTCTTTGTTCGCGGGCTTCATTCTGGCGGCACTCGAGGCGATGATCCTCTTCGGCATCCCCGCCGTGTTGGCGATTCCGGCGGGACAACACACCATGACGACCCAGTTGCGCGCCTTCATGGTGTCCGAGGACGATCTGCTCGGCCTGGCCTCGGCCTACGCCATGCCCATGCTCGTGCTCGCGATCGGGATGGTCTGGACGCGGGGCATCGTTCTGGGCCGCAGGGGCTACGCCACGGTCGGCGGCAAGGGCGGGCAGCGCAGACCCCAGAAGCTGGGCGCCTGGCGTATTCCGATATTCGTGCTCTGCCTGGTTCCGCTCGTGTGCGCCATCGTGCTGCCGGCGCTTGCGCTGCTCACCACCTCGTTCATGCGCAACCTGGGCGGCGGCCTGGGTTGGGACAACCTGACGCTGTGGAACTACCACTTCATCCTGACGAACGACGCGGTGCGCACCTCCATATACAACACGATCATGTTGGCGATCATGTCGGCGACCGGGGCGACTATTGTGGCGGCGGTATCCTCGTTCATCGTGCAGCGCAAGCTCATCCGGGGCCACGAGTATCTGGGCTTCATGGCCACCGCCCCCATCGGGATTCCCGGCATCGTGCTGGCCGTGGGGCTGTTTGCGGCCTACACCAAGCAGCCCTTCGTGCTCTACGGTACGTTGTGGATCATGTTCCTGGCGTATCTCACCAAATACCTGCCCTTGGCTTACCAGACGGCGAACGCGGGGCTCACGAGCATCCACCCCGAGCTGGAGGAGAGTTGCCGCATCATGGGCGCGAACCGGCTTCAGGTGTTCAAGGACGTGACGGTGCCCCTGTTCAAGACGGCCGTCATCGCGTCGTGGATTCTCGTGTTCATGCCCTCGCTCCGTGAGTTGAGTGCCTCGGTTCTGCTGTGGACGACGAACACCAAGGTCATCTCGGTGGTCATCGTCGATTTCTACGAAGAAACGCTCCTGGGCCCCATATCGGCCCTGGGGGTGTTGCTGCTGCTCATCACTCTTGTGGCGATTGCGGTCGGCTTCCGTCTGGTGGGAAGAGACTTCATGCGCTCGGGCGGATAAAGAAAGGAGATTCGCGTTGGCTGTTTTGGATCTGAAAGGCCTGTTGAAGATTTTCGGCACCGACGTTCGGGCGGTGGACGAGATAGACCTCCACATCGAGCACGGAGAGCTCATCTCCCTGCTCGGCCCCTCGGGTTGCGGCAAGACGACGACGCTGCGCCTCGTGGCGGGGTTCATTGAGCCCAACGGCGGCGAGATCGTGATGGACGACGAGGTCGTGTCGAACCAGAACAGCGTCATACCCCCCGAACGCCGCAACATGAGCATGATTTTCCAGAGCTACGCCATCTGGCCGCACAAGACGGTGGCCCAGAACGTGGGCTACGGCCTCAAGTTCCGGGGCATCACGGGAGCGGAGGCGGACAAGCGCGTCAAGAGTCTGCTCTCCGTCGTGCAGATGGATCATCTGGGTGCGCGCTATCCGGGTGAACTCTCGGGCGGACAGCAACAGCGCGTGGCCCTGGCCCGCGCCCTCGTGGTCGAGCCCGCCGTGTTGCTGCTCGACGAACCGCTCTCGAACCTCGACGCCAACCTGCGCGAGGAGATGCGCTTCGAGATCAGGCGTCTGCACGACGAGTTCAACATCACGAGCATCTACGTCACGCACGATCAGGCCGAGGCCATGGTCACCAGCGACAGGATCTGCGTCATGAACAGCGGCAAGATCGAGCAGGTGGGCAAGCCGTCCGACATATACGACGTGCCCGCGACGCGCTTCGTGGCCGAGTTCGTAGGCGTTACGAACACGATTTCGGGGAAGATGAACGACCCGGGCCTCTTCGAAGCAAACGACGGGGCGAAGTTTATGATGAACCCCGACGGCGGCAAGACGAGCGACCTCGTCTCGATCAGGCCCCACCGGATCAAGGTGCATAGTGAAGGCGCCGACGTGGGCGGTGCGGACGCGCAGAACGTGCTCGACGGCGAGGTGACGCGCGGATACTACTTCGGCAGCACGGTGGATTACCTGGTGCAGGTGCCCGGTCTGACGGAGCCGCTGCGGGTCATCGGCGATCCGCACGAGTTCTTCGGCTTGGGCAGCCGGGTGCGGCTGACCATCGAGAAGGCGGCGGTCGTCCCCGTAAGCGACAGCTAGTTCGCCGTATATGCAAATCGTTATTCCTGACGATAGTTTTCGTCTGTTCGAGAATTCGCAGGCCTTGGCTCGTCTGCGCACGCTCGGCGAGGTGCGCTACTTCGCCGACAACGCCGCGAGCGAGGAAGAACTCCGCGCGCGCCTTGCGGACGCGGAAATTATCCTCACGACCCGTTACCAGACTGATTTCAAGACGACGGATCTGCTCGACCACCTTCCGCAACTGCGCATGATTTCCGTCATGGGCACGCGCCCGCGCATGATCGACATGGCCCGCGCCAACGCGCGGGGAATCGTGGTTACTACCACGCCGGGGGCGAGTGCGGCTTCCGTCGCCGAGCACACCATGATGCTCCTGCTCGCACTGGCGAAGCGGATGCCGCTCATTTTCCCCGCCATGCGCGAGGGAGGCTGGCCGCAACCGATGGGGACCGAGCTCGCGGGCAAGACGCTGGGGCTCATCGGGTTCGGGCACATCGCGCGGCTGGTGTGCCGGATGGCCCTGGGCTTCGGTATGCGGGTGCTTGCGTATTCGCCCTCGATGACGCCTGAGCGCGCGCAGGCCGAGGGTGCCGAAGCCGCCTCGGCCGAGGAGTGTCTGGCGGCCGACGTGGTGTCGCTCCACCTGCATCTGCCTGAGGGGGCCGCGCCGTTCATGACGAGTGAAAAATTCGCGTGCATGAAGGAGACGGCCTACTTCGTCAACACCGCGCGGGCGGGTGTCGTGGACGAAGAGGCTCTGCTCGACGCCCTGCGCAACGGGCGTATTGCGGGGGCGGGCATCGACGTGTTCGAGCCCTTCGAACCCCTGCCCGCCGACTCCCCCTACCGCGCGCTGGACAATGTCGTCATCACGCCGCATTCGGCGTGGATTACCGACGGGACGAACGCGCGGTTTCGCGACGTTCCCGTGGAGAACGTCGAGGCGTTTTTGCGGGGTGCGCCCGTGAACGTCGTGCGCGAGGACGCCTGAGCGAAAACCGCCCCGGCCGCGCGGCCGGGGCGGGTTCTTCTAGTCTTTTTCGATCAGTATCTTGTTGTAGACCAGCGCCGCTGCCACGCCGCCGATGATGGGGCCTATCCAGTAGACCAGGTGGTTGATTCCGTCGAAGCCGCCGCCCGCCAGCGCAGGGCCGAACGTCCGCGCGGGGTTCATGGCCGCGCCCGTGAGCGGCCCCCCCACCATAATGTCTGCGGCTATCGTGAGACCGATGGCGAAACCACCCACGTCGGGGCGCCTGTCGTCCACGGCGGTGCCCCAGATGGCGATTACGAGGAAGAAGGTGAGGATGATCTCGAGCAGAACGCCCTCGCCAAAGCTCACGTCGCTCGCCAGGGTCGGCGTTCCCAGGTTCACCTTCTGCCAGACATCGGCGGCGAAAATAACCCGGAGGAGGAGGCCCGCCACGGTGCCGCCCACGAGCTGGCTGATGATGTAGGAGATGCCCGTGCCGCCGTCGAGCTTCTTCGTCACGAGGAAGCCGATGGTCACGGCCGGGTTGAAGTGTCCGCCCGAGACGTGGCCCATCGCGGAGATCATGATCGACAGAATCAGGCCGTGGGCGAGGGCGATGCCGATCAGCCCGACGGCTCCGCCCGTCTTCTGGTTCAGGATGATGGCCCCGGCGCCGATGAAGCAAAGCGCGAAAGTGCCGATGGCTTCGGCCAAGCAGGCTCTTCCTTTGGGATTCATTGCCTTCTCCTTGCTGGTTCGGGCGAGATCATGGGCGGGAAGTGCATCGGTACGGCTGCGTCAGTGCGCAAAAACTCGCTAGCGCCTTCTTCGGGCATTATAGCAAATCACGCCGGGCGCACCACGTTTTGGGGATTGCCCGCCAGGGCGGCGACGACGTTTTCCACCGACATCAAAAGGCCCGCCTCCGTCACCTCGGGAGTGATGCCCGCGTTGTGCGGCGAGAGGACGACGTTCGGCAGCCTCCCCAGAGGGTGTTCCGCAGGGAGGGGTTCCTGATCGAAGACGTCGAGACCCGCCGCGGCCAACGCACCGCTCTCGAGCGCTGCCACGAACGCCTCCTCCTCCACGATGGGACCCCGCGCGGTGTTCACGAGAATGGCGCCGGGCTTCATGCGGGAAAACGCCTCGGCGCCGACCATGCCCACGGTGTCCGGCGATTGACGCACGTGCAGCGAAACCACGTCGGAGCGCGCATAGAGGGCGTCGAGGTCGACGAACTCGAGGCCGACCTCCTCGGCGAAAGCCTCGTCGGGATGAAACGTCCAGGCGATCAAACGCATTCCCAGCCCCCCGGCGATGCGCGCCGTCTGACGGCCAATGGCACCCAGACCGACGAGGCCGAGGGTCTTGCCGTTGAGCTGCGTCATCTGCCCGCGCGGCCACGCGCCCTTGCGGGTGGCGGAGTCGTTTGCCGGTATCTGGCGCGCCGCCGCCAGCATGAGGGCCAGTGCGTGTTCCGCCACCGATACGGCGGCCACGCCCGGCGTGTTCGATACCGTAACTCCTGCGTCTTGTGCCGCGCGCAAATCCACGTGGTCGGTGCCCGTGCCCCAAATGGAAAGCACCCGGAGGCCGTCAGAGCGCGCGAAGAACCCTTCGTCGAACTTGCAAAAGGCGCGGATGTTGACGACGCCCGCCGCTCCTTGCGTGCGGGTGAGCAATTCTTCGGGTGTCTCCGGGTTGGAGGTGTGAATTTCCACTTCTCCGACTTCGCGCAGGCGCACCTCGGCGGTGCTGCCGGTGAAGACGGAGGGGTAGTCGTCCGGCACGACGATTCTGGCCACGAAAGGTTTCCTTATGCAGGGGCAACCGTGTTTTGCGGTCTCCGGGGGCGTGCTATGCTCGTTTCGTCCGTATTCTTATGCCATCAAAGGAGACAACACAAGTGATGCCCCTCGATCCCCGTAAAGACAGCGAGGTTCCCGGCGAGCGCAGCATCGACAAGCCCGAACTCCCCACACAGGGCTACGCCTTCACCATGTCGGCCGACACCGAGACTATGGAGGGAAAGGGCCAACTCAAGCTCGGCACGCACCGTCATTTCGAGGTCTACTGCGACGAGCCGCCCCGCATCGGCGGGGAGGATTCCCATCCCCAACCGCTTTGCTACATCGCCATGGGGGTGGGGTTCTGACTGCTCACCCAGCTTGCGCGGTACGCGCACATGATGAAGGTGTCCTTCACGCACGCGAAGGTGCACGTGGACTTCGACTATTTTCTGCAGGGCTCCGTTCTCAAGGGCACGGTGAACTCGGGCTGCTCCGAGGTGCGCACGCACTTTGAAGTAGAGTCCGACGCACCCGCCGAGAAGCTGCTTGCGGTCATCAAGAACGCGAAGCGGGGCTGCTTCGCCGAGCAGATGGTGCAGGCCGCAGTGCCGCTCAAGAGTTCGGTGAGCCTGAACGGCGAGTCGATCTCTTTGGGCGACCTCGGGTAGCAATAAGCCCGATACGCCCGGGAGGCGTCTTGTTCTCGGCAGGGTTGCCCTCTTTGCGCGTTGCTAGGCGGAGGTCGCCTGCGCCCCGGCGGCGCGTTTGCCCGCGGCGGTGCCCGAGAGCCTTCCGTAGACCGAGCCCAGCGTCAGTCCCGCTCCGCCCGGATAGTTGAAGTAGTAGACGCCGCCTACCAGTTCGCCCGCGGCGAACAACCCGGGGATGACTTCGTTCTCGGTGTTCATGACCTCGGCCCTGGGCGTTACGCGAAGGCCGCCGAAGGTGAACGTGATGCCCGTGGTGACGGCGAAGCCGAGGTAGGGAGGCTCGTCGATGGGAAGCGCCCAGTTCGACTTCGGCGGGTCGATGCCCTTCGTGCACTTGCCGTCCTTGATGGTCGGGTTGTATTCGCCCGGCTGAACGGCGGCGTTGTACGCGCGAATCGTTTGGACAAAACCTTCCACGTCGATCTCGAGTTGCGCGGCGAGTTCTTCCAGGGTGTCGGCCTCGGCCTTGGTCACCTCGCGGATGCGATATTCGTCGCGCAACATGTGCACCGTCTTCTGGTCGAATATCTGAAAGGCGGCGCGCTGGGGCTGCTGGAGAATGTTGCGTCCGTACTTGGCGTAGGTGTAGTTGCGGAAGTCGGCCCCCTCGTCGACGAAGCGCTTGCCCTCGACGTTTACGATGACGCCGAAGGGATAGGAGTGCTTCTGGTAGGATTCGCCCACCGTGAGGTCGCCGAAGGGCGGGGCGTTCAAATCCCAGGCGACGGCGTGGCAGCCGCTCCAGTTTCCGTAGGGCTGGGCGCCGATGTCGAGGGCCATCCGGATACCGTCGCCCGTGTTGTAGGGGGTGCCGCGCACCTTCGCGAGCTCCCAGCCGGGACCCAGGTATCGGCAGCGCATCTCGGCGTTCGCCTCAAAACCGCCCGAGGCCAGCACCACGCCGTGCGCCTCGATTTCGTAGGGACCCTCGGGGCCGCGCACCTCCACCCCCCGCACGCCGCCCATGGGATCCGTGATGAGGCGCGTGGCCTTCGACGCGTAGCGCACCTCGACGTCTGCCTTGCTCGCTGCGTCGAGAAGCGAGTCGATGAGGCCGCGCCCGCCGCCGACGATCTCGAGAATCAACCCGCCCCAGAAGCGCATCTTCCCGTCCACCTTGAAGGCCTGGCGTCCGCTGGCGAGAATGAGCCGCAACCCCTTCGACTGCATCCACTGAAGCGTCGGGAAGGATTCTTGAATGAGAACCGAGGCGAGGTCGCCGTCGGTCTGGTACTCGGTCAGCAGGGCGAGGTCGTCAAAAAATTTCTCCGACGTATAGGGGTCGATCTCGATGTTTTCCTTCTCGGCGTCGGAAAGGTCCGGCACGAGCGAATAGATGTCCTCGATGCTCTCGAAGGCGAAGCGGAACAGGCCCCCCGAAAAGGCGGAATTGCCCCCGCGCCACGCCTCGGGTGCTTTTTCGAGCACCACGACCTTGGCACCCTCGTCTCTCGCCGCAAGTGCCGCGCAAAGAGCGGCGTTCCCGCAGCCCACGACGACGACGTCGTATTTCTCGTTAGCGTTCGGCATTTCTCGAAACCTCCTCGAAGCCTCCCGTGCAGGGGTACGTTCGCGTGGACGGGGTGATGGGGGTTTTCCGTGCAAGCGAGGAAAACAGGCTCCTAACTAACACATCGAGGAAGGTTGGTCAAAAAGCGTGCTCCGCGGTTCGCTCCCCAGGCAGTGCGTCCGGCGCGTTCGGTTGAGCATCCGGGAGGCGCTCCCTATAATCTTCTCGACAGGTGCGTTCGCCGGAATTCTCGCACTTTATGGGCCTGGACGAAGGAGCGTCATGGAAGCCGCGACCTACCGCAGATTCATGGAAAAGAGAATCGCCCACATCACCCAAGCCTGCACGCATTGCGGCAAGTGCTACGAGGTGTGCCCGATGGTGGGCTACGCGGGCGCGCGCGAGGCGGACCCCGAGCGGGTGACGAAATCGGTAATCGATATCTTGAACGATCGCCCCCACGCCCCCGAGGGAGCGCTTTGGGCCAAAGCCTGCCAGAAGAGCGGGGCGTGCATCGAGGCTTGCCCCGAGGACGTGAACCCGCGCGAGATGCTCTCCTACGCCAAGCTCAAACTCCACGAACTCGAAGGCGACGCGGAGGAGATACGCGCGGCGGGCCGCTCCTATTTTCAGGAGATGAGCCGAAAGATTCGCCTCATGGCCGCTTTGCAGATGGAGCCCGCGCAGTTTCGGGACCTCACCGCCGTGCCGGGGGGTGAGGCAAAAAAGGTGGAGGCGGTGTTCTACTTCGGGTGCAACATCCTGCAGACGCCCCACCTTCTGCTCTCGTGCATCGACGTGTTCGACCGCATCGGGCTGGACTACGCGGTGGCGGGCGGCGTGGGCCACTGCTGCGGCATCAACCACATACGGCGCGGTGATTTGGAGGCGGGGGCGGCGATGGGGGCGCGCTCGCTCGCACACTTCCGCGCACACGCACCGGAGAGGGTTATTACGTTTTGCCCCACCTGCCAGATGCAATACACCGAATACCAGCACATTTATGCCGAAAAACCGCTCATGCCGATGGCGGATGAGACGCCCGAGCCCCTGCCCTTCGTCCACATTACGCAATATCTGGTGGAGAATCTCGACGCCCTGCGACGCCAGTTCACCCACAGGGTCGAGAGGCGCGTGGCTGTGCACCTACACGGCGGCACCGACGGCGTGGAGGAGAACGTCGTAAAAATCCTCCAGGCGATTCCCGGCCTCGAGTTCGTGGAGATCGAACAACTCACCGATCACGGCTACCAGTGCCCCACGCTGCTGATACCCGAGGCGAAAGAGGCGATGCGCAAAAAGCTCTTCGACTCCGCGCGCCGCGCGGGGGTGGACGCGCTGCTCACCGTCTACCACAGCTGTCATCGCGAGATGTGCGATCTGGACCAGGGAGAGCCCTTCGAGATCGAAAATTTCATGACGACTCTCGGCCGGGCGATGGGTTTTTCGTATCCCGACCACACGAAGGCCTACAAAATCTACGAGGACGCCGACAGGGTCGTCGAAGAGGCGGGGGACATGCTGCGCGCCTTCGGCATGGCGCCCGAGAAGATGCGCGAACAATTACACGCTGCACTCTACGGCTGAGCGCGGGGGCGCCGACCCTGGACCCGGCGCTTCGCGGGCTCCCTATCTGGGCGCGAGGACGATGTCGAAGCGCGCCGCCTCGTAGGTTTTTTCCAACTGAATCTTCCGCACCGCGGCGATGAGGGAGGGTCTGGCGCGTTCGCGTGCGCCCAGCCTGGGGTCGCCTTCGAAGTAGAGTTGCGTTACCAGGGGCCGGTAGTCGGAATGGCGGACGTAGTAATGGATGTGTGCAGGCCGCCCCCAGAGGGCGAAGCCGTAGTGTCCGGGCCGGATGGTGCGGAAACGATAGAAGCCCCCCTGCGTCGTGCGCATGCGCGCGCGATAGAGAAAATTCTCCTCCTCGTCCATTCCGTGGTAGCGGCCTTTCGCGTCCGCCTGCCATACGTCAATCGTCGCGCCGTCGAGCGCCTTGCGGGTGTCGGCTCCGTAAACGCGGCCCTGGATGAGCATGGGCACGCCCGCTGCGCCCTCGGGCGCCAGATAGCCGCGGAAGGGCGCGCCCTTCTTGTAGTAGGGTCCCAGGGAGTCTGAGGGAGTCGCCCCCGACGGCGGGGCCAGCTTCTCGCCGCGCGCGAGCGGGATGCGGGGGATGAGGGTGAATGCGGCCGTTGCCGTCAGCCCGGCGAGGGATTTTTCGAGCAATTCACGTCGGTTCCACTTCTTCACGGGGAAGCCTCCGGCAGAGGTGCGTGGAGACGCTCAGCCGCGCTGGGCCATTTCGATGCTGATGTTGTCGGGACCCTTGATGAAGGCGATCTTCACGCCGGGACGTATCTCCCAGGGCTCGCAAATCCACTCCGCACCCTTCTCGGTGAGTTCCCTTTGCGCCTCGTCCATGTCGTCGACCAGGAGCCCGAAGTGGTCCAGCCCGTAGCGCGGTTCCGAACCCGTGCGCACAGGGTCTTCTCCCTCGGCTCTGCCCGAGACGAGAAACGTCATGCCGTTCAGGTCCATTCTGAACGAGGGCGCACCGCCCAGCTTTCTTTCTTCTTCGACGGTGGCGCCGAACATCCCGATCCAGAAATCGCGGGCGGCGAGGGGGTCTTCGCTCCGAAAGTGGAGGTGGTCGTATGCGTAGGTGGCCATGCGTAAATTCTCTCCTCGTGGGTTGTGTCGGCTACGTTGGCGCGTCCGATTCCCCCGGGCGTTGCAAACGATTTCAGGGTTTGCGCCAGAAGCGGCAAACGGGCCTAGCCGGTCCCGCCTTCTTCGGTTTCCATGAGCTTTTGCGCTTCGGCCATTTCGTGAAAGAGGCGGCAGGTAGAGGAGAAATCCTTCTCCAGCTTGTCGAAGAGCTCCGCCACGCGCCCGGGGGAGAGGAGGCTCCCCAGCTCGTCGTAAACCGCGCGCCAGGTGTGCGTTCCGCGATCTCCGCGCTGGAAGTCCACCTCCTCGTTCGCCGTAATGGCGTCGTAGACCACGTGTTCGTGTTCGAGCAAATCGCGCAGAACGGGCTCGTAGTTCGGATCGTTCGCGTCCAGATAGCGCATGAGATAGGGGCCGAAGCCGGAGGCGTCCTCCACGGGCTGGGGGTTTGCCATCTCGCGCAAGAGCTGACAGGTGGCGGAAAAATCCTTCTCCAGACGGTCGAAGAGTTGCTCGATATGAAAGGGGGTGAGAATGTCGGTCAGTTCGGTGAAGACGATGTGCCACGTCTCCGTGCGCCTTTGGCCGCGTTCCATGTCCGCGTCCGCCCCGATGGTGCTCTCGTCGTAGACTTCATGCTCGTGTTCGAGCAAATCGCGCAGTACGGGCTCGTAGTTCGGATCGTTGGAGTGCAGATAGCGCATGAGATAGGGCTTGAATTGACGCACCTTGTGGCGTCTGGGCATGATGTATCCCTCCCCGTCGGGTAGGAATTGCTTATCCGCATAGTATAGCACGACCCCAGCCCTTTTCGCTACGAAACGACGCCGACGGAAGGGCTGTTCGTGGATAAACTCTTTTGTTTCAAATTTTTATGACGTCATAAAATTGCCGCTCGGGCGCGTTTGGCTCGTGCTGAACCGCCCGTTCGTTTTGTTGTATCATGACGGAGGGGCGCCACTTCGTGGTGCTGCCGCCGAACGAATCACGACGGGAGACAGCAGATGGAAGATGTGCGCGTGGAACGGATGGCGGAGATCGTCACCGGATATTCGGCGCAGGTGAAGCGCGGCGATCTTGTGGCCATTCGGGGCGGCGTCGCAGCCGCTCCCCTGATTCGCGCCCTCTATGCGGAGTGCGTGAGGCGGCGGGCCTTTGCCTATACCGACGTCGCACTACCGGGGCTGGACGAGATTTTCTACCGCCACGCCAGCCGGGCGCAGCTGATGCACCTCTCGCCCGTGCGGCAGTTCGAAATCGAAAACCTCGACGTCGTCATCAACGTTCTTTCGGAGACGAACACCCGGCGCCTCTCGGGCGTGGACGCGAAAAAACAAACCCTCGCCTCGAAGGCCAGGCAGCCCATTATGGAGACCTTCATGAAGCGCGCCGCCCGCTACGAGCAGACGGGGAAGGATGGGCTGCGCTGGACGCTCACGCTGTTTCCCACTGAAGCCTACGCGCAGGACGCGGAAATGGGGCTGGGCGAATATGAGGATTTCGTCTTCGGTGCGTGTTTCGCCGACGAGCCGGGCGGCATCCGCCGCTGGCGCGCGCTCGACAAGCGCCAGGCGCGGGTGATTCGCTATCTCAAGGGCCGCAAGGTGGTGGAAATCGGCGCGCCGGGCACGGACCTCAGGGTGGGCATCGCCGGGCGTCCGTTCATGAACTGCTCGGGGCACAACAACTTCCCGGACGGGGAGATATTCACCGGTCCGCAGGAGCGGAAGATCGACGGCAAGATTCGCTACTCCTTTCCCGCCTGTATCTCGGGGCGCGAGGTGGAGGGTGTGGAACTCGCCTTCGAGAAGGGCGAGGTCGTCGAGGCGCGCGCGGAGAAGAACGAAGCCTTTCTCAAATCCATGATCGGCATGGACGAGGGCGCCAGGCGGGTGGGGGAGTTCGCCTTCGGCCTCAACTACGGCATCCAGCGTTTTACGAAGAACACGCTGTTCGACGAGAAGATAGGCGGCACCCTCCACCTCGCCCTGGGCAAGGGCTATCCCCAGAGCGGCTCGAAGAACGACTCCGCCCTGCACTGGGACATGGTGTGCGACCTGCGCGAGGGCGGCGAGGTATACGTGGATGGGAAGCTCTTCTCCAAGAACGGCGAATTGCAGATATAGGCGAGCCGCTCGTCGGGGTGGCCGCGCCCCCTGCGAGATGGTATTCTCGACGCCCCGGCTTGTTCGGGCGGGTAGCTCAGCTGGAAGAGCGGTGCCCTTACAAGGCATAGGTCGGAGGTTCGAACCCTCTCCCGCCCACCATGGAAAGCCCGAGCAAAGGCGGTTCACCCGTGCACGACCCGCAGGTTTATCTGTTCTGGGACAATTCGAACATTTTTATATCTGCGCAGAAGGTGGTTCCTGCGTAGGAAAGCAAAGAAGCCACCGGGCCGGAGGGTGATGCCCCCCGGCCCGATGGTTTATGGCTCTTGCGTGCAGGCTAGGCTGAGACTCGTTTCGTCATTACCCCCTACTTCACCACCGCGCCGCGCCGGTTTTTGGGGATGACCGGCAAGAGCAGGTACGCCTGGTGGTTCGCGCCGGCGTGCAGCGTGGTGCGCCCGCCGAAGACGTCCTTGCGCCTGTCGATGGGGTGGTCGTGCAAAAACGGCCCCGAGCCGCGCGAGGGCACGTAGGCCTGCACGGCGGGTCCGGGTCTGTCGAAATCCTGTCCCGCGACGTTGAGCGAAAGCCTAAACCCCTTGGGCAGCACGATGCACTGGGGCCAGATTTCGATGTCGAGCTCGTAGATGCGACCCGGTATGAGTGGCTGCTTGTCGTCGTGGGTGTGGTAGGGGCGCCAGGGTTCGGATTTCTCCGTATCCAGTTTTCTGTGCGAGGCGCGCAGCCAGCCCTGTGCGAGCGGCGTCTTGGGGTCGACCGTGCCCTGGAAGTAGACCTCACGTCCCTTGGGAGAGAAGGCCTGAACGGTGAGGAACAAGTCGGCGTCCCGCGTGGAGGAGGAGACGAAGAGTTTGGCCGCAATGGGGCCGGTGATTTCGGTTTCCTCCTTGAGCGGCGGCGTCATGAAGGTGACGCCCCGGGTGAGGGCGCGGAAGGTCTTCGTGCGCTTGGCCTTGGGCGGCGTCCAGTCGAGCTTGCCCTTGCCGCCCGTGTGGAGGTAGAGCTTCGTCCATTTGGTGCCCTTGAGGGGCCATTCGCGCTCCTTGCGCAGCTCGACCTCGTCGGTGAACGGGCGCCGCAGGTTGAGCCACACCCGGGGCTCCTTGTTCCAGCCGTTTTTCTCGCCCTTGAGGTAGTAGTCGAAAAAGCGCTTTTGCAGCTGCATCCCGTATTCGAGATAAAACCATTCCTCGTGCCTGCCGGGATGCCCCTCGAGCCATTTTTCCTGAGAAGCCGCCTGCGTGAAGGCCTCGAAGTTGCCGCGCGGGTGGAGGCCGAAGCCCGCCCAGCTCGCCGCACTCAGGAAAGGAACCTTCACTTTCGACCAATCGGGTGAGCGCGAGCGATACCAGTCGTCGTCCATCTCGCGGACGAGGAAGTTCTCGAGCGTGTCGGCGCGGTTGTCGACGAGTTTGTCTTTGGATAGCGTCGCCGGACCCGTCGAGCGTGTCTTCATCCAGTGGTCGCGCGGGCCGCGGGGGTTGCCGTGCTGCACCGCCTCGACCTGGCGGGGGTACCAGATTTCCATGAACTTGTTCGAGAGGATGCCGCCGTGGCGCGCCCAGTCGCGGTAGTGGTCCGCAGCCCCTTCCCAGGGAATCATGGCCGTGAGGTGCTTGGGCTGTAAGGCGGCGACCTGCCACTGGTTGATGGCGTAATAGGAGACGCCGTTCAGGCCTACCTTGCCGTTCGACCATTTCTGCTTGCCCGCCCATTCGATGGCGATGGCGAAGTCCTTCGTCTCGCGGGGAGAGAAAATGTCGAGGTAGCCGGGCGAGCGTCCCGCGCCGCGCGAGTCGAGGCGTACGCAGGCATAGCCCCAGGGCACCCAGATTTCCGGGTCGACCGTCTCCCACGTCAGCCAGCGATGCTGGGAGCCCGACAGCACGTCGGGGTGCATTTTCACCAGCGAATCCCACAGCGGCTTGTAGTGTTCCTGGTACTTGACCCCTTTGCCGTAGGGGCCGCCCGCCATGACGACCGGCACCTTCGCCTTGGTGTCGGGCCGGTAGACGTCGACCCGCAGCACCACCCCGTCGTCCATTTTGACGGGCAAGTCGCGTTCGATGATCATAGACACCTCCCGGTTAGAGGGTGGGGCGCCGCTGCCCAGAAAGCCGCGGCTTCTCTTGGCACTCTTGGAATCCGGGTATTATGCGCGAAGGCGCTGCGTTTTTCAATTTGAGCGAGATTGGCGGAATTCTCCTCCGTGCGCCTATAATGGCTTTGGAAGCCCGCCCCTGCGGGTTTGGCGCAGAAATGCCGAGACCATTGGCCTGCCGCCGTACGGAAGATGGTGCCGTGTCCCCCAGTTTCGAGCGAATCGATCGCCACATCGCGGGCTGGATGAACCGCTACGGCAGGTTGTGCCTGCGCATTTCGCTCGCCGTCATCTTCATCTGGTTCGGCATCCTCAAACCCTTCGGGATGAGTGCGGCGGACGAACTCGTACGCCGCACGGTCTACTGGCTTCCCCCGGATTTCTTCATCCCCCTGCTGGGCTGGTGGGAGGTGGCGATAGGGGTGGGTCTGCTCTTTCGTCCACTCATCCGCGTCGCGCTGTTCCTGCTCTTTGTGCAAATGCCGGGGACGGTGCTGCCCCTCTTCCTCCTGCCCGAGGTCTGCTTCGAGCAAATTCCCTTCGCACCCACGCTCGAGGGGCAATACATCATCAAGAACCTGATACTGCTGAGCGCGGCCATCGTGGTCGGCGGAGCGGTGCGCAAAGAAGAAGACGCGCATCCGCACACCTGACGCACCGCGCTGGCCCGGGAGACCGTCCGGCGCGGCGAAGGGCGCCACCCCTGCGCTCTGTCCGGAGCGGGGAAAAGTGCTATAGTGTCCGCACCCTGCATCTGGACACGATTCCACATCTTCTCGGACGGGAGCGATAATGAGCGAGCCGCACATCAGTGCGCAGGACGTGCTGAACGCCAGCGCGGGCTGCCTGCAAAAGCAGTTATACGTCTACTTCACCACTCCTGCGGACGGTCTGGGACCCGTGATGGAGAACCTCGAGGCCCATCTCGCCTTTCAGGTCGAACTCGAGCAGAAGGGCATCATGTTCGGTGCGGGACCCTTCTGGACGGACGACGAACAATCCTGGGAGGGGGAGGGCATGGTCATCGTGCGCGCCGGGTCGTTGGCGGAGGCGCGGCAAATCGCCGAGTCCGACCCCATGCACGCGAGCGGAGCGCGCACGTTCACCGTACGCCCCTGGCTGCTGAACGAAGGCTCCGTGACGATGCGGATCACCTACTCCGACGGCGGGAGGGAGGTGCTGTGACGCGCCGCCGGGAGGGGTGGACGCCATGAACTGGACCCCGAGGCGCGAGAAGTTCCGCGCTCTGCTCGCGGGCGGGAGATGCGTGCATCCCGCCTCGGTGTACGACCCCCTTACGGCGCGCATGGCGGAGGATCTGGGTTTCGAGGTCGGCATATTCGCGGGCTCGACCGCCTCGCTCACCGTACTGGGCGCGCCCGATTTCATTTTGTTGACTCTTACCGAATTCGCCGAGCAGGCCCTGCGCATCAACCGCGCCATGGAGATTCCTCTCCTCGTGGACGCCGACCACGGCTACGGCAACGCCCTGAACGTAAAGCGCACGGTCGAGGAACTCGAAACGGCGGGCGTGGCGGGCCTCTCCATAGAGGACACCGTTTTGCCCCAGCCCTTCGGCGCGGGCGCCGCGCTCACCACCATCGAGGAGGGCGTCGGCAAGATGCGCGCCGCTCTCGAGGGGCGGCAGGACCCGAACCTCGTCATCGCGGGCAGAACGAGTGCGCCGCGCACGACGAACACCGAGGACGCCATCGCGCGCGTCAAGGCATACGAGGCGGCGGGGGTGGACGCCATATTCGTGGTGGGGGTGCAAAGCCGTGCGCAACTCGAAGCGATTGCGGCGGAGGTGCGCCTCCCCGTCATACTGGGCGGGAGTGCGAAGGAGGTGCGGGGGGCGGAATATCTCGTTGCACAGGGGGTGCGCGTAGCACTCCAGGGCCACCAGCCCATTATGGCGGCGGCCCTGGCGGCTTATTCCACCCTCAAGGCGCTCAAAGAAGGGGCGCAGCCCGAAGAGCTGGAAAATGTTCCACCGGGTGATTTTATGAAGAAATACATGAACGACGCGGACTACCGCCGGCAGATGCGGGCGTTTTTGGGCGAATAGCAGCCCTGAACCCGCGCGCCGGCGCCCGGGATCGCGCCTGGGCGGCCGCGAAACACCTGATGGGGTTTTCGGCCCGGGAATCCCGGTTCGGGATGACGCCGGGCGCTTTGCGGATATATACTGCTCCCACGCCAGAGGCGACGGAACGCAGCGAAGAGGGGCTCCCATGGCCATCGAACTCGCGTGGTACATGTCCTGCGATGGCGACAGCGCGCACATCGGCCAGAAATTCGCCGACCATCCGCCGAGTTACGACACCTTTACCCGCATCGCGCAAAATGCCGAGCGCAGCGGCTTCACCACCATCCTGGTGCCCACCTCCCAGGTGAGCGGCCACTACGGGCCGCAGGCGCCCACGTGGGACAGCATCGTGAACGCCGCCGTCATCGGCCCGGCGACCAGCACCATCAAGCTTCTGCTGGCGGTGCGGGTGGGAATCATCGACCCCGCCATCTGTGCGCGGATGATGGCCTCTCTCGACGAACTCACCGGCGGGCGGATTCTCTATAACGTCGTGACGGGCGGGGCTGCGCTTTCGAGTTATGGCGAGGAACTCGAACACGACACGCGCTACGAGCGGACGGACGAATACCTCGAAATCCTTGAGGGGCTCTGGACGCAGGAGAAATACTCGTTCGAGGGCAAGTTCTACCGCCTGGAGAACGCCACCGTGTACCCCCGTCCCGTGCAGAAACCCAGGATTCCCTTCTTCATGGCCGGGTCTTCGGAAGTTGCGCAAGGCATCGCCGTCCGGCGGGCGGAGTATTCGGTGTTCTGGGGACAAAGCCCCGAGCAGGTGGCCGAGCGGGTCGCGCACATGAACCGCAAGTGTGCGCAAGCGGGGCGGACGCGCCCGCTCAAGTACGTTACGCGCTTCCAGATATTCGCGCGTGCGAGCGAGGAGGAGGCTTTCGAGGCCGCCGAGGAGGTGATGAGCCGCGTCGACCCCGAGGTGCTGGCCCACCGGGGGAAGGTGATATCCTCCTTCGAGAGTCTGGGGACGAAGGAGCAGCAGGCGCGCACGAGAGAAGAGATGGTGGGTCCCAACCTCTGGGCGGGGATGGGGCGGATTCGCTCGGGTTCCGCCGTCGCCATCGTGGGCTCCTACGAGCAGTGCGCACAGAAGATCGTCGAGATCGAACAGGCGGGCATCAACTTGCTCATCCTCTCCGGATTTCCCCTGCACGGCGAATGCGAGAACGTAGGAAAACACGTGATTCCGATCGTGCGCGAGATGGAAAAAGAACTCGGCTTGGCGGAGGAGGACGCGGCACTCTCCTCGGCGCGCGGCGTCTAGCCTTTCGGAGATTCTTGGAAAACCGGGGGAGCGGCGAGAGAAAACCGCGAAAAAACATAATGCGGGCGGGCCGATGGGCGGTCCGCCGTTCTTTCAGCATAAGGGTGCATGTGCATGGATTTCGATCTGAACGAAGAGCAGCGGGCGTGGCGGGACAAGGCCAGAACATTCGCGCAAGAAGAGGTCGCTCCCATATCTCTGGAGCGCGACATGATATCCGATCCGCGCGAGACCTTCGATTGGGAGATTATCAAGAAGGGCTCGAAACTCGGCTTCCGCACCGCCGTCGTGCCCAAAGAACGCGGCGGACACGGCATAGACTTCGTCACCCAGGCGCTGGTGATGGAGGAGATCGCGCGCGGAGACAGCGCGATATCGAAGACCTTCAGCCAGTGCTGGAAGTGGAGCCACCTGATAGCCGCCGCCTGCACCGATGATCAGAAGGACAGGTTCCTGAAGCCCTTCCTCGAGGACGACACCTATCTCCTCGGAAAGGGCGGTACCGAGGAATCCGCAGGCTCGGACAACCGCCTGCCCACCGAAGACCCCCGCACGGGCTGGAAGCTTCAGGCGGAGCGCGAGGGCGATGAGTGGGTGCTGAACGGCAGCAAGCGCTACATCGCCAACGGGAGCGTGGGCAAGCTCTTCTTCATCGACGGGAGAACGAACCCCGACGTTCCCATCACGGAGGGCACCACGCTCTTTCTCGTGCCTGCGGACACGCCGGGGTTTCGCGTCGGCAAGGTGTACGACAAGATCGGCTGGCGCTTCTACCAGAATGCCGAACTCATATTCGAGAACGCCCGCGTGCCGCACGCCAACGTGGTCGGCGAGGTGAATCGGGGGGTGCAGGCGCGCAAGGGCGACACGTCGGAATTCGGCGACCTCGAACTCTCCGCCAACGGGTTGGGCGTTTGCCAGGCGGCGGTCGATATGGCGATGGGCCACGCGAAGACGCGGTGGCAGGGTGGCAAGTACATCATCGAGCACCAGGCCATTCAGCTCAAACTCTCCGAGATGCACATGCTCACCGAGGCGCTGCGCTCCTACGTCATGCGCACCGCATGTGATCTCGAGAAGGGTGCGGAGCGCGACATGAAGCACAACATCCTGCTCATGAACTTCGCCACCGACGTGATACAGCGCGTCACCCACCTGAACATGGACATTCACGGGGGCGCGGGCGTCATGAAGGATGTGGGCGCGGAGAAACTGGTGCGCGACGCGGCGGTCTGGACGCATCTGGCGGGAGACGCCGTGCAGCGCATCAAGGTCATCAAACATCTGTGAGCCGGCGACGATGAGCGAGAAGTCGATTTCTCTTGCGGTCATTCTGGGCGACGGCGTGGGCCACGACGTGCTGCCCGTGGCGACGGAGGTGGTGCAGGCGGCGGCGAGCGCCACGGGCGTGGAGGTGCGCCCCGAGGTGTACGATTACGGCGCGCTCCACTACCTGGAGCACGGAACGCCTCTGCCCGAGGACGTGGCGGGCCTCGTGCGGGGCCTTGCGGAGAAGCACGACGCCATACTCTTCGGCAGCGCGGGTCTCGACCCGCGGGTGCCCGCCGAGGTGAACTGCCGCGACCTCCTGCGCGCCCTGCGCTTCGAACTCGACCTCTACGTCAACCTGCGGCCCGCGCCGCTGCTCCATGCCGATTTTTGCCCCCTGAAGAAGAACGTTCCCATCGACCTCGTCGTCGTGCGTGAAAACACCGAGGGCGTGAACGTGCGCGTGGGTGGCAACTTCAAGAAGGGAACGCCTGATGAGGTCGCCATCCAGGAGGACATCAACACCTACAAGGGCGTCTCGCGCATCTGCCGCTACGCCTTCGAGTACGCGCAAAAACACGGCTACCCCAAGGTGACCATGGCGGACAAGCACGGCTCGCTCATTCACGCCCACGGCTTGTGGCAGCGCGTGTTCTGGCAGGTCTCCGAAGAGTTCTCCGACGTCGAGGGGGAGCACTATTTTATCGATACCCTGTGCCAGGACTTGTTGTACAAGCCCGAGGAGTTCGGCGTCATCGTCACGAACAACATGTACGGGGACATTTTGAGCGACTTGTGCGCGGGTCTGGTGGGGGGCGTGGGTCTGGCGGCCTCGGGCTGCATCCACCCCGGCCGCGTGTGCATGTTCGAGCCCGTCCATGGCACGGCGCCCGATATTGCTCTGAAAGGCGTCGCGAATCCCTTCGCGGTTTGCCTGACGGGGAGAATCCTGCTCGATACCCTGGGCTTCGGGGAGGCGGCGCGCCTGATTTGGGAGGCGATAGTCTCCGCCGTTCGGGAGAAGAAGGTGACGGCCGACCTGGGCGGCTCGTTAAACACCCGGCAGGTGGGCGACTACCTTTGTGCGCACGTGCAAGGCGCGGGCTGCTAGAGCGGGCCGCCTCGCCCCAACCCTGGAAGACTGGGGGGAGGACACCGTCGAACTTGTCAACAACCTTTCGCCCCCGCTACCATGGCGGCAAGCGGAAAGAGAGAGACGTAGCGGCGTTCGGGAAACGTGCCGCGCGGAGTGTGCCGAGGCGTAGTGCAAACGCGGCCGCTCTCGAAGACGCATCGCGCGAACGGATGAGCTGCCCGGCCCGCAAAATTTCTTCTATATCTCGTTTTTCGGGACGCAGATGACGCATGGGTTTTGAAGTGGGTGCTCCCGCGCACGCGGGCCAAATCGTCGTCGACGCGCTGCTCAAGGAAAACGTCGAGCGGCTTTACTGTTTGCCCGGCTCCCATTTGCTGCAATTCTACGACGCCCTGCGGCAGGCGCCCTCCATCCGGCTCGTCACCTGCAAGCAGGAGCCCAACGCCTCGCTGATGGCGGACGCCTACGGACGCCTCACCGGCGAGCCCGGCGTATGCCTCCTCACGGCGGGGCCGGGAGGAGCGAACTCCATCGCGGGCGTGGCGCAAGCCTACGGGGCGGCCTCGCCGATGGTGCACATCACCGGTTCGGTGCCCCTGGACGCGACGCGCGAGGCGTTCCACGGTGTGGACGACCCCGATTTTCTGGTCGAGATGTTCCGCAAGGTCACGAAGTGGAGCGTTCGCGTTCAAAGACTCGAGGACGTCTCGGGCGTCATGGCGAAGGCTTTTCAGGTCGCCAGAAGCGGGAGGCCGGGTCCCGTGCACGTCGAGATACCGAGGCTCGGCGACTACAGCCCCCATCTTTTGCAGGAAGCACCCATCGACCTGCCCGAATACGCTCCCCGGCCCACGCAGGTCGTACCCCCCCGGGAGGAGGACGTGGCGCACTACGCCCGCAGGCTGCTGGCGGCGCGGCACCCCGTGATTTGCGCGGGCAAGGGCGTGATGCGCAAGGGGGCGATGGACGAGCTCGCGCGCATCGCCGAGAAATTCTCGATTCCGGTCATCTACCCCCAGGACGCGATGGGCGTCATTCCCGAGAAACACCCCCTGGCCGTGGGGCATTACTTCGCTTTCCGGAACACGGCGTTTATGAACCGCATCACGTCGCAGTGCGACCTGATGATGTTCGTCGGCCTGAGGGCAGCCACGGCGGAGGTGGCGCACATCGAAAGCTATGCTCCCGCCGAGCGGATTTTCGTGGGCTTCGACGACGCCGAGGACGAGCACTACGGCCACGCGGATGCGTTCGTCGCCGACCCGAAAATGTTTCTGGCCGCTCTGGAGGATCGCTTGGCCGAGGAGGGTGCGCGGACGAACGCGGAGTTGCGCGAGGATATTGCACACGGCAAGGCGGACCTCAGACGCCAGGCGGCGGACGTGGTCGCGGGCCGGGAGAGCGAGGTTCCGATTCATCCGGCGGTTCTGATGTCTACGCTTGCGCGCCACGTGAAGCCGGATGCCATCGTCGTCAGCGACGTGGGAAATTGCCAGATGTTCGCGCGCTACTATCTGCCGCTGCACGGTCCGTTCTCCTTCATGCAGTCGGGCGTGTGGAACGCCATGTCCTTCGCCCTGCCCACGGCCATCGTCGCCAAGATGGAGTATCCCGCACGCGACGTTATCGGCCTGGTGGGCGACGGCGCATTTTTGATGACGATAGGCGATTTCGTAACGGCGAGCGAATACGGCGCGAACGTCGTGATGATCGTCCTGAACGACGGTTCTTACGGCCAGATCGACAGGCAGCAGCAAAACCTCTACGGCGCGGCCTACGGCTGCGATTTCAAGAGTCCGCGTTTCGCCGATATGGCGCGCTCGTTCGACGCCTTCGGCGTGCGCGTGGAAGACCCCGCCGATCTCGACGACGCCATTGCGCGTGCTCTTGCGGCGAACAAGCCCGCCATCGTCGAGGTCATGACGCGCGAACGTCCCCTGCCTGCCGTTTCGTGACGAGGGCGCAGCACCCCGTCTCGCCGGAGTGTGCGCGTGCGTGAAAATGCTCCGCCTTGTGTTTGTGCGACCGATAAGCCTTCTGAAAACCACCGAGGAGTTGTGACATGGACGTTCGTCTGGACGGAAAAAAAGCGCTCATTACGGGCGGAAGCCGCGGCATGGGCCAGGGCATGGCGCTCAAGTTCTCCCAGGCGGGGGCGGAAGTAGCCATCGTCGCCCGGCGGGCCGACGTCCTCGCGCAGACGAAGTCGGAAATCGAATCCGCCACGGGCGGCAGGGTGTTCGCCTACTCGTGCGACATGTGCAACCCAGAGGCGATCAAGCAAATGTGGGCGTCGGCTCTCGGGGACATGGAGCGCGTCGACATACTGGTGAACAACGCGGGAACCTCGGTCGCCAGGCCTTTCGAGGAGATAAGCGACGAGGTCTGGGAGGCGGATTTGGGTCTAAAGCTCTTCGGCGCCATTCGCACTTGCCGCCTCGCTTTCCCGGCGATGAAGGAGCGCCGCTGGGGCCGCATCATCAACGTCGTTACCGTAGCCGGAAAGGCGCCGCGCCCATGCAGTGCGCCCACCTCGGTCTCGCGTGCGGCAGGCATGGCGATGACCAAGGTGCTCGCGGGCGAGGGCGCACCCTACAACGTCCTCGTGAACGCGCTGTGCACGGGCCGCATCGTGACCGACCAGATCGCACGGCGCTACGAGCGCGAAAAGCCGGAAATTTCCTTTGAGGAATACGTCGCCCGCGCCGGGGAGGAGATTCCCCTGGGCAGGATGGGAACCACTGAGGAATACGCCAACATTGCGTGTTTCCTCGCGTCCGAGGCGGCCTCCTACGTCACGGGCACGGCGGTGAACGTCGACGGGGGATTCTGCGCGGTCGTGTAGGATTCAGGATTTCGCGCGCGTAAGCATTTCCCACGAGGCGCTCAGCAGGAACAGGCACGCGGCCGTCACGACGATGGACGGCCCCGCGGGCGTGTTCCACCGCAGCGACGCCCAGAGTCCGACCACCACCGAGACGATGCCCGCCATCATCGCGAGCCCCGCCATGTGCTCGGGTGTCCTGGCGAAGGGGCGCGCCGCCGCGGGCGGGATGATGAGCATCGAGGTGATCAGCAAAATGCCAATGAGCTTCATGGCGACGGCGATGACGAAGGCAATCAGCAACGTGAAGGCGAGTTGTATGCCGAAGGTCGACACACCCTCGGCCCGGGCGAGCTCTTCGTGTACCGTTACGGCGAGCAGGCCGCGCCATATCCACGCGAGCGTGGCCAGCACCCCTGCGCCGCCCAGGTATATCCACCACAGGTCTGAGGGGCCGACGGCGAGGATGTCGCCGAACAGATAGCCCATCAGGTCCATTCGCAGCGTTTCCAGCACGCTCAAGACGATGAGCCCCACCGAGAGCGCCGTGTGGGAGAGCACGCCCAGCAGCGTGTCGGTGGGCAGTTTCCGTTGGCTTTGGAGCCCCAGGAGAATTACGGCGAAAGAGACGCAGGCCACCAGAGTGCCGAGGCGGAGATCGATGCCGAAGGAGAATCCGAGCGCCACGCCGAGCAGGGCAGTGTGGGCGAGGGAATCTCCGAAGTAGGACATCCTGCGCCAGACGATGAAGCAGCCCACCGGCCCCGTGACGACGGCGACGCCCACTCCGCCCAGCAGCCCCCGGAGAATGAAGTCTTCCATCACTCGCTCCCGTGGAGGCCGTGTTCCACCTCGTGTGCTTCCAGGGGGAGTATCTCCCCCTCGGGTCCGTGTGCGTGGTCGTGGCGATGTCTGTAGACAGCGAGGTTCGCGGCGGCCTGCCTGCCGAACAGGGCCAGATAAGCGGGGTCGTTGCTCACGGATTCGGGGCGGCCCGAGCAGCAGACGTGCCCGTTCAGGCACAACACCCAATCGGTGAACGCCATGACGACGTGCAAGTCGTGCGAGACCATGAGAATCCCGCAACCCCGCTCGTTCTTGATCTGCATGATCAGGCGGTAGAGTTCGGCTTGGCCCATGACGTCCACGTTCTGGATGGGCTCGTCGAGAATCAGGAGTTCGGGGTCGCGCAGCAGGGCGCGCGCGAGCAGCACGCGCTGGCGCTCCCCGCCGGAGAGGCTCTGCACGGGGCTGTCGAGCAGGCGCCCCGCCCCCACTTCTTCGAGGCACTTCTCCATCTGCTCACGCGAGGGTTTGTGCGTCAGGCCGAGCAGCCTGCGCACGGTGAGGGGGAGGGAGCGATCCACCGCGAAGTGCTGCGGCACGTAGCCGATGGCGAGTCCCTCCCTTCGGCGCACCTCGCCTGCATCGGGCGCAACCAGCCCAAGCAGTACGCGCACCAGGGTGGTCTTGCCTGCGCCGTTGGGGCCGATGAGTGTGAGGATTTCGTTCGCCGATATTTCGAGGTCGACGTTTTCGAGAATCGACGTTTCACCGATGCGCAGGCTCAGGCGCGAGACACGAACGAGGGAAGAGTGTCTTTCAGTCATTGGTGCACTCTATGCAGTGCCCGCGAATTTCCACGACGGGTGCCTCGACCATGAAACCTGCCTGGGTGGCGCTCGCCGCGATAGCCTTTTCGATTCCCTCGCTGTGCGTCTCGGCGACGCTCCCGCAATCACGGCAGACGAAGAACTGCGCCTCGTGGTCCTCCTCGGGCGTCGCGCAGCCCACGAACGCGTTGAGGCTCTCGATGCGGTGGACGAAGCCGTGCTTCAACAAAAAGTCCAGCGCCCGATAGACCGTGGGCGGGGCGTTGCGGCCGCCCCGGGCGTTGAGGCGATGCAGCACGTCGTAGGCGCCCAGAGGCGCGCGGCTCTCCCGGATGATTTCCAGAACCCGGCGTCTGAGCGGCGTGAACTTCACGCCCCGCGCCCTGCAAAGCCGTTCTGCCTGTTCGATGGCGTCCTCGACGCGAGCGCGGGGATGCGCCTGGTGGGGTCGCTGCGTTTTTTTCGGCGTTTTCATGGTTCGGGTTCCTTGATTCGTTTGCAGGAAATGATATAATATATCCTTCTTCTGTGCTTTGGCAAACGTTCCATAAAAAAATGAGGTAAAACAATGAGAGCGAGGCTGAAATATATGTTGATCGGCACGGCACTGGCAACGACTCTGCTTGCGTGGCCTGCATCGCAGGCGGCGGCTCTTGAGGTGGTGGCCTCCATCAAGCCGGTGCATTCGCTGGTGGCGGGTGTCATGAAAGGAGTCGGCACGCCCGCTCTTCTGATGAAGGGCGCCTCCTCGCCGCACACGTTTTCGCTCAAGCCCTCCGACGCCCGCATGCTCGAGCGGGCGCAGGTGATTTTCTGGGTGGGAGAGGCGCTCGCCCCCGTGCTGGAGCGACCCTTCGAGGTTCTTCCCAAGCGGGCGAAGGTCCTCGCCCTGGCGGAGGTGAAGGGCATCGAATTCAGGAAATTGCGAGAGGGCGGCCTGTGGGAGGAGCACGAAGACGACCACGGCGATGAGAAGAAGGCCCACGGCGATCACGATCACAAAACCGAACGACACCACGGAGAAGAAAAGGAACACCACAAGGCAGATGAGCACCACGAGGAAGAAAAAGAGAAACGCAAGGCTGGGGAGCACCACGGTGAAGAAAAAGACCATCATCACAAGGCCGAGCGACACCACGACGAGGGGAAAGAAGGGCATCACAAGGAAGAGGCCCACGGGCACGGACATGGTCACGACCATGCGGACGTGGACGCCCACATCTGGCTGAGCCCCGTGAACGCCCGCAAGATGGTGGACGTCATCGCGCGCACGTTGGAGGAGGCCGATCCCGGGAACGCGAAAAAATACGCGGCGAACGCGCGCAGTCTCAAAGCCCGCATCAATCGGCTCGACGAAGAGTTGCGGCGCACGCTCGCCCCGGTGCGGGGCATGCCCTACATCGTCTTTCACGATGCGTATCAGTACATGGAGGCACGCTATGGGCTCACCCCCATCGGTTCGGTGACGCTCTCGCCCGAGAAGAGCCCGGGAGCGGCGCGCCTGGTCGAGATACGCAAGAAAATCCGCTCGACGAAGTCGATTTGCGTGTTCGCGGAGCCGCAGTTTAACTCCAGAATGGTGGAGACGATCGTCAGCGGTACGAGGGCCGGCATCGGCGTGCTCGACCCGTTGGGAGCAGATGTCCCCGCCGGGGAGGACGCCTATTTCGTCCTTATGCGCGCGATGGCGAAATCCCTCACCGACTGCCTGGGGCGCAAAGCTTAAGGATACGGACACACCGCGCGCAGCGGGCACTCCCCGCACCGGGGCTTCGGGCGGCAGCACGTATGCCCCAGGCGCACGATGAGGGCGTGGTATTCGTTGAACAGGGCGGCGTCGCGCGGCAAGTGCTCCGTAAGAGCTTTCTGCAAGGCGAGGTAGTCTTTGCCCGCGTTTTTCGATTCACGAAAATGCCCGAGGCGCGAGAAGATGCGTTTGGTGTAGGCGTCTACCACGAAGACCGTTCTGCCAGCGGCGTAGAGGAGGATGGCGTCCGCCGTCTCGAGGCCGACGCCCTCCAGGGCGCGGAGGCGTTCGCGCAACTCCCCCGTGGGCAGGCGCAGGAGGTTTTCCACCTCGCCCCCGTGGTACTCGTGGAGGTAGGAAACGAAATTCTCGATTCTTTCGGCCTTTACGTTGAAAAACCGCGCGGGCCGGATGAGGCGGGCGAGGCGGCTGCGGCACACCCCGCGTAGTGCGCTCTCCCTCAGGAGACCCTCGCTCTTAAGGTTCGCGATCGCGCGCGCCGCGTTCGTCCACGATGTGTTCTGCACCAGAATCGCACCCAGGCATACCTCAAAGGGCGTCTCGGCGGGCCACCAGCCCTGCGGCCCGAAGCGCGCGAAGAGGCGCGCGTAGACGTCCATGAGGCGTTCGCGGTCGATTTTCTGGGGCCGTAATTTTGTGTCGCCCATACTCGCCTCGCCCGTGTCCGTGGTGTAGATTCTTGACTCTTATACGGAAGCGCTCGTTCGGGCAACGGTTGCGGAAGATGCGCGCGCGCCGCCCGGTGCGGCAGGAGAACCCGCACGGACGCGCGACGGGCGAGGGGTGGTCGGATGGAAAAAGGCGCAAAAATTCTCGTGGAAGACTGCGCGGGCGTGCGCGGGGGCGAGGAGGTTCTCGTGGTAACCGACGCGGAGCGCCTCCCCATCGCGCAAGCACTTTGCGCGGTGGCGCAAGACCTGGGGGCGCGGGCGACGATGGCCGTGTGCCCGCCCGGGCGCATCGACAACCAGGAGCCGCCCCGCCCCGTGGCGGAGGCGATGCGCGCCTCGGACGTGGTGTTTCTCCCCATCACCCACGCCCTCGCCCATACGCGGGCGACGCGCGCGGCGATAGGAGCGGGTGCGCGCGTGCTTTCGATGACGGCCTTTACCCCCCGGCAGATGCGGACGGGCGGCTTGATGGCGGATTTTCGGGCCAGAAAGCCCCTGTGCGACGCACTGGCCGCGCGGCTGAGCGCGGCGCGCGAGGTGCGCGTTGAAAATCCTGCGGGCACCCTCCTTACGCTGGGTATCGAGGGCCGCGCGGGCAACAGCCACGCCTGCATTCTCGAGGGGCCGGGCTTCACGGCCGTTCCGAACATCGAGGCCAACGTCTCGCCCGCGGAGGGAACGGCGCAGGGCGTGCTCGTCGTGGACGGCAGTATTCCCTACTACGGCGTCGGGGTGGTGGAAGAACCCGTGACCTTCCGGATCGAAGGGGGCTTCGTGCGCGAAGTCGCGGGTGGGCGGCAAGCCGCGTTTCTGCGCGATTTGCTCGCCGCCCAGGACGACGAATGGGTCTACAACGTCGCGCAGTTCGCCATCGGCTTAAACCCCGAATGCAGGGATTTCACCGGCGAGATGCTCAACGACGAGGGCGTGAACGGCACGATTCACATCGGCATCGGCACCTCCGCCAACCTGGGCGGGGACGTGCAGGCGAAAACGCACTTCGACGCCATTATCCGCGCGCCTTCGGTCTGGTTCGACGGCGCACCCGTCATCAAGGACGGCGAGATTCTGGTGAGCGCGTGATGGGGGACGCGCGCGTTCGCCTGGGCGTGGACATCGGCGGCACGTTCACCGATCTGGTGCTCGTCGACGCGCAGCGCGGCGCCCTCCACGTCGCCAAGGTGCTCACGACACCCGGCGAACCTGAAGTCGGCGCGCTGGAGGGTTTTCGGCGGATACTGAAAAGCGCGGGCCGCACGGCCTCCGAGGTGTCGGAGGTCGTCCACGCCACGACGCTCATCACCAACGCGCTCATCGAGCGCAAGGGCGCGCGCACGGGCCTCATTACCACAAAAGGGTTTTCCGACGTCATCGAGATAGCCCGCGAAAAACGCTTCGACCTCTACGACCTCCATCAGGAGATGCCCGCACCGCTCGTGCCGAGAGAGTTGCGCACCGAGGTCGAAGAGCGCGTCGACGCGGAGGGAAACGTGGTGGTTCCCCCGGACGCGCAAGCCCTCAAGCGCGAGGCGGAGCGCCTCGTGCACCTGGGGGTGCGCTCCATTGCCGTTTGCTTTCTGCACGCGCCTCTCAACCCCGCGAACGAAAGGGCGGCGCAGGCGGCCGTCGAGGAGGTGGCGGACGGCGTGCCCGTTTCGGTTTCCTCCGCGGTCGCTCCCGAAACGGGTGAGTACGAGCGCACCACCACCACGGCGGCGAACGCCTACGTGCGGCCCATTGCCGATGCGTATCTCACCCGCCTGCTCGCCCGTCTGCGCGAGGAGGGTTTCGCGGGCGATCTGTTCATCATGCTCTCGAACGCGGGCTTTGCCGCCGTCGATGGCGTGCGCGCGTACCCCGTGCGCATGATAGAGTCCGGTCCCGCCGGCGGTGCTCTCGCCGCCGCGCAAATCGCCCGCGCCCTGGGCGAGGCGCACGTCATCGGGTTCGACATGGGCGGAACCACGGCCAAGATATGCCTGATCGAGCAGGGAGAAGCCGCCACCGAGAACCGCTTCGAGGTGGCGCGCACCTCACGCTTCCAGAAGGGGAGCGGCTTGCCCATTCTCTCGCCCGCGGTGGATTTGGTGGAGATTGGCGCGGGAGGGGGGAGCATCGCGCAAATCAGCGAGCTGGGGCTGATTCGCGTCGGCCCGCAAAGCGCGGGGGCGAAGCCCGGCCCCGCCTGTTATGGGCAGGGAGGAGCGCAGCCCACCGTAACGGACGCGAACCTGCTGCTGGGTTACCTCAATCCTGATTTCTTTCTCGGCGGGGCGATGCGGCTCGACGCGGCAAAGGCGCGCGAGGCACTCTCCCCTCTGGCCGAGAGGCTCGCCATGTCCGTTGAGGAGGCGGCCTGGGGCATCTACGAGATCGTGACCGAGCAGATGGCGAGTGCGGCGCGCGTCCACATCGCCGAGAAGGGGGGGGACCCCAGGAACTACGCGCTGATCGCCACCGGCGGCGCAGCACCCCTGCACGCCTGCCACATGGCGCGCAAACTGCACGTGGGTCGCGTCGTGTGCCCGCCCGACGTAGGCGTCGCCTCGGCAGCGGGCCTTCTGGCGGCGCGCCCCCGGGCCGACGACGTGCGCGTTTTGGTATCGGGCGTCGACCAGATTGACTGGGCGCGCGTGGAGGAGTGCTACCACGACATGTTCGTCCGTATGAAGGCCTCCCTGGGGGAGGGGATCGAGGTGGGGGCGGACTGGGAGTTTCTGTGCGCGGCCGACGTGCGTTACCGAGGGCAGACGGACACGGTGCGCGTTCCCCTGCCCGGCGGTGGGTGGACGCCCGCGCGCGACGGCGCAGTGGTGCAGACTCTGTTCGAGAGCGCTTATGAGAGACGGTATCTGCGAAAAATCGAAGACGTGCCCGCCGAAGTGGCCGCCTGGCGGCTGACGATGCTGGGACCCGCGCCCGGCGCGGCGCACGTTGCGCCCGCCCCGGACGCCGCCGCTTTCGAGAAGGCAGCGCGCAGGATATATGCCGGTTCCGCGGGCTTTTGTGAGGCGCGGGTCTACCGCCGCTATTCGCTGCCGAGTGGGCGGGAGTTTGAAGGCCCCGCCATCGTTGAGGAGCGCGAATCCACCATCGTGATACCGCAGGGTGCGCGCTTCCAAAAGAACGAGGCGGGCCACGTGCTCATCGAGGTGTAGGTATGGCGTTCGACCCCATCACGCTGGAGGTGCTTTGGCGCAGACTCGTCGGCATCGTGGACGAGGCGGCGGCGACCCTGGTGCGTACCTCCTTTTCCACGCTGGTGCGCGAGTCGAACGATTTTTCGTGCGTCATCACCGACGATCGGGGTCACTCCCTCGTGCAATCCTCCGCCAGCATCGCCTCGTTCATTGGTACGCTGCCGATCACGGTGCGGCACTTTCTCGAGAAATTCCCGCCCGAAACCCTCGAACCCGGCGACGTCCTCGTCACCAACGACATCTGGTACGGCACGGGGCACCTGCCCGACGTGAACATCGTGAAGCCCGTTTTTCATCGGGGGCGATTTATCGGGTTTTCCGCGAGCACGGCGCATCTGCCCGACATCGGCGGCAAGATTCGCTCCCCGGACCCCCGGGAGGTCTACGAGGAGGGCCTCCAGATTCCGATGATGAAGATGTACAGGCGGGGCGAGCCCGACCGGACGCTCATCGAGCTCATTCGCTACAACGTGCGCGTGCCCCATCTGGTAATGGGCGATATCGACGCCCAGATAACGGCGAACCGCCTGGCCGAAAAGCGCCTGGGAGACCTGCTCGACGAATACGGCCTTGATGACCTGCGCGCGCTCACGCGCGAGATTCAGGGCCGCTCGGAAAAAGCGATGCGCGACGCCCTGCGCCATCTGCCCGACGGGGAGTTTCACTCAGAAGTCGAGACCGACGGCCTGGAGGAGCCCATACGGGTGCGGACGCGGGTCGAGAAGCGCGGCGACGGCCTCGTCATCGACTATGGGGGTTCCTCCCCCCAGGTCGACCGCGCGGTGAACGTGGCCTACAACTACACGTACGCCTATTCCGTCTACCCCATCAAATGCGTTCTTTGCCCCGAGGTGCCCAACAACGAGGGCTGCTTCCGCCCCATCGAGGTGAGGACGGAGAAGGGCAGCATTCTCGATCCGCTGCCCCCCGCCGCGGGAGGGGGGCGGATGCTGGTGGGCCACTATCTGCCCGCCGCCGTCTTCGCGGCACTTGCCCCCGTCATCCCCGAGAGCGTACCCGCGGCGAGCGGCTCCCCGCTTTGGTGCGTGAACTACACGGGGCTGGACAAGCGCGGCGTGCGCACGGCGGGGCTGTTCTTCCAGAACGGGGGCACGGGTGCGACCGCGCGCGGAAGCGGACATGCGTGTCTGAGCTATCCGAGCAACGTCTCCCACACGCCGATAGAGGTGATAGAGCGCATCACGCCCTTCACCCTGCTGGAGAAGACGATAGTGCGCGACTCGGGCGGAGCGGGGCGGTTCGCGGGAGGCTGCGGCCAGAGAATCGTCCTGCGCAACGATTCGCCCGCGCGCATCACGGTCTCGTTCATGGCCGAGCGCACGAAGTCGCCCGCACCCGGGCTGTTCGGCGGCGGTGCGGGGGCGCGCGGGCAGGTGCGCATCAACGACCGGGAAATCGACCCCAAGCGCACCACCGACATGGAGCCGGGCGACGTGCTCACGCTCATCACCCCCGGCGGCGGCGGATACGGAGAGGCGCAGTGAGCGCCTCCCCGCTCACCGAGGACGCCTGGCGCTTCTTGCGTACGGCGCGCGTGGCGCGGCTGGCGACCGCCGATGCGAGCGGCGCCCCCCACGTCGTGCCCGTGGTGTTCGCCGTGGTGGACGAGAAGGTGTACGTTCCCGTGGACGGCAAGCAGAAAAAGGACGCGGAGCGCTTGAAGCGCCTCGATAACATCCGCGAGAACGCGCGGGTCTCGCTTTTGGTCGATCACTACGAGGAGGACTGGGCACGGCTGGGCTTCGTGCTCGTTTTCGGGAGTGCCTGCATCATCGGTGCCGATACACAGGCGCACGCCTGGGAGCGGGCGGCGGAGCGGTTGCGCGAGAAGTACGCACACTACCGGGGAGAGGTTCGCATCCACGGGTGGATGATAGAGATAACGCCGCGCCGCGCCGCCTCCTGGGGCGCACTCGGAGGAAGGAGCGCATGAGACTGAGCTACCAGGTCGCCACGCCCGAGGTTTCCACCCCGAACCTTCCCAGTGCGCAGGGGACGCTGGATGAGAATCTCGACTGCGTGGCGGAGGCGGGTTTTGCGGGCGTGGAACTCTCGGTGCGCAAGCCGGCGGAACTCGACCTCGCCGCGGTAGAGAGAAAAATCGCGGCGCGCGGCCTTTCGGTCTCGATGATCCACACGGCGGCGATGGGCTTTCAGGACAGCATATGGTTGTGCCATCCCGTGCCCGAGATCAGGAGGGTGGCCTACCGCCGCCACCTCGACGCCCTGGGCTTGGCGCAGCGCTTCGGGTGCGGGCTGGTGATTGGCTCCGCGCGGGGCAACCTGTGCGAAGACGCGCGGCGGGAGAGTTCGCTCGGCTGGATGCGCGACGCGCTCATGCGCCTGGCGGACGCGGCGGCGGCGCGGGGGTGCAGACTCTATGTCGAGCCTCTGAGCAGGCACTGGATAAACAACGTGCACACCGCGGCCGAGGGCGTGGCCCTTTGCCGGGAGTTCGCCCACGAGGGCCTTGCGCTCATGCTCGATACCTACCACATGAACGTGGAAGAAGCGTCGTTCGCGGGAGCTATTCTCGAGGCGCGCGGGTTTTTGGGCCACATGCACCTGGCCGAGAACAACCGCCTCTACCCGGGCGGCGGGCACGTGCCTTTTGGCGAGATTCTCGAGGCACTCGCCTCGATAGGCTACGCGGGCTGGCTCACCTGCCAAATCGTCTCCCGGCCCGACGCGCACACGGCGGCGCACCGCGCAGGCGAGAACCTGAGGAGACTGCTGGGGGAGAAGGGGGGAGACCTCCCCCATCCGTCTGCGCGGGAATAAATCTCTACTTTTCGAGTGCGAAGAGGCGTTCGGCTTCGGGGACGGAGGTCGCGCCCTCCCAGGCCAACTCGGCGAGCAGCCGCCCCGTCAGGGGGCCGAACTTGAATCCGTGGCCCGAGAAGCCAGCCCCGAAGGAGATGCGCGGGTTCTCGGGGTGGCGGTCGATGATAAAATCCTCATTCGGCGCGTTGGTGTAGAGGCAATGCTCGGCACCGGCGAGCGTCCAGCCCGAGGCAGTGAAAAACTCCGCCATGAAGCGTTCGACGTCGGCTATCTTTTCTTGCGCGACGTCAGCGGGTGCGTCGTCGGGGTCGTCGTCCACCCCGACTCTCAGGTGGCGGGCCACCTTGACGCCCGGGCGACCGAATTCCGGCATCCCGTAGAAAAGATGGTTCTCGTCCTCCTCCATGTAGACCCACACCGGGAAGCGACCGGGCCGGTAGGCGTCCGCATCGCCCGGCGGGGCGAAGTAACCCACCGTCTGGCGCGCAACCGTGAGCCTGGGCTTGAGGAACGGCAACAACTGCGCCGACCACGCGCCTGCCGCGACGACGACGCACTCGGCATGGAGCGCGCCCAGGCTCGTTTCCACCCGCACGGGCGCGGCGGCGGGGTCGATGGCGTGTACGCGCACGTTCTCGTGCATGTGCACCCCGCTCGTGCGCGCGAACTCCGCGAGAGCGCAGACGGCGTCGCGTGCGGCGACGATGCCCGCCGTCCTGTCGAGCAGGACGCGCTCGGCGTTGGCGAACGTGAACTGGGGATATAGCCTGCGTGCGGCACGCGGCGAGAGCGTTTCTGCGTCTACGCCCTCGCGCTCCACCGCACGGACGTAGCGCGCGAAGCGCTCGCAGGGAGGAGCGGTGAAAATGCCGGGGTTGGGGTGGACGAGCGTGGCGCCGGTGTCCTTTTCGAGTCGAGGCCACTCCTCCGCGTGGACCCGCTGCATCAAGCGGACGTATTCAGGAGCGATGTAGGCGCTTCGCGTAACGCGCGCCGCGCCGTGCGAACTGCCCCGCTCGTGCCCGACGGCGAAGCGCTCCACCAGCCCGACGCGCTTCGCCCCCAGACGCTTGAGGTGATAGAGCGCGCAAAGTCCGTTGATTCCCCCGCCGATCACCAGGGCGTCGAAAACCGCACCATTCACGTCGTCTTCTCCTCCGGGGATGTCATCGCGCGGCCAATCAGGCCATTTCACTCCATCGGCGCGCACAAGGCAACGGCGGCATCGGCCAGGAGGCTGCTTTATGCTAGACTGCCGCCTACCGGAAAACATGGGCAACGGAGGTGAACATGGGCGAAGATGGACTGCAATTTCTATCCCTCTACGAACTTTCGCGCCGCATCGAGAGCAGGGAGGTTTCACCGCGAGAGGCGGTGGAGGCGCACGTGCGCCACGTCGAGGCGTTCAACCCCCGGCTCAACGCGTTCATCACCGTGTGCGCCGAGCAGGCGGTGGAGGATGCGAAGCGCGCGGAGGAGGAGATGCAGGCGGGCGATTACCGCGGGCCGCTCCACGGGGTGCCCGTGGGGCTCAAGGACATCGTCGACACCGCAGGCGTGCTGACGACGCAGGGGTCGAGCTTTTTTTCCGACAACGTTCCCCAGGCGGACGCGGAGTGCGTACGCAGGCTGAAAAGTGCGGGCGCCGTCGTCATCGGCAAGTGCAACACGCATGAGTTCGCGGCGGGTTCCACCACCGTGAACCCCCACTACGGCCCCAGCCGCAACCCCTGGGACACCGAGCGCGTCTCGGGTGGTTCGAGCGGGGGGTCGGGCGCGGCAGTGGCGGCGTTCATGTGCTCCGCCACCGTGGGAACCGACACGGGCGGCTCGATACGCGGGCCTGCGAGTGCTTGCGGGACGATGGGCCTCAAGCCCACCTACGGGCGCGTGAGCGTGCGCGGCATCTTCCCGAACGCCCCCACGCTCGACCACGCGGGGCCGCTCGCCCGCACGGCGCGCGACTGCGGCCTCGCCTTACAGGCGATGACGGGCTACGACCCCGAAGACCCGGGTTCGGCGGATCGCCCCGTCCCCGATTTCTGCGCCCTTATCGGCCACGACGTGGAGGGGATGCGCTTCGGGGTGTGCGAGGATTTGTATCTCTCCGAGAACGACGAGTCGGTGCGAAAAGGTTTTGAACTTACGATGCGCACCATGGAGAGCCTCGGCGGGGTGATGGTCGAGGTGCGTTACCCGAGTGCGAAGCGGATGCTCGAGGTGCGCGACATTATCGCGGATGCGGAATTGATAGCGGTGCACCGCGAGCGCCTCGCCGCGCATCCCGAAAAATTCGGTGACGACGTGCGCGCACGACTCGAAAACGCGAGCCGCACCACGCTCGACGACTACGTGCGCGCCTGCCGGGAGCGCTGCACCCTCACCCGCGAGATGGAAAGCCTCTTCGCGGAGATGGACGTTCTCCTGGCGCCCGGCTATCCCTGTCCCGCAGCCCCCATTGCGACGCAGATGGGCAGCATGAACGGCAAGGAGGTTCGCTTCTCGGGTCTCGGCAGGCCACAGTCGGGCCCCTACAACCTGTTCGGCTTCCCCGTGCTTTCCGCCCCCTCGGGGTTCAGCGAAGAGGGGCTGCCCGTCTCCACGCAGTTCGTGGGGCCGCCCTGGGAGGAGGCGCTCGTACTGCAGGCGGGCCATGCGTTCGAGGAGGCCACGCCCGAGATTCAGCAGAAGCGCCCCCCCATGTTCGGGGGCTAGGCCGCGCGTGGTTTTTGGCGTTACACGTTCTTTTTCTTTCGCATTGGGGATACACGACCATGACGCCGCGCAATGATTCCGCACTCGTATCCACCACGTGGCTCGCCGAGCACCTGGAGAGCCCGAATCTGCACGTGATAGAGGTTTCCTCCGCGAGTGACGACGCCTCCTACCGCGAGGGCCACGTTCCGGGGGCGCACTGGTGGTTCTGGAAAGAGGCGCTTTGGCACGAGACGGATCGCACCTTTGCGGCGCCTGCGAAACTGGCCGAGCGTCTGGGCGCAATGGGCGTCGGCGAGGATGCGACCATCGTCCTCTACGGCGAGCCCGTGCAGTTCGGCACCTATGCGTTCTGGGTGCTGCGCATGGCGGGCTTCGATAACATCAAACTGCTCGACGGTGCGAAGAAAAAATGGGCGGCCGAGGGAATGCCTCTTTCCCGTGACGTGCCCGACGTGCAGGCCGTCGCCCGTGCGGTGCCTGCGCCGGCAGAGGTGTTGAGCGTGGGCAGGGACGACGTGCGCGCGCATTTGGGCGCGCCGGGCAGAACGCTGCTCGACGTGCGCTCGCCCGAGGAATACCGCGGCGAGCGGGTGATGCCCCCGCCCGGCTTCGATCATGGCGCTGAGCGCGCGGGCCGCATACCCGGGGCGAAGCATCTATTCTTCCGCGAGTTGCTAAACGAGGACGACACCTACAAGGAGGCGGAGGAGCTCCGCACGATTCTCTCGAGCGCGGGCGCACCGGAGGATGAAGCGGAACTCGTCCTCTACTGACGGCTGAGCCACCGGGCCAGTCTGGTCTGGTTCGCCATGCGCTATTTGCTGGGCTACGAAAACGTCAAGATTTACGACGGCTCCTGGACGGAGTGGGGAAGCATCGTGGGCTTTCCCATCGAAAAGTAGCGCTCACCTCACGGGGTAGAGCGGCTCTTCGCCGTTGAGGGTGCGCAGCACGTCGGTCGCCGCCTTGCGCCGCATGTCCGCAAGGGCGGCCGTGCTGTACCAGGCGCCGTGCGGCGTAACGAGGCAGTTCGGCAGGCCGAGCAGAGGGTGGTCGGGGGCAGGAGGCTCCTGCGCCAATACGTCGAGACCCGCGCCCCGGATGCCGTTTTCGGCGAGCGTCTCCGCCAGGGCAGCCTCGTCCACGAGTTCGCCCCGCGCCACGTTGATGAGAACCGCTTCGGGCTTCATGCGCGATAGTGCGGCGGCGTTTACCATGCCGCGCGTCTCGGGCGTGAGGGGTGCGTGGAGCGAAACGTAGTCCGACTCCTCCCATATGCGTCCCATATCCACCTGCTCGGCGCACAACTCCTTAAATGCGGATGCGTGCGCGAAAGGATCGTGGGCGATGATGCGCATCCCGAACGCCCCGGCCTTGCGGGCGAGAGCCGCGCCGATTCTGCCCACTCCCACCACGCCCAGGGTGGCGCCCCTGAGCGGAGCGATGGGCCGAAGCGCGGCGATGCCCCAGCCGCCCTGCGCAACCTCGGCGGTTGCCTCCCCGATTTTTCTGGCGAAGTGGAGGACGAACGCCATCGCGTGGTCGGACACCTCGTCGACGCAGTAGTCGGGCACGTAGGTTACCCGAATGCCCTGGGCACGCGCGGCCTCAACGTCGATGTTGTCCACCCCCACGCCGCCGCGCGCGAGTATCTTGCAGTGCACAAGGCGTGCGACGACCTCGGCGGTGAACTGCGGGCGCGCGCCGATGATGACGCCCTCGGCCTCCCGGCAGAGTGCGGCCAACGATTCTGCGTCCGCGCCTGTGCCCGTGAGGAGGCGGCAGCCCAGCGGGGCCAGTATCGCCTCCTCGATGACGGGGGGGCCGAAGCGCGTGCCGGCCATGACGACGAGCGGGCCTTCTCGTTTCGCGTTCATGCGCAGAGCTCCCCCAGCATTCCCCATTTCTGTACCATGGCGACCTCGAGCGAAGGCAGGACAAGCGCTCAACGGCGAAGTCTAAAAAGCCAATATAGAGGCCTAGTGACGGGGATGCAAAACCTCCGGCGGCGGGCGAAAAAAAACACCGCGACGCGCGGGCCGCGGTGTTTTTCGGGTCGATCGGCTAGCGGAGCACGTTGCCCGGCTTTTTGGGAGGATCGTTCGCGGGGCGCGGCTCGACGGGCTCGTTGTTCTTGAATTCCTCGGCGAGTTCCGCGTTGATGGCCGCCCACTTCGGGTCGTCGTCCTCGCTCTCGAGGATGGCGTCGATCGGGCATTCCGGCTGGCAAACCCCGCAGTCGATGCATTCCTCGGGGTCGATGATCAGGAAGGGCTCGCCCTGGTAATCGCCCGGGTGCATGCAATCGACGGGACAGACGCTCACGCAGGTCGCGTATCGCTCGCCCAGGCACTTCTCACCGATGACGAATGTCATGGATGGTTCCCTCCTTCGTCGGTAATGATTATGACCATTTGAACCCCGAGGGAGCGGCCCCTTGGCGATTCACGATTTTTTCATTCTCCCGGCAGCGCCAAGCGAGACCGATGCTATCAGATGGCGTTCGGGAAAATCAAGGCGCAGGACGGAAAATTTCCGTGTGCGCGCGCCGTTTCAGCCCGCCGTCCTGGGCGAGAGAACCTCCTCCAGGGCGCGCAACATGGTCTCGATGGATTCGGGCGGCACTCCCCCGAGTGGGTCGTGAAAATCGAACCCCGTGAGCCAGCGAAACTTCTCGAGCGCGGCGGTGCTGACGTGCGACTCCACGCCGAGTGATGCGAGGGTCGAGACGACTCCTTCCATCTCCTGTGCGCGTCTGTCCGCGGCGATAAGGCTCGTGCCCGCGAGGCTCAAGGCCAAATCCCGGAGCGGAAGCCCCTCCACGGTGCCCGCTACGGAATCGAGCAACTCCTCCACGAGGCCGCAGCGTCTGGCCGCCTCGATGGCCTCGAGGAAGGTCATCATCAATCCCTTGGTGAACACGCTGCGCACGACCTTGAGGGCGGAGGCGTCCCCCACGCGGGCGCCGAGTACTTCGAGCCGCATTCCGTAGTGCGCCATGGCCGCGCTCATCTCCTCGGCCCCTGGCCCCGAGACGAGGGTGGCGACCCGGTGCCCGTAGATTTCCGCCGGGTCGCATATTGCCCCGTCCAGCGGGCGGCCCCCACCTGCTTCGACGAGGCGTCCGATCTCCATCTTTACCTCCGGCGTGGTGGTGTTCAAATCCAGATACACCGCGCCCCGGAGGAAGGCGGAAGCGCTGCGGGCGGCATCAAGAGCGACTTCGGGCGTCAAGAGCGAGAGCACCAGGTCCGCGCCCCGGAGCGCTTCTTCCATAGAGTGCGTCATCACGATGCGGGGGTGGGTGGAGGCTTCGGTGTGTTCTGGCTTCCAGGGGGGTCTTTTCCACACGCGGACGCACTCTACTCCCGCTTCCGCCAGACCCCGGGCGATGGGTCTGCCCGCCATGCCGAATCCCAGGACGCACACGTTGGGAGGGTTTCCAACGCTCAAGAAGGTTTCTCCCTTGCGTTTCGCATGGACGATCTCGCGGCGGCATTTCGCGCCGGGGCATTATGATTGGGAGGCCATTATAGGATAAGGCGCGCGTGGGTCTCCACCCGCTTTGTGGTTTGCCCCGTTCGTATTCTCATGCCTGGCCTGTGGGTGTGGGGAGGATGTGGACCGTCTCTGGAGGGTGTGGAACGTAGCCGGCGCGCAATGGCGTGCGCCGCGAAAAACCCCCTCCGGTGTGGCGTGCCGGAGGGGGCTTGGCTCATCGTGCGGCGTATGTTCGGCGGACTATTTGTTCGCGCCGGGATTCGGCGCGCAAGGGTTCTTGGGTTGGGGCGCGCAGGGGTTTTTCGGCTGAGGCGCGCAGGGGTTTCTGGTCTGGGGGGCACAGGGGTTCTTGGGTGGGGCTGTGGCGCACAAGGGTTTTTCGGCTGTGGTGCACAGGGGTTTCGGGCCGCCTGGGCGAGCGCAGCACCGCCGAGGGCAAAGCCCGCCGCGAGGGCCAGAACGAGAAACTGCCTTTTCATGGCTCTTCTCCTTTCGGATTCGACTGCACACGCATTTCAGGTTTTGGTTCCGTTCGCAAATCACCGCGCCTCGGAACGTACGTTGCTCATGCGATTATAGCGAAAAAGACGGCGAGAAACTTTAGGGAAATGGCAAAAAACGCGCGTGGAGGCGAAATCCGTATTTCTGAGGCCTCCCCACCCCCTCCGCCGCGCATACTGCCGGCGAAAGAGGGGTATGGGCGCTAGCGGGGCTGCGGCACCGGAATTATGCAAAGATGTTCGCACGGCGCAGACAGAGCGCGGGGCGCCTTTGCGCGTTAGTCTTCGAGCCCCATCAGGCGGGCGGGGTTGCGCTGCACCATCCAGAGAATTTCGTCCTCTGCGAACCCCAGACGCAGCATGGTGGCGATGAACATGCGCAGCATCTCCGTCGGCGGGGGGTTGAGGTCGAGTTGGGCGTCGGTGCTCATCACGCAGCGCTCCGGACCCAGGGCGCGCGCCGTGGCCGCCACCTTGTGGGGGTCGAGGTCGCGCCACATGGGAAAGGCGGAAATCCAGGTGAACTCGACGATGTAGCCCAGCTCCGCCACCTCGCGCAGCTGCGCTTCGCTCGCGTTGATGATGAAGATGATGGGGTGGGTGTAGATGAACTTCTGCACCCCGATCTCCTTCGCCCGCCGCGCGAGGGCGACGCCCTCCTCGGCGGAAAGATGGCCCGTGGCCACGGCCACGTCCGCGTCGCGGACGATTTCGAGTATGGCGTCCACCTCGGGCAAAACGGCGCCCTCCGCGTCCAGGACGGTGAGGCCCGCCGCGGGCGGGGGCTGGCTGTATGCCTCGGCGATGCGCTTGCTGTAGGCGCCGACCGCTATGTCGTTCGCCGCGGAATAGGTGGGCATCCAGACGACCTTGGTCCCCAGGCGCACCGCGCTTTCCACCGCGAAGGGCGAAAGCCCGCCCACGTTCGCGTTCAGCGTGATGGCCCCGAAGGCGGTGACGCCCGGGTAGACCTCGTTCAGTACGCGCGCCTGGGCGACGGTGGGCCACAGGTGGCTCTTCATCACGAAGCCCCGCATCCCGACCCCGCGCGCGAGCTCGGCCCATTCGTGATCGAGCACGCGACCGGGTTCTTCCACGAACACCTGGGGAAAGATGTGGGCGTGTACGTCAATGGCTCCCTCTAAGAGCTCGTCCGCCTTGGTGCGCATGAGAACAAATCCTCCGAACGCGGTGTGACGAGGAAAGAAATTCGCGAAAAACCCATGATGCGTCAGGCAGAGGCGGCGGGCAAGCCTGTTTTCGCCTCCCGGGTCGGGTGGTATGATGTGGATTCTGCAACTATGAAGCCGATTCCACCAGAGAGGATAGTACATGCTCCACTGCCAGAGCATCGGGACGCCGGTGCGCGAAATCGAAACCCCCGCCCTGCTCGTCGACCTGGACGCGGCGGAGGGAAACCTCGCCCGCATGGCGAGCCGCCTTGCAGGCACGGGCGTCGGGCTGCGCGCCCACGCGAAGACCCATAAGAGCCCGTGGTTCGCGCGCAAACAACTGGCCCTGGGCGCGGTGGGGGTGTGCTGCCAGAAGGTGAGCGAGGCCGAGGTGATGGTCGCGGGCGGGGTGGAGAACGTGCTCGTGAGCAGCGAGGTCACCGCCGCCTCGAAGCTCGCGCGTCTGGCCGCACTGGCGCGCCACGCGCGGCTGATGGTGGTGGTCGATCATCCCAGGGGGGCAGCCATGCTCTCAGAGGCCGTCTCGGCGGCGGAGGCCGAAATCGGCGTGCTCGTGGATGTGGACGTGGGCCAGGGGCGCTGCGGCGTGGCGCCGGGAGCGGCGGCCGTCGAACTGGGCAGGCGCGTGGAGGGGCTGCCCGGCCTCGCGCTCAGGGGGATGCAGGCGTATCAGGGCGCGGCCCAGCACGTGGAGGGCTTCGCCGCGCGCCGCGCGGTATATGCCGAAGCGCTCGCGCGCATGGAGGAGACGGTGGCGGCGTTTGAGGCGGCGGGGCTCTCGACCGAGGTGCGCAGCGGCGGGGGCACGGGCTCTTGGCGCTGGGACGTGGAATCAGGCGTGCTGAACGAACTACAGGCGGGCAGTTACGTCTTCATGGATTCTCATTACCGGAGCATAGGCGGGCAGGAGTCGGAGGTTTATGACGATTTTGCCCCCGCCTTGTTCGTCCTCACGACCGTGGTGAGCACGCCCGGCCCCGGCCAGGTGGTGATGGACGCGGGCCACAAGGCGCTCGCCTCGGACAGCGGCCTGGCGCCGTGCCTCGAACTCGAGGGTGCTGTGCACGCGCGTGCTTCCGATGAGCACGGCGTGCTGGAGCTCGCCCCCGGTGCGCGGCGCCCCGAAATCGGCGAGACGCTTCTGTTCCAGCCGAGCCACTGCGACCCGACCATCAACCTCTACGACTTCTACCACGGCGTGCGCGGCGGAATGGAAGAGGGCACGCTCGAAGCCCTGATTCCCGTGGCCGCGCGCGGCTGCGTCTGGTAGCGGGGGGGGGGTGCTTCCTGGCCTGCCGCGCCCTTGCCCGCGCCGCACCGAAGGCGCCGCGCCTGAGATTCGTTTGTTGCCCTTCTCCTAGGAGGGCTTGCCGAAGGTGGCCACCCTGTCTACGCGGCACTCGAAGAGCACGCGCTTCTCGTCGATCGCAGGGTCTCTGAGCGCGTAGGGCGGGTCCTGGCCCGTGTATTTCGTCCAGATGCGGTCGAGTTGCGCAGTCGCCCTCTCTCCGCCGGGTCCGTCTTCGTGTATCTCGTTCACGACCGTGCACTTGATGCTCATCCAGTGGTAGGGGTTCTCCGGGTTCACGAGCAGCATCGTGAGCCGGGGGTTGTTGCGTATCCACGCGCATTTCGGCCTGTGCGAGGCTGTGTTCACGAGGATGGTGTCGCCCTCGTAGTCGAACCACATGGGGGTGAGGTTCACCCGCCCGTCGGGGCCGATGAGGCCGAGCGTGATGGTGATCGGCATGTCGAGCAACTGCCCGTAAATGGGGTCGATGTCCGCGAGGCCGCCCGCTTTCGTGCGCTCGCCCACGGCGAACTGCCCCTCCTGCAATCCTTCGGAGACGTCCTTGAACCGTGCCACGGTGAACTCCGCCATCGCGCCGCTCCTCCCGAAAAAGTGGATGAATGGTTTGTGGGCATGCTAGCAGGGCGTCTGAAGTGCGGCAAGGGAAGGCGGATCGCCAGGGGGCAATGGTTTCGCAAGAACAGATTGCGGACCCACGAAAAGGCTCGCGCCCTATCTTAGCTCCGCCCGTTGCACGCGGGCGTACGAACTGATAAGCTTCACTTATATATTATATAATAATTTCTATATTCTTGGATAGACGCACCACCTTGAGACGACAGATTCTTAGATACCTACTTCCCCGAAGCGACTGGGAGGATCGACTTTTCGCTCGTCTGCATCACTGGATGGAGCATCGGCGCATCCCCGACGCTGAAAATCCGCGATATTTCAACGACTATCTCTTCAGGATGAAGGTGGACGGTACACTCCTGGATCCGTTGCGCCAGTTCACGAGCGACAAGGAATACGTGAAGACGTACGTACGCTCCGTCGTCGGCGAGAAATATGTGATCGAAACCCACGAGATACTCAAGACGCCCGCAGAGGTGGACGCCTTCGTCCCCGAGCATCTTCCCTGCGTGGTGAAGCCCACGCATTCGGGCGGGCGCGTGAAGATTTATCATGATTCTCCCCCCCTCCCCGACAAAGCCGTGATGAAGGAGTGGCTCACGCACAGTTTTTACAGGATTACTCGTGAGCCGAGCTACCGGCACCTGGTGCCCAGAATCATCGTTGAGGAGTTCTTCTCGAAAGACGGTCGCACGCCTCCGCCCGACTACAAGGTTTTCTGCTTCTATGGGATGCCGAGATTCATCGAGGTCGTCTCCAACCGACTGAGCGACCTCACCGTAGACGTCTACGACGTTACGTGGAAGCGTCTGCCGCTCAAGTTCTCGCCTCCGACGAGTCCCGCCGAAGAAAACCCGCAACCGCCCGAACTGGAGGAGATGCTTGACGTAGCAGAGCGTCTGGCGCGAGGGTTCTCCTTCGTGCGGGTCGATTTGTACGCGCTCGACGGCGAGGTGCGGGTGGGTGAACTGACCCATTGTCCGGCGAATGGCGGAATCAAAATGTTTCCTCCCTCCGCCGAACGGGCCCTTGCCCAGCTCTTCCATCCCGCTCCCGTCCCCGACCTTGTCGAACTTCTCCGGCAGGCCGAAAAAGAAAATTAAGGCCGGGCGCACTTCCTTGTGCCCCGTGCCAGACACTCGCCGAGCAAATCCAGCGCGGATATGATGGGGGTGGCGCACGTGCGCTTCATCGCTTCAAAGTTGCCACCGGGCGGAGGAACATGAAAAAAATGCTCGTCGCGATCTGATGGGTGTGTGCGCTCGTGTTTTTCAGTGCGGCGCAGGCCGCGGAGGTGACCATCGGCGTGCAGGCGGTCTACGCGCCGTGGAAAGCGCGCATGGGGACGCTCGCCCGGGAGGGTCTCGGCGGCACTCGTGAAGACGGCGCGGTTTCTGCGCGCACAAGGCAGAATCGAGCGGGTTCCGGGCAGCTACGCGGGCGCCTCAAACCCCGCCTTTGTCGAGATGGCGATGCGGGGAGACTGCTGAGGCGGGGATGTCCTGTGAGAATGCCGGCTCTCCTCCCGGCGGGAATCTTCTCCCCTACGGCCGCTCCCAGTCGGCGATTCCGCCGCGCGTCGCCCGAAACAGGGGATGGGGCTGCGGACGCGCCTCCCCGGTGAGGCGTGCGCGCCATTCGGGTGCGCGGGCTTCGAGCTTGCGCATGAGGTGGTTCCACTCGAAGTCGAGCTGACCGCGCGTTACGCGCAGTTGCTCCGGGGTGCGGTGGGTGTCGATTTTTTCTGCGTCGAAACGATAGCCGCGCGCGAGGGATTCGGCGTGCACGGCGCGCAGGTATTCGGCGATGAGGGCGCGGGGCGCTTCCGCCGCGCGAAACCGCACCAGTTGCGGATGGTGGCGGTAGCCTCGCGTCTTGCCGCCCAGAACCGCCTGGGCGAGGAGCGCCTCGCGCCACAGGGCGACCAGTCCCTTCTGGTCGAGATATTTTGGATGCAGGCTCCAGAGCCGCATGGCTTCCTCCCTGGCGGCCATTCTCGCAGGTAAGCGCGAAACGCAACAGCGCCGGAGGTGGTTTTTTCGGGGAGGGAAATTGTCCCTGCCCTTACGGCAGCAGCCGCATTCCCAGAAACGAGACGAACAAGGAGACGAACACGGCCAGAAAACCACAGTAGGAGTGAATCTGCCGCAAGCCGTCGTTTTGGGTGTCGCGCCGAAGCTTTTGCCCCAGCCAGGCCGTTGTCCAGAACAGAACGAGGGCCAGGGTGGCGAAATAGGAATGGGCGGTCTCGTAGTTATAAGCGTCGAGAGCGAAGCGCATACCTCCCAGCCCCAGGAGGTAGCCAGCGGAGAACAAGGCCACGAACCACCGCCCGAGCCGCACGTGGCGGCGGGAGACGCGCGCCGCGCCGCGGCTCCCCCGCACGCGCCGCACGCGCACGCCGTGTGCAAGCACGATTAGCCCCAGTGCGAGCGTCGCGATCTGAAAGACCGGGTGTACGTATGCCCACAGGTTCATGCGGCCGTCCTTTTCGGGGGAGCTTTCGTTTCCATTCCCTGTGTTTACCTTGTCGGGAGGGCGGACGCAAAGATAGAATGGCTGAAAGTAGGCGCGGCTTTCTGCTTCCCGACGAGGTGCGGATGGACATAGAAGACCTGCGAGCCATAGCGCGCGCGAGCAGAGTGTTCGACCTGGGGGTGGAACTGTTTCCGGGAATGCCCCACGTGCCGCTCCACGGGCCGTTCGGTTACGCGATGACGCGCGAACACGGCGACTTCATGTACGCGGGCGGGGCTTGCGCCGCGGTGGACACGATTTTCTGCACCGGCCACACGGGCACGCACATCGACGCACTGGGCCACGTATCGCGCGACATGCAGCTGCACGGCGGCGTGGACGCCGCCTCCGCACAGAGCAAGACCGAAGGTCTGCGCGTCCACGGCATCGAGAGCGTCGCCCCCGTGGTGCGGCGCGGGGTGATGCTCGACGTGGCGGCGCACCTGAACGAAGAGGTGCTCGAGGCCGGGCGGCCCATCACGAAGGACGATCTCGCGGCCGCCGCCTCCGCACAGGGAGTGCGGGTCGAGGAGGGCGACGTAGTGCTCGTGCGCACGGGCCACATGCGCCACTGGCCGGGCCGCAATTACTATTTCCAAAAGGGCGGCGTGCCCGGAATCGACTTGGACGCCGCACGGTGGCTCTCGGAGCAAGGCGTCTTCATGGTCGGGAGCGACACTTTCGCGGTCGAGGTGCTGCCCGCACCCTCTCTGCCCGTGCACTGCCACATGCTGGTAGACAGCGGCGTCCATCTGCTCGAGGTGGCGGTGCTCGAGGAGTTGAGCGCGGCGCGGGCGCACGAGTTTCTCTTCGTCTGTTTGCCGCTCAAGATACGCGGGGGAACCGGCTCGCCGGTACGCCCCGTGGCCATCCTCTAGAATTTTTTCGAGATAGACGTGCCCCGCGTGCTCGAGGACAGGGCGAAGGCGCTTTTGGCCGAGGCGGGCGTGCGCGTGCCGCAGGGTGCGGCGGCGTCTACCCCCGCGGAGGCGGCCGCGGCAGCGCGCGCCGTGGGTGGTCCCGTGATGGTGAAGGCCCTGGTGCCCGTGGGCAAGCGCGGCAAGGCGGGTGCGATTCGCGCGGCGGATACGCCAGAGGAGGCCGCGGCCGCGGCCCGGGAGTTGCTCGGCGCCGTAGTGCATCATTTTCCCGTCCGCCGCGTTTTGGTGGAAGAGAAAGTCGCAATCGCGCAGGAGTGGTATTTCTCGCTCGCCTTCGGTGCGCGCGGGCCGCTCGCCATGTTCGGCACCGAGGGCGGGGTAGAGGTCGAGACCCTGCTGGAGGAGAGTCCGGATGCGCTCAAGCGACTGGAAATCGATGCTCTCGAGGGTCTGGACGAGGAGGCGTGCATCTCCTTTCTGCGCGCTTGCGGCATCCACGGGGCAGTGCTGTTTCGGGCGGCTATCCTCATGCAGGCGTGCTACGACGTTTTTCGCCGCACCGAGGCGCGCCTTCTCGAGGTGAACCCGATTGTCGTAACCGAACGAGAAGAAGTGGCCGCCGCCGCGTGCGTGCTCGATTTGGACGCAGATGCCTTGTTTCGCCACCCCGAGTCGGAAGAGTTGCTCGATGCGGACGCGGCGAGCGGTTGGCGCCCGCCCACCCCGATCGAAGCAAAAGTCGCCGAAATCGATGCGCGCATTCCGCCCGTGGGCACTACGCGCTTCCGCGAGGTGGAGGGCGGAGAGATTGCCCTGCTCTGGAGCGGGGGCGGGGGCGGTTTGTATCTGCTCGATACGATGGCGCGTCTGGGCGGAAAGCCCGCCACGACGTTCGACATTACGCCGGGGCCGCTTGAGGAGAAGTATTTCGAGATCACGAAGGCCATTCTCGAGATGCCGAACGTGCGGGGTGCGCTCGCGGGCAGCAACATCACGAGTTTCTCGCGGGTACAACTCAAGGTGCGCGCCATCGCCCGCGCCGTCAAGGAGACGGGTGTCGACCTCGAGCGTTTTCCCTTCGTCGTGCGCTTCGCGGGCGCAGGAGGAGAGGAGGCTCGCGCGATCGCCCGCACGTGCCCGGGCCTTCAGTATGTGGGGGCCGAGGCGACGCTCGAGGAGGCGGCGGAGCGCATCGTCGCGCAGGTCGAGGCGGTCAAGCGCGGGGAGTCCTGGAGAGAGGGGCGATGGCCATCCTCATAGACGAGGCCACGCGCGTCGTGGTGGCCGGCATCACGGGTTGGCAGGCGCGCGCCCACACGGGCTTCATGCGCGCGTACGGCACCCGGGTGGCGGCGGGCGTAGTGCCGGGCCGCGGGGGGGAGGATTGCGACGGCGTGCCCGTCTACGATTCGTTCGCCTCCGCTCTGGGTGCACACGCGGCGGACGCCGCCGTTTTGTTCGTGCCCGCGGCGCGGGCGGCGGAATCGGCCATCGAGGCGATGGAAGCAGGAATAGGGCTGGTTCTGGCCTGTGCCGAGGGCGTGCCGCAGCACGACGTGGCGCGGATGCTCGCCCATGCGCGCCGCACCGGGGTGCGCCTCGTGGGGCCGAACAGCCAGGGCGTCATCAGCCCCGGGCGCGCGAAGATGGGCGGCACGGGCGGGGATTTGCCCGTTACGAACTTGTTGTTTCGCAGAGGTCCCGTAGGCGTGTTGAGCAGAAGCGGAGGCATGGGCAGCGAAACCTGCTGGCTGCTGAGCCGGGAGGGAATCGGCCAGACGACTTACGTGAGCGTGGGCGGGGACGCGATGGTGGGCGCTCCTTTTGCCGAACTCATGCCCCTGTTCGAGGAAGACGCGGAGACGGAGTGCGTCGTCTTGTTCGGCGAGCCGGGCTCCTCTGCCGAAGAGGAGGCGGCGCGGCTGATGGCTGCGGGCGGCTTTACCAAGCCCGTGGTCGCCTTTATCGCGGGCATGATTCATGAGTCCGCTCCGCGCGGGGTGAGCTTCGGCCACGCGGCGGCCATCATCGAGCGCGGCGAGGGCTCGCCCGCGCGCAAGAAGGCGCTGCTCCGCGAGGCGGGCGCCGTCGTGGTGGAGGACATGCGCGAGATTCCCGCCGCCGTGCGCGACGCCCTCGGCGGCTAGATTTTCTCCCCCCGACCTGATAACTCTGTGCGGTATTCCCAAGAGGCCACGGAACTCCGCCTGATGCGCGGTTCGTCGTTTCACACCCATTTTTCTTGTGCAAGGAGAAATTGCGAATGCCGAAAATGACTGGCGCCCGAGTGATGGCAGAGATGCTCAAGGGCTACGGCGTTACCCACCTCTTCATGGTTCCCGCCGTCCTGAGACGCTCGATGGCCGAGATGGAAGAGCGTACGAACATCGCCCGCATCCAGACGCACGGCGAGAAGTCCGCCGCCTATATGGCGGACGGCTACGCGCGTGCCGGCAAGAAGCCGGGCGTGTGCATGGCACAGGTCATCGGCGCACTGAACCTGGCGGCGGGGCTGCGCGACGCCTGGCTGGCGAAGTCTCCCGTCCTCGCCTTCACGGGCGGACGCCTGGCGCAGACGAAGTTTCGCCAGGTCTACCAGGAGGTGGACGACGTGCCCGCCTTCGAGCCCGTAACGAAGTTCAACGCCACGGTGGACGACGCCTCGCGCTTTCCCGACATGCTGCGCCAGGCGTTTCGTGTGGCGACCTCGGGTTGTCCGGGGCCGGTGCACTTGCAGTTCGCGGGCAACGAGGGGCAGCTCGACGTCGAGGAAGCCGAGATGGAGATTGTAGTCGAAGAAGACTTCAAGGCGCTTCCCCCCTACCGGCCCGAACCCGAGCCCGCGCGCGTGAAACGCGCGGTCGAACTGCTCGAGAGGGCGCAGCGGCCCGTCATCGTCGCCGGCGGCGGCGTGCGTTCCTCAGACGCATCCGGAGAGCTCATCGCCCTGGCCGAGAAGCTGGGGATTCCGGTGGCGACCTCGCTCAACGGCAAGGACAACATTCCGGGCAACCACCCGCTCTCGGTCGGCGTGGTGGGTACGTATTCGAGAAAGAGCGCCAATCGGGTGGTGAACGCGGCGGACCTGGTCTTTTTCGTCGGCACCGAGACGGGCGGCATGACGACGCACTTCTGGGCCGTACCGCCCATCGGTACGCCTGCCATACAACTGGACATAGAGCCCGAGGCACTGGCGCGCAACTATCCCCTCGAGGTCGCCGTGCTGGGCGACGCGAAGATAAGCCTGCAAAAGATGGCCGCAGCGGCTAGTGCCGGGGTCGCCGCCGCGCGCGCGGACTGGCTCGCGCAGGCGCGCGGCTACGTGGAGGAGTGGCGCGCGGAGTTTCGCGCGCATCGCGAGTCCGACGCCGTTCCCATGCGTCCTGAGCGCATCTGCCAGGAATTGACTGACTCGCTGCCTTCGGACTGCATCGTGCTCGCCGACACGGGGCATTCGGGCATGTGGATGGGCGGCATGTACGACCTCTCGCACCCCGGGCAGAGCTACATACGCAGCGCGGGGCACCTGGGCTGGGCTTTCTCGGCGGGGCTGGGGGCGAAGTGCGCGGTGCCCGAGCGACCCGTGCTCACCTTCAACGGCGACTCGGGCTTTTGGTATCACCTCTCGGAGATCGAGACGGCCGTGCGCTGGAAGATCAACGCCGTAACGCTGGTGAACAACAACGCCTCGGGCAACCAGTCCAAGCGCGGCTTCGACCGCGCCTACGGCGGCGAGCAGACCGAGCAGGCCCACGAACTCTGGAAGCTCAACGCGGTGAACTTCGCCCAAATCGCCGAGTCGATGGGCGCACTGGGCATTCGCGTGGAAAAGCCGGGCGAACTCGGCAGCGCACTCGACCGCGCGTTCAATGCGAACAGGCCCGTCGTCATCGACTGCGTGAGCGACATAGAGGCCATGGCGCCCCTCGCCGTTACGGAGTAGGGGAAGGCGCGGGCACAGCCGTGGGCACCTTGCGGTTTTGCGTAGGCGTGTGTGAAGTCTGGGGGCGAAGGCGGCCAGGCCGCTCATCACCCGGCTTACACATCCTTCTCCCCGCGGGCCATCGTGCGCAGGAGGAAGTCGCGCGTCGCGCGGACGAAGGCGTCGGGTGCGTCCATGAAGACGTGGTGATGCGCCTCGGGGATGACGGCCACCTCGACGTGGGGAACCTCCCGGCGCACCCAGGCGATGGAATCCTCCTTCAGACGATCGGAGAGCGCACCCGCCACCAGCAGGACGGGAGCCTTCACCCGCCGCCAGCCGGGCCGCTGGTCAGTCTCGGGGCGGTTGAGGTGGAAGCGCCTGTCCGCCTTCACCTGCCAGGCGCCCGCCCCGTCGGGCCGCACGGCATGGTGCGCGACGTGGGCGATAGTCTCCGGGTTCACCTTGTCAGAAGCCGGCAGAAGCCTGAATTTCTCGACGAACAGCTCGCGCGACGCCCAGGGCCGGGCGGGCCTTTCGCCGAAGGCGCGCACCTCGGCCAGGATTTCGTTCGTCGTCAGCAGGGGTGAATCCACGATGAGGAGGCCCGCCACCTCGGGCGGGGCGACGGCGAAGAGGTTGAGTGCGATGACGCCGCCCATCGAGTGCGCCATAAGGTAGGGCTTGCGTCCGCTCGCCTCGCGTGCCCAGGCGACCCAGGCGGCCACGTCGTGGAGGAGGTCCGCGAAGTGGTATTCGGGGAGCCACTCGTTGTCGCCGTGGCCGCGGTGATCCGTCGCCACCGGACGCAGCGCGTCCGCGTAGTGGGGGGCGACGTGATCCCACCAGCGGGCGTGGGCCGCCGCCCCGTGCAGCATGAGCAGCACGGGCTTGTCGGCCGCGCCGTCTCCGTGTTCCAGAGCGTGCAGCCGCACGCCGTCCCTCTCGATGAAAACGCTCTTCTGTTGCGTCATGCGCGTGGACTCCGGCTTCTGCGGGGTCGTTCCAGGATTTCGGGGGAGAATCCCCGATTCGCGCGCGAATGGCAAGCCCGCGGGGGGAATGCGGGCAGTGCGCGCACTTGAGAGTGGCGCGCGAACAACGCCGGGACGGGTGTATCAGCGATAAGGCTCGCCTGTCAGTCTCTCCGCTTCTTTGGCGGTCATTGTTCGGGCTTGTTCCTGGCACTGCTCCGGGGAGCACGCGTCGTGAGTCAGTCCGCACTTCGGGCGGGCCACATCGCGCGCGCCAGACCCCAGCCCGCCAGTGCGCCCGCGATTTGCGCGAGGATGAAGGCCGGCGCGTCCGGGGGGCGGATGCCCGAGAAGGTGTCGGTGAAGACGCGGGCGATGGTTACCGCCGGGTTGGCGAAACTCGTCGAGGCCGTGAACCAAAGCGCCGCCATAATGTAGAGACCCACCAGGGCGGGAACGAGGGCCGCGTTCGTTCGCACTCCCCCGAGGATGACGAAAACCAGCCCCGCCGTCGCGACGACCTCCGCCGACCACTGGCCGAGCCCCGTGCGCTCGCGGGCGGAGAGCTGGGCGAGGTCGAGGTCGAACATCAGGTGTGCCGCCAGCACGCCCGCAATGCCCGCGAGAATCTGGACGAGGACGTATGAGGCAGCCTCACGCCCCCCCATCTCTCCTTCGAGTGCGAAGACCATGGTGACCGCCGGGTTGAAATGCGCACCCGATACCGGCCCGAGCAGGGTGATCATGACGAAGAGAACGGCGCCTATCGCCAGGGAGTGGGGCAGGAGAGCGGCGCCCGCCTGCCCGTTCGCCAAAGCCGCGCCCATGATGCCGGAGCCCGCGATGGAGGCGAGCAAAAACGCGGTTCCCACTCCTTCGGCCAAGAGTTTGCGGGGCATTGGTTTGCGTCCTCATATTGGAAGATTTGCCGTGGGTGTCGGCCGGAGCAATCGTGGTCCGGAGGCCGGCTCGAGCGTTACCTTGTATCCGTATTTTCGTTTCCCTCGGTGGGGGCCGCGTTTCGCTGCTTGAGGTATGCGCCGTAGTCGTCGTGCGTGGTGTCGGGCGAAAGGTCGGGGCCGCGCTTATAAGCCGCCCGCGATATGAGGTGTGCGGCGACCGGAGCGGTCAGGAACAGGAAGAAGATGGCCAAAAACGCCTGTGTGGTGACGGTTGCGCTCTGGAAGATGAGGCTCGTCCCCAACAAAATCCCGCCCATGCCGAAAGTCGTGGCCTTGGTGGCGGCGTGCATGCGGCAGTAGACGTCGGGCAGACGCACCAGTCCCACGCTTGCGACGAGCATGAAGAACGCGCCGATGAGCAGGAGGGCCGCGGCGAGGAGCTCACTCAATGATGTTCCCCCTCTCCAGAAACTTGGCGTAGACCGTCGTTCCCACGAAACTCAGTATGGCCAGTGCGAGCACGGCGATGATGAACAAGTCGTTCCCCGTCTGTATGGCGAACAGCGCGATGACGCCCAGCACGTTCGTGGCGAGGGTGTCCGCCGCCACGACGCGATCTGCGGTGGTGGGCCCCTTGATGAGGCGGATGAAGGCCAGGATGACCGAAAGGCCCAGCATGACCAGGCTGATCTGAACGACCGTCTGCATCATTCCACGGCTCCCACGATGGGACGCTCCAGCCCGTTGTGGATGCTCTCGCGCACCTCGTCGGGGTGGTCGATGTCCAGCGTGTGAACGAATATCGTCTCGTGATCTTCGGACACGTCGATGCTCAGCGTCCCCGGCGTGAGGGTGATGGAGTTGGCCAGCATGGTGACGCCCAGGGGGGTCTTGCACACCGTCTTGTAGGGGATGATGCCCGGGCGAATCGAAATGCGGGGTGCGAGCACGATTTTCAGCACCTGGAGGTTGGCGATGAACAACTCCCACGCGAAGCTGCGCAAGAACCGCACATAGCTGCCGAAGCGCACGAATTGCCTGTCCTGGTAGTAGGATTTCTTCAGGAAGCGGATAACGAGGACGGCCATGACCAGCCCGACGAAGAAATTGCCGGGCGTCGCGCTTCCGTGGAGGAAGATCCAGATGGCGGCGATGCTGAGCGCGAGCGTGGCGAGCGACATCCGAATCGTTCTCCTATCCGGTTGGCCGCATGGCGGCGACGTAAATCTCGGGCTGGGTGATTTGGGCGGCCACGAGTTGCGCCCAGTCGAAGAGCCACGATGCCCCCAGGCCGAAAATGAGCGCAAAGGTGGAGAGGAACGCGACGGGCCCGTAGAGCCCCGCACCCGTGGAGCCGACGGCGCCGCCGCCCTTACCCCAGGCGTAGCGCTGGTACGTCGTGAAATTATAATAAAGCGATATCACGCCGAATCCCAGGGCGATGCCCGTGGCGAGCATTGCCCCCTGCGAGAAGCCCGCTTGCAGCACGAAAAGCTTGGCGAAGAATCCCGTGAACGGCGGAAAGCCCGCCAGCGACAAAAACCCGACCAGCATCAGCACGCCCGCGAAGGGGGCCTTGCCCATCATGCCGCCCATTTCGTCGAGGTTTACGGTGCCGGTGAGCTTTTGGTTGAGACCTGCGCCCAGGAGCATCGCGCTCTTTAAGTATGCGTGGCTCACGATATAGAAGACCGCCGCCGCCAGCCCGGCCTGGGAGAGCAGGGCAACGCCGAAGGCGATGTAGCCGAGTTGATTGATGGTGCTGTAGGCCAGGATGCGCTTGAGGCTCGTCTGCGGCAGGGTGCCGAGCGCGCCCATGGCGATGGTGCACAGGCAAAGGGCCAGAAGGCCGGGCTGTAAGACGAGGAACGCCGCCGGGAATATGAGCGTCGCGCAGCGGATGATGGAGTAGATGCCTACCTTGACGAGCACCCCCGCCAGGATGGCGCTGATGGGGGTAGGCGACATCGAATGCGCCGAGGGCAGCCACAAGTGCATGGGGAAAAGAGCCGCTTTGACGCTGAAGACGAAGACGAAGACGAGAGCGGTCGCCACCACGAGCGGGGAGGCGCCCATGAGCTTTACCTTGACGGCGAGGTCCGCCATGTTCACCGTACCCGTCTGGGCGTAGAGGAGCGCGACGCCGAGCAGAAACAAAGCGGAGGCGATGAGGTTCAGGCAGGTGTATTTGAAGGCCATCTCGAGTTGGTCGAGGTCGTAGTAGAACCCGAGCAGCGCGTAGGTGGACATGAGCATGACTTCAAAGAATACGAACAGGTTGAACAGGTCGCCCGTTATGAAGCAGCCCTGCATCCCCATCAGCAAAAAGTGCAGCAGCGGGTGGAAGGCTTCCTTGCGCTGGGCTTCGGAGAGGTAGCTTCTGGCGAATACGGCGCACGCCCCCACGATGGAGGCCGAAAGACACAGCAGCGTGGCGGCGAGCCTGTCGGCGGCCAGAGCGATAGCGTAGGGGAAGGGCCAAAGCCCCATGTGGTGGACGAACATCGAGCCGTCCGCCGTCGCGCCCAGAAAAACGATTGCCAGCACCATGTTCGCCAGGAGCGCGAGAATGCTGAAGGACTCCTGGAGCGCGGTGCTCTTGCGCACCAGGAAGAGCAGCGTGCCCGTGGCGAGCGGCCAGATGACGAAAAGAGGCAGCGCGGCGTTCATCCCTTGAGCCTCCTGATGGCGTCGATGTCATCCGTGCCGAACCTGCGGTAGGTGTACAGCGCCAAAACGAGCAAAAACGCCATCACGGCGAAGCTGATAACGATGGCCGTCAGTACCATGGCCTGGGGCAGGGGGTCGACGTAGACGAACGGATCGACGGGGCCGCCCTTCTTGGGGACTATGGGCGCTTTGCCGTCTCTTACCCAGCCCGAGGCGACGAGCATCAGGTTCGTGGCGTGGCTGAGCACTGCCATGCCGAGCACCACCTGGATGAGCCTGCGCTGCATGATGAGATAGGAGGCGACCGTAACCAGAGCGCCTATCGTTATCGCCAGTATCCAGAGCACGTTAGTATTTTCTCCGCATGTTTCAGCATTCGCCGGTTGCGTTGCCCGGGCGATCCCCGCGTCCGCTCGCGTCCGGTGGGGAGTCCGCCTCCCCGGAGACGCACAAGGTGGTGAGGATGGACATCACTACCCCGACCACCACGCCGTAGACGCCTACGTCGAACAAGAACGCGGTAAACAACTCCACGTCTCCGATGAAGGGGAGCGCGAAGTGGTATATCGCACTCTTGAGGTACGCTCCCTTCACGTAGCCCCACACCCCCGTCAAGGTGGAGAGCGCGAGCCCTGCCAGAAAAATGGTCTCGTACGGCCAGTTAAATCGCCGCCGGCCCTCCTCGGCGTCCACCGCCACCCACTGGAGCAGGATGCCCACCGATGCCATCAGGCCCGCAATGAAGCCGCCCCCCGGCTGGTTGTGCCCGTAAAGCAGCAGAAAGAACGAGAACAAAAGCGTCAGGTGCAAGACGATGGGGGCGATGGTGCGCAGAATCAATGATCCCATTTCGGGCCTCCCGTCAGCCGCACGATGGCGTAGATGGCGATTCCCGCAATTACCAGCACCGTGATCTCGCCCAGGGTGTCGTATGCCCGGTAGTCGACGATGATGGCGTTGACCACGTTCTTGAACCCGGCCACGGGCTTGCTCGTGCGCATGAAATAGTCCGCAATCGTGCGGAAGGCGTGTGCGTTCATGGCGGCGGCCAGGCCGAGCGTCGTGAAGGCGCCGAGCCCCAGGGCGATTCCCCAGTCGCGTATCTTCCTCGCGCGGGAGCGCCGCGCGGGGCGCAGCTCGGGCAGATGGTGGAACACGAGCAGGAACAGCACGACGAAGGCCGATTCGATGAGGATTTGGGTGAGGGCGAGGTCCGGTGCTTTGAGCAGCAGGTAGAGTCCTGCGATGGAATAGCCCATGACGCCCAGGGCGAGAATCGCCGGAATTCTGCGCCGGAACAGCGCGGTGGCGAACGCTGCGCCCACGGTCATCGCCGCGATAACGACCAGGAGAAACGAGGCGCCCGCGAAACCAACGGGAAAGACGTTCGCACCCCACCCCATCACCCGGATGGTGTAGAGGAGGGCCAGGGCGGGGACCACCAGCATCCAGCGCATGTAGCGGCGCAGGTTGCCGTCCTGGATGAGGAGCAGAATCTCCCACGTGCCGTGGCGCAGCCAGTTCACGAAGGCGTCGTAAGCCTTATCAGGAGCGGGTGCTCTGCGCCACGCGCGGGCGCATGCGTCGAGTACGGCGCGCACGCGGGCGAAGCCGAAGTACAGCGCGAGCCCCAGGGCCATGGTGACGATCGACATCGCCAGGGGCAGGTTGAACCCGTGCCAGAGCGCGAGATGCAGCTCGACGCGCTCCCCGCCCAGCAACGCCGCTCCGAGCGTCGCCTCCGCCGCCGGTGCGATGAGGACGTTTTCGATGAGGCTGGGCGCCAGGCCGAGGGCGAGGGCCAGTGCGACGAGCGCGGCGGGTGCGGCGAGCATGCCCCAGGGCGGATCGTGGGGATGTTTGGGCGCTTCCCCCTCCGCTGGCTGCCAGTAGGGCTCGCTCAAGAACCGCAGGTGATACAGCGCGGTGAAGACGCCCGCCGCAACCGTGAGGTAGGGCCAGAACCAGCTCCAGCCCCCCGGTCCTCCGGGGTGGAGGCTCGTCTCGTAGAGCATCTCCTTGGTGATGAAGCCGCCCAGGGGCGGAATGCCGATTAAGCTGAGCGCCGCGAGGAGTGCGAGGATGTGTGTCTTCGGCATGAGCTTGCGTAAGTGGCCGAGCAGGCGGACGTCGCGCGTGCCCGCCTCGTGGTCGACGATGCCCACCGTCATGAACATCGCCGCCTTGGCCGCCGCGTGGTTGTAGAGGTGGAGCGTCGCGCCGACAATCGCCCCCCGCCCGCCGTAGCCCAGGAAGGTGACGATGAGACCCAACTGGCTGATGGTGCCGTAGGCGAGAATCGCCTTCAAATCCCAGGCGCGCAGGGAGAGCAGGCCGCCCGCGAACATGGTCGTCATCCCCATGCCCGTCACCACGTAGCCCCAGGCGGGGTGGGCGCCGAGCACCGGGTAGAAGCGCGAGAGCAGGTAGATGCCCGCCTTCACCATGGTGGCCGAGTGCAGAAAGGCGCTGATGGGCGTGGGCGCTTCCATGGCGTTGGGCAGCCAGACGTGAAAGGGCCACTGCGCACTCTTGGTGGCCGCGCCGAGGACGATGAGCAAAAAGACGCCGAGCGAAACCTCGCGCGCGATGCCGGGCATGAGCACCAGTTGCGAGAGCCGCCACTCGCCCGTCGCCTCGCCCAGGAGCAGGAAGCCTCCCAGCATGGCGAGTCCCCCGCTGCCCGTGATGAGAATGGCCTTCGTCGCGCCGTAGTTCGAGGCGTCGCGGTCTGACCAGAAGCCGATGAGGAAAAACGAGGTGATGCTCGTGAGCTCCCAGAAGACGAACAGCGAGAGCAGATGATCGGAGAAGACCACGCCCAGCATCGACCCCATGAATGCGAGCAGGAAGCCGTAGTAGCGCCCGAGTGCCTCATGCGCGTGGAGATACCAGTGGGAGTAGAGGATGACGAGAGCGCCCATGCCCGCCACCAGAAAACCCCAGGCGAGGCTCAGGCCGTCGACCATGAAGGATATTTCAACGCCCGCCGCGGGCACCCAGGCGAGGGCGCGCGTGAAGGTGCGCCCGCCTCCCGCCGCCCACTCTCCGTAGAGGCCGCCCAGCCCCCACAGGCTCGCGAGCGGGCCGAGCATGGCGCACCACGCGGCGGCGCTGCGGAACCTCTCCGCGAACCAGGGAACGAGGACGGCGGCGAGGAATGGGAAGAAGACGACGATGAAGGTATTATCCAAGAGGCGTACCTTCGAAAATGTTCACGCCACGGGCGGTGCGTCGAAAGCCCACGTTTTGTTCGCGATGATCATGGCACAATCGACGCCGCCCGACAACGAGCGCACCCTCTGAGAGGACGAGGAGGATTCCCCCTTGAGCGAGACGACCTACCACCTCTACGCCCTGTGCCAGGGCGCGCGCGCGTGCGACGCCTCCTGGCTTCTCTACCTCAGCGAATCGGGCCGGATGCGCACGCTGCCCTATTTCTTCTGGCTGCTCGAGCCCGAGGGCGGCGGCGCGCCCATCCTCATCGATACGGGTTTTAGCGAGGAGGCGCAAAAATCGCGCAACCCCGACTATGCGGACTACCGCTCCCAGCGCGAACTGCTTGGGCATTTCGACCTCAAGCCCTCGGGCGTGGAAACGCTCATCGTGAGCCACCTGCACTGGGATCATTTCGCCTCCCCGCGGCTGTTCACCTCCGCGCGCTTCTATCTGCAAAGGCGCGAGCTCGACTTCTGGCGCAGCGACGCGGCGGAATACCACTTTCTGAACCACTTTCTGGGCGATTTGCCCGAGGCGGAGCGCCTCGAAGCCGAGGGGCGGCTCACCCTGGTGGAGGAGGAGGCCGAGATTGCCGAGGGCGTGCACGTCCACCGGGTGGGCGGGCACACGCCGGGGCACCAAATCGTGCGCTTTCGCACGAAACAAGGCTGGGCGGTGCTGGCCGTGGATGCGGCCTATCTCTACCGCAGCCTGGAGTCCATGATTCCCCCGGGCATTCACGTGCACGTGGATGACGCCCTGCGCGCTCTGGACGCGGTGAAGGATTTGGCCGATGCGCCCGCGCTCATCTTCGCCGGCCACGATGAGCGTGACCTCGAGAGGAAGGAGATTTTTCCGGGGGTGCGGAAGTTCGTGTGAGTTCGCTCCCGACCGAAGGGGGAGGGATTGCCCCGAGCGGGCAGGGAGGTTCTCCTGTCCCCGCTGAGAGGAGAGGTGATGAAAAAGCCGCTTGTCTGGATTGTGACGACCGGAGGCACGATTGCCTCGCGCTACGACACGCGCACGGGTGCGGACGCCCCCGCCGCGAGCGGGGAGGAACTCGTCGCCTCGGTTCCTGAACTCGGCCAGGTGGCCGAGGTGCGCGTCGTCGAGCACTCCAACGTAACGAGCGACGTGATGGAGACGGCGACGGCCTTTGCGCTGCGCGATCGCCTGCGCGCACTTTTGGCGGACGATGCGGTTGCGGGCGTTGTCGTAACGCACGGCACCGCCACGATGGAGGAAACCGCCTATCTGCTCGACCTCACCCTGGGCGGCGAGAAACCCGTGGTGATCACCGGTGCGATGCGCAACTCCGTCGCGCGCGACGCGGATGGGCCGCGCAACATTTTCTACGCCGCCAAAATCGCCGCAGACCCCGCAGCGCGCGGGCGCGGCGTGCTCGTCGCCCTGGGGGGCGAGATATTCGCCGCACGCGACGTCGTGAAGGTGCACACCCACCGGCCCAACGCCTTCGCCGCGCGCGAGGGCGGGGCGGTGGGCGTGGTCTCCGAGGCGGGCGTCTTCTTTCACTGCGCCCCCGAGCGGCGCCTATTCCTGGAGGTGGACGCACTGCGCGAGAACGTGCACCTCATCCCCGTGACGCAGGGGGCGAACGACCTGCTCGTGCGCGCGTGCATCGCCGCGCGCGTGGACGGAATCGTGATAGAGGGCGTCGGGGCGGGGAACGTGAACGTGCCGTTTTACCGCGCGGCCCGCGACGCCATCGCAGAGGGGATTCCCGTGGTGGTGGGCGTGCGCATCTTCTCGGGCGCACCGCACCGCGCCAAGGGCCACGAGGGCTCGTTCGTGAGCATGCTCGAGTGCGGCGCGATATCGGCGGGCTACCTGAGCGGGGTGAAGGCGCGCGTACTTCTCATGACCGCCCTCGCCCATACGCAGGACAGGGAGGAGCTTGCGAAGATATTCGAGACGGCCGGGGGGCTGGGGTGAGTTGCCGAGCGGGGGATGGGTATGAGGGGCGTATTTTGCGCCATCACCTGATAGGTAGTATCATCCTCGAAAAAAGAACCATCGTGGGATTTTGCCGTCCCGCGCGAACGCGCCCCGGGAGAACGACCGAGTGCAAGGAGCATCCACGACGGAGGTAGTGTTCAACTCCGTATTCGGCCAGGTACTGCGCGAGAAACATCCCCTCTGGAAAGACGCCATCGGCGTCGAACAAACCGGCGTCCTGCGAGACGCACCGGGAAAACAACCCGATCTGATTCTTTCACCCGCGGGAAGCTCGCCCGTTGCGGTTGAAACGGAGTTCATGCCCGCCGCCACGGTGGAGGAGGACGCCGTTTCGCGTCTGGGCAAACGGCTGGCGCACGAAGACAAAACGATAGAAAATGTCATCGCCCTCCGCATCCCCTCCGACTTGCGGAAAATAGAACAGGGTGAATTGGAAAACGCTATCAAGAGTGCGTTCTTCACCTATTGCGTTTTTTCCGAGACGAAAACCAGAGAACACCAAAGGTGGCCCGAGAAGGGTTGGCTCTCGGGCGACGTCGACGACGTGGCGAACTGCCTGGAATCGGTGAGCCTTTCCGAGTCGCTTGTATCGCGTACCACGGACGTTCTCGAATACGGCGTAACCCAGGCCGCCAACCTTTTGAACGAGGCGGGAGAGGAGGTTGTCGAACAAATCGCGCGGCACCTCCATCAGGCCCCCGGGGAGCAGACCAACCGCATGGCGGTCGCCATCATCGCCAACGCCGCCGTGTTCCATACGCGCATTGAGGGGCGACAAAACATCCCCATGGTTGCACAAATGAAAGGCCCGAACGGATTCCTCAATACGGAAGTCATTGGCTGTTGGAAGTGGATTATCGAAAACGTCAACTACTGGCCGATATTCAAAATAGCCGCGGATTTGTTGAGCAATATACCGACTGCCCAGGCAAACAAGGTGCTAAACCTGCTTTACTATACGGCGTCCAAACTGGCACACATGGGCGCGACGAGCCTGAACGATCTTTCCGGGCGCATGTTCCAGAAACTCATTGCCGACAGAAAGTTTCTCGCCACGTTCTATACGCTGCCCGTGTCCGCCACACTGCTTGCCGAACTTGCGGTTTCCCGGTTGCAGATCGACTGGGAGAGCGCAGATGCGGTGCAGGGCTTGAAAGTGGCCGATCTCGCCTGCGGGACCGGAACCCTCATCGGCGCACTCTACCACGCCATTTTGTCCCGCCACCGTCGCGCGGGGCGCGATGACGCAGACGTGCATTCCGCCATGATCGAAGAATCCCTCTACGCTCTCGACATCATGCCCGCTGCCACGCACTTGGCCGCGTCGACCTTGTCGAGCGCGCATCCAAGCAAGATTTTCGAACAAACGAAAATCGCCACGATGTACTATGGCTACGACAATAACGACCATCCGCACGTCGGTTCGCTGGAACTCATCGAACGGGAGCAGGTGCAATCTATTCTTGGTCTGGGTGGGGAGACGATAACGGGTCAGGTCAATGTGGAGCCGAATAAGATTGTCGTCGCGCACGACTGGTTCGACGTCGTGATCATGAACCCGCCCTTCACGCGGCCAACCAACCATGAAATTGCGGAAGTGCCGGTCCCCTCCTTTGCAGGTTTCAACACTTCCGAAGACGAGCAGAAAGCGATGAGCACCCGCCTCAAGTATTTGCTCAAGTTGCGTGAGAGGCTTCCGCATCCCGTTGGCCACGGCAACGCCGGGCTGGCGTCGAATTTCATGGATTTGGCCCACGTCAAACTGAAACCGGACGGCATTCTCGCGTTGGTGCTGCCCGCCACTTTCTTGCAAGGTAAATCATGGAGCCGCGCGCGAGAACTCTTGGCGGCACGCTACAAGGACGTAACCATCGTAAGCATCGCCACCGACATAGAGAGCGAGCGGGCTTTCTCCGCCGATACCGGCATGGCGGAAGTGTTGGTCGTTGCCACGAAAGGAAAACTTAAAGGTGCAAGGTCTACCTTCCAGTTCATCAACCTGCGGAAACGCCCGGCGCATCACGTCGAGGCCGTCGAATTAGCGAAGTCGACGGCAGGAGCGAGTCGCGGACCGGGCGTGGGGCGCATAACCATCGGAAGCGAGGACGAGAACGGAAATCGCATCAACGCCGAGCAGTTCAGTGGCGGCTGTGCGGGGCTGGCGGAAGCCGATTTGGCCAGGTTCATGTCTTCGCTCGCGGCCAGCGCGTTTTTGGCGACGAGGCGAAACAAAATAACGAAGATACCTGTCACGACGCTCACGGAATTAGGAAAACGCGGATTGCTGAGCCGTGATATCGATGGACCGCCGCCGAAAAAGGGAGCGCCACCCCGAGGGCCGTTCGACAAGGTGTCGCTGCTTTCGGGGCGACTTCCCACCTATCCCGCGCTTTGGAGCCACGACGCGCGGCGTGAACGCTCCTTGTTCGTTGAGCCTGATAGCGAATTGCTGGTTCGGGAAGGGCAACAGGAGCGAGCAGCCGCCTCATGGAAGCGTTCTGCTTCTCGCCTGCATCTTACCATCGACTTCCGACTCACCTCTCAAAGCTTGGCGGCTTGTCTGACACCGGAAAAAACCTTGGGCGGCACAGCATGGCCGAACTTCATAGCGGATGACGAGAAGCACGAAATTCCCCTCATGCTCTGGTTCAACTCGACACTCGGCTTGATGAGTTACTGGTGGGAGGGAACAAGGCAGCAAATTGGCCGAACAAGAGTGAAAATTACGGCCTTGCCATTCTTACTCACAATCGACCCCCGGCAATTCGACAAACAAAGCATGCGTAAGGCGGAGGATTTGTTCGATCGATTCCGAAAGGTGGAATTTCTCCCTGCGAACGAGAGTTATCACGACCCCAACAGAAAAGCCCTGGACGAAGCCTTGCTCGTGGAGTTGCTCGGCGTTCCTGAGGAGATAGTGGAGGATTTCGATCTCGTACGCCGCCAATGGTGCGCCGAGCCCAGCGTCCACGGGGGAAAGAGCACGAGGCCCACACCCTGATTTGTCGAGAGGTTGTCGCTCGCGGAGGCGATTCGATACCTTTGGCGCCCTCTTACCTCATTCCAGCCATGACTCCCCAACAGGCGTCCACGGGCGACTCTTACCTCCTCGGGGAAAATCCACACCCCAACCCTAACCCCACCCCCGCATTTCCCGTCATTGCCTCTGCCTCGCCTTTGTGGACAATGCGCGCGGGTTCGCTCCCGGTGGGGTGCGTGCCGGGGGAGGCATGGGCGAAAGGGGGGTGCAGGTGCGCGCGAAACTGCTGGCGGCGGGAATAGTGAAAATGGTGAAACCCGGGAAAACCCGGGAAAACGCGGGAAAACCTGGGAAAACTTGGTAGGGCGCGCGGCGGGGGAGGGGTCGCCCAAGGTTCGCAACATCAAGAGGTTTGGGGTATGATGGCAGGCATCGTTCACCCCACGGGACAGGAAATGCGCACATGAAAGTCGGACTTTTTATTACAAACCAGCAATACCTCGAAACCGATATGGTGAGTGCCCTGGACGATCAGTACGCGATGGTGCGCCTCGCGCGCGACAGGGGCTGGGATTCGCTCTTCACCGGGCAGCACTACCTGAACGAGGGCAACAACAAGCAGCTGCAAATCGTGCCCTTCCTCGCGCGCCTGCAAGCCGAGGCGGGCGAGATGACGCTGGGGCTGGGCATCCTGCTCATCAACCTCCACAACCCGGTCTACGTCGCCGAGACCGTCGCCACGCTCGACGTGCTCTGCCGGGGGAACTTCGTGTTCGGGATTGGGCTGGGCTACCGCAAGGCGGAGTTCGACGCTTTCCGCGTGCCCGCAGGCCAGCGCGTGCGCCGCTTTGAGGAATGTCTGGCGCTCGTCAAGCGTTTGTGGGCGGAGGATGAAGTCACCTACGAGGATGAGATTTGCAAGCTCGATGGCGTGCGCATGAACATTCGCCCCGTCCAGCAGCCCCACCCCCCGATATGGGTGGCGGCGAACAACGACGCGGCGATTGAGCGCGCGGCGCGCATCGGCGACAACTGGTTCATCAACCCCCATTCGACCACGGCGACCATCCAGCGGCAGATGGAGCTCTACCGCGCGGAGCTCGCGCGGTGCGGCAAGCCGTTTCCCGAGGAATTCCCCTGCATCAAGGAGGTGTTCTGCAGCCGCGACAGAAAGACCGCGCTTGAGATGGCGGGCCCCTATCTGTTCGGCAAATACAGAGATTACGCCAAGTGGGGCCAGGACGACGCGATGCCTGAGGATGAGTCGTTCGACCAGGAATTCGACGATCTCCTGAAGGATCGCTTCATCCTCGGCTCGCCCGAGGAGTGCTTTGAACAGCTGCGCCCCTACTGGGAGGAAATCGGGATGAACCACCTGATCATCCGCACCCACTGGGCGGGAATGCCGCTCTCCACGGCGCTGCACAGCATGCGGATGATTTCTGAAGAACTCATCCCCGCCCTGCGGGAGGTGTGAGAACGACGCGCCGCGCGAAACCCCTGGTGGACGCGCGGCCCAAACGTGGTATGCTGGGGGCACGGCGCAACGTCGAACAGCTACCAACGAGCGGGGGGGCAACATGTCCGAAAAACGAATGATATCTTTCGTTCTCAACGGTGAGCCCGTCGAAGCCCTGGTTCCGGTGAACCGCTACCTGGTCGACTTCATCCGTGAAGACTTGGGGATGATGGGAACCAAGCGATCCTGCGATCAGGGCGCATGCGGCTCGTGTTCGGTCATCATGGACGGCGAGCTCATCAGCGCGTGTCTGATTCTCGCGGTTCGCGCCGATGGTGCACGGGTCGAGACGATAGAGGGCATCGGCGACGGCGTGGAGAGCCTGCACCCCTTGCAGGCCGCTTTTGCCTCGCACGGCGCCACGCAGTGCGGCTACTGCACGCCGGGGATGATCGTTTCGGCCAAGCAGTTGCTCGAGGAGAACCCCGATCCCTCCGAGGCGGATATTCGCCACTGGCTCACCGGAAACCTGTGCCGCTGCACGGGCTACAGAAAGATTATCGAAGCGATTCGCGCCGTGGCCGAGGGGAGGACGGAGCCCGACCCCCCCATCACGGTAACCACGGTGAAGGCCTACGAGGATTGACCCCCCGCCGCAGGAGATGGTCATGCAGCCGATGATCGAGCACGTCGCCCTGCGCGTTACGAACATCGAACGCTCCATCGCCTTCTACCGCGACGTGCTGGGCTTCACCCCCGTGGGACGCCGCCTCATCCGCGACGAGACGATCGATCAGGTCGTCTTCCGGGTGGGCGAGGGCATTCTCGTGCTCTTTCATGCAGACGATTTCGTATCGGACGACCCCGCCCTCAAGGGCGGGATGGATCACCTCGCCTTTTGCGTGGACGAGGCCGAATACCACGCGATTATCAAGCGTTTGCAGGCGAGCGGCGCCCAGCCCCACCGGGGCGAGGAGAAGAACCTGGGCGCTTTCGGCGTAGGCTACGCCACCTATTTCTACGACCCCGACAACGTCGAGATCGAGATCAAGCGCTACGACGATCCCCCCGAGAAGCCCGGCCCGGAGTGGTACGAAAGCGGCCGCGCCATGCGCGCGTAACCCCTGTCTCTTCCCCTATTTTCTTCAAAAACTGGTAAATTTTGCCTCTGATTTTCCCAGGTTTTCCCGCGTTTTACCGGGTTTCACCGGGTTTTGGCACCTTGCGCAGGGTTTCAACCGGTTTGCAGACGCGCGGACTCCTCCCCTCGGGTTCGGTGCGAGAATCGCGGGCAGCCGGACCTCCATCCCGTAGCGCTCGCCGATTCGGCCTGGCTTCCTACTTCTTGATGGAGAGGAACTTCAGCACCACGCCGTCGGGGTCCTTGCAGAAGAAGATCTTGGACCCTGCAATCGGGCCGTTCGGCACCGTGGCGGGGGAGGGCGAGCACATGGTCGCGCCCGCGGAGGCGAGCCTCTCGTAGAGGGCTTCGGCGTCGTCGACCACGAAGCCGATTTGCAGGCAGCCTGCGTTGTTGGGGTCTGTGTCTATCGGCGCGCCCGCCGCACTCTTGTACTCCATGAGTTCGAGGTGCAGGCCGTGGCCGCCCATGTGCACGACGCGCAGGTGCGCGCCGGCGACGCCCGTCACCTGCGCGGAGAACGCGGGCGTGCGCTCTGAGTCCGATTCCACCTCGAAGCCGAGGTGCTCGGTATACCAGCGCGCGGAAGCGCCTGCGTCGCGCACGGTCAAGGAGACGTTGTGAAAGCGTTGTACGTCCATGCGTTTTCTCTCCCGTATGTCGCCGGCGCCCGGCGGGAGGCGCGCGGGGGCAGTTATTCCGCGCCCGATCCCTCTTTCGTTTTCAAGTCCAGGGCGGCGGAGTTCATGCAGTAGCGCAGCCCGGTGGGCGGAGGGCCGTCGGGAAACACGTGGCCCAGATGCGCGTTGCAATGCGCGCACACGATCTCCGTGCGGCGCATCCACAGCTTGTTGTCCTCCACCTCGCCCACGTTTTCCGGGTCAATCGGCGCATAGAAGCTCGGCCAGCCCGTGCCCGAATCGAACTTGGTTGCCGAATCGAACAACTTTGCCCCGCAGCACACGCACGCATAGACGCCCTCTTCGTGGCAGTCCCAGTATTTGCCCGAGAAGGCGCGCTCGGTTCCCGCCTCCCGGGTGACGTAGTACTGCTCGGGGGTAAGTTGCGCACGCCACTCCGCATCCGTTTTGTTGTTCATGTCGGACTCCTCCGCTACGCTCTGCCATTTCGAGAATCGGGCTGAGGCCGCGCGTCTCGCTGTATGCGAGCGGCGTGCCTCGTCCTCCCGAACAGCATCGCCAAAAACCGCGCGAACGACAAGGGGCGCACCCGCCTACCCTTCAAAGGTGGGGGAGGGCCTTCAAGACGTTCACCTGGTTCGTGTTTCCCATGTGATAGAGCTGAATCGCGTCGCGGTATACCTTCTCCACGGGTGCTTCGCGCATCACGCCCATCCCTCCCCAAATCTCGACCGCCCGCGTGGCCAGGTAGTTGAGCGTCTCGACTGCGAGCACCTTCGTCGCGCGCGCGAGCTTCTGGTCGTTCCACCCCTGGTCGATGCCCCAGGCGGCGCGCCAGAGCAGCGTCTGCACGGCTTCGAGGCGGGTGTACATCTCGAGCAGCAACGCGCCGATGAGGTCGTGCTCGATAATGGGTTTTCCACCCTGCACACGCTCGCGCGCGTGGCCGAGGGCGAGATCGTAGGCGCGCTGGGCGATTCCCAGAGCGGTGGCCGTCGCCTCCACGGTACCCACGCTGGTAACGCTCCTGCGGGCGGCCTGAAACTCGTTTTCCGGCCCCAGGCGGTTTTCCACGGGCAGCCGAACGTTGCGGAAGAGGAGGTCGTGCTGTGGGTAGCACCGCAGCCCCGTCTTCTCGTGGAGCCTGCCGACCTCGAAGCCCTCGTGCGGCGGAAAGAGCATGAACCCCGAGGTGCCGCGCGTCCAGGGGACGCTTCTGTCGGTGCGGGCGAACACGGTGACGTACTTCGCCTGTGCTCCCATGGCGATGTACTGCTTCACCCCGTTCAGGAGGTAGGTATCTCCCTCTCGCGTCGCCGTGAGGCCGGGGCCGGCGGCAGGGTCCGCGTCGAAGGGAAGGGCATTGTCGCTGCCCGCGTTTGGCTCCGTAATGGCGATGCCGATGCAGTAGAGCGGATCTTCGAGGTAGGCGGGAATCACCCTGCCGATCTGCTCCTCGTTCGCCGCGGCGAGGAGGCTCGCTATCGCTTTCCAGTTGTGGCTGAACACCTTGGAGACGGCGGGCGCACCCCAGGAGAGTTCCTGCATCACGAGGCACTGGGTGAGGACGTCCGCCCCCGCACCGCCGTGCGCCTCGGGTACGGCGAGCGAGTGAAGACCCAGCGTTGCGCCGCGCTTCACCAGGTCGTAGGGGAACTTGTCCTCCCCGTCGGGTTTGCGTTCGAGTTCCGCGACGACGGGCAGCATTTCTTCACGGGCGAATTCTCGCGCCAGAAGTTGCAGGCTCTTTTGTATCTCGTCCAGTTGGAAATCCATAGTGTTTCCTTATTCGCTCGATTTTCCCGCCGCGCGCGTCCTCGCCGCGGAGGAGTGCCCGGGTTCTTGCGTCGTGACGCTCTCGCCGCAGATCGCAAGAGCGGCGGCGAGGTAGACCTTTGCCGCAGTCACCACGTCCTCGAGCAAGACGTGCTCGCCCACGGCGTGCATCAACCCTTTTTTCGCGGCCTCGGGGTGCATGCGCCCGCCTGGCCCGTAGCAGACGCAGGGGATTCCGTAGCGATTGAGGTGGGTCGAGTCGGCCGCGGGCCTTCTGATGACGGGGCGTGAAGCCTCGCCCGTCACTTCCGCATGCGCCCTGAGGGCCGCTTGCACCAGGGGAGCGTCCTCATCGAGCAGCGTGGGCGGGTCGTTCACGTAGAAAGAGAGTGCTGCGCGCCCTGCCTCGTCCTCAACGCCGTCGAGCACGGCGCGCAGATCGCGTTTGATATCCTCGGTGTTTTGGCCCGGCACGGTGCGGATGTCCAGATACAGGCTTGCCTCGGCCGGGTTGCGGGACAACCTCCAGGGCCAGCCGCCCCGGATGGCGGCTATCGTGACGTTGGGATGCTCGCCCATGCAGGCGTGCGTGGTTTCGTAGTCGCTTGCCCAGCGCTCGACGGCAGCCTGCACCCGGTGGATGGCGCGCACGGCGTTCACGACCCCCGGGCGGTTGGAAAACACGCTGTGGCTCACCGTGCCGCCCACGGTAATCTTCGCCCACACGACGCCCATGTTGGCGTTCGAGACGGCGAGCCCCGTCGGCTCGGCGAGAATGGCGCAGTCCGCCGTCACACCGTGGAGGACGAGGTAGCGCGTTCCCGTGCCGTAGCCGTTGAAGGCGGAGCCCGAGAACTCCTCGATGGGCGCTTTTTCTATTTCGCCCACCACGCCCGCGAGTGAGACGTCTCCGCGCAGGGCGACGTTCTCACGGCAAATGGCCTCTAACGCCACAAGCGCGCCCGCCAGTCCGCTCTTCATGTTGTTCGCGCCAAGCCCCCATATCCATCCGTCACGGTGCACCGCCCTGGGCTTGAATCCCTCGCCCTCGAGGTAGGTCTCGTCTCCGTCGTAGGAGGTATCCATATGGCCCGTGAGCAGGAGATTTGCTCCATCGCCCGCCCCTTCGCGCACGCCGACGGCGTTCGGCCTGCCGGGTTCGACTTCCTGAAGCAGGGTGTTCATGCCGGCGCGTTCCATGCGGCCTGCCAGATAGCGGGCCATCTCCCCCTCCGCACCCGTGGGGCTCGGAATGTCCACCATATCCGTGAGGGTCGCGCGCACGGCGTCGGCGGTTACGTGGCGTGCGCAGCGCGCGAAATCCGGATGCGGCATCCTGCTCTCTCCCGTGGTTAACGCTGGAGGGTTTCCAGCGTATCATGAATGCGTCGCCTTTCGGTATCTTTGCCTGCATTGGAGTGTGCCTACTGAACCCTTCCCGAAAAACGCGCGGATACGACTACACGCGAGGCTCCATCGGCTGGGCGATTACGCGCCTCTCGGTGCCGATATGCGGAGAACGCATCCTGCGCAACCTCGACGGCTTGCTCGAGATATATTGGCTCGGCCGCATGGGGGCGGATTTTCTGGCCGCCGCTTCGCTGGGATTCATCGTCTTGTTGTTCATCCGCTCAATTTCCTTCGGCCTGCGAATAGCGGGCCAGGCACTCGTGGCCCAGCGCGTGGGCGCAGGCGACGCCGAGGGGGCGTCGCTCATGGCGGGGCAGACGATGCTCCTGGTCGGCGCCTTCGGCCTCGCCGCCACGTTTTTGGGAATCGCCCTCGCACCGGCGATGATGGCGCTGATGACGCGCGACCCGATCCTGATCGAACTGGGCGTCGTCTATGTCCGGACGGGGTTCGCCGTACTGCTCGCCGTGGAGGGCATGTTCGTCCTGGGCCAGATTCTGCGGGGCACGGGCGAGCCCGGCATCACCATCGCGGGGGTCGTCGCCTCCACGGCCCTGACGGTGGTTTGCATCCCCGCCCTGGCGTTCGGCTTCGGATCGGTGCCTGCACTGGGCATCGCGGGCGTCTTTCTGGGAGTCGGGGCGGGAAGGCTGGGCGGCTTTTTGACGATGCTGGTTTTCGTCGTTCGGGGCAAGTCGCGACTCGTTCTGCGGTGGCGGGACTTGCGCCCGCGTTCTGCTGCCATTTCCCGGGTGGTTCGCCTCGCGTGGCCCGCCATGGCGCAAAACCTGCTTGAGCGCAGCGCCTTGTTGTTGATGGTGCGGATGCTCTCGCCGTTCGGAGCGAACGCCCTCGCGGCCTGGGGCATCGGCAATCGCGTGACGATGCTCGCCCGCATGCCGAGTTTCGGGCTGCAAGCCTCGGTGCGCACGCTGGTGGGCCAGAATCTGGGTGCGGGAAAGCCCGAGCGCGTGAAGTGCACGGTGTGGCTCGCCATCGCCGCCCTGGGCATCCTGATGGCAGTCGCTAGCCTGGTTCTGTTCGCATGGGCGCGCGAGGTCGTCTCGTTCTTTGGCATGAAGCAAAGCGCCACGGGCGTCATGGCGCTCAGAATCCTGTGTGCGGGCCTGCTGATGGAATCGATTCGCCGGGTAGTGGCAGGCGCGTTTCAGGGCGCCTCGCGCTCAAAGCCCCCGATGGTGGTGGAGGGCGTGGTCCGTTGGGGGATGCAGATTCCCGCGGCCTACGCCCTTTCCCTCCTCATCGGCGCGGGGGGCGTCTGGTGGGCGGTGAGCGGGAGCCAGATTCTGAGCGGCGCTCTTTTGCTGGCATGGTTTTGGCGGGAGCGGGACCAGATGCGGGCGGAGGCTGCATGAGCGTCCGAAGTTTGAAATCGGCGGAGAAATCCCTTTAAGATGTGCGGGCGTTCGCGTCGTCGGGAGTCGTGATGATTTCGAACGAACCCCCAAAATGTTCGCCGCCTGTGCGGAAGACTCTCGGTAGCAGGAGGAATGGGCGATGCAACGGGCGCTTGCGGCGGGTCTTTTTCTGGTGGCGGGTTTTTCCGTTCTCGTCATGTGGACGCGCAGCCCCGAACCGCCGGGGCGGACACTGTCGTCGGCTCCTTCCGTGGGAGCGACGCAAATTGCCGAAGGAAAATCGCTGTTCGCGCGCCACTGCATGCGCTGCCACGGGCCGGGGGCGAGGGGTTCGCGAATCGGTCCTCCGCTGGTGCACAGGATTTATGAGCCCTCTCATCACGGGGACGCCGCTTTCTTCAGGGCGGTGGCGCGCGGCGTGAAGAGCCACCACTGGAATTTCGGCGACATGCAGCCCGTGCCGGGCGTCGGCCCGGAGAAAGTGCGCCTGATCGTGCAATACGTGCGCAGTCTCCAGCGCGCGGCCGGAATTTTCTAGGGACGGGAGCGAGACCCGGTGAACGAGCAAGAGTTGCACGAGGTGAGGCGAAAGCGTCTGCGGCGCATGGTAGCTCTGTGTGGGCGTGCGCATCCGTTCTACAAGCGCCGCTTCGCCGAGGCGAACATCATCCCCGAGGCGATTCGGGACGTGGACGATTTGCCCAAAATTCCGCTGACGCGAAAAGAAGATTTTATGGAAGCGCCTGAGGATTTTACCCTCGACCCCGCCTGGCTGCCCGAGTTGCCCTTCGAGGAGCGCACGATGTGGAACGTGGCCTACACCACGGGAACCACGAGCGGGCGGCCGTCGCCTTTTTTCAACACCACGCATGACCAGTACCACATCATGCTCCAGGCGCGAATTTGCAACGAGGTGGAAGGCTTGCGGTCGGGAGACGTGATAGCGAACCTCTATCCGCTCTCGCCCATGCCCCTGGGTGGGTTTCTCTGTTGCGTGCGCTCGGCGGAAATTATGGGCTTGCCCGTGGTGAGTGCACTGACGGGCAGCCCGCACCCCGACTACCCCGTCCGAAGGTCTCTCGATGAGGCTGTCGACGTGGTGTCCGCCTCGGGAGCCACCGTCATATGGGGGGTACCGAGCTTCGTCCGCAGGTTCTTGCGAAGAGCGCGGGAGCGGGACGTCGCCCTCCCCCAGGCGCGCATGGTGCTCACCACGGGAGAGGCCGTGAGCGACGCCTTGCGCGAAGAGTACATGGACCACCTGCGGCACTTCGGCGCGCGCGACCCGCAGGTGCGGGTGCGCTACGCGGCGACGGAGATGCAGGGTGGCCTCGTGCAGTGTGCGAACGAGGCGATGCCCCACAACGTCGTCCCCGATTTGTACCTGCTCGAGGTGGTGAACCCCGAGACGGGTGCGCCCGTGCCCGAGGGAGAGGAGGGGGCGATAGCCCTCACGCACTTACACCGCCGCGGCACGGTGTTCCTGCGCTACCTCATCGGAGACCTCATCGCCCTGCGGTGGGAGCCGTGTCCGGTTTGCGGGCGCCTGGGCGAGCGCATCGTTCGAGCACCCCGTCGTACGGGCGACTTGCTCAAGGTGCGCGGGATGCTGATGAACCCCGAGATAGTCTTCGATCTGCTGGCGAAAGAGCGGGCGATACGCGAGTTCCAGCTCAGGATTCGCAAATCGGCGCCCGGCGACGTGGACTCGATGGACGAGATGGTCATCCACCTTGAGGCCGAGGATGCCGAGCGGGGCAGGCTCGCAGAGTCGGTGCCGGAGCAGGTGCGCGAAGCGGTGATGATAAGGCCCCGCGTCGAGTTCGTGGCCCCGGGCGTCATTCACGACCCGATGCGCGACGTGAAAGCGCGCCGCCTGGTGGACGAGCGCTCCCTTGTGGAGGCAACGCGGCCGGCCGGGGGAGAAACCGGGGAGAGGCGGGCGTCTCGCTAGACGCCCAGATACCTCATGCGGGTATCCTTGTCCTCGAGCAGGTCGGCGGAAGCGCCTTCCCACTGGATGATGCCCTTCTCGATCAAATAGGCTCGCTTCGTGATGTTGAGCGCCATGCGGAAGTTCTGCTCCACGAGCAGAATGGCGATGCCTTTTTTCTGGATCTCCACCAGCACGTTTTCGATGGTTTCGACGTAGGCGGGCATGAGTCCCTCGGTGGGCTCGTCCACCATGATGAGCTTGGGCTCCGTCCCCAGCCCGCGTGCCATGGTGAGCATCTGTTGCTCGCCGCCGCTCAACTGGTTCCCCTTGTTGTTGATGCGTTCCTTGAGGCGCGGGAAGAGGGAGAAAATCCAGTCGAGGTGGGAGTCGAGGTCTTTGCCCCCGTCGATGGGAATGCGGCTGATCTTGAGGTTTTCGAAGACGGTGAGGTTGGTGAACACCTGCCGGTCCTCGGGAATCCACGAAATTCCCGCCTGCGAGACGGTGTGCGCCTCGGCCTGGGTGATGTCGTTTTCCTCCATCGTGATCCGGCCGCTCTGGGGCGTCAGCAACCCCATGATCGTCTTCATGGTGGTGGATTTGCCGGCTCCGTTCCTTCCGAGGAAGGCTACGGCCTCGCCCTCGTCTACGCGGAGGCTCAGGTCGTGGAGTACGTGGCTCAGCCCGTAATAGGTGTTGATGGAATCTACTTCCAGCATCATTCCCTCAGGTATACGCGCTGCACCTCGGCATTGGCGCGCACTTCTTCCACCGTGCCCTCGGCGAGAAAGGCGCCGTTGTGCAGCACGGTGATCTTGTCCGAAATGCCCAGCACCACTTCCATGTCGTGCTCTACGAGGACGACGGTAAGCGGGTCGGCCAGGCTCTTGATGAACTCGCCCGTCTGAATCGTTTCCTCGGGGCTCATGCCCGCTGTCGGCTCGTCGAGCAGGAGCAGCTTGGGGTCGGTGGCGAGCGCGATGCCGATCTCCAGGTAGCGTTGCTCGCCGTGCGCGAGCGTGCCGGCTAACTCGGCGCGCTTGTCCGTCATGTTGATGCGTTCGAGTATCGCGTCGGCCTTCTCAAGCAAATCCTTGTGTTTGTGGATGGTCGACCACAGGTTCAGCGTCGTCTTGCGCGATTGTGCGGCGATGCGGATGTTCTCCAGCACGCTCAGCTTGGGGAAGATGTTGGTAATCTGGTAGGTGCGGCCTATTCCCAGGTGGGAGCGCTCGTGTGCGGGCACCTTGGAGACGTCCAGGCCGTCGAAGATGACCTCGCCGGAGGTGGGAATCAGATCGCCCGCGATCATGTTGAAGAAGGTCGTTTTGCCCGCGCCGTTGGGGCCGATGATGGAGCGCAACTCGCCGGGCTCGACGGAATAGTTCACGCTGTCCACGGCGACGAGGGCGTCGAAGTGCTTGCTCAGGTTTTTCGTTTCGAGGATGGGCATTTTACGTTTCCGCTATTCCGGGTCGGCAGCCGCTTGTGCCGCGCCCTCTTTTTCGAGCAGTTTCTTTTCCCGGTATTCGAGGGTTGCGTTGCGGATGGTGCCCAGAATGCCCGAGGGTACGAAGAGCACGATCAGCACAAAGATGCCGCCCACCCACGCTTCCCAGTATTGGAAGATGGCCAGATATTTTACGAATTCCACGCTCATCAGCTGCCGCAGATACCAGTAGATGAACGACCCGATGGCCGGCCCCAAAAAGGTGCCCGCACCGCCGAAGAGGGTGATGATGACGATCTGCCCCGAGGTGATGAAGTGGATGTTCTCTATGGGCACGCTCTCTCCGTATATGATCGCCAGAGCACCCGCAACTCCCGAGACGGCTCCGCTCATCGTGAACGCGATGAGGCGCACCTTCGCCACGTCGTAGCCGCAGATGCGCGCGCGATTCTCGTTTTCACGAATCGCACGCAGCACGTGGCCAAAGGGCGAGCGCAGCACTTGCCAGATGGCGGCGATGAAGACGGCGCCCAGAATGTAGACGAAGTAATAGGTAATGTTCGCGTCCATGATGCCCACGCGCAGGCCGATGGAGCCCAGCCGCATGTTCTCGAGGCCTCCCAGCCCGTCCGTCCCGCCGGTGAGGTCGTCGAACGTCTGCGCGGAGTAGTAGAAGATCATGCTGATGGAGAGCGTGACCATGGCGAAATACACACCGCGCTTCGAGCTGCAAATGGTGCCGATGAGCCAGGCGACGAAGGTGGAAACCACGAAGCAGGTGATGAGCGAGATTTCCAGCGGCAGCAGCTTGAAGAAGGAGACCATCCAGTCGGGAGCGTAGGTGCCGGGTTTGATCCAGGCGTGCATGATGCCCACGGTGTAGCCGCCCACGCCGAAGAAGGCGCAATGGCCGAGGCTGAGCATTCCCGTGTTGCCGAGCAGGATGTTGAAGGCGACGCCGAACAGCGTGTAGATGAGAATCTGGATCATCAGAGGCGTGCTCGGCACGAAGCCGCGGAGTTCCGCGAGAACCTCCGCGGACGCCTCCCAGTCGTTGTCCTCGAGCCAGATGATGGAGTCGTTGAGGCTGTCGAACACGAACGGGTAGATGAGCAGGAAGCCCGCAAGGATCAGGATGCCGTAGTTGTCGAAAATTTCCATGAGCCACGCCCAGAACTCCTTGGGCGTGAAGCGATTTTTGGGAAACGCGGTATCCACTTTGGAGATCTCTCCCGGGACGAAACGGATTTTTAGTCGAAAGCGCCTTCCTGGCCGAACAGCCCCCTTGGTCTCAGAAGAAGGATAATCGCCATGACGAAGAAGAGCAGGATGTCGGACGCCTTCTCCCAGAAATCGGGACCTATCACCGTTCCCGTCCAGTTCTGTACGACGTACTGGGTTCTGCCCACCAGGGGCGTGAGCGCCCAGAGCTGACCCAAAATGAGCCCGCCGATCACAGGGCCGATGAAACTCCCCATCCCGCCGACGACCACCACGATGAAGGTCTGCACGAGAATCAGTTCGCCCATCGTGGCGTCCACCGCGAACAGAGGCGCTATCATGACGCCCGAGAATCCCGCCAGTGCGATGCCCAGGCCGAACGTGAGCCTCCAGATGCGCGACACGTTGATCCCCAGCACCTTCACCATAGTGTTGTTGTTGGTGCCCGCGCGAATCATCATCCCCAGGTTCGTTCGGTAGATGAGCAGCCACAACAGGGCAACGAGAACCGCCGCGGTGATGATGGCGAAGCTCCTGTAAGCCGTGATGTCGAGGGTGCCCGTCTTGAGGAGGGAGAACTGGAACATGGGCGGTATGTTGAAGGGTTTTCCCGGCCGGCCCCAAATGAAGCGGACGAAGTCGGGCAGGAAGATGGACATGCCGAACATGATCAAAACGCCCGAGAAGCGCTCGTTCTCCGTGTTGTATATGTTGCTGATGACGTACTTCTCAAAGATCATCCCCAGCATGAACATGACCACGGGCACGATGGCGAGAGCCATGATGAAGCCCGTGTTCGGCCCAAACAGCGGTGAGAACACGAGATCGGAAACCGTGAACCCCACGTACGCGCCCAGCATGTAGAAGGCGCCGTGCCCGAAGTTGATGATGCCCATCAGCCCGAACACGATCGAGAGCCCCAGGGCCAGCAGCACCCAGAAGGAACCCTGCACCAGCCCCAGAAACAGGTGCTGGACGAACTCGGAGAATTCGATACCGCCGCTTGGCAAAGCGTGCTCCTTGAAGACGGGAAGGACGCAAGAAGGTAAATCTCTAGGATGAAAAGTCGCGTTTGTCAAACGCCGCGCGCCCAAAGCCGGGGCGGCCGGAAGTCCGGCCGCCCCGGTCGGTACGCGAAGAGTCTCTCTATGCGTTGCCGCTAGCTCCTTGCGCTGGCGGGGCCCTTCAGGCCTTTCGCCTCGCAGGAGACGGTGTTGCCTTCACCGCTCGAGGAGCCGATGACCTCGAGATGATCGATGGGATGCTTCATCTCGGCCTTCGACTTGCCGCGCAGCACGAAGACCTCGGAGATGCACACGTGGTCGCAGGCGCGAATCTGGCACTCACCCTTGCTGTACTGGAATTTCTTGCCTTCCAGCACGCGCGCGAGCTTGAAGTGGTCGCGCCGCTTGTAGAGCTTCGTCTCGCGCGCCGTGTCGAGAATCAGCCGCGTGAGGTCGTGGGCGAGCATTCCGTAGCTCGAACACGGACGCTTGCGGCGCTCGAGGAACTTTTTGTTCAGCACGCCTGCGGCCGGGTATTTGCTCGCAAGAGAGGGGTGCCACATGATGGCCGCGTTGAAGCCCTCATACGAACCGGGACCCGCCGCCTCAGGGATGGTGATCTCCGTGGCGCCGAGGACGATCTTCACCTTCTTGTCGAGACCGGCTTCACGCGCCTGCTTGACGAAGGCGACCTGACGCTGCCCCCAACACAGCACGTAGAGGACGTCGGGCTTTTCCTTCAAAATTCTCGGGAACGTCGCGGAATAGTCCATCGAGGTCGGGAAGGGCACCCACGAGACGGAACTGTTCGCGTTCCAGGAGAGGTTGAAGTCCTTCGTCAGCTTGTTGAAGGCGGGAATGAACATCTTGGGCCAGATGTAGTCGTCGAACAGGCAGTGAATCTTTTTGCCGACGTTGTTCTTGGCGATGTAGGTAAGCGAACTCGCGGCCAACTGATAGGGCGTGGTGTTCGCCGTGAAGAACAGGGGCGACATCTTGCTGGCGTTCCCCGGCGTGGAGAGGATGTGCTGGGGATAGTTGGCATAGATGATCTTGCGCTTGCGGGAGAACTCGTTGAGACGGATTTCCTCGGGCCCGACCATGGAGCCAGCGATGAAGTCCACCCTGTGGTTGTCGATCAGGTCGAGGGCGTGGGTGGTCGTCTGGTCCCACTTGAACTGATCGTCACGGAACAGAAGCTTTATCTCGCGCCCGTCCACGCCGCCTTCCTTGTTGACGTCCTCGATGGCGACCTTCACGCCTTCCACCTGGTCGAAAGCCTCGGTGGAGTAGGGACCCGTCGTCGGGTGGATGGAGCCCCACTTGATCGGGCGGGCGCCGAGCCCCTCTTTCAGGAAGGGGGGCGCGGTTTGCGCGGCGACGACGCCGCCGATGAGGCCTGCGCCTTTCAAGAATTTTCTGCGGTCCAAGCGACTCATGAATGCTCCTCCTGGTAGTGGCTGAATGAGATGCAGTCGTTCAGCGGCGGCTTCGCGCAAACAGACGAATCATGACGAGAAACGCTCCCCGTGTATGTGGTTTCTTCCGCAAGGTGAAAACGTTCTCGCGGGTGCTTCCGTCCCGTCTGTTTCCGCTTTTCTACAGTGAGCCAAAAATCATAGGGTCTCGCCGTTTCGGTGTCAACAAGCGAAAACGGGCCGTTTTCGAGCCCAGTGCGTCACGAGACGTTCGGCAGGCGGGGCGGTGGGAGGGCGTGTCTTTTTGACATTGGGCGGCGCGTGTGTCTCTTATGCGAAGCTGCGCGAAAGTGAGGAGCGTTTGCGAAAAATTCTTCCAGGAGAGCCATACGATGTTCAAGAAGATTCATCACGTAGGACTGATTACCGACGACATGGAGCGCACCACGAAGATGTTTTGCGAAAAACTCGGTTGCGAGCCGAACCGTGTGCAGGTGGCCGACACCGGCTGGGCGCACGCCACGTTTCTGCGCATGGGCGACGTGGAAATCGAAATAATGCAGCCCTACGATCCGGACAACCACTACACGAAGATGCTCGAGCGAAACGGCGGTCCGTGCCTCTCGCACATTGCGCTTTCCACGCCCGACACCGGTGCAGCCGGCAAGAGCTTCGTGGACGAGGGCGTAAAATTCCTCGAGGGCTTCGGCCCGGGCACCTATACCCCGCGGGGATATGAAATTCTCTTTCTCGATCCCGCGGAGACCGAGGGCATCGTGATACAGGTGGCCTCCGACGTTCCCGCGAAGGACATGGGGTATTGAGGCGAACTCGGGAGCAGGCCGCAGGCTCCTTCATCCACCCCGCGGAGGAGGCGATTGTCTGACGGCGCGCTTGGGAGAAGGCCGGGAAGAAAACGGAGGGAGAGGGCGGACGCTTCGCCGCCGCCTCACACCCCGAGGTAGTATTTCTTCACGAGCTCGTGGCCGACGAGGGCTTCGGTATCCTGGCCCTCGAAGGCGATTTCGCCGTGGACGATGATGTAGCCCCTGTCGGCGATCTTGACCGCCTGGTTGAAGTTCTGCTCGGCCATGAGGACGGTGAGCTGATATTGTTCTTTCAGTTCGCGAATCTTGGCGATCACGCGGCTCACCAGAATCGGCGCAAGGCCGACGGAGGGTTCGTCCACCAGGAGCACCCGGGGGGCGGACATGAGGGCGCGGGCGACGGCCAGCATCTGCTGCTCGCCTCCGCTCATGCTGCCCGCAAGCTGGTTCCTGCGCTCATCGAGAATCGGAAACGCCTCAAAGGCGAAGGCGAGGTTGCGGTCGATTTCGCGGCGCGCCGCCTCGCGGTAAGCGCCCAGGAGCAGGTTTTCTTCCACCGTCAGGCGTGGGAAGAGGCGCCTGCCTTCGGGCACGAGCGAGACGCCGAGGTTGACGATTTCTTCGGGCTTTTTCCCTGCCAGGGCGATGCGCTCGCCGTCGGCCTCGAGGTAGATTTCCCCCTCGTCGGGCTGCACCATGCCCATGATGCACTTGATCAGCGTGCTTTTTCCGTTGCCGTTGGTGCCGAGGAGCACGACGGTCTCGCCGTCGTTCACTTCGATGGAGACCTCGTGCAGTACCCGCACGGCCCCGTAGCCCGCCGAAACGTTGTCGACGACGATTCTATGCGCCAAGGTAGGCCCTTTCCACGTCTTTGTCGTTGACGATTTCATCGGGTGTGCCCTCGGCGATCTTGCGGCCCGCGTCGAGCACGACGATGCGCCTGGAGAAGCTCATCACCGCCCGCATGATGTGTTCGATCATGATGATGGTGAGGCCCTCTTCGTTGAGGCGCACGAGAATTTCGAGAATGTCGTCCACCTCTGCGTTGGAGAGTCCCGCCATCGCCTCGTCCGAGATGAGGAGCTTGGGCTTGGCCGCCATGGCGCGGGCGAGTTCGAGCTTGCGCAACTCGATCTGCGTGAGCCCCCCCGTGCGCACGTCGGCCTTGTCCGTCATGCTCATGATGTCGAGAATCTCCATGGCCTCTTTATCGAGGTCCGCTCCGTGGTCGTGCCGGTGGGCGGCGTATTCGAGCGGGATGCAGAGGTTCTCGCGCACCGTCATGCTGACGAACGGCTTGGGAATCTGGAAGCTGCGCGCGATGCCCAGGCGGGTGCGCTTGTAGGCGGGCATGGTGGTGATGTCCCGCCCGCCGAACACGATGGCCCCCTCGTCGTTGTTCAGCGCACCCGAGATGCAGTTGATCAGCGTGGTCTTGCCCGATCCGTTCGGGCCGATGAGGCCGAAGCGCTCGTTTTGCTCCACGTGCAGGTCGACGCTCGTGAGCGCGCTGAAGCCGCCGAAGCGTTTGGTCACGCCGCGCACGTCGAGAAGCTTTTCGCTCATGACGTCGTCCTCCCCGCGATGCGTGCGCGGATTTTGCCGAACAACCCCACCAGGCCGTCGGGTGCGAAGACCACGAAGCCCACGAGCAGACTGCCCACGATGAGCAGGTTCATCTCCGCGGACAGGGTGACGGTCGCTATCTGCTGGGCCGTGCCGACCAAAACGGCGCCGATCACCGGGCCGAGCCAGGTGGTGGTGCCGCCGATCATGGGCATGGCCAGGCTGTTCACGGCGTAGTCGAGGTGGAAGGCCGAGGTGGGCTCGATGTAGACGACGAAATAGGAAAACGGCGCGCCCGCGATCCCCATGAGGGTGCCGCTCACCGTCGTGGCGAACAACTTGAGCTTGAGGATGGGTACGCCCATGCACTCGGCCGCCTCCTCGTTGTCGCGGATGGCGGCCATGCCGCGGCCTACCCAGGATTTCTCGATGAGCCAGGCGGTCGAGACGGAGACCACCGCGAGCGCTGCCATGACGAAGAAGAGAAACTCGTCGTAGTTCGAGAACAGCGGGACGCTCCTCGGCTTGAGGATGGCCGTGCCCGCGCCGCCGCCCACGTAGCTCCAGTTCGAGACAATCATCTGCAGCACCACGGCCAGCGCCAGCGTGGCGATGGAGAAGAAAACGCCCTTGAGGCGTAAGGTCAGATAACCGATTCCGAGCCCCAGCAAGCCCGAGACGAGGCCGCCCGCCGCAAGCAAGAGGTACAGAGGCGGCTTCCAGGTCTTGATGAGCGCGACGGCGGTGTAGGCGCCCATGGCGAAAAACCCCGCCGTGCCGAAGTTCACGTAGCCGGTGTAGCCGCCCAGGATGTTCCAGGCGGTGGCGAGGACGACGTACTGCAAGACGACGTAGGCCGCCTTGTAGTAGAAGCGGTTCTCCATCTGGGTGGTGAGGAGGAACGCGCCCAGTACGAGTGCCCCGGCCACGATGAGGAGGAGCCCCTTTTCGTTTTTCAAGAAGCTATCTCCCGAACAGGCCGGACGGCCGAACCGCCAGGCAGATGAGCAGAATGCCGAACGAGACGGCCAGCGCCCACGAGGGGCCGAAGAACGACGACGTGAAGCTCTCCGCCACGCCCAGGATGAGCGCGCCCACCAGCGTACCCGTCATACTCCCCAGCCCGCCGAGGACGGTGACGGCGAACACGCGGCCGATGTACTCGCGCCCTATGGTCGGCTCGACCGGGCCGATGATGATGAGCAGTGCGCCCGCGAGCACGGCGGTGGCGATGCCGATGCCGAATGCGACCGTCTTGATGCGAATGGGGTCCACCCCCATGAGCTGCACGGCGAGGCTGTCCTGCGCCACGCCCATGATCGCGCGCCCAAAGAACGTCCTGGAGAGAAACAGATACAGCACGCCGGCGAGCGCTCCTCCCGCCAGGAAGGGCACGAACAGCCTGTAGGCGATTCCTACCGAGCCGATACTCGCCGACTTGCCGATGTAGAATGCCTGGACGAGGCGATAGTCCACCCCGAAGGCGATGATGAGGATGACCTCGACCAGAAAGAACAGACCAAAGAAGAAAACCAGCCCGCGCAGCGATTCAGCCCCCGTCTTCTCGAAGCTGTTGTAGTAGACCTTGTAGACCGCCACGCCCAGGAAATAGGAGGGCACGGCGAAGACGATGCCCGCGAGTATCGGCTCGACCCCGAAGTGCGCGTTGACGTAGTAGGTCAGGTAGGAGCCGAAGAGGATGAACGCCGGATGGGCGATGTTCACTACGTCGAGCAGGCCGAAGGAGAGCGAGAGACCCGCGCTTATCGCGGCGTAGAACCCGCCCAGCAGGATGCCCGCGATGAGCGCGTTGGCGAAGAATTCGAAACTGAGCATGAATGCTCCCCTCCCCCGAGCCGGAAGCGGCCCGGGGGAGCCCCCCGGGCGCGCCGTATCGACTCCGGTTCGCTATTTGGCTTTCTCGTAAGGGTAGATCAGGTTTCCGGATTTGAACTCTTCCGGATACAGAACCACCATCTTACCGGGCTTGGTGAACTCGCTCATCTCGTTGCTGGTGATGTTCTGGAGTTGTACCTGGAACGTACGGGAAGTCGCCCACTCGCCGTTTTTGCCGAACTTCACGTTGCCGACCACGGTGGAGTGGGTGTTTTTGCGGATGTAGTCGCCAATCTTCTTCTGGTCGAAGCTCTTCGTGGCCTCAATCGCCTGGCCGAGCACCTGCACGTAGGCATAGGCGAAGGGCGGCAGATAGTAGCCCAGCGGGTCGAGCTTCTGGGCGGGGGCCTCTTTCTGGTACTTCGCCAGGAAGGCCTCGATGCCCGGGAAGCGCAGAGTCTTCTCGGGTGCCCAGAACCAGTAGTTCGTGATGCCGTTGAGCATCTTGCCGAGGTTCATCTGGATGGCGGTGTACTGAAGACCCACCATGCCGCCGCCGAAGAGCTTGGGCTTAAGGCCGATTTCGTGCGCCGCCTTGACGATGCCCACCGAACCGCCCGGGTAGGAGCCGACGTAGAACATGTCGGGGTTCGTGGCCTTGACCGCGCGCAGAATCGGCGTGAAGTCGGTCGTGCCGGGGAAGGGGTAGCGCTTGTCGTAGACGACCTTGAGCCCGTATTTCTTCGCGTTTCTCCGTGCACCCGCCACGGCGTTGCGCGCGAATTCCGAATCGGCCGAGAGCAGCGCGATCGTCTTGGGCTTGGGGTTTTGCTTCGCGGCGAGCTCGAAGAAGCCGCGCGACCAGTCCACTATCGGGTCGGGGCCGGCCGGCATAATCTGGAAGTAGTTGTCGTACTTGAACTTCGCGTTCGCGTCGAGGCCGAACAGGCCCATGAACACCATGCCGCGTTCCATGACGATCGGAAGCGCGGGGACGATGAGGTTCGTCCCGTAGCCCGAGATGACGAAGTCCACCTTATCCACGTCGAGCAGCTTGGCGTAGATGCCCGGAACGTTGGCGGGCTTGGTCTGGTCGTCGTAGTAGACCAGCTTGATCTTGCGTCCCAGCAGTCCGCCCTTGGCGTTCATGTCGTCGCGCCAGATCTGGATGGCGAGCAGCGCTGCTTTGCCCGCCGGGCCGAGAGGTCCGGTCAGCGCCATGCTGAAGCCGATCTTGACTTCCTTCGCCGCCTGGGCCGCCGGCGTAAAGGCGACGCTTGCGGCGAGAAGCAGCAAGAATCCGAGAACAACGCTTCTGATTATCCTGCTCATTTCCGTTCTCCTTCTGGGTAGCACCTGTGAATCTTCCGTTTTTCGGTACGTCGTGCCGCATGTCAGGCCGCGGCAAAATGTTTCCCGCTTTGCGTTCGCTCAAGAAAGAAGGGGAAACCTATCACAAAACGTTTTGCTCCACAAACGAGGGGCTGGCGGCGAAAGGGTGGGGGAGTAGATTCCCATCGTCGATGCCGGGCGAGGGCGACGTGCTGGTGGGGAGGGGCGGTTTCCGCAGACGTGCCGCGGGTTCCGCCTACGCCTTCACCTTCTCGTCCGCGAGGCGGCGAACGGCCGCCGCGAGAATTTCCGCACCCTTCACCACGTCGCCGAAGTGCGTGAACTCCTCCGGCGTGTGCGAGAGCCCCTTGACCGAGGGAATGAACACCATGCCCATGGGGCATATCGCCGCCATGCGGCAGGCGTCGTGCACGCCTCCGCTCGAGAGCGTGAGCGCGGGGTGGCCCGTCTCCCCCGAAGCGCGCCGCAGCGCCCTTTGCACGCCCGGGGAGGTGGGACACACTTCGAGGCTCCTGACGTCGACGAGGCGTCCGCGCACGCCGCGCTGCCTTTCGACGGCGGCCAGCGTCTTCTTCATGCGCCCGAGGGTGCGGACCATCACCGACTGGCTTCTGCTGCGCAGGTCGAAGGAGAGGCGCGCGCCTCCGGGCACGATGGACACCCAGCCCGGGCGTGCTTCCATCTCGCCGAAGGTGATGGTGAGACGCTGGGATTCAGGGGCGCGCCTTACGAACTCCTCCACGCGCACCATGAAGTCCGCGGCCGCGAGGCCTGCGTCCTTGCGGTAGGGCATGGGTTGTCCGCCCGAGTGCGCCGTGACGCCCGTGAAATGCGCTTCGCCCCGCGTGTAGCCCACCACCCTGTCCACGATGCCGATGGGCGTGCCCGCGGATTCCAGCACCGGCCCCTGCTCGATGTGCAACTCCAAAAAGGCCTTGAGCGCACCCTTGCGAATGCGGCACGAGCGCACGCGCGCGGGCGCGCCGCCCACGCTCTCGATGGCCTCGTAGAGGGATTTTCCGGTGGGCGGGTGCACGGTGTTCTTCAAATCCCTGACGCCCACGACGCCCGTGGCGACGCTGCTGCCGAACACCGTCATCCCGCACGCGGATTCCTCGCCCACGAAGGCGACCACCTCGATGGGGTGATCGTGGGCAACCTCCTCCTCGCCGATGCGCCGCACCGCCTCGAGAGCGGTGAGAACCCCCGCGGGGCCGTCGAATCGCCCGCCCGGGCTTTGCGAATCGAGGTGGGAGCCGACCATCACGGCGGGAAGTCCGCGCTTGCGGCCCTCTTTTCTGCCGTAGAGATTCCCCACGGCGTCCACGCGCGTATTGAGGCCGGCTTTTTTCATCCAGTCCTCAAAGAGGTCGCGCACCCGGTTGTAGGCCGGCGTGAACGCCACGCGGTCGAGCCCCGTTTTTCCGAACTTGCCGATTTGCGCCTGGGCGTCGAACTCGCGCTTCATGCGTGCGCGGTTCGCGCGCAGGGGAAGGGTGTTTCTCGCAGGCATGCGCCGAACTCCTCGAAGAATGGGCTCTGGCTAGAAGAGGTCCCGGGGAACGGGTACCTCCGCGTAGTCCTCGGGCGGCAAGGGATTTTCCGGCGCGATGTCCAGCATCTCGAAGTAGTGGTAGGTCTGGCGCAGATGCTGGAAAGCGTGGCCGAGGGCGAGAATCATCAACTCATGCACGGTGATGGGGCCCATATAGCTCGACACCTTGTGGGCCAGCACGCCGGAGTCGTCCCCGAGAAAACCGGCAAGCTTCGCCTGGATTTCATCCCCGTAGGCGCAGATGTCCTCCTGGGTGCGGTAGTCGTTCGCGGTCGTTTCGTAGCGCCGCACCATCTCCTCGGTGTAGGCGCCCGATTCGTAGGCCTGTATCACGAGGTCGGGCCGCTCGAAGCTGTGCCAGGTGAGCTGGCGCAGCGTGCGGGGTCTGCCGGGTGACACCCAGTCGAGCGTTTCCAGGGGAATCTGACGAACCGCACGGCGCAGGGCGTCAAAGACCATCGCGTAGTAGTGGAGCAGCTTTTCGGACGAGAGGGGTCCCGCGCCGTCTTCTTTTATGCCGAAGGTCTTGCGGAGCGTATCCACGTCGTAGCCCACAACCACGTCCGCACCCCGCACGGAGACGGGCAGGGCCTTGATGCCGAGCGCTTTGAGTTCGGCCTGTGCTTCGGCGTCGTTCGTGCAGTCCCTGTTGACGACTTCCAGACCGTTGGACGAGAGAAACTCTCTCGTGAGAGCACAGGTATATCAGCCGTGCCGCGTGTATACCTTGACTGGTTCCATTGCTTCTCTCCCCAGAATGGACGCGTGGAATGCGTGGTCGATGCGCATATCATACCAAATGCGTCCGAGCGGGGGAAATGCGGCTGCGTGCTATGGCGGTTGCAGGCCGCGTGCTTTACTATTTCCACGCTCTGGCGTTCGCGCATCGAGCAGCACCGGCGCGGTTCCCGGTTTTTTGCGCGACGCGGAGTCGTTTTCATCGTGCCCGGAAGGCAAGGGCGACCTCGGCCGCCCATCGTGCGGGGCTGTGCCGATGGAGCGCTTTTCGCCGTCTCGAGAGGATACGGACATGTCGAAGGAATCGACGTTCGATTTGGTGGCCATTGGAGGAGGCGTCGGTGGTCTGGTGGCCTCGGTGGGTGCGGCGCAACTGGGCGCCCGGGTCGCCCTGGTGGAGAAGGCGAAGCTTGGCGGCGATTGTCTGAACTACGGGTGCGTGCCTTCAAAGGGTCTTATCCGCTCGGCGCGGCTGGCGGCCCAGTCGCGCGCGCTCGCGGAGTTCGGCATCGATACGGGCGAGGTGCGCGTTGATTTCCCGCGCGTCATGAAGCGCATGAAGACTGCTCAGGCCCACATCGGCGAGCACGACGCGCCAGAGCGTTTCGAGGGTATGGGCATCGAGGTGATCTTCGGCGACGGCGCCTTCACCGGCCCCGATACGTTCGAGGTCGACGGCAGGGTGCTGCGCGCCAGGCGGTTTTTGCTTTCGATGGGGAGTTCTCCCTTCGTGCCGCCCATCGATGGCCTCGACGGCGTGCCCTATCTCACGAACGAAACCGTGTTCGATTTAGAAGAGTTGCCGAGGCGCCTCGTGGTGCTGGGGGCCGGGCCGATCGGCCTGGAGCTCTCCCAGGCGTTTCAGCAGCTGGGCGCCGAGGTAGACGTGTTGCAACGTGCGCCCAAGCTCCTGCCGAGACTCGATGAGGAGATGGCGGCGATACTGGCCACCTCGCTGGAAGAATCGGGTCTGAGGCTCCATTTCGAGGTGGAGACGACAAGGGTCGAGCGGCGCGAGGAGGGGATTCTCGTGGAGGCGGATACCCCCGCGGGCAAGAGAGAATGGCTCTGCGATCAGTTGCTGATCGCCACGGGCCGCTCACCCAACGTGGGCGGAATGAACCTCGAAAAGGCGGGCGTTACCTGCACGCAGCGCGGCGTGGAGACGGATGCGTATCTGCAGACGGCGAATCCGCGCATTTTCGCGGCGGGAGACGTGAGGGGGCAGTATCTCTTCACCCACATGGCGGAATACGAGGCGGGCGTGGCGCTGAGGAACATGCTCTTCAGCGCCCCGTTCGGCGTGCCGCTGCCGTTTCTCAAGAAAAAGACGAGCTACCACGCCGTGCCCTGGACGATCTACACGACGCCCGAGGTGGCGCACGTCGGCATGGACGAAGCGCAAGCCTCCAGGGTGCTGGGGGAGGACGGCACGCAAGTCTTTCGTTTCCCGATGAGCCGGGTGGATCGCGCCGTTCTGGACGGGGAGACCGAGGGCTGCTGCAAGGTGGTGTGCGACCGAAAGGGCAGGCTCGTGGGGGCCGACCTCATCGGACCCGCGGCGGGAGAGATACTCCATGAATTCGTGCTGGCCGTTCGCAAGAAGATGCACGTCAAAGAGGTGGTGGACACGGTGCACGTCTATCCCACGCTGGCGCAGGTGAACAAGCGGGTGGCGGGCAGGTTTTATGCCGAAAGGCTCTTTACGCCGTCTTTCAGGAAGAAGATGCAGCGCGTCTTCGGCCTGCGGGGAAGCGTCGAGGTGACCGACCCCGCCGAGCTGGGCGGACACGACGCGCAAGGCTAGGGCTGCTGCGGGTCGGAATCCTCAAGCTCCTGCGCTTCCAGGGCGCGGGCGATTTCGTCCGCGAGCACCTCGCCTATCTTCTGTCTGTAGCGGCGCGGATCGCGCAGGCACGCGCCCTTGAGCGTCGAGGCGTAGACCTCTATCGCGCCCATGTGCGGAACCCACGCGGCGAGGGGGTAGGCGCGCGCCGCGCGCACGACTTCAGGAGGCGGAAGCGTCAGCAGCCGAACCGGTATGCCGCGCTCCTCAATTGCATGCGCCGCCTGCGGGTCCACGTCCTCTCGCAAGACGTCCTCGATAATCGTCTCCATCCCGAGTATTTCCTCCTCGCTCGTCTCGGGGAAGAACGACTCCATGAATTCGACCAGAGCGGCCTCGTCTTCTGGAATTTCGGGCTCTTTCGGGGGGAAGATGCTCGCCCGGTATTCGGCCAGCCTCGTACTTCCGGTGATGGCGAAGAAGATGAGCGCCCCGATTGCGATGACGCCCGCAAACCATGCGAGGCCGACGAGAAACTCGAGGTAGGGCTTCCACCACCAGTAGTGCAGAAAATCCCAGTCGCCCAGAAGATGCGCCATCGAAAAAACGCCCAAGCGATGAGGGGAGCGGAGCGGTAAGTTTTCCGGAACGAGCCCGGAGTTTGCGTCTGGCGCGCAGACTCTCTGAGCAGAAGGCATGGGCGTGGATTTCGCCTCCCTCTCGGGAGTGCGCCCGTGCGCCCCGCTCAGCCCTCCAGGCTGATGAGCATGGGCTCTTCCAGAGCGTCGGCCACCCATCTCAGGAATCTGACGCCGTCCGCCCCGTCTATGAGGCGGTGGTCGTAGGAAACCATGAGCGGGAGCATGAGGCGTGGTTCGAACTCCTCGCCCGACCACACCGGCTCGACCCGCGCGCGCGAGACGCCCACGATGGCGACCTCGGGCCAGTTCACGATCGGGGTGAAGTAGGTGCCGCCGAAGCCGCCGAGGTTCGTGATGGTGATGGAGCCGCCCGCCATGTCGTCGGGGGCGAGTTTTCGCGCGCGTGCGCGCTCGGCGGCTTCGCTCAGCTCCGCGGAGAGTTCGAGGACGTTCTTCCTGTCCGCGTCGCGGATCACGGGAACGAGAAGGCCGTTTTCGGTGTCCACGGCGACGCCCACGCTGACGTATTTCTTGTAGACGATTTCTTCGGCCGCTGCGTCCACGCTCGCGTTGAACTGGGGGAAGACCTTGAGGGCCGAGGCGACGACCTTGAGCAGAATCGCCGTGATGGTGAGCTTCCCGCCGAGAGCCTCTGCTCTGGGTGCGAACCTTTTTCTGAGTTCCTCGATTTTGGAAATGTCGGCCTTTTCGCACTGCGTTACGTGGGGAACGTGCGCCCACGCACGGGCGAGGTTCTCCGACGTCGCGCGGCGAATCCCCGACATCGGGGCGCGCTCGGTCTCTCCCCATCGCTCAAGGTCGGGCAGTTGCAGGGGCAGGGTCGTCCGCGCGGGGGCGTCCGTCGCGGTGTCGCCTCCCGCGGCGGCCGTGAACGCGCGCACGTCGCGTTCGGATATCCTGCCCCCGATGCCGCTGCCCGGCACGTCGTGTATGTCGACGCCCGCCTCGCGCGCGATTCTGTGCACGGAAGGAGCCGCGGGCGCGGGCGCCGCAGGCGCGTCGGAAGCTGGTGGCTCGGGCGTTTCGGGTGCGGCGGCAGAGGCTTCCGGCGCATGGGTGGCGGAGGCGTCCGCCGGCGCGGGAACTTCCTCCTCGTGTGTTTCCTCGCTCTGTGGCACGGGAGGCGCCGGGGGGGCGTCCGTCGCCGCCAACTCAGCTTCCGGCGCGTCGGGTGGCGCCGGGGCGGCGTCCGTCAGCACGGGTTCGGCTTCCGGCGCATCGGGAGGTTCCGGGGTCTGGAACAGGGGGGTCTGCTCGGTTTCCTCGTAGGGTGCAGGTTCCGCGCCCGCCTCGCCTTCTTCCGCCTCGCCTTCTTCGATGACGAGAATGGTTTCTCCCACCGCGGCGTCGTCGCCGGGCTTGAGAAGAATTTCCGTTATCGTGCCCGCGACGGACGAAGGGACCTCGATGAGCGCCTTGTCGGTTTCCACCTCGATGACGGACTGATCCACATCAACGGTCTCGCCCTCGTTCACCAGGACGGCGATCACCTTTCCGGACGTGATGTTTTCCCCCAACTCGGGAAGTTTGAGTTCGATTGTCATGGGGCTCTCTCGGGGCGGGGCTAGGAGGTCATGGGGTTGAGCTTCTCGGGGTTGATGTCCAGCTCTTGCATCGCCTTGTTCACGAAATCGGGGTAGAGGTGCTTCTCGCGCGAGAGGGCGTAGAGGGTGGCGAGCACGATGTAGCGCGCGTCGATTTCAAAGAAATCGCGCAGCGCCGCTCTCGATTCGCTTCTGCCGAAGCCCTCGGTCCCCAGCGAAATCATGGGGCGCGGCACCCACTTCGCAACCGAATCGGGCGTGGCCTTCACGTAGTCCGAGGCCGCCACGCAAACGCCGGGCGTGCGCGAGAGGCATTGCGTAACGTAGGGAACCCTGGGCGGGTGATCCGGGTGCAGCATGTTCCATCGTTCGGCCTCAAGGGCGTCGCGCCGCAGTTCCTTGTAGCTCGTGACGCTCCACACGTCGGTGGAGACCGAATAGCGCTCCTCCAGAATCTTCTGCGCCTCGAGCACCTGGTTCATAATGGTGCCGCTGCCCAGAAGTTGTGCCCGCAGCCCCCACTCCTTCTCGGATTCCTTGTAGAGGTACATGCCCTTCAGAATCCCTTCTTTCGCATCCCCGGGCATCGGGGGCATGGCGTAGTTCTCGTTGTAGGCGGTGAGATAGTAGAAGACGTCTTCCTGCTCCTGGTACATCCTGCGGATTCCGTCCTGGATGATCACCGCCATCTCGAAGGCGAAGGCCGGGTCGTAGGTGAGCAGGTTGGGAACGGGATAGGCCAGAAGGTGGCTGTTGCCGTCCTGGTGCTGGAGTCCTTCGCCGTTCAGGGTGGTTCTGCCCGCCGTTCCCCCGATGAGGAAACCCCGCGTGCGCATGTCGGCGGCTGCCCAGATGAGGTCGCCGATGCGCTGGAAGCCGAACATGGAATAGTAGATGTAGAACGGAATGGTATTGACGCCGTGGGTGGCGTAGGCGGTGCCTGCGGCGATGAACGAGGCCATCGAACCCGCCTCGGTGATTCCCTCCTCGAGAATTTGTCCGTCTTGCGCCTCCTTGTAATAGAGGAGGCTGTCGCGGTCGACGGGTTCGTAGAGTTGGCCGACGTGGGAGTAGATGCCGATTTGCCGAAACAGGGCCTCCATGCCGAACGTCCTGGCCTCGTCGGGCACGATGGGGACGATGAGCTTGCCCAGCCCCTCGTCGCGGAGCAGCTTGCTCAAGAGGCGGACGAACACCATGGTCGTGGAGACCTCGCGGCCGTCCGTGCCCTGGAAGAACTCTTCGAACAAATCAAGCGGCGGCGCCTTGAGGGGTGCGCAGACGCTGCGCCTGGTGGGCACGTAGCCGCCGAGGGCTTCTCGTTTTTCTTTCAGATACCGAATCTCGGGGCTGTCCTCCGGCGGGCGGTAGAAGGGCGCCGCCGCGACTTCCTCGTCCGAGAGCGGGATTTCGAAGCGCGTGCGAAACTCCTGGAGCTCGTCCTGGTTGAGCTTTTTTTGCTGGTGGGTAACGTTGCGGCCCTCGCCGCTCTCGCCCAGGCCGTAGCCCTTCACCGTCTTGGCGAGGATGACGGTCGGGTACCCCTTGGCCTCCAGGGCGGCCTGGTAGGCGGCGAACACCTTTTCGGGGTCGTGCCCCCCGCGCCGCATCCTGTTGAGGTTCTCGTCGGAGAGGGTGGCGGCCATGGCCTGGAGTCGCTCGTCGCCGCCGAAGAAGTGTTCGCGCAGATAGCTGCCTTCCTTGACCTTCTCGACGCTGTATTTCTGGTATTGCCCGTCGACCGTATCGTTCATCCGCCTGAGCAGCGCGTCCTCCTTGTCGAGCGCCATCAAGGGGTCCCAGTCGTCTCCCCAGACGACCTTGATGACGTTCCATCGCGCTCCGTGAAACGCAGCCTCCAGTTCCTGGATAATCTTCCCGTTGCCCCGCACCGGGCCGTCGAGCCGCTGGAGGTTGCAGTTGATGACGAAAACGAGATTGTCGAGTTGCTCGCGTGCGGCAAGGGTGATGGCGCCCAGCGATTCGGGCTCGTCCATCTCGCCGTCGCCCAGGAACGCCCATACCTTCTGGCCCGTCGCGGGCTTGAGGCCGCGGTCCTCGAGGTAGCGCAGATAGCGTGCCTGATATATGGCCATGAGCGAGGAGAGCCCCATGGATACCGTGGGGTATTCCCAAAAATCGGGCATCAGCCACGGATGGGGGTAGGAGGAGAGTCCGCCGCCCTCTTCGAGTTCGCGCCGGAAGTTCTCGAGGTTCTTCTCCGTCAGGCGTCCTTCCAGAAACGCTCTCGCGTATATGCCCGGCGCGCTGTGGCCCTGAAAGTACACGATGTCGCCGCCGCAGGGGTGATCCTTGCCCCGGAAGAAATGGTTGAAGCCGACTTCAAGCAGTGTGGCGGCCGAGGCGTAGGTGGATATGTGTCCGCCGATGGAGGCGTCCTCGGTGTTCGCGCGCACCACCATGGCCATTGCGTTCCAGCGCACGAGACTCTTGATGCGCCGCTCGATTCGACGATCGCCGGGGAAGGGAGGCTGTTTCTCCAGCGGAATGGTGTTGATGTAGGGGGTGTTCGCCGAGAAGGGGCGAGCGATGCCGGAACGCACCGCGTGGACTTGTAAGTGGCGCAGCAGGGTTTTCGTGCGTGCGGGCCCGCGGGTCTGGAGAACATAGTCGAGCGACTCGAGCCACTCGCTTCTCTCTATCCTGTCGAGCTCTGTTTCCTCCTCGAGGACAAACGCGCCCGGCACGCCGGGCAGGCGCTCTGCCTCTGCGGGAGCGTCGTGTTCGGCTCCGTTCGTCGGGACGGGCGCCTCGCCTCCGCCGAGAGGAATGTCCCTGGTTTGTCGGGGCTTGGTTTCCATGAATGGCGTGCCCTCGAGATAGTAAGGCGATGGGGTGAGCATACCACGTTCGGGCGCGAACGAAAACGCCCCGCCCCGGGCGGCGGTGCGCCTTGCCGGAGCCGCTCCGGCGGGGAATTGCCCTCCTTAGTCTTTTTCCCGGTGCTCGAAGACCTTGTAGACGGCGGAGCTGTCGAGATGGCCGAAGCCCATCTCCTGGCCTTGCGTGAAGTAGGGCAGGCACACGTCGCCGAGCGGCGTGGGGGCGGCGGCCTCCCGGGCGAGGGCGAGGCCGAGCTTGATGTCCTTGGTCAGGACGTCGAGCGTGCTGACGGGGGCGGCGAAGTTGCCCGCAATCATCCGGGGTCCCCGGTTTCTGAGCTGTCTGCTGTCCGCCGCACTGCGCATGAGGGCGTCCAGAAGCAGTTCGCCTTTCACGTCGTTGCGCAGCCCCATGCGCAGGGTTTCGGCGATGGCGCACCTTTGCAGGCAGGTGAGGTAGTTGATGAGCACCTTCATCGTCGCCCCCGCTCCCGCCGGGCCGCAGTGGATTCGGTCCGAAAGCAGGCGGTCGAGCACCCCGCCCACGAGAGCGTGGGTTTCCTCCGCACCTCCCACGAGGAACAGCCCCGAGCGGTTCTTCACGTTTTCGCTGTTGCCGCTCACGCAAGCCTCCATGAAGTCGAAGCCGCGTTCCGCGCACAGACGGGCGATTTCGCGCGTGTCTTCGGGAGCCGCCGTCGTGGTGTCGACAATGGCCCCGGGCTTTCGCCCCGCCGCGAGGTATCCCTCCGCCTCCGTTGCGCATGCAAGCGATATTTTCGAGTTCGGCACCGAGACGAACACGAAATCCGCCGCTTCGGCCACCTCCCGGGGCGAGGCCAGCGCTTCCCCGCCCAACGCCTCGAACGCCTCCGTGGCCGAAGCGTCCGGGTCCGTCCCGACAAGCGGGTGGCCGTCGTCTATCAGGTTTTTCGAAAACGCCCGGCCCATGAGGCCGAGGCCGATGAAGCCGATGGTTTCCCTGCCGTTTTCCGGGTTCGTCATGTGCTTGCGCCCTCTGGTTTCGGTGGTGGTTCGGTACTCGTGAAAATGCTCGTCGGCCGTCTTGCCGGCTGCGGACGCACGCCTGCGCCTAGCCCTCCTGCGGCATGAGAACGACCTTGACGGCTCCGTCCTTGCGCTCCCGCATCATCTCGATTCCCTTGTGTACCATCGAGAGGGGAATGCGGTGCGTGATCATGGGGGCCACGTTCAGTTCTCCCCGCGCGGCGAGGGCGATGCAGACCTCAAAGGTATCCGGGTGTCCGCGGGAGCCGATGATTTCCTTCTCGAGATGCTGGAGGCGCTCGAGCGGTATGGGCGCCTCCTGCGAAAACGCGCCCACGACCACGATGCGCCCGCCCTTGCGCGCCATATCGAGCGCGAGGGTCATCGTCTCGTGTTGTGCGCCGCCCACCACCTCGAGCACGGCGTCCGCCCCGTGGCCGCCGCTCAACTCGCGCACGGCGGAGACGACGTCCGTGCGTGCGTCTATGGTTTCGTCCGCCCCCATCTCTTTCGCTATTTCCAGCCTGTCCGCCACCGGATCGATAACAATGGTGCGCGCCTGCGCGTATTTCGCCGCGAGCAGAGCGCACAGCCCCACCGGCCCCATGCCGATGATGGCCACGCTCTCGCCGGGCTCCAGGCGGGCGCGGTTCATCACCACGTGGTAGCCCGTGCCCAGTGTTTGCATGACGGCGGCGGTGGCGTCGTCCAGGGCGTCGGGCAAAGGGATGAGGCACTGCACCGGTGCGACCACGTGGCTGCTGTAGCCGCCGTCCACGTTCATGCCGATGGAGCGCGAGTCTTCGCACAGGTTCACCCTGCCCATGCGGCAGAAGTGGCACTCCCCGCAGTGCACGTGGTTCTCCACGCACACCCGCGCGCCGATCTCGACTCCCTCCACGCCCGCCCCCAGCGCACGCACCACGCCCATGAGCTCGTGGCCGGGGACGACAGGGTAACGCGCGCGCCGCACGTGGCCGTCGATGAGGTGAAAGTCGCTGCCGCATATCGCGCAGGCGCCCACCTCCACGAGCGCCTCGCCCGGCCCCGGCTCGGGGGTGGGCCGCTCGGTGAGTTCGAGGCGTCCAGGCTCGTGCAAAACCGCCGCGAGCGAGTTTCGAGCGCGCAAGGGGAATCCTCCGTCGTGGACGTTTCCTGGGTGTCGACTCCGCAAGAGGCCGCATCATAAGGGTTCGGCCCCGCTTTCGCCAGCCCGCAACACGGCGTGTGCCGCGAAACGCCCGCGCGCCTTGCGGAGTTTCTCTGCACGTTGGTAGGATTCGCCATCCTGAAAGGGGAGTGCGATGGTCATCCAGAAAAAAGAAGTGGGCGTCGGTCTGATCGGCGCGGGCAAAATCGGCTCGTTGCGCGCGCACCTGGCGGCCACCTCGCCGGTGGTGAATTTTTTCGCCATATCCGACGTCGACTTCGAGCGCGCCCGTGCCGTGGCCCAGCAGAACGAGGCGGCCTTCTATACCTCGGACAACCGCGAGGTGATCGAGCATCCCCAGGTGGGGGCGCTCATCGTCTCGACGCCGGAGGGCGAGCACACCGAGGCCATTTGCATGGCGCTCGAGGCGGGAAAGCCCGTGCTGGTGGAAAAACCCATCGCCCTCACCCTGGCGGACGCCGACAAGATTCTGGAGGCGAAATCCCGCGGCGGTGCGGAGCTCTACATCGGCTACACGCAGCGGTTGCGCCGGAAGTTTCTGGCCGTCAAGGAGCACATCGACGCGGGCCGTCTCGGCGAGGTGATGACCGCGCGCATGACCATCTACAACACGCGCCCCACGGCGCGGCAGGTCTACCTGCGCGCCCCCCACGCCAACCCCTTCACCGACGAGATCACCTACATGGCCGACATGGCGCTGTGGTTCTTCGCGCCGCGAAAGCCCGTGCGCGTCTACGCGCAGGCCGGCAGCGAGGTGTTTCACGACCATCCCGACGGCATGGGCGACTACGGCTGGGCGGTCGTCACCTTCGAGGACGGCGCGGCGGCGTGCCTGGGCGGGAACTGGGCGCTCCCCGAGTACTGGCCAGCCACGGTGGCGACCATCAGCATGGACGTCTTCGGCAGCGAGGGGGCGATTCGCATCGACGACGGCCACAAGGACGTGATGATGGTGGGCAACGAGCGCGTTCCCTCGCCCTACGCGCCCGACTCCTCGGTGGAGGTCGCCTTTCTGGGCTCCGCCATGCCGGGAGACTGGGCCGTGGGCGACTTTGTGGGGCCGATGCGTGATGAGACGAGGCTCTTCCTCGACCGCGTCACCACGGGCAGGGAGGTTCCGCTTTGCGACGCGGATACGGCGCGCGCCGTCCTGGAGCTCACCCTGGCGATGGAGGAGAGCGTGCGCCGGGGCGGCGAGGTCGTCGAACTGCCGCTGGGGGGTAGCGAGAAGTGAGGCAAATCGGGCTGGGCATCGTGGGTTCGGGGCGCATGGGCAGGCTCCGCGCGCATCTGGCGTCGGCGGCTCCAGAGGTGAAATTCCTCGCACTCTCGGACAAGGACCCCGCGCGTGCCGAGAAAATAGCCCAGGAGGTCGAAGCCGACTTCCACACGGGGGAGAACGAGGCGGTGCTCGCCCACCCCGACGTGGACGCGGTGATCGTCTCTACGCCTGAATTCGATCACGCGGACGCCGTGTGCCGCGCCCTCGAACTCGGCAAGCCCGTGCTGTGCGAAAAGCCCATATCCTTGTCGCTCGCGGATGCGGACAGGATTCTCGCGGCCTGCGAGAAATCGAACGCGGAGCTCTTCATCGGCTACACCCAGAGGCAAAGGCGGCGCTTTCTGAACGCCAAGGAGCAGATACAGCGGGGCAGGCTCGGGCACCTGCAAACCGCGCGCGCCACGCTTTACAACGTCAAGACCAACGGAGCGGAGATATACAAGCGCGCTCCCCACGCGGGGCCGGTTACCGACACCCTCACCTACATGGTGGATATCTGCCTGTGGTACTTCGAGGGCAGAAAGCCCGCGCGCGTCTACGCACAGGGGGGCAGCAAGGTGTTTCCCCACCACCCGATGGGCTGCGGCGACTGGGCGTGGGCGATTCTCACCTTCGAGGACGGCGGCACCGTGAACTTCGGTTGCTCGTGGATACTGCCGGACAACTGGCCCGCGAACATCACCTCCATCGATCTCGACGTCATGGGCACCGAGGGGGCCATCGCCATCGACGACTCGCACAAAAACGCCGTCATGGCGACGAACATGGGCGTGCCCTCGCCCTACGTGGAGGGCATGTCCTCTGACGTCGTGTTCCTCGAGTCCATGATGGCGGGCGACTGGCTGGTGGGCGACTTCTGGGGGCCGATGCGCGACGAGACCAGGCTGTTCCTCGAGCGGGTCACGATGGGCCGGAGCGTTTCGCTCGCACTGCCCGCACACGCGCGCACGGTGCTCGAGGTGACGCTCGCCATCGAGAAGAGCGCCAAGGAGAACAGGCCGGTCGACTTTCCGCTCACGGACGCCCATTGAGCGCGCATCCCCGCGCGCGCGAGATTCTGCTCGCACACCACGACTACGAACTCGCGCGTGAGGCGTCGCGTGAGCAGACGTGCCTTGTCCTCGCAGGCGATGTGGACGGGGCCGCCGCCGCGCGGGTGTTGGAAGCGGCAGATCGAGAGGCGTCCGCCTGTGCTCTCTTACACCTCGATTTGGGAGAATTGGAGTTGCCCGACGGCGTCGCCGTCGCCCGCATGGTGGATTTGGTGCGCTTGCTCCTCGCCCGCGCGAAGCGGGTGCGCGTGCTGCGGGCGCCGCAATCTCTGGCCCACACCCTCTACAGGGTCGGAATGCTCAAGGGCGACGCGCGGCTCGAACTCATCGAACCCAGGCAGGAAGAAGGCGTAGCCGGTTGAGGGCGTGGGCATCGGCCCGTCGTCTTGAGGGAGGGAGCCTTCCGTGAGTCCCGTATCCCCCGCCGACCCCTACGCGCGAAAGCGTGTGCGCGTGGGCGACGCGCGGATGGCCTACGTCGAGGCGGGCGAAGGCGACCCCATCGTGTTGCTGCACGGAAACCCGGCCACCTCCTACCTTTGGCGCAACGTGATTCCCCACCTCGAAAGCCTGGGCCGCTGCCTGGCGCCCGACCTCATGAACAGCGGGGAGTCGGACAACGTGCCGGGCGGAGGATGCCGGTATCGGGATCACATTCCCTACATGGATGCGTGGTTCGACGCCGTGGGTGCGCGCGAAAACGTCTTTTTGGTGCTGCACGACTGGGGGGCGGCACTGGGCTTCGAGTGGCTCTCGCGGCACCCGGAGCGCGTTGCGGGTCTCGCCTACCTGGAGTCGATGGTGCGTCCGCGCCTTTGGTCGGACATGCCGCCCGACAGGGTGGAGCAATTTAGGGAATTGCGCGGCCCTGCGGGTCTTTCGCTGGTGATGGAGGAGAATTTTTTCGTCGAGACGATGCTGTTTGAGCGCGGCGTCGTGCGCGAGATGAGCGAGGAGGAGAAAGAAGCCTACCGCAAACCCACGCGCGACCCGCAAAAAAGACGCCAGACCCACCAGTGGGCGTGCGAGATTCCCTTTGAGGGCGAGCCCAGGGACAACTACGAGATCGTAAAACGCTATAGCGACTGGCTTTGTGAGAGCGCGCACTTGCCGAAGCTCTTCATCAACTGCGAGGGTGGACACGCCCTGGCGGGGGCGGCGCGCGCGTTTTGCCGCAAGTGGCCGAACCAGGAGGAGACGAGCATCCCCGCGCGCCACTACGCGCAGGAGGATTTTCCCGACGAGATAGGGCGCGCCGTCGCCCGCTTTATCCGCAAGGTGCGGGGCTGAGAGGGGGAGGGCTTCTCTTCGTCTTCCGCACTTTGCCGCGAACGTGAGGAGTATTGCAGTGCCCGTATATCGATTCGAGGACTTGCAGGATGCACATCACAACCCCGGCCTCTCGTCCGGCCACGGCGAGACCATCAAGGGGGAGCGGATGTATTTTTGTCACCGCACGTGGGGGAAGGGCACGCGGGCGGCGCCCCACTACCACCCCTGCGAGCAGTTTATCTACGTACTGCGCGGGCGGCAGAAGTTCACGATAGAGGGCGAGGAGTTCGAGGTGGGGCCGGGGGACGTTGTTCACGTGCCTGCGGGTGCGGTGCACGCGGCGGAGATACTTGAAGAGGTCGAGGCCGTCTACGTCAAGGACACCGCTTGGAGCCTCAAGGGCGTACCCGCCGGCGAGGTTGCACCCGACGCGCCGCCCGAGGACGAACCCTTCTAGACCCCGCGGGCGTTGCGCGGGAGCGCCTCCGCCCTGCTCGCGCACTTTTGGCGCGTCCGTTTATAATCGAGAAAAAACCCGCATTCGAGGAGAGCGCGCATGGTCGTCAAAGCGGTACGCAACGTCCCGTGGTTCACCTATTTCCCCGACAACTATCGCTGGTCGTTCATCGTCTCCATCGGACTGATGCGCGTGGCGGGCGGCGGGGCCGACGTGGCGGAGATTTTCGAGGTCTGCCGAAATCTCGAGAAAAACGTCGGGAGCGATGAGGATTGGTTCGAGGAGTGGCGCCGCACGGGGGACAGGGTGCGCGGCATGGGCATGGCGGCCTTGCGGCGCGGCCACGATCTCACGGCGGCGGGGCACTTTTGCCGCTCCTCGGCCTATCACCAGATAGCCGACAGGTTCCGCTTTCCCAAGGACAAGACGTCGCAGGGCGTCTACCGCAAGTCCATCGACAGCTTCCAGCGTTTCGTGCGCCTGAACGACAGGCCGAAGACCGAGATCGTCGAAATCCCCTTTGAGGGCGGCAAGAGCCTGCCTGCCTACTTCGTGCACGCGGAGAACACGCGCAAGGCCAGACCTCCCGTGGTCGTCCTCTACACGGGTTTCGACGGCACCAAGGAGGCGCCCGCCGTCATCGCCGCACGCGAACTGGCCCGGCGCGGCATGAGCGTGGTGGTGCCCGACACCCCCGGGGTGGGCGAGGCGATTCGCTTTCGCAAGATATACCTGCGCTACGACTACGAGGTGGCGGGCGCCGCTGTGCTCGACTGGCTCGAGAAGCGCGGCGACGTGAACGCGAAGCGCGCGGGCATCATGGCGTCGAGCCTGGGGGGATACTACGCCCCCCGCACCGCCAGCATGGAGCGGCGCTTCAAGGCCTGCGTCGCCTGGGGCGCAATATGGGACTACCATGCGGTGTGGAAGCGGCGCATCGACGCGGCGTTCAAAATCCAGCTCCCCTCGCCGGGCAATCACCTCGCGTGGAGCTTCAACGTGAAGACGGCGGAAGAAGGCCTCGAGAAGCTGGAGGGTTTTCGCCTCGACGGCGTGGTGCAGAGAATGCGTTGTCCCTTCCTCGTCGTGCACGGAGAAGACGACCAGCAAATTCCGCTCGCCGACGCGCGCTCCCTCTACCGGGCGGCCGGCTCGAAGGACAAGGCACTGCGCGTCTACAAGGGCGAGGGCGGCGGTTCCCAGCATTGCCACATGGACTACGTCGGCCCCGTCGTGTCCCACATGGCCGACTGGATGGCGGAGAAGCTGGGCGCCTAGGCGGGCGGCGCATGCGCCCGGGCACGGGGTGTTGACGGCGTGAGGCATGCAAAAGGAGTGGCGCGTGGCGACGCTCGAAGCAGTGAACGGAGGCGGCATCGCGATTTATTATGAGGAAGACGGCGCGGGCGAGCCTCTCGTGATGGTGGGCGGGCTTACGGCGACCGTCGAGGTGTGGGGCAAGCTCAGGCGCCTGTTGGCGGCACGCCACCGCCTCGTCATGCCCGACAACCGGGGGACGGGCAGAACGCGGGCGTACGCGGACGATGGGGATCGCTCCCCCGCGCGCATGGCCGAAGACCTGCTGGGGCTGGTGGACGGCTTGGGTCTCGATACGTTTCACCTGCTGGGCGGCTCCTACGGCGGGGCGATTGCGCTTTCCTTCGCCGTGGCGCATCCCGCGCGGCTGCGCAGCCTCGTGGTCGCGTGCTCGCATTTCGGCGGGCCGGAGAAGGTGGAGGCCGCCCCCGGCGTTCGGGAGACGCGCGTACGCGGCGGCGCACCCGGGGCCACCGAGGCGGAGCGCAGGGCCGCGCTCGAGACGCTGTTCCATCCCCGTACGATAGACGAACGCCCCGAGGTGGTCTCCTTCTACGACGGCTTCAAGCGCCGCTTTCCCGTCGCGAAAGACGAAATAGAAAGACGCAGCCGCGCGATGGCGGCGTACGACGTCTCCGAGGCAATCGAAACGCTCGCCGTTCCCACCCTCGTCATTACGGGGGCGGCCGACGTGCTCGTGCCGACGGAGAACTCGGTTCGCATGGCCGGCCGCATCCCCGGAGCCGAACTCGTCGTCGTCGAGGAGGCGGGCCACCACTTCTACTCCGAACAGCCGGAACGCTCTGCCGAGGCGATTCTCGCGTTTCTGGCAAAACACGCGTCATGAACGCGCCCGCTTTTGAGACCTTGTTGTTCGAAGCGCGCGAGGGCGTCGCGCTCGTGCGCATGAACCGCCCCGGCAGACTCAACGCCATGAACCGCACGATGCTCAGGGAATTGAACGAGGCGTGCGACCTGGCTGAGGCGGACGGGGCCATCCACGCGGTGGTTCTCACCGGGGAGGGCAAGTCGTTCTCCTCGGGTTTTGACTTAAAAGAACAGGCGGAGGACACCCCCGTCGGCTTCGCGGAGTGGCGGCGCGCGCTGCGTCAGGATTTCGACGCCGTCATGCGCTTTTGGCATTTGTCCAAGCCCACAATCGCCGCCGTACGCGGGCACGCCCTGGCGGGCGGGTGCGAGCTGGCCCTCGCCTGCGACGTCACCGTGGCCGCGGAGGACGCCGTGTTCGGCGAGCCCGAGCTCAAGTTCGGGGCGGGCATCGTGGTCATGCTGCTGCCCTGGCTCACGAACCCCAAGGCGGCGAAGGAAATTCTCCTCACGGGTGAGGACGGCCTCTCGGCGCGTGCGGCCGAACGCCTGGGGCTGGTGAACCGGGTGGTGGCCCCTGAAGACGTGCTGGACACCGCGCTCGCCCTCGCGCGCACGATGGCGCAAATGGACCCGGCGCTCGTGCGGGCGACCAAGGCGGCGGTGAACCGGGCGTATGAGATCATGGGCATGGGCCGCGCGCTCGAGGCCGCGCTCGACATCGACCTCATGATCGAGGGCAGGGGGACGCAGGACAAGGCACAGTTTCTCGAAATCGCGCGAAACGAGGGTCTGCGCGCCGCCGTCGCCTGGCGCGACGCGCGGTTTGGGGATGGTGGTTGAGTGGCGAACTACAACGAAGCGATACGGGCGAAGCTCGGCACCGCGCGTTGTAGCCTCGACGCCCTTCGCACCGACATGGATAGCTTCATCGAAACCCAGCGCGACAAGGTGCAGGTGGAGAAGGATGGTGTGCGTGCCGACTTCGACGCTCCTCCCATCGAATGGTCCATCCGCATAGGGGAGATTGCCTATCACCTCCGCTCGGTGCTGGATCATTTGGTGCATAAACTCGTTTGTGACAATCGACAAAAGCCGTCGTCACGCAATTCATTTCCCGTTGTTTGGGATATAGACAGAATGCTTAAAAACATAGATTCCCCAGCGGAAGAAGCACAATACTTCCAGGAGAGACTTGAATATGCGGACCAGAAGCTTGAAGGGGTCAGCGAAAAGCAAAAATCCGCTATCTTGTCGCAGCAAGGATTTTTGGCCGATATAGGAGGGCATGGCGCATACGACATCAGGGTCGAGCCATCCGAGTTCAGGCATCTGGCGTATCTTAACAACGTGGACAAGCATAGACACCTGAACCTGATCAAACCCCGGGTGATGGGTCTTTCACCGGAATACCGGGAAAGGGAATCTCGTGGTGTCCTGCCCGATATTCAGAGCAGCGACTTTGACATAGCCGTCTGTTGGCATTTTGAAAAAGAAGACGACAGGCCGACGAACCTTACGGGAGAGGTGGTCGATACTTTGGAGAGTATCTTCCGCGCCGTGAAAAAAACGATTGACGATCATGTGCCGGGCGCGTAGCCCGCTCCCCACGTGCGCCCCGATTCGGGTATGATACGTTGCTGCAGCGTTTACAGCGGCCGTTCGAAAACGGCCCGCGTTTTGACTTTTACTTCCAGGAGGTAGGCAACGGATGCACCCACTCATCAAGAACCGCAGGAGCCTGCGCGCGTTCAACGGCGAGCCGCCCGAGCCGGAGAAGCTCGAGGCGATGCTCGAAGCGTTTCGCTGGGCGCCGTCCTCGAACAACCGCCAGCCGTGGCGCGTCATCGTCGTGCGCTCCGAGGAGGCGCACGGCAAGTTCAACGAATGCCTCAACGAGGGCAACCTCCAGTGGGCGACCGCCGCCCCGCTCAAGATGATCATCATCGGAAACCCCGAGGAGCAGCCCGCGCGCTTCGGGCAGGATCGCTATCTGCTCGACGTGGGCATGGCGCTCGAAAACCTTCTTCTCCAGGGTAGCGACTTCGGCCTCACCGTCCACGCCATGGCGGGATGGGACGAGGAGAAGGTGCTCGAGAACTTTGCGATTCCCGCGCCGTTTCGCGTCGCGGCCCTGTTCGCCGTGGGCTATCCGGGCAAGACCGAGGATTTGCATCCCGACGTGCAGGCCAAGGATACGAAGCCGCCCGCGCGCAAGGACCCCGCAGAGATATTCTTCTGGGACGAGTTCGGCAAGGCGGGCAATCCCTAGGGAAGCGTGGAGCGTTTGATCCTCCCCGCGCCTGCGCCTAGAATCCGGGCGGGCGCGGGGCCGGGAGCCTTGCGCCTCATCATCCGTTTTCTCTGCGCGGTTTAGTGTAAGGAACCCCTTTGTTCTCACCCGATTTTATTCAACAACTGCTGATCGCCGTGCCCGCCATCTTGCTTGCGCTCACCTTCCACGAGGTGGCCCACGGCTGGGCGGCGGAGAAACTCGGCGACCCCACGGCGCGGATGCTCGGGCGAGTGAACCTGAACCCCCTCGTCCATCTCGACCCTTTGGGAACCCTGGCCTTCGTCGTCTCGATGGTGGGAGGCGTGGGTTTCGGCTGGGCGAAGCCCGTGCCCGTGAACCCGCGCAACTTTCGTCACCCCCGCCGCGGGATGATGTGGGTGGCACTCGCGGGGCCGGCCGCAAATTTTCTGTTGGCGATAGCGAGCGGCTTTCTGTTTGGCTTCATGCGCCGCACGGGGCTGGGCTCCGGGCTGGTGGGCGAGCCGCTCGTGCTCATGTTGCAGGCGAGCTTCACCATCAACACCGCCCTGGCGGCCTTCAACCTGATTCCCATACTCCCCTTCGATGGGGGGAGAATTCTCACCGGGTTGTTGCCGAGAAGGTGGGCGTGGCACTACGCGCGCAGCGAGCCGTTCGGGTTCTTCATCGTGCTGGGGCTGCTGTTCCTGGGCGTTCTGCACACGATCATGATGCCAATTTTCTTCGCCCTCGCTACGGCGGAGCAGGTTTTTGTGCTAAATCTTCTGAGAATCTTCGGGCTGGCCTGATAAGGCGGCCACCTTCGAGAGGCGGGGGATGACGAACAAGGACGAGCACAACAGCGGGCCGACGCGCTTTCTTTCGGGCGTACAGCCCTCGGGCAAGCTGCATCTGGGCAACTATTTCGGCGCGCTTAGGCAGCACATTGCCCTACAGGACGAGGGCGAGGCTTTCTACTTCATCGCCAACTACCACGCCATGACGACGGTGCGCGACCCCGAGGCGCTCGCCCGCCGGACGCTCGACGTAGCGATGGACTATCTCGCCCTGGGTCTCGACCCCGAGAAGGCCGTGTTCTTTCGGCAGACCGACGTGCCGGAGGTAAACGAGCTCGCCTGGGTTCTCTCGGCGGTGACGGGCAAGGGATTGCTCGATCGCGCCACCTCCTTCAAGGACAAGGTGGCGCGCGGCATCACGCCTTCGGTAGGGCTCTACTACTACCCGATGCTCATGGCCGCCGACATCCTCATCTACCGCTCGCGCGTCGTGCCCGTGGGCGAGGATCAGATTCAGCACATCGAAATGACGCGCGACATGGCCCAGGCGTTCAACAACGCCTATGGGGAGATATTCCCCCTGCCGTCCTACCGGCTCGACGCAGGTGCGCGGGTGCCGGGCGTCGACGGCCAGAAGATGAGCAAGAGCTACGACAACACAATAGAGATTTTCGAGGAGGGCAAGCGCCTCAGGAAGCGCGTGATGTCGATTCTCACCGACTCCACGCCGCTCGAAGAGCCCAAGGACGCGGACGCCTGCCATGTTTTCGCGCTGTTTCGGCTGTTTTCGGACGAAGCCGAGCAGGAGGCGCTGCGCGAGAGCTACCGCACGCCCGGCTTCGGCTACGGCAACGCCAAACAAGCGCTTTTCGAGAAAATAGACGCTTACTTCGCCCCCTACCGGGAGGAGAGAAAGCGCCTCGAGAGCGACCTCGCCTACGTCGAGGGCGTTTTGGCCGAGGGCGGCGCGCGCGCCCGGGCGGAGGCGCAGGCCACGATGCGCCTGGTGCGCGAGGCGACGGGGTTGCCCGCGGCGCCCGTGGAGGCCGCGCAAAACACGCAAGGGGTTGGATGAGAGAATGGCGACGAACTACAAGGAACTGCTGAACCTGCCCAAAACCGCGTTTCCCATGAAGGGGAATTTGCCGCAGAGCGAGCCCCGGATGCTGGAGAGTTGGGCTGCGCGCGATGTTTACGCGCGCATACGCGAGGAATCGCTCGGCCGCGCGAAATACGTTCTCCACGACGGCCCCCCCTACGCGAACGGACACATCCACCTCGGCACGGTGCTCAATAAGATTTTGAAGGACATCGTGGTCAAGTCCAAGCAGATGTGCGGCTACGACGCCGTCTACGTCCCGGGCTGGGACTGCCACGGGCTTCCCATCGAGCACCAGGTGGACAAGGAGCTGGGCCGCAAAAGGTTCGAGATCGGCGCGGTCGAAAAGCGCAAACTCTGCCGTGAATACGCCGAAAAATTTATCGATATCCAGCGCGATGAGTTCAAGCGGCTGGGCGTGTTCGGCGACTGGGAGCGGCCCTACCTCACCATGAGCTACGACTACGAGGCCGCCACCGTGCGCGAGCTCGCCCGCTTCGTCGAGCGCGGCAGCGTGTACCTCGGGCTCAAGCCCGTGCACTGGGCGCCGGGGCTGCGAACCGCTCTCGCCGAGGCGGAAGTCGAATACGAGGAGGTGACCACGCCGAGCGTCTACGTGCGGTTTCCCGTCGCACAGCGCGCGGCATGGGCGGAGAAGGTTCCGGCGTTGGCCGAGGTTCCCGAAGACGCGCCCCTGAGCGTTCTCATCTGGACGACGACGCCCTGGACGCTGCCCGCGAACCTCGCCCTCGCCTTTGCCCCTTCATTGGAGTACGGGGTGTTCAGGCACGGAGGGGAGTTTCTCGTTTTTCACGAGCATTTTCTGCCGCATCTCGCAGCGTTGGCGGACAAAGAGGGCCAGAGCGCGTCGTTCGAGAAGGTAGGCGTCTTTACGGGCGCCGAGGTGGAAGGGCTCGGTGCGCGCCACCCCTGGATAGAGCGCGACTCCCTGGTGGTGCTGGCGGATTACGTTACCCTCGAGCAGGGAACGGGCGTCGTCCACACCGCTCCGGGCCACGGACGCGAAGATTACGAGACCGGCCTGGCCTACGGCCTGGAGGTCTACAGCCCCGTGGGGGACGACGGCAAGTTCACCGACGAGGTGGCCCATTTCGCGGGCCAGTTCGTTTTTGACGCCGACCCGAACATCATCGCCCATCTGCGCGAGACGGGCCGCCTGTTCGCCGTGGAGGATTATACCCACCCCTATCCGCACGATTGGCGCAGCCACAGACCCACCATCTTCCGCGCCACGCCGCAGTGGTTCATCTCGATGGAGCACGGCGATTTGCGCGCACGCGCCCTGGCGGAGATTCGAAAAGTGGCGTGGGTGCCCCCCTGGGGCGAGGAGCGCATCTACGGCATGGTGGAGAATCGCCCCGATTGGTGCATCTCGCGCCAGCGTTCGTGGGGGGTGCCCATCGTCGCCTTCCACTGCACGGCGTGTGCACACGTGGTGCTCGACGCGGAGGTGGCCCACGCGGTGGCCGACCGCATGGAAGGAGGCGGTGCGGACGTTTGGTTCGAACACGAGGCGGCGGAGCTCTTGCCCGCGGGTTATCGGTGCCCCGCGTGCGGCGGGGAGTCTTTTCGCAAGGAAACCGACATTCTCGACGTGTGGTTCGACTCGGGCGTGAGCCAGGCTGCCGTGATGGACAAGAGAGAGGAGCTCACCTGGCCCGCGGACATGTACCTCGAGGGCAGCGATCAGCATCGCGGCTGGTTCCACAGCTCCCTGCTCGCCGCCGTGGGCGTGCGCGACGCCGCCCCCTACCGGGAGGTGCTGACCCACGGCTACGTGGTGGACGGAAAAGGCAAGAAGATGAGCAAGTCCCTGGGCAACACCATCGCACCCGAGGAGATCATCAAGAAATACGGTGCGGAGATTCTGCGGCTCTGGGTGGCGGGGGAGAACTACCGCGAAGACATCCGCATATCGCCCCAGATTCTCGACCGCATGGCCGAGGCCTACCGCCGCGTGCGGAACACCTGCCGTTTCCTGCTCGGCAACCTGCGCGACTTCGAGAGTTTCGACCCCGTGCGCGACGCCGTGCCTCTCGCCGAGCGCATGGAGATCGACAGGCTCGTCGTCAGTCGCCTCGACAGGCTCGTCGAGCGCGTGCGCGCGGCCTATGCCGACTACGAGTTTCACCTCGTCTACCACGCGCTCAACAATTTCTGCGCGGTGGATTTGTCCTCGTTCTATCTCGACGTGCTCAAAGACAGGCTCTACATTTCGCTGCCCGGCGACGCGGATCGCCTGGCGGGTCTCAGCACCATGCACGACGTTCTGGATGCCCTGCTCCGGATGATGGCCCCGATTCTGCCTTTTACGGCGGAGGAGGCCTATCGCCTCACGCCGCGGCTCCACGGAGAGAGCATCCACATGGCCTCGCTGCCCGAGGTCGAACCGGCGCGGCGCGACGAGGCTCTCGAAGCCAGGTGGGAGCCGCTCATGCACGCGCGCGGCGAGGTGCTCAAGGCCATCGAGCTCGTCCGCCGCAGCCGGGAGAAGGGCAAGGGGAGCTCGCTCAACTTCCGCGTGCGGCTCTTCGCACCCGAGGAGGCGCGCGAGAAACTGGCGGTGCTCGAAGCGCAGATGGAGGACGTGTTCATCGTCTCGGGCGCCGCGCTGGCCGCCGCGGGCGAGAAGCCTCCGCCCGACGCCTACATGAGCGAGGAGGTGGCGGGGCTTGCCGTCGAGGTGAGCGAGGCGCGTGGTGCCAAGTGCGCGATGTCCTGGAAAATCTCTGAAGACGTGGGCACAGACCCGCGCTTTCCCGATCTTTCGCCGCGCTGCGCCCGCATCGCGGCGAAGGTGCTTTCGTGAGCGAGGGGAGAGGCACCGGAGCGTTTCTCGCCGTCGCCGCCCTGTTTGCCCTGGCTGACCAGGGAATCAAGCAACTCGTCGACGCGACGTTCGCCCTCGGCGAGGTGCGCGTCGTGATTCCGGACTTTTTTAGCCTGACCTACCTCAGAAACCCCGGCGGAGCGTTCAGCATCTTGGGCGATCTGCCGCCCGGCTGGGGGCGTGCGTTCTTCGTCTGTGCGACGCTGGCCGCACTGGCGTTCGTCTTCTACCTCCATCGTCGCCACGCGCCGGAAAGCCTTTGGGGGAAGGCGGGCCTGCTCCTCGTCTTCGGCGGCGGGCTGGGGAACCTCGTCGACCGCCTCGCCTACGGGGAGGTGATCGACTATCTCCTTTTCTACTATGGTGCGTACTACTGGCCCGCCTTCAACTTGGCGGACACGGGCATAACGACGGGGGTATGCCTCCTCGCGTTCGACGTGTTCACGAGGCCGCCCGAGGAGGACGAATAGGGCGGCGCCGGGGGCGGAGGCGAAGCCGTCCGTTTTTCCGGAAAGGTTGGGAGATGCTGGGGCCTTTTTCGTTCTCTGGCGCGCGGTCCGCGAATCCCTCGATAGGCACGGCCACCCGCGCGCGGGGTTATGCGCGCCACTACCTGTGGAACGCGGCGCTGTTCTGGGGCGTGGGCTGTCTGGCGGGTGCCTCGGGGCTCGCGTTTCTCCGCTTCGGACGTCCTCTCCCCGGGGGCGTACTTCTCTACTACGCTGCCGCATCGTTGCTGGCCGCCGTGCTCGTCTATTCCATCTGGAAAGTCTCGTGCGCGCTCATGGACTTGCGCGAAGAGCCTCTGCATTTCGAGGGGCGGGTGGCATCCAGAGCCGCGCGCGTCTTCTGGACGAAGCTCGCCTTTTTGGAGGAGAAGTATTACCTCGAAATCGTGCGCGGCACAGGGCTGCGCCCCCTCACGCTGGGTACGGGCAGAATCGTCGGGGAGGGTTGGTTTCTCGCCGCCCAGGGTTATCATGACCTGGTGGTTCCCGGCGATCGGGTGAGCGGAACGCTTTATGCCAGAACCCGGCTCGTCGCCACCCTGCTGAAGGTATGAACGTGGCCGGGCGCCGCGAGAAGACATATATGCTCGTCTGCCGCACGGGCGCCCGGCGGGTCGATTCCTTCGTGGCCGAAAGCCTCGATGACGTATCCCGCGCCCGGGCGCAGGGCCTCATACGGGCGGGGTTCGTCTCCGTCGACGGCAAGGTGCAGACCAAGGCGGCCCACGCCGTGGAGAGCGGCGCGCGCGTGGTGGTGCGCCTGCCGCCGCCCGCCCCCTCCCATATCGAGGCCGAAGACCTCCCTCTCGACGTGCGCTACGAAGACGCCCACCTGCTCGTCGTCAACAAACCGCCCGGTATGGTGGTGCACCCCGGAGCGGGCAGGCGCAGGGGCACCCTGGCCGGTGCGCTTTTGCACCACTGCCGGGGACAACTCTCGGGCATCGGGGGCGTGGAGCGGCCCGGCATCGTCCACAGGCTGGACAAGGACACCTCCGGCCTGCTCATCGCGGCGAAGACCGACGCCGCTCACGCGCGGCTCTCCGCCGACCTCAAGGCGCGGCGGATCCATCGCCACTATCTCGTCGTCGTGGGGGGCGTGCCGGCCCGGGGGGAGGGGAGCATAGACGCCCCCATCGGCAGGCATCCCCTCCACCGCACGGCCATGGCGGTGGTCGGCAACGGCCGCCGCGCGGTTACCCACTACACGGTGCGCGAGGTGTTCGGGGGGGCGGCGCTGCTGGCGGTCAAGCTTGAGACGGGCCGCACCCACCAGATACGGGTGCACATGAGCCACATGGGCCACCCCGTGGTGGGGGATCCGGTCTACGGCGCGGGCCGCCTGCCGAGAGCACAGCGCAAGAAGCCGAAGCGGGCGGCGCCCATCGACAGGCAGGCCTTGCACGCCCACAGGCTGCGGTTTCGCCATCCCGTGGAGGGTGCGGAGCGCGAACTGGTGGCCGAGCCGCCCGCGGATTTTCTCGAGTTGCTCGGGCATCTCCGCGGGTAGGGGCGCACGCTTCGCCGGAAGGCAGGCTCGCGGGTGTGCACGCCGCGATGGCCACGGTTCTGGCCTCTCGGCGCGCAGAGTGCTTTTCGATTTCTCCGGTGCGGTCGAATCGCGGTTTTTCGCAAATGAGGATAGTCGGTTCCCGCAACTTGCGGAAAAGCGCGTACAGCCGCATGAACCGTGAGGCCCGAACCCGCATCGCGCCTTGCCCCCGCGGTTCGGGATGTGCCATAAGAATCGGGGCGGGTTTCGTGTCCGCCCGTGTTGGGAAAAATCCATCTCCTTGAAAATCGAGGGTTTCCATGAAAGAAGTCGTCATTCTCAGCAGCGTGCGCTCTGCGGGCGGAGCCTTCGGGGGTGCGCTCCGGGGGGTGAGCGCCCCCGAGCTCGGCGTGCACGTCGCGCGCGAGGCGATTGCCCGCTCGGGCGTCGCGCCCGAACACTTCGACGAGACCGTGGTCGGCCACGGGTGGCAGGCGGGCGTGGGGCCGAACTCCGCGCGCCTCATCTCGGTGGGTGCGGGGCTTCCGAAGGAAACGCCCGCCTACACCGTCAACAAGCGCTGCGGGTCGAGCATCAAGGCCGCCGCCCTCGCCGCACAGGCGATTCGCGCGGGCGACGCCGAGGTCGTGCTGGCCGGCGGCGTCGAGAGCACCTCGAACGTGCCCTTCGTGAACCCGGGCGCGCGGTGGGGCAACCGCTTCGGGCACGCGCAGTTTCTCGACCTCATCTACAAGGACGGCTACGAGGACCCGCTCTCGGGCCAGCTCATGGGCGTGACGGCGGAAAACCTCGTGGAGCGCTACAATCTGAGCCGCGAGGAACAGGACGAATACGCCCTCGAAAGCCAGGAGAAGGCGATGGCAGCGGTAGAGGGCGGGAAATTCGAAGAGGAGATCGTGCCCCTCGAACTCAAGGGGCGCAAGGGCGAGGTTTCCGTATTCGCGCGCGACGAGACGCCGCGCGGCGGCATGTCGATGGAGAAACTCGGTCGGCTTAAGCCCGTGTTCGACAAGAACGGCTCGGTAACCCCGGGCAACTCCTGCTGCCAGGCGGACGCGGCCTCCGCCCTCGTGCTGGCTTCTAAGGAGAAGGCGGAAGAACTCGGCGCGCGGCCCATCGCCTGTCTGCGCGGCTACGCCTCGACGGGCGTGGAGCCGCGCTTCATGGGGCTGGGGCCGGTTACGGCGATTCCCAAAGCGCTCGAGCGCGCGGGGCTCGCGCTTGAGGACATGGACCTCATCGAGGTGAACGAGGCGTTCGCCTCCCAGGTCATCGCGTGCGAGCGCGAGCTCGGCTGGGATAGGGAGAAGCTGAACGTCCACGGCGGCGCCATCGCGCTCGGCCATCCGGTGGGCGCCACGGGGGGCAAGATTATCGCCACCTGCCTGGGCGCGCTCAAGCAGCGGGGCGGGCAGTTCGGCGTCGTGAGCGCCTGCATCGGCGGGGGCCAGGGCGTCGCCGTCGTGCTCGAGCGCGTGGCCTAGGCGGCGCGGCACAAGAGGGCGAAATGAAACGGGCCATGGTGGTGGGTGCGGGAACGATGGGTGCGGGCATCGCCCAGGTGTTTGCCCAAAGCGAGATTCCCGTGGTGCTGACCGACGTGAGCGAAGAGGCGGCGGCGCGGGCCGTGGCCGGCCTTGAGGCGCGCGTCTCAAAGCGCGTCGCGCAGGGCAAGATGAGCGAAGAGGAGAAGGGTGCGCTGTTCTCGCGCATCACGACGGGGGTGGGCTACGGCGGTGCGGCGGAGGTAGACGTGGTGGTGGAGGCCGTCTTTGAGGAGATGGCCGTCAAGAAAGAGGTGCTCGCCGCCCTCGACGAAGCGGCTCCGGAACGGGCGATCTTCGCCTCGAACACGACCTCGCTCTCCATCACCGAGATGGCGGCGGCCACCTCCCGGCCCGAGAAGGTGGTGGGCGTGCACTTTTTCAACCCCCCCGTGGTGATGAAGCTGGTCGAGATTATGCCCGGTCTGGCCACCTCGCAGGAGACGCTCGACGCCGTGCGCGAACTGGCCGAGCGCCTGGGCAAGACGCCCGTCGTCGCGAACTTCGACAGCCCGGCGGGCATAGGCAGCCGCGTGCTGGCGGGAATGCTGAACGAGGCGGTGGAGGTCTACGCGGGCGGCCTCGCCTCTGCGGAGGACATCGACAAGGCCCTCCAGATGGGGGCGGGTTTGCCGATGGGTCCGCTCGCCCTTATCGACCTGATCGGCGTGGACATCCACCTGGCGAAGACCGAGACGCTCTACCGCGAGCTCGGCGACACGCGCTACCGGCCCAACTTCTTGTTGCGCAAGATGGTGCGGGCGGGCCACTTGGGCCGAAAGGCGGGCCGCGGCTTCTTCACCTACGACGCGAAAGGCTGACCCCCACCCGTGGACTTTGAACTCAACGAGACCCAGCGCCTCATTCGGGAGACGGCGGCGGAGTTCGCCCGGGTGCACATTGCGCCCGTGGCGCGCGAGAACGACGAGAAGGAGCGCTTTCCGGCGGACGTCGTCCGCGAGATGGGCGCACTCGGCATGTTCGGCGGCCCCGTGCCCGAGGAATACGGCGGAGCGGGGCTCGACTACGTTTCCTACGCCATCCTGAACGAGGAGATCAGCAAGGCGTGCAGTTCGGTGCGCACCGTGCTCTCGGTGCAGCTCTCCCTCGTCGCCACCACCATCCTCAAGTGGGGCGACGAAGCCCAGAAACACAACTATCTCCCCAGGCTCTGCTCGGCGGAGTGGCTCGGTTGTTTCGGCCTCACCGAGCCCGACGTGGGTTCGGACGCCCAGCATCTCAAGACCTTTGCGGAAAAGACGCAGGATGGCTGGAGGCTGAACGGACAGAAGATTTGGATCAGCAACGGCGGCGTGGCGCAACTCGCGCTCGTCATCGCGCAGACCGACCGGGAGAATTCCCGCAAGATGGCGGCGTTTTTGGTGGAGACCGACGCGCCGGGCTTTGAGGCCAGAACGATGCACGGCAAGCTGGGGCTGCGCAGCTCGAACACGGCGGAGCTGTTTCTCTCGAACGTGGAAGTGCCCGAGGAGGCCTTGCTCGGCGAGGTGGGCGACGGCTTCAAGGTGGCGATGAGCGCTCTCGACAACGGACGCTACTCGGTGGGGGCGGGTTGTCTGGGCATCGCGCAGGGTGCGCTCGAGGCGTCCATCGCCTACGCGAAGGAGCGCCGCACGTTCGGCAAGCCCATCGCGGCGCATCAGCTTGTACAGGACATGATCGCCCGCATGGTGGTGGACGTGGAAGCGAGCAGACTACTCCTCTACCGCGCCGGGGAACTGAAGAACGCGGGCCTTCCCAACACGCGCGAAACCTCCATTGCCAAGTATTATTGCAGCGAGGCGGCCCTGCGCTGCGCGAACGACGCCATCCAGATACACGGCGGTATGGGCTACAGCAACGAGTATCCCGTGGAGCGCTACATGCGCGACGCCCGCGTGGCGACCATCTACGAGGGCACGAGCCAGATACAAAAACTCATCATCGCGGGCTACGCCACGGGCATCCGCGCCTTCGCCTGAGGCAGGCGGGGTTCAACCCCGCTTCCGGGGCGAATCCGTCCCCGGAAATTCCAACGCTTTCCATGTGACGGTATCCATACACAGACATATTGCTTCCCGGGTGTCCTCCCGAATTTGCCTGAGATAGGCAACATTACACGCGTCGTCGAAATCTTCTTTTTCCTCTCGCGCAATCTTTCTATCAATCCAGGCAAATCCATCTGCTCGGTTATCTGTGCTTCTTGTTTGCTCTGCCCTTGTCATTTCCCTGCTTCAGAGGGGGTGTGTTTTCGCGGTGCGCAGCGCGTTGTCTTGCCGCTCATTGTGGACAACGCCACTCCCTTGTGCAAAGAATAAATTTTTCACCGGACGGGGTAGGACCCGGAGGCAGCCCAGGGGTCGGCGGGAGGTCGGTCATGGCGGATGGCGGGCAGGAGTTGCGCAGAACCTCTCTCTACGAGACGCACAAGGCCGCGGGCGCCAGGATGGTGCCGTTTGCGGGCTACGAGATGCCCGTGCAGTACACGGGCGTCATCGAGGAGCACCGCGCGGTGCGCGAGGCGGCGGGCCTGTTCGACGTGAGCCACATGGGCGAGTTCGAGGCCAGAGGCGCCGGGGCGGGCGCTTTTTTCCACAAAATCGTGACGAACGACGTGATGAAGCTCCCCGTGGGGCGCGTCCTCTACGCGGCGATGTGCCGCGAGGGGGGCGGCATCGTGGACGACCTCACCGTCTACCGCCTCGAAGAGGAGCGCTACATGGCCGTCGTGAACGCGGCGAACATCGAGAAGGACTGGGAGTGGATGTCCGCACACCACGCCGAGTCGTGCGCGTTCGAAAACGTGAGCGAGGAGACAGGCCTGCTCGCCCTGCAAGGCCCCCGGGCGGAGGCCATTCTGGCCGGGCTGGTTCCGGGCGGGGGGGACCTCGCGTCCATCCCCTACTACGGAGCCGCTGCCCGCGAGGTGGCGGGCTGCGAGGCGCTGGTCTCGCGCACGGGCTACACGGGGGAGGACGGCTTCGAGCTCTACTGCGCATCCGCCGACGCGCCTGCGCTTTGGGGCGCGCTCATGGACGAGGGGCGCGCCCACGGCCTCAAACCCTGCGGCCTGGGGGCGCGCGACACCCTGCGCACCGAGATGAAGTACGCCCTCTACGGAAACGACATCGACGAGTCCACCAACCCGCTCGAGGCGGGTCTGGGCTGGGTGGTGAAGTACAAGGCGGGAGACTTCGTGGGCCGCGATGCTCTGCTCGCTCTCCGGGCAGAGGGCGTGAAGAGAAAACTGGTTGGATTCGAGATGGTGGATCGTGGTATTCCTCGGGGTGGCGCCACCATTCTCGCAGACGGCGAGCGGGCGGGGGTCGTTACGAGCGGCACCATGAGCCCCTCGTTGGGCAAGGCGATTGGCATCGGCTATGTGCCCGTCTCGCACGCGGGCGAGGGGGAAGCGCTCGAAATCGACATTCGCGGCTCGGCCAGACGGGCCATCGTCGTGAAGACGCCCTTTTACAGGAAGGGTTGAGCGCAAACTCCGTTTTGCTTTTTTATCATCGAGTCGAAACCACCATCCTAAGAGGGAGGCATCCACGAGCATGGAACTACCGAGCGGCCTCAAGTATTCCAGGGAACACGAGTGGGTGAGAGTAGACGGAAAAGTGGCGATTATCGGCATCACGGACTTCGCCCAGGCCGAACTGGGGGATGTGGTGTACGTCGAGTTGCCCGAAGTCGGAGCGGAACTCGAGGCGAACGGCACCTTCGGGGTGGTGGAGAGCGTCAAGGCGGTCTCGGACCTTTTCGCTCCCGTCTCGGGGGTCGTGGCCGAGGTGAACTCCACGCTGGAGGATCAACCCGAACTCGTGAATTCGGACCCCTACGAAGAGGGCTGGATGATTCGGGTGGAGATGAAGGACGAGTCGGAACTCAACGATCTGCTCGAGGCCGACTCCTACCGCGCCTACACCGAAGAGGAAAGCGGCTAGCGGGTATCGTCCGGGGTTTGCCCGTTCCGCGTGTTCGCCGGCACCCATAGAAGGACCACACCCATGTCCGAATCGCGTACGTCGCTGGAGGAACTCGAGGATCGGGGGGAGTTCATTCGTCGCCACGTCGCGCCGAGCGACGCGGACGTAGCCTCGATGCTCGACGTGCTCGGCCTGCGCTCGCTGGCCGAACTGGTGGAGAAGGCCGTCCCCGCAGCCATCGTTTCGGATACGAAGCCCGACCTCGCACCCCCCCGAACCGAGCAGCGCGCTCTTGCGGACATCAGGGCCTTCGCCGCGCGCAACCGGGTGTTCCGCTCGATGATCGGCATGGGCTATTCGGACTGCCACACGCCTTCGGTCATTCTGCGCAACATTCTGGAGAACCCGGGCTGGTACACGGCGTACACCCCCTACCAGCCTGAAATCTCGCAGGGGCGCATGGAAGCGCTCCTGAACTTCCAGACCATGGTGATGGACTTGACGGGCATGGAGATTGCCAACGCCTCTCTGCTGGACGAGGGTACGGCCGCCGCCGAGGCCATGACCATGGCGATGAACGTGAGCAGAAACAAGGGGCGCAAGTTCTTCGTGTCCGCGGACTGTCACCCCCAGACCATCGAGGTGGTGCGCACCCGGGCGGAGCCCCAGGGCATCGAGGTGGTGGTGGGCGATCACGAAGAAGCGCTGGCGGAGGACGTTTTCGGCGTCTTGCTCCAGTATCCCGCGACGAACGGGGAGGTGTGCGACTATGCCGGCTTCGCCGAGCGTGCGAAGGAGAACGACGCCCTGGTCGTCGTCGCCGCCGATTTGCTCGCTCTCGCGCTGCTCATGCCTCCGGGTGAATTCGGGGCAGACGTCGTCGTCGGCAACACGCAGCGCTTCGGCGTACCGCTGGGTTTCGGCGGGCCGCACGCGGCCTACCTGGCGACGCGCGAGGAATACAAGCGCTCCATGCCGGGCCGCATCGTGGGCGTCTCGATAGACGCGAACGGCGCGCCCGCCCTGCGGCTCTCCCTGCAGACGAGGGAGCAGCACATTCGCCGCGAGCGCGCCACGAGCAACATCTGCACGGCGCAGGTGCTGCTGGCCGTCATGGCGGGCATGTACGGCGTCTACCACGGCCCGGAGGGCCTGCGGCGCATCGCCGCGAGAACGCACCGCCTGGCCTGCGTGCTGGCGGGTGGCCTCGAGGCCATGGGGTTCTCGCTTGCGGGAGATGCTTTTTTCGACACTCTGGCCGTGCGCACGGAAGAAGCGGATAACCTGGTCGAAAAGGCGGCGGAGCACTCCATGAACTTGCGCAAGATAGACGCGCATACCATCGGCATCGCGTTTGATGAGACCACCACGCGCGAAGACGTGCAGGCGCTTTGGGAGGTCTTCTCGGAGGAGGGGGCGTCCGCCCCGTCTTTCGATGCGGTGGAGGCGCGGGCCGCGGACCGGATTCCCGAGGCGTTGCGTAGAACCTCGGACTTCATGACGCACCCGGTGTTCCACTCCTACCACGCCGAACACGAGATGCTGCGATACATCCACCGCCTCCAGGAGAAGGACGTATCGCTTACGCGCTCGATGATTCCGCTCGGTTCGTGCACCATGAAACTCAATGCCACCACCGAGATGATTCCCGTCACCTGGCGTGAGTTCGGCGGCATCCACCCCTTCGCGCCCGCGGATCAGACGGAAGGCTACCGCGACTTCATCGCCGATCTGGAACACATGCTCGCCGAGTGCACGGGGTTTGACGCCATCTCGATGCAGCCCAACTCGGGTGCGCAGGGCGAATACGCAGGGTTGCTCGTGATTCGCAAGTACCACGAGAGCCGGGGCGAGGGCCACCGCAACGTCTGCCTCATACCCAGCTCCGCCCACGGAACGAACCCCGCAAGCGCGGTCATGGCCGGCTTCGAGGTCGTGGTGGTCGACTGCGACGCGAGCGGCAACGTGGACGTGGACGACCTGCAGGCGAAGGCGGAGGAGTTCTCCGACAACCTCTCCGCCCTGATGATTACCTATCCCTCGACGCACGGCGTCTTTGAGGAGTCCATCGTCGAGATTTGCGCGATCATTCACCGAAACGGCGGACAGGTCTACATGGACGGCGCGAACCTCAACGCCCTTGTGGGTATCTGCAAGCCCGGCGTGTTCGGCCCCGACGTCTCGCACATGAACCTGCACAAGACGTTTTGCATTCCCCACGGCGGCGGCGGGCCGGGCATGGGGCCCATAGGCGTCGTGAAGCACCTCGCCCCCTATCTGCCCAAACATTCGGTAGTGCCCGGAGCGGGCCCCGAGACGGGGGTGGACGCGATTTCCGCGGCCCCTTGGGGAAGTGCGGGCATCCTGCCCATCTCGTGGACCTACATCGCGATGATGGGAGGAGAGGGCCTCGTCAAGGCGACGCAGGTGGCGATTCTGAACGCGAACTACGTGGCCGCGCGGCTCGCCCCCCACTACGAGGTGCTCTACAAGGGGGCGAACGACATGGTGGCCCACGAGTGCATCATCGACATACGGCCCTTGCAGGAGGCTTCGGGCGTCACGAACGAGGACATCGCCAAGCGCCTCATGGACTACGGCTTCCACGCCCCCACCATGTCCTTCCCCGTGGCGGGCACCCTGATGATCGAGCCGACCGAGAGCGAATCCAAAGAGGAGCTGGATCGCTTCTGCGACGCGATGATCGACATCCGCGAAGACGTGCGCGCGATCGAAAGCGGCGCCATGAGCCCCGAGGACAACGTGCTCAAGAACGCCCCGCACACGGCGTCGGACGTGACTTCCGGGGAGTGGACGCACCCCTACCCGCGCGAGAAGGCGGTATTCCCGCTGCCCTGGGTGCGCGCGGCGAAATACTGGCCTCCCGTCAAGCGGGTAAACAACCCCTACGGAGACAGGAACCTGGTCTGCTCCTGCCTGCCCGTCGAGACCTACGCCTGAGCATGGAGCGCGCGAACCCCGGGCCGCACGCGCGGTTTCTCAACACGGGCGCGGCCCCCGCCGCCTGGAACATGGCGGTGGACGAGTTGCTCTTTGGCCGCTGCCGGGAGCGTCTGCGCGAAAACGCGCCCCCTGCGCAAATCCCCCTCGTCTTTCGCGTCTATGCGTGGTCGCCGCCTGCCATATCCCTGGGCCGGGGCCAGGCCGCCGAGCGCGATATACATGTGGAGCGGCTTGCGGAGGAGGGCATCGAAATTTGCCGCAGGCTCACGGGCGGGCGCGCCGTTCTCCACGACTGCGAGCTCACGTATTCGGTAACCGGCCCCGAAGCGGTGCTCGGCGAGAGCATCGAGAAGACCTATCGCGCCATCAGTGCGGGTCTGGCCGCAGGGCTGGCGGCCCTGGGCGCACCCGTCGCGCTCACCCCGCCCAACGGCAGCGCATACGCCTCGCAGGGGTCTTGTTTCGCCACGGCCTCGGTTTGGGAGATCGCCGTCGGCGGGCGCAAGATGGTGGGCAGTGCGCAGTGTCGGGAGGGCGGTGCGGTGCTGCAGCACGGAAGCGTCCTGCTGCGCTCTTCCGAGGCGCGCCTGGCGTCCCTGCTTAAGTCCCGAGGCGCCGGGCGCATCACCCAGACTCCCGCCCACGCGGTGGGCTTGTGGGAGGTGCTGGGTGCGGAGGTTGCCTTCGACGAAGTCGCGGACGCCTTGCGGAGGGGCCTTGCGGGGGCGCTCAATCTGCGCTTTGAGGAGCGCGCGCTCTCGAGCGAGGAGCGTGCGGCGGCCTCCGGGCTCGCCCGCGGCCGCTACGCGGACAGCGCGTGGACGCTCGCGCGCTGAGCCGCGCCGCGTGGGTGGTTTTCGTATTTCGCTTCCTTGACACCGCCTGTGCGGTGGCCCTATCGTGAACCCGAGGCGGGCGTAATTCAGGGGTAGAATGCCAGCTTCCCAAGCTGGACGTCGTGGGTTCGAATCCCATCGCCCGCTCCATTCATCGAGCCGAGCACCGATGTTGCCGCTTCGCTCGCACCCGGGAATCCGCATCCATGGTGGACCTCTCCATCCTGGCCGACCTCTCGCTCGACGCGAGGGTGGTGGAACTGCACGCGCACTCGAACGCCTCCGACGGTCTGAACCCTCCCGAGAAGGTCGTTCGCCGGGCGCGCCGGGCGGGGCTTCGCGTTCTGGCGCTCACGGATCACGATACCGTGGCGGGTGTTGCCCGTGCGCATGAGGAGGCGAGTCGCCAGGGGGTCGTGCTCGTGCCCGGGGTCGAACTCTCTTGCGCATATATGGGGCGCAGCGTGCACTTGCTGGGCCATTTCATTCGCCCGGACGCACGGCGTCTGGCTGAGCGCCTCGAGGGCTACGCATCGATGCGGGTGCGGCGCATGGAGGAGATGCTGGTGCGTCTCGCGCGCCTGGGCGTCGTAGTAGGCGCTGCAGATTTTTTCGCCGCCTGCGCGAACAGCCCGAGCATTACCCGCGGGCAGTTGGGTACGTACCTGGTCGAGAAGGGCCTCGTTCGCTCGCGCGAGGAGGTTTTCAGGGAGTACATCGGCGAGGATGCGCCCGCCTACGTGGAGCTCGAAGCCGTCTCGCCCTTCGAGGCGCTGGACTTGATCCGCGGCGCAGGGGGAGTCGCCACCCTGGCGCACCCCGCCCTGAGCGGGTGCGACGACGCTATCCCCGCCTTTGCGGAGGCGGGGCTGGTGGGCATTGAAGTCGAGCATCCCGCCCACGACGCTGCCGCGCGGAGCCGCTACCGCAAGTTGGCCGCGGCTTGCGGCCTTCTGCCCACGGGTGGTTCGGACTGTCACGGCGTGCGCGGCAGGGAGCGGCTGGGGCGCCACGCGCAGCCTCTCCACGTGGTGCGTGCACTCTTTGAGCGGGCAGAGGCGCGCCGCGCCCGCCTCGAGCGTAGGTGACGGGTTCGCACGCGCGCGAAGATGCGCTATCGTGCGCCCCGTGGAGCGCAAGCGCGCGCCTTTGGCGACGCCGCCCTTGCGCGAAGCGGAGAATGATGGTTTGAATGGTAGGGTTCGGGGCCGTGTGAACGCCTCGCCCCGGTGAGGAGCCCCGGGGCCGCGCGGCGGAGTTTCGGGCGGTGTTTTCCGCTTGTGGTTCGGAGGCTGCGAGAACCACCGCTCGGCGAACGCGGGCGATACGGCCTCATATATTGCCGGGGAGGGCCCGACGGTGAGACTCAAAAAGGAAATGATAGATCGCATTTCCCGCAAAATCGTGGAAAGGCTGGTGCGCCGCGAGCTGATATCCGAGGATTCGAACGAGGAGGTGCTCAGAACGCGGATCGCGAACATCATCGAGTCGGACCTCATGGTGGAGGATCGCCTCAATGACGAGGTCAAGGAAATTCTGCGGGGATTCGAGGAAGAGATGGACAGGGGCAACGTGGACTACAGCCGCATGTTCACGATGGTGAAGACGAAGCTCGCGCGCGAGCGCAATCTGGTGCTCTAGCGGCGCGGGAAATCGTTCGATTTCTTTTATTATGGGAGAGCGCGGCCATGAAGCTCAGCCGCGAGAAGATCAACCACCTCACGAATCTGGTCGTCAAGGACATCGAGACGTGCGAGGACGTGGATTTCCTCGTCACGCCGGAGGAATTGCGCATGAACGTCATGCGTGCGATCAGCAACGAGCTCATCATCGACGACGAGATCGAAGAAGAGGTGCGCAGAATTCTGAGCACGTATTCCAGCCGGTTGATCGAGGGCAGCCGCGACTGGGAGGTTCTCTTCAACAAGCACTACGAACAAGAGGCCAAGCGGCGCGGAATATGAGGGCTTCCCAAAGCAGTTTTCCCCGAGCGGCGGCGTGCGCAGAATCGGCCTGACCGGGGGAATCGCCAGCGGCAAGTCCACCGTGAGCGCGATGTTGCGCGAGATGGGCGTTCCGGTCGTGGACGCGGACGTGATTGCGCGCGAGGTGGTCGCCCCGGGTTCTACCGCCCTGGAGGAGATCGTCGCGGCGTTCGGGGAGGGCGTCCTGACAAGGGAGAAGACGCTCGACCGCGCGCGCCTCGGCGAAATCATCTTCCGTGACCCCGCGAAGAAAGAGATTCTCGAGCGCATCCTGCACCCGCGCATCATCGCGGAGCAGGACAGGCGGCTCGATGCGCTCGAAGCCGCCGGGGAGACGCCCTGCGCCGTCGTGGACGCCGCGCTCATGATCGAATCCGGCGGCTGGAAGCGCTTCGACGCCATCGTGGTAGTCGATTGCGACGAAGCCCAGCAAATTGCCCGCCTGCGCAGCAGGAACGAGATGTCCGAGGCCGAGGCGATGCGGCGCATCGGCGCGCAGATGCCGCTGCGCGAGAAGGTGGGTTACGCGGATTACGTAATCGACAACAGAGGCTCGGTGGCCGAGACCCTCAGACAGGTGGAGGCCCTTCTCGAATCGCTCGCCGTGCGGCAGGGGTGTTGACAAATCCGGTCGGAGTCGCTATTTTCAGGATAGCAGAGTATGTTTGCCGATTATTCCCGTTTCGTTTTCATCGCCTGCAAGCAATCATCCGGAACATTGCGATTTGGGATGTCATCAACAGGGAACTTCGTAGGAAACGCGCGAATTCAAAACTACAGGCGCCCCCGGCGGCGCTTCCGTCCCCGAATGAACCTATTTGTATAAGCGAGTGTGAACGCACGCCCATAACCCGACCGAACCCGAAAGACACCGAACCCGCGTCCGCCCCGCATCAGGCGGCGCATGAATCGCATTGAAGGAACTTCATCACATCGACCCTACCGCTTGAGGCCGGCAGAGAGTCTCCCCGCGCAGAACGTGGCGAGTGATGCGGCCCATGGCGTCGTCTCACGTTCTGGAGCGGCAGGGCAACGCCCACCGAGGGAAGGAGAAACAACCATGGCAACAGGAACGAAATCTCGTGGATTGAACCTGGCGGAACTGAAGAAGAAAACCGTCGTGGAACTCAACCAGATTCTCAAGGACCTCGACGTCCAAAACCCCACCAGTCTCAGGAAACAAGACCTCATCTACAAGATACTCGAAGCCCAGTCCGAGAAGGACCGAAACGGCGGCGGGGGAACCATCACCGGAGAGGGCGTGCTGGAGATTCTGCCCGACGGCTTCGGGTTTTTGCGTTCGCCTGCCTACAACTATCTGCCCGGCCCGGACGACATTTACGTCTCCCCGAGCCAGATTCGCCGCTTCGACTTGCGCACGGGCGACACGGTGAGCGGCGAGATTCGCCAGCCCAAGGAGGGTGAGCGCTACTTCGCCCTGCTCAAGGTAGAGAAGATCAACTTCGAGCCGCCCGAGGCCAGCAAGGACAAGGTGCTGTTCGACAACCTCACGCCCCTGTATCCCGACCGCAGGATACGGCTCGAGACCTCGGGCGAGGAGGTCAGCTCCCGTGTGCTGGATCTGATGACGCCCATCGGCTTCGGACAGCGCGGCCTCATCGTCGCCGCCCCCCGCACGGGAAAGACCATGATGCTCCAGGCCATCGCGAAGAGCATCGCCGTCAATCACCCCGAGGTGCACCTTATCGTGCTGCTCATCGACGAGCGTCCCGAGGAGGTCACCGACATGGAGCGCTCCGTGCGCGGCGAGGTCATCAGCTCGACTTTCGACGAGCCCGCCTCGCGCCACGTCCAGGTGGCGGACATGGTGATCGAAAAGGCGAAGCGGCTCACCGAACACAAACAGGACGTGGTGATTCTGCTCGATTCCATCACCCGCCTCGCGCGCGCCCACAACGCCATCATCTCGCCGAGCGGCAAGGTGCTCTCCGGCGGCGTCGACTCGAACGCCTTGCAGCGGCCCAAGCGGTTCTTCGGCGCGGCGCGCAACCTCGAAGAAGGCGGCAGCCTCACCATCCTCGCCACCGCGCTCGTCGAGACGGGCAGCCGGATGGACGACGTGATCTTCGAGGAGTTCAAGGGTACGGGCAACATGGAGGTGCACCTCGACAGGAAGCTTTCCGACAAGCGCGTGTTCCCCTCGGTGGACATCAACAAGTCGGGCACGCGGAAAGAGGAGCTGCTGCTCACCTCGCAGGAGCTCAACCGCGTCTGGGTGCTGCGCAAGGTCTTGCAGCCTCTCGGCGTGGTGGACTCGATGGAGCTGCTGCTCGAGAAAATCCAGGAGACGAAGACGAACCAGGATTTCCTCGCCTCGATGAATACGTAAGCGCCGTCGCCAACTTCTTGATTTTCGCCGCCTTGGTGTGGACAAGCGGCCCGCGTTTCGATATAAAGCGCCCTGCCCGGTGCAGGGGGAGGACGTTCGGTCGGTTAGTGGCTGCCGAATGAAGCCGCCTCCGGCGGGCGGAAAAATCGTTTTCGGATACCGAAAATTTTGGGAGCACTTGGTTATGAGGGCCGAGATTCATCCCGAGTTGTTGGAGTGCAGGGTGTCCTGCAGCGGCTGCGGCACCGAGTTCACGACGTTCACCACCAAGAGCGAGATGCGCGTGGAGGTCTGCTCGCAATGCCATCCCTTCTTCACGGGCAAGCAGGCGCGTATCGTGGATACCGAGGGCCGCGTCGAGAAGTTCATGAAGAAGTTCGAGGGCCAGGAAGGGCGCGTCTCCAAACGCAAGCGCAAGCAGGCTGTCGCCGAGGCCGAGCGCGCCGCGCGTCTCGAGAGAGAAGCGCGGCTGGCGGCCGAGAAGCAAGCCGAAGAGAAGGCTCTGCGCGAGGAGGCCAAACAAAAGCGCGCCGAGGAGCGCGCGGCCAGGAAAGCGGCCCAGGAGCAAAAAGAGGCTTCCGCCGCCGAGGCGTCTGCGGAAACGGAGGCAGTTGCCCCGGCGGAGGGAGAGGCGCCCGATGCGCAGGAAACAGCCGCGGCGGACGCAGCGGCCGAGAAGCCCCAGGACGAATAGAGCGAACTTCCCGCGCTCGCCGCTGCCCGGCGGGTGCGGGCCCATGCACCCCGCTCGCACCGGGACGCCCCGCCCACAGCCCATCGGTCGATCCCCATGTTCGAAAAAGTCGAGCAAATCATCGAGAAGCATCGCGCTCTGGAAAAACGCCTCGCAGACCCTGACCTCATCAGGGATCGCAAGAAGTTCGAGCAGACCGCCCGCGAGCACAAGGAACTCTCCCAGGTCGTCCAGGCCTATGCGGAATGGCGCGGCTACGCGGAGGTCGCCGAGGAGGCGAAAGCCCTGCTCGATGACTCCGACCCCGAGATGAGTGCGCTCGCCGCGGCCGAGCTCGAGGAGGCGGGCGCCAAGTGCGGGGAGGTGGAGGGGCGTCTGCGCAGGCTCCTGTTGCCCAAGGACCCCAACGACGAGAAAAACGTCATCCTCGAAGTGCGCGCGGGCACGGGCGGGCAGGAGGCCGCCCTGTTCGCGTCGAACCTTTACCGCATGTATGCGCGCTACGCCGAACTCCAGGGGTGGGCGGTGGAGGAGCTTGCCCGGAGCGAAAGCGACCTGGGGGGCGTGAAGGAGGTTTCCGCTCTCATCAAGGGAGCGGGCGCGTACAGCCGCCTGCGCTACGAGAGCGGCACCCACCGCGTCCAGCGCGTGCCGGTTACCGAGACCCAGGGCAGAATCCACACCTCCGCCGCCACCGTCGCCGTGTTGCCCGAGGCTGATGAGATTGCGCTCGACGTCGCCGAGAAGGATCTGCGCATCGACGTCTACCGCTCCTCGGGGCCGGGCGGGCAGAGCGTGAACACGACGGATTCCGCCGTGCGCATCACCCACGTGCCGACGGGCCTGGTCGTCACCTGCCAGGACGAGAAGAGCCAGCACAAAAACCGCGCCAAGGCCATGAAGATTCTCTCGGCCCACCTGCTCGATATGGAGATACGCAAGCAGATGTCCGAGCGTTCGGCCCACAGAAAGAGCCTCGTCGGCAGCGGCGACAGGAGCGAGCGCATCCGCACCTACAACTTCCCGCAGGACAGGATTACCGACCACCGCATCGGCCTCACCCTCCACGGTCTGCCCGCCTTCATGGAGGGGGACATCGACGAGATGGTTCGGCGGGTCATCGAAAGCCGCGAGGCGGAACGCCTGGCTGAGGTCGAAGAAGGCATCTCTCCCGCATGACGACGGCCTCCGCGCAGGGCGAGCAAGCGGGCGCGCTCCTCGCCCGCCTGAGGGCGCGATTCGCGCGGGCGGGGGTGGATGCGCCGGGGCGGGACGCGCGGGTTCTCCTGGGCCGCGTACTCGGCTGCGGCGCGGCACACCTCCACGCCCATCCTGAGAAAGTCGTGCCGCAGACGGTGCTCGCGCACCTGGAGTCCCTCGCGCGCAGAAGAATCGCTCGCGAGCCCCTGGCTTATCTCACCGGCGAGCGGGAGTTCTGGTCGCTCCCATTTCTCGTTTCTCCCGCGGTGCTGATTCCCCGGCCGGATACGGAACTGCTCGTCGCGCGCGCCGCCGCACTCTTGCGGGAGGCGCGCACGCCCCGCGTGGTGGACGTCGGTACGGGCAGCGGCGCGGTGGGGCTTTCGGTAGCGCGCGAGTTGCCCGGGGCCGCGGTGTTCCTGAGCGACGTGTGCCCGAAGGCTCTGCGCGTCGCCGCCCGCAACGCGCAGGGGCTGGGCCTTGCGGAGCGGGTGCGCCTGGTGGCTTCGGATTTGTTGTGCGCCTTCGCTCCCGGCGAGAAGTTCGACCTCATCGCGTCGAACCCGCCCTACGTGGCGTCGGCGGAAATAGAACGTCTCATGCCCGAGGTCGCCGCCTTCGAGCCGCGCCTCGCTCTGGACGGCGGTGCGGACGGCATGCGGCTCATCCGCAGGCTCCTGGGCGAGGCGCCCGCGCACCTGGCTTCGGGAGGCGTCCTGCTGGTGGAGATGGACCCGCGCCAGATGGCGCAGGCCGAGGATTTCTCCGCTCGGGGGGGAGAGTGGCGCTCCGTCCGGCGGCGGTGCGACCTCGCCGGGCGAGAGCGCGTGCTGGAACTCGTGAGGGCTTGAGGTTTTGGATCTGTTCCGGATTCGGGGGGGCAGGCCGCTCAGGGGAGAGGTGGAGGCGTCGGGCTCCAAAAACGCCTCCCTGCCCATTCTGAGCGCCTCTATTCTGGCGGATGGAGTGAGCCGCGCGCGGCGTGTACCGAAACTCAGCGACACGCACACCATCTTGCGTCTTCTCGAAGAATTCGGCGTGGAAGTGCGCGAGGAGGCGAAGGGCGAAGTCGTGCTCGACGCCTCGAACATCACCGGCGGCGTCGCGCCCTACGAGCTCGTGCAAACGATGCGCGCCTCCGTGCTAGTGCTGGGGCCGCTGCTCGCGCGTTTCGGCCTGGCGCGCGTCTCCCTGCCGGGGGGCTGCGCCATCGGGGCGCGGCCCATCGACCAGCACCTCAAGGGCTTGCGCGCCATGGGGGCGGAGGTGCACATCGAGCGCGGCTACATCGAGGCCACTGCGCGCAGGCTCGTGGGCGCGCGCATTTCGTTCGACATCACGACGGTAACGGGTACGAAGAACCTGATGATGGCGGCGACGCTGGCCAAGGGGTCCACCGTGCTGGAGAACGCCGCCCTCGAGCCCGAGGTGGTAGCGCTCGCCGACCTGCTGAACGGCATGGGTGCGCGGGTGCGCGGGGCGGGCACGCCCGTCGTCGAAATTGAGGGGGTGGACTCGCTTGCGGGCTACGACGCGCAAGCGCCCGCCGACCGCATCGAGGTGGGCACGCTGATGATTGCGGCGGCGATTACGGGGGGCGATTTGCGCATTGCGCATTGCGCCCCCGGGCAGCTGCGCTCGCTCGCGCTCAGGCTCGGCGAGGCGGGAGTGGAGGTGACCGAGGGGCCGGACTGGGTACGCGCACGCAGCACGGGCGCCATATTGCCCGTGAGCGTGAAGACGGCCCCCTATCCGGGTTTTCCCACGGATTTGCAAGCCCAGTTCATGGCGCTCATGACGCTCGCCCGCGGCAGCTGCGTGATGACGGAGACCATCTTCGAGAATCGCTTCATGCATGCCGCGGAGCTTTCGCGCATGAACGCGCGCATTCACATCGACGGGCGCACGGCCCACATCGAGGGGGTGGAGCGTCTCGCGGGCGCGTCGGTTACGGCGACCGACCTGCGGGCGAGCGCCTCTCTGGTGTTGGCGGGCCTGGCGGCAAGCGGAGAAACCATCGTTCGCAACGTGTATCATATCGACAGGGGATACCAGCGGCTCGAGGAGAAGCTGCGCGGCCTGGGCGCGGACATCGAGCGCGAAGTGGAGTCGTGATGAAACGAGAGCGGAGTGCACTGACTATCGCCTTGCCCAAGGGCAGGGTTTTCAGCGAGGCCGTCGCGTGCCTGGAACAAGCGGGCGTCCTGTCGAAGCGGATATCGGACAAGTCGCGCAAGCTGATTTTGCACGACCCCGAGACGAACTTGCGCATCCTGATCCTGCGGAACCACGACGTGCCCATTTACGTCGAGCGCGGGGCTGCCGATTTGGGCGTCATCGGCCGCGACGTGTTGCTGGAACAGGGCCGCGACGTGTATGAGCCGCTCGACATGCAGGTCGCCCCGTGCCGCCTCATGGTGGCGGCGCCCGAGGGGGTGACGTGGGAGGATTTGCGCGGGCGCGTGGCCCTGCGCGTGGCGACGAAGTTTCCGGCGATCACGACGCGCTTCTTCGAGCAGGAGGGGATTCAGGCCCGAATCATCCGTTTGTACGGCAACGTGGAAATCGCCCCCGCCACCGGCGTGGCCGACGTCATCGTGGACCTGGTGGACACCGGCGGCACGCTGCGGGCGAACGGGCTGGTCGCCATCCGCGAGATATTCAGCGCGACGGCGCGGCTCATCGCCAACCGCGCGAGCCTCAAGACGAACTACGAGCGGATGCAAGCCATTATCGAAAATTTGCGGCGGGCGATGCCCCCCGCCGAGCGGGATGGTGCGCCCGCAGGGGATGAGAAGTGAGGCGCATCCGCTACGGGCAGAAGAATTTCAGAGCTGAAATCGAGCGGCTTTCTCTGGGCGGGGAAGAAGCGCTCACCCGCGTGGAGGAGCAGGTTCGCGCCATCGTCGAGCGTGTGCGCGAGGGGGGAGACGACGCGCTCCTCTCGTTGACCGAGGAGTTCGACGGCGTACGCCTGGCCCCAGACGGCCTTCTCGTGGAAGCCGAGGAGTTAGCGCGTGCGCGCGACGCCCTGCCGCCCGCGACGCGCGCGGCGCTCGAACTCGCCGCGGAGCGCATCCGCGCGTTTCATCAGGCGCAGATTCCCCGCGCCGTCACGACCGAAAGCGCTCCCGGCGAGCGCCTCGCGCTCAGACCCTCCCCTCTCGCCCGCGTGGGCCTTTATGCGCCGGGCGGCACGGCGGCCTATCCCTCGACGGTGCTCATGAACGCGATACCCGCCCGCGTGGCGGGCGTGGAGGAGCTCGTTTTGTGCACCCCGCCTGGAGCGGACGGCGCGGTGCCCCCCGCCGTGCTGGCGGCGGCTTCTCTGGCGGGGGTTGCGCGCGTGGTCCGCGCCGGAGGGGCGCAGGCCGTCGCGGCCATGGCCTTCGGCACGCGCAGCGTCCCGCGGGTGGACAAGATAGTGGGGCCGGGCAACGTCTACGTCGCCGCCGCCAAGCGCTTGGTGCGCGGGCGCGTGGAGATAGACAAGGAGGCGGGGCCGAGCGAGATAGTCGTCGTCGTGGAGGACGCCGCGCTCGCCGAATGGGCGGCGGCGGATCTGCTGGCCCAGGCCGAGCACGACGCACGCGCGATGGCGGTGGGGGTTTGTATAGGAGGCGGCGTGGCCGATGCCCTCGCGCGCGAAGTGGAGCGCGGGCTGCGCATTGCCGAGAGGCGCGAAGAGATAGAGCAGGCTCTCGCCAACCGGGGTGCTCTCGTGGAAGTGGACTCGCGCGCGCAGGCACTCGAGGTTGCCGAGGCACTCGCGCCCGAGCACCTGGAATTGTTGATAGAAAACCCCGAAGCCGCGGCGCGCGAAGTGCGCCGCGCGGGAGCGGTGTTTTGCGGGCCGTGGAGCCCGGTGCCTCTGGGCGATTACCTCGCCGGCCCCAACCACGTGCTTCCGACGGGCGGAGCCGCGCGCTTCGCCTCGCCGCTCGGGGTCTACGACTTCATCAAGTGGACGAGCGAGGTGTCTTTCGACGCGGAGGCCGCCTCGCGTTTGGCCGCTCCCGCCGCACTTCTCGCCGAACTCGAGGGGCTGCCCGGCCATGCGCGCGCCCTGCGCCTCAGGGGTGCTGGCGGCGCACGGGGGAATCGCGCATAATCGGGCCGCGCGTTGCGCGGGGGTGTTTTCCATCCGCCGGGGGAGAAAAGGTGGCGCAGGAGAACAGAAAGGCGCAGGTCAGCAGAAAGACCAAGGAGACGGACTTTACCGTCGCCGTGGACCTCGACGGAACGGGTGTCAGCGATGCGGCCACGGGCGTGGGCTTTTTCGACCACATGCTCGCCCAAATCGCCCGCCACGGCCTGGTGGACTTGAGCGTGCGGGGAGAGGGAGACCTCGCAGTCGACGCCCACCACACCGTCGAGGACGTAGGGATACTGCTCGGCCAGGCGCTTGCGCGCGCCCTGGGCGACAGGGCGGGCATCATGCGCTACGCCGACGTGCGCCTGCCCATGATGGACGCCCTCGTCGAGGTGGCAGCGGATTTCGGCGGGAGGGGCAACCTGGTTTTTCGCGCCGCTTTTCCCGAGGCGCGCGTCGGCGACTTCGACACCGCGCTCGTGCGCGAGTTCTTCTGGTCGGTGGCGACGCAGGCGGGGGTCGACCTCCACGTCACGGTCCGCTACGGGGAGAACACCCACCACATGGTGGAGGCCGTTTTCAAGGGTTTTGCGCGCGCCCTGCGGGCGGCGGTGGCGCGCGACGCGAGAAACACAAGCATCCCCAGCACCAAGGGCGTCCTCTAGGGGGACGCACCATCACCACGGGAGAGGACGGGCGGGGGTGAAGGGCGAGATCGTCGTGGTCGACTACGGCATGGGCAACGTTTCGAGCGTGCGCAACGCGCTCGCCAAAATTGGCGCGCGCGCGGTGCTGAGCGACGACCCCGATGCGCTTGAGGCGGCGCAAGGCGTCATACTGCCCGGCGTGGGCGGTTTTCCCGACTGCATGGGCGCACTCGAACAAGCGGGCCTGAGCGAGCCGCTCAAGCGCGTCATCGCGCGCGACGTCCCCTATCTCGGGATATGCCTGGGTCTGCAGATTCTCTTCGAGGAGAGCGAGGAGTTCGGCGCAACGCCCGGGCTCGGCATTCTGCCGGGCCGCGTGCGCCGCTTTCCCGAGGGAATGCGCGAAAGCGGGAGTGCGCTGCCGCTCAAGGTGCCCCACATGGGCTGGAACCAGCCGCGGATGCACAAACCCTCTCCGCTGCTTGCGGACGTGCCCGAGGGGGCGCACTTCTACTTCGTGCACTCCTACTACGCGGAGCCCTCCGAGGAGGCGCGCCCCTGGATTGCCGCGACGTGCGATTTCGGTGTTTCCTTCATCGCCGGCGTCCACCGGGGAAACCTCTTCGCCACCCAGTTCCACCCCGAGAAAAGCGGCGCACTGGGCTTGGGGATACTGCGCAGGTTCGCCGAGATGTGCGGCGTGGGCGCAGCCTCCTCGTAAAACGTCGCCGCACCGCAGCCGGTCCTGCGGGTTTTCCGCCGCGCGCCCGCGCAAGCGTTTGCAATAAAACCCGTTTCGGTTTAATGAGAGGCGCAAGAGCACCACGGGTTTCCTCTGCGCCTTCAGGAGGCTGCGTGCTTCTCATTCCGGCGGTCGATCTCAAAGGCGGTAAGTGCGTGCGGCTCATCCAGGGCGAAAAGGAGCGCGAAATCGTCTATGGAGACGATCCGGCGTCCTGGGCGCTGCACTGGGTGGAGCAGGGTGCGCAAAGGTTGCATCTCATCGACCTCGACGGCGCCTTTGAGGGAGCGCCCGCACACCTCGACGTTCTGGCGCGCGTGGCGCAGGCGGTGGACGTTCCCGTGGAGTTCGGCGGCGGCGTACGTTCCGAAGAATCGCTGGCCGCCGTGCTGGAGGCGGGGGCGCACTTCGTCATTCTCGGCACGAGCGCGCTCAAGAACCCGGAGTTTCTCGAATCCGCCGCGCGCGCGCACCCCGAGAGGGTTCTTCTGGGCATCGACGCCAAGGGGGGAGAGGTGAGAATCTCGGGCTGGGAGGAGGGAGATTCCGTCTCGCCCGCCTCCCTGGCGAGGAAGTTCGCACACCTGCCCCTGGCGGGCATCGTCTTCACGGACATCGGGCGCGACGGCACGCTTGCGGGCTTCGACCCCGGCCCCACGGCCGCGCTGGCCGAGGCTTGCGGCTTGCCCGTCATCGCCGCAGGGGGGGTGAGCAGGCTCGAAGACGTAGAGAAGGTCGCCGCGCTGGGGGAGAAGGGCGTCGTCGGCGCCGTCGTGGGGCGTGCGCTTTATGAGGGAACGCTGGATTTCGTCCAGGCTCTGGAGGCGTTCTCTTGCTAGCCAAGCGCATCATTCCCTGCCTCGACGTGAAGGAAGGCCGGGTGGTGAAGGGGGTGAATTTCGAGGGTCTGCGCGACGCGGGCGACCCGGTGGAATGCGCCGCGCACTACGACGACATGGGGGCGGACGAAATCTGCTTTCTGGACATCACGGCCTCCAAGGAGAAGCGCGGCACCCTGCTCGACATGGTGCGCCGCACGGCGGAGCGCGTGTTCGTCCCCCTCACGGTGGGGGGCGGCGTGCGCGCGGAAAACGACGTGCGCGATTTGCTCCGCGCGGGCGCGGACAAGGTGAGCATCAACAGCACGGCGCTCAGGGACCCGGGCGTCCTCCGGCGCTCGGCGGAGCGCTTCGGCAGTTCGACCATCGTCTGCGCCATCGACGCCAAGCGCGTCGCGGACGAGCCGGCCCGGTGGGAGGCGTTCACGCACGGAGGCTCACGCCCCACGGGCAAGGATGCCGTGGCCTGGGCGGAGGAGGCCTGCAGGCTGGGCGCGGGCGAGATTCTCCTCACCAGCATGGACAGGGACGGCACCAAGGACGGCTACGATTTGGCTCTCACGCGGGCCATCGCCGAGCGGGTGAGCGTGCCCGTCATCGCCTCGGGCGGGGTGGGGAACCTCGAGCACCTCTACGAGGGGTTGGTCGAGGGCTGTGCCGACGCCGTTTTGGCCGCTTCGATATTTCACTTCGGCGACTATTCGGTCGAGGAGGTCAAGGCCTATCTGCGCGCGCGGGGGGTGGAGGTGCGGCTGTGAACGAGGAGCAAATTGCACGAGTCAAGTGGAACGAGGCGGGGCTGGCCCCGGCAGTCTGCCAGGACGCGGGGACCGGCGAGGTGCTTACCCTGGCCTGGGTGAACGAGGAGTCGCTCCGGCTCACGCTCGAGAAGGGCACCGTGCACTTCTGGTCGCGCTCGCGCCAGGAGTTGTGGCACAAGGGCGCGACCTCGGGGAACTACCTGCGGCTGGTCTCGGCCCGGCTCGACTGCGACTGCGACGCGCTGGTGTTCATCGTCCGGCCCGACGGCCCCGCCTGCCACACGAACAGGATGTCGTGCTTCTTCAACGAGGTTACGGGCTCCGGGGAGAACGAGGCGGGTTTCGATTTCGACCACAACCTGCTCGAATCGGTCTACCGGCTCATCCTCGCACGCAAAGAGGCGGGCGACGTGGAGGCGAGCTACGTGGCGCGCTTGTTCGCGGGCGGGGAGAATCGCCTGCTCAAGAAGATAGGCGAGGAGGCCGCCGAGGTCGTCATGTCGATGAAGGATGCCGACCCCGACGCGATAGCCAACGAGGTAGCCGATTTGTGGTTCCACACCTTGGTCGCCATGGCCGCGCACGACGTGCCGCCGGGGAGGGTTTTCGCCGAGTTTGCCCGCAGGTTCGGGCGCGGAGGCAGAACCGAGTCGGCGAGGTAGGCGAGACCGCGGGTTCGCCCCTCTGGGCCGTGGGGCGCGCGAAATCCGATTTGTTTTATTATTTTCATATAATTTGACATTTTCAAACCATGTTCCTATATTCCTACTGGAGTTGCAGCGGGGTATGCGATTATAGGGTTAAAATTTTATAAACTATTGATTGTAAAATAGATACGGGATGGCACGGGTCGTCCCGCTTGCTTTTTCGCAGTTCTTCGTGCACAGAGGCAATGCGGGCGGCCAGACCGATAAAAAGGACGCAGGACGCCACCCACGCCCACCACGACGCCCGGACGACGGGCGAGGCACGGAAACGCAACGGAATTTTGCAGACGAGATTCGAGGCGAAATGACTCGCCCGCCCCCGGGTGGGCGCCGGAACCCGGTGGCATCATTTGCCCATGGACGGTGGTTGATGGATCGCCGCACCCTGGAAGGTATCGAATTCCCAAGCGCGCTGGCGCTGCTGGTGAGACGCTGCGTCTCCGCCTCTGGTGCGCGTGCGGCAGCCGCGCTCGCGCCCGCCACCACCGCGCCCGAAGTCGAAGCCCTGCTCGATGAGTCCGATGAGGCCACCGCCCTGCTCGGCGCGGGCGAGGCGCTCCCCTTGTCCGCGTTCGATGACCCGGGGGATTGGATAGAGGACGTGCGGCATCGGGGCGGGCACCTTGAAGGCGAGAGGTTTCTGGCGATTCTCGCGCTGTTGGTCGTCGCCTCGGACGTGCGCCGCTTTTTGGAGGAGCACGCAGAGAGGCTGCCGAGACTTCGGATGCGCATGTACGGGGCGGACGTGCTCCACCCTCTCGCCGCACACATCCGGCGGGTGCTCGACACGCGCGGCGAGGTGCGCGACGGGGCGAGCCCCGCCCTCCGGACGGCCCGAGCCAGGCAGCGCACGCTCAGGAACGAGATACGCCGCCTGCTCCAGCGTGTTATGGACGCGCACCCCGCCGCGATTCAGGAGAACCTCATCGTTCAGCGGCGCGAGCGTTACCTCGTTCCTGCGAAGACGGTCTTTCGGCGTTCGTTCGAGGGGGTGATTCAGGATCGCTCCGCCAGCGGAGAGACCCTGTTCGTCGAGCCGCTGGCGGCGGTGCCCGTGAACAACGCTCTGGCCGAACAGCGCGAGGCCGAACGCGCGGAAGTGGAGAGAATTCTGCGCGAACTGACGGCGGAGGTGGTTGCCGCGCGGGAGGTCATTGCCGCGTTGGTGGAGCGCCTGGCGGGGCTCGACGTGGTTTTGGCGAAAGCGCGCCTGGGCGTCGATTGGCGCGGCGCGCGGGCTACGGCAAGCGCGGAGGGGAGCCTCAGGCTCCGCGCGGCGCGTCATCCGCTCCTTGCGGCAGGCGTCGGCGCCGTCCCCCAAGAGAGCGTGGTGCCCATCGACCTCGACGTGGGGGCGAACGGAGTGCGCCAGCTCCTCATCACCGGTCCCAACACGGGCGGCAAGACGGTGGCGCTCAAGACGCTGGGCCTTTGCGTGGCGCTCCACCAGTGCGGCGTTCCCATACCGGCTGCGCCCGAGAGCGCGCTGCCCCTGGTCGTGAAGTTGTTCGCCGACATCGGCGACGAGCAGGACATCCACCAGAACCTGAGCACCTTCTCGGGCCATATGGCGCGTGTCGCGCGCGCGCTGCGCGAGGCGGGTGCGGGCGGGCTCGTGCTGCTCGATGAACTCGGCTCAGGCACCGACCCCGCGGAGGGTTCGGCTATTGGCGTCGCGGTGCTCGAGCATCTCGCCGCGAGCGGGGCGCTGTGCGTCGCGACAACGCACCACGACGCCCTCAAGCACTACGCCTACGCGGCAGAGCACGCCGAGAACGCATCGGTGGAATTCGACGAAGAAGACCTCTCGCCCACCTACCGGGTGCGCATGGGCGCCGCGGGGCCGAGCAACGCAGTCTCCGTGGCCGAGAGGATGGGGCTCTCTCCCCCGGTGCTGGCACGCGCGCGCTCCCTGCTTGCGGAGGGTCCCGTTCGCGTGGATCGCCTCGTGGCGAACCTGGCGGAGCGCACGCGCGACCTGGCGGCGCGCGAAGCCGAGGTGGCGACCAGCCAGGCGCGGGTTGCGGCGCGCGAGGAACAAGCGCAGCGGCGGCTGCGCGAGGAGGAGGGACGCCGAAGCGAGGAGGCGGCGCGGTTTTTGCGAGAACTCCGGAGCGAGGCCGACGCCCTGCTCGAGGAGATGCGGGAGTCGCGCGGGGCCGAGGAGGCCAAATACCTCGCGCGTGCGCGCATAGGCGCCATGCGCGATGAGGCCGCGCGTATACTCCCCTCGGTGGAGACTCCGGCCCCGCGTGCGGTGGCCGTGTGCCGCGTGGGAGACAGGGTGCGCGTTCCGCTCATGAACTGCACGGGCGAGGTGCGCGCCCTCCACGGAGAGGACGAACTCAGCGTGGCGGTGAACGGAAAATCCCTGCGCCTGGCGCGCCACGCGGTTGAGGTGCTGCCCGCAGAGACGACCCCGCTGCCGGTGCGCAGCATGGTGACGCACGACGTCGAGTCACGCGGAGACTACTTTTCGCCCGAGCTTAGGCTGCGCGGCATGCGTGCGGAGCGCGCCATCGAGATGCTCGAAAAATATCTCGACGACGCCGCGCTCGTAGGCGTCTCCTCGGTGCGCATCGTCCACGGCAAGGGCGAGGGAGTGTTGTCCAAGGTGGTGGCGGAGCGGTTGCGGGAGCACGCTCTGGTGTCGCGGTTCGGCCCCGCACGGCCCGAAGAAGGCGGCTGGGGGGTCACGAACGTGGAGTTGGCCCTGCGCTGAGGACGCATTCTTCACGAGGCGGAAGACATGGGACGGGTTCCGGAAGAAATTATCCAGCAGGTGCGCGACGGCGCTCCGATAGAGGACGTAGTGGGCGAGTTCGTGCGTCTCAAGCGCGCGGGGTCGAACTACAAGGGGCTTTGCCCGTTCCACGACGAGAAGACGCCCTCTTTCAACGTGAACCCGCGCATGGGCATCTACAAGTGTTTCGGGTGCGGTGCGGGGGGCGACGTATTCCGGTTCCTGATGGAGCACGAGGGGCTCACGTTTCCCGAAGCACTCGAGCGGCTTGCCAGACGCCAGGGGATAGACCTCTCTCGTTACGAGGGGGGGCCGTCCGATGGTGCGCGCACGCCCGACGCGCGGCCCAAGCTGCTGGCCGTAAATCGCCTGGCGGCGGAGTTTTTCACCGTGGCGCTCGCGAGCAGGCCCGGCGAGCGGGGCCGCCTGTATCTGGATGAGCGCAGTGTGGAGAGAGAGGCCATAGAGCGCTTCGGGGTGGGCTACGCGCCCGCGCGCTGGGACGCCCTCATCAAGGGGGCCGGCAGCAGAGGGGTTTCACCCGAGGATTTGGCAGAGGCGGGCCTTGCGGTGCGGCGCGAGGACGGAAGCGGGTTCTACGACCGCTTTCGGGATCGCATTATGTTCCCCATTCGCAACCAGGAGGGGGAAATCGTAGGCTTCGGCGGACGCGCACTGCCCGACGCCGATCCGCGCCACGCCACCGCGAAATACGTGAACTCCCCGGACACGACGCTGTTCAAGAAGGGCAGGACGCTCTACGGCCTCTATGAGGGCAAACAGGCGATTCGCGAGAAGAAGCGGGTCCTGGTTACGGAAGGCTACTTCGACGTGGTTTCGCTCTGGAGGCACGGCTTCGGGGAAGCCGTAGCGCCTCTGGGCACCGCACTCACCGCCGAGCACGTGCGGAGCCTGCGCGCCCACGCCGAGGAAATTGTTTTCGTCTTCGATCCGGACGCGGCGGGCGTTGCGGCGTCCGAGCGCGCCGGGTCAATGGCGGGGCAGATGCTGGGTCTTGCGGGCACGCCCGACCTCCTCGTCGCGAGCAACGTGCTGCGCAAGAATTTTATCGACCGCGACGGGGCGGGTGCGGTGCACTTGAAGGTGGTGAACCTGCCCGAGGGAAGCGACGTGGACTCGCTTCTGACGCAAAGCGGGGGAGAAGCCTTCGGCACGCTGCTCGCCTCCGCCGAGGGAATTCTGGAGAACACGGTGAAATCCGTGATGGAGGGCGTCTCCCAGAAGGCGAGCCAGGCCGAGAAGATTGCGGCCATCGGAAGGCTCCTGCCCATCCTGGGGGGTTGCCATCGCAGCGTGCAGGACCAATATCTGGCTTTGCTGGAGGATCAGCTCGGGATTCCCTATCCCACGCTGGCCGCCATGATACAGCGCATGTTGGCGGAAAATGACCGCGAGAGCGGTCCCCGCAGGAATGAAAACCGGGTCGACCTGCTGGGGGAGAACGTCGAGCGGCCCCGCGTCGAGCTGGACGCCTTGCAGCTGATGCTCTTGCACCCCGTGCTGGCGGAGCGGCTGCCTGAGGGATTGATGACCGACCCGACGGTGTGCGAGATCGTATCGCTCATGCAGTCGCAGGAACCAGCCACCGCGGCCGTGCTGGCCGAGAGGCTCGAGGACCCCGCCGCGCGCGCTTTGGTGGTGGAGCTCGCCGTCGCCGAGGTCGAGCCCGAAGACGTGGAGGCGGAGTTTTTCGACTGTGTCCAGAGGCTCGAGGAGCGGCGCAGGCGGAGGATGGAGGAGGATTTGCTCAAAGTCATCGAGAAGACGCGCCGGGAAGAGGGGATGGACTCCCCCCGGCTCAGGGAGTTGATGGAGCGCAAGAACGCGCTTTTGCGCGAGCGGAGGCAGGTGGCCTCTCCGCGTTGAGGCGTTTTGGGGAAACTTTCGTTTTTTCGGGGTCTGCGACGACCCCATTGCCCGGCAAGGCGAAAAGGAGAGTGACATTGGCGCAGGCAACGCAGAAAAACAAGCAGGGCAAGAGCGAGGACGACGTCAAGAATTTGATAGACCTCGGCAAGGAGAAGGGCTTTCTCACCTACGAGGAGGTCAACGACGCGCTTCCCGACGCCACCTCGCCCGAGGCCATAGACGACATCATGGTGTTCTTCAACGAGATGGACATCGAGATTCTCGACAGTAAGTCGGCCGAGAAGCGCACCGCCAAGAAGAAGAGCGAGTCGGCGAGCCCGCAGAAGGAGGAGTCCGAGACCATCACCTCCTTCGACGATTCCACCTACGGGAAAACCGACGACCCGATGCGCATGTATCTGCGTGAGATGGGGCAGATTCCCCTCCTGAGCCGCGAGGGTGAAATCGCCATCGCCAAGCGCATCGAGGAGGGGCAGATCGAGCTCTGCCAGGCGACGGTAAGCAGTCAGGTGGCGATCAACGCCGTCCTGGAACTGGCCGATCAGCTCAAAAAGGGCGATCTCGGGGTGGTCGAACTGGTGGTCGTCACCAACGAGCCGGCCTCAGAGGATGAAGACCGCGAAAAGCCCACCTACGAGGAGGACAAGAAGCGCATCCTCAAGCTCGTGACCCGCATGAAGACGCACCTGCGCAACCTCGAGAAGAAAAAGGCGGCGGGCGATGGCCATGCCTCCCTCCAGAGGTCGCACGACAAGGTGGCGGACTGCATTCGCGAGATGAACCTGCGGCCCGAGCGCGTCGACAGCATCGCCGAGCGGGTGAAGTCCTACGTCGAGCTGATACGCAAGCACCAGGAGGAGATAGCGGGATACCTCGATCAGGTGGGCATCGGGGAGGCGGAGTTGCGCGCCGTGATTCGTGAGATATCGCGCTCGAAGGAGAACGGCGGCTCGATAATGCGCGTCGTCGGCGAGAAGCGCATTCCCGTCAGCATCCTCGCGGAATACGACCGCCGCATCAAGAACGTGCGCCGCAAGATTCGCACGATCGAAAAAGAGGCGGGCGCCTCGCGCGAGAACCTGGAAAACTCGCTCCGGATGATTCGCCGCGGACGCCGCAAGGATCGCCAGGCCAAGAAGGAGCTCGCGGAGGCGAACCTGCGCCTCGTCGTGAGTATCGCCAAGAAATACACGAACCGCGGCCTCCAGTTCCTCGACCTTATCCAGGAGGGCAACATCGGCCTGATGAAGGCGGTGGACAAGTTCGAGTACAAGCGCGGCTACAAGTTCAGCACCTACGCCACCTGGTGGATTCGCCAGGCCATCACGCGGGCGATTGCCGATCAGGCGCGCACGATTCGCATTCCCGTGCACATGATCGAGACCATCAACAAGCTCATCCGCACTTCGCGCCAGCTTATCCAGAAGCTCGGGCGCGAGCCGCTGCCCGAGGAAATCGCCGCCGAGATGGAGATGCCCGTCGACAAGGTGCGCAAGGTGCTGAAGATAGCGAAAGAACCCATCAGCCTCGAGACTCCCATCGGCGAGGAGGAGGACAGCCAGCTGGGCGACTTCATCGAGGACAAGAAGGCCGAGGTGCCCCAGGATTCCGTCATCAAGCTCAACCTGCGCGAGCAGACGCAGAAGGTGCTCCAGACCCTCAGCCCGCGCGAGGAGAAGGTGTTGCGCAAGCGCTTCGGCATCGGGGCGGACAACGAGCATACGCTCGAGGAGGTGGGGCAGGACTTCGAGGTCACCCGCGAGCGCATTCGCCAGATCGAGGCAAAGGCCCTCCGAAAGCTGCGCCACCCCTCGAGGAGCAAGAAGCTCAAGAGCTTCATCGAAGAGGAGGCGTGAAGCGAAGGCCGCGCGCGATTGACATCGGGCGTGCGCGGGGCCATATATGCAAAGCCCGAAAGCGTGAGGACGGCGGGGCCGCACGGCCCTGCGCGTCTTTTGTGCGCGGTGCTTGCGGGGCCCATAGCTCAGCGGTAGAGCCGCCGGCTCATAACCGGCTGGTCCTTGGTTCGAATCCAGGTGGGCCCACCATTTCGATTCCCGACGCGAGGAGTTCTCTGCGTGCACCCCGAGTTGGCGGCCCTGAAGGAGCTTCAGTCGATAGACGGCAGAATTGACGAGTGCCGTGATGCGATGGCCGCCATCCCCGCCGCCATCGAGCGCGAAAGACGCTACCTGACCAGCTTCGAGACGGAGGTGGCGCGGCTCGAAGCAGAGCTCGACGCCTCTCGCAAGAAGCTGCGCGAAGCGGAGAGCGAAATCCAGTCTCTCGACCAGAAGTTGCGCGACACCCGGGGCAAGCAGACCCTCGTCAAGACGAACGAGGAATACCGCGCCCTCGGCAACGAGATAGGGAACTACGAAAAGAGCATCGGCACGCTTGAGGACGTCGTGCTCGAGACCATGGAGCAGACGCCGGCCCACGAAGAAAGCCTCGCCGGTGCGCGCGCCGAGCTGGAGACGGCCCGCGCCAGGGTGCAGGGCGAGACAGGCAAGCACGAGAGCCGCCTCGCGGAATTCGAGCGCGAACTCGACGCGCTCGAAGGGAAGGCGAAGTCCCTGGCGAGCGACGTGAGCGCGGAGTGGATGCGCCGCTACCGGGGTTTGCGGAAATCCCGCAAGGGGGTGGCCGTGTGCGCCGTGATAAACCGCACCTGCCAGGGCTGCCGCATGGCGGAGACCATAAAGCGCTTTTTGGAGATCAGGGACTCGCGGGATACGATTTACACGTGTTCGAGCTGCAAGCGCATCCTCTACTACGAAGAAGCTGAGGTAACGGAACTTGGCCTCTCCCCGGACGCGGAGGGCATTGGTCTGTGAAGAGGAGCGTCCTCCGGTGAGCGCGGGCCGCATTTTGATTCGCACCGACGGCGCCGCGCGCGGCAACCCAGGGCCGGCGGGCGCCGCCGCCCTGCTCTACGACGAGGCGGGCAACTGCGTCGCCGAGGAGGCGCGCTATCTCGGCGAGGCGACGAACAACGTGGCCGAATACCGGGCGTTTTTGCTGGGGCTTGAGCGCGCCGCGGCCATGGGTGCTGGGAGCGTGGAGGTGGTTACGGATTCCGAGCTCATGGCCCGGCAGTGGAGCGGACGCTACAAAGTCAAGAACGCGGCCCTCAAGCCCTTGTACGAGCGGGCGAAAAAAGTGGCGGCCGCGTTCGCTTCCGTCCAGGTGCGCCACGTGCCGCGGGGCGAGAACACGGCGGCGGACGCCGCCGCGAACCGCGCCATTGACGGGGCGATTGAGTCGCCCTCTGCGCGGTAGTATAAAAACGATTTGGCGGAGCGGGCCGCGCGGCCGCGCGCAGCGTAGCCTGCGGGAGGAAAGTCCGGGCTCCACAGGGCAGGGTGGTGGATAACGTCCACCAGGGGTGACCCTCGGGAAAGTGCCACAGAAAACAGACCGCCCCGTTCGATACGGGGTAAGGGTGAAACGGTGCGGTAAGAGCGCACCAGCGGTCCGGGCGACCGGATCGGCTCGGCAAACCCCACCCGGAGCAAGGCCAAATAAGGGGATGTTCGAGGGCGGCCCGTCCGATATCCCCGGGTAGGCCGCTTGAGGCGGTGGGCAACCATCGTCCCAGATAGATGGCCGCGCACCCGCCTGCGGGCGGGTGACAGAACCCGGCTTACAGGCTCGCTCCGCCCGATTCGCATGGCCCGCGGGGACGTCCGGCGGCGAGCGACTTGCGCGCCCTCGGGCGCTCTCCCTCTCGAACGAAGACAGGTACGCATGGAATCCGAGGTATCGCAAAAGACGCTGGAGCCCGCGCTCGTCGCCGCCGAAACCCTCCGGGCGGCGGAGGCGATTGGGCCCTATCTGCGCCCGACGCCTGCCCGCCTCAGCGAGCATTTTTCCGAGACGCTGGGCGTGGAGATTTACCTCAAGCCCGAAAACTTCCAGCGTACGGGCTCCTTCAAGGTGCGCGGCGGCATCTACGCCTTGCAAAAGCTCGCGCCCGCCCAGCACCAGTGGGGCGTCGTGACCGCCAGTGCGGGAAATCACGCCCAGGGCGTCGCCTTCGCGGCGAAACAACTCGGCGTCAAGGCCTTGGTGGTGATGCCCGAGGCCACGCCCAACACCAAGCTCGACGCCGTCCGCGCACTGGGCGCCGAGACGGAACTCCACGGCGCTTCTTTCGACGACGCCTACGCGCGCGCACGCGCGCATGAGGAGCAGCGTGGGCTGAAGATGATTCCTCCTTTCGATCATCCCGACGTCATCGCCGGCCAGGGCACTCTGGGACTTGAGATACTCGAGGAGGTTCCCGACGTGGGCACCATTCTTGTGCCCGTGGGCGGAGGAGGCCTCATCTCGGGCGTGGCGGCGGTGGTCAAGACCCAAAAGCCCGACGTGCGCGTCATCGGCGTGGTGGCCGAGGGGGCGGCCTCGCTCATGCGCTCGCTGGACGCGGGCAGAATCGTCGAATCCCCGAGCGTGCAGACGATTGCGGACGGCATCGCCGTCAAGCGCAACGGAGAACTCTGTTTCCCGCTGATTCAGGATTTGGTCGATCAGGTGGTCGCGGTCTCGGACGACGCGATGGCCAACGCCATCCTGGGGCTCCTGGAGCGCGAGCGCATGCTGGCCGAAGCGGCGGGCGCCTCCGCTCTGGCCGCGCTCATCGAGCGTAAGACCCGGGTGGTGGGGAAGGTGGTCGCCCTCGTCAGCGGCGGAAACCTGGACGTGAACCTGCTCTCGCGCATCATCGGCAAGGGGCTGGCGCTGGCGAATCGCTACGCGCGCATCCAGGTGCCGCTGCACGACGTGCCCGGCGCGCTGATGCGGCTCTCGAAAATCGTGGCCGACTGCCGGGTGAACATCATCCACATCGAACACGACAGGCTCTCCACCGAGGTGCCCATCAATCACACCCTCTCGACCCTTCACATGGAGGTGCGCGGGCGTGATCACCTGGAGCACCTCATCCACATATTGGTCCAGGAGGGATACGAGGTCCGCCGCGAGGAGGGCAGGCCGTGAGCGCGCCGCGCCGCGCGCTCATCAGCGTGAGCGACAAGCGTGGCGCGGTGGAACTCGCCGCCGCCCTGTGCGAAGCGGGCTGGGAGGTGCTCTCCACGGGCGGAACGGCCCGCGTGTTGCGCGAGGCGGGCCTCGCCGTGCGCGAGGTGTCCGACTACACGGGGCATCCGGAAATTCTGGGCGGGCGCGTCAAAACGCTGCACCCGAAGATTTTGGGCGGCATCCTTGCGCTCTTGCCCGAACAGGAAGAGGAGATGTGCGCGAACGACATTGCGCCCATCGACCTGGTGGCGGTGAACCTCTACCCCTTCCGCGAGACGGTCGCCGAACCCGGCGTCACGCGCAGCGAAGCCGTCGAGCAGATCGACATCGGCGGCCCGAGCATGGTGCGCGCGGCCGCCAAAAACCACGGCCGCGTGGCCGTGCTGGTGGAGCCGGGCGATTACCCCGAAGCGGTTGCCCACGTGCGCGGCGGGGGTGCGTTTCCGCAGGAATGGCTGGCGGGGCTGGCTCTAAAGGCGTTTCGGCACACGGCGCGCTACGACGCCGCCATCGCGGAGTATCTGGGTGGGGAGGACGATGACGTCCTGCCCGAGAGCATCGCACTCGACCTCGAGCGTGTGCAAACGCTGCGTTACGGAGAAAATCCCCACCAGCGGGGTGCGCTCTACCGCCTTCCCGCGGGGGGCGGTTTTTCGCTTTGCGACGCGGAGGTTCTGGGCGGGAAGGAGCTTTCCTTCAACAACCTGCTGGACCTGGCCGCCGCCGCGGAACTCGCGAACGACCTGGAAGGCGTGGCCTGCGCCATCATCAAGCACACCAATCCATGCGGGGTGGGGCTGGGCGACTCTCAGGCCGCTGCCTATGAGCGCGCCCTCGCGTGCGATCCCGTCTCCGCGTTCGGCAGCGTTATCGGCTTCAACACCAGGGTGGATGCCGAGACGGCCGAGGCCATGCGCGCACTCTTCGTTGAGGCGGTGGTGGCGCCCGATTTTGAGGACGACGCGCTCGCCCGCATGCGCCAGAAAAAGAACTTGCGCATCCTGCGCCTCCCCGGTCTCGGCAGTTCCGCTCCGGCGGGGCCGGACGTGCGTTCGATACCCGGTGGAGTACTCTTCCAGGAGCGCGACGCGCTCTGTGCGGAGGAGTTTCGCTGGGAGGTCGTGACCCCCCGCGCGCCCACGGCGGAGGAGGAGCATGCGCTTCGCATCGCCTGGCGCGTGGCGCGCCATGTGAAGAGCAACGCCATCGTCATGGCGGACGCGAACGGCACCCTGGGCGTGGGCGCGGGCCAGATGAGCCGCGTGGACGCCACCCGCCTCGCTGCGGAGCGTGCCGTCTTGCCGCTTGCGGGCTGCGCTCTGGGGTCGGACGCCTTTTTCCCGTTCCGGGACGGCGTCGACGCCGCCGCCGCGCACGGGGTGAAGGCCATCGCCCAGCCGGGCGGCTCGATGCGCGACGAGGAGGTGGTGCAGGCGGCCGCCGAACACGACGTCGCCATGGTCTTCACGGGCAGGCGCCACTTCCGACACTGACATGTCCCGCGATCTTCTCGCCCTCCCCGTTTTTGAGGAAGTCCTCGCCCCGGCGGAGACGCTGCGGCGCCTGGAGGTCTTTCTGGGCGCACTGGCCGCGTTGCCGAAGAAATCGTGGCGACCGCGCGTCGACGCACAGGGACGCAAGATAACGGGCCCGGGTCTTGCGCGGGCGGCGCGTCTGCTGGAAATTCTCGAAGTGCCCCGGGCCGAGCAGTCGGTCGTCCACGTGGTGGGGACGAGCGGCAAGGGTTCGACCGCGCTCATGCTGGCCGAATCCCTGCGGGCGTCGGGAATGCGGACGGCTGCGTTTTTCTCGCCCCACATGACCTCGATAGTCGAGCGCTTCTGGGTTTGCGGACGCTTTGCCGAGGCGGGCCTCATCGGACGCTGCGCGGGGCAACTGGCCCGGGCCGCCGCGCGCATGGCCGAAGAGCCAGCCCTGGGGCCGCCCTCTTATTTCGAGTCCACCCTCGCCCTGCTGCTCCTGATGGCAAGGGAAGAAGACTGCGAATATCTGGTGCTCGAAGCCGGCCTGGGCGGAGCCTTCGACGCCACGAACGCCGTGCGCCCCGCCGTCCTCGACGTGATTACATCCATCGGGCTGGACCACACCGACCTGCTGGGCGACTCCTTTGCGCGCATCGCGCGCGATAAGGCGGGCATCATCACCGAAGGGGGGCGCGTTCTCGTGGAGCGCAGCGTCCCCCCCGATGCGCACGCGGAGATTAAGCGAACCGCCGCGGCGCGCGGCGCGCGTCTACTCGCTCCGCCGCGCGTCGAGAACGCGGAGTTGCGCGCGGATGGCGTCTCGTTCGACGTCGCGTTTGGGGATGGCGTGCGTTGGGAGGGTCTTTCGACCCCCATGCCCGGCGCGCATCAGGCCCGAAACGCGGCCCTCGCCGCGGGCGCAGGCAGGATGCTCGGCCTGGCCGAGGGCGCGGTGCGTCTGGGAGTCGCCTCGGCACGCCTGCCTTGCAGACTGGAACTCGTGCAATCCGCACCCAAAGTCCTGCTCGACGGCGCACACAACCGGGACAAGGCGCGCGCTCTTCTGGAGGGCGTCTCGCATCTGGGTTTTGCGCGTTTGCTCTTCGTGCTGGGTGCGGTGGAGGACAAGGATTTTAGAGGAATGGCGGAGATATTTGCGGCGGCGGGCGACAGGTTTTTCGTGACGCTCCCGCCCGTGAGCGCCCCCCGGCCCGGTCTTGCGCCCGCTGTTTTCGCGCGCGCTCTGGAGGAGGCGGGTGCGCGTGGCGTGGAGACGTGCGTCGACCCGTGGGGGGCGCTCGACACCGCACTCGAAGAGGCGGGCGAGGAGGACCTGATTGTCATTGCGGGTTCGATGTTCCTGGCGGGCGAACTGAGGCGTCGCTGGGTGAGTGCAGAGCACATTGTGGAGAGCGGCGCCGCGTTCGGGCCGCACGAGTGATGGAAGGCCTCTCGTTTCAGCCTGCCGAGTGGAAGCCCGCGCCGCCCCTGCGTTGTCGGGGCCGGGTGCTGGATTTCGCCCGGGTGCGCGTGATGGGCGTGCTGAACGCCACGCCGGACAGTTTTTCGGACGGAGGCGCGTTTCTCGACCCCGCCGCCGCGCTCGAGCGGGTCGCCCGCATGACGGAGGAGGGCGCTGACCTCATCGACGTAGGCGGGGAGAGCACCCGCCCGGGTTCTGAAGGGGTGGACGAGGCGGAGGAAATCCGCCGCATTCTTCCTATCATCGAGCGCATGAGCACGGACGATGGCCCCCTCGTCTCGGTCGATACCTCCAAGCCCGGCGTGGCGCGGGCCGCTCTCGAGGCGGGCGCGCACGTGGTGAACGACATAACGGGCCTCGCCGATCCCGCGATGCGCGCGGTGATTGCGCAGTTCGGCGCGGCGGCGCTCGCCATGCACATGAAGGGCGCGCCGCGCACGATGCAGGAGAATCCGCAGTATGGGGACTTGATGGGCGAGGTGGCGGACTACCTGCGCGAGCGGGTGCGCGAGGCCGAGCGCGCGGGGGTCGCCTCGGTGCTCGTCGACCCGGGCGTGGGCTTCGGCAAGTCGTGGAATCACAACCTCGAGATACTGCGGCGGCTGCACGTGCTGCGGGAGTTGGGACGTCCGCTGGTGGTCGGCGTTTCGAGAAAAAGGTTTATCGGCGAGATCACCGGCGTCGAGGAGGCGGGAGAGCGCCTCGTGGGCTCCAAGGTCGCCGAGGCCTTTGCCGTCATCGGCGGGGCGGACGTGATTCGTACCCACGACGTGGTCGCTGCCGTGGAGGCGGTGCGCATGGGCGAGGCCATCCGCCGGGGGCGGGTTGCCCCGTGAGCCTCTGGCGCGCAGCCACGCCGTTTCGGCAAGAGGGCTCCGGCGCGCGTGCGCGGCGGCGTGGGATGCTCGGCGGGGGAGGAAGAGCGTGATCGACTACGTCTTCGAGTTTTGGTGGATGCTCCCCGTCGCCTTTTGCGTGTGTCTGACGGCGACGAGCACGAGCGTTGAGGGAGCGGTGTTCTTCGCTCCCATATTCATTCTGGTCTTTCCCTGGGCGGCGGGGGTGGAGATCGCGCCGCTTGAGGCCGTTTTTCTGGCGCTTTCGATTGAGATTTTCGGCTTTGGCAGCGCGCTCACGGGCTACGTGCGCAGGAGGCTGGTGGACTACGACATCGCGCGGCAGGTACTCGTCGTGTCCATACCCGTCGGGATGGCGTTTGGTTTTCTGGCCCACGCGGTGCCGGCGAAGGTGATTCTGGGTCTTCTGGGAGGGATGATGACCCTGCTCTCCGCCGCCATGCTCTTCGCCTACTTTCAGGGTGGCACCCACGAGGCCGCGGCCGCCGCGGGGGTCGGCCCGCCCGCGCGCGTCGACGCGATGGGCAGAAGGTATTGGTATCGCTACGAACACGGGGCGTTCGGCCACGGCTGGTCGGCCCTGGGCGGGGTGCTCGTGGGCTTTACGGGCATCGGCATCGGCGAGCTCACGACCACGACCCTGATCGTCAAGGACAAGCTGCCCGTTCGCGTGGCGGTGGGGACGGGCATCCTCATCGTCTTCGCCACCGTGCTGCCCGCCACCCTCGTGCACGCCTACGTGTTCTCCTCCGGCGAGGTGAACGTGCACTGGAACATCCTGTTCATGTCGATTCCCGCCGTCGCCTGCGGGGGCCAGATATCCCCTTTCATCAACAACCGCGTCGATGGCGAGAAGATGAAGGTGTTTCTCTCCTTCGTCTTCATCTTCGTGGGCGGGCTGCTGCTCTGGCGCGCCCTGGGCGGACAGGCTTGATTCGGCCGAGCGAGGAGCCCCGCCCCGTAGTCGTCGTGGGGCCGGGTGCCGTGGGCACGATGCTGGCGGCCCGGCTCGAACACGGCCTCTCCGGGCGGTCTGTCTGCCTGGCGGGCTCGAAGGCCCCGAGCCCCGAGACGGCGGCCCACCTGCGCGCCATCGAAGCAGACGGCGTCCTCCTTGAGGGAGAATCCCCCTGCGCGGCCCGTCCCCTGGTGTGCAGGGGACCCATGGACTTTAGGGCTTCGTATCTTCTCATCGCCGTCAAGGCGGGGAGTATGGAGGCGGCTGCGGCGCAATTCGCACGGATGGTGGATGAGGAGACGATAACCGCCGTCCTCTCGAATGGCCTGGACGTCTGCGCGCACCTGCCGCCGGCCTGCCGGGCGGGCGGGGTGGTGCGGGGGCTCGTCAACACGGGAGCGGAGATGACGAATCCGGGGCGCCTGCGGCAGTTCGGCCCGCTGGACCTGACTCTGGCGCCCGAACCGGGAGGAGGGCAGGGGGCGGCCCCCGTCGAACGCCTGGCGCAGACCCTCGGGGCGGCGGGCATTCGCGTCCGCACCGCCCGCGACGGCAAAGAGGCGGAATGGAGAAAGGCCATAGCCAACGCGGTCATCAACCCTTTGGGGGCAGCACTTGGGCTCAGAAACGGAGAGTTGCTCGAAGTACCCTCCTCCGCCGTTCTTGTGGAGGCGCTTTCGCGCGAGTTGCAGACGCTCATCGACGCGGAGGGGTTGCGGCTCGATGCCCTGGAAGTCGTTCGCCAAACCGCTCGCGCCACGGCGGGCAACCGAAACTCCATGTGGCAGGACCTCGCGCGGGGCCGCCCGAGCGAGATTCGCGAAGTAACGGGCCGCCTGCTTGAGCGCGCCGAGGCGCGCGGGGTTTCGCTCCCTACCCATAAATCGTTGTATTACAGAATATTGTCGACCGAAGCGGCGTCTTCTCCCCCGGCCGACGCCCTTGACACGCCTCCGGCAAATCCGTAGCCTCAACCCCTCATGCCGGGAGCCGACGCGCCCCGGACGTGGAGCGGCAAGAACCGAAGCGAGTCCTGCAAGAGGCGTTCACCCCCGGAGGGAGCGACCATGAGCAAGCCACACCTCGCCGAGCCCCGTGTGCAAGCCGAAGTCAACGGAAACGGCACAAAGAGCAAAGCACGCAAAAAAGTAACAACCGCCACGATTCGCGCGCGCAAGGGCGTCAAGAAGATTACCTCCGTCACCGCCTACGACTATCCCACGGCGAAGCTCGTCGACGCGGCGGACGTGGACGTCATACTGGTAGGCGACAGCCTGGGGATGGTGGTTTTGGGTTATCCCGATACCACAAAAGTTACCCTGGACGACATGGTGCACCACACCCTCGCGGTGAGCCGCGCGCATCCGCGCGCACTGCTGGTGGCCGACCTGCCGTTTCTCGCCTTCGGCGTCAGCGTGCGCGACACCATCCTCAACGCGGGCCGTCTGGTGCGCGAGGGTTGCGCCGAGGCGGTGAAGCTTGAGGGCGGCGTGCGCGTGAAAGACGAAATACGCGCGGTGGTAGACAGCCAGATTCCCGTGATGGGGCACGTCGGCCTCACCCCCCAGAGCGTGCACGCCTTCGGCGGCTTCAAGGTGCAGGGCAAGACCGACGAGGGTGCGGATCAGGTATTGCGCGACGCGGTGGCCGTGCAGGAGGGCGGAGCGTTCTCGCTTGTGCTCGAGGGCATTCCCGCGGAGTTGGGCGCGCGCGTAACGCGCGAGGTCGACATCCCGACCATCGGCATCGGTGCGGGTCCCGACTGCGACGGTCAGGTGCTCGTGACCCACGATATGCTGGGCCTTTTTCGGGATTTCACGCCGAAGTTCGTTCGCGTCTACGCCGAGGTGGGTCACGCGACCACCGACGCGGTCGCGCGCTATTGCCGAGAGGTGCGCGAGGGCGCGTTCCCCGCAAAAGAGCACTGCTTCTGATGCGGTGAGCACGCTGCAGGGCTTCCCCGGGCAGGCAGGCGCACCCAAGAGGGTGGCGGCACCCTTTCTCATCCATCCGCACTACGGCACACCTCCTCTTTTGAGAGAGGTGCGTCCGTCGCCGCAGGCCGTGCAGACGGAAAAAGGCGCTTTTCCCTTCGCAGGGTGAAAAAAAACGCATCGGCTCCGTTTTTCAGCAAACTCTCCTGAAGTTTTACCCACAAGCCCCCACTTTCTTTGTTTTTCTATTTTTTCCAGTAGTTTGAAAAAATAACATGAAGTAAATTATGTATTTTTTCATCCTTCATGCCTCTTGAAAAACTCATGCGGCTCTTCTTTTGTTGCGCAGAAATCATTGTTTTTTTGCTCTTTGCTGATTTTTCCGTTGACAAGACGATCCGGGAAGGACTATAAGTAGGGGATAGTGGTAAAAAGTGGTGAGAAGTGGGAGAGGCGAGATGCTCATCAGCTCTCATGACGTTTCCGTGGACGCGAAGGGGCGCGTAAGCATTCCGGCGAAGTTCCGCGAATACCTGAGCGCCACCTACGGAGAGCATTTCGTTCTTCTCACCAAGGACGGCTGCATCTTTCTGTACCCGCTGGATGTGTGGAAACGCAAATTCAGCGAGAGGCTCAAGGGGCTCTCCACCACCACGAAGGAGGTGCGTCAGGTTTTGCGCAAGCTCTACGGACGCGCCCGGGCGTGCGAATTCGACAGGCAGGGCCGCATTCTGGTGCCCGCTGACATGCGGACGAAATGCAGCATAGAGAAAGACGCCGTCGTCGTGGGCATCGAGGACAAGCTGGAGATTTGGGACAAGGGGAGATGGGAAGAAGAAGTCGACGGGGCGTCCGATGGGGCGGACGCCGGGCAAGGTGCTGGTGACGAGGAGGATTTCGTCGACTTCGAATTTTAGATGCGGCAGCGAACCAGGGGGGAAGCAAGTGTTCGCCGCACTGGAGAGGTCGAGCAGGCTTTCCGCCGGGGAGAGTCCCGGCGGCGAAGATACGAACGTGAGGGCGTCTCACGTCCCGGTCATGGTTCAGGAGGTTTTGCGTTTCCTGGCACCATCTCCGGGCGCCGTGTTCTTGGATACTACCTTGGGCGGAGGGGGACACGGCGAAGCGGTTTTGGATGCGGTTCAGCCATCGGGTGTGCTGATCGGCTGTGACCGGGACCGAGACGCCGTCGAATTCTGTGTGCGGCGGTTGGCCAGGTACGGCTCGGCCGCCCGCGTTCACCATGCACATCACGGCGAGATGAAGCGCATCGTGGCGAGTGAGGGGTATGCGTCGCTCGACGGCGTGCTTTTCGACCTGGGTCTCTCCTCGATGCAGCTCGACTCCCCGGGCCGCGGCTTTCGCATGAACGCGCCTGAGCCGCTCGACATGCGCATGGACCGCACACGGGGCGTAACGGCGTCCGACCTCATCGCGCAACTCTCCGAAGAAGAGCTCGCCGACGTCATCTATCGCTACGGCGAGGAACGATACTCCCGCGCCATCGCGCGCGCCATCGGACGAGCGCGCGCGAGCGGGGGTATCGATCGATGCGACGAACTCGCCGCGCTCGTCGCCTCGGTCGCCGCGAAACGGGGCGGCCGCGGCGCAGGGAGGAGGCGGCGCATCCATCCGGCGACCCGCACGTTTCAGGCCCTGCGCATCGCCGTGAACCGCGAGATGGAAACGCTCGAGGACTCCCTGCGCGACGCGGTGGACTTGCTCGCGCGGGGCGGGCGCATCGTGGTCATCAGCTTTCATTCGCTCGAAGACAGAATCGTCAAGAACCTCTTTCGGGAACTGGCGAGTGGCCCGCAACCGACGCTGGAAATCCTCACGCGCCGGGTCGTGCGGCCCGCCCGGGAGGAGGTGGAGGAGAACCCGCGCAGCAGAAGCGCCAAGCTCCGCGCGGCGGAGCGCATTGCGGAGCCCGTCCGGTGAGCCGCTCGCGCAAGGGCTTGCGGGTGCGCCTGCTCGCGCGCTTCGCCCGAAAAGCGTCGGCAGACACGCGTGTTTCGCTGTCGCGGGTGGGCGCATGCATCGTCCTCATCGCGTGCAGCGCCGCCGCGGTGGTCTGGCCGCACCTCGAGATGGTGCGCATCGGCTACGACCTGGCGTCCCTGGAGCGCGAACGTGCGCGGCTCTTGCAGGAGCGGCGCGTCCTGCGCATCGAGGCGGCGACGCTGCGCCAGCTGGACCGCGTCGAGTCCATGGCGCGCCGCGAGATGAAGATGGTTTTCCCGAAGCCCGGGCAAGTCGTGTACGTACGCCTCGGGCCGGGTGGCTAGAAAACGGCAACAGCCGGCAGGATTTGTAGATGGCAGCAGGCAGAGCAGCACCGCCGCCCTTTTTCCGCTACCGCCCATAGCAGGTTCGTCCATGCAACAGGGTTTTTCTCGCCGCTTGACGGTTTGCGGCCTCCTGGTGGGTCTGGGATTTTGCATGTTGGGCGTCAAGCTCTTCGTCATCCAGATTCGCGACAGAGAGAGGCTCGTGGCCTATGCGGAGCGCCAGTTGCGCCGCACCCTGGTGGTGCGTCCCCGGCGCGGAGACCTGGCGGACGCACGCGGAAGGCCTCTCGCGGTGAGCATCAATGCGCCTTCGCTTTTCGCCAACGCGCGGGAGGTCGTCGACCCCCTCGGCGCCTCGCTCGCACTCTCGAAGATTCTCGGCGGCCCTGCAAAGGGTTACCTCAACAAGCTCGGCGGCGACAGCAGCTACGTGTGGGTCAAACGCAAAATTACCCCCGAGCAGAAAAAGCGCATCGAGGCGCTGCGCCTGGATGGTCTCGGCTTCGTCACCGAGAGCAGGCGGTTTTATCCCAAGCGCGACCTCGCTTCTTCGCTCCTGGGTTTCGTGGGTGTCGACGATGGAGGCATGTACGGCCTGGAGCAGTCCTACCAGCGGCACGTGAGCGGGCGTGTGGGCCGCATCCGCGTCGAGCGCGACGCAAAGGGGAGGTCCGTGCTGCCCGAGGTGCGCGTTCTCGTGCCCCCGCGCCCGGGGGCGGACGTGCGCCTCACCATCGACGAGGTGCTCCAGTACGTCGTGGAGACGGAGTTGCGCGACCAGTTGGACCGGGTGGGTGCGAAGCGCGCCATCGGCGTCATGGTCGAGCCCGGCAGCGGAAGAATTCTCGCTCTCGCGTCCGTGCCCGGCTTCAACCCCAACGCTTACCATCTGTATCGGGCTTCGGCCTGGAAAGAACCCGCCGTCCAGGAATTCTACGAGCCCGGCTCGACGTTCAAGATCATCACGGCGGCGGCTTATCTGGAGGCGGGCAAGTCGCTCGACAAAAAGTACTTTGCCGAAAACGGCGCCTACCGCGTCAGGGGACGCTACGTCCTCCACGACCACAAGAAGTTCGGCGAACTCACCGCCGGGGAAGTGATAGTCAACTCATCGAACATCGGCACCTTCAAAATGGCGCGCGAGGTGGGCGAGGAGGCCCTTTACCGCATGGCGCGCCGTTTCGGCTTCGGCCGCAGGACGGGGGTGCACTTTCCCGGTGAGGCGAAGGGGATACTCCGCGCGCCCGAGCAGTGGTCGAGAATATCGCTCGCCACCTTCGCCATCGGCCAGGAGGTGGCCGTCACCCCGCTTCAGATGGTCATGGCGGTCGCCGCGGTGGCCAATGGCGGGCTGATGCCCGCTCCCGTTCTGCTCGACTCCCTCGAGCGCGACGGCAGGCAGGCGTGCTCAGCGCCCCCGGCCAGGGTGCGGCGCGTGATTTCGCGTCGCGTGGCGGATCGCGTCGCCGCCCTGATGCGCAAGGTCGTGCGCGAGGGCACGGGCCGCAAGGCCGAGGTTCCCGGCTACGTGGCGGCGGGCAAGACGGGCACGGCGCAAAAAGCCCTGCCGGACAGGCGGGGCTACAGCCGCACGGAGTTCATCATGTCCTTCGTGGGCTTTGCTCCTTACGAAAACCCCCGTTTCGCGCTCATCGTCGTCTTTGACGGCGGACGCGCCCCCGGCGGCGCGTGGGGCGGAACGGTGGCGGCTCCCGTCTGGGGGCGCATCGCCCGGCGTGCGCTGCGCTACATGGGCGTGCCGCCCGAAGGTGCCGCCGTCCTGCGGGTGGCGACGGAGCATACCGAGGACTGGGGAGGGACCTCAAGCGAGAGCCGCACCATGGGCGAGCGGGTATTCGAGACGGCGAAGCGGGTGCGTCGTTTCCTGCACGGCGAACAAGTGCGTGCACCTCTGGGAGAGGTGAAGTGTTGAGCGAGGTGGCGAGGCGCGAGACGACGTTTGAGGAGTTGACCCGTGGCGTTCCCGGTGCGCGGGGCGGGGGAGATTTCTCCGCGCGCGTAACCGGCGTGGCCTACGATTCGCGCCGCGTGCGTCCGGGCGACGTGTTCGTCGCCGTCTGCGGTTTTGAGGCGGACGGGCACGACTTCGTGGGCGAGGCGCTCGCCTCGGGGGCCGCCGCCGTGATCGCCGAAAGACGAATGCAAGGCCTGGACGTTCCCGTATTCGTCGCGCATTCGAGCCGCGAGGCGCTCTCGCGCATCGGCGATGCGTTGTATGGCCATCCCTCGGGAGAGCTCGCCCTTATCGGCGTAACGGGCACGAACGGCAAGACGACCACCGCGTTCCTCATCGACGCCGTACTGCGCGCCGCGGGCAGGAGTACGGGCCTCATGGGGACGATTTGCTACCGCGTGGGGGAGGAGACGTTCGAGGAGCCGCGCACCACGCCCGAAGGTCCCGACCTGCAAGGCTACCTGCGCCGCATGGTCGAGGCGGGCGCGACCCATGCGGTGATGGAAGTGTCGAGCCACGGCCTGGCGCTGGGGAGGTTGCTCGGCTGCGACTTCGAGACCGCCGTGTTCACCAACCTGACGCAGGATCACCTCGACTTCCACGGCGACATGGAAACCTATTTTCAGGCGAAATCGAGGCTCTTCACCGCGTTCTCCCCGCAAAGCGCCGTCGTGAACGTGGAGGACGCCTACGGCGCGCGCCTCGCCGGGATGGCGTCGGGGGAGGTGTGGACCTACGCGGCGGAAGGGGAGGCGGACGTCGTCGCAGAAGATGTCCGCGCCTCGGCGTCGGGGATGCGTTTTCGGCTGTGCACCCCCGCGGGGCAGACGCGAATCGAGACGACGCTCATCGGGCGCCACAACCTGAGCAACGTCTTGGCTGCCTCGGCGGCGTGCCTGGCGCAGGGGCTCTCGCTCGAGGAGGTGGCGGCGGGCGTCGCCGCACTCGAAAACGTTCCCGGACGCTTCGAGAAGGTGGAGGCCGGCCAGCCGTTTCTCGTGGTGGTGGACTATGCCCATACAGAGGACGCCCTCGCGCGCGTGCTGGAGTTCGCCCGGCCCGTGACCCAGGGCAGGCTCCTCACCTTGATGGGGTGCGGGGGGGACAGGGACGCGCGCAAGCGTCCGCTTATGGCCGCCGCCGCCCTGCGGGCGAGCGATTACGTGGTGATGACCTCGGATAACCCGCGCACCGAGGAGCCTGCGTCGATTTTGCGGCAGGTGGAGGCGGGGGCCGATCTGGTGCCCGGGAGCACGGGCCGGTGGCGCTCCATCCTGGACAGGCGCGAGGCGATTCGCGCCATCATCGCCTCAGCAGACGCGGGCGACACCGTGGTCATCGCGGGCAAGGGGCACGAGACCTACCAGATTATCGGCCACGAGCGCACTCCTTTCGACGATTGCGAGGAGGCTCGCGAGGCGCTGCGCCTTGCGGGATACGAGAGATGACGATAGCCGAATTCCGCGCGCACGAAGTTGCCGAAGCCACGGGCGGAAGGCTCGTCCGCGGGCGGGGTGCGGAGCGTGTGGCCGGCGTGAGCACGGATACGCGCACCCTTACGGCGGGTGCGCTGTTCGTCGCCCTGCGCGGGGAGAACTTCGACGGAGCGGATTTTCTGGACGAGGCGCTGCGCAAGGAAGCGGCGGGCGTGGTGGTGCACGCGGGCAGGCGTGTCCCTGAAGGCGCTTTCGTCGTCGAGGTCGAAGACACCCTGCGCGCTCTGGGCGAGTTGGCGCGGCGGCACCGCAGCCGTTTCGAGATTCCCGTGGTCGGCCTCACGGGCAGCAACGGGAAGACGACGGCCAAGGAGATGACGGCGGCCGTTCTGTCCGCTCTGGGGGAGACGTGCAAGAGCAGCGGAAACCTCAACAACCTGGTGGGCCTTCCGCACCAGGTGCTCGCGCTGGGTGTGCGCCACGCCTGTGCCGTCTTCGAAATGGGGATGAGCATGCCGGGCGAAATCGCACGCCTCGCCGAAATCGCGCGCCCCTCGGTCGGCGTCATCACGAACGTCGGCCCCGCCCACATCGAGGGGCTGGGCAGCGTGGAGGCGGTGCGCGATGCGAAGGGCGAGATTCTCGAAGCCTTGCCCGCAGGCGGCGTGGCCGTGCTCTCGAACGAGGATGCCCACAGCCGCACCCTGGCGCAGAGGCATGAGGCGCGGGGAGGGCGCGTGATTCGCTTCGGTTTCTCTCCGGAAAACGACGTTTGGGCCGAAGAGGTGGAAGTGCACGCCGGGGGCGCGCGCTTTTCGCTCGGGCGGCCTGACGGGCAGGGCCGCGTCCGTATCGAGGCGCTCGGGCGGCACAACGTTCTGAACGCACTGGCGGCGGCGGCCTGCGGCTACGCCCTGGGCGTTTCGCTCGAGGCGACTGCTGCGGGTCTCGCGCGGACGACGCTGCCCGGGATGCGTCTTGAGGCGCGGGCACTGCCCGGACGCGAGGGCGTGCGCGTGCTGGATGATTCCTACAACGCGAATCCTGCGTCGGTCTGCCGGGCGCTCGAGACCGCAGGCGCCCTCCGGGGGGAGGGGAGGGTCGTCTCCATCCTGGGCGACATGGCGGAGTTGGGCCCGGCGGCGGAGAGCGCGCACCGCGAGGTAGGCCGCAAGGTGGCGGGTGCGGGCGTGGACCTGTTCGTGGGCGTGGGCCTGCTCATGCGGCTCGCGGCTGAGGAGGCGCTTCGTGCGGGCATGGACGACGCGCGCGTCCTGCATTTCGATACGCCGGACGCCGCCGCCTCCTCGGTGGGGGGGCTGCTCATCCCCGGCGACTGGGTGCTCGTGAAGGGTTCGCGCTCGATGAGAATGGAGCGCGTGATAGAAGGGCTGGGGGGCTGATGCTGTATTCCGTTTTCGTATCGTTCGTCGACGCGATATCCGCGTTGAACGTGTTTCGCTTCATTACGTTCCGCACGGCTATCGCCGCGCTGACGGCGTTCTTCATGGCGCTGGTGCTGGGGCCGCGCCTGATTCGCTACCTGCAAAACCGCCAGATTGGCGAGGTCATCCGCGACGACGGCCCCCAAAGCCACATGTCCAAGCAGGGAACGCCGACGATGGGCGGGCTGCTCATTCTCGCGTGCGTCGTCGCGGCCGTCTTGATGTGGAACGACCTTGCGAACGGCTACGTGCTGATTTGCGTGTTCGTGGTCATCGCCTTCGGACTGCTGGGATTCTGGGACGACTACAAGAAAGTAGCCTTAAAGGACAAGGGCGGCGTGCGGCCCGCCGTAAAGTTTCTGGCCCAGTCGCTCATCGGCCTGGCCGTGGGCTGGGCTCTCTACGCCGGCATGGGCGGAGCGGACTTTCAGCCCGTCGTTATGGTGCCCTTCTTCAAGAACGTACATCCCGACATCGGCGTGTGGTTCATACCCTACGCCGCACTGGTCATCGTCGCGACGAGCAACGCCGTGAACCTCACCGACGGGCTCGACGGCCTCGCCGTCGGCCCTCTGCTGATAGCGGCGGGGGTGTACCTCGTCTTCAGCTACGTCTCGGGGCACGCGCTGATTTCGAAATATCTGCTCGTCTTTCACGTGCGCGGAGCCGGGGAGCTGGCCGTCGTCTGCGGGGCGATGTTCGGGGCGGGACTCGGCTTTTTGTGGTTCAACGCATATCCGGCCCAGGTGTTCATGGGCGACGTGGGTGCGCTCTCGCTGGGCGGCCTGCTGGCGACGGTGGCGCTTTCCATCAAGCAGGAGCTGCTTTTGTTCCTGGTGGGCGGGCTGTTCGTCATCGAAACGGCCTCGGTGATATTGCAGGTGCTTTCCTTCAAGCTCCGGGGCAAGCGCGTGTTCCGAATGGCGCCCCTGCATCACCATTTCGAGGAGGCGGGCCTCGCCGAGCCGAAGGTGACGGTCCGCTTCTGGATAGTGGCGATTGTGCTGGCGCTCATGAGCCTGGCGACGCTGAAGCTGCGATGAGGAGTCTGGTTTTGGCCACGGCGTGGACGGAGACATTGCCCGGGCGGCGCGCCCTCGTCATGGGCATGGCGCGCAGCGGCGTCGCCGCGGCGGGTGCGCTGGCGCGCCTGGGGGCGCGGGTGGTGGCCACCGACGCGCGCGCGGTGGAAGGACTCGCGGAGCGACTGCCCGGTGGGGTGGCGCTCGAGCTGGGCGCTCACCGCGAAGCGTCGTTCAAAGAGTGCGACCTGCTGGTGGTGAGCCCGGGGATTCCGGCGACGAACCGCTACATCGCCATCGCACAGGCGGCGGGGGCGGAGGTGATCGGGGAGGTGGAACTCGCCTGCAGGCTGTGTCCTGCGCCCATCGCCGCGGTGACGGGCACGAACGGAAAGACGACGGTCTCCACCATGCTCGGGCGCATTCTGGAGGAAAGCGGGCTGCGCGCCCCCGTGGGCGGCAACATCGGGCGTGCGCTCGTCGAAGTAGTCGAGGCTGAGGCGAAAGAGGCCGACTTCGTCGTCTCGGAGGTGAGCAGTTTTCAACTCGAATGGGCGCCCACCATCAAGCCGAAAGTGGGGGTGATGACGAACGTAACGCCCGATCATCTCGATCGCCACCCCGATCTGGAGGAATACGCGGCCATCAAGGCGCGGCTGTTCGCCAACCAGGGCGCAGGGGAGGCCAAGGTGCTGAACGCGGACAACCCCCTGAGCGCACGCTACATGGCCGGGGGGGCGCAGAGCGTCCTCGCGTTCAGCAGGCGTGCGCCCGTCCGCCGGGGCGCTTATGCGCAAGACGGTGCGGTGCTTCTGGTCGATGAGGGAGGAGAGCGCCGCGTGTGCGGGGTGGAGGACATCGCCGCGCCCGGCCTGCACAACCTCGAGAACTTTCTGGCGGCTTGCGCCGCGGCGCACTTTCTGGGGGCGGAGCCTGCGGCGATGGCGCGCGTGGCGCAGAGTTTCAGCGGATTGCCCCACCGCATGGAGGTGGTGGCCGAGGCGGGCGGCGTGCGCTGGGTGAACGACTCCAAGGGTACGAACGTGGGCGCTACGGCGATGAGCCTGGCGAGTGCGGGGCGGAGCGTACTGCTTATCGCGGGCGGCACCGACAAGGGGAGCGACCTTGCGCCCCTGCGTCCCCTGGTGGAGGAGAAGGTGCGGCGGCTGGTGCTCATTGGCGAGGCGGCGGAGCGCTTCGGGCATTTTTTCGCGGGCTGCGCGCCCATCGTCCACGCGCGGACGCTGGCCGAGGCCGTGCGCGTCTGCGCCGAGGAGGCCGAAGCGGGGGATACGGTGCTGCTCTCGCCGGCATGTTCGAGCTTCGATCAGTTTCGCGACTACGCCCATCGCGGCGACGTCTTCCGCGAGATGGTGCGCGAATGGACGGGGGAGGGAGCGCGGTGATTACGAAACGCATCGACCCCGTCGTCTTCTTCGTCTCGCTTGCGCTGGTGGCGTTCGGGGCGGTCATGGTGTTCAGTGCGAGCCACATTCTCGCACTCGACAGATACGGCGATGCGTATTTCTTCGTGAAGCGCCACGTGTTGTGGGCGGTGCTCGGCTTCGGCTGCATGCTGGCGACTTCCCAATGCGAGCCGAAGCACGTTCGCAAACTCACCTATCCCCTGTTGGTCGTCGCCGTGGTCGCGTTGGCGCTGGTCTTCTACCCCGGCATCGGGCGGGCGGCGGGCGGTGCGCGCCGGTGGCTCGCACTGGGGTCCGTCTCGTTCCAGCCTGCAGAAGCCGCGAAGGTGGCGCTCGTGCTCTTTCTCGCCCATTTCCTCACCCGCCAGGAGGGGCGTGTGCGGGACCTCGCGTCCGGTTTTGCGCCTGCGGTCGGAATTTCGGGAATCATACTCGGCTTGATTCTGTTGCAGCCGGACCTGGGCACGGCCGCGCTGCTGGCCGTGGTCGTCGGCTTTTTGCTCTACCTGGCCGGGGCGCGGTGGCTCCACCTGGGCGTGTGCGCACTGGCGGGAACCTCCGTCTTGTTGGGGATGGTCGCCTTCGCTCCCTGGCGCATGAAGCGCATTCTCGCCTTTTGGGACCCGTTTGCCGTGGCGCGCGACGCGGGCTACCAGCTCGTTCAGTCCCTGCTCGCTATCGCGCGCGGCGGGCTCGTGGGGCTGGGGCTCGGCGAGGGCAAGCAAAAGCTTTTCTATCTGCCGGAGCCGCACACGGATTTCATCTACGCCGTGGTGGGCGAGGAGTTGGGCCTCATCGGCGCACTCGGCGTCGTCGCGGCGTTCGGGGTGCTGCTCTGGCGCGGATTCCGCATATCCGCGCGATGCGAAGATTTCTTCTGCGCACTCCTGGCGGCGGGCGTTTCGTTTCTCGTCGCCGTCCAGGGTTTCTTGAACATGGCGGTGGCGACCGGGCTTTTGCCCACCACGGGAATTCCCCTCCCTCTGGTGAGCCTGGGCGGGTCGTCTCTGGTGTGTACGCTCATAGCCCTGGGGCTGCTCATGTCCGCTGAGGCGTCGAACCACGCCGCCGCGGGTAGCAGGCGGGGAAGCCCTCTCGACGCGGCGCCCGCGCGCAAGTCCAGAATGCGCAGGCGCACCCTGGGCTGGAGGATGGGCACATGAGGCTGCTCATCGCAGGAGGTGGCACGGGGGGGCACCTTTATCCGGGCATCGCCGTGGCCAGGGCGTGGTTGGCGCAGGAGGAGGAGAGCGAGGTGCTCTTCGTGGGCAGTGCGCGGGGGCTGGAGGCGAAAGTGCTGCCGCGCGAGGGTCTTCCCTTTGAGGCCATCTCCTGTGCCGGCGTTCTGGGCCGCTCGGCGGGCCAAAGGCTTGCCGCACTCGCCGCGACGGGGCGGGGGTGTTGCCAGGCGGTCCGCATTTTGCGGCGCTTTCGGCCGCACGTCGTTCTGGGGCTGGGCGGTTACGCCAGCGTGCCTGCCGTCGCCGCGGCCGGCCTTTGGAGAAAGCCCATCGTGTTGATTGAGCAAAACGTCGTGCCTGGCCTGGCGAATCGTCTGCTCGCGCGCCTGGCGTCGAAGGTGGCGGTGGGGCTGCCCGTGCGTGATGCGGGCTTCGCGCGGGGCAAGACGGTCGAAACCGGCCTGCCGCTGAGGCCTGAGTTCTCCCGGGGGGTGGAGCGCGAAGCCGACTCCTGGGCGGGGTGCTTGCGGGTGCTCGTCTTCGGGGGGAGCCAGGGTGCGCGCGCCATCAACGAGGCCGTCATCGAGGCGCTTCCGCTGTTGGGGGACGTCCTAGAGAAGATGCGCTTCGTGCACCAGACGGGGGAGGCCGATTTTGCGCGCGTGCGCGCGGCCTATGAGGCGGCGGGCGCCTGTGCGGACGTAGCCCCCTACCTCTACGACATGGCGGAGCGTTACCGCTGGGCGCAGGTGTGCTTCTCGCGGGCGGGAGCGGTGAGCGTGGCGGAGCTATCGGCCATGGCGCTGCCCGCGGTACTGATTCCCCTGCCCAGCGCCACCCACGGACACCAGGAGGCGAACGCACGCTACCTCGCGGAACGCGGGGCGGCGCGCATGATTTTGCAAAAAGACTTGAGCGGCGAGGCGTTGGCCCAAACGTGGCGTGCATACGAGGCGGAGCGGGCGGAGCTCGCCTCCATGTCGGAGTGCGCGGGGCGGCTCGCCCGCGCGAACGCCTCGGGGGCCGTGGCCGCACTGTGCCGCGAGCAGGCGAGGGCGGCGTGATGCGCGCGCGGGGAGAGAAGCGATGATAGCGCGGCCATACGCCAAACACGTCATGTTCCGCCACTCGAGCCGCGTGCACTTCGTGGGCATCGGCGGAACGGGGATGTGCGGCATCGCCGAGGTGTTGCTGAACCTGGGCTACGTGGTCAGCGGCTCGGACGTCGCCGAGAACGAGGCCACGCGCAGGCTGCGCGACCTGGGGGCCAGGGTGGTGCTGGGCCACGCGGAGGAAAACGTGGGCGCGGAGGTGGACGTTTTGGTCTACAGTTCGGCGATTACCGACGAGAACGTGGAGGTGGCCGAGGCGCGCCTCAAAAAGATTCCCGTTATCCGGCGCGCGGAAATGCTGGCCGAACTCATGCGCATGAAATACGGCATCGCCGTGGCGGGAACCCACGGCAAGACGACCACCACTTCGCTCGTCGCCGCCGTGCTGGCGGCCGGTGGTCTCGACCCTACGGTCGTCGTGGGCGGGCGCATCAACGCCCTGGGGTCGAACGCGCGCATGGGCGAGGGTGAGTACCTGGTGGCCGAAGCGGATGAGAGCGACGGCACGTTCCTCGGCCTCGCACCCACGGTGGCCGTCGTTACGAACATCGACGAGGAGCACCTAGACTTCTACGAGAATTACGACGCCATCAAAAGTGCGTTCCTGGAGTTCGTGAACAAGGTGCCCTTCTATGGCTTTTCCGTCCTGTGTCTGGATCATCCCGCGGTGCAGGAGCTCGTCCCCCACGTGCGCAAGCAATTCTTTACCTACGGGTTCGGGGGGCAGGCGGACTATGTGGGCGAGGAGTTTCGCTACGAGGGGGGCGAGGCCGTTTTCGGCGTCAGGAGGCGCGGAGAGCGGCTCGGCGAAATTCACCTTCCCATACCGGGACGCCACAACGCGGACAATGCCCTGGCCGCCGCCGCCGTTTCGATGGAGCTCGACGTCTCCTTTGCGGACGTGCAGAGGGGGCTGCGCGAGTTCGGCGGCATCGAACGCCGTCTGGAGCACATTGGCGCGGCGTCGGGCGTGGAGATTTTTGATGACTACGGACACCACCCCGAGGAGATCAGGGTGACGCTCAGAGCCATGCGCGAGGCGTGGCCGGAGAGGCGGCTGGTGGTGGCGTTTCAGCCGCATCGCTACACGAGGACGCACCATCTGGAAGACGCCTTCCACACCGCCTTCTACGACGCGGACAGGGTGGTGGTCGCCCCCATATACGCCGCGGGCGAAGCACCTATCGAGGGCGTGAGTTCGGCCCGTCTCGTCGAGGGAATCCGGGCGCACGGCCACAGGAGTTGCGAGGCGGCGGAAAACCTCGAGGACGCTCTGGGACGCTTGCGCAAAGAGGCGCGTGCGGGAGACGTGGTTCTCACGCTGGGGGCGGGCGACGTCTGGAAGGTGGGCCGCGAACTGCTGGGCGCGCTCGCGGACGGCGAAGCCGGAGAGGCGCGATGAGCGCATCGGCGACGGAGGAAGCGATGACGCTCGCATGGGAGGAGAAGCTGCGGGGTCTCGACTGCGAGATTCTGTTTGGCGAGTCCCTGGCGCCCTACACCACGTTTCGTGTGGGAGGGCCTGCGGACGCGCTCGCCTTGCCGCAGGATGAGGGCGAGCTCACGGGCCTCATCGAGAGATGCAAGCGCGAGGAGCTGCCCGTTACGGTGCTGGGCGGCGGAGCCAACACCCTGGTGCGCGACGGGGGCGTTCGCGGCGTGGTCGTCGCCTTTCCCAAGTGGTTTCGGGGAATCGAGGTGGTCGAGGAAGGCCCCGAAAAGGTGCTGGTCGAAGCGCGCGCGGGCGAGAAGATTCCGACGCTCGTGCGTTTCGCCGCCGAGCGCGGCTGGGCGGGCGTCGAGTGTCTTGCCGGGGTGCCCGGCACCGTGGGAGGCGCGCTGGCGATGAACGCGGGCACCGCGGATTCCTACGTGGAAGACGCCGTGGAGAGCGTGCGCTGGGTGCCCCTGGCCGGGGGTGCGCCCCGCTGGCTGCCCGCGCGACGCATACGTTTCTCCTACCGCCGTGCCGAGCTGCCTTCTCCCGGCGTGGTGGTGGCCGTGCGCTTTTCGCTGCGGCCCTCCGACACGGAAACGCTCGAGGAGCACCTGAGGCAAAACGCCCTCCAGCGGCGCGAGCGCCAGCCCTGGGGGCTGCCGTGTGCGGGCTCGATATTCAAGAATCCCCCGGGTGCGCGGGCGGGCGTCCTCATCGAATCGGCCGGGCTCAAGGGCGAGCGCATCGGCGGCGCCCAGGTGAGCGAGGTGCACGGCAATTTTATGGTGAACGTGGGCGGGGCCACGGCGGCGGACGTGCTGGCGCTCGTCGAGAAGGTGCAGAGAGAGGTGCGCGAGCGCAAGGGGGTGGAACTCCTCCTCGAGCTCAACGTCATCGGGGAGGATTCCGCATGAGGCGCTTCTCGTTGGCATGGAGGCGCAAGGGCAGGCAGCGCGGAGTCGCCGAAACGCATCTCCACCTCGCAGGAGTGTCCGCGCCTGCGAGGCGAGCCCGAAAATCCCCCCCGCGCAGGGTTGCGCGCACGCAGAGGAGCCGCGACTGGATATGGCCCGCCATCGGCTTTTTGGTGTTCGTGGAAGTGCTTCTGCTGGGCGGGCACGCGGTGCGCTGGGCGCGGAGCAGCGAGCACTTTGCGCTGCGCGAGTTGTTGGTGCGCGGACAGCGGCAGCTCCAGCCCGCAGACATACGCCGGCTGGTCGGCATAGAGGCGGGTTCGAACATATTCGACGCCGATTTGCAGGCCGCCCGCGCGCGCGTGGCGTCCCACCCCTGGATCAAGCTTGTGGACATGCGCCTGCGCCCGCCCCACGCACTCGAGGTCGAAGTCGTCGAGCGCACGCCGTCGGTGCTGATCGGCGGCGGGCGGCCCCTCGCCGTGGACGAGGAAGGCGTGGTGCTCGGCAGGTTGCCCGGCAAGTCCGCAGCGTGCCTGCCGCTGATTGAGGGATTCGTGGAGCGGCGTCCGCGACCGGGCGAGGTGTTGCGCGACGCGGGCTTCGCGCACGCGATGCGGGCTGCCTTTTTGTTTCGGGATTCTCCGGTGTTTCGCGGCGGATGTCTTTCCGTCCGCAAAGCAGGCGCGGGCCGGCTGCGGCTCATTGCCTCGAAAGGGGAAGTGGAGGTCATGGTCGAGAAGGAAAACATGGAGAGCCAGGCCGCTCGACTGCGGGTCGTTGCGCCAGACGCCTTTGAGCGGCCGAAGTTCGCTGCGCGCGGCCTGCGATTCGATTTGAGGTTTCCGGACAGGGTCATCGTCCGGCCGCTCCTACAGGATGGAGGAAAGAGAGGATGAGCAAGCAAGGCGGCGTGCTGGTGGGCCTGGATATCGGAACCTCGAAGATATGCGCGGTCGTGGCCGAGGTGAACGATGAGGGCGCACTGGAGATCATCGGCCTCGGGAAAACCGCTTCGAAGGGCCTCAACCGCGGCTCGGTCGTGAACATTGACCAGACGGTGGAATCCATTCGCGCGGCGGTGGGTGAGGCGGAATTCATCAGCGGCGTGCCCATCCGCTCCGCCTTCGTCGGGGTGGCGGGGGGGCACATCCGCAGCTTCAACACCAACGGCATCGTGGCGATCAAGAACAAGATCGTCTCGCAGGAAGACATCGATCGCGTCGTCGAGCAGGCGCGCGCCGTCACGATGCCCACCGACCACGAAATCATCCACGTGTTGCCGCAGGAATACATTGTCGACGAACAGGAGGGCGTCACCCAGCCCGCCGGCATGGCGGGCGTGCGCCTGGAGTGCAAGGTGCACGTCGTTACGGGTGCAATTCCCGCGATTCAGAACATCACCCGCAGCGTCACGCGCGCCGGCCTGGACGTCGAGCGCCTCGTGCTGCAGCCCTACGCCTCTTCGCTGACCGCACTGAGCGACGACGAGCGTGACCTGGGGGTCGCCCTGGTGGACATCGGCAGCGGCACCTCGGACGTCGCCGTCCTGAGCGGCAGCGCGCTGCGCTACTCCTCGGTCGTTCCCGTGGGGGGCAACCACGTGACGCGCGACATCGCCATTGGGCTGCGGACGCCGGACTACCAGGCGGAGCGCATCAAGCAGGAATACGGCTGCGCTCTGGGCGAGCGGGTATCCGACGACGAACAGGTCGAGGTGCCCAGCGTGGGCGGGCGTCCGCCGCGCGTGCTGAGCAGACAGATGCTCGCCGAGATCATCGAGCCGCGCATGGACGAAATTCTCACACTCATCCGGCGCGAGATTCAAAAAAGCGGCATGGAGGATCTTCTGCCCGCGGGCGTCGTGCTCACCGGTGGCGCGAGCATGATCGAAGGAGCGGAGGAACTCGCCGAGGGCGTGCTCCAACTGCCCGTGCGACTCGGCGTGCCCGACGGCATCGGAGGGTTGGTGGATATGGTGAACGGCCCCATGTACTCCACCGCCGTGGGGCTCGTCACCTACGCCATGAAGCTCGGCGTGACCAAGGGCGGTTGGGGTATGAACGGGGTTTCGGTCGGTCCGATTCGTGAAAAGACGGCGAGGCTACGCAATTTTCTCGCCGGCGTGTTCAAGTAATTTTCTTGGGGGGAACGGGACGTTTCCCGGTGCCGAAAGGGGAAGGAAATGAGTGATTTGATGTTCGAACTGGATCAGGACGCGCCGTGCAGGGCGAGAATCGCGGTCATCGGCGTGGGCGGCGGCGGCGGCAACGCCGTCAACACCATGATTTCCTCAGGCATGGAGGGGGTGGAGTTCGTGGCCGCCAACACCGACGCCCAGGTACTGGAACGCTCGCTCGCGGTAGAGAAAATTCAGTTGGGACGCGAGTTGACCCACGGCCTGGGAGCCGGAGGCAACCCCGAGATGGGCAGAAAGGCCGCGCTCGAGGACACCGAGCGTCTCTCGGAGTTCGTCGACGGGCTGGACATGGTGTTCATCACGGCGGGCATGGGAGGGGGCACGGGCACGGGTGCGGCGCCCGTCATCGCGCGCATCGCCAAGGACATGGGCGTGCTGACGGTGGGCGTCGTCACCAAGCCGTTCGGGTTCGAAGGCTCGCGCCGCATGACGCAGGCCGACGGTGGCATCGAAGAGTTGCGCGAGTCGGTGAACACGCTCATCACCATTCCCAACGAGCGGATTCTGGGAATGATCGAGCGCACCACGCCGATGAAAGAAGCCTTCGACAAGGCGAACAACGTTCTGCTGCAGGCGTGTAAGGGCATCGCCGACCTCATCACCAAGGAGGGGTTGGTGAACCTCGATTTCGCCGACGTGCGCACCATCATGCACATGGGTGGCAAGGCGCTCATGGGCAGCGGCACGGCCCAGGGCGAGAATCGTGCCGTCATCGCCGTCCAGAACGCCATCAACAGCCCGCTTCTCGAAGAGGGGAGCATGGAGGGTGCGCGGGGCGTGCTCATCAACTTCACCGGCGACAAGGAGATGGCGCTCTTCGAAGTGAACGAGGCTTGCAAGATCGTCTACGACAAGGCCCACCCCGAGGCCAACATTATCTTTGGCGCCGCGACCGACAGGAGCCTTGAAAACCAGGTGTCCGCTACCGTCATCGCGACGGGTTTCGGACACGAGGCGATTCGCGAAGTTCCGCGCCCGGAGTCGCAGGCGACGGGCACCGACGGAGCCCGCATCTCGGTGCCTACGTGGATTCGCATCAACAAGAAATCCCAAATGGGCAGTGCGTTCGAGTTGGAGGAGGATGAACTGGAGGTGCCGACTTTCCTGCGAAATCAGGCTGACTGATTGACCCCCCGGCGTCTGCGTGCGGAGGGGACCTCCCTCTCGTGCGACGACGCTCTTCCCGCGAACCGAACCGGGGGAGGCGTACCCTCCCCCGGTTCCCCCCCTCTCCGGGGCATTCCGCGGCCGTTCGTTGTGGACTTCCCTGCCTCTACCTATAATGCGTCCCGAACCGGAGGGCGCACGAAGCGCGTTCGAGTTTTTCCTTGCCAGGAACGGAATGCGGATGATTTTTCTGGAGCGCCGCGAAGTGGGCGGCGTCGAATTTTTGCGCTCATCCCTGCTCGAGGGGCTCGGTTTCGCGTCCCATGCGTTCAGCACCCGCAAAGGCGGGGTGAGCGCAGGGCCTTTCGGCTCGTTGAACCTGGGGCGCGCGCGCGGGGAAACCCCCGCCAACGTGGCGGAGAACAGAAGACGCTTTTTCGCGGCCGCGGAGTTTCCGCCGGGCCGACTGGTGGAAGCCAGACAGGTGCACGGAAGCGACGTCGTGCGCGCGGAGGAGGTTGCCCCGGGCGCGCGTGTGTGCGGCGACGCGCTGATTACGAACGCCGCGGGCGTGGGTGTCGCGGTGCAGACGGCGGACTGCATTCCCGTGCTCATCGCGGACGTCGGCAAAAAGGCCGTCGCCGCCGTGCACGCGGGGCGCAAAGGAGTGGCGCTCGGCGTGCTCTCCGCGACCGTCGAGCGCATGAGGCGCGCATACGGCTGCGACCCCAAAGACTTGCGGGCCGCCCTCGGCCCCGCCATTTCGGGGGAGCGCTACGAGGTGGGCGAGGAATGTCTGCCGCCGTTTCGGGAACGGCACCCCGACTGGAGGGAGTTCACCACGCCGCTGGGCGGCGGAAAATGGTTGCTGGATCTTCCCGAGGCGGCGCGGCGGCAGTTGATTGGGGCGGGAGTGGCCGGGGAGAGGATAGGCGCTCCCGGCCCTTGCACGTTTTCAGAGTCGGGGCGGTTCTTCTCCTACCGCCGAGACGGGTCGCCCACCGGGCGGCTGTTGTCGGCGATATGGATGGCGGCGTGAGGAAGGCATGGAGGCGATTGGGAAGCGATACGAGATAGTAAAGGAGCGGGTGGCACAGGCCGCCCGCGCCTCGGGCCGGGAGCCGGAGGAGGTGCGGCTCCTGGCGGTGAGCAAGACGCAGCCGCCCGAAAGGGTCATTGAGGCCATCGAGGCGGGTATCGACCTGATAGGGGAAAACCGCGTACAGGAGGCGCGGCGCAAGCGCGACGAAATGCCCCCCGAAGTCGCCGCGCGCGCGCGGTGGCACCTCATCGGCAGCCTGCAGCGCAACAAGGCGCGCGCCATCCCCGGGTTGTTCGACGCGGTGGAATCCCTGGATTCGCTCGCTCTCGCGCGGGAGCTGGACAAGCGCGCGCGGGGTGCGGAGCCGCTTGAGGTGTTCGTGCAGGTCAACACCGGGGAGGAGACGCAAAAAGGAGGCGTTGCGCCTGCGGACGCGCTTGCTCTCGTGCGGGAGGCTTCCGCACTGGAATCGATTCGCGTGGTGGGTTTCATGTGCATTCCCCCCCTGGGCCGGGATGCGGAGGAGAGTCGTCCCCACTTCAGGCTGCTCGCAAGGCTGCGCGAGGAGGCGCAAGACGCAGGCTTCGACCACGTGCGGGAGCTTTCCATGGGCATGTCGAACGACTTCGAGATAGCCATCGCCGAGGGGGCGAGCATCGTCCGCGTCGGCACGGCCATTTTCGGGCCGCGGGAGACGAATTGAAGGGAATTTGAATTGCGCGCGCAATTTCATTAGGGTGAAGCGGCGTCGGCGTGCATCGGGGTGCGGAGGGGCTGGGTGAATGTCCGAGATTCTCATCGTTGGTGGCGGCAACATGGGCGAAGCGCTTGCGGGCGGCATGGTGCGCTCTGGCTGCGCGCGGGCGGAGGATATTGTGGTCGCGGAGCCCCTCGCCGAGCGTGCCGAACACCTGCGCGCCGCGCTGGGTTTGCGCGTGGTGCCCGAGGGGGCCGAGGTCGCACCTGCGGCCCAAAAGGTGGTGGTCGCCGTAAAACCCCAGGTTCTGGACGAGGTGCTGGAAAGCCTCAAAGACGCCCTGGCCCACCGGCCGCTCGTGATTTCCATCGTCGCGGGCGCGACCACGAGCCGCTTCACCAGCCTGCTGGGGCGGAAGACGCGCATCGTCCGCGTCATGCCGAACACGCCCGCACTGGTGGGAGAGGGCGCGGCGGGGCTGTGCGCGGGCGGCGCGGCGTCGCCTGAGGATTTGGCGGAGGCAAGACTCCTGCTGGAGTCCGTCGGGTGTGCGGTGGTGTTGCCCGAGTCGCTCATGGACGCCGTGACGGGGCTTTCGGGCAGCGGCCCGGCCTACGTCTTTCAGTTCGTCGAAGCCCTGGCGGACGGCGGAGTACGGGCGGGTCTGCCGCGCGAGGAGGCAATGTTGCTGGCGACCCAGACGGTGCTGGGCTCCGCCAGAATGCTGCTCGAAACCAAAGAGCACCCCGGCCGCCTCAAGGACATGGTCGCCTCACCGGGAGGAACGACCATAGCGGGTCTCCACGCTCTCGAGAACGGGGGGCTGCGCTCGGCCGTCATGGACGCCGTCTGCGCCGCCGCCCGCAGGAGCGGGGAGTTGGGCCGGGGTCAAGCCACGTCTTGAATCGGGAGTCTTGCGGTGTTCTTGCTAGCGAACTTCATGCACGGGGTGGGCGTCATACTCAGCTATGCGCTCACAATCTACATCTGGATTATCATCATCCGCGCGCTCCTCTCGTGGGTGAGCCCCGACCCTTACAACCCCATCGTGCAGATACTGTATCGCCTCACGGAGCCGGTGCTGGCTCCCATCCGCTACCGGATGCCTGATTTCGGGGGCATCGATTTGAGTCCGATAGTGGTGTTGCTCATCATTTTCTTCCTGCAAAGTTTCTTGGTGCGCAGCATCTTCGATCTGGCCAGTGTCCTGCGCTGAGGTTCCTCCTTTGGAGACGCGGCCGTGAAAGTTCCCCCCAGCGAGGTTCGGACCCAGGATTTCAGGGTCAGGATGCGCGGCTACGACCGCCCCGAGGTGGATGCCTTCCTTTTGCGGGTGGCGGAGCAAATCGACGAACTGGCGAAGAAGAACGAACAGCTCAGCCTGCAATGCCAGGACCTCTTCGAGCAGTGCGCCGACCTGCGCAAGGAGCGGGACGATCTACGGCAGACGGTGGCCTCGGTGAACGTGCCGCTCGAGGCGGCCGCGGCCAAGGCCGAGGAGTTGATACGCAAGGCGCAGGCTGATTCGGAGCGCATGCTCGAGGAATCGCGCACAGAGGTGTCGAACCTCACGGGCTTGCGCGACAAACTGCTCGTCGACCTGTGCGAGATGTTCCGCGCTCAGATACGCCTTCTCGAGACGGAGAGCAAGCGCGTGGGAGTGGACATCTCCCATCTCCTGGGCGAGGGAGACGAGAACGTCATCCAGATTCCCCCGAAAGCGAAGGGCGATGCGTTGTGATCCCCCTTCGCCGGGAGGTGGACGGCGTGTGCTTTGAGGCGCGTCCGCGTGTGCCCGGGGCGCAAATCGGCGCGGCGGCGGTGGACGACTCTTGTGCCTGAGGGGGCGGGAAACCCGCAGACGCCGATGGAACGCGGGACGAAGCGCACCTTCCGCAGCATAGCGTTTCAGGGCGGCGCCCTCGTCTTGCTCGATCAGCGTAAACTCCCGCTCGAAGAAATATATGTGAAATGCCGCACCGAGGACGAGGTGGCCGACGCCATCGCGGACATGGTGGTGCGCGGTGCGCCCGCCATCGGCGTGGCGGCCGCCTACGGCATGGCGCTGGCGGCGGCGCGTCAGGCGCACGCGAGCGCAGACGTGCAAGGCCGGGCGATGGAGCGCGCGGCGCGCGTGCTGGGCGCCACGCGCCCCACGGCGGTGAATCTTTTCTGGGCGATAGAGAGAATGCGCGCACGCTTTGCGGAGAGCGGCGGCGCACCCGCCGAGGCGGCGGAAGACCTCCTGCGCCTGGCGAAGGAAATGCACGAAGAGGACGTGGAGGTCTGCCGCAGGATAGGCGATTTGGGCGCGGAACTCCTGCCCGAGGCGAGCGACGTGCTCACCCACTGCAACGCGGGTGCGCTGGCGACGGCGGGCTACGGCACGGCGTGCGGCGTGATTCGCAGCGCCTTTCGCTCCGGGCGGGTGCGCGAGGTATTCGTGGGCGAGACGCGGCCCTTTCTCCAGGGGGCGCGCCTGACCGCGTGGGAACTGGAACGCGAGGGCATTCCCGTCGTCCTCATCACCGACGGCATGGCGGCGCATTGCCTGCGCCTGGGGCGCATCGCCGCCGTCGTCGTGGGTGCGGACCGCGTGGCGGCCAACGGCGACGTAGCCAATAAAATCGGCACCTACGGCCTGGCAGTGCTCGCCAGAGAGCACGGGGTGCCGTTCTACGTGGCGGCGCCGACGAGCACCATAGACCCCGACACCGCGCACGGCGGGGACATCCCCATCGAGGAGCGTCCGGCCGAGGAGGTGCGCTGCTTCGGCGGAACCGCCGTGGCGCCCGAGGGCGTGCGTGTGTTCAACCCCGCGTTCGACGTAACGCCCGCGCGCCTGGTGGACGCTCTGGTGACGGAAAAAGGGGTGGTGCACCCCGCACGGGGGGAATCGCTCGCCCCGCTGCTGGGCTGAGAGGCGCTTCGCCTTCACGGGAGAGAAACGGTTTCTCCCTTGTTGACTCGCGACCGGAGGCGGGCTATAAACCCATTTCCTTCGGGCGGAAAGTCGCGGGGGCTGTAGCGAAGTTTGGTTATCGCGCCGGCCTGTCAAGCCGGAGATCGCGGGTTCGAGTCCCGTCAGCCCCGCCACTTTCCTTGCCGGCCCGAGTCTTTCCCCGCGTTCCCCAAAGAGGCCGCCCGGTTGCGGCACGCTTGGTTAGTGCGCAACTTTGTCGTATAATGGGTTTTCATAGAAGACATTGAGCAGCGTTATGTGTCGGCGTTCGCTTTTCTTCATGGGCGAGGTGGATTCAGGCAGCGCAAACGAGCGTGGTTCTTGCGGCGTCGTCTTGTCGCCGCGATTTTCCTAGTCCCCTGGGTCTCAGTCCAGGGAAATTTTCACTCGAAGGAGGAAGGACATGAACAGGTTCGTTGGTTTCGCACTTGCCGCCGCGTTCGCGGCCGGCACGTTCCTCGTAACCACGCCGGCCGAATCGGCGAAGCTGCGCATCGGCGCGCACCGCTCCATGTGGGGCTCCTACGAAGTCGTCGCCGACCGCATGGGTTACTGGAAAAAAGAAGGATTGCAGTACACGATGGGGCATTTCAAGCAGGGCAAGCTGATGCGCAACGCCATCATCCAGGACAACCTGGATACCGGCACCACGGGCTTCTCGCCTTTCACCACGGCGATTTCGAAGGGCGCGCGCGTCGTTGCCATCGGCGTTACGGCGAACATGTGTGAAGCCATCAACATCATCGTGCCCGTGAATTCGAAGGCCAAAAGCCTGCACGATCTCAAGGGTTCGGTGTTCGCCAACAAGAAGGGCACGAGCACGGACTTCGCCTTCCAGGCATTCGTCCTGCCGGCCTATGGTCTCAAGAGCTCCGACTTTCCGCTCCTGAGCGTCCGCGCCACCGAGCGCGTCGCCGCGCTGCTTTCGGGCGCCGCCCAGGCGGCCATGATCGGCGAGCCGCAGGGCGAGATCGCCCGCGAGGCGGGTCTGGTGCGCTATCTCGAGGATCTGTGCAAGTACGACAACCCGAGCATGATGCACGTGGGCAACCCCCAGACCCTCAAAAAGCACCCCGACCTCTACTACAAGTACTTCCGGGGCTGGCTGAAGGCGCATCAGCTGCTCAAGAACGACCCCAAGACCTACGCCAAGGTCTACACCAGGGTCCTGAACGAGGTGGGTGACAAGGCGAAGGAGAGCACCACCCTCAAGGCTGTCAAGAAAATCAAGTCCGAGGTCTTCCTGAACGACCGGGTGAGGAACTACCTCAACAAGATGGGCGACAAGCAGGTCGAACTCGGCTGGATCAAGGCTCGCCCCGACTTCCGGAAGAGCCCCTTCCTGGACGACTCGATTCTGCGCAAGGCCGCGAAGGACATCGGCTTCAACTAGCCGCGTCCGCACGACCAGGCGTCAAAACCCCCGGGAGAGTCACTCTCCCGGGGGTTTTTTTCGTCGCGCCACGAGGTTGGGTTGCATCGCCTTCCGTGCACGCGCGCACGCGCGACGAAGGAGTTTGCCCACCATGGTGCCTGCGATCGCCGCGATAAAGAACGACCAGGGAAGCCGCCAGGCCGTGTTGAGCGTGTGCAGCAGAATCGGGCTCGCGAGAAGTTTCCAGAGTTTCTCGCCGAACGCCCCAGGTTCGGGTTGTCCGCCATCGCCCGGAACATAGGACCCGTAACAGTTTCGTTTGCACGGAGGGGTTCCTCACCCCTTACTTGCAGGTGGGCGTCATCCCGCGTCCGTGGCGGCGCGATAGGGGATGCGCACGCGCGCACGTCTCCGACACCCCGTGTCTTTTGGGTTTGTTTCGGGAGAGCAATCAGGCGAGCCGAAAAGCGCTCGAAAAAAAACCGGGTGCGGCTTGCACCGCACCCGGCTGGAGGGACTGCTTGGTCGGGATTATTAAACCTTTTTGTCCTGCGCGCCCATGGCCTCCATCATGCCCCAGCGGATGACGGTGCGGCTTTCGAGGGGCTGGAAGAGCACCTTCTCGAGAACGAAGCCGAAAAGGCCGAGAACGGACAGGGCGACCATCATGAAGGCGATGTCGAGGTATTCCTGGGCGTCGAAGATGCCCGCCGAGAGCCCCCAGCGAATGCCCGCGAACGCCTCGGCGCCCACGCCTGCGCGCCAGGCGCGCGCCAGGCCGATGCGCAGGCCGCTCAGAATCATCGGCAAGGAGCCGGGCAGGACGACGGTGCGGAAGATCGTCATCTTGTCCGCGTTCATGGACTGGGCCGCGCGTATCCACACCGGGTTCACGGTCTTGACGCCCGTCCAGACTGCCATGGCGATGGGCAGGAACGAGGCGAAGGCCGTGATGACGATGACCGTCTGGTTCCCGATTCCCGACCAGATGACGACGATGGGCGTCCACGCGATGGCCGGAATCGGCAGCAGCACGGAGAGAAGCGGCACGAAGAAAGACTCCCAGAAGGCGAAGCGCCCCATCAGAATGCCGACGATGGTGCCTACGATCGCCGCGATGAAGAAGGAGAAGGGAAGCCGCCAGGCCGTGTTGAGCGTGTGCAGCAGAATCGGGCTCTCGAGAAGTTTCCAGAGTTGGTCGCCAATCCCCAGGTTGGGGTTGTCCGCCATCGCCCGGAACATAGGACCCGTAACGAGCTCCCACGCCCTGTAGGCAATCGCGTCGACGGTGGGAAAGAGTCGACCCTGGTTGCCCTGTGCCTGCATCGCCGCGATCTGCCAGATGACCAGGATGACGATGAAAGGATAGGTGGGCTGTAGCTTCACCCAGAGCGGCTTCTTCGGGATTTCCTTGGTTTCGTCCAGGGATGGGGGGGCGGACGACGCCTGGGATGTCTGCATGGATGAATCCTCTCTAAAAATCGCGAATCATGTCGTTTACGTGGCGTTGCAGCTTGATGAACTCGGGAGAGAGATCGTCGCGGGGCCGAGGGAGGTCGACCCTCACGATCTCGCGGATTCTCCCCGGATTCGGAACGAATATGACAATGCGGTTGCCCAGGTAGACGGCTTCGCTCAGGTTGTGCGTGACGTAGAGAATCGTCTTTTTCGTCTTCTGCCACACGTCGACCGTGAGTTCCTGCAACTCTTCGCGCGTCTGGGCGTCGAGCGCACCGAAGGGTTCGTCCATCAGCAGCACCTGGGGGTCGAAGGCCATCGCCCGGGCCACCGCCACGCGCTGGCGCATGCCGCCCGAGAGATTGTGGGGGAAGAAATCTGCGAATTCTTCAAGGCGCACCAGGCGGAGGAATTCCATCGCGATGCGTTTGCGCTCGGCTTCGGGCACTTTTCTGATTTCGAGGCCGTATTCACGTTCTGCCGCGCCGTGCGCCAGGGGAACAGGGCGTATTCCTGAAAAACGACGCCCTTGTCGTATTCCTGCGTGAGGGGCTTGCCGTCCAGTAAAATCTGGCCTGCCGTAATCTCGACGAACCCCCCCAGCATGTTGAGCAGCGTCGTCTTCCCGCAGCCCGAAAGCCCGACCAGGCAGACGAATTCGCCGTCCTGGATGTCGAGGTTCACGCCTTCTAGGGCATGTACTTTCCTCTCGGGCGTATCGTAGACTTTTCTCAAGTTTTGGATCGAGATTTTCGTGGCCATGGATGTGCGCGTTCCCAAGAAGATGGAAGACCGAGCCTTGCGGCTGTAACGGAATCGACTGAAGATACAGATATACTAGCAAAATATACGGGGAGGTGGAAACCGCAAATATACTTTCGCGCCGTTTTGTACTAGACTCCCCAGCGCGTTTTCCCCAAAGCTACTGTGGCTTGGAGCAGGCTGTCCGCCGAGTATTTCTGAAAGGATTCCGTACGATGAACGGCAAACTCCCCCTCGAGGGGCTTCGCATTCTGGCGGTCGAGCAGTTCGGAGCCGGGCCGGTGGCCTCGCAGTTGCTGGCGGATTTGGGGGCCGAGGTCATCAAGATAGAGGACCACGGCGTGGGCGGCGACTCCGCCCGCCCCGTGCCTCCCTATCCCCTGCCCGGTAACGACAGCTACTACTTCCAGTCCTTCAACCGCAACAAGAGGAGCCTCGCGCTGCGCATTCGCACGCCTGAGGGCAGGGAGATACTCCACAAGCTCGTCGCCAGGGCGGACGCGCTCTATGCGAATTGCAGGGGCACTGCTCCCGAGAAACTCGAAATTACCTACAAGCACCTGAGCCCCTACAACGAGAAGATAGTGTGTTGCTTTCTCTCCGGCTACGGGATGACGGGGCCAAGGGCGCCCGAGCCCGCCTACGACTACCTCATGCAGGCGTACGCAGGCATCATGGACCTCGCGGGAGAGCCCGACGGCCCTCCCACCAAGGGGGGCGTGAGTTTCGTGGATTTCTCGGGCGGGTTCATCTCGCTCGTGGGTCTTTTGGCCGCCCTGTGGGAGGCGGGTCGCACGGGCAAGGGCAGGGACGTGGACGTCTCGCTCATGGACGGCGCACTGGTGCAGCTCGCCTACATGGCCACCTGGTCGATGAACTGCGGCTATGAGCCGCAGAAGTTCTCGCACAGCGCACATCCTTCCATGGTGCCCGCGCAGAATTTTCAGACGAAAGACGGCTGGGTGAGCGTGCTGTGCCTCAAGCAGAACTTCTTTCCCGTTCTCGTCGAGCGCATGGGAATGCCCGAACTGGCGGAGGACCCGCGCTTCAGACTCGCCCAGAATCGTTTCGACAACCGCGAAGCCCTGCTCGACCTCCTGAAGAAAGCGTTTCTCGAAAAAACGAACGCGGAATGGATTGACCTCCTCCAGGGGCACGTGCCCTTCGCGCCCGTAAACACGGTCGCCCAGGCGCTCGAAGACCCGCAAATACGGGCGCGGGAGATGATTGTGGAGGTGGACCACCCCGTCGCGGGCGACCTCAAGCTCCTGGGGCCGCCCATCCGCCTGCCCGGTTCTAAGATGAAATTCACGCGCGCACCCTATCTGGGAGAGAACACGAAAGAAGTGCTGGGCGAGTGGCTCGGCATGGGGGAGCAGGAACTGGAGGATTTGCGGGAAAAAGACGTGGTCTCCTGGAGCACTCCCCCCGCAGGGTAGGGTAGAGGGTTCGGTTTCGTTTCGCGGACATTGTGATTTCACCCACACTCTTTGGAGAAAGCCCCATGGCGGATTTGCCCGTACCGAAAGTCGTCAACTCCCTCGACGTGGACGAGGACAAGGCCTACGAGCCGCCCTACGACATTCGCTGGGGGGTGAACCGCGAGACGACCGGCACGAATTCCATCACGATGGGCAGGACCATCATTCCCCCCAGGGGGCGCAACGCCCTGCATTTTCACAAAAACTGCGACACGACGATTTATGTGGTGAAAGGCCCCATCAACATCTATTGGAAGGAGAACGACGACATCCTCCGCAAGGAGGTGCCCGTCGGCCACTTCGTCTACTTTCCCTGCGGATGCGTGCACGGACAGGAAAACCCCAGCCACGACGCGCCTGCGGAGTTGATATTCACCTACGGCGGAATGCCCAACAAGGAAGCGGCGGGCACGACTTTCGTGAACGACCCCAGGGATCCGCTGCGCGACTAGACGCGCCCCCTTATCCGAGACCGCTGCGAGGAGGCCCCATGCACGCGAGAACCATCGTCTTTGTGCTGCTTTTCTGCGGGCTGCTCCTCACGCCCGCCCGCGCACAGGAGGGGCGGACGATGGTCTCCGGTTTCGACGGCGCCACGCTGGTGCACGTTCCCGCCGGGTGGTTCGTCATGGGCAGCAAGCGCGGCGACAAGGACGAGCGCCCGCCCCGAAGGGTTTTCGTCTCCGCTTTCTGGATCGACCAAACCGAGGCGACGGCGGAACGCTTCGCGCGTTTCGCCGCCCAAACCGGCTACCGGACGACCGCCGAGAAGCGCAAGTGGTCCTGGACGTGGGACGCTTCTCTGAGAAAGGGCAAGGGCGGCTGGCGAAAGACCAGGGGTGCGAACTGGCGCCGGCCCGAGGGTCCCGGCTCGGACTGGAGGAGCCTCCCCACCCAGCCCGTCTCCCACGTGAGTTGGTCCGACGCGGAGGATTACTGCCGGTGGGCGGGCAGGCGTCTGCCCACCGAGGCGGAGTGGGAGCGCGCTGCCAGAGGCGGGGACGGCAGGCGCTACCCCTGGGGCAAGCAAAACGACGTCCTCAGAGCCAACCTCAAAGGAAGCAAGGACGGATTTCCCGCCGTGGCGCCCGTGGGCAGCTTTCCCCGGGGCGCGAGCCCCTTCGGCGCACTCGACATGGCGGGCAACCTCTGGGAGTGGGTGGCCGATTCATATCGAGCCGGCGCCTACCGCAACATGGCCGAACGCGATCCGCACGGCCCGGCGAAGGGCAAGACGCGCGTCGTGCGCGGCGCTTCCTGGGGGAGTCCCATCGCCTGGGCCACGACCCATAACCGCTACCATCGTCTTCCCGGATATCGTAACAACAAAATTGGTTTTCGCTGCGCGGCCGGCAAGGGAATGTAGTGCGGGCAACCCCGCGTCCGCTGGCGCGGGGGTAGGGCGGAAGATGCATGGCCCTTAGGGCGTCGCCCTCCCGGTGCGCGTCGCGCGGCGTTCGTCCGGTGCGGACGGAAGCCTCCTGGTTACAGCGCGAAAGACCTCCGGGCGATTCAGTTTGCCGGCGGCGGCGGAACGACGAGCACCCCGTGCGGGCCGCGGCCCACCCGGATTCTGCGGAGGTTGCGGTGTGTTCTGGCGTCCATGACGAACACCTCGCGTGAGTCGCGGTTCGTCACGTAGGCGAGTGCGCCGTCGGGCGTGAACGCGATGAGGTCGGGGCGGATTCCCTGCTTTACCAGGGCGACGCGCCTTTGTTCGGGGAGGGAGAACACTGCCACGCTGTTGCGGTGGGGAAGGGTGACGTAGAGGAATTCTCCCCCGGGCGTGATGAGGGCGTCGTGCGGCTCGCCGGAGAGTTTGACGGTTTGCGTTATCTCGAGCGTGTTCAGGTCCACCACGCCGTAGGAATGCCGTTCCCCGTTCATGACGTAGAGCCACTTGCCGTCGCGCGTGACGTCGATGCCCTCGATGTAGTGGCCCGCCTCGATCTGTGCGATCGGCTTTCGGGTCTCGAGGTCGACCACGGAGACGTCCTCGCTCAACTCGTTGGCGACGAAAGCGCGGCGGCCGTCGGGGCTGAGCTTGACGTTCACCGGGTTGTTTCCCCCGTGCCTGATGAGGCCGACGATTTTGCGGCGCGCCACGTCGAGAATCGTGAGGTTGTCCGAATAGGTGTTCACGAAGTAGGCGTGGCGTCCGTCTGGGGAGAACGTCAGGTTGTAGGGGTCGCGGCCCGCGCGCACGCGGCGGACGAACTTGCGCGTCCGTACGTCGAGGACGCGCACGTGCGACTTGCCGTCGTTGACGACGTAGGCGTGGCGCCCATCGGGGGCGAGAGCGAGGCGGTTCGGTTTGCGGCCCGCGGGAATCGTCTCGACCACCTCGTGGGATGCACGCGCGATGACGCTGATGGTGCCCTCGCGCGTGTTCGTCACCAGAATCGTCTCGCCCGCAGAGAGTGCGCGCACGGGCAGGGCGAGCAGAAAAAGGATGAGGAGAGTCGTCGCCGTGCGCGTCATGGAGCCGTCTGCCTGCCTTCCTGTTTGAGGAGGGCCGCCTTCTCCTTCGGGTCGAAACGACATTTGCACAGTTTGCGGACGAGGGCTACCAGGTCGCGAATCTCGCGCCCGCTCAGCACGTTGCCCCACGGCGGCATGATGGGGGAGAGGTCGCTCGCCGCCCCCCCGTGCGTGATGGTGCGCATCATGTCCTCGTCCGAGAAGCGCGACATGTCCTTGCCGTCCGTGAGGTTGCGGGGGCTCACGGGCAGCTTTGGGGTGTTGTTCACCCCTTTGCCGTCTCCCTTCGGGCCGTGGCACTGGATGCAGTGCCAGCGAAAGTTCTCCTCGGCACTCACCGCGGGCTCGTTCGCTTGGGCGGGCGCACCCGCGAGGAGGGCGAGCAGGAGGCTTGCGCCAAGCAGGCGGAAGGAGCGTCTCACTTGAAACTCGCTATGTAGGCGGCGAGGGCGACGAAATCCTCCGCACCCAGCCTCGTGAACGCCTTGTCCCCATAGACGGGCATTCTGCCGTTGGGGTTGTAGCGGTGCGGCTTGCGCAGAAAGGCCACGATGAAATCGGGATTCAGCCTCCGCCCCGCCGCCCGAAAGTGCGGCGCGCTGTAGCCGCCCACCTCGATCCTGGTGCGGTAGACGGTCTTTCGTATCGAGACCATGTGGCAGGAGTAGCAGGGTTGTTTTTTCTGAAACAAAATGCGCGCCCGCCGAAGCACCCGCCTGGGAATTTTCTTCCACGCGGGAACCATGCCCGTGGGCATCTCGGGGTCGGTGAGGCTCTCCAGATAGGCGGCCACCTTGTTTGCTTCCTCCCCCGGCAGGGCGGGGTGGGGGTATTTCCCCCGCTTCATGGTCCCGAAGACCACGCCCCGAAAGGGTTGGGGGTTTTCGATCCAGCCCGCCAAAAAACCGGGCTTGAACTTGCTGCCCGCGTACCAGAGTGCTGGACCCTTTATGCGGTTCCGCTCGGGGACGGGTATCCTGGCCTCGGGTCCGGTGCGGGCGTGGCAACTTGCGCAGCCGTTTTTCTCAAAAAGGGCCTTGCCCTGCTCAATGAGAGTCTCTGCGCCCCGGGCTGCGGGGGGTGCGAAGCCCAAGATGCCCGCAAACGCAAGGACGAGAAGCGCCGCGGCGCACCTCGGCCCGGGCCGGGATGCGCCCGGGTGCGGCGGTGCGGAAGGTGGCGGCGTTTTTTTCATCGCGGCAGCTCGGGAGCCTCGACTTCGGGCAGGTCGCCCACCAATGCGCCCATGAAGGCGAGGAGGTCTTCTTTTTCCGCCTTCGTGAGATTCAGGGGTTTCATGTCGGGGTCGAGATGTGGATTGGGATGTCCGCCCTTGTCGTAGAAATCCACCACTTCGGACAGCGTGGCGAAGCGGCCGTCGTGCATGTAGGGAGCCGTCTGGGTGACGTGGCGCAGGGTGGGTGTCTTGAATTTGCCCCGATCCCGCACCCGGCCGGTAACCTTCTCACGTCCCGTCTGGAGAGGTCTCTTGTCCATGCCGATGCCGACGTTGTGAAACGCATCGTCCGTGAACGGCGCGCTGAACTCATCCACCAGGTGGCATTTCACACAATTTCCGCTGGATGTAAAGACCCCAAACCCCCGAATCTCGCGCGCGGACATCGCAGATGCATCTCCCCCGTACTTCCAGCGGTCGAAGCGCGAGTTTCCCGAAATCAGTGTGCGCTCAAAAGCGGCGATGGCCTGGACGACGCGCTCGAGGCTCACGCCCGGGCTCCCGAACGCCTTGGCGAAGCGTGCGCGGTATTCGGGAATCGCCTGGAGCGTCTCGGCAATTTTCGCCTCGCTCGACGCCATCTCGCTCGGGTGGAGAATGGGCCCTTTCGCCTGCTCCTCGAGGCTGCGCGCGCGTCCGTCCCAGAAGAGAAACTCGCTGTAGGCGGCGTTGATGAGCGTGGGCACGTTCGTGAGCGTGAGCCTGCCCCCGAACCCCGCTCCGTACTGACGCGCGTTCGAGAAACCCCGCTTCGGCACGTGGCACGTAGCGCAGGATACCTTGCCGTCGCCCGAGATGCGCGTCTCGAAGAAGAGCCGCTTGCCGAGTTCCACCTTGGCGCGCGTCGTGGGGTTGTTCTCGGGCACGGGAACGTCGTCGAGACCCAGGGGGGGCGCCTGCGGCAACGGGGTCTCCGCACCATGCGCGGGGGAGGCTGCCGCCCACGCGACCCCCAACATCGCCAGGCAAAGGAACGCAAGACGCGCGCTCCCGCCCACGAGAGCGAGGCGATGCCGGAGGCGGCGCGCACCCCGCTCACGTCCTTTGCAGCAACTCGATGCTGACGCCATCGGGCGCCTCGATGAAGGCGATTTGCGTATTCGGGTTGAACTGCGTGGGTTCGACGGTGAACTTGACGCCTTTGCTCTTGAGGTCGTCGCAGAAGGCGAGAAAATCGCCGTCGACGCGGAAGGCGAAGTGGTCCGTCCCCCACTCAAGGCCATTTTTCTCGCCCGCGCTCTCGCCCGTTCTCTCGCCGCGAACGATGACGGTTACGCCCCCGAACTGGACGGGAATCTGCGGCGCACCCCTGTATTCGGCTCCTGTGCCGCGCTCGCCGCCCAGGTTTTCTACGAACCACTCCACGCACGCCTCCGGTGCGCGGCTGATGATGTGCACGTGATCGAATGCGATGCCTGTTGAACCCATTGCGTGCTCCTTCGTCTTAGCCGGCCCAGGTGACGTCGCCGAATTCCTCGGGCCGCGGCCTGCCCGCCGCCTCGAATCCGGCGAATTCCGCCTTGCTCTGCGCGACGGTGCTGTTCGCCCCGTGTCCGGGGTAGAGGGTAGTCTCCTCCGGGAGGGTGAAGACCTTGGTCTTGATGGTGTCGATGAGGGTGAGAAGCTGCTGGTGGTTCCAGGTCTTTCCCGGACCTCCGGGGAAAATGGTGTCCCCGCACACGCAGTGGCCCGGGTAGTGGAACATCAACATGCCCTTGCAGTGGCCCGGTGCGTGGATGGCGCGGAGCGCAATTTCGCCGAAGCGAACCTCCTGCCCGTCCTCGATGGTGAAGTCGGGGTGGATGCCGAATTCCTCGGCGTCCCGGGCGTGTTGGCCCAGGGGCGCGCCCGTGCGGCTGCGCACCTCGTCGAGTGCGTCGATGTGGTCTGCATGGCAATGGGTCTGTAAAATGTATTTGGGCGTTGCGCCCTCGCAGGCGGCGAGAATCGGCTCGGCCGCATGGGACGTGTCGATGATGACGCACTCTTTCGTCGCCTTGCACGTGAGGACGTACACGTTGTTGCTGTAGGGGCCGATGTTGAGCTTTTGCAGGTCGAGAGCGGGCAAGTCTACTCTTTGGTCGAATTCACCCATGGCGGTCCGTCTCCTTTGTCTGAATGAACGCCCACGTTCAAGAGGACGGAGGTAACTTTACTGCTTCGGGCGGGCGGGCGACAACCACCATCGCGGGAAACGGGAATGGAGAGACCTTTCGTATACGCGAATCTGGCGATGACGCTCGACGGGAAGATAGCGGGTTACGACCGCGCGGAGTTCTCCCTGGGCTCGCGCGCGGATCGTCTGGAGATGGATCGCTTGCGCGCCCGTGCGGACGTGGTGATATGGGGGGGAGAGACCCTGCGCACCGCGCGCATACCCGCCCTCGTGCGGGAGCAATCTCTCGTCGCAGAGCGCCGCGCGAAGGGTTTGCCGCCGCATCCGGCGAACGGGTTGATCACCCAAAGCGGTTCTTTTCCCGAAGACCTGCCCTGGTTTCGGGCGAAAGAAACCGAGCGCTTCGTCTTCGCTCCGCCCGGGGGTGCGGCCCGGCTGGCAGCAGCCCAGGCCGCAGGTGCGCGCGTCTTCGTCCTGGACGAGGGGGAGCGGCTCGCGCCCCAGGTGCTGGGGCATCTGTGCGAGGCGGGCGTCGGGAGCGTGCTGCTCGAGGGCGGCGGCGCGCTGACGTGGGAGTTCGCGGGCTGTTTGGATGAGATGCACGTTACGCTCACGCCCTGGCTGGCCGGGGGGAAGGCGGCGCCCACGCTGATGGACGGGGCGGGTTTTCGCTCGGGCGCGTTTCTGGGGCTTCGGCTCGAGGAGGTTCGGCGAGTGGAGGACGAACTGTTCCTGCGCTATGCCGTGGGGCCGAAGCGCCCCGCCGTCGATTGAATCGGCATGGCCGCGTGTGGTACTCATGAAGGCCTGAAAAATCTTGTTCTCATGCGATTTCGGGGGCGGCATCCCGAGAACGTCGCGGGAAGGGAGGCGCCATGTCCACCAGGGCGAAGCGAGGTTCGGCCAGACCGAAGAAGCTGACGAAAAAGAGTCTGGAGGCGATGTACCGCAACATGCTGCGGATTCGCCGGTTCGAGGAGAAGACCGACGAGTTCTTCATGGCGGGCCGCGTGAAGGGGGCGGTGCACGTGAGCATCGGGCAGGAAGCCTGCTCGGTCGGCGTGTGCACCGCACTCAACGAGGACGACGCCATTCTCACCACCCACCGGGGCCACGGGCACTCCATCGCCAAGGGCACGCGGATGCCCGAGATGATGGCGGAGCTTCTCGGCAAATCAACGGGGCTGTGCAAGGCGCGCGGAGGGTCGATGCACATCGCCGACATCTCGAAGGGCCACTACGGCGCGCACTCCATCGTGGGGGCCAACATGCCGATGGCCACGGGGATGGGGCTGGCCTATCAGCTCGAGGGCGCAGGCCGCGTGGCGGTCGTCTTCTTCGGGGACGGCGCGTCGAACCAGGGGAGCTTTCACGAGTCGATGAACCTGTGCGCCATCTGGAAGCTGCCCGTCGTGTTCTTCTGCGAGAACAACCACTACGCGGTGAGCTACCACGTGGAGCGCTCGACCGCCGTTCGGGACATCAGCGTACGCGCCCAGGGCTACGACGCCCCCGGGGTTACCGTCGACGGCATGGACGTGGTGGCCGTCTACGAGGCGACGGGCGAGGCCGTGCGCCGGGCGCGCGAGGGAGGGGGGCCGAGTCTCATCGAGGCGAAGACCTACCGCTTTTTCGGCCACTCCCGCGGCGACCCCCAGTTCGGCCCCTACCGCACCAAGGAAGAGGTGGACGAGTGGCGCAAGCGCGACCCCCTCGTCGTTGCCGAAGAAATGCTGGGCTTGAGCGAGGCGAAGAAACAGGGCCACCTCGACGCCGTGAACGAAGAGTTGGAGGCGGCCATCGCGTTCGCCGAGCAAAGTCCGGACGCTTCGCTCGAATCGGCCCTTGAGGACGTATATGCCTAGAAATCACCATCGCCCGGCGCGGGTGCGCGCGTGCGAAGATACCGGAGGGGCGACATGCGAGAGATAAATTTTGTGGATGCGTTGAACGAGGCCCATCACGAAGAGATGGAGCGCGACGAGCGCGTCATCGTCATGGGCGAGGACGTGGAGCTGGCCTACGTCTTCGGCGTCACCAAGGGTCTGGCGGATCGCTTCGGCAAGGATCGTGTGCGCGACACGCCCATCAGCGAGCTGGGCATCGTCGGTGCGGGCGTGGGAGCGGCCATGGCGGGTTATCGCCCCATCGTCGAGATCATGTTCATGGATTTCATCATGCTGGCGATGGACCCGCTCATCAACCAGGCGGCCAAGCTGCGCTACATGCTGGGCGGGCAGTTGAGCGTGCCCCTCGTCGTGCGTACTCCGGGCGGGGGTGGCGTGCAGTACGGCCCCACGCACAGCCAGTGCCTCGAGGCGTGGTTCATGCAGATACCGGGCATAAGGGTAGCCGTGCCGAGCGACCCCGCCGACGCAAAGGGCTTGATGTGCGCGGCGATTCGCGACGACAACCCCGTGCTCGTCGTGGAGCACAAGATGCTCTACAAGGCGAAGGGACCCGTGCCCGAGGGCGAGCACCTCGTCCCCTTCGGCCAGGCCGCCGTGAAGCGCGAGGGAAGCGACATCACACTGGTCGGCGTGGGGTATCAGGTGCACAACTGCCTGGCGGCGGCGGAGGAACTCGCCCGGGAGGGAATCGAGGCGGAAGTAGTCGACCCGAGGACGATTGCACCCCTCGACACGGCGACGCTCACTGAATCCGTGCGCAAGACGAATCGCTGCGTCATCGTCGAGGAGGGTCACCTGAGGAGCGGGGTGGGCTCCGAACTCGCGGCGGCGATTCAGGAAGAAGCCTTCGACTACCTCGACGCCCCCATCGGCCGCGTGGCCGCCCTCGACGCGCCGATTCCCTTTGAGCCGCGACTCGAGGACTTCGTACTGCCCAACGCCGGCAACGTCGTCGACGCGGCGAAGAAGGCGATGGGAGTGAGCGTATAGGGGGTGTAGGCCGGGCGAGATACGCCGAGGCGGGGTTTTCCGCCGCCTTGGTCCGAATATCCTCGCTAGCCGATCGGCAATCCCTCCCTCATAGGTCGAGATTGTCCCTCCGCGGTCGGGGCGGCCCCGTTCCCCCCGCTCGTGGGGATGAAAAACCTGGGAAAACCCGGGAAAACCCGGAAAAACCTGCAAAAACCCGAGAAACGGCAATACATTGTGGATGAGGAGGCCGAGGGCGCCCGGAGCGGACACGTCAGCGGAGGTGTCAGCCGGGAGGTGCGGGAGGCGAAGATGGGACTCAAGAGCATCAACCATACGAGCTTCACGGTGTCCGACGCGGGGGCCGTTGCGCGGTGGTACTGTGAAATGCTTGATTTTGTTGTCGTTTCGGATGAGAGGCGGCCCCAGGACTATAGCGAGAAGGTAACGGGCATCCCCGGGGCGGACCTGCGGATCGTCTATATAAGGGGAGGAGGATACCTCATCGAGCTGGTGGAATACGTCGGCGCACCGGGGGTGAAGATCGACTCGTCCACCAACAACGTGGGCAGTGCCCATATCGCCTACAACGTGAGCGGCCTCGCCGAGATGTACCGCACGCTCGCCCCCCGGGGCGTGAAGTTTGTCTCCGAACCCGTGCCCATCACCCAGGGGGCCAACAAGGGGGGGCTCGTCGTGTACGTCGAAGACCCCGATGGAAACACCCTGGAACTCATCGAAAGGCCGGGGGAGTAGGCCGGGCGACCGCACCGCCGGGCATGGCGAGGAAAGCGAGATGTTTGTTGCTCAAACAACTGATTCTGAATACGTTGAATGTTTTTATCCCTTGCGCGCAGGCATGGCGAATTTGTCAGAATGCAGAGGATTTGGGATAATCTGAAAAGGGCCCTCGCCGGAGACGTCGGGGGCAAGGTTTCGAGAGAGTTCGCAGAAGTATTCACCGAAGGCCGGGCGAGGTTCTCTTCGCTCGCCGCCCAAGTGGTGATGCCGCCGGAGAGGAGATATCGACAACGTGATATCTCGCCAAAAAGTTTTCGTTCTCCTGGCCCTCCTCGTGTTGGGGGCAGGAGCGGCAGGCACGAAATGGTTGGTGGATAATCGACCAGAACCCCGGGTCGTGGTCCCCCCCGCACCACGCAGATTCGTTCGGACGCTGGTACTCAAAAAACAGGATAAGACGTTTCGAATCAAGGGGTACGGCACCGTGCGCCCCAAGACGGAGCTTTCTGTCGTGCCCGAAGTTTCGGGCCGGGTAGTGGAGCGTTCGCCCGGGTTCCGCACAGGCGGTTTCATCAAGAAAGGCGAGGTGCTGTTCCAGGTAGATCCGGCAGACTACGAACTCTCCATCGAGCGGCGCAGGGCGGAAATGGAGCAAATCCGTGCCGACATTGCGCGGCTGCAACAAGAGGAAAAAAACCGCCGAGCCGATCTGACTATCGCCGAGCGCCACAAGAAGGTGGTGGCAGATGAGGTGCAGCGCAACGCTACCTTGAAAGAGCAGAAGATAATTTCCTCCGCGCCGTTCGACAACGCCAGACAAAATCTGCTCGTACAGGAGAAGGCCGTCCAGGCCATCAAGAACGTTCTCGCCGTCTTGCCGGTTCAACTCAGGCAGAAGCGCGCTGCACTGGGCGTGAACCGCTCGGAGTTGAAAAAGGCAATGTTACAACTCTCGCGTACGAAAATCGTGGCTCCCTTCGACGCGCGGGTGCGACAGACGGGGCTGGAGGTGGGTGATTTCGCCGGTGCCGGGAAATCCGTGGGCGTCATTTACGACGTCTCGGCCGTGGAAGTGCCGGTTTCGTTGGTGGTCGATGATGTACGCTGGGCGTTTCGCCGCCTGCGGGACGCTTCCTATCCCCGCAGCCAGGAGGATGTCGAACGATTCTTCCCCGCTGCCACGGTATCATGGACCCAATCCGGAAGAAGGTTTGAATGGGATGGGCGGGTTTCCTTGGTGGATGCGGGGCTGAACGAATCTACGCGGGCACTCACGCTCGTCGTCGAAATTCCCGAACCCATGCAGATGTGGAAGCCTGGCGAACACCCTCCCCTTATCGTGGGGATGTTCGTACAGGTTGAGATCGAGGGCGTTACCATGCCTGATGTATACGTCATTCCGCACACCGCCCTGCACGCGCGGGACCAAGTGTATTTGCTGGACAACGGCAAATTGCGGATTCAGAAAGTAGAGGTGATCAGAAAGAGCCGGGACGGCGTCATCATCAAGAACGGGGTGGATGAAAACGCCCATCTCATTCTTTCCGCCATTCCCGAGCCGGTTGCAGGAATGAAGCTCTGGACCCGGAATGGGAGTACGCCCGAGCCCCCCACTCAATGAAGCAGTTTCTGGGTTGGGCCACGCGCCATACTGTTTTCGCTAACCTCTTGATGGTGATATTCCTCATCATCGGTATTTTCGCGATTTTCCAGATCAGAAGTGAACTGATCCCGCAATTTGCGCTGGACAGGGTCAGGATTAGCGTGGCGTGGGAGGGAGCCAGTCCCGAGGAGGTGGAAGAGGGCGTCTGCATCAAGATGGAAGAGACCCTGACCGGCCTCGAAGGAATAGAGAAAATGACCTCCGTCGCCTACGAGGGTCGCTGCGACTTGGTGGTGGAGTTGTACTCTTGGGTTGAGGACTCGCGTGCGTTAATGGAGGACATCAAGACGGAGATAGACCGTATTAACTCGTTTCCCGAAACCGTGGAAAAGCCCGTGGTTACGGAAGTGAAGCGATTCAACCAGGTGGTGCACCTTTCTCTGTTCGGAGATGTTTCGGAGCAAACCCTCAGACGCAGAGCCACGGAGATCAAGGACGAGTTGCTGGACATGTCTGGCATTTCCAAGGTGATTGTGGGTGGATTGCGGGATTGGGAAATCTCCATCGAAGTCTCTGAGGAAACACTGCGACGCCATGACCTCACTTTCGATCTGCTCTCGGAAATAATTCGCAAGAACGTCCTCGAGCTCTCCGGCGGAGAAATCCGCTCGTTGGAGCGAAGGATCAGGATCAGAACGCTGGGCAAGCGTTACACGGGGCTCGAATTCGAGCGACTCGAAATACTCACCCGAAAAGACGGCACTATTTTGCGTCTCGGCGACATTGCCCGCGTAGTGGACGGCTTCGAGGATACCGATGTCAGCAGTCGATTCGGAGGGAAGCCGAGTGCGCTCATCTCGGTATATCGAACCGAGAACGAGGATGCGATTTCGATTGCCGACACGGTAAAGGAGTACGCAGAGAGAAAGCGTCGTGGATTGCCCGAAGGCCTGCATATAGCATACTGGGGGGATACAGCGCGCCTGATACGGGATCGCCTGGATCTTCTGATGAGAAACGGGCGCGTCGGCCTTTTGCTGATTTTCATCTCGCTCTGGCTTTTTCTTAACGTTCGCCTTTCCTTTTGGGTAGCAGTGGGAATTCCCGTTGCACTTTTGATGTCGCTGGCCTACCTGAGTTTTTCCGACAGCACGCTTAACATGTTGACAATGTTCGCGTTTATCATGGTTTTGGGAATTGTGGTGGATGACGCCATCGTTGTGGCCGAGAGCATTTTCGCGCATATGGAAAGAGGCAAAAATCGCATTCAGGCCGCCATAGACGGCTGCCATGAGGTGATTATGCCCGTCATCGCCACCGTGGCTACGTCCATTGTAGCCTTCGCGCCTCTTCTGATGATGGAAGGGACTATCGGGAAGTTCATGGCGGTGTTCCCGGCGGTCATCATCGCCGCTTTGCTTGCCTCGCTTGCCGAGTCGCTGTGCATCCTGCCTGCCCATTTGGCGCATTGGGTGCGCCCGCCTGAGGGACGCGGAATCTCCTGGCGTCTGAGGAATCGTATCGACAAGACGGTGAAATGGTTGATCCATGAATTGTATGCGCCGATTCTTAGATTTTCCCTGAGTGCGAGATATCTGGTTATCTCCCTGGCCTTGGCGATTTTCGTATTGACGGTAGGCATGGCGGTGGGCGGCCATGTGAGGTTTTTATTTTTTCCTAAATTTGATTCCGACTGGGTTGAATCCCGAATTTTGTTCCCGCAGGGAACTCCGGTCGAGCAAACGCGCCGCGCGGTGCAGCGAATCGAACGAGCGGCCATGGCACTGGATGCGGATTTGCGCTCGAAGACGAGCGAACCCATCGTCAAACATGTATTCACGATGTTGGGCGAGCAACACGAACCAGACGGTAGGCGTATGGTAGGCGGTGGCCATATGGCACAGGTGATCGTTGAATTGCTTCCATCGGAGGCGAGAGGCATTAGTTCGGAGGAAATCGCTCACCGTTGGCGCGAGAAGACGGGAGAGATTGCCGACGTCATGAATCTCAGCTTTGGTTCGAATGCGCGACCACCCGGCGGAAATCCCCTTGAGGTGCAATTTTATGGCAAGGACATCGAGACGTTGAGAAAAGCGTCGCTCGCATTCAAGGAAGAGTTGAAAAAATATCCCGGTTTACACGATGTCGTGGATGATTTCCGCCCGGGCAAACTCGAGTTCCGAGCGTCCCTGAAGCCGGAGGCGAGGGTGTTGGATGTCAACCTCAATGATCTGGCGCGTCAGTTGCGTGCACGCTTCTTCGGACTTCAGGTTCTGCGCCTCCAACGCGGACGCGACGACGTGAAGGTGCAACTGCGATACCCATCTGAGGAAAGACGTTCTCTGGAAAATATATGGAACATGCGAGTCAAAACGCCCTCGGGAGCGGAGATACCTTTCCATGAAGTGGCCGAGGTCGAGGTGACTCCGGGCCTGGACGAGATCAAGCGCGTGGACAGAAACAGGATTATCACCGTAACGGCCGATGTCGACGCGGACGTTGCCAACCCTACGGAAATCGTCAACGATCTGCAGTCGAATTTTTTCCCGGGCCTTTTGAGTCGCTACAAGGGAGTAGGGTTCGAGTTCGGCGGGCAGGCCAAGGAGACCAGGAAATCCCTCTACAGTTTATTGCGTGCCTTCGTAGTTGCGATAGTGGTTATTTTCGCTATTTTGGCCACGTTGTTCAGAAGCTATTTCCAGCCGCTGGTCGTCATGAGTGCCATTCCGTTCGGGATAGTGGGTGCCATTTGGGGGCACGTTGCCATGGGATTCGACATCAGCATATTAAGCCTGATGGGCATGTTGGCGCTCACCGGCGTGGTAGTAAACGATTCCTTGGTGTTTCTGGACTTCGTAAACAGAAATATCCGGAATGGTATGTCTGTAGAAGAAGCGCTTCAACTGGCCGGGGTATCCAGGTGGCGAGCGATCATCTTGACCACGCTCACGACGGCGGCAGGGTTGGGGCCGATGATGCTGGAGAAGAGTTTTCAGGCGCAATTTCTGATTCCCATGGCGGTCAGTATGTGTTTCGGGCTGCTTTTCGCCACGGTGATCACCCTCGTTCTGGTTCCGGTAATTTCTTTGATAGGAAACGACGTGGGGCGTCTGTGGTGGCGTATTTGGACGGGGAGATGGTTGACGAGAGAGGAAATCGACGTGCATTCTCCACACAATCAGCACACGGGCGATCTGGCGGGGTGAGCGTTGTTTGAAGATTTGCCGGGAAGCTCCGAAGTGGTTTCGCGCTAGCCCCGCGCCTTGTTTGCCATCTTGCGAGGAATAAATCGAGGGACGAACATTATGTCATCACGATACGATGTACGATATGGCGAAGAAACAGGAGACAAGATGGAAGCAGTCGTGATGACCGCGCCTGGAGCACTCGAAATTCGCTCCGTTCCCGTTCCGGAGCCAGGCATTGGAGAAGTGCTCGTAAAGGTGGAATGCACCACGATTTGTGGTACGGACATCGAAATCATCAATGGTGGCCACCTCCCGAACTGGCCGCCACAGTTGCCCGCCATCCTGGGACACGAGTGGGCGGGCAGAATCGTTGCGATGGGGCCGATGACGGAGGGTTTCGGCCTCAAGATGGGCGACGCCGTGGCGGGGACGAGTCATGCAGGGTGCGGTGCCTGCCGCATGTGTCTCACTGGCCGTTACAACCTCTGCTACAATTACGGAAACGCGATCACGGGCCACAGGCAATACGGGCATATCACGCAGGGGTCCTACGCGGAGTATGTGGTCAACAACATACGCGCGTTGCACGGGATGCCAGAGGGTATGTCTTTTGAGCACGGGTCAGCCGTAGACCCGGCCGGGTGCGGCTTGTGGACGGCGAAACGCGCAGGCATCAACCCCGGCGATACGGTCGTCGTGTTGGGTTCGGGGCCCATCGGGGTTTTCGCCTATGAATCGGCCAGGGCGATGGGTGCCGGGCGCATCATCGTAGTGGGAGGTGGCAGAAGGCTCGGCATCCTTGAGGAGCAAGGTGCGGAGGTGATCAGTTACCGTGAGGGCGACGTGCCGGAACGGATTGACGAGATGACCGGTGGTAGAAAGGCCAACGTGGTACTCGAGACGGCGGGAACCACGGACAGCTTCAAATGGAGCGTGGATTGCGGCGGCAAGGGTGCGCGTGTTGCCATTACGGGTATACCGGAGAACATTCCCGATTTGGCCTGGAAGCGCGTGGTACTTGAGGAGATGGACGTTTTCGGTGTTCGGGCAAACCCCAACTGTGGGGACGAGGTGCTGGCACTCATACACGCGGGCAGAATGCGGGTGGAACCCTATATTACCCATCGTTTTCCGCTCAGAGAATACCAGGAAGCACACGACACCTTCGTCGCACGCAAAGACGGGGCCTTGCTGGTGAATCTTACCCCTGGAGATTAGTGATGATGTCGGCGGGCGAGATGAAGTACGGCGCGCGGATGATCGCGGAGGCGAAACTCGAGGCTGTTCCGAACCCCTCGCCACAGCGAGACTACATCGTCGAATTTACCATTCCCGAGTTTACCTGCCTTTGCCCGATTAGCAATTTCCCCGATTTCGCGACCATCCGCGTGAAATATGTCCCCGACGAAAAAATCGTGGAGCTCAAGTCCCTCAAACTCTATATCAACGGCTACAGGGAGCGAGGGGTTTTCCACGAGCAGGTGGTCAGCACCATACTCGACGACTTGGCAGAGATATGCAGGCCGAAATGGATGTGGATAGAGGGGGATTTCAACGTGCGGGGAAATATCAAGACCAAAATTCGTGCCACGCACGGTACAAAGCCTCCTGATGTTCCCGAATAGGCGAGCCCGAACACGCGACCAACGCTCGGTCGAGCGCTTGGAGAACCTGAAAGGTGCTCCCCTCTTTTCTCTGAGGCAGAAATGACGAACTACAAGGTAGCAGGCTTGGGACATACCCGAATCGATGCGCCCGACAAGGTGGCTGGCAGTGCGCGATATGCGGCCGACGTCCCTTCGAGTCGCGCGTTGGTTGGTCTCGTTCTCGGGAGTCCGCATCCTTACGCGAAGGTGTTGAAAGTCGATGCGGAGGAGGCACGCAAGATACCCGGTGTTCGAGCCGTGGTGACGCGAGACGATGCTCCCCGTATTCGTTTCGGCGCTAACATCAAGGATCAGAGCTGGTTCGCACAGGATGGCTTCGTGCGTTACGGGGGTGAGCCCTTGGCGGCCGTGGCCGCCGAGGACATGGATGCAGCCCAAGCAGCCATCGCGGCGCTTCGCGTGGAATACGACGTTTTGGAGCCCGTAGTGAACGGCTTGGAGAGCCGCGCGGGGAAGGGCTTGGCCGTACACGAAAATTGGCGCGAACTCGGCCTTGGCCCGGACGGGGAGAAGAACGTCATCGCGCGCTTCGAGAAGGAAATCGGAGATGTCGAAACCGGTTTTGCCGAGGCAGATCGCGTTTTTGAGCACACGTTTACCACACCGTTTGTCCACGCGGGCTACATCGAGCCGCACGCATGCGTCGCCGAAGCTGGTGCGGACGGAAAGGTGACGATTTGGACGACCACGCAGGATGCCTGGAGCATCCGCGCGGATGTAGCCGAGGCGCTTGGCTATCCGGCGACGCAGGTACGCGTGGTTCCCACCGAAATCGGAGGTGGTTTCGGTGCGAAGCTCAAGAGCACCTACGAGCACATCGCCGCGCTATTGGCTCTGAGGACTGGACGATCCGTGCGCATGGAAATGACACGGGAAGAAGACCACGTCGGCGTGAATCCGAGGCACCCGCACTTCATCACGATTCGAACGGGGGTCAAGAACGACGGCACGCTAGTGGCGCGTGAACTCGACGTTACCATGGACCATGGTGCGTACGGCCGGGGAGCACCGTTTCAGTGCAGCAGCAAGATGCTGATGGGTTCGTCTTCCTACCGTATTCCCAACGTCAGGATTCGGGCATGCACGGTTTACACCAATGGCCCAATCTGCGGTCCCGTGCGTGCTCCGAGCGGTCCCCAGTACCACTTCGCCACCGAAGTGCAGATGGATATCATCGCGCGCGAGATGGGTATTGACCCATTCGAGATCAGGCAACTTAATTCTATACAGCCCGGGGACGAGACGCTGGCTGGCAGGGAGGAGAACCCTTCCATGCGCAGCGTGCTCGACGCGACGGCTCGAGAAGGAAGGTGGGGAAAGCCCATAGAGGTGAACGGCGACTTCGATGGAGATGGCTGGAGGTTCGGGCGTGGTATCGCCTGCGGGTATTGGCCGGGACCGGGAGAGGCGTCCAGTTGCACGGTGCGTCTTAACAATGACGGCACGGTGCAGGTCATAGCGGGGACGGTGAACCTGACGGGCATGAGCACCTCCGTGTGCCAGCTTGCAGCGGAGGAATTGGGCGTAAATCTCGACGATGTGCGATATACGAACGGCGACACGGATTCGGTTCCCGAGTCCTCCGCCGCATCAGGCAGCAAAGCGACACGTGCAGTGGGTATGGCCACCCTGAGTGCCGCGCGTGACTTGCGCGACAAGATATTGAACGTAGCGAGCATCAAGCTCGAAGCTGCGGCGGATGACCTGGTTCTCGAGGACGGTAAGGTAAAAGTAGCGTCGGCTCCCGATAGGTTGATGACGCTCGCGCAGGTAGCCAAAGCGGCACCCGAAGTCTACGGGTTCTTGATCGGCCAGGGTGAGAGCGTGAAGCCACCTCCGTGTCCCATACACACCGGACAAGTAGCCGATGTCGCCGTCAATCTTGACCTCGGCGAAATACGTGTCCTGCGCCTTACATGTGTGCAAGACGTGGGGTTTGCCATCAATCCGCTGTCCGTGGTGGGGCAGATCGAAGGTGCCATGATACAAGGACTTGGGTTGGCACTGATGGAAGAGCAACCTAGACGTCTGGACGGAAACTTATATGGCGATACCTTCCACGAATATCTTATTCCCACCAGCATGGACATGCCCGAACTCAAGGCCGTCCTGTACGAGAATCCTGCGGAAGGAACTCCCTACGGAATGCGGGGCGTGGGCGAGCCTCCCATCGTGGCGACTGCCGCCGCGATAGTGAACGCGATACAGGACGCCGTCGGAATTCCGGTCTTCTCGCTGCCAGTCGGCCCGCACCATGTGCGCGAGGCATTGGCAGCGGGCAGCGTATAAGTTCACCTTTTCGAGGAGAATCCCATGCCGATGGACGAAACGACAAGTCTGCCGAACAGCCTCGGTGTGACCGACGAGATGATGGCTTGCCCAACACCAAGGTTGCCTTTCGTCAACCCCGATAATATCCCCTCAGAACTCGAAGAAGAGCTGGCTCCACTCTTCGCTTGGTCGAAGCGGATGTGGGGCACCGTGCCACGCTTCTTGCAGCTTCTGGGTAATTCGCCCCCTACTGTAGAAGGGTGGATGCTACTCGACCAAAAACTCCGTACCAATCGTTTGAAGACCGAAGCCGATTACATTCGCCTCATGGAACTCGTTATTGTCAAGACGGCCATATTGACCGAGTGTAACAACTGAATTGGACACAACGTGGAGCTCGGTCGGGCTCTGGGACTTACCCAAGAACAGATCGCCTTGCTTGAAGGCGAAGATTGGAAAGATAGCGATCTGTTCGACGACAAGGAAAAGGCTGTCATCCGCTGGGCGGACGAGGTATCGAAATTCACAGCGAAGCATAATGATTTCGCGTTCGACGAGATGAAGAAATATTTTTCTAATCGCCAGATCGTAGAGCTCACCTTCATTTGCGGTATGTGGCATCTGTCAGGAAGGTTGGCCGAGGCTCTCCACCTGGTGGTAGAGCCGCCGGGAGGGCGCATCGAATTTCAAGAGAACGACATGGCGTAGCCTATCAGTGGGGGTTCGCGCTACATAGGTTCGTACGACCGTGAGCATGGGCGAAGCGACCGATATGTGGATGTGGTGCGGCTAAGCCGTAGGGAATCTCGCATATCAAGGGCAGTTGTTTCAGTTCTATCGCAGCGAGAATGCATACGGATGATGAAGGAGGCGGGACTTGGAATGATGGTGGAGGTGAGGGGATTCGAACCCCTGACCTCGTGGGTGCGATCCACGCGCTCTCCCAACTGAGCTACACCCCCATAGAAGGAAGTCGAAGGTAAGCGAATCAGCTTCGGGTGTCAAGCCCGAAAGGGGAGAGCCGGTGAAGACCCCTCCCAGGAGTCTTCACCGGCTCTCGGTCTGCCGCAGAGTCCGCCCGTTTCCCCCGCGACAGAAAAACCTCCTTGCAAGAAAATCACTTTGGTGAGAGCCGGGGAAAAATCCTCCGAGGATTTCTCCCCGGCTCTCGGCTCGCCGCAGAGTCCGCCCGTTTCCCCCGCGACGAGGCAATTCTTGGTCAAGAGCACCCGCTTGTTGCGCCACACGTCACACACTTCAGACAGGTGCCGTTTCTTACCAAAGTAAACGAACCGCAGTCCCCACACGCTTCGCCTTCGTATCCCTTAGCACGTGCTTCTTCTATGCGTGAATCGACGGCAAAGCCGGCTTTTGCCGGGGCGTCTGTGGTCTGTTCCCCATAGTCGAGGCTCACCCGATCGCTGCGCGGAGCACTCGTGTCTGGTCCGGTTATGGTGCGAATTTCTTCCTCTTCTTCTGTGTCGAACTCTGGAATCTCTGCTTCCGGTCGCCCGATGGTGTCGCTCCTCAGGTCCTCTGGCACGACCTGGGCGAGGTCGTGGCGTCCAAGGTAGGAGACGGCCAACTCGCGGAAGATGTAATCGATGATAGAGGTACTCATCTTTATGTGGGGGTTTCCCGCGACCATTCCGCCTGGTTCGAAGCGCGTGAAGACGAAGGCGTCCACGAACTCATCCAGCGGCACGCCGTGTTGAAGGCCCAGAGAAATCGCGATGGCGAAGCAATTCATGAGGCTTCTGAAAGCCGCACCTTCTTTGTGCATATCGATGAAGATTTCGCCGATAGTGCCGTCTTCGTATTCTCCGGTCCGCAAATATACCTTGTGCCCGCCGATAACGGCTTTTTGTGTGTATCCACCGCGGCGAGTGGGAAGTTTGCGCCTTCTGGATTGATAGATGATCCGGCGCACTATCTGCTGGGCGACGCGCATGGGGGCACTTTCCCCCTCAAGTTTTTCTTCCTCGACATCGCTGAACAACTCTGCTTCGGCTTGTGCGGCGAGTGGCTGGCTGAGCTTCGAGCCGTCGCGGTAGATGGCGATGGCCTTGGTCATCCGTCGCCATGATTCGTGGTAGAGCTCCTGGATATCTCTAATGGTTGATTCGGCGGGCATGTTGATGGTCTTGCTGATGGCACCCGATATGAAAGGCTGAGCCGCCGCCATCATGCGCACATGAGCCATCGGGCTAATGAAGCGAATACCCTCACGCCCGCATTTGCTTGCGCAATCGAAGACGGGCAAGTGCTCTTCCTTGAGATGGGGTGCGCCCTCGAGCGTCATTTTGCCGCAGACGAAATCGTTCGCCTCCCTGATTTGCTCAGAGGTGAAGCCGATCGCCTCGAGCAGATTCAGGCTCCAGTCGGCGATTTGTGAATCGTCGAGTCCCAGGTTTTCCCGACAGAAGTCCTCGCCCAGGGAGTGCTTGTTGAAAGCGAACTGGATTTCGAAAGCACCCTCCAAGGCGGCTTCTACCTTTTCAAGCGCCTTGGTTGTGAACCCCTTCTCGTACAAGGATTCGGGGTTGACGTGGGGTGCGTTCGTGAGGGTCCCTCGTCCCCGGCAGTAGGCGACGATCTCGCGTACTTCTTCTTCGTCGTAACCCATGTGCCGCAAGGCGACGGGAACCGACTGGTTGATGATCTTGAAGTAGCCGCCGCCGGCCAGCTTCTTGAACTTCACCAGTGCGAAGTCCGGCTCGATGCCCGTCGTATCGCAATCCATCACCAAGCCTATGGTGCCCGTCGGGGCGATCACGGTGGTCTGCGCGTTGCGGTAGCCGTTCTGATAGCCGATGGATAGGGCGTCGTCCCACGCAGCGCGCGACGCATTGAGTAAGTAATCGGGACAAATAGTTGGGTCGATTCCCCGGGGGACCTTGGAGAGCATCTCGTATTCCGCCACGGGCACGGAATAGGCCGCGCGGCGATGGTTTCTCAGGACGCGCAACATATGCTCCTGGTTGTCCCGGTACTTGACGAACGCACCCAACTCCTTCGCTATCTCGGCACTGGTAGCGTAGGCACAGCCAGTCATGATGGAAGTCAGGGCGCCGCACCACGCCTCGGCTTCGGGCGAGTCGTAGGAAATGCCGAGAAGCATAAGCACGGTGCCGAGATTGGCGTAGCCGAGCCCCAGAGTCCGGTATTCATAGGAGCGCTTGGCAATTTCCCGGCTGGGGAACTGGGCCATCAGTACCGAAATTTCCAGTACGAGCGTCAAGAGGCGAATCACGTGACGATAGTCGTCTATCTGAAAGCGCTTGTTATCGATGTCCAAGAATTTCACGAGGTTCATAGAGGCGAGGTTGCACGCGGTGTCGTCCAGGAACATATATTCCGAGCACGGGTTCGAGCCGTTGATCCGCCCGTCGGCAACGCACGTGTGCCACTCGTTGATGGTGGTGTCGAATTGCAGGCCGGGGTCGGCGCAACACCACGCTGCGTATCCAATCTGATCCCACAATTCCTTGGCGGCGACGGTGCCGGCAACGTCGCCGTCGGTGCGGCGAATCAGATTCCACTCCGAATCGTTCTCAACGGCATGCATGAAATCGTCCGAAAGGCGCACCGAATTGTTCGAGTTCTGCCCGGATACGGAGGCGTAGGCTTCTCCCTCCCACTGCGTGTCGAACTCCTCGAACCCGATTTCTGTGACGCCCTGGCGCGCGAGTTGCAGGGTGCGGAGTACGTAGTTGTCTGGAACGCCCGCGAACTTGGCGGCGCGTATGGCCGCAGTGAGAGCAGGGTTCTTGTCGGGCTGGTGCGAGTCACCGTTCAGACCTGTTTGTTTTCCCTCCGCGAAAGCGACGAGGATAGCGTTCATGTGGCGGCTGCACATCTTGCTGCCCGCCACGAGGGACGCTACTTTCTGCTCCTCGTTTACCTTCCAGTTGATGAACTCCTCAACGTCGGGATGGTCGATGTCGAGGGTTACCATCTTCGCCGCGCGTCGCGTCGTGCCGCCCGACTTGATGGCGCCCGCGGCGCGGTCCCCAATCTTGAGGAAACTCATGAGGCCGGAACTCTTTCCACCTCCCGAAAGCGATTCCCCCTCCGCCCGCAGACTCGAGAAATTCGTTCCGGTTCCCGAGCCGTATTTGAAAATGCGCGCCTCGCGCGTCCACAAATCCATGATCCCGCCCTCGTTGACGAGGTCGTCCCCCACCGACTGAATAAAGCATGCATGGGGTTGTGGGCGCTCGTAGGCGTTGGTGGAGCGCAGGACATCCCCCGTCGCGGGGTCGCAATAGAAGTGCCCTTGGGCGGGGCGAGTAATACCGTAGGCCCAGTGCAGGCCGGTGTTGAACCACTGCGGTGAGTTGGGTGCCGCCATCTGGCTCGCCAGGATGTACAACATCTCGTCGTAGAACGCCCTGGCGTCGTCTTCAGCGTGAAAGTAACCGTGTTTCCAGCCCCAGTACGCCCAGCATCCCGCCATGCGGTGGAAGACGTCGCGGGCGTCGCGCTCGCCCCCGAATCGTTCGGGCTCAGGCAAAGTTTCGAGTTTGTCGGTGTCCGGCTCCGAACGCTGGAGCCAGGTGGGGACGCCGTCTTCGGGAATTTTTTTTGCGTGGGCGGGGACGCCCGCCTTGCGGAAGTATTTCTGCGCCAGGATGTCGACGGCGACCTGCGACCAGTGCTCCGGCACCACGATGTCCTTCGCCTCGAAGACGACCGAACCGTCCGGATTGGCGATGCGCGAGGTGCGCGAGGCGAACTCGATGCCGTCGTACGCCCCGTTTTCCGCGCTCGTGAAACGCCTCGAAACCTCCACTCTCCACTTCCTCCAGAAGAAAGGCGCCTCGCGAAAGAGACATATTTAGTATGAGGTAATGCACATATGCCACCAAATATAGTGTGCCTCTCCCGCGTTGTCAAGCCCCTGAATGGAAATATGCACGAAATATGCGATTTTCCCCACAGTTTATCCCCAGATATTGTGGATTTTTGTGGACAAACGCCCTAAAAGCTTCCCGCGCACGCCTGGCGGGGGTTGCGTCCCCCTCGCTTCGGGGGCGGGCGGCTCGCCTGAGGCAGCGGAGAACGACGCCCGTACTCTGTGCGCCACACGAGCCTGCGCCGGGACGGCACACCGGAAAACGGCGTCCGCACGCGCCCTTATGCGGCATGTCGCCCCCCGAAAAACACGCCGAAAGTTTTCGGGTTTTCCCAGGTTTTCCCGGGTTTTCTCGGGTTTTCCCGGGTTTCGTACTTTTTGAATACATCCCCATTTTATCGGAGGGATTTTTCGGTGCTTCCAGCGGTGGTTTTCGAGAGAAATTTCGGCTGGCGGCTCTTGGCCGGAGAATCAGGAGGTTTTCACGTTCTCGAGGAGTCCGGCACGGGTGGGCAGTGCATCTTCCGGGAGAAGCGCGACAAACAAAAGAAGGGTCCCGGGAACCACAAGAGGCGAGGCGCGCGAGGGGCGCGACGCCAACGCCATCTTCTTATCTTTAGTTTTCCACCAAGTTTTTCAGGTTCGCCAATTCCTGAATGTTTTCTTCCGTTCCGCCCCGGTGCAGGGTTTGGTCTTCATAGGCGTTGTTGTCCACGGTGTGCAGAACGTGGGTGACGTCGCCGTCTTGCTCGAAGCGGTAGGTGATGATTTGGGCGGGTTCGTCGCTTCCACCGACGAAGTTGTGCCAGACAATTTTCGAATGGGGCTCCCAGACGGTGATTACCGAGTCGCACGCGGGCCTGTCGTGAAAGGTTTGGTGGAAGCGGGTTCCCGCACCCTTGTGGCCTTCGGGAGAGGTGATGCGCACCTCCCGGGAGAATGGCGCGATCTGCGGATGCGTTTCCACGTTCCCGACGAACGCGAAGACTTTCTCGATGGGAGCCCGAATCTGCTGGAGTACGACAACGGGTGGCATCGGCTCTATTCCTCCTTCGACCTGCAAACGGGCCGGGACGCCGCTTAACTCGGTATTACGGTTTCCTGCCCCAACTGACTCGTAGGTCGCCAACGCAGGGCGCGTCCTTCGGCCCAGTTCAAAATCTGGTTCACCATGATGACCAGGAGCATGAGGAGGAAAATGATCAGGATCAGGCCCGTGGTGTAATACTCGTTGTTGTAGCGCTGCAGCAGATATCCGAGCCCCCTGTCGGCGATAATGTATTCACCGACAATCGCGCCCACCATGCCGAAGGGGATGCTGATTTTCAGGCCGTTGAAGATCCATGGAGAAGCGGAGGGAATGACAATCTTGCGCAGAATGGCGAGTTTTCTTCCGCCCAGAACGCGCGCAACGTTGATCAGGTCTCGGCTCACCCCACGAATGCCCGAAAACGTGCTCACGAAAGTCAGGAAGAACACGATGGTCATCACCAGAATGATCTTCGGTTGGCGCTCGATTCCAAACCATGCGATGAACAGGGGGGCATACGCGATGCGCGGAACCCCGTTGAAAGCCATGATGAACGGCTCGATGACCAGGGCCACGACGTCGATTTCCGCCAGCACGAAGCCGAAGAGGATGCCGACCAGGGCGCCGAGGAGATAGCCCCAGAAGGTATTTTCCACTGTGTAGAAAAAGTGAACCCACAAGGAGCCATCCGGGTTGGCCGGGTCCGCGATCTCGAAAAAAGATGTCACGAGCAGGCTCGGGCTGCTGATGGTGCGGTGGTCGATCAAGCGGCCCGAAACGGCTTCCCACACGACGATCATGATCACGCCGAAGAGAATGCGAAGGGCCGCCACGCGCACCCACCGGAGCTCCTCGGCGTTTCGCAGCCGCCACCACAGCAGGCGCAGCCCCGTCACTTCAGGGGGAAGCAGGAGATCTTCCGGGGGGTGGGATTTCACGTCGTCTGACTGGGGCATCACATCACCTTTGCCACTTCGTCTCGGAGCTCTTCCCAGAGCTTGTCGTAAATCTCGCGGTAGTCCTGGGAGTCGTGGATATGGTAGACGTCGCGCGGCCGGGGGATCGTCACGGGGGTGACGCTCTTGATGGTTCCGGGCCGGCCCGTCATCACGACCACCCGGTCGGCCAGCGTGATGGCTTCGGTCAGGTCGTGCGTGATGAAAACAATGGTCTTGCGTTCCTCTCGCCAAAGTTCCAACAACTGATTCTGCAGCGTCAGGCGGGTCTGGGCGTCCAGGGGACCGAAGGGTTCGTCCATCAGGATGACGCGCGGGTTGCATACCAGGGTCCGAATGATGTTCACGCGCTGGCGCATTCCACCTGATAATTCATGCGGGTAGTGGTTTTCGAAGCCCGATAGGCCCACCTTGTCAATGAGAAATTGCACTCGATCCGCGGCGCCGTTGGAGATGGACTCCCCGCGGAATTCCAGGGGAAGCATGACGTTTTTGCGCAGGGTTCTCCAGGGAAGCAGGTTGTCCTGCTGGGTCACGTAGCCTATCTCGGAGTTTAACCCGCGAATGAGATCTCCCTGGTAAAACACCTTTCCACTGCTGGGGGGGTAGAGTCCGGAGAGGATGTTCAGCAGTGTGCTCTTGCCGCACCCGCTCGGCCCCACGATGGTCAGGAATTCCCTCTCGTTCACGTCGAGGTTGACCTCGGACATCGCATGGACGATGGTCCCCCGCGAGAGGAACCGTTTGCCAACTTGCTGGATGGACAAAAACGCACTCAACGAACCACTCTCCCTGGCCTCCTCCGGCCGGGGCGCGGACGACCCGGCCGGAGGGAGGGGTTGTTCTCAAATCACAGAAAATTCGTTTACTTCAAAAATTCGTCCGTCCACACGTCGCTGCGCTTGACCTTGCTCAGGTTCTTGAGCTTGCCGCCGCTCTTCATGAGCCCGAACGTGGTCTGGACGGCCTCGTCGGTCATTTTGCCGGTCGGGTTGACTGCGCCCTTCACCGTGGCGACCGAAACGCGCAGCGCCTCCGGGGAAACGCGCGTACCGAAGAAGGGCTTCATGTCCTCGGTGAGCTGGTCGACGGAGGTTTTCTGGATATAGAGCTGAGATTTCATGACTGCCCGGGCCATGCGCTTGACGAGGCCGGGGCGCTCCTTCATGAGCTTGGGCGTGGCCATAACGGCCGTCATCATAAACTCCTTGATGGCCTTGTCCTCGCCGGCTGCCCAGTTCACGAACCACACGCCGACCCCTTGACTGAGCATACGTTCGGGATGCGGTGTGGAGATTGTGAAAATGTCGATTTTGCGGTTCTTGAAAGCCGGCAGCATGGTGCCGGCGCCGCCCACGGCGAGGATGCGCACGTCCTGTGGAACCTTGAGCCCGGCGCGGCCCAGCAGGTTGCGGGCGAGCACGTCGGTCAGGGCGCCCGGCCGCGTCACGCCGATTTTCAAGCCTTTGGCGCGGCGAACCTTTTCCATGAGAGGCATGCCGGGTTTGATGCCCGCTTTCTTTGCCGCTTCTTTGTGGATCACCATTCCGATGATGTTGCGCCGCAGAAGGTCCACGAAGCCGACGGCTCTTTTGCCCGAGTTGAGCGCATTGAGCTGGTAGGTTCCCGGGCTGGCGGTGAACTCGGCCTTCCCCGCCAGGACGGCCGTGAGGTGCGGCCCGCCGCCGGCGGTAGCCTTCACGTCCAGAGTAAGCCCCTCTTCCTTGAAAAATCCCTTGATGCGCCCTACGTAAATCGGGAAGAAGCTGAGGCTGTCCACCGGCTGGGTGAGAATGACTTTTTCAGCGGCGGGAGAAGCGCCAATGAACGTGAGGGAAAGCACGAGTGCGCCGAACGCCGGGAGAATCCGTATCCATTTTCTCCGCATGACAGTGCTCCTTTCTCCAAAGTGTAAGTTCAACTCCAGGGAAGCTTGTTCCATCGGGAAGCAGGGCGACCATACCCAATTCGTGCGGTGCTACAGAGATGGCCGATTGTCTGACGCAGATGGGGATTGAGGCTACATACCTTTCGTTATTTTGTCAATTCTAGCGGCTCGATGCGGCCAGGAATCCACAACCCTAACCATTTTGGGTCCGCATTCCGCCGCCGCTTCGCTCCCCGGCGTGGTTTGGGGCAGCCTTTGCTTCACCCCTGCCTGTCCCCCGGCATCTCGTCCCACGTCCTGCTGTCCAGCACGCGCCCCGTCCTTTTCTTCCTAACACCCCCCCACTGCTTGAAGAAGAAGGGGGTGCCGCTCGAGAGGCACTCGTCGCGAATCGCGCGCACCCAGCCTGCCTCCATCGGCCGCGCACCAGGTCCGGACTCACCCCCGACGATCACCCAGTCGATGCCGGTGAGGTCGAGACCCGGCAGCGGCCCCAGCAGGGGTTCGAGAGAGAGAAACTTCGTGCGCGCCCCGCTCACCCGCAGGGGCGTGAGTCGCTCGAGCCGCTCTTCGGATTCCACGCTCGCACCCAGCCAGACGTTGGGTGGCCACTCGATTGGGAGCCGCGCGGCGCGCCCGGGGCGTTTGGTGAGAACCTGAAAAGTGTGGCGCGGGCAGCGGCGCATCACGTCGAACACCGCCTCGATGAAACCCGTCGGCACGGAGCGGTGGAACAAATCGCTCATCGAATTGACGAAGACGAGGCGCGGTTTCTTCCAGTTGAAGGGCTCTTCGAGTGCCTGCGGGTGGGTGGCGAGCGCGAAGCCCACGCGGTATTTCTCGACGCCCATGGCCTGGAGCCGTTTCGACATCCTCTCGGCGTAGCAGTGTTTGCAGCCCGGACTTATCTTCGTACAGCCCGTCACCGGGTTCCAGGTCGTCTCCGTCCATTCGATGCTGGAGCGCGTCGCCATGGCTATATGTTCCTAAGCAGGTGGTTGGCGATTCTCTTGGCGGGTTCGATTCCTCTGGGATGACCCACGCAAAACATGAACTCGAACAATGCGGAATTCTTCGAGTTTTTTAGGGTACGAGATTTTGGGAGAAATCTGTCGCCCAGAAGGTTTTCAAGGTTTTTCTTATAAATCGAAATAAGGCCTTCAACGCCGGGGTTTCGCTCCATCCCTGGATCGTCAAACAACTCTCCCTGTGAAGATTCACTGTACAATTCTCGCCAACTTTCGTCTCCGTACACTTTCGTCAGGCGATTGACCCATTCTCCGTTTATGTCGTCGGGTGTTCTAGATGTCGGCAGCATTCTTGCCAGCGCTTGTGTGGGGAAGAGAATCCAGGTGTCCAGTGCTTCGAAGCTTGCTATCTTTTTGATGGTCTTCCACTCGACTGCCGTCGCGAACGGGTCGAGAAATAGTACGCCGCGCCATTGTCTCCAGTCTTCGTTGAGACTTTGCAAAAAAGAGTTCGCATCGGCGTTCTCGATTTCGATGCACCTGTCGGGATGTCTTTGGCGCAACACTTCCAATTTGTGACACCGCTCGGTATCTCTATCCACGAAGATCAGTTTATCAAAGGGTTTGTCTGTAATCCTGCCGGCGCGTTCCGCCGAACCTTCGATGAAACGACGCCCGTTTTCATGGTCATCGTGGGAGGTTTGTTCTATTGTGCCGGTGCCCGCAAAAGCATGGATATACATGAGATCAAAAACCTGTTCCTTCAAAGCCGTCGTATAAGCATCGAGGTAGCGTTCCAGTATAGCGAGCTTGTCCTCCGTCCACTTCCCGCCGAAGTGTGGGCTCCAATCGACCATTCTCCGCTCTCCCGTATTTCTTTGTACCTACATGCCATTCGAACGACGTGCAGGATTTCCATATGAAAGAATAGCATAAAAAAAGCGAATATCTCCATTGTTCACCCAAAACGCCCCGTGCGTCAAACGTCGTTTGGCAGCAGGCCCGAACCTTGCTCTAATGGGCGGCGGTTTTTCGTGGAGCAACGAGAGGAGCACGAGATGGCGGCGTACGACGTGGCGATCATCGGCGGCGGCCCGGCGGGCTACGTGGCGGGCGTGCGCGTGGCCCAGTGCGGGGGGAGTTGCGTCGTCATCGAGCGCGGCGAGTTGGGGGGCACCTGCCTGAACTGGGGCTGCATTCCCAGCAAGAGCCTCATCGCCTCGGCGGATGTGTACCGGAAAATCAAGAAGGCCGCGGACTACGGGGTCGAGGTCTCGGGCGAGGTGCGCGCGGATTTGGCCGCCATGGTCGAGCGCAAGGACAGGATCGTGGCGGGTCTGGTGCGCGGCATCGGCGCGTTGTTCAAGGCACACGGGGTGGAGCACCTCGTGGGCGACGCCGAAATTACGGGGCCGGGAAAAATTGCGGTGCGCGGGGCGGAGGGTGCGCGCCAGGAGGTGGCTGCCGAGAAGATAATCCTCGCCACCGGGTCGCGGCCTGCGCAGATACCCGCCTTTCCCATCGATGGGGAGCGCGTCATCTCCTCCGAGCAGGCCGTGCACCTAAAGACGCTGCCCGCCCGGGTGCTCATCGTCGGCGCGGGCGTCATCGGGTGCGAGTTCGCCTGCCTCTATAAGGAGCTGGGCGCTGAGGTGACCATGGTCGAGTTGCTCGAGCGCGTCCTGCCCCTGGGCGATGAGGACGTCTCGAAACTCATGGCGCGTGAATTGCGCAAACAAAAGATTGCGGTGCGCCTGGGCGAGAAGATAGAGAGCGTCGCGCGCGTGGGCGAAGAGATGGTCGCCACCATCGGGGGAGCCGAGGCGGTGCGCGCGGACCTGGTGCTCGTCTCGGTCGGCCGGACGATGAACACCGACGGCCTGGGTCTCGATAGAATCGGGGTGCGCCTCGGGGCGCGCGGCGAGATTGTGGTGAACGAGAAGATGGAGACGAACGTGCCCGGCGTCTACGCGGCGGGCGACGTCGTCGGCGAACCCATGCTCGCCCACGTGGCCTCGGCCGAGGGCGTCGCCGCCGCCGAGAACGCCATGGGCGGCGATGTGGCGATGGACTACCGCGCGATTCCGGCGGGCATCTTCACGCATCCTGAAATCGGCGTCGTCGGCATGGCGGAGCACGAGGCGCGCGCACAGGGGCGCGAGGTGCGCGTCGGCAGGTTTCCCGTGCGCGTCCTGGGCAAGGCGCAGGCCGAGCGCGACATCGAGGGGGAGGTGAAGGTGGTGGCCGACGCGCGCGACGACGCCATTTTGGGCGTGCACGTCGTGGGAGCCCACGCTTCAGAGGTCGTCCACGAGGCCGCAGTGGCCATGCGGGGCGCACTCACGGCCTCAGAACTCGCCCACTCCATCCACGCCCACCCCACGCGCGCCGAAGCGGTGATGGAGGCGGCCCTGGACGTCCACGGCGAGGCAATCCACGCCCCGCCCAAGAAGCCGTAATACCTCACGGGAGCATTTATCGATCGGCTGGGGCGGGTGGCGGCCCCTTCGTGCGGGGTTGGCCGGTGTGGCCCGCGTTTTCCCGGGCGAAACGTACATCGGCCCTGGGCGAGGCGAGGCTCCGCCCCGCGGCGCATCAACCCGCCGGGTAGGGCACGTCTATCAGCATTCCCTCGCCCGAGCGCATGTCCTCTTCGAGCAACTCACGCAGCGCGCCGGTGACGGGCCCCGGCTTTCCGTCGCCGATGACGTCGTCGTCCCACTGCACGACGGGGGCGACGTATATCGAGCTTCCCACGAGCATCATCTCGGCAGAAGCCTTGGCCTCGGCCACGGGGATGTCCTCCACCACCACGTCGCGGATGACGCCTCGTTCCACGAGACGGCCCGCGAGCTCGAGCAGGCGCTTCATGGTGCAGCCCGAGAGAATGTTGTCGAACCTCGGGTGCCGCAGCACGCCCTCGCGCGAGACGAAAGCGCAGTTCATGTTCGACCCCTCGCCTACGTTCCCCTCCGCGTCGACGAACACCCCGTTGTCCAGGCCGTGTTCTTTCGCCTCCATCTGCATCAGGGTGTTGGGCAGGTAGTTCGTGCTCTTGGTGACGGCGTAGAGCGGCGGCTTGATGGGGTAGGTGGTCGTCATCACCCGCATGCCCTCGGTGTAGTAGCGTGCGGGGTAGTCCAGGCCGCCGAATATCATGACGAAAAAAGCAGGCTTAGCGTCGCCTGCGGGTATCAGCCCCAGGTTGCCCGCGCCCGAGGAGATCCAGTAGCGAATCGAACCCTCGCGGCGGCCCGAGAGGGCGGTCGTGCGAATGACGATGTCGCGCATCTCCTCGCGCGTGTGGGGCAGGTCGAGTTTGGCGGCCTGGGCGGAGCGCAAAAAACGCTCCAGGTGGTTGTCCAGCTCGTAGATTTTCCCCTCCACGATGGCGGCGGTGTCGAACACGCCGTGTCCCCTGTGCACCATGTGATCGTCAAAGGGCAGCACCATCAGCGCGGGGTCGGTCACCACGCCGCCGAGGTAGCTCGAATAAAACGCCGAAAAATCGACGGGCTGCGCCTCGCGCACGCCTTTCAGGCGCGCGAGGACGTCCTCGCGCGTGAGAACGTTGATGGCTTCTGGCATGTCCTTCTCCTCTGGGCCGGGGCAAGACCCGCCCTTTGCGAAAATTCCGGCGGGGGGCGACCCCGCGTTTCGTGCATACGTTGCGCCCCATGATGCCGCCTGGATGATTTTCGGGCAAGGGCCTGCTACATTGCGGGTCGCAAGGTTTTGGGGTTTTATCGGGCGAATCGAGCGAATCGGGCGGCCGCTCCCGGCGAGGCAGCGGGGAGGGACCGTTCCTGCCCGGCGGGCCGCGGGGGGCCGGCATGATTTCCGACACGGTGTTTCTGAGCGACGAGCAAAAGCTGGTGCGCGCGATGGTGCGCGATTTTTGTGCGCGCGAAATCGCTCCCGCAGCGGCCGAGATAGACGCCGGGCGCTTTCCGGCGGAAATTCTCCTCCACATGGGGGAGCTGGGGTTGATGGGTCTCACCGTGCCGGACTCGTTTGGCGGCGGCGGTGCGGACCCCGTGTCGATGGCTCTGGCGACCGAGGAGGTCGCCGCCGCGTGCCCCTCGACGAGCGCCATCTTCGCCGCGCACAACTCCCTGGTGTGTGAGCCCGTCTATCGCTACGGCAGCGAGGGGCAAAAGAAAAAGTTTCTGCGCGGGCTGGCGACGGGTGCGTGCCTGGGGGCTTTTGCTCTCACCGAACCGGGTACGGGGTCCGACGCCGCCTCGCTCGCCACGACCGCCGTGCGCGAGGGCGGCGCCTACCGGCTCGACGGCGTCAAGCGCTTCATCACCAGCGGCAAGCAGGCGGGCTTGTGCCTCGTTTTCGCGGTGACCGATCGCGCCCGCCGCCACCATGGCTTGAGCGCTTTTCTCGTGCCGAGCGACGCGGCGGGTTTCGAGGTCGTGCGCAGCGAGGAGAAGATGGGGATGCACGGCTGCTCGATATCGGAACTGCGCTTTGACGCCGTGGAACTGTCCGAGGAGAACCGCGTGGGCGAGGAGGGCGAGGGGTTCGAGCTGGCGATGCGCATCCTCGATTCGGGGCGCATCATCGTCGCGGCGCAGGGGCTGGGCTTCGCGCGCGCGTGTCTGGACGCCTCGGTCGCCTACGCGCGCGAGCGCGAGACGTTCGGCGTTCCGATCAAGGAGCACCAGCCCGTGGGCTGGAAGCTCGCCGACATGGCCACGCGCGTGCACGCCGCGCGCCTGCTCACGCTCAAGGCGGCGCGCCTCAAGGCGGCGGGAGAACCCTATTCGGCCGAGGGTGCGGTCGCCAAGGTGTTCGCCACCGACGCCGCCCAGCGCAACGCCGAGGAGGGCGTGCAGCTCCACGGAGGCAACGGCTACATGCGCGAGTATCCCGTGGAGCGATTCTACCGGGCTTCGAAGGTGACGCAGATCTACGAGGGGACGAACGAAATCCTCCGCCAGGTCGTCGCCAAACACCTGCTCGCTTGAGGGGAGCAAAGACGGCACTTTGAAGGAGATTCGGGCCGGTCGTGGGCGACGGGCGGCTATTTTCTCTTTCCCGGCTCTTTTGATCATAGCCGAGGGGAAAAGAGACGTTTTGACGCTCACGTATTCGCAGCAAAATCGTTTGTCGCTCACTTTTGGCCGAAAATGAGCGACAAAATCGCCCGTCTGGTAACCATCGGCGCGTCCTGCGCCGGGTCGTGCAGGGAGGAGCCGCGTTGAGGACTGCCGCACGGGTTCGTCCGGGCCGTGGAGGAGACCGAGCGGCCCGCCTTGGTCGGGTGCTCGCCTGTGTTTTCGTCCTTTTCGTGGGCGGCTGCGTTACGCGGACGCCCACGCGCCAGGGCGACATTTGCGCGATATTCAACCAGCAGCCTGACTGGTACGACTACGCCCGCGCCTCCGAGAAGCGCTGGGGCACGCCCGTGCACGTGCTCATGGCGTTCGTGAAGAAAGAGTCGAGCTTCCAGGCGCGCGCGCGGCCGCCCATGCGCTGGCTTCTGTTCATTCCGATCGGCCGCGCCTCTTCCGCGCGCGGATACGCGCAGCCGCTCAGTCCGACCTGGAAGGAATACACGGCCGAGCGCGGCAGGTTCTTTCGCAGTCGTTCGGACATGGAGGACGCCCTCGACTTCATCGGCTGGTACAACGACAAGACCCGGCGCGAACTGGGCATCTCCCTACACGACGCGCACAGACTCTACCTCGCCTACCACGAGGGCAGGGGAGGCTACCGGCGGGGCACGTGGAGAAAAAAGCCCGCCGTGCGGCGCGCTGCCGGGAGGGTGGCCGCAACCGCCCGGCGCTACAAGGCCCAACTCGTGCGCTGCGAGTCGAGGTTCCAGTGCGACGCCTGGTATCAGGTATGGCCCTTTTGCCGCTGAGGAGGTTTACTCGAATGCGCGCTCCGCGTTTCCCGACCGCCCTGAAATTCCTGGCGGCGGCTCTGGGCGCCGCCCTGTTCTGTGCTCCGGGCGCGCCGCGTGCGGAGGAGATCGTGCTGGGTCGCTTCTCGGCGGGCGACCTCTCCGGCTGGGAGGCCAAGACGTTCTCCGGCGCGACCACCTACCGCTTTGCGCGCGACGAAGGCGGCGGAACCGTGCTCGAGGCGGTGAGCAAGGCGGCGGCCTCTGGCCTCGTGCTCGCGCGCAGGATAGACCTCACAAAGACGCCGATTCTCCTCTGGCGCTGGCGTGTCGAACGCCCCGTCGATCCTCCCGATGAGGCGACGCGCGCGGGCGACGACTTCGCCGTTCGCGTGTATTTCGTGGTTCCCGGCGCGCGGTGGTATTCCCTCCCCGATTCGCTCGTCTACGTCTGGGCGAGCCGCATGCCCGAGGGCTCTGCATGGCCCAACCCCTTCACGCCCAAGGCGCACATGGTCGCCCTCGATTCGGGGACGCGCCACGCCGGGCGGTGGCGCACCCACCGCCGGAACATGCGTGAGGATTTTCGGCGCCACTTCGGGCGCGACGTCACCGAGGTGACCCACCTCGCCATCATGACCGACACGGACAACAGCGGTCTCTCGGCGCGGGGCTGGTACGGCGACATCCGCGTCGCTCCGGCGGACGCCGCGCCCTGACGTTAGTTATTAGTTAAAGGGGAGGCGGGGCGTTCGCCTAGGTCTCCAGCGCCTCGGCGACGAGCTCGGCGATGTCGGCGGCGCGAATGTTCTTCTCGGGGTCGAGTGCCTTGAGAGCGTCTTCGAACATCTGCATGCAGAAAGGGCAGGAGACGGCGGTGGTTTCGGCCCCGCAGGCCTTCACGTCCTCCAGGCGCTCGTGGTTGATGCGCTTTTGCGGGTTGTCGTCCATCCAGGCGTAGCCGCCGCCTGCGCCGCAGCACAGCGAGCGGGAGCGGTTGCGCCGCAACTCGGTGAAGCCGCCGTCCGAAATCTGGTGGAGCACCTCGCGCGGGGCGTCGTAGACGCCGTTGTGCCGCCCCAGGTAGCAGGGGTCGTGGTAGGTGAGGGAGCCGAGGGATTTCTTGAGCTTGAGTTTCCCCGAGGCAATAAGCTCCGCGATGAGCTGCGTATGGTGCACCACCTCGTAGTTGCCCCCGAAGTCGGGGTATTCGTTCTTATACGTGTTGAAGCAGTGCGGGCAGGTGGTGATGATCTTCTCGACCGCGTAGCGGTTGAGCGTCTCGATGTTTTGCTTCGCACACACCTGGAAGGTGAACTCCCCGCCGATTCTCCGCGCCGGATCGCCCGTGCATACCTCCTCGGGACCCAGAATCGCGAAGTCCACGCCCGCCGCGTTCAGAATCTTCACCATCGCCCGCGACACCTCTATGTTTCTGTCGATCATAGAGCCCGTGCACCCCACCCAGTAGAGGTATTCCGCCTCACCACCCTCGGCGAGCACCTGCACGTCGAGACCCTCGTACCATTCCTCGCGGTTGTGCTGTGCGCCCACCCAGGGGTGGAGCCGCTCGTCCATGGACTTGAGGAACTGGCGCGCGTCCTCGCTCGTCTTCGATTCCATCATCACCAAGTAGCGGCGCATGTCCACCATCTTGGGAACGTGTTCGATGAAGACGGGGCACTCCTGCTGGCACGCCCCGCAGGTGCGGCAGCCCCAGAGCTCCTCCTCGAGCACGGCGGGCCTCTCCTCGGGTTCTCCGAACAGGGGGGGTGCCTGCGCCGCCTCGCCCTCCCCGGCGAGGGCCGCCCCTCCTGCGCGGCCGAGGTGGGCCTTCATGTCCTGAATCAGTTTCCTGGGGCTGAGCGGCACGCCGCTTATGTAGGCGGGGCAGACGTCCTGGCAGCGGCCGCAGTTCGTGCAGGCGTCCAGGTCGAGGAGGTTCTTCCAGGTGTAGCCCTCGATTTTCTCGACCCCGAGCGTTTCTATCGCCTCGGGGTCGGACTCCATCGTCGCTTCGATATCGATGAAACGCAGCTTGCCGCTGGGTTCGAGGTTGCGGCAGAACGTGTTGAGCAGTCCGTACCAGATGTGGTTGAACTTGCCGAAGCCCATGTAGCCGAGCAGGACGAACGCGGTTATCGCGTGAAACCACCAGTTGATGCGGTGGAGAAAGGCGAGTGTTTCGACGCTCAGACCCTGCAGGGCGAGTGCGATTGCGTAGCCGCCCGGCGACCAGGGCGCCCACGCGGGGTTTTGCCTGAGCTCGGTCGCCGCGATGCGCAGCCCCTCCACGACGAACCCCTGCACGAAAACGAGCAGAAGCAGCCAAAGCGCGAGATAGTCGTCGAGCATCGAGTTCATGCGTTCGGGCTTCATCACCAGGCGGCGCCACAGGGCCATCACGATGCCCACGATTCCCAACAGCCCGAAGCTGTCGCTGAGCAGGGAATAGCCGAGGTAGAAGTTGCCCTTAAGGTAGTGGATGCCGGTCCATTCCTGGACGGCGATCATCGAGGTGGCGACGAGTTGGGCGAAGAACCCGTAGAAGATGAACAGGTGCATGAGGCCGGGGTAGGCGTCGCGCAGCATCCTGCGGTGGAGAAACAACTCCTCGACCACGCCGATGAACCGCTTGCCCGGCTGGTCGAAGCGCGCCTCCCCGCCGCCCAGACGCCACAGGCGCACGCGCTGGTAGATGCCGTAGGACATCACGCCTATCGCCGCCGCGGCGAGTAGGTAGACGAGGGGGCCCAGGACGATGTTCCAGTAAATTTCCCGAGTCGGCGACATGTTGTAAGCATCCCGTGGGGCGGTGCGCGTCGTGCGTTCGATGCTCCCGAGAGTACGCAAACGCGGGCGAAAAGTCGATATCACCCGCGATTTCGTTTGAAACGCGCTTTTGTTTTGGCGATAATCGCATGGTTGCGGACATTTGCGGAGACGGCGGATGAGCGAGCGAAAGATACGGGTGCTGGTCGGCAAGCCCGGCCTCGACGGGCACGACCGGGGTGCGAAGGTCGTTGCGCGCGCACTCCGCGACGCAGGCATGGAAGTTATCTATACGGGCATTCGCCAGACGCCCGAGCAAATCGCCTCGGTCGCCATGCAGGAGGACGTCGACTGCGTGGGTCTCTCGATTCTATCGGGTGCGCACAACCACCTCTTTCCCCGAATCCGCGAGTTGCTCGACGCACAGGGCATGGAGGACACCCTGCTCTTCGGCGGCGGCATCGTGCCGGATGAGGACATTCCAGGGCTCAAGGAAAAGGGCGTGGACGAGATTTTTACCCCGGGCGCGGCAATGGGGGACATCGTAGCCTACGTGCAAAAGGCGGTGGGTGAGCGCAGACGGGGCGGCTGAGGGGCGCGCCCTCATTGCGGAGTGCGCACCCTGCCCGTATACTCGGCGCGCGTGGTTTTTGAGAAAATACTTTTGGGGCGGCGGATGAAGAAGGCGTGGTTCCTGGCGTCGGTGGCCTGCTTGTTGCTCGTCTCCGCCTGTCAGCGCAAGCCGATAGAAGAAGCCGTGCGCGGCGCGTTTCCTCCGGCCGAGGAGAACCTGGTCGTCAAGACCTACTGCCGGAGTTGCCACGTGCACGTGGAGTTCAACGAGAGGGAGCACGTGCGCAAGGTGTCGCTTCGCTACGCGGAGAAGAGCCCGTTGCGCACCGCCACCCGCTGCCTGCAGTGCCACCTGGTGCGCCCCGAGACGCTCTTCAAGCAAGAGGCGCGCAGCACCGTCTTCCCCCACGGCGCCCTCGTGCGCGACATGCAGGAAATTCCCAAGCCCAAGCCGAGTTCCGCCGTGCGCCTCAAAAGGGCGCCGGGCGCGGAACCCGCTCCCAAGCAGCAGAAGATTCCCGAGCCGCCCGAGAAGAAAAAGCGGCGCTGGTATTTCCTCTATTTGTTCTGATTCCTATCGTTTCTGCGTCGGGTCGAGCAGGTCCCTGAGCCCGTCGCCCAGCACGTTGAGTCCCATCACGGTCAGCGCGATGGCGATTCCCGGATAGATCGTCAGGTGGGGTGCGACGAGCAGAAAATCGCGCCCCTCGGCAAGCATCGCCCCCCAGCTCGGTTCGGGCGGCTGTATGCCCAGCCCCAGAAAGGAAAGTCCCGATTCGGCCAGAATCGCCCCCGCCATGCCGATGCTCGCCTCGACGATAACGGGGGAGACGACGTTGGCGAGCAGGTGGCGGGTGAGGATGCGCGCAGGCGTCGCGCCCGCCGCGCGGGCCGCGGCCACGAATTCGCGCTCGCGCAGGGCGAGCACCTGTGCGCGGACCAAACGCGCGTAGCCCACCCACCCGAACGCCGCGAGCGCGATGACGATGTTCCACAAACTCGGCGCGAGCACGGACATGAGGGCAATGGCGAGCAGAATCCCCGGAAAGGCGAGAAACACGTCGGTCGTGCGCATGATCGCCTCGTCCCAGATGCCGCCGAGGTAGCCTGCGAGCCCACCTATCAGCACGCCGATGAGCACCGACACCGAAACGGCGGCAAAGCCCACCGTGAGCGAAACCCGGCCGCCGTGCAGGACGCGGCTCAAAATGTCGCGGCCCAGCTTGTCGCGCCCGAAGGGATGCGCCGCTTCCGGTGCGGCCAGCCCCCGGGCGAGGTCCATCTCGTAGGGGTTTTGGGGAGCGAAGAGGGGGGCCGCCAGGGCGGAGACCAGCAAAAACGCCACGACGCTGCCGCCCACGTAGACGGAAAGGCGGCGCCTCACGTGAGCCTCACGCGCGGGTCGAGCCAGGCGTAGGCCAGGTCGGCGAGAAAGTTCACGCCCACGTAGACGGCGGCGATGAACAGCACGCAGCCCTGCACGAGCGGGTAGTCGCGTGCGGAGATGGCCTGAATCACCAGGCGGCCCACGCCGGGCCAGGCGAAGACGGTCTCGGTGATAATCGCCCCCGAGAGCAGGGCGCCAAGCTGCAGACTCAAGATGGTGATGAGCGGCAGGCAGGCGTTCTTGAGGGCGTGGAGCCAGAGCACCTTGCGCTCGGAAACACCCTTCGCGCGCGCCGTGGCGATGTAGTCTTGCGGCAGCACCTCCAGAAGGCTCGAGCGCGTCATGCGCATCAGTATGGGGGAGAGGGCGGTGCCGAGCGTGACGGCGGGCAGCACGAGGCCGAGTTCCGCCTCGCGGCCCGAGACGGGCAGCCACCCCAGGCCGATGGAGAAGACGATGATGAGCAGCGGCCCGAGCCAGAACACGGGCATGCTCGCCCCCGCCACCGCCAGGAGGCCGGCCGCCAGGTCGAATACCGTGCCCGGCCTGCGCGCCGCGGCGATGCCCAGCGGAAGCGCGACGAGCAGGGCGATGGCCATCGAGGCGGCGGCGAGTTCCGCCGAGGCGTAGGTGCGCTCGAAGATGATGGTCGAGACGGGCTTTCTCTGGTGGAGCGAGGTTCCCAGGTCGCCCCGCAGCAGCCCGCCCATGTAGTCGGCGTATTGCACGCCCAGCGGCCTGTCCAGCCCCAGCGTGCGGCGCAACTCTTCGCGCTGGGCGGGTCGCGCGGTTTCTCCGAGCATCAGATCCACCGGGTCGCCGGGAAGCACCTGGGTGACGACGAAGACGAGCGTCGTCACCCCCCACAGAATGGGAATGAGCAGCAACAGGCGCCGGACGAAGAATTTTCTCATCTCGCTTGCCCGCCGCTTGTGCCTTCAGAGAGGGTGGCCCGCGCCAGGGATATCAAGTCCGCGTCCGGATAGACCCGGTAGCCCGATATGCGCTTGTCAAACACCGCCACGTTCACGCTGTGCCACAGGTTGATGTAGGGAAGCTCCTCGCCGAGGATGCGTTGCACCTCTCCGTAGAGGCGCGCGCGCTCCCCGGCGGCGCCCGAGCGCTGCGCCGCTTCGAGCAGGGCGTCCACGCGCGCGTTTCGGTAGGCGCCCCGGTTCAGGCCCGCAGGGGGCACGAAGCGGCTGTGGAAGATGTAGCGGTAGATGTCGGGGTCCGATATGCCGACCCAGGCCAGGCTGTATATCTGAAAATTCCCGTTTCTGATGTCGCCGTAGAACGTGCCCCACTCGTAGGAGCGGATTTTCATCTCCACCCCCACGCGGGCGAGTTGCTGGGCGAGCACGGTGGCGATGCGGCGGCCCATCTCGTTTTGCGAGGTCTTGTAGACGAGCGTGAAGCGCGGCCGCGGCCCCGGCCCGTCGGGGTCGGGGTGACCCGCCTCGTCGAGGAGGCGCATCGCCTCCCCGGGGCGGTGCGCGTATTGCGGCAGCCCCTTGCCGTGCGCCCAGTGGTCGGGCGGCAGCAGGCTGTCCGCCTCGCGCACCATGCCCTTGTGGATGAAGCGCACGATGGGTCTTCTGTCGATGGCGTGGGCGAGGGCGCGGCGCACTTTCGGGTTCGAGAGAATCGGGTCGCGCATGTTGAAGCCGATGTAGCTGAAGTTCGTGCCCAGGCGCTTGCGAATCTGGAGCCGCGCGTTCTTCATGAAGCGCGGCAGGAGGTCGGGAGAAAAGTCGTTCTGGAGAAAGTCCACCCCTCCGCTTTCGAGTTCGAGCACGCGGATGGTTTCTTCGGGCAGGATGCGGAACACCAGGCGCCCGAAAGCGGGTTTCCCGCCGAAATGCCCGGCGAACGCGCGCAGGACGACCCGCGCGTCGGGCGTGAATTCCGCGAAGGCGAAAGGCCCCGTGCCGACGGGCTTTTCACCGAAGCGCTTGCCCGCCGTGCGCGCGCTTGCGGGGAGCACCCCGATCATCAACGATTCGGCGAAGGAGGCCGAAGGCTTTTTCAGGTGAAAGACGATTTCGTGCGGCGAGGGCGTCTCGATGCGCGCGAGGTCTTCCAGCCCCCCCGCCTTGGGGGAAGCGAGTGCGGGGTCGAGAATCGATTCGAAGGTGTAGCGCACGTCGGCGGAGGTCAGGGGCGCTCCGTTGTGAAACCGCACCCCGCGCCTCAGCGCGAAGCGATGGACGAGCGGCGTGGGGCGCTCCCAGCGCGCGGCGAGTTCGGGAACGATGCGCCCGTCGTGGTTTTTCGCCACGAGGCTGCTGAAGATGAAGCGCTGCACCTTGGCGGAGGTGGCGTCTTGCGAGAGTCTCGGGTCCAGGTGGGCCGGGTTATTCGCGATGCCGACGACTATGGCGTCGCCGCTCCGCGCGCGCTTCTCCCCGCAACCGGCCAGGCACGCGGACGCCGCAACGCCCAGGACGAAGAGCAGGAGGGGTTTTTTGTTCACCGGTTTCTCGGGAGCCGGGTGGCGGACGGACGCGGGGCAGGTTGGCACACGCCGCCTCCCGGCGTCAAGACGGCGCATCCGCAACGCTGCGCTCGCCCCGTAGTTTACACGCCGCACCGCGAAGGTTTAAGATTCGGGGCGATTTTTTCGTTGTTTCGCGTCGCCTGGAGGTTTTTTGACCGATGGGAGGGAACAAGCGTCCCCCGGTGGCAAGGAGCAACAAGCGTCGTTCCAAGCGTTTTTTCGGCCTGCTTGGTGCGCTGGTTGTCCTCGCCCTCGTAGGCGCGCGGGTCGTCGCCGCCGCGCCTTTCGACGAGAACCGCCCGCGCGTCGGGCAGCAAGCGCCCGCGTTCGAGGCGCAGGGTTTCAGCCCGGCCCAACTGCGCGGCAAGAAGAGCCTCGTGATGGTCTTCTATAGGGGCCACTTCTGAAGTATTTGTCAACGGCAACTCGTCGAGTTCCAGCAATTTCACGAGAAAATTCACGCCCTGCGCGCCGAGGTGGTGGGCATCAGTTCGGACAACGCGCTGGAAGTCAGCAAGACCATCCGCCAGCTTGGCGTGCGCTACCTGCTGATCGCCGACCCGGCCAAGCGCATCATCCAGGCCTATGGCGTGCTGCACCCCCGGGAGAGAATCGCCCGCCCCGCCGTATTCGTGATCGACAAGAGCGGCGTGGTGCGCTACGCCCACGTGGGCAGGAACGCGAGCGACCGCCCCTCGCTCTCGCAGGTGTTGCAGGCTCTCGCGTTCCTCTAGAGGTGGAGAGCCCCTCGTGTGCATCGAACCCGGGCGCGAACACGTGGCGAGGGGGCTCCTCGCGCCCGCCATGCGGACAGGCCTGAGCGGGGCGGCGGCGTTCGTTTACGACATGCCGGGGTGATAGCCATGGAATTCATCACGGGGCTGCTCGTCGTCGTGGTCGGGCTGCTCACAATCATCGCGGTGGGCGTGGTGTGGTACGTTACCGACTCCACGGTGGAAAGCCTGAAAGCGTTCGGGCAGTGGTCGGAGCATCACAATGCGCGCCGGCGCGGGCAGGAGAGGCGCGCTTCTCCCTCCGGGGACGGGCCGGAGAGGATGCGCTCCGGAAACGGAGGGGCCGGGCTCTAGAGGGGCATGGCGCGCCGACTCAGGCAATCCTGCGCCTGCTCGAACGTATCATCGCCCCCCGGGCCGGCGCATGCAGCTTGCGGCTGGCATATTCTCGCACGCCCGATGGCGGATATGACACATGAGATGCGCAACGAGGGACGCATCGGGCGTGCTTCGCGGGTTCTTCCTGGGGGCTGCGCTCCTTTGCCTGGGGGTCCTCGGCGCGGGCGATGCGCTCGCCGCGCAGCATAAAAAGCGCACGCCTAAAAAAGCCCTCAGCCCCGAGGCCGTCTTTCGGGCGCGGGTGCGGCGCGCCATCAAAAGACAGTGCGGGCACCCCGAAAACCTGGGTGTCTACGTCCGCTCGGTTTCCACCGCGCAGACGCTCTTCTCCCACCGCTTTGCCGCCAAGCGGATTCCCGCGTCGAACGTTAAGCTCTTCACCGCCGCCGCGGCGCTCGCGCGCCTGGGGCCGGACTACCGCTTTGCCACCGACTTCTATGCCCGCGCCGAGGTGCGCGAGGGCGTTCTGGCGGGCGACCTCTATCTCAAGGGCTACGGCGACCCGCTTTTCGTGCAGGAGAAGATGCGCGACCTCGTGCGGCGCCTCGCGCTGCGCGGTGTGCGGCGCATCGCGGGCGACCTGGTGGCGGACGACACGTTTTTCGACCGCAAAAAACACGGGCGCGGCTGGCGCGTGGGCCGCTCCATTCGCCCTTACACGGCTCCCCACGGGGCGCTGTCGCTCAATTTCTCTTTGGTGAGCGTGCTCGTGGCTCCGGGCGGGCGCGTCGGCTCCAGGGCGCGGGTGCAGCTGGAGCCACCCTCGCGCGCGGTGCGCCTCGCGGCGCGGGCGAAGACCTCGCGCGGCGGACGCCTCCGCATCCATCTGGGGCGCAAGCACGAAAAGGGCGTGGACGTGGTGCAGGTGGGCGGCTCGATTCCCTCCGGCGCGCAGATGCAAGCCTACCGTGTGCCCGTAACGGACCCCACGGCATTCACCGCAGGCGCGGTCGCCGCGGAGTTCGCCCGAGAGGGGATCGCCTTCGCGGGAAAAATCCGCCGGGGGCGTACGCCGCCCGACGCCCGCCTCGTGGTGCGCAACCTCTCTCCGCCACTGGCCGAGGTGATTCGGGGGCTCAACAAGTTCAGCAACAACTTCGTGGCCGAGCAAATCCTCAAGACGCTGGGGGCAGAGGTGTACGGCGCCCCGGGCACGGCGGAAAAGGGGCTGCGCGCGGTACGCGAATTTTCTCTCTCGGCCGGCGTGCCCGCGGCGGAGTTCGAGTTGGCCGACGGCTCGGGCCTGAGCAGGCTCAACCGCGCCTCGCCGCGCGCCCTGGTGGCTTTGCTCGAGGCGACGCACAACGACTTTCGGCTGCGGCCCGAGTTCGTCGCCTCCCTCGCGGTGTTCGGCGTCGACGGCACGCTCTGGAAAAGACGCCGCGCGGAGCGCGCGGCCCACAGGGTGCGGATGAAGACGGGGCTCCTCAACGGCGTTCGCACCTTCAGCGGATACGCCGCGGCCGGGAGCGGAGAAATACTCGCGTTCTCGCTTCTCATCAACGAGAATGCCTGCCGGCCCAAGAGCCTCTCCAACGCCCTCGTGCGCGCCATGGTCTCGTTTCGCCGCGACTTGCCGCCTCCCGTGCGCGCCGGTCTCCGCGCCGCGCGCCGGATGATGGGCCGGCCCATGCCCAAGCCCCACGAGCGGGACCGCTGGCACCGGGAGAACGCGCCCCGTCCTCTCGCGGACGAGGAAACGCTTGCCCCCGAAGCGGCCTCGGCGGGCGGGGGGCAGAGAAGATGAGCGGCGCAGCGGCGGTTTCCCGCGCCGCGCGGCCTCTCGCCGCCTCGCCCCGCGAAGCGCACGGGCCGGGAGGAAGTGCGGGTGCGCTGCGTGTGCTGCGCAAGGGCGCCCGGGAGCGATGAGCGATTCCGCGCGCCGGCTCGCCTTTCCCCGCAAGTGGACCTTGCGCCCGGTCGACCCGGCTTGTGCCCAAAGGCTCGCCCGCGAGCTGAACCTCCCCCCCCTGATGGGCAAACTCCTCCTCCAGCGGGGTATGCAAAGCGCTGCCGAGGCGCGCAAGTTTCTCGACGCCCCCCTCGCGGAGTTGCACGATCCTTTCTTGATGAAAGGCATGGAGGAGGCGGTTTCCCATCTGTGCGACCGCATCGAAAGCGGGCGGCGCGTCGGCGTCTACGGGGACTACGACGTAGACGGCATTTCCGCCACGGCCCTCATGAGTCGGTTTCTCACCGAGGTGGGCGTCAAGGTTTCCTACTATATTCCGGGCCGTCTGGAGGAGGGCTATGGCCTGCACCCCGCGGGTCTGCGAAAACTCGGGGAAGCGGGCTGCGACACGGTCGTCACGGTCGATTGTGGCATCAGCGCGCACGACGCCGCGAGCGCGGCGCAAAACATGGGGATGCACCTCGTCATCACCGACCACCATCGCCCGCCCGATACGCTGCCCGATGCTCTGGCCGTCCTCAACCCGCGCAGGCGGGGTTGCACGTATCCCTTCCGTGGGCTGAGCGGCGTGGGAGTCGCGTTCAAACTGGTGACGGCCCTGAGAAGACGCCTGCGCGAGAGGGGGTTCGACGCGCCGCTTCCCAACCTCAAACAACACCTCGACCTGGTGGCGCTCGGCACGGTGGCCGACGTGGTTCCTCTGCGGGATGAGAACCACATCTTCGTGCGCCACGGTCTCGACATTCTCTCGCCCCCGCGCGTCGCCGAGGGCGGGTTCGAAACCCTGGACCGCCGAAAGGCGGGAGTGCGCGCCCTCCAGGCGGCGGCGAACCTGCGCGCGGAGGTGCTGAACGTGGGACACGTCTCCTTCACCCTCGCCCCCAGGCTCAACGCGGCGGGGAGGGTGGGCGACGCTTCTCTGGGCGTCGAACTCCTCACGCTGGACGAGGAGGGCGAGGCGCGCGCGCGCGCGGAGGTGCTCGAGGAGTGGAACCGCCAGCGCCAGAACCTGCAGCAAAAGGCCTGGGAGGAAGCCTTAGAAGCCGTGGAATCGACCGACGCCGCCAGTGAGGAGGCCATCGTGCTGGCGAGCGACAAGTGGCACCCCGGCGTGGTCGGCATCGTGGCGTCGAGGCTGGTGGATGCGTACGGACGCCCCTCGGCGCTCATCCACGTGAAGGAGGGGGTGGGCAAGGGCTCGGTGCGCTCGGCCATGGGGCTGCACGTCTACGATGCGCTCGCCGCTTGTGCGGACCTGCTGATTCAGTTCGGCGGACACAAGGGGGCGGCGGGCTTCCAGGTGGCGGAGGAGAAAATAGACGCCTTCAGGCAGCGCTTTTGCGAAGCGGTGGGCGCGATGAAAGCACCGGGGGCCGACGAGGCAAGCTTGCTGCTCGACGCCGCCGTGGATTTTTCCGAAATGGACGTGGCGTTGGTCGAGCAGCTTGAAAGCATGGCGCCCTTCGGGGAGGAGAACCCCAGGCCGGTGTTTTCCGCCTCGCGCGTCGAGGTGGCGGGCAGCCCGGGTGTCGTGGGCCGCGAGGGCGAGCACTTAAAGCTGGGTCTTCGGCAGTTCGGCGAGGAGAGAGAAGCCATCGGCTTCGGCATGGGCGCTTTGCTCCGCGAGCCCGATCGTCTGCGGGGCAAGCTGGACGTCGCGTTCTCCCCCGGTCTCAACCGTTGGCGCGGTGCGACGCGCATGCAACTCGAGCTCCGCGCCATCCGCCCGGCGGGGGGCTAGCCCGCGAGGGTGTCAAAAGACGCCCTGTCGTCGGGCTTCATCGAGAACGCCTCCAAATCGCCGAGGTCCAGGTTTTTCGAGAGCAGCATGACCTTGATGGCACCGCCCAGCCCCGCGGGGTTCATGACGCCCATGACGGCCTGCCGCTCGCGCCTGGCGTTCTCCTCATCCGCTTCCCCCGCGTCTTCCAGCGCTTCCGCCAGGCCTGCGCCCAGCAGAAAACGCGCCTGATCCGTAAAGCCCGCGAGTTCCATGCCCTCGGCGGCGCGCAGAACGGATGTGAAGTCCACGTGGGTGGTGATGTCGGTCTCCCCGGGGCGGGAGAGCACGTCGCTCGTGAGGGTGTGGTTTCTGTAGCCCCGCAGCGCGCCCTTGGGGCGGGTGGCGTCGTAGAGCACGCGGGCGGAGAAGCCGTAGTCGAAAATGAGCACTGCGCCGCGCGCCATGCGGCGCGCCACCTCGCGCACCCATTCGTACGCGCACAGGTTCACCTCCGCCGTCTGGCCGGGAGAGAGCCGAACGCCCAGATCAGAAAACCAGCCTGTGAGCCGCGCATCCGAGGGCGCACCCTCGCAGAAGCGAAGCCGCCCCCCGCGCCACTCCACGTAGCTCTCCTCGACGTGCGTTTCCTGCTGGACGATGACGTGAAAGGGCAGGGCGTCGAGAAACTCATGGGCGAGCACGACGCCCTCAAAGCCCGGAGGCGGGTACTCCGCGGCGTGTGCGAAGCGCACGGCGGCCCGCTCCCCGAGGCGTGCCCGCATCCGCTTTCTGGCGGGTGCGCTTTGCTCGACGAGCGTGTAGGCGAGTCCGCACCCGGGGCGCGCCGCCTCGAGAACGTCCAGGGCGAGCCACCCCTCTCCGGGGCCGTACTCCCAAAGGTGGAGCGGATGCGCATCGTCCATGCGCCGCCGGACGCTTTCGAGAAACCGCGCGATCATCCTCCCGAGCCACGGGCTTTGGTGGGGGCCGGTGTAGAAGTCGCCCTCCGGGCCGATGCGCGCGCCTTCTCTGCAATAATAGCCGCCCGCCGGATGGTAGAGGGCGAGCTCCATGAAGCGGCGAAAGGGAATGGGGCCTTTGTCGAGCGCATCCGCAAGGGCGCGGGAGAGTTCGGGGTGTGCGGCTATTTTCATGCGCACGATTATACACCCGGGCGCGGGGAGCCGCACGAAGGCGGTGTGGTTGCCGCCTTGATTCCGCGGCGGGGAATATCTATCATCCCGAAAAAGGGTCCATGCGGCCAGCGGGCCCGTGTTTGCGTGGAGCGGGGAACCATATGAAGATTCGCGTCAAATGCTTCGCCTGGGCGAAAGAGGTAACCGGAGAGGACGAGGTCGACCTCGACGTGCCCGAGACCGCCACGGTCGCCGATCTGCGCGAGAGCCTCGCCGCGCGCTATCCGGTCTTTGCGGGCCGCATGGAGTCCATCGCCGTCTCCGTGAACCAGGAGTTCGCCGGCGAGGGCACGCCCGTGGACGCAGGCGACGAGTTGGCGTTGATTCCCCCCATCAGCGGAGGCTGCGCATGATCTGCCGCATCACGAGTGCGCCCATCGACGTCGAGGAGTTGACGAACGCCCTGGGTTCTCCCGAACTGGGCGGGCTGTGCACGTTCGTCGGCAGGGTGCGGAACCACAGCGCGGGCCAGGAGGTCACCCGCCTGGAGTACCACGCCTATCCGGGCATGGCGGAGAAGAAGATGCGCCAGGTCGCGGACGAGATAGAAGAACGCTTCGGCGTCACCCACCTGGCGATGGCCCACCGGGTGGGAACCCTCGTGGTGGGCGACGTGGCGGTGGGCATCGCGGCGGCCTCGGCCCACCGCGACGCGGCCTTCAAGGCGTGCCGCTACGCCATCGATCGCATCAAGCAGATCGTGCCGATCTGGAAGAAGGAATTCGGCGAGAACGGCGTCTGCTGGGTCGAGGGATGTCCGGTGGACGCGGAGACGGCCGAGGCGAAGGAAACGCAAAAAGAGCGCGTTTGACATTTCCCCCGTTCTGACTAGAATTTCATTTCCTGCTCGAACGAATCGCGTCGCCCGCCGGCGTCGCGCACCCCGCGGAACCTTCGGCAAAGAAGATTCGCGGGCAGAGTTTTGCCTTGTCTTGCATCGTACACGTTGAACGAGGGGGCGAACTTTCGCCGCTTGCAGCAAGGTTTTTCCTCACCGCATAGGGAGGCAGTGAAATGAAAGCGTTTCGCACGTGCATTGCAATCGCGTTTTTGGTGGCGACGGTGTCGTTTGCCGCCCCGGTTCAGGCGGCGAACGAGATAGTATTCGGCGCGGCCCTTTCCCAGACGGGCCGCTACGCGGAGCCCGCGGGCCGGTTCGTGAACGCCTACAACCTGTTCGCGGACCAGCAAAACGCAAAGGGCGGTCTGTTGGGCAAGAAGATGCGCATCGTGTTGCTCGACGACAAGTCGGACAAGCAGACCAGCATCAAGCTCTACGAGAAGCTCATCACGCAGGACAGGGTCGACCTGACGCTCGGCCCCTACTCGAGCGGCATCACAGACGCGGTGGCCAACATCCTCGAGCGCTACAAGTACCCCACGCTGGCGCCGGGCGCCTCCTCCAAGGTGGTGTGGATGAAGGGGAGAAAATACATCTTCAACCAAAACGCCATCGCCCAGAACTACCAGAGGGGGGCGGTTCACCTGGCGAAGGAGATTGGCGTCAAGCGCATCGCCATCGTGGGCGAGGACAGCCTCTTCCCCCGCCAGTCGGCCGAGGGCGCCGTGGAGTGGGCGAAGAAGCTGGGCCTTGAGGTCGTGCTGAACGAGAACTATCCCCGAAAGCAGACCGACTTCACCGCGTTGCTCCAGAAGGTCAAGGCGCGCCGGGCGGAGGCGCTGATCTCGAACAGCTACTTCGCGGACGCCTCGGCGCAGATTCGCCAGTTGCGCGAGCTGAACATCAACCTCAAGATTTTTGCGGGCACCGTCGGCCCGGGCCTGCCGAAGTTCGCCAAGCAGCTCGGCAACACGGCGGAGTACGTGCTCGGCTTCAGCCAGTGGGAGCCCAGACCCGACATACTGAAGTTCCCGGGCATGAAGCAGTTCATCAGCGCCTACGAGAAGCGCCACGGCGTGAAGCCGAACTACCACGCGGGCATCGCCTACGTGTCGATGCAGATTATGGCGCAGGCGATCCAGAAAGCGGGTTCCTACGACCGCCAGAAGGTCTGGCAGACGCTGCGCACCTCCGCGTTCTCGACCGTGATGGGCAACTGGAAGGTGGACGAGAGGAATCTCAACGATCACGAGGGGCTCACCTTCCAGATTCTCGACGGCCAGCGCAAAATCGTCTGGCCGAAGAAAATCGCTGAAGTCCCCTACAAGCTGCCGATGCCCGCCTGGAAGGACAGGGCCAAGAACTGAAGACGAAACCACGCCGGCCCCCGCTCCGCATTTGCGGAGCGGGGGTTGTTGCGGCGCAAGTCCGGCGCGCTGCAGGGGCGGGGCGATTTTTCGGTTTTCGTCTAACTTGACATACGAATCGATATGCGTATGATAGCGCGAACTTTGCACCATGATATGCGTATTCGAAGCTTCGTAACTCAGGAGCAGAGAAGCTGAATCGGCGCGTTGCCGGGGGCGGCGCGCAACCAGAGAAATCGTTTGTCGGCGGTAGAACTTTCATTCAAAGGAGTGCAAGACATGAAGAAATGCCTGGTGCTGTTTCTAGGCTTTGCCGTCGCCCTCACGGCTGCTCCCTTCGTGGAGAAAGCCCTTGCGGCGGACAAGGTCACCCTGGGAATCGCCATTTCGCAGACGGGCCGCTACGCCGAGCCCGCTGGCCGTATGGTGAACTCCTACAAGCTGTACGTGGACCAGATGAACGCCAAGAACGGCTGGCTCGGCAAGAAGATCGACTTCACGATTCTCGACGACAAGTCGGACAAGCAGACCAGCATCAAGCTCTACGAGAAGCTCATCACGCAGGACAAGGTGAACCTGACCATCGGCCCCTACTCGAGCGGCATCACCGACGCGGTGGCCAACGTGCTCGAGCGCTACAAGTACCCCACGATGGCGCCGGGCGCCTCCTCGGGTATCATCTGGAAGAAGGGCCGCAAGTATCTGTTCAACATCATCGCCGTCGCGCAGGACTACCAGAAGGGCGCGATCCACATCGCCAAGGACATCGGCGTGAAGCGCATCGCCATCGTGGGCGAGGACAGCCTCTTCCCCCGCCAGTCGGCCGAGGGCGCCGTGGAGTGGGCGAAGAAGCTCGGCCTTGAGGTCGTGCTGAACGAGAACTATCCCCGCAAACAGACCGACTTCACCGCGCTGCTCCAGAAGATCAAGGCGCGTCGCGCGGAAGCGCTGATCTCGAACAGCTACTTCGCCGACGCCTCGGCGCAGATTCGCCAGCTGCGCGAGCTGAACATCAACCTCAAGATTTTCGCGGGCACCGTCGGCCCGGGTCTGCCGAAGTTCGCCAAGCAGCTCGGCGACACGGCGGAGTACGTGCTCGGCTTCAGCCAGTGGGAGCCCAAGCCGGACATCCTCAAGCGGCCCGGCATGAAGGAATACATCGCGGCCTACGAGAAGCGCTACGGCGTGAAGCCGAACTACCACGCCGGCCAGTCCTATGCGTCCCTGCAGATTTTCGGCGACGCCGTGGCCAAGGCGGGTTCCGCGGATCGCGACAAGGTGTGGAAGGCGCTGCGCACCATGAAGACCACGACCATCATCGGTCCCTGGAAGGTGGACGACACCAACCTGAACCAGCACGAGGGACTCACCTTCCAGATTCTCGACGGCCAGCGCAAGATCGTCTGGCCCAAGAAGATATCGGAAGTTCCCTACAAGCTGCCGATGCCGATGTGGAAAGACAGAGCCAAGAACTAAGGCAGTTTGCGTTCAACGCAAAAATGTAATACATACTCGACCTTTCGCGCCGGGGCTGCTCAGGAGGTCCCGGCGCGAAGGCGAGTATCCGGGTTATTTGCGCAATACTCTTGAGGGCGTGGGTTTCGTATGCAGGAAAAAGCGGAAATTCGCAGCAAATACTGGCTGGCGGTTTTTTTGGTCGCGGCGTACACCATCCCCTTCGGGGTGGGGATTTATACCGATAACGTCTTCTTCGACCTGCAGTGGTTGGCCGATCTGACCACCGTCATCCTGAACGGCATCATGCAGGGCGGCGTGTACGCCATGTTCGCCGTGGGGCTCACGCTCATCTTCGGCGTCATGCGCATCATCAACGTGGCCCACGGCGAGATGGTGATGCTCGGGGCGTACCTGACCTGGGTGTTCTTCTTCTTGCTCGGCGTCGACCCGCTGCTCGCCCTGTTCTTCACGCTGCCCATCGCCTTTGTCCTGGGCATCCTGATTCAGAAGCTGCTGCTCAACGCCGTGGTGGGCGGGCCGGAACTGACGCCGCTGCTGATCACCTTCGGCATGGGCCTTACGATCATCCACATCGTGGAGGCCATATTCACCACGGACTACCGCACCATTCCCTACGCTCCCGACGCACTGCAGCTCACCGAGACCATCGCGGTGAGCAGGAGCAAGATCATCAGCTTCGTCATGGCCGCCTTCATATCCCTGAGCGTGTTCTTCTTCCTGAAACTCCACCGCATCGGCAAGGCGATACGCGCCACGGCCCAAAACGCGGACGTCGCCATGGTCTGCGGCATCAACATCTTCCACATCTACATGATCACCTCGGGTCTCGCCGCAGCACTCGCGGTCGCAGGCGGCGCCCTGGTGTCGATTCAGTTCGGCTTCAACCCAGAGACGGGCGTTCTCTACACGCTGCAGGCTTTCGCCATCATCGTGCTGGGAGGCAGGGGTCACTATATCGGTGCGCTCATCGGAGGCGTGATGCTCGCGGTCATCGAGAGTCTCATCTCCTTCATGATCCCCAACGGCACCGCCATGGTGGAAATTGCGTCCTACGGGATGATGGTCTTCGTGTTGCTGATCAGGCCGCGCGGCCTGATGGGGCCGAGAGAAAACTAGGAGAGGTCGGATGGCCCAAAAGGAGCATCTTCGCAACTTCGGACTACTGGGCATACTCACGATTGTCCTGATTTTCATGCCCTGGCAGATCAATCTCTATCTGCGTTCCGTCGTAATGTTCACGATGATGTACGTCGTCCTCTCGCTGAGCTGGAACATCATCAGCGGCTACACGGGCTACGTGTCCTTCGGCCACGTGATGTTCTACGGCATCGGCGCCTACGCCACGGCCATTCTGGTGGTGGACTACGGCTGGCACTGGGTGCCGACGCTCTTCGTGGGCGTGTTCGTCTCCTTCGTGATCTCGCTGTGCATCGGCTTCCCGGTACTGCGTCTCAAGGGGCCGTATTTCGCCATCGCCATGCTCGGTGCGGCGGAGGGCACGCGCGTGGTGGCCACGGTGTGGGAGGACCTCACCCACGGCGGCGAGGGAATCGGGCTGCCCAACGTGGAGAACTCCTTCGAAACCTATTTCGCCATGCTGATCGTGATGTTCATCACCATTGTCGTCTCCTACTGGGTGGGGCACTCGCGCTTCGGCATCCGGCTCAACGCCATACGCGAAGACGAAATAGCCGCGGAGAGCCTGGGCATCAACTCCACGTTCTACAAGCTCTCCGCCTTCGCGCTTTCCGCCATCTTCCCGGCGGCGGCCGGCGGCATCCAGGCGTACAAGGTTCTCTACATCGACCCCGAGACGGAATTCTTCATCCTCGTCACCATCTATATGAAGCTCTTCGCCATGTTCGGCGGCAAGGGGACGGTCATCGGCCCGATTCTGGGCACGTTCATCCTCTACATCGTGCAGGAAATCACCTGGGTGAAGTTCCCCACGGCCCACCTCATCGCGTTCGGCGTGTTCATCGTCTTGGTGGCGCGCTTCATGCCGCGCGGACTGATGGGATTCGCCATCGACAAGGGCTGGGCGCGCAAGGGCATGGTTCACTAGGAAACGGAGCAGTGCGAGAAAATGGCTGAAGCGGAAATCGCTCTCGACATTCAGGACCTCAAGAAATACTTCGGCGGCATCAAGGCGGTGGACGGCTGCACCTTCCAGGTGCCCAAGGGCAAGATATCGGGCCTCATCGGCCCGAACGGCTCGGGCAAGACCACCACCTTCAATCTGCTTACGGGCGTTCTGCAGGCGGACAGCGGCTCGGTCCTCTACAACGGCGAGGACATCGTCGGCCTCAAGCCCTACGAGATCTTCAACCGGGGCATCAGCCGCACCTTCCAGATCACGCGCATCTACCGCGAGATGACGGTGTTCGAGAACATGCTCTCCGCCTCGAGCATGAAGATGCCCGTGAGGGAGGCACGCGCGCGCGCCGAGCAGTTGATGGAGTTCGTCACCCTCACCAAGCTGCGCGGCGAATACGGCGGCAACCTCTCCTACGGGCAGCAAAAGCTCCTCGAGTTCGCCCGCGCGCTGATGACCGACCCCGACCTCATCCTCCTCGACGAGCCCGCCGCAGGCGTCAACAGAACACTGCTCAACAACCTCCTCGACCACATTCACCACCTCCAGGAGGAGCAGGGCAAGACGGTGCTCATCGTCGAGCACGACATGAACGTCATCATGAACCACTGCGAGAAGGTCTTCGTGCTGGACTACGGCGTGAAAATCGCCGAGGGTCTGCCCGAGGACATCCAGACGAACGAAGACGTCATCGAAGCTTACTTTGGACACAGATAAATGGCGCTGCTAGACCTCAAGGACGTAAGCGCGGCCTACGGCCGCATCCAGATTCTCCACGAAGTCTCGCTCCACGTGAACGAGAACGAGGTGGTGGCCGTCATCGGCCCCAACGGGGCGGGCAAGTCCACGACCTTCAAGATCATCATGGGCTTCATCAACTACCTCGGCGGCGAGATAGAATTCGAGGGCCACAACATCGTGGGCTACCGCCCGGATCAGATTCTGGGCCGGGGGCTGGGCTACGTGCCGCAGGGGCGCATCGTCTTCAACCAGATGACCGTCAAGGAAAACCTGGAGATGGGCGCCTACATCGAGCGCGAGCAAAAGAAGATCGACGAAGCGATGGATTACGTTTTCACCCTCTTCCCGCGCCTGGGCGAGCGCCAAAAGCAACTGGCGGGCACCATGAGCGGCGGCGAGCAGCAGATGCTGGCCATGGGCCGCGCGCTCATGACGCGGCCGAAGATGATCATGCTCGACGAGCCTTCTCTGGGCTTGAGTCCGCGCTTCGTGACCGAGGTGTTCGAGAAAATCGTGAGCCTCGCCAAGGAGGGGCTGACCATCATGCTCGTCGAGCAGAACGCCGCGCGCGCACTCGAAATCTCAGACCGTGGCTACGTGCTCGAGCTGGGCAGGAATCGCTACCAGGGCGGCGGCCACGAGCTCCTGAACAACCAGGAAGTGAAGATGATGTATCTGGGAGGCGGTTAGTCCGCTCCACCTTTCCCCGGCGCGTTTCCCCTCTAACTTTTCACGCGGTTTTTGCTGCACAGTCGATCCCCCATCTCCAGTTGTGGCGAGGTGCGCGCTCGCGTAAGCGGCTCTCCTTCGACAAGTCGCACGGCGCGAACCCTCGCCGCGGCGCGCGTTTCGGCGTCTTCTCTCGCTTCGATGAACGAGGAGAAGAAAAAGCCGAGACTCCTCGGCCGCGGCCGGGGGGGGGGGCCTCGCGGCGCGGGCGGCGGCAACGCTCCGCTGCCCTAGGCGTGCGCTTCGACTCTGTGGTATATAGTCATCTTTGTTCGGGAGGGGTTTCGCGGCATGATCCGCGTGAAGATTTGCGGCGTTACCACCATCGAGGACGCGCGCTTCGCCCTGGCGTCAGGAGCCGACGCGCTGGGTCTCAACTTCGTTCCCGGCACTCCGCGGTGCCTGGACGTCGAGAGCGCGCGAGAGATAGCCGGGGCGTTGCCGCCCCTCGGAACCCGGGTCGGTGTGTTCGTGAATGAATCTCCCGGGCACGTGGCGCGCGTCGCCCGGCGTGTGGGGCTGGACGCGGTCCAGCTCCACGGTGAGGAGACGCCCGGGGATTGCCGCAGCCTCATCGAAGAGGGGTTGCGCGTCATTCGCGCCCTGCGGGTAAAGGGGCCTGAGACGATAGCGCAAATCGACGCCTTCTCGGGCTGCGGCATCCTGCTCGATGCTTTCGTCAAAGGCGCGTTCGGGGGCACGGGCAAGACCTTCGACTGGGAGTTGGCCCGCCGGGCGGCGCAAACGCGGTCCATCATCCTCTCGGGAGGATTGACGCCCGAAAACGTGGCGGAGGCCATACGCACCGCTCAGCCCTACGGCGTGGATACGAGCAGCGGCGTGGAGGGCGCGGCACCGGGCCGCAAGGAGCCTGCTCGCGTGCTGGATTTCATCCAACACGCACGGGCGGCGAGCGCACGACACGAGGAAGCGAAAAGATGAGTGAGTTGGTCTCAAAGGGAAGGTTCGGTCGCTTCGGGGGGCGCTACGTTCCTGAAACCCTCATGCCGGCCCTCGAGGAGTTGGAAGAAGCCTATAGCGAAGCGCGCGACGATCCGGCCTACCACGAAGAGCTCGCCGATTATCTGCGCGACTTCGTCGGCAGGCCCACGCCGCTCTATTTCGCCGAGCGCCTCTCCGACCACCTCGGCACCCTCAGGGTCTACCTGAAGCGCGAGGACCTCTGTCACACGGGTGCGCACAAGATCAACAACACCCTGGCCCAGGTGCTTCTGGCGCGCAGGCTGGGCAAAACGCGCATTATCGCCGAGACGGGAGCGGGCCAGCACGGAGTCGCCACCGCCACGGCGGCGGCCCTGTTCGGTCTCGACTGCGACATCTACATGGGCGAGGAGGACGTCGGCAGACAGGCGCTCAACGTCTTTCGCATGCGCCTTCTGGGGGCGCAGGTGATTCCGGTCACCTCGGGAAGCAAGACCCTCAAGGACGCGACGAACGAAACCCTGCGCGACTGGACGGCCTCGGTGCGGACGACCCACTACATCATCGGCTCGGTCGTGGGGCCGCACCCGTTTCCCGAGATGATACGCGATTTTCAGTCCGTCATCGGGCGCGAGACGCGCGCGCAGATACAAGAGGCCGAGGGGCGCTTGCCCGACGCCTGCGTGGCCTGCGTGGGTGGGGGCAGCAACTCCATCGGCATGTTCTACCCCTTTGTGGAGGACGCAGGGGTCGAACTCATCGGCGTGGAGGCGGGCGGCAGGGGGCTGGACACGGAGGAGCACGGCGCGTCGCTCAGCGCCGGCCGCGTGGGCGTCCTGCACGGTTGCGAGACGTTTTTGCTTTATGACGATGATGGACAAATCATCCCCGCGCACTCGGTTTCGGCGGGTCTCGACTATCCGGGCGTGGGGCCGGAGCACTCCCATCTCAAGGATTCGGGGCGTGCGCGCTACGTGACGGTCGAGGACCGCGACGCCCTCAAGGCGTTCCAGAGCCTCTCGGTGCTCGAGGGCATCATCCCCGCCTTCGAGAGTGCCCATGCCATTTCCTTCCTGGATCGCTTCGCCGAGGAGACGAGAGAGGCAGGCGCGGTGAAGACGGTCGTCGTCTGTCTCTCCGGCCGGGGGGACAAGGACGTGCACCAGGCCGAGGGCTTCCTCTCGGAGATGCTCGACGACGAGGACGCACGATGAAGGGCGACAGACTCGAGGCGTGCTTCTCGCGTCTGCGCGGGCGGGGCCGCTCAGGCCTGTTTCCGTTCGTCACGGCGGGCGACCCCGACCTGGCGTTCACCCGCGAGCTGTTGCCCCGGCTGGTCGAGGCGGGGGCGGACGGCTTCGAGGTAGGGGTTCCTTTCAGCGATCCCCTGGCGGACGGCCCCACTATCCAGCGCGCCAGCATGCGCTCGCTCGCCGGCGGAACGCGCCTGAGCGGCGTGTTGGAGATGGTCGGCGCGGTGCGCTCCGAGATACCCGATACGCCTCTCGTGCTCATGACCTACTACAACCCCGTCATCGCCATGGGCGTGGCGGAGTTCGTGCGCGGCGCCTCCAGCGTGGGGGCCGACGCCGTCATCGTGCCCGACCTGCCGCCCGAGGAGGCGGGCAGTCTGCTCGACCTCATGCGTGATTACCCGATGGAACCCGTCTTCATGCTCGCGCCCACCAGCACGCAGGCGCGCATCGAGCTGGTGAACGAGGCGGGCGGCGGCTTCATCTACTACGTGGGGCAGATGGGGGTCACGGGCGCGCGCGACGCACTGGATGCGGACCTGGGCGCGACGCTCGAGCGCATCAACCGGGTGAAGAACCGCCCCGTTCTGGTGGGTTTCGGCATCAAGACGCCCGGGCAGGCGGCGGAGGCGGCGGGCCATGCCGACGGCGTCATAGTGGGCAGCGCACTCATAGACGTCATGGAGGCGCACGAGACGCGCGAGGGCAAGATGCGTGCGGCGTGCGCCTACGTCGCCTCCCTGCGCGCAGGGCTGGACCGCTCGAAGAAGGCTTCCTGAACACCCGCAAGAATTTCCGGATCATTCGAGGACATGCCATGTCGAAAAACACGCTCTACGATAAGGTTTGGGATTCCCACACCGTGGCCGAACTCGATTCGGGGCAGGATCAGATATTCATCGGCCTGCATCTGATACACGAGGTCACCACGCCCCAGGCGTTCGCGATGCTGAAGGAAGTCGGCGCGGGCGTTGCCTTTCCCGACCGCACGATGGCGACGGTGGACCACATCATTCCCACGAAGCTCAGCCATATCAGACCCTACGAGGACGAGCAGGCCGAACGGATGCTGGCCGCACTCGAGCACAACGTGAACGAGTTCGGCGTCCGCTTTCTGCATCTCGATTCCGGCAAGCAGGGCATCGTCCACGTCATCGGCCCCGAACTCGGCCTGAGCCAGCCCGGGATGACCATCGCCTGCGGCGACAGCCACACCAGCACGCACGGGGCGATGGGTTCATTGGGTTTCGGCATCGGCACGACCGAGGTGGGCCACGTGCTGGCAAGCCAGACCCTGGCGCTTAACCGCATGAAGGTAAGGCGCATCGAGGTGACGGGGGCACTCCGCGCAGGCGTCAGCGCCAAGGACGTGATTTTGCGCATCATTCACGACCTGGGGATCAAGGGCGGCCTCGGCTTCGCCTACGAGTACGGCGGCGCGGTTTTCGACGCCATGTCGATGGAAGGCCGCATGACGGTCTGCAACATGAGCATCGAGGGCGGCGCGCGCATCGGCTACGTGAACCCCGACCAAACGACCTACGACTACCTCGAGGGCCGCGAGTTCAGCCCCCAGGGAGAGGCTTGGGAGAGGGGTCTCGCCTACTGGAAGGAGATCGCCTCGGGCACAGACGCGGAATACGACGACGTCCACGAGATTGCGGGCGAGACGATTGAGCCGATGGTCACGTGGGGGATCAACCCGGGACAGTCGGTCGCCGTCTCCGAGCCCCTCCCCGAGGTGGGCCGCTTCTCGGGCGAGGATCAAAAGACGGCCGAGCAGGGCTATGTGTTCATGGACCTCAAGCCGGGCGATTCGATTCTGGGCACGAAGATCGACGTGGCCTTCCTGGGTTCGTGCACGAACTCGCGAATCTCCGATTTGCGCGAGGGTGCGCATCTGATGGAGGGCCACAAGGTGCACCCCGGCGTCAAGATGCTGGTGGTGCCCGGTTCTCAGCAGGTGAAGCGCCAGGCCGAGGAGGAGGGGCTGCACGAGATATTCCTCGCGGCGGGCGCGGAATGGCGCGAGGCGGGTTGTTCGATGTGCCTGGGCATGAACCCTGACAAGCTCGAAGGGGCGCAGAGGAGCATCTCCAGTTCGAATCGCAATTTCATTGGTCGCCAGGGCAGCCCGCGCGGGAGAACCCACCTGGGCAGCCCGGCCCTCGTCGTCTCCTCGGCGATTGCGGGCAGCATTGCCGACCCCAGGGAGATCGGAAAATGACGACGCGCACGCGAAAGATCGAGAAAATCGTCGGCAAGGCCATTCCCATGCCCGGCGACGACATCGATACCGACAGAATCACGCCCGCGCGGTTTCTCAAGGCCATCACCTTCGAGGGGATGGAGAAGGCCCTGTTCTGCGACGAGCGCGAGAACACGCCCGATCATCCCATCGACAACCCCGCCCACGCGGGGGCGCGGATGATGTTCGTGGGCAAGAACTTCGGCTCGGGCTCCTCGAGAGAGCACGCCCCCCAGGCGCTCAGGCGCTACGGCATCGAGGTGCTCGTCGGCGTGTCGTTCGCGGAAATTTTCGCGGGCAACTGCTTCGCCATCGGCGTGCCGCTCGGTGTGGCGTCGCCGGAAGACGTCGATCTTCTCATCCGCCGGGCGCAGAGCGCGCCCGAGACACACTTCACCGTGGACGTTGCGGCCTCCACGGTCTCTTTTGAGGGCCGCGTCGTCCCCATCGAGATTCAGGAGACGCGCAAAAGAGCGTTTCTCGCGGGCACCTGGGACATGCTCGCCAACCTGCGGGCGAACATCCCCCAGGCGCGGGAGGTGGCCGGCGGCCTTCCCTACGTCGATAACTTCGCGGGCGAAGAGCAAGAAGGAGGGAGCGTTCGGTGAGTCGTTACCGGATTGCCGTTTTGCCGGGCGACGGCATCGGCCAGGAGGTGGTGGTGCAGGCGCGCGCCGTGCTCGAGGCGGCCGGAGCGCGTTTCGGCGCAGGGTTCGATTTTGAAGAGGGCCTTTGCGGCGGCGCAGCCTACGATGCGACGGGAGACCCCTTGCCGGCCGATACCCTGGCCCTTTGCCGAAGGAGCGACGCCGGGTTGTTCGGCGCCGTGGGCGGACCGAGGTGGGATCCGCTGCCCCGCGACAAGCGCCCCGAGCAGGCCATTCTGGGCTTGCGCAAAGAACTCAACCTTTTCGCCAACCTGCGGCCCGCCGTCATGTTCGACCCGCTGCTGGAAGCCTCCTCACTCAAGCCCGAGGTAGTGCGGGGTCTCGACCTCCTCGTCTTGCGCGAGGGCGTGGGCGGCATCTACTTCGGCGCCCCGCGCAGCATCGAGCGCCTCTCAGCGGATGAGGAGAAGGCGGTCGACACCATGACCTATACCACGGGCGAGATTCGCCGCATCGTTCGCCTCGGGTTCGAGCTCGCCTCGGTGCGGCGCAAGAGGCTCTGCTCGGTGGACAAGGAAAACGTGCTCGACAACGGCCGTCTGTGGCGCAGGGTGGCGGGGGAGGTAGCCGCGGAGTTCCCGCAAGTCGAAACTTCTCACATGTACGTCGACAACGCGGCGATGCAGTTGATTCGCGACCCCCTGCAGTTCGACGTGATCGTCACGGGCAACATGTTCGGCGACATTTTGAGCGACGCCGCCTCCATGCTCACGGGCTCCATCGGCATGCTCGCCTCGGCGAACCTGAACGAGACGGGCTTCGGCCTCTACGAGCCCGTCCACGGCACGGCGCCCGACATCGCGGGCCGCGACGTGGCGAACCCCATTGCGGCCATCATGTCGGCGGCCATGCTGTGCCGCTACTCGCTCAAGCGCGTGGAGGTGGCCGAGGCTATCGAGGCGGCGGTTGCGGGCGCCCTCGACGAAGGCTTGCGAACGTCCGACGTCCACACCTCCGGAACGAAGGCGGTGGGCTGCGCCGAGATGGGTGCGCGCATCGCCGCCCTCGCGGGAGCGGCGTCGTGACGCGCGTAGTTGTCGCCGGTGCCACGGGAGCGGTGGGCAGGGAGATGCTGCGCATCCTGGGTGAGCGCGACTTTCCGGCGCAAGAGGTCGTCGCACTGGCGAGCGAGCGCAGCGCCGGCCAAAAGATTCCCTTCCGCAACACCGAGCTCACGGTAGGCAAACTCACGGAAGATTCATTCGCGGGCGTGGGGCTCGCGCTTTTCTCCTGCGGTGCGGCGCGCTCTCTCGCGTTTGCGCCCGCGGCGGTGCAGGCGGGCGCGGTGGTGGTGGACAACTCGAGTGCTTTTCGCATGGACGAGGTCGTCCCCCTCGTGGTGCCGGAGGTGAACCCGGACGCACTCGAAGCCCACCAGGGCATCGTCGCCAACCCGAACTGCTCCACCATCCAGCTCGTGGTCGCACTCAAGCCCCTCCACGACGCAGCGCGCATCCGGCGCGTCGTGGTGAGCACCTACCAGGCGGTGAGCGGGGCGGGCCAGGCCGCGGTGGAGGAGATGCAGGCGCAAGTCGACGCCCGCGCGCGCGGCGAGAGCGCAGCCGCGCACAAGATGCCGCACGAGATCGCCTTCAACTGCCTGCCCCATATCGACGTCTTTTTGGAAGGCGGCCACACGAAAGAAGAGCAGAAGATGGTGAACGAGACGCGCAAGATTCTCGGCGCACCCGACCTGGCGGTAAGCGCCACGTGCGTGCGCGTGCCCGTGTTCAACGCGCATTCAGAGTCCGTAAACGTGGAGTTCGAGGAGGACGTGTCGCCTGAGCGTGCGCGTGCGTTGCTCGCGCATGCCCCGGGTGTCGAGGTCGTGGACGACGTGGAGTCGTTCGCCTACCCCATGCCCAGGGACGCGGACGGGCGCGACGCGGTGTTCGTCGGCCGCATCCGCCGGGACGATTCGCGCGAAAATACGCTCAACCTGTGGGTGGTGGCGGACAACCTGCGCAAAGGGGCAGCCCTCAACGCGGTACAGATAGCCGAGGCGCTTCTCGAGAAGAACATGCTGCGCGCCCGCCCCACTCGGGTCTGATGACGAGGAATGATGACTGTGTCTGACGCAAGAATCGGGGTTATCGGCGGCAGCGGCCTCTACGGCATGGCGGAGTTGACGGATTTAGAGGAGTGCGTGCTCGATACGCCCTACGGCCCTCCCTCGGCCCCCTACGTCGTGGGCACGCTCTCGGGCAAGCGGGTTGCGTTTTTGCCCCGGCACGGGGTTGCCCACGAGTTCATGCCGAGCGAGATTCCTTTTCGCGCGAACGTCCACGGGTTCAAGCAGCTGGGCGTGGAGTGGCTGATTTCCGTGAGCGCGGTGGGCAGCCTGCGCGAGGAGATTCGTCCGGGCGAAGTCGTGGTGCCTGATCAGTTTATCGATCTCACCCGCAAGCGCGTCGGCACGTTTTTCGGAGACGGCGTCGTCGCCCACGTCTCGATGGCCGACCCGGTGTGCGGGGTGCTGAGCGGGATACTCGTTGGTGCGGCCCGGCGGGCGGGGGCCACCGCGCACGCGGGCGGAACGTACGTCTGCATGGAAGGCCCCCAGTTCAGCAGCCGGGCGGAGAGCTTTCGCTACCGCGACTGGGGAGCCGCAATCATCGGGATGACGAACATGCCCGAGGCCAAGCTCGCACGCGAGGCGGAGATGAGCTACGCCACCATCGCCATGGCGACGGACTACGACTGCTGGCACGAGGAGGAGGAGGCGGTGAGCGTCGAGGCCGTCGTCGCCCTGCTCAAACGCAACGCGACGCTCGCCCAGCGGATCATCAAGGAGGCGATTCCCGAAATCGAGGGGCCAAGCCCCTTTGCGGGTATCCTGGCGACGGCCATTCTGACCGACGCCGCCCACATATCCGGCGAGGCGAGAGAACGCCTGCGCCCGCTCATCGGAAAATACGTGTCGTGAAGCGTCCGCAATCCGAAGAATTGTTTGCCCTTGCGCAAAGGCGCATCCCGGGCGGGGTGGACTCTCCCGTCCGCGCGTTTCGCGGCGTGGGGGGCACGCCCTTTTTCGTCGAGAGCGGCGCGGGCGCGCACGTCCGCGACGCCGACGGCAACGTCTACCTCGACTACGTGCTCTCCTGGGGGCCGCTGATTCTGGGCCACGCCCATCCGCGCGTGGTAGCGGCCATTCGGGAGGCGGCGGCCCGCGGCACGAGCTTCGGCGCACCCACCGCCCTCGAGACCGAGCTGGCGGAGCTCGTGAACGCCGCCTATCCCTCCATGGAGTTGCTGCGCTTCGTCAACTCGGGCACCGAGGCGACCATGTCGGCCATACGCCTTGCGCGCGGCTACACGGGCCGCGACGTGATCGTCAAGTTCGAGGGTTGTTACCACGGCCACGCCGACGGGCTGCTCGTCAAGGCGGGCAGCGGCGGCGCAACACTGGGCGTGCCCGACAGCGGGGGCGTGCCCGAGGACTACGCGCGCAACACGGCGACGCTTCCTTTTAACGACGCAGGCGCGGTGCGCGATTTCTTCGCCCGCCGGGGGGCGGACACCGCCGCGCTCATCGTCGAGCCGGTGGCGGGCAACATGGGCCTCGTCCTTCCCGAAACGGGTTTTTTGCAAACCCTGCGCGAGGAGACGGAAAAAGCGGGCGCCCTGCTTATCTTCGACGAAGTGATGACGGGTTTTCGGGTATCCAGAGGCGGGGCGCAGGCTCTTTTCGGCGTCACTCCCGACTTGACGACCCTGGGCAAGGTGATCGGCGGCGGCATGCCCGTGGGCGCTTACGGCGGAAAGCGCGAGGTGATGGAATGCGTAGCACCCCTGGGGAAGGTCTACCAGGCGGGCACGCTCTCGGGAAACCCCCTCGCCATGGCGGCAGGCGTCGAGACGCTCAAGGTCGTCGAGGAAGAGGGATTGCCCGAAGCCCTCGCCGGGCGGGTGGAGGCGCTCTCCGCCGGCATGGCGGAGGCGGCGCGTGCCGCGGGCGTTGCCCTGTGCGGTGCGCACTGCGGGTCGATGTTCGGGGCTTTCTTTCAGGAGGGCCCGGTGCGCAACTTCGCGGACGCCATGCGTTCGGACACGGCGCGGTATGCCAAATTCTTCCACGCTATGCTAGAAAGAGGCGTGGCATTGGCCCCGAGCCAGTTCGAGGTGGGGTTCATGTCCTCCGCCCATACCGACGAAAGCGTGGAGGTCACGCTGGCCGCCGCGCGCGAAGCGTTCGCCGCCCTCTAGTCGACGCGGCGCGCGCGACGGGAGAGTTGGGCGCGGTGCGAAAACCAGGGCGACCATCCGGCGCCGACCAACAGCCGGGGGGCAGAATATTCTTCTGGCTTTCGGTCGGCATCGTCATCTTGTTGCTGGGTTCCGCCTGGCTGGGGCGGGACGGATACCTCGCCGTCATCGTGAACTCCGAGCGGGTGTCGGAACTCCAGCGTGAGATCGCGGCCATCGAGGCGACGAACAAGAAACTCCGCGCGGAGATTCGCTCCCTGCGCTCCGACATGGAGGCCATCGAGCGCATCGCGCGCGAGGATCTCGGCCTGGTGAAAGAAGGGGAGATCGTCTACGAGTTCGCTCCCTCTAAGAAATAAGGGATGGCGCAGGCGGCTTTCGGTGTGCGCGCACTCTGCATTCTCCTTGACAGAATGCCGCGGCGGGCGTAGATAATAGGCGAGAAGTAACGATGCGGGGTGGAGCAGTCTGGTAGCTCGTTGGGCTCATAACCCAAAGGTCGGAGGTTCGAATCCTCCCCCCGCTACCAAAAACCACGCGAGACCGCGGCGACCCCGCGGTCTTTTGCTTGCCTCCGAAGACGCGGCGCGGAAACATTTGCGGCCGGGTGGTGTGAGGAGAAAAAAGACGACCTCTGGCTTGCGCACGAAGTGCGTTGGGCTCGGCGCATCCCCCGCCCGGAGGCGGCCTCGCTCGCATGGTGCCCCGTTCCGCGCCGCGCGGTGGTTTTCCGCGGGAGAACATGACCCTCGAAACGAGAAAAGGGAGATCGAAGAAGATGGCGAACAAAAAAGAACTCGGGCTGGCCATCGTTGGCTGTGGCGTCGTGGGACGCATTCGGGGCGCACTGGCCAGAGATTTTCCCGGAATCGGGTGGATTGGTCTGTCTGACGCCAACGAGCGGGTAGGACAAAAGCTCAAAGAAGACATCGGGGCCGATTACTTCACGAGCGATTTTCGTGAACTCATGGCGCGTCCCGAAGTGGATGCCGCGATTATCGCCACTTCAACGTGGGCGCACGTGGAGCCCACCCTCGCCGCGGTGGATCGCGGACTGTCCATGCTGATCGAAAAGCCCCTCGCGACGGACGCGCGCGAGTCGGCCTCGGTGCTCGCCGCCATCGAGTCGGCGGGCGTGGACGCCGTCGTCGGCTACACCCAGCGCTTTCGCCGCCGCTTCCTCGCGGTGAAAGATCGCCTCGAGAGCGGCCAAATCGGCGACGTCACCGCCGCGGTCACGCGCGCCTTCATGAACCGCATGGCCCCGACGGGGGAGGTGCGCCTCTCCGAGGATCGCCGCTTCCTGACGCCCATGGTGGTCTCGGGCACCCACAGTCTCGACATGTGCCTGTGGCTGATGGGCGACGCGAAGCCGGTCTCCATCTTCGCGCGCTCGACGGAGGGGATATTGCGCGATCTCGGAACCAAGGACGCCACCTTCGGCGTATTCACGATGGACAACGGCGCCATCTGGAGCATGAACATCTGCTGGGCGCTGCCCAAGGAGTGGCCCGGCGCGGTCTACGGACTCGAAATCGGAATTGTGGGCACCAGGGGGGTGATAGACATCGAAGATACCCACCGCGACGTCGTGATGGCGTCGGAATTCTCGCAGGGTCCCGCCTACAATCCTGAGGATTTTGATCTCGAAGCACAACGCAACGTCGATTTTCTCACCAGCTTCCCGCCGGGCGACACCTACGGCGGCGAGCTGTGGGGTCCCATGCGCGAGGAGACGAACTCCTGGTTCCAGCGCATTTACGCGGACAAGGCCACTCCGCACGCGACTGCCGCCGAGGGCCACCGCAACCTCATGCTGACCATGGCGATGGACCTCTCGGCCAAGCGCGGCGCCGAGGTGCCGCTGCCGATCGATCCCGCGGAACTGATGGCCGGCCTCGAGGCGTAGGGAAGTTTTTCGCACGCGCGCGCCCGCCCGCCTCGCGGGGACGGCGGAGGCGCGCAGCATTTCGGAGAGCGGCGGCGCATGGCGACGCGCGAGTTGGGCATCATTCTCCACGGGGCGACGGGGGGCATTTGCTCCTTTCAGCATTTGCGCAACTCGCTCGCGCCGATTATCGCGGAGGGCGGGCTCGACCTGGGGGAGGAAAAAATCCTGCCCAGGCTCCTGCTCGTCGGCAGGAGTGCGGAGCGGCTTGCGCAACTGGCGGCCGAACACGGCAGCCTCGCGTGGACGACTGACCTGGGCGCCGCCCTCGCCGACCCGGCTTATCCCGTTTTTTTTGACGCAGCAGCCACGCACGTGCGGCTCGATACGCTCAGGCGCGCCATCGACGCCGGAAAGCACGTATATTCCGAAAAACCCGTAGCTCCCACCGCAGAAGAAGGGATGGAGCTTCTGCGCGCGGCACAGGCCAAAGGCCTCAAGCACGGCGCGGTGGAGGACAAACTCTTCCTGCCGGGGTTCATGAAACTGCAACGGGTGGTGGAAAGCGGTTTCGTGGGCCGCGTCGTCGGCTTTCGCATCGAGTTTGGCTGGTGGGTGTTCGACGGCGTGGAGCGCGCCTCACAGCGTCCGAGTTGGAACTATCGCGCGGCGGGCGGCGGCGGACTCGTCTCGGACATGCACCCCCACTGGCGATACATCGTCGAGGGGGTGCTGGGGCCGATTTCGCGCGTGGCCGCCCTGTGCTGGACGGCGCAGGCCGAGCGCGCCGACGAGGCGGGCGAGCGTTTCGCGGTGGACGTGGAAGATAGCGCGCACACCCTGGTCGAACTCGAAAGCGGCGCGCGCGGCGTGATTTTCAGCTCCTGGGCCACCCGCGTGCGGCGCGAGGATCTGGTTACCTTCCAGGTGGATGGAACCGGCGGCTCGGTTGTGGCTGGCCTCAGGCGTTGCTGGAAACAGGCGTCCGGGGCCACGCCCACGGTGCGCGGTTTTCTGATGGGGCGCGACGCGGACACCATGGACGTATCACACGACTACAACGAGGGGTGGGAGGAGGTGCCCGGCGACGCGCCCTACAAGAACCCCTATCGGTTCGGTTGGGAGCGTTTTATCCGCCACGTGGCGGGGGGCGAACCCTTCTATGCGGATTTCTCCGCAGGCGTCCGCGACGTCCGCCTGGCCGAGGCCTGCCTGCGCAGCGCGCGCGAGGGCCGCTGGGTGGAAATGACGCCCTAGCGCCGCCTCGGTACACGTAAGGAGCCGACCCGCTTGGCGGCGGGTCTCGCGCGTGGCTCGGGTGCCTGACGTTTGCGGGTTAGGGTTCGGAGCGGTTCGCGGTGTCGGCCTCGTTGAGTTGCACGAACGCCTGTGCGAGGACGACGGCGGCGGTGTTGGCGAGGTTGTAGGAGCGAATCGGCCCGGGCATGGGCACGTAAATCCGCCGCGCGGGCCAGCGCGCGTGCCACTCCCCGGGCAAGCCTGTGTTTTCGTTTCCCAGTATCAGCACGTCGTCTTCCGCGTAGGAGACCCTGTCGAAGCGCGCGCTGCCGAACTTCGTGAGCAGCCACGGCCGCCTCTCGCCCAGCCATGCGAGAAAGCGGCGCTCGTTCTCGTGGACGGTAAGCGTGAGGTGGGGCCAGTAATCGAGGCCCGCCCTGCGCACGGAGCTGTCCGAGAGGTCGAACTTCGTGGGTTCGATGACGTGGAGGTGGGCTCCCATCCCGACGCACAGGCGGCCGATGTTTCCCGTGTTTTGGGGAATTGCGGGCTGGTACAGGGCCACGTGGAGCATCTTGCCTCACCCGGTGCGGCAGAGCGCGCGCGTCAACCCGAAGCGCCGCCGCGAACGCTCGCCTCGTCGATCGCGTCGGTGAGGACGTCCATCGCCTGATCCATCTGCCCCTGCGTCGTCGTGGCGGGCGGCACGAAGCGCAACACGCTTCCCTCGCGCCGCTGGCTGAATATGAGTCCGTTTTCGAGACACCTGCGGCTGATCTCGCGTCCCTGCCGCGCAGCGGGCTTCTTGGTGCGTCTGTCCTCCACCAACTCGATTCCCTGAAGCAGGCCCCTGCCGCGAATGTCTCCTATCATCTCGTATTGTTCTCCCAGCCAGGTGAGACGCTCCCTGAGGTGGGCGCCGATTTTGCGCGCCTTGGCCGGCACGTCTTCTTGCTCGATGACGTCGAGGCTCGCCACCCCCGCTGCGCAGGCGAGGGGGTCGTTGGTGTGCGAGTGGGTGACGACGAATTCGGTGGACGCCACTTTCTCCTCCACCTCGACGCTCGTCGAGACGGAGCTGATGCTCACGCCCCCGCCGAAGTGCTTCGCCAGCGTCACGATGTCGGGCACCACCTCGTCCTTCTCGAAGCCGAACATGGTGCCCAGCTTGCCGAGTCCGGTCTGCTCGTCGTCCACGATGAGCAACATGCCGCGCTCCTCGCATTGTTCCTTCAATTTCTTGAGCCATCCGGGAGGCGGCTCCACCACCCCGCCCGCACTGAAGAGCGGCTCGGTAATGACGGCCGCCGGCTTGCTCGTCGTCTGGGCGTCGATGAGCTCGAAGCTCGTGTCCAGGCAGGCGATTTCGCAGTCGGGAAACTTTTGGGCGAGCGGGCAGCGGTAGCAATAGGGCGCGACCATGGCCAGGCTTCCTGGAGAGAGCGGCCCGTGCCCGCTGTGCCAGCCCGCAAATGTGAGCGAGCGGGCCGTGTCGGAGAGCCCGTGAAAGCTGATGTGCGGGCTCGCCACCTCAAAGCCGTCCGTGAACTTTCGGGCGATGGTCACCGCCGCCTCGTTGGCGTCCGCGCCTGAGCCGAGAAAGAGGCTCTTCTCGAGCGGGGCGGGCAGGAGCGTGCCCAACCGCTCGGCCAGGTCGATCTCCTGATCGTTAAAAAAGCTGCTGTGCGCGTGGATGAGGGTGTCGCAGCTTTTCTTGATGGCGGCCGTGACCGTGGGGTGGTTGTGCCCCAGGGCGGAGCACATCTGCCCCGAGTTGAAGTCGATGTATTGCTTGCCGTTCACGTCCTCGACGGTCGAACCCTCGCCGCGCACGAAAACCGGACCCGAGAAAACGGACTTGTCCACGCGGCCCCGAAAGCTGTATTTCTTTGCGGCATCAAGCAGGTTCCTTTCGCTTCGCATGGCAAGCACCCCCATGAGAATGCGGGGCAGGCGCGCTCTCCGCCCCCCGCTTTGCCGTCCTCGGCGCATGGCTGCATACTACTGCATATTGGGCGATGGGGATATGGCGTATCATCGCTCCATGAGGAGGCGGCATTCCGCCCGGGGACGCCCGCGTAATCGCGCGGCGTGCGCGGGTGCGGCTTGCGTGGAGGTGGCACCGGATGAACGTGGCGGAATTTCTGGCCCGTGCGGCCGGAGCCTGTGGAGGACGCCCTGCCGTATCCGCAGGCGAATCGGTGCATTGCGACTACGAGATGCTCGCGCGGCGCGCGGCGTCCATGGCGGGTTTTCTGCGGCGCGAACTCGGCATGACTCCGGGGGATCGCGTGGCCATTGTTATGCGGAACTGCCCGGCGTTTCTCGAGGTGCTCTACGGAATATGGCACGCGGGCTGCTGTGCCGTGCCCGTCAACGCGAAGCTCCATCCCAAGGAGATGGCCTTTATCCTCGATAACGCAGGAGCGCGCTGCTGTTTTGCCACCCCGGACCTCACGGGCACGCTCGGGTCCGTGCGCGGGGAAATCGCTTCTCTCGAAAGCGTGGTGGAAACCGACGCGCCCGACTACCTGGCGGCCCGCTCCTCGCGCGCCGTCTCCATCGAGGCGAGAGACCCCGACGATCTGGCCTGGCTCTTCTACACGAGCGGCACCACGGGCAGGCCGAAGGGCGCCATGCTGACCCACCGCAACCTCCACAGCATGAGCCTGAGCTATTTTGCCGACGTCGACCCGATATCGGAGAACGACTCCATTCTCCACGCGGCGCCCATGTCGCATGGTTCGGGCCTCTACGCCGTGCCCCACGTCTACAAGGCCGCGAACAACGTCGTGCCCGAGAGCGGAGGGTTCGAGCCCGCGGAAATTTTTCGCCTGATCGAGGCGTACCGCGGCGTAACGCTGTTTGCCGCCCCGACCATGGTGACGCGCCTGGTGCAGAGCGAGGCGATGGGGAGGGCCGACACCACGAACCTCAAGACCATCGCCTACGGAGGCGGGCCGATGTACGTAGCGGACCTCAAGAAGGCCATGGCGGCCCTGGGGGAGAAGCTCGTGCAGGTGTACGGGCAGGGCGAAAGCCCGATGACCATCACCGTTCTCTCGAGAGAGCGCCACGTCGATACCGCCCACCCGCGCTACGAGGAGCGCCTCGCCTCGGTGGGAGTGCCCCACACCGTCGTCGAGGTGCGCGTGGCCGACGCGGAGGACAACCCTCTGCCGCCCGGCGAGGTCGGCGAGGTGCTGGTGCGCGGCGACGTCGTGATGAAGGGCTACTGGAACAATCCCGAGGCCACGGCGAGCGCACTCAGGGGCGGGTGGCTCCACACGGGCGACGTGGGCGCGATGGACGAAGACGGTTTCCTCACCCTCAAGGATCGCTCGAAGGACCTCATCATCAGCGGCGGCAGCAACGTCTATCCGCGCGAGGTGGAGGAGGTGCTGCTCCGCCACGCTGGCGTCCTGGAAGTATCCGTCATCGGTCGTCCGCATCCCGACTGGGGAGAGGAGGTCGTGGCGTTCGTGGTGGGCAGCGAAGGGGAGGGAGTGAGCGCGGAGGAACTCGACGCCTTGTGCCTCGCACACATCGCACGCTTCAAACGCCCCAGGGCGTATCGATTCCTCGACGCCTTGCCCAAGAACAATTACGGAAAAATTCTCAAAACGGCGCTTCGTGAAGCGCTTGAGCGCGAAAACGATGGGTGAGGCGGGCGGGCGCGGCCCCCGACCCGATTTCCCCGCCTCGCGCAAGAAGCGCGCGCTGGGTGTCTCGAAACGGAGGAATCTCCGGTGATGGAGCGCAACTCGCCGCAGGTCGAAGAGTTGGGGCTCGCCCGGCTGGGTGAGGCGTACTCCTCGGGCGCGCGCAGCCCCACCGACGTCGTTCGCGCGGTTTCGGAGCGCATCGCCGCGCGCGGTGCGGACGGCGTGTGGATTCACGTCGAACCCGAGGAGAAGTTGCTCGCCCGCGCGCGAGAACTCGAAGCGCGCCGCGCGGAGGCGCCCGGCCTGCCGCTGTTCGGCGTGCCCTTCGCCGTCAAGGACAACATAGACGTAAGCGGCGTGCCGACCACGGCGGCGTGCCCCGACTACGCCTATACGCCCGCCGAGAGTGCTCCGTGCGTGCGGCTCTTGCTGGAGGCAGGCGCGGTTTTCGTCGGCAAGACGAACCTCGATCAGTTCGCCCTGGGGCTCGTGGGCGTGCGCACGCCCTACGGCGTGGCGCGCAACCCGTTTCATCCCGACTACGTTCCGGGCGGTTCGAGTTCGGGCTCGGCCGTGGCCGTCGCGGCGGGTCTGGTGGGCTTCGCCCTCGGTACGGACACGGCCGGCTCGGGCCGCGTGCCCGCGGGGTTCAACGACGTGGTGGGCCTCAAGCCCTCACGCGGGCTGGTGAGCACGCGGGGGGTGGTTCCCGCCTGCCGCACGCTCGATTGCGTCTCGGTGTTCGCCCACCGTCCCGCAGACGCCCTGTGCGTCCTGCGGGCGATGGCCGCTCCCGACGACGACGCCTACAGCCGCTCCCTTCCGGCAGGGGCTTCGCTGGAGATGGGGGCGGGCGCTTCGCTGCGGGTCGGGGCTCCGCTCGCCGCACAGAGAGAGTTTTTCGGAGACGCCGAGGCGCAGGCGGCTTACGAACGCGGCCTCGCGCGCATCGAGGAGGCGGGCGGAATCTTGAGCGAGGTCGATTGCGCACCCCTCTTCGAGGCGGGAGAGTTGCTCTACGGCGGCCCCTGGATGGCCGAGCGTCTCGCGACGATAGGGACATTTTTGCGCGAACGCCCCGCGTCTTTCTTTCCCGTGACGCGGGAGTTGATCGCCGCCGCCGCGCGATACTCGGCGGTCGACGCCTTCCAGGCCTTCTATCGCCTGAAGGAGCTGCGGCGCGAGGCCGAGGCCATCTGGCGCGCAGTCGATCTGTTGGCCGTGCCCACGACGCCCACGGCCTATACGGTAGAGCAGGTGTGCGCCGAGCCCGTCGCCCTGAACGCGAACCTGGGGACGTACACCAACTTCGTGAATCTGCTGGACATGAGCGCGCTCGCCGTGCCCAACGGCTTTTACGCGAACGGGCTGCCCATCGGTATCACCCTGCTCGCCCCCGCCTTTCGGGAGGGGCTTTTGTGCGCGGCGGGCGAGAGGTTCCTGGCGGCGCAGGGGGGTTGATGAAAGTTTATGGCATTGATTTCACTAGCAAACCGAAACCTCGTAAACCGGTCACCTGCCTGGAATGTGAGCTTCAGGGCGATCTTCTCACGACGGGCGTCCTTCACTTGTGGGATTGCTTCAATGATTTCGAGTCTGCGTTGCGCGAGACTGGACCTTGGATTGCAGGTGTGGATTTTCCGTTCGGCCAAGCCCGTAAGTTCATAGAGACCATTGGTTGGCCTACTACATGGCAAGGCTACGTCGAGTATGTTGGTACACTCACACGGGAAGAGTTCTGCGAGGTAATGAAAGCATATAAGGATGGCCGTGAGGCAGGCGATAAAGAACATCGTCGCAAAACTGATGTCATTACCGGTTCTCTTAGCCCCCAGAAGCTCTATGGCACGCCGGTCGGCTTGATGTTCTATGAAGGTGCGCCCCGGCTGCGTGAAGCAAACGTAACGATACCTCTCTTGCAGCAAGGGGATACCGACAAAATAGTAGTGGAAGCCTATCCAGGTGTAACAGCAAGGCGATTTATATCTCGTCGATCCTACAAAAATGACACCAAAAAGAAACAAACCAAAGAGCAACATAGGGCGCGGTGCGACTTGCTATGCCACCTGCAAAGCAGAAAATTGCATGATATCTATGGCTTCAGAATAAAAGCCCCCTCCAGTCTTGCCGACGATCCAACGGGGGACCACCTCGACGCCTTGCTGTGTGCCATTCAAGCTGCCTGGGCTTGGATCAACCGTAGCCAAAATTATGGAATACCTAACTTCGCCGATCCACTTGAAGGCTGGATATCTGACCCAAGCGAGTGCATGTGAAGTAGTATGAAAGCTAGTTGGTGAGGAAAATAGGAGGCGAGACGCGCAGTGCGTGCGGAGAATTTTCATGGAGGTTGATGGAGGAGGTTCGATGAAGCGACTCGGTTTCGTAGGCGTCGGGGCGATGGGAGGCCGCATGGCGCCGCACCTGCTTGCCGCGGGCCACGAAGTGGGGGTGGTGGACGTGAGCGAGGAAGCCGTCGCGCGTGCTCTCGCGCATGGCGCTTTTCGGGCGTCCGGCCCGGCGGAGCTCGCCGCCACGTGCGAGGTCGTGTTCACCTCCCTGCCCACGGGGGCGGAGGTGGAGGAGGTCTATACGGGTGAGGGCGGTCTCCTGGAGGCCGTCGGTGCGGGCGGCCTGCTCGTCGACCTCTCCACCATAGCGCCCGAGCAGAGCCGCGCACTCGCGGCGGAGGCAGCCGCACGCGGCGCGGTGGCGATTGATGCACCCGTCTCGGGCGGGGTGATGGGCGCGGAGGCGGCAAGCCTCACGATCATGGTCGGCGGCCCGCAGGAGGCGTTCGACGCGGCCCGGCCCCTCCTGGCGTTGTTGGGCCAAAACGTCATCCACGTCGGGGAGCACGGCGCGGGCCAGGTGGCCAAGCTGTGCAACAACCTGATTGCCGGCGTCACCATGGTCGCGGCGGCGGAGGCGTTCGCCATGGGCAAGGCCTCAGGCGTGGACACGAAGATTCTCCACGAGGTGATACGGACGAGCAGCGGCGGGAGCTGGGTGATGGAAAAGGGCCCGCCCTGTCCCGGCCTCGTCGAGGGTGCGCCATCCAGCAAGGGCTTCGAGGCGGGCTTCACGGTGGACCTGATGCTCAAGGACATGTCCCTGGCCGTCTCCGCCCTGATGACGCTGGGGTTGCCGTGCCCCTCGGGTGCCGCTGCGAACCAGGTCTACCGCATGGCTTCGCGCGACGGCCTGGGGGGGTTGGATTTCGCCGCGGTGGCCATGCTGCTGGGAGCGGCCGAACGCCCCGGGTAAGCGCGCTGCCTGGAGGCGTCCGGAGTCCCGCGCTCCGCGCATCGCCCGGAAAATGGTTGCTTGACTTGTAAGAGGCGATGGCATAGAAAAAATACAAGCCACCGAACTATAGGACGGAGGAGGCACTTGTCTTCTTGTTTGGTATCGCCGGAGTAGCCGCCGGACGAGTGGATTTCGGTGGGTGTGGTTCTCGTGCCGTCATCTCGCAGTTCCATCACAGGAAAGGGTGAACGCCATGGAAAAAACAAAATCGAAGCGTAACTCTCCCCAAGCAGGCTCGAGACGCGGTTTTCTGAAGAAGGCGACGCTGGGGGCCGCCGCCGCAGGTGCTGCGGCCGTCGCGTTTCCCAACGTCGCGCGCGCGAAGACGGTGCGCCTCAAGATGCAGGGCGCCTGGGGTGCGAAGAGCGTCTTCAACGACATGGCCAAGGAATACGTCGACCGCGTCCATGAGATGGCGGGCGGCAGCCTGAAGATCGACTATCTGGTGTCGGGCGCGGTGGTCAAATCCTTCCGGGTGCAGGATGCCGTTCACCGCGGCGTGCTCGACGCGGGCCACCAGGTGACGGTGTACTGGTACGGGAAGAGCCGCGTGGCGTCCCTGTTCGGCACCGGCCCGGTGTTCGGCCAGAACGCCCACCACACGCTGGCCTGGATGTACAGGGGCGGCGGCCTCGAACTCTACAACGAGTTGATCGACAAGCTCGGCATCAACACCGTGGGCTTTTTCTGTATGCCGATGCCGACCCAGCCGCTGGGGTGGTTCAGAAAGCCGGTCAAGACCTCCAAGGACATGGTCGGCCTCAAGTACCGCACCGTGGGCCTTGCCGCCGACCTCATGCAGTCGATGGGCGTCAAGGTGACGCAGCTGCCGGGCGGTGAAATCGTGCCTGCGCTCGAGCGCGGCGTCATCGAGGCGTTCGAGTTCAACAACCCCACGGCGGACAAGGATTTCGGCGCGCACGACGTGAGCAAGACCTACATGATGGGCAGCTTCCACCAGGCGGCCGAGTTCTTCGAGATCATCTTCAACAAAAAGAAGTTCAACGCGCTCTCCAAGGAGCACCAGGCCATCCTGCGCATCGCCGCCGAGGCGGCTTCTTCCGCCAACTACTGGACGGCGATGGAGCGCTACTCGAAGGACCTGCAGTGGCTCAAGAACACGGCGGGCGTCAAAATCTACCGCACGCCCGAGAGCGTCATGAAGGATCAGCTCAAGGCGTGGGACAAGATGCTGGTGCAGCTCGAGAAAGACCCGTTCTTCAAGAAGGTCGTGAAGTCCCAAAAAGAGTTTGCGCATCGGGTCGCCTACTACGACCTGCTCAACTCGGCGGACTACAAGCTCGCCTTCGAGCACCACTTCCCGGGGGAGCTCGGCTTCTAGGGGCGTGAGGTCGTTTTCCGACACGTTGTTCATCCGGTCAGGGGCGGCGCCGTCTGGCGCCGCCCCTTCGCCTTGAACCGCACCGGTTCGCAGCCAGGGAAAGCATCGTGAATCGAATCCTACGCTTCATCGATCGGCTCAGCATGTGGATGGGACACGCCTTCGGGTGGTGCATCCTGGTGCTCACCTTCGGGGTGAGCTACGAGGTGCTCGTTCGCAAGGCGTTTCGCGCACCCACGGCCTGGGCCTTCGACATCAGCTACATCATGTACGGCGCCCTGTTCATGATGGCGGGCGCCTACACCCTCTCGCGCGACGGCCACGTGCGCGGCGACGTCATCTACCGCCTCCTCTCTCCCCGCAAGCAGGCGTGGATAGAGTTCTTTCTCTATTTCATTTTCTTCTTTCCGGGGATTCTGGCGCTCATCTACGCGGGCTACGACTACGCGGCGGAGTCGTGGAGTTACCGCCCCTACGGGTTCGAGGGGCCGAGAGGGGAGATCAGCATCAACAGCCCCGCCGGCGTGCCCGTTTCTCCCCTCAAGTCGATTCTGCCCCTCTCCGCGGTGTTTTTGCTGCTCCAGGGGATCGCCGAGGTGATTCGCTGCGTGCAGTGCATCAGGACGGGGGAGTGGCCCCGGCGCATCCATGACGTGGAGGAAACCGAAACCATCCTCCTGCAAAAGGCCCGCGAGATGCACGGAGCGCAAGAGGCGGGCGGGAAAAAGGGAGGTGCGGCGTCATGACCGACCCCCAGGTAGCCATGATGATGATGGGGTTGTTCATCGTCTTCGTCCTGCTGGGCTTCCCCATCTGCTTTACCCTGGTCGCCATGGGCGTGGGCTTCGGCTACTACGCCTACGCGCAGCCCGATCAGCTCGACCACATCTTCCAGAACCAGATTTTCGACCTGCTCGTGAACCAGACCTACTCGGTGATGACGAACGACGTTCTCGTCGCGGTGCCCCTGTTCCTGTTCATCGGCTACATCCTCGAGCGCGCCAACATCGTGGACAGGCTGTTCTACTCCCTGAACATCGCGGCGCGCGCGGTGCCCGCCTCCATGGCGGTGGCCGCACTCGCGACCTGCGCCATTTTCGCCACGGCGGTCGGCATCATCGGCGCGGTGGTCACCCTCATGGGTCTGCTCGCCTTCCCGGCACTCCTGCGGGCGGGCTACAACACCAGGTTCGCCGCGGGCGTCATCTGCGCGGGCGGTTGTCTGGGCATCCTCATACCGCCGAGCATCATGCTGATCGTCTATTCGGCGACGGCGGGCATCTCCGTCGTGAAGCTCTACGCCGGGGCCATCACGCCCGGGTTCATGCTGGCGGGTCTGTACATGATCTACGTGATGGGCCGCGCGTTCCTGAACCCCTCCCTCGCGCCCAAGCCGCCCAGAGAGCAGTGGGACATTCCGCTCTCGGAGTTGCTCGTCATGCTGCTCACCTCCTTCATCCCGCTGGCCGTTCTCATCATGGCGGTGCTGGTTTCCATCCTCTTCGGGTGGGCGACGCCGACCGAGGCGGCCGCCGTGGGCTCGTTCGGGAGCCTGGTGCTGGCGGTGAGCTACCGGGAGTTGACGTGGGAGCGCCTCAAGGAGTCCGTGTTCCTGACGGTGCGCACCTCCGCCATGGTCTGCTGGCTCTTCGTCGGTTCGTGGACGTTCGCGTCGGTGTTCTCGTATCTGGGCGGGCACTCCTTCATCGAGGAGACCGTGAAGGCGATGAATCTCTCGCCCATCATGTTCCTGCTGCTGGCGCAGTTCATCATCTTCCTGCTGGGCTGGCCCCTGGAGTGGAGCGAGATCATCATCATCTTCGTGCCGATCTTCTTGCCGCTGCTCGACGACTTCGGCATCGACCCGCTCTTCTTCGGCATTCTGGTGGCCCTGAACCTGCAAACTTCGTTCATGACGCCGCCCATGGCGATGGCGGCCTACTACCTCAAGGGGGTTTCTCCGCCCCACGTGCAGCTGATGGAGATTTTTCGGGGATGTTTCCCGTTCCTGTTCATGGTGTTCCTCGCCATGGCGCTGCTCTACAGGTATCCGGAAATCGCCTTCTGGCTTCCCAACGCTCTTGGCTACAAATAGGGCGGGAGAGGCGAGGCGTTTCGCAACGCGGCTTGATGGGAAAGAGCGATGGAACAGACGAATCCGGCGCAGATGGGTCTTGTGCGCGCCGCCGAGGCGATACGCGAGGGTGAGTTGAGCGCGGAGGAGCTCCTCAGCGCGTGTCTGGAGCGCATCGAGGAGCACGAGCCCCAGGTCGGCGCCTGGGTGCACCTCGACAGGGAGTTCGCCCTGGAACAAGCGCGCAAGGCCGACCTCTTCAAGGAGGAGGGACGCCCCCTCGGCCCCCTGCACGGCGTGCCCGTCGGCATCAAGGACATTATCGATACCGCGGACATGCCTACCGAGGACGGCAGCCCCCTGCACGCGGGCCGCAGACCCACCGAGGACGCATCGGTCGTCTCCCTGCTCAAAGAGGCGGGCGCTATCATCATGGGCAAGACGGTGACGACGGAGTTCGCCGTCTACTCTCCGGGCAAGACGACGAACCCCCACGACCCCGCGCGCACGCCCGGCGGCTCCTCGAGCGGCTCGGCCGCCGCCGTCGCCGCCCACATGGTGCCCGGCGCACTGGGTTCGCAGACGAACGGCTCCACCATCCGGCCCGCCTCGTTTTGCGGCGTTCACGGCTTCAAGCCCACCTTCGGGACGATTTCGCGCCACGGCGTGCTCCCCCAGTCGCGGCCGCTCGACCACGTGGGCGTCATGGCCCGCTCGGTTGAGGACGCGGCTCTCCTGGCGGATCAAGTAATGGTATTCGACGAGCGCGATCCCGATATGCGCCACCGCGCGGCGCCCGGGCTGCTCGGGGTCGCGCGCGCAGAGCCTCCGGTCACCCCGCGGCTGGCGTTCGTGAAGACCCCGGTCTGGGATCAGGCCGAGGCCGACACGCACGCCGCCTTCGAGGAGCTGGTGGCGCACCTGGGCGAGGAGGTGGTGGAGGAAGTCGACCTGCCCGCCTCCTTCGGGAGCGCCATCGAGTGGCACCGCACCATTCTCGAAGCCGACCTCGCGCGTAGATTCGAGGTGGAATACGAGCGGGGCAGGGAGCAGATGAGCGATATTCTGTGCGAGATGATCGAGCGCGGCAGAGCGCATCTCGCGGTGGACTACAACCGGGCGGTGGAGCGGGTGCCCGTTTTGAACGGCTTGCTGGAGGAGGTGTTCCACTGGTGCGACGCCATTCTCACGCCGTCGGCTCCCGGCGAGGCGCCCCTTGGGTTGGGTGCGACGGGCAACCCCGTTTTCTGCACGATTTGGACGCTGTGCGGAACGCCCGCAATCACCCTTCCGCTCATGGAGGGCTCGAGCGGAATGCCGATGGGCGTGCAGCTGGTGGGGCCGCGGGGAGACGACGCCAGGCTGTTGCGCACTGCGCGGTGGCTCGAATCGCAGGCAGGCGCATAATTTCACGAAGCGCGAGGGAGTCTGATTCATGGGGAACATCGTTGCAGGCCTGATCGCCGTCGGTTCGGTCGTCCTCTTTCTGGGCTACTACGCCTACAGGGTCGTTTCCGTTCCGTTCTGGCTCATCATCATCGCCATAGTCGCCATGATCATCTTCGACTTCAGGGATTCCCTCTCCGAAAGCGAAAACGGGGAGTAATCTCACCTCCTGCACAGTCACCCGAAACCCCGGGCGCGCACCCGACCCGAACGCCTCGCGTACCCCCTGTCGCCGGGCAGCCGCCCACGTATCTATCTGATTGTAAGTGCCTTACGCCAGAACCTCGGGGTCGCCTGCGCCCGTCCACGCGATGGCCGTCATCGAGACCTCCGCCCCGGCCACGGGCGAGGGTTCGGGTATCTGGATGGCGGTGAAGGCGGGCCTTTGCTTCGGGAAACGGCGCCGGAACAAGGATTCGAGCACAGAGAGGTGCGCGACGTCTTTGAGAAACACGGTGAGGTGCGCCACGCGCTCCATCGTGGAGTCTGCGGCACGCATCGCGCCCTCCATGCGGTCGAGAATCGCCGCAGCCTGCAAGAACGCTTTTCTGGCCGAGGGGGCCGGCTCCTTCGGCAGCTTCCTGCGCAGCGCACCCGGCAGTTCGCTCTTCTTTTGAATCGGCTCTCCGCTCTCGCCCAAGCCGAGGAGACTCGAGAGGAACAACACGCCACCCGCGGCGACGCCGAGGCTCATCTGTGCGCCCGGCGGTTCGTCCGTCCGCAGCACCTCGCGCCGCATCCGCCCCCCGCTCGCCAGCGCCGTGGGTTCGATTTCGATTTTCTCCCCCTTGTGGCCGACTTCGGCCACCTGCATGACCGTGAGGGCGGGCGGGTCTTCGGGAAAAAAGCGCTCGTGAACGCGGTGGAAGGTGGGGAAGTCGCGCATGTCCTGGAGGTAGACCGTGAGGTTCAAAATGTTTTCGAGCGCGGAGCCCGAACCCTCCAGGTGCTTGCGAATCAGGTCGTAGACGAACCACGTTTGCGCGGCGATGGGGCCGTTGCGGCTGTCCTCGTGGCTTTGGCCCACGGAGAGGAAGCGGCCCTCCTCGGGAATGTCGGGATAGTTGCGAATCAGCGGAGAGCCGGGCTTTGAGGTGTCGGTCGGAATCTGGCCCGCGACGAAAAGGTACGGCCCGGCCCCGACGACGTGAGAGAAATGCGCGGCTGCCGAGTGCGCCTTCGAGCCCGCGTGCACCATTCTCTCGCCCAGGGCGTCCGCCGCCCGGGGGTGGAGGGCGATGCCGTCGATGTTGAAGCGCACGACTCTTTGGGGGTCGAACGCACCCATGCCCACGGCGGTGCTGGGCGTGGGCGCTTGTGGTTCGTAGTGACGCCTGATGGAGTCGAACACCGGGAAGAAGCGCTTGTCGAGCTGATAGAGGTGAAAGCGCAGCAGGTGGTCCAGCCCGCCGTCCTGTGCCTCGAGAATTTCCCGCACGCCCTCGTAGGTGGCGATGGCCTGCGCACCAATGGGCGCTTCGATTCTATCGACCCAGGGGTAGTTCTTCGTCCGCGCGGGCCCTTTCTCCCCGATTTCCTCGTAGCGCAGGCAAATGCCGCCGGTTGCGGGGTGGCGCCCCATCTGCCCGCTGAAGAACAGGAAGGGCCCGGCCGCGACGCACCGGGGCCACTTGCCGTGGTCGGAGAAGAATTTTTGGGACATCTACGCCTCCGCGAAGGCAGGGGGCTGGAATATCGTGATTTCGGGAACCTGCTCTTCGTAGCGTTCGATTTCCACGAGGGCGGTGTGGGCACTCGGCCCCTGACCCAGGCGCGAGGTTCCCTTATCAGGCGTGAGCACGTTGGGGTTTCCGTGCTTGTCGAGCGTTCCGATTTTGCCGGGCTCGCGGGGGTCGTACCACGCGCCCGTGGAGAGTTGCACCACGCCGGGGAGCAATCCTTGTGAAATCACGGCCCCGGCGAGAATCTCCCCGCGCGCGTTGAAAATGCGCACGACGTCGCCCTCGCGAATTCCGCGTGCGTCGGCGTCGGCGGGGTGCATCCACACGGGCTCCCTGCCGCGAACCTTGCTCGCGCGGCTTAGGCGCCCGTTGTCCATCTGGCCGTGCAGCCGCGTGCGCGGCTGGTTCGAGATCATGTGGAGCGGAAATTTCTCGGCCAGCGCGCCGCCGAGCCACTCGGAGGGTTCGAGCCACGTGGGGTGGGGCGGGCAGTCGGGGTAGTGAAAGCCCGCAATGCGCTCTGAGTATATCTCTATTTTTCCCGATGGCGTCTCGAGGGCGTTCGCCTCGGGGTCGCGCCTGAAGTCGGCCAGGTACACGTAGGGCGTCTCGGGCGGGGGAACTTCCGTGTGGCCGCGCTCCCAGAAATGGGCAAAAGTGTCGAGAACCACACCCCGCGCGGCGGCCGCCTCGCGGGCTTCCTCGTAGATGTGGCGGAGCCACGCCGTCTCGTCGCGATCCTCGGTGAACGCGCTACGAAAACCGAGGCGCTCGGCAAGCTGCGCGAAGATTTCGAAGTCATGCCGCGCCTCGCCGACCGGCTCGATTACCTTGTGCATGGCCATGATGAAGCGATCCCGCGAGCTCGCGCCCACGTCGTTGCGCTCGAGCGTGGTCGTGGCGGGAAGCACGACGTCCGCGTGGCGCGCCGTGGAAGTCCACCAGGGTTCGTGCACGACGATGGTCTCCGGGCGTCGCCACGCCTCCACGAGGCGATTGAGGTCCTGGTGGTGGTGGAAGGGGTTGCCGCCGCACCAGTAGACCATGCGGACGTCCGGGTAGGTGCGCCGCTCGCCGTTGAAGTCGTATTCCTCGCCGGGGTGGAGCATCATGTCCGCGATGCGGGCCACGGGGATGAAGCTTCGCGTCGGGTTCTTGCCCGCGGGCATCTTGGGGGAGGCTATGTTCTCGCGCGGAACCCCGCGTCCGCCCATGCTCCCGTAGCCGAAGCCGAACCCGCCGCCGGGCAGGCCGATTTGGCCGAGCATGGCGGCGAGCGTCGTCGTCATCCAGAACGTCTGCTCTCCGTGGTCCCCGCGCTGGAGCGACCAGTTCGTGTTGATCATGGTTCTGGCCGAGGCCATGCGCCGGGAGAGGTTGCGAATGACGTCCGGTGCGATTCCCGTAATGCCCGCCGCCCACTCCGCGTCCTTGGGGCGGCCGTCGGCCTTGCCCGTGAGATACGCTTCGAACTTCTCGTACCCCACGCAGTAGCGCGCGAGGAATTCCTTGTCGTGCAGCTCCTCTTCACGCAGCGTGTGGGCGAGGCCGAGCATCAAGGCCACGTCGGTGTTGGGGCGCACGCCTATCCATTGTGCGTCCAGAAAATCGGGCGCATCGTCTTCGAGCGGGCTCACGTTCACGAATTCCGCGCCGTTCGCCCGCGCCCTCTTCAGCCAGTGCGTCAGGGTGTGCTCTCCGGGACCGCCTGCGGAGACTTGCGTGTTCTTGACGGGTATGCCCCCGAACATGACGAACAACCCGGTGTCGCGCGCGATGCCGTCCCACGTCGTAATCGGGCCCGAGCAGGCGTCTATGTTGCCCAGAATGTGGGGCAGGATGACGTAGCCCGCCGCGATGCTGTAGGTGGTTACCTGATCCGTGAAGCCGCCGCAGCAGTTGAAGAATCGCTTCACCAGGGTATTGGCGTGGTGAAAGCGCCCCGCGCTCGCCCAGCCGTAGGAACCCGCAAAAATGGATTCGTTGCCGTGTTCGTTCCTGACGCGCCGGATCTCCGCGGCAACCAGGTCGAGCGCACGCTCCCAGGAGACGGGGACGAAGGGCTCGGCCCCCCGTCCTTGCGTGTTGCTGCCTGGCCCGTGTTCGAGCCAACCCTTGCGAACCATCGGCTGTGCGACGCGGCTTTCGTCGTAGACGGCGTCCTGAATCGAGTTGAGGATCGGCGAGGGTTCGGGGTCCTTGGCGAAGGGGTCGAAGCCCACCATGCGCCCGTCGCGCACGTGGGCGACGAACGCACCCCAGTGGGAACTGTGGTGGCGTTTTTCCGCTCCTTCGTGCATGGACGGCTCTCCCTGTGTCTCAGTCGTTCTCTGGATGTTCGCAAAAGTATAGCACGACGCGGCGGCAGACAATGCCCGCCGCCGGGGGTCTCCTTTTTCCCGCACGCGCGGCTAGGTGATTTCAGGGCGAAAATGTGCCATTGTTCCAGCCTCGAAACCCATTCGTCATCGACCCGGAGAACGCGCATGAACTCGCTCACGCAAATGGCCGGCGAAGTCGGGCAACTGCTCAAGGAAAAGGGCCAGACTCTCGCCGTGGCGGAAACCTCGGCGGGCGGTCTGGTGTCCTCCGCCCTGCTCGCCGTCCCCGGGGCTTCGGCCTACTACATGGGGGGCGGGGTGCTCTATACGTACGACTCGCGGAGCATTCTGCTCGGCTTGCCCGAAGACGCCTTTGCGGGAATGCGGCCCAGCACGGAGCCTTACGCGGCCAAACTGGCCGAAGCGATACGCGAGCGGCTGGGGGCGACCTGGGGCGTCTCCGAAACCGGGGCGGCGGGTCCGGCGGGCAACAGATACGGCGACGCGCCGGGGCACTCGTGCATGGCCGTCTCCGGTCCCGTGAACGCGGCGGCGACGCTCGAGACCGGCAGCGCCGATAGGGAAGAGAACATGTGGGCGTTCGCGCGAGCGGCGCTCGCCCTGCTCAAAGAGGGAATCGAGCAAAGTTAATCGCATATGGAGGCGCACGCCATGTTTCGTGCCCTGGTTCTGGAAGAAACAGAAGAAGGGGTTCGCTCGTCGATTTGTGAACTCGAGGAATCGAGCCTGCCAGAGGGCGACGTTACGGTCGCCGTGGATTATTCGACGCTCAACTACAAGGACGGCATGGTGCTCGGCGGCATTGGCCGGCTGGTGCGCCATTATCCCCACGTGGGGGGCATCGACTTCGCGGGCACCGTGGAGGAGAGCGCGCACCCCGAGTATCGCACGGGCGAGAAGGTGATTCTCACGGGCTGGCGGGTCGGCGAGGCGCACTGGGGGGGATACGCCCAGAAGGCGCGCGTCCGGGGAGACTGGCTGGTGCATCTGCCCGAAGCACTTTCCACCAGGCAGGCGATGGCCCTCGGCACGGCGGGCTTCACGGCCATGCTCGCCGTGCAGGCACTCGAGGACCACGGCTTAAGCGCCGGGGAAGGGGAAGTGCTGGTGACGGGTGCGGCGGGCGGCGTGGGTTCGGTGGCTGTGGCCGTTCTCGCGCGGCTGGGGTATTCCGTCACCGCCTCGACGGGCAGGGAGGAGACCCGTGACTATCTCGCGTCGCTGGGTGCGTCGAACGTCATCCCCAGAAGCGAACTCGCCGAGGCCACGAAGCGCCCCCTTGAGAGCGAACGCTGGGCGGGGTGCGTGGACTCGGTGGGCGGCGTTACGCTCGCGCGCCTGCTGACGCAGATGAGCTACGGAAGCTCCGTCGCGGCGGTGGGGCTGGCCGGCGGGAGCGCGCTCGAGACGACGGTGATTCCGTTTCTTCTGCGCGGGGTGAACCTGCTGGGCATCGACTCCGTCATGTGCCCCGCCCCGCCGCGCAGAAGAGCGTGGGAGCGGCTTGCCGGGCAAATGCCGCCGGACAAACTCGAATCGATGATCACAGAAACTACACTCTCCGATTTGCCCGGCCTGGGTGCGGACATCCTCAAAGGGCGGGTGCAGGGGCGCGTGGTCGTCGACGTCAACGCCTAGGCGTTTTTTCTCCGCGTCAACTCCCTGTCGAGAGCGGCTGCGAATTTGTGGCGATCCGTCGCCGCCATGGGCCGCGGCCCGCCCTGCACGAGGCCGCCCGAGCGCATGTCCATCATGAAGTTTCTGAGAGAGAGACGCTCGCCCACGTTCTCCTCGGTGTAGACCTCGCCGCGCGGGTCGATGGCCAGTGCGCCCCTCTCCACCGCCCGCGCCGCGAAGGGAACGTCGGCGGTGATGACGAAATCGCCCGCCGCGAGGTGTTCGACGATATAGGTGTCGGCGGCGTCCGGCCCGCCGGGAACGGGTATCATCGACACGCAAGGGAGGTCTGGCGTCCTGAGCTTCGTGTTGGCCACCAGCACAGTGGGAACCTCGAGCCGCTCGGCGGTCTTGTAGAGAATTTCCTTCACTTCCTGGGGACATGCGTCCGCGTCCACCCAGATTTTCATGCACGCTCCCTTTGCGCCGCCCTTAATGGCGACGCCTCCTTTGTAGTATGATGCTTGTAATACGAGCAATCGACCCGAGCAACGCCCACGCAAGCGGGAGGAAACATGTCCGAACCCGAAAAAGGCCATGACGCGCAGGTCGCCGCGCGCATCGGCGAAATGGCTGCCCGCGTCTACGGCGTGCCGCAGGATGCGTTTGGCATCCAGACGGCGGAGGATTGCGCACGGATGCTCGGCGTTCTCTCTCGGATCGTCGTAGAGCCCGCGGATGAGCCCTTCATCCCTGCACCCGATGAGAGCCCCTCTGGTAAGGACGCGGTATGAGCGCACACTGGAGGCTCTCCCTGAGCGAGGGTTTGCAGCGCATGGAGGAGGGCAGCCTTGGTGCGGAGGAATGGGTGCGCTCTCTCCTTTCCCGTATCGATGCTTGTGAGGAAAAGGTGCAGGCCTGGGTGCAGGTGGACGAGGAGGGGGCACTCGCCGCCGCCCGCGCGGTGGATGAGGCGCGAAACAAGGGCGAGCGGCCCGGCCCTCTCGCCGGTGCGCCCTATGCGGCCAAGGACATCATCGACGTGCGGGGGCTCAAGCGTGAGGCCGGAACGAAAATTTTCAAGGACCATGTAGCCGCCGAGGACGCCGCTTGTGTCGCGCGCTTGCGGAGTGCGGGTGCGATTGCGCTGGGCAAGGCGGTTACGACGCCCTTCGCACAGGGCGATCCCTCGGTTACCCGCAATCCCTGGAACCTCGCGCGCAGCCCGGGCGGATCGAGCAGCGGTTCCGCCGCGGCGGTGGGGGCGGGCATGGTTCCCGCCGCATTCGGCACCCAGACGACGGGCTCTACCCTGCGGCCCGCCGCGTATTGCGGCGTGCCGGGTCTCAAGCCCACCTACGGACGGATTCCCAGAACGGGCCTGCTGAGCGTCTCGTGGAATTTCGACCACGTGGGCGTCATCGCGCGCACGGTCGAGGACATAGGCAGGGTGCTGGAGGTGGCGGCAGGTCCCGACGGATCGGATCACGCAGCACTGCGCACTGCGCTCCCCGCCTTGGGACGGACGCCGCAAAAGCCTGCGCGCATCGCGTACTTGAAGAGCCTGCTCGCCGAGGCGAGCGCGGAAGTCAGTGAGTGGACCGAGCGAGCGGCCGCGCGCCTTAGGGAGAGCGGCGTCGCTCTCGATGCGGTGGAGTTGCCCTTGCGTCTTGAGGAGATAAACGCGGCGCACTTCATCGCCCGGTGCGTGGATGCCGCCGCAGGCCACCAGGAGCTCTATGCGACGCGGCGCGAGGAGCTGCCGCCCTACGTGCGCAGGAGCCTGACCATCGGCTATATGGCGCCCGCCGTGCACTACGCGAGAGCCCTGCGCGTACGCGGGGTTTTCACGCAGAAGATGGAAGACCTCCTGCGCCGCTACGACTTGTTGATGCTGCCCACTTTCGACGCAGGCCCGCCGCCGCGCGAGGAGTCCACCGGGAGGCCGGCGTTCTTGCAACCCCTCACCTTTTCGGGACAGCCTGCGCTCACCCTGCCGCTCGGACGAGGGGACATGAACCTCCCCCTCGGCGTCCAGTTCGGCGCCGTGCGCTGCGGGGAGCGCAAACTACTGGCGATGGGGCGGTGGTTCGAAGAGGAAATGGGCTGGCGGGCGGAATTTCCCGTATTGTAGAGCGAGAGCAAATCCGAGACGCAAAGGGGTGTGCAATGAACGAGACGGGTCTGGAAGCACCGACGCGCGAGGAGGCGAGCGAGGCGAGGCTGAAAATCATCGACGCGGACATCCACCCCCGCATGAACGGGATGCACCAGTTGCACCCCTATCTCTCCGAGGCGTGGCGCAAGCGCATGGGCGTGGCGCCGCTCAGCTCCGCCAAGGACCCGAACACCGCCCGCAACGTCTTCTCGATACCGAAGCGCTGGTACTATCACCCCCACGGCGCCGAGCGTCCCGACGCCCTGCCGCCCGACGGCGGGAGACCGGGCTCGAGCCTCGATATGCTGCGCTCCCACCACCTGGAGAGATACGGCATCGACGTCGGCGTCCTTATCGCGGGCGATCTCTTCGGCATCGGCGGGTTGCCGGACGCCGACATGGCGGCGGCGTTCATCGCGGCGAACAACGACTGGCTGCTGCACGAGTGGTGCGAAAAGGAGCCTCGCCTCAAACTGGCCATGCACGTCGGCCCGCGCGACGCCCGGCTCGCCGTCAAGGAGATCGAAAGAATCGGCGCGCACCCCGACGTGGTGCAGGTGCAGATTCCGCAGATGGACGCCTTGATGGGCAGCCGCCACTTCTATCCCGTGTACGAGGCCGCCGAGGCCATGGGTCTGCCCGTGGGGATGCACGGGGCGGGCGAGGCGGCGGGCGTCAACACCCCCATGAACCCGACCGGCATTCCCTCCTACTACATCGAGGTGCACACGGGGGCGGTGACCATCGCGCAGGCCCACGTCCTCAGCCTGGTGTGCGAGGGCGTGTTCGTGCGCTTCCCGAAGCTCAAGGTCGTCTTTCAGGAGATGGGCTACGCCTGGCTGCCGAGCATCATGTGGCGCTTCGACCAGGAGTGGCGTTCGCTGCGTGCGGAAGTGCCCTGGCTCGAGCGCCCGCCGAGCGAATACATCGTCGACCACGTGCGGTTGACCTCACAGCCCATCGCCGAGCCGCCCACGCGCGAGGACCATCGCCACGTTCTCAGAATGGCGCGGGCGGAGAAGACGCTGCTATTCGCCTCCGACTATCCCCACTGGGATTTCGACGACCCCAAGCACGTTTTCCAGGAAGTTTCCGACGACCTCAGACGGCGCATCTACTACGAAAACGCCGAGGAACTCTACGGCCACAAGCTCTAGGCGTGGGCGATGGGCTCGCTTCGGGCGAGCACTCGGTGAGGAAAAGACGTCGCTGGGAATCCCACCTTTACGCTTTATGCTCGTTCGAATAAAACACCCAAACGAGGTGTTTGCGTTGACAAGGACTCTCCTTGGACAGAAAATCGCGGCACTCGTAAATGGGAGGGATGCAATATGATTGCAGACTCCAATGGAAACGACATTCGCGCGCTGCCCGCCTATAGCATCTCTGAAGTTGCGCATTACCTTGGCGTTCCCGCACCGACCATTCGTTACTGGTCCGTAGGTGGTCGTGGGCACGGGCCGCTCATCGAGCCTCCCGCCGGGGGTGCCCCGACGCTGCTTTCTTTCTTCAACCTCACGGAGTTGCACGTTCTCTCCGCGGTGCGCAGGAAGCACGGCGTGAAAATGTCGAAGATCCGGCGGGCGATTCAGTACCTGAAGAGCCACGCCTGCGGAGCGCGGGATGAACGGCACCCGCTGATTAGCCGCGAGATGGTAACGGATGGCTTGCACCTGTTCATCGAAGAGTACGGAAAATTGATCAACATCAGCCAGCAGGGGCAGATGGCCATGCGGGATGTCATCGAGGGAGCCTTGCGTCGTATCAGACGCGACGCCGCCGGCTTGCCCGTCAAACTCTATCCGTTTACGCGGAACACGATGGAGGATGCGCCGGAGATGGTGGTCATCGACCCGGCTCTCTCCGCTGGTCGCCCCGTCATCGCCGGCACGGGAATCACCACGCAGATTATCGCGGAGCGCTACATGGCTGGCGAATCGATTGACGACCTGGCGAAAGACTATGAGCGCCCGCATGAGGAAATCGAAGAAGCGATACGGTGCGAGTTCCCGGCCGCAGCCTGACGAGCCGACTCTTTTTGCTTATTGTGGTTTGCCATGGGCGAGTCTGATCTGACGGGCGACGAAAGGGAAGGATGGCGCGAATGAGCAATAACAAATTCTCAGCCGAGTGTCCGTATTGCGACACAAAAGTGATGTTCATGATGCTTGATGTGGCGGATAAAAGGCAGAAATTCCTGATCGAAGAGGTAGGAGTGCTCACTCCAGATGAAAAACTTGGCTGGGATGTATTGGCAGAATGTGAAAATTGCTCTCGTGGAATTCTCGCGTTAATTGTGTGCAGTGGTAATCCGTTGAATACAAAGCAGTTTTGCGTGATAAAAACTTTTCCGCCTCGCTTTGAAATTGACGCGCCAGAGCATCTGCCCAATAACGTGGCTCATTATTTCCAACAGGGTATGCGCAGTCTGAGCCAGAAGGATTGGGATGCCGCCGGTGTTATGTTTCGCGAGGTGCTGGAAGCCGCATTGAAAGAGAAGTTTCCCGGTATCAAGGGGAGCAACTTGTCTGAGTGTATTAAAGAAGCCGCAAAGGGATCTGAATTGACGTCCGACATGATCATCTTAGCGCACCGGATACGAAGTCTCGGCAATAGTGCCGCACATACCGAAAGGCTGTCCTCGCAAAAAGAGATAGAGGACATGCATTTTTTAACCGACTTGATGCTCCGCTATTTCTTCACCCTCCCCGGTAGGTTGCAAGGGACCCGCAATGAAGGTGAGGCGAGCGTAGGCGACTAGCAAACCCTAAATGTTCGGAGTGTCCCCGGACCCTGTTCCCAGCTTCCCTTTGGCATAGTTCTGGTTTTCGTCATGCCGTTCAACGGAATGAGCGTGACCAACTCGCCACGGGTGGGCCGACTGCCCCGAACCCTCACAGGTCGAGGCGGAATTTTTTGAGCGCCTCCTCGTTCACTTCCACGCCCAGCCCCGGGCCGTCGGGCACCTGCACCATGCCGCCGCGCGTCTCAAAGCCCGTCACGACGTCCTCGGCGTGCCAGGCGGGCGCCTTGCCGGATTCGTTGTAGACGATTGCGGGAGTGGAGGCGAACAGGTGCGCGCAGGCGGCGTCGCCCAGTGCGCTGTGGATCACGCTGCCGCAAAGGCCCTCGATGCCGTGAATTTCGATGAGGGCGGCGGCCTTTTTCGCGTGGAGAAGCCCTCCCTCGCGGTTCACCTTGATGTTCACGATGTCGGCGGCGCGTCTGCGGGCGATTTCGGCCAGGTAGTCGGGCCGGAACGATTCGTCCGCGCAGATGGGGATGCGCGAGTTTTTGGTGACGAATTCGAGCCCTTCCAAATCGTGGCCGGGCACGGGTTGTTCGAGCATGGTGATTCCGTACTCCTCGATGCGTGCGCACATTTGCACGGCGAGTTTGGGCGTCCAGCTCATGTTCGCGTCGACGACGATGTGGGCGTCCTCTCCCGCCGCCTCGCGCGCCGCCGCCACGCGGGCGACGCTCGTCCTGGTGTCGCGGTTCATCTTCACCTTGAACGAGCGGATGCCCAGGGCCATGGATTCCGCCGCGAGCTCGGCCGTTCTCTCGGGCGATTCGAGCGGCAGGATGTCGAAGGCGGGCATCTCGTCGCGAATCTTTCCGCCCAGCAGATCGTAGACCGGACACCCCAGCATGCGCCCCACGAGGTCGTGCACGGCACAGTCAAGGGCCGCCTTCGGGGAGTGGTGGAAGGGGATGGCCCCGTTCATCTTGCGGACGATGCCCTCGCGCTCGAAGGGGTTAGAACCCGAGACGGCGGGAACCAGATATTCCTCGAGGATGCGGTAAGCACTCCGCAGGCTCTCACCGGTCGGAAACGAGCGAAGCGCCGCCGCACCCCACCCCGCGACGCCTCCGCACGTGATTTTCACGACGATGTCTTCTGAGTGCGTTGCCGTGCGCGTGGCGCTCTTGTAGGCGTGGGTGAGGGGGATGGCGACGGGGAAGAGCTCTATTTTTTCGATTCTGGGCATTTGCGGGGCCGTCTCCGGTGCGGGGAACTCAGAGGTGCAGCATCACCAGGTCTTTTTCGAGCGTGACCGGATACGTTTCGATAGAAGGATCTTCATCCGCCTCGAGTGTGACCTCGTAGGTCCTCACGCGCATCTTGTGGGGGTTAAAAACCGAGCGTCCGTTCGTGATGTCGAACTCCCAGCAGTGCCAGGGGCACACGAGCACCTGCTCGTCCATCACGTAGTCGTACGAATGGGGCCGGGAGGATTTCATGGTGCCCTTCACCTTGCCGAGGCAAAGCGGCGCGCCCTGGTGCGGGCAGGCGTTTCTGAGTGCGTAGAGGGCGTTTTTGACGTTGAACACGCCGATGGAGCGCCCCCCCACCTCGACGATTTTCCGCGAGCCGGGGGGCAGTTCCGAAATCTTGCACACCAGGTGTTTGGCCATCGCGCTTCAGCCCTGCGCCGCTGCGCCCGCGGCTTTTTCGCGGAGCATCTCCTCGAGTCGCGGCATGGCCCGCACCGAGGCGTAGCGTGCGTGCTGCCCGCTGTGGGAGGAGAGGTTGCGTTTCGAGCCCTTCGGAATGTGGACGATGGTTCCGGGTCCCGCCTCCTGACGCTCGTCGTCCACCTGGGCGTCGATTTTGCCCGTGATGACGTAGACGAACTGCTCGTAGGCGTTCTCGCTCGTCGGCTCCTGAAAGCCCGCGGGTATTTCGCCGTAGCCGAAGGCGAGGCGCTCTCCCTCGATCCACACGGTGTGGCGTCCGGAGCAAGCGGGGGCGTCGAAGGAAGGCAGAATCGGGTAATAGGAGTTATCGAGTCCCTCGACAATGATTTCCGCCTTGCTCTCGTCTTTTTCGAAGTCCTCGATCTTGCCCGCCTCGTGCTGCTCGTTGATCTCCTCGACCGTCAGCGCCCTGTCGGGCACCACCTGATCCCTGTCGAGACCGACGACCGTCCAGGAGCGATCCTTCACATAGAGATAGTCCATGTCGCCGTCCTCGGTGGCGATCATCTGGTGCTGTGCGTAAGCCGGCACGTGCACGAACGTGCCCGGGGAGACGACGCGCCTGTCCTTTCCGACCAGCGCGTTGATCTTCCCCCGGATGGGGAAAATCATCAGTTCGTTGGGGTGATAGTGTATCTGGGAGCCCGTGCCCGCCACCTTGCTGACCTGGCAGAAATACATGTACTCCCCCTCGACGATGGCGCCCTGGCCGGAGGAGAGGTGGGGCGAGACGGCCTTTTTCTCGATGTCCTCGAAACGGTGGAATGGCATCCGGCGAACTCCTTTTTCTGACGAACCCGTGCATGGAGATTTTTCGATGAAGCAGAAAATGTTTTGCCGTCGGGTTTGTTGTATCCCGAGGCCGCATGTTACCCTCTCCCCGTGGGTCTGACAATTTACGTCTCGCTTTTCCAAGCAAAACGGTGCGGCGGCGCGTCCGGCGAGGGACGCGAACGCCGCTTGGGTGCGGGAGCCATTTGCGGCGCGATGCGCCGAACCAACATGAGGTTGCCATGACGAACGAAAAGGTGCGGTTGGCCTCCATCGGCCTTGCCAACTGGGGAACCACGCTGGCGAACGCCGCGGCGCGTGCGGGCAACGCGGAAATCGTGCGCTGTTTCTCCAGAACGCAGTCCGCGCGCGATGAGTTTGCGGAAAAGTTCGGGTGCCGCCCGGCGGAGTCTTTTGAGGAAATTCTCAAAGACGACGCGGTGGAGGGGATTCTCATCGCGACGCCCCACTCCACGCACACGGACCTGATAGTCGCCGCGGCGTCGGCGGGCAAGCACGTTTTCGTCGAAAAGCCGCTCACGCTCACCGTGGCCGAGGCGGACAAGTGCATCGACGCCACCGAGAAGGCCGGCGTCGTGCTCCTGGTGGGACACCACAGAAGGCGGCAGGGAGCGAACCGCCGGATACGCGAGATGATAGACGCAGGTGAGTTGGGGATGCTCCACGCTCTTGAGGCGAATCTCTCCAACCCCAACGGGCAGAACCCGAGAAGCGGTTGGAGAAACGACCCCGCGGAATGTCCGGCGGGCGGGATGACGGGGCTGGGCGTTCACATGGTGGACAACCTCCAGTATCTCGCCGGCCCGGCGAAGAGGGTGAGTGCGTTCAGCAAGCAGCTGCTCGGCAGGGGCAACCTCGACGACGTGACGAACATCATTCTCGAATACGAGGGCGGCCCGCTCGGCTACATCACCACGTGCTACGTCACCTCCAAGCAGTGCACGACGACGGCCCACGGAACCGAGGCGTCCGCCTGGAGTGAGGACGAGGGCGAGAAGCTCTTCTTGCAAAAGAAGGCCGAAAACGCGCGCAGCGAGCTGCCCGTGGAGGGCGGCGACGCGCTTGCCGAGCAGGTACACGAGTTCGCCAGGTGCATTCGCGGCGAGGCGAAGCCCGAGACGGACGGCAAGGCCGCCCGGGAGGTGGTGGCCGTTCTCGAGTCGATTATCGAGAGTGCGAACAGCGGCCGCGTGGTCGAGGTTTCGGAAGTCAGGGGGTAGCGGGGGCGTGGACGCATGGGAAGTCGGCGGTATGGAGGTGGCTCCGGGAGAGCACGCATACCGCAAGGTTCCCGTGGCGCAGATGCTCACGGGCTCGGAGACGGGCCTGGCGCTTCATTGCGTGCGGGGGGCGCAGCCCGGCCCCACCCTCTCCGTACTGGCGTGCGTCCACGGGGACGAGCCCCAGCCGATACGCGCACTGCAAAGCGTCCTCGCGGGCATAGACAGGCGAGAATTATCAGGTGCTTTGCTCGTCGTGCCCGTGGCGAATCCTTTCGCGTTCGCGAATTTCTCGCGCCAATCCCCCGATCAGCACGAGCAGACTAACCTGTGGGGGGCTTTCCCCGGTTCTGCGAAGGGCACGTTGACGCAGCGCTACGCCCATAAGATTCACGAGCTCCTCATCGAGGGTGCGGACTTTCTCGTGGAGGTCCACTCGGGCGGCGCGGCGGGGCGGATTCAGCGGCGCGTCGACGTCGACCCGAACGCAGAGGGCGCGCTTGGTGAAAAATCACGCGCGATGGCGATCGCCTTTGCGAGCGGGGGGGCAGGCCTGGTCCACGGCGTGCCCCTGAGCCCTGCGAGCGCTCCCGGCTGCGCGCTCGCGCGCGGGGTGCCCGCCGTCAGCGTGGAGATAGGCGGCGCCTACCTGCCCGAATGCGAGGAGAATCTCTACCGCGGCGACCTGGAGCGAGGTTTTGGGAATCTGCTCGTTCACCTCGGCATGGTGCGCGGGCAGGAGAGAAGAGAGAAGATCGCCTATTTCGATTTCGCCCACCGCGCCGAGGTGAACCCCGCGAGCGGCGGATACCTGCTCTCGCGCAAGACGGGCTTCGCCGATCTGGGCAGCGAGGTGCGCGAAGGCGAACTCCTGGGCGAAATGCTCGATCCCTTTCGCCTCGAAATCATCGAGGAGTTGCGCAGCCCCGCCGACGGACTGCTGTTTTTCAGCAGGTGCAGCGGCCCGGTCGAGGTGGGCAACAAGGGATTCGCACTCGCCACCGCATGGCGTGAAATTTGACGGAGCGGACGCGCAAGCCGTTCGTGCGCCCCCGCATCATCCACCGAAGGAGGAAATGCGAAAAAATGCCTTTTTACAATCCCGATACGATGGAACAACGCCTGGCGGGGGCGAGCTACAGCACCTCCGAGGGCGCGTGGGTCGATGGAGAGCGCATCATATTCGGCGTCATCAACAAGCCTGCGGGCACGGGCAGCAGACCCCATCGCCACCCCAACGAGCAGTTCATCTTCGTGCAGCAGGGCAGCCTCGATGCGACCATCGAGGGCGAGAGGAAGACGATTCCCACCGGGGGCATCATCCACATACCGGCGAACGCACTCCACAGCATGGTGGCCACGGACGAGGAGGACGTCGTCTTCATCGTGGCGAAAGATACCTCGTGGCAGATAGAGGGAGTCGCCGAGGACGATTCCTCCTACGGGGCGTACATCGGCGAAGGGGCGCAGGAGAGCGTGGCCGCGCGCTTTCGGGAGATCGCCGAAAAAGGCTCCGAAACACAGGCGAATTGACGCAGGCGCCGCCTCCCGGAGATTTTGACTTGAACGGGCATTTTTGCCAAAATGCATTTTTCTTCGGAGTGAACTTTGCGGTGGAGTGCGGGTATTCCTGCACTTTCTGCGAAGAATGAACCGCACACGCAAAGTATTACAGTATTGATACGGGCACGAGCGAGGAGACTGGTTGATGGCCACGACGACGGAAGAAATTAGAAGGGACGACGTCAAGCTGCCCACGGAGTACACCACGCAGGAAAGGGTCTGGATGTGGCTCAGGGACAACGTCCCGAGTTTCATCGCGGTGCTCGTGATATGGGAGGGCATCGCCTGGTTCGTGGGCGAGCCCGCGCTGTTCCCGCGCGTATTTCCCATCTTCCATCGTTTCTACGAGGTCACCTTCCTCAAGTCCGGCGACACCGTGTGCGTCTTGTGCGTGCACTCCTACCACACCGCCTGGCGGATTATGGTGGGCATGCTCATCGCGGGCGTCGTGGGCATCGGCATCGGCATCGCGATGGGCCGCGTCGGCTGGTTCGAGAAGTTCATGATCCCCATCCTGAGCATGTTGTTGCCCATCCCGGCCCTGGCCTGGAGCCCGATTCTCGTGTTGTGGTTCGGCCTCGGCAATACGACCATGATTTTCATCACGGCCTTCGCCGCGGCTCTGCCCGCCATCTCCTCCACCTGGACGGGGGTGAAGACCATCAACCCCATCTGGATACGGGCGGCGCGGTCGATGAATGCCGATGGAATGACCCTGTTCTGGAAGGTCGTCTTCCCCGGTTCGCTGCCCTTCATTCTCACGGGCATCCGCATCGGTCTGGCGCGCGCCTGGCGTGCGGGCATCGCGGGCGAGATGGTGGCGGCGAGTGACTGGGGGCTGGGCTACGCCATCTTCGACAGCCGCGAAGACCTCGACACGGCCTTCATGCTCGTCGGCATCGCGGCCATCGCACTGGTCGGGTTCTTGATGGAGAAGTTCATCTTCGAGAAATTCGAGCAGGTAACCGTCGTCAAGTGGGGGATGATGGAGGAAGTGGGCTCCCAGCGATAATCGTCCGCCTCATTCGAGCGAGAAAAAAGGCCGGCTCCTGCCAGGAGCCGGCCTTTTGCGTTTCGTGCCCGCAGAACGAAACCCGAGCCTCTAGTTGCCTCGCACCGCTTCCGTCGCCTGGTGTTCGAGATCGATCACTTTGGGGTCGAAGGGGTCGCGCGGCCGGGGGACGTCCACCTTGATCTCCTTGTGGATTTCCCCGGGCTGGCCCGCGAGCACGATTATCCTGTCGGCGAGGTAGACCGCCTCGCTCAGGTTGTGCGTGACGTAGAAGATGGTTTTCTTCGTCTTCTCCCACACCTCGACCGTGAGCGACTGAAGGTTCTCCCTCGTCTGGGCGTCGAGTGCGCCGAAGGGTTCGTCCATCAGCATGAACTGGGGTTCGTAGGCGTAGGCGCGCGCCACGGCCACGCGCTGCTTCATGCCGCCCGAGAGGTTGTGCGGGTAGAGGTGGGTGAAGTTCTCCAGATGGACGAGCGAGAGGTATTCCTGCGCTTTTTTCGTGCGCTCCTCCTTGCTGAGTCCTTTCATTTCCAGGCCAAACTCGACGTTTCGCAGCGCCGTGCGCCACGGGAAGAGGGCGTACTCCTGAAACACTACGCCCCGGTTCATGCGGCCCGCGTTCGATATGGGCTTGCCGTCGAGCAGAATGGAGCCCGCCGTGTGTTCCAGGAAGCCGGCCAGAATGTTCAGCAGGGTCGTCTTTCCGCATCCGGACAGCCCCACGACGCAGACGAACTCCCCGTCCTGGATGTCGAGGTTGATGTCCTTGAGAGCGTGGACCTTCCTGTCCTTGAGATAGTATTCCATGTGCAGGTTCCTGATGCTTACTTTCACTGGCATGGTGTCCGGTCCTTTTCCAATACGCTCATGCGCGTGGTTTCTCGCTTCAGACGTTTTGCACGATGAGGCGTCCAAGATACCGCAGGCGTTCCTTTGCGTCAAACATAACGCCCCCCTCCGGTCAATACAGAGCGAAGAGGGAATTCGCATTCATGGCCACGAGCACTACGCCCATGAGAAAGAGCGCGCACGTCACGATGCGGAAAAAGAGCCGATCCGTAAAGACGTCGTATATCTTCGTGCCCACGAAAAACCCGAGCAGCACAGGCGTCGCCAACACGAGGATGAGCCACAGGGCCTTCTCCCCGATGTAGCCCGCCGCCGCGATGGACGCTATGGCCGCGACGCGAAGCACGACCTGGCTCGCGCTCAGCACGAAGAGGTAGCGCTCCTTGGAGATTTTCATGCCCGTGAGGTAGGAGGCGATGACGTGCGAGGGGATGTTGATGGTGCCCAGCATCAAGCCGGCGACTGCTCCCAGACCCAGCGAACGCGCCAGAGAATCCTCGGGCGCGGCTTTTTCGGCCTGCATCCACTGCCAGACGATTTGACAGATGATGAACGCGCCAAGGATGAACTTCATCAGGCGCGGGTCTGTGTTCAGAAGAATCGTGAGACCCACGCCCAGCCCCACCAGGCTCATCACGAAGAAGGGCACGAAGACAGACAGCCCCTCCCGTATGGCGGCGCGCGTGCGCCAGGCGTTCATGAGGCTCGTGCACAGCGTGGGAATGGAGACGACGGCGATGGCCGTGGGCACGTCCCAGAAGATGGCGACGGTGGGCGTCGTCAGGGTGGCGAAGCCGAACCCGCCCACGGCTTTCAGACCCGAGCCGACGAACGCGGCGCAAAAAACGAGAATGAAGGCCAAAGAGCTCAAATCGACTCCGCGAAAACGAACCTCGCCCCGGCGAAACGGCGAAGACCCCGCCCGTGTTCGATGGCGACGAACAAGGCGATCGTCCTTGACCGACCTGTTTGATGGCGGCATTATAACGAGCGATTCCGGGTGCGGCAAATATCGCGGGTCTGCTTGGCGCTGGGCGTCGGATTTTATCGACCGGGTCGCACCAGAGGACGAGCCTGCGCGCGGGGAGGCCGTCTCACCGGTTCGTTCGTCTACCTGCATGCAGGAGGTGCTGTTCCGTGGGTATGAGCTTCAGCCTTCATCTGGTGCCCGACGACATTCGCCTCGTGGCGGAGCGTTCGAAATACGCCGAGGACAACGGTTTCGAGCAGGTGTGGATAGCGGAAAGCCACCTCACCTGCCGGGATCACAACGTCGCTCTCGCACTGGCCATCGAGCGCACGGAGAAAGTGAAAATCGGCCCCGGGGTGACGAACCCCGTTCTGCACGACGACAGCGTCGCGGCGAGTGCCATTGCCACGCTGGATGAGCTTTCGGGAGGCCGCGTGCTCTTCGGCATCGGCTCGGGCGACACCCCCGTCTACACGCTGGGCAAGAAGATGGCCCGGCTCGCCAGAATGCGCGAGTCCATCGCGAACATTCGCGCGTTCACGCGCGGCGAGACGGTGGAATACGACGAGGGCGTGCACGTGAACATGTGGTGCGCGCGCGAAATTCCCGTCTACACGTCTGCCGAGGGTCCCAGGACGCTGGCCATGTCCGGAGAGGTCGCCGACGGCGTCATCGTGGGTTCGGGCGTCTATAAGGAGACGGTGGAATGGGTGCTCAAATACCTGAACGAGGGCGTTGCCCGGCGCGATCCTTCCCTGGGTGAGCTGGACGTGATTTTCGGTGCGGTCGTCTCCGTGGACACCGACGGCACGCGCGCGCGTGAGAAGGTGCGGGCACGGGTGGCGAATCGCGCCCATCACAACTTCCGCATGACGCTCGACTCCGTACCCGATGCCTACAAGCCCGAAATCCAGCACCTGCTCGACAACTTCGACGTGAGCAACTGGCGCGACCCGAAGCACGTGCCCCTCATCACCGACTACATTCTGGATCGCTTCACCATCACGGGAACGCCCGAGCAGTGCGTCGACCGGATTCAGGAGGTCGAGTCCTACGGGGTCAAGAGCATCATGATCGACCCCCCGGTGCAGGATTTCGACGAATCGCTCAGGATGTTCACCGAAAAGGTTCTGCCCCGGTGCGTCTAGGTGCGCCGCGGGCGTCGTCCAACGTTTTTCTCGCGCAAGGGGGTTCCCGACATGGCTCCGGTTCCTGATTCTCACGCCGACATTCTCAACAGCAAGGCTCTCCTGTACCTGGGAACCCAGAACAAGGACGGCTCCCCCCAGGTCTCTCCGGTATGGTTCGACACGAACGGCGACGTCATCCAGATCAATTCGGCCAAGGGCCGGCTCAAGGACGTCAACATGCGCGCCCGCCCCCAGGTGTCGATGGCCATCGTCGATCCGGAGAACGCCTACCGCTGGCTGGGGATGCAGGGCGTCGTGGTGGAGATCACCGAAAACGGGGCCGAGGAGCACATCGACGTCCTGGCGAACAAGTATCTGGGCGTGGACTCCTACCCGAATCGCCAGGCCGGGCAGGTGCGGGTTATCTACCGTATACGGGCGAACGGGGTGTTCACGATGGGCTAAGCCGCCCGCGCGTCGCGTTTGTTTCGTGGATGGAGCCGCAAGCATGAAATTCTCGATTTTCTACATTCCGGCCTGCCAGGAGGGAGAAAGCTACCGCGACGAATACGAGCGGCTGATGGAGCAGTGCGAGGTGGCCGACGAGCTTGGCTACGACACCGTCTTCCTGGCCGAGCACCACTTCTCCCGCGTGGGCATGTGTCCCGACGCCCTCATGGTCGCTCTCGCCATCGCCCAGAGAACGAAGAAGATACGGGTCGGCACGGCCATCTGCATCATGCCGTTTCACAATCCGGTACGCCTGGCCGAGCAGGCCGCCCTGGTCGACGTCCTGAGCGGCGGGCGTCTGGAGTTGGGCATCGGGCGCGGCTCCCAACCCAAGGAGTTCCAGGGTTTCGACGTATCTCCCAGCGAAAGCAGGGAGAAGATGCAGGAGGGCATCGAGGTGCTCACCCGCCTGCTCGAGGGAGAGTGCCTCACCTTCCGGGGGAAGCACTACAATTGCGTTGACGCCGAGATTTTCCCCAAACCCATCCAGAAACCCCGCCCGCCCATCTGGCTGGCCGGCACGAGCCCGGAGACTTACACCTTCGCCGCCCGCAAGGGCTTCAACGTCATGGCGTCGGGCACCTTCAAGGGGCCGGACGCCTATCTCGAAAAAATGGCGCTGTTCCACGACACGCTCCGCAGCCGCGGCGAGGACCCGGCGGACTACCCCGCCCTCATGGCCCACCACGTGCACGTCTGCGACAACCCCGAGCACGCGTGGAAGCAAATCGAACCCTCCGAATCCTGGTATCTCTCCTACCGCAGTGCGGTGAACGCCATCGAGATGCCCATCGAGGAGAAAGAGGCCCTCAAGCGCAACTGGAGCTACAACGTCGACATTCGCGAGGTTATCGAGGGTGGCGGCGTCATCGGCCCGCCCGAGAAGGTGATTGCCGACCTCAAGCGCATCGAGTCGGAGTTCAGGGTGAACCACATCATGCTCTTCATGCTGCGCGGCATCGCCCAGCGCGAAGCTATCGAATCGATACAGCGGTTTGCGAAAGAGGTGATGCCCGCGTTTCAAGAAGAGCGTGCGGTGACACCGATGGAATAGGCATCCTGCGAAGGAGAGTGAAAGCATGTGGATATCCCCGTTGCGGCTGAGCGACGCGCAAGAGCCCGCGCGAGGCATTCTCGAGGTCATCCGGGAGAACAGAGGCGCCGTGCCCAAGCTGCTGCTTACCATGGCGCGCAGCCCCGGCGTGCTGCACGGACGCCAGACGATGAACCTCGCCGTCCACGGCGGGAACTCCACTCTGGGCAGAAGGCGCGAGGAGTTGCTCTCCTACTACGTGGCCACCATCGGGGGGTGCTACGGGTGAACGATGAACCACGGCCAGGCTTTCCGTGCTGAAAGCGGCGAGGACGTTACGCTGGCTGACGTGGCCGGCGTGGTGATGGAACCGGACAATTCTCCGATTCTCGACGACGCGGACAAGGCGATGCTCGCCTTCGCCGAGAAGCTCACCTTCGACCACTACGCCATGGAAGAGGCCGACCTGGACGCCCTGCGCACAGCGGGCTTCAGCGAGGAGAACGTGCTCGATATCATTGGCTCCGTGGGGTATCGCAACATGAGCAACCGGCTGAACCTCGCTCTGGGCTTGGACGCTGTCGACCCCGAGGGTCCCGAGGAGTTGATGGAGGTCGTGCGCTTCTCCCGCTCCGCGCAGGGCTGAACAGACACGAGTTCGTCTCGCTGCTCCGGTGGTTCCGGGAGGCGGCGGTCATCAGGCGGCGTTCGCCGCCGTTCGTTCGCGGTCCCGCGTGGCCGCGAAGCCAACCAGACGAGAAAGGACAGCTCCATGCCAGACCTCAGCATCCGGCCCCTGAACTGCGGCACCATCCACACGGATTACTCCAACATGGTGTATTGGACGAACTTCGGGACGAAAATCGACATCCCCTCGTTTATCTACATGATCGAGGGGGCGAAGGATCACGACGGCAAGGACGTGAAAATTGTCGTCGACACCAGTTTCCTGGACCCCGAGCGCGGCGGAGCCCCCTGGCCCGCTACCCGCGCACCCGGCCAGGGCGTGCGCGAGCAGCTCGAGGGCGCGGGCTGGAAACCCGAGGAAGTGGACATCCTCATCCTCACCCATCTGCACTGGGATCACTCCCAGAACTGCGATTTGTTCACCAACGCCGTCAAGTACGTCTGGGCGTACGAACTCCAATACTCCATCTGCCCGGTTTCGCTGCAATCGAAACCCTACGACGCCCCGATTCACCCCAACAGCCGCTGGCCGATGGTTGCCCAGCAGGGCATCATCTTCGAGCCCATCTGGACGGACAACTTCGAGATCGTCCCGGGCGTCACCTATTTCCACACGCCGGGCCACACCCCGGGGCATTGTTCGGTTGCGGTGGAAACGCGCGTGGGCACCTACGTGATCGCCGCCGACGTGATTCAGATTAACGAAGGCCTTGAGCGCCGCGTTCCCGCGGGCCAGATGTCGAGCATGAAGGACGCGGTGGATTCGATCTGGAAGTGCATCAACCGCGCCACGAAGGAGGAGTACATACTGCCCGGGCACGAGGCTTCCGTGCTCGAGAAGGAAGTCTACCCCTAGGCGGCCCGGAGCGGCGGATGCGTGCGCCGTTTTTCATGGAGGATGCACGATGGCGATGAGTGAGCGCGGAAGGGCCCTCTACGAGCAGATGAAGGCGGCCCGCGGGTTCATCTATCCGGCCTACGAGCTCTTGTGCGAGGTGGACCCGGACTTGCTGGAGCACTACGAGAACCTCAAGAACCACATCATGAAGAAGCAGGGCCCCTTTCCCGAGAAATACAAAGAACTCTTCATCGCCGTGGCGAGTGCTTCGCGCGACCCTTCCGACACCGAGGGCATCAAGAACCATCTCAAGAAGGCCTTGCAACTCGGCGCGACGGTCGAGGAGGCGGCCGAGGCGCTCGAGTGCATGCTGCCCCCCTGCGGGATGACGGCGCTCGTGGCGGGCTGCACCCAGCTCAAAGAGGTGGTGGACGAGGGGTATTGAGGCGCGCGCACCGGGTGAAGTATTAGGGGCGCTTTGGCCCGCAGCACACGCATCCGATGCAAGCGGAACCAGAACACTAAGTCGGCCGGGGGAGCGCCTCGCTCCCCCGGTTTTCTTATGCGTTGCAGTGCTCCCTGGCGGCTGTGGCGAACATGCCCGCCGCGTCGATCAGGTTTTGGGCGGGCACGCGCTCGTTGGGCAGGTGTGCTTCCGAGATGAATTCGCCGGGGCCGAAGAAGACGCCCGGAATTCCGTTTTCGATGAAAAGCCTGAGTGCGCCGGGCGATTCGATGCCGGGCAGGTACTCGTTCGGCCTGCCCCGCACGGCGGGCACGACGCGCTCCATGAGCTGGACGACGGGCTCCTCCTCGGCGATTTCCGTCACCTCGCGCGCGCCGCTGGGCATGATATCGAGCGATGCGTCGAACTCCGGGTCTTCCTGCGCGAGCTCGGCCAGAATGCCCTCGAGCTCCTCCTTGACGCCCGCCGAGGTTTGCCCCGGCAGCATCCGCACGTCGAAGGTCGCACTGCACCGCCCGCCCACGACGTTGACGGCAGAACCCCCCTGTATGGTGGAGAAGGCGAGGGTGGCGGGACCCAGAAACGGGTGCGGCGGCGGGGCGATGCGCTCGACCCGAAAGGCGTCGACAATCTTCGCCATCTTCTCGATGGCGTTGATTCCCTTCTCCGGCACGCTCACGTGGACGGAGCGTCCGCGCACCTTGACCTCGAAGAACACCCGCCCCTTGAACGATCGGATGACGTTGTTGCCCGTCGATTCGGTGTAGAGCACCATGTCGCCGCCCAACTCGCGCAGAACGCCGTTCTCCACGAGGGATTGTGCGCCGTAGTAGTCGCCCTTTTCTCCGTCGGAGAGCAAAACCCAGGTGAGGGTGCCTTTGAGCGGAGTGTCAGCCTCGCGCAGGGCCTTCATCGCGCCGATGGTGGAGGCGAGGGCGCCCTTCATGTCGGCGGCGCCCCGACCCCAGATTTCTCCGTCCTTCATATCGCCGCTGAAAGGGGGAACCTGCCAGGCTTCCACCTCCTCGGGGTGGACGGGCACGGTGTCCATGTGGCCGCCGATGACGAAATGCCCCCCCGGGCCGCCCTCGCCCATGCGGATGATGAAGTTGGGCATTCCCGGTTCGTATTCGTGGGTGGTGACGTCGTCGACGCCGATGGCCTTGAGCTCTGTGAGGATGCGTTCGGCGACGGCGGAGCAGTCTCCGGGCGGGTTTTCCGCCGGTATGCGAATCAACTCCCGCGCGAGTTCGACTACGTATTCCCCGTCTACCGCAACGGGGGTGATGGCGTTGTTCATGCAAAACTCCTTTCGTGTCGAAAATTTCTTCCGCCGGCCCCGCGCTGCCCTTGGCAGTTCGTGAACGGGTTGGCGGCTTTTCCCCGGCAAGGCCATCCTCTCGTTCTCTTACGAGGTTTCACGATACCCGAAGGGGCCGCTGCGCGCATCATCGCCCGACGTATGCGCGGCCGCGTATTCGCCCACTGCTGGGGGTAGTAGGATCGCGGGGCGTCTGCCGCCGGGGCCGAAACGTGGTGACCTATCCGCCCGAGGCTAGAACGACAGGCTCCGCAGGTAGGGAAGCAGCAGGAACGCCCCCACGCCCGCCCCCAGTCCCGCGAGGAGGTTCTTTCTCCCCAGGTAGAAGACGCCGACGCTCGCCGCCAACCCCGCCAGGCGGTCGATGAGGTGCGTTTCGAGGAGGGCGCCGCCGGGGAGCAGAACGATCTTCATCATCAACCCGGTGGCGATGGCGTAGGCCACGCACGTTATCCACGCGAACAGGGGGCTTTCCTCATCCACGCGGCCTGCGACGAGGACGCCCAACCCCCGCCAGGCGTAGGTGCCGAGGACGGCGATTCCGAGTAGATGCGCAGCGTCAGGCACGGCGCTTCCTCGCTTCGTCGAAGGCGAAGGCGGCGGTGCCCGCCAGGGCGCCGCCCGCGATGAGCCCCCAATCGCTCGAGACGAGATGACCCAGCGGAACCAGCGCACAGCCGAAAACCACCGCCATACGCAGGGCGCGCTGCTCGCTCCGCGCGGCGAGCAACAGCATGAACAAGGGGGTTACGAGCATCATGGCCTGGCCGATTGTAACGGGCAGCCGGGCGGACATCGCATGGCCGAACGCGGTGCCGAGGAGCCCCAGCGACATAGCGGCAGTGGTGAAACCGGCGAAATAGGCGGCGCGCAGACCCTTGTCGGAGACGAAGCGGCTCATCTCGACGACCTGGACGAAAGAGGTTACCGAGTTGGCGTGGGCCATCAGAAAATGCAGCGGCCGCCTGCCCGGGCGGGTTCTGAGCAGTGGTATGGTGGCGATGGTGAGGGGAAACATGCGCACGTTGGCGATGGTCACCGACGCGACGAGCGCAAGGCCTCCCACCCCTGCGCCGAACAACTCCGCGAAGGCCACCTGGCCCGGCGTGCTCCACAGCCCGCCCGTCATTCCCATCGCCACGAGAAACGATAGCCCGCTCTCTCTCGCTAGGGCGCCGAAGCCCGCCATGGCCGCGAAAAGCCCGATGCCCGGCGCTCGTATGCAGTGCAGGACGCCGCAGGCGAAATAGGCCTTTCTGCTCCTGCGCGCGCCGCGAAAGTCCATCAGGCGCACTCTGGGGCCGATGCGTCGCGCAACAATTTTTCCAGCTTATCGGCGGCCTTCAGGCCGTGGCCCGTAACGGGCACGACGGTCGTCTCGGAGGAGGAGATGCTACCCTCCGCGCGCAGGCGGGCGGCGGCGGCGAACGCGACGGCACTCGTCGGCTCCATGAAGATGCCCTCTGCGGCGAACTCCGCGAGGAGGGCGGGCAGTTGCGCGTCCTCGACCGAGAGAAAACGCCCTCCGCTCTCGCGCACGGCGTCGCGCATCTGCTTCCAGCGCACAGGTGCGGCGGTGGAGATGCCCTCCGCCAGAGTGGACTGCGCCTCGATGGCGGGCGGAGCTTTGAGGTTCTCCTCCCACATCCTGACCATCGGCGCGCACCCCGCCGCCTGTGCCGCGAAAATTCTGGGCAGGCGCGCGACGTAGCCCGCCCTGAGGAGGGCGGAGAACCCCAAATGCGCGCCGATGAGCATCGCACCCTGCCCCGCGGGCACGACGACGGCGTCGGGTGCGCGAAAGCCGAGCTGCTCCCACGTCTCGAACGCCCACGTCTTGACTCCGTGGTTGAACCAGGGGTTCCAGAAGTGCGAGGCGTAAAAGCGCGTCTCGGCGGCCTGCATGGCGGCGGCGGTCGCGGCTTCGCGGGGGCCGGGCACTTTCTTCAGGCGCGCCCCGTAGGCGGAGATTTGCGCGCACTTCGCGGGCGAGGTGGAGGCGGGTGCGTAGACCTCGCACGCAATGCCCGCGCGCGCGGCATAGGCGGCGAGGGCCGCTGCGGCGTTGCCCGAGGAATCGACGATCGCCCGCTCGATGCCCCACTCCTTCATCTTGCTCAGGAGCACCGTGGCGCCGCGGTCCTTGAACGAACCCGTGGGGAACAGACAATCGAGCTTGCAGAGAATTTCCGCCCCCCGAAACGGGACCGACACCAGGGGCGTCATGCCCTCGTTCATGCTCACGACGTTCGCGTCGTCGTCCACCGGGATGGCCTCGCGGTAGCGCCAGAGGGTAGCGGGGCGGCTTGCGAGGGCTTCTCGCGAGAAAAAGCCTCCCGGCGCCACCTCGAGGGGTCCGCCGCAGGCGCATCGCCAGCGCGGAATGTCCGGAGGGTATTGCTCCCCGCAATCGATGCAGACGAGTTCGCTCATTTTCGCGTGCGGCCTTATTCGTTATAGTGCGCTCAAGACGAAACCGAGGCTAAATGATTCTGTGCGCCGGCGTCCAGTCGGGCGGGGCGCACGCTGAGCAGCGGGAGACGACGCATGGTTACCGACCCGAGATTTTTCCCGAAAGATGGTCGTCTGGGAGATGCCTCTTCTTCTTTTTCCGCCCAGGAGCGCGACAGGAGGTGGAACGCCGTGCGCGCCGCCATGGACGCGCGCGGGCTCGACTGCCTCGTCATCGTGGGGCGCGGCGTGAACGGCAACGGCAACACCCGCTGGCTCGACGGGGGCGACTACGGGGAGCGCAGCATGGTGTTTCCCCGCAAGGGGGCGCCCGTCACCTTCTGGCTCCTGCAAAACTGGGGCAAGTGGTACACCGAGTCCTGCTACGAGGGGGTGCGCTACCGCGGACACGAGGGGAAGGTGAGCATCGTGGCGTCCGACGCCGTCAAGGAACTGGGCTACGAGGGGGGAAGAATCGGCATCGTCGGCCTGATAGGCGGCGGATACGGCTCGGAGGGTGCAATTCCCTACATGACCTACCAAAACCTCAAGCGCCTGCTGCCCGACGCGGCGTTCGTGGACGCCTCGGACATCCTCACGCGCCTGCGCATGGTGAAGAGTGCCGAAGAAATCGCCATGCTGGAGAAGGCGGCCGAGGTGGTGAACGTCGAGATCGACGCCGTGCTGCGCTCGTGCCGTCCGGGGGTGCGGGAAAACGAGATATACGCGGCGCTCTTCGACGCAGGTCTGCGCGCGGGGGGCGAGGCGGGCCGCGACAGCTGGCTCATCCTCAACTCGGGCAAGGGCTATCCGGTGAACAGAAGGCCCACCGACAGGGTTCTCCGCACGGGCGACATGCTGTGCATCGGCTATTACGCCCGCTACGGCGGCTACTGGAGCCACCCCCACACCGCGATGTCGCTCGGCCCGATGGACGCGGAATACGCACGCCTGCGCGAAGCGGTGCACGAGAGCCTCCACGCTACGCTCGATGTGCTGAAGCCGGGAACGCTGTGGTCCGAGGTGGACCGCGTCTCGGACGAGGCGATTTTGCGCGCCGGGTACTATCACGAAATTCCCCAGGTGCACGGCGTGGGAATCGACGGCATCGAACCGCCCATGACGACGATATGCGCGGGCGAAATTCCCAGAGACACCTCCTGGCGCGAGCCCTTCGTCGAGGGGAGTCTGGCCGAGAACCCCGAGTGGTGCGAACTGGCGGGGGATCGCTACGGCTTCCTGGAAGATTTCGAGGTGGAGGCGGGCATGTGCCTCGCCGTCGAGGTGAAGGCCGCCCACGAGGACAGGATATTCGTGGTCTTCGGCCCCCAGGTTATCGTGGAAGAGGGCGGCCCGCGCATCCTGACGCCCGACGCCCTGGACGTCATCGAACTCTAGCCCGAGCGAGCAGGGGGCAGGACATCGCCAAGCCCCACGCGCCCCGCCGCGCGTTCTTTCCCCACGCGGCGAGGCGAGCGGGCGCGGCTACTTCCCGTAGCGCGTATCGTAGAAGTCGAGCATCCCCTGAATCTGTTCCTTCGTTACTCCCTTGCGCCAGGCGTGGTGCTTGCCCGTCACGAACTTATCGCTCACCCCGGGCAGCAACTCCTCGGCCTCGGGCAGGAACTTGAAGTAGAAGTGCTTGGCGACTTCGTAGAATCCGTGCCACTGCGTAAAGTCCGGCCCCTGCATGGAAGCGCCCATCCGCGCGCGGCGACCCTCGTGGTGCCACAGCTCGAAGAAGGTCCACTCAATCTTCTCATCGAACGGAGTCGGGCTGACCTTCTTCTGCCTTTTGAGCTCGTTCATGATGTTTTGCGCAGGCGCGGCGAATTTCTCGTTGTAGAGGTCGATTGCGTTGTCGTATTGCGTGTAGAAGGCGTTGACGAACGCGGGCGCGTGGCAGGCGTTGCAGACCTTCTTCATGTCGCCGCGCTTTTGCTCCCAGTTGGCGAGCTTCTTCGAGAGAACGGGCCGCAGCGTCCAGCTGATGCGCTTGCCCACGTCGTGGGTGGTGGGCAGTTTGGGCGCCGCGCTCATGTGGCACGTCGCGCAAGTGGGCGCAGCCGTGTAGTCCTCACCGACCACCCACTTCTTGGAGGTGAGGTTCATCTCCGCCTCGCGCGCGTGGAAGACGATGCCGTGTTTCGATTCCTCATAAATCTCGATTTGCGGATGGTCGGGCCCCATGTGGCATTTCCCGCAGTTTTCGGGTCGGCGCGCTTGCGCGGGGGAGAACTGGTGCCGCGCGTGGCAGGCCGAGCAAGCGCCGTTGCTGCCGTCGGGGTTGATGCGCCCCATGCCCGTGTTGGGCCAGGTGGCGGGGTCGAGCCTTCCGTTGTCGAGCACCTTTATCGTGGAGCCGTGGCACTTCTGGCATCCGCCTATCGCGGCGGGGACACCCTCCACGACGACGCCCAGGAAATTGTCCAGACTGCCGATGAACTGCGCCGCCTTGGCGTGGTGGCTGGCCGTGAACTCCTTCTCCTGCTGGGCGTGGCACCGCCCGCAGTCCTTGGGCGAAGCGATGACGGCCACCAGACTGCCCTCGTGCTCCCAGGCGTCCTTGTCCCCCTTATCCGCCTTGTGGCAGGCCATGCAGCCCACGCCCACCTCCGCGTGGCGGCTGTCGCGCCACTGGGCGACGATGCCGGGCGTTTTCTCCATATGGCAGTTGACGCATCCCCTGCTCTGCGCGGTGACGACCGCCTTTGCCTTGCGCTTGGGGAGAAGCCGTCCGCTTTCGGTCAAGCCCACGATGAGCAGGGACGCCAGAAAGAACAGGCTCAAGACGGCGACTATCCATTGTTTGGTTTTCAGTTGCACGGTCCTCCCCCCTTTCTAGCCCCCCGCAAGGCCTTCGACGATGAGGAATATCGTCATCGTCATGACGGCGAGGATGCCCACGTAAACGCTGATGTCTCGCCCGGGTGCGAGGCTTTCGATGGCGGCGTCCAACCATGGCCAGGCGAACATGACGAGGACGACGAGAATCGCGCCGACGATGCCCACCTCAAAGGAAAACAGCTTGAGCCAGTGGAAAACCGGGTAGAAGTACCACTCGGGCTTGATATGTTCGGGGGTGACGGCCGGGTTCGCCGGTTCGCCCATCTGTACGGGGAAGATGAGGGTCAGTTGACTGACCAGATAGATGAGAAAGACGCCCAGGGCCACTTCGGTCAGGAAATGATCGGGGAAAAACGGGAAGAAGCGATCTTCTTTCGTTTCCCCCTCGCCGGGGTCGACGAACTCACTCACCCCGTGGATGCGGATAAAGAACACGTGGAGTGCGAGGAGGATGAAGGCGGTCGTCGGCAGGACGCCGATGTGGAACACGTAGAAGCGTGTGAGCGTGTTCGGGCCGACGACGGGCCCTCCGCGCATGAAGCCCGCCAGGTAGGAGCCGACGCCGGGCACTGCCGCCGCTATGTTCGTGCCCACTACGGCGGCCCAGTAGGAAAGCTGGTTGTAGACGAGCGAGTAGCCCGTAAAGCCGAACGAGAAGACGACCACGAGCAGCCCCATGCCGATGAGCCAGTTGATCTCGCGGGGTTTTCTGTAGGCACCGGTGAAGAACACGCGCATCATGTGCAGGATGACGGCCACCACCATCAACTCCGCCGACCAGCGGTGCACCCCCCGAATCCACCATCCGAAGGGTACTTCCTGGGTGATGTAGCGCACCGACTCGTAGGCCTTGCCGGGCTCGGGCACGTAGTAGAAGGTGAGGGCGATGCCCGTGACGATCTGGATCAGGAACAGATACAGCGGCGTGCCGCCCACACAGTACCACCACTTCTTGAGGTGGCGCGGAATGGGCTCGCTCGTCAGGTGCCGCAGTTGGTCCCACTCAAAGGGAATCCGCTCCCCCACCCAGCTCGATAGTTTGCCGCTCATGGCTCAGCCCTCGGGCATGGTGACGAATACGCTCGACCCGCGCACCTCCACCGGGTACTGGGCGAGCGGGGTGGGCGGCGGACCCTCGGTGGGGTTTCCGTCGGCATCGAAATAGCCGTTGTGGCAAGGGCAGAAGAATACCTTCTTCTCCCCCTGCCAGTAGACTTCGCAGCCCAGGTGGGTGCACGTGGTAGAGAACGCGCGCACGGAGCTCCCTTTGCGCACGAGGAGGAACTTTCTTCCCGTCAGGTCCTGGCGGACGATGCTTCCGCCCTCGGGGATGTCGGTGAGCGTGCTCGTGAGTACCTGGGTCATGTGGGGCGGGCTTTGCCTGCCGAACAGATAGCGCACCCCGTAGACGAGTGCCGTGCCGTAGCTGACGGTCAGGCCGCCCAGCATGAAGATGGTGGCCATGAAGCCGCGGCGTTCGATGCCCTCTTTTGTTTCGACTGTCGTCATGCGCTCCCCATCCTTACCGGGAGGCGGGCGCCGGAGCAGGACCCGTAACATGGAGCGAAACGGGTCATCGCGCTCCGGCGCAATGGGTGGCGGCTCCTCGTCTTTTGGTTTCTTCTATATGGTGCACTTCCAATATCGGCCCCGGTGCCTGATTTTTCAAGCCCCTTGCACGGGAAAAGTCGCTCGAAACCTCGCCGCAGGTTGCATATCTCCCCCCTGACCGCGCAAACGGGCGTGAAATTTGATAGAGTAGCCATCAGACCAACGTAGAAAACGCGCACATACGCGCTTCGTCGGTTTGGAGGAGAAGGCATGGGCTACGCAGAGGCGCACGCTCGCTCCCTCTCGGACGCGCAGGCGTTCTGGGCGGAGGCGGCGCAAGGCATCCACTGGCACAAGAAATGGGACAGGGTACTCGACGACTCGAACCCGCCCTTTTACCGCTGGTTCGCGGGCGGAGAGGTCAACACCTGCTACAACGCGCTGGATCGGCACGTCGAGGCGGGGCACGGAGATCGGCTGGCTCTCATATACGACACCCCCATCACGGGTGAGCCCACCCGAAAGTTCACCTACGCGGAACTGCTGCGCGAGGTGGCGCATTTCGCGGGCGCGCTCCGCGCCCAGGGAGTGGAGAAGGGTGACCGCGTCATCATCTACATGCCGATGGTGCCCGAGGCCGCCGTCGCCATGCTGGCCTGCGCGCGCATCGGCGCGGTGCACTCGGTCGTCTTCGGCGGGTTTGCGCCCAACGAACTCGCCACGCGCATCGAGGACGCAAAGCCCAAGCTCATGATTTCGGCCTCCTGCGGGGTCGAGCCCTCGGGCGTTATCGCCTACAAGCCCCTGCTCGACGCGGCCATCGACCTCTCGAGCGCGAAGCCCGAAAAGTGCATCGTCTTACAGCGCGCCCAGGTCGAGGCGGAGCTCGTGGAGGGACGCGACCTCGAGTGGAACGCCGCGCTCAAGGGCGCCTCGCCCGCGGAGTGCGTTCCCCTGGCGGCCACGGACCCCCTCTACGTCCTTTACACCTCGGGCACGACGGGCCAGCCCAAAGGGGTGGTGCGCGACAACGGCGGCCACATGGTGGCGCTCAAATGGTCGATGCAGCACGTCTACGGGGTGGAGCCGGGCGAGGTGTTCTGGGCGGCGTCCGACGTAGGCTGGGTGGTGGGACACTCCTACATCGTCTACGGGCCGCTGCTGCACGGCTGCACGTCTATTCTCTTTGAGGGCAAGCCCGTGGGCACGCCCGACGCGGGCGTTTTCTGGCGCGTTATCTCCGAGCACGGCGTGAAGGTCTTCTTCACTGCGCCGACGGCGTTTCGCGCCATCAAACGCGACGACCCCGACGCCGAACTCATGGGGAATTACGATCTGAGCGCGTTTCGCACCCTGTTCCTGGCGGGGGAGCGCTCCGACCCCGATACCGTGCAGTGGGCGGAGAAGCACCTGGGAGTGCCCGTCATCGACCACTACTGGCAGACGGAGAGCGGCTGGCCGATGCTGGCGAACCCGATCGGCATCGAGACGCTGCCCGTCAAGTACGGCTCCCCGACGAAACCCGTGCCCGGCTACGACTTTCAGGTGCTCGACGGCGAATGCCGCCCGCTTGCGGCGGGCGAGATGGGTGCGCTGTGCGTGCGCCTCCCTCTGCCGCCGGGGTGTCTGCCGACGTTGTGGAACGCGGATGAGCGCTTTGTCGACGCCTATCTGAGCGAGTACCCGGGCTACTACAAGACGGGCGATGCGGGCTACATGGACGAGGAGGGCTACGTCTACGTCATGTCGCGCACGGACGACATCATCAACGTGGCGGGCCACAGGCTCTCCACGGGCGCGATGGAGGAGGTGCTGACCTCGCATCCCGACGTGGCCGAATGCGCCGTCATCGGCGTGAAGGATAGGCTCAAGGGCCAGCTGCCGCTCGGTTTTCTGGTGCTCAAGGCGGGTGTCGACAAAGACGACGAGGACGTCGTCGGCGAGGTGGTGCAGCTCGTCCGCAGCCAAATCGGCGCGGTGGCCTCGTTCCGCCAGGCGACGGTGGTCAAGCGCCTGCCCAAGACGCGCTCGGGCAAGATTCTGCGCGGAACGATGTCGAACATCGCCGACGGCGAGGAGTACAGGGTGCCGGCCACCATCGACGATCCGGCCATCTTGCCGGAAATTACCGAAGCACTCGCCGGGCTGGGCTATCCCCTCGCCGAGGCGGAATAGCTTTTCCCAAGGCGCGGGAGGCACCGCCCGGGCGATGCGTCTGCGCGTCGGCCTTTGCATGATTCTCCGCCGCCGGGGGTGAGGCGGGCCGCGTCCGCGTGTGATTCGCCTCCCCGCCTCGTCGTTTTTTCGTGGGGTGGTCTTGCTCGAATCCTTGCACCCGAACCTGCTCTCGTTCATCGCGGCGTTTTTCGTCGCCGTCTCCCAGGTTTTCTACCGAAAGGCGCTGCTCCACATCGGCCCGGCCACCGCCGCCGTGGTCATGAACGCTCTCACCACGGCCCTGGCTGGCGCCCTCTACGTCTTCGTGAGCGAGGCCGTCGCCTGGCACACAGCAGGCGTCGTCTGGTTCATGCTCATCGGCCTGTTCGGCAGCTCGGTCGGGCGCTACATGATTTTCGGCTCGATGCGCCTCATCGGCCTGGCGCGTACCCAGATCATGGTGCAGTCCATCCTGGTGTGGTCAGCGCTCATGGGCGTGTTCATCCTGGGCGAGCGCTTCTCGGCGGGCGTGGCGGGCGGCACCTGCGCCATCATGGTCGGGGCCGTGCTGCTGGTCTACAAGCGCGAGGCGGAGGAGCGGGAGGTCTCGCTCGCCTATTTTCTGGTGCCCGTAATCGCCTCGTTCCTGTTTGCCCTGACGTTCGTTTTTAGAAAATACGCTCTCGCCGTCCTGCCCTCCGAGAGCCTGGGCATCGCGATTTCCACCGCCACGGCGACGGTTCTGCTCCTCGCTGCCATGCCCTTCACGCAGGAGGAAGACGGGGGCAGGGCGTGGCGCCTTCGGGGAATCGGCGCCATCGGCCTGGGCGTGGTGGCGAACACCGCCGCCGCCCTTTGTTTCTGGACGGCGTTTCGAGAAGGAGAGGTGGTGCAGGTCATACCGATCAACCGCCTCTCCGTCCTGTGGGTCATCGCTTTCTCGTGGCTGTTCCTGAAAAAACAAGAACGCATCACGCTGCGCGTCGTGCTGGGGGGCATCCTCTCGGTGGTGGGGGCGTTCGCCATCGTCTGGGGAAAGTGAGGGCGCGTGCCGCCTCGAATGCGAGGCGTCGCACCGAAGGTGCGCACTTTGGGAGTGCGGCTGCTCCCGCCCCCCGGGGCTACCCCTCCACCCACTTGGCGGCGAAGGGCGTGCCGCCGCCCAGGACGATGCCTGCGTCCGAATCCACCCAGTCGGCGTAGAAGAGCAGGGCGGCCTCGTAGGAGGTTGAGCGCGTGCTGCTCGCGCGCGTGTGGGTGATGACGAGGTGCGCGAGTTCGAGGGCTTTCGGCAGTCCCTTGGCCCAGATTTTGTGCGCCCCGTAGACGCCGTGCTGGATTTTGGCGCCGAATTCGGTGATTTTCGCGGGCGGCGTGCTGCCGCCCGTAGGCGGCCCGCCGGGGTTAGGGGCGGACTCGAGCGGCTTGGTGATGTCGTGCAGGACGCAGGCGGCGATGAGCAGGTCGCGGTCGATCTCGACCCCGTGGAGTTTCTCGACGACGTCGGCCATGGCCACCGCCGTTTTGGTGACGCCCTGTATGTGGCCGATGAGCGTCATGTGCTTCTCTTCCTTGAGGTTCTTGGGCATATCCTCGAAGCGTTCCCAGACGGTTTCGGCGGCCAGGTCCAGCCAGATATCGACGACCCCCTGGCACAGGGCGGGGTCTTCGATTTGATCCAACTCGGGGAAAAGTGCGCGAATCTCCTCCGCACTGGTGCGAATCGCCATGTCGTCGTTCTCCTTTTTTCTCGCCGCGTGTCATTTCGGCGGGTCGGGAACCTCCAGCTCGACCAGGGGGCCGAACTGCTGGCCGCCGTAGCAGTCACCGTCTTCGAGGTCGCAGGAAAACACCGGGCGGGGGATGGATATCTTTATCGCCCGCGCAGTGTCGTGGTGAACGAGCAGCACCTGCTCCTGCGGCAGATCGTAGATGCGGCAGAACACCTCCTTGGTGAGAACGCGCGCGTCCACCACGCGCCGGTAGGTGTCTTCTTCCTCGAACATGACGTCGAACGTGAGGTTGAAGGGGCCTGCGTTCTTCGAGCGGATGAGCTGGGCGAGTTCACCGAGCGTGGCCATCAGTTCGCCACCTCCATCGTTTCGACGGGAAACATCTCGCACGGGTCGTCGGGATAGACGACGTGGTTCAGGTTGAACCGATACACCGGGCCCTTCTCGAGTTCGGCGGGAGCGAAGGGAAACGCCAGGGCCGAAATGAGACCGCCCCACTCCGGAATGGGGTAGTGGAGGGCGAAGTGGGCGAGGGTGGCCGCCATCGTGTTGGCGGAGGTCTGATCCTCCGCCGTCACCTCGAAGAGCAGGCCCACTTCGTGCGGCAAGCGCTTCGCTTCGGGCTCGAGCGTGCCCATCACGGCGTCGCGCCCGAAGACGCGAACGTGCAGGCGGTAGTCGGGTGGCGTATCGCGGTCGGGAAAAATTTCTCCCACGCGCGTGTCGAAACCTGCCCGCACGCCGTCGATCCACGAGTCGAGTTGTTTGAGCAGCATCGGGTCGCGCACGCCGCCGATGATCACCGACTGGTACCCGACGAGTTCGGCCCCCTCGAGCTTGACCGAGTAGCGCTCCGCGGGACGAAAGGCGGAGCCCGCTACGCGCACGGCGCGCTCGTTTTCGGCCGCGTAAGTCGAGCGGCTCGTGTCGAGGACGCCCGCGGGTTCGGTGATGTAGAAAGGGTCGGTGTTCTCATACAGCGTGTGGGAGGCCACGCTCTGCGGCGAGCAGTGCATTTGCAGGTTGAGCGGCTCGACGACGAAGTGATCGTCGCGAATCCAGGCGAAACACCCGTCGGGCCGCGCGCGATGCACGGCGCAGGCGGCGCCGCACTCGAGTATCTTGGCCGCGTGCCAGGCGAGCCCCCTGTCTGCGCCCATCCGCACGGGATGGCAGGCGAACAGCGAGGTGTCCGATGCCCGGCCCGTCAGCACCACTTCCGCTCCGTCCTCGAGTGCTTGGGCGATAGGTTCGTCGCCCATCATGCCGACGACGTGCGCGCTTTTCTCTATCACCGCTTCATCGAGTGGGGGAGCCGGCTCGAGTGGCCGGATGCGGCCTTCGCGGTAGCGTTTTTTGAGGTAGGCCTTGTCCTGCTCGGCCCGTATGAGAGCCAGGCGAAAGCGCAGACCCTCCTCGCGCGCGATTTCCAGGCAGATGTCGCGCATCCAGGCAAGGCCTGCGTCGCCGCCTCCCGTGCCGCACGAGCCCACTATGAGGGGAACGCCCAGGTCTTCCCGCCCCAGGAGCATGAGCTTGAGGTCGCGCTTGGTCGCCGAGCGGGAGAAGTTCGGTTTTCCCGCACCGAGAAAGGCGGGGCCGTTGTCCGTTGAACCCCCGTCGCAGGCGATGACGTGGGGCTGCATGGACAGCCCGCGCTCAAAGGAACTCTCGGGAAAGCCGGAGCCGATGACCCCGCAGGGAGAAAGAACGCGCGCTTCCACGGCCAGGGTCTACTCCTCTTAGGTGAGGTGCCCGCCGGGGCGACCTTACTGAGGTTCGTCTTGCTGGGCGATATTTTAGTCTACACCGAATCCGGAGCGGGAAAAAGACGGGGCAGCGGCGCCCCGGCTCTCCTCGAGCCTCCTGCGCACCGCCAGGAGGGCGGCCAGGTTGCTCGTCATCACGGCCAGGTCGGGGTAGCGGGCGCGTATGGCGGGCAGTGCGTCGACGGCGGGCAGGTTCGTGCAGGAGATGAACAGGCAATCCGCCTCTTTTGCGTTGCGTGCGGAGAGTTTTTCGTCCGCGAACGCGAGAATTTCTTTCGTCCGCGTGTTGCCGATGGCGATGTTGTCCGTCAACCCCATGCCGTCTATGGAGAGTACTTCCAGCCCGTCTTCTTCCAAAGACGCGCGGATGGGCGCGTTCAACTCCGAGACGTAAGGGGTGAGCACCACCAGTTTTCGCGCCCCCATCTCTGCGAACTCGCGCGAGAGTGCAGAGAGAATCGTTGCAGTTTCCGCTCCCGTTTGTTCTTCGATGCGCGCCTGGATATCGCGGTCGTGCGCTTGCCCGAAGAGCGCGCCGCCCGAGGTGCAGCCGAACACGCAAAAATGGGGGCGCACCGTGGCGAGCGTGCGGCACGCCTCGGGCAGGGAATCGCGGATCATGCGAATTTCGGCCTGCTTCGTCGTCTCGTCGAGGAACATGCGGGAGGTGGAGACGTAGACGCCCTCGGGCAGGTTCTTGTGAAAGTCGCTCTCCATCGTGGCGTTCGAGGAGGGGACCAAAAGGCCGACGCGAAACGGGTCGTGGCTCGTGGTGGTCATCGTGCCTCCGGTGTGGGTGGTGGACGCGGCGCATTGTAGAATAATTCACCGCATCGCTCAAAATCACGTGGGCGCGCTCGTTCGGCCCGGGTCCGCCGGCGTGGCGTCGTCGCCAAGAGGCTCGCCTGCGCGCCGCAGGTATCATATAAAGGAGCGCGATCAAGGAGCACGTGCGTTCACGCAGGGCGCGCGCGCACTCCGAAGTGCTGTTTTCAGCACGGAGAGAGAACGTGGACTTTCAACTCGAAGAATCGGATCGTCTGCTGTATCAGACGGCGCGGGAGTTGGCTCTGCGCGAGTTCGCGCGCGACGCCTTCTCCTACGCGCGAACGGGCGCCTACCCCAGACGCTCGATGGAGGTGCTGGCCGGGCACGGCATGATGGGCATGACGGTGGCCGAACCCCACGGGGCGGGGCGTTCGATTTTCGAAGCCTGCCTCGTGATGGAGGCCGTCTCGCAGGTGTGCCCCCACAGCGGCGACGTGGTGCAGATGGGGAACATGGGCCCCATCCGCGTCATCGACGAGCTGGGTTCGGCAAGTCAGAAAGAGCGGTTTTTCCCCCCGATATGCCGGGGGGAGAAGATTATCTCCATCAGCATGACGGAGCCCGACGCGGGCTCGGCGGCCACGGACTTGCAGACCACGGCGCGCTACGACGGCGAGAGCGTTGTGCTGAACGGCCAGAAGTGCTTCAGTTCCAACGCGCCGCACGCCGATTTGTTCGTCGTCTACGTGCGCTTCGGCCCCAGGACGCGCGACTGCGGCGCCGTAGTGGTCGAGACGGACACGCCCGGCTTCTCGAAGGGAAAGACCGAGCACTACATGAGCGGGGAGGCGCACTGCGCGCTCTACTTCGAGAATGCGCGGGTTCCCCGCGAGAACGTGCTGGTGGACGCGGACGGCTTTCGCGTCCTCATGCCCGTGTTCAACGTCGAGCGGCTGGGAAACGCCACGCGCTGCCTGGCGCTGGCCCAGGCCGCCTACGACATGACTGTCGCGCACACGAAGGAGCGGCAACAGTTTGGCCGCTCCCTGTGCGAGTTTCAGGGGGTGCAGTGGATGGTGGCAGACATGCGGGTGAAACTCGAGGCGGCGCGCCTGCTGCTCTACCGGGCGCTCTCGAACGCGCGCGCGGGTCTGCCCTCCGCACTGGAGACGACCAGCGCCAAGCTCTTCTGCAACGAGATGGCTCGCCAGGTGGCGGACGACGCCATTCAACTGCACGGCGGATACGGCTTTTCCACCGAGATGCCGCTGGAATTCCTCTACCGCAAGATTCGCGGGTGGTCCATCGCGGGAGGTTCCGTCGAGATGCTCAGAAACCGCCTCGCCTTGCTCATCTACGAGCGCCCCTTCAGCCAGCGTCCGCCCGGGGCGTAGCGTTCGTGCATCGCGGAAACCTCGCACCATGACCCGGGGCAGCGCCGCGGAGGCTCTCGCCCGCCTGCTCTCTCCCGCCTCGGTGGCCGTGGTGGGGGCGTCGGCGAACCTCGAACAATTCAACGGCCGCGTGGTGAAGAACCTCCTGCGCCACGGGTTTGGGGGGCGGGTCTATCCCGTCAACCCCAAATACGAAGAAGTGGCGGGCGTGCGCTGCTGGCCCCGGCCGGGGGCATTGCCCGAAGCGCCGGATACCGCCTTCATCGCCGTCGGGAGGGAGCGGGTGCCGCGCGTTCTCGCCGAGTGCGCCGAGGCGGGCGTGGGGACCGCCATTATCTACACGGGAGGCTTTTCTGAAGCCGACGAGAAGGGAGCGCGTCTCGATCAGGAAATTTTGCGCGTCGCGCGCGAGACGGGCATCCGCGTCTGCGGGCCGAACACGGCGGGCGTGCACAACTTTCACCACCGCTTTCACCTGGCGGGCCTCATCGCCCTCGACGTAGAGGAGATGCTCCCCGGAAACGTAGGCGTGGTATGCCAAAGCGGGAGCATCGGCGGAGCGCTGCTCTCGCGCGCGACCGAGCGCGGCATCGGCTTCAGCCACCTCGTCTCCTGCGGCAACGAAACGGATCTGGAGATATCGGACTACCTCGACTATTTGATAGACGACGCGCACACCAGGGCGGTTGCCGTCTACCTCGAAGGGGTGCGCGACGGCAAGAAGTTTAGAGGCGTTCTCGAAAAGGCCCTGCGCCGGGGCAAGCCCCTGGTGGTGCTGAAGTTGGGCGCTGCGTCCGAGGGGGCGCGGGCGGCGCAAAGCCACACCGGGGCGATGGTGGGCGAGGACGGGGTGTACGAGGCGCTGTTTCGCGCGTGGGGCGTTACGCGGGTGGGCGATCTCGAAGCGCTCTTTGAGGTGGCCCACATGTTCTGCGTCGCGCCGCTGCCGGCGGGGGCGCGGGTGGGCGTGGTGACGACCACGGGCGGCGCAGGCGCGCTGATGGCGGACAGGTGCGGGGCGCTCGGCCTCGAAGTCCCCGAATTGGACGCCACCCTGCGCGCGCGCATGCAGAGTGCGCACCCCGATTTTCGCAAGTTGGACAATCCGCTGGATACCACCATCGCGGACATTCACCTCTATGCGGATTTTCTCGAATCCTTTCTGGATAGCGGCGTCTTCGACATGGTGGTTCCCATCGTGGGTTCGAGCGCGCAATTCCGGCCCGAAATGGGGGTCGAGCCCATCGTCCGCGCTGCACGCGGCGATGCCCGTCCACCCATGCTGGCCTACCTCAACCCCCACGCGGCGGACGCGCACAGGCTGCTGGCGCGGGAGGGGGTCGCCTCGTTTCAGTCCATCTCGGGCTGCGCGAAAGCGGCGGCGGCCCTGGCTCGCTATGTGAAGGTGCGCGAGAGAAGCCGCGAGAACACGGCAGAGAGACCGGCGCGGGCCAACGTCAATGCCCCTCCCGCACTGGCGGAGGCTCTCTCCTCGCCCGAGCCGCTCGACGAGGCGCAGTGCCTGGCGCTCGCGGGCCGCTTCGGCCTCTCCGTGGTGGAGCACCGGTTTTCTCGCACGCCGGAGGAGGCCCTGCGCGCGGCGCGAGAGTTGCGCTTTCCCATCGTTCTGAAGGGGGTTTCCCCCCTGGTTCGGCACAAGACGGAGCGCGGACTGGTGCGGACGCATCTCGCCGATGCGGCGGCGCTTGAGGCCGCGCTCGCGGAGTTTGCCTGCCGCTCGGAGGGGGAATCCCTCACGGGTTATCTGCTCCAGGAGCAGGTGGGGGACGGAGCCGAATTTCTGCTGGGAGTGAAAAACGACCCCCAGTTCGGGCCGATGGTTACGGTGGGGCGCGGCGGAATCGACGTGGAATTGGTGGGCGACGTGAGCGTGCGCCCCGCGCCTGTGGAGCTCGCCGAGGCGCGCGAGATGATCGCGGAGCTTGCGTGCGCGAAGATGCTCGCGGGCCACCGGGGGCGTGGCCCCCTGGACGCCGGGGCGTTCGCGGAGGCCATTCGCCTTCTGGGAGAAGTGGCTTTCGCCTGTCGCGACCTGATAGAGGAAATCGACCTGAACCCCGTTTTCGTGCGCGAGGCGGGCGGCGGGTGTCTGGTTGCGGATGCGCTCATCGTCACGGCGAGCGAAGCCCGGAATCGACATGTTGCGGATGCTTGCTCCCCTCGGTAGAGAGCGTCCGCCTGCGGACCAAAAACTGCCGATTGACTTTATGGTGTCCGACATTTAATCTCTTTGCATCCTGGCTGCATACAAGCCGCCGAAATATTTTTTCGACCTTGGTTCCTCCCGCTTTGCCACGGGATGAGGGCGATGAGCGCGCTTCTTGAAATCGAAAACCTGGACACCCGCTTCTTCACCTCCGCAGGCGTGGTGAAGGCCGTCAACGGCGTTTCCTACGACGTGCAGGAAGGTGAGACGGTGGCGATTGTGGGCGAGTCGGGCTGCGGGAAGTCCGTGAGTGCGCTTTCGATTCTCGGGTTGGTGCCGAATCCTCCCGGCCGCATCGTCGGGGGGGAGATACGCTTTATGGGCAAGGACCTGATTCGCCTCGGCGATCTGGAGATCAGAAAAATCCGGGGCCGTCAGATCGGCATGATCTTCCAGGAACCGATGACGTCCCTGAATCCCGTGCTCACCATCGGCTTGCAACTCACCGAGACGATGGAACACCACCTCGGCATGAAGCGGGCCGACGCCGAGGAGAAGGCGCTCGAATATCTGCGGCTCGTGGGCATCTCCGAGCCCGAACGGCGGATTCGCCAATACCCCCACCATCTGAGCGGCGGGATGCGCCAAAGGGTGATGATAGCCATGGCGCTTTGCTGTGAGCCGAAGCTCATTATCGCCGACGAGCCGACGACGGCTCTGGACGTCACCATTCAGGCGCAGATTCTTGAGTTGATGAAGAGCCTCACCAAGCGACTCGGCGTGGCGCTCATCATCATCACGCACAACCTGGGCGTGGTGGCCCGCTACGCGGATCGCGTGAACGTTATGTACGCGGGCAAGATAATCGAGCGCGGCCGCGCGGCGGACATCTACCGCGAGCCCAAACACCCCTACACCCTGGGGCTGCTGAGTTCGGTGCCCAGGCTGGATCGTCCCCGGCAAAAACGTCTCGACCCCATCGCGGGCCAGCCGCCCGACCTCACGCGGCTGGGAGCGGGTTGCGCCTTTGTGCCCAGATGCCGCTTCGTCGTGGATAGGTGCACACACGAGATGCCGCCGCTCGAGTCCGTCGGGAATGGTCACCTCGCGGCCTGTTGGGAGAAGAAAAATCTCGGGGAGGGCGCGCGCGCATGAGCCAGATCACGCTGCAAGACAACACGCGTGCGAGAGAAAGCGGCGACGTTCTCCTCTCCGTCAATGGCCTCAAGATGCACTTTCCCATCACCGAGGGCGTGGTTTTCAACAAGCTCGTCGGACTGGTGAAGGCGGTCGACGGCGTGGACTTTCAAATCAAACGCGGCGAGACGCTGGGTCTCGTGGGCGAGAGCGGCTGCGGCAAGACGACGACGGGGCGGTGCATTCTCCAGCTCGAACGTCCCACGGCGGGCGAGATCGTCTTTGAAGGCGTGGACCTCACGAAACTCGACCAGAAGGAACTGCGCGAATACCGGCAAAAGATTCAGGTAATTTTTCAGGACCCCTACAGTTCCCTCAATCCGCGCATGAAGATCGGCGAGATCATCGCCGAGCCCATGTACGTTCACGGAATCGAGCCCGACGCCCGCAAGCGCAACCAAAAGGTGGGCGAGTTGCTCGGCGTCTGCGGCCTGAACCCCAAGATGGCGGACAGATACCCTCACGAGATGAGCGGCGGCCAGCGGCAGCGCGTGGGCATCGCCCGCGCCCTCAGCCTGCGGCCCGACTTCATCATCTGCGACGAGCCCGTCTCGGCGCTCGACGTGTCAATTCAGGCGCAGATCATCAATCTGCTCGAGGATTTGCGCGAAGAATACGACCTCACCTACCTGTTCATCGCGCACGACCTCAGCGTGGTGCGCCACCTTTGCCACCGCGTGGCTGTGATGTATCTGGGCCGCATCGTGGAACTCGCGGATTGCGACGAACTCTACGATGCGCCCCTGCACCCTTATACGCGGGCGTTGCTTTCCGCCGTTCCGGTGCCCGACCCCGAAGTCGAGCAGGAGCGCGACGTGCGAACCGTCGCGGGCGAGGTGCCCAGCCCCATCAATCCGCCTCCGGGCTGTGTGTTTCACCCCCGCTGCCCCATCGCCGTGGAGAGCTGCTCGCAAGACGTTCCCGCGTTGCGGGAGGTGAAGCCGGGCCATTGGGTGGCCTGTACGGAAGTTTAGTTTTGTTCGACGCTTTGGGGATTTATCGCTTTCGATTCACGGCAGAGGTATCTCGACCGATCCACGCAAGAGGAGACACGCACATGCGAAACATTCGGTTCAAAACGTTGCTCGTGGCCGCGCCGCTGCTCGCCGCGCTGACGCTGTGGAGCTTTGCTCCGCCCGTCGAAGCGGCTCCCAAGCGGGGCGGCACCCTCAAGTTCGTCGTCGGCAGCAAGATTCCCTCCTACGACGCCCACATCGAATCCACCTTCGGCATGATTCACCCGATTCGGCCCTTCTACAGCCTGCTGATTCGCGTGAATCCGGACAACCCCTCCTCGCCGACGGACTTCGTCTGCGACGTGTGCGAGGGAGGGGTGCCCGCACCGACCGAGGGCCACACGAAGTACACCTTCAAGATTCGCAACGACATCTGGTTCCACAGTGGCCAGAAGCTGACCGCGGCGGACGTGAAGGCGACTTACGACAAGATCATCAACCCGCCGAAGGGCATCGAGAGCAACCGCAAGGCGTTCTTCAGCATGGTGGAGTCCGTCTCCACGCCGGACGCCTACACGCTGGTCTTCAAGCTCAAATACCCGACGGGCGCTTTCGTTCCCGCGCTCGCGCTTCCCTTCAACTTCATCTACTCGAAGGCCGACCTCGACAAGCACGGCTACAAGTGGCACCAGAAGAACGTCAACGGCACGGGCGCTTTCCGCTTCGTGCAGCACCAGCCGGGGGCGTTCGTCGAGGGCAAGCGCTACGATAAGTACCACCACAAGGGAAGGCCCTACCTCGACGGCTTCCGGGCGATTTCCGCACCCAAGATGGCGATTCGCTTACAAGCGATTCGCGGCGACCGCGCGGCCATCGAGTTTCGCGGATTTCCGCCCAAGGCGCGCGACGACCTCAAGCGCGCCCTGGGGGACAAGCTCACCGTCCAGGAGAGCGACTGGAACTGCAACCTCATGGTGACGCCCAACCACAAGCGCAAGCCCTTTGACGACCCCCGCGTGCGCCGCGCCCTCACGCTGGCGATCGACCGCTGGGGCGGCTCGAAGTATCTCTCGCGCATCGCCATCGTGAAGACGGTCGGCGGCGTGGTCTTTCCCAAGCATCCCCTGGCGGCCACGAAAGAGGAGCTGACGAAGATCGCGGGCTACTGGCCGGACATCAACAAGTCGCGCGCCGAAGCCAAGCGGCTCCTCAAGGAGGCCGGCTTCCCGAGCGGCTTCGAGTTCACCCTGCACAACCGGGGCGTGGACCAGCCCTACAAGGTCGTGGGTACCTGGGTCATCGACCAGTGGCGCAAAATTGGCCTCAAGGTCAAGCAGTGGGTGCAGCCCTCCGGGCCCTTCTACGCCACGCTCAGGAAAAAGAAAAATTTTGATGTTTCCATCGACTTCAACTGCCAGTCGGTCATCAACCCCTTGGTGGATGTCTCGAAGTTCATCTCCGACGACAAGGCGGGCAATCAGTTCGCACAGTACCAGGATCGCCAGCTGGACAAATGGTTCGAGCAGATGAACCGCGAGCCCGACGTCAATAAACAGCGCGCGCTCATGCGCAAGTACGAAAAGCGCGCCCTCGACGAGATGGCTCACCAGTTCGTGACGCTGTGGTGGTACAAGATCAACCCCCACCGCAGTTACGTGAAGGGCTGGAAGATTGCACCGAGCCACTACCTGAACCAGCACCTGGACAACGTCTGGCTCGATCAGTAAGCGGCCGGGCCGCACCTGCTCCCCCCCGCCCCGCCGGGGCGGGGGAGGGCGGAGCAAGGCGCGGCGTCTACAAGTATCGAAACGACGCTTGCTGGTAGGTGCGGATGCACCTCCCCGCGGCATAGAACGCAAGGAAGCGAGAAGTGTACAAGTACACGCTCAAGAGAATCCTGTTGATGTTTCCCACGCTCCTGGGGGCGGCGGTGCTGGTGTTCTTCATGCTCCGCCTCATACCGGGGGACGTGTGCGAGTTGCGCATGGCGGGCACGGGCATGTACGTGGACAAGGACGCCATACGCATCTGCCAGGAGAACTTAGGGATCGACGAACCTGTCTACGTGCAGTTTATCGACTTCATCACGGGGTTCTTCACGTTCGACCTGGGCAAGTCCATGTGGACGGGCAAGCCGATTCTCCACGAAATCGGCCTGCGCTTCGAGCTCTCCCTGCAGGTGGCCATCATGGCGACGCTCACGGCCACCATCATCGCCATACCGCTGGGCACGATATCCGCCATCAAGCAGGACACCTGGATAGACTACGTCGTGCGCTCGTTCAGCATCGCGGGCATCGCCATGCCCTCGTTCTGGCTGGGCATCCTGATCATCCTCGGCCTGCTGATCATAACGCAGCAATTCTTCGGCTCCCCCTGGATGCCGCCGATTCACTACACCCCGATATGGGAAGACCCGCTGGCGAACCTCTCGCAGTTGATATGGCCCGCCGTCGCGACGGGCTACCGCTACTCGGCCGTCGCCACGCGCATGACGCGCTCGGCGCTGCTGGAGGTGCTGCGCGAGGACTACGTGCGCACCGCACGGGCGAAGGGGCTGCTCGAGCGGCTCATCATCAACCGCCACGCGCTCAAGAACTCCCTGTTGCCCGTGGCGACCGTCATCGGGCTGGAATTCGCGTTCCTGATGGGCGGGCTGGTGGTGACCGAGCAGGTGTTCAACCTCAACGGCCTGGGCAAGCTCTTCGTCGAGTCGGTGACGAACCACGACTATACGATGACGCAGGCTCTGGTCATGATGGTGGCCGTCGTCTTCATCCTGACGAACCTGGTCATCGACATTCTCTATGCGTGGCTCGACCCGCGCATCCGCTACGGCTGAGGAGGCACGCCATGGCTTCTCCAACCGACCTCGCCGTCTCGGACGCAGATTTCGACGCCGCTCCCGCGCGTTCGTGGGTCGTGAAAATGCGCGACCTCGCACGCCGCAAGCCGCTGGGCGCGATAAGCGCGCTCTCGATTTTCATCATGTTCTTGCTGGCTGCCTTCGCCGACGTCATCACCTTCTACGACCCGGTGCAGAACTCCTTCGACGCCATGCACGTCGCCCCGGGGGCCGCGCATTGGTTTGGCACGGACCAGTTCGGGCGCGACATCTTCACGCGCATCGTCTACGGCGCCAGAACGGCGCTCCTCGTAGGTTTTTCGGCCTCGATGCTGGGTGCGACGGGGGGGCTCATCCTGGGGGTGGGGAGCGCCTATTTCGGCGGGCGCTTCGACCTCGTCTTCCAGCGCTTCATGGACATCTTCATCTCCTTTCCGCTCATTATCATGGCGCTTTCGGTGGTTTCCATCTTCGGTACGGGCACGCAGAACGTGATTCTCGCCATCACGATTCCGCTCATCCCCCGCTGCGCCCGCGTGGTGCGCTCGAGTGCGCTGTCCATCCGCGAGATTCCCTACGTGGACGCTGCCCGCGCCCTGGGTTTCGCGCACGTGCGCATCATCTGCCGGCACATGATTCCCAACGTCATGGCGCCCTACCTCATCATGCTCACCTCCTTTCTCGGACAGGCGATACTGCTTGAGGCCTCGCTCTCCTACCTGGGTCTCGGGGTGCAGGAACCCACCGCGGCCTGGGGGTTGATGCTTCAGGGCGGTGCCGAGGAATACGCGGAGAGCGCGCCTTGGATTCCCGTCTTCCCGGGTCTGGCTATCACTGCCGCCGTCTTCGCCTTCAACCTCTTCGGCGACGCCGTGCGCGATACCCTCGACCCCAGACTGCGCTCGGAGTAAAACCGCTCAGCACCGCGTTTCGTCGTCCCGCGTTATTGCGTGCGCGCGCATCGGTCCACGCAGCCGTGGACGGAGGAGTGTGCGCGGGAGCAGGGCAAACGCGCGCGCTGGCCGCGGCGAACCTCGTTTGTGCGGCCAAGGAGCGTGGCCTTGCGGCACAAGTCCGCAATGCTTGGGCGGGTGCGCCTGCGGGGCAGGGAAATCAGAGATTCTTGATGCGGCCTGCGCGTCTGCGCTCTTTTTTGGGGGCGCGCCTGGGGTTGCCCCTTTTCTTCGTGTCGCGCCTGGGTGTCCGGGGCGGTTCCTCGTCTTCGGTGTTTTCTTCCATAAAATTCGCCTGCTGGAGGCGATCCCGAAACTCGCCCGTGCGCACGACGGCCGAGGCGAAGGGTGCTGCCTCCTCGCCGAGTGCTCTGTCCGAGGTGACGAGCACCGCGCCCCTGTGGCTGTTCCGCAAAAGACGCAAAATGAGCGCGTCGGCGATTTCGTGCCGTGAGAAGAGCACCTCTATTCCGCCCGCCCTCCCGCTCTCTCCCCGGTCGTGCTGGGGTTTGCCGTCGAACACGACGGTGACGCGGGGCGTGCCCCGTGCGTTTTTTCTGTAGGCGCGGAGCATCTCCAGGAGGCCTTCGCGCCCGGCTTCCAAATCCTGGTGGAGAATGCGCCTGAGTTCCGGGATGGCGGGAATGAGGTTGTAGCCGTCAATGAGCAAGCGCATGGGGTCTCCCCCGTTCCTCGAAGGGCTAGAAGGGCCGGAAGAGGAGATCCATGAGGCGGGCCGCTTTTTGGGCGTTTCCCTGCACACGCAAGGAACCCTCGGCGATTTTGGCCGCGCGCTCCGCCCGGCCCGCGCAAAGGAGCACCATGTCGCAGGCCGAGGCGGAGAGGGTGACGTCGGGTGCGGCGCAAAGCGTTTCCGCAGGCGCGGCGACCCCGCCACCGGCGCGCATCTCCCATGCCGCCTCGGGTGCGTGCGTCTCGAAGCGAAAGACGCCGGAGAGGTTACCCGCACCCGTGCGGTTCAGGTTCAGGGGAAGTCTGTCTTTGAGGATGGCTAGGAGCGCATTCAGCGTGTCGGTGGGCAGGGGTGCATCGGGCGCATTGTCCAAATCCCAGCGGTGGAGCGCCACCTCGTTCAGCCTCTGGTCGGGGAAGGTACGCACCTTCGTGTTTCCCTTCCTGTGCCAAAGGTCGCGGTCGAGATCGCCAGGCTCGAGGAGTTCGATTTCTTCTTGTAAGGCGTCCTGGCTCTGCGCGAGCCACTCGACGCGCTCGGCGGGGGGCATGGCAAGGGATTTTTGGGATATCGCCTCGCGCGCCTCCTGGAATTCCTCGGGCGTTTCGGCCCCCAGCGAGATAATGAATTCGCCCCGGCGCGCCGCTTGTATGCGCTCGGCGTAAGAGATGGCCCCGCCCGTCATGTGGCCGACGAGTTGGGCAGCGTTCCACTCGCTGCAAAAGGTGGGCGCACTCCACGCGGCGTCGGGCAGGGAGCGCAAATGCTCGATCAGGCGCGCGTTCTCGCGCGCGAGCCAGGGAATCGAGGGAAGAAGGGGCTCTCCGGGCAAGGTTTACGGCCTCGGCTTTTGCGCTGGGGCAATGGAGCGTGAGAATACGCACGAAAGCGCGCAGTACCCTGCCGATGCGTGCATATGGTGGAGAGACGCCACGCGCGGGGGCGGGGCGCCTAGGCGCCCGAGGCGCGTTCCACGGCCTTCGTGATGGAGCGCGCGACGTAGACGCCTGCCAGATGCCGTCTGAAATCCGCCGTGGCGTAGAAATCGTCGAGTGCGTCGACGCCCTCGCCCGCCGCTGCGGCAGCCGCACGAATCGCCTCTGCACTCGGCGCGCTGCCAACCAGGGCATCCTCGACTTTGCCGGCGCGGTAGGCGGGCGCCGCCACGCCGGTAACGCCCACGCGCATGGAGGCAATGGCGCCGCCCTCATCCAGGGCCAACTGAACCGCGGCGCCGCACACCGCAAATCCGCTCGCTTGCTGAGCCGCCTTGAGATAAGCGCCTCCGCTGCGCGCGGCGGGGGCCGGTATGTGGACGGAAACGAGAATCTCGCCCGCGGCGAGAGCCGTTTCGTAGACGCCGGTGAAGAAATCGTCCGCCCCGATAACGCGCTCGCCGCCCGTGCCCGCCACGGTGATTTCCGCACCCGCCGCCAGCATGGCCGCCGGATAGTCGGCCGCCGGATCCGCGTGGGCGAGGGAGCCGCCCAGGGTGCCCCGGTTTCTGACCTGCACGTCCCCGATGGAGGCGGCCGCCTCGGCCAGAGATTCGCATCTCTCCCGAACGAGGGAGGAGGCCTCTATTTCGGCGTGCGTCGTCCCCGCACCGATGCGCACCCCGCCTTTGGCTTTTGCGATGCCCGAAAGGCCCTCGATGCGGCCGATGTCGATGAGCGTCTCCGGATGCGCGAGCCGCGCCTTGAGAACGGGCAGCAGGCTGTGGCCTCCGGAGAGGAGGCGTGCTTCCTCTCCACCCTCATTGAGGCGTGCGAGTGCGTCTTCGAGCGTCGTGGGGCGAACGTAGTCGAACGAAGCTGGAATCATTCTAGGCCCTCTTCTCGGCTATGGCGCGCCATACCCTCTCGGGGCGCAGCGGCATATCGATGTGGGTGATGCCAAGCGGCGAGAGAGCGTCGAGCACGGCGTTCACCACGGCGGGTGTGGACCCGATGGTGCCTGCCTCGCCCACGCCCTTGGCTCCCAGGGGATTCACGTCGGTCGGCGTGGTGGTGTGGAGAAGTTCGAAACGCGGCAGCCGATCCGCCTTGGGAAGGGCGTAGTGCATGAACGACGCGTTGAGCGGCTGACCGCCCTCGCCGTATATCATCTCCTCTTCCAGGGCTTGCCCCGCTCCTTGTGCGATGCCGCCGTGAATCTGCCCGTGGACGAGGAGCGGGTTGATCATGTTGCCCACGTCGTCGACCGCCACGTAGCGGAGAATCTCCACCGCACCCGTGTCTTGGTCGACCTCTGCGAGTACGACGTGCGTCCCGAAGGGGAAGGTGAAGTTGCTGGGCTCGAAGAAATGCGTCTCCTCGAGACCCGGCTCGGTGTCCTCAGGCAGCTTGATGGCGCTGTAGGCGAGCTGCGCGATGTCGCCGAAGCCCGCCGATTTCTCCGGCGCGCTCTGCACGAAGACCTTGCCGTTCTCGAAGGCGATGTCGTTCGCATCCGCCTCGAATTCCATCGCCGCGAACTTCGCCATCTTCGCGCGCACCTTGTCGCGCGCGTATACGACGGCCGCACCTCCCACGACGGTACCCCGGCTGCCGAAGGTGCCCACTCCGTAGGGCACCACGTCGGTATCGCCGTGCACGACCGTCACGTCCTCGACGGCGATGCCCAGTCCGTCGGCCACGATTTGGGCGAAGGAAGTCTGCTGGCCCTGACCGTGGGGCGAAGCGCCCGAGAAGACGGTGGCCTTGCCCGTGGGTTCCACCCGCACGCGCGCACTCTCCCATCCCTGGCCGCCCAGGGCGGCAGAGGGCCCCATGCCGCAAATCTCTACGTAGGTCGAAAGGCCGATGCCCAGATAGCGGCCCTCCTCGCGGGCCTCTTCCTGTTGTTTGCGCATGGCGGGGTAGTCGGCGGCCTCAAGGGCGCGATCGAGAGCAGCGTGGTAGTCGCCGCTGTCGTAGAGCAGACCCGCCGAGGTGTTGAAGGGGAATTCCGACTTGTCCGGAAAGTTCATTCTTCTGAGCTCGACGGGGTCCATGCCAAGCTTGCGCGCCGCGATGTCCATCATGCGTTCGAGGATGTAGGTGGCCTCGGGGCGGCCCGCGCCCCGGTAGGCGTCGGTCGCTATCTTGTTGGTGAAGACGCCCGTGGCGTTCATCTCGATGTTGTCGATTTTGTACGGGCCGGGGAGCATGAGGCCCGTCAGCGTGAATATGGCCACGGTGAGCAGCTGGTAGTAGCCGCCGCAGTCCGCCAGCACGTTGTAGCGCAGTGCGGTGATGGTGCCGTCGTTCTTGAGGCCCATCTCCACATCACCCACCTGGCCGCGCCCGTGGATGGTGGTCATGAAGTTCTCCGAGCGACTCTCGATCCACTTGATCGGCACGCCCAGCTCGCGCGAGATGTAGGCGGCGAGGGCTTCTTCGCGGTAGATGTTGAGCTTGCTGCCGAAGCCGCCTCCCACCTCGGGGGCGATGACGCGCATGCGGTTTTCCGGCATCCCGATTTGGCCCGCCACCAGCGTGCGCACCTTGTGGGGCACCTGGGTGGAGGTCCACAGCGTCATTTTGTCCTCGCCCGGCAGGTAGTGGGCCAGCACGCCGCGCGGCTCAAGGGCCAGGGGTGCTACGCGCGCGTTCGTGATGCGCTGCTTGACGATGACGTCGGCCTCCGCAAGGCCGGCCTCCACGTCGCCGCCCGCTATCCCCCACTTGAACGCCTCGTTGCTCTCGTATTGCTCGTGTACCAGGGGGGCTCCGGGTTCGAGTGCCTTTTCGAGGTCCACCACGGCGTCGAGCGGATCGTAGTCCACCTCCACCAGCTCGGCGGCGTCGCGTGCTCCGTAGCGCGTCTTCGCGATCACCACGACGACGGGCTCGCCGGCGAAAAGCACCTTCTTGTCCGCAAGGACGGGTTGCTCGGGCACCTTCGCGTCGGGCACGAGACCGCCCACGGGCACCGGGCCGATGCTCTTGGTGTCCTCGTGCGTGTAGACGGCGACGACGCCCTCCGCCGCCTCGGCCGCCGAGGTGTCCACCGAGCGGATGGCGGCGTGGCCGAACGGGCTGCGCACCACGGCCATGTGCAGGGTGCCGGGCGGGTTGAAGTCGTCCACGTAATGGGCGAGACCCTGGATGAGGCGCGGGTCGTCGCGCCTCTTGATGGGTGCGCCGATGAATTTCGGGGCTTGGGCTTGGGCCATCTCTTATTCCCTCATTTGCGCCGCAGCCGCGGAAACGGCGTCGACGATGTTCTGATAACCCGTGCAGCGGCAGATGTTGCCCTCGAGGCCGCGCCGTATCTCCTGTTCCGTCGGTTCGGGGTTGGACGCGATAATCTGGCTCGCCGTCATGATCATGCCCGGCGTGCAGTAGCCGCACTGCAGGCCGTGTTTTTCCCAAAATTGCTCTTGCAGGGCATGGAGCTCGTCGCCCGAGGCCATGCCCTCAATGGTCGTGACCTCGCACCCCTCGGCCTGGGCGGCCAGCACCGTGCAGCTTTTTACCGCCTTGTCGTCGAGCAAGACGGTGCAGGCTCCGCAGATGGAGGTTTCACACGCGACGTGCGTGCCCGTGAGGCCGGCTTCGTCGCGCAGAAGGTGCACCAGCAGGGTTCTGGGCTCCACGTCGAACGTTCTGCTTTCTCCGTTGATGCTGATGTCGATTTCCAAGGTATGGGCCTCGCTCTTGAGAGATGTGGGCGGCGCGCCCGGACGCGGCAAAGCCCCCGGGGGCACCTCGGCCTCATCCAGTAGTGGCGTCTCCTTTATATGTTCATCGATATAATCAGTATTGAAGATGGGGCCGGTCTTGTCAAGGGGGCAATTTCTGCCTCCCGTTTCGCTTTGCGCCGAAAAAGCGTGTAGGATGCCCGCCATCGCGCACCCCACGACTACAGAGAGCATGAAAATGGCCCACGCAGGCTTTGCTACGGCAGAGGGCACAAGGCGCTACGCCGAGGCGCACTCGTCCACCGCGCACCCGGAGCACTTTCGCCGCTCGAATGGCCTTTGGCTTTCCTCCATCGGTATCGGCACCTACCTCGGCGAGGCGGATGAGGCGACTGACGCCGCCTATCGCGCTTCTGTGGCCGCCGCCGTGCGCGGGGGGTGCAACGTCATCGACACGGCGGTGAACTATCGCTTCCAGCGCAGCGAGCGCAGCGTCGGCGCGGCGCTGAGCGACTTGTTCGCCTCGGGAGAAGCCCGCCGCGAGGAGCTTGTGGTTTCCACCAAGGGCGGATTCATACCCTTTGACACCCATCCGCCCCAGGGGCAGGGCGACGCAATCGAGTATTTGCGAAAGACCTATTTCGAACCCCGCGTTTGCGCTCCCGCGGACATTGCGGCGGGCTGCCACTGCATGACGCCCGCGTATCTGCGCCACGAGCTGGAGGCGAGCCGCGCGAACCTCGGCCTCGAGACCATCGACGTCTACTATGTACACAACCCCGAGACGCAGCTCCAAGAAGTTGCGCGCCCGGTCTTTTTACAAAGGCTGCGCGACGCCTTTAGCGCACTGGAAGAAGCCGTGGCCGAGGGGAAGATAGGCGTCTACGGCACGGCCACCTGGAACGGATATCGTCTGGAGCCCGACGAGTCGGAGTATCTCTCGCTCGCGGAGGTGCTCGAGGCGGCGCGTGCCGCAGGCGGGGAGAACCACCATTTTCGCGCGGTGCAACTGCCGCTCAACCTGGGAATGCCCGAGGCCTTCTCCCGCCCGAACCAGAGCCTGGACGGGGAGCAGACGAGCTTTCTGGCGGCCGCCGCGCGAAGCGGCATTAGCGTCATGACGAGCGGCTCGATTCTCCAGGGCAGGGCCGCCCACGGGCTTCCTCCCGTGGTGGGGGAAGTTTTTCCGGGGTTTTCCACCGACGCGCAGCGCGCGATTCAGTTTACGCGCAGCGCGCCGGGCGTGGCCGTCGCCCTGGTGGGGATGCGCGGGCTCGAGCACGTCGTGGAGAACATGGGCGTGGCGCAAACGCCGCCCGCGCCGTTTGAGGATTTTATTCGCCTGTTTCGGGAAGAATGATGCGGGAGAAAAACCCTGTGCCCGCTTTTCCCGCCCGGCGCTCTTCCCATAGAATGCGCCTTGCATCCGGTACGATTTCTTTTTGCATCCACTATTGAACGGAGGAGTTATGCGCAAGCCCTGGTATCACCCCAATCCCATTCGCGGCGGCGGCAACGACGCTTACACGGGCGTGGATCACGTGCTCACCGAGCCCTGGAAGGAGGAGGCGCACAACGTCCGCCTCGTCGCCCATTGCGACCTGAACGGCTGGGGCGATGCGTTTCAGATTCAGGTGGGCGGCGGCATCTGCTACGTCGCGGCCTCGGGCGTGAACGGCCACGACGGCATGACGATTCTCGACGTGAAGGACCCGGCGAACCCGAAGATCGTCAACCAAATCGTCGACAGCCCCGCTGCGCGCACGCACAAGGTGCTGCGCATCGACGACGAGGTTCTTATCACCAATTCAGAGCTCAGGCCCGCCCTGCGCTCGCAATACCCCGACGCCATCGGGGGCTTGCGCGTCTTCGACAACCGCGACCCGTTCCACCCCAAGTTCGTGAATTACGTGGAGGTGGACGGCTTCGGCATCCACAGGCCGATATACGACCGCAAGCGCAAGCTCATGTACAGCTCGGGCTTCAAGGACGGCTACGCGGGCAAGGTGCTCCTCGTCCACGACATGAAGGACCCCTGGGCGCCCGAGTTCATCGGCATGGGCCACGTCCCCGGCCAGAAGGATGGGGAGGAGCCCTCCTGGGACCCGGATATCGTGGGCGACGGCGCGTGGATTCACGAGGGAAATCCCTGGGGCAACTACGTCACGGCGGGTTACTGGGACGCAGGCATCGCCCTCTTCGACCTCACCGACCCGACGACGCCCGAACTCCTCTGGCGCCACAACCCCCATGAGACGCACGGCTGGGCGGGCTGCTACCACAGCTTCCTCGTGCCGGAGGGTTCGGAGTTCGGCATCGTGACGCAGGAGACCACCACGGTGAACTGCGACCACCCGCCCGCGTTCGTCACCTTCTACGATCTCAGAAACCCGCTCGAGCCGCTGCCGGTGAGCACCTTCATGCCCTATGAGATCGACCCGATCGAAATGCGTCCGCTCGACGAGAAGTGGAGCAAGACGGGCTCGCGCCACGGCGCGCACAACATCTGGCTCGACATGACCAAGGACGACCTCATGTACATCTGCTGGTTCAACGCGGGCCTGCGCGTGGTGGACTGGTCGAATCCCTTCCGGCCCAGGGAAGTGGGCTACTACATCCCTGAGGGCACGAAGGAGCGTTGCTGCCCGCAGAGCAACGACGTACAGGTGGACAAGGACACCGGGCTCATCTACATGGCTGACCGCTGGGGGCTGGGTCTCCACATTCTGGAGTACACAGGTTAGGCGCGCGGCCAATCGGCAAACGAGGGCCGCGGCGCGCGGGATTCGAGTCTCGCGCCCGCGGCCTTTTTGCGTGCGCGCCTTCGCGTTCCTGTTCTTTATCCGTGTTATGCCTTGGGCATGCATTATCGAACTGGCGGAAACGGCGCCTGGTGGGATATTCTCCCCCCACCTGCCCGGGTGGTGGAACGGTAGACACCAGGGACTTAAAATCCCTCGGCCGAGAGGCCATGCCGGTTCGAGTCCGGCCCCGGGCACCATCTCGGAGCCGAGCGGGGGGCGTCTGGCGATTCCTCCCGTCTTTTCGCGCCGAAGGGATTGCGCAACTTCGGCGCCCACTTCCGGGGGAGCAGATGAGCGAACCACAGCCCACGGCACCACTCGCGGGGTTTCGGGTGCTCGACTTCACGCAGGTCGTTGCGGGTCCCTACTGCGCCACCATGCTGGCCGACATGGGGGCCGAGGTGGTGAAGATCGAGCGCCCCGGCTTCGGGGACGACACGCGCCGCATCACCCGCTACAAAAACCGCGAGGATCACGAAGACTACTTCTACGCGAACAACCGCTCGAAGAAGAGCGTCGCCGTGAACATGAAAACGCGCGCGGGCCGCGACGCCGTGCGCGCCCTGGCCGGTAAGACGGACGTAGTCGTCGAGAACATGGCCCCGGGCAAGATGGCCGAGCTCGGCCTCGGCTGGGAGGACGCCCGCGCACTCAACCCGCGCGTCGTCTACTGCTCGCTCTCGGGCTTCGGGCAGAGCGGGCCCTACCGCGACCGCGTCGGCCTCGACCCGATTCTCCAGGCCGTCTCGGGCGTCATGAGCGTCACCGGCGATGAGGAGCCCACCCAAATCGGCGCCCCCCTCGCGGACGTGCTGGCGGGCATGTTCTCCGCCTACGCCGTCGTGAGCGCACTCCACGCCGCACGGCGGGAGGGGCGGGGCCGCTACGTGGACGTGAGCATGCAAGACGCCATGGTGGCGGCCCTGGGTCCCCGCATGGGGGAGACCCTCCAGGCGGGCGTCTCCCCGGGCAGGCACGGCAACCAAAACCCCATGCGCGTGCCTGCGAACACCTACCGCACGCGCGATGGGGCGTACGTCACCGTCATCGTCCAGCACGACGGCTTCTGGCCGGGCTTTTGCCGCGCCCTGGGAATCGAGGACTGGACGCAGGACCCGCGCTATGCAACGGCACGCGCGCGGGTGGCGCATCGCGCGGAGATCAACGCGCGCGTCGCGGAGGTTTTCGCCTCGCACACCATGGCGGAGTGGGCCGAGCGTCTCGAAGCCGAGCGCGTGGGCTTCGCCGTGGTGAACGACTACGCGCGCGCCCTCGCCGACCCGCAAATCGCCCACCGCGGCCTGGTGCGCGAGGTCGAACACCCCGTCTCGGGCAGGATTCGCGTGGTCGGCCCGCCCTGGCGCATGAGCGGAGCAGAGGCAGAGGTCAAGCCGCCGCCCCTGCTGGGCCAGCACACGGGTGCGGTGCTCGCCGAGTGGCTCGGCTGGTCGGATGAGGAGGTATCGCGCTTCCTCGCCGGCGAGGGGGTGAGGTAGGGGGAGTTGATAGACGCAACCCGGGGAGAAATTCTCCCCGAGCGGCTTTGCCCCGTTTCGACCCAAGGAGGGAGCCATGATCTTCCAGAGATGGGATGCGATTCCCCGCGTGCGCATCACCCACCCGAACATTCCGTCCGAGAGCGTCATCGAACTCCAGATGATCGCGGGCGAGAACCAGACGCTCGCGCTGTGGACGTTCTCCGCAGGCTCCGAGGTCGCCGCCCACAGGCACCCCCACGAGCAGATGTCCTTCATCCAGCGGGGCCGCTTCGTCTTCCGCGTCGAGGGTGTGGGCGAGCGCGAGGTGGGCGCGGGCGAGGTGGTGGTTTGCAAGCCCAACGTCGAGCACTGGCTCAAGGCCCTGGAGGAGGGTTCGCAGGACCTGCAGATATTCAGCCCCCGCCGCGAGGATTTGATGGAATACACCGGCGCCTACATACCGGTGTAGGAAAGAAGGCGCCCGCGAGAGGCGGGGCTTTCCTCTGGCGGCAAGGGGAAACGTCGGCGTTGCGTCGGCTTGTTGCCGCGCCTCCATGCGGAGAAAGACGCGGCGACGGTGTGCCGATTCGGAACGAACGAGCGAAATCCGCTGCCAAACGGCGGTGGTTTTTCCCTTCCTTACCTTTTTCCCGGATGTGTACTACAATTCCGGAAACGCTTCGACATGTTGCGGCAATCTCTCGGCTTTCGTTTTACGCGCAAAGGAGATCGCGATGAACGGGTTCATGGCGGGGCGGCTGTGCGCCGCGGTTCTACTGGGGGGATTTCTGGCGGTTGCCGGATACGCGGAGGGGCAGGAGAGGAAACCCCGCGCCTTCTTCATCGAGCCCAAGGACGGGGCGCAGGTGCGCAGCCCCTTCAAGGTCGTGATGGGGGTCGAGGGCATGAAGATTCAACCCTCGGGCGCAGTGGTGAAGGGCACCGGGCATCACCACGTCCTCATCAACAAAGGTCCCATGCGCAGGGGGAAGGTGATTCCGACTGACGCCACCCACTTGCACTACGGCAAGGGACAGACGGAAGCCTCCATCAAACTCGCACCGGGGGACTACTCGCTGACGATGCAGTTCGCCGACGGCCTCCACCGCTCCTACGGCCCAGGGCTCGCGCACACCATCTCCATCAAGGTGCTGCCCGCGAAAAAGTAGTCCGTGCGGCGGGGAGGACGCTTTCGCCGCTGTTGCGCGGGTGGCCGTGCGCTTTGCGGGCATTGCGGGAAACAAACAACACGCACGAGGACGCCGAAGACGAGAGGGAATGCTCCAGCGCATTGCGCCCGGAGAGCGAACCGAGGAGGAAGTCCGGCAGATTCACCACCATTCACAACAGATGGGGAGGTGCCACATGGTCAGAGGCAAATCAAGACGCGATTTTCTGAAACTGGCGGCAGTCGGTGCGGTGAGCGCCGGCACGGGACCTTTCTTCCTGCGCAAGGCGTGGGCGGCGGCTCCGATTCGCATCGGCCACGTCAACACGTTCAGCGGGCCGCTCGCCGCTCTGGGCGAGCAGGGTCGCTGGGGGCTGACGGTGGCCGTCAACCGAATCAACAAGGCGGGCGGCATCAACGGCCGGATGATCGAAATTATCGAGCGCGACGACGCCTTCAAGCCCGCACAGGCGGTGCGCGAGGCGGAGAAGCTGATTCTGCGGGATAAAATCGACGCGCTGACGGGCACTTCGAGCAGCGGCATCTGCGTTCAGTTGGCCCCGCTCGTGAAGCGCCACAAGGTTCTCTACATTCTGGGCACGGGCTGTGAGACCACGAACCTCACCGGCGGCAAGGTGGCCGCCTGCCCGAAATACGTGTTCCGGCCCTATAACACGACGAAGAGCCAGGCGATCGCCATGGCGCCGTGGGCGATCAAGAACGGAATCAAGAGCGCGACCGGCCTGTACATGGACTTCGCCTGGGGCCAATCCGTCGCTTTCGATTTCAGGGACGAGTTCAAGCGGCTCGGCGGCCAATGGATAGACCCGGTTCCCGTTCCGCTCAACACGGCGGACTACATTTCCTACGTGAACCGCCTCTCGCGCGACGCCGACGCGGTCGTGATGGGAATGTCCGGCGGAGCGGCCATCAAGTCGGTGCTCGCCCTGGCGGATACGGGCCTCAGCAAGAAGTCGAAAATCATCGGGCCCGCTTCGGTGTGCGACGTGAACACCATCACCCAGCAGGGCAAGAGCGCCGTCGGCGGGTTTTATCTGCACCGCTATTCGCCCGTCAACGACCTCAAGGGCTCTCCGTTCGACAACGCGCCGAACCACTCCTTCCGCGGAGAGTTCATGAAACTGAGCAAGGGCGTGCTGCCGAGCGGCTTCGCCCAGGCGCAGTTCACGGGCATGAACGTCATCAAGTCGGCGATGCAGGCCGTCAAATACGAAAACAGGCGTGCGGATACCTCGAAGATGGTCGCCTGGCTCGAGGGAGGCAAGACGCCGATGGGGCCGGGCCGCATGTTCTCCCAGGGCCGTGACTTCCCCCAGGGCGACATCTACCTGCGCAGCACCGACCACCAGGGTTTTGTCGATTTCTACATGACGACGGTGAACGAGAAGCTCCACTTCGAGATCATCGGCGAGAAGGTGCCGATGAAGACGACGCTCTACGACTCGAAGTTCGGCAGTTGCGCTGCTTGAGTCTCGCTGCGTGAAGCAGGTCGCCCCCGCTCCGGGTGGGGGCGGCCTGTACGTGCGCCGGGGAAGGTCTCGCGTGTCTGATTTTATTCTCGAAACGAAATCCCTCACCAAATCCTTCGGTGCGCTCGTTGCGGTCGCCGAGGTCGATTTCAGGCTCCCGAGAGGGGAGTTGCGGGCGATCATCGGGCCCAACGGGGCGGGCAAGAGCACTTTCTTCAGCATGTTGATGGGCGTACAGCAGCCCTCGAGCGGTGAAATCCGCATCAACGGCGTCGATACCTCCCGCATGCGGCCCCACAAAATCAGCAGGCTCGGCGTGAGCCTCGCCTTCCAGATTACGAACATCTTCCCGAACCTGACGGTGGAGGACAATCTGCGCCTCGCCGTCCAGAATCGCGCCATGAGTTTCAACCCCTTCCGCGCCGCCGCGCGCCACCCCAACGTCGAGAGCAGGGTCGGAGAAGTGCTCGGGGAAATCGGCCTGGCCGCGAAGGCGAAGGAGTTGGCCTCGAACCTTGCGCACGGAGAGCAGAAGTATCTGGAAATCGGCCTCGCCCTGGCCCTCTCGCCTGCCTTGCTTCTGCTAGACGAGCCGACGGCGGGCATGAGCGCACAAGAAACCGGGCAAACGGCCGCGTTGATCAAGCGGCTCTCCGCGAAGCTGAGCGTCGTGCTCGTGGAACACGACATGAAGGTCGTCATGTCGATTGCCGACCGCATCAGCGTGTTTCATCAAGGACGCATCATCGCGGAGGGAACGCCGGAGGAGATAAAAAACGACGACGACGTGCAACGCATCTACCTGAGGAGCTCCGATGCTGCGGCTTGAAGCCGTCCATTCCTATTACGAGAAGAGCCACGTTCTGCAAGGGGTGAGTCTCGAGATCGGCAAGGGCGAGCCCGTCTCCTTGCTGGGGCGCAACGGCGTGGGCAAATCGACCACCATGCGCACCATCATGGGGCTGAACGCACCGCGCAGAGGCCGGATTTTCTTTGAAGACGGCGACGTGACCGGCATCCCGCCCTACAAGATGGCGGCCCTCGGCATCGGCTACGTTCCCGAGGACAGGCAGGTGTTCCCCAAGTTATCAGTCATGCAGAACCTGCGCATCGGACTCGATTTGCTGAAATTGAGCGAAAAAGAAAAACAGAAGAACCTCGATTTGATCTTCGCGTCGTTTCCGCGCCTCAAGGAGCGGACCGAGCAGATTGGCTCCACTCTCTCCGGCGGCGAGCAGCAGATGCTCGCCCTGGCGCGGGCGATCGTCACGAGACCCAAACTCATATTGCTCGATGAGCCGACCGAGGGGCTGATGCCCGCCATGGTCGAGGAGATCGAGCAGATCATCGAGTGGATGGTCGAGGAGGTCGGGGTGGCCATTCTCCTGGTCGAGCAGGACTACCGCCTGGCCCTGCGGGCGAGCAGGCGGTGCTACATCATGGCGAAGGGGCAGATTGTCCACGACGGCGCGTCGGAGGCCGTCTCGGCCGATGAGCGCGTACTCCACGAACACCTGGGCGTTTCGTGATGGAGCATTTTCTCGAGCGCCTCATCATCGAGTCCGTCATGGGGCTCCAGTACGGCCTGGTGCTGGCGCTGGTCGCCGCGGGCTTCACGCTCATTCTCGGCGTCATGAATATCGTCAATTTCTCCCACGGGGAATTCTACATGGCGGGTGCGTTCGTCGGCTGGCTCGCGATGCGCTTCGCCGCCGACGTCGTGGGCTTCTGGGGGGCAGTGGCGATAGCGGGGGTGGTCGTCGCAGTCTTCGGGTTTGCCATAGAGCGCAGTTTGTTCCGGACGACCCACGGAGGGAGCCCGTTCATTCCGTTGTTGGTGTCGTTCGGCCTCGCACTGGTGCTTCAGCAGGCCGCCCTGAGCATTTTCGGCACCATCGGCAAGTTCATGCCCGCGCCGATTCAGGCCTCCATTCCCTTTTTCGGCCTGGAATTTCCCCTCTACCGCATCGTCATCATGGGGGTGGCCGCGTTCATCATGTTGCTGCTCTGGCTGTTTCTCACCCTGACCAAGTGGGGGGTATGGATTCGCGCGACCATCCAGAACCGCGAGATGGCCGCCTGCATGGGCGTGCCCGTGCCGCGGGTGTACCAGTTGGTCTTCTCGGTGGGGTGCGGACTCGCCGCGATGAGCGGCGTCCTCGTCGCCCCTATCTTCAGCGTCTCCTATTCGATGGGTCTGGACATCATCGTCGCCGCGTTCATCGTCGTCGTCGTCGGCGGTCTGGGGAGTCTGCCGGGAACGATGCTCGCAGCACTCCTGATCGGCGAGCTGGAGGCCATAGGCGCGATATTCCTCAAGGGCTCCCAGCCGCAGATTCTCAGCCTCGTCGTCTTGATGATCTTCCTCGTCTTCCGGCCCAACGGCCTGATGGGCGAGAGGGGGCTCGAATGATCGCGCTTGCGCTGCGCATCGGAGCTCCGGTGCTTGTCCTCATCGGGGTGTCGTTCTGGCTGCTGCCCGCCTCGGCGGCGACGCAGATGCTCGCCGTTCTGGCCGTGCTGCCGCTCGTTGTGTGGGCACTCTCCAGGATGCCCGACCGGATGAAGCGCGCCGCGGATCCGTTTTTCGGCATCGCCTACGTCGGCCCCCTCATCTTCGTGGTCGGGCTGAGCCTCCCGCTTTGGGCCGATGACTTCGAGTTGCGTCTTTTCAGCGAGATGCTCATCCTCGGCCTTTTGGCCATGAGCCTCGACGTGATGATGGGCTTCGTCGGACTCGCCAGCTTCGCGCACGCCGCACTGGCGGGAGTCGCCGCCTATACCGCCGCCATTGCCCTGACGCGGTTTGGGTGGAGCCCCCTGGCGGCGATTGCCCTCGCCCTCTCCGTAGGGACGGCGGTAACGACCTGCATGGGCATATTCTCGGTTCGCGTGCGCGACATATATTTCGGCATCATCACGCTGGTCTTCGGGAGCGTCGCGTTCATTATCGCGAACTCCTGGGTCTCGATGACCAACGGTGAAGACGGCATGACGGTCGAGCCGCCCGTGCTCGATTTTCTCGGCGCTTTCCGCGTCGACACCGGATCTTTCGTGCAGTTTTGGTACCTCACGTTCGTCGTCGTGTTCTGCGCCTACCTGTATTTGCGGGTCTTTTTGCGCTCGCCCGTCGGCCTGGTGTTCCGCGGCATCCGCGAAAACGAGCGGCGCGCCGCCTACCTCGGCTACAACGTCAACGCCTACAAGATATGCAACGCCGCCGTTTCGGGATTCTTCACCTCCGTGGCGGGCGTGTTGCTGCTGCTCAAGAACAACATCATCGGTACGGAGCAAATGGACGTCATCCACTCCGGCGAGGTCGTCATCTGGTCGGTCGTGGGCGGGCTCGGCACCCTGGTCGGCCCCTTCGTGGGCGCGGGTTTCGTCTACATGCTGGCCGATTTTCTGGGAGAGCACACCGAGCGGGCGATCCTGATTATCGGCCTGTTTTTCATTATCACGATACTTCTGGCCCCGCGAGGCATAGTGGGCTCCATCGTCGAGGTGTGGCGGGTGCGCTCACCGACGGGCGATGAGGAATAAAGAGGAGGGATGCCCGCGAAACGGGTAAGAGGGCGCGGACGCACGGGGCGGCGTTCTCGCAAATGGCCTCCGGGCGATTGATAACGGACGAAGGGTTGACTGGCGAAGAGCGGGTGCCGATGGGTGGACGACCCCTCGGGGTCGGCGAGGACGCTCGTTTTTCGGGGGAGGGTCGGACGATGATGCTCCGGGACAAGAAGATCGTCGTAACGGGAGGGGGAAGCGGCATCGGGCGCGCGACGTGCGTACTGGCTGCGCGCGAAGGTGCGGAGGTGGCCGTGGCCGACATCAATCCCGAAACCGCCGCGGAGACCGTCTCCATGGTCGAGGAGGAGTCCGGCAAGGCGATTCTCATCGAAATGGACACCTCCAGCAAGGCCGACGCCGAGCGCATGGCGGCCGAGGCCGTCCGCGCCTTCGGGACGATAGACGGGCTGGTGTGCTGCGCGATAAAGCTCGTGCCCGGCAGGCTTGAGGATCTGCCCGAGGCCGATTGGGACATGGTGATGGACATCGGGCTCAAGGGCTACTTTCTCTGTGCCCAGGCGGCGGGGCGGGTGATGCTCGAGCGCGGGCAGGGGGCAATCGTCTTCGTCTCCTCCATCGGGGGGATGCAGACCTACCCCCTGGCGGGTGCTTACAGCGTGTGCAAGGCGGGCGCCATTATGCTCGCCAGGCTCTTTGGCGTGGAGTGGGGTGCGCGCGGCGTGCGCGCGAACGCCGTCTCGCCGGGCCAGGTGCGCACCCCGATGACCGAAGCCATGTTCCAGGACCCCGAAATCGCAGCGGGCCGCGCCGCCGTGGTGCCGATGGGCCGCGTGGCGACGCCCGAGGACATCGCTGAGGGGTGCGTGTTTCTGCTCTCGGAGCGGGCGCGCTATGTGACGGCGGCGAACCTGCCCATCGACGGCGGGCAGGCCGAGAGCAAAATGATGCACACGCCCGGGCGCAACTGGGGCGGCAGGGAAATCGGATACAGGACGGTTTGAGACGGAGGGGAGAGACATGGGCCGGTTCGACGGGAAGGTCTGCATCGTCGCGGGTGGGGCGCGGGGCATTGGTGCGAAGACGTGCGAAATGTACGTGGAGCAAGGAGGCCGCGTTCTCATCGGGGACGTGAACGAGGAGCTGGGCGCGCGCCTGGAAGAGGAACTGGGTCGGGACAAGGCGGTGTTCCAGCGTCTCGACGTTACGGAGGAGGCTTCGTGTCAGGCGGCGGTCGAGCGCGCGGTGGACGCGTTCGGCGGGCTGGATCATCTGGTGAACTGCGCCATCAGAATGGACCCCGCCCCGCTGGTCGACCTGCCGCTCGCGAGCTGGAGGATGGTGCTCGACGTAGGGCTTACGGGCATGTTCGTCATGTGCCAGGCGGCGGGCCGCTGGCTGATAGAGAACGAGCGGGCGGGCGTCATCGTCAACCTCTCCTCGAACGCGGGCGTGCAGCCCTACGGCATGTCGGGGGCGTACAGCACGGTGAAGGCGGGCATCATCATGCTCTCGAAGCAGCTGGGCATCGAGTGGGCGCGCAAGAAAATTCGCGTGAACGCCGTGTGTCCGGGCCACACCGAGACGCCGCTGACGGCCTATCTGCAAGACCCCGAGATCAAAAAAGGCAGAAGCGAGGTGACGCCCCTGGGCCGCGTGGGACAGCCCGTGGACATCGCGCACGGCATTTTGTTTCTGCTCTCGGAGGAATCCGACTGGGTTACGGCCTCGCGCCTCGACATCGACGGCGGCATCCTGAGCAGCGTCTACAACCACATGCCGGGCAGGAAGTGGGACTGAAGCGAGGCGTTGAGAAATCACGTGCTCCCTGCTAGTCTATGCAAGTTGTACAACCCGCCCCCGGAGAGGCCGAGTAGAAGATGGCGCCCGATCCCGTTTTCTCCACTCGCCGTCTCACACGCATATCGAGGCGCGAACGCCTTGGGTTCGCTCGCGCGCCCCGCGCGTTTTCACCATTTCGCCTGACGCTGACGCCTGAAGCGCCATGGATGTTTCCCTTCGCCTACGAGGAGTTTCCAAAATGAAGCAATTCGCCGTTGCCGCCGTTTCGAGCCTGATGCTGACGCCCGCACCGGCCCTTGCCGAGACGGGGATGCGCATGGGAGTCGGCACGGGCCTCGTTCTCTCGATAGTCTACGGCCTCGTCGGCATCATCTTGCTGATGGTCGGCTACAAGATTTTCGAGTGGATCACGCCTTTTTCGGTGAACGACGCCCTCTCCAAAGATCAGAACAGGGCGGTGGGCATCGTGGTGGGCGCAATATTCATCGCCGTGGCGCTCATCGTGGCGGCGGCTCTGGGGTAGATTTCTCCCCGGGTTCTCCGCTCCCCGGTTCACGTGCACCGGGCGACCGACGCCCGAACGAGCGCCGCGAAGAAAGGCATCGCGTGAGGCTGCGCATCGAGAAAGACGAAGACGTGCGGGTCGCACTCGCCGATCCGCTCTTCTTCTCCTTACAGGGCGAGGGCGCCACCATCGGGCGACCCTCGGTCTTCGTGCGCCTCATGGGCTGCTCGGTGGGTTGTGTTTGGTGCGACACGAAATACTCCTGGTCAGGGCCGCCGGTCGAGGAGAGAAGAATTTCCGAAATCCTCGACTTCTGCGCCGCCCACGCGGGCGCACAGGTGGTGGTGACGGGAGGAGAGCCGCTCGAATCCCCGCAGTTCGCCCCCCTCGTCGCCTCCTTGCACGAAGCGGGCCTGCGGATAGAAGTGGAAACGGCGGGCCACGTTCCGCCGGATGCGAATGCTCTCGAGCGGGTGAGCCAGTGGAACGTCTCGCCCAAGCTCGCCTCGGCGCGCATCGCGCAGGAAAAACGCCCCCAAACCCTGGACTGGCTCCGCCGTGCGAAAGAGGCCTACCTCAAGTTCGTCGTGCACGGGGAGGAGGAACTTGAGGAGGTCGAGGCCATGCTGGCCGCATACGGCCTCGACGATTTCCCGCGCAGCCGCGTGGTCGTCTCGCCCGGCGGCAAGACGCGCGCGCAGATGGAGCACAGGCTCCTGCCCCTCGCGGAAGCCTCGATGAAGCGCGGCTTTCGCTTCACCCCGAGGCTGCACGTGATGCTGTGGGGGGAGAAGCGGGGAGTCTGAGCGCGGCCATGAATGCTTTCCCTCAGGCGGGCAGGGCGATGCCTTCTTCCTCGGTGAGCCTGTCCCAGTTCGCCTCGGTGCGCTTTTTGAGTTCGTCCATGAACTCGCGCGTGATGAAGGCGGGCATCTTCACGTTCTCGTTCGTCTGCTCGTAGACGCGGGCGGGAACGTCGTATTCCTCGTCGGTGTAGCCCACCTTCTTCTCGAGCAGACGCCCCCGGAGGTAGGAGCGCCGGATGGCCTGGTTCACGTTATCCTCCGTCAGGGAGAGGCCGAACATGTCGTTGAGGCTGTCGACGACGTTCTCGTTGGGTGCGCCCGCGAACTTGCACGTGCCGATGAGGTCGTCGCGCGTGTAGTAGATGCCGTTCAGGATGGCGTTTTCCCAATAATCGATGTCGGTCTGCTGGCCGTCCAGGATGAGGAGCAAAAACGTGCGCATGCTCATGTGCCCGCCGGCCAGTGCCCAGGGGTAGCCCGGGTTGGTTTCCGGCAGGTAGGCGGGGTATTCGAGACCTTTGCCCTGCATGGCGAAAGAGAGGTCGCCGCACTGCTGGGCGAGGCGCATGGTTCCCTGTGCCAACTCTTCGCACTCGCCCGCCGCCGCCTTGCGTATCAACTCCTCCATCTTCTTCGCGTCGCCGAAGCGGATGTCGTCGAGCACGGGTTTGTCGGGGTTGCGCTCGTTCCACTCCATGGCGTAGCTGATGGTCGCACCCAGGCTGATGGCGTCATACCCCATGCGGTCGCCCAGCTCCACGAGGTCGAGCGATTCCTCCGCGTCGTAGACGCCGCAGTTCGCCGTGATGAGGTCGAGCGGCTCGTAGTCGAACTTGACGCGGAACTTGCCTTTTTTCGCCTTGCGTCCCTCGGCGGTCTCGCCCTCGGGGCGGTCGTAGATGTTCTTGTGGCAGGCGATGCCGCACTTGAAGCACGACTCGTCCTTGACGACGTAGGGTTCCTCGAAGCTGCCGCGGTAGAGGCTTACGGCGTCGTCGTTGCCCGGTGCCCAGAAATTTCTCTCGGGCAGGCAGCCCAGAGGGTGCAGACCCGCGATGTTGCGCCACGTGCCGCCGCCGCCGTCGGCCTTGTAGGCGTCGCGGTAGTTCTTCGAGCCCGCACCGCGGGAGATGACCTTGTTCGCCTCCTTGACGACGTTCGTGACGGGCGATTTGTCGTCGGGCGCCTGTGCCACGATGGCGATGAGGTTTTTCGACCCCATCACGCCGCCGAAGCCCCCGCGCCCGCAAAAGCGCGGCTTGCATTCGGCGGTCTTGAGCTGGTTCTCCGTGCTCAGGACGATGGACGCCATGCGGTTCGTCTCATAATTCTCCCCCGGCGGGCCGATGACGGCGAAATGCGCGTCGTCGTATTCGGCGGCGAGGGCCATGATCTTCTCGTGCGAATCCTTGCCCAAGAGCGCGGAGGCGTCGACGAGCTCGAGGCTGGCCGGACCGCCCAGGGCGTCGCTCTTGATCACCAGCGTCACGGGCTTCTCGCTCCGGCCCGTGAAGATGATTTCGTCGACCCCCGCGCAGGCCACCTTGGTGCCGAACTTGCCCGAGCCCGCGGAGTACATGGCCGAAGGCGCGCCCGCCCGCGTGCTCTTGAGCGGGCTGTAGCCGCCGAAGAAGGTGCGCAGCCCCGTCATGAGGTTCGTGCCCGAAAAACACCCCAGTTCCATGACGAGGGGGGCGGCGGGGTCGTAGGGGTCAGAGACGTCGTGGTCGGCGAGCACCTTGAAGATTCTGCCGATTCCGCCGAGAAAATCCTCCAGGTCCTTGCACGGCTTGTCCTCGATCGTGATGGTTCCGCTGTCCAGATCGACGGTGGCGCTTCTGTAGTTGTAATCGGTCGGCGCGTTATTGCCGTTTTTGGCGTCCGTCCACATTGTGATGCCCACCTCCTGTGAATGCGTATCGGGGGATTCGCGTCGTTTCCCGCGCGTTTTCTTTTAAGGCGATTATTCCGTTTTTCGCCCCATCGGGCAAGGGGTGCGCGGCGCTTGTGCTAGAAGGCCACGGGTTCGCGGAATTCGCCGAAGACGCCGCGCAGCACGTTCGTCATCTCGCCGATGGTGGCGTAGGCCTCCACGGCCTCGGAGATCGGTTCCATCAGGTTCACCTCGCCCCGGGCGGCGTCTTCGAGCCGCGCGAGGGCGCGCTCGACACAAGCGCCGTCGCGGCCCTGTTTGAGCCGGGCGAGTTCGGCTTTCTGGCGTTCTTCCAGGGCGGGATCGACGGTGAATATCTCGCGCTCGGGAGGCTCTTCCTGCGCGTATTTGTTGACGCCGACGATGGTTTGCTCCTTATCCTCCACCGCCTTTTGCCAGCGGAAAGCGCTCTCCGCTATCCACCGCTGCACCACGCCGCGCTCGATGCACTCGACCATGCCGCCGCGCTCCTCGGCGTCTTCGATAAGCTGCGCCATCTCCGCTTCCATGCGCGCGGTCAGGTTTTCGAGAAAATACGAGCCGCCGAAGGGGTCCGCCACGTCGGGCACTCCGCTTTCGTGGGCGATTATCTGCTGGGTGCGCAGGGCGAGGAGGGCGCTTTCCTCGGTTGGCAGGGCGAGTGCCTCGTCGTAGGCGCAGGTGAAGATGGTCTGCGCTCCTCCGAGCACGGCGGAGAGTGCCTCGTAGGCGACGCGCACGATGTTGTTCTCCGGCTCCTGTGCGGTTAGGGTGCTGCCCCCGCAGACGACACCGAAGCGGAAGCGCAGGCTGCGTTCGTCTTTCGCACCGAAGCGCTCGCGCATGAGCTTGGCCCAGAGTGTGCGCATGGCGCGGTATTTGGCGATTTCCTCGAAAAAATCCATGTGGGTGTAGAAATAAAAGCTGATGCGGGGGGCGAACGCATCGATGTCGAGTCCGCGCTCAAGACACCTTTCCACGTAGACGAGGGCGTCGGCGAGGGTCAGGCCGCCCTCCTGGACGGCGGTTGCGCCTGCGTCGCGAAAGTGCGCGCCGGCGACGCTGATGGTGTTGAACCTCGGCGTGTGCGCCACACCGTATTCGATGGTGTCGACGATGAGGCGCAGGGAAGGCTCGGGCGGGAAAATCCACGTGCCGCGCGCGACGTATTCCTTCAGGATGTCGTTCTGGATGGTGCCCGTGAGCAGGGCGGGCGAGACGCCCTGTTTTCTGCCCACCGCCACGTACATGGCGTAGAGGATGGCCGCGGTCGCGTTGATGGTGAACGAGGTGCTGATCCTATCCAGCGGAATGCCGCGAAAGATGGTCTCCATGTCCGCCAGCGAGTCGACGGCTACGCCCACCTTGCCGACCTCGCCCGCCGCACGCGGGTCGTCGCTGTCGAGTCCGATTTGCGTGGGCAGGTCCAGAGCGACGGAAAGGCCCTTGTTTCCCTCATCCAGTAAGAAGCGGTAGCGCCGGTTCGTCTCCTCGGCGGTGCCGAAGCCCGCGTACTGGCGCATCGTCCACAGGCGGGTGCGGTACATCTCGGGGTGAATGCCGCGCGTGAAGGGATAGGCGCCCGGTGCGCCCGCCTCCTGCGGGGAGGGTGCGTCGGTGGGTCCGTAGACGCCCTCAAGCGCCAGGCCCGCGCGTGTCTTGCGTTGGGTGCGGCCTTCCGCCATCGTCGTCAGCTCCGGCTGAAGTTGGGGGCGCGTTTTTCGAAAAACGCGCTGATCGCCTCGTCGTGCGCCTCGGAGATCCAAAGATCCGCGAACAGGGAGGATTCGGCGTCCCTCGTTTTCTCGAGTGTATTGTCCATTCCGAACAAGAGCAATTCCTTGATCGAGCGAATCGCGCCCGGGGCGCTTTTGGCGATTTCTCCCGCCATCGCCCGCGCGGCGCCCAGCCCCTCTCCCCTGGGTACGACGGCGTTGGCGAGTCCCATGCCGAGTGCGTCGTCGGCGCCTACGTTCTTGCAGGTGGTCAACAGCTCCACGGCCCGCCCGTAGCCCACGAGGCGCAGCAAGCGTCCGCCGCCGCCCCAGCCCGTCATGAGACCCACGCGGGCTTGCTTGAAACTCATGTAGGCGTGTTCTTCCATGACGCGCACGTCGCACGCCAGGGCAATCTCCGTGCCGCCGCCCAGGGCGTATCCGTTCAAGACGGCGATGACGGGAACGGGCAGGCTCGAGAGGCGCGCGAGGATTTCCTGCATGCGCCTGCTCATGCCCATGCCCTCCTCGCGCGTCTTGAAGGACTGGAGCCACTTGAGGTCGCCGCCCGAGCAAAACGCCTCCTCTCCCGCCGCGGTGAGGATGACGGCGCGCACCGTACGCGAGGCTTCCAGAGCGTCGAGGGCGTTCGCGAACCCTTGCATAATTTCTTCGTTGACGGCGTTTCGGACGTCTTTTCGGTTGATCTGGAAGGTGCAGACGGCCCCCTGGGTTTCATGGATGAAATCGGGCATGGTTCCTCCCGTGCGTTGCGTCTGCGCGGTCGGGGTGCGGGGGCTACCAGTATTTTTCGTAGTGGATGTTTCCCTTCGTCCGGCCGTAGTCCATCGTAAAGCCGCGTTCCTCCATGATCTGGATGACGCCCGGCGCGCCCTCGGGCCATATCTTCTGGCCTTCGCGCACCTTGGGGATGCCGATCATGGCGGGGTTGCCGCACAGGAAGATGTGCGTGTCCGCAGGGTCCATCTTCCGCCCCAGGTTCTCCTCGAACGCGCCCGACGCCAGGTAGTCCTGCACGTAGACCTTGTTGTTGATGGTGTCGGCCTCGCGCGTGGTGAGGGTGTGGTAGGAGAGCGCGGGGTGTTTTTTCTCGAGGTCGCGGTAGAGGTGCTCGTAGGCGAGGTCCTGCTTGTAGCGCACGACGTTGATGCTGGCGATGCGGCCCTTGTAGCCGGTGCGGAGGAGCTCCCATATCATGTGGTTGTGCGGCCCCTCGCCCGTGCCCGTGCCCGCGAAGACGACGAGGGAGTCTTCTTTCTCCCGGATGTCGTTCATGCACTCGAGCGTGTATTCGCCCGTGAATTTCGTGCCCATATAGATGCGGTCGCCCGCACCGAGCAAAAACAGCCTCGGGGTGAGGAGCGGGGCGGGCTCGCCTTCCACGCCCGTGACCATGACGATGTAGAACTCGAGAAAGTCGAGATCATCGACCGGGTACAAATCGCCCGCGTCGTTCACCACCGGATGGGAGACGGAATAGGCGCGCCTGCCCAGACGGCGGATTCTCTTCTCGTCGAGTTCCTTTTCCTTTACGGCGTCCGTGTGGCGCGGCTCCCAGTTGCCCAGCCCCAGCGTCGTGTATTGCCCCGATTTGTATTCGGGAAACGCGAAATCGGGCTTTACGCGAAAGCGCGCCAGCGTATCGTGCATCCACACGATGTCGACGAGCGTGGAATTGTAGTGTTTTTCCCTGAGTTCCTGTTTTGTTGCGTCGTCAAGCATTCGCTTCCTCGTCGGGGCTGCAAATCGATATCGTGAAGACCGAAAAGTCCCGCTGCAGACGCATACTACCCGATTCGCAGCCGGGTCGGTAACTCCGCCCGTCGATATTTATACCAAAATCGTCTCGAAAGATACCGCGTAGCGGCATCCCGCGCGTTTTCCCGTCTCCTGTGCGGCGCGGGTGAGGAAATCGACGGGGTCAAAGTCTTGTGCGAGGTTCTCGATGTAGAGTGCGTGTGCCTGCAGGGAGGCGATTCCTCTCTCGAGGTGTGCGCTCACGTCCACGGCGTGCGTGGGTGCGGGAGAACCGCTGCACAACACCATGCGCACGCCGCTCCAGGGTGCGAGGCCCTCTTCGAGCAGTTCAGGGAAAATCCAGCGGTTGCCCGCGTCGCGGGCCGCGTCCATCACCCCGTAGGCGAGCCAGCGGTGATCCGCCATGTTCAGTTGCCCGCCCGGCCAGGTGAGGTGGTGGGAGAGGGTGATCAGCACCTCGGGGCGGTGTTGCCTGATCTTCCGCGCGAGGTCGCGCCTCAGGTCCAGGCCGTATTCGATGACGCCGTCGGTATAGCCGAGAAATTCCACCCCTTGCGCGCCGACGATCTCCGCACTCGCGCGTTGCTCCTCTTCCCTTGCGGGGCCGGCTTCCTGGGGCGTCATGCCGTCTATGCCCGCCTCCCCGCTCGTCATGAGCACGTAGGAGACCTCCTTGCCCTGGTCCGTCCACCTGGCGACGGCACTCGCCGCGCCGAATTCCATGTCGTCGGGGTGTGCGACGATGGCGAGAGCCCGCTCCCAGTCCTCGGCCAGGGCGGGAAGCGCTTCCTGCGTCATTGTCCGGTCTTCTCCACGAAAATCGGGCTGCTCCAGGCCAGCGCCCCGTCTTCTTGCATGATGCGGACGAAGTAGGGGTTCCAGCCGTCGTGAAAATCCTCCTCCCCGACCGTAAACGCAACGCGCGCCTCGGGCGAGCCGGGCGCGGGGTCGATGCGCTGCACCTCCACCATCTGGCGCACGCCGCCCGCCTCTACGACGTGGGGAACGGGGCCTACCTCGTCGAGGTTTACCTCGAAGGATACAACCTCGGTCTCAAAGGCAAGCGTCGCCCCCGCTCCCTCGGCGAGGCGAAACTCCACGCCGTCCGCGTCGCCGGTGGTGCGGCTGTGCCAGCGAATGCTGCGCGCATCCGCGCTCTGGATGCCTTCTTCGATGTTGTCCACCTGCCAGTTCCTGGGTTCTTCGATGGTTCCTGCGTCCACGCGCAGCCCCCCGTGCCAGTGCGTCTGGCGGTTGCGCTGGCGAATGCGCGCGCCGCTCCAGGAGACGCGGAACCACTCCGAATCGCGCGCGCCCGCGTCCTTGGGGCGGAAGGAGGCGATGGTGCGGGAGGCGCGCCGGAGTTCTATCGACTCGATGCCGCACTCGCCCGTTGTTCGCACCTCGAAGACAGGGGGGGTGGGGGAGGCAAATTCCTCTCCCATGAAGTGCTCCCCCGCCGAGAAGGCGAGGTGCATCTTCTTGCCCGTCGTCGCGTAGACGCGCCGCGCGCGAATCGCCTCCCACAGACTCTCGCGCGAGAGTTCCTCCGCGTAGATGCACAGGTAGCCGCCGTAGACGCCAAATATGGCGGCGCCGGGGTAGCTGGCCCCGGGGCGTCCCTTGTGGCCGTCGCTGCCCGCCGTGATGCCCACGCGCCAGCCTTTCTCCAGAGCCTCTTCCACGAACCATTCGAACCGCCCCCAGGAGGAGTAGATTTCCATGACGCGCTCGATGCCCGGGTGGTGGTAGTCCAGGCTCGCGCGCCTGCCGCCCACGTGGGGCACGAGCATGACGTCGCGGCGTCCCCCCAGGGTGTCGTAGAGGGCGTCCAGGGGGTATCTGTCGGTTTGCTGATCGGACCAGTCGTCGATTTGCCAGTGGCTGGTGCGGTGCAGGGGGCCGTCGTCACCGAGGTAGATGACGTTCCTGTCACCGCCCATGCCCGTCACGGCGGACCACTCCACGCCCAGAAACGTGACGAAACGCCCCGGCGCGTTGTATTTCTGCGTGGCCGTGCGAATGGCCTGCCAGGTCTCTTCCGTGACCTGAAAGTCGTTTCCCTGATGGCAGCAAAACTGCGCCCCGGCCATATCGCGCGCGAAGGCGAAGTAATCGTCCGCCGTGTTCGTTCCCACCGTCTCTTCGCTCTGGCCGTGGAGGTCGCCCCAAAACGGCTTCCAGCGATGCGCCTTCTCCGTGGCGCGCGTGTAGTTGCCGTATGCGGGAGGGAGGTCGGCGTTCGCCTCGCCGCGTATGCGTCCGCAACCCCCTGCCTCCCAGCGGAGGCCCTCAAGGCGCACCATGGCGGGCCTGCCGCGCTCGAAGCGCACGCTGGCCGGCAGTCCCTCGCAGGCGGCGCCCTCCGCGGAGAGGAGGACTTGCGCCTCCACGTCCCGGCACGGGTTGCCCCATACGTCCTCGAGCTTCACCAGTGCCCAGGAGGTCTCGCCCGGAGCCTGCTCGGTCGCGCCGTGGATCACGAGGCGGGCGGGTGCGCCCGGTGTGATAGCGAAAGTGGGCGTGTCTGCAGCCTCGATGAAGCGGTTCGAGCCGAAGCAATCGACGAAGACGCGGAAGCGAAAGTTTTTTTCGCAAAACGTCTGGGCGCGGGTGCCCGGGCCGCCGCCGCTCGTGTCGCCCAGGACGATGGTCACCGTGTCGCCCTCGGCCAGGTAGCTGTCGAACACGTCGATGGCCAGCCCCTGCTGCCAGGGTCGTACGTTCGATTTGGGGTCCCAGCGCATTCTGAGCGTGGCTTGCCCGGTCGTGGAGACGCTCGCGTAGTGGGCCGCGCCCGGGTCGTCCGTCCGGGGTCTGCCCCAATCGCTGGCGAACCGACGCGAGAGCACGATGGTGCCGCCGTCGTCCACGCCGTATTTGCCCACGTGGTAGGTGAGCGTCCACGTGCCCCACGCACCCGCCTCCACGTTGCCCGCAGGGGAGAGCGCGCACCGACCCACCCATTCCCGCACCCAGGATTCGCTCTTGCCGTGTCTGCCGTCGGGCGTCGTGTCCATTGGTGCGTCAGTCGCCTCGCGCCCGGGTGTGGGGGTATGCCCGCTGCACGACGCAGGGATTCTCCCTGACCCGGGCGCGCCGTTCCGGGTGGATGATCTCGAAGGGGGGATGAATTATGCTGGGGGTCGGTCGCATCATACAAAACCCGTTTTTGCGCCGCAGGAAAAGAACTCGCTCGGTACGTGGCATCGTTCGCCAGCATAGTCCGGCGCAAGGATTTCGGCAACGCAGGGGAGCTTGCCTGGAAGGAGAGTCGCATGTCAGCGGTCATCGATTTCTTGCGAACGCGGAGGGAGCAAAGCCTGGCGGAACTTGTGGAGTATCTCGAAAAGCCCTCCATCAGCACGCTGGGCACGGGCATGGAAGAGGCGGCGGCGCACCTGGCGGGGCTGATGGAGGAGGCGAATATCGAGGTGCGGATTTTGCCGACCGACGGCATTCCTCTCGTCTACGGCGAGGTGCGCGGGCCTGCGGACGCCCCCACCATGCTGATTTACGGCCACTACGACGTGCAGCCCGCAGACGTCACGGAGGGCTGGGCGTCCGAGCCGTTCCGGCCCGAGGTGCGCGCCGGCCGCCTCTACGCCCGGGGGGCGGGCGACAACAAGGGCCAGCATTTTGCGCAGATCAAGGCGGTGCAGGCCTATCACCGCACCGGCACGAAGATGCCCGTGAACCTCAAGTTCTTGATCGAGGGCGAGGAGGAAATCGGCTCGACCAACCTGAGAGCGTTTATCCGCGCCAACAGGGAGCTGCTGCGGGCGGACGTCGCCTGCTCTTCGGACGGCTCTCTGCACCCCTCGGGCAGACCCACGCTCTCCCTGGGTTGTCGGGGGTTGCTCTACGTGGAGCTCATCGCCCACGGCGTGGGCAAGGACCTCCATTCGGGAACCTACGGCGGGCCTGCGCCGAATCCTTTCTGGCGACTCATGGACGCCGTGCAGAGTCTGCGCGACGAGGAGGGGCGGGTGCGCGTACCCGGCTTCTACGAGGCCGTGCTCCCGCTCGGCGACGCCGACAGGGAGGCGCTTGCGGGAATCCCCGACCCCGCGGGGGAGTTGCGCGCCGTCCTCGGGGAGGGAATCGCGCGCATACCGGATGTTTCGGAGTTTTATGCAAAATCCCTCACGCAGCCGAACCTGAACGTGTGCGGGTTTCAGGGGGGCTACTCGGGCGAGGGGATGAAGACGGTGCTGCCCGGCTCCGCGCGCGCCAAGCTGGATTTTCGCCTGGTGGTGGAGCAGGACCCCGACGAGATTTTCGAAAGCCTGCGCACGTTCCTCGAAGCCGAGGGGTTCGGCGACCTGGAGGTGCGCAAGATGGCCACCTTCGACGCCAGCAAGACGCCTGCCGGGAATCCCTACGTGCAAAGGGTAATCGAGGCAGTGGCCGGCTACGGCATCGCCCCCGTCGTCTATCCCAACTTCGGGGGCAGCGTGCCTGACAGCATGTTCACGCGAGACCTGGGAATTCCCTCCGTGTGGTTTCCGCTCGCCAACGCGGATTCGAACGCCCACGCCCCTGATGAGAACATCGACGTGGAGATTTTTCACCGCGGATGCGAAGTTGCGGCGACCCTCATGGGGGGTCTCGCTTGAAGCCTCCCTTGTGGACGATAGGCCACTCCAACCACACGGCGGAAAAATTTCTCGCCCTGCTCGAACTCCACGCAATCGCCTGCGTGGTGGACGTCCGCTCCATCCCCTACAGCAGAAGAAATCCGCAGTTCGGCAAGGAGCGCCTCGCTGATTTCCTCGCGTCGCGGGGAGTGGACTACCTCTGGGAGGGGGAAGCACTGGGCGGCAAACGCGACCCTGCCAAAAACCCTGAATTCTTCGAAGCCTCGGGACGAATCGACTGGGCGCGCGTACGCCAGGGCCGCGCCTTCTGCCGCGCCATGGAGCGTCTACGCGAGCGGGTGGGGGAGAGTTCGGCTGCGGTTTTTTGTGCCGAGGAGAATCCGCGCAACTGCCACAGGCTGCATCTGGTGGCGGTGGACTGGGTGGAGCGCTTCGGCGCGGAGGCGCTCCACGTGCGCGGCGACGGCCGGGTGGAGACGCACGCGCGGTGCGCTCCCCAGCCGGAATTGTTTCGTTGATTCTTCTCCCGTACCCTGTGGCCGCACTCTTCGCACTAGACAAAGCGTTTCATGCGCCCAAAGTTTTTCATGCGCCTAAAGCCTTTCATCGAACCACGTGAGGGATTCATGAGTCAGCCCCAGAGAACGAACCGACTCGCGCAGGAGACGAGTCCGTACCTCTTGCAGCACCAGCACAACCCGGTGGACTGGTATCCCTGGGGTGCGGAAGCGCTGCGCAAGTCCCGGGAAGAGAACAAGCCCATCTTTTTGTCGGTGGGCTACTCGGCCTGCCATTGGTGCCACGTAATGGAGCACGAGAGCTTCGAGGATGAGGAGATTGCCGAAATCCTGAACGAGCACTTCGTCTCCATCAAGGTGGACAGGGAGGAGCGCCCCGACGTCGATTCCATCTACATGGAAGCGGTGCAGATGATGACGGGCCAGGGCGGCTGGCCCATGAGCGTGTTCCTTTTGCCGGACCTGCGGCCTTTCTTCGGGGGCACGTATTTCCCGCCGCAGGACAAGTGGGGCAGGCCCGGCTTCAAGAGCGTGCTCCTGCGGCTGGCCGAGGTCTACCGCACGCGCCGGGAAGATATTGACGACAGCGCGGAGAACATCACGACGCATTTGCAGCAAATGGGTGTGGTTTCCTCCGCCGAAGGCGACCTCAAGGCGGGGTGGATCGACCAGGCCGTGCGGGAGTTGAAGGAGAGGTTCGATTCGGCGTGGGGCGGGTTCGGGAAGGCGCCCAAGTTTCCGCCCTCGATGGCGCTCATGCTCATACTGCGCGCGTGGAGGGGCAGTCGGGAGCCGGAGCTGCTCAAGATGGTGGAAATTACCCTCCAGCGCATGGCGATGGGCGGGATGTACGACCAGCTCGGCGGCGGGTTTCACCGCTACAGCGTGGACAACTACTGGCTCATTCCGCACTTCGAGAAAATGCTCTACGACAACGGCCTGCTGGTGCGCTCCTACCTCGAGGCTTACCAGGCGACGGCCAGCGCCTTCTACCGCTCCGTGGCGGTGGATACGCTCGAATACGTCCTGCGCGAGATGACCGACGCCGGCGGAGGTTTCTACTCCGCCCAGGACGCCGACAGCGAGGGGGAGGAGGGCAAGTTCTTCGTCTGGCGCCCTGAGGAGATAGAAGAGATTCTCGGCAAGGAGGAGGGAGGCTTGTTCTGCCGTTTTTACGGCGTTACCGAAGAAGGCAATTTCGAGGGGAAAACCTCTGCTCTGTTCATCCAAAGACCGCCCCGCTCGTTTGCCGAGGAGGAGGGCATTTCGCAAGAAGCGCTTTTCGACGTCCTCCAAAGGGGGCGCGCCAAACTCTTCAGCGTGCGCGAGCGGCGCGTGAAGCCCGGGCTGGACGACAAGATTCTCACGAGTTGGAACGGCCTGATGATCAGCGCGATGGCCCTGGCGGGCAGGGCTCTCGAGGAGCCGCGCTACGTCGAGGCGGCGAGCCGGGCGGCGGATTTCATTTTGCGCGAGATGCGCGAGGAGCGTGGTTTGCTGCGCAGCCACCGGGGGGGCGTAAGCAAGCTGAACGCCTATCTGGACGACTACGCCTTCCTGATCGTGGGGTTGGTGGACCTCTACGAGGCGAGCTTTGAGGTGCGCTGGATTCGCGCGGCCTGCGATTTGGCGCGCGAGATGATTGCGCGCTACTGGGACGAGGAGGGCGGGGCGTTTTTCTTCACCGCCCACGATCACGAACGCCTGATCGTACGCAAGAAGATGACGCAGGACGGCGCGATTCCGAGCGGAAACTCGATGGCGGCCCTGGGACTGCTCAAGCTGGCGAAACTCTCGGGAGAAGAAGAATTTCGCACGCGCGGGGAGGGGGTGCTGCGCGCGTTTTCCGAATATCTGGAGCGCGCGCCGGCGGCCTTTCACATGATGCTGGTGGCGCTGGACTTTCACCTCGCCTCGCCGGTGGAGGTAGCTGTCGTCGGCGAGCGCGGGGCTGCGGATACGCACGCGGCCCTGCGGGCCGTAGAGGCGGGCTTCGTGCCCAACAAGGTCGTGGCCTTCCGCTCCCCCGACGCGGAGGAGGACGCGGGGCTGCCCCTGCTCGCGGGCAAATCGATGGTGGATGGGCGCGCCGCCGTCTACGTGTGCGAGAACTTTGCTTGCAAGGCGCCGCTCACCGACCCTGCGGCGATAGAGGAGGCGCTCGCCGGGAGTTGAGGCGCGCTTTCGTCCGCACGATGAACGCCCCGTAGCCGTTGCGCCGCAGCCTCTGCGTGAGACGCGCGGCGCTCTGCCTGCCCGAGAATCCCAGGATGCGCACGTGGTAGTCGCGGTAGTTCCCGTGCCAGCCGGGCCGGACGTGCGCACTCGTTGCCCCCCGGTCGAAGTAGGCAGCGAATTTCTGTGCCTCGGGTATCTTGGCAAAGCCGCCCACCAGGATGCTCCATGCGGCATGGGGGTCCGCGGGAGCGTAGAGGAGCTCGAGTTCCACCGGGGCCGTGCCCTTGCCCAGCATGCCGATTCTGCGCGCAGCCTCGCGTGAGAGGTCGATGACGCGGCGTTCGAAGAACGGGCCGCGGTCGTTGATGCGCACCTCCACCGCGCGCCCGTTGTCGCTTCTGCGCACCAGCACCCGCGCACCGAAGGGCAGCGTGCGGTGCGCGGCCGTAAGCGCGTGCATGTCGTAGACTTCGCCGTTCGCCGTCTGCCGCCCGTGGTAGGGATTGCCGTACCACGAGGCGATGCCGCGCAGGTCGTCCTCCGCGGCGTGGTGCTGCGGAGCGGGGTGGTGGGGAACGGGGCGCGGGGGGGCGTAGCGGCGTATCGTTTGCGGGTCGAACACGCAGCCGCCCGCAAGTAGGAGCAGGGCCGCACAAAGCGTGCGCATGGCGATGCGGTGTGTATTTCCCGGATTCATTCGGCGCGTCCGGGGCGGGGGGAAAGTTCCAGGGGAATCCTACCCCGATTCGGCAAAATTCGCCAGATGCCGCGGATCTGCGGCGAGTGCTAGTTGCGGTGTCTGGCGAACGCCTCGCCGATGGGTGTGCCCTTTTCGAGTTCCGCGACGATTTTCGCTTCGATTTCGGCGAGTTCGTCCATCTTGGCGATGACCTCCTCCACCCGCTCGGCGGGAATGACGACCACGCCGTTCACGTCCCCGAGTATGGCGTCTCCCTGCCGCACCGAAACGCCCCCGCAGTCGATGGGCTCTCCCACGCACAGCGGAACCGTGTAGCCCCCGCTGCCGTGCACCGAGACGCCTCTGGCGAACACGGGAAACCCCATGCGGCGATGCTCCTCAATGTCCCGCGCCCTCCCGTCGATAACGACGCCGCCCAGCCGCATCACCTGTGCTCGCGTGGTCATCATTCCGCCCCAGTTGGCCGTCGTTACGCCTGCGGGCGCGCTGATGACGACGATGCTTCCCGCGCGCGCCGCGTCTATGTGGTGCACCGCACGCTTCGGCAGGGGGCCGCCGCCCGCGGGCACCATCTGCACGGTGTGCGCCTCGCCCACCATGCGGTAGTCCGGGTCGGGCGAGAGGAGGACGACGTCGGGTACGTGGCCTTTGATGCCGAGTTTGTCGAAGGCGTCCGCCGCCTGGCAGGCCGAGTAGTTTTTCAGGCGATTCAGCAGTTCGTCGCGCATCGAATCCTCCGTCTCTGAAAAGGCCGTGCGGCCCTCGTTTGGTGCACGTTCGTGCCCTATACGCGAAACTCGGAGAAGCGCACGCCGCTCGGGTCGAGCTCTTCGAGTGCCGCGAGCTCCCCGGAGGTGGGCGGCGGAGTTTGCGGCGCCTCGCCTGCGAGGTGCAGATGGAAGCCGGTGTTTTCGACGACTTCTTGCGCCGTGTGGCCGGGGTGCACGCTCGCGAGCTCGAGGCCCGTCGACCTCCTCTCGAGCAGGGCGATGGGCGTAACCACGTGGGTGAGGCTGCCCGCCTGGGTCGCGAAATCGACCCGGGGCACCAGGAATCGCCTGTCGTGCGCCGTTCTCCAGATGACGGTGCGCTTGACCCTGGGCATGATGACGGCGCCCCCTCCACCGCCGGGGAGTCGCACCTTGGGGCGAAAGGGATCGCCGATGCAGCTCATGTTCGCGCGTCCTTCCTTGTCGAGTTGGGCCGCGCCGAGAAAAGCCAGGTCCATTCCCCCGCGCGCGAACAAGTCGTAAGTGTCCGCGTTGTAGAACATCGAGGCGGCCCCGTGGCATAGCTCGGGGTCGGCGGTGCTGTGCGGCATGAAGCGCGGCTGGGGGTCGACCGAGCCGGCGACTTCGATGAGTGTGCACCGCGGCGCGTGCAGCCTGCGCGCGAGGAAAATGGCGACCATCGGCAGGGGCGAGTTCACCCCGTGGAATACCCTGTCGCCCTCCTGGATGAGGCGCGCGAGGGTGACGGCCATCTGGTTCGCCGTGCGAACGACGCCCTCGGGCAGGGTGCGGGTTGCCATCATCGCGCCTCCGCGCGGTCGGTGCTCTCCAGGTATGCGGCCAGGCCGTCCGCCTCCCGCGTGAGGCGCATGTAGCGTTCCATCTCCGCCTTGTCGACCCCGTAGTGGGGGTGGCAGCTGCACGGCGCGGCGCCGCCGGGCGCTTCCACCACCGCCGCGACGAGAAAGTCCGGTATGGCCGTGCGTTCGGGTTCGGCGGCGAGCTCTTCAGGTTCCACGATTTCCTCGGTCGTGAGGATGACCCCTTTTTGCGCCGCACGCGTCATCTCCACGTCGAAGTGGCGGTTGCCCAGGATTTGCGCGTTGCCCCGGGCGTCTGATTTTTGGACGTGAATCAGCGCCCAGTCGGGTTTCATGGCGGGAATCGCGTAGAGTTCCTCATCGGTGTAGGGGTCGCGAATCGTAAAGATGCCGCTTTGCTCGGGGATGTCGCTTCCCTCGAAGCCGCGGATGGGCTGAAAGGGGATGCCGTAGGCTGCGGCCCGCAGCCCAGCGAGCACGCTCGCTCAGGCGTGTTCGGTGAGGCCGGTCAACCCCTTCTCAATGGCCTTGCGGTAGTTGGGCGCCAGGCCGAGCTCCGCCTCGAAGGTCACGATGCCGCTCACCACCCGCTCCACCGCACCCGCCGCGCAGAGAAGGTCGGCGTCATAGCCCGGGGAGGGTTTGATGAGGGTGAGACCCTTGCGGCCCATGCGCGCGATTTCGCGCACGAGGGCGGCGGGCGTTCTGTGGAGGAGGGTGCCGCCGATGCTCAGGGCGTCTCCGTCCTGAATGAGGGAGGCGGCTTGTTGCAAGGAAACGCGCTTGCTCATGGGCCTCTCGTCCGTTTGCGGGGCGAAAAAATCTGCTCGCGCGGCAGTTTAGCAGAACGCGGCGCCGCGCGCCTGCCGCTGCCGCCGCGTTTCGCGTTCGTTGACCAAAGCAGCGGGGTGGCGTAAATAGCCCAAAGGGCACACGGAGCCGCAAGTGCGCTCTCCTTGTGCCGCTACACGTCCGAGCGATTCGATGGAAGGAGGCCAGAATGCCGAGGATTTCCCAGCTGGAACCCGAACAGGCGGAAGCGTCCGCCAAGCGCATCATGGAGAATTTGCAAAAGCAGTTCGGCGTCGTGATTCCGCCGGTCAAGGCATTGGCCCACAAGCCGGATTTTCTGCGTTCCCTGCTGGGTCTGACCACGGTGGCGGACGGCCCCGGCGAGATCGACGTGGGTTTCAAGGAGGTGTTGAACATTCGCGCCTCCGTACTGAACGGCTGCCACTTCTGCACGAACATGCACGCGAACATGGCGCGGATGCACGGGGTGAGCCCCGAGAAGGGAAAGGCGGCGCAGGAAGGCTCCGCGAGCGACCTGTTCGATGAGAAGGAGAAGGCGGCGCTGCGTCTGTGCGAGGAGAGCACGCAGGGGGTGGTGGTGTCGGAGGAGACTTTTCAGAACCTCCAGGCCCACTACTCGGAAAAAGAAATCGTAGAACTTCTCGGCGTCGTCGCGCTCATCAACGCCTGGAACAGGCTGATCGTGGGAATGGGGTTTTAGGCGGCGCGCGTCGCGCCGTGTGAGGTCCGCCCCGGCTTTAGAGGTTTAGAGGCTGAGTGCGGCGCGGCTTACCGTGACCTCGGTTTCACCGAGGAGTTCGGAAGTCGTCAGCTTTCCGCTCATCACGGCGAGGAGTTCGCGCTCGAGTGCGTCGCGGGCTTCCTCGATGCCCATCGTCCCCTCCATGACGCCGCTGATGTCCACGTCTACGTTCTCGGCCATCGTGCGCGCGGTGCGGGGGTTGCCCGTCACCTTGATGGTGGGGGAGACGGGGTGTCCGATGGGGTTGCCGATTCCCGTCGAGAAGATGATGGCCTGCGCACCGCTGGCCGCAATGGAAGAGATGTTCTCCACTCCCGCACAGGGGGCGTCGGCGAAGATGACACCCCTTCTTCCCGGACGCTCGCCCACGCCCACGACCTCGACGATGGGGTGGCTGCCCGCCTTCTTGATGGCGCCCAGGCTTTTTTCCTCGATGGAGGAGAGGCCGCCTCGAATGTTGTCCGGTGCGGGATTCGAGCCGATGAAGTCCACCCCCAGGCTTTCGGCGTAATCGAGGGCGCGCTTCGTGGAAGCAATGATTCTGCGGGCCGTCTCTCTGTCCGCCGCCCGGCGGGCAAGCAGGTGTTCCGCGCCCACGATTTCGAGCGTTTCCGAGAAGATGACCGAGCCTCCCGCCTCGACCACCCTGTCGGCCACCATGCCCGACACGGGGTTCGAGATGACTCCGCTGGTCGTGTCCGAACCGCCGCACTCGGCCCCGATGGTGAGCTCGCCCAGCTCGCAGCGCACCCGCCTGGCCGTAGAGAGGTGGGCGGAGAGCTTCGTGGCGAGCTGCACGACGTGGGCGGTGGTGCTGAGGGTACCGCCGACCTCCTGGATGTTCACGGACTCGACGGGCATCCACGGAGAGGCCTTGGCGGCGACCTCGGCGATGGCGTCCGCGCTTCGGGGCTCGAGGCTCACGACGATGGCGGCCCCCACGTTCGGGTGGGCTGCCGTGTGCCCCATCACCCGCCAGTGCTGCGCTTCGTCCTCGCCCATGAGCGCACGTCCGAACGAGGTGTTGACGGGGGTGGCGTCTGCTACCAGCGCACCGATTCTGCGCACGATGGGGTTGGAGTTGTCCATTCCGCTGACGATGGCGAGATGGTTTCGACCACCCGGAGGACCCGCGGGCCTTCTGTAGCCCAAAAAGGTGGGTGTGGCCTTTTTGCGCGGCACTCTCAGCCCCTCGTGCTCTTGAGGTTGTGGACGTGCACGTGGCTGCCCCGTGGAATGTCCCGTGTGGCGATGCCGATGGTCTCGCCGTATTTGCGCACCTTCGCGTTCGCGGCGATTTTGCGCAGGGCGATCTTGTGGCCGAAGGGAATTGACTCCGCTGCGCGGATGGCGAACGCCTTCTCGCCGCCCTCGATGTCGATGCTTTGCGCGGGAGCCACATCCTCCAGCACGGTGGCGACGTTGTCCCTGGGGTGCATCGTCAGCCCGCGGCTCATCGTGCGGTCTCCGTGTGGGTTCTAATCGTCGCTCTCAGCGTTGCCGGGGAGCCTGAGCCGCAGCCTTTCGACGGGGCGGCCGTTTTTCAGATGCTCTGAGATGAGTTCGGGAACGTCCTCGGTCTTGACGCCCGTGTACCATACCCCTTCGGGGTAGACGACGATGGTGGGGCCCATCGTGCAAGGACCCAGGCAGGTCGCTCCCGCCATGGCCGTGTCCGCGGAGAGGTCCTCATCCGAGCCGATGGCTTCCGTGATCGCCTGGGCGACCTCGATGCTGCCCTTGGTTTGGCAGCAACCCATGGGATGGTTCGGCGGACGCTGGTTGATGCAAACGAAGACGTGCCTTTTGATGTGTTCCACGGGTGGCCCCCATTCGAGATGCGCATTCACCGTTCAAGGAGGTTGCAGGCGCGGCGCGGAGGTCTACCCGCGTCGTGCCGCATGACTTTGCCGAGGGGAGATGATACGCTCCGCTCCCTGGAAGTCAAGAGATGCGCTGCTTCCCGATTGCGTCCGGAGCGAAGCCGACCCGTTCGACAAGATGGCGGAACCGCAAACAAACATGGCCCAAGAATTCATCCGGGACGCGAAGCCTCTCGTCTCCCGTGCGAGAGGATGCCCGCTCTGCCTTTTTCTGCCCGACGCCTCGGCCCCCGCGGTGAGCGTGCAGGCGTGGTTTCCCGTCGGCAGCCTGACGGAGAGCGAACCGCTCGAGGGCGTTTCTCATTTTCTCGAACACATGATCTTCAAGGGTTCCGAAACCCTGGGGGTGGGGGAGCTGGCCTCCATGGCCGAGGCCGCGGGCGGCGACGTGAACGCCTACACGACGAGCGAGTCCACCCATTACGACCTGATAGCCATGCCCGGCGCGTTCGAGGGGTGTCTGGAGGCACTCCTGGACGCCCTTTGGTGGCCGCGGTTCGACGAAGAGGAGGTGCGGCGCGAAAGAGAGGTCATCATCACCGAGCGCAACCGCGCCTTTGAGCAGCCCGAACACCTCTTGCAGCTTCATCTGTACCGCGCGGCCTACGGCCGCCGCCATCCCTACGGACACTCCGTTCTGGGTACGCGGCGAAGTTTGCGGCGCATCGGCGCGCAGGCACTCGAGGCGTATCACCGCGCATTCTACGCGCCGGCTTCGGCCATTTTGGTGTTTGCGGGCGCCTTTGAGGTCTCCCGCATCAAAAAAATCCTGCGCAGGACGCAAAGGCGCCTGCTCGCCAAGTGGCCGAAGCCCCGGCCTCACAGGGCGAGAAAGGTTCCCGCGCCTGCTCCGGCGAAGCCCGGGCCGCGCGTCGTCGTGCGGCGTGGACGCTCGGGAACGGCGCATCTGGACCTCGCCTTTGCGATTCCTCCCCTCACCCACCCCGACGCACCCGCGCTGGAGGTGCTCGCCAGCGTTCTGGGGGCGGGGGAGAGCTCGCGCCTCTACGAGCGTCTGTGCATGCAGGAGGGGCTGATGTTCGACGCCTCCGCCGAGGCGTGTTTCTCCGGCGGGCCGGGCCTGTTCTTTCTGGGTGGCTACGCGGCGCCCGAAAACGCACGGCGCGCGATTGCGCAAATCCTCGAGGTGGCGAGAGACATCGCCCGGGATGCGCCCGCTACGCCGGAAGAACTCGAGAAGGTGCGGGTGAATTATCTGACGGGCATGGAGTTTCGGCGTGAGAGCATGACGGGCCGCGCGCGTCTCGCGGGTTATTCCGCGCTGATCACGGGCGATGCGGATTATCATCTCGACTACGTGCGCAAGGTGCTGGCCGTCGACGCCCGCGCCGTATCGGCGGCGGCGCGACGCTACTTCAAGCCCGCGCGGCTGACCGCGGGTGCGTTTTTCCCCGCCGGGCGGGGAATCGACGCCCGCAAGATGCACAAGGCGATACGCAGCGCATTCGAGGCAGGTGCAGATGCGCGCCCCGCGCCGCAGGCACGCACAGAGCCGCCTGCCTCCCCGTCTGCGCCCCCGCTTCTTGAAGCCAGGAGTACGAAGCGCGGCGCACGACGTGCGAAGCCCAAGGCCGAGCCGACGCAGATGGGGCTTCCGGGCGGGGGGCGGTTGATCATGCTGCCCGACGGCGGCCCGCGCGTCTTCGCCCTGCGGGCGGTGTTCCCGGGTGGACAAAGAAGCGAATCCGCGCGCCGGGCGGGTCTCTACGCGCTGATGACTTCGGTCGCCCCCCTGGCGAGCAGGCGTCGTTCCTCGCTCGCCCTTACGCGGGAGGTGGAGGCTCTGGGGGCGAGCATCGGCGGATTTTCGGGCCGAAACACCTTCGGGCTGAACGCCTCGGGGCTGAGCGCGGTGCTGCCCCGCGTGCTCGATGTGCTCGTGGAAGTCCTCTCCGCACCCGCTTTCGACCCGGACGACGTGGAGTTCAACAGAGCGGAGCTCGACGCGGAGCGCGACAGCGAACTGGATGACCTGGGGCAATACTGCCGCTTCAAGGGGTATCAACTCCTCTACGGCAGACACCCGCTGGGCCGCCACCCGCTCGGAACGCGCGAGACGATGGCTTCTTTCACCCCGAGGGTCTTGCGGAGCGAGTGGCGCAGGCGGGCGTTGCCCGCGCATCTCATCCTCGCGGTGGCTGGGAATTTCGACGCGGCGTTTTTTGAAGAACGCCTCCCCGACATGCTGGCGCCCTGGGCGCGGGAGGTTTGCGAAAAAACGCCCGCTCCCGCTCCCGCCCCGCCCAGGGTGCCCGCGAGGGGGCGCTTTCGGGCGTATGTGGTCGAGGGAGCGTCGCAGAGCCACGTCCACATGGCGTTTCCGGGAGCGACGTTTCACGACCCCGCGCGGCACGCACTCGCCGTTGCCTGCACGGTCCTCGGCAGCCAGGGCGGAAGGCTCTTCTTCGAGTTGCGCGAGAAGCGCGGCCTCGCCTACGACGTGAGCGCCTCATCGCATGATTCTCTGGATGCGGGTGTCGTCTCGATCTACGCGGCCACGCTGCCGGGCAGGGAGACGGCGGCCGTGGACCTCATACGCCGGGAGATAGAGCGCCTTGCGCGGGCGGGTCTTGCGCCCGAGGAATTACAGCGGGCGAAGGCGTTCCTCGTCGGGGGCTTGTCCCGCAGCCACCAGCGCGCCGCCGCGCGGGCGACCGACCTGGCGGGTGCGCTCGCCTACGACCTGGGATGGGAGACGCTCGCGCAATCCATCGCGCGTATCGAGGGCGTGAGGGGGGAGGAGGTAGAGGAAGCCGCACGCCGCTTCATGGCGCGGGGGCGGGAATGCCTGGTGGTCGTCTCACCCGGTTCCTGAAATCGCTAGCCGCCGCCCTTTTGCTGCAGCTCGAGCAATTCGTCTTGCAAGTCGCGCAGTTTGCGGCGGAGTTGTTCCATCTCCTGAATAATCGCTTCTTCTCTCTGCGCTCTTTGCAAGGCGTCCTCGAGCCTTTTGCGCTCAAGGGCCAACTCGCGCCTTCTCGCGCTGTCCTGAGAGCGCAGGCGCTCGCGCTCGACCTCCTGGATGCGCTTTTTGAGTTGCGCGGGATGCATGGGAATTTTTTGCGAAGTTTCGGCCCGCGCACTCGCTTGTCCCTGCGCGTTTCCCTCGCGCGCGGGGAGATTTCTGGAGGGAAACCTGTCGCCGGGAGACGACGCGGGGGCGGCGGCGCGTGATTCGCCCTGCGCGGGTTGTGCCTCCCCGGGGTTTTGTGCGCCCGCGCTTTGCTCTTTCTTGCGTCCGCGCGGGCCGTATGCCTGCTCGCGCTGGTATTCCGAGATGGTGATCGCCGCTTTCGCAATGGACCTGTTGGTCGTGGCGATGGCGGATTTTACGGTGGCCGTCGTCTTCTCCAAAAGGCCGGGGCTTGCGGATTCGTCACTGGCGCAGCCTGCAGCCAGGAGAGCCAAAAGCGCGGCGGTGGCCGGGAGGAGTGCGCGCAGGTCAGTTCGCGGCGCGCTGGTATTCTCTGCTCTCATATTCCTCTTCCGTGTGGGCGAGGCGGCGGGCGGCCTCCTCGACGAGGGGAATCAGGCTTTCGGGGTCGGCGCCGCTCACGGCGACCCCCTCGAAGCGGCGGCACAGGTTGGCCAGACGCACCTCGTCGGTCAGATCCATCTTGTTGAACACGCGGATGCGGGGGGTGTCCGCAAGGCCGATTTCGCCCAGTATCTTCTCGACGGAAAAGAGGTTTTCCTCGCAGTGGGGCGAGGAGGCGTCGATGACGTGGAGCAAAAGGTCGGCCTCGCTCAACTCCTCGAGCGTGGAGCGGAAAGCGCCGATGAGTTCTTGCGGCAGGTCGTGGATGAAGCCCACGGTGTCGGTGATGACGACTTCCTGCTCACGCGGCAGCCTGAGCCTTCGGCTCGCGGTGTCCAGGGTGGCGAAGAGACGGTCCTCGGCCACCACGTCGCTGTTCGTGAGGGCGTTGAGGAGGGTGGATTTGCCTGCGTTGGTATAGCCCACGAGCGAGAGAACGGGCACCTCGCGCCGCCTGCGCAGACGCCTGCCCTGGGAGCGTTTTTTCTGCAGCGTTTGGAGTTCTCTCTCCACCCTGCGGATGCGCTCGAACGCGCGGCGGCGGTGAATCTCTATCTTGGTTTCGCCCGGCCCCCTGCCGCCGATGCCGCCCGTGAGCCTGCTGAGCGCGGTGTGGCGCGAGGAGATGCGCGGCAGCGTGTAACGCAGCAGGGCGAGTTCCACCTGGAGTTTGCCCACGCGGCTCTTGGCCCTCTGGGCGAAGATGTCCAGGATGATTTGGGTGCGGTCGAGAATCTTGAGGTCGGTGAATCCCGATAAATTCTTGACTTGCGAGGGGGTGAGCTCGCTCGAGAAGAACAGTGCTTCGGCGCCCACCTGCATCGAGTTCATCAGCGCCTCCGCCAGACGCCCCTTGCCGATGACGAAGCGCGGATCGGGCTTTTTGCGGCGCTGGAGAATCTTTCCGCAGGGGATGAAGCCCGCCGCGCGCGTGAGCAGGGAGAGCTCTTCGAACTCCACCTCGCTCGAGCGCTCGCTCCTCCCGCCTGTGTCAAGATGCACGAGCAGGGCGCGCTCGCCCTCTTCGAGCCGCACCGAGGATTTCTGCAAGCGGGCGAACTCGTTTTCGAGCGAGTTGACCAGGGCGTCTATGTCGACGCGGCTCGCCTCCAGGCTGGGGAACGTCTGCACCTCCCAGGGGGGGCGGCTGCGCGCGGAGGTTCCGTTTCCGTTTTCCTCCCCGGGAGGCCGGGGCGTGATGTGGGCGAGGTGGAAGCGGCCCGCCTCCCCGTCTTCGAGCGCCTCGATAACCGCCATGGCGTCGAGGCGAAGCAGGGCCATGTCCGTCAGGTCTTCCTGAGAGAGCGGGGAAGCGTCCAGGTGGGTGTGTACGCAGCGCAGACCCCGCAGCCGCGCCATGCCCGCGCGGGCACGACCGAGCTCGGGTATTTCGATGCTCCGCGCGTCGCCCACGATGACGTAGCGCACGACGCCGAGGCGGTCGATGAGCAAACCGACCTGGCGGGCGACATCGCGTGAGAGGGTGGCGAGTTCGCGTCCGAGCTCGAGGTGGACGCATTGTCCGGGCAGGGCCTTGCGGCGATAAAGCCTCTCCAGGGCTTTGATTTGCTTGGGCTTCAGTCCTGTGAGCCGGCCGTGAAGTCTGGCGATGGCAAGTCGCTCCCAAGGGCGAACGAACTACGCTGCGCGAAGACCGTGGGCATCTGCGTGGCCTCTCATACGACCATAATCCAAAGATATGCCAACTTCGCGCGCAATACAAGAAGAATTGACACCCCCTGCCGCGTTCAATAGACTCTACGCCCTTTGATTGCTGTGTTCGCAGCCACTCCCGAGGCGTGAAACGATGGTGAACGAGCGCGACCCCAGGCTACTCCGCATCGAGGACATGGTGCGTCGTCTCCTGCGCCACAAGGCGGATGCGAACCTCTCGAACGCACTGGAGAAAATGCACGCCGCCGAGGTGGCGCAGATTTTCCAGCACTTCCTGCCCGAGGAGCGTCAGGAGGCGTTCTCGCTGGTGCGCAGCAGGGAGCACCGCGCTTCGATTCTTACCGAATCGGACTCCCACATCGTGCGCGAACTTCTCGACCCCGTGTCCGACACGGAGGTGGTGCCCCTCATCAAGGAACTCGACAGCGACGACGCACGCTATATCCTCGAGACCCTGCCCGAGGAGCGCGCGCGCGAGATAGTCGCCCTGCTCGACGCGCCCGAAACCGAAGCCATACAGGACATGATGGCGTATATGCCCGAGACGGCGGGCGCGATCATGACGGACTCCTACGTGGCTCTCGACGAGGAGATTACGGTCAACGAGGCCATCTCCCGGGTGCGCAAGGCGGGCGAGGTGGACTACATATTCTACGTCTACGTCACCGACGCGAACGCCTGTCTGCGCGGCGTCATCAGCCTGCGGCAGCTCCTGCTCTCGGACCCGGACAAGCCCCTCGCCGAGGTGATGGTGACCAACGTCTGGAGCGTGAACGTCCACGCCGACCAGGAACACGTCGCGCGCGTCGTCTCGCGCTACAACATTCTGGCCATCCCCGTCGTGGACGACGACAACGTGCTGGTGGGCATCATCACGGTCGACGACGTGCTCGACGTCCTGCGCGAGGAGGCGACCGAGGACATCCTCAAGATGGCGGGCACCCACTCCTATCAGGACGAGGTGACGGCTCTCTCCGCCCGGCGTCTCGCGTGGATTCGCCTGCCCTGGCTGTTCTTCAGCTGGCTGGGGGGCGTGCTCGCCGCGCAGTTGCTCCACCTTTATTCGATGGAACTCAGCCAGGTGGTGGCCCTTACGGCCTTCATGCCCGTCATCATCGGCATGGCGGGCAACGTGGGCACCCAAAGCGCGACCATCGTCGTGCGGGGGCTGGCGACGGGCCGCATCGATCCGAAATCGTGGCTGCGCGTCATCACGAAAGAGGTAACCGTGGGGATGCTCCTGGGCGGCTGCTACGGCGTGTTGCTGGGGGTGTTGGCGGCGTATCAGTTCGCCTCGGTCGCCTGGCTGGGCTTGGTGGTGGGTCTTTCGATTTGCGTGGTGATGATGTTCTCCGCTCTTCTCGCCTCGTTTTTGCCGCTCGTTCTGCATCGCTTCCGCGTCGACCCGGCGGTGGCGACGGGGCCTTTCGTCACGACCGGCGTGGACGTTCTGGGGCTGCTGATCTACCTGAACATCGCCGGCATGTTTCTCTTCTGATCTGCGCCCCGGAGTCGAGCAGGCTTGTCCTTCGCCATCGATTTTCGTGTAAGGTATGCCGAGACGGACCAGATGGGCGTGGTGCACCACGCGGTCTATTACGTATGGTTCGAGCAGTTGCGGACCGCGTATTTTCGGAAAATGGGATTTCCCTACGGCGAGCTGGAGCAGCGCGGCGTTTTCTTTCCCGTGGTGGAGAGCCGCTGCCGCTACAAGGAGGGGGCGCGCTACGACGGCGAGGTGCGGGTGACGGGCTGGATGCGGGAACCCCGCGGCGTGCGCGTTCGTATAGACTACCGCGTGGAACAGGCGGAGCGCACCATGGCAGAGGGCTACACCCTGCATGCGCGCACTGACGCGCACGGAAGGCCGGCCCGCATTCCGCCCGAGGTTCTCGCGCGCATGCAGGCGGAGGCCGCCCCCCGCACCGAAGGGCCGCATTTGTGAGGATTGTCCAAGGCCGGCGAAACGCGCGGCCCAAGAGGCAAGCAGCGCATCCCGAAAATTGAGGAAATACATGCTCGGCGAATACACCCCGTCCCGATACGAGGAGAAGTGGCAAAATCTGTGGGAGGAGGAGGGGACGTTCCGCGCCGCCAACGATTCGGACGGCAAGCCCACCTACTATTCCCTCATGATGTTCCCCTACCCCTCGGGCGACCTGCACATGGGCCACGCCTGCAACTACACGATGGGCGACGCCATCAGCCGCTACCGCAAGATGCGCGGCTTCGAGGTGCTCCACCCGATGGGCTGGGACGCCCTGGGGCTGCCTGCGGAGAACGCGGCCATCAACGCGGGCGTGCACCCGGCGGGCTGGACGCAGAAGAACATCGACAACATGCGGCGCCAGTTACGCATGGCGGGTCTGGCTTATGACTGGTCGCGCGAGATTTCCACCGCGCATCCGGGCTATTACAAGTGGACGCAGTGGATTTTTCTCCGAATGCTCGAAAGGGACCTGGCCTACAAGCGCGAGGCGCTCGTGAACTGGGACCCGGTGGACGGAACGGTGCTCGCCAACGAGCAAATCCACGACGGGGTCGCCTGGCGCAGCGGCGCACGGGTGGAGAAGCGCTGGCTCAGCCAGTGGTTTTTGCGGATTACCGACTACGCCCAGCGTCTGCTCGACGACCTAGACGGCCTCGTCGGCTGGCCCGAGCACGTCAAGCAGCAGCAGCGCAACTGGCTGGGCCGCAGCGAGGGGGCGCGCATCGACTTTACGCTCGAGGCGACGGGCGAGACGCTCTCGGTATTCACCACGCGGCCCGATACGGTCTACGGCGTTACGTTCATGGTCTGCGCCCCCGAGCATCCCATGATCGAGAAATTGCTGGACGACAACCCGCAGGCCGATTCCGTCCGCGCGGCGGTGGAGACCATGCAGGCGCAAAGCGCGGCGGTGCGCATGAGCGAGGACAGCGAGAAGACGGGCGTGCGCACCGGGCATTTCGTCATCAACCCCGTCAACGGCGACCGCGTGCCCCTGCTCGTGGCCGACTACGCGCTGATGGAATACGGCACCGGCGTCGTGATGGGCGTGCCCGCCCACGATCAGCGCGACTTCCTCTTCGCGCGCAAGTACGACATTCCCGTCAAGGTGGTCATCCAGCATCCCGCAGGCGGGCTGGACGGCGACACCATGGAGGAGGCCTACGTCGAGGACGGCGTCATGGAGAGTTCGGGTCCTTTCGACGGACAGCCGAACCGCGAAGCATATTCGCGGATGGTCGATTACTTCGCCGAGAAGCGCTTCGGCGCAAAGACGATCAACTGGCGGCTGCGCGACTGGCTCATCTCGCGGCAGCGCTATTGGGGGGTGCCCATACCGGTCATTTACGAGGAAGACGGCAGCGTAACGCCCGTGCCCGACGAGCATCTGCCCGTCGTGCACCCGCGCGACGTGGAGTTCACGGGCCGGGGAGGCAACCCTCTCGACCGAAGCGAGGACTTCGTGAACGTCGTCAGCCCCCGGACGGGAAAGCCCGCCCGCCGCGAGACGGACACGATGGACACGTTCGTGGACTCCTCGTGGTACTACCTGCGCTACGTGAATCCGCGCGACGGGGAGGCGGTTTTCCGGCCGGAGGACGTGAACCGCTGGCTGCCCGTTACCCAGTACATCGGCGGGGCCGAGCACGCGGTGATGCACCTGCTCTATTCGCGTTTTTTCACGAAGGTGCTCTACGACATGGGGTTGGTCTCGTTCGAGGAACCCTTCGAGAACCTCTTCACCCAGGGCATGGTGTGCCGCATGGCCTATCACGTGGCCGAGGCGCGCGGGCGCGTGTGGGTGCCCTACGCGGACGTGGACGAGGAGGCGTTGGTCGTTACGGCGGACGGCCCCAGCGGCAGCGAATACCGCGCGGGTCAGAGGGTGGTCGCAGAGATGGCCTCGATGAGCAAGTCGAAGATGAACGGGGTCTCCATCGAGGAGTGCACGGGCCAGTACGGGGCCGACGCGGGGAGGCTCTACACGCTGTTCATCGGCCCGCCCGAGCGTTCAAAGGAATGGCGCGACGACGGCCTCATCGGCGTGCACCGCTTTTTGCAAAGGTTGTGGGTTACTTTCGCCGAAAGGCTCGACGCCTGGCGGGAGGCGGAGCGCTACGCGGGCGAGGGGGCCGGGTTGTCGGATCCGGCCAGAAAGCTCCGGCGCGACGCCCACGCCACCTTGAAGGCGGTTACCGAGGTGTATGAGAACACGTTTTCCTTCAACACGGCGGTGGCCCGCATCATGGAGCTCGCCACCTCGCTGCGCACCGAGGCGGCGGCCGAAGCCGCCGTGCAGCGCGAGGCGGCGGAGATTCTGCTCTGCTGCATGGCGCCCATGGCCCCGCACGTGGCGGAAGAACTCTGGGAGGCGCTGGGCGCGGGGGAGGGGAGCATCTTCCGCGCGGCGTGGCCCGGGGTGGATGAGGGAGCCATCGCCGCCGAGGAGAAGGAGTTCGCCGTGCAGGTGAACGGCAAGACGCGGCGCACCTTCATGGCGCTGCCCGACGCGCCCGAGGACGAGTTGAAGGTCAGGGCCGAGGCGGCGGCGGCGGGCTACGTCGCTGATAAGGAGATCGTGCGCCACATTGTCGTGCCGGGCCGCCTGGTGAACATTATTGTGAAGTGAGGGAGTGGGCCGTCTCGGGCTTTGGGTTGCGAGGCGGCAGCGAGGTTCGGAACCAGGCCTTTATTCAGGGAGGAGAAGACATGGCCGAGCGTCCCAGAGAGATGGACGAATTCTTGATGGAACCGCACATGGCGAGAATCGCCACCACGAACGCGGACGGCTCGCCGCACGTGGTGCCGCTTTTGTATCTGTTCGACCCCACAGAGGGGAGCTTCTTCATCAGCACGGGGTCGGATTCGGTCTCGGTGCGCAACCTGCAGCGAAACCCCGCGTTTTCGATTTGCATCGACGACGCCGAGGCTCCCTTCCGCGCCGTCGTCGTGGAGGGGCAGGCGCAGGTGTCCGAAGAGATGGGCACCGACCACGAGGGGCTCAAGAGCGTGGTGGATCACTTCTTCGGCCCCGAGATGTGGGCGAACTACGTGAATACGCCCATTGCGCAGAAAATCCGCGTGCGCGTAACGATGACGCCCAGAAAGTGGAAATGGTGGGACTACCGCAGGAAGCTGATGGGTTCGACCGTCGTAGATTGAATTTGGGGAGAAAAGGCCCGGGGTTCGCCTCCGGGCCTTTGTGCGCGTCAGCCGCCCCGCGCCTCGCGAATCATGCGCTCGAGTTGCTCCGCCGAGACCGCGCCGGGGAACAGCTTCTCCCCGACGATGAAGGCGGGCGTGCCGCGTATGCCGAGCGTGCGCGCCAGGGCGCGGTTTTTGTCGATGGCGGCCTGAACGCGGGGCGAGCGCATGTCCTTTTGCAGGCGAGACGTGTCGATGCCCACCCGTGCCGCGAGCTTGATGATGCTCGCCTCATCGAAAGAGATGCGCGCCTCCATCAGCGCCTTGTGAAACGCCAGGTACTTCCCCTGTGCCTTTGAGGCGAGTGCCGCGCGTGCAGCCAGCACCGAAGGCGGTCCGAGGACGGGGAACTCCTTGTAGACGAGGCGAATTTTCCCGTCTTTGGCGAGGGCTTCCTCCACCGTCGGGGCCACCCGCTTGCAGAAGCCGCAGCGGTAGTCGAAGAACTCGACGATGGTCACGTCCCCGCGTGGATTTCCGCCCACGGGGTCTTCGGGGTCGGCGTAGATGCGCGCCTTGTTGCGTCGAATGGAGACTTGCGCCTCCGCCGCGCGCTGGGCGTTGCGCTTGGCCTCGAGAGCCTGCATCGCTTCCACGAGCACCTCGGGGTTTTGGATGAGGTATTCGCGCACGATTTGTTCGATGCGCTTTCTCTCGAGGTTTTGCGCCACTAACTGGGCTGCAGGTGCGGCCGCCTGGCTCGCCTGCGGGGAGGGGGGTGTCGCCCCGGCGTCGCCGCCCGCGGGAGGAAGCCACAAGGCGCCCGCGAGCATGCCCGCGCCCAGAAACGCTATCGCCGCAAACCCTCTTTTTCGAAACATGCGCCTAACCTTTCATGAAAGACGGCGTCCACCAGGGGGTGGACTCGATGCGAACCCTCGCGCGCGCATGGTATGATGCCGGCCTCTTCGAGGCAAACGATTTTTTCTGCATCCGGTTCGCTTTCAGGGAGAAAGGCATGGGTTGCAACATCGCGCGGCTGGGGCACATAGGCATTCACGTGAGCGACGTGGAGCGCTCCATCGAGTTCTACCGCAAGGTGCTGGGTCTGAAACTGACGGGCAAGTGGGGGCCGCCCGACTTCTTTCGCCCGATTTGCTTCATGCGCTGCGCGGAGAGGCACCATACCCTCGTCCTGTTTGAGCTGCCCGAGGACGCCGTGAAGGCGGGCGTCACGACGGCGGACTCCGAGCACCGCACCGACGTGGGTCTCCACCACGTCGCCTTCGAGGTGGACAGGCGCGAGGACTGGCTGAACGCCCAGGAGCACGTGAAGTCCTGCGGGGTGGAGTTCGTCGCGGGTCCCTACGTCCACGCCCACGAGGGGCTGGACGAGAACGGCTTCATCGGCGGGAGCGGGAGCCATGCGTTCTACTTCCTCGACCCCGACGGCAACCGCATCGAAATCTACTGCTGGATGATGCGCGTGACGAAGCCAAGCGTCTCCGCCCCGACCCCCGACTTCTAGTGCCCGCTCCCCCAAGAAGGATGTTTGACGCATGAATGAAAGCACCGAGCGCGTCCTCAACGCGGACGCCCTGCGCGATCTGATGGAGCGCATTCTGGCCGCCGCGGGCTGTTCGCACGAACAGTCCATGACGACGGCGGACGTGTTGATCGAAGCGGACCTCAGGGGCTACTCCACCCACGGGTTGCTTCGCCTGCCGAACATGATTCGCAGAATCCAGAGCGGGATGATAAACGCCCGCGCCGCCCCCCGCGTCGTGGACGAGCGCGAGGCGACGGCGCTGGTGGAGGGCGACCGCGCGATGGGCCCCGTGGGCGCGACCTACGGTGCGAGCCTCGCGGCGCGAAAGGCCGAGCGCGCGGGCTCGTGCACGGTGGGCGTCGTGAACAGCGATCACATCTGCATGACGGGCTACTACGCCGAGCGCATCGCGCGCGCGGGCTGCGTGGGCATCGTCGCGGGCGTGACGCAGCCGCTTGTGCATCCCTACGGGGGGGTGGAGCGCCTTTTGGGCACAAACCCCTTTTCCGTCGCCGTGCCCACAAGCGGGGACGCACCGGTTTTGCTCGATTTCGCTACGAGCGCCATTCCCTTCGGGATGATCCTCAAGGCGAGCGTAACCGGCGAGTCGATTCCGGCAGGCGTAGCGGTGGGACCCGACGGCGAGCCGACCACCGACGCGAAAACGGCCGCGGCGGGTGCGGTCGCTCCCTTCGGGGACCACAAGGGCTACGGTTTGAGCCTGGTGATCGGGTTGCTGGCGGGGCCGCTGCTGGGGGCCAAGGTCGGCAAGCCGCTCAGCGAGTCCGTGCGCGAGGGGCACTACGACAAGGGCGATTTGTTCATCGCCATCGACCCCGCCGCGTTCGGGGACCCGGGGGTGTTTCGCGAGATGGTGGACGCCCACGTCGCCGAGGTGAAGGCGACGCGCCGGGCACCGGGCGTCGAGGAGATTCGCGTACCCGGCGAGCGCAGCTACAGGGAGAAGGAACGCAGGCTGCGCGCGGGGATTCCCATCGGCGGGGGCGTGTGGGAGCAGGTTGCGCAAATCGCCGAGGAACTCGGCGTGGCCATGCCTTTATGACCCTCCATTGTTCGTCTTTTCTCTCCATGCGCGGAGGTGCGCTCCTTGGGCGAGCGGGGCTCGGAGACGAGTGATTTTCTCTCTCGCGTCATAGACTGCGTGCGTGAGGAGAACCACCGCTTCATCGCGCGCCTGCGCTCTCTGGACGCGCAGCAGTGGCGCGCATCCACCCTGTGTCCGGGCTGGAACGTCGCCGACGTGGTGGCGCACATGACGCTGGGGGCGCGCTTTTACGCGCACGTCATTCCCGCCGGTGCGGCGGGCCGCCTGGAGATGCCCTTCGGCGCCACCGATCCGGAATCGTTCTGGGCGTATCGAGAGAAAGTGGGGGAGGAGCTTGCTGCTCTTTCCGGCGATGCGCGCACGGACGCCTTCGCCGAGGCAGTGTGGCGGTTACAAGAAGTTTTCGAGGGCGTAGCACCCGAGGACCTGGAGAAGAACGCCTGGCACTGGCTCGCGCCGTGCCCGATTCGCACCTTTCCCGGCCAAAGGCTGTATGAGTTGATTCTCCACGATTGGGACGTGCAAAACCGCCCGAACGACGACTTGCCCGCGGATACGCTGTCCCTGGCCGTGGAGTGTCTGCCGGAGCGTTTCGTCATCTTCTTCGGCGCGCGCGGGGATGCGGGGCTGAGCGCCTCCGTGCGCTTCGAGACGCGCACCCCTGCGCGCGCGTGGACGCTGCGCGTTGCGCAGGGGCGGGCCGAGGTTTCGGACGCTGCGGAGTGCGACGCGCGCATTGCGTGCGGGGGGAGCGACCTGGTGCTGCTCACCACGGGCCGCGCGCGCCTTGAGGATCTGGAAAGCGCGGGTCGTCTGCGCATCGAGGGAGACGGGGCAAAGGCCCTCTCGGTGCTCGACACCCTGGCCAGACCCTTCTGATTCTTCAGATGCGCGTGCGCGGTGGTTCGTAGACGAACAGGCACATGAAGATGCACGCCACGAGACCCGCCCCTATCCCCACGAAGGGAATCATGTAGCTTCCCGTGTAGTCGAAGATGAAGCCCGCCAGCGGCGGACCGATGAAGCCCCCCAGGCCGAAGAAAATCTCGAGTAGCCCGATGGTGGCCCCGAAGGAGGGGCCTCTGAACGCATCCGCCGACATGGAGGAGTGGCACACGCTCATCCCGCCCAGGCCGATTCCGTAGACGAGAATGAAGGCCCACCCCATCAGTATTTTCGAGGAGGCGTGGGGGATGGAGAGCAGAATCGCGATTCCGCACACTGAGACGAACGAGGAGAGCGCCTGGGCGCGCTGTCTGCCGATGAAGTCGCTCACCCAGCCCACGAGAAAGGTGCCCAGCATCCGAATCGCCCCCAGCATCCCGAAGAAAAAGGCCGCCGTGGCCGTGGCGTATTCGGCGTCGACCAGGTAGAGCTGCAGTTGGCTCAGCACCGAGTTGTTGTTCAGCCCGATGAAGAAGACGACGATCAACAGCGTCCAGAAGTTCTTCTCCCGGTATACCTGGCGAAACACCCGGAGCAAGGGGAGGTTGGACGATTTGGGGGCAGGGTTTGCGGGCGCGTCGGCGGGGGGGTGTGGTTCTCCGTCCACGTTCTGCCCCACCTCCTGGGGTCCGCGTCTGAGCAAAAGCGCCGTCAGCGGGACGACCAGGGCCAGCACGATCAGGCCGAAGACGAGGAACGTGAGGCGCCAGCCCCGCGTGGCGATGGACCACTCGATGAGCGGTATGAAGATCAGGATGCCCGTTCCGCTGCCCGAGAGTGCGAGCCCCGTGGCGAGGCCGCGCTTTTTCTGAAACCACTGGGGCATGAGGGCGCTGTGCAGGGCGAAGCCGCTCAGTGCCATGCCGACCCCCACGAACAGGCAGGGTACGAGGTAGACGTGCCAGATTTCGCTGATGAAATAGGCAAGCACGAAACCCGTGCCCACGAACACCGACCCCCAGGGCATGATCGCGCGCGCGCCTTTTTTGTCGAAGAGGTTGCCCGCAAAGGGGCTGAACACCGCGTAGCTGCCCAGCATCAGGGCGTAGGCTCCGCCCAGTGCGCCGCGCCCCCAGCCGAACTCGGCGATGAGCGGAACCTGAAAGATGGAGAAGGAAAAGCGCGCCGTCTGGTGAAACGCCATGGCGATGAAAGACGTGGCGACAATTACCCATCCGTAGTAGAGCCAGGACGGCGCGGCACTTTTTTGCCTCACAGCGCGGGTGCTCGCCGTTTGGTGTCGTAGAGGAAAAGGCAGACGAGGAGCGCCGCTGCCTGGGCGGCTACGACGATGGAGAAGGGCAGAAGGTAGCTGCCCGTGTAGTCGAACATGAAGCCCGCCATCGGCGGACCGATGAAGCCGCCCAGGCCGAAGCAAATTTCCAGCAGACCCATGATGGCGCCGAACGAGCGTCCTCCATAGGCGTCCGCGCACATGGCGGCGTGGCAGGTGGACATGCCGCCCACGCCGAAGCCGTAGACGGCGGCGAACGCGAAGGCGGCGGCACCGCCGCCCGCGTAGGGCACCAGGAGCAGCACCACGACGCCCACGCCTCCCAGAAAGATCGAGATGGACTGGGCGTGCCTTCTGTCCATGTAGTCGCTCGCCCAGCCCATGACCACGCTGCCGAGAATACGAATCGCCCCCGTCAGGCCGAAGACGAAAGCACCGAACGCGCTGCTGAACTGCGCGTCGATGAGGTATATCTGGAGCTGGCTCCAGATGGAGTTGTTGTTCAGGCCGATGACGAAGACGATGAGCATCAGCGCCCAGAAGTTTTTGTCCCGCTTTACCTCTAAGAACACCGCGCGCACGTCGCGCGAATGCGAGGAGGCGGGCAGCGGAGGTGCGGCGGCCTCAGGCGCGCCGTCCAGGTGCTGGCCCACGTCTTCGGGGTGGTTTCTGAGCAGGAGCAGTTTGAGGGGCAGGATGACGAGGAGTATCGACCCCCCGAAGATGAGATAGGCGTAGCGCCACCCGAAAAGGGCGATGAGCCGCTCGACCGCGGGCATCAGGATGAACGAGCCGATGCCGATGCCCGAGATGGCGATGCCCGTCGCGAGGCCGCGGTTTCGCAAAAACCACCTCGGCATGAGGGCGTTGTGGGTAACGAAGCCGCTCAGGGCGAGACCCACCCCGAGCAACACGCCGATGAAGAGATAGACGTGCCAAAGCGAGGAGATGAAGAAGGCGAGCGCCAGCCCGGCGCCGATGGCGAGCGAACCCCAGGGGATGACCGCCCTCGGGCCCTTTTTGTCCAGAACGGCGCCCGCCTTGGGGCTGCAAACGGCGTAGAGGCTCATGGCCAGGGCGAACGCACCGCCCAGTGCGCCCCGGCTCCAGCCGAACTCCTCGATGAGGGGAACCTGGAAGAGGGAGAAGGAGAACGTGGCCGACATGTGAAAGGCCATGGTGGCGAACGAGAGGCCGACGATTACCCATCCGTAGTAGATGCCGCCCCCGGCGGCGCGGCCCGCAGGCGGGCCAGAGAATCCGGTCAAGGAGTTCGCCCTTCCGTTCGATTTTTTCGCAAGCATGGGTATAATGTCGCCAATGCCGCCACTCTAATGGTTTTCGGGCTTTTGAGGAAGCGTCGAGGGGGCTCGGGATGGACAACGCCGCATTCGTTCGACGGCTGACCGAGGTCGTGGGCGAGGAGTTCATCCATACCGATCCGGTGGCGCTGCGCACCTACGACTGCGACGGACTCACCATCTACAAGGGCGTGCCCTCGGCGGTGGTGCTGCCCGAGAGCACCGAGGAGGTGCGGCGCGTCGTCGAAATCTGCCGCGAATATCGCGTGCCCGTCATCGCAAGGGGAGCGGGCACGGGTCTCTCGGGCGGGGCGACGCCGCGCCCGGGCGGCGTGCTCGTCGTCTTCACGCGGATGAACCGGATTCTGGAACTCGACTACGAAAACCGCCTCGCCCGCGTGCAGCCCGGGGTGGTGAACCTCCATCTCTCGCACGAAACCCTGCCGCACGGCTTCCACTACGCGCCCGACCCCTCGAGCCAGGCGGCGTGCACCATCGGCGGCAACGCGGCGGAAAACTCTGGCGGAGCGCATTGTCTCAAGTACGGCATGACGACGAACCACATCCTGGAGATGGTCGTCGTTCTGCCCACGGGCGATGTGGTGCGCCTCGGCGCGGACGGGGAGGAGGCGCCCGGCTTCGACCTGCGGGGGTTGTTCATCGGCTCGGAGGGCACTTTCGCCATTATCACCGAGCTCACCGTGCGCCTTACGCCGAACCCCGAGAGCGTGCGCACCATGCTGGCGTGCTTCTCCCGGGTGGGGGACGCCTGCCGGACGGTGAGCGACGTCATCGCCGCAGGGGCCGTGCCCGCCGCGATGGAGCTCATGGATCGCTATACCATCGAGGCGATAGAGGCGGTGGTGCAGGCGGGCTATCCCCAGGACGCAGAGGCCGTCCTGCTTATCGAACTCGACGGCTTGCCGTCCTCCATCGCTCCGCTCGAGGCGCTGATTCGAGAGATAAGCGAGAAGAACGGTTGCTCCTCGTTCCGGGTGGCGCAAACCGAAGAGGAGCGCGAGGGGTTGTGGCTGGGGCGCAAGAAGGCGTTCGGCGCCTTCGGGGTGATTGCGCCCGCCTACTATTGCCTGGACGGCACGGTGCCGCGCTCGAAGCTGGCCCAGGTGCTGGAGGAGTTCGACGAAATCGCCGCGCGTTTCGACTTGCGCATCACCAACGTGTTCCACGCGGGCGACGGCAGCCTCCACCCCAACGTGCTCTTCGACGACGGCGTGCCCGGCGAGACCGAGCGGGCCGTCGAATGCGGTGCGGAGGTGCTGCGCGCCTGCATTCGCGCGGGCGGCGTGCTCTCGGGCGAGCACGGCATCGGCATCGAGAAGATTCGCGAGATGAAGGATCAGTTCGACGAGGCGACGCTCGGCATCATGGAGGGGATGCGCGACGCCATCGACGAGGAGGGGTTGATGAACCCCGGCAAGCTGATACCTGACGAGGAGAACGTTTTCCCCATCGCCCTGGGCGCGGGCGTCGCCCGCATGGGCGGCGGAATGACGAAGTAGGAGCGCCATGGCCCTCAAGCTCGACTCCTTCGCACAATCGGTGGAGGCGGACCTGGGCGACCCCGCCCTGTTCTCCGACTCGCGGAGAGATGCGTTTCGGCTCGGCGGCAAGGCGCCCGAGGTGGTGGCGGCTCCCGCAGATCACGAAGCCGTGTGCCGCGTTCTCGCGCGTGCAAACGAGGCGGAGCTGGCCGTCTTCCCCTGGGGAGGGGGTACGGGCAGGCGGACGGGCTACGCGCCCGCGCGCTACGACGTGGCGCTCTCGCTCGAGCGCATGTCAAAGGCGGTGGATTTCTTGCGCGACGACTTAACCGCCGTGGTCGAGGCGGGGATGAGCGTCGACGCCCTCGACGCCCTCACGCGCGCCGAGGGCCAGACCGCGGGTCTCGACCCTCCGCATCCGGCGGCCTCCACGGTGGGGGGAACCATCATCGCCGAGCGGTCGGGTCCCATGCGGGTGCGGTGGGGCCGTGCGCGCGACCGCGTGATGCGCATGAAGGTGGCTCTGGCCGACGGCGCTACCCACACCTACGGCGCGCTGGTGGTGAAGAACGTAACCGGCTACGACATGAACCGCCTCCTCTCGGGAAGCTGGGGGACGCTGGCGGTCGTCACCGAGTTGGCGATTCGCCTCTACAAGGCTCCCGAGCGCATCGGGGCGCGGGTGGCGGCTTTTCGGTCGGTAGAGGCCGCCCTTGAGGCCGCGCGGGAGCTCATGGCCTCGCCCCTCGCGCCGATTTGGGTGGAGGTGGTGGATGAGGCACGCATCGCCGCCCTCGCTCCGGAAACCGTCCTGCCCGGCCCGGCGGCCCTCGCCGTCTCCTTCGGGGACTTCGAGCAGGGTCTGGGGGAGCAGCTCTCCCGCTTTGAGGACGTTTTGGCGAAACAGGGCGCCGGCGAGGTGTTGCGCCTCGACGACGCGCAGACCGCGCACCTGGGCCGCGCACTGGCCGACCCGCCCGGCGGCGCATTCTCGGCACCCGGCGTGCTCGCACTCAGGGCGTCGGGCCGCCTCGATCAACTGCCGCTCTTCGCCGAGGCAGCGCACGAAGCCGCCCGGGCGGGGGGATATGCCTGCGCCTTCTCCGCCCACGCGGGCAGCGGCGTCTTGCGGGCGTGGCTCGCCCCGCAAGGCGGAGAAGCCTCGCCGATGGAGGCGTGGCGGGCTTTTTCCTCCGTGTGCGGGCAGGGGGCGGACGCAAGGAACGCGCGCTCCGTGCACCTGCGGGTGGACGCCGCTCCGGAGGGTCTGGAAGAAGAGATGCCGCTTTGGGGCGAGGATGCTCTCGCGCCCGCCGCACTGCGTGTGATGCAAAGCATCAAGCGCACATATGACCCCAAGTGCACCTTGAGCCCCGGCCGCTTCGTGGGCCGGATGTGATGGAGGGACCCGTGGCGACCCAAGAAAAGGTGGACTTCGCCAAGGCATTTCCCGAATACGAGAATCCCTTTGTCGGCCCGACGGCTCCCGACAGGCGGATGATTCAGCGGTGCATCCACTGCGGGTTCTGCACGACGAGTTGCCCGACCTTCACCCTGCTCGGCAACGAGATGGACTCCCCCCGGGGGAGAATCTACCTCATGCGCATGGTGGCCGACGGCGAGATGGCCCCCAACGAGTCCGTCATCAAGCATCTCGACCGCTGCCTCGACTGCCGGGCGTGCGAGACGTCGTGCCCCTCGGGCGTGCCCTACGGCTCGCTGATAGAGGCGGCGCGCGAGGGGCTGGAGAAGGTGCGAAATCGCCCTCTGGCGGTGCGGATGCTCAGAAGGTTCCTCTTTCGCGGCCTTTTGCCGAACAGGGCGCTGCTGAACCTGGCGGGTGCGGCCACCAGGCTCTACCAGACCACGCCCTTGAGAGCCCTCGTGCGGCGCCTGGGGCTGTTGCCCCGAAAACTGGCCGCTCTCGAACCCATGATGCCTGAAGCCCCGCCTCTTTCCTCGATGCAGGCCCTCCCGCCCGAGGTGGCGCCCCTCGGCGCGGAAAAACACCGCGTCGCGTTCTTTGGCGGGTGCATCCAGTCCACCTTTTTCGGCGACGTGAACCGCGCCGCCGTGCGCGTTCTGGCGGCGAACGGGGTGCGGGTCGTCTTCCCCGCGGCCCAAACCTGTTGCGGCGCGTTGCAGGCGCACGCGGGCGACAGGGAGACGGCGCGCGCGCTGGCGCGCGAGAACCTCGACGCCATCGACGCAGGCGGGTTCGACGCCGTCGTGCTGGCGGTCTCGGGCTGCGGGGCCATGCTCCACGAATACCAGGAGCTGCTGGCCGGCGATCCGCAGTATGCGCTTCGCGCCCGGGCGTTCAGCGAAAAGGCGGTGGACGTAACCGTCTTTCTCTCGCGCATCGGCGTGCGGGAGGCGGCCCACCCCGCTCCGCAGAAGGTCGCCTACCACCATCCCTGCCATCTTTTCCACGCCCTTAAGGTGCGCCGCGAGCCGCTCGACGTGCTCTCCGCCATCAAGAATCTCGATACGGTGCCCTTGCAGGAGAGCGACTGGTGTTGCGGCTCCGCGGGCAGCTACAACCTCACACAGACCGAGATTTCCATGCGCCTGCTCGACAGGAAGATGGGCCACGTCCGCGACGCCGGCGCGCCTGTGGTTTGCACGGGCAACCCCGGGTGTCAGATTCAGATTGCCTTCGGCGCCCGCGAGCGCGGCATGGACTTGCGGGTAGCGCATCCCGTCGTTCTGCTCGACGAGGCCTATCGGGCGGAGGGCTTTTATCAAAACGCGCCGCTTCCCTGACCCCCAACCTGCGAGGTGCGCCAGAATGACTCCCTATACTTCCAGGGCCACGCCCCCCGCCATCGTGCGTTTCGCGGAAATCATGCCCGACTGGGCATCCTCGCCCGACGCGCGCGAGCAAGGCCACCACCGGGCGGTCTATCGCTATATCGGCGGTCCGCCCGGGGGAGAGCCGAAAGCCGCACTCCCCGGCTGGGAGTTTGCCAACGGAATCGTGATGGCCCCTCCCGGAAACGGCGCTCCGCTCCACGCGCACGATTTTGAAGAGATTTTCATGGTTTGGGAGGGCGCGTTCGAGGTCTTTTGGCGCGATCCGCACAGCGGCGGGGTCGAGAGCGTGGAACTGGGGCGCTACGACGCCGTGCGCATGCCGCCGGGCGTCATGCGGGGCTACAAAAATTCAGGTGAGGAGGATGGGTTTCTCTACTACATCCACGGAGACGGCGCGTACGCCCCGCCGATTTTTGCCGGAGAGGAGGCCGAGAGTGCAGACGCCGCTTTCGTCGACCCCCGCACCCAGGTGGTGCGCTACGATGCGTGCCCCATGAATTTTCAGGTCTACCACGAAGCCTCGCTGCCCGAGGGCGTGCGGGGCATTCGGCGCTACGTGGGCCACGTGGGCGGCGAGCTCGAGGGCGTCGGCCCGCCTCCCGCGCTGCCGGAGGGGCAGGTCTCCTTCGTTATCAACGAAAACCGGGTGGGGTCGGGTGCGCCCCTCCATGATCATCCCGATCTGGAAGAAGTATTCATGCCGCTCGAGGAGCGGTGGACGATGTTCTGGGTCGATGAACGCGGAAACGCGTTTCAGGAGACGCTCGAACCCTGGGACATGTGCTGGGTGCCCGCAGGGGTGCAGCGCGGCTTCAGAAACACAGGCCGCGGCTGGGGCAAGCTCCACGTCGTGCAGGGCCAGGGGGGTGCGCTGCCACCTGATTATCAGCGAGACTATTCGCACCTGAAGGATTAGGAGAAAGCAAGGGTGCGCGCCGTGCGTCGGGCGAGCGTCGCTTCGGGGGGCGTGGAGTGCATCGACCACTACGTCGACGCACCTGATGCCGGCATACGGCTGCACCTGCGCGAAAAGCGCCCCCGCGGGAAAACGAAATTCGGGGAGCGCGCCACGCTGCTGATGGTGCACGGACGCATGGCGCCCGGCCCCGTGGCCTACGACCTTCCCGTTCCCGGCTATTCGTGGATGGATTTCGTCGCCTCGCGCGGGTTCGACGTCTTTGCCCTTTCGATTCGGGGTTTTGGCGAATCGACCCGCCCGCCCGAGATGTGTGCCAACCCCCGCGGAAAGCCCCCCGCCGTGCCGGGCAGCGTGGCCGTGCGCGACGTGCAGGCGGCGGTGGATTTCGTCTGTGAGCAGAGAGGAGTGAGCAGCGTCGCCCTCCTGGGCCGCTCATGGGGGACGACGACAGCGCCCGCCTATGCCGCCCAAAACCCTGCGCGCGTGCACAGGCTCGTTCTCTACGCGCCCTACTACGCCTACGACGACCCCGTGCGCGCAAGGCGGATGGAAGACCCCGCAAGGCCGGGTGCGTTCGACGCCAGGCGGGGAGCGTGGTCGTGGTGTACCGAGAAAGACGTGCACCAGCGATGGTGGGGCCACATTCCCGGAGAGGCGCACCACAGGTGGCGTGAGCCAAGGGTGGTGCGGGCGTATTTTCAGCAACTTCTGCGCTACGACCCCGAGGGGGCGCGGCGCCGAACGCCTGTTTTTCGGCTGGCGAACGGCTCCCTGCTGGACTTGTACGACAGGGCGAGAAACAGGCCTCTCTACGACGCGGTCAAGATTGCGTGCCCCGTTCTCCTCATCCGCGGGGATCAGGACGGCGCTTCCGCCGACCCTGAAGCCTGGGGGCTGTATCGCGCCCTGCGCAACAGCCGGGGCAAGCGCTACGTCGTCATCGGCGAGGGTACGCACTTCATGGAGCTGGAAAAGCGCAGGGCGGAGTTGTTGCGCGAGGTACAGACGTTCCTCGAAGCGTGAGGCTGCACCCGCCTGCGTCCGCCCTTGCGATTCGGAATGCGAACGACTAGATTACGGAATCTTCAAGAGGGCGAGATGTTCGCCGTCGCTTCCAACGAAAAGGAGTTTCCATGTCCGCTTTGACCGCACCCACGAAGCAGCGCTGGTGTCTCATCGATTCCACCGCCATCGGCGTCGACAAGAAATACGAGCCGCCCCTCATCATCGCGTGGGGCGTGGACAGCAATGCCACGGGCACGCGCACCATCACCATGGGGCGCACCATCATTCCGCCCCAGGGTCGGAACCAGAGGCACTACCACGTCTGCGACGCGACGTTCTACATCGTGAAGGGCCCGATTATCGTCTGGATGGGCGAGGAGAAAGAAGAGCACGTCGTGCCGACGGGCACGTTCGTCTACTGCGCGGCGGGGGAGATTCACGGCCTCTTCAACCCGAGCGAGACCGACGACGCCGAACTCGTCTTCACCTACGGGAATTGCCCGAACCGCGACGCCGCCCGGACGATCTACGTCGAAGAAGAGTGGATGGAAGAAGACCAGCGCGACGCCATCCCGAAGTAGGGCACGGACGCGAAAATACGGCTGGAAGAACAGCTCCAGGTGCGTGTGCCGCCGGGGGCGTCAGTTCAGCAGCGAGACGAGTTCGAGAAAGTCTTTCTTGAGGTTTTTGGCCTCAGGCGCGATCTTTATTGCCTCGTACATTTCCCCTTGCGCCTTGCCGTATTCTCCTTTTTTCAGGTAGATGCGCACCAGGTTCACGTAGGGGAAATGGCGCGGTTCGTACCGGCGGGCGGACTTCGCCTTCTCGAGCCATTCGGCGGCCTCGTCGAGTTCGCCCAACTGCATGAGATAGCAGCCGATGTCGTTGTAGGGGTTGCCAAATTCCTCATCGACCTCAATGGCGATGTGGCACTCCTCGATGGCTTCCTCCAGGCGGCCCTGCTTGCTGTACATCCAGCCCAGATAGGTGTGGGCGTCCGCCGTGGGGTAGTAGGCGATGGAGTTGCGATACAACTCGATGGCCTGCTCCAGGTCTCCCTGGGCGTGGGCGAGGTCGCCCTTGCCCAGTAGTTCGAGGGCGCGCTTGAGGTCGGGGTTCACCCGCGCCTCGTCCTTGTATTTCTCGTCGAAGTTCACGCTTTCGAATTCGTTCATCTTTAGGACCCGCTTTCCCTCGTAGGCTGGCAATGCGAATTATGCCACCTCTCGCCGCCCGTCTGTCAAGACGAAATCCTCTGCGGCCCTGGCGAAACCTGCGGCGGGTGTGGAAAAATAATGAGGCTTCAGCGAACGGGGCGCGGGGGCGGCGTCCTCCGGAAAGCAGGGGTGGCGCAAAACGGACTTTGCGCCCGAATGCAGAAAAAAGCGCGCGCCGGCGCAAAGGTTGGCACAGGGAAGAAGGAAAGACGGCATGGCGGATTCGGTGCGAAAGAAATTCAGGCGCATTCTCGAACGCCCGGGGGCGACCATCGTCCCCGGTGCGCACGACGCGCTCACGGCGCGCCTCATTGCCTCGAAGGGCTTCGAGGCCGTCTACATGTCGGGGGCGGGGGTGGCGAACGCCCTCACGGGGCTGCCCGACAACGGCCTGGCTTCGGTGAGCGAGGTGGTGATGAACGCGCGCTACATGGCCGACGCCGTGGACATCCCCCTCGTGGTGGACGCCGACACGGGCTACGGCAACGCGGTGAACGTCGTGCGCACGGTGCGCGACTTCGAGCGGGCGGGCGTGGCGTGTATCCAGCTCGAGGATCAGGTGTTGCCCAAGCGGTGCGGCCACCTCGACGGCAAGCAGGTGGTAAGCCGCGCGGAGTTCGTGGGCAAGATTCGCGCCGCCGTGGCCCATCGTACGGACCCGGACTTCGCCGTCATGGCGCGTATCGACGCCAAGTACGTCCACGGCATGGAGGAGGCTGTCGAGCGGGGTCAGGCCGCGCGCGAGGCGGGGGCCGACGTGATTTTCATCGAAGCACTCGAGACGCGCGATGAATTTGCAGAATACGCCGAGCGTTGCCCGGGGCCGCTGCTCGCCAACATGACGGAGTTCGGTAAGACGCCCCACATCCCGAAGTCCGCGTTTGAGGAGATGGGTTACAAGCTCGTGCTGTTTCCGGTGAGCGTCATGCGCGCGATGCTCAAGGCGGGCGAGTTGCTGCTCGAAGAGCTGAGGGCCAAAGGCACGATGGGCCACTACCTGGACAACATGATGACGAGAAAAGAACTCTACGAGCTTCTCGACTACGACGCCTACCACGCGATAGAGGCGACGTATCTGCCTCGTGAGTGAGGGGGAGGGAGATGAGCGGCCACACGCGCGCACTTGCCCGCTTCGTCAGCGAGGCGTCGTGGAGCGACCTGCCGGACGGGGTGCGCTCCTCGCTGCGCAAATACTTTCTGGACGCCCTGGGCTGCGGCCTGCACGGGGGGACCACGGAGTCGGGGCGGATTCTCGCGCGCTTCGTCCGGGAACAGGGCGGCGCCCGCGAGGCGACTTTGTGGAAAGACGCCTGGCGGGGGCCGGTGGGGCCGGTTGCGCTTTGTCTCGGCACCCGGATGCACGCATTCGAGCTCGACGACTACCACAGCGGCGCCAAGCTCCACCCCGGAGCAGTCGTCTTCGCCGCAGCCTTCCCTCTCGCCGAGAAGACGGGGGCGGGCGGGGAGGAGTTCCTGACCGCCTGCGCGGTGGGGTATGAGACCATGATACGCGCGAGCCTGGCCGCCGGCTCCCTGGCGGTGCGCAGACGCGGATTTCATCTCACGGGCCTGTGCGGGCCTTTCGGCGCTGCTGCCGCGGCGGCGCGCCTGATGGGCCTGACGTCCGAGGAGACGGCCAACGCCCTGGGGTTGGCGGGCACGCAGGGGGCGGGCACGTGGGCGTTTCAGTGCGATGGTTCGGAGACGAAGCGCTTTCATGCGGGCCGCGCGGCGCAGAGCGGCCTCATGGCCGCCGCCCTAGCGCGGGCGGGCTACACCGGCCCCACCGAGATTTTCGAGTACGGGGACGGGGGCTTTATAGGCGCGTTCGGCGACGGCGGCGGCGATCCCGCGCGCCTGACGGAAGACCTGGGCGCGCACTGGGAGGCGGGTGCGGTTTCCTTCAAGCCCTATTGCTGTTGCGGGAGCACCCATTCGACCATCGACGCTGTTTTGGCCTTGCGCTCCGCACACGGCATCGCGCCTGAGGAGGTGCGTGAGATGGAGATCATGAACCACAGCGTGGTGAAGCAGCAGTGCTCGTGGCCCTACGAGCCGGTGAGTCCGCTGCGCGCGCAGATGAACATCGAGTATTGCGCGGCGGTCGCGCTGACCGACGGAGAGGCCGGACCCGCGCAGTTCGCCCCCGCGCGCATTGCCGACCCCGCGCTGGTCGCCCTTGCGCGGCGGGCGCGCTTTACGGTCGACCCCGAAATCGAGCAATTGTATCCCCACACCTTTCCCGCCAGGGTGGCGATTCGCACACGCGACGGGCGCACGCTCGAAAGCCGCGTCGCAGGACCTAAGGGTTCGCCCCAAAATCCGATGGACTTCGATATGGTCGCAAGCAAGTTTCGGCAGATTACGGGCGGCGTCGTTTCTCCCCAAGCCCAGGACGCGCTCGTCGCGGCGGCCTCGGAGCTGGATCGACTGGAGACGGCGGCCTCCGTGGTGACGCACCTGGCCTGAAGCGCTAGAGAAGGAGACGAACATGGAGACGATGAGCGACAAACTCGCGCACTTCGCTGCACACCTCTCGTGGGAGGACGTTCCCGGCCAGGTGCTCGAAAGAGCAAGACACCATCTGCTCGACGCCCTGGGCATCGGCCTCGCCGCCACGCGCGAGCCCTACGCCGATGCGGTGAGGAACACCGCGCGCGATTGGGGCGGCCACCCCCAGGCCACCGTCTGGCGCCACGGCGACAAGCTGCCGACCGCCCACGCCGCCATGGTGAACGGAAGCTACGTGCACGGCCTCGATTTTGACGACACGCACACGGATTCGATTACCCACATGAGTGCCTGCGTTGTGCCCACGGCCCTGGCCGCAGGGGAGGCGGCCGGTGCGAGCGGGCGCGAGATTCTCGCGGCGATGGTGGCGGGCTATGAGGTCATCGCCCGCGTGGGCGGCGCCGTGCCGGGGGCGTTCCACGCTGCGGGCTACCACCCCACGCCGATATGCGGCGCCTTCGGGGCAGCGGCCGTTGTGGGGAACCTGATGCGGCAGTCTCCCGAAGTGCTCGCCCACGCCTTCGGGGTGTGCGGGAGCCAGGCGGCGGGGATACAGGAGTTTCTCGACGACGGCAGTTGGGTCAAGCGATTTCACCCGGGCTGGGCTTCGCACGCGGGCGTGACCGCGGCGCAAATGGCGGGCCACGGCTTCCTCGGCCCCAGAAAAGTTTTCGAGGGCAGGTTCGGTCTGTACGCCACGCATCTCAGCGATCCCTCCTACGACCCCGAAATTCTGGCGGGCGGTTTGGGGGAGCGCTGGGAGACGCTGCGCATCTCGTTCAAGCCCTACCCGTGCTGTCACTTCAGCCACGCGACGATGGACGCGGCAAAAAACCTCGTGCGCGAAGCGGGGATAGCCCCTGAAGAAATCGTGGAGGTCGAGACCATCACGCCCGAGCCGATTCTCCCCATCGTGTGCGAGCCCATCGAGCACAAGAGGAGGCCGAACACGCCGTATGGGGCGTTGTTCAGCTTGCCCTATTGCCTGGCGGTGAACGTGGTGCGGGGCGAAACCACTCTCGATGACTTTGAGGAAGAGCGCCTCGGCGACGCGCGGGTGCTCGAACTCGCGGGCAAGGTGCGGTGTACGGGCGTGGATTCGGAGCGCTTTCCCCGGTATCTGCACGGCGGGGTGAAGATTGTGCTCGACGACGGGCGCGTGCTCACACGCGAAGAACCCATCAACTGGGGAAACCCCGAAAATCCGATGGAGTGGGAGGACGTGGAGGCGAAGTTTCGCGCGAACGCCCTGCGCGTTCTGCCCGAGAGCGGCGTCGACGCCGCCGTGGAGGCTGTTTTGGGCTTTGAGGAGGCTCCGGACGCAAGCGCCCTCGTGCGCGCGTGCGTGGAGCCCTGATGGCGCAAGACGCCTGGGCAGAGAGGGACTTCGCGCGGGAGTGGGACGCGGCGAACGCGGTGCGCGACAACCCCGATCGCGCGAACCAGCTCGATTTGCTCATCACCCTGCTCGAAGGCGCGGCTCCCGAGCGGGGCTGGATGCTGGATTTAGGCGCTGGTTCGGGCCAGGTGGAAGCCCTCCTTTTCGAGCGCGTTCCCCACGCGCGGGTGGCGTGCCTCGATAGTTCCGAAGAAATGCTGCACCTGGCCGCGCAGCGTCTGCGCGCCTACCCGGGCAGGTATCTGCCCGTGCGGGGAGACCTGAACGATTTGGGAAGCGTCGCGTTTCCCCACGCGCCGTATGCGGCGGTATTCAGCAGCCAGGCGCTGCATGAAATCACGCACGAGAAAAAACGCGCGGTTTTCGGCAAAGTGTTCGATATTTTGCGCCCCGGCGGCGCTTTCTACGTGCTGGACCGCGTCGAGACGCGCCTGGGGGATTTGCCGGAAGCTTACGAGCGCGTCTGGAATCGCCTGAACCGGGGCGTCGACGCACCGCATGCATTCGCTGCGTATCGCGCTGCCTACGAGGCGAAGGACGACCACCCACCGCGCCTGGCCGACCTGCTCGCCTGGCTCTCGGAGGCGGGTTTTGTAGCCGCGCCGCTGTATCTGCACTTTAACCGCGCTCTGGTTGCGGCGCGCAAGGCGTGAGACGAAACATACATATTATTCTTCGAGATGCAGCAGGCACTCCTCAAGCACACGCTTGAGCGTATGGCCCGCAATGGCCTCTCTCGCGTCGGCAGGGGAGAGCCAACGCCGTTCCCTGTCCTCGCGCTCGGGCCAGTCGTCCTCGACGTCCTCAACTTCCAGGCCGAAGACTGCGACGGCGCATCGGCCCGCGCCCGTTTCGTATTCGTAGTGTGCGAGTGCCTCGGTGGAGGCCGCACCGCGTACGCCCGCCTCCTCCCACGTTTCGGCGAGGGCGGCCTCGCGCGTGCTCTCGCCCGGCTCCACGCCGCCCTGGGGGAGTATCCACCCGGGGCTGTCGGGGGAGACGTCGCGCGTGGTGATGAGCAAAACCTCGAGCCCGCCTCCCGTTTTGCGCCAGGGCAGGGCGGCGGCTTGGCGGTAGATGCGCACCGGGGAGATCAGGCCGCGCGGCCGCGAAACCGGGGAGTTCCTCATGCTTGCTCCAGCGTGCGGAACACCTCCACCAGGTTGTCGGAGGGATCGCGGAAGAAGAGTTGCCGCATTCCCAACCGGGCGTTGATGCCGTCTTTGACCTCGACGCCCGCCACTTCGAGCCTGCGCTTTACGGGTTCGAGTTCAGAAGCCGCGAAGGCGAAGTGGGTTTCCCCCGCCCCGGTGCCCGGAATTCTCTCCTCCCCCTCCCGGGGAGGACGCCCGGTCAGGTGCAGTTGGCAAGCGCCCGCCTGGAACCAGTAGCCGGGGTTCGGCAGGTCGGGGCGGTCGATTTCGGCCAACTCGAGCAGACCCGCGTAGAAGTCGCGCGCCTCCTCGAGGTCGTCGACGGCGATGGATATGTGGTGCATTCCCTCGAGCATGACGAACCTCCCCGCTAGCCGGTGGAGACGAACTCGGGCGTCGTCTTTCGGGGTATGATGCCCGCCTCCGCCGCGCGATCGAGCAGGGTGGAGACGGCCTTGCGGCCGGCCTCGCCGTAGGAGCGCGTCCAGTCGTTTACGTACATGCCGACGAAGACGTCCGCTTTCTCGCGCGGGAGGTCCCGGGCGTAGGCCATGGCGTGGTCGAGTGCTTCCTCGCGGTTTTCGAGCGCGTAGACGATGCTCTGGTGCAGCAGGCGGCTTACCTCGCGCACGACTTCCGGCCCCAAATCCTTGCGGATGACGTTGCAGCCCAGGGGCAGCGGGCCTCGCGTTTCGCGCATCCACCAAGCGCCCAAATCCTCTATCAGGTGAAAGCCCTCCTCCGCGTAGGTGAGTTGGCCCTCGTGAATCAACAGCCCGGCGGGCGAGGCGCCCTTGCGCACCTCGTCCATGATGGCGTCGAAATGCACCACGCGGTGTCTGGGCTCCGCCCCCCCCATGTAGAGGCGCAGGGTGAGGTAGGCCGTCGTCAACAGGCCGGGGATGGCGATTTCCGCGTTTTGCAGGTCATCGCGCGTCATCGGCTCCCGCGAGACAAGAACGGGGCCGTAACCCTCACCGAAGCTCGCCCCGTGGGGCAGGATGGCGTAGCGATCCGCCAGGTGGCAATACGCGTGAAAACTCACTGCGCTCACCTCGTACTTGCCCTCGAAGGCGGCGCGGTTGAGGGTTTCGATGTCGTGGAGTTCGTGGACGAACTCGTAATCCCCCTGTGCGATCTTATCGTTCGCCAGGGCGTGGAACATGAAGGCGTCGTCAGAGTCGGGGCTGTGCGCGACGCGAATCGTTTTGGGCAAGGGTGTGCTCCTACGGTATTGTTTGCAAAGGGTTTCAGGCGCCGGAGTGCGGCGGGACGTCTTGTGCGAGAACGGGCGCCTCGCCGTCCGCGGCCGAGCGCAGCAGTGCGCCGACCAGGGCGGCCGTGGCTTCGAGGTCTGATTCCATGAAAGTTTCCACCGGGCTGTGGGAATAGCGTCTCGGCAAGTTGATGGGCACGAGGGGCACTCCGCCCGGACGCGATTTGCTCAAAGTTGCGGAATCAAGAAACGTGCCCACGAACACGTCTTCCTGCAAGGGGACGCCCGCCCCGTGGGCCGTTTCGCGCACCCAGCGTATCATCTCGGGCGGCGTAACGTAGCCGTAAAGACTCCCCGGCTGGTGGTCGTATCTCCTCAGAACGGGGCCTGCGCCTATCTTCGCCCCGCGGGCGTCGGAGCGGCCCGGGCCGTCGGCAGGCACGTTGTCGAGCACAATACCGAAGGCGGGGGCTTCTCCCAGTGCGAGTACCGAGGCGCCGCGCCCGCCGATTTCTTCTTGCACGCAAAACGCGGCGCTCAGGCGCAGCTTGTCCGAAAGCGCGCCCGCCGCGTTCAGGAAAGCCTCCACGCACAGGGCGCAGCCCGAGCGGTTGTCCACCGCCTTCGATTTCCACGCGCCTCCGGGCAGGCGGGTAAAGGGGCTGTGGAACACACCGGGCGTGCCCGGCTCGACGCCCAGGGCGCGAATGGTTTCGCCCTCGGATGCGCCCAGGTCGATCCACATCTCCTCGACGCCGGGGTGTTCTTGCCCCTGTAAGGATTGGAGATGGCCGCTGCGCACGTTGACGACGCCGCGGTGGAGGCTGCCGTCGAGCGTGAGGAGGTCGACCTCGCGCCCCGGAAATATCGAATCCGCCACCAGCCCCACTTTCTCGAAGCGCACCGCACCGCCCGCCTCGACGCCCGTCACGATAAGGCCTACCTCGTCCATGTGGCACTCGAGCACGACGTGGAGTGCGCCCGCGCGCGCCTCGTGCCGGGCGAGGAGGTTGCCGATGGCGTCGCGCCCCAGCACACTCGCTGCGCTCCCCAGCATCCCCGCAATGGCGTCGCGCACCGCGCCCTCATGACCCGGTGGGCCGGGGAGTGCGCAAAGCGTCTGCATTCTCTCGAGCAGGGGCGAGGGCATGGCGTTTCCTTTCCCGCGGGTGCGGCTCGTGGTTCGCGCGCTTACGGGCGGGATAGTCGCACGCCGCGGAAAACTTGCCAAGCCGGTGGCCGGGGTTCGCGGAAGAAAGCGACGCCGCCCGGGAGGGTGGGCTGCTTTGACCGCCCGGGGGCGAGGATGTAGGCTTTGCCCCCGCGTGCCGGCGAGGTTGTGCGGCCGGGGTCATTTGAGAGGGAAGAGGCGGTGAAAGAGGGGGAGCGTATGGCGGACCTGCTGAGCGTAGTGATGCCGTGCTACAACGAGCGCGAAACGATTCGGGAAATCGTCTCCCGCGTCCGGGCGGTGCCGATGCACATCGAGCTCCTGATCGTCGACGACGGCAGCACGGACGGCACCCGCGACATTCTCGCCGAAATCGAGACCGAGGGCGTGCGCGTCATCTACAAATCGCGCAACGAAGGCAAGGGAGCCGCGCTGTGCGAGGGTTTCGCCGCGGCGAGCGGGGACGTGATCGTCGTGCAGGACGCGGACCTCGAATACGACCCCGCCGAGTTCGCCGAGCTCTACGACCCCATCCGCAGAGGAGTGGCGGACGTGGTCTACGGCACGCGCTTCGGCGGAAAGCCCCAGCGCGTCCACATGTTCTGGCACAAGGTGGGGAACCACGTGCTGACGTTTCTCGTCAACCTGTTGTTCAACTGCACGCTCACCGACATGGAGACCTGCTACAAGATGTTCCGCCGCGAGGTGGTGAAGGACATGGAGATTCGCGCGCGCGGTTTCGACTTCGAGCCCGAGTTCACCGCCAAGATACTCAAGGCCGGCAGGTGGCGCATATACGAGGTGCCGATTTCCTACTACGGGCGCACCTACGCGGAGGGCAAGAAGATCACCTGGCGCGACGGCGCCGTCGCCGTCTGGACGCTCCTGCGCGAGCGCTTCTCCTAGGGCGCGGGCACGCGCTCCTTACCGGCAAAGCCTCAGGCGGCGGAGCCATTCAGCCCGTGATGCGGGCTACCACCGCCTCGGTGATGGCGCGGCTGCCCTCAAGGGCGCGCCCCCTGTCGTCGAGGCGTATCTCGCCCGCCTCGAGCGCTCCCCAGACGGCGGTTTCTATCTGCCGCGACGCGGCGTCCTCCCCCATGTGGGCGAGCATGAGCGCCGCCGAGAGCACGAGGCTCAGGGGGTTTGCGATACCCTGGCCCGCGATGTCGGGGGCGGAGCCGTGCACCGCCTCAAAAAAGGCGTAGCGCTCGCCGATGTTCCCCGAGGGGCACATGCCGAGCCCGCCCGCCGTCGCGCCGCCCAGGTCGCTCAACAAGTCGCCCAGCATGTTCTCCATCACCAGTACGTCGTAGTGGCTGGGCCGCATGATGAGGTGGCTCGCGCAGGCGTCGGAATACACCGCCTCGGCCTCCACGTCGGGATACCCGGCGGCGACCTCAAAGAATATTTCGCGGAAAAAGGCCAGCGAGCGCAGCACGTTGCCCTTGTCCACGCAGGTTACGCGCGAGACGCCGTCCTCGGGTGCGCCGTTTCTCTTGCGGGCGAGCTCGAAGGCGAAGCGCGCGACGCGCTCCGCACCCGGGCGCGTGATGATCATGGTGTCGGCCACGGCGTGGGGGCCGCCGACGCCCCTGTCGCGCGAAGCGTAGAGACCCTCGGTGTTCTCGCGGATGACGACGTAGTCGATGTCGCCCGGCCCCTGGTCGGCCAGCGGACTGCGGATGCCCGGGTAGAGGCGCACGGGCCGCATGTTGGCAAACACGTCGAGGCTCGTTCTGAGCACGCCGCCCAAAAGGCCTCCCTCGGTGCCGTCGGGCGTGCGGACGGCCGGGTCGCCCACCGGGGACTTGAGAATGCCGTCCGCCTCGCGGCAGGCCTGCAAGGTTTCCTCGCTGATGCGTTTGCCGTGTTTCGCGTATCGCGCGGCGCCCGCCTCGTGTTCTTCGAGGCGCAGGGTGAGGCTTTCGTCCGTGCGCTGCACGGCTTCGAGCACCGCCGTGGCGGACTCCATGAGTTCGGGGCCGATTCCGTCCCCCGGTATGGTGATGATGCGATATTCTTTCATGGCTCCTCCGGCAGCGGCCTGGGGATTCCCCGTTCGGGGAGGCGAAGTGCTATGATCGACGCTATCGAGGGCGGCACCCACAGCTTGCAGGGGAGTGTAGCGAAAATTGTTCCGTTTGGAGAATCCCGCAAGCGATACTTTTCAAAAATTCCTGGCGGCGCAGGGGCCGTTTGGCCTGCGCTTTGCCGGGGCTTTGGCCGAGGGGGGCGCTTCTGCCGATTTTTGGGTGGACGACCCCGCTGCGCCCCGCCTCGCCCTGCAAGCCGGGCGCGGCTGGCTCGCTCCGGTGGGGGAGGCGGAGGCGGTTCTCGCAAGGCTTGAGGAGCTCGAGCGCATCTCCGCGCAGATGGAGGAGAGCGAGGGGTACCTCAAGCTCTCCTCGGTGACGGCCGAGGTCAAAAACGCCGTGGCGCGCAGAAGAAACCTCGTTCGCGCGGCGCTCGTCGGCATGTTCGTGCTTGAGGAGGAAGACTTTCGGCCCCCCGCCTCGGAACACCGCGTGGAAAGCCTGCAAGAGGCCGAGGCGGAGACGCTCGCGCGCAATTCCCCCTACCACGAGGGGACGGCCTACGGCCTCGCCAGAATCCGCTCCGCCCCCACGGCGGCAATACGGGTGGGCGGCGCGCTTGCCTCTTACGTCGTCGTGCACGCGAACGGCTCCATCGGCATGCTGCACACCGAGGAACGCTTCCGGGGCAGGGGGCTCGCGCGTGCGGTGGTCTCCTCGCTGGTCGAGAAGCAATTCGCCCGGGGGCGCGCGGCGTATTGCTACATCGTCGAGGGAAACGCGGCGTCTGAGCGCGTGTTCGAGAGCCTGGGCTTCAAGCGGGTGGCGGACGTCTTCTGGAGCGTGTTCGACCGGCGCGAGGCGTATGCCGGAACCGAAGATAAGGCGATGCGTGCCCGCAGGGACGAGCCGGGCGCCTCGCCCCACGGGTAGCGGCCTCTCCGCCGCAGTCGCGCATGCCCCCCCCCCGGCCCTCCGAGAGGGGAGCGGGCGCTCACGTTTTGGCGCCGTTCCTTATTCCACCCTCGGCAGGAAGATCGCGAAGGCGCAAGCGGCGATGAAGAAGCCGGGCAGTGCCCAGAAGGCGTTGGCCAGACCCACCGCTTCGCCGAGCAGCGACATCGGGTAGACCGAAAGACTCGCGACGAACCACGAGACGCCGAGCGTAATGGAGCTCGCCAGCCCCCGGTTATAGGGCATCAGGCTCTGGGCGTAGGCCATCGTCACGCCCATCGGGAGGTAGGTGGCGAAGCCCAGAAAGGCGAGGAGCACGAAGCCCCATTCGGGCGGCGTCATCAGAAAAGAGAGGACGAAGAACGCGCCCAGCCCGATGCCGCCGACGATGATCGTCTTTTTGCCGAACCTGTCCCCCAGCGCGCCGCCCGCCATGACGCCCGCCGCGCCTGAGGTAAGCATGATGGCGCTCGCCGTTCCGCCGCTCCAGATGCCCATGCCGTGCTCGACGTAGAGCGAGGGAACGTAGTTTATGAAGTTGATGTTCACGACGGCGCGGCAAATCGTTACGCACGAGAGCAGAAGCAGCGGTCCGCGCGCCTGGCGCAGCGCGCTCACGAAGTCCCAGACCGAGGCCTTCTTGCCGCCGCTGCCCGAAGCAGCCTGGGGGCGCGGCAGCCCGTAGCGCACCGCCAGGGCCATCGAGACGGCGAGGAAGGCGAACGTCCACAGCCACTCCATGCCCCACAGCGAGACGATGGCGATGGCGATGACGGGCCCCAGGCCGTGGCCCACGCGCCCGCCCGCGATGAATACGCTCACCGCGAGCCCCCTGTGGCGTTCGCTGAGCGCGCCTGCGCGCGAGGCCATGTCCGGGTGGCAAAGCCCCACCATCGCGCCGCCCAGAGTGACCATGACCACCAGGAGGCGAAAGTCGGGCGCCCAGCCCACCGAGGTGATGAAAATCGACCCGCCCGCCATGCCGACGGCGAGCCAGGGGAGTCTGGGCCAGCGATCCACGAGAATCGCCGTCAGGGGCTGGGAGAGGGCCGCACTCATCGAGACGAACGTGAGCAAAAGCCCGCCCGTCGAGAGGGAGACCTGGTATTTCTCCCGCAGAAGGGGCAGCAGCGGGGCGATGAAATTCGCCATGCCGTCCACCACCAGATGCGCGCTGAACAAAATGGCGAGCGCCCTCCAGGGCAGATCGCGCGCGGGCGGCTTGCCGAGCATGTGCACGCCCGCCTCTCGCGCCGGGCTCATGCCGCACCCCCTCTCGTGTGTGGGGCGCGGGTGGTCTGCCTGTGCAAGAAGACGGCGATGCAACCGCCGACGACGAACATCGCCGCGTAGAAGGTGAAGGCCATTTGCAGCCCCAGAGATTCGGCTACGAGGCCGCCCACTATCGGCGAGAGCGCGCTCGCCCCTTCGTTGAAGCCGTAGATGACGCCCACCGAGCTGGAGCGAATGCGCTCCTCCACCAGCTCGGTGCCCACGGCCAGCACCAGGCTGGGCACGGGCGTAAGGATGCAGGCGACGCAGAAGAGCGCCACCAGCAGCGTTGCCACGCTCTCGACCCACGTGAGCGTGGCCATGGCGGTGGCGCACATGAAGGTGAACACGACGATGACCTTGGTGCGGCTCCTGTTGTCCGACCATCTGCCGACGAGGATGGACGTGCTCGAACCCAACAGGAAGTAGGCGCTCAGCAGCCAGCCCACCCCCTTGATGTCGAAGCCGAAGCGCTCCGCCAGCAGCAATGGCAAAAAGGCCATGAAGCCCCGATACCCCATGATGCGGAACGAGGAGAGGGCAACGAGCAGCATGAGCGACTTGTTGCCGAAAAGGGCGCCGAAGGTCGAGCGCGCCGCCTGGCGCAGGGGCACGCGCTCGCCCAGTTGATCCTGAAAGCGCACCCAGATGAGCGCCGCCCAGACGATGCCCGGTATCACGTAGAGTTGCGCCGCCAAACGCCAGCTTGCGAGGTAGACGGCGAGCCATCCGACGACGGCGGGCGAGATGATGTTGCCCGCGTCTCCCCCGCCGTTGAACAGGCCCATGCAGAACCCGCGTCGCTCGGGCAACTCGCGGGTGATGAGCGCGACGGCGGGGGGATGGTAGGCCGCACTCCCGATGCCGCTGATGAAGACGAACAACAGCAGCAGCGAATAACTCGCCGCGTAGCCGTAGAGCAGAACGGGCAGTGCCTGCGTGAGGAGCGAGAGGGCGAGCACCGTTCGCCAGCGGCGGGTGTAGTCCGATATGAAAGAAAGCGGAAACTGAAAAACGCTGTTCGCTACCGAGTAGGTGGTTACGACCAGGCCCGCCTGCACGTAGTTGAGTTCAAACTCCGCCACGATGAGGGGGAGCACGGGTATGAGCAGTTGGGTGTAGAAGGCGTTGACGGCGTGGCTGCCCGCAATCGCGAAGAGGTTGAATATCCTGGATGGGGCCATGAAGCGTCCCGTCGGTGGAGGGGAACCCGAAACTGCTCCGTGTCTGGCTTATAGGTTGGGAGGAAAGTGTGCGTCAACGCCGAGCGGCCTCCGCGTGAGAAAAGGCGGGCGGCTTGACTTCTCCCCGCACAGACGCCGAGACTGCCCGCATTCGCCTTATGTGGACAGTGGAGAGCGGCGCATGAACCAGCAGCCCCCCGGTTTCGACGAGAAGGCGGCCCGGCGCGTGGAGGCCGTCTACACCACTCCGGACGTGGTTGCCCAGCGCGCCGTGTTGCTGGAGATGCTCGCGCCCCGCGCAGGCGAGCGCGTGCTGGACGTCGGGTCGGGACCCGGCTTCATGACGCTCGAAATGGCGAGGATGGTGGGCGAGGAAGGCGCTGTCTGCGGCCTGGAGAAGAGCGCGCCCATGATCGCCTTGGCGGAGGCGCGCTGTGCGGGCCGCCCCCGGGTTTCGTTTCGCACGGGCGACGCGGTGCGCTTGCCGTTTGAGGACGGGGCGTTCGATGCGGCTATCGTCTCCCAGGTCTACGAATACGTGCCCGACATGGAGGCGGCCCTGGCCGAGCTCGCCCGCGTGCTGCGGCCGGGGGGGCGCGCCCTGATTATGGATACCGACTGGGGCTCACTCGTGTGGAACGCGCGCGACGAGGCGCGGGCGCAGAGAATCTTTCGGGCGTGGGATGCCCATCTGGTCGACCCCCACCTGCCGAGGAGGCTCTCGCCGCTCCTGTGCGGGGCGGGCTTCGAGATTGCGCAACGCCGCGCGCTCGCGCTCTTAAACACCGAGTATCCCGCGGAGAACTACAGCGGCGCGATGGTGAGCGTCATCGTGCCCTTCGTGATCAAGAGGGGCGGCGTGCCCAGGGAGGAAGCGAAGGCCTGGGCGGAAGATTTGGCGGAGTTGGGGGCGCGCGGGGCCTATTTCTTCAGTCTTACGCGCTACGTGTTCCTGGCCGTAAAGCCCGAGGCGTAAATGGACAGATTTATCGACAGCCACAACCACCTGCACGGGTTCGGTTTCGACGACTGGGAGCTGCAGAGCATGTGCGGGCTGGCGGGTGCGGTTCTCTCCTGCGGAAACCCCCACGTGCACCGAGAGGTGTGGCGTCGCCCGCCCGGCCCCGAGGACGTGCGCAGGCTGTGGGACAGCCCGCTCCGGATGGCCGAGGCCGCCGAGGCCAAACACCACGTGCGCGCGCGTTGCGCGGTGGGTGTGAGCGCGATGACGCGCGTCGAGGAATGGGAGAGATTGGTAGAGGCGCTGCCTGCGTATCTGGCGCACGAGCGGGTGGTTGCTCTGGGCGAGGTGGGTCTGGACCCGGGGCAGTATTTCGGTTTCTCCTGGGATTTGGAGGATCAGGCCCGGTGCCTCGAAGCCCAGGCGCGCATCGCCGCGCAGTGCAAGACGCCGCTGATTCTCCACACGCCCACCTACAAGAACCCCAGGGAGTTCCTCGGCGGCGTGGACACGCAGGGTGCGGTTTCACCCGAGGCGTTCAGGCTGCATTACCTGAAGCTGGATTTGGAAATCATCGACCGCGCGGGGCTGGAGCACGAGCTGCTCGTCATCGATCACGTGGACGCGACAATAGTCGATTTCGTCCACGAGGAGACAGGCGCCTGGTGCGCCACGAGCCTGGGCAGTGTGCTGCGGCCCATTGCCCCCTCCACCGTCGCGGAGTGGGTGCGGCGGCACGGTGCTGCGCGGATGATGCTCAACTCCGACCTCATCCCCTACACGTCGAACGACGTCTACTGCATTCCCCGCGCGATGCGCGCCATGCGCCGGGCGGGCGTGGAGGAGGCGGAGATAGAGCGCGCCGCCTTCGGCAACGCGAACGCCCTTTTCGGCTTCGGCCTCTAATTCAATCTTCGAGCACCGCCACCGCGCGCACGGGCGAGCCCGTGGCGGCGCGCAGCTTGATGGGCAGGCACAAGAAGGTGAAGCGCTTGCCCACGAGTCGTTCGGGAATCACAAGGTTCTCGGTGTTGAGCATTCCGCGTTCCTTGCACACCTGATGCGAGGGATAGGGTTCTTCTGATTCGGGGAACATTTGCGTGGGGTTTTCTATCGTGAACGCCTCGCAGCCGATGTTGCGCACCCCCCGGTCGGCGAGATATTCGGTGGCGGGTCGGCTGAGGCCTGCGAAATCCGTCCACCATTTATCGGGGTCGGGATTGCGAAAGCAGCGCTCGTAGTGCCCCGTGTAGTAGAGAAAGGCGTCGCCCTCCCGGATGGAGAGGCCGTGTTTTTCCAGCTCGCGCTCGATGTCGGCGGGCTCGATGTAGGTTCTGGACGGGATGTTCGAGAAATCCACGCAAATCGCGCTCGAGTAGAAGCGTTCGAGCGGCAGCTGGTCGATGGAGGGAGCGTCGCCGGGCACGTAGTGGTTCAGGGCGTCCACGTGGCTGCCCGTGTGATCGGAGAGCGTGAGCTTCATGGCGGCGAAAGAGAATTTTCCCAGAAATTTTCGGGAAGATTCCTCGTGCGTCATCATCGGCTCGATGGCCACTTTGGGGTGAAAGGGGCGCTCGAAGCCGCCCGCCGCTACGGTTTGGGAGAGGTCTATCAGTTCCATGTGGTTTTTTCTCCGCTGCGCAGAAATCGAATCTTCGCCCGCGTGCCCTCAGGCGACCATGGCCTCGACGGGCGACCAGAAGCGCTCCAGCCCCAAATCCTCCGCAATCGCGTTCGCACAGTTGTAGCCTGGCGCGCCCGTGACCGCTCCGCCCACGTGGGAGCTCGACCCGCACAGGTAGAGCTTGCCGATGGGCGTGCGGAAGTCGCTCACCTCGGGGTGCGGGCGGTTGTAGCCCAGCTGCTCGGGAACGTAGGCGCCCACGTGGTGGCTGGCGCGCACGAAGTTCGGGTTCGTGCGGACGATGTCGAGCGGCGTGTAGAGGTAACTGCCCATGATGTTGTCGTCGTTGATGTTGGGTGCATAGGGCGTCCACGAATCGATAAAGTGGCGGGTGTACTCCTCGCGCCGCGTGTCCCACGCCTCGGCTCCGCCGTCTTTGAGCTCGTAGGGGGCGAAGGGCCACCAGTAGCCCACGTGCGTGCCCTCGGGCGAGTAGGTCGGGTCGAAGTGGCTATTGCTGCCGCCGTTGCCCATCAGACGGGGGAGTTCGCCCTCGTGAATCTTCTCGAAGCAGGCGTCGATCTCCTCGGTGGAGTCCGCCCCCCAGAAGATGTTGAACGTCTTGTTGATGTCGGGCTCGTATTTGGCCGCCTTGAAGTCGGGCGCTTCCTTGAGAGCCAGGTGGATGGTGCACAGCCCGTGGCTCGCCCACTGGAACTCGAGCGCCGCCTTGGCGAGCCTGCCGCCGAAGTAATCCTCCCCGGCCAGGCGCACCGTGAGCGGCCAGTTCACCCCGCTCGCCACGAACTCGGTGGCCTCGATGCGGGTGCCGTCGTCGAGAATCACGCCCGTCGCATCGCCGCTCTCCACGGTGATTTCGCGCACCTCGGCGTTGGTGAAAACCTTGCCCCCGCCGCGTACGACGACGCGCTCGAGTGCGCGGGCGAAGTTCACCGAGCCGCCCACGGGCAGGGCGAAGTTCGCGATGCGTGAGAAGATGCGCGGGAAGAAGATGCCCGTTGAGGGCGTGTTCTCGAGGGTGAACGAGCCGAGGAAGAGCTTGAAGAGCACGCGCAGCTTCTCGTCCTCGAAGTGCTGGTCCACCGCCTCGTACATGCTGAGGTCTGCGTAGCTCAGAAACTCGCGGCCCAGCGGCCCCGAGAAGCGCGCCTTCAGCTCCTCGGGCGGGAGGGGTGCGCAGTACATGAAGGAGGTGATGATGTCGAGCATCCCCTCGGTGAACTTCTCGTGGAGGTCGCGGTAGGTGCGCGCGTCGTTTCGGTTGATGCGCTCTATCGACTTGACGGTCTGCTCCACGTCGCGGTGGATGACGAACGCCGTCTCGTCGCGGAAGATGCAGCCCTGCTGAAATTCGGGGAAGATGAGGCTGAAGCCGTATTCGTGCAGGGCGAGGTCGCGCAGGATGGGGCTTCTGTCCAGACCCACGTAGTAGTTCGAGTGCGTGTTGTGCTTGAAGCCGGGCAGCGTCAACTCAGGCGTGGAGCAGCCTCCGCCCGCGACGGGGGCGCGTTCGAGAACGGCCACCTTCTTGCCCGCCTTGGCCATGTAGGCGGCGCACACCAGGCTGTTGTGTCCCCCGCCGATGAGCAATCCGTCATAGGATTCCGTCATGATTCGCCTCCTCTCAAAGGGTGCGGCCCCGGGGCCGCCCGCAAACTGTCCGTGCCGTATAGGCGCGTATTTTGCACTTTTGCGGCGCGTTGCTCAACGTGTGGGTTTCCCCCCCGCCCCCCGCTTCTTAGGGGATGTAGGCCGTGGCGTCGATTTCCACCAAAAAATCCTCCGACGCCAGCCCGTCCACGATAACCCCCGTGCTCGCCGGGGCGTATGCGCCAAAATATTCGGCCAACACCTCGTAGACGGGCTTTCGGTACGCCCTGTCGGTGATGTAGTTCGTGAGCTTGACGACGTGGGAGAGGTCGCCACCCGCCTCCTCGAGCAGGCGGCGAATGTTCTCGCACGCCTGGCGCGTCTGGGCGGCGGCGTCGCCGCGCGCGGGCGGGCTGCCGTCGAGCCCCTCTCCGGTTTGTCCGGCCAGATAGAGCGTCCTGCCCGCCATGACGCCCTGGGAATAGCTGCCCGCCCCGGCGGTTACGCGCGTGGTGTGGAACTTGCGAAACGCCATGTCTTGCCTCCCGAGAAGCCCCGCGCAGCGGGTTGCCTGGCGGCGGAAATGTTGCGCAGACGCCGCGCGGCTACTCCATATCGAACATCGCCGTAGAGGCGACCTCGATCAGGTTGTTCTCCGGGTCTCTGAAGAATATCTGCGGATACCCGTAGGGCTCGTCGTGGAACGAGACGCCGCGGGTGCGCAGCCGCTCCTTCATGCCGTCCAAATCCTCGGTCACCAGACCGAAGTGGTGATCCATGTAGCCGTCTTCGTTGTCGCTGATGGAATGCGAGACGTGGGTGTCGCTCACCTTGGCGAGGTGTATCTGGTGATCCTCGCCCGCCTCGTACCAGTAGCCGGGAAAGGGGAAGTGCGGGCGGGGCATCTCCGGCAGCCCCAGGGTTTCGCTGTAGAACGCGTGCATGGCGTCCAGGTCGCGGCAATAGATGCTGAAATGCTGAAGAAATTTTATTTTGGACATCGGCGCCTCTCCTTGGGCAATCGGTTTCGTTTCCATACTAATAATGCGCTTCTCCCTCCGTGGCAAGGCGCGCGGTGGGGCGGCGGCCTGCGTTTTGCCGTATACTCGAATTTTCGCGCCCGTCGCGTTTGGGGAACGCAGCCGGCGGAGGGTTTGTCCGTGTCGCGTCGATTCGTGGTCGAAAACGCAAGCGTCCTCACCCAGAACGAAACGCGAGACGTTTTGCGCCGCGCCTCCGTGCTGGTGGAGGAGGGGCGCATCGCCTGCGTCTCGGAGTCGCCCATCGACGCGGGCGGTGCGCCGGTCGTCGACGGAGCGGGCATGGCGCTCATGCCGGGGCTGGTGAACGCCCACGCCCACGTGATGTGCATTTTGCTGCGCGGCGGCCTGGGGGCGGACAGGCGCCTCATGGACTGGCGTCTGAACGTCATGGCCCCCGGCCAGGTGGCCTACACGCCCGAGGACGCCGCCCTCGCCACCAGACTCTTCGCGTGCGAGGCGATTCGCTCGGGCACCACCTCTTTGGTGACGAACGAGAGGGTCGCGATTCCCCTGGCCGAGGCGATGATAGAGGAGATGGAGGCGTCGGGGATGCGCAGCGTCTTCGCCCTGAGCTTCAACGAGGTTTCTCCGCAAGGGAAGCTGGCCGAGCGGGCGCGCTCGCACCTCGCCGCCTGGGGGAAGACGTTTCCGCCGGGTCTCAAGAACAGGGAGGAAGTGTTCGGCGAAATCACCCACCTCGTGGAGAAATACCACGGCCGCCCGGAGGGCCGTGTGCTCGTGTGGCCGGGGCCGAACATCCCCGTCTACGTGAAGCCCGAAACCTTCCGCGAGGTCGACGACTGGGCGGCGGAGCGCGGGCTGCGGGTCTCCACCCACGTCGCCGAGGACCCGATGGAGTCCGAGGTCGGCGGCCTGCCCGTGGTGCAGCACCTTGCGGCCTGGGGGTTGTTGTCCGAACGTCTGGTGGCGGCCCACTGCATCCACGTGAGCGAGGAGGACGTGCGCCTTCTCCGCAACACAGGCGCGCAGGTGGTGCACCTGCCTTCGAGCAACATGTATCTGGGTTCGGGCGTCGCGCCCGTGCCGCGGATGCTGGGTTACGGCATTCCCGTGGCTCTGGGCACCGACAACGCGAACTGTAACGACCTGGCCAACATGTTTTGGGAAATGCGCCTCGCCTGTCTGCTTCACAAGGGGGTGGGGCAGGACCCGGCGGCCATCACCGCGCGCGACGCACTCGACATGGCGACCAGAAACGGGGCGGGCGCACTCGGCCTGGGCGATGAAACAGGCGTCATCGAGGAGGGCAGGCGGGCGGACATGATTCTGCTCGACCTGCGCTTCGCCCACATGTGCCCGAACCACCATCTGCCTTCGGTGCTCGCCTACCAGACCCACGGCACCGAGGTGCGTTGGGTGTGGGTGGACGGCGAGCCGCTCATGGAGGCGGGGCGGCTGAGCAGGATGTCCGAGGATGCGGAGCGCGCCATGCGCGAGGAGGCGCAGGCGGCGTCTGCGGCCATCGTCGAGCGGGCGGGGCTGGCGGTTCCGGATTGAGGCGAGCGGTTGGTGCCCCGGACTGGCCGAACCGCCCGCCGGGAAGCCATAAAGCCGAGCGCATCTGCAAATGCCGTTCGCGCGGGTGAGCGGCCGGGAGCGGAGACCGAAAACCCCTCATCGTGCACGGGGAACACCCTGTGGCGATGAAGACGTAGTGTGTCTCGTATGCACGGGGAGAACTTTTTAGGTGGCGATACGGGCAGCCTCGCATTCCTCCACGAACCGCCTCGTTTACCAGATGCTCGTTCCTTTCGTGCGGGAGGGAAACAGAATTCTCGACTTCGGCGCCGGGCGCGGCCACATGTGTGAACGCCTCGCCCGCTTCGCCGAGAGCCGGAACCTCTCCCCGGCGGAGCTGCTGACCGCCTGTGAGGTGGACCCCGAAGTGTTCGACGGACCCGAGACGGTGGCCTGCCACCGGATTGGCCTCGATTCCGTGCTCCCGTTTCCCGACGCTTGTTTCGACGTGATTTACGCCATTGAAGTTCTGGAGCACACCCGTCGTCCGTATGATTTGATGGATGAATGCTGGCGTGCGCTCAAAGAAGGCGGGGTATTGATATTCACCCTCCCCAACTTGATGCACATCAAGAGCCGTCTGAGCCTGCTCGCAAGCGGTTTTGGAGAAATGTACGGCCCGCCTTCGATAGCGGAGAAGAACGCGGGCAGGATTTGCGGGCATATCATGCCGCTGAGCTATCCGTATCTGGATTACGGATTGCGGATGGCCGGATTCGAGGGGATAGAGGTTCACGTGGATCGCCGGAAGCGCAGTTGCCTGGCGCTCTTTGCGATGTTGTATCCGTTTTTGAAGGTGGGAGCCTGGTGGTACCGGAACAAACTGTTTCGTTATGACCAGGAGGTATGGGAAGAGAACAAGGACGTGGTGGGCGTGGTGAACTCGCTGAATTTGTTGACTGCGAGAAGTTGCGTGGTCAGTGCGCGCAAACCGGGAGGGGCGAACGAGAGCCGGCAGGAGGCGCAGGCGGCGTCCGCCGGCATCCCCGAGCGGGCGGGGCCGGCGGTTCCCGAATAACGGGGCGGCGTCTTCGGCGTCTCGCGGCGGGGTACAACGAAAAGGAGGCGCAATCGTGTTCGACGTGCAGGTGGCGAAGTTTCAGATGTCGGGACCCGAAGACGTCTCGGGTCTGGCGGAGGCGGTGGCACAGGGGCGGATGCGCGCACAAGACGTGCAGGCCATCATCGCCAAGACGGAGGGCAACGGGCGGGTGAACGACTATTCGCGGCCCTACGCGCTGCACTCCTTTGAGGACTACATGATGGAGACCCTCGGCCTCTCGCGCGAGAGCGTACAGGCGATGTGCGCGATGGTGATGTCGGGCGGATGCGAGGGCGTGATGAGCCCCCACGCCGTGGCTTTTGCGAAAACCGAGGCGGGCGGAGAAGCGAGCCCCGGCGAGAAGCGTCTCTCCATGGGGGTTGCTTTCACGCGGGATCTGCTGCCCGAGGAGTTGGGTACGATGGCCCAGGTCGACCTCGTGGCCGAGGCGGCGGCGGAAGCCCTGGAGAAAGCAGAGGTCGATTCGCTCGACGACGTGGGCTACGTGCAGGTGAAGTGTCCGCTCCTCACCTCCGATCGCATCAACGACGCCGCCTCGCGCGGCAAAAAGGTGGTGAGCACGGACACCACGCGCTCGATGAGCCTCTCGAACGGCTGCTCGGCCCTGGGGGCGGCCGTGGGCATCGGGGAGATCGACCGCGCCTCGTTCGAGATATCCGACGTGTGCAGCCGGGGCGACCTCTACTCAGAGATGATCTCCTGTTCTGCAGGCGTGGAACTCATGCGCTCCGAAGTCGTGGTGCTGGCGAATTCTTCTCGCTCCGTGAGCCGCTACCGCATCGGACGCGCGGTGATGCGCAACCTCATCGACGCCGACGCCGTGCGCCAGTCGCTTAGAAACGCGGGACTCGCCTTTGACGGTCTGCCCGGAGAGGACGACCTGGCGCGCGTCGTGCACGTGCTCGCCAAGGCGGGTGCGCCGTGGGACGGCAGGCTGCTGGACAAGCGCGTCACCCTCCTCACGGACTCTGTGCTCGGTACGCGGCCCGTGCGCGCGGTGGCGAACGCCGTCATCGCCTCGGTCGTGCAGGACCCGGCGGTCTACGTGTCGGCGGGTCTCGTTTTTCACCAGGGGCCGGTGGGCGGCGGCGTGGTGGCGGCCATCGTGGAGGCGTAAGAGCGGGTTTTTTGTGGCGGGAAATTTCGGGCGCAAGGCGCTGAAATATAATCGCTTGCGATTTTTCATGCATTTTGGGCAGCGAAATTTCTTGACACCCCTCCCGATTTTTGGCTAGAATTTCCTTACGTTTCAGGAAAGAGGAGGGCTGTCATGCTAAGAGTAATGATAGTTTCCGCCCTTGAAACCGCAAGACGGAGGGTCCTGCAAGCGGACACTTCGAGAAAGAGGGTTCTCAAGAAACCGTAGACTTCCCTTGGTGTGGCCTGACCACGGCGCACCGAGGGCATCAGAAAAGAGCAGGCGGCGTCCTCGGACGCCGCCTGTTTTTTTGTGCGTCGATGCGCGCAACGCCGCCCGAAGAGCGAGCGCTGGTCGATACGTCGTCCGGGTGTGCCTGCCTACTCCTTTTCGGGCGGACGGCCCCGGTTCATCTCGTCGGGTTCCTCGGCGAACTCCATGCGGCCCTTGATGGCGTCTATCGTAAAGTCCTCGCGATCCCCCGCCATATCGGGGTTCCAGAGGGGGTGGAAGACCTCAAGAGCCATGCCCGGCTCCTCGCTCACGAGCTTGAGGGTGTGCATCGCCCCCGCGCGCACGTGCACCACGTCGCCCGGCCCCACGCGCCGCACCTCCTCTTCGAGCGTGAACTCCCACTCGCCCGCCTGGATGTAGAAGAACTCCTCGTGGTCGGGGTGGTTGTGCAGCTTTGAAGGCGTGCCGCCCGGCTCGGTGATGAGGTGCTGCATCTGGATGTGGTCGCCGAAAATGCGCCGGTGCGCGACTCCCGGCCTGTCGTGGGTGAGGGGGAGCATGTCCCAGTTGTAAAAGCTCATGGCGTGTTCCTTCGCGTGAGGGGAAAGCCGTCTGTGGCGCAGCGGCGGTGTGCGCACCATTGTAGGGGCAGGGGAGCGGCGAGACAATGTATGACCGCGCGCGCAAAGCGCAGATACTCCTCCCCGTCTGGCCGCGGTGGGCGCGGTGGGCTACACTCGGCATCGACTGCCTTTGGTTCGACACGGGTTTGAGAAGAGGAGATGACCATGCGGTTTTCCGTCGTCGCCGGTGAGGGTTTCGACCAGCGCACCGACGCCCTGGTGTGCCTGATGGCCCAGGGCGCAAGCAGCGAGGGACTCGAAAAGGTCCTGGGCGGTGCGTGGGATTCCCTGCGCGCGCGCAAGGTTTTTACGGGCAAGAAGGGGCAGACGGCCTTTCTCCCCACGTTGCCCGAAAGCGGGGGAGCGGCCTTCGTGATTCTGGCGGGGTTGGGGGAGGATGCCTCGCCCGAGTCGGTGCGCCGCGCCTGCGGGCGCGCACTCAAGCGCGCGCGGGCGGAGGGGTTGTCGAGCGTCGCGGTATCGGCGGCCTCCCTGGTGGGAGAGAGCCTCGACGCGCGCACGGCGGGCCAGGCCGTCGTGGAGGGTGCGGCGCTCGCGCTTTATAAAATCGACAAATACAAGACCGCGAACAAAGACGAACGCGGCGGCGTTGCGCGCGTCGCGCTCTGTGCAGGGGCGCGCGCGAACCTGCGCCCGATGCGCAGCGGCGTGCGCTACGGTGAGGTGCTCTGCGCGGGGACGAACTACGCGCGCGACCTCATCAACACCCCGAGCAACGAGAAGCGCCCGCCCGATTTGGCCGCCGCCGCGCGCGCGATGGCGCGCCGCGAGGGGCTGCGCTGCCGGGTGCTGGACGAAAAACAGATGGAGAAGATGGGCATGGGCGCGATTCTGGCCGTGGGCCGGGGCAGTGCGCGGCCTCCGCGCATGTTGGCTCTGGAGTATCGTCCCGCGGGCCGCAATGCGCAAAAACCCCTCGCCTTCGTCGGCAAGGGGGTTACCTTCGACACCGGCGGCGTTTCTATCAAGCCGAGCGGAGGGCTCGAGCTCATGACGACCGACATGAGCGGGGCCGCCGCCGTGCTGGGGGCCATGCTCGCCGTCGCGCGCGCAAAGCCCAAGGTGCCCGTGGTCGGGGTGGCGGGGCTGGCCGAGAACATGGTGGACGGCGACGCCACGCGGCCCGGCGACATCGTGCGCTCGATGAAGGGAACCACCATCGAAATCCACAACACCGACGCCGAGGGCCGCCTCCTGCTCGCGGACGCCCTCCACTACGCCCGCACGCACTACGAGCCGCAGTGCATGGTCGACCTCGCCACCTTGACGGGCGCCTGCATGGTCGCGCTGGGCAAGGGAATCACCGGCCTCTACGGAACGCACGACGAGCTCCTCGCGCGCCTGCGCGACCTCGGCGAGAGTACGGGCGATCGCCTCTGGCACATGCCGCTGTTTCCTGAGTTCGGCGAGGCGATGAAGGGCAAGATTGCCGACATGTGCAACATATCGGGCGGACGCTGGGGGGGAGCGAATACGGCGGCGGCCTTCTTGCAGCACTTTGCCGACGAGACGCCCTGGGCGCACCTCGACATCGCCGGCCCCTCGCACGTCTCCTCGGAGGAGGCCTACCGCCCCGCGGGCGGCACGGGCGTGGGCGTGCGGATTCTCGTCGAGCTGGCGATGGCCTGGAAACCCCTCGCTCCCCAGGAGGGCAAGGCCTACGGCTGCTAGGATTTTATGCTGCGCGACTGGCGAGGATGCCCGAGCGTGCGGGGGCGACGCCTGGTTTCGGCGCAGTGTCCGCCCCGCCGCGCGTGCGGGGTGGCTTCCTGCGCGCTGCGCGGGGAGTTCCCGGCCTATTCCACGACGTAGGCTTTCGACACCGGCCTGCTCGTGTCGTTCCACCCCGGAATGACGAACGAAGACGGCCCCGGCAGGCCGCCCGCGACGAGGAGGGTGACGTCGCCGGGTTCGCGAATCATGGGCGCCATGCAAGCCGCGTCGTCGTGGTCCACCCAGGCGGGCCAGTGGCTGCGCTCCTTGCCCCGGTAGCGCCCCCCGCGCTTGAGCAGACCCACGGGCAGGAGCGCGCGCTCGCAAAGCCCGCGCTTCACGTCTTCGCGGTCCAGGCCGTGGGCCGCGAGCAGGCGGGCGTGCTCGAGACCCAAAACTATCGTGATGCCCACGCGCGAGTAGGCGTGGCGCGTGCCCATGGTGGCGATGGTGCTCGCAATGGTGGTGAGCACGCCGTCGGGCGCGTCGCTCACGTCGTCGAGCGCCACGCGCGGCGCCTCCCCCGCGCAGGCGGTGACGATGTTCTCCCCCCGCCCGAATCCGCGTTCCTCGGCCAGCGAGGGCCAGGGGCTGCCCTCCTCGTTCTCGCGCAGGCAGTAGGTGAACTTGCTCGGGCTGCCGAAGGTGCTCATGTCCACCACGCCGGGAATCGCCCCGCCCAGGTTGAGCAGCATGAGCCGGAGTGCGCGCCCGATGGTCGCGTTCGCGCGAAAGCCCGGCCCCAGGCAGCCCGTGCCGCCGTGCACACCGATTTCGCGCGCGTCGGGGCCGTTCATGACGAGCAGTGGGCCTGCGGGGTTCATGGTGGCCTGGATGCCGTTGAGGTTGAAGCGCACATCCAGCACACAGGCCAGGGCGCAGACCAGGGCGGGGAGGTACTCCGGCCTGCATCCCGCCATTACGGCGTGTAGGGCCACGGCCTCCATGGTGGCGGGGTGGTTCGCGGGCGGCACGTGGCCGAGGAGTTCGTCCGGTGCGCGTGCGCCCAGCATGGCGGCGAGGCGCTCTTGCGTGGGGGCGACGACGGGCAGGCCGTCCGACCAGGGTTGGGCGAAGAAATGCTCGACGGCGTCCGCCACTACGACGTTCCCGCGATGGCGCGCGCGCGGGCGAGCACGTTCTCGGCGTGCTTGACCATGGCGATGTCGATCATCTTCCCCTGGAAGGAGACCGCGCCCAGCCCCTGTGCCTCGCCCTCGCGGTAGGCCTCGACCATCTCGCCGTAGTAGGAGACTTCCTCCGCACTCGGCGAGTAGACCTCGTTGAAGATGGGCACCTGCCGGGGGTGGATGGCCGCCTTGCCCGTGTAGCCGAGCTTTTTGGCGAACTCCGCGTCCGCGCGGCAGCCCGCGTCGTCGCGCAGGCGCATGTAGACGCCGTCGGTGGGGTGGGGGAGGCGGGCGGCGCGCGCCTCGACGAGCACCTTGCTGCGCGTGTAGAGGAGCGTCGTGCCGTCCTCGGTCCAGGTGGCGCCGAGGCTGCGGCACAGGTCGGCATCCTCCGCACTGCCGAGGTTCACGCCCACGACGCGCTGGGCCGCCTTGCATATCTCGTAGCAGTGCACCACGCCCGCCGCGCTTTCGATCTGGGCGATGACGCCGATGCCGCCTTCCTCCAGCCCGCGCTCGCGTTCATAGCGCGAGAGCAGCGCGTCCGCGTGGCGCACGTCCGCAGCGCTTTCGGGCTTGGGCAAAAAGATGCCGTCGAGCCCCGGGGCGACGATGGCCTCAATATCCTCTTCGAGCAAGTCCGATTCCACGTCGTTCACGCGCACCAGAATGGTCGCGGGGCCGCCGGGTGCGCTTCGCGTCTCCTCGATGCCTGCGCGCACGAGCTTTCTCGCCTCGGCCTTCATCTGCGGGGCGACGGAATCTTCTAAGTCAAACAGGGCGGCGTCCGCCTCGATGGTCGGCGCCTTGCCCACCATCTTCTCGCTGGAGCCGGGGATGAAGAGCATGGAGCGCAAGGGGGTGTCTACGTCGGGTCTGGCCATGGGGTTTTGATACTCCTCGTCGTTCGTGGTCGGTTTCCGGCCGCGCGCGTCGCCCGCGTCCGGGGAATCAGTATTCCAGAAGGGTAGTGTCGACGTTTTCGAGCGCCGTGCGCACGTCTGAGGCGAACCTGCCCGCCGCCATGCCGTCGTTCACGCGGTGGTCGAAGGTGATGGCGAGCGTCATCATGGGCCGCACCGCAATCGCCCCGCCCGGCAGGGCCGCCACGCGCGGGGCGATGGCCCCGGTTCCGAGGATGGCCACCTCGGGCGGGTTGATGAGCGGGTTGCCTCCCAGTGCGCCCGACGCCCCGAAATTGGTGAGGGTGAGGGTGCCGCCGCGTGTCTCCTCGGGGCTGAGCGCACCCTCCCGCGCGCGGACGGCCAGGTCTTCCAGGCGCGTGCAGAGTTCGACGAGCCCCGCCGCGTCGGCGGATTTGAGCACGGGCACCACCAAGCCGCCCGGTGCGTCCACGGCGACGCCCAGGTTCAGGTAGCGCTTGATGGTGAGGGCGTCCTCCGCGAAGGTGGCGCAAAAGCGCTCGTTCCCGGGGTTTCTGAGCGCGTGCGCGATGGCCATGACGAAAAAGGGCGTGTAGGTGAGGGCGCAGCCGTGCTTTTCGCGAAACGCCTCCTTGTGCGCTTCGCGGTAGGCGACTACCACACCCATGTCCACGTCGAGCCAGCTCGTGACCTGGGGAATCTCGCGTACCGAGCGCGTGAGGTTCTCCGCAATGCGCTTTCTGATTCTGCCGAGCGGCTCGACGCGCTCGGCATTGTCTGCGCTAAGGGGCTCCGCCGACATCGCCACAGGCGCTTCTGCCCCTGCGCCTGCGAGGAAGGCCTCAATATCGCGCGCGCGCACCCGCCCGTCCGCGCCCGTGCCCTCGATTCTGCCGAGCGTCGCCGCGTTCAGCCCATGGGCGGCGGCCATGCGCCGCACGCGCGGGGAGAGCCAGGCTTTCATATCGAGCGAAGAGGGGCGTGCTCGCCGCGGCGCGGGAGCCTGCGCGCGCACAGCGGGTGCGGGTGGTTTTTCCCTGGGTTGGAGGGGAGCGACGGGCGCTACCCACTCGTTCGCCGGGGGCGTTTCTTCGGGCGCTTCGTCGGGCACTTCGGTTTCGGTCTCCATGACGGCGAGCACCTCGCCCACGGGCACCGTCTCTTCCGCCTCGGCCAGAATTTGCGTGATGACGCCGTCGGCGGGGGCTTCGACCTCGAACTCCACCTTGTCGCTTTCTGCGGAGAGGAGCGTCTCGCCGCGCGATACCCTGTCGCCCACCGACTTGCGCCACGCCACCACCGTGCTCTCGTGCACGCTGGTTCCCATGCGGGGCATTCTGATGCGCGCGGTGTACATGTCGACTCCTGCGTGCGCGGGGGAAACGGCAATGCTTCTTGCGAAATTTTACCGCTCTGAAGCGGTGCGCCCCTAACCTAAAAGGCGGCGAGGTCGCGCAACTCGTTCACCACCTGCGCGGTACTCGGCAGGTAGGCGCGCTCAAGCGGCGGGCTGAGCGGCACGTGAACGTCGGGTGCGCCGACTCTGCGCGGCGGGGCGTCGAGATATTCAAACGCCTCCTCCGCCACCAGGGCGGCCAGCTCGCCCGCCACGCCGCCGCGCTTTCTCGCCTCGTGCAAGAAGAGAACCTTGCCCGTTTTCTTCACGCTCGTGAGTATCGCCGCCTTGTCGAGCGGAACCAGGGTTCTGAGATCCAACACCTCGACGGATACCCCCTCGGCCGCCAGTACCTCCGCGGCTTCGAGTGCTTCGAGCACCGTGGTGCCGAAGGTGATGAGCGAGACGTCCTCGCCCGCGCGCAGGGTGCGCGCCTCGCCGAAGGGCACGGTGTAGTCGCCCTCGGGAATCTCGGGCCGCAGCACTTCTGGCAACTCCTCGACCGGATAATTGTAGAACTTCTTGTACTCGATGAAGACGACCGGATTGGGGTCGCGAATCGCTTGTTTCATCATGCCCTTCACGTCGCGGGCGGTCGTGGGGGCGACGATCTTGAGCCCCGGCGTGCCGAAGAACCAGATTTCGGGGTTCTGGCTGTGGAAGGGGCCCGCACTGACGAGGGCGGCTGCGGGCAGGCGAAAGACCACGGGCACGGGGCCCATTTGCCTGTAGTGGTTGCCCGCCGCGAAGTCCACTATCATCTTGAAGGACTCGGTGACGAAATCCGCGAACTGAAATTCCACTACGGGGCGCATTCCGCACAGCGCCGCGCCGATGGCCGCACCCGTAAAACCCGCCTCGCTCAGCGGCACGTCCACCACGCGGTCGCGCCCGAAGCGTTCGATAAACCCCTTGGTCACGTAAAAGGCCCCGCCGCCCACGCCGATGTCCTCCCCGAGGATGAATACCTCCTCGTCGCGCTCCATCTCCTCGCGCAGGGCGTCGCTCAACGCTTCGCGGTAGGTAATCACTCGGCAAAAACTCCCTCGGTGAGGCTTGCCGGGTCGGGCATCGGGCCTTCGAGAGCCTCCTCGCGCGCTTGTTCGGCGTCGCTGCGCGCACGTTCGTGGGAGGCGGCAATTTCTTCTTGCGTCATGACGCCGAACTCGACAAGCGCCTCGTCGAGCCTCTTGAGCGGGTCGCGCCGGGTGGTCCATTTCTCGAAATCGGCCATGTCCACGTAGTCGGCAAACTTGTCGTAGACCGAATGGCCCGCGGCGCGCATGGTAACGCTCTCGATGAGAGTGGGGCCGCCGCCCTCTCTGGCGCGCGCGAGGGCGCGCGTGCACACGTGGTGCACGAGGGGGGCGTTCGTACCGTCGATGAGAAAACCCGGAACCCCGTAGCCCGTCGCGCGCAGCACCAGGGCGTCGCAGGCGTACTGGTCGTTCGGCAGGGTCTTGTAAGCGTACTGGTTGTTGTCGATGACGACGACGAGGGGAAGCTTGCGCACGGCGGCGAAGTTCACCGCCTCGTGAAAATCGCCCGCGCTCGTGCCGCCGTCGCCGATGTAGGTGAGGGTGGCCTCGCCCTTTCCGCGCACCTTCGCCGCCCAGGCCACGCCCGTGGCGATGGGCACCATGGTGCCGATGTGGCTGATGAGCTGGGTGATGCGCTTGGGCCGGTAGCCCATATGGAAGTTGCCGTCGCGCCCGCCCGAGGGACCCTCGGCGCGCCCGAAGAAATGCGCCATGATGCTGCGGGGCGGATGGCCCTTGGCGAGGTGCGCGCCGCAGTTTCTGTGCATGGGCACGAGCCACTCGTGGTCTTCGAGGCACATGGCACTCGCCGCGCTCGCCCCCTCGTTGCCCCTGCCGAAGAAGGCCGTGCCCGGAATGTGGCCGGCGCGAAAGGCGGAGTCGAGCGTCTCCTCGACCGCGCGGGCGAGCGAGACGAGGTAGTGCATGCGCTCGGCCGTCGCGCGTTCGGGCAGAATCTCGCGTTTGGTGAAGGGTATCCAGCGCGCCTCCATGCCGTCCACGGCGAGGTATCGCTCGGCGAGGTCGGTGAAAAAATCGAGGTGCGCCAGCTCCTCGCGCGTGGCGAGGGGGTGTTTCGCTTCCATGAGAGATGCGCGTCCTTCGTGTGTGAGAAAAGGCGTCGTCCGCGAAAGCGTCTGGCCGAATCGTCGGGGAGGATTAAACCATATTTCCCCGCCGCATGGGTATCCCCTTTGAAACGCGCGCCCTTTTGCGGGTAGAGTTGGCCTTTCGTGTTTCGCCCGCGTGCGAACGCCGGCTTTCGGTGCCCGGGGCGGAGGAGGTGGGGCCGCTTCTGGCCGACGGCGTGCGTCGTTCGCACGAGAATTTTTTGATTGAGGGAAGAGCATGGGTCTTCTGGTGGTGGGTTCGATGGCGATCGATTCGGTGAAGACGCCCTTCGGCGAACGAGAGGAGGCGGTGGGCGGCTCGGCGACGTATTTCTCGGTGGCGGCGAGCTATTTTACCGAGGTGCGCCTTGTGGCCGTGGTGGGGGCGGATTTTCCCGAAGAAGAGCTCGACTTCCTGAAAGAGCGGGGCGTGGACGTATCGGGCATCGAGAAGAGCGCGGGCAAGACGTTTCGCTGGAAGGGAGAATACGGCTTCGACCTGAACACCGCCCACACCCTGGACACGCAACTCAACGTGTTCGAGCACTTCTCGCCCCGGCTGCCCGTCGCGTTTCGCGACACCGGGTTCGTGTTTCTCGCCAACATCGACCCCGCACTCCAGGCCGCCGTGCTCGCACAGGCGAACGGCCCCCGGCTCGTGGCGTGCGACACCATGAACTTCTGGATCGAGGGCAAGCGCAAGGAGTTGCTCGAAACGCTCTCGATGGTCGACCTGGTCGTCATCAACGACGCGGAGGCGCGCGCGCTTTCGGGCGAGGCGGGCATCGTGCGCGCGGCGCGGCGCATTCGGGAGGTCGGCCCCAAAACCCTGGTGGTGAAACAAGGCGAGTACGGCGCGCTGCTCTTCCACGATGAGGGGGTGTTCTCCGCCCCCGGAATGCCGCTTGAGGAGGTGTGCGACCCCACGGGGGCGGGCGACAGCTTTGCGGGCGGCTTTATGGGCTATCTCGCCGCCACGGGCGACCTGAGCGGGGCGGGGATGCGCAAGGCGGTTGTTTTCGGCAGCGTCATGGCCTCGTTCAACGTGGAATCGTTCAGCTACGATGCCATGCGCGCCCTGACGAGAGAAAAAATCGAGGCGCGCTACCGCGAGTTCAGCGAGCTCGCCGACTTCGAGCGGCTCTGAGGGGCCGCCCGTGTCGCTCAGAATCATCGGGGGGGCGGCGCGCGGCAGACGCATTCCCTCGCCCGCAGCCGGCGGCGTGCGGCCCACGGGCGCGCGCGTGCGCGAGGCGCTGTTCGGCATCTGGGGCGCTCGGGTGGAAGGCGCGCGCGTGCTGGATTTGTGCGCCGGCACGGGTGCGATATCGCTCGAAGCGCTGAGCAGGGGGGCGGCGCGCGCCGTGGCGGTGGAGCGCGACGCGCGCCTTTGCGCGGCGATGCGGCGAAACGCGCAAGCCCTCGGCCTGGCGGAGGGCCTCGAGGTGCGCCGCGCGCATGCACCGAGCGAAATCGCGCGGATAATACGCAAGGAAGAAGAAGCGTTTGACCTCGCTTTTGCCGATCCCCCCTGGGCGGATGGGGCGTTGCGCGCAGCACTCATAGAGGCCGTCTTTGGAGCGGCGCCCGTTTGCCCGCATCTGGTGGTCGAGGTTCCCCGGAGCGCTGTTGCGTGCGCCGCGTCGGGGGCGGCGCGCCTCGTCCGCGAGCGGCGCTACGGGGATACGCGGCTGCTCTTCTACGAGGTGCGCGCGGCGGGGGCGGACGAGGGCGGCGGCGAGGATATTTTGTTATTTTGATTTTTTGCGAGGCGCGGGCAGGGCTTGCGTCCGCAAAACTTGTGAAAAAACAATGCGCAAAACGAAAGCACAAGGTTCTATGAGGCGAAAATATGGTGTATCTGTTTGATTCATATAGAGTTGACGGAATTGCTCAAAAGAGCGTCAAAATGCTTTAAGTGAATGAAAACAGGGGGGATAGAGCCCCTCGACACATGGTTATCCACAACTTGTTCACGGATTTCGTGGGTAAAATCCCGTCAAATGCGGGAAAACCCGCGCGCGGGGGAGGCGGGAGTGTCGCGACTATTTGATTTGCATGGGAAAAGGGCGTTGGTGACGGGAGGCGGCACGGGTCTGGGCCGGGCGATGGCCCGCGCCCTGGCCGGGGCGGGTGCGGACGTCGTCCTCGCGGCGAGAAGGCTCGAGAAGCTCGAAGAAGCCGCGGAGGAGATTCGCGCCCTGGGCCGGGCCGCCCACGCCGTGCGCTGCGACCTGACGGACCCCCGCTCCGTTCTCGAGGCCGCCCGCGCCGCCGAGGAGGCTCTCGGCGGCGTCGACGTGCTCGTGAACAACGGCGGCGTGAGCGGCGAGGGCTGGGCGGCGGACCTGCCCATCGAGCAGTGGAACCGGGTCATCGACACGAACCTGCGCGGTGCGTTCCTCATGTGCCAGGCAGTGGGGCCGGGCATGGTCGAGCGCGGCGGGGGGTCGATAGTCAACGTGGCCTCGCTGGCGGGCTTCATCGGCGTGAAGATGCTTTCGGCCTACTCGGCGAGCAAGGGCGGGCTGATTCAGCTCACCAAGACTCTCGCCCTCGAGTGGGCGCGGAGCGGGGTGCGGGTGAACGCCCTCGCGCCGGGGTATTTTCTGACCGACATCAACCGCGATTTCTTCGCCACCGAAGCGGGCGCGCGGATGATAAAGGCCCACATCCCCATGGGCAGGCTGGGGCAGCCCGAGGAGCTCGAGGGCGCCGTTTTGTTCCTCGCCAGCGACGCATCGAGCTTCATGACGGGGGCGGCACTCGTTGTGGACGGGGGGCAGTACGCACAATAGCGAAGAGGGCAACCTCCCGGGGCGTCCGCGCTGCCGGCCCGGAGGGTGTGCCTGAAAATGCGGGCTTGGCTCAAAAAAGGGCAAAAAAACGAAAAAGGGGCTTGACCTGCGCGCGTGCTTGGCCGATAAGAGGGTTGTCCGCACCGCTCTTGCGGAGAGACACGTTCGGGAGAGAGTGGCAAAAAGGCGCACCCTTGGGGTTCGCCGCGCTCGGAAATGGAGCTTTACTTCGATGACACATCGGGATCGCGGGAGGTCCTGGGGCGTGGTCCAGACGCCCCGCCACCCACTGGCTTCCTAGGAAAACGGCGCGTTTATCCGCTCCTTGCGCCCGGCGACACTCGCACCATCCCCCATAGGTCCGTCCGCCCGGCGCAAAAGCGCACACGAACCAGCATTTTCCCGGGGAGTTTTTGACCCATGACGACGCAAGAGACGACGAACCGCAAGAGACCATCGAGGGGCAGGGCCTCGAACAGAATCCGCATTTTCGACACCACGCTCAGAGACGGCGAGCAGTCGCCCGGTTGCAGCATGGACCGCTTCCAGAAAGTCCAGATGGCGATGCAGCTCGAGAAACTGGGCGTGGACATCATCGAGGCGGGCTTTCCGATCGCCTCGAACGACGAGTTCGAATCGGTGCGCGACGTGGCCAAGGCCTTGCAGAAGACGACCGTCGCGGGCCTCTCGCGCTCGGCGCGCGAGGACATCGACCGCTGCTGGGAGGCGGTGCGCCACGCGAAAAAGCCGAGAATCCACACCTTCATCGCCACCTCGGACATCCATCTCAAGCACAAGCTCAAGATGACGCGCGCAGCACTCCTCAAGGAAATCGCGGCCTCGGTGCGCCACGCGCGCAAACTTTGCAAGGACGTGGAGTGGAGTGCCGAGGACGCCACGCGCTCGGATTGGGACTTTCTCGCCGAGACGGTGAAGATAGCCATCGAGGAGGGGGCTACGACCATCAACCTCCCCGACACAGTGGGCTACATCATCCCCAGTGAGTTCAAGCGTTTTTGGGAGCACATCTTCGAGAAGGTGCCCAACTACGACGGGGTGGTCTTCAGCGCGCACTGCCACGACGATTTGGGCCTTGCGGTGGCCAACAGCATCGTGGCGGTCGAGTCCGGCGTGCGGCAGGTGGAGTGCACCATCAACGGCATCGGCGAGCGTGCGGGCAACGCCTCGCTCGAGGAATTCGTGATGGCCATCTCCACCCGGCGCGACGAGCTCGACTACAAGTCGGGCATCAAGACGCGCGAAATCTACCCCACGAGCAGGCTGCTCACCTCGATGACGGGCGTGCCCGTGCAGCCCAACAAGGCGGTGGTGGGGAAAAACGCCTTCGCCCACGAGGCGGGCATCCACCAGCACGGGGTGATCTCCAAGGCGATCACCTACGAGATCATGACGCCCAAGTCGGTCGGCAGGCCCTCGAACACGCTCGTGCTCGGCAAGCACTCGGGCCGCGCGGGGTTGCGCAAGCGCTACGAGCAGTTGGGCTTCCGCATGACGCGCGAGGAAATTACGGCCATCTACCCGCGTTTTATCGACCTCGCCGACAAGAAGAAGGAAGTCTACGACGAGGATTTGATAGCCCTTTTGCAGCAAAACCGCGCCGAGGGCGGGGAGAACTACTACCAGCTCGAATTCTTGCAGGTCACCACGTCCACGGGCACGCACCCCGCCTCCACGGCCACCGTGCGCATCCAGGAGGGCGAGAACAGCTACTCCGAGGTGAGCCAGGGCATCGGCCCGGTGGACGCCGCCATCAACGCTATCTGCCGCGTCGTGGGCTTGGAGTGCCGCCTGGCGGATTTCTCCGTCAACGCCGTAACGCGCGGACGCGACGCCCTCGCCGAGGTCAACATGATGATCGAGTTCGAGGACGGCTTGCAGATAGCGGGCCACAGCACGAGTCCCGACACCGTCGAGGCGGGGGCGAGGGCCTTCGTCAACGCGGTCAACAAGTTCAAGCTGACCGAGAACATGCGCAACGAGGCTCCGAAGCGGGGCCGAAAGACGAAAAAAACCGCCGAGCGTCCGCGCGGCATCTAGTGCGCCGTTTCCGGGGGGCTTCGGCCCCCCGGTTCGCATCCGGGCAGTAGCTGGCCGGTGCGCCCCCCGTACGCGATTTGTTCTGAAAGCGCGAGGAGGTTCCCGATGACCTATCCGGCGACCAGGGAGTTGGCGCGGCGCATCGCCGAGGTGCGTCCCGCGGACACAGGCGCGCCCGCACGCGCGCAGGCGCGAAACGCCGTGCTCGATACCCTGGGCGTTACGCTGGCGGGCGTCGGGGAGGAGTGCACGCGGCTGGCGCGTCGTCTCGCGATGGATGAGGGCGGGGCTCCCGCCGCGCGCCTGATAGGGGAGACCGGGCGAACGAGTGCTTCCTGGGCCGCGTTCGTGAACGGTACGGCGGGCCACGCCCTGGATTTTGACGACGTGGATTTCGTGCTTCTGGGGCACCCGAGCGTTACGCTCGTGCCCGCGCTCGTCGCCCTGGCGGAGGAGCGCGAGATTCCGGGCTCCGCGGTGCTCACGGCCTACGCCGTGGGTTTCGAGACCTTGCGCGTTCTGGGCCGGGCGGTGAACCCGCGCCATTACCGCCGGGGTTTTCACGCAACGGCCACTCTGGGGGCGGTGGGCGTGGCGGGAGCCTGCGCACACTTACTGGGGCTCGACGCGGAACGCACGGGCCACGCGCTCGCTCTGGGGGCGAGTGCGGCGTGCGGGCTGGTGTCGAATTTCGGCACGATGACCAAGCCTTTTCACGCCGGCCAGGCCGCGCGCGCGGGGCTCGTCGCCGCGAAGCTGGCCGAAAGCGGCTTTACCGCGGCGGAGAACACGCTCGAAACAGGCTTTACGGCGGCCATGGCGGCTGAGGACATCGGGCCCACCGCCCATGCGTTTGCCGACTGGGAGGGTGCGCTCGCCCCCTGGGGGCCGCCCTGGGACTTAGAAGAGGGCGTGTGCGTGAAAATTCACCCCTGCTGCGCCATGACGCATCCGGGCATAGACGCCATGCTCGACCTGGTGAACACCGAAGACGTGCGTGTTTCTGACGTGGCGGCTCTGGGTGCGCGCGCCTCGACCATGACGCTCAAGGTGTTGCGCTACCGCGAGGCGACAACTGGTCTCGAGGGCAAGTTCTCGATGCCGTTTTGCCTGGCCTCCGCCCTGGTGGACCGCAAGGTGGGCATTCGCCAGTTCGAAGAGGACAGCGTCGCCCGCCCCGAGATAGACGCACTCCAAAAGCGCGTGGCGTTTGAGCTGGATGAGGACCTCGCCCGCGAGGACCCCGAAACCGAGCGCACGGAAGTCTGGCTCAGGCTCAAGGACGGGCGCGAACTCACCCGCTCGTTCGCCCGCGCGCGCGGCCACGTGGAGAACCCGCTTACCGAAATCGAACTGCGGGAAAAATTCCTCGAGTGCGCAACCCTTCTCCCCGCAGAGCGCGCCCGCGCCGCCTGGGACGCCTGGTGGCGGCTTGAGGAGGCGCAAAGCGTTTCGGACCTCACGGCCGCCCTGGCGGTGTGAGGGGGCCGTGCGGGGCGGACGTCACACAGTCCACGACACTCAGGCGGCGGAGCGCGGACATGAAACTCCCTGAAATGTTCGACGTGAGCGGAAAGTCCGCGCTGATCACCGGCGCGTCCGGTGCATTCGGTGCGGTCGCCGCGCGCACCCTGGCCGAGGCCGGGTGCAGGCTTGTTCTGGTTTCCGGCAATGCGGACGCACTGGAGGCCGTTGCAGGGGAGTGCCGCGAGTCGGGGGCTGCGGTCGCCACGATAAACGCGCGCCCGACCTCAGAAGCGGCGGTCGACGCCATGGTGGAGGAGGCTGTTCAGGCGCATGGCCGCCTCGACATTCTCGTCGTCGCCTCGGGCATGAACAAGGTGGCAAAGATTGAGGAGATGGCGCCCGACGCATTCACCGGCGTCATGGACGCCAACGTTACGCAGTCGTGGCTGCTGGCCCGCGCCGCAACGCGGCAGATGAAGGCGCAAGGCGGCGGCGGGAAGATTGTGTTGGTGTCCTCGGCGCGCGGGCTGCTCGGCCACCCCGCCGGCTATACCGCCTATTGCGCTTCCAAAGCGGCGGTCGACGGAATCACCAAGGCGCTGGGCTGCGAGCTGGGGCCGACGGGCATCACCGTCAACGCGATTGCGCCGACCGTTTTTCGCTCGCCTCTGACCGACTGGATGTTCGGCGACGCGCCCGAGGCGATCACGATGCGCGAGGGGATAGTGAGCCGCATCCCGAAGGGCAGGCTGGGCGAACCCGAAGACCTCGCCGGCCCGCTCCTGTTCCTCGCCTCGCGCGCCTCGGACTTTTACACCGGCCACATCCTCTACGCCGACGGCGGCTACACCGCGGGATAGGGAGCGGCGGCACTCTCCATCACGAAAACCGAATGACACATCAAGGGAGGGGTCTCCTGTGGAACCCTTTCCCGCTCTCTCCCCCTCGTGTGGTCGACGTCCGCACGTTTTTGATTTCCCTCCCGCGTCCGCATTTGCGCGGTGCCTGCCGCGGCTGTGGTGGTGTTGAATGACGACGGGCGGAGCCTTCGCCCGCAAGGGATGGATGCGCTGCGGAAAGGGAGTGGAGTCATGCAATGCGTTCGTACGGACAGGCGGTGGAAGTCGAGCACAGCGCCGGGCCAACAGCACGCATTTGCGCGCGCAAACCCGGGAAAACCCGGGAAAACGCGGGAAAACCTGAAAAAACCCGGGAAAGAAGGGAGAAGAAAAAAATCGCATGAACTATTTTATTTCAGCATCTTGAGGAATTTATATCAAGTAATTTCTCATGTATTCCCGCATTTTTCGACGATACATTTTTTTGAGCGCGCATTTGCCCGCTCCTTCGCGCACCTGCTCCCGCCGCCCTGTGGCCTTGAGGGCTGTGGCTGGTGTATAACGGGCCGTCGGCCGGTTGCGGGGAGGAGGGGGTAGGATGGCGCAGCGCGTGGTGGTGGCGATGAGCGGCGGGGTGGACAGCTCGGTCGCCGCCGCCTTGATGGTGGAAGAGGGCCACGAGACCATCGGGGTGGGGCTGCGCCTCGCCGACAGGCCCGCGCAGGAGTCGTTCCACCGGGGGTGCTGTGCCCCGCGCGATTTGGCCGACGCCCGCGCGGTCGCGGCGCGGCTGGAGATTCCCTTCTACGTGATGGACGTGCGGGAGTCGTTCCGCGAGAGCGTGATAGCGAACTTCGTCTCCGAGTACGAAAACGGCAGAACCCCCGTGCCCTGCGTGCACTGCAACCAGGTGGTGAAGTTCGACTACCTCGCCGCGCGCGCCCGCGCGTTCGGGGCGGACGTGCTCGCCACGGGCCACTACGCGCGGCGGGTGCGCGTGGGGGAGTGCTGGAGCGTCGCGAGAAGCCGCGACGCGCAGAAGGACCAGACCTACTTCCTCTTCGGCATGACGCAGGAACAACTCGTGCGCGCGGCCTTCCCCCTGGGGGAGTTCACGAAAGAACAAACCCGCGCCTACGCCAGAGAGCTCGGCCTCCCCACGGCGGACAAGCCCGAAAGCCAGGAGATATGCTTCGTGCCCGCAGATGATTACCGCGCGTTCCTCCGGCACGAGAAGCCCGGCATCGACAGACCGGGCGACATCGTGGACCTCGCGGGCAACGTGCTGGGCAGGCACGCGGGCGTGAGCAACTTTACGGTGGGGCAAAGGCGGGGTCTTGACCTGGGCGGCGGCCCGCCGCGCTATGTGGTGGAACTGCAGGCCGATTCGGCCACCCTCGTGGTGGGTGCGCGCGAGGACCTGGAGCGCGAGGCCTTCTTCGTCCGCGAGGTTCGTTGGTCGGTTCCTCCCGCATCGGCGCGCCTTGAGGTACAGGTGCGCCACCGGGGCCGCGCGGTCGCCTGCGACGTCTCGCTTCGCGAGGGGGGGCTCGTCGAGGTCAGGCCCGAGGAGCCTGCGCTTCTGGGCGCCGTGGCGCCGGGCCAGGCGGCCGTTTTCTACGCGGGCGACTTGCTCTACGGCGGCGGCTGGGTGGCCGGGTGAGAGGCGCGCTCCTGCTCGCGGCGGTTTTGCTCGTGTGCCCGCCCGCTTTCGCACAGGAGGAGGGGAGGAACCCCGAGGGGGCGTATCTTCCGCTTTTCGGCCATCACGCGGGCAACCTGCTGGTCGCGCGTCCGGGTCTGCCGGACGGACGCTTTCGCAGGAGCGTCATTCTCTTGGTGCGGCACGACGAGAAAGGGGCGGTGGGGCTGATTCTGAACCGCCTCCTGCGCCGGTTGCCGCTCGCCGCGCTATACGAGCATTTCGGCATGGAGGCGCCCCGCGACGCAGGCGAGGTCGACGTGCACTACGGCGGCCCCGTGGCACCCGGTGCAGGCTTTGCCCTCCATACGCGGGAGCACGAACTCGACGTTCTCTACGAGGTGGGGGAGAACGCGGCGATCAGCCGAATGGAGCATGTGCTCCAAGCCATCGCCCGGGGCAGACGGCCCCGAAAGATAGTTTTCGCACTCGGCTACGCGGGCTGGGGAGCCGGACAACTGGAACGTGAAATGAAGCGGGGAGACTGGTACAGCGCGCCTGCCGATGCGGATATCGTGTTCGGTGCGAATCAGGCGGGCAAGTGGCAGCGTGCCATGGAGCGGCGTTTTCGTATGATGTGAAACTTCGCGGAAGGAGTCGTTTTTCTGCGAGTGCTGCGAAGCGGTCTCTAGCCCGGCGGCCATTCCATCCGGCGTCCGCCCAAGAGGTGAAAGTGGATGTGGAAGACGGTTTGACCGGCATTTTCCCCGCAATTCGCGACGATGCGGAATCCCTCTTCCGCCAGCCCCACTTTTCGGGCGATTTGGTTTGCGGCAACGAATACCGAACCAATCAATTCCTTGTCCTCGTCCTGTATCTCGTGAAGCGTCTCCATATGCTTTTTCGGGATGATGAGAATGTGCGTGGGGGCCACCGGATTGGCGTCTTCGAACGCGAACAACTCGTCGTCTTCATACACTTTTTTGCAGGGAATCTCGCCCGCCACGATTTTGCAGAAAACACAAGATTTCATCTCGTCTCCAGGAAATGGAACCAAGGAAATGACGCGCAATCTTATCGACAAGCGATATCCTATGACAAACGCGTCTTCGCATCGAAGAGGGAGTGATTTCTCCGGGCTTGCAACGATGCGGGATATATGCGAGTGCTGGTGTGTCCTCTACTTGTGCCAACGCCCTGCTCGAGGGTGAGTTCATCTTTCGACGTAACGAAACCGACAGCCGGTCAAAGGGAGAAATGCGATGAACATCAGCCGGATGCTTGTGGAGCATGTTCACGCCATCACGTACGATTCTTTGCCCGAGGAGGCGAGAGACCGGGCAAAGTATTTTCTGCTCGATCACCTGGGGGTGACGCTTAGGGCGGTGGAGGCGGCCAGCTCGCGCGTCTTCCATAATTTCGCGAAAAAACGTGCTCCGCAGGGTGGCCCGTGCACCATCGTCGGTTCGGATGTCAAGACCGACGCCCCCCACGCCGCGTTGGTGAACGGCGGTGTGAGTCACGCCACGGAAATGGACGACGTGACTACGCGCTCGAGCCTGCATCCCGCCGTCAGCGTTATGCCCAGCACGCTGGCGGTCGCAGAGGCGCACCAACCCGATCCGAAACGGGTCATCGCCGCCATCGTGGCGGGGTACGAAGTGACCAACCGTATCGGGAACGCAGTGAATCCGACGAGCCACTACGAACGGGGATTCCACCCCACGGGCACGTGCGGTACTTTTGCAGCCGCCATCACGGCGTCGAAGCTTTTGGGTTTGTCGGTCGAGGCCACCGCCAACGCCCTAGGCATCGCGGGAAGCCAGGCAGCAGGGTCGATGCAATACCTGGACAATGGCGCATGGACGAAGAGGTTTCACCCGGGGTGGGCGGCACACAGCGGCATCATCGCCGCCTATCTGGCACAGGAAGGTTACGTGGGGCCAGAAGACATACTGGGCGGCAAATTTGGGTTTTTGCATGCCCACAGCGACGATTACACGCCTGAATACGTGGTCGAACATTTCCGTGAGTATTGGGAAATTTGCGAGAGCGCCATCAAACCCTACGCCTGTTGTCGATACAACCATGCGCCGATCGACGCGACGATCCAGGCTTGCAAGACGCACGACATCAAGCCGGAAGAAATTGTTCGGGTGGAGGTTCGGGTTCCCGAGACCAGCGTGATGGTGGTTATTGAACCGTATGATCTGAAAACGAACCCCCAAAACATCGTAGATGCGCAGTTCAGCCTTCAATACGCCGTGGCAGTGGCTATTCTCAGGCGCGCGGCGGGGCTCGACGAGTATACCGACGATTTTCTCCGCTCCCAGGTTCACTCTTCCGTCATCAAGAAGATCGAATGCTACGGCGACGCTGAAATGGAAAGAGAGTTTCCCGACAAGTGGCAGGCACACGTCAAAATCGAGACCGAACGCGGGGTTTTTGAAGCGCACCAAGAGCATCCCAAAGGAGATTCAAGAAACCCCTTGACGTGGGATGAATTGATTGAACGATTTCACGTGATGACGAGTCCGGTGTTAGATAAAGAAACGGCGGGATTGCTCGTCAAGCGTGTGAGGAATCTGGAAAATCTAGGCGCTATCTCTGAAGTAACGGAGCTCGTTTCCAAGGCGCAGGGTGTTCCGGCCTGAGCGTTCACGCAAGAAGCGAAAAACTTGCCGTGATTCGCTTTCAGGAATTCGTTTGTTCCGCTTCTCGATTGTTGAAGCGTTGGAAAATGGAAATTCCCAGGGCCAATCGCATTGCGAGGCGCTCCAGAAGGTGGGTTGCCATTCCCTTTTTGTATCGCTCGGGATCTTCCGAGCCCAGGACGAGAAAACCTATTTTCTTCCGATGAATTTCCAGGGGAACGATGGCGGTCGATTGAATGTCTGCGCTCAGGGTCTCGGGGAAAAGCGTTCTCCCTCCCCCTTCGAGTTTCCCGTCGAGCAGAACGCCTCCTTTCATGGGGACGAGCCCTTCTTCTATTTTGCCCAGGGAGCGAATGCGGGATGATTCATCCAATTTTGGGGCGAGTAGGGCAATGCCGTCCATAGGCTCGATGAGCAAAAAACCAGCATATGCAATCCCGAAGCGCGATTCGATGCTTTTTGCGATTTCCGTGAGGCTTGCCAGCGACGGTGTTTTCTCAAACAAGAGTTGTTCTATAGCGGTGAAATCTTTTTCGATTCGCTCATTTTGGCGAACAATCTGTATGGTTTCATCAAGAAGTCGTATCAAATCCTCTCTTTCGCCTTTGAGGCGGTCGAAGAGTTTATTTCGTAAATCGAGGACTTTGGCCGAGGCACTGTCTTGGGCCAGCAGGCCGCTTTGGCGGAGTGAGTCTGGATGTTCAATGAAAAACCCTGGATTGTCCTCCAGATAGCGGATGACGTCGTCCGCCGAAATCGGTTCCATGCGGCTCTCCCTGGGCGGTACATGAATGTTGAGCGGGCGGGTCCAAAGCGTCCCCGAAACCTATCATTCTCATCGAGGATTGACAAAAACCTTCTGGCGAATCAAAACATCTCAACGATTTTTGTAGTGTCTTTCATGGCAAGATTTCATGCAGACAGCGAGGGAGGATTATGAAAACCTTAGAGCCAGGGAGTGTAACTATCGGTTTCGTCGGAATCGGCAAGATGGGGACACCCATGTCGAAGAATCTGCGGCATGGCGACTATACGGTGGTAGCCTATGACACCAGGTCGGAAAATGTGAAGGCCGTGGCCAGTGATGGAGTGCAAGAGGCTACGAGTGTGGGAGAGTTGGCAAAAAGTGCCGACGTCATCATTACCATGCTGCCTAATAGCGATGTCGTGGACGAGGTAGTCGACGGACCGGACGGAGTATCGACGCATCTCGACAAGGGAAAAGTAATCATCGATATGAGTTCTTCTTACCCGACAAGGACGAGGATGCTCGCGGCCCGGTTGGCGGAAAAAGGATTGCACCTCATCGGGGCACCTGTATCGGGTGGCGTCGTGGGAGCGGAGGCGGCTACTTTGGCTATTATGCCGGGTGGACCCAAAGAAATCGTGGAAGCTGCGATGCCTATTTTCGAGACGTTGGGCAAAACCATCGTACATATCGATGAGGCACCGGAGTCAGGGCACGCGATGAAGTGTGTGAACAACTTCCTCTCGGCCACGAGCCTACTTGCATCGATGGAGGCGATGGTGTTGGCGTCAAAATTGGGTCTCGACCCCGCGAAAGCCCTGGAAGTCTTCAATGGCGGCTCAGGCATGAACAGCGCCACCAAGGATAAATGGCCTCGTTTTCTCCTGCCCCGGGACTTTACTTGTGGATTTTCCACAGGATTGATGCACAAAGATCTCTCAATGGGGAGCGATTTGGCGCGCGAAAAAGGGGTAACAGCGTTTTACCTGAATCATTCTCGTCAGATCTATGGCCTGGGCGTGCAGAAATTCGGGCCAGATTCGGACCAGACTGAATTGTTGCAAATGTTCGAAGATTGGTCGGGACAACAAGTGGGTGCCCCGCCAGCTTAGGGATCCAGCGCCGGAAAGTAGGCGTATCTTCAATTGCGAGAGTGTTTTCTCGTCATAATTTTCAGTGTAGGGTGTGTGTGAGAGTTGTTTTGAGTGTCCTTGGAGATGTATTTTCCATGGGGCTTGCTGGATGTACGGACAAGGGAACGGGAAAATATGAATCAGTCGTCGGTACGGTTCGTCCTGATTTTCAGCGTTCTCCTCTTGGCTCTTCCCATGGTGGCCGGGTGTGCGAAGAAGAGCAATCAAGTGGGGAAATGGTGGGAGAGGAACGTCACGGATCCGGTCAAGGGGTTGCAGGATCGTCAACTGATCATTACCTCGAGCCCTCCGCAGGCTGATGTGTTCGTTGATGATGTTTATCAAGGCAAAACGCCGTTGCGCCTGACATTCAAGACAGGCATGAAAGATATCCTGAAGGGTTTTACCGTGTCGGTACAAAAAAAGGGTTATTTGCCGGTAAGGCGATCCGTCTCGTACCGGACCGAACGGGTAACTTTCCGCTTGCTGAAAACCAATAGAAAAGGAAAGCGATGATCAGTATCTTTCGTTTTTCGCGGTTCGAATTGACTTTCGAGCCTTGGATTGGTAGACATCCTGGTTGTCGTTGGTGAAAACTTGGCGAAATAACTGTTTCCTAAGCTCGAAATGTTGATACGGGGCACGAAGGAGATTTCGGGAATGTATGCTGTAGTGGAAACCGGTGGCAAGCAGATGCGGATTGAGGCGGGAGATTATATTCTGGTCGAACGTTTGCCCGGCGATGTGGGAGATAGTGTCGAGTTCGACGATGTTCGTCTCATCGTAGACGGAGAAAAGGTTGTAGCGGAAAAAGAAGCTCTCGATAAAGCCAAAGTGAGAGCAGTGATTCGCGACCACGGGCGCGGCAAAAAGGTCATTGCTTTTCGATTCAAGCGTCGCAAGAAAGTTCGCACGAAGCGGGGGCACCGTCAGCATTATACCCAGATAGAGGTGACGGACATCCTCGCATCAGGATAAAAGGATTGGACGATGGCCCATAAAAAAGCTGGTGGTAGTTCATCTAATGGAAGGGACAGCGCTGGACGACGTTTGGGAGTGAAACGCTTTGCAGGAGAAAGCGTGCACGCAGGGACCATCATCGTCAGGCAACGCGGCACAGTCTTTCACCCCGGAGAAAATGTCGGCTTGGGCAATGACCATACCCTCTATGCCAGGGTGAGCGGAAAATTGAAGTTCGAGCGCAAAGCCAAGGGCCGCCGCACTATCAGTGTCATTCCGGCGGAGTAGATTCCTTATGGGCAATCTCCGCCCCTGCCATGTTTGTCGATACTGCTAAAATTCGCGTGCAGGCTGGTCGTGGAGGAGACGGCTGCCTCAGCTTCCGGAGGGAGAAATTTGTGCCGAAAGGCGGCCCCGACGGGGGAAACGGCGGCCGTGGGGGGCACGTGGTTTTTCAAACTACGGTGTCACTAAATACGCTGATGAATTTTCGGTACCAACCTCTCCTCAAAGCTGAGAGAGGCCAGGCAGGTATGGGCAGCAATAAACACGGGGCCAACGGCGCGGATTTGTTGTTGGAGGTGCCTCTCGGAACTATCGTTCGGGATTCTGAAACAGGTGAGGTGATGTTCGACCTCTCCGAAGAAGGCTTGGAGGTAATTGTCGCGCAAGGGGGTCGAGGCGGGCTCGGTAACGAGCACTTCAAAACCTCAACCAACAGGGCACCGAGGAAGACCACTAAAGGAAAAGCAGGGGAAGAACGCTGCCTGGAGTTGGAACTGAAATTGCTCGCGGACGTAGGCCTTATAGGCATGCCCAATGCCGGGAAATCCACCCTCATATCGAGACTTTCCGAGAGCAAACCCAAGATTGCAGATTATCCTTTTACTACGCTTCAGCCCAATCTGGGCGTAGTGGATTTGGGTGATTACCGTTCATGCGTCGTGGCCGACATCCCCGGCCTGATACCAGGAGCCAGTGAAGGCAAGGGTTTGGGGTTGCAGTTTTTGCGACATGTGGAACGGTGCGGATTGTTGCTTCATCTAGTCGATGCGTCCAAGCCCCCTGAAAAGGGGCTTTCAGATTTTGATGCCATAGTTTATGAATTGACCACATTCTCACCACAGCTTGCCCAGAAGCACAGTATGGCGGTTTTGACGAAAATGGATGTTACCGAATCGAAGAGTCATTGCTCGAAACTGCGTGAGGGAATTGAGGCGCGGGGTGTTGAAGTCCATGGCGTCTCGGCGGTTTCCGGTTTTGGTTTGGACGAGTTGTTGACGAAGATATGTCTCATGCTCGAGCGAGATAGAACGCAAAAGAAAACGACGTTGTTTTCATGATGCCAAGACGGGGTCTGCGAGTTAGCCGATGACGAGAAGAAACGATCCGGTTCTTGATAGCCGTCGCCTGGTGGTCAAGGTGGGAAGCTCGGTTTTGACGGCATCGGATGAGATGGGTGTGAACCGAAGGGTCTTGGGGCGTATAGCATCCCAGGTTGTAAGGCTCAGAGAGATGGGCAGACAGGTTGTCGTAGTTTCGTCCGGAGCAATCGCGGCCGGTGTGAAAAGGTTGGGTTTGAAATTAATTCCCAAGGCGATTCCTGAGCGCCAAGCGGCCGCTGCGGTTGGCCAGCCTATCTTGATGGAAGCGTATGGACGCGCATTCAAACAAAGAGGCATTGAGACGGCGCAGGTGCTGCTCATTCACTCGGACTTGGACGAGAGAAGCCGATTTCTGAACGCTTGCAACACTTTTGAAACGTTGATGGGGAAGGGTGTGCTCCCCATTGTGAACGAAAACGATACTGTGTCTGTCGAAGGAATCCGTTTCGGAGACAACGACACCCTGGCCGCCCAGACAGCTCAAATGGTTCAAGCAGGTCTCGTAATCATCTTGTCCGATGTGGAGGGTTTGTATGACAAAGACCCCAAAACGTCGGAAACGGCTCGGCTGATTCCTCGCGTCGTTGGTTTGCCAAAAGAGATATCCTCGACCGCCGGCACCAGCACGAACCCCCTGGCTCACGGAGGGATGCGCACGAAGATTGAGGCGGTCAGGGTTCTGAATAAGGTGGGTATCAGCACGCTGATCGTAAAAGGGCGGGAAACCAACGTCATCGAGCGTGTATTGATGGGTGAGCCCTTGGGGACGCTTTTCTTGCCCAACGGCACGCGCCTGAAGGGGAAAAAGGGCTGGATAGGCACCACGGCCAAACCCCGAGGCTGGCTGAAACTCGATGTCGGAGCCGTGAACGCCCTGGTGAAGAGAGGGAAAAGCTTATTGCCCAGCGGCGTCGTTTCCGTTGGGGGCAACTTTCACTTCGGCGACGTGGTGGAAATACGAAACACCAAGGGAATGGTTCTCGGGCGCGGTTTGGCGAATTATTCGGGTGATGAAGCGGCCAAAATTGCCGGCAGACAAACTACGGAAATCGCTTCGATACTCGGGGACAAACCCTACGATGAGATTGTCCATCGGAACAATTTCGTTTTGATGCAGTAGTGACAGGGAAAAACTAAGGAGAGCGATTGCGTATCGGGATTCTAGGTGGAACATTCAACCCGATTCACTATGGGCACCTCCGCTCCGCCGACGAAGTGCGCAAAACGCTGATGCTTGACGAGATACGATTCATTCCGTCCGCTTTGCCACCCCATAAGCCGAGGGACGAGGTAGCCTCGACGGCCGATAGGCTGGAGATGGTTCGTATTGCGTTAAAGGATTATCCTGCTTATGTGTGTGACCCTATCGAAGTGGAGAGGGGCGGAGCATCCTATACGCTCGATACCCTGAAGGAACTAACCGAGAAGACGCCTAATGATGAGAGGTTTTTCATTATCGGTGCGGATGCGTTTCTTGAGTTGAACACGTGGTACAAACCCAAAGAGGTTTTGAGCTCCATCAACTTCGCCGTTACTTTGCGGGGCAATCAAAATTCCGGGGAATATTTTCAATCTCTCCTTCGCATGATTCGACAAATCGAACCCGCCTGTCGTTTGAAGGATGAACGGGGCAAAGAAATTGAATTGCTCGACAAAATGCGAGTCATAAAATTTGTTCCCATCACCAAAGTCGATATTTCGGCAACCCGGATTAGAGAACACATAAAAAACGCTTCCTCCATACGATGTTTATTGCCACATGAAGTCGAACTCTTTATAATTCGCCGCCGATTATATGGACATTCGGGAATTGTTTCCTGAACTGTTGGGAGATACAAGCCCATCGAGAAACTAGAGAATCGGCTGCATGCTCTCCAGGAATCGCTGGAATCGAAAAAAGCGATAGATGTGGTGCTTTTGGACCTTCGGCCATTGTCGGTGGAGGTAGATGCTTTTCTGATTTGCCACGGAACGAGTCCTCGACACGTGAAGGCACTTTGTGAGGTTGCCAAAGAAAGGCTCAGGGAAATTGGCGACGCGGTATTGTTTGTAGAGGGTTTGGAAGAGGGGAGTTGGGTGTTGATGGATTGTGGTGACTTTCTAGTCCACATATTCAACGAAAAGAGCCGGGATTTTTACCGATTGGAAAATTTATGGTCCCACGCACCGACCATCAAGTCGATGGTATCCAGTGCTTAGATCGTGAGAACGAAAGTAGAGGTTCAAGGTGAAGCATTTGACGAAAAAGCAACTCAAAGCCCTGGAAGAGAGATTGCATGAAGTCCGCCGGGAAATACTTGGGGGTGTAGAGAAAAGCAAAGTTCACACCAAGGAAATAGGTGGTGATGGAACCCAGGATATTGCAGACATGGCCGCTGACAACTACTCGCGTCAAGTATTGATGGACTTGGGGGAAAGAGAACGGGAGCGTTTGCGCGAAGTGGAAGCGGCGTTTCAAAGGATGGATAAAGGGCTTTATGGTATCTGTGAGGAATCGGATGAGCCGATTCCCTACTCCCGCCTGGAAGCGATTCCTTATGCGCGTTACACGGTGGCGGCTCAAAACGAAATTGAAAGGCGCGGTGGGAGTTAGGGACCAGTCAGTGAGTTGCGAATGAAGATTCGGACTCTTCTCGGTTTCGCGGCTCCGCTTTCTCTTGCTGTCTATTTTCTTCACTACAACCGGGACATTATAGACCTGCGCCTCGCAGGTAGTTGGTCTGTGCGAGCTCCGTTGGTTTTGGTGGTACTGGGAGCGGCACTACTCGGTGCGTTCCTCGCTTCGGTTCTTGGGTGGGGCGAGGCTACTCTCGGTTGGTTTTCTCGTAAGCGGCTCACCCAAAAACAAAAGCGTTTGCATCGTGCCCAAGAGCGATTTGCCCAGGCACAGAGCTTTGAAGTGCAAGGAAGGAGCAGGCGCGCTCGCAGAGAGCTCAGGCGTGCACTCAGGGATGACCCCCGCTTTGTTCCCGCTTTGAGGCTCGCTGCGGATCTGGCGACAAATTCTGGCAACTCGCATGCTGCGATTCAATGGAACGAGCAACTCCGCTCTGTGACGAACAACTCTCCTGATTCCATTGTCCGCCTCTCGGAAACTCTCACTCATTCCGGCAAGGGACATGAGGCTATCGAGCTTCTTGTCCAAAATAGTATGGGTAAAGGCGCGAGTCCTTTGGTGTTGCGAAAATTGAGGGACATGTATTTGAAAGATGGGCGAATGGAGGCTGCCGTCAGGGTTTGTGAGAAGCTCTCCCGATCGGCGGTGCCTGGGTCTGAGCGCCAAGAGGACAATCGAGTGGCTGCCCGGGCATATCTCGCGGCTGGAGAGGCGAAATTAAACGCTTCTCTCCCAGAGGAGGCCATCCCTTTTTTGGAACAAGCCGTGCGCCACTTGCCGGAGGAGAAAAAGACACATCTCTTGCTGGGCGATGCACAACTGGCAGCAGGTCGAGAAAGGCGTGCTCTGCGTACGTGGGAAGATGGATATCAGGCTTTGGGCGGTTTGGAATTTCTGCAAAAACTGGCATCGGCATCGGGTCCCCTGGAATCAAAAAGCGCGCTCAAAAAAGCCGCTGCCCATGTGCAAGCGGCAGGGAAGCACCGGGAGAAGGATATCGAGCATCACGTGTTGCACGCGGCGTTGATGCTCGAAGCGGGGCAGCTTGATAGGGTGGAGAAAAGTGTGGAGCGGGCGTTTGCACTTGCTTTACCTTTGCAAGATGAGAATTCATGGGTGCATCTGGTCCTGCATCTCATCGAGGCGCGGTGCTTGCAAGAGAAGGGAGAGAGGTTGGCCGCCGAGAATGAATTCAAGAAAACAGCCCAGGAAGCATCACGAATTCTCTTGGGAAAACCGATTTTCGGAACGGAGTTGAAACCGTATTGATACTTCTGATCCGCGAGGGGGCAGAGTGAATTGTCCTCGGCGATGAGGGGTAACGAATTGTCTGGTATCTGGTGTGGCGAACCGCAAAGCCCGAACCGGAGACATCACATGCTTGCTTGACTTACGATTTTTCGCATCCTAGGTTTTGTGAGGTTGCACGTTGTCCATGGATGCCCTCTGGAGAACACCTGATGAATCAAATAGCTCTTGCCGCTGATCATGGAGGATATGAACTCAAAGAAGCGGTGAAGCGTCTGCTCGATAAGAGGGGAATTCCGTACTATGATTTTGGGACGCATTCGTGCGAATCTTGTGATTATCCGGATTATGCCGGACCGGCTGCTCGCTCTGTGAGTGAGGGAGTATCGGAACGCGGAATTTTTTGTTGTGGCTCGGCCGCTGGCATGGTGATCGTGGCGAACAAATTTTCTGGTATTCGCGCCGTGGCCTGCCATAACGAATCGATGGCGCGGATGAGCCGCTTGCATAACGATGCCAATATCTTGGCCTTGGGCGGCCGGGTGGTAGATATTGAAGAGGCGATGAAAATTGTTGACGTTTGGCTGGAAACGGAGTTCGAAGGCGGGCGCCATGCCCGTCGGTTAGCCAAAATTGCTGGGATGGAAGATGCGCCCCAACGGGTGCACTGATGACCCTAAGGCCCGGGATGGATTTGTTTTTCTATGAAATGTCCGATTTGTAGTCATTCTGAGAGCAGGGTGGTCGACAGCCGGGCGACCAAGGAAGGGAACGCCATTCGAAGAAGACGTGAATGCGAGAAGTGTTTCCACCGTTTTACGACTTACGAAAGGGCCGAAGTTTCCTGGCCGCTCATTGTGAAAAAAGATGGTACGCGCGTGAATTATCTTCGCGACAAGATTAGCGCAGGCATCAAGAAGGCCCTGGAGAAGAGACCTGTTTCCGCGGAGGATCAGGAGGCGATAGTCGATCGCGTGGAGCGCTACATTCTTGATAATGGTGAGAAAGAGATATCGACCAAAGCGATAGGCGAAAAATTGATGGAAGAGTTGAGGGATGTGGATAAGGTGGCTTACGTGCGCTTTGCATCGGTCTATCGCTCGTTCGGGACGCTCAAAGATTTTGAGGCGGAATTAGAAAAGCTGTCGGAGCGTAATCCGACTTCGTAAGCTACGGTTGCTCGCCCCTGATTTCTCGCTCCACGAATTTTGTCGCATGAACTTCGAATGTGCTGGGTCGTGCCATGGGTGTAAATTTACTCGCTGATGGTTTCGCCTACGGGGTCCGCGCCGTAATGTGAGGCTCCGGCTGCGACCAAGCTTTCGATCTCGTTATCCTGAAATCCGTATTCCCTTAATATCTCGGCCGAATGCTCGCCCAGTCGGGGAGGGGGGAGAGAGTCTTCTATGGTGAGGTTCGAGAATTTCGGAACAGGGCGAGTGCCGGTATACGTTCCCTCAACAGGATGTGGGTATGGTCTTGTGAAACCACTTGCATTCACCTGTGGGTGAGCGAAGGTTTCGCGCATGTTGAGGGCCGGGCTCACACATACGTCTTTCCCGTCAAAAAATTCGCTCCACTCCTCGAGCGTCTTGGTCTGAAAAGTTTTGTTGAGCGCCTGAATCACTTTCGTGCGGCGCTCGCCCCTGGCTGCGTAGTCGTTAAAAAATTCATCGTGCCCGATGAGTTTGCATAAATTCACCCAGAATTTCGGTTCAGAACAAGCAACCGAAACCATCCGACCGTCTTTTGTGGGATAGAGGCGATAGCATGGCCTTCTCCCGTTGTGTCGCATTTCCTCACGCCCGGGACATTGCCCCGTCGAGAGGTACGTTTGCCCATGTATGGACAGAAAGCCCATCACGGCGTCCAGCATGGACATGTCTATGAATTGCCCGATGCCTTCACGCTCGGCAAGGCGTAAGGCCACGACTATGGCGAAAGCAGCCCACATGCCGGCGCCCACGTCTCCAATGAGAACCCCGGGAACGTGGGGATGCGCCCCGGCGCCGCCGGTGAGTTCTACGACGCCTCCCAACGCCTGGAAGTTCAAGTCGTGTCCCGGAGATTGTGCCAGTGGGCCATTTTGCCCATATCCGGTGATCGAACAATGCACGATGGCCGGGTTCTCTTGTTTGAGCGCCTGATAGTCGATACCGAGGCGCTCCATTACCCCGGGTCGAAAGCTATCGACGAGCACATCCGAATCTTTCACTAATCTAAGGAGTGTGGATACGCCCGCTTTATTTTTCAGGTCCAAGGCCAGGGAGCGTTTGTTGCGGTTGTAGCATAGATGAAGAGGGGAAACGCCATGCTCATCAAAGGGAGATGCGAGGCGGATGTAATCGCCACGCCGTGGTTCTTCTACCTTGATGACGTTTGCCCCCATGTCGGCGAGCATCAAGGTGCATTGTCCGCCGGGAAGGAGGCGACTGAGGTCCAGCACACGCAGACCTGTCAATGGCATCACGCGGCACCTCTTTGGGTAAGGGGATAGGATTTCTTTTGCGATATCATCCGGCGTTCCCAAGGTCAAATCAAGAGATCCATAAACCCTTCTTGCGGCCTTTTGTGCCGTATCGAAGATGGGCTACTCTATGCCACTTTGAAGGATACGATTATCAAGATAGTTTGGATTCTGGGGGAAGGCATGACGAACATAGTTCAAATTGTCGGGCGAGAAATTCTGGATTCACGCGGCAACCCTACCGTCGAAGTGGATGTCCACTTGAGTAGTGGTGGTTTCGGGCGAGCGGCAGTTCCCAGTGGTGCCAGCACCGGAAAGCGTGAAGCGGTGGAATTGCGGGACGGGGAAGAGGATTACTATCTCGGTAAGGGCGTCACCCAAGCGGTCGACCATGTCAACGGGACGCTGGCGTCCGAGTTGGTTGGCATGGATGCGGTCGATCAAAAAGGCATCGATGCCCGCATGTGCGAGATTGATGGCACGAAAAACAAGGGTCGTATTGGGGCGAATGCGATTTTGGGTATTTCCATGGCGACAGCCAAGGCGGCGGCCGATGCGCATGGCCTGCCGCTCTATCGCTATATCGGCGGAGTGGATGCTTGTACGCTTCCGGTCCCGATGATGAACATTCTCAATGGTGGAGCGCACTCGGACAATTCCGTGGATTTTCAGGAATTTATGATCATGCCTGTTGGAGCGCAGAGTTTTCCGGACGCCTTGAGAATGGGTGTTGAGGTTTTTCATCGCCTCAAGGAGGTACTGAAAGGCCGGGGGCACACTACGGCTGTTGGAGACGAAGGAGGTTTCGCCCCTGATTTGCGGGATAATGAAGAAGCGATTGAAACGATTCTCGAGTCTGTCGTAAAGGCGGGTTATCAGCCTGAAAACGATGTACTCATTGCGCTTGATCCGGCGTCGAGCGAGCTTTTCGAAAAGGGTAAATACGTATTCCGCTGGTCGGACCACAGTGAAAAAACGTCGGAAGACATGGTCGCACTCTATGAGAACTGGGTGCGACAATATCCGATCATATCGATTGAGGACGGTTGCGCCGAGGATGACTGGGAGGGGTGGGCCGCCTTGACGGAAGCGATAGGCGACAAAGTGCAACTTGTGGGAGATGATATCTTCGTGACGAACGCCGAGATACTTTCCAAGGGCATCACACAGGGAGTGGGTAACAGCATTCTGATTAAGGTGAACCAGATCGGCACACTGACGGAAACCCTCGAGACGATTCATATGGCGACACGGGCAGGTTACACGTCTGTCGTTTCTCATCGCTCGGGCGAGACGGAGGACACGACGATTGCCGATTTGGCGATTGCGACGAATGCAGGACAAATCAAGACGGGTTCGGCCAGTCGTTCGGACAGGTTGGCGAAATACAATCAATTGCTTCGTATCAACGAGGAATTGGGGGATGCTGCCTTGTATCCCGGGCGTGCTGCTTTTTTCAACATTGGGGGTAGTCGATAAGGGATTGCGGGGTCTCCTGAAAAATTCGCTTTCAGGTAGTGGCACATGTTGTTCCGCTTCGAACAGACCGCACTTCCGGACTTGGGAATAAAGTCTTATTACTTGGACAAGTAGATGTGCACGAGGCCGGATTGATCGACGAACGCAATGTCGTCTTTCGCGTCCACGTTGAAATCCGCAGTGAGTATGTCGGAGCGGACGGACGAAGGGATGACTTGTGACCACCGAAAGTGCCAGCGATTTCCGAAGAGTGCGAACGCGCTCAAATGTGGAAGGCCAGCTTGTTGGGCCACGACTTCTACGATCCCGCGGCGCCTGAGCAGGGCGAATTCCCGAATTTGTTGAGAAGTGCTCCTGCGGATCGCGAAGCCGGCTACTCGCGCGCGTTCTCGGAGGCGACCTCCGCTGAGCCTCAACGCTAGAAGGAAACGCGCTGGATGCTGTCCTTCCAGGGCGAGAATCTTCGGAGTGCCACGGTCGATGTTGAATGCGCCCAACAGGCGCGCTCGGGCATTCCCCGTCTCCGTGCGAGTTGTGTCGCTTCGCGCCTTGAGGACAAGTTCTCGACCCTTCATTTCCAAAACCAGATGAGAGGCTGCGCCGTCTCGCTCGCTTCTGGTGACGAGAATTTCCCTTTCTCCGTCGTTGTTCAAATCCGCCGTGGTTACACTGGCGGTTTCGAAAACTGCGTTCTCGCCTGCGGCGTACGTAGACATAAGATCGAGAGAATTATTGTGGAAGCGGTATGCGTGAATTTCCGTGGGCAAAACGCGGCCATTCCGTTTGATTGGGCGGGCGGGTGCGATGAGTTCTTTCCCGCCATCCCCATCAAGATCGACTGCAGCAAGAACGGCTTCAGGCGATATCCTCGCCATTTTCGAAGCGATACGCTGCGTTTGGAACCATTTGTCCTCCGTTTTTTGAAACAAGAGCAAAGAACCGTCTACACCTACCATCGCCACGTCGTCTCGACCTAGCACGGCAGGTTGAGACCGAGTGGATGGGCGGACGCTGGGCCAGACGAAGAGCCAACGCCGCTCGATGGTGTCCACGTTGATGAACATTCCGCTTTTCCCGGCGCCGACAAAACTGCCGTCCGGCAGCTGGGTAGGTCGAACCTCGGCGGACAAATCCGAGGGGACGGGGTAGTTTTGCACGTGTGCCCGAAACGTTTCGCCTCTTTTCCGGAAGGTGATGGGATGGAAGTCGCCGTCCACCGTGAAAGCAAGGAGGGTTGCGTTTGTCTCGGTGGCACCTTTTTCCATGGGTGCCGTCAATAACCACTTCGTTCTGCTCGATACCATGGCGGTAAGCATCTGATGGGTGGTGAGCGTTTTTTCTGTTTCGAAGGTCTGCCCTGGAAGGGGGAAAATGAAGAGGCAGACGAGAGGGAAAAGAAGAAGACGTCTTTTCCTGAAATTTCCTGTCGTTGTAGAGCGCATTTTCTACCCTGCGCTAACACCGCCGTCCGAAAGCACGATTGCGCCGTTCATGAATTCGTTCTCGGAGGAGACCATGAACAGGGCGGTGGCCGCCATGTTCTCGACCGTGCCGAGTTGGTGGAGCGGTATGTCCTCCAGCCTGGAGCGAAGATACTCGGGTTTCGCATCGAGTCGTGCCTTGACACGCGGGCTTGCGACAAGGCCCGGAGCCAGGCAATTCACACGAATCCCCATGGGGCCCAATTCGAGCGCGAGACATTTCGTTAAGTGATGGAGTACGGATTTGGTGACCGAATAAAGGCTGGTATCGGCCCTGCCCCGATGACCTGCGGATGAGCCAATCATGAGGATGGAGCCGCTTTTTTGGGAGATCATCGACTTTGCCGCTTCACGGGCTGCGATATAGGCGGCTTTTGCGTTTACCTCGAACAACAGGTCGATTTCATCGTCGGTAATTTCGACGATGGGCTTGAACGCGCGCGTACCCGCGCAAACGACCAGAATATCGAGTCCGCCCAGAAATGCGACACCATCGTGAATCACTTGAGATGCTCGCCGGGCTTGCGACAAATCGTAGCATTTTCCCTCGGCGCGCACGCCCATGTTTTTGCAGGCGTCCATCGTATTTTGCAGCCCTTCGGGGTTGCTGCCGCCCGCCCCCCAGATGTGGGCACCTGCATGGGCGTATTCGTGGGCGATAGCGGCTCCGATGCCCGTGGATGCACCTGTGATGATGGCGCGCTTACCGTCGAGTGGTTTCCTGGACACGAGATATCCTTTGTGATCGAGAAGTAAGAAACATCAGCGTTGATTATCGAATAGTTCACGGGAATGGTAAACATATCTGTGAGGTACGCCGTCTGGTCGCTTTCATGGGACGCGTGTGCTTTCCGGGCGTGCGATGGGAGGCGGCCGGGAAGACTGATGACCTGCGCGGTGATAATTTAGATTGCAGAAGATTGAAAAAGGGGAAAACCTTGTTGTCCTCATGTTTCGCTTGGACCGTTCAGAGGTGCTTTGCATCTTCGCTGGCGGATGCATAGATGCGAAACCGAAATGTATGAGAGGAAATCGAAATGGGCAAAAAGGTGGAACATATCCATTGGCCGGACGCTCCCGATTTGTGGATGCCCTATGCACCTGCCATCAGGGTGACGGGGGGTAGCCTCGTGTTTCTGGCCGGAGTCACCGCGGCGCCTGTCTACCATTATCATCCGCATAGGCCGGAGGAATTCGACGCCATGCCCCAGGATATGGAAGGGCAGGCGCAGGCGACGCTGGAAAATCTGAAGAAAGGTCTCGATGCGGTAGGCGGAGATTTCGGTGATATCGTTACCGCCAATCGATTCGTAACCGACTTGACGGATCAAGATGCTCTCAACCGTGTGTGGGGAGAATATTTTGGGGAAAACAAACCGACGACCACCACTGTCCAAGTGGTTCGACTGGCGACGGACCCGCGTTGTCTCATCGAGGTGAACGCTATTGCCGTCGTCGATGCGAAATCCTAGGTGGGCGCCACTGGGTCTCGGAAGGATTCGGGCGATATGCGGTCTTGTCAGTTCAAAGCACCCTTTGCTAGCATTCGCTTTCGGATGTCGATGGTCCCTTTCCCGCCGAGAATTAGAGGTTCATGATACATCGGCTGCGTAATCCCGAGGCTCGCATCGAAGCGCTGGAAAAGCGTTTGGCACAAAATCCCACCTCGGCCGCTTTTTTCCCTTTAGCCTCCCTCCTATGGGCAAAAGGCCGAGCGGAGCGCGCGGAAGACCTCCTGAGGAGCGGCCTTGTACTGCATCCTGCATACTCCGCCGCGGGCGTTCTTCTCGCAGAAATTCTGCTCTCGAAAAACGAGCACGAAGAGGCACTCCGCTTTGTGGAGGAGGCACTGACAATCGCTCCCTGGAACGCTTCCGGGCAGCGTCTTTTGGCCGACTGCCTTCAAAAGCGCGGAGACGAAGCCAAGGCGCAGGAGGCGCTGAGGGCGGCCACCATGTTTGCAGTCGATGAAGTTGCCGCTCAAAACACGGTGGGCGAGCCCGGTGTTGCGTCAATGGGTGGTCCGGCGACTCGCGTGGAGCCCATGGCCACACCCTCTCTCGCCGATCTGTATATGGCCCAAGGTCACCTGGACAAGGCACGCGACATCTATATGAGGCTTTTGGAGTCCGACCCCGGGCACGTGGAATGGAACGCACGATTGGCTGATATCCGGGAACGCATGACGCAGGCAGGGAGCGGGAAAGAACCTGCCGGATATCCCGGGATAGAAGAAAATCTCGGCCTATTGGCGGGAGAGGTAGAGAGCGTCGTTGGCAAGAAGGGCGGTGTCGCGCTGGAGAATGCGCGGGCGGATGCAACCGATGCGGAGCCTGTGGACGCGGAGCCCGCGCGCGAACCTCCACTAGGGGAGGAGCATGTCGGGCGGGAAGGCGGAGATGCGCCCGGAGCCGTTTTGGCCAGAATTATCGAAATGTATATCCGGGAGGGGAACGATGCCCAGGCGCTGGACGTGTGCAGGAAGGCGCAAATTCTGGGGCATCGAACTTCCTGGATATCGGAACAAATCGCGGTGCTTGAGCAAAGAGCGGGGCAATCCACCCCATCACTGTTGCGCGATGAACCAAAAGACGATAAAGACGAGGCGATTCCCGTTGTTGGCTTCGCCGAAAAAACCATCGAAACCCTGGAAGGGTGGCTCGAAACACTGCGGCGGCGCAAGGCGAACGTGTAAACCCGCATGCGTATGCATGCACCTATTTCTTGAAACAGTGGTCGTGATGTCTGGACGACGCATGGAGTCCGGCATTTAGATACGTTCCATATCCCCCATCTTGCAAGTGAGTGTACCCGGCATGACGCAATCCCCAATAGAAAAAGAACTCTTCTCCGGCATGGGTATCGACGAACTGTCCGTTCACACCATACGCACGCTTTCGATGGATGCGGTACAGAAGGCGAACAGCGGCCACCCGGGCACCCCGATGGCCTTGGCTCCATTGGCGTACGAGTTGTGGACGAGCCATCTTCGTTACAACCCACGGAATCCCCACTGGTTCGACCGGGATCGTTTCGTACTTTCCTGCGGCCATGCCTCGATGCTTCTTTACGCGGTGCTCCACCTGACGGGCTACGAACTTTCGCTTGAGGAGATTGTCAACTTCCGCCAATGGGGGAGCAAAACCCCCGGGCATCCCGAGTACGGGCTGACGCCCGGTGTGGAGACCACCACCGGGCCGCTCGGGCAGGGCTTCATGAACGCGGTCGGCATGGCGATGGCGGAAGCGCATCTGGCTGGCGTATTCAATCGCCCGGGCCACGAAATTGTGGATCACTATACCTACGTGCTGATGAGCGACGGCGACGTCATGGAGGGTGCCTCGCACGAGGCTGCGTCTTTGGCCGGCCACTTGGGGCTGGGCAAGCTGATATGCGTCTACGACGACAATCGCATCACCATCGACGGTGAAACGTCGCTGAGCTACTCCGACGACGTCGGGAAACGTTTCGAGGCCTATGGCTGGCACGTGGAGGATCTGGGCGACGGGGCGGAAGATTTGTCCCGCATCTCGGGTGCGCTCGAGCGGGCGAAGTCGGAAACCGGACGCCCCTCGCTGATCGTCGTTCGCTCCCACATCGGTTATGGCTCGCCCCGGTATCAGGATACGGCGCGTGCCCACGGCGCCCCTCTCGGGGAGGAAGAAGTCGCGGCTACGAAACGAAACTACGGGTGGCCCGAGGCGGAGACTTTTCTGGTGCCGGAGGCGGTTTCCCTCCATATGGGAGAGGCAGCTTCTCGCGGCGCGGCGCTTGAGGATGAGTGGAACCGGCGCTTTGCAGAGTATCGTGCGGAACACCCCGAGGCGGCCGAAAAATTTTTGGCGGCGCTCGCGGGCGAGCCGCCCGCCGACTGGGAGGCCTGTATCCCCCGCTTCGAGGAAGGTGCCATGGCCACGCGCGCGGCGTCGGGTAAGGTGCTGAACGAAATCGGCAGCGCCATACCGTGGCTCATGGGCGGAAGCGCGGACCTTGCAGCCTCGAACAACTCGCTGCTCGCTGCATCGGAAAATTTTGCCAGGGGCGCTTATGCCAACCGTAACGTGTACTGGGGCATCAGGGAGCACGCCATGGCCGCCGCGTGTTCCGGAATGGCCTTGCACGGAGGCGTTCGTCCGTACGCGGCGACTTTTTTCACCTTTACCGATTACGCCCGCCCGGCGATACGTCTCGCGGCGCTCATGGAATTGCCCGTCGTCTACCTGATGACGCACGACTCCATCGGCCTGGGCGAGGACGGCCCTACGCATCAGCCGATAGAACACCTCGCCTCCCTGCGCGCCATGCCGGGTCTCGTCGTCATACGCCCGTGCGACGCGAACGAAACCGCCGTTGCCTGGCGCGTGGCGATGGAACGTCTCGAAGGCCCGACCATGTTGGTACTGACCCGGCAGGGTTTGCCCGTTATCGCGCGTTGCGCGCAAAATGCGGCGGAGGGGCTGGCGCGCGGGGCATACGTCGTCTCGCCCGAGAGCGGGGGTTCCGCCCAAGCCATACTGATCGCCACGGGCTCCGAGGTGCACCTGGCCCTCGAGGCGCAACGAACGCTGGCGGCGGAGGGCATAGACGCCCGCGTCGTGAGCATGCCGAGTTGGGAGTTGTTTCGTGCGCAGCCCCGCTCTTATCGCGACGCCGTTTTGCCGCCCGAAGCAACCGCGCGCGTAGCCATAGAGGCGGGCGCCACGATGGGCTGGCGCGAATGGGTGGGAGATCGCGGCGGCGTCATCGGAATCGACCGCTTCGGGGCGAGTGCTCCGTATCAGGAGATATACGCGCATTTCGGTCTCACTGCCGAGAACGTCGTGGAGCGAACCAAAAGCGTTCTCGGCGTGTAGATTCCTTCCCGTGGCGCCGTTGGGGTGGGCGCGGAAAATGTGCCCCACCGCGAGACCCTCACGCCTCGCGTATGCTCCCCGCATTCCTCCTGAAAACAGATGTGCGCCCGCGCGGCGGGCTGCTCGCCTTCCCGAATTTTCCCGGGTTTTCTCGGGTTTTCCCGGGTTTTTCCGGGTTTGTTTTCGCGGGTTTTTCATCCAGCGCTCCCGGAGTCGTTTTTCGCCCCGCTGCGGGGTGCTTGCGAAGTAGGCTTTCCTTTTTTTCGTTTTGCGCCCCCCGGAAGGTTTGCTCTGGTTTTCCCCGTGGGGGTGGAGTAAAATCTCCTTTTCGGGGTGTTTGAGGGGGGAGTGGCGACGATGAGAAAAGGCGTTTTTTCCGGATGGATGGTCGGGGTGGTCGTCTCGGTCCTGCTCGTCGCTGGCGTCGCCGTGGTTTCGGGGGCGAGGTTCGCCGCGAGCGAGACGGGTGCCTATTCGGAGCTGCGCGCCTTCAGCGAGGTGCTGAGCCTGGTGGAGGAGAACTACGTCAACGAGGTGGACGCGAAGCAACTCGTTCGCGGCGCCATTGAGGGAATGCTCCGCACCCTCGACCCCCATACGGGCTACCTGAGTCCGGAATTCTTCCGGGAAATGCAGGTCGAGACCACGGGCCGCTTCGGGGGGCTGGGGGTCGAGATTTCGATTCGCGACGGCGTGCTCACCGTGGTTACGCCCATCGAGGGCACTCCTGCCTACGAGGTCGGCGTGAAGGCGGGCGACAAGATCGTCCGCATCGAGAAGGAATCGACCAAGGACCTCTCGCTTCAGGAGGTCGTCAAGAGGCTGCGGGGCAAGCCGGGCACCCAGGTGAAGATCACGGTGGTGCGCGCGGGTGCGCCCCAGCCCATCGACTTCACCATCACGCGCCGCATCATCCGCATCAAGAGCGTGCGCAGCCGCATGCTGCCCGATGAAATCGCATACATCCGCGTCCGCAGCTTCCAGACCAATACGGGCAAGGAGGTCGAAAGCGCTCTCTCCAAACTCCAGGAGGAGGGAGCGCGTGCCCTCGTGCTCGATTTGCGCAACAACCCCGGCGGGCTCCTCTCCCAGGCGGTCTCGGTGTCCAACGTCTTCCTGAAGGCGGGCAGCCTCATCGTCTACACCAAGGGACGCATGGCGAACCAGGAGCACCGCTTCACCTCCACGACCGAGGCGAGGGGCGAGAAGATTCCCATGGCCGTCCTGGTCAACGCGGGCAGCGCGAGTGCGTCAGAAATCGTGGCGGGTGCGTTGCAGGACCTGGGTCGCGCCAAAATCATCGGCGTCAAGACGTTCGGCAAGGGTTCGGTGCAGACCGTCGTTCCGCTTTCGGACGGCTCGGGGCTGCGGCTCACCACCGCCCTGTACTACACGCCGAAGGGCAGGCTCATCCAGGGCGAGGGAATCGAACCCGACATCGTGAGCACGCCCTACGCCGAAGGCGCACCGCGCGCCCTGCGCGAGAAGGACTTGCCCGGCCATCTGCCGAGCCTCTCCGAGCAAAGAGGCGAGAGTACGCAAACCGAACCGGGTGCGGCGCCCACGCACGCGCGGCGCGCTCCCGAGAATCCGGACGACGTCCAGCTCACGCGCGCCGTGGAATACCTCAAAAGTTCGTTCCTGCAAAAAAAGGCGGGCGCCTGAGGCGAGGGGGTGGTTTCGCTGCCTTGAGAAAGCCCTGCGCATCGTCTCTTTTCATGCACCCGGCGGAGTGTCGTCTCGCGTTCGCTCGATGGATGCGGCAACCCTCTTTTTGTAGAATCAGTTCAGCCGTAAGAGCAGGCCGTTTGGTTGCGCTTTGCGCACCGCGCCCGTGTCGAAGGGCAGCGAGCGGCCCGCTCGACTCCCTGGCCGAAGCGCGACGCTACCTACACGGCGCCCCATATGGATAGGTGAACATGCGCAAGAACTTGCTGGCGCTCCTCATGATCGCGGCACTCGCCGCCGGGTGCGGCGGGGGCGGCGGGTCGTCCGGCGCCGTCATCCCCCAACTGCCCGCCGCTTCGCGGGTGTTGGTTGCGGACGCGCAACTCGCACCGGTCGTCGCGCTCGACAACGCACTCCACGTCGGCCCCGACGTTGCGCCCACGGCCTCTGCGTTGAGCGGGGCAGGAACGCGCGCAGGGGTTTCCTTCTCCTCGGGGCAGGTAACCGACGGCGTCGGGCAGTCGAGGGTCGTCGAGTTTCTGGAAACGCCCATCGGCACATCCGAGGATGCTCCCGGCCTTGCCACGTTCAACGCCGTGCCGACGGTGCACCTCGCCGAGGGAACGAGCGACGTGCACATAGGCTACGTGGTGCGCGCCGTTCAGCTTATCAACGTGCATTTGCCTCGCGACAAAAGAATTTCGATCAGCACCGCCCCGGTGCCGCACCTGACGACGCTCCAGAACGTTCCCGCGGGAAAAATCTACGTCAATTTCGCTCCGAAGAGCACCTGGAACGCGTATGAACCGCCCTCCGTGATGGTCGTCGGCTTGACGGAAAGCATCAACCTGTTGCGCACGGGTCCCGACCCGCAGACGTTGCGAAAGGTCAAAGCGCGCATCCTGGTCGACTCCACGGGAACGCAGCAGTTCTCCGAGGAGCAGATAATTTTCGTCGTGGCACACGAGTTGGTGCACGCCATCGGTTTTTCCGGGCATGTCGACGCGGCGCAGTTTTCCGCGTCGCTCATGCGCGCTGTCGTTCCCGCGCAGGTATCCGACCATATTCTTGGCCCGATAGACGGGGAAGGGCTTTTGGCGATGTACGGCTGGCTCGAACCGGGCGACACCGACGCGGAGAGCCTCGGCTCCTGGAGCGACTCGTCGTTCCACCTGCGCGGAGGGGTGGGTTTGACGAACGGGAGCGTCGCGTTCGGCGTCGCCTCGCGGAACGGACTGGCCCGGCCCTGGGCGACGGGGCCGACGCCCGCGGTGAACCTTGCCGACAACGCGGTGTTGTCGGGCAGCGCAACCTGGAACGGCGCACTCCTGGGCATGACGCCCACGAAGCAGACGGTCGCCGGCGACGCCGCGCTTTCTATCGATCTGGGGTCTTTGCAGGGAGACCTCGACTTCACGGGGCTGGAGCATTGGGGCGTCCACGCCGCTCCGGGGGCGTCGGGCACGGGTACGATGTGGCTGGACGGCGACCTCGGCTACACGGTCGAGGTGCGGGGAAATACGTTTGCGCGCATCGGCGGGGATGAGGGGGTGATCACCGGCGCCTTCTTCGGTTCCGCGCACGAGGGCATGGGCGGCGTCTTGGAGCGCAGCGACCTCACCGCCGCCTTCGGCGGCAAGCGCTGAGCGAATGCGCCGGACTCCGCGTCACCGGAGTTTTACGCTCTCTCGCGTTTTTCCGCCCTCGCCACCCGTCTTCGGACTCCGCCGTGTGCGGCTTGCCTCGAGCGGCGCGAAATAATACAAATCCACGCAAGCCGCTCGCCCCGCCGGCGGGTGCTAAGTCGGGCGAGGGAGAACCCGACTGCGGAACCGAGAGGTCTGCAGGGAGCATGAAAATGTATATTCTGGGGGTCGAGACGAGTTGCGACGAGACGGCGGCGGCCGTTCTCGCCTTCGGGGAGGGTTCCACCCCCCGGGTGCTCTCGAACGTCGTCGCCTCCCAGGACGAGGTGCACGCGCGCTTCGGCGGCGTCGTGCCCGAACTCGCCGCGCGCAGGCACGTGGAGATGATATCCCACGTCCTGGAGGCCGCCTTTGAGGAGGCCGGCGTTTCCCCCAATGAGCTCGACGCCGTGGCGGCGACGCGCGGGCCGGGGCTGGTGGTGGCCCTGCTCGTGGGCCTTTCCGCCGCCAAGGGGCTGGCCTGGAGCCTGGGTGTTCCGCTCGTCGGCGTGCACCACCTCGACGGGCACATCCACTCCCTGTTTCTGCCCGCGGAGGCCGCCCCGCCTCCGTTTCCGCATCTGGGCTTCGTGGTCTCGGGCGGGCATACCGATTTCTACCGCGTGGACGGACACGGGGAGGTTTCCCACCTGGGGGGCACGCTGGACGACGCCCTGGGCGAGGCCTACGACAAGGTGGCGGCCGTCATGGGGCTGGGCTATCCGGGCGGCCCTCTCGTGGACAGGCTGCACAAAAAGTATCTCGAAGAGGGGGGGCGCGGCGTCGAGGCGGTAGAGTTTCCCCGCCCCTTTCTCGAGGACAGGCCTTACGCTTTTAGCTTCAGCGGCCTCAAGACCGCCGTGCTCAACCACCAAAAAGAGCGCGGCCTCTACGCGAGCGACAGGAACCTCCCCCCCTGGGCGCGCCCGCAAGAGGTGCCCGAAGAGGTGGCCTGTGCGGTGGCGGCGGGGTTTCAGGAGGCGGCGGTGGACGTGCTGGTGGAGAAGGTGAGCGTCGTCGCGCGCAGGGAGGGTCTTTCCGCGGTCTCGCTGAGCGGGGGCGTGGCGGCGAACTCCTGGCTGCGTGCACGCCTGGGCGAGCGGGCGAAGCGAGAGGGCTGGTCGCTCCACGTGCCCGCGTTTCGCTATTGCACGGACAACGCCGCGATGATCGCCTGTGCGGGCGGCTTTCGCCTCATGGAAAAGGGAGGGGAGCATTTTATGGACTATGCAGACATGGATGCGGACCCCTCCTGGGAGCTCGGAAATGCGGCATACGCCTAGCGGTTTTGGAGGAGTGGGCTGATGCGTCCCGACGAGGCGGGTCCCAGCGTTTGCGAGGCGCCGCTCGATGCGGTGCCACCGCCCCCCGAAGGGTTCGCGGGCGGCTTCGAAATCGGCGGGGTGCGGGTTGCGAGTCGCCTGCTCATGGCGCCCATGGCGGGCTATACGAACCTGCCCTTTCGCACGCTGGTCAAGGAGCACGGCGCGGGCATGGTGGCCACCGAGATGGTAAGCAGCCAGGCGCTGGTGCGGCGCCACAAAAAGACTTTCGACCTGATGCGCAACGAAGCGGGCGAGAAGCCCGTCTCCATCCAGCTCTTCGGCGCTGAGCCCGCGCAGATGGGCGAGGCCGCCGCCCTGGTGGAGGAAGCGGGTGCGGACTTCGTCGATCTGAACTGCGGCTGCCCCGTCAAGAAGATAACGAAGAACATGGCGGGCTCCTCCCTGCTGCGGCATCCCGAACGGGCGCACGCCATCGTCTCCGCCATGGTGCGCGCGGTGCGCGTGCCCGTCACCGTCAAGATGCGCACGGGCTGGGACACGGTCGACAAGGAGGCGGGGGTGGTCTTCGCCCGCGCGGTCGAGGAGGCGGGTGCACGGGCCATCACCGTCCACGGCAGAACGCGCCGGGCGATGTTCGGCGGCGCGGTGGACTTGGACGCCATCGCGCGCATCAAGCGTGCGGTCGGGGTGCCCGTTATCGGAAACGGGAGCATCCTCAGCCCCCACGACGCCATCGCCATGATTCGCCGCACGGGCGTGGACGCCCTGATGATAGGGCGCGGGGCTGTCGGCAACCCGTGGATTTTCTCGCGTCTGCTCGCCTGGCTCGAGGGGGGTGCGCTGCCTCCTCCGCCGGGTCTCGCGGAGAGGAAGAGCATGGCGCTGCGCCATTTCAGGCTTTTGCGCGCGGTGCTGGGCGAGCGCCTCGCCGCACTCCACTGCCGCAAGCACCTGCCCGCCTACACCAAGGGGCTGCGCGGAGGCTCCTCGCTGCGCGAGGGGGTGAACCGCACGACCGACCTGGACTCCGTGCTGCATCAGGTGGAGGCGTTTTTCGACGCCCTCCTCGCGCGGGAGAGCCTCCATGCGGCTTGAGGGCCGGCGCGCGTTCATCACCGGCGGGGGGCGCGGCATCGGGCGCGCCATCGCATTGCGCTTCGCTGCGGAGGGTGCGCACGTGGCCGTGGCGGCGCGCACCCGCGCGGAAGTCGAGGCGGTGGCGCAGGAGGCGCGCCGCGCAGGCGTGCGCGCCATGGCACTGGTCTGCGACGTGGGCGATTCGGCCCGGGTCGAGGAGGCGGTGCGCCGCACGGAGCGAGAGTGGGGCGGGGTGGACGTGATGATCGCCAACGCGGGCGTCCTGCGCCATGCCACGCTTGGGGAGACCACCAACGAGTTGTGGGACGAAGTCGTGCGCGTGAACCTGGGCGGCGCGTTCTATTGTTTTCGCGCGGCGATAGACGGCATGGTCGAGCGGGGCTGGGGCCGTCTGATCGCCGTCAGTTCGGTGTCGGGCAAGATCGGCGGAGCGAACCGGAGCGCTTACCACGCGGCGAAGCACGGCGTGCTGGGTCTGGTGCGTTCGGTCGCCCTCGAGGTGGCGGGCAGGGGCGTTACCGCAAACGCGATTTGCCCCGGCTTCGTGGATACCGGGCTCATCGTCGAGAGCCGCGAGAATTTTGCCGAGGACCCGGGCGAGGCCGAGGAGGCGACAATGCGGCGCCTGCGCGAGGGCATCCCTATGGGTCGTTTTCTCGCGCCAGAGGAAATCGCCGCCATGGCGCTCTATCTCGCGAGCGATGAGGCGCGCGGCATCACCGGACAGACTTACACCATCTCCTGCGGCGCGATTCAGGTGTGAGAGGGGGCTGCCGCCTCACTGCGTGGCGGGAGTCTGCGCCGGGGGGAGGACGCCCGCGCTTTCGGCCGCCTCCTCGAGTGCGGTGTGCGGGGCGACCATCTCGACGTAGCGAATCTTCTTCTGCGCCACCGTGAGCACGAACATCTCGCGCTGCGCGTCGTTGTCCACCCCCATGTCGGTGCGCCCCATGACTCCCGCGAACCCCCGCAGGCGGGCCAGGCTTGCGCGCATCTCCTCGCGCGTGCGCGCGCCCTCGGCCAGAGCGGAGAAGACGATGCTCGCCGCGTCGTAGCCCAGGGCCGAGAAGAGGTCGGGCGCCCTGCCGAACCGGCTGCGAAACTCCCGGGCAAAGCGCATCACTTTCGGATCCGTAGATTCCGCGAAGAATCCCGCCACGAACACCGCGCCCTCCACGTAGTCCTCGCCGTGCTCGATGAGCCTGGGGTGGTTCCACCCGTTCCCGCCCAGGAGCAGTACGCGCCCCATGTTGTAGAAGAGCAACTGCGGGGCGATGAGCACCGCCTTGTCGTGGAAGACGGGCGCGAAGAGGGCTTCAAAGGCGAGGGGCAAGTCGAACGGGTCGTTCTTGCGCAGTCCCAGCGCAATTTTGCGCCGCGCGAGCCGCCTGTCGTCCAGCCCGCCCAGAGCGCGCATCTGCGTCCCGAAGTCGGTTGCGTCACCAGGGAAGGAGGCGGCCTTGACGATTTTGCCTCCCAGCGTTTCCACCGCCTGCGTGAAGGCCCGCGCGAGTTCGCTTCCCTCCTCGTTCGCGGGATGGAGCACGGCGAAGCGCCTGTAGCCCAGACGCCGGTAGGCGTAGACGGCGGCGGCTTGCGCTTGCTGGCGGTTGGTGAGCGAGTTGCGAAACGCCCACCCGCCTGCGCGCATCCGCATCCGCACCGCGAAGGGCGTGAGCATCGGTGCGCCGAGGCGATTCGCCACCCCGGCGGCGGCCTGCGCGGCGTCCGTGAGCAGCGGGCCGATGAGGGCGAGGGATTCTTTCTCCCCGATGAGTTCGGCGGCCACCTCGGCCGCCGCACCCGGGGAGCCGGCCGTGCTCTTCGTGTCGCGCACCGCCAACTGGATGTGCAGGTGCGGGTATTGCGCCAGGCTGTGGCGCAGCGCGAGCCGGATGCCCTGGTAGACGCGCTCGCCGGCCGATGCGGCGGGGCCGGACAACGGCAGCATGATGCCCACCTGTGCACGCACCGCCTCGCGCGGCTGCTCTTGCGGAGGTTGGTCTTGCGGGGGCTGTTCTTGTGGGGGTTGCTCCGCCGGGGGTGTTTCGGGAGCGCTTTCACGCGCCGCCTTCGCCTCGCGCCGGGCGAGGGGCGCGCGCAGGTGGGGGGCAGCGGGGGAATCGGCAAAGCGCTCGAGTGCTGCGCGGAGTCTGTGGAGCGCAACTTCGCCCGCCAGCGTCTCGATGCGGGTGGTGAGCGCTTTGCCCCGGTGAATTCGGGGGTCGCTCGCAAGGGCGCGCGCATAGGAGAGCAGGGCGGAGTGGCTTTGGCCTCGGCTTTCGTAGACGTCTCCCAGGGCGGCTTCGAGCAGGGCGCGTCGTGCGGGGCGTGTCTCGCGGCTCAAACTGCTGCGCAGGAATATCCACGCCTCCTCGTGGCGGCCCGCGGCCTGAAGCGCGAGTCCCAGATGGAACGCGCTCTCGGGGTAGAGTGGGGAGAGGGGGAATCGGGAGCGCAGCCGTTCGAGGTTGCGCGCGGCTGCGGTGAGGTTTCCGCGCCGCATGTCGTGCATGGCGAGGTCGAACAGGGCGGCGTCGGCCCCCGGAGCGCCCGGATTCCTGGCGAGGGTGGCCTCGAGTGCCGCGGGCGGCCTGGCGGGAGGCGCGGGAGGGGGCGCCGACCACCGGTCCGTTTCGGGGGCGAGCGTCTTGCGGGCGGTGTAGCCGGCGCCCATCTTCTGCGCAGGCGGCGCCTGGGGGATGCGCGCGGCCTGCTCCCCTGCGGGCGGGGTGCCGCACCCGGCGAGGAGCAGCCCTGTAAGGGCCGTGATGCATGTAATTTTACAGGCGGGGCGGGGCATTTTCTTTCTCGCGGGAAGGTGGCTCCAAGGGGGGAGGGTAGAAACTGCAGGGTGTCGTGTCAAGGTGCGTGAATCGCACGGGTCGGGCTAGAATGCGCCCTTGGCGTCCCGCCCCGCAAGAGCGCCGGGAGGTCTTGTCGCAACCCCCCGCGCAAGGAACGGGAATTGAACGAGCGCGTGGAACAGGCAGAAGAGCAAACGCGGCCATTCGCGCACGACGCGACTCGTGCGCACTACGAACGCACGGCCCGCGCGCGCTTGTGGACTTGGGGCGCACCTGCGCTCATGTTTGTCCTCACTGTGCTTTCCACCCTGCTCGCGGGCGCACTCCAGCGCGGCGTTCCGCCCGGCATGGTCTTCTACCGCCCCTCCCTGTTGCTGGAGGGGCTTCCCTATGCGGCTACGCTGCTCACGATTCTCGGCGCGCACGAGGGGGGCCACTATGCCGCGAGCCGCAGGTGGGGGGTGGACGCCTCGCTTCCATGGTTTTTGCCCGCACCCTCGTTGATCGGCACGTTCGGGGCGGTCATACGGATGCGCGGCATCATTCCACACCGAAACGCGCTCATCGACGTGGCCGCCGCAGGGCCGCTGGCGGGCATGGCGGTCGCCTTGCCCTTGCTGTTCACGGGTCTCGCCTTGTCCGAGAGCGTTCCCGCGGGCGTTTCTGGCGGAATCCGGCTGGGCACGCCGCTATTGTTCGACGTTCTCGCCCGCCTCGCCCACGGGCCGATTTCCGAGGGTCACGACATCGTGCTGCACCCGGTGGCCTTTGCCGGCTGGTGCGGCCTGTTGGTGACGGCTCTGAACCTGATACCCGCGGGCCAACTCGACGGAGGCCACGTCGCCTACGCGCTGCTGGGCCGCCGGCACGCGAAGGCATCCGTGGCGGTCGGTTTCGCCCTGCTGGCGATGGGATACTGGTGGCCGGGCTGGATACTCTGGAGCGTGGTTGTGCTAGCACTGGGCAGGCGCCACCCGCCGGTGCTCGACGCGGGGGCGCCGCTAACGATCGGTAGGCGCATACTGGCGTTTGCGTGTATGATTACCCTGTTCTGTACGTTCAGCCTTGTGCCCATTCGGTTGTTTTGAGGCTTTTCGCCCGATAGAAGAAATGCCGTGCCCGACGACTCTCTCTATGCCGCCGCGATAGACATCGGCACCTCCGCCGTCAAGGTCGTGCAGTTTGGCAGGCGAGAGGGGAGCTTTGTGCTTGCGCGCCTGGGCGTGGAGCCCCTGCCGCCCGGCGCCGTGCAGGGCGGCCTTGTGCGCAACGCGGAAGAGGTGATGCGCGCGCTCGAGAAGCTCCTCCCCGTCGGGAAGAAACAAAAGGTGGTGCTCGCACTTCCCGGCAGGGCGGCGATGCTGAAAACGGTATTGGTGCCCGCCGAGGAGGATGCGCTCATCGAAGACGCCCTTGAGGCGGAGGCCATGCAGGTGCTGCCCATCCCCTTGGGTGAGGTGCGTCTCTCGCATCTGCGTGTCGGGGCGGTGGAGACGGGCGGCACGACGATGGAGGAGTACTCGATGATCGCCGTGCGTGAGGAGGCGCTGGCGAAATTCCTCGATTTTCTCGAATACATGAACTACGATCCGGTAATGATGGAGGTGGGCTTTCGGGCGCTGGCGAGCGCTTTTGCACTCTCTCGCATGGCCCGCAAAGGCGAAACTGTTGCCCTGGTGGACGTAGGAGCGTCGGAAACCCTCGTGAGCGTGGTGCGCGACGCCCACACCCTGATAGCGCGGGCGATTCCATTTGGCGGCGAACGGGTGACAGCCGCGTTGGCGGATCGCCTGAAAATACCCCATGCGGACGCAGAGGCCGTGAAAATAGAGAAGATACCCGGCCCGGACCCCCACGCCGCGCGCGACGCGCTGAGCCTCGAAGCGGACAGGCTGGCGGCGGAGCTCAGGCGCACCTTCGACGTCATGTGGCGGCCCACCGCCGATACGCGCGTGGAGACCGTCCTGCTCTCGGGCGGCGGCGCCCTGCTCACAGGGCTCTCCGGGCGGCTGTCGGTCGCCCTCGGCGTTCCCGTGAAGATGCTCGAAGCCTTTCGCCACGTCGTTCTGCCACCGGAACACTCCGGTGCGGATTCCATCGCTCCGCTCGCACCCCTGGCTACCCTGGGTGCGGGTCTCGCGTATCGCGCGGTGCAAACGGCATGAGAAGCGTTCGTGTGCGTCTGGGGGCGCGTTCCTACTCGATTCGTATCGGCGCGGGCGCGCTTGAGGGGCTGGGCGAGGTTTGCCTGCGCCACTTCAGGGGGAAGAGGACGCTTGTCGTAACCGACGCGAACGTCGCACCGCTCTACGGGGGGAGGGCGCTCGAATCGCTCGCACGCGCGGGTCTGGAGGCCGCGTTGCTCCGGGTTCCGGCGGGCGAGGCGAGCAAGTCGATGAGGCAACTATCGAGAATCCTGGACAAGATGGCCTCGATGAAACTTGACAGGCGCTGCGGCGCCGTAGCCCTGGGCGGCGGTGTGGTGGGCGACCTGGCGGGTTTCGCGGCGGCGGTCTTCCTGCGGGGCATTCCCTATGTGCAGGCGCCGACCACGCTCCTCGCCCAGGTGGACAGCGCGGTGGGCGGCAAGACGGCCATCGACCACAGGCACGGCAAGAACCTGGTGGGCGCGTTTCACCAGCCCGCCGCGGTGGTGAGCGACATCGCGTCTTTGGCGACGCTGCCCGCGCGCGAGTTCAGCGCGGGGCTGGCCGAAGTGGTGAAGCACGCCGCGATTGCGGACGCACGGCTGTTCTCTTATCTCGAGAAGAACGCGGCGCGAATTCTTGCGCGCGAGGCGGGGGTGATGGGGTACGTCGTCGCTGCCAATTGCCGCATCAAGGCGCGCGTCGTCGAGCAGGACGAACGCGAGGCGGGGCTGCGCGAGACGCTCAACTACGGGCACACGCTCGGCCACGCGGTGGAGGCGCTGGCGGGCTATTCCTCGGCGCTGCTGCACGGGGAGGCTGTCGCCATCGGCATGGCCGCGGCGGGCCGCATATCCCGTGAGAAAGGCTGGTGCGGCGCGGGGGACGTGGAGCGGCTGATGAATCTGCTCGCGCGCTTCGGGTTGCCCACGGCGATGCGTGAGCCGCCCCGGCTCGCGGTGCTCAAAAGACAACTGGCCAGCGACAAGAAAACACGCGGAGGGAACCCGCGCTTCGTCCTGATGCGAGAGATAGGGCGTGTGGAGGCGGGGGCAGAGGTCGCACCGCGTCTTTGGCGCGGCGCGCTGGCGGGCGCGCGGGACGCGCCGAATCGTTGACGCGCCCTCTCATGTTTCCTACCATGCTCGCCCGATACCGCCTGTTTCGAGTGCGTCCATGAGAATACTGCTTCTGAACGGTCCGAACCTGAACATGCTCGGAAAGCGCGAACCCAGCGTGTATGGCGCGACGACGCTGGCCGCGCTCGAGACGGCCCTGGTGCGCATGGCGCGCGAGGAGGGGGTGGACCTCGAATGCCTGCAATCGAACGTGGAGGGCGAGCTGGTGGACGCCCTGCAGCGCGCGGGTGGCGCCATGCCGCCGCTTGCGGGCGTGGTGCCCGCGGGCGAATGCGTCGCCTGCGTGTTCAACCCGGGGGGATACACCCACACCAGCGTGGCGATACGCGACGCAGTGGGCGGCCTCGAGCTTCCCGTCTATGAGGTGCACGTCTCGAACGTCCTGACGCGCGAGGATTTTCGGCATCGCTCGATGATCGGGCCCGTGGCGGCGGGGAGCGTCATCGGTTTCGGGGTCGAGGGCTATGCCCTGGCGCTCCGCGCGGCCATCGACCGCCACGTCAAGAACCGCAAGTTCCCGCCGGGGGAGTAGGATGCACCCGCGTCTGCGCGCCCTCAGAGAGGCGATGCGGCGAGACGGCTTCGCCGCGCTTGCCGTCACGAACCGCAAAAACGTGCGCTACCTCACCGGCTTCACGGGTTCGGCGGGGGCGTGTCTGGTCTCGCCGCGCAGTGCGGTGTTCATCACCGATTTTCGGTATCGCTTCCAGGCGGCGCGCGAGGTGTCCGCAGATTACCGCCGCGCCGAGCATTCCTCCCCGCTCGAGGGCATTGCGCGCGAGATGCGCAGGCTCCGGGTGCAGACGCTCGCCTTCGAGGAGACGCACCTCCCCCATGCCGCCTTCAGGCGGCTGCGCAAGCTTGCAAAAGGGGTGCGGCTCAAGCCCGTTTCGGGCCTCGTCGAGGGGTTGCGGGTTTGCAAGGACGCGGGCGAGGTGCAAAAGCTCAGGCGCGGCGCGCGGGTGAACGCGGCGGCCCTGGGCGAGATTGTCGAGAAGATGCGCCCGGGCCGCACGGAGGCGGAAGTCGCACTCGATCTCGAGGTCGCCATGCGGCGGCGCGGCGCTTCGGGTCCTGCGTTCGACATCATCGTCGCATCGGGGCCGCGCTCCGCACTCCCCCACGGCGTCGCTTCCTCCAAGAAGCTGAAAAAGGGCGACCTCATCACCATCGACTTCGGCGCGGTGGTCTCGGGCTACCACGCCGACACCACGCGCGTCTTCTCACTCGGCAAGCCTGCGCCCAGGGGCGAGAAGATTTACAACGTCGTTCTCGAAGCGCAGATGGCCGCGCTCGACGCCGTGCGGCCCGGTGCGCGCTGTGCGGAGGTAGACGGGGCGGCGCGCGCGATTATCGCCAAATACGGCTACGGAGACGCCTTCGGCCACGGGACGGGCCACGGGGTGGGGCTCGACATCCACGAAGCCCCCCGCCTTGCCCCGCGTGTGGAGGGTGAGTTGCGCCCGGGCATGGTGGTCACGATCGAGCCCGGCGTGTATCTACCGCGCTGGGGCGGCGTCCGCATTGAGGATATGGCTCTGGTGACCGAGCGGGGCAGGGAGGTGCTCACCCGTTCGATAACGAAGGAACTCGTCGTTTTATAATCATTTCCATCGCGTGGAGGTTTCGTGGTTCATGCCCTCGACAAACGAGTTTCGCAACGGTCTCAAAATCGAACTCGACGACGCTCCGTTCGTCATCGTGGAGTTTCAGCACGTAAAGCCCGGCAAGGGCGGGGCGTTCGTGCGCACGAAACTCAAGAACCTCAAAACGGGCCGCGTGCTCGAGAAGACGTTTCGCTCGGGCGAGTCCGTGGGCGACCCCGGCATCGAGCAAAAGCAGATGCAGTATCTCTACCGGGACGGGGACGTCTTCTACTTCATGGACATGAGTACCTACGACCAAACGGGCCTTGTACAGGAGAAACTCGGCGAGAGCGTGAAGTTCCTGCGCGAGGAGACGGTGGTGGACATCCTCTTCCACAAGGGCGACGCAATTTCGGTCGAGATGCCGACGTTCGTCGAACTCGCCATCAAGAAGACCGAGCCGGGCGTGCGCGGCGACACGGCGACGGGGGCGACGAAACAAGCCGAGCTCGAGACGGGCGCCACGCTCACCGTGCCCCTGTTCCTGAACGAGGGCGACGTGCTCAAGGTCGACACGCGCACCGGCGAATACATCGAGCGCGTGAAGACGGCGTAGGCCGCGCGGAGAAGAGCCGCTCCTGCTCTCTCGCTCCAGGCCAGGCGCTCCTCTGCGGAATCTTGCAGCGCATCAAATCTCGCCCTGGGGCTGAACGTGGCCCTTGGTTTTTCGGATTGGGCATACGTGATGGCAACGGGGCGCGTCCGCATGGGGGACGAACCGAAAGCCCTGCGCGATTCGCCACTCATGCGCGAGGCGTATTCTGGGGAATCAGGGGTGCGTCGGCGCTTGCATCCGCCTGATTCGCCGGGGCGCGCAGCCGGCCTCGACCTCCTTGCCCGCCGCGCCGCCAGGCACTACACTTGGCGCGAAATCCTTTTCATCACGACCATCCGGGAGGAGCCTCGATGTTGTATGAAATGCGCATCTACCAATTGACCGTGGGCGGCGTGGCCGAGTTCGAGGAAAATTTCGCCAAGGTCATCGAGAAACGAAACGAGTTGTCCCCCATCACGGGGTTTTTTCACACCGAAGTCGGCGACCTCAACCGCGTCATGCACATCTGGGGATACGAGAACTCCGATCATCGTGCCGAGGTGCGGGCGCAGACGGTCTCGCTGGACTGGTGGCCGCCGCCCAACGGGCACCTGATTCTCTCCCAGGAGAGCAAGATTCTCACCACGCCCGCGTTCCGCGCGGAGCCGCGCCAGGGTGCGCTCGGCGGCATTTATGAGTTCAGGACGTATACCGTCCAGCCCGGCAAAACGGGCGAGGTGCTCAGCCGCTGGACGGAGCATATCGCCGCGCGCGAGGAACTCTCCCCGCTGGCGGCGTGCTTCATGACCGAGATGGGACCGCTCAACCAGTGGATTCACGTCTGGGCGTACGACGACATGAACCACCGCGCCGAGATTCGCAAGAAGGCCCATGCACTGCCGAACTGGCCTCCGGGGTCGCGTCCGTTCCTCGACGCGCAAAATTCCGAAATCTGGGTGCCCGCCTCGTTCTCGCCCATGCACTAGGCGGGTGCGCTAGCCGCGCAAGAAGAGGTAGATGAGCCCGAGTGCGCCCACAGCCCAGCAGTAGAAGCGAAAGCGCGCGAGGTTCCCCCCCCGCACGATGCGTATGAGCCAGCCCAGGGCGAGTGCGCCCACGAGGGCCGCGGCGAGCGCACCGAGTGCGTAGGGGGCGAGGTTCGCCCCCAGGGGGCCTTCGAGGTCGCGAACCTTTAGCAGAAATGCACCCGCGATGGCGGGGACCGAAAGCAGAAAACTGAAGCGTGCGGCCTGTTCGCGCGCGATTCCGCGCATCAGGGCCGCGGCGATGGTCGCCCCCGAGCGCGAGATGCCCGGCACAATGGCGAACGCCTGCAACAGGCCGATGACGAGGGCGTCGGCAGCCGTCATCCCGTCTTCATCCCGCCCCGCGTCCCCGGAGCCGCGCGCAAGGTGCAGAATGCCGCCCGTGACGAGCAGCGCGCAGGCGGCGAGCTCGGGTGCGGCGAACATGCTCTCGATGGCGTCTCCCGCGAGCGCGCCGACCAGACCTGCGGGCAGTGAGCCCAGAATCAGCAGCCAGCCCGTCCTGCCTGCGCCCCGGTCCTTGCCCGCAAGTGAGAGAAGCCAGCCGCGCGCGACGCGCCACAAGTCCTTGCCGTAGAAGAGGAATACGGCGGCGAGCGTGCCCACGTGTAACAAGACGTCAAAGAACAGCGCAGGCTCCTCGAACCCCAGAATGCTCTGCCCCAGCACCAGGTGCCCCGAGCTGCTCACCGGCAAGAACTCGGTGAGACCCTGAACGACCCCCAGAATCAGGGCGTGCTCCCAAGCCATGTTTACCCTTCCGGCGGGCGGTTCACGGGCGTTCGCGCCGCAGGTTGTCGAGGAGTGCGCCGACGCGCTGCGCCGCGTCGTTTGCACAGACGAGCAGAGCGTCCTCGGTCTCGACGACGATGAGGTTCTCGACCCCCAGAGCGGCGACGACCTTCTTGTTCGCGCGCACGAGGAGGTTGCGCGTGTCGAGCGCCGCGGCCTTGCTGCCCTCGGGCAGCATCCACAGGTTGCCGGACCCATCCTGCGGCAAAATGTCGCGCAGGGCGGTCCATGCGCCCAAATCGCTCCAGCCGAACCCGGCGGGCAGAACGAGCACGTCGCGCGCCTTTTCCATCACCGCGTGGTCGATGCTCACGGCCTCGCACTGGTTGAAGAGTGCGGCGAAGGCGGCGTGCTCGCCCCTTTGGTAGGCGGAGGCCGCCTGCGCGAGCAGCGCACTCGTGGCGGGCAGGTGGGCGTCGAGCTCCTGAATCAACCGCGCGGCCTGCACGATGAGGATGCCGCTGTTCCAATAGTGTTTCCCCGATGCCGCGTATGCGCGCGCACGGGTGCGCGTGGGCTTTTCGACGAAGCGCTTCACGCGGAACGCCCCGGCGGAGTCCCCGAGGGCGGCGCCGCGCTCGATGTAGCCGAAGCCCGTCTCAGGCGCGCGGGGCGTAACGCCCAGGGTGATGATGGCCCCCTCCCCCCGCGCGAGCTCCGCACCTGCGCGTATGCAGTCGCGAAACGCCTCCGCGTCGTCGATAAAATGATCCGCGGGCAAAGCGCACAGCACGGCACCCGGCGATTTTTCCTCGATCAGGCGGGCCGCCAGGCCGAGACACGGCGCGGTGTTGCGCGGCGCGGGCTCGCGGATGAGGTTCTCCGCGGGGACGTCCAGGTCCCGGAGCCACTCCTCATGCGCAGCGGCAGCGGCCACGAGCGTGTTCTCGCGCGCAACGAGGCCGCGCAGGCGTGCGAGCGTGAGCGCGAGCAGCGAGGGTTTTGGGTTTTCTCCCGGAACGCCTCCGCCCGGAGGCAGAAACTGCTTGGGTCTGGCCTCCGTGCTCACGGGCCAGAAGCGCGTGCCCGCGCCTCCTGCCATGACGACCGCCCAGAGTGCGCTCACCCCAAGATTCTCCCGAAGACGAGAAAGCCGCCGACGAGCAGCACGATAAACGCAATCGTAAGCCAGTTGAAGTGGCGATCGATAAAACCGCGCATCGGCGCACCGAAGCGATGGATGAGGGCGGCCTCGATGAAAAAGCGCGCCGAGCGGCTTATGAGCGAGGCGGCGAGAAACACGCCGAAGTCTACGCGAAACGCACCCGCTGAAATCGTGAACACTTTATAGGGAATGGGCGTGAAGCCGGCGACGCCCACCGCCCAGGCGTCGTAGGCGCGGTAGTATTCCTGCACGAGGCGGTATTTCTCCTCCGCGCCGTAAAGCGCGATGAGCGCCTCGCCCACGCTCTCGAGCAGATACAGCCCGATGAGGTAGCCCAGCACACCGCCCAGCACGGAGAAGGCGGCGCACACGGCGGCGTAGAAATACGCCCTGCGCGGCCTGGCGAGGGCAAGCGCCATCAGGAGCGGGTCGGGCGGCACGGGGAAGAAGATGGATTCGGTAGTCGCCGTCAGGGCCAGAGCGGGTGTGCCCCAGCGCGAATCGGCCCAGGTGAGCGTCCACTCGTAGAGAGCGCGCAGCCTACGCATCCGGCAGGGAGACGGCGGGGTATTTGCGTATTTCTCGATAAATTTCGTCGCGGTAGGATGCAAGCGAAGCGGCATCGAGCGCCTCGAAGCGCATGACGAGCACGGGCTGGGTGTTCGAGGCACGCACGAGCGCCCAGCCACGCTCGAAGTTCACCCGCGCGCCGTCGATTTCCGTGGTTTCGTAGCGGCTCCTGAAGTGGCGCTTGAGGTTCTCGACGATTTCGAACTTCTCCTCGTCCGGACACTCCACCCTGATCTCGGGCGTGGAGACCGAAGTCGGTATTTTCGCGACGCGCTCGGCGAGCGTCTCCTCCGAGGCGGCCAGCAGGTGCAGGAGCCTGGCCGCGGCGTAGATGGCGTCGTCATAGCCGAGGTATCCATCCACGAAGAATATGTGGCCGGAGAGCTCCCCCCCGAGAGGGGCCTTCTCCTCCGCTATCTTCGCGCGCACGAGCGAGTGGCCCGTCGCGCTCATGACGGGTCGTCCGCCCATCTCGCGCACGGCGTCGGCCAGGCGCGAGGAGCACTTTACGTCGAAGACGACGGCCTCGCCCGGGCTGCGCGCCAGAATCGGCCCGGCGAGGAGGATGAGCAACTCGTCTCCCCAGATGATTCTGCCCGTCGCGTCCACCGCGCCTATGCGGTCGCCGTCGCCGTCGAGGCCGATGCCGACCTCGGCACCCGTTTCGCGCACCTTCTCTATGAGGGAGGCGAGGTTTTCGGGCACGGTGGGGTCGGGGTGGTGGTTGGGATAGGTGGCGTCGGGTTCGGTGAACAGCTCCACCACCTCCGCGCCGATTTTTTCGAGCACCTCGGGAGCCACGGTGCCGCCGATGCCGTTGCCCCCGTCCACGACCACCTTGACGGGGCGCGCGAGCGTCAGCCCCTGCGAGGCGCGCTCGACGTAGGCGGGACGAACGTCCACCTCCTCGAACGTTCCCGGCGTCTCGGCCCGGTGCGTCGCGTCCTCCTCGATGATCTTGCGTATCTCCTGGATTTGCGCGCCGTGAATCGCTTGGCGCCCCCGGGTGATCTTGAACCCGTTGAACTCGGGCGGATTGTGTGAACCGGTAATCTGTACCGCCCCCCCCACGTCGAGGTGATGCGTGGCGAACGACACCAGCGGGGTGGGCACCATGCCGACGCCCAGCACGTTGCACCCCGCCGAGGTGAGACCCTTGCGGAGGGCGTCGTAGAAGGCGGGCGAGGAGAGGCGGTTGTCTCGCCCGATGGCGATGGTTGCACCTTGCGCACCGCCGAAGCGGGTTCCGAGCGCAGCGCCGATGGTCTCGACGACCTCCTCGGTGAGGTCGCGCTCCACCACGCCGCGGATGTCGTACTCCCTGAAGATGAGCGGGTTGATGCGCGACACGGAAGGCTCCTGTTCCGGGCGGTTGCAGTGCGCGGATTATTGCACCCCCTCCCGCTGCGGGCAACCTGCCTCTGGCTGTATTCTTGTGCCTCTCGAGCGGGTATAATGGTTTTCGCGCACCTGCGCAGGCCCGTTTTCCGCCCGAGGTTCTCTGCATGGTTCGGCCGCTAAAAATCACCGGGTTTTCGTGCGCTTCGTCCGCACGATGGGGGAGGTATTCGACTTGATCGTCGGCACGGGGCCGTGGAGCGAGCGGGTGATGATACGGCTCGGCATCAACTTCGTGAGTCTGCTGGTGGGCGTGTTCACGAAGTGGAGGGTCGTCGGCCTCGAGAACGTTCCGCCGGGCGGCAACGTGTTGTTTCTGAGCAACCACATCTCCGCTCTGGACGTCCTGGTGATTCCCTGGGCCATCTATTCGCGCTACCCCGAAGAATTGATTCGCCAGGCGGGCAAGGAGGAGCTCTTCGGTTTGCCCGTCGTGGGCTGGATACTGCGCAAATGGCGCGGTTTTCCCGTCAAGCGCGGCGGTGCGGACAGAAAATCCATCCGCGCTATCGAGGGCTATATCCGCGAGGGGAAGGTGATACTCTACCCCGAGGGCACGCGCAGCCGCGACGGCACGCTGCGCCCGGGCAATCGCATGGTGGGCAGAATCGTGAAAAACACCACGCCCACGGTCGTCCCCGTCGCCGTGCGGGGAACGGACGAGGTGATTCCGGTGGGGAAGACGCTGCCCCGCCGCGGGGCGCGCATCGAAATCCGCTTCGGCGAACCGGTGGACTTAAAATCCGAATACGCCATGGAGAACACGAAGGAGGCGAGCAGGCGCATTATCGAGCGGGTGATGGAGGAAATCGCCGCCTTGCAAAACGGCGTCGCCGGGGGCGCGCGGGAGCCCTCCCGGTGAGTGCGCGCTATTACTCGAGGCCGAGGGCGCTTTCCTCCGTACTCAGGGAGATGCGCGCCAAAGAACCCTGGGGCGGGCGCCTGGCAGGCCACTTCGTCTTTCGCGTTTGGTCCGAGGCCGTGGGGGCGGGCATCGCCAGAGCGGCGCGTCCTGTTTCGCTGACGCGGGGCCGGCTGCTCGTCGAAGTGGCGGATTCGAGTTGGTTGTACGAGCTCGATTTTCGCAAGGAGGAGTTGTTGGAGAGGCTGAACGAGTGTTTGGAGGGCGCGCGTGTCGATGAGATTCGCTTTCGCCTGGCGAATGCAGGCGCCCCGTTCGCCGCCGGGAGGGATGAGCAGGAGCCGCCTCCCCCCAGGGGGACGCCGATTGCCCCCGGCGATGAGGACGCGATAGAAGACGCCATCACCGGCGTGGAGGACGCGCAGTTGCGCCGGGCGGTGCACAGCCTGATTCGCCGTGTGCGCGAACGCGGGAATTCTCTATAATGGCGCCTTGGCGAAGCCTGTGGAGGGGTCGCGTTCGATGAAGAAGCTTTTTCCCGGGGCGATGATGCCCGTGCTCCTGCTCGCGTGGGGGTGTGCGCCGATGCCCGTGGCGGAGAGCCCGCCTGTGGAGGTGCGCCCGCCCCGCGCCGAGTTGCGCCTGCTTTCAGAGGACGTCAAGAAGGCGTCCAAGGCGCGGTTTTACTTCATCGCCGGCTACAGGGAGGAGCTCCGGGGGAACCTGAAAGAAGCGGGCGCTTCCTATGCCAGGGCGGTCGAAAACGACCCGGCGTCCTCTTTTTTGGCGACGCGCCTAGCGTCGGTGCTCGTCCGCAGGGGGAGGCTGGCCGAGGCCGAAAAATATGCCCTGCAGGCGACGGCGCGCAATCCGCGCGACGCGGATGCCCTCCTCGTCCTGGGGGGCATATACGGATCGAGGGCGCGGCTGGGCAAGGCCGTGGAAACCTACCGCAAGCTGCTCGAACTCAACCCCGACCACCACGAGACGCGCCTTCTGCTGGGCACCGCCTACCTCGAGATGTCCAGGTTCAGCGAGGCTGCCGGGGAGTTTCGGCGCCTGCTCGAATCGGGCGCGCGGCCCGTGCTCGCTTCCTACTACCTCGCGCAGTCCTACGCGGGGATGAAAAACTACGCGGAGGCGGAGAAAGAAGTGCGCGCCCTGCTCGAGCGCAGGCCGAGGTTCACGCGCGGGATGCTCCTGCTCGCGCGAATCTACGAGGCGCAGGAGAAATTCGACGAGGCCGAAGCCGTTTACAACCGGGCGCAAAAAATAGAACCCGACAACCGCGTCATTCGCTCGCGCCTGGGACAGCTCTATCTCATGCGCAAGAACATCGAGAGTGCGCTGCGCGAGTTCAAGGTGCTCGCCTCCGAGGAGCCCGGCAACGTAGGCGTGCACCGGACGCTGGGTTTCCTGAATTTCGAGCGCAAGGATTTTCAGAACGCGCTGCGCGAATTCCGGTTCGTTCTGGAGAGAAGGCCCAAGGATGAGGTAGTGCGCCGCTACGTGGCGGCGATCTACGAGGAGACGAAACAGTATGAGCGCGCCGAAGAGGAGCTCCTCGAACTCCTGAAGCTGCTGCCCGACTCGCTCGACGGGCGCGTGCAGCTCGCCTCCCTGTTCGCCGCGCAGAAAAAATGGACAGAGGCGAGCGCCGCACTCGATGAGGCCGAGAAGCACCACCCCGAGGAGGGTCGCGTGTACTACACGCGCGGATGGCTCCTCGCCCGGCAAAAGAAGTTTGAGGAGGCTGTCCCCCATTTGCAGCGCGCGGTGGAGTTCGCACCCGAGCGGGTGGGTTACGCCTATTTGCTCGCCACGGCGTTTTACGAGGTCAAGCGCTGGGACGACGTGGAGGAGCAGACGCGCAAGATTATCGCAAAACGCCCCAAACACGCCGACGCCCTGAACCTGCTGGGCTACATGTTCTCAGAACTCGACAAGAACCTCGATGAGGCCGAGCAACTGCTCGACCGTGCGCTTGCGATAGAGCCTGATAACGCGGCCTTTCTCGACAGCCTCGGTTGGATTTACTACCGCCAGGGGCGCTACCGCGAAGCGCTGGCCAAGGTGAGCCACGCGGCGACGAAGATGCCGAAGGACGCCGTTATCCTCGATCATCTGGGCGACATTTATCTCGCCTTAAACGAGATTGAGAAAGCGCTCGTCCACTGGGAGCGCGCCGCCGAGGCCGACCCCCAGAACGAGAAGCTGAAAGAGAAGCTCGAGCAGCACCGTAAAAAGAAAAAGCCGGCCTCGTAGGCGCGCGCCCCTCGCCGCCTGTACCGGGTTTTCAGTGAAGGATCTTCGATTCTTGCGAATCCCGCGCCTTGTTCTCGTGCTGTTGTGCTGCGCCCCGGTGGGCTGTACGACCCTGAAAACGCCGGAGCCCCCCCGGCAACGCACGCTCTCCGCAAAGCAGGCCTTGGCGGAAATCGCCCGACGACAATACCCTGCCACCTACCGGGGCATCGCCTCCCTGGGGCTTCGCCTTGTAGAAGAACGAGCGGGCGGCGCCCACCCTTTTGTGCCCCGGGGTTCGTTTGCGGGCCGTGCCGTGCTCATCCTGCGCGTACCCGACGCCCTGCGGCTCGAGCCGCTCTCGCTCTTCGGCACGCCGCTGCTGGTCGTCGTCGCGCGCAGGGGCGAGTTCGCGGCGTATTCTCCCGCGCGCAACGAGGTCTACGCGGGCGCGACGAGCGAGCGGGGGATGAGGCGTATTCTGGGCATCCCGCTCGATAGCCGCGTATTGGTCCGTCTTTTGCTGGGGGACTGGCCTGCCGCTCTGGGCGGAGCCGGGAACCTGCGCCCAACGCAGGAGGGCCACGCGCTGGAGACGCGCGCGGGCGTCGTGTCCGGAGTGGTCGAGCTCGACCGGTCCGGCCTGCATCCCGTGAAAATCGAGATGCGGACGGGGAGGGGGACGATTTTCGTGCGCTACGGTGGGTTTGTGGAGCGGGGCGGCGTCTGGCGGCCCGCGCAAGTCGAGATTACGGGGCCAGGGGGCAAAAATCGCCTGAGCGTCTCGTACTCCGCCGAGGAGGCGGGGGCGGACGCGCGGATTCCCGATGCGTTGTTCTTCCTCACGCCCCCCCGGGGTGCGCAGACGATTCGGCTGGGAGGCTGACGCGCTGGATGGACGCTTCACGCGGCGTGGTGCTCAGAACGCCCGCCAAACTCAATTTGTGCCTGCGGATTTTGGGGCTGCGCACGGATGGCTATCACGAAATTCTCACCCGGATGCAGCAGATATCCCTCTATGACGAGATGCGCATCGAGCCGGGCGGGCGGGGGGTTCGCGTGCGGGTGGCGCGGGGCGAGGTTCCCGGTGGGCGGGAGAACATCGTGCACCGCGCGGCGCGCGCACTCGCAGAGGCGTCGGGCCGCAAGGGACTCGGCGCGCGCATCCATCTCACGAAAAACGTGCCGGCAGGCGCGGGGCTGGGCGGGGGCAGCGCCAACGCGGCGGGTGCGATAGTCGCACTCAACCGCCTCTGGAACCTCTCGATGCCCGCAGAGGCACTCGGCGAGGTGGCTGCGCGCGTGGGTGCGGACGTTGCGTTCTTCCTGGGTGGACCTGCGGCGATTTGCCGGGGGCGGGGCGAGCGCGTTGAAGGGGCGCCAACCTTGCGCAGCGGGTGGTTTTTGCTCATAAAACCGCCCTTTCATCTCTCTACGCAGGAGGTGTATGCCTGGTCGCGCGAGAACCTCCTCGGCAAGGGGAGGGTTGGGGGCGAAAACGAGTGCGCCCGCCGCCTCGGTCGCCACGAATACGGAAACGACCTGGAGGCCGTCGTCTTCCCCCGGTTTCCCCAGCTGAAAAGACTATGCGGCGCTCTCGTAAGGCAGGGTGCCGCACAGGCGATGATGAGCGGGAGCGGTTCGAGCGTGTTCGGTCGTTTCCGCCGCAAGACGGACGCCGAGCGGGCGGCGCGCGCCGTTGGGCGCAGCGCGGCGGGACGCGGATGCTCGTTCTACCTCGTCCGGCCCTTGCAGGAGAATACGTTTTTGGGTAGAAAATAGCCCAAAATCGACCTACGCCCCCAAAACGAAGAAATTTACCGCCCCGCGACTTGCCTGCGCACGCAAAATCGAGTATCAAAACGCTCTTTCGGGCTGCACCCTCTACGATATACGGATTGGGACGGTGACGGGACATCAACTCAAGGTATTCGGCGGGCGTTCGAATCCGGAACTGAACCGAAGCATTTTCGGGTCTTTGGGCATTGTGCCCGGCTCGGTAGAGATTCTCGACTTCAGCGACGGCGAGACGTTCGTTCGCATTCACGAGAACATCCGGGGGGCGGACGTGTTCGCCGTGCAGAGCCTGTGTTCGCCGGGCAACGCGAACCTGATGGAAATGCTCATCATGCTCGATGCGTTCAGGCGCTCTTCGGCCGAGCGCATCACGGCGGTGATTCCCTACTTCGCCTATGCCCGCCAGGACCGGAAGGTACAGCCGCGCGTGCCGATTACCGCGAAGCTCGTCGCCAACCTGCTCGCCGCCTCGGGTGCGAACCGCGTCATCACCATGGACCTGCACGCGGGCCAGATACAGGGTTTCTTCGATATTCCGGTGGACCATCTCTATGCGGTTCCCATCGTGGTAGACTATTTCAAGAAGAAGGACTTGCAGAACCTCGTCGTCGTCTCGCCGGACGCGGGCGGCGTGGAGCGCGCGCGCGACTACGCCCGGCGTCTGAACGCGGGGCTGGGCATCATCGACAAGCGGCGCGAGCGGGCCAACCAGTCCGAGGTCATGAACATCATCGGCGACGTGCGCGGGTGCGACGTGCTGATGGTGGACGACCTGTGCGACACGGCGGGCACGATGAGCCAGGGCGCGGACGCGCTGATGGAGGCGGGCGCACGGCAGGTCTACGCCTGCTGCACGCACCCCGTGCTGTCGGGACCCGCGGTCGAGAGAATCGAGAAGTCGAGCATCATCGAGTTCGTGGCGAGTAATTCGATACCGCTTTCCGAGGCGGCGAAGAACTCCCCGCGCATCAAGGTGCTGGAGGTGGGGATGCTTTTCGCCGAGGCGATTCGCCGTATTCACGAGAACGCTTCGGTCAGCAGCCTGTTCGAGTAGCCGTTGCGGCGGCATAGGTGGAGCGAAAAATGGAAAATCTCTCTCTTACGGCAGACAAGAGAACGCAGACGGGCAAGAGTGCGGCCCGTTTGGTGCGCAGGGCGGGGAAGATACCCGGCGTCGTGTACGGGTTGAAGGAATCGACTCCGCTCGTCATCGACCCCAAGGAACTCGAAACCCTGCTCTCCACGTCCGCGGGGGTGAACGTCGTGTTCGACCTGCGGGTCGCGGGCGAGAAGGGGGGCGAGCGCCCGGTCATCGTCAAGGAGATGCAGCGCGACCCGATGCGGGGTGTGCTCCTGCACGCGGACCTGCTCGAAATCCGCATGGACAGGAAAATTCAGGTCTCAGTACCCCTCGTGCTGGTGGGCGAGTCGCCCGGCGAGAAGCTCGGCGGCACCCTCTCGCAGATGCTGCGCGAACTCGACGTCGCGTGCCTGCCGAACGCGATTCCCGAGCAGGTGGAGGTAGACGTGTCGGAGATGGAGATAGGCGACGTGTTTCACGTGCGCGAGCTGGGTCTCCCCGAGGGCGTGGACCTGGTGGCCGATCCCGACGAGCCCGTTCTCACGGTCATGGCTCCCGTCGAGGAGGAAGAAGAAGAGCCCGAGGAGGAGCTCGAAGGAGTGGATGCCGAGGAGGGCGAGGCAGACGGCGAGGCGGATGGCGAGCCCGATTCTCCTGCCGAGACGTAGGAGCAGGGAGATGGAGCCGCGAGCCGCATGGCCGCTGCCTTGATCGTCGGCCTGGGAAACCCCGGCCCGGAATACGCGCCGACGCGGCACAACCTGGGCTTTTGGGCGGTGGACGCCATGGCCCGCGCCCATCGCGTTTCGGTGCGCGAGGAGCGACACCACGCCACGCTGGGAGGGGGGTCGCTCGGGGGCTGGAAATTCATACTGGCGAAGCCGCGGACGTTCATGAATCTGAGCGGCAAGGCGGTGCGGGCGATCATGACGGCGGAGGGGCTGGAACCGCGCGATTTGCTCGTCATCCACGACGACATGGACATTGCCCTGGGCCGCGTGAAGTTCAAGCAATCAGGTGGCGACGCGGGCCACAACGGCGTTGCCGACGTCATCCGCGCTTTGGGCACCGACGAGTTCGCCCGCCTGCGCATCGGGCTGGGCAGGCCGCCCCGGGGTGCGCTGGGTGCGGAGTGGGTGCTGGAGCCTTTCTTGGAAGATGAACGCGAGGCGGCGGAGTCCGCCGTGGAAGAGGCGGTGCGGCGCGCGTCGGATTTCGTGCGCGGCAGAAGTTGAGGCCGCCCTTGTGGTCGCAAAACGAACCTTGTAAACGACTTTTCGGTTCAACGTGCCCGTTTAGCAGGAGGAAAGGGAGATAATGGTTGCTTTCTCAAATATGGCCGCAATTTTCGGGATTGTGGGGCTGGTTCTGGCGGGGCTGATTTACCGTTGGATTTCCAAACAATCCGACGGCAATGACCTGATGCGCAAGCTCGCCGGCCAGATTCACGAAGGCGCAATGGTGTTCCTGAAGAGGGAATACAAGATTCTTGCCGTTTTCGTCGTGGTGGTGTTCGTTCTTCTGTATGTCGCGATTTCTCCCAAGACGGGAGTGGCGTTCATCGTCGGCGCGATTTGCTCGGTGCTCGCCGGGTTCTTCGGCATGAACGCGGCGACCAAGGCGAACGTGCGCACGGCGGCGGCGGCGAACTCGGGCGCGGGCCAGGCGGGTGCGCTCTCGATGGCGTTTTTTGGCGGAACGGTCATGGGGCTTTCCGTCGCGAGCCTGGGTCTTCTGGGCGTGGGCGCGCTGTTCTGGTATTTCGACGTGCTCCAGAACGCGGCCAACGTGGCTGTCATCAACGGCTTCTCGATGGGGGCGAGCTCCATCGCGCTGTTCGCGCGCGTGGGCGGGGGCATTTTCACCAAGACCGCTGACGTGGGTGCGGACCTGGTCGGCAAGGTCGAGGCGAACATCCCCGAGGACGACCCGCGCAACCCCGCCGTCATCGCCGACAACGTGGGTGACTGCGTGGGCGACGTGGCGGGCATGGGCGCCGATTTGTTCGAGTCCTACGTCGGCGCCATCATCTCGACGATATTCATCGGCTCAACGGTGGGCACGGCCCTGGGGGCGAACAGCTCCTCGGTCATGGCTCTGCCCCTGCTGCTCGCGATGATGGGCCTCGTCGCCTCGACCATCGGCATCGCCTCGATGAAGGCGCTGGCCTCGAGCAACCCCGCCGTCGCGCTCAGAAGCGCCACGGGCATCGCGACGGTCGTGTTCATCGTTCTGGCTTACCTCGTAACGAGCGCCCTCGACCTCAAGGCGGGCGTGTTCGGCTCGGTGCTCTTCGGTGCCGTGGGCGGCATTCTTATCGGCTGGCTCACCGAGTACTACACGGGCACGGGCGGCAAGCCCGTGGGCGAAATCGTCGCGGCTTCAGAGACCGGCGTGGCCACGAACATCATCGGCGGCTTCGCTGTGGGGCTCGAGAGCGTGTGCGCCCCCCTGCTCGTGCTGGCCGTGATCACCATGACCGCGAACGCCTGGGCGGGCCTCTACGGCATTTCGATCGCCGCGGTGGGAATGCTGGCGACCATCGGCATCACGATGTCGGTCGACGCTTACGGGCCGATAGCCGATAACGCCGGCGGCATCACCGAAATGAGCGAACTGGGTCCCGAAACCCGCAAGATTACCGACGGCCTCGACGCGCTGGGCAACACCACGGCGGCCATCGGCAAAGGATTCGCCATCGGCTCCGCCGCCCTCACGGCCCTGGCCTTCTACGCGGCCTACACGAAGGCGGCGGATCTGAAGCAAATCGACCTGACGCAGGCGAAAGTCGTTGCGGGCATGTTCATCGGGGGCGCGATTCCCTTCCTCATCGGGGCGCTCACCATGAAGTCCGTCGGCAAGGCCGCCTTCATCATGATTCAGGAGATCAGGCGCCAGTTCCGCGAGATTGCGGGCATCATGGAGGGAACGGCCGACCCCGACAGCGCGCGCTGCATCGACATCAGCACCCAGGCGGCCCTGCGGGAGATGGTGGCCCCCGGGGTTACCGCCGTCGTCGCTCCCATCTTGGTGGGTTACCTGATGGGCAAGGAAGCCCTCGGCGGAATGCTGGCGGGCGCTCTGCTCGCGGGCGTTCTGGTCGCCTTGCTGATGGCGAACGCGGGCGGTGCGTGGGACAACGCGAAAAAAGAGATTGAAGACGGCAAGCTCGGCGGCAAGGGGTCGGAAGCCCACAAGGCCGCCGTGGTGGGCGACACGGTGGGCGACCCGATGAAGGACACCTCGGGTCCCTCGATGAACATCCTCATCAAGCTGATGTCCATCGTCTCCCTTGTCCTCGCACCCCTTTTCTAGGGGAGAGAACCAGACGCGCGCGCGGCTCTGCGGGGCCGCTGTGGTCTGCCGAAGGGATATGTGCTAGCCTTCGGCCTTACATCAACTCCTCGCTCCGGCGTTCCCGAGGCCGGAGCCGCTCAGTCCGGGAGGAGGACGGAATGCGGCAGTATGAAACGATGGTGTTGTTGTCTCCCGATCTCACCGAAGAGACGGTCGAGGAAAAAATCGCCCGTTTCGAGAAGAAGGTGACCGACGGAGGCGGAGAAATCCTGAACGTGGATCGATGGGGCAAGAAGCGCCTCGCCTACCCGATCCAGCGCCAGCGCCACGGCATCTATTTCATCGTCACCTATCTTTCAGAACCCGAAGTGGTGGCCGAGATCGAGCGCGAGATGCGCATCGACGAGGAGTCGTGGCGCTACATGACCGTGCGCATTGACGAGGCGCTTATGCGAAAGCTCGAGAAGAACGCGAAGAGCGCGGCCGCCAGGGAGCAGGAGGGGGCCTCCGAAGGCGGGGAGAGAACACCTTCCCGCAGCGCGAGGGCCGACTCTTAAGACGGTGGAGGCGTCCTGATGGCCCAGATGAATTCCGTGTATTTGCGGGGAAACATGACGCGCGACCCCGAGAAGCGTTTTTTGCCCTCGGGCAGCTCGGTGGTTTCTTTCGGGCTCGCGGTCAACAGGCGGTACCGCAGCGGTGAGGAATGGAAGGAGGACACCTGTTTCGTCGACGTGGTCGTCTTCGGCCGCCAGGGCGACTGGGTGGTGGAGCAGACGGGCAAGGGAAGCCCCGTCGTGGTAGAGGGGCGGCTGAGCTTCCGCTCCTGGGAGGCGCAGGACGGCTCGCGCCGCAGCAAGCACGAGGTCGTGGCGAACAACGTGCACTTCCTCACGCGCCGCGACGAGGCGACCGGAGGAGTCGGCTCCGGCGGAGGACAGTCCTACGGAGGGCAGTCCTACGAGGCGCCCCAGCAGCAACAGTCCTCCCCCATGACGGACGACGACATACCATTTTAGGGCGCGCGTGCGCCCATCGGTTGCAGGAGGTGGAACATGGCCATCGTGCCCCGAGGACTCGGTGACAAGAAAAGAAGAAAGAGAAGGCGTTTTCAGCGCAAGAAGATATGCCGCTTCACGGCGGACGGCGTGGCGTATATCGACTACAAGGACGTGAAAACGCTGCGCAACATGGTGAGCGAGCGGGGCAAAATCATCCCCCGCCGCGTTACGGGCACCTCCGCGCGCTTTCAGCGGCAGTTGACGACCGCCATCAAGCGCGCGCGCTACATGGCGCTGATGCCCTACACCGTTGATCATTCCTAGGCGGAGATACCGAAACGATGCGCTTGATACTGCGTAAGGACGTGGACAACCTCGGCGAGGTGGGCGACGTGGTCGAGGTGGCCGACGGCTACGGGCTCAACTATCTCATTCCCCAGGGCATCGCCCTGCACGCCACTGCGAGCACCGTGCGCGCGACGCGCCACGAGCAGCGTCTGCGCGAGGCGCAAATCGAGTCGGCCAGACGCACGGCGCAGGATTACGCCGGCGAATTCACGGGCGTCGCGCTCGAGTTCTCGATGCGCGCGGGCGAGGACGGCAGACTGTTCGGCTCCGTGACGAACCGGATGATCGAGGAGGCGCTACAGGAGCGGGGACTCGCCGTGAACCGGCGCAAAATCGTGCTCGAAGAACCCATCAAGCAGGTGGGGGACTACGAGGTCGCCGTCCGTCTGCACCAGGACGTGCGGGTGTCGGTGCAGGTGCAGGTAACGCCCGATGCGGCGTCCATCCCGGCAGAGGCGGACGAAGAGAGCGAGGCTTCGGGCGAGGCGGAGGCAGGCGTCGAGGCGGGTGCGCCTGCGGAAGATGCAGTGGAGGCAAGTGCCGAGGCGGGTGCGCCGGCGGAAGAGGAAGCGGAAGATCACACCGGCGATGAGGCGGGCGAAGACGTATCCGGAGCCGCCGAGGACGCAGCGTCCGAAGACGGGGCAGACGAAGACGAAGCGCAAAGAGCCGAATAGGGCTTTTGGGGGTGTTCGCTCTTTCCTCGTAATGCATTATGTATCAAATTTTTGCATGAGGTCGCCCCGTGCGGGCGGCCTCTTTTTTCCGCATCTTCGTTTTCCCGTGTTTGACCACGCGGCGATCTGATGTAATCTAACGCCCACGCCCGTTCGTTCCACCAGACGTTTATGGAGTTTCGCCGTGGCATCCGCACCCGACGGGGCGGCCGGGCAGCAGAGCAATCTCCCCCCCCAAAACATCGAAGCCGAACAGCGCGTTCTGGGCGCTTTGCTCCTGGACGGAGGCATGGTGTCGCGCGTCATGGAGGTATTGCGCCCCGAGCACTTCTACCGCATGAGCCACCGCGTGATTTTCGAGGGCATGGTTGCGCTCTTCGAAAAATCCGAGCCCATTGACTTGCTCACCCTCTCCGACGTCCTCCAGAAGGCGGGCAATCTCGACAAGGCGGGCGGGCCCGAATACGTCGCGCGCCTGGCGGACGACGTCTCCTCCCCCCGTCGTGCGGAGTCCTACGCCCGCCTCGTCCACAGCACGGCCCTGCTGCGCGAGTTGATACAGACTTCGAACGCCATTGCCCAGCGCGCGTTCACGAACGAAGAGGACGTCGATGCCCTGGTGGACGACGCCGAGCGCGCCATGCTGGAGGTATCCTCGGGCCGCTACCAGCAGACCGTTACGGGGATGCGGGAGATCATCAACGAGACGGTTCCCTACCTCGAGAACCTCTACGACCGCAAGGAGCTGGTAACCGGCGTTCCCACGGGATTCACCGAACTCGACAAGCTCACCAGCGGCCTGCAACCGGGCGAGCTCGTCATCGTCGCGGGCCGCCCGAGCATGGGGAAGACGGCGTTCGCCCTGCGCATCGCCGAGCACGCCGCCCTCTCGGCGAAGACGGCCACGGCGATTTTCAGCCTCGAGATGAGCGCGCGCGCCCTGGCCATCCGCATGATGTGCGGCCGCGCCCTGGTGAACGCCAGGCAACTCCAGAGTGGCTACATGCCCTCTCACAAATGGACGGATCTGATCGCCAGCGCGGGCCATTTTGCCGAAGCGTCGGTTTACGTGGACGACGCGACGGACATCTCCGTCTTCGACATCCGTGCGAAGTGCCGCCGCATCCAGTCGGACAAGGGGCTCGACCTCGTCGTGGTGGACTACCTCCAGCTGCTCCAGCACAGGGGCCGTTCCGCGGAGAACCGCCAGCGCGAGATCAGCGAGATATCGCGGGGGCTCAAGAGCCTGGCGAAGGAGTTGAACGTGCCGGTGGTGGCTCTCAGCCAGCTCTCGCGCGCGGTGGAATCGCGCGAGGGCAAGCGCCCCAACCTGGCCGACTTGCGCGAATCGGGCTCCATCGAGCAGGACGCGGACGTGGTCGTCCTCCTCTACCGCGAGGAGTATTACGACCCCCGGCCCGAGAACAAGGGCGTCGCCACCGCCATTCTCGGCAAGCAGCGCAACGGGCCGACGGGCGAAGTGGAGCTCAAGTTTTTTCCCGATTACGCCCGTTTCGAAAACCTCGACGCCTACCACGAGAGCGCGGGCGTCGGCCATCAATACGCCGAACCCGGCCTCCCCGACGAGGGAGACACGCCGTTCTAGCCTGCGCTTCTCGACGCGAGGGCCTCTCCTTGAGTGAACGCGCACTCCCGCCCGGACGCCGCAACGCCGTCTTCGTCGACCTGGACGTCCTGGTGGAAAACTACCGAAACCTGGCGGCGTGCACCGGCGGGCGAGAGCCCCTCGCCGTCGTGAAGGCCGACGCCTACGGACACGGGGCGGTGGAGGTCGCGCGCGCTTTGCGCGAGGCGGGTGCGGGGTGGTTCGGCGTCGCCACCATCGATGAGGGAGAGGCGCTGCGCGCAACGCCCGCCTTTGCGGATGCCCGCATACTGATGATGAGCGACACCCTGGCGTATAATGCAAAAAGGCTCGTCGCCGGGGATTTCGACGCGACCGTCTGGCATCTCGAGCAGCTGGAAGCGCTTGCGGAAGCGGCGGGGGCGTCGGGACGCCGCGCGCGTATCCACGTAAAGGTCGATTCGGGAATGGGCCGCCTGGGGCTGCATCCGGCCGAGGCACTCGATTTCATGGCCAAGGCCGCCCGCACCGGAGGCATCGAGGTCGCGGGGCTGGCGAGCCACCTCGCGCGCGCCGACGAAGAGGAGGAGGGCGTCGTCGCCACGCGGGAGCAACTCCGCACCATGGAGGAGCTCGTTCGCGCCCTCGCGGAGAAAAAACTGCTCCCCCCTCTCGTCCACGTGGCGAACAGTGCGGGGGCGCTCAATTACCCTGAGGCTCCCGGAAACCTGGCGCGGCTGGGCATCGCACTCTACGGGGCGTCGCCCGCGTTTTCCCGAGATGTGTCCGTACGCGGGGGGATGACGTGGGTCGCGCGGGTGTTGCAGGTCAAGTCCGTCGAGGCGGGCGCGCCCATCGGCTACGGCGGCACGTACCGCAGAACCTCCCCCGGGCGGGTGGCGGTGGTGGCGACGGGCTACGGAGACGGCTACCCCCGCCTGCTCTCGAACCGGGCCGACGCACTCCTCGGCGGGGAGCGCGCTCCTCTGGCCGGGCGCGTCTCGATGGACATGCTCGCACTCGACGTGTCGCACCTTGGGGACGTGGCGGCGGGGGATGAGGCGATACTCCTGGGCGGGGAGGGAGAGAGGGCCATCACCTGCGAGGAGCTGGCCGACAGGGCTGAGACGATACCGTATGAGATTATGTGCGGGGTGGGGCGCCGCGTACCCAGAATCTACGTAAAGGAGGGGCGCGCCCTCTAGTGCGGGCGCGCTTTCATGTGCCGGGAGGGGCCGTGGGCATCATCGAATACCGGGCCGTGAAGAAGAGTTTCGGGACGAACCGCGTGCTGCGCGGGGTGGACTTTGCGATTCCGCGCGGGCGCATTACCGCCGTCATCGGGCGCAGCGGCGAGGGCAAGAGCGTGCTGCTCAAGCACGCACTGGGCCTTCTCCATCCCGATGGCGGCGAAATTCTGGTGGACGGCGTCGACATCTCGCAACTGGGCGGGAAGGCCCTGAACCGTGCGCGCTCTCAGTTCGGGATGCTCTTTCAGGGAGCAGCCCTGTTCGATTCGATGACGGTCGAGGAGAACGTGGCGTTCCCCCTGGTGGAGCACACGCGCATGACGCGGGCGGAAATCGCCGCGCGCGTGCGCGAGACGCTGCGTCTGGTCGGGCTGGAGGACGCGGAGTCGCGGATGCCCTCCCAGCTCTCGGGCGGCATGAAAAAGCGCGTGGGCCTTGCGCGGGCGATCATCCGCGAGCCCGAAATCGTTTTGTACGACGAGCCGACCACGGGGCTCGACCCCATGCTCACCGATTCCATCCACCGCCTGATCGTGCGGATGCAGGAGATGCTGGAGATCACCTCTCTCATGATCAGCCACGACGTCGACAAGGTGCTCGACCTCGCCCACTACGTCGGGATGCTCCACCAGGGCAAGATGGTGTTTGCGGGCACGCCCGCGGAAATCCGCGCCTCAGACGACCCTCTCGTGCGCCAGTTCATCGCGGGCAGCTCCGAGGGGCCGATACGGGTGCTGTGAGCACCGCCCTGCGCTTCGGGGTAACGGCGCGCGACGCACGGAGCAAGGCGCGTGCGGGGGTGCTCGCCCTTGCACACGGCGAGGTGGAAACCCCTGCTTTCATGGCCGTCGGCACCCAGGCGAGCGTCAAGACGCTCGCGCCTGAGGATTTGCGCGCGGCACACTGCCGGATGATTCTCGCCAACGCCTATCACCTCTCGCTGCGCCCCGGTGCGGAGGCCATCGCCCGCTTGGGGGGGCTGCACCGCTTCATGGGCTGGGAGGGGCCGATTCTCACCGACAGCGGCGGCTACCAGTTGTTCAGCCTCGCTCCGCTCGCGCGGGTATCGGACGCAGGCATCGACTTCCGCAGCCACCTCGACGGGGCGCGTATGATGCTCACCCCCGCGCGCGCCGTCGAGATTCAGGAACTTCTGGGCTCGGACGTCGCCATGGTGCTGGACGAACCCCTGGGCTTTCCCCACACGCGCGACGCCGCCCAGGCCGCACTCGCGCGCACGACGCTGTGGGCCGGGAGGTCGAAAGACGCCCACACCCGGGGCGATCAGGCCCTGTTCGGCATCGTCCAGGGCGGAGGTTTTGAGGATTTGCGGGCGCAAAGCGCGGGCGCGCTGGTGGAGATGGATTTTCCCGGCTACGCCGTCGGCGGGCTGTGCCTGGGAGAGACCAAGGAGCAAACCGCCTCCCTGCTGGATGCCGCCACCGACGTCCTCCCGCCGGCCAAGCCGCGCTACGTGATGGGCATGGGCACGCCCGGCGACCTGGTGCGCTGCATCGCCCGGGGGGCGGACATGTTCGACTGCGTGATGCCCACCCGCCACGCGCGGCGCGGCAACCTCTTCTCCTGGGGCGGGAGGATTTCGATCAAAAACGCCGCCCACGCCGAAGATCCGGGGCCGATAGACCCCGCTTGCGGGTGTCCCGCCTGCCGCGGGGGCTTCAGCCGCGCCTACCTGCGGCATCTGTTCCGGGCGGGGGAAGTGCTGGGCCAGCGCCTGATGACGCTCCACAACCTTTACTTCTACCAGGATCTGCTGGCGCGCTTGCGCGAGGCAATTCGCGCGGGGCGGTTTTCGGCCTGGGCGGAGGAGTTCCTCGCGGGTCCACTGGGCACGGACCCCGAAGGCCCGCCCGGCGGCGGCCCCGCGCCGTGAGGCCCGAGGTGCAAAATGGCCGCCTAAACGCGCGGCTAAGTTCCCTTTTCCGCTTCACCTTGCTTGACTGAAAAAACGTTCGTGGTGTCGTTTCCGCGTCTGCGCCTGGCATATGGAATTTCTGCACCTTCTTTAATTCTTATTCACAGCCCATTGCGTTCGACAATACGTAAGAACCGGGTTTCGGCATTTTGCAGAGCGTCGATGACGTCCCTCAATTCGCGGGCATTGTCGATCCATCTTTGGGAAAGAACCCGCTCCAGTATTTGTCGGGATATTTGGATACCATGAAGGTGCTTATCCGTTAGTGTCGGATATGATTTTCCCCAGACGGATATTGCAGAGAACATGGGAACTAGTTCTCGCTTCGCCGCTAGGAACAACAGGCAAGTAGCTACCCCTTGATCTTCATCGCAAGCGGCCATTAAATCTTTGGAGGGGGAAATGATTAGAAAAGCAGTTGTGAAGAAGACATTTTCCCGTCCGCTGACAAGAACGAACTTGCCCTGATAGGCTCTCGTCTTCGGAATTAGAACGCTCCAGTCATGAACCGCCATAATGTTCCCTTTGTGAATTTTCTTGACTATCCGTTCCGTTTCTTTTTGTTTGTCTACGGTCGGATCGTTTTCTACCAGAAATGGCGCCAAGCGTCCCGTATGATCTACATGCCCGATTTCACAATAACGATAGGGTACCGGCAAGTCAGAAACATCTACTTCCTTTTGTGGGACAGTGGAGAACAACGTTTCTACTGGCACACCGTCGATAATTGGGCTGTGGTATAGGGCTAATTCCGCGTCGAGTCTCCCGAATTGCATAAGAGCGGATATAGGTGCCCAATACGTCATGTCCATACTGGCCTTCCTTTGAGTTCGGCAAGAATATCGGTGAGGTCATTTTGCGGATGGGGCGTCTCCTTTTTCGCCGTTCTCCTGTAGCCAATGTAGTTTGCCCGTGCGAATAGCACATCTCGTTTCTGTTGGGATGCATCGTCGGTTTGACGCTTTTTTTGTGCGAACAGCAAAGAAGTCTTAGTGTTCGTGTATGGGTAAAAGGCATCTGCGGGTAATGAGATGATGGCTCTTACCCAAAATCGATGCAAGAGGAAATCGCGCCCCGCGCTCTTCTTTCCATCCAGTAGACTGTTCGGAACAACGGCCGCGAGCCTTCCCCCTTCCTTTAGGAGTTGAAACCAACGGTCGACGAACATATCCTCGCTCTTTTTCGATTCGGACATGATCGAGATAGAGCGAGCATATCGGTCTATATCCTGCTCTGAATACGTGACAGCAAAAGGCGGATTCGTGATGACGACATCGAAGTTCTCATTGACCTTGTGGGTGTAATCGTCCCGATCCTGAGAAGTAGAAAGCAGGGGTTTGTTCGAGGGGTATTGAGAAAATCCTTGCAATCCGTCTCCTCGCTCCTGTCCAACAAAGATGGATGAAGAACCATCGGCATGAAGTAACATGTTGACCTGAGCGGCCAATCCCAGATCAGTGTGAATCTCCGTTCCATAGCAATATTGTTCCACCCATATATGCCTTGGGACGGCAGCGATGATTTTCTGCAACATCGCCTTGGCGTCTTCGCCAAGTTGTTCTATGTCATGTGCCGCTTCGTGGAGAGCGTCGGTCATTCTCTTCATTGCCTGTAGAAGAAAGGTGCCACATCCTGCGGAGGGGTCTATGACGGTGGGCGGCTCCTGTCCATTAGCGACGCGCTCTACCGCCAATTCCGGCAAAGAGAGCGCATCGACCATGAATCTTCCAATATTGGGATGGGTGAAAAACTGGCCTTTGGTTTGCTTGAAGCCGGTTCGCATGATTCGCTCAAAGAAATCACCCATCAAATCCGATTCGACATCTCTTGTGATCGCGGTGAAGTTGTATTTCTCCAAACTTTCGATGGCGAAGCGAACTTGCCCGTCCGTCCCCTTTTCCACCTCTTTCACCGTCTGGGCGTCTGCATAGTCTTGCGAAGCGCCCAGCCTAGATTTCAAAGCGGTACGATACAATCTGTTGATGCGCTCCATAGTGTCGGAAAGGGATTCCCCCTGTAGCACCTGAAACTGATATTTTTCTGATGTAGGCGTATCGCGCTCATCGTGAACCTTGGCCAATATCAGCCTTGTCAACAGGTTGAAAATATCCGTATCACTGTTTGCACCCCCACCCCATAAAATGTTGTGCAAGTCTGTGCGAAGACAATCTAGCTCTGTTTGAGATGCCTCGGAACGAAGTGGTCTCTCGCCTCGGTGAACGAAGGGAACCTTATTCGGTTTGCCATAGTTTTTGGCAATATCATCTGCCGACACTACAAAGCCGTCTGACTTCCAGGTCTCGAACTTGTGATACTTTTGGGCGTCAACGGTTTCCAGTTCCGGTTTCGGAGAGTCATCTAAGCGAAAGGTTCCGTACACCAGATAATTTGGGGGATCGCTTAAGAACGGGACTAACCCGAAAAGTTGGGTTTCCCAGGCTTCCATGCGTTCTTTCGCGAACTGATCCTCCGTTTTCAACTCAATGAGAGCATAGATGGAACTCGATGTTTCTGGATGACTAATAGCGATGTCCGCATATTTGTCCTTGGCTCCTCTGCCGACACGCGCAGGAACCGGATAATCTATCGTTACCAGGTGAGGGGAATAACCTAGTTCGTGAATGACATAAATTAAGACGAACGCCCTCACAACTTCTTCATCTTGGTTCCATTGTGGGCTTCTGCCGAACTTAATGTCCGGACTATAGGAAAACTCTCCGTTCTTTGCAGTTACCACGCAATCGGATATGGATGATGCTTTTTCTCTGAGGTGGTTCCTGCAATCTGGCAGAGTTGATGTGGGAATGGACTTCGAAAAATTCGGGGGGGGGGGGGGTATTCAAGTTATTGATTTTGTTTGATTTATTCATTTTTTCTTCTTGTGTACGTGGTTCTTGATTCTTTTGTATGATCTTTGCTGATGGAACGTGTCCGCGACTTCGAGCAATGTGAGTCCTTAGCGATGTGATGTCCCAAGTGCTTTCAGTGGCACTGCAATCCTCCTAGTGTGAGCAAAAAATATCACACGGAGGATGGAATATCAAAAGATTTTGATTCCCAACGCCTTTGCTTGACAAGCCATAGGGGCTTTGCTACCAAACTTTGGCCGTGCAGCCCGAAGGAACCTTTTTCCGTGGAGACCGAAAGAATGCTTGATTCCCTGGCGTCATGGTTCGCGGGCCCGTCTCTCGCACACGCCATGGCCCCCGCCGGCGACGGCGGCGGGCAGCCCAGCTTTCTGATTCAGCTCGCGCCGTTCTTGATGATCTTCGCGATCATCTACTTCATCATGATCCGCCCCCAGCAGAAGCGGCAGCAGGAAATCCGCAGGATGCAGGAGGCGCTGCGGCCGGGCGATCAGGTCGTGGCGAACGGAATCCTCGGCGAGGTGGCGCGCATCAAGGACGACGTCGTTACGGTGAAGGTGGACGAAAACGTGCGTATCCGCATGCAGAGGTCGTTCATCACGAGCCGGGCGGAGGCGAGCGCCAATAAAGCTCCCCAGAAAGAAAAACCGGAGAAAAGCTAAACCTCCCCCGCGCGGGGGGGAGAGAGTTTTCAGAACGGGTGGCGCGGGCCGTCCGAGGCGAGGAGAGTTTCATGAGGGGCGCAGGCTGGCGGGCGGCGGTGATAGGCATCGTCATCGCCGCTTCGGTGTTTTATCTCATCCCTCCGGAGGAGCGCATCAACCTCGGGCTGGATTTGCAGGGCGGGATTCATCTCGTTCTCGAGGTGCAGTCAGAAAAGGCGGTCGAATCGAAGATGGACCGCTACTTCTCAGAGCTCAGAAACCGCCTCTCGGTCGACGACGTCCGCACGCGACGCTTCGAGCGCGACGGAATGCGCATCGTCGCGGGGCTGCACCGCCCCACCGACCGGGGGCGCTTCCTCTCGATGATGGACAACTATCCCGACCTCACCCTCGAGCGCGAAGAGGGCACGCCGCCCACGTTCACCTACCTCCTGGGCAGCCTGCAGGTCGAGAACACCAAGGAGCAATCCATCGTCCAGGCGCTCGAGACGATTCGCAACCGCATCGATCAGTTCGGCGTGCGCGAGCCCACCCTCCAGCGGCAGGGTGAGCGGCGCATCATCATCCAGCTGCCCGGCGTGGAGGACCCCGCGCGGGCGAAGTCGCTCATCGGCAAGACGGCGCTGCTCGAGTTCAAGATGGTGGACACCGAGGCCGACGTGGCGCGCGCGCGGCAAAGCGGCCGCGCACCCGAAGGCCTCGAACTGCTCGATGAGGTGTCGCGCGACAGGCAGACGGGCGAAGTGCTCCGGCGCACGCCCCTGCTGGTCAAGAAAGAGGCCGCCCTCACGGGCGATAACCTCACCGACGCGCGCGTGGAGATAGGGGATCGCTTCAACCAGTCTTACGTCTCCATCACCTTTGACGCGACAGGGGCGGAGGCGTTCGACCGCCTCACGGCGGCGAACGTGGGCAGGCGGCTCGCCATCGTCCTGGACGGCGTCGTCTACAGCGCACCCGTCATTCAGGAGCGCATCAGCCAGGGCAGGGCGCAAATAACGGGAAGCTTTACGCTGGAAGAGGCGCGGGATTTGGCGATAGCCCTGCGCGCAGGCGCACTGCCCGCTCCGGTGGAAGTGCTCGAGGAGAGAAACGTCGGCCCCTCGCTGGGGGCGGATTCCGTGCGCCAGGGGCTGATGAGCATCATCGTGGGCTTCATCCTCGTGCTCGTTTTCATGGCCGTCTACTACAAGTTGAGCGGAGCGGTGGCGGTGATGGCGCTTTTGTTCAACCTGTTGATTCTCATGGGTGCGCTCGGCTTTTTCGGGGCGACGCTCACCCTGCCGGGCATCGCGGGCATCGTGCTCACGGTCGGTATGGCGGTCGACGCGAACGTGCTTGTCTTCGAGCGCATCAGGGAAGAGTTGCGCCTCGGGAAAACCATTCGCTCGGCCATTGACGCGGGCTACGGCAAGGCCTTCCTCACGATTCTGGACGCGAACGTGACGACGCTCATCGCCGCCCTGGTGCTCCTGCAATTCGGCACGGGACCCATCAAGGGATTCGCCGTCACGCTGAGCATCGGCATCGTGGCGAGCATGTTCACCGCCATCTTCGTGACCCGCTTCGTGTACAACATGTTCTTGTTCCGCACCGACGTGAGGAGCCTCAGCATCTAATGGAGATCATACGGCCGGACACATCGTTCGACATCGTAGGCAAAATCAAGCTCTTCGTCGTCGTCTCGTGCGCCCTCGTGGCGCTTTCGCTCGTGTTGCTCCTCACGCGGGGGATCAACTACGGCATCGACTTCACGGGCGGAACGCTGGTGCAGGTGCAGTTCAAGCAAGCGGAGCCCATCGCGGAGGTGCGCGGCGCCCTCGACGGCCTCGCACTGGGCGACACCGTCATCCAGAACTTCGGCTCGGACAGGGAGTTCCTGATTCGCGTGGAGAAGAGCTCGGGCAACGTGAAGGGCGTGGAATCCATCGTGCAGGGCGCCCTGGTCAAGAAGTTCGGCAAAGACGCCTTCCTCATGCGGCGCACCGAGATGGTCGGCCCCAAGGTGGGGGCGGACCTGCGCCAGAAGGCCTTGAGCAGCATGTTGTTCGCGCTCCTCGGCATTCTGGCTTACGTGAGTTTTCGCTTTCGGTTTCGCCAGGCGATTGCATCGGTCGTCGCACTGCTTCACGACGTGGTGATAACTCTGGGCGTGTTTTCGCTTTCGGGCAAGGAGTTCTCGCTGCCCATCGTTGCCGCCGTGTTGACGATAATCGGTTATTCACTCAACGACACCATCGTGGTGTTCGACCGCATTCGCGAGAACACGCGCACTGCGCGCCGCGCGGATTTCGCCGAGCTCGTCAACAAGTCCATCAACCAGACGCTCTCGCGCACCCTCCTCACCTCGGGGACGACGCTGGTCGCCGTGCTGGCGTTTCTTTTTCTGGGGGGAGACGTGATATCCGACGTCGCCTTCACGCTGGTCGTCGGCATCGTGGCGGGTACCTACTCTTCCATCTACGTGGCCAGCCCCATTCTGCTGGCGTGGCCCGAGGCCGCGCGCGGCGGCTCCCGCACCAAAAAGGGCTCCGCCGCCCGGGCGTGAGCGCCTCCCAGGAAGTTTAAGTTTCCTCCGCGTCGCGTTGCGCGCGGGTGCGCAGCCGCAGGGCGTTGAGGCGGATAAAGCCCTCCGCATCCTTTTGGGAATACACCGCGTCTTCTTCGAACGTAGCCAGGTCGGAGCGGTAGAGCGTGCGGTTCTCGGGGGCCTTTCTGCCCACGACGCTGCACGCCCCCTTGTAGAGCTTGAGCCGGGCAACGCCGCAGGTGGAGCGCGCCGCGCTGTCGATGGCCGTTTGCAGGAACTCCCGCTCGGGGGCGAACCAAAAGCCGTTGTAGACGAGTTGCGCGTATTTGGGGATGAGCGAATCGCGCAGCTGCATCACCTCGCGGTCCATCGTGAGGGATTCCACCGCGCGCCGCGCCGCGTGGAGCACCGTGCCGCCGGGCGTCTCGTAGACGCCCCTGCTCTTCATGCCCACGAAGCGGTTTTCCACCATGTCCACCCGCCCCACCCCGTGCGCACCCGCCAGGGCGTTGAGCCGCTCCATCATCGCGACGGGTGCGAGAGGCTCCCCGTTCAGGGCCACGGGGTCGCCGGCTTCAAAGGCGATTTCCACGTATGCGGGGCTGTCGGGTGCTTCTTCGGGCGAGGCGCTCAGGACGAACATGTCCGCGGGCGGCTCGGCCCAGGGGTCTTCCAGCACCCCGCCCTCAAAGCTGATGTGCAGGAGGTTCCTGTCCATCGAATAGGGTTTCTCGGCGCTCACCGGTATGGGGATGCCGTGCCGCTCCGCGTAGGCGATGAGCTGCATACGTCCGCCGAAGTCCCAGTCGCGCCACGGAGCGATGACGGAGACCTCCGGGTCGATGGAGGCGTAGGTCATTTCGAATCGCACCTGGTCGTTGCCCTTGCCCGTAGCGCCGTGGGCCACGGCGTCCGCCCCCGTCTCGCGCAGCACGTCCATCTGCCCCTTGGCGATGACGGGCCGGGCGATGGAGGTTCCCAGCAGATAGGCTCCCTCGTAGACCGCACCCGCGCGCAGCATGGGGAATACGTAGTCGCGCGCGAATTCCTCGCGCAAGTCCAAGACGTGGCAGGACTCCGCCCCCGTGGCGAGCGCCTTCTCCTCCAGGCCGTCCAACTCACCCGGTCCCTGGCCCACGTCCGCCGCGTAGGCGACGACGGGACAATCGTAGCGCTCCTTGATCCACTTGAGCATGACGGAGGTGTCCAGCCCGCCCGAGTAGGCGAGCACCACTTTGCTGGGCTTAGGCGTCATCGCTCCCTCCGGCGAGAACGTGCAGCAGAACCTTCTGCGCATGGAGGCGGTTGCCCGCCTGGCGGAAGACGAGGCTGCGCGGACCGTCGATGACCTCCGCCGTCACCTCCTCGCCCCGGTGGGCGGGCAGGCAGTGCATGAAGACGGCCCCATCCCGCGCGCCCCGAAACGCCGCCTCGCTCACCTGGTAGGGGGCCAGCACGCTCTGGCGGCGCTCGTTTTCGGCTTCCTGGCCCATGGAGGTCCACACGTCGGTGTAGACGACGGCGGCGTCCGCGCAGGCATCTTCCGCGTCTTGCGTTACGCCGATTTTCGCGCCCGAGGCGTGCGCGGCCTCTTGTGCGCGCGCAAGCACCGCCGCGTCGGGTTGATATTCGGGCGGGCAGGCGGCGGCTACCTCCACGCCCAGGAGCGCACCCACGATCAGCAGCGAATGGAGCACGTTGTTTCCGTCCCCCAGGTAGGCGAGCTTCATGCCTTCGAGCGTGCCGAAATGCTCTCGTATCGTCAGAAAATCGGCGAGCGCCTGGCAGGGGTGGTGCAGGTCCGTCAGCCCGTTGATGACGGGCACGCTAGCGTTGTGCGCCATCTCCTCCACGCGCGCGTGGGCGTAGGTGCGCACGATGATGCCGTCCACGTACTCGCTGAGCACCTTCGCGCTGTCGGCGGGGGATTCCCCCCGGGCGAGTTGCGCGTCGTTGGGCGAGAGGAAGATGGAGGAGGCGCCCAGCTGCGAGAGACCCGCTTCAAAGGATACCCGGGTGCGGGTGGAGTGTTTCTCGAAGATGAGCGCAAAGTTCTTGCCCGCCAGGGTGGGGCGGTGTTTTCCCTGCGCCGCTTCGCGCTTTTGGGCGAGGGCATCCTCGATCAGGCGCAGCGTGTGCGCCGGGCTGAGCTCGTCGCCGACGATATAGTCGCGCTTCCTCACTTCGCCAAATCCCCAAAGGCGTCGTCCAGGAAGGTCATGAGGCGGTCGATCATCTCTTTTTCGACGACGAGGGGCGGTATGAGGCGCACCACCTTCTGGACGGCCACGTTCAGGAGGAACCCCGCCTCCAGCCCCCGGGGGACGATGGAGGTGGCGTCCACGTCCAACTCGCAGCCGATGATGAGGCCCTTACCCCGCACTTCTTTAACGATGGAGTGGCGTGCGGCGAGGTTTTGGAGGCACTCCACGGCGTACGCGCCCATCTCCTCGACGTGTTCGAGGAAGCCCGGTGCGGTGATGGCGTCCACCGCGGCACACCCCGCCGCCGTGGCCAGGGGGTTGCCCCCGAACGTCGCCGCGTGGTCGCCGGGCTCGAACGCCATCGCCTTCTCCGAGGCCACGAGCGCACCGATGGCCGTGCCCCCCGCCAGGGCCTTCGCCAGGCTCATGGCGTCGGGGGCAACGCCTTCGTGCTCGTATGCCCAGAGCTTGCCGGTTCGCCCGAGGCCGACCTGTACCTCGTCGAAGAGCAGGAGCAGGTCGTTCGCGTCGCATATCTCGCGCAAACCCCGCAGATAGCCCGCGGGCGGGATGTTCACGCCGCCTTCTCCCTGAATGGGCTCGACCATGATGGCGCAGGTCTCCTCCGACACCGCACCCGCCACGGCCTCAAGGTCCCCGAAAGAGATGTAGCGGAAACCGGGCAGCAGGGGCTTGAACGCCCCGTGAAACTTCGTCTGGCCCGTGGCGGTGAGAGAGGCCATGGTGCGCCCGTGGAAGCTCATGTCGAAGGTGAGGACTTCGTGGCGGCCCGCGCCGTATTTTTTGTAGGAATACTTGCGCGCCAGCTTGAGGGCGGCTTCCACGGCCTCGGTGCCGCTGTTGCAGAAAAACGTCTTCTCGCCGAAGGAGAGGGCGCTCAGTTTTTTCGCGAGCGCGATCTGGGGCTCGATGTGGTAGAGGTTCGAGACGTGGATCAGCTTGCCCGCCTGCTCCCTGAGCGCGGCCACGACCTCCGGGTGACAATGTCCCAGGTTGCACACGGCCAGCCCGGACACGAAGTCGAGATATTCTTTTCCGTCCGCGTCCCAGACGCGGCAGCCCTCGCCCCGCACGAGCGCGATGGGGTAGCGTCCGTAGGTGGGGGCGACGTGTCGTTCGGCGTCGGATATGAGCGTTGCGTTGTCCATGTCTTTCCTCGCGCTATCTGACGATTTGCGTGCCCACGCCTTCTTTCGTGAAGACTTCGAGCAAAACCGCGTGCGGCGTTCCGCCGTCCACGATGTGTGTTTTTGAGACGCCTGAAGAAAGCGCGTGCAGGCAGGCGTCCACCTTGGGAATCATGCCGCCGGTGATGATGTTCTCGCCTTTGAGCGCCTCCACCTCCTCGCGCCGCACGGTGCTCAGGAGGCTCCCCTCTGCGTCCAGAATGCCGGGCACGTCGGTCAGCAGGATGAATTTTTCCGCGTGGAGAGCACCCGCTATGGCCCCCGCCGCGGAATCCGCGTTGATGTTGTAGACGTTGCCGTCGTCCCCCACGCCCAGCGGTGCGATGACGGGAATGAACCCTCCCGCCGTGAGGTGATGGATGATGTCGGGCTGGATGGCCAGCACCTCGCCCACGCGCCCCAGGTCGTATTCCACGTCCTCGCCGCCGGGTCCTTTTCGGCTCATGGTGAGTTTTTTCGCGCGCGTAAGGCCCGCGTCCGAACCCGAAAGGCCCACGGCGTTGCCCCCGTGGCGGTTGACGAGGCGGACGATGCCCTTGTTCGTCGAACCGGAAAGCACCATCTCGACGATGCCCACGGTCTCCTCGTCCGTCACCCGCAGACCTTCGATAAATTCGCTGGTCTTGCCGATTTTCTTGAGAGTCTCGCCGATTTGCGGGCCGCCGCCGTGGACGACGACCACGTTGATGCCCACGTACTTGAGCAGCACCACGTCCTGGGCGAAAGGGGCGTGGAGGTCGGCGCGCACCTGGGCTGCCCCGCCGTATTTGACGACGATGGTCTTGCCCGCGAACTGTTGAATGTAGGGCAGTGCCTCGACCAAGGTCGCCGCCCTGTCTTTCGCTTCCATCCTCTGGCTTTCACAAAAGAAACGGGGGTCTTTCTCGCACAAGGCGAAAAATATACACCTCCCCCGACCCCGAGGCCAAGGGGAGGGCGGAAGGTTTACAGGATGTAGCGGCTCAAGTCCAGGTCTTCGACGATGTCGCTCAGGCGTTCGCGCACGTAAGCGGCGTCGATGCGCACGCTCTCGCCCACCATCTCGGGGGCGCGGAAGGAAATTTCCTCGAGCAGCCGCTCCATGATGGTGTGGAGCCTCCTTGCGCCGATGTTCTCGGTCTGCTCGTTGATGCGGCAGGCGAAGTCGGCCACCTCGCAGATGGCGTCCTCCTCAAAGGCGATGTTCACGCCCTCGGTCGCCAGCAGGGCGGGGTATTGGCGCACCAGGGCGTTTTCGGGCTCCTGGAGGATGCGGATAAAATCGTCCCGATCCAGAGAACCGAGCTCCACGCGGATGGGAAAGCGGCCCTGCAGCTCCGGCAGGAGGTCGGAGGGCTTGGCGATGTGGAACGCCCCCGCCGCGATGAAGAGAATGTGGTCCGTCTTCACGGGGCCGTGCTTGGTCTGGACGGTGGAGCCCTCCACGATGGGGAGCAAATCGCGCTGCACGCCCTCGCGCGAAACGTCGGGGCCGCCCCTCCCGTTGTTCTGAGAGGCGACCTTGTCGATCTCGTCGAGGAACACGATGCCCGACTGCTCGGTGCGCTCGATGGCCTCGGCGTTTAAGCTGTCGGGGTCGATGAGCTTGTCTGCCTCCTCCTGGGCGAGGAGGGCGAAGGCTTCGGGCACCTTGAGGCGTCTGGTTCGCGCGCCCTGGGGCATGAAGTTGCTCATAATCTCCTTCATGTTGATGCCCATCTGCTCCAGGTCGCTCCCGCCCATGAAGTGGATTTCCGGCCCCCGGTCGGCTACCTCTATCTCCACCTCCCGGTCGTCGAGCTTGCCCTCGATGAGCAGGGTGCGGAATTTCTCCCGCGTGCGCTGGTAGCTTTGCTCGCCGAGAGGGTCCGTGGACTCTCCGCGCTCGTCCATCGCCCCGAAACCGGGGGGGTGGGGGAGGAGGAGGTCGAGCAGACGCTCCTCGGCCAGTTTCTGTGCCTTGTTCTTGTTCATCTCGCGCTGTTCTTCCTGCACCATGTTGCGCGCGAGTTCCACCAGGTCGCGAATCATGCTCTCCACGTCGCGGCCCACGTAGCCCACTTCGGTGAACTTGCTGGCCTCCACCTTGATGAAGGGGCTTTTCGCGAGTCTGGCGAGGCGCCTTGCGATTTCGGTCTTGCCGACTCCGGTGGGCCCCATCATGATGATGTTCTTGGGCGCCACGTCCTCGGCCATCTCGGGGGGCAGCTGCTGTCTGCGCCAGCGGTTGCGGAGCGCAATCGCCACGGCGCGCTTGGCGTCGTTCTGGCCGATGACGTAGCGGTCGAGTTCCTCGACGATGCGCGCGGGCGTGAGGTTTTCCATCACAGCGTCTCCACGGAGATGTTCTTGTTGGTGTAGACGCAAATGTCCGCCGCGATTTCGAGTGCGCGCCGCACAATCTCGCCCGCCTCCATGTCGGGCGCGAGGGCGAGCATTCCCCGGGCGGCGGCGGTTGCCATTGGCCCCCCGCTGCCGATGCCGAGCACTCCGTCGTCAGGCTCGATGATGTCGCCCGTGCCCGAGAGAATGAGCGAGGTGTTCGCGTCCGCCACGGCGAGGAGGGCTTCCAGACGGCGGAGCACCCTGTCCGTGCGCCAGTCCTTGCCCATTTCCACGGCGGCGCGTGCGAGGTTGCCGCGGTATTCCTCGAGCTTTCCCTCGAAGCGCTCGAACAGCGCAATGGCGTCCGAAGCCGAGCCCGCGAAGCCCGCGAGTACTTTGCCGTCGCTCAACCTGCGCACCTTCACCGCTCCGTGTTTTACCGCTGCCTGGCCCATCGTCACCTGGCCGTCCCCGCCCAGGGCCGTTTGGCCCCTGTAGCGCAGCGCGAGTATGGTGGTGGAGCGGATGATGTCACCGGGCGTCGTCATCGTTCGTCCTCGGTCGTGTTTTTGCCCTGGGGTGCGCGTCGTCATACACGGCGCGCAGGTGCGAGAAATCTACCTGCGTGTACCGCTGCGTCGTGGAGAGGCTCGCGTGTCCGAGCAGCTCCTGTATCGAGCGCAAGTCCGCTTCCTGGCTCTCGAGCAGGTGCGTTGCCGCCGTGTGGCGCAGGGCGTGCGGGGTGAAATGATAGCCGAAGCCGCCCTTTATTTCATACCTCCGGAAGATCGAGCGCACGAAGGCGGGGGAAATTCTCCTCTTGCGCTTGTTGACGAAAAGAGGCGTTTCACCCTCCTCGTCGCTTGGGGCGGAAGGCGTTTGCGCCACGTGGGCGCGCACGGCCCCGGCCGCTTGTTTCGTGATGGGGACGATGCGCTCCTTGCGCCCCTTGCCGCGCACGCGCACGAGCCGCTCTGCGAGGTCGACGTCGGCGTGGTTGAGGCCCGTGAGTTCGCTCACCCTGAGCCCCGAGCCGTAGAGGATCTCGAAAATCGCCTTGTCGCGCACCCCCTCGGGCGTCGAGACGTCGGGCATCTCCATGAGGCGGACGGCGTCGTCCACGGGGAGAAAAGTCGGCAGTTGCCGCTTCGCCTTCGGCGAGGGCGCATCGCCCGCCGGGTCGCCCACGGGGCAGCCCTCCTGGCGCAGGAAGCGAAACAGGCTGCGTATGCTCGAGAGATGTCTGTTCACGGTCGTCGCCGAGGCGCTCTTGCGGTAGAGAAAGCCGAGATAAGCCCGCACGGCCACGGCGTCGATTTCATCGAGCGGAACGGGCCTTTGCGCCCAGTCGGTGAGGAATTCCTCGAAACGCTTGAGGTCGGTCGCGTAGGCGCGCACCGTGTGCGCGGAGCAGTCGCGCTCGTCGCGCAGGTGCGTCTCGAACAACCTCCTCGCTTCGCTCAGGCTGTTGGTGCGGTGAGCGTGTTTCGCCACTGCTCGAAGTCTCCGGCGGCGCGCTTGGCGATGTGCGTCCTGCGGTGTTTTCTGGGCACCCGCTTTTCCAGGGGCGGAAAGAGGCCGAAGTTGATGTTCATGGGCTGGAAGTTCCTGGGGTTCGCATCGATGATGTAGCGGTTGAGCGCGCCCAGAGCAGTCGTCGCGGGCGGGGGGAGAATCGGCTCGCCCCCGATGGCGGCGGCGGCGTTGACCCCCGCCAGCAGGCCGATGGCCGCCGATTCGAGGTAGCCCTCGACGCCCGTCAGCTGTCCCGCGAGGAAGATGCGGGGGTGGCGCTTGAGTTGCAGGGTCACCCGCATGAGGCGCGGCGCGTTGACGTAGGTGTTGCGGTGCAGGCTTCCGTAGCGCAGAAAGCGTGCGCTTTCGAGAGCGGGCAGCGTCGAGAAGATGCGCTTTTGCTCGGGGTAGCGCAGGCGGGTCTGAAAGCCCACCATCGAGAAGTAATCCCCACTGAGATCCTCGCGCCTGAGTTGGGCAACCGCCGTGTAGGTCTCGCCCGTTTCGGGGTGTTCCAGCCCCACGGGCTTCATGGGGCCGAAGGCCAGGGTGTCCTTGCCGCGGGCGGCCATCTCCTCGATGGGCAGGCAGCCCTCGAAGTAGATTGCGCGCTCGAAATCGCGCAGGGGAATTTTCTCGCCCGCCAGGAGGCTCTCGACGAAGCCGTAGTATTGCGTCTCGTTCAGCCCGATGTTGAGGTAGTCGCCCTCGCCGTCTTCTTCCGTCCCCTTGCCGTAGCGCGACCCCATGAATGCCCGTGAGGTGTCGATGCTGTCGGCGTGGAGAATCGGCGAAATGGCGTCGTAAAAATAGAGGTACTTGCCTTGCGTGAGCCGGGCGATTTCGGCGGAAAGCGCGTCGCTCGTGAGCGGCCCGGTGGCGACGATGGTGGTTGCGCCCTCGTCGAGGTCGCGCACTTCCTCTCGGTGCACGGCGATGCGCGGCTCGGCCTCTATCGCCTGGGTGATCGCCGCGCTGAAGGCCCTCCTGTCCACCGCCAGCGCTACCCCTGCGGGTACGCGCGTTGCGTCCGCACAGCGCAAGACGATGGAGTCGAGGTTGCGCATCTCCTCTTTGAGCAGGCCGGATGCGTTTTCCGCCGCGTTCGAGCGGAACGAGTTGGAACACACCAGTTCCGCGAGTTCCGAGGTTTCGTGGGCGGGGGTCTTCACGCGGGGGCGCATTTCGTAGAGGTCCACCTCCACGCCCCGCCTGGCCGCCTGCCACGCGGCCTCGCAGCCCGCAAGCCCGCCTCCTATGATGCGCAGTCTCTCGCTCATGCCGGCGTCTCCTGCGCCGCACTTCCCTTGCGGGCTTCGGCCTGGGCGAGGAGCTCGGGCGGGCATTCCTCCGTGTGGCCACACTCCTTGCGCGGGCAAGCGAGCAGGGTTCCGTCCCGGCGCGTCGTCTTGATGGTGAGAATGGGGTTCCCGCAGGCGGGGCAGGGTTTCTCCACCGGCCAGTCCCAGGCGACCGTCTTGCAGGCCGGAAAGCGGTTGCACCCGTAAAAGGGCTTGCCCGTGCGGTTCGAGCGCCGCTCCACCAACTCCCCGTCGCAACCCTCGCGGGGGCAGGGTACGCCCGTCGCTCTGGGCGCCGCGCTGGGCTGGCCGTTGCCGAGTACCTTCCTCTTTTTGTGCTCGGCAGGGAAGGCCGTGCACGCGAGATACATGCCGAACGGCCCGCGCCGCGCCTGCATGGGCGCTCCGCACTCCTCACAGGGGGGGGCCGTCTCCTCGATGCGGGCGGCTTCCTCCTCCGCCTCGGGCTCGCCCGCCCCCGCCTCGTTCTCGGAGTAGCGGCACTCCGGATAGCCCGAACAGGAGACAAACCAGCCGTTCTTGCTGAATTTCCTCACCAGTTCGCGTCCACACGCAGGGCACTCTCTGCCCAGGGGCTGGGTTTGCGTCTTGAGGTTGGGCAACTCCTGCTTTGCGCTCTGGATGCGTGCGTCGAAGTTCTCGTAGAAATCGCGCATGACGGGCAGCCACGGCGTCGTGCCGCTCTCGATGTCGTCGAGATATTTTTCCATCTTCGCGGTAAAGCCCACGTCGATCTGATCGGGAAAGCCCTGAATCAGCAGGCGATTCACTTCCCTGCCGAGCGAGGTGGGGGTGAGCTGCCTGCGCCTGCTTTCCACGTTCACGTACTTGCGCTTCTCCAGCGTATCCAGAATGCCCGCGTAGGTGCTGGGGCGGCCCACGCCGTCCTCTTCGAGCTCCTTGACGAGCGAGGCTTCCGTGAAGCGCGGCGGCGGCTGGGTGAAGTGCTGCTCAGGCGAGACGCCCGTGGGGGCGGCTTCGGACTGAACGAGCGAGAGCGCGTCGCCCGCCTCGAGCGGGGGCAGGAGCCTGTCGCGCCCCGCAGGCGATTTCTGTGCGCCGGCCTCTTTTTCGCGGTCGCGGGGGTCAGCGTCGTAGACGCGCAAAAAGCCCGGGAATTTGAGTATCGACCCACTCGCCCGCAGGAGCAGTTCTTCCAGCGGCTTTTGCGCGAGAGACCCGCCCGGTTCGTCGAGGGCTACGTCCACGCTCGTCTGGTCGTAGACGGCAGGGGCCATCTGGCAGGCGACGAAGCGCTGCCAGATGAGCGTGTAGACGGCCAGTTGCTCAGGCTTGAGATGGGGACGCACCCTCTGGGGCGTGAGTTCCACGTCGGTGGGCCGAATCGCCTCGTGGGCATCCTGTGCCGCGTCGTTCGTCTTGAAGGCGTTGGGCCGGGAGGGCAGAAACTCCTTGCCGTATCGCATCTCGACGTAGGCGCGGGTTTGCGTTACGGCCTCAGGCGCGATGCGCACCGAATCCGTTCGCATATAGGTGATGAGGCCTACGTTGCCCGCCTCGCGCCCGAGATTCACGCCCTCGTAGAGCGACTGCGCGATGCGCATGGTGCGCTTGGCCGCGTAGCGCAGCCTGCTCGAACTCTCCTGCTGGAGGGTGCTGGTGATGAAGGGGGCGGACGGCCTGCGGCGGCGCTCTTTTTTCTCGATTTTTGCGACGCGCAATGCGCCGCCCGCGATTCTCCCGGCCAGCTCGCGGGCGCGGGCTTCGTCGGGAATGTCCGCCTCCTGGCCGTCGATGCGGTGGAGCTTCGCCTCGAAGTCGGGCGTGGCGCCCGCTTTTTCGAGATGCGCGGTGATGCTCCAGTACTCTCTGGGCTCGAAGGCCTCTATCGCGTCCTCGCGTTCGCACACGAGCCGGAGTGCGACCGACTGCACCCGACCCGCACTCAGCCCGAAGGCAACCTTGTTCCACAGAATTTCGCCCGAGAGTTTGAAGCCCACGATGCGGTCGAGCTTTCTGCGGGTCTCCTGGGCGTCCACCTTCTTCTGGTCGATGCGTCCGGGGCGGGTGAGGGCCTCTTGCACGGCTCTTCGGGTAATCTCGTTAAACGTAACCCGGTAGAACTCTCCCCCGGCGCCTGAATCCGCCAGTATCTCGCGGATATGCCAGGCGATGGCCTCGCCCTCCCTGTCCGGGTCCGGGGCCAGGTATATCTCCTGCGCCGCGGCCGCCGCCGTGCGCAACTCCTCTATCGTCTTCGCCTTGGTTTGTATGACGCCGTAATCGGCCGCGAAATCGTTGTGCACGTCGATGCCCATCTTGCGTTCGCCGGTCTTGCGCAAATCCCGCACGTGACCCTTAGACGCCATCACGTCGAAATCAGACCCCAAAAACTTGCGGATGGTGCGCACCTTGGTGGGCGATTCCACGATGAGGAGCCGCGGAGCGGAATTCGCGCGCTTGGCGGCGGTGCGCTTGGCGGCGGTGCGCTTGGCGGCCGAAGCGCTCCTAGAGCGTGGTTTTCTCGCGGTCTTCTTTTTTGCGGTCTTCTTCTCGCTCATGTGCGCACCCACGAGTCTCCCCGCGCTGTGCCGCGCACGCAGAGACGGAAGGGTTCTTGATAAGGGAGAGGGTCGCCGTGCGACTGCGGGAGCCGCTCTGCCGCCGGGTAGGTTTCGTCGCGCAAATTGAGGTTTCCTATCGCCGAAAATCGGCTTTTCAGGGCGAAACGCGCTCGTATGCGCCCGAATGCGTCTGCCGCACCAGGCCTTCGAGCTCCAGCCGCAACAGAGTGGAGGATACCTCCTGCGCGGGCAAGCGCTGCCGCTGCGTGAGGCCCTCTATCGTGTCGTCTCCGTCTGCGAGCAGACGCAAAAGGTCGTTCTCCTCGTCCGTGAGGTGCGCGAGAGGCGCCCACGCCCCCGGTGCGGGGGACTCTGGGAGGCTCACCCCGCTTTTTTCGGGCGGTAATGCGCGTACGCGAATCCGCGCTGGATTGTCTAGCATACTTCGGGCGTATTCAGGAAGGGCGTCGAGCACGTCGTCCGCGTTTTCCACCAGATGCGCCCCGGCTTTGAGGAGGCGGTGGCAGCCCGCGCTCTTCTGCGTGTGGACGGAGCCGGGCACGGCCATCACCTCGCGGCCTTGCTCCAGGGCCAGGCGAGCGGTGAGCAGCGCGCCGCTCCTATGGGCGGCCTCAACGACGACGGTCGCCAGCGACAGCCCGCTGATGAGGCGGTTTCTGCGCGGAAAATTCTCCTTCCGCGGAGGCGCCCCCAAGTGGAATTCGGACGCCACGGCCCCGCTTTGCGCGATGCGCCGCCTGAGGTCCGCGTGCTCCGCGGGGTAGTTGCGCGACAGGCCGCAGCCCAGGATGGCGATGGTTCTCCCGCCCGCCTCGAGCGCCGCCTCATGTGCCGCTGCGTCGATGCCGTAGGCCATGCCGCTCACGACCGTAACTCCCCGCGCGGCGAGGGCGGCTGCGAGTTCGCGCGCCACGCGCCTGCCGTAGTCGGTCGGGCGCCGCATCCCGACGACGGCGACGGCAAGGTGGTCCGCAGGCAGAATTTCGCCCTCGACGAATACGGCCCCCGGCGGGGCGAAAATCTCGCGCCAGGGTGCGGGGTATGCATCGGCGTCGCGGGTGATCGGGCAAACGCCGAGCTCCGCCGCCTGGCGGCGCACCGCCTTGGCCAGGTCGAGCGGAGCATTCTTCTCGACGGCCTCGCGCGCCTTGCGCCCGCACAGCCGCGCGAACACCTCGGGCGGAGCGTCGAACGCCTGGACGGGATGGGGGAAAGCCTCGGTAAGCCGGTGCATGCGCTCGGGCGTCATGCCCGGCAGCGTTTGCAGGACGAGCCAGGCGTCGGCCTCGCTCAACGGTGTGCGCGTCAGGGGATTCGGCATGGCGTTTCTCCGGCTTTCATTGCCTCCGCATCCATAGCACGGAGTCCGCGGCGCGTGTCAAGACGCGCGCAAGGTTCCCGCGCGGCGTCGTGCGCACACCGGGGCGAGCCCCGATGAATCTTCGCGGATATCGAGTGATGAGAAAACTTTCCGGGCGGCGAGACGGATGCGGCGTTCGTTTGCGTGCGCTCTATATGGGGACGACTTCGAATCCCTCGCGGTGGAGCTCGTCGTCGCTCTTGATGACGAGCTGGATGTTGAGCAGCCTCTCGAGCTCCTCCACGTGCCTGCGCTCCTCGTCCAGCAGGATGTCGACGACCTCGGGGTGCACGTTGATGAGAAAGCGCGTCGCGTCCTTGTGCGTTCTCCTCATGCGGCGCACCTCGCGCATGGCCTCGTAGCTCACCGAAAGGGCGGACTTCACCTGGCCGCGCCCGTCGCAGTAGGGGCACGGGGCGCACAGCGTGCGCTGGATGCTGTCGCGCACGCGCTTTCGCGTCATCTCGACGAGGCCGAGTTCGCTGATCTTCAAAATGTTGGTGCGCGAGCGATCCTTGCGGAGTTCCTCATTGAAGGCGTTGAACACCTTCTCCTTGTTGTTCTCGCGCTCCATGTCGATAAAATCGACGATGATGATGCCGCCCAGGTTGCGCAGCCGCAGCTGCGCGACGATTTCGCGCACCGCCTCCAGGTTGGTCTGCAGAATCGTCTCCTCGGGGTTGCGCTTGCCGACGAAGCGCCCGGTGTTCACGTCGACGGTGGTGAGCGCCTCGGTCTGGTCGATAACGATGTAGCCGCCGTTTCTGAGCCACACGCGCTGGCCGAGGGCGCGCTTGAGCTCGAGCTCGACACCGAAGTGGTCGAATATCGGCTCCTCGCCGTCATAGTGATGCAGCTTGGGAACCAGATGGGGGTAATAGTTCTGGAGGAATTCCCGCGTCTTCTCGTATTGCCCCTTGTCGTCGATGAGCATGCGGTCGACCGTGGAATTGAACAAATCCCGCACCGTGCGCTGGATAATGTTCAGATTCACGTGAATGCGCGAGGGGGCGGCGGCCTTTTCGTTGTGCAGGAGGATGTCCTCCCACAGGGCGTGGAGGAAATTTACGTTCGCCTCGATGTCGTTGGCGGGCATGGCCTCGCTCGCCGTGCGCACGATGTAGCCCGCTCCGGGCTGGCGGTTTTTGGTGACCAGCTTGCGCAGCCTCTTGCGCTCTCCCTCGTTCTCGATGCGCCTGCTGATGCCGATTTGCCTGATGGTGGGCATGTAGACGACGTAGCGGCCGGGCAGGGTGATGTAGCTCGTCAGGCGCGACCCCTTGGTGCCGAGGGGCTCCTTGCTCACCTGGACGATGACGTCCTGGCCGTTCTCGAGCAGGTCCTCGATGGGGCGCTCGCGCTCGCGCCGCCGGGAGCGTTTGCCGCCGGATTTTTTCGGCCCGCCGTTTTGGTGCTCTTCGTGCTCGTTTTCCTCCGCGCCGGCAAAGTCGTTGCCGTCGAAGTCGAGGTCGTCGTCCTCTCCGTTTTCCTCGGCGGCGAGCTTTTGGTAGTTCTCGATGGAATCGATGGTGTCCACGTCGCTGACGTAGAGAAAACCCGCCTTCTCGAGGCCGATGTCCACGAAGGCGGCCTGCATACCCGGCAGCACCTTCGTCACCTTGCCCTTGTAGATGTTGCCTACGATGCTCTTGCCGCTCTCGCGCTCGATGTAGAGCTCCGCCGCCACCCCGTTTTCGAGCAGGGCGACGCGCGTCTCGAACGGCTCGGCGTTGACGACGATATCAGACGGCATGTCGTATTGCGGGGGTAGCTCCCGTTCTCCAGTGGACGGCGGTTTTTCGAACGCGGGCGCGCAGGCATCCCTCGGGAGAGAGGCCGAAGCATCGGGCGAGTATCTCGGTGACCTTGGGCTTGATGCCCTCGTCGTGCCGCAGCGTCAAGCGCACGCGCACGGCGTCCGCCTCGGCGGAGGCCAGTGCGAAATCCGCAACGGCGCGCCGTGCGTCGAAGCGTTTGATGCGCCCTTTGTGCTCGCGCGTTATCTCTATGTGTTCTTCGTTCATGAATTCCTCTATCGCGGCCGCAAAATCCACCTCGGGCGCGTCGCGTCGCAGGAGGGAGACCTCATACGTTGCCGCGCGCAGGGCGTTGGCTGAGGAAGGCGCTTTGCCCTCGATGCGCCAGCCCGCGCGGGGTTTGAGGCCGGCGGGGAGCTCGCGCTTGAGGTTGCGGAACAAGTCGCCCACCCGAATCGGCCCTCTGGTCTCGAGGAGTGCGAAATCCACCACCTCCGCCTGGCTCTCCACCCCCACGGGCAAGGCTTGGGAGAAAACGATTTTGGGATGCGGGTTGAAGCCCCGCGAGTGTTCGAGGCGATAGCCCGCCCTCTGAATCGCGCGGATGAAGGTTCTGAGCACCTCGAGATGGCTCAGGAAGCGCAGGTCGCCCGCTTTTTCGTAGACGAAGCGAAATTTCCGCACGGGAGCGTCGGGCTGCGCCTCGGCGAGGCCGGGGTTGTCGTCGTGGGCATCCTCGAAGCCCACGGGCACGGGTCCCGACTCGTGGGCGACGTTCTTCGGGCGTCTTTGCCGCGTTTTCTTTTTGGGTTTGGGTGGGGGCTGCGCCTTGGCGATGGCGAGCTCCACGGGCTCCGGGGGGGCGACGTCGCGGCCCGGAGGCAGCTCTGCCGCCTGGGGAGGAGTACCCGCGCCCAAGAGGGGCAGCAGAGGGTTCTTCGGTTGCGGCATGGGTTTTTCGTAGTGGTATTTGATGCCCTTGTATTTGTCCAGAATGCCGCATTGCCCACAGGCTTCGTAGCGGCAGTCGCCGATGGTCACCTCGCGTAGGGAGCGCTTCCAGTCGGCAAGCTGGTATTCCTTGGTGACGCCGCAGTCGAGGTGATCCCAGGGCAGGGGGGAGTCTTCGGCGATTTCGCGGTAGGCGTACCACTCCGGGTCCAGACCGTGGGCGGCGAAGGCCGCCATCCACTTCTCGTAGTCGAAAAACTCCATCCAGCCGTCGAACTTGCATCCGGAGTCCACCGCCGTTTCGATAACGTCCGCCTGGCGGCGGTCGCCCTTGGAGACGACGGCCTCGAGAAAGCTGTGCTGCGGGTTCGACCAGTGGAGCTTGATGCGCCTGTCGGGCACCGAGCGTTTGATGAAGTCCAGCTTTTCCCGAATCTCCTGCTGTGTGTTCTGGGGAAACCACTGGAACGGCGTGTGCGGCTTGGGCACGAAGGTGGAGAGGCTCACGTTGATGAAGCGAAACGGCTCGCCCGTCTCGCGCGAGCGCATCTTCATGCAGGACATGAGCATCTCCGCCATCTCGCGCAGGTCGTCGAAATTCTCGGTGGGCAGCCCGAGCATGAAGTAGAACTTCACCCCCGGCCAGCCGGTGTCGAGAATATCCTGGAGGTTGCGCCTGAGGTCGGCCTCGGTCAGCACCTTGTTGATGACGTTGCGCAGACGCTCGCTGCCCGCCTCGGGCACCAGGGTGAAGCCCGTACGCCGTACGCGCGCGATTTGGGCGAGGAGGTCCGGACTCATCGCGCCGACGCGCAGCGAGGGCAGCGAAATGGAGGTCTGCATGGGGGCGAGGCGCTCCATCATGCGGGGCACGAGACCCTTGAGCGGCTGGTAGTCCGCGATGCACAGCGAGGAGAGGCTGATTTCCTCATACCCCGTGTTGTGCAGCGACTCCTCGGCGAGTTCGAGCACGCGCTGGGGGTCCCTGTCCCGAACGGGGCGGTAGACCATGCCCGCGTGGCAGAAGCGGCACCCTCGCGTGCAGCCGCGCTGCACCTCGAGCGTAACCCTGTCGTGGACGACCTGGGTGTAGGGGACGATGGGCCGCGTGGGGTGGGGCGAGTGGTTGAGGTCTTCGAGCACGCGCGCGAGCACGGGTTCTTTGTGGCCGCTCGCGTGGCGAAATTCGCGCACCTCGCCGTCGGGCGCATGCTCGACGACGTAGCGGCTGGGCACATAGACGCCGTCTATCTCCTCGAGCCTTTCGAGTAGGCTCTCTCTGGGCTCGTTCGTCTCGCGCCAGCGTTGGTGTACTTCGATGACCTCGGGGAAGAGCTCCTCCCCGTCGCCCAGGGCCACGGCGTCGAAAAACGGCGCCATCGGCTCGACGTTGAACGTAACCGGGCCGCCCGCGATGACGAGGGGGTCGCTTCGACTCCTGTGGACGGCGCGTCGGGGGATGCCCGCCAGATCGAGGAGCAAAACGACGTTGCTCGCCGCGAGCTCGTAGAGGAGCGATACGCCCAGCACGTGAAATTCCCGCACGGGCGTCCTGCTCTCGAGGGTGGCGAGCGGGGCGTTCTTGCTCCGCAGAATGGTCTCGAAGTCGCTCCAGGGCAAAAACACGCGCTCGGCGGCGACGTTCTCGTCCTCGTTCAGCAAATGGTAGAGGATGCGGATGCCGTTGTGCGACATGCCGACTTCGTAGGTATCCGGGAAGGCGAGGGCCACGCGGGTGCGCACGCGCCCGAGATCCTTGCGGATCGCGTTGATCTCGTTGCCCAGATAGCGCGAGGGCTTCTGCACGAATGGAAAAACGTCCCGTGCGTAGTCTAGTTTCATTGTCTTCAATCCGTTCAAGCCTCTCGGCTCATGCAGAGGGGCGTAAGTTTTCGTTTCGCGTTCGTCGCCGCACCCGGACTGCTTTCGACCAGGGGCTGACGTTTGATGTTACATTCATGAGAACGAATAAAGCAACCGCGGGCGCACAGCCCTCGTCTCATGAGGCGGATTCCCGTATGGTGGGGGAGTGGGGCGCACTTGGGTGTTTTCGCGTGAATTGTGGCGGATTCGAGGAGTCGCGTGCATGGAACCGATGAACTTTCTTCTGCTGATGGACGACGAGCACACCCAGAATGTGCTGGGGTGTTACGGCCACCCCCTCGTGAAGACGCCGCACCTCGACGCGCTGGCGGCCTCGGGCACCCGCTTTGCGAGCGCATACACGAACTGCCCCATCTGCGTGCCCGCGCGCGCGAGCTTCGCCACGGGCAGATACGTTCACGAAATCAGTGCGTGGGACAACGCGCACCCCTACGAGGGAGAGCCGCCCAGCTGGGGGCACCGCCTTCAGGAGCACGGCGTGCGCACCGCCTCGGTCGGAAAGCTGCATTACCGAAACGCCGACGTCCCGGTCGGCTTTGACCAGCAAATCATCCCCCTGCATCTGCCCAAGGGCGGGCGCGGCGACGTTTTCAGCGCGATTCGCGACGAGAAGGGCCTGCCGCCGAGAAGGCACCCCGAGTGGATGGCCGAGCGTATCGGGCCGGGGGATTCGAAGTACATCACCTACGACGCGCAGGTGACCGAAGCGGCTTGCGACTGGCTCGCGCGCGAGGCGCCCGGGCACGGGGAGCGTCCCTGGGCGCTGTTCGTCTCGCTCACGTGCCCGCATTTTCCCTTCATCGGCCCGCCGGAGTTTTATGCGCAATACCCGCTCGAGGACGTGCCGCTTCCCACTCCGCATCCCTCGGGGGGCTACGACTGGCACCCCTGGATTGCCGCCCTGCACGAATGCGCGCCCTACGACGTCTATTTCGACGAACACAGGCGCCGCGTGGCGCTCGCCTCCTACTTCGCCATGATCAGCTACGTGGACGCGAACGTCGGCAAAATTCTCCGCACCCTGGAGGAAGCGGGTTTTGCAGAAAACACCCGCATCGTCTTCGCCAGCGATCACGGGGACAACCTGGGCGAGCGCGGCCTGTGGGGAAAATCCACCATGTATGAGGAGTCGGTGGCCGTGCCGCTCATCGTGGCGGGGCCGGACGTGCCTGCCGGCAAAGTGTCGCGCACGCCGGTCTCGCTGGTTGATCTCTACCCGACGGCGCTGGACTGCGCGGGCGTTCTCGAAGAGGGGGAGGCGGCCCGCCTCCACGGCGACTCGCTGTTCGGCGTCGCCGCCGCGTCCGATGCGCCCGAGCGCGAGATTTTTAGCGAATTCCACGCCCTGGGCGCCAGGACGGGACTGTTCATGCTCCGCCGGGGGCGATACAAATATATCCACTACGTGGGACACGACCCCGAACTCTTTGACCTCGAAGCCGACCCCGAGGAGCGCCGCGACCTCGCCGGAAGCCCCGCGCACCGCTCCGTTCTCGAAGATATGCGCGCGCGCCTGCACCGCGTGGTCGACCCTGAGGCGGTGGATCGTCGGGCCAAGGCCGAGCAGGCCGCGCTGGTGGAGCAGCACGGAGGGCGCGAGGCCGTCATCGCCATCGGCAACAGCTTCGCCTCTCCGCCGCCCGGGGAGCAGGAATACGGGGAGGAGAAGGCCTGACTAACCCGAGAGGGGGCCGAAACTCTTTCGCCGCATGTGGACGTTCAGCACCAGGGCGATGGCGATGAGCGAGGAAACCGAGGCGCTGCCACCGTAGCTCACCAGCGGGAGGGGGATGCCGACGATGGGCATCAGCCCCAGCGTCATCCCTACGTTGAAGACGGTGTAGAGAAAAAACGCCGTGGCGATGCCCACGGCGACCAGCGTGCCCTCCTTGTCCGCGGCGCCGCGCGCGGCGCTCAGGCACCGCTGGATGAAGACGGCGAAAAGAAACAACACCACCACCCCGCCGATGAACCCCATCTCCTCGCTGAGCACCGAGAAGATGAAGTCGGTGTGCTTCTCCGGCAAGAAGTGGAGCCTGCTCTGGGTGCCCTGCAGGAGACCCTTGCCCCAGATTTCCCCGCTGCCCACAGCGATGATGCTCTGCATGTTCTGGTAGCCCGCCCCGAGGGGGTCGGCGTCGGGGTTGAAGAGCGTCAGGATGCGGCGGCGCTGGTAGTCCTTGAGCATGAACCAGCCCAGCGGCGCGCAGGCGATCGCCAGACCCCCCAGGGTGAGGAGCACCCTTCTCCTGATGCCGACGACGAGGAACATGGCGCCCGCGATGAGGAGGAGGGTGAAGCCGGTGCCGAGGTCTGGTTGTCTGACGATTAGCAACACGGGCGCGATTGTAAGGGCGAGGGGCAGCAGGAGATCCTTGAAGCCCATGGGGGCTTCTTCCTCGCGCGCGCCGAAGCATTTTGCGAGGGCGAGAATGACCGCCAGGCGTGCGAATTCGGAGGGTTGCAGACGCAGGGGGCCGAAGGCGAGCCAGCGCTGTGCGCCGTAGACCACCTCTCCCGAGACCAGGACGGCGACGAGCAGGGCGAGGAGCAGGCCGTAGAAAAGATATGCCCAGCGCGTGAAGAAGTGGTAATCGATCAACAGGACGCAGACAAGGCAGCCTGCGCCGATGGAGAGCCAGATTGCCTGTTTCACGTGCAGGGCTCTTTCGAGCAAGACGGGGTGCGAATGGATGGCGCTGTAGATCATGAACACGCCTATCAGACACAGGGCGAGCGTGGAGAGAACGAGTGCCCAATCCACCCGCGCGACAGCGGAGATGACGGGGGAGGATTCCTGGAGAGCGAAGTCTCTCATCTGCGCCCTCCGGTCGTTACGCCTGCGTTCGAGGCGAGGGTTTTCTTTTCCCGGTCCGAGAGATAGGAGGCGATGAGCTCGCGTGCGTAGTGGGCGAAGAACCCCCCCGGCCTTCCCGCGTGCTCGCCCAGAATGGCGAGGGCGATGACGGGGTCCTCATACGGGGCGAACGCCACGAACCAACCGTGATCCCGAAACTTGCGCGGCAACTCCTCGGGCTTTCGCTTGCGGCCCGTGAACTTGAGACCCACCGTCTGGGCGGTGCCCGTCTTGCCCGCCACGACGACGCCCGGCAGCTTCGCGTGCCTCGCCGTACCCTTCGCGCCGTGTACGACTTCTTTCAGTCCCTCGCGCACCTGGCGAAAAATCTCCTGCGAGATGGGAATCTTGCGCATGAGGCGCGGTTTGGCCTCGAAGAGCGTCTTGCCCCGCGGGTCGAGCACCTTGCGCACGACGTAGGGTTTCCAGAGGTTCCCGCCGTTCGCCACCGTGGCCATGAGGTTCGCGGCCTGCAGGGGCGTGATGAGGTTGAAGCCCTGGCCGATGGCCACGCTGATGGTCTCGCCGTGGTGCCATTTTTCTCCGAACCGGCGGCGTTTCCAGGCGTCGGAGGGGACGAGCCCCCCCTTCTCGAAGGGGGCGAAACCCGTGGACGCACCCATGCCGAACATGCGCGCGTAGCGGGCTATCTTCTCGATACCGAGTTTGTCGCCCGCCTTGTAATAGTAGACGTCGCAGCTTTGGGCCAGGGATTGTTTGAGGTCCACCGGGCCGTGGCCTCCCTCCTTCCAGTCGGTAAACACCTGTTGGCGCAGCCGGAAAGAGCCGTGGCAGAGCACCTTCTTCTCGGCGGGGAGGATTTTCTCGTTCAGAGTGGCGAAGGCCATGATTATCTTGAATATCGAGCCGGGGGGGTATTGGCCCCGGATGGCGCGGTTCTCGAGCGGCTTGAGGGGGTTCCCAGAAAGACTCTTCCAGGTCTCGACGTCGATGCCCGCGGCGAAGAGATTGGGGTCGAACGAGGGCTTGCTGACCATTGCCAGCACGGCGCCGTCCGCGGGATCGAGGACGACGATGCTGCCCTCGTGCTCGGCGAACAACTCCTCCGCCTTCTTCTGGAGACGCAGGTCTATCGTCAGGTAGACGTCGTTTCCCGGCCGTTCCACGAAGGGGCGGACGAGGTGCAGCTCCCTCCCGTAGGCATCCACCTCCACCTGCTTGAAGCCGCTTTGTCCGCGGAGGAATCTCTCCTGGGTGTGCTCGACGCCGTATTTGCCCAGCAGGTCTCCCTGGCGGTAGTTCTGCTTTTTGAGGCGGCGCAGCTGGCGGTTGCTCACCTCGCCCATGTAGCCCAGCAGGTGGCTCGCCTGCTCCATGGAGGGGTATTGGCGAAGCGGCGTCACCTGCACGTACACGCCGGGGTAATCGGGCTTGTTTTCCTCGAGAAAGGCCACCGTCTTGGCGCTTACGTCCGCCTTGACGAGAAACGGGCGGAAGGGACTCGCGCGCCGCGCCCGCCGGTAGAGCTCCGGGTATGGCTGTTCGGTGATGTGGGCGAGCAGCCCGATAGTGCGCTTCATCTCCCGCACGTTTTCGGGAATCATGTAGACGTTGAACGAGGCGCGGTTGTCCGCAAGGAGGTCTCCGTGCGCGTCGAACACCGTGCCCCGGCGGCTTTGCACGAGGCGGTAGGCGATGCGGTTGTTCTCTGAAAGGGTGCGAAACTCCTCCCCCTGGATCACCTGGAGATTCCAGAGACGGAAGATCAACCCGACCAGCACGAGCAGGAAGAAGATGCCGAACAATTGCACGCGCCGGCGCAAGGCGTCGCTCGTCTCCACGTGGGGGTTGAAGAGCCACTCCTTCATCTCAGGGTCGCTCCAGGTAGGGTGCGCCCGCCGCGTTCCCGAGCATCCTGGCTTCTATCTTCTCGAGAAGGGCCATGGCCGGGGGCGTGAGGACGAAGTTGACGCCGATGGTCTTGGCGCCTTCGATCCAGTAGGAGGCGGGCAGCGGCTGATCGGGCAGAAAAATCTTCATCAGCACGGCGCGGGAGAAGACGTCGAACACCGAGGCGGCAAACACCACCATGCAGGGGAACAGGACGACGTGTGTGGTCATGCGGTTTTTGAGACCGCCCGCGTAGTGGCCGACGAGGCCCTTGACGAGGGCGTTCAGCCCCAAAAGCCCTCCCGAGAGCACGTCCTGGAAAAGGCCGAGACAAAACCCGCCCGCAAGCCCGGTCTCTTTTCGGCGGCGCAGCCCGAGGAAGACGATGAGCAAAAGGACGGCGTCGGGGCGGGCGTAAATCCAGTCCACGAAATAATCCGCTATCGACGTGTGAAAGCCGATGGTGATGAAGACGACGATCAGGTAGAAGAGAACGTTCATTTCCAGGGTATTTCCCGTGGCTGGGTCATCAAAATCATCACTTCTTCGAGTTTTGTAAAATCGGCAAGCGCCTTCGCCTCAACCTTGGGGAAAAGCTGTTTCGTGTCGAGGACGCGCGTCACCCGGGCCACGGGCAGCCCCTTGGGGAAGATGCCGCCCAGTCCCGAGGAGACGAGCAGGTCGAGCTGCCGAACGCCCGCGTCTCCCGGCATGTAGCGCACCTCGCCGTGCGCGTCCGGGGAGGTGGAGAATACCCCCTGGGCGCGTGAGCCCTGCACCACGACGTGCACCGCACTCCTCGAGTCGAGCAGGGTGAGCACCTGGCTCACGTTGCGCCCCACGCGAAAGATTCTGCCCACCAGCCCCTCCTGGTGAATGACGGGCATGTTCTTGCGCACGCCGTCGCCCGAACCCAGGTCCACGATCAGGGCTTTGCCGTAGATGCTCTCGCCGCGGGCCACGATGCGGGCGAGGCGCACGGGGGTCGTCAGACTCCTGGAGGCTCCCAGGAGTTTCTCGAGGCGCGCGATTTCCGCGCGCAGCTCCCGTATTTGCACATGCTCCGCACGCAGGACTTCGAGCCTGCGCTTGAGCTCTACGTTTTCTTCCTGCGCGTTCTTGAGAAGCTGGAACCGTTGCCAGGCCGAGACCGACCACCTGCGGGGCACATCGGCGATTTGGACGGCGGTGCCCACGGCGGTGAGAAGCGCCTTGTCCATCAAGGTGGAGCTTCCGCGAAAACGTACGCTCAGTGTCATGAGCGTGAAGCAAACGACGAACAGCCCGATGAGGGGGAGTGCGTTTCGGCGTTCGGCGAGAAACTGCAACATGGCTTCTGGGATTCGCTCTCGGGCAGAGGGGCGCGTCTCGGCTATACGACGGTCAGTTTCCCGAGCAAGTCGATTTCGTCGAGCACCTTGCCGGTTCCCATGACAACGGCGGAGAGCGGATCCTCCGCCACGGTTACGGGCAGGCTGGTCTCTTCCTTGAGCCGGGTGTCGAGTCCGCGCAAGAGGCTTCCACCGCCGGCGAGAACGATTCCCCTGTCCACGATGTCAGCGGCGAGTTCGGGGGGCGTTCGCTCCAGTGTGCCCCGCACCGTTTCGATGATGGCGTTGAGCGGATCGGAGAGGGCCTCGAGAACCTCATCGTCCGTGATGACGGCGGTCTTCGGAATCGCGGCGATCAGGTCGCGACCCTTGATCTCGATCGATCTGCTCTCTTCGTCCTTGTAGGCCGAGCCTACCTCCATCTTGATTTGTTCCGCCGTGCGCTCGCCGACCAGCAGGTTGTAGTTGCGCTTGACGTAGCTGATGATGGCCTCGTCCATCTCGTCCCCGCCCACGCGCACCGACTGGGCGTAGACGATACCCGCCAGCGAAATGACGGCCACCTCGGTGGTGCCGCCGCCGATGTCCACCACCATGCTGCCGCCCGGCTCCTCGATGGGCAGTCCCACGCCCAGGGCCGCCGCCATCGGCTCCTCGATGAGGTAGACCTCGCGCGCGCCCGCGTTCTCGGCGCTGTCGCGCACCGCACGCCGCTCCACCTGGGTGATGCCCGAGGGCACGCAGATCACCATGCGGGGACGCACGAACGTTTTGCGGTTGTGGACCCTCTGGATGAAGTAGCGCAACATAGCCTCGGTGATCTCGAAATTCGCGATCACGCCGTCCTTCATCGGGCGGATGGCCGTTATGTTCTCCGGCGTCCGCCCCACCATGGCCTTCGCGTCGGTGCCTACGGCGAGTACTTTCTTGGTGTCTTTCTCTACCGTCACCACGGAGGGTTCGCGCAGGGCGATGCCCTTGCCCTTTACGTAGACCAGCGTGTTGGCCGTTCCGAGATCGATGGCGAGATCGTTGGAGAAGAAGCCCAGGACGGAGCGCAGCACCATGGTGTAGGAGGTTCCTTTCGCCGGAAAAGTGTTTCTTTGCCGCGGACGAATATTCGAACATGCTTATTAGCACCCAAGGCGGGAAAAAGCAAGTTTCTGCAATGCAAGCGCCGCTCCGTGAGGCGCAATCCGGCGCCGGCCTTGCAAGGGGATGCGGAAAATTCGGTTTCCCGCATTTGCGATAAACGTGGGGGTGGGCTATTTTTTGTTGCGTTCGCCGCCGTAGGTGGGCGCAAACCAAACGATTTCAGGGGAGTTCGACGTTCATGCTTCGCTTTTTGAGAGAGAAGGGAAAGAGTTGGGTCCTCAAGGTGTTGCTCGGCTTCGTGGCGCTCACCTTCGTCTCGTTCGGCGGGTTCGCGCTCACCGACGGGCCGACCGATCCCGCGGTCGGGCACGTCGCCGCGTGGGTGGGGGAGACGCCCATATCGGTGCGCGCCTTTGAGGAGCGCTACTACCGGCAGGCCGAGGCGCTCAGGCGCCAACTGGGCGATGCCTACAACGAGGACCTCGCCCGCCGCATGGGCTTGAGGCGCCAGGCGCTCGACTCCCTCGTGCTTGAGGAGTTGCAGATGCGCGAAGCCCGGAGGCTTGGCATCCGGGTGACGGATTCCGACCTCGCGCTCGAGATACAGAAGCTCCCCCTCTTCCAGGAGGAGGGGAAGTTCAGCCCCACGCGCTACCGCGCGCTGCTGGACTCGAACGGCCTCACCCCGCGCCGCTTCGAGGAGGAGCAAAGGCGCGTCGTGCTCTTCGCCCGGCTGCGCGAGTACGTGGGCATGGGCGTGGCGGTCGACGAGCACGAGGCGCGCGCAGCCTACGAGTGGCGAAACGCACAAGCCAAAGTGGCGGCCGTGCGCCTGCGCCCCGAGGCGTTTGCGGACGAGGTGGCGCGGAGCGAAGCCGACCTCGAAAACCACTACGAGAAGAACAAAAACGAGTTCAGGACGGGTCCCCAGCGCAAGGTCTCCTGGTGGCGTTATCCCTTCTCGGAAGCAGCGAAGGGAGTTGTGATCGGCGAGGGAGAAGTGGAATCCCACTACGAGCGCACCCGCGCGCGCTACGCCCGCAAGGAGAGCGCGTCGGTGAGCCAGATTCTCCTGAAACTTCCCGCGGACGCGAAGGAAGACCAAATCGAGGCGAGTAAAAAACGCCTCGAGGACCTGCGCGCGCGCGTCCTGAAGGGGGAGAAATTTCCCGCCCTGGCCAAGGCCCACTCCGAGGGGCCTGAGGCGAAGCAAGGCGGCGACCTCGGTACGTTCTCCAGGGGGCAGATGCTGCCAGAGCTCGAACGTGTTGCCTTCGCCCTCAAGGCGGGGGAGGTGAGTGCGCCGGTACGCACTACCTTCGGCATGCATTTGCTCTGGGCGCGGGAGCGTGTAGAGGCCGGCGAGAAGCCCTTTGCCGAGGTGCGCAAGGAGGTGGAGGCCGACTTGCGCGACCTGCGCGCCAGGCAACGCGCAAGGAGCGAGTTGCGAAAAATCCGCTACGCGGTCGAAGACGCCAAGCCCGAGCCCGCCCTCGATGGTCTCCAAAAGGGGAAGACGGACTTTTTCGAGCAGGGCCGCCCGCCCGCGGAACTACCCGCAGCCGGCGTCGTGGACGCCCTTGCCTTCGGCCTGGGGGATCAGGAGAAGATTTCGAGAGAGCGCGAAGGCGAGGGCGGCGTTTCCTTCGTGCGACTCGAAGCGAAGCGCGAGCCCTTCGTGCCCGAATTCCAGGAGGTGCGCGCGGAGGTGGAACGATCTTTTCTGCGCGTTGAGGGCGCCAAGGTAGCCAAGCGCAAGGCGGAAGACTGGCTTAAGGAACTCAGGGACAAAAAGCGCAACCTCAAGGCCGTGGCCGATGCGGTGAAAGCGAGGGTGCTCAAACCCGACGCCTTCAAGCGCGGGGAGATTCCGCCAGACTTAGGACCTGCCGATTCGGTCGTAAAGGCCGCGTTCGCCTTGGGCAAGGGCGAGTTCGGGATGAGCGAATCGGGCGGCGACGTGATTTTGTTCGAGGTGACGGAGGCGGCAAAATCGGACGCGAAGGCCTTTGAGGCCGAAAAGGCGGAGTTTCGCGACGATTTGCTGCGACTGAAACAATCGATGGTGTTCGGACGCTACCTGGAGAGGCTCAGAGAAGCGGCCGACGTGCGCATCGAGGAGAATTTCGTTCTATAGGAGAGGGTGTGAAAGGTTTTACCATCCTCATCGCCAAAAATCTTCGCGGTCCTCGGGCCGTATTTCGTGCTTCTCCTGCATCCCCTTGTCGAAGAGTTCCGCAGCTTCTTTGCGCTTGGCCGCCTGGCGATCCATCAAGTCGCGGATGTCGGGGGTCTTCTTCCTGGCGGCCTCGGCGAAGGGGTCTTTTATCTGGTGGCGCACGATGCGCACGCCGTCTCCTTCCACTTCGAACCGTATCTGGTTGCCGGGCGCAGCGCCCAGAGCTTTCATGATCTCCTTGGGAAGGTGAATTCTCCCGCTGCCGCCGATTTCGACGACGTGTGGCTTCTCCCCGTTCATCGGTTGCCCCCCTTTGGAATTCAGCCCCAGGTCACCAGGTGCATGCCCAGCGGATGGACGAGGTGCGGGTGGTGGGGCAGCGCGCGCACCGAGAGGGCGTGCGCGCCGGTGGTGCTACACTCGATTTCCCCGTAGAAGCGGTAGGCTCCCCCGCCCAGGTTCGCACCGAAGGCCATGGGCGAGACGCGCCCGGGGCCGAGCTGGTTTTCTTCTCCGGGTGTGCCCTCGCATATCTCGAGGCGTACCTCCTCGGGCGAGAGTTGCCCGAGCGATACCTCGGCCTCGACGCGCATCTTCGCCCCCAGGGGAACGGCGCCGTTGAGCGGCATCGAAATGCGGGTGATCTCCACTTCCGGCCACGCCGCGCGCGCGCGTTCTTTCCATGCGGCGAGTTCCTTGGCCGAGGCGCGCTCGTTCTCCAGCAGGTTGCCGTGGTGCGCCCCGAGAGGGAGATAGAATTTTTCCGCGTATTCACGCACCATGCGGCTCGTGTTGAAGCGTGGGCAGAGGGTTTGGAGAGAGGCCTTCATCATCTCCACCCAGCGCTGGGGGATTCCCTCGGCGTCGCGCTCGTAGAAGAGCGGCACCACGACCTGCTCCAGCGTGTTGAACAGACTCACGCCCTCAAGCTCGTCCTGGTAGCCGATGTCGTTGTGCGTCTCGGTTCCGCCGATGGCCCAGCCCAGGTGCTCCGCGTAGCCCTCCGCCCACCAGCCGTCGAGCACGCTCAGGTTGAGCGCGCCGTTCACGGCGGCCTTCATGCCGCTCGTTCCGCTCGCCTCCTGGGGACGGCGGGGGTTGTTGAGCCAAAGGTCCACTCCCTGCACAAGGTGCCGCGCGACCTCGATGTCGTAGTCCTCGACGAACACCAGTTTGTCCTGCACGTTTTCCCGGCGGGCGAAGTGGATGATTTCGCGGATGAAGCTCTTCCCCTCCATGTCCTGGGGGTGGGCCTTGCCCGCGAATATGATTTGCACGGGCCGCTCCTCGTTCTGGAGCAGCGCAATGAAGCGCTCGGGCCTCTTGAGCAACAGCGTGGCGCGCTTGTAGGTGGCGAAGCGGCGCGCGAAGCCGATGGTCAGGGCCTGCGGGTTGGGGAGCAGGAGGGCGCTGGGGCGGGTGACGCTGCCGAGCGGGCGCTTGCGGGCATGCTCGCGGCAAAAGTCGACGAGGTGCTCGCGGCATTTCTCCTTCACGCTCCAGAGTTCGTTCCCGGGGATGGAGGCTACGCCTTCCCAGGCGGCGGGGTCGTCCGCCCTGTCCAGCCAGTCCTCGCCCAGGTAGCGGTCGAGAAGTCCGCGCATTTCGGGCGATACCCAGGTGGGAAAATGCACGCCGTTCGTCACCGAGTCTATGGGGACGTCGTGCTCGGGCATTTCGGGCCACATGGGTTGCCACATCTTGCGGGAGACCTCGCCGTGGAGCTTGCTCACGCCGTTGGCCGCCGAGGAGAGGCGCAGGGCGAGGACGGCCATGTTGAAGGGTTCGTCTCTCTGCCGGGGGTTCACCCGCCCGAGGTCGAGAAAGTCGTCCCAGTTCATGGTGAGAGACTGCGCGTAGTCCCTGAAATATTTTTCCATGAGGTCGGTGGGGAAGATGTCGATGCCCGCGGGCACGGGCGTGTGCGTGGTGAACACGTTGCCCGCCGAGGTGAGTTCGCGGGCCGCCGCCGCGTCCAGGCCGTATTTTCCCATCGAGAAGCGGATTCTCTCGAGTGCCAGGAAGGCGGAATGGCCCTCGTTCATGTGGCAGACGACGGGCGGGAGGTTCAGTTTGTGGAGCAGCCGCACACCGCCGATGCCCAGCAGTATCTCCTGACGAATGCGCAACTCCATGTCCCCGCCGTAGAGGGCGTGGGTTATCTCGCGCAGCTCGGGCGGGTTCTCGGGAACGTTGGAGTCCAACAGGTAGATGGGGTTGCGCCCCACCTGTACGCGCCAGATGTGGGCGGTGAGGCGGCCGTCGGGGTAGTCGACCTCGACGGTGACGGGCTGGCCGTTCTCGTCGCGCTCGAGGTGGAGCGGCATGTGGTGAAAATCGTTGTCCAGGTAGCGCTCCTGCTGCCAGCCGTCGGCGCCGAGGTATTGGTGAAAGTATCCCTGGCTGTAGAGCAGCCCCACGCCGATGAGGGGCAGCCCCAAATCGCTTGTGGACTTCATGTGGTCTCCCGCCAGCAGACCCAGTCCGCCCGAGTAGTTGGGCAGCGATTCGGTAAGGCCGAACTCCATGCTGAAATAAGCGATGCGCAGGTGCGCGCTCTTTCGGTTCTCGGGCAGGTTGCGGTACCAGGAGGGTTTTTCGAGGTAGGAGCGAAGCTCCCCCGCCACGCTCTTCATCTCGGCGATGAAGGTCTCGTCGTGTGCCGCCTGGTCGAGGCGCTCCTGCGGGGCGCAGCGCAGCATCATCACGGGATTGTGGTGGGTCTCCTCCCAGCACTCCGCGTCGAGTCGCGCGAACAGCGCGCGTGCGGAGGGGCTCCAGTCGAAGGCGACGTTCTCGGCGATTTCTTCGAGTTCCGCCAGGTCGGCGGGAACGTGGGGCACTACCTGAAACGAGAGGACAGTAGGCATTTTCCCCATCCGCTTGAGAGTATGGACGTGTTCGTTCTCAGAGTATGATGCTCCTACGATTCCGCCAGTCCGTAGGCCCCCTTGTCGCGGAGCGCACGGTTGGGTCCGGGAGGCGCATATAAAACCACATATTTGAGCATCTCGTCACCCGTGCTCGACACCTGGTGCATCTTGCCCGGAGGCACGAACACCGCGTCGCCCGCCGCGACGGAAATTTTTTCGCCTTCCACGTCGATCACCCCCGTCCCGCTGATGACGTAGAAGGCATGTTCCGCCTCGTCGTGCTTGTGCGCGGTGGAGGTGAGGCCGGGGTCGAACTCGTTGACGAGCAGGGCGAACTGCTTTGCCCCCACGCTCTCCTCGTCCAGCAGAATGCGGAACATGCTCCTGCCCCCGGGCACGGGCAACTCTCCGCTTGCGGCTTCGCTCTCGCGCACGCGCAGGGGTTTATTGTGGCGGGCAGCGTTGTTCATGAGGGACTCTCCTTGCCTCTCGGCGAAATCGCGCCTGAGGCGCGAACTTGGTCGTTTATGCCGATTTTGCCTGAAGATACATGTGGTTGAGCGGTCCGCGGCCGCCGCCGATGGCCAGTGCGTTCTCGATGGCCCCCTGGATGAAGGTCTTCGCGCGCCCTACCGCTTCAAGGGTCGAATCGCCCAGGGCCAGCCCCGCCGCGATGGCGGAGGAGAGCGTGCAGCCCGTGCCGTGGGTGTGGGGCGTGTCGATGCGCCTGCCCTCGAACGTCGTCTCGCTCTCGCCGTCAAAGAACACGTCGACCGCCCCGTCGGTAATGTGGCCTCCCTTGAGGAGAACGCACCGCGCGCCGCGCTCGTGGAGTCTGCGGGCCGCTTCTCGCATCTGGGCCAGGTTCGTGATTTCAGGAATGTCGAGGATGTCGCGCGCCTCTTCGGTGTTGGGTGTTACGACTTCGGCCAGCGGAAAGAGTTTTTCGACAAGAGCGCCCCGCGCCTCGGGCGCAAGCAGGCGGTCGCCGCTCTTGGCGACCATCACCGGGTCGAGCACCACGCGGGCGAGGCCGTGCGCGCTGATTCTCTCGGCGACCACCTCGATGACGTCCACGGTGGCGAGCATCCCGATCTTCGCGCTCGCTATTCGCAAGTCCGTGCAAACGGCGTCGAACTGCGCCGCGATGAACGCGGGCGGCACGCCGTGCACCCCCTGCACGCCGAGCGTGTTTTGCGCCGTGAGCGCGGTGATGACCGAGGCGCCGTAGACGCCGAGTGCGCCGAAGGCCTTGAGGTCCGCCTGTATGCCCGCGCCGCCGCTTGAGTCCGAACCCGCTATCGTCAGGGCGACGGGGGGCGTCGCCTTGCGTGCCGCCATACGTTTTCTCCCGCTCGTGTGGTGCAGCCTCGCATTATAGGACGAGAGGCCGCGGGAAGATAGCGTGGAGAAGCGGGTAGCGCACTCTGTTTAGGGGCAAATTCTTGACAATTTTGTTTAGGAATCGTAGGCTCCACTCTGTCCGCTTTCCCGCGAGGCGCACAGAGGACGAAGGCATGGCGTTGGGCACCCGGGGCCGCCCGCCCCAGATTTCAAAGGCACTCTCCTCGCTGCTCGACCGCATCGGGGGTACGAGCCTGGTGCGGCTGCGCCGCCTGCCCGAGGCGGGCGGCGCGCGCGTATTCGCCAAACTTGAGCAATACAACCCCGGCGGCAGCGTGAAGGATCGCATCGCGCTCAGCATGGTGCTCGACGGCGAGCGGCGCGGGCTGCTCAAGCCCGGCGGGACGATTCTCGAGCCCACGAGCGGCAACACGGGCATCGGCCTCGCGCTCATCGGCGCGATTCGCGGCTACCGCACCATTATCGTCCTGAGCAAGAGCATGAGCCACGAGCGCCACTCCCTGCTGCGGGGCTACGGGGCGGAGGTGGTGTTCACCCCGGGCGAGAACGGCATGTACGGCTCGCTCGTGGAGGCGGAGGCCATTCTGGCGCAGAACCCTGAGTATTTCATGCCGCAGCAGTTCGACAACCCGGCCAACCCGGAGATTCACCGCAGAACCACCGCGCGCGAAATTTTGCGCGACATGGGGGCGGAGCAGGTGGACGCCTTCGTGGCGGGCGTGGGGACGGGCGGCACCATTACGGGGGTGGGGGAGGTGCTCAAGGAGCGCCGGCCCGAGACCCGCGTGGTCGCCGTGGAGCCCGCTGCCTGCGCCGTGCTCTCGGGCGGCGAGCCCGGCCCGCACCTGATTCAGGGGATCGGCGCGGGCTTCGTGCCAGGGGTGCTGAACCGCGACGTCATCGACGAGGTGACGCCCGTCGAGGAGGCGGACGCCTACGAGGTGAGCAAGGCTCTGAGCCGCGAGGAGGGCATCGCCGCGGGCATCTCGGCGGGGGCCGCCGTGTGGGCGGCGCTGCGCGTGGCGCGGCGGATGAGCCCCGAGGAGAACGTGGTGGTCGTCATACCCGACGGCTGGGAGCGATACTACAGTCTGGAGCAGCAGTTTCACTAGTTTTGCAATAAATCTCGTTTCGGCGTCCCCGCGTGCGGGGGGAGCCAACAGTCAGGAGGCGGAAATGGCGGTAACGGTTCGTATTCCCACACCCCTACAGGAGTTCACCCGGCAGCAGGACGCCGTGGAGGTAGAGGGCGCGAGCGTGCAGGAAGTGCTCGCCAACCTCGACGCGGAGTTCGCGGGCATTCGCCAGCGTCTCTACGACGAGGAGGGCAAGCTGCGCCGCTTCGTGAACATTTACGTGAACCAGGAGGACATCCGCTTCCTCCAGGGCGAGGGGACGGCGTTGAACGAGGGCGACGAGGTCTCCATCGTGCCCGCCATCGCGGGGGGGGTCGGCTAGGAGGGCCGCTCCTTGTACCTCACCGACGAGCAGATTCGGCGCTACAGCCGCCATATCCTGCTCCCCGGAGTGGGAGGAGTCGGCCAGGAGCGCTTGCTCGCCTCCTCGACCCTCGTCGTATTCGAGGCGCGCGAAGAAAGCGCGGCTACGCTCGCCCTCGTCTACCTGGCGGCGGCGGGCGTGGGCTGTGTCGGGTGGTGCCCGCTGGAAGGCGAGGGGGCATCCGCTTTCTCCGCGTTTTTGGGCAAGAGTGCCGAGGCGGGCGTCCGGAGCCTGAATCCCGACGTTCGGTTGCTGCGCGTCCGCCCCGGGGAAAGCCCCGAGGCGTTCGACGCGCTTTTGTGGCTGGGCGGCGAATCCGCCGGATTCGCGCGGTGGGCTTCTGCCGCGCGCATCGTCTTGTGCGGCGCATCGCACGAGGATGGGGGAGCGGTTGCAGAGGGCGTGTTCGACGCGCCGCAGTGGGGTGTCTCCGCTCCCGAAGGCGGTGGATGCGGGGAGGCGGCCCGGGGTGCTCTGGGCGCATGGCTGGCGGCGCGGGCCGCGTGCCTTCTGGTTGCGGAGATGGATACGGTGGGGTCGACCACTCAGGCCCGTTTCGATTTTGCGCGCGGTGTGGCGCAGACGCGCGCACGTCTTTCCTGAAAGAAGAATTATCGGGAGCGGAGCATGAGGAACACGCAGATGGTCGAATCGACTGCGGAGGGTCACCAAGGTGCGTTTCGGGCGCTGGAGGATTCCTCCATCATCCGGTGCATCGGCAACACGCCCTTGCTCGAGGTGCGGTTGTTTCGGGAGGAATTTCCCGAAGTCGAGGTCTACGCCAAGGCGGAGTGGTTCAACCCCGGCGGCTCGGTAAAGGACAGGCCCGCCCTGTTCATGGTGAAGGACGGCCTGGAGTCGGGGCAGTTGCGTCCGGGCAAGATACTGCTCGATTCCACGAGCGGGAACACGGGCATCGCCTACGCCATGGTTGGTGCTGCACTGGGCATCCCCGTCCGCCTTGTTCTGCCCGCCAACGCGAGCGCGGAACGCAAGGCGACGCTCAAGGGCTACGGGGCGGACGTCGTTTTCTCAGACGCCCTGGAGGGTTCGGACGGCGCGCAGCGCCTCGCCGCCGCGATGTACCGCGAGGAGCCGGAGAAATATTTTCTGCCGTGCCAGTACGACAACCCGGCCAACCCGCGCGCCCACGTCGAGACCACGGCGGTGGAGATTCTCGAGCAGACCGATGGGCGCGTGGAGCACTTCGTCGCCGGGCTGGGCACGACGGGCACTCTCGTGGGCACGGGGCGCGGCCTCAAGGCGAGGAAGACCGACGTAACCGTTCACGCCGTCATGCCGTCGGATTCCTTTCACGGGCTCGAGGGCATGAAGCACATTCCTACGGCCATTCGCCCGGGGATTTACGACGAGAGCGTGCACGATCACCTCGTCCTGGCGGACACCGAGGAGAGCTACCGCCTCGCCGACAGGTTGGCGGCAGAGGAGGGCTTGTTCATCGGTCACTCGGCGGGCGCCGCCCTGGTGGGTGTGCGCGAGGTGGCGAGGCGGATAGGAAAGGGCGTCGTCGTCTGTATCTTCCCCGACGGCGGGGACAGGTATCTGAGCGAGGCGCAATGAGGAGAGCCATGCGTTTGCACCGCGAGCAGTTAGAGGCCATGCACGCCCACGCGCGGGGGGCCTATCCCGAAGAGTGTTGCGGCCTCATCGTGGGTCCGGCGGGGGAGGACGCTTCCTTGCGCCTCCTGCCGTGCAGAAACCTGCAAAACGAGATGCACGCGAAAGACCCGCAGGCCTACCCCCGCACGGCGCGGCGCGCTTTTTTGATCGACCCTTTTGAATTCGAGCGCATCCTGAAAGAGGCCGAGGAAGCGGGCGAGTCGCTGCGCGGCATATTCCACAGCCATCCCGACGAGGAGGCCTACTTCTCGAAAGAAGACGAGGCGGCGGCGGTGCCCTTCGGCGACGTGCCCTCGTTTCCGGATGCCGAACACGTCGTTATGAGCGTGCGCGAGGGGGTGGTGCGCGGCCAGAAGGTGTTCGCTTGGGACGCAGGGCGCAAGGCCTTCGTCGAGAGCGCGCTCGAAATATACGGGGAGGCGGGGTAGGTGAGTCTCGCGGCCTCCTCGGCCCTCGTCGTGGGCGTCGGCGGCCTGGGTTCGCCCGCAGGCTTTGCTCTTGCGGCTGCGGGCGTGGGGCGAGTCGGCCTCGTCGATCACGACGCGGTTACGCTTGATAATCTCGCGCGCCAGATTCTCCACCGCACCTGCGACGTGGGCAGGCGCAAGGTGGACTCCGGGGCGGACGGTCTCGCGAGGCTCTCCGCGCGCACGGTGGTGGAGCGGATTCCCGAGAAACTCGACGATGCGAATGCCGCGGAAATCATCGCCCCCTACGATGTCGTGATCGACGGAACCGACAACCTGGCCGCCAAACGTGCTCTGGGCGTTGCGTGTGCGCGGGCGGGCAAACCGTGGGTGATGGGGGGGATTTTACGGTTTTTCGGTCAGGTGATGACGATTCTGCCGGGCGAGAGCGCGTGTCTGCACTGCCTCACGGGAGAGGAGGGCGCCCGCGCACGGGGGCTCGACTGCGGGGAGGCGGGCGTTTTGGGCGCCGTGGCGGGCTTCGTGGGCATGGCGCAGGCCGCCGATGCCCTGCGTGTGCTCGCGGGTCTTGCGCCCGCCTGGGCGAACAGGCTGATGACGGTCGATTGCAAAACCAACGCCTTCGGCGCACTGCCCGTGGCGCGGGACCCGGATTGTCCGGTCTGTGCGCTCGCCCCGCGCGCCGGAGGGAGAACGACCCCGCGAATTTCCGTTCGGGGGTGAGGCCGAAACGAGGAGAGGACACCGATGAAGATATCCACCAAGGGACGATACGCCGTACTCGCCATGATAGAACTGGCGCGGCATTCACAAACGCATCCCGTCTCCCTCTCCCAGATAGCGGGCAATCTCGACATCAGCCAGCACTATCTCGAGCAGCTGTTCGTGAAGATGCGCAGGGCGGCGCTGGTGAGCAGCACCAGGGGGCCGGGGGGCGGCTACATCCTGGCGATGCCGCCCTCTGCGATCAATATGCGCGAGGTGCTCTCCGCCGTTGAGGAGACGATTCAGCCCGTGGATTGCGGCGAGGAGGCGCCCGCGACGCCGTGCCCCAACGTGCCCGTCTGCGGCAGCCGCATCCTGTGGAAGAAACTCGAGGAAGCGATAGACAAGACGCTGAGCGAAACCACGCTGGAGGAACTCTGCAACTGCGGGGCAGGGGAGAAAGGCAGCGTACGCCTGCCCAACTTCGAGGTGAGCATCTAGCGCGTGCGCGCACTTAGGCCGAATCTCTTGCGTCGCTGAAAGCCGGGCGTTGTTCTACATCCATTCTCGATTCGGCAGGGAGAAATGATATGTCGTCCGAACCGGTGCGCGCCGCCTCGATGGGCCTGGGGCGGTGGGCCAACGTGCTCGCCGACGCCGCGCTGCGCGGGGGGAGGCTGCGGCTCGTCTCGTGCTTCAGCCGCACGCCCGCGAAGCGGCGCGACTTCATGGAGCGCTACGGCGCGCGCGAGGCGGAGAGTTTCGAGGCGCTCTTGCGCGATGAGGAAATCGAGGCCGTCATCCTCACCACCCCGAACCACAACCACAGGGAGCACATCGAGGCGCTCACCGCCGCGGGCAAGCACGTCTACTGCGAAAAACCCATCGCCCACAGCATGGAGGACGCGCGGGCCATCGTCGACGCCGCCGAGGGGGCGGGGGTGAAGCTGGCGATAGGCCACAGCGCGCGCCGCCTGGCCGTCTCGCGGCGCATGAAGGAGTTGATAGAGGGCGGCGACATCGGGCGGGTCTCGATGAGCGAAAGCAACTTCTGCACCGAGCGCGGCCTGGAACTCACGCCCGACAAATGGCGCGCGCGCCGCGACCTCAACCCCACGGGTGTCGTCATCCAGCTTTCCATCCACCACGTGGATACCTTTCGCTATCTCCACGGGCCGATAAAAAGCGTTACGGCCAGGCTCAAGCGCATGTACGCGACCGAGGACGTCGAAGACGTCTCGATGATGATTCTCGAACACGAAAGCGGAGCGCTCTCCTACGTCGGTGGCGGCTGGGCGTGCCCCTGGGCGTTTCACATGAACGTGCACGGCACGAAGGGCGTCGCCCATTTCCGCATTACCGGCCAGCAGTGGCGCGACCCCTCCCAGGCGCCCGAACCCATCCGCCTGCGCGTGGACAGGGAGCCGCTCGGTGCAGACGCCGTCTACGATATGCCGCATGGCGACATGTTCCGCGACGCACTCGACGATTTCGCCGCTTGCGTGCGCGAGGACCGCACGCCCGAGGTGGACGGCAGGGTGGCGCGCGAGAACCTGGCCGTCGTCTACGCTGCCGACGCCAGCTCGCGCCTCGGTCGGGCGGTGGAGCTGAAAGACTATCTTTGAGCGAGGAGGCGGAGCAGCAATTTCTCGCTCCCGCACCCGCCGGGGTGGTGAGAGGGCCGTGCCCCCTCGGAAGCGTCGCGGACGCTCCGCCGCTAGTCGTCGGGGTTGGGCTCGGGAAAATCGTCCGGCCAGTTGTCGAGCAGCGCCTGGAGGTAGGCCTTCATCCTGTTCGGGTCGCCGCGCACGGACTTTTTGATTTTGCGCACCTCGTCTGCTGTCTCGATGGGGATGCCGAAGGAGTCCATGAAGCGGTTCATCATCCCCTGCTTGCCGCTCATGAGCGACATCTCGACGATCTCCCCGTCGCTAAACTCCTTTTTCACCTCATCGAGCACCCAGGGGTTCTCTCGCGCGGTGTTTTTTGCAAAATGCTCCGCCCACAGGCAGGCGGCGCGCTCGCGCGGCGTGAGAACCGGCGAGCTCATGTAGTCGTCCGACGCAATCGCCTCGATTTGCGCGTCGCTGAGGCCCGTCGCTTGACCAAGCGCGGTGTTGTGGGTGATTCAGTAGGCGCAGGCGTTCACGAAGCTCGTCTTGAGGACGACGATTTCCTTGATGCGGCACGTGAGCAGCCCGCCCATGCCCTCGCGCTGGAGCGTGGCGTTGAAGGGCAGGTAGAAGCGCGCGACGTAGGGTGTGTTCGCCATGGCGCGCGCCGAGTTGGGGATGCGGCCCAGAAACGTGCGCGTCGCCTCGAAAAACCGCGCGGTGTCGCCCGCCGCCTCCTCGGGGTCGAGCAGGCGGATGCGGCTCGTCTGTTGCGTCTGTTCGGACATGGCATTTCCTCTTTCGGGTGGGATAATGGAGGCGATTATAGACGACCCCCTCCCCGGTGGGGAACAGCGCGCGCGTTTTTGACACAGGCGGGCGCCGCGCACGAAAATCACCGAAAAGTCTGGTGCCGAAACGATGCCCCCAGCCCCTGAAAGGAGCCCCGCATGGCGGATTTCGACCTCGAAACGACCGATAAACTGCTGGCGACGACGCGCTCGGTGCGCAAGCGCCTCGATTTCGATCGCGCGGTGTCGACCGAGGTGGTGATGGAATGCCTCGAACTCGCCGTCCAGGCTCCCACCGGCTCGAACCGCCAGGGGTGGCGCTGGCTGGTGGTGACCGAGGAGGCCTTGCGCGGCGAACTTGCGCGCATCTACCGCAAGGGGGCGGGCGACTACCTCGAAGAGGGCATGACCCAGGCGCGCGCGAGCGGCTCTGCGCAAAACGAGCGCGTCTTCGATTCTGCCATCTATCTGGCCGAAAACATCGAGCGCGCTCCCGTGCACGTGATTCCCTGCATCGAGTCGCACCTGCCTGCCGACCCGCCGCGCTATATGTGGGCGGGCCTGATGGGGTCGATCATCCCGGCGGTGTGGAGCTTTCAGCTGGCGCTTCGCGCGCGGGGGCTGGGCTCGGTGTTTACCACCCTGCACCTGCGCTGCGAGCATGAGGCCGCAGCACTCCTGGGCGTGCCTGATAATTTCGTGCAGGTGGCCTTGCTGCCCGTGGCCTACACGCGAGGGACGAACTTCAAGCCCGCCGCACGGCGTCCGCTTTCTGAAATCGTGCACGTGAACGGCTGGGAGTGAGTGCGCGCCCTGGAGAGAGCGAGGGATTTTCGTGTCCGGGTTGCGCCGCGCCTTAACTCTGCGCGGCCCCGGCGGGTGGCGTTGGTGACCCCTAGGGGACTCGAACCCCTGTTCCCGGCGTGAGAGGCCGGTGTCCTGACCGCTAGACGAAGGGGCCACGCGGCGCCGCGCGCACGGGCTCGTGCGCACGATGGCGAGAGAGTAGTCCCAACGCCTTCGCTGCGTCAAGTCGCGCGCAACCGCTCAGCGAAACGAACACGGCGGCAGCATGTGCAGCGAGGCGGGCGCGCGCCGCTTGCGCTCGAGCGGCAGGCCGAGCTGGGTGGCGAGAACCGGCTCCGGCCCCAGCCGCTTGCCGCGCAGGGTGAGCCAGCCCGCCGCCGATTTGCGAATGCGGCCCAGGCGCGCCAGGTCGCGAAAATCCCGAACGTGCGCCTTGTTGCGCACCTCCACCAGGCGCCTCGCCCACGTGGGGCCGATTCCCGGAACGCGCATGAGGGTGCGGGGGTCGGCGGTCATGATCTCGACCGGAAACATGGAGCGGTTGCGCCGCGCCCACGCCGTCTTGGGGTCTTCGTGTAGATCGAGATTGCCGCCCTCGACGGGAATTTCCTCGATTCCGAACCCGTAGGCGCGCAGGAGGTGCTCTGCCTGGTAGAGGCGGTTTTCGCGCGTTTTGGAGACGCCGGGCACACCGTCCATCGGCGTGTCCTCCACGGGCTTGAACGCGCTGAAATGCGCGTGGCGCAGCAGACCCTCCCTGTGCAGGGCGTGGGAGGCGGAGAGCACGTCCAGGTCGCTCTCCCCGCTCGCGCCGACGATAAACTGGGTCGTAACGCCCCCGGCGAGGCGGCCTGTTCCCTCCATGCGCGCTGTGCGCGCCATCTCGCCCGCGTAGCGAAGCGCGGGCCGCAGGTCGGTTTCGAGCTTTTTCTCAGGCGCCATGACGCCCAGGCCGCCCTGGGTGGCGGCTTCCAGGTTCACCGAGAGGCGCGTGGCCAGCCGCGCGGCGCGGGCGAGCTGGGCGTCCTCCACGCCGGGCAGCATCTTGAGGTGGATGTAGCCCCCGAAGCGATGCTTGAAGCGCAAGAGTTCCGCCGTCGCAATCATCTTGTCCACGCCGGTTACGCCGCTGCCCGGAATGCCGCTGGTGAGGAACAGCCCCTCGGCGCGCTTTTTCTTGCGCAGTGCCATGAAGGTCTCGGCCAACTCGTCGGGGCCGAAGGCGTGGCGCGGCATGTCGCGCGAGGCGCGCATGGGGCAATAGTGGCAGTCGTAGCTGCAGGCGTTGGTCATCATCGTCGAGAGGAGCGGCATAATGCGCCCGCCCGAGAAGGGGACGGGGAAAATGGCCGGCGTGTCCGAGGCCAGGAATTTTCTGCGGTATTTCGCATGTACCCGTGCACCGGGGGGGCCTTCCCTGTCGTCGAAGGACTGCCCGCCCAGGATGGCCAGCTTCCTTAAGGTTCGCTCCGTCACCATGGTTGTTCTCCTTATGCTGGGGGTGAAAGGAGAACATTATACGAAAATAAAACGAAAATCAATATATTTTTCTATAAAACTTTATAGTTTTTGAATATATATGTTTATGTGGATATACTCATGTGATACATACGGAAAATGCGTTCGAAAAGCGAAAAAAGAAGAAATTGCAGGGCAAGGCGATACGCCCGGTGCCCCGGGGGCGAGGAAAGGTTGTGGAGGGATGGGCCTTGCGGCTGTCCGAACGGATTGCCGCGGCCAGAGGCTGTTCTGCCGGCGAGCGGAGCACAGGGTCAAAAACCATTCGGGGACAGGCTCAGGGATCTGCTGGGAGAACTACCGTCCACGCCCCACGGAGAGATTCTTTGTACCTCTCCCCGCGGGACGTTCCGTCGGGTTTGTTTTTCTGCAGTGCCTGGAGGGCCTTATTGAGAGGACTCGCCTGAAAGAGACCCGTTTTGCCAGGACGCGCGGGCGCTGCGAAAAGCCTCCAGCTCCGGCGGAATGCGCTGCGGGCGCCCAAGTGCCTCGCCCGCGACTTCCGCCGCGTTCTTGCCCGTGCCCGTGCCGATGCAGACGATAACCTCATCCCGCCCCGCCCTCTCGGGCCGCTCCGCACCCTCCGTGAGACTCGCCACCGCCGCCGCCGAGGCGGGTTGCAAGAACAACCCCTCGCTGCGCGCGATGAGGAACTCGGCCTCGATGTTCATGGCGTCGCTCACGAGCACGCCGTGGCCCTCCGAGGTGCGTACGACGTCCGCCACGCGGTCGCCCGCGCCGGGGGAGGGACTTGTGAGACCCGCCGACTTCGTACGCACCTCACCCCAGGGGACGACGCTTGCGCCCTCGCGCAGGGCCTTGACGATGGGCGCACACCCCTCGGGCTGGACGACGTCGATGGCGGGCATGCGGTCTATCCAGCCAAGTGTCAGCAACTCGCGAAAGCCCTGGTCCATGGCGAGGGCCATCGTGCCGCCCGCCGTGGGGCAAACCACGCGGTCCGGCGCGCGCCAGCCGAGCTTCTCGGCGATCTCGTAGGCCGCCGTCTTCTTGCCCTCGATGCGGTAGAGGTTGCGCGGCAGAGTGGCGTGCAGACAGCCCAGCTCCTGCGAGACCGTCTCGGCGAAGCGCCCGGCCACGGCCTGATCTCCTTCGATGACGAGTGTGAACGCGCCGTATGCGCCCACCTGGAGGCAGTGGACGGCGGAGCTGTCGTCGCGCACGAAGCCGATGAACTCTATGCCTCCGCGCGCGCAGTAGGCGCTGAAACAGGCCGCCGCGTTGCCCGAAGACGCCAGCACGATGCGCTCGACCCCTACCTCCCGGCATTTGCTGATGGTTACCGAACCGCCCCGGTCCTTGAACGAGCCCGTGGGGTTGCGGGTTTCGTCGAGTATGTAGAGATTCGCGTAGCCGAGTTTCTCGCCGAGTCGTTCGGCGTGGATGAGCGGAGTGTCGCCCTCCACCAGCGAGACCACGTTGCCCTCCTCGCGCACGGGCAAAAGCTCGTGCCAGCGCCAGATGCTTCGGGGGCGGCGGGCTATCTCGTCCCTGTCCACGTGGGTTCTTATCCACTCCAGGTCGTACGCTCCCCGCAGGTTTCCGCCCGTCTCGGGGCAGGTGAAGGGGTTTTGGAGGTCGTCCACGATTTGGCCGGAATCCAGGCTCAAATGGCCCTTGAGTGCGCTGTACACGTGTGGTTCTCCCGGGATGCGTTGCGGGGCCGGCTAGGCGATTCCCTCGCCCTTCATGGCGCGTACTCCCGCGCCGAAGGCGGCCAGGGTCTCCTCGATCACGTCGTCTGTGTGGCAAACGCCCACCAGGGCGCGTGCGCCGTTGAAGTCCACCCCGTGGAGGATGAGCGCTTGCCGCAGGGCGCGGCTCTTGGCCGCGTCCTTGGTATCGAGCTTTCGCCACGCGACGCCGCGCACGTCCTGATCCTCCCCGTCGCGCGGAGGAGCGTCGGCGCCGAAGAATATCTTCCAGTCGCTGTAGTCGCCATACACTTTCCAGGCGACGGCCTCGCGGGCGAGAATCTCGTTCATCCCGCAGCGCAGGCGGTGGGCCTGTGCGTTCACGCGCCGGGTGGCCTCCCCGTCGGCCAGAGCGGAGAGCATGGCGCAGCCCGCCGCTGCAGAGACGGGGTTTGCGTTGAAGGTGCCGTGGTGGGCAATCTTCTCCTTGCCGTCGGGCTTGGTGGCGAGGTATTCCATCACCTCCGCCCGCCCGACGACGGCCCCGCCCGGAAGCCCGCCCGAGAGAATCTTCGCCAGGCTGGTGAGGTCGGGCGTTACGCCGAAGTGGGCTTGCGCCCCGCCCGGGGCGACGCGAAAGCCGCTCACCACCTCGTCGAACACGAGCAGGGCGCCCGCCCTCGTCGCCTCCTCGCGCAGGGCGGCGATGAAGTCCGCGTCCATGGGCACGGTGCCGAAGTGCGCACCCGTGGGCTCGAGGATGAGGGCGGCCACGTCGCCCGCCGCCAGTGCTTCGCGCACGGCTTGCAGGTCGTTGGGGGGGCACACGGTTACGAGGTCGGTTACCTCTTCGAGCTGGCCGGCTTCGGGTTCGTTGGTGTAGGGGGCGCGCACGCCGATTTCGAGTCCCTCGTGCCAGCCGTGGAAGTGGCCCGCGAACTTGACGACGCGCTTCTTGCCCGTGGCTGCGCGCGCCAGGCGCAGCGCCATGTGGGTGGCCTCCGTACCCGACGCCGTGAAGCGCACCCGCTCCGCGCACGGCACCAGGCGGTGCACCCACTCGCCCCACTCGACCTCGCGTGCGTGGCCCGCTCCGTGGTGGGTGCCCTCGAGCAGCGCCGCGCCCGCAGCCTCGCGCACGTGGGGTGGGTTGTGGCCGTAGAGGAGTGCGCCGTGGCCCATCCAATAGTCGATGTAGCGGTTGCCGTCCACGTCCCACTTGTACGCGCCCTCGGCCCGTTCGACGTAGAGGGGAAACGGGTGCATCCGCCGGTTGTCGTGCGTTACCCCGTCGGGAAAAATCGCCTGCGCCCGCTCGAAGAGTGCGCGCGAGGCGGGGAGGGATTCCGCGTAGGCGTCGGCCAGCTTGGGAGCGTCGGTAGACTGCGGCATGGGTGTCTCCACGAGAGGAATGCGCGGTGTCCTCTTGACGCTACGCCCAACGCCGTGCAGCGTCAAGGCGCATCGCCCGCAGACACGGGCGTCCCGACATGCTTCCGCCGCCGCCTCCCCTCGTTCGCCGGGGCGCGTTTTCGGGGAACTTGACAGGGCAGGAGGGCTTTCCCATAGTGGAAATCGTAATACCGTCCATGCGCGGTCGTGCATTTCGCAGTTTTCCTTAAGGTGGAGGGAGATACGATGAGACGATGGTTGCTCGGAGTGTCGTTGCTCGTATTTGCGGCGTTGGCGTGCGTGGGCACGGCGTCCGCCGAATCGGTGCTGGAGAAGGTGAAGAAGCGCGGCACCCTTGTCGCCGGCGTGAAGTTCGATTTTCCTCCCATGGGCTTCATCAACAAGAAGACGGGCCAGCCTGATGGCTTCGACGTCGACCTCGTGAAGGAGATTGCCAAGAAACTGGGCGTGAAGGTGAAGTTCGTCCAGGCGCTCTCGAAGACCCGCATTCCGCTCATCGTGAACGGAAACGTGGACCTCATCGCCGCCACCATGACGCACAAGCGCGCGCGCGACAAAGTCATCGACTTCTCGATGCACTACCTCATCACGGGCCAGCGCTTCATCACCCGCAAGGACACGGGCATCAAGCACATCTCCCAGCTGGCGGGCAGGCGCGTCGCCGCCGTGCAGGGCGGCAACTCCGGCCCCAACCTGTTGAAGGTCCAGCCCAAGGCCATCATCGTTCCCTTCCAGGAGCACACCGAGAACCTGCTCGCGCTCAAGCAGAAGAAGGTGGACGCCATCGTGACCGACGATATCCTTCTGCAGTGGTGGCAGGCGAACAACCCCAACCTGATCGTGCCGGGCAAGCTCTACACCATCGAGCCTTACGGCATGGGCGTGCGGGAGAACGACTCGGACTGGCGCGACTACATCAACACGGTCATCCTCGAGCTCTGGGAGACGAAGCGCTTCCACGCCCTGTGGCGAAAATGGTTCGGCAAGAACCCGGACTTCACCTTGCCGTGGTTCCCGAAATAATTGATCGTTTCCTGAGAAGCAACATTTTGCCCACGGCGCACGCGGCCTCCCCTGCCGGGGTGGCCGTGTGCGCCCGGCTGGAGCCCCCATGCCAAGCGATGCGCTGAGCGCGGTGCGGGGCGCCGCGCGCTGGAAACTCTTCGAAAACCCCCGGGAGCGCAATGCGTTTTTCCTCACCTGGGGGAGCGTGGGGGCTCTGCTCACCTGGTATTTCGTCTTCGACCTGTGGCCCATCGACTTCGAGACCGAGTTCAACTACCAGTGGCGCTGGGGCGTGATTTGGGACTACCGCATGTTCCTGCTCCGGGGCGTCGGCACCACGATGTACATATTCGCCTGGTCGGTCGTCATCAGCCTGGTGCTCGGCGTTTTCTGCGGCATCGGCAGGACGACGGAGATTCGCTGGGTGCGCGCCTTCTCGGCGGCCTACGTCGAGGTGTTCAGAAACATCCCTCTGCTGGTGCAGATGTGGTGGGCGTATTTCGGCTTGCAAGAGGTGATCAACGCCCTCGTGAACGACCCTTTCGGCACGCGGATTCTCGTGCCCAGCACGTTCGCCTGCGTCGTCGCGCTCTCCCTCTACACGGGCGCCTACATGGGCGAGGTGGTGCGCTCGGGCATTCGCTCGATTCCCCGGGGGCAGTGGGAGGCCGCCGCCTCCACGGGCATGTCGCGCGCGCAGACGTGGCGCTGGATCATCCTGCCCCAGGCGCTCGTCATCGTCATACCGCCGATGTCGAGCCAGGTGCTCAACATCATCAAGAACTCGGCCGTGGCGATGACCATCGCCATCACCGACCTCATGTTCTTCTCCCAGAAGATAGAGGAGGAGACCTTTGCGGGCTTCGAGGCCTACAGCACGGGAACGCTGCTGTTCCTGTTGCTGACGCTTCTCACAGTGGGCGTGATTTACACGATGCAGCACCTGTTCGGCCTCAAGGTGCGTTCGGGCACGTAGGCGAGGGGGAGGCGTTCGTTGGAATCGTTCTGGAAATGGCACGTCATTCCCGAGAACCTCGGGTTCTTCGCCCAGGCGTTTCAGCTCACCATCCACATCTTCGCCCTGAGCTGGGTGGGCTGCTGGACGTTCGCCGTCGTCTTCGGCGCCATGCGTCACTCGAAGCTGTGGTGGCTCCGGCTGCCCGCCGCCGCCGTGGTGGAGGTCATACGCGGAACGCCGGGGCTGATGTTCGTCGTCTGGGTGTATTTTCTGAGCAGGCCGCTCGTGGGGTTTTCGCTGAGTCCGTTCTGGGCGGCGGTGTGGGCGCTCATGCTCCACAACGGGTCCTACGCGGCGGAGATCATCCGCGCGGGGCTGGACTCGGTTCCCCGCGGCCAGATGGCGGCGGCCTACTCCACCGGGCTCAACTACGTGCAGGCGATGCGCTACGTCGTGCTGCCCCAGGCGCTGCGCAACATGGCGCCCGCCATCATGAACCGCACCGTCGCGCTGTTCAAGAACACCTCGCTCGCCTTCGTCATCGGCGTCATTGAGTTTTTCCGCTCGGGCACCATCGTGAACGGACGCGAAAACGCCTCGTTCGCCGTCTTCACCTTCATTGCGGTGGTCTACTTCGTGTGCTGCTTCACGCTCTCGCAGTTCGGGAACCGGCTGGGCAGGCTGAAAGGGCAAAAGGCCATCGAGGAGACGACGGCGGTTTGAGGCCGCACCGCCCGGGTGCGGCGCTAGAGAATTTTTTCGAGAAACTGTTTCGAGCGTTCCTCGACGGGGTTGGAGAAGAAAGTCTGCGGGTCGCCCGTCTCGACGATGAGCCCCTCGTCCATGAAAACGACCTGGTTCGCCACCTCGCGGGCGAAGCCCATCTCGTGGGTGACGACCGCCATCGTCATACCCTCGCGCGCGAGGTCGAGCATGACGTTGAGCACCTCGTGGATGACCTCGGGGTCGAGCGCGCTCGTCGCCTCGTCGAAGAGCATCACCTTCGGGTGCATGGCGAGGGCGCGGGCGATGGCGACGCGCTGCTGCTGGCCGCCGGACAACTCGGAGGGGTAGCTCTGCGCCTTCTCGGGAATGCCCACCTTGCGGAGCAGCTCGTGGGCCGTTTGCTCGGCCTCTTCGCGTTTCACACCGCGCACCTTGGTGGGGGCGATGGTGATGTTGTGCAGCGCGCTCATGTGGGGGTAGAGGTTGAATTGCTGGAACACCATGCCGACTTCCGAGCGCAGTTGCGTCATGTCCGTCCGCGGGTCGGCGACCGACACGCCGTCGACGACGATGTCGCCCGCCTGGATGCTCTCCAGCCCGTTGATGCAGCGCAGAAAGGTGCTCTTGCCCGAGCCGCTCGGTCCGCAGATGACGACCACTTCGCCCTCGTGCACGTCGAGCGACACGCCGCACAACGCCTCAAAATCTCCGTAGAACTTGTGGACGCCCGTGGCCTGCACCATCACCTTGCCGCTCATGTGCGCTCCCTTGGCTCGGGGCCGCAGCCCGCCGAAATTCCCGCTGCCAGACTTGCAGGCCGTCCGCCTCTTGTCAAACGACGCCGCGCGGGTACATGATGCGCCGCGTATCATTCGGTGAGAGATTATTTTTTCGAGGGGAGGTTCCGTGCCCAGTTACGATCATGCAAAAGTGTGGCTCAACGGAAAGGTGGTGCCGCCCGAGGAGGCGAAGATCAGCGTCTTCAGCCAGGCCGTCCTCAGGGGCTCGAGCGTCTACGAGGGCATCCGCGCCTATTGGAGCGAGGAGCGGAACAATCTGTTTCTCTGGAAGCTGGAGCCGCACCTGCGGCGCCTGTTCGACTCGATGCGGGTGATGCGGATGACGCCGCCTTATACGGAAGAGGAGTTTCGCGACGCCGTCATCGAATGGATACGGGCGAACGAGTTCAAGGAAGACATCCACTTTCGCCTGAACGTCTATTTCGACGACGCGGGTCCCCTGGACATGAAGGGCTACGCGGCGGAGGAGGTGGACACCTGCGTCTTCATCAGCGGGGGGGCGGGCAGCAACCGCAAGCGCCAGGAGAGCGGCGTGAACCTGTGCGTGAGCAGCTGGCGCCGCATTTCGGACGACTCCGTACCCCCGCGCGTGAAGGCCTCGGCCAACTACCAGAACGGCAGGCTCGCGGGCGTGGAGGCGCGCGTGAACGGATACGACGACGCCATTCTCCTCAACCGCAACGGCACCGTCTCCGAGGGAACGGGCACGTGCGTGATGATCCTCCGCGAGGGCAAGCTCATCACCCCGCCGGTCACCGATTCGATTCTCGAGAGCATCACGCGCACGAGCGTTCTCGAGATGTTCGAGCGGCACCTGGGACCCCCGCCCGTGGAGCGGAGCATGGACCGCACCGAGATCTACGTGGCTGATGAGGCGATGATGTGCGGCTCCGCCGCCGAGGTCATCCCCGTGCTCTCGCTCGACCGCATCGATATAGCGGACGGAAAGCCCGGCAAGCTCACGCGCAGGCTGCAGGAGATCTTCTACGCCGCGGCGCGCGGGGTGGACGAAACCTACGAGAAGGACGTGCTGGCGGTCTACTGAGCCGGCCCGTGCCTGTGGAGGACCAAGGCCGCCTTCGCTCGTGGGGGCGGCCCCTTTCTCATTTTTTCTCCGCGCACGGAGCGCACACACCGTCGGGCATGTTCTCGCGCGCCGTCTGGCAGGCCTTTGCCGTGTCGTAGGGGCCGAGCACCATCTGGTTGGGCAGCGTGAGGCAGAGGTTGGCCGACACCTCGGGTTTTTTCTCCTCCTCCGAGCACCCTCCGAGGAAGAGGAGAGCGGCGAGGAGCAGCGCGAGACCCGCGGGCCGAAGCAATGGCTTTGCGTGTGTCATGGAAATCTCCTGGCCTCCTCGAAATGCCGGTTTCCTTAGCCCAGGTGGCGAAACACCTCGCCCACAATCTTCATCCCTTTTTCGATCACCGCCTCATCCACCGAATAGGTGAAGCGCAGATGGCCTTCTCCCGCGGCGCCGAACTCCGAGCCGCTGCGAATCGCCGCCCCCGCCTCCCAGACGCGCTTGCGCACCTCGCTGGAGGGTAGGGGATACTCGTAGCGGCAGTAGAGATAGAAGCCGCCCTGGGGCTGGGTGGGAACGAGGCCGGGCACTTCTTGCGCCATCTCGTGCATGAGGCGGCCGCGCCTGTGGTATTCGCGCCCCATCTCGGCCACGCATTCCTGCGAACCGAGCAAGGCCGCTGCTCCCGCGCGCTGGACGAAGGTGTTGATCGGCCCGTTGATCGAGCGATGCACGCTGAACATCGGCTGCGCTAAATCCTCGGGCACGACCATGTGGCCCAGCCGCCAGCCCGTCATCGAGTAGGTCTTCGAGAAGGTATCCAGGAGGATGAGGCGCTCCTTGTGCTCGGTGAACGAAAGCAGGGGCACGTGTTCGAAGCCGGGCTGGAGGATTTTGGCGTAAGCCTCGTCAGAGACGACCATGAGGTCGTGCTCCGCCGCCAGCTCGACGAGGGCTTTCAACTCCGCATGGCGGTAGACCACGCCCGTGGGGTTGTTCGGGTTGTTGACGAAGATGAGGCGCGTGCGCGGCGAGAGGGCGCGGCGCACGGCTTCGATGTCGATTTGGTAGTCCGCGTCTTGGGGCACGTGGACGGGCACGGCCCCAATCTGGCGCGCCACGTGGGCGTAGAGAGAAAAAGTCGGGTCCAAGAGCACGACCTCGTCTCCGGGGTCGAGCAGCGTCGTCATGACGGCGTAGATCCCTGAGCTCGCCCCGTTCGTCGCGATGATGGAAGCGGGTGTATAGGAAGCGCCCGCCTCGCGCTCGATGTGCGTGCACACCGCGCGCAAAAACTCGGGGTCGCCCTGGCCGGGCGCGTAGCCGGTAAGGCCCTGGTCGAGCGCTTCTTTCGCGGCTTCGCGGATGTGGACGGGCGTGGGGAAGTTGGGCGTTCCCGAGTCGAGCGACGCCATGTCGGGCGGCTTTTGGGCCGTCATGTGGTTGGCGCGCTCTCCGCCCGAGGTCGCCGCGACGGTTTTGGCGATGTGTCGTTTCATGGGCTCTCCCCTGTGGGGTGCTCTCGTGCGAGGGCGGCTCAGGCCACCTCCTCGTCTCTGGTTATCACCACCTTGCCGAACTGCCTGCCCTCCGCCACGCGTTCGATGGCCTCCCGAAAGCGCGAGAGCGGGTAGGTTGCGTCGACGTGGGCCTTCACCGCCCCCCGGGCGGCCAGGGCCATCGCCGCGCGAAATTCTTCGGGCGTCGCCATGGTCGAGGTATGGATGTTCACCTGCTTGAAGTAGAGGTCGCGCAGGTTGACCTGCGGAATCACGTGATCAGCAGCGCCGCCCACGATGGTGATGCGTCCGTTGAGTGCGACGCATCTCGCGCTCAGGGCGAAGGTGGGCGCGCCCACGTTGTCGACCACCACGTCGGCTCCGCGCCCGTCGGTCGCCTCCATGACGGCCTCGAGGACGTCCTGCGTCTTGTAGTTCACGCATACGTCCGCGCCGAACGTGCGGGCGGTCTCGAGCTTTTGCGCACTCGATGAGGTGACGATGGTAAACGCCCCCGCGTGGGCGGCGAGTTGCAGGCAATAGAGCATCACGCCCCCGCCCACCCCGTGGATGAGCACGCTCTCGCCCGCACGCAGCCCGGCGCGCGCGAGGAGTTGGCGGTAGGCCGTGCACAGGGCGAGGGGCAGGGCCGCCGCCTCCTCGAAGGTAAGGTTTTCAGGCTTCGTGAAAAAATTCTTCTCGGGCAGGACAATACACTCCGCGTGCGTACCCGCACAGTGCGCACCCACGATGCCGTAACCGGGGCGGGTGGGGTCGCTCAGATTGGGGTCAACGACCACCGCCTCGCCCGGGGCCAGGGCTACGCCTGCGCCGACGGCGTCCACGACGCCCGCCCCGTCCGCGCCCATGGTGTGGGGCTTTTCGTGCTGCACCATCGCGGGTGTGCATTGGTAGACGTCGATGTGGTTGATGGCCGATGCCACGAGCCGCACCCGCACCTCGCCTGCTCCGGGCTCGGGCGTCGGCACGTCTCCGTAAACGAGACCCGCGATGCCTGCCTCTCCCTGCACGGTGATAGCCTTCATGTCCCGTTCTCCGGCGGCTGCACGCCGCGCCGCGTCATAACGTCGGCCCCCGGCGGCGGGGCTCAAAGAGAGGGAGAATACACCGTATCCCGCGTTTCGTCATCGCGCGTGCGTCTCAGCGCGTCCAGGCGGGCGGGCGCCTCTCGCTTGCGGCGGCCATGCCCTCTTGCGGCTCGCCGGTGCGGAAGGAGGCCTCAAAGGCGTCAAGCGAGGGCGGAACGGCGGCGTCGAGATACTCGCGTGTCCACTGTCGCAAGAGCATCTTCTGGGCGCGGAGTGCTGCGGGTGCGGCTTCCAGGAGTTGCGCCACGACTTCTTGCGTCGTCTGCGTGAGGTCTTGCGGCGGGCATATGCGCTGCACCAGCCCCAGGCGCCGGGCTTCGTGCGCGTCGAACGTTCTGCCCGTGAGGAGCAAATCCTGCGCGGCGCCCAGCCCGCAGAAGGGCACGAACAGCGCCGCCTCGATGACGGAGGGCACGCCGACGCGCACCTCGGGCATCCCGAAGCGGGTATCCTCGGCGGCGACGCGCACATCCGCACCCAGGGCGAGTTCGAGCGCTCCGCCCAGGACGTAGCCGTGGCACTTGCAGACCACGGGGCAGGGAAACTCGCGCACGCAGCGAATGAGGTCGTGCAGACGCGAGATGAAGCCGCGCGCGGTTTGTTCGCTCAGCGCGCCCATCTCGACCACGTCGGCCCCGGCGGAGAAGGCGGGGCCGGCCCCTTCGATGACGAGCACGCGCAAGGCCTCCTCCCCGGCGAGTTCGGCCAGGGCCGCGCGCGTCTGGGCCATCATCTCCGCATTGAGCGCGTTTCGCTTCTCGGGGCGCTGGAGCGTGAGCGTGGCGAGGGGGCCTTCGCGCCGCACGAGAACCAGGTTTTTTTTCGTCGTCATCGAGGTTTCCTCATCGCTGGCTTCGCTTTTGTCATCGAGTGCGAATGTGTCGAGTGCTTGTTCATCATGTTACATGCGAAGATGTGTACGCCCTCGCAAGCCGGGTTGCAAACAGAGGCAAGTTGGCGAGTTCGACTAACCTGGCTCGAAATGTTTTTCAAGAATGGAGATCGCAAGCATGGAAGACTCGCATACTAAGAAACTGGTTCGGCAGTTCAACGCCGCAATCGAATCGATCAATCACTTGAGAAACAACTATCGGCCAGAAAATTCTGACTACATTGGTAAAATTGCAGAAAATATCGTGAAGATTTATGAAATTTTCGAATCCGGGAACATTGATAAATTAGGTTACGACAGAGGCGAGAATGCCCCCATCCCCCGCTTGAAGAGCTATTTCATAGAAGAAAATATGTTCGCCGAGGATGTTTGCCTTGTTCTGATGAATAATACCGATTCGAAAATACATTACGGCTATACCCGATTAAAGGTCGTGAAGTTTCTTCGGGGAGAAGCGGGGCACGCAAAAGATGTAGACGAGAGAAACAATTCATTGAAAGCATTAAAGAGATTTCTCTACGAAGAGAATCCTGAAGAAAATCCTCACTTCAAGCCTGTATTTGCCATCCGAAAAGATTCTCTTCAGTTTCCGAATGTCATAAGGCCTAATGAGAAAGATTCGGATTCTCCTTTCGATGAACCCTTGAGGCTTGTGGACGGTCAAGAACGTTCCTTAACGACTATCGAGTCGGTCGTATTCTCTATATGCAACGAAATTGGTCATATGAGTCAGACAGGGGCTATGGGCTGGGACAAGGGTTACGTTGATTTCGATGTTTCTAGGTTCAAAGAAATTTTGAGGTGTGACATTGCCGACAACATAATTGGGCAATCTGAGAAATGGAAGAAGTGGAACAAGTAGCCGAGCATCGCTTGAAAAACGCCCCGTCCGGATGGGCGAGCGAGAGGTGCTCTCAGGGCTGTGAGGGGGCCGCGGGGCTTGCGGGCGACTCGTTCTTAGCGCCCGCGTACTGGATGAGGATCATGACGGCCATGATGAGTGCGCCCGCAATTTTCATCCAGGTTACGTAGAAGAACAGCAGACCACCCGCCAGGGCGAAGACGATGCGCTCCCATATCTCGAGCTTGCGCCGCATGTAGCCTTCGAGTGCTGCCGATGTGCAGAAAAAGCCCATGAACCCGGTTACCCAGACGTTGATGATGTCGAACCAGGAGGCGCCCTCGGTCATGTTGATGGGGGTGTAGGCCATCAGGAAGGGAACGATGTAGAGCGCCTTGCCGAGTTTGAGCGAGGCGAAGCCGGTGCGCATCGGGTCAGCACCCGCCACGCCCGCCGCGATGAACGCGCCCAAGGCGAAGGGCGGCGTGAGCGAGGCGTCCTGGCTGAGCCACAAAATCATCAGGTGCGCGCTCAGGAGCGGAACGCCGAGCTCCACCAGGGCGGGGACGGCGAGAATCGAGAGCAGGACGTAGCTCGCCGTGATCGTCATGCCCATTCCCATAATGTAGCTGGCGACGGCGCAGAGCAGAATCGCCACCGGAAGCGCCGTTCCCGTGATGCCGAAGGCGTTGTCGATGATGGCCGAGTAGCCCAGGATGATCGAGGAGAACTTGATGCCGAGGCCGGGCATGGATACCCCGGCGAGGACGATGCCCATCACGCCCGCGGTCACGCCGATGATGAGCGAGTTGATGGCCCCTTTCTCCAGCCCGTCGAGAACGCGCGGGGAGGAGAGCACCATCGCTGCGAGCGTCGCCCAGAAAATCGCCTCGGGTATGGTATGGCCCGCCACCGGGAGCATAACGAGCAGACCCAGCCCGGCGAGCAGCGGCCAGTTCTCGAAGAGGGGATTTCCGGGGGGCGCCGCCTTGGCCGCCTCAAGATAGGCGGCCGCCGCCGCGTCGGCCTCCTCGTGGCTTTTGCCTGATTCGACGAGCTCCTTGTGGCGCCTCGCGGCCTGGTATTCGAGCCTGTCGTTGCGCGTGCTCCATCCGGGGCGGCCCAGTGCGCGCGCGAGAATCGGCGGCAGGGCCAGGAGGCGGGTGTCCTCACGCAAGAACCCGAGAACCATCGCCAGGATGATGGACCACAGCGCGGCGTCAAAGGGCGAGCGCCCGATGATGAGCCGGAAGATGAGCAGCACGACCGGCAGAAGCAGATAGCCGTCTTTTTTGAGCAGGGGCAACAGTTCGGGCAATTCTTCTTTCGAGAGGCCGTGGATGCCGTCCATCCCCGAGCGAAAGTGCACTGACATGTAGACGGAGAAGTAGTACATCAACGCAGGCACGAGCGATATCAGCGCTATCCAGCCGTAGTCGGTCTCGGTGAACGCCGCGACGAGGAAGGCCGCCGAACCCATGATGGGAGGCAGCAGGTGGCCGCCGATGGAGGAGACCGCCTCCACCGCCCCCGCGTAGTGGGGTCTGTAGCCCGCGCGCTTCATGAGGGGAATCGTAAAGGTTCCGGTGATGACGATGTTCGCCGCACCGCTCCCCACCACGGAGCCCACCATGCCGCTCGATACGACCGACGCCTTCGCCGCCCCGCCGCGCAGGCGGCCCACCAGGGCGTAGGAGAGGTCGATGAACACGTCGCCGACCTTGGTCTTCTCCAGGAAGACGCCGAAGAGGATGAACAAAAACACGTAGCTCGCGTAGACGTTGGCGATGACGCCGAAGATGCCCGACGTCCCGTAGATGAAGCTCACCACCTCGTTGTAGGAAAACCCCTTGTGGAGCAGGCGGCCGGGAAACTGGTTGCCGTACATGGCGTAGTAGAAAAAGAAGATGCCCAGGAGGGGAAGCACCCAGCCCAGCACCCGGCGGCACATCTCGATGGAAACGATGATGGCGATCGTTCCCATGACGACGTCCGGCCACAGGACGAGACCCGCCCGGTCTCCCCTGTCGGCGAAGTTCATGATGTATTCCACCGTGAAGACGACCACCCCCGCGCACAGCAGAAGGTCTGCCGCGGAGGGGCGCCTCTTGGGAGCTCCCGCGCGCGCCGGGTAGTAAATGAACGTCAGGATGGCGGTGAAAATGACGTACAAGGGCAGATAAAAATGAAACGCATAGATGGACAACCCCGGGAAATGAAGCGTCTCCCATATCGCCGAGAGGGATTTTTCCACTCCGGCGGGCAGAAGCGGGGAGAGGATATAGACGATGACCTCGCCGAAGCCCAGGCCGAAATCCACCGGCGCCTTGTTTGCCGCCCCGTAGAGAAAATAGGCGGCGAACAAAAACGAGGAGAGCAGCACCGCGGGCCGCGGGAAAACGCACAGGCCGGCGACGTAGAGCCAAATCAGGGCGTAGAGCCAGACGTCCAGGGCGGGGAAGTCCACCTCCTGCCATTCCCAGGCGATCTCGTAGGGAAGGTAGAGGTTGTATTTCTTCCCGGCGAGCAAAACGATGTAGACGAGAAGAAGGCAGGAGAGAAACAGGCAGGTGGGCAGGTTTTTTTTCTGGAAACCGGAGGGAATATCCCGGCGGGTGGCCGACTCCGGGGCGAAGATGAACCGCATCCACTCCCAGATCGCGTAGACAAACTTCCCCATCGTCGTCCTTTCTTGCGTGCGGCCGGGAGTGTCCGACCTCACCGAAACCCCGGGAGGCGCGCGGCCTCCCGGGGAAACTGCGAATCGGGGAAATGTCTAGTTGACGTTATAGCCCTTCGTCTTCCAGTAGCGTGCGGCCCCGGGGTGGAGTTTCATGTTGAAACTTCCCATCTGCTTGATGAATTCGTCCGACTTCGAGGCGAAGTCCAGCCCGATCCTCCAGCCCTTGAAGACGTTGATCAGAAAGTCGCGGTTCGCCTTGTCGTATACCCGCCGCGTCACCTCGTGGATGACGTCGTTGGGAACGTTCTCGTTCGCCACGGCGAAGATGGTGTAGGCGACCGTCTTGAACTTCTGGCCCTTCATCCCCTGGTAGGGGCTGGCGTCCTTGTTGTCCTTGTAGTAGCCCGAACTCAGTGCGACAAACTTGTCGCGCACGCTGTCGGGAATGCTCAGGATGCGCAGGGGGCCGCTGCGCGAGGCGCGCAGAATCGAGGGCGAGGGAACCGGGTTCGGGATGCCGAAAGCGTCAATTTTGCCGTCGATCATGTTGGTCGCCGCGGCGGCCCAGCCCAGGTAGTCCTTGCGAATTTTGTCGGTAATTCCGAGGTGGTCGGTGATGAACTTGGTCATGAACAGGGTGGAGCTTCCCCTCGGCCCCATGTTCACCCGCTTGCCGGCGAGGTCGTTGTAGGTCTTGATGCCGGATTTGTGGAACGTCGCCACCTGGAACCAGGAGGTCGAGACGGGGCCGATGCCCCGGATGGTCTTCATCGCCTTGCCCTTGTCGAAGGGTTTTTGCTTGCGCTGGATGAAGTCGACGAAAATCCCGTTCGTCATCCCGATCTCGGAGCGGCCGCTGGCGACGAGGCGGGTGTTGGCGACGAATCCCTTGGACTCGCGGTTGGTGACGTTGACGGTTTTACTCGTCTTGTTCACCGCCTCGGCAAGGCCCGCCGCCATGCGGAACGCGCCCGCGCCCTTGCTGGCGCCGACGATGGTGATGTTGGTCGTGGCGGCATCTGCCGCAGAGGAGGCGAAACCGCCCACGGCGACGATGCCTGCTGCCACGATGAGTTTTTGGAAAGTGCGCATAGGGTTCTCCTCGTTCAAATCATGAAAATCCTGTGGAACCGGGTTTTGACTATAGGGGGATTTTATCCGATCAGGATACTTTGGCAAGGGGCGCTTGCGCCGCTTTGCGCTTTTTCGGTCACGCCGGGACCTTGCGCGGCAGTGCCCCCTTTGCCCCGGAAATCTTGACGCCTCGCCCGCGCGGATGCTAGGAGTTGTGCGCCCTGGGTTTTGGCAGACGTTTTTCGCCTGCTCGTTCGTGATGGGAGGCTGCGCTTGTCCCGCCTGCTCGAAAACGACTCGCTGGCGCTGCTCGCCGAGGGCGGCGTGGCCGTTCCGCGCCTTGAGGTGTGCGCCGATGCGGATGGGACCGCCCGCGCCCTCGTGCGCCTGGGCGGGCGCGTCGTTATCAAGGCGCTGGTGCCCGTCGGCAAGCGGGGGAAGGCGGGTGCGGTGCGTTTCGCCGCCTCCGAAGAGGAGGCGCGCGCCCACGCGGCGGCCATTCTCGGCATGGAGGTGCGGCATTTTCCCGTAAGCAAACTCATCGTAATGGAAGCGCTCGACATTCGCCGCGAGATTTTTTGCTCCATCGCCTTCGACGCGCGGCGAAAATGCCCGCTCGTCCTGTTCAGCGCACAGGGCGGGGTGGACGTCGAGGAGTTGACGGAAAACCACCCCGACAAGCTCATCGAGCATCCCGTGAACATTCTGGAGGGTCTCGCCCTTGCCGACGCCGTGGAGCTGGCCCGGCGCGCGGGGCTCGGCGGTGCGCTCGCACGCGACGTGGGCCGCGCGGTGCACGCCATGTACGGGGTGTTCCGCACCCATGACTGCGAGATGATGGAGGTGAACCCCCTGGCGGAGCTGGCCGATGGGCGCGTGGTGGCGGCCGCAGGCGTGGTGCAGCTCGACGCGCAAGCGCTCTTTCGCCACCCCGACCTCGCGGCCCAACTGGGCGATGAGGCCGGCAACGGCTGGCGGCCCCTGACGCCGCTCGAGCGGCGCATGCGCGAGATCGACGCCATCGACCCCCACGTGGGCGCGATTCGCTTCAGCGAACTCGACGGCGACATCGGCTTCATGGTCACCGGCGGGGGCTACGGCCTCTCGAGCCTCGAAGCGCTTCTGGGGCGGGGGGGCAAGCCCGCCACCACCTTCGACATCACGCCGGGCCGCTATGAGGAGAAGATGCGCCAGGCGGTGGGTGCGGTGCTCACCAAGCCCGGCATTCGGGGGCTGGTTCTGGCGGGGAACGTGAGCAACTTTACACGGGTGGACGTGAAGGTGGCGGGTGTGGTGCGCGCACTCAAAGAGGCGAACCTCGATTTTGAGGCGTTTCCCGTCATCGTCCGCTACGCGGGGCCGGGAGTGGAAGAAGCGCGGCGGCTCATCGCCCAAGTGCCGGGCGTGGAGTGGTATGAGGACGAAACCTCGATAGAAGATATTGCCGCGCGCATCGTGGAGCGCGTCTACGGAAAAGGCGAAGGCCGCACGATTGCCTCTGCCGACGCGGGGGAGGGGGCCACGTGAGCATTCTGCTCGATGCGGACACCCGCGTGCTCGTCCAGGGTGCGACGGGGGGCGAGGCGCGCAGGCTCCTGCCCACCATGACGGCCTACGGCACCCGCGTGGTGGCGGGCGTCTCTCCCGGCAAGGGGGGCGAGTGCGTGGGCGAGGTGCCCGTCTACGACACGGTGGCCGATGCCCTCGCTAGCCACGCCGTGGATCTCTCCGTGCTCTTCGTGCCCGCGCGCTTCGTGCGCGAGGCGGCTTTAGAAGCCATCGAGGCGGGCGTGCCCACGCTGCACGTTCTCGCCGAGGGCGTGCCGCACCACGATGCGTGCGGGCTGCTCACCCGCGCGGCGCAAAAGGACGTTTTCGTCATCGGTCCCAACAGCCAGGGCATGGTGAGTCCGGGCAAGGCGAAACTCGGCGGCACGGGGGGCGAGGTGCCCGAGCTCATGTTTCGTCCCGGCCCGGTCGGCGTGGTGAGCCGCAGCGGGGGGATGGGGGCCGAGATATGCCTGTTCCTCACGCGGGCAGGCATCGGCCAGAGCACCTACGTCGCCCTGGGGGGAGACCTCCTGATAGGGGCTTCGTTCGTCGAGATGCTCGCGCTGTTCGAGCGCGACCCCGAGACGCGCGCCGTCGTCATGTTCGGGGAGCCGGGTACGGACAGGGAAGAAGAGGCGGCGCGCTTCATCGCCTCGGGCGGGTTCACAAAGCCCGTCGTGGCCATGATTCCCGGCGAATTCTGGGAAACCTCCCCCACGCCCGCGAGCGTGAGCCACACCGGCGCCATCATCGAACGGGGCCGCGGCGCACCCTCGGGCAAAAAGCGCCTCCTCAAGGAGGCAGGCGTCTCGGTGGCCGAGAAATTTTCGGAAATCGTCCCCCTCGTGCGAAAGGCGTTGGGGGAGTAGGGGCGGAACCAGCGCCCTGCGACACCGCAACCCCATGTTGCGCCGCCTCGCGCGAAAAACCCTCCACTGCGGGCGGACGCTCTGGGCTTTCCCCTCCTCGGGAGACACGAGTTTTTGCGGGAGATAGGGGGGTGCGAAATTTTCCCTACACCATCGTCGCGCCGCCGTTTACGTCCAGCGTGACGCCCGTGATGTAGCCCGCCTCCCTGCTGCACAGGAAGACGACCGCCTCGGCGATTTCGTGGGGCTCGGAAAGCCGGCCCAGAGGCGAGGATTGTTCGATGTGGGCAATGCGCTCGGGCGTGCGGATGCCCAGCGTGCGCGGGGTGCGCACGTTGGCCGGGGCAACGGCGTTCACGGTGATGCCGTGGGGGCCGAGTTCGCGCGCCGCCTGGCGGGTGAGGCCGAGCACGCCCGCCTTGGCGGCGGTGTAATGCGGTGGGTTGGGGTTCACGCCGCTGCGCGCGGCCATGCTCGAGAGGGTGACGAAGCGTCCGTAGCCCGCCTGTGCCATCAGGGGGGCGGCGGCCTTGAGAAGGTAGAACATCGACTTCAGGTTCGAGTCCACCACGCCGTCCCACGCCTCGACCGGGCAGTCGAGCAGGCTCACGTAGCGCGGAAAGCCGCCCGCGCTGTGGACGAGCACGTCCAGCCCGCCCGCGCGGCGGTGTGCCTCCTCGACTGCGGTGCGCGTGGCCTCCCAGTCGGTGAGGTCAGCGACTGCCGTATGGGCGTTGCCGCCGTCTTGGGCGATGGATTCGGTCACAGTGGCTGCGCCCTCGGCGTTCAAGTCCATGAGGGTTACGTGTGCACCTTCGCGCGCGAGGATTCTCGCGGTCGATTCGCCGATGCCCGTCGCAGCACCCGTAACGACGGCGCTTTGGCCTGCAAAACGGCCCATACGGCGCTTCTCCTTTCGGTGCGGCGGGTGCGCGGCGACGCGGCGGCCGCCGCGCACCCTGCCGGCTAACTGTCCTGCATCTTTAGGATGCGGTTGATGAGGTCCATGCCGCCCACCTTGTCGGCGAACATCTTGTGGACGGGTTTCACGGCGTTGCGGAAAGGCTTGAGGTCGGGCGTGGCAATCGTGAGGCCCTTCTCGGCAAAGCCCTTCATGATGTCTGCTTCGTTTTCTTCCGCATAGGCGTTCGCCCAGGCGATGGTGTCGCGCGCCGCCATCTGCACGGCCTTTTGCATCGCCTTGGGCAGGCCGTTGTAGTACTTGTCGTTGATGATGAGCGCACCCGCCACCAACTGGTGCCGCGTGATGGAGAGGTACTTCTGCACCTCGTAGAGCTTCATCGCCCAAGCCCAGCTTGACCCGCCGTCGTGGCCGTCGACCGTCTTGGTGCTGAGCGCGCTGAACAGCTCGGTCGGCGCCATGCCGATGGTGCTCCCGCCCAGGGATTTATAGGTTTCGACCATAATCGGGTTCTTGGCGATGCGCATGCGCAGGTTGCCCAAATCGGCGGGCTTCATGATGGGTTGTTTGCTGTTCATCATGTTGCGGAAACCCGTGGCGACGAAGCCCAGAACGCGGATGCCCGATTTTTTCCTGAAATTCTCGCCGATGGTCTTGCCGATGTCGCTGTCGAATACCTTCACCGCGCCCTTGAAGCTGCCGAACATGAAGGGCAGCGTGAAGATGTCCAGCCGCCTGTCGAAGGCCGTGATGTTGTTCGAGGCCACGAGCTGCATGTGCACCGAGCCGAGTTGCACCTTCTTCGCGGCGACGCGGTCCTTGCCGAGTTGGGAGGAGGGGAATATCTGGATGTCGATTTCGCCCTTCGAGTAGACCTGCAGGTTCTTCTGCATGGTGAGCGCGGTCGCCTGGTAGAGCAGCTGGGGCTTGGGGGGATTGTTGTGGGCGAACTTCATGACGTACTTCGCCGCCTCGGCGCGCGGGGCCGAGAAGCCGATGAGACCGGCGGCGAGAACGAGTGCCGCCGCGGCTATGAAGCCTCTTTTTGCGTGTCGCATGGTTTGCCTCCTTTGTAGTCGCCCCTCACCTGCCGAGCATAAGGTTCGGCAGAAAAAGAGAGATGGCGGGGAAATACGAGAGGATGAGAATGCACAGGAACATCGTGGCGATGAAGGGCAAAACGGCCTTGGCGATGGCGCCCAGGGTCGTGTCCGCAATGCCCATCGCCACGAACAGGCTCGTACCCAGGGGCGGCGTCAGGTAGCCGATCTCGCAGTTCACCACGAAGACGATGCCGAAGTGAATGGGGTCGATGCCCACCGCCTGGATGACGGGCAGGAACATCGGCGTGAGGATGATGACCTGCGCCATGGTGTTCAGCCACATCCCCACGAAGGTCAGGAACAGGCTGATGAGGATGAGGATGGCGAAGGGCGAGGTCGTGACCCTCTGGATGAAGGCGGTGACCAACTGGGGAATCTGGTGGATGGTGATGAGTTCGCCGAAGGCGAGCGACGCCCCCCAGATGATGGCGATGGTGCCCGTCACCAGGGCGGCGATTTCCAGGCACTCGCGCGTCCTGGCCCAGTCGAGCTCGCGGTAGACGAAGGTGCCGATGGCCCAGCCGTAGAGCACGGCGATGACGGCGCTCTCCGTCGGGGTCACGAACCCGCCGTAGATGCCCCCGATGATGACGCCCGGAGCGAGGAGCGCCCAGCGCGACTCCCAGATGGTGCGCAGCGTGCGCGCGACGCTGAAGGGCTCCGCGTCGGATTCCACCGTCATGAAGCGCGCCATAATCGAGGCGCAGCACATCAGCATGCACCCCAGCAAAATGCCGGGCATGAAGCCGGCGATGAACAGCCGCGTCACGGACTGGTCCGCGCTCACGCCGTAGACGATGAGCGTGATGCTCGGCGGAATGAGGATGCCCAGCGTCCCCCCGCAGGCGGAGACGGCGCCCGAGTAGTTCTTGTCGTAGCTGCGCCTGAGCATGGTGGGAATCATGAGGCCGCCCACCGCGGCCGTCGTCGCCGGTCCTGAGCCTGAAATGGCCGAGAAGAGCATGCACGCGAGAATGGTGACGTGGGCGAGCCCCCCCTGGACGTTGCCCACGAAGCAGTCCGCCACCGAGATGAGGCGCCTGCTGATGCCGCCTTTTTCCATCAGCGCGCCCGCGAGCAGGAACATGGGCACGGCGATGAAGGGAAACTTGTCGAGCCCGTCGTAGTAGGAGAGGGCCAGGCTCTCGAAGCGCTCCCCCGTGGCGTAGTAGACGAGAATCGAGGCCGCTCCCAGGGCGACGCCCACGGGTACGCGCACGAAGAGGAATAACGCCAGCGAGCCGAGCAGCAGAATGGGCATGTTCATCGCTCTTCCACCTGCTTTTCGACGTCGTAGAGTACTTCGGGCTCGCCCTTCACGTAGACGCGGTACATGTACTGGGCGAGGCGCAGGGTCATCAGCCCGAACCCGATGGGGATTATCGAGTGCACGGCGGCCTCGGGAATCTGCAGGATGTCGGTCTCCGACCAGACCTCGATCTCGGTGTAGACGAACAACACGCCGAAATACGTCATCAGCACGTTGAAGGCCATCCACAGACAGTCGGCGAAAAACGCCACCGGGCGCACCCAGGAGGCGGGCAAAAGCATCTCGATGGCGTTCACGCGGATGTGGCGCCCCTGGAGGATGATCCAGCTGATCGTCAGGTAGATGAACCAGATGAAGACGATGCGCGAGAACTCCTCGATCCAGCTGATCGAGGTGAAGAAGACGTAGCGGGCGATGACCTGGGCCGTGAGCATCAGCGTGAGTGCGAGGAGCAGCACCCAGGAGAGGTTTCTTTCAATGTTCCGCATACATGCCCTCCCGCCTGTACGGGAAGCCCGTGCCGCTGGCCCGTCGCCCTCAGATGGATGGGCGCAGTCTATTGCGCTTCGCGCCGCCCGTCAACGCGAAACGCGCTCGGCGCGCACGGGAGATGGGGGGAGGGGATTCGCCGAAAAGGCGAGATGCTCCCGCACGCCGCCTGCGGAATCATGTCGACAAAAAATCCTATGGGGGGATGTTCTCCCCCATGCGTGCGGAATGCCTACAGGTGGTGGGCGGGTCTTGCGTGCGGGCCGGCGAGGCTCGAGAGCGCGAAGGGCAGCGTGATGATTGCGGCCGCGACGCCCACCGCCACCAGGCCGAACACGTCCACGCAAAGGCCGATGATGGGCGCCAGCGCCATGGCGAGGAGCGACTTGCACTGGGTTTCGACCGAGAGAATCGTGGCGCCCGCCTCACGCGAGCCGTGGGCGTCGATGCGGCTGATGAGCACGGGCCGCCAGAAGTTTTGCAGGACGGCCAGGGCGATGAAGCCCGCGATGACCACCGACTCCCAGCCCGCCCAGAGCCCCCAGGCCAGGGTGGCGTGGGTGCAGGCCGTGACGCCCCAGAGGAACTTTGCCGCGGCTTCTTCCGAGCCCAGGGAGGCGACCAGGCGGTGGCCTCCGCGCGAGGCGAAGCCCGAGAGCAGATGCAGAACGAAGTAGACCGCACCCATCAGTATCGCCACGCGCTGGTTCTGCTGCCAGGTGGCGAGGAGCGCCAGGCCGAGTGCGGCCTGCTGGATGATGGGTTGTATGTAATCCTTCACCACCTTGTAGGTGCCCTCGTAACCCATCGATTCGACGAGGATGCCGCGCAGCGGCCCGGGGGCGAACGACTGGCGCAGCGAGCTCTTGAGGTGGCCCCAGACGCTTGGAATCTTCGCGTCCGGCGCGCGATCCCCGTCGAGTTCCGCCGGGTAACCCATAAAATTCACGATGTTGAGCGCGTAGGGGATGACGGCGAGCAGGAAGATGTCCGCGTAGCGCGCACCGGTGAAGATGAAAGCGCTCGCGACCAGGACGGAGACGGCCGAGCCCATCTTCGACCAAGAGCGTGTGAAGCCGTAGACGCGGGTGCGTTCCCCCTCCCTGCCCCGGAGCCTGAGCCATTCGAAGATCATCGCCTTGTGCGTGCCGGTGCGGAACGCATCTCCCAGGGCGAAGGCGAACATGGCGAGGAACAGGGCGGCGAACGAGACAGACCACGCAAAGACCAAAAACGAGGCGATGTAGGCGCAGAACGAGAATATCATCGAGCGCCTTCTGCCGTAGAGGTCGGCCACCGCGCCGCTGGGGATCTCGAAGAGGTTGATGCACACCTCGCGAAAGCCGATGAGGAGGCCGATTTGAAAAAAGGAGAGGTCTTTTTCCAGAAAAGCGAGAATGAGGAAGGGTTCGAAGTAGGTCTGGTTCTTGAGGAAGCCGTACAAAGAGAATCGAAACAGCATGGGCCGCACCTCCTGCTATGGAATTTCGTCTACTTCGCGCCATCATGCAAGGGGAGATTTTTCGCAGGCCGGGCCGCAGCCTCTCCGGCGGGTTGGCGCGGGGCGGCTCCTCCCCCCGCGCGGGCGTGTTTTCCCTAGCGAACCCGCCAGCCGATGAGGGCCGCGCCGCCGACCATGCAAATCGTGCCGAGGACGATGGTCGGCGTGATGCGCTCCATGCGCCTGAGCATCACGAAGCTCATGAGGAGGCTGAAGACGGGGGCCGTCGACGTGAGCGGGGCCACGATGGAGAGGTCGCCGATGCTGATGGCGGTGAAGTGCAGAAAGAACCCCAGGGCGTTCAGCAGCCCGCAGAAGCCGAAGACGAGCCAGGCTTTGGGGCGGTCGAACTGGTTCGGTTTTTGATCCTGGGGAAAGAGGGGGATGAACGTCGTCAGAAAAACAAAGCCCGCCAGCGTCGAGAGCGTCGCCCCCATCATGGGGGCTGAAACGTGGGCGAAGGCGAGTTTTCGGAACAGGAACGAAAGCGCCGCCGTGATGCTGCTGGCGAAGGCGAGCCACAGGTACTTGCGCTTCCAGGAGGTGTCTTCGGGTTTCTTGTAGGTGAGGGTTACGCTGCCGAGGATGATGCAAATCGTGCCCGCCAGGATGAGTGCGCCCGGCCGCTCGCCGACGAAGACGACGGCCAGCGAGGTGGAGAACAGGGGCGTGAGCGAGTTGAACGGCATGGCGCGCGCCACGCCCAGATACGAGATGCTCAGGTAGAGGAACACGCGCGACATGGCGGGTCCCACCAGCCCCGCCAGAGTGAAGAAAAAGAACGCGGGCGGACTCCACCACTCAGGCTCCCAGTAGTACCAGGTGACGGCGAGCATGACGGGCAGGGAGGTAAACATGCCGATGAACACGCCCGTGAGCGCGTTGGCGTGCTCGCTGCCTTTGCGGACGAACACGCTGAAGGTGGCGAAGACCACGGCGGTGGACATGGCGTAGGTTGCGGCGAGGAGTTGGGGGTTCATCCGCTTCTCGGGGTGGTGCGGCGTTGTCCGGGTCGCATGCGGTTCCTTGTGGACGCGCCCGGGTTGCGGGGGCCGGAGTCGAGGTTGCAATCTACAGCCTGCGTGCGCCGTTGGGAAGCGCGCGCCCACCCCGCCGCCCGGTTGCTGGTTTCACGCAAGCCTCACCCGTTTGTGACGTGGCGGTGATGAGGCGCCGCTGCAATGCGCTGAGCGCCCCAGCGTTTAGGAGCCGGGGGGAGGGCGCAGCACCAGCCCGTGCGGGTTGCGGCCCTGCCGGCAACAATGGCTCCTCCCCTTGCGGGAGGGGCGTTTTTTTTCGCACACTCAAGGGGCCGCTCCACCGCGCGGGTGGAGGTCGGGCAGGGAGGCCGCGTCCGCTCCCACCGGTATGGCGGCGGCGCGGGGTTGGCGAATCTGGTGATGCAAGAGAGGAACGCGGGCGCGATGACTTCAGGGAAACGACCCATCGAATACGCATGGTATCTCCCCTCGAACAGCCGGGGCGACGCCACGCGCCTGGGCACGGGCGAGGTGGAGATTCCCCCCGAAATCGACTACCTCGTTCACGTGGCGCGCACCGCGGAGGCCAACGGCCTCACGAACATGCTCATTCCCTGCAACACATCGTGTTCGGACGGCTGGCTGCTCGGAGCGGCAATTGCGCGCGAGACCACCAGCCTTAAATTCTGCGTCGCCATCCGCCCCGGCCTCACGACGCCCACCTTCGCCGTCCAGCAGGCGAATACGCTGGACTTCATCTCGGGCGGGAGGCTGACTGTGAACGTCGTGCCCGGCGGCTCCTCGGTCGACGCGCGCCGCTACGGCGACTGGGCCGACCACGACGCGCGCTACGCGCGGGCCGAGGAATTTCTCGACGTCGTGCGCGCCTTCTGGTCGGGAGGGGGCAGGGTGAACCACGAGGGCGTCCACTACCAGGTGGAGGATGGCTTCGTTTTCCCGGCTCCCGTGCGCAAGGGCGGCCCGCCGCTCTATTTCGGCGGCAGCTCGCCCGCCGCGAAGCGCGTCATCGCCAAGCACGCCGACGTGTTCTTGAAGTGGGGCGAGCCGCCCTGGCAGATTGCCGAGGAATACGAGGAGGTGCGCACCATGGCGCGCGAGGAATACGGGCGCGACGTGCGGCTCGGCGTGCGCTTCCACATCCTCGTGCGCGAGGACGACGCACAGGCCAAGCACGAGGCGGAGGAGATAATAGCGGGCACGGCCTCCTACGGGGAGACCTCCTCGGTAACCGGCGAGGTGGCGGGCCAGGTGGAATCCGTCTCCCAGCAGCGCATGAACGCCATGACGGCTGAGGGCAAGCTGTGGCATGGCCCCGCCCTGTTCTCGGGCGTGAACCTCGTGCGTCAGGGGGCGGGCACCATGCTCGTGGGCAGTCCTAAGGTCGTGGCCGACGCCATGCGTGAATACCTGGACGTAGGCGCGACCACGTTCATCCTCTCCGGCTGGCCGCACGACGCCGAGGCGCGCAACTTTGGAAAATACCTGCTGCCCCTGCTGCCCGAAGCCCTCTAGCCCCGCGCGGGCAAAGCGCCCGTTCGCGTCTCAGCGCGGAATCAGCACGTCCGGGGTAATCGCGGCCAAATCTTTACAGCCCGACATAATCATCGCGCGCTCGAGCTCTTCGTTCAGCAGTTCGAGCATTTCGGCCACGCCCGCCGCTCCGTCCGCGAACAGGCCGAGCACGAGCCCCCGGCCCGACATGACGCCCCTGGCTCCGCGCGCTAGCAGCTTGAGGGCGTCCTCCCCGCGGCGCACCCCGCTCTCTGCCAACACGAGCACGTCCTCCCCCACGGCGTCCACCACCTCGGGGAGGATTTCCATGGGGTGCGCCCAGGAGGGGCCGTGCGCACCGCCGTGCGTGGTGACGATGATGGCCGCAGCGCCTGCGTCGCGCGCGATGCGCGCCGTTTCCACCGACCCCACCGCCTTGAACACGAAGGGCAGCCCCGTCGCGCGCACGTATGCGGGCAGTGCGTCCGCAGGCTGCGGGGCGCACGCGGGGTTGTAGAAGCCGGACTCGAAATCCATGCCCACCGCGAACGCGCCGGTATCCTCCGCGAGCTTGAGCGAGGTGAGGGTCTGCTGTCTGTCGCGCCAGGGTTTTACGATGCGTATGGCCGAGGGCGAGGCGGCGGCGGCGCGCTTCCACGTCGCGTCGTCGCAGTCGCCGATCCAGTACTGGGTACCGAAGCGCGCGGCCCCCTCGGCCACGTGGAGAAAGCCGTCGGCCCAATGGTTGGCGAGGGTGTTCGCGCTCATCGAGCCGGTCATAATCGGGCTGCGCAGCTTCTTGCCCAGGAAGTCGAAGGTGGTGTCGGCCTCCGCCGTCATCATCAGGCGCATCTTGAGGCCGAAGCGCTTGTAGCCCGCCAGCGCCGTCTGCGCCCCGGCCGAATCGGGACCGAGCACGTCGTAGGGGTTTCCCTTGTTCACGCTCTCGATGTTCGCCCGCGCCCGCTCCCGTATTTCCTGATACGCCTGCTCGCTCATCCTTCGCTCTCCCCGTCTTGCCGACGCCCCGTGCACCGCCGCTTGGCGCACGCCCCCGCGCGGGCTATCATGCGGCATGCACGACGCATTGTCGTTCACCCACCCTGGGAGGATTTCACCATGATCATGGTCATTCTACACTATCCCGCCGTCGCGCCCACGCTCGCCGAGGTGCGCGCCGACAAGGAGCAGGCCGCGGCTTTCTTCGAGAACGAGGTGCCCGGACTCATCGACAAGACCTGGGGCATGAACGAGGGGACGGGGCGTATGGCTTCCGTTTACCATTTTGAGGATCGCGCCACCGCCGACGCCTGGTTCAACTCCGAGAAGCAGCGCAGCTTTCGCCGGGAGAACAACGCCACCCTCGAGTTCTTCGACGTGGCGGCCCTGGCCTTCACCAAGCCCCTGCGCGAAGAAGCCGCGCTGTAATTATAGGCGCACCGGTGGCGGGGGTGTGTTTGCTGTGGCCTGCAATCATCCCCACGGACCACGGGGGGTGTGCTCCTGCACCTAACGCTCTCCCCGCGATTCGTATTCCCCGTTCGGTCAATCCTCCCTTCCTCAATCGGGCATTCCCTCCCTCCCCGGTCGGGATGGATACCGCATTTGCGTATCGTTTTCGGCCTCCTGTCCACGCGAAAATGGGTGGCGCGCAGAGGGTGTGCGCACGGCTTGAGAGGGAGGTGAGCGGCGGTGCAAACGCAGGCGGTACATGACGGCGGGCGCGTCTGTGCGGGTGTGGGCGATGCCGGGACGCCAAGCGGGGTTTCATGCGGGTACATGCGGGCAGGCCGGCGGCGTCGCGTCGCAAAGGTTGTCGCGCGGGGGGCATCTGGCGTATGCGCCGGGGAGGGGCGTTTGCACGCATTTGCGCTCGGGAGGCATCGGCAAAGTCGGTATGCGTGCGTTCACGGGAGCGGCGTTTGCCCGCATTTGCGCGCCTGGAAACCCGGGAAAACCCGGGAATACCCGGGAAAACCTGGGAAAACCCGCAACGGGGATTTTATTGTTTCATATGTTTATTGGGCAATAAATCAAAAGTTTGATGTGAATATATCAAGTAAAAATAGAACAAAAAAGAGGGGGATGCGCGGAAAAATTTTTTTCGGGCGGGCATTTGCCCGCACCTGCTCACGCGAAGCGCATCGGGTCGTAGGGCGCGGGGTCGATCGGGGGGGCGTCGCCCAGGTAGAGGGAGAGGGCCAGGTCCACACTCGCAGGCGCTGGGCCGATGCCCGAGGGGCCGTGGCCCGTGCAGAAGTACAGACCCTCGAGCGCTCCCTGGCCGATGAGGGGCAGGTAGTCCGACGTGGTGGGGCGAAAGCCGCTCCAGGTCTCCTCGATGGCGCAATCGGCCAGGCCGGGTGCGAGGCGCGCACCCTCGCGCAGCAGCCAGGAGAGGCCGCCGACGGTCAGCCTGGGGTCCTCTCCGGCGAACTCGCGCGTCGCGCCCAGCAGCACGCGCCCCTCGGCGCGGGGCACGAGATAGGGGTCGTTCACGGTCAGCACCACGCGCTGTAAGTCGAGTGCGCGCGCGTCCACGGCGAGCATCTGGCCGCGCTGGGGGGTGATGGGCGCACGCGGCGCGGCCCCCGGCAGGTTGCGGCTGCCCACTCCCGCGCAGACGAACACGGCGGGTGCCTCGTACATGCCGCCGTCGGTGCGCACGCCGCGCACCCGCGCGCCGTCAGTGCGTATTTCTTCCACCACGTGCCCCGTCACAATCTCCACGCCCAGGCGGCGGCAGGAGATTTCAAGCGCGGGGCCGAGCTTTCTGACCTCGAGGTTGCCGCCCGCCACGAGCAGCGCACCGGCGAGGGCATCGGAGAGGCAGGGCTCCTCTTGACGCAGGACTGCGGGCGGCATCCACTCGGTGTCGCCCCACTCGCGCGCGCGGGCCTTCTCGCGAATTCCCGCCTCCTCCGCCTCGTCCAGGGCGATGAGCAAAACGCCCGTCAGGCGGTATTCGAGGTCGGTTCCGCTCTCCTCGGCGAGGGCATTTACGAGAAGGGGCCATTGGTCGTAGGAGGCGGTGCGGAGCTTGAGGCCGGGCGGCCCCGCCACGTCGGCGGAGCCACTCGTTCCGTGGGCGGAGACGATGCCCGCCGAAGCCCAGGTTGCTCCTGCGCCCGCGCTGCCCTTCTCGATGAGGAGCACGCCTCTGCCCGCCTTGGCCAAGCCCCGTGCGACCAGGAGACCCATGATGCCGCCGCCTACGACGATGACGTCGCGCATGAGATGCCTTCCCTTCGTGTGTGTTCGATTTGCTTGCCCATGGCGTTATAACATGGGGTCTTCATTTTTCCGAAGAGGGAGAGGGACTTCCGCAAGCAGGAGAGAGAGGCTCTGCGGACAAAAAAAGCGGCGGCTCGTGTGAGCCGCCGCTTGTGGCTTTGCCTCTATGCGGGGTTATTCTCCGGAGTCACCCCCTTTTGTGACGTTGGCCGCCTGAAGCCCTTTCGGGCCCTGGACAATTTCGAAGTTGACGCTTTGTCCTTCCTCCAGGGTCTTGAAGCCCTCTCCCTGGATGGCGGAGAAGTGGACGAAGACATCGTCACCATCCGCTTGCGAAATGAATCCGTAACCCTTTGCGTCGTTGAACCACTTCACAGTTCCTTCAGGCACTTGTGCATCTCCTGCAATTTGGAGACGGGGGAGACGCACCGTCCAGATCGTGCGCCTTGTCCACGTTTCCAGAAACTCGGGTTGGCTGCGCCGCCCGCAGCCTTAGTCAACTCATTATCAAACTAGGCGTTGCCTTGCAACCTCCGGATTTATTGTGTAGCAGGGGAGCGTCCACCACCCATAACCGCCCGAACCGGCAAAGGAGAGCGCCTAGCCATGACCCGCCTGACAGAAACGCCCCCGGAGCAGATGAGTGCTGCCCAAAGAAGACTCTATGAGAAAATAGCTTCCGGACCCCGGGGAGGGGTGCGGGGCCCGTTTCTCGCGTGGCTCAAGAGCCCGGCCTTTTTGGAAAAGTTGGAGGAGACGGGGCGCTACTTGCGCTACGATACCGCGTTCGAGCCACGTCTGAGCGAGTTCGCGATTCTGATCACCGCTCGATTCTGGGGGTCGCAATACGAATGGTACGCGCATGAACCGCTGGCGCGTAAAGGGGGTTTGTCCGCCGAGGTCATCGAGGCGGTTCGGGAGAACAGGCGACCCGCCGGCATGGCCGCGGACGAGGAGGCGATCTACGACTTTTGCACGGCGTTGCATGAAAAGCACTTCGTGAGCGACGCGGTGTACCAAAGTGCGCTCGATCTCTTCGGAGAGAGCGGACTGGTGGAATTGGTCGGCCTGATCGGACATTATACGACTGTCTCCATGACGCTCAACGCCTTCGAATTGCCGCTGCCCGACGGGGAAGAGCCTCCGCTGAAATAAAGAGGTTGTTAGACATGAAACTCAGAGGAAGAACTGCGTTCGTAACGGGCGCTTCGGTGGGTATCGGTTCCGCGATAGCGAGGCGCTTCGCCGAGGAGGGGTGTGCCCTGTATCTGGCGGGTGGCAGGAACGCGGACGCCCTGGAGGCGACGCTCGCATATTGTAGGGAACAGGGAGTGGCTGCTGCGGGCGAGGGAATCGACCTGTCGAACCTGGCGAATCTGGAGCCCCTGATGGGGCGTGCACTGGCGCACCTGTGCCACCTCGACGTCTTGGTGAATTGCGCGGGGATTCGCTGCAACAAGCCCGTGGAGGAAGTGACGACCGAAGAGGTGGTTTCCCTCTTCCATGTCAACGCGATGGCTTCGTTCGTTCTGAGCGGCTTGGCGGCCGCGCACATGATTCCCCGTGCCTGTGGCCAGATTATCAACATCGGCTCCACGTCGGGTGAGGCGGGGGTACCCGACAACTCGCTTTACTGCGCGACGAAAGGCTCCGTGCACCTGATGACGAAAGCGCACGCTGCCGAACTCGGCCCCAAGGGAATTCGAGTAAACGCGATAGCTCCGGGAACGACGTTGAGCGAAGGCACGAAACACCGCATAGAAACGCAGGCGGGGAGGAGAGAAAGACTGGTGAGCAACGTACCGCTGGGGCGCTTCGCGACTCCGGAGGAAATCGCCGATTGCGCTGTTTTCGTGGCGTCCGATGAGGCGTCGTACATCAACGGAGCCGTCATTTTGATAGACGGAGGGCGCCTGTGCCAATGATGACGATAGAAACCACAGCTTTCGGGGAGGCATCTGCATGACGGATCGCCTCGCCTTTTGGCTTCTCACGTTCACGGACATTTCATTCGAGGGTTTTGGGGAGTTATCCAGACTCGGCGAGGAGTTGGGGTACGACCGCGTCTATACGACCGAGTCTCTCACGGACACATTGGCGATCAACCAGCTCATGGCGACGTACACGTCCAGAATCGAGATCGGCAGTTCCGTTGCCATCATTTACTTGCGCCATCCCTCCATGGCCGCACAGGGTGCTGTGGCGATCAACGAAATCTCGGGTGGGCGCTACATTCTGGGTCTCGGACTCGGGCATCCGCCTCGCATCAAGGCGATGGGAATAGTGCCGGGAAATCCCATCGAGGACATGCGTAGATACGTCGGTGAAGTCAGAGGGGTGCTGGAGGGCGAACCCGTCTATCCTCTGCCCGTCCAGACCTATCAGGGAGAGGAACTGAAATTCCGGCGTTCGAAGTACCCCGTTCGTATATACATGGCAGCCGTTGGTCCCGGAATGACGGCGCTTGGTGCGGAGATTGCCGATGGTTTGCTGCCCTATATGGTGCCGTTGTCGAGGATGGGTGCCTATCTGGAAGCGAGAGACGCAGGGGCGAAGCGGGCAGGGAGGGTTTCGGCAGACGTGGAAATAGACCTCGGGATACACACCTTCTTGTCTGACGATCTCGCCTTGGCGCGGGATACCGCCCGGCAGACCTTGACGTACTGGCTGGGGCTGCCTGCGTATAACCAATCGATTCGCGAAAGTGGATATGAGGCAGAAGCGCGAAGCATCAAAACTGCCTTTGAGCGAGGAGATCAAAAGGCTTTGCGGGAGGGAATCACCGACGCCATCATCGATGAATTCTGCCTCGTCGGACCACCGCAGAGGTGCCGCGAGCGCCTGGCGGCTTTTCGGGAGGCCGGGGTGGACGTGCCCGCTCTGATGATAGATCCGGTGCCGGCGGGCGAAAATTACCAAGAAGCGGTCGGGCGAACACTCAAGGCCCTGGCTCCGAGGTAAACATGTCCAAAAGCATTGCCGATAATCCGAAACCGTCTTTTCCCACTTTGCCCTGGGCAGGAACGGGCCTGATATTATTTGCCCATTTCGTGGTAGACAGCCAGGCGAATTTTTTCGCTGCCCTTGTTCCGTTGCTCAGAGAAAAACTCGGCATGAGCATCACGACGGTCGGGTTTCTGATTTCATGCCAGGCGATAAGCGGCTCCATCAGCCAGCCTATCACCGGCGTCGTCATCGACAAGTGGCCCCGGTTGCCCTGGCTTGCCGTAGGGTTGATTGGAAGTTCGGTCGCCTTTACGGCCATCGGTTGGGTGACGAGCGTATACGGCCTGGCCGCAGCACTCATCATAGGGGGCACTCTTTTTGGGTTGTGCCATCCGGATATGGCCGCGCGCGCGGGCCGGCTGAGCTCCGAACATGCCGGCTTTATTGTCAGCGTATTCGTGACCGGGGGAAGGCTGGGTTTTGCCTTCGGTCCGCTCATTGCCATCTTCATCGCCGAGACGATGGGCATGGAATATTTGTGGGTGTTCGTCGCGGTGGCCTTGCTTGCGATGGCGGGGGTGAAGTGGGGAATGCCCGCTCCTCCCGAGAGCAAGAACAAAGGCAGGCAGGAGGGAGATGGGTTGATAGCGGTGCTCAAGCACGTGCGTGGCCCCGTACTCCTATTGTTCGCTATCGCTATCGTCCGGGGAACGACCCTGGCGAACCTGGGGGGGTTTTTGCCCGCGATATTCGTTGATAAGGGTCTGGGACTATGGGAAGGCGGCATTGCCAATACGGTTATTTTCTTCTCCGGGGCGATCGGTGTCATGCTGGGTGGCATCATGGGCGACAGGTACGGGAAGCCGAAAGTCATTACTATCGGTTTGGGGTGTGCTTTGGTCGGAATGGTGGTGTTCCTATTGGCGCCCCTCGAATGGGCTTACATATCTCTTGCGGTCATCGGCGCAGGCGTTTTCGTGCCGATGGGCGTATCCGTCGCCCTGGCGCAGGAGTATTTGCCGGAACACCGGGGGTTCGCGAGTTCCTTGATGCTGGGCGGAGGCTGGATATTGGCCGGATTGACTGCGATCCCCATCTCCTTGCTCGGGGAGAGAGTGGGGATGCTGAACGCTTTCTGGGTGATACCGGTGGTTTTGCTTTTTGGTGTCGTTTTGGCGTTGTCTTTGCAAAGGCAAGATTCCGAAACCTGACCGCACTGCCTGATAAAGAGTTCGGGTGCCGCCGCTGGTTCGTTTCCCTGCGCCACCTTGGAAGAGAGCGTCCGACGCGGGGCAGGGTGGATAGCGCAGCAAAATGTGATAGGATTCCTCAATATGTAGACAGGTGATGTCGACTCGGTATGCGTACTTCTCGGCGCCGAGTTTCCGTCGTGTCGTTTGGTGTTGTGTTCGGGTTTATGCAACTCAAGGAGGATTTTGTAATGAAGCGTAAGTGGATGTCTCTCGTTGTTGTCTTGGCCGCCGCAGGTGTTCTGTCGACGGCGTTTTCTGCTGCTGCGGCGCCGTTTCGCATCGGTCACCACCGCTCCGTTATGGGAGCCGTCACCGTGGTGGCCTACAAGATGGGCTACTTCGACCAAACCATCGGAAAAGGCAAGTATACGGTCAAGCAATTTCCCCAGGGCAAGCTGATTCGCCAAGCGATTCTGGCGAACTCTCTAGACGTGGGCGGAGCCGCCGACCGTGCTTTTCTTTCCGCAATAGCGAAAGGAGCGAATGCCCCCGGCATCGCCAACGCCAACTACTGGTGCAAGGCGAACAAGATTCTGACGACCCCTAACGCGCCCATCAAAACGCTGCACGACCTGAAGGGCAAAAGGCTCGGAATCGGCAAGGCAACGGGTTCGTATTTCACGCTCACCACCTTCATCTTGCCGAAATACGGCCTGAGCGAAAAAGATTTCACGACCGTGAACATGAACACTGACACCCGCATGTCGGCCCTTAAGGCCCGGACGGTGGATTTGATAGGCTTGAACAACCCCCAGGCAGCTATCGCCATCGACAGGGGATGGGCGCGCACGGTCGAAACGTATTGCAAATACGCGAACAACCTGTGGATTCTGATGGCGAACGGCAAGACCCTTAAGAAAGACAAGGACGTATATACGAAGTTTTTGAGGGGCTACATTCGCGGGATGAAGTTGCACAGGGAGAATCGCGACAAGTTCGCACGTGTGTACCTGAACCATTTGCAGTCGAAGGGTTCGAAAATCAAGCTGAAGATCGTAGAAGCGTCCGTCAGTGATCTGGACTTCGGACTCCTGCCGAACGAGACGGACTACAAGTGGTTCGACTTTATGGGGAAAGTGCTCGTCGAGAAGCGCAAGGCGAAGCGTGCAGTTGACCTGCGCAAGGAAGGCATGGAGTTGAGCATGGCGAAAGCGGCCATAGCGGCCGAGGGCTGGAAAAACTAATTCTCGGCGCAAAGAAACCCAGGGGCCGCGGCTGACGACCAGCCACGGCCCCTTTTGTTTGCTCAGAAAAGAAGTTCGCGTGTATGGGGCAGAACTCCGATTACGCAGGGTTCGCTACCCGCGGTGCAAGCCTGTGTCTATGGTTGTTGCACAATCCGGATGTAGGGAAGCGGAGACTCCCAGCCGCCCGGATACTTTTGTCTCGCATCCTCATCCGAAACGGCTGGCAGGATGATCACGTCCTCGCCCTGTTGCCAGTTTGCAGGGGTTGCCACCTGCTCGCTGGCCGTCAACTGGCAGGAATCGAGCAGCCTCAGGATTTCGCTGAAATTCCTGCCGGTGCTCATGGGGTACGTGAGCGTCGCCTTGATCTTCTTGTCCGGCCCGATCACGAACACTGAACGGGCAGTGGCGTTGTGGACGGCCGTCCGACCTTCGGAGGTGTCGCCGGCATCGCTCGGTAACATATCGTAGGCTTTGACGATTTCGAGTCGTGGGTCGCCAATCAGGGGATAATTCACGGCATGCCCCTGGGAGGCCTCGATATCCCTGGACCATTTCTCGTGATCGGAAACGCCGTCAACGCTGATGCCGATGACCTTGCAGTTTCTTTTCTCGAATTCCGATTTGAGTCCGGCCATGGTGCCGAGCTCGGTAGTACAGACGGGTGTGAAATCCTTGGGGTGCGAAAAAAGGATAGCCCAGCCGTCGCCAATCCAGTCGTGAAAATCGATGGGTCCTTCGGTCGTGTCGGCCGAAAAATTCGGCGCTTCATCGTTGATCCTGAGGGTCATTACGGGTTCCTCCGAAGATACAACTTGTGAATAAGCGATATGCTCGACACCTAAGGTCGCTTGTCGGCACGCAACGAAATATAGTCGATTTTTTCTCTGGGTTCAATTTGGGGGAATTTTCGATTTATTGGGAAGGGCTGTATACCCGGAGGTATGGACAATGGGCGAGCCGGAATAGAATTTCGTTCGAGAGATGTGGCTGGGGGAGGAGGATTCGAACCTCCGTACCCAGATCCAGAGTCTGGTGTCCTGCCGCTAGACGATCCCCCAAAAAATAACCAGTCGTTTATATGTGCGAGGAGGTCGTTCGTCAAGGACGATGGTGGGGCCATTCACGTACCGATTCTCTCCAGTGCTGCGTCGAGGCGGCGAATGGCCCTGTCTTTGCCGAGAAGGCTGAGTGTCTCGAAAATGCCGGGGCTGGTGGTTCCGCCCGTGACGGCGACGCGCACCGGTTGGGCCAGCTTGCCGAGTTTCAGGGTGTCTTCTTCGAGTACGTGGTGAAAAGCCGACTTTACGCTTTCGGTCGAGAACGAATCGAGTCTTCCCAATTCGTCCCGCAATTTTCGCAGGGAACCCGAGATTTCGGGTTTCAGAAATTTCGAGGCTGCCTGCTCGTTCATGTCCACTTCGCTCTCGAAGAAAAAGCGGGCTCCCTCTATCATGTCCGTCAGAGTTTCGGATCGCGTTCTGAGCTCATTGGCGATACCCGTGCGTGTCTGCGGAGACAGCGTTTCGGGTGTCAAACCCTTTTCCAGAAGGCCTGCATCGAGCGATTTTACCAGAAAATCGCTGTCGGCCGATTTGATGTACTCCTGGTTCAACCACAACAACTTCTCCGGATTAAAAACAGCGGCGGATCTGTTGAGGTTCTCCAGCGAGAAATTCTCTACAACTTCCTCTCTCGAGAATATCTCCTGATCTCCATGGCTCCACCCGAGCCGCACGAGATAGTTGATCAAGGCCTCGGGTAGAAAGCCCCGGCTTTTGTATTCCAACACCGAATCCGCGCCATGACGTTTGGACAATCGTTTCTTGTCGGGGCCCAGTATCATCGATATATGTGCGAATTTCGGCGTCGCCTCGTTCAGGGCCTGGTAGACGAGGACTTGTTTGGGTGTATTCGAAAGATGGTCGTTGCCGCGTATCACGTGGGTAATCTGCATGTCGATGTCGTCGATGGCCACGCAAAAATTGTATGTGGGTGTGCCGTCTGTGCGGACGATGACCATGTCGTCCAACTGGGAGTTCTCGAAGACGACGTCTCCGGCGAGCAAGTCGTTGACAACCGTCTTTCCGCTATCGGGCGCCCGGAGACGGAGGCAAAACGGCATCGCCGGATCTTTGTCGTAGCGATCCCGGCAGGTGCCGTCGTATCGTGGTGTTTTCCCCTCGGCGCGGGCGCGGGCGCGCATGGCGTCTACTTCTTCTGGGGTGCAGGTGCATCGGTAGGCGGCACCGGAAGAGAGAAGTTTTTGGGCTGCTTCCCGATATAGATCCGTACGGCGGGATTGTCGATAGGGGCCTTCGTCCCAGTCGAGCTCCAGCCAGTCGAATGCTTCGAGTATCGCATCGTAGTATTCTTCCGTAGAGCGTTGCCTGTCGGTGTCTTCGATTCTCAGAATGGCCGCGCCTTTGTGATGTCTCGCAAAAAACCAGTTGAACAGCGCGGTGCGCGCGCCGCCAAGGTGCAGATGGCCCGTGTTCGAGGGAGCGAAACGGACCCGGACGTCGGCGTTCATGAGTTCTCACCTCTTGTTGCCTTAGGGAGGGTTGGCGCAACACCCAACAGTGAGGGGATTCTATGGATGGTTCGTGTACGATTGCAAGGCAGCCCTCGTGGCGGCCCCGTGTTGCTGGCTGAGAAGTCGACAGCCTGAAAATTGGCGCTAAAGGAGAATAAAGAGGAGCGAACGGATGCAGTATTTCTACGATCTGGCGGAAATCGAACCGCAAAAGATGCCGGGCAGGGAACGCAGGCTCGTCGTGGGCGAGAACGTCATGATGTTGTACATCGAAAGAGAGGGAGGAACCGAGCAGGAACATAGCCATGACGTCGAGCAACTCGTGTATCTCATGAAGGGCGAGGCTACGTTTACCGTTGCGGGCGAAACGCGCAAAATCCAGGCCGGACAGGTAGTGCACATACCCAGGGGCGTGCCGCACAGGCTCGATGCTCCGACGCCCATCACCTACATCGGGATATATTCTCCCTTGCGTGAGGAGGCAATTCGAGCCGAAGCGTAAGTGCCGCTGGTGGCGGCATGGCAGAGCCCTTGCTTAGTCGGGGCGTAACCATCCCTCGCTTTCGAGTTCATCCATTGCTTCGAGCATGCAGGTGACCCCATAAGTCAGTACCTTGGAGCCCGCTGGGTTTACGCAGACCATGAGGGCTTCTGCTATTTCTTCCGGATGCAGACCCAGTTGCAGCCCTTTTTTCAGATGCTGCTTGAGGTGTGGCTGGTTGTGCGGGTTCGAACCCTCGACGGCGAGGGCGAGAATATGAAAGAGTTCGTGCATTCGTTCATCGAATCTTCTTTTCTTTGCACGAATGATTTCGTCGAGATGCAAAAGTGCTTCCATGTAGTCGGGGAATTTTTCGGCGATGAACTCATGCGCCGGGTATTTGCGCCCCCTGCGCTCGGCGATTTCGGCGGCCAGGTCTTTTTCCGGCATGGCGAACTCCTGTGGAGGGAATCATTCGACTTCATCGAAAAAATCCAGATCGTCCAAAGGCTTCTTCTGGTTTCGTAGCGTGTCCAGCAAAACCTGCCTGAGCGCGCGGATCGCGCGGTTCCTCGCTTGGCGGTCAATCATCTCGTAGACGAGTTCGGTCGCCTCGTCATTGTGGGCGTCCAGGATTCTGCGGGAAGACTGTTCCGCCCACTCATCGGCGTAGCGTTGAAGGATTTGTCGCAAACTGGCCTCGTAGAGCCTGTCTTGCGTGATGCGATCGAGGACGTGGACTATATCCGACGTAAAAGCCTCCACGGCTTCGCGCGGAACGTCAACCTCTCCGAGATGAAACATCAATCGTTGATAGATCTGCTCACGAAAATCCAATTCGACTCCGCGGGTTGGTCATGAAAAACAGTATGGAGAATCGGTCGTGTTTTCACGCACGGCTGGAGAGCGCATTATCTTCCCTGGCTGCGAGGAGTCGACCGCTCGGTTTCGGGCGTCCACCAAAGGAAGATGCCTCCCAGGACAAAAAAGACGAGAATCGACAATATGGATAGTCTTTGATTTCCCGTAAGGGCGGAGACCGCACCGAAAACGACCGGCCCCAGGACAGAGCTCATTTTGCCGCAAATGCCGTAGAACGAAAATGATTGTGCAGAGCGTTTCGCGGGGATGTAGTGTGCCATCAGTGCCCGGCTGGCCGACTGGCAGGACCCGAGGGAGAGCCCCGCGAGCAACGAGACGCCTGCGAAAACGTATTTCGTTTGCGTGAAATAAGCGATGACGACCACCGCGCACCAGTTCGCGAGGGTCAGCAAAATCGTTTTTCGCGGCCCCCAGGCGTCGGTGAGATATCCGAGCGCGAATGCGCCGACTCCCGCGGAGACCTGAATCATTATGAACAAGCCCAGCACTTCCCCCATGGTGAAATTCAGGGTGGAGACTGCATAGATCGAACTGAAAGAGATGACGGTGACGACTCCGTCGTTGTAGAGAAAAAAGGCCAGCAGGAATTTGAGGGCGCCCGGTTTTTTTTTCATGTCCCCCAGCGTTTGCCACAATTCCGCGAAAGTACTTTGCCTGTTGGTTTTGGGGGATTTTGTTTCGGCCTCGCGCAGCCACAAGACCAAGGGAAGTGTAAACAGGCCGTAGAACCCCGCAACCGCAACGAAACTCATTCGGAAAAAGGGGAGGTTTTCAGGAGCGAAGCCGCCGGCCAGAAATGGTTTGACCGCAAAGAGGCACAATAACCCGCCCAGGTAACCGAGTCCCCAGCCCCAGCCGCTGATTTTGCCCACGGTCTTTGGGGTGGAGATGTCGGGTAGGAAAGAATTGTAGAAGACGAGAGAGCTTTCGAATGCGGCGTTGGCGATGATGAAAAGCGCCATTCCGGCGAATACCATGCCGCTGGTTACATTCGCCAAAAGTGCGGTAGCCGCTACACAAACGTAGGCGCAGGTGAGCAAGAAACGTTTGCGGGCACCTCGTCCGTCTGCGATAGCGCCCAGAGGCGGGGTGATGATGACGGCTAAAATCATAGCCAGGGAGAGTGACAATCCCCATTGGAAATCCGCATTTCCACCGCCACCGGCTACAATTTCTTTGAAATAGATGCTGTAGGCCACTGTAACGATGAGCGTCGGGAAAGCGGAGTTTGCGAAGTCGTACATGCACCACGAGAAAATTTCTCGTTTTCGATCGGATTTCCGATCGCTGGAGCACACGTCTGGAGGGGAGTCGTTGTTGTTCATGTCAGTCGTTTGCCTGAGAAGAATTTCGCCTCGGGCGCGGGAAAACCAAAACAACGCTCGAATTTTGGTAATATACCCTAGCAGGTGTTGGCGGAAATCTGTATGTGCTCTCGGTGCCTATCGTCGCTCTTGGGTTTATTCCGTGTGAGCCGGATATGCATTTCATCCTGAAATATATGCTTTGGGTTGCGGGCATCTTTTCGGTTTTGCTCATCTTGGGGAGCATTGCGCTACAAATTTTTCTTTCCTCAGAGGAGGCTATCAAATTTGCGGAAACAAAGGGGGAAGAAATTCTGGGAAGAGGGGTGAGCATCGAGCAACTCGATTTGGGATTGTTCGGGATCAAAGCCCGGGGAATCACCATAGACAGTAAGGAAGAGGTAGCCGCCGCACAGAAAAAGCCCTTTGTCCGCTTCAGTGAAGCTGATGTGTTGGTCGATCCATCGAGTCTGCTCTACGGACACGTCAACATCCTGCGACTCACCGTGAAAAAAGTTTCCATACGTATTCACAGGGATGAGAAAGGGAGACTCAATTTTCAGGACATCATCGACAATCTGAACCGTGGGGAACGAGAACCCAACCTCGAGCGCGCGGGAAAGGTCCGCTTTCCTTCTGCATTGCCTGGGTCCGCCGAAGCAGCCGAAAATGGTTCGCCAGAAGGTGCTGCCGGGTTCGCTCTCACGATTCGTAGACTCAAATTCTACGATGTAACGAGCGAATTGCAATTCGATGCGAGTGCCGACACGCCGGCTTTGGAGGCCGCGTGTTTTTTTGCGCACATAGCAATCGCCAAAATCAAGGCCGGCGAGCCAGTGGATGTTTCTTTCGACGGAAAATGCCGTGACTCGAGTGAGCGGGAGTTGTTTCAGTCAAAAGGTGATGCCCATATCGATACTGACAAGAAAAATTACCGTGTGTCGCTTGAAATGTCTTTTGTCGATTTGCCTTCCATCTTCGAGATGGCGCCAGCGTCGCTGGGGGAGAATTGCCGCTTCAGGAAAGGGACTTTTGCCGGGAGCCTCGAACTTGCCCGTCTGGCCGGAGAGCCGATTACCTGGAATCTCGATTTGGAGGGAGAGGCTCTCGACGGAAGTTTTCGAATCAACAACGAGGCAAAATGGCAAAGGTTGCGCTTGCCTTCCCTGAGGTTGAAAACGCAGGGGCGTTATTCTCCGGGTGATGATTCCGTCCATGTAGAGTCTTTCCTTGCCGAGACGCCCTTTGCAAGTGCGCATCTGACAAAACCTTCGTTTTGGAACATCGCGGCGAAGGATGAAGCACACGTGAAATTAAACGTTCGCGACATGGGTGAAGCGGGCCGCTGGGTTTCGCAACTCACGGATGTGCCTATTCAGGCTTTTCGGAAAAACACGACGGCGCAAATGACTGTATCGATAAAGCGAGACCGACGCGCGCCGGAAGGCGGCGTCTCGATAGTAGCGGTCTCGCGTTTCGATCCGGTAGCGGTGGACGCAGTTGGCGGGTTGATTTCTCTTCCGGGCAACGTCTCGAAAATAAAGGGAAACATGGGAGGGCAGGCGCGTGTAACTTACGTTTCCGGCAAGAGGGTGGAGTGGCATGTAGATTTGAAAGCCGACCAGTTGAGCGCCAACTTGAGGGTGAACAAAAAAAGGCGGTGGGCGGCCGTGCGGTTCGGGGAATCGACTTTACGCTCGAAAGGGAGCTTCGACACGAGAAAAGAATCCGCTCGAATCGACACCCTGGAAGTCGAGTTGCCGTCTGCGAAGGCTGTGCTGCAACAGACTGCGAAATGGAATGTTGGCGGGGAAGATGCAGTCGCCTTGTCGATCGATGTGCGCAACGTCTCGTTGGCGAGCGATTTGCTGAATCGGCTTGGGTTCCCGTCGCTTGGAAGTGTTCCCGCGAAAGCGAAAATGCTCTTGGCCGTTGCCGCGTCGCGGAACCGCAAAACTTCTTCGGCGTTCAAAATAGATGCGAACGCGCATTTCGAATCTATACCGTTCGCTGCCCCCTCCGATTTGGCTCCATTGTCCGAACACGTCAGGCCCGATAAGGGCGAGTTGGGTGGCACATTGCGAGTTTCCTGGTTCCCCAAGGGCGATGTTCGCTGGAATGCAGATGTCACCGGGAAGAACATAGGCGTGAAGATCAGGAATACTGAGCGCAAAAAATGGAAGGACGTTTCCTTGGGTCTGGGCCACCTCCAGTCTCGAGGTTCCTATTCCCGCTCGGAAGATTCTTTCGAGATACAAAAATTTGTTCTCGCTCTCCCGTTCGCTCGGGCTCATCTGAATCATGCGTCTTTCTGGAACAGAAAAGGGAAAGACGGTTTTTCGTTGACGCTCGACGTCATGGATGCGGATGTTGTCGAGGCCTTGGTCGGTAAATTCCTGGAATATCCCGTTCAGGGTGGATCCAAGGGCAAAAAGGCGAGGATTTCCCTTACAGGGAAGAGAGACAGGAGAACTCGCCTCGGTTTTTCTTATAAGGGAACTGCTTCGTTCGCTCCCCTCGAGATTGGTACTTGGCTGAGATTCGTGAATTTTTCTGCCGCGCTTCGCAACCTGGGTGGAGAAATAGCGGGAAAGGGAACGTTTTCCTATGTTCCGCAAAAGAGGTTGACATGGAACCTCGCCCTGAGGAGCGACGACTTGAGAGGTGAATTCCTTGCGCAGATGGGACGTGAGTGGAGACGATTGCGCACCGGGAAGGTGGCAGTTCAATCTGTAGGTTCGTATGACTTTCGAAACAAATCCGCAAGATTGCGAAGTCTCGATTTCACCATGCCGTTCGGCCTTGTCCGCATGGTGAAGCCGGGCGGCTGGAACATGAACGGTCTGAGTGCGGGCCAACTGCGGTGGAATATCTCTGATCTCGCGGGTGCCTCAAAATTCGCCGGAGACATGCTGGGAGCGCCTGCATCGAAATTGTTGATGGGGGGCACTGCCAGTGGTTTTATCGACATTTCGAGAAGTAAAGCGCAACGACGGTCGCCCAAGGCCGTATGGGCGATCGATGTGGATCTGGGGCGGCTCTCACATGCCGATTTTCCCAACTTGGTTGTATCGGGCAGTGTTCAAGGGCGTTCAGAGGAAGGTGTGCTCAACATCCACTCCCCGGAGCTCACGGTAACCGATTCGAGCAGGATCGGTGGGGAGCCCGACGTCGTCTTGAAAAATTTGGGCGTACGGTTGGATCGCACAGCTCTCGTGCGGGGGGAGATCCGGGCGCCGAGCATTCAGGTAAAAACCTTGCAAATCCGGTATTTGTATGACCACCGAAACCGAAGCAATCTGGATTCATTGCTTTATAAGCCGCGTGAGGGGCAACGCACCCCCCTTGCCGGAAGCGAAGAGGAGGGAAAAACGCGCCCAGGTCGTGAGCCCTCGGCACTTCCTTCACATACAGAGTCCGGGGCAGCGTTGGAGCAACCAGAAAGGGGTGCGGAAGAAGCGAGTCGTTTCCCGTTGCCGGTGATCGAAGTTGGAAGATTCGAAATTGAAAGAATGAAATTTCACTTCGAGGACGTTATCGCCAAAGACAAGCCTCCGGTTGTCTTGAATCTTCCCGACGCCAGTGTCCTCATGACGAACTTCGATACGCGCATGTCTCCCAAACTCCGAAAGACGCGCCTGGAGTTGAAGACGCTTGGAGGAATGCCCTCGGTTCTTGTGCGGGCGGCGTTGAATCCTGCTTCAGTACCTCCGAACGCGGAGGGGGCTTTTCGACTCTCCCGGTTTGATCTGCGCAAAGTATCTCCCTATGCCCGCGACATGGAGGGAGAAAGCCTGACGGCCTCGTTGATCAGGGGATCCCGGATAACGAAGGGAGATTTGAACTTCAACGCCACGCTTTCTTTGAGAAACAACCACTTGGACCTGAAGGGCCGCGCCGAAATCGTCGGGTTGGAGCTAAAGCCCGATGAGGCGGCCCCCTTGTCCGATTTCGTACGCAAAATGCTCCGAGAGTCGGTATTGCGTCTTTTCAAGAGGGAGAACGACACCATTGCGCTAAACGTTCGCGTGTCGGGGCGGTTGGACGACCCCAGATTCCACGTGCTCGACGCGATTGTCGAACCGATTTTTTTGGGGTTGTTTGGGCACTTGGAGAACATAGGGAGTAACGTGAAGGACATCGTTACCGGCATTCTTGATACGGCGATTGGTGGAGTGAAAAAAATAGTGCCGGGGGAGAAGGGCGATAGCACGCCACTGGACAAATCTTCTCCGCAAGGGACCGCACCAGCGGAAAATCAGCTCGAAAAGCTGGGCAAGGAGTTCGAGAAGACTTTGAAAAAGGGACTCCGCTTCTTCGGTTTCGGAGATTCCAAATAAGGAGACTCTCCTTTTGGCACCGGGTGTCCTGGTAATAAGTCCCTACCATCAACGATACGTGGAAGAATTGAACCGACGACTACCGGATGTCTTCGTGGCCGGATTCCATCGGGCGGAGCACGCGCCTTCGGATTTGTCGGCGTTCGATACCGCACTCGGCTGGAAGATAGAAAATGCTCTCCTGGAGCGTTGGCATACGCTGCAATGGATACAGATGGTATCTGCGGGTGCGGATCATATTCTGTCCTTGCCCGCCTTGCGTCCCGATGTCGTGGTTACGTCGGTACGCGGAATACATGCGCGCCCCATTGCCGGCTATGTCATGATGATGATGACGGCTCTTTCTATGGGCTTGGGCAACATGCTCGCGAATCAGCGTGCACATAGGTGGAAACAGTGGGGGTGGGAGGATTTGGAGGGCAAGAAGCTATGCCAGATCGGAATGGGTGCTATCGGGTGCGAGATCGCTCGCCGGGCCAAGCTTGCCGGGATGAGTGTGCTGGGTCTCAGCCGCTCGGCCGTAGCGAATCATGATGACCTGGATGCCCACTTTACTGTGGATGAGATGCACGATGCTCTTCGGGATGCGGATTATGTTGTCGTCGCCGTCCCGTACACTCCGCAAACGAAATGCTTGATAAACGAGAATACGATAGCGGCTATGAAGCCCGGTGCATACCTTGTCAACGTGGCGCGGGGCGAAGTCTTGGTCGAGGAGGATTTGATTCGCGCGTTAAACGATGGGCGTTTGGCGGGGGCCGCGCTGGATGTCTTCTCGCGAGAGCCCTTGCCCCCAGACAGTCGGCTCTGGGAGACGAAGAACCTCATCGTTACGCCTCACGTTTCAGGCCTGGTTCGTGACTATATCCCACGAGTTTGCCGCATTTTTGTCGAAAACTACGCAAATCGCGTGAATGGACGTCCCCTGAAAAATGTGATCGACAGAGAACTCGGCTACTAGCCCTCATCCGGAATCCGGCAACCGTAAACCTTACTTGCGTTTCCAGACGTAATTTGATAGCGTTTGTAAGCTTTCCTCTGCCCGAGGACAGGTGTCCCGCTTTCTATTTTGGGTGGGACAATGGGGTTCAATCTATGTCTGCTCGTCGCTCGGGTATTCGCTCTGAAGCATTTGTTGCCCATTCCGAAAGAACCCATGAAATCGCCGGCTTGTTCCTGGTCGGGCTTGCTGCTTTTCTGGCCATGGCCTTGTGGACTTTCGATTCTCGAGATCCGTCATGGGGTACTTCCCTCGACACGAAATGGCCGATTCAAAACTACGGAGGAGCTGCGGGCGCATACATCGCCGGCCCAATGGTGCATGGGTTGGGCACGTTTTCGGCTCTGGTGCCCATCGGCTTGTTTGTCTGGGGCGTCACTGCATTTGCAGGCTTGCGATCGTGGCGGCCCGGGTGGCGTGAACTGATTGGTTCGTTTCTTGTGTTGAGTGCCTCGGGGCTTTTTTACAAGGCGTTCGGAGCCGATCCCGTTTTCGGTGGTATGACGAAAGCCGGAGGAATTGTCGGCTACGGCGCAACGATGTTTCTCGACGACTATTTGGGCGATGCGGGCAGCTGGGTTTTGCTGGGCGTTGTTTTTCTGGCCGCGTTCGTCGCGATAACCGGTTTTTCGTTCAGAAAAGCGATTTCCGGGCTGATGATTGCCCACCTTTGGTTTTTCCCACGTGTTTTTGCCCTGCTGGGAAAGGCGGCGCGCATTGCGATCTGGGTGGGTGTGTTCGCCGTGAAAAAAATATTCTCGATGGTTATGAATTTTTCATTTACGTGGCGAGCCGAAAAACCGGGCACAGCGGCGATGGCCGGGCATGAGGATGAGAAAACGAAATTCTTTGACTACGACCATGATGAATCAGAGAACACAGAGGTGGTTCCTCCGCAAGAAGAAACTCGCGAATTGCTCGTGGTACCCGACCACCCGAGTCCTCAAAATCGGAAGAATCGTAGGCGCATTGCACGGTCTGCGCTGCAAAACGGCCCCTCGCTCTTTGGGGGAGGGGAATTTGTGGAGTCGCTGCCCCTTTCCGAGCCGAGAACCCCGGTTTTGTTCGGCCCTGCCGCCGAGAAGGAAGAGTCGGGGCGCTCGCGTGGTTCCGGAGTTGTTCCCGCTGGCTCCGGGAAGGAGCTCGCAGAGGAGGTGCGCCTTCCGGAAAGCGATGATTTCGAGGAGGTCGGCGAGTTGCCGTCTGCCGATGTTCAGGAGAGCGATTCCCGCTCCCCGGCGGCGGAGGAAACGCCCAAAGAGACGGAGGATGTCGCTCAAGCGATGGAGGATGTCGCTGATGATGTGAATAAGGTTCGCACGCCGAGAAAGTCGGTTTTCGGAGGCGTTCGTATTACGCGAAGGAAAAATCGTGCAGAGGACGGGGATTCTTCCCCCGAAACGCGGGAAGAGGTTCTTGTGGCAGAGACGTGGGCCGAGGGTCTTGAGGACGAAACTTCGCCGGATGTCGAGGCCTTGGCGGAGACGAAAACATCGACTCCGGAGTTGGAGCAAGCCGAACAGGACATGAAGGTCCGACACGCGGGACTCGAGGGAGAAGCGGAGATCGTCCGAATTCAGGATGATTCCCTGGTAAAATCCGTTGAGGGGACAGAAAAGGAGAAAAGCAATAGGCCAACCTCCGCACCCGGACCCGAGAAAAAATACGCGCTCCCCTCCCTGGATATTTTTGCGGCTCCACCCTCCGGGGGGCTGATAGTCGACGAGGCAGGCATACGGGAAAAATCACTCCTTCTCGAGCAGACGCTTAAGGAATTCGGCGTTGTCGGAAAGGTGAGGGAAGTGAAAACAGGGCCGGTTATCACGATTTTCGAGTATGATCCGGCCCCGGGAATCAAGGTTTCCAAAATCACCGGTCTTGCGGACGACCTCGCCCGCGCCTTGTCCGCTCTGAGTGTTCGCATTGTCGCTCCTATACCAGGCAAGTCGGTCGTGGGCATCGAGGTCCCCAATGCCAAGCGGGACGCCGTATTTGCGAAAGAAGTGCTTTCTTCCACCGAATTCAGGCAGGCGGAAGACAAACTCACAATGGGATTGGGCAAAGACATTTTGGGCAGAACGGCCCTTACCGATTTGGCCAAGATTCCCCATCTTTTGATCGCCGGCACGACCGGCTCGGGAAAAAGTGTTGCCCTGAACATGATGATTTGTAGCCTCTTGGCGAAGTGTACGCCCAGAGAGGTTCGCTTTCTGATGATTGACCCCAAAATGCTGGAATTGTCGATATACGAGGGAATTCCCCATCAACTCGTGCCCGTGGTGACCGATCCGAAGAAGGCGGCGGCGGGCTTGAGAGGCGTTCTGGTGGAAATGGAGCGGCGCTACAGGCTCATGAGCGAGGCGGGAGTGAGAAACATCCAAAGCTACAACGCTTCCGTGGCGCGGCAATTGGGTGAGCGCGAGACGAAAAAAAGGTTGGAAGCACCCCTTTCAGAGGAAGAAGTATTGCCCGATTTTCTCCCCTACATCGTCGTGGTGATCGATGAATTAGCGGATTTGATGATGGTTGCACCGCGTGAAGTCGAAGAGTCCATGACACGTTTGGCACAGATGGCCCGTGCTTCCGGAATCCATTTGTTGGTGGCGACCCAACGCCCTTCCGTGGACGTTCTCACGGGTCTCATCAAGGCGAATTTTCCTTCCAGGATGGCGCTTCGTGTCGCTACCCGGACGGACTCGCGGACGATTCTGGACGCAAATGGAGCGGAACGGCTGCTGGGCAAGGGGGATATGCTTTTCGTACCGCCCGGCTCCAGCATTTCCGTCCGCATTCATGGGGCGTATGTGTCGGACGAGGAGATTTCTCAACTGGTCGAGCATTGGAAATCGCAGGGAGCGGCGATATTCGAGGAAAATTGGTTCGTCGAGGCAGAGAGCGCGTCTGCGAATGAGTCGGGCGATGAAGAGGAGTACGACGAGAGGTATGATGATGCGATTGCCCTCGTCGCACGCACGCGCGAGGCGTCCATTTCGCTGATTCAGCGACATCTGCGAATTGGATACAACAGGGCGGCGCGCATGATCGAGCGCATGGAGCAAGAGGGAATCATTGGGCCGGCGGATGGAGTGAAAAGAAGACAGGTTCTGGTAAATGAAATTCCAGGCGAAGAGGCGGTAGAGGTTTCCTGAGTCGCCGGGAGGCGGTTCATGCAGCCCGTCTTTGGAGGCACAACGGATTCGGCGATTTCTGCGAATTCCGGCCTCCATTTGCCGAGGGTAGAGTTGACGTCCATCGAACGATAGGGAATGATGTTTTACGTCGTTGAGCGAGAACGATGACGGTTGGGGCTCGAATCAGTTTTGCCGATGTTTTTCGCCTGTTTGTCGGTGCATTCTTTATCCTGTGCTCTTGAAGAAATTCGTTACGGGAGGGAACGAAATGGCGGAAGGTGTTTTCGAGTTTACGGACCAGAATTTCGAGGCCGACGTGATCGGCTCGGATGCACCTACCTTAGTCGATTTCTGGGCGGAATGGTGCGCTCCCTGCAAAATGATTGCCCCAACGGTGGAATCGCTCGCCCATGAATACGAGGGGAAAGTTCGCGTCGGGAAATTGAACATCGATGAAAATCCATCGGTTCCCTCGAAGTTCGGCATCCGCGGAATTCCGACGTTAATGCTGTTCAAGGGCGGAGAGGTTGTCGAACAAATCGTGGGGGTGAAATCCAAGGCAGATTTGAAAGCCGCAATCGATCGCGCCCTCTAGGCACTCCAACTGCTGCTCCGTCGGCAATAGGGGGAGCCCTGCCCCTTGTCCTGGCTACGTCAAGCGACTCTACATTTACCTGACTACGAAATCGCATATTGCGAGGCTGGCCCGCGCGACGCATCTGGCGTGGTGGTGTGTGTTCATGGAGCCGGCGGCAACAGGGATAGCTGGATTCGCTTGATGCGCGATTTGGCCGAGCGAGAAGTGAGGAGCCTGGCGCTGGATCTCCCCGGACACGGGGCTTCTTCCATTGCCCGTATCTCGGACGTCGGGGACTATAGTCGGGTTCTTGTCGAATTTTTGAAAGCCAAGGGGCTGCAGGCCACCTACCTCGCGGGCCATTCGATGGGAGGCGCGGTAGTTTTGAGGAGCGTTTTGTCGAATGCGGGATTGGCGAGAGGCGTGGTTCTCATCGGCACCGGAGCCAGGCTTAAGGTGAAAAAGTCGATTCTGGAGGGAGCCAAAACCGATTTCGAGCGAACCGTGAGCGAAATTATCGGTTATGCTTTCTCCCCCAAGACGCTCACCTCGTTGCTTGAGGAAAGCAGGCGCAGCCTACTGAGTTGCGACGCGGACGTCCTCTACCACGACTTTGGCGCGTGCGACCGTTTCGATGTCTTCGCCGAGGTAAAGTCCGTCTCTGTTCCTGCCTTGGTCATATGTGGGGAAGACGACCTCCTGACGCCCCCGAAGTATTCGCAGTTTCTCCATGACAACATTTCAGACGCCAAATTCTCCATCATCCCGCAAGCCGGTCATATGGTCATGCTGGAGCAGCCGTCAGCCGTCGGGGCCTTGATATCGCAGTTCGTACATGCTTCTTAGATATCTTTTCCGTTCGTTACCTAGCCGGCCGCCCGGCTACGCTTTCCCCGCGTCATGACAATCCACGTTTATGTTTATTTGGCCGTAGGGGTTCTCGCGCTCGGCTCTTCCGCCATTCTCATCCGCTTGGCGGATGCCGAACCGTTGGCCATAGCGGCGTATCGCATGGCGGGCGGCGCTTTGTTGTTGCTTCCGTTTACGAGGGGGAGCATCATTGCTGAATGGAATGCTCTATCCGGGAAGGAAAGGACGATTTGGGCGGGTTCCGGAGTATTCCTGGCGTTTCATTTCGCACTTTGGATAGAGTCGCTGTCGCACACCTCCGTCGCGAGTTCCGTCGTGCTGGCGACAACCAACCCCATATTTGCAGGAATCGGCGGCATCCTTCTTCTGGGAGAAAGGGAGGATAGGAATTTTTGGTTGGGTGTGATGATAGCGGTCGGGGGAAGTATCGCGCTGGCTTATTCCGATTATCTGGGTTGGCAAGGCAGTTTTTGGGGCAATGGTCTTGCTTTGTCGGCGGCTGTCATGGCTTCGGCCTACATGCTCTGCGGCCGGAAACTGAGGATGAAAATTCCCGTAGCGACGTACGTTACGGCCTGCTATGGATTGAGTGGAATCTTGCTTGTGGGAGCTGCCTCGGCCGCCGGGCAGCCTCTCAGTGGATTTTCCGCGAACACCTGGGTGCTCTTGTTGGCGATGATACTCGTGCCGACATTGATCGGGCATACTTCCATCAACTATGCATTGGGGCATCTGCGTTCGGGAAAAGTGGCGCTTGCCATTCTGGGAGAACCATTGGTGGCTATCGGGTTCGCATGGTGGCTGTTGGATGAAGTTCCCACGCACAACAGGTTTCTGGCGTGTTTGTGCATATTGGCGGGCATCGCCTTGGGAGGAAGATCGAAGAGGTAGCGTTTCCTCGCGCGGGAAAACTGTTTGCGGGGGAGGAAGCCATATGTTCCGCGAGATTCGATTGGGTGAGGAAAAATGACTTCGAGCGTCAGGTTGTGTGTTCTCTCCGATACGCACGGGCATCTGCCTCGGGAAGTCGTTGGGTTTTGCAAAGGTGCTGATCATATCTTCCACGCGGGCGACATGGGTTCCGATTCCATTTTGCCCGAACTCGAGGGGCTCGCTCCGGTGACTTGTGTTTTGGGAAATGTAGATGCACCCGGGTCGGCGCCTATCAGGTCGAAAACCATCATGGGGGGGTGCCGCATTCTCGTTCAACATATCGTCTGGGAGCGGGGAGGACCATCTGCGGAGCTGCAGGCGCTTCTCGGTGAAGACGATGTGGATTTGGTGATTTTCGGCCATACGCATCGACCGCTTTGCCGAATGGTCGACGAAACCGTGTTTTTCAATCCCGGCAGTTGTGGTCCGAGACGATTCAACCTTCCCAGAACGGTCGGCGAGGTCATTCTAGACAGTTCGGGGGGATGGTTTCGCATTTTTGAAACGGATGGCGTCAGCAAGGCTCCTCCCATGATGGAGTCTTGGTTTGGATTACCTTTTCTTTCAAACCCTTCAAACGAGTGCTGATTCATGGTATTTATAATGCGCAGATGAGTTGCAGTCGAGGCTAGAATGTATCGCGGATGGCTCAAACAGTGATCGCGTTTCACGCAGGAGGGGCTTCCATTGAGGGTCAAATTAGCTAAGACGGCCGGTTTTTGTTGGGGGGTGGAAAGAGCACTCGACATTGCCCTGGACACCGCCAATGATGCATCCGGCGAAGTTCTTACCCATGGCCCATTGATTCATAATCCACAAACAGTCGAGCTGCTGGAAGAAAAAAGCGTTTTTGTTTCCGATCCCCAAGAGACTCCCGAAAGCACGAGTTTGGTGGTGATTCGGGCGCACGGCATTTCGCCGCAGGTACGCGATCGCTTGAAGGGCTCGGGCGCCGGCATCAGAGATGCGACGTGCCCGTTGGTGGCCAAGGTGCACGGGGTTATCAGAAAACATTCTCGCATGGGTGCCTTTACGGTGATCATCGGCGAGGAGAATCACCCGGAGGTGGAAGGTCATAGGGGCTATGCGGAAGCCGGCAGCCATTTGGTTACCTGCATGGAGGATGTGGCGAATCTGCCCGACATAGGAAATCGGCCCGCGGTGGTGGTTGCCCAGACGACTATCAACATGCGCGAATGGAAGCACGTGGAAGAAGCCATTTTGCAAAAATATCCCCAGGCGCAGATGTTCAACACGATTTGTGATGCCACAGAGGTGCGCCAGGAGGAAGTACAGAGGTTGGCACCCAGCGTCGACCTGATGGTCGTCGTCGGAGGGCGCAACAGCGGTAACACGAATCGCTTGGTGGAAGTGGCGAAACAAGGGGGTGCGGATTCGATTCTCATCGAAACCGAAGACGAAATCGATGAGAAATTCATGCAGCGGTTCAAAAATATCGGTGTTACGGCTGGAGCTTCTACGCCGGACTGGATGATACGCCGCGTGGTGAATCGCATAGAGGCGATTCCCGATCCGAACCAGAGTGGCGTAGACAAGCTTTTTGATTTTCTCAAGTTCTTGTCCAGAGCGAACGTGTTCCTTTTCCTGTCTGCATTGTTGGGCAGTATTGCCGTCATGAAACTGGGGGGGTTCCCCATCTCGATGAAACTCGCCATAACAGCGGGTCTTTATCTTTTCGCTGCGCATACCATAAATCGTTGCATCAGCTATGAGGCGGACAGGTACAACGAACCCAATCGGGCCCAGTTCTATGAAAGACACCAAGCCGTGTTGTTTTCGCTGGGCGGGGTTGCCGCTCTCGTGTCCATCCTGTTCGGCTTGAGCGTCTCCTACCTGACCGGGGGCATCATGCTCGCGGGTTTGATGTGGGCTATTTTTTGCAGCTTCCAGCTCGAACCTCGTGCGCTGGTGGGGAGGGTAATGAATTTCCCTGCTTTGAAGATATTGGTACTCGCGTCGGGCTGGACGTTCAGTATGGCATGTTTGCCTGCACTGGCGGCTCCCGAGTCCATTTCCTCCGGCTGGGTGGTATCCATTTTCGTCGCGTTCGGTTTGATTTTCTTCCGGACCGGCCTGATGGAGCTAAGAGACATTCAGGGGGATCGGATCGTAGGCAAAAAGACGTTGCCGATCTTTTTGGGGAAAGCGCAAACAGAGGCTCTCCTGGGAGCGATTTGCGCTGCCTTGGCCGTTTTGCTTCTGAGTGCTTCGGCGAACGGTTGGGTGGAACCGTTGTTCGGTTATCTCATGCTGGCTCCGATCGTATACGCTGGAGGGTGTCTTTATCTGTACACCCAGAAAATACTGGGGCATAGCGGGCTGATGGAAGTGGCCAACGATCAGGTGTTCATAATCGCCGGGGTGGTGGCATTTCTGGCGGCATAGCACTTCTTTCAACGCCAAAGTTCGTTTTGTACAAAGAAGAAGGCCGCGCTCAAGGGCGCGGCCTTCTTCTTTGGAGCGTTTCTTCTTGGTGGTGTTGTCGACGTCTCAATTTCCTCGCGCGGCTCGTTTCGAAGCCTTCAGTGGGTTCAGTTTTTTCTCCAGCGGTGCTTCAAAATCCACTTTGATATGCGTGGCGAGCGGGCATCTGCCGCGCTCCCAGCGATTTGCCGGGTTGGGGAATTTGGCGCAAAACTTGCCTTTCGGCAACTCCAGGATGTGCTCGCAAGCCTTGTCGTCATCACCAGAGAGGCATTCTTCCACAACGGGAAAGCACGAACTCCCGTTATAGGAGCATTTGTTTTGGCCATTCAAGCCTTTCGTTGCGAAATTACATTCCATAGGGGCTTCTAAAAGAGTACATTCCATTGCCGGTTTGGACCTCGCTGAAAATGAATGGCGCCGATCGAAGGCGACGGGGTTGCTGAAGGTTTCGTAAAAGTGGAGCGAGTATATGGAAAGTTCAGGCGCGATGCAACCGCTCCCGGCGCATGCAAAGAAGTCGGGAGTTGGAGAAGCAATTGAAATTGTTGATATTTGCCATGTAACACCATGGAAACATAAATGGTGTAGACAGATCATAGTGTCAGGCTGCGAATGGTTCTCTACTGGGGGATATTGATTGACGCTCAACGGTTGCGTGTTATAGTCGATTCGGAGTTTTCCCTTTCGAACTTTCACTTAAATTTGGGAGACACACGACATGCGACTGGTTGTAGCAATTATCAAGCCCTTCAAAATGGACGAAGTAAAGGAAGCCCTCGGGGCGATCGGCGTAGCCGGGATGACGGTGACCGAGGTGAAGGGATTCGGAAGGCAGAAAGGCCATACCGAATTGTATCGAGGGAGCGAGTATGTCGTCGATTTTCTGCCGAAAATCAAACTGGAAATCATTTGCGAAGATTCCAGCGTGGAGACGATCATCGACGCCATCATGGGGGCGGCGAGAACTGAGAAGATCGGCGATGGAAAAATATACGTCCAACCCGTTGAGGAAGCAGTTCGTATTCGAACCGGAGAACGGGGTATGGAGGCGATTTAGCGGTATCTGTCTATGACTTTATCTCTCGGGTTCTTGTCAAAACTGCAAAACGATGTTCGGGAGACGACATCTGCCGCAGGCAACTGGGAGCGGAGCGTGTTTCTCCGCTACCTCAAAGATGTGTATGCGCAAGCCGGTGAGCACATTTGTGATGCACAGAGCGAGGGAGCGGGTGGATTCGAGTTGTGCAAAGCGCGCTCGCGTTTCATGGATGCCTGTATTGCGTTGGTCTATGCGTATGCCGTAGAGGAAGAAAGGAAGAAATCCGGTGATGCGGGCCAGGAATTTCCGTGCGCCATGGTCGCCATCGGTGGATATGGGCGCGGAGAACTCTCTCCCGGTTCGGACATCGACTTGTTGTTCCTGTTTTCGGGACACGAAGGACAAGTCAGTGAATTGATACGCTCTGTCCTGTACCTCATGTGGGATGCGGGCCTCACGATAGGCCACAGCGCCAGGACGATTTCGAATTGCCTGAAAATTGCCAAAGAAGACTACCAAAGCGAAACTGCCATGCTGGAAAATCGACTTTTGGCAGGCAGTGAACAAGTATTTCGAGATTTTAACAAGAAATTCGACGCTTATATCCGACGGGTCGCGAAAAGTTCTCACCTGAGAAACCGTCTCGAAGAGCGAATGAAGAGATATCGCTCCTGGGACCCCTCGGTCTACGTTCTCGAACCGAACGTGAAAGAAAGCGCCGGAGGATTACGGGATTTCCATGCCGTTTGCTGGCTGGCCAAAACTTTCGGCCTCCAGAGCGTAGACGAGATATGGCGAAGAGGCTGGGTGCCCCAGGCGGAATTCCAAAAAGCGGCGAACGCATATGATTTTATCCTTCGCATACGCGCTCAACTCCACATCCGGGCGAAGGCGAAAAACGACATGCTAAATTTCCAGGCGCAGGCGGATGTCGCTCCTGCGTTGGGTTACGAAGACACCGAAGGCGCTTTGGCGAGTGAATGTCTGATGCGTGATTACTTCCTGCACGCGAGAGACTTGCACATTTTTTGCCGCGATTCTTTCGAAATTCTCGAAGATCATCTGAAGAGCAGGCGATGGGTGAATAAGAAATCGAAAATACAACCCTTAGAAGACGGCCTGGCCTTGCAGGATTACCACACGCTCGTGCTGGACGCACAAAACCCGGAAAAGGTGCTCGAAACTCCTACGGGCTTGATGAAGATATTCGAATACCAATTTCGCTTCGGGTGCCGACTGTCTCCGAACGTAAGGAATTTCGTGCGCGCCCATTTGGATACCGTTGACGACGATTTTCGCACTTCCTCCGAAGTTCGGGACAGCTTCTTGCGGATACTGAGCGGCAAGGCCGGCGTGACGACGACGATGCATGAAATGCACGGTCTCGGTCTACTTGGGCGCTACATCCCCGAATTCGAACCCTTGACGTGCTACGTGCAGTACGACCATTATCACCGCTACACTGCGGATGAACATACGCTGTTGACCCTGACGGCTTTGGACGAGTTGACTTACACGAAAGACGTGTCCTTACAGCACGTGGCCCATATCCACAGAGAAATGGAGCGTACGAACATCTTGCGCCTTGCGCTTTTGTTTCACGACATAGGCAAGGCGAGGGGGCCGAGGCACGTACACAAAAGCGCATCTGCGCTTCCCGACATCATCATGCGCATGGGTTTGCCTGCGGACCAGGGAAGTATTATCGAATTTTTGGTCACCTCCCACATCGAGATGAGCATTACGGCCGAGAGGCGTGATATCGACGATCCCGTCCTCATCAGCAACTTCGCCGACAAGATGGAGACGGTGGAAAGACTCCAGATGCTTTATCTGCTGACGTATGCAGACATATCCGCCGTGGCTCCTGGAATATGGAACGAATGGCGCAGTGCCTTGATACACGAGCTGTATAAACGTGTGCTCCGGGTCATGGAGACTGGAGAGGATTTGTACAGGAAGAAACGCAGGGAAGACATCGTGGAGCAGGTGTGCTTGGAAGCGAGGGCAGGAGGGAGCAGGATAGGGCGAGAGGAAATAAGCGAACATATGGAATCGATGCCGGATAGGTATCGTAGCGATACGTCGCCGCAAGACATCCTGCGTCATATCGAACTCGGTGCTCGCCTGTCGGAGCGGATGATCTGCGAAATCGACATCACGCATCGCAGAAGACTGGGCAACACGCTGTTGACGTTGTTGTGCAAGGATCAGCTCGGTTTGTTTGCGATCGTCGCCGCCGCGTTTGCCGTGTACGAACTCAACATCCTGGACGCGAAGGTATACACGCGAGAAGACGGCCTGGTGATAGACACGTTTCAGGTTGTGGATTCCGAGGGCAAGGCCGTCGTCAATGAAAATCTCTGGAAGAAGTTCCGCCATTCGCTGGAGGAGTTGTTGTCGGGCAAACAGGAATTGTCGGATTTTCTCAAGCGGAACAACAAGTATCTTCGCCTCAAGAAACGGATGTCGTTTGATCTGCCGATACTTGTCAAATTCGACCAGACGGCAAGTGAATACGCTACGGTTCTCGAGGTCGTTGCGCCGGACAGGCATGGCCTTCTGGCGCAAATCGCGCAATTTTTCGCCTATGAGGGGGTATCCATATCCCGGGCAAAAATCACCACGGAGGGCCAGTGCGCGGTCGATGCCTTCTACATCACGGACGACGACGGCTCGAAAATCACGGATTCGGTGAAACTCAGGAACCTGTGCACGAACCTGAGCGAGATTCTTGAAGAGGGACGCCCGATTGGCGTCGGCGTGTAATGAACGAGGTCCAATAGGCTGGGACAAACCCTGGTTTTGTGTCGAGAGTTCGCCGCAAAACCGCCATTTCGCATGGAGGTATGGATAGATGATCGAAGATGTAATGAAGTTGGCCAAGGAGAGTGGCGCCAAGATGGTGGACTACCGTTTCGTCGACATGCCTGGGATGTGGCAGCATTTCTCGGCCCACATCGACACGCTCGATGAGGATGTTTTTGAGGAGGGCGTCGGTTTTGACGGTTCCAGCATCAGGGGATTTCAAAGTATCGACCAAAGCGACATGCTTCTCATCCCCGATCCGAAAACGGCGTTTGTCGATCCGTTCATGCAGATTCCCACTCTGGTTCTCATCTGCGACATCAAGGACCCCGTAACGCTTGAGCTTTACGAGCGCGATCCGCGCCATATCGCCATCAAGGCGGAGCAGTACATGCGCTCTACGGGTATAGGTGATTCTGCCTACTTCGGCCCCGAGGCGGAATTTTTCGTGTTCGACGATGTGCGTTATGGGGGTGCGCAGAACCATGCTTTCTACGAGGTCGATTCAGTCGAGGCGGCTTGGAATACAGGCAGCGATGAAGGACCGAACCTCGGCCACAAGAACCGCTACAAGGAAGGTTATTTTCCCCTGCCTCCCAACGACACCCTCCAGGATGTTCGCTCGGAGATGATGCTCGAATTGCTCGCTTGCGGGGTTGAGTGTGAGGTGCATCACCACGAAGTGGCTTCTGCAGGGCAATGCGAAATCGATATTCGTTTCGACACGCTGGTGAGCACGGCTGACAAACTCATGAAGTACAAATACATTGTCAAGAACGTTGCTCGGAAACACGGAAAGACGGCCACTTTCATGCCGAAACCCGTGTTTCTCGACAACGGAACGGGAATGCACGTCCACCAGAGTTTGTGGAAGGGCGACACGAACATTATGTACAGGGCGGGCACCTACGGGGACCTGAGTCAGGACGCGCTGTGGTACATAGGTGGCCTGCTGAAGCATGCGCCTTCCCTGCTGGCCTTCACCAACCCGACAACGAACAGCTATCGTCGTCTGGTGCCCGGCTATGAGGCTCCCATCAATCTGATGTACAGCTGCCGCAACAGAAGCGCCTGCGTGCGGATCCCCATGTATTCTTCGAGCGAGAAGGCCAAACGCGTCGAGTTCCGTTGCCCGGACCCCTCTTGCAACCCCTATCTGGCCTTCGCCGCGATGCTGATGGCTGGCTTGGACGGCATCCAGAACAAAATCATGCCGCCCGAACCTATCGACAAGAACCTCTACGACCTCGAGCCCGAGGAGCGCCAGGGAGTCGCGCAAACGCCCGGAAGCCTTGCCGATTCGCTGGACGCGCTCGAGGCGGACAACGAGTTCTTGCTCAAGGGCGATGTGTTTACGAAGGACTCCATAGACAACTGGATCGAATACAAGCGCGTGGAGGAGGTCGATGCGATTCGCCTGCGTCCGCATCCCCACGAGTTTACTCTGTATTATGACATCTAGGGGTGTGCTTCACCGACTCTGAAGGCCAGAACCACAAAATCCCCGGGCATGTGCGTGCCCGGGGATTTTATTTTCCGTTCGACTTCGGTGGCGTGTAGCCTAGGAATTCCCTGCTACGAGGTCGTTTGGAACGATGATCGCATAAACGTCGCGGGGGCCGTGCACGCCCTTGATGAGAGTGAGGGCGATATCCGCCGAACGACTCGGCCCCGTGATGACGTTAACGCAACTGGGCGCGGTGTTTCCTCCCTGGACGAGGATGTCCTCGAGTTCGAGCCCCAATGAGGAAATGTGGGGCAGTATGTTTTTTTCGGGGATCAGCGCCAGATGGATTTCAGGGAGAAGGGAGTGCAGCCGCGGGCGGCCTGGTCCGCTTCGCAGGACGATGCTGCCGGTTTCCGCAATGGCCCAATCGCAGCCCGTAATCCCGATTCCACACCGTGCGATCGCATGTCGGTTGTCCCCCTCCTCGGAAGGGAAGAATACTTCGTGCCCTTCTTGTGCAAGCCATCCCGCCACGTCAACTGGCAGCCCCTCGCTGACGGCGACGGGATGTTCTTTCCAGCGGGCCGCCAGCTCGATGACGTATTCTCGAATGTCCTCAGTGGATTCGGCATGACGTACGGGGTTCGCCACCGCCGCGAACTCCGTGGCGAAGCGTGCGGTAGGGTCGGGGATGTCGATTTCGGGCAAAAGGCCTTCGGGGACGGTCGGGCTTCCATGGGATAAGCCCTGCCCCGCCTCCAGTGTATGATGCGTTTTCCGAACCACCTCGTTCGGGTCGTGGGTATGAGAGGGAACGAGGATCGTAGGAGGAGCATCGTCAGCCCCTCGATTTTTTTCCCGCCAGCGCGTGCGAAAACTCTTTTTCGCGATTTTGGGGAGGTCTCGTCCCATGGTCCAGGCGCCAAGAGGTCCCGGTAGGCGGGTAGCCGCGTTGGCACCCACAAGTCGTGAAAGTGCAGCGGCTACCTTGTGACCCGTCTCCCAAACCAAGGGTTTGCGCATCGCGGCACCGAATATACGGAACGACGCTCTCTCCAAAGCCGAGTTGTTTTTTTTCGTTCTCCTTGCTTCTCGCATTTCCAGCAACATGCGGGGAATGTCGACGAAGACCGGGCAGGCGTCCATACATGCCCCGCAAAGGCTCGACGCCGCAGGAAGCTCACCGGACACCTCGATGCCGCGCAACATGGGACTCAGGATCGAACCAATCGGCCCGCCGTAGACGGAGTCGTAGGTGTGCCCCCCCACCGTCTGGAAGACCGGACATGCATTTTGGCAAGCTCCGCAGCGGATGCAATGGAACGCCTCCTGAAACGGGGTGCCCAAATGTCTGGAGCGGCCGCCGTCGAGAAGCACGAGATGTACTTCGTCGGGGCCGTCCGCCTCGTTTGTTCTTCTCGGTCCCGTGAGCATCGTGAAATAGCTGGAAAGTTTTTGGCCAGTTGCGCTGCGGGGGAGAACCGAAAGAAGCGTCAGGGTCTCCTGCAATGTGGGTACCACCTTTTCGAAGCCCATAATGGCGACGTGCACCTTCGGCAGGGTGGTGACGAGTCGTCCGTTTCCCTCGTTCGTTACCAAACAAAGGGTTCCAGTTTCTGCGACGGCAAAATTCACACCGCTGATCCCCATGCCGGCCCGCAGGAATTCGGCCCGGAGCTTCTCTCGCGCGATCGACGTGAGTGCCTCGGGGTCCGAACCGGCATCGGGGTCCACCTTTGCGCGAAAAAGGTCCTGCACTTGCTTGAGCGTCTTGTGGATGGCTGGCGCTACGAGGTGGCTCGGCGTCTCACCGGCGAGTTGTAGTATCCATTCACCCAAGTCGGTCTCGTAGGGGGTGATTCCCGCCGCTTCGAGTGCTTGGTTCAGATGAATTTCCTCAGACGCCATGGATTTGCTCTTGACGACGGTCTTGACCCCGTTTCGGCGGGCGATGTCGAGCACGACCCGTTTGGCAGAATCCGCGTCCGCGGTCGGGTGAACTTGAACGCCGAGGCGCTCGAGGCTTTTGAACAAGGTTTCCAGGTGCTTGTCGAGTTCTTCGAAAGTCCTCCTGCGAATCTCCTTGGCTCTCGCACGCAGGGCGAGGGGTGCCGCGGTTGACTCGAAGGCCTGAACGCGCAGGCCGGCAAATTTGTGGGTGGCCGCCTGGAGAGCTTCCTGGAGAGGCGCATTCGCCAGAGCGGAATTCGCTCGAGTGTTGAAGGGGGTTTTCAAGGCTTGTGTTCCTCGGGCCACCCCGGGCTGTTCGGTCCGGCGAGAGCCTGCGCCAGGTGGAGGAGTTTGATTTTGCCGCTGCGGCGGGATAATCCTCCCGCTATCTGGAGCATGCACCCGGCGTCGGCCGTGACGAGCCATGTGGCGTCGACCTGTTCGGCGGAGCGAATTTTTTCCTCCAGCATGGCACAGGAAACTTCGGGGAACTTAACGGAAAACGATCCGCCGAATCCACAACAGCGGTCGCATCCGGGCAACTCTTCCCGGTTCTCCGCCACCATGTCGAGGCATTGACGAGGCGTCTGGTTTTCTCCCAACCCCCGCAGAAGGTGGCAAGAGTCGTGGTAGACCGTTTTGCCGGGAAGCGTGGCGTCGAAATCACGCACCCCCACCCGGCACAGGAACTGGGAGAGTTCGACGACCCGATCCGCGATCTGCACGGCTTTTTCCCGTACCCAGGGGTCGTCCGTGAACAGGGTGGGCAGGACGCACTTCAGTAGCCATCCGCAAGAGCCCGAGGGAACGATAATGGGAACGTTTTCCTCCAGTAGGTGGAGTTGAGTCTCGATGGTTTTTCTTGCTTCCGCCCGGAAGCCGTTATTGAAGTGCGGCAGCCCGCAACAGGTGAGTCCTTCAGGGTAAAGGACTTCGATGCCCTCTCGTTCGAGTAGATGAACGGTTGCCTCGCCAACCTCGGGAAAAAAATGATCCACCAGGCACGTCGCAAAGAACAGGACACGCTTGGGCCGGTTTTCGGGCGGGTCGAGCGGCATACGGACTTTCCCCCAAGGCGAGTTGCAGATGGGGAATCATATCGTATGACCCTTTTCGGAGTAAATGCGAGCGCACCGTGGAGGGTGCGGATTGAACGAATGCCCTGCAAGTGCTAGCCTCTGTCTCGCATTTTGGGCAAAGGAAAATATTACGAGGCGTCGTCTCCGCGGCGTCACCGCAGATGAGACATATTTGGTTTCTCATCACACACGGGGCGGGCGATATGTTCAGGGAAAAGCGCTACGTGCTGGTATGCACGAACGAGCGCGCGGCGGACCATCCCAAGGGTAGTTGTGCCGGTTGCGCCTCCGCGGAAGTCCGCGAGCGCATGAAGGCACTTTTGGAGGAGAAGAACCTCAAGGCAAGGGCGCGCATACTCGCGACGAGTTGCATGGACGTTTGCGAGAATGGAGCCGTCGTTTGCGTGATGCCTGACAATGTTTGGTACGGCGGCGTGCGGCCGGAAGACGCCGCGGAAATCGTGGAAAAACACCTCGAAAACGGCGAGCCCGTAGAACGGCTCCTGATTCCCGAAAGCATCAGTGGGCTCTCCCTGTTTGGTTGAAGATGGCTCCCGGAGCGAAACAATGGACGTTCGACTGAACGAGTTTCAAACCGCGCTGCAAGGCAGCGTTCGACAATTCGTGAACCAGGAAATCATCCCCGTCGCCAGCGAATACGAACACAAGGACGAATACCCCCATCCGCTGGTCGATCGCATGAAGGAGCTCGGCTATTTCGGCGCGCTCGTGCCCGAGTGTTACGGCGGTGCGGCGATGGACGCGGTGAGCTTCACCGTTCTCACCGAGGAGTTGGCCCGGGGGTGGATGAGTCTCACCGGCGTGCTCGGCGGCCACGCGATGGTGGGGTGGATGATCGACGAATTCGGCAACGACGAACAGCGCCGGGAGTGGCTCCCGCAGGTGGCGGAAGGGAAGATGCGCTTCGGCATCGGCATTACCGAGGCGGATGGAGGCTCGGACGTCGCGGCCCTGCGTACCTCGGCGCGCCGTGAGGGGCAGAGTTACCTCGTCAACGGCTCAAAGATGTTTATTACGAACAGCGAGAACGCGACGCACTTTGCCGTCATGGCCCGCACGAATCCAAAGGCGGACAAACCCACCCGGGGCATCAGCTGCATCTTAATGGACAGAAACCTGCCCGGCTTCAGTGCGAGCAGGCATCTCGACAAGATGGGCTACAAGGGCATTCGAACGGGAGAGTTGGTCTTTGAGGACTGCGTGGTGCCCGCCTCGTATCTGATCGGCGAGGAAAATCGCGGGTTCCACCAGCTCATGGCTGCCCTGGAACTGGGGCGCATACAGGTGGCCGCCCGGGCGGTGGGTCTGCATACCGCCTGTTTTGAGGATTCCATCCAATACGCCCAGCAGAGAAAGACCATGGGCAAGCCCATCGCCGAGCACCAGGCGATCCAGATAAAGCTCGCCGACATGGCGACCTCCCTCGAGGCGGCCCGGCAACTCACCTACCACGCGGCGGGCATGAAGGATCGGGGCGTGCGCTGTGATTTGGAGGCGGGCATGGCGAAGCTGTTCGCCACCGACGCCTGCCAGCGCGCCTCGGAAGCGGCGGTGCACATCCACGGAGGGTACGGCTACATCAAGGAGTTGCCCGTCGAGCGCTACTACCGCGACGCCATTCTCCTGCAAGTGGGTGAGGGGACGAACGACATCCAGCGACTGGTGATTGCGCGCAGGTTGGTGGAAAAATACCCCGCGGGCTGAGCGCCCCATTGCTGCATATATGAAATTTTTCCTTCCCACGTTTTCCCGTGTTTTAGCGGGTTTTCCCGGGTTTCCCCGGGTTTCCTGACCCGGCAAGCGGGCGGATGCGCGCCCCTGTGTCGGTCGCGGGTTCTCGAAAGTGCACGCACAGACTTTCCGGATGCTTAGGATTGGCATTCTGCTCGGTGCCGTGGACGTTTGATCTTCGATTCGGCGAGAACCCCCCCTCACCCCGCGCCGTTCGTCGCCAGGGCTTCGGCCACCTCGTCCAGGCGCAGACGCTTCAGGGTGTCCGCGGTCGGAACCCCGTTCTCGTCCCATCCGCGGATGCCGTAGAACTCCTCTTTCATGGCCTCGAGTTCTTCGGGCGGGCAGTGCATCCCCTTGTGCGGGCCGTCGGGAATCGGCTCGTGCATCACCTTATAAGGCAGCAGGTCGTCCGCGCGGCCCACTCCCTCGCGCACGTGCAGGGCGCGCTCGAGATTGCAGATGCGCTCGCCGGTTTCCTCGAGCTCGGCTTCGGTCGTGTCCCAGCCCGTCACGAGGTTGAGCATGTGCGCGTATTTTTCGTTGATCATCGCCCCGTAGCCGCGCTCGGCGGTAAAGCGGCACTGGGTGATGGAATCGCCCAGGGCCGTAAAGTTCTGCGTGCGCACGGCGAAGGCGGGCTTGCCCTCGGTGGTGGTGTTGTCGTGGTCAGAGGCGTATTGCAGGGTGGGGCGGGTGTCGTGGTGGCTGCCGCCCCGCGTGCCCGTCGCGTAGCCGATGGACATGCCCTTGAGTGCGCGCGCGCTGTGGGCGGGGAGTTCGAGTCCGCGCGCGGCGTAGAGCAGGTTCGGCGCCTCGCCGCCGATCTCCGCGGCCAGTCTCTGTCCGCCCTCCGCGAGCCTTTCTCCAAAACCCTCGCGTGCGGCCATGTCCTCCAAAAGCCGCAGCATGGTGGCCGAATCGCCCCACTCGAGACGCCCGCCAATTTCGGATGCGCTCAACATCCCCTTCTCGAAGCACTCAAAGGCGAGCGAGAGCGTAACGCCTGCGGATATCGTGTCCAGCCCCAGCTCGTCGCAGAGCATGTTGGCCTGCAGCATGACGCCCGGATCGCCGATGCCCAGCATGGTGCCGAGTGCGAAGATGGTCTCGTACTCGGGGAGCTTCCACACCAGACCGTCGAATTCTCCGCCCTTCATCATAAAGTTCTTGCCGCACGCCACGGGGCACTTGAGGCAGGTGGTGTGCTTGTCCAAAAAGTTGTCGTGCATGTATTCGCCGCTTATCGGCTCGCAGTTCTCGAATATCTCGCTCATGAGGTTGCGGGTGCCGAGTGCTCCCATCTTGTTGATCATGTTGACGAGAATCGGGGTGCCGTATTTGTGGAGCGCCGCCGTGCCCGTCCGCACGTCCTCGGCGGTGTCGTTCACGTAGGCGCGCAGGGCCTTGGCGTCGGCGAAGGCGGTCTTCGCCTTGCCCCGCAGGGCGATGGCCTTGACGTTCTTGCTGCCCAGAACCGCCGCCATGCCTCCGCGCCCGCTGATGCCGTCGCGGCTCTTGCGCCAGGTGTGGGCCATGGCGGCGAAGCGCACCTGCTTCTCGCCCGCCGGGCCGATGGCGAGCACGTCCACGCCGCCCTCGCGTTCGGATATCGTGTCGCACGTCTCGCGAATCCATTTTCCCTTCAGATCGCGCGCATCCTTGAACTCGACGCCCTCCTCGGTGAGGAGCAGATAGGTGAGGGCGTCGGCCTTTCCGTGCAGAACCAGGGCGTCGTGCCCGGTGCGCTTGAGCGTGATGGGCCACGCCCCCCCGAAGGTGCTGTCGAAGAACAGGCCCGTCAGCGGGCTGACGGCGGCGGCGCACGCCCGGCTCGCACTCGGCACGGCGGAATCCGTGTAGGGTCCCACGGCGAAGACGATGACGTTCTCCTCGGACAGCGGGTCGGTGCCAGCCCCCAGGCTGTCCCACAGGATTTTGGCCCCGAAGCCGTTTCCGCCCAGGTACAGGCGGGCCATCGACTCGTCGAGTTCCTCGACGCGGGAGGTGCGGTTGCTCAAGTCTACGTGCAGAATTTTTCCCTGGTATCCGAGCATGTGTGCTCTCCAAACGAACGAATGAAACGTGTGGGAACCGTAGTGTAAACGTTTGGCCGTTTTGTGCAAGGCGACGGCCGCGCCCCGGCGGAGCGAAGGCCGCAGAAGATTTTGGCTTTAGGAGGGGTGTCCCTCCGCAGCCGCTCTCGCGTGGTCGAGGCTTGTCGTGTCTTCTCGTCTCCCGGCCGGGGCGGTCGGTAAAGCGTTGGTTTGCGGCGCAAGTTGTTCCGGCGCGAAGAGAGTGCGGAGAAGCTTCGCTACTGCGGCACCTCCATGCGCCTGTAGCACTCGGCGCACTCCAGGTCGCCGCGCTCGCCCGCGCGCTTTGCCCAGTCGCGCAGCAGGGGCACCATCTCTTCGATGTCGTCTACCTGGCTCTTGTGGCGTCTGAGGGCCTCGACTTTCAGGTCAAACGTGTCGCTGATGTCGATCCAGGTGTCGGCGTCGGGGATTGTTCCGAAATACGCCTCTGCGGGTTTGTGCGGCTCCATGCCCTCGGCGAGGAGTTCGGGAAAATAGTTCGCGTTCCCCACGGCGGGGTAGAGGGCGTCGAAGGTTGCCCGGGCGATGGCGCGATGGTCGGCGTGGTAGCCGTAGAAGCTGTCGAAGGCGGCCTTGGCCGGGTCGTCGGTGATGACGAGGTCCGGCCGGGTGCTGCGCATCACCCGCACGAGGTCGCGCCGAAGCGCTGCGGTGTTCGCCAGCTCCCCGTCGGTGTGGCGCAGGAAGTGGACGACTTCCACGCCCACGGCGGCGGCGGCTTCTTTTTGTTCGGCTTCGCGAATCGCCCGTTTTTGCTCGATGGTCATCGTGCGCGCACGCGGGCCGTTTAGGCCCTTCTCGCCGCTCGTGGCCAGGCAATACTCCACGCGCCTGCCCGCGCGCACCCATTGGGCGACCGAGCCTGCCGAGCGAAATTCGATGTCGTCGGGGTGGGCGGCGACGATGAGGATTCTTTCGTGCTCCATCTGCGGCTTCCTTTCGGGCGTGAGCGCGGCCACGCGCCTTATACCAAGGGGGAAGGCGCGCCGCAAAACAGATTTTTCGCACCCGCCGAAATCTGCTACAACTGGCAAAAATACACGGAAAACCGAATCCCCTTATGCGAGGAGCCCGCGAATGCCGAGAATCACCCCGATGCCCGACGACGCCGAAGGCCCCCATGTGCCGCTGTTCGAGCGCTCGAGAAAGACGTGGGGCACCGTGCCCAGTTTCTACCGCGCCCTTGCCCACTCGCCCGAGGCGCTGCGCCACATCCTGGACCTCACGGTGGCCTTGCGAAGCCAATGGCGCACCGACGCGGCCAGAATGCGCCTGATGCAGCTGGCGATTCTCACGCCCTCGCTCATCAACGACTGCGAAATATGAACGAACCACAACGTGCGGCTTGGTCAAGCCGCCGGTTTGAGCGATGCGCACGTCGCGCTGATAGTCGATGGCTGGGAGGAGAGCGACCTGTTCGACGCGCGCGAGAAAGCCGTCATCCGCTGGGCGACCGCTCTCACCAAGAACACGGCTCCTGACGATGACGCCGCCTTTGCGCCCATGAAGGAGTTTTTTGGCGAAAAGGAGATAGTGGAGCTCACTCTGTTCACTTGTCTGTTCAACGCCTGGAATCGTTTGCAGGACGGACTCCACAATCCGGTAGAAGCCCCGAACGACGTCGTCGCCTGGCAGGAGTGGGGCGAGGCGGCGCCCGCGGAGGGCTGAGAACCCGCGGCGTGCGGCTTTGCCGGGGCTTCCTCTTTTTGCGCGGGAGAACGCTATGGACCTCGGGATCAAGGAGAAGACCGCCCTGGTGACGGGCGGCAGTCGAGGCATCGGGCGCGAGACGGCCAGACGCTTCCTGGAGGAGGGCGCGCGTGTTTTCATCTGCGCGCGAGACCATGCAGCCCTGGCCGAAACCTGTGCGCAACTCGCCGAGGAGACGGGCGGCGAAATCGCCTTCGCCGCGGCGGATACTTCTCGGGACGCCGAACTGGTTTCCCTCGTGGAGTGCGCACAGGAGAGGTTCGGCGCCATCGACATTTTGGTCAACAACGCGGGCACCATGAGCTCGGGCAGGTTCGAGGCGCTGGACGACCCCGCTCTCCAGACCCAACTGGACACCAAACTTTTTGGTTTTCTGCGTCTCATCCGCCTGGTTGTGCCGGGGATGCGCGCGCGGAAGTGGGGCCGCATCGTGAACGTCATCGGCGGCGCCGGCAAAGAGCCCGACCCCTACATGTTCGGCAGCGGCATGACGAACAGCGCGCTCCTGAACATGACGAAGTCGCTCTCCACCGAGTTCGGCGAATGGGGCGTGCACGTGAACGCGGTGTGCCCCGGCTGGGTGGATACCAACCTGTGGAGAAAAAACGCGCAAGGGCTGGCCGCCGAGCTGGGGGCGGGCACCGAGGAGGAGGCGCGCCGCCTCGCCGCGCGTAAAAACGCCCTGGGCCGCTTCGGCAGGCCCGGGGAGTTGGCCGACGCCATCGTATTCCTGTGCTCGGAGCGGGCGAGCTACGTCACGGGCGTGTCGCTGAACCTTGACGGCGGCAGGCTCAAGTCCCTCTGGTAGGTTGCAGGCGTTTCAAGCGCGGAGCCGGGGCCGTCGCGGCCGCGCGCCGCGTGAGGCGTCGTTTGCGCGCGTCTTGCTTTCCCGCTTCAGCCGTGCGTCGAATCGACCGCGGCGAGCAGCTTCACGCCCACGGGTTCGGCGATCAAATCGGGCAGTTTGGCGCGAAAATTCTTGTAGTGCGGCTCCTCCCTGTGGGCGTCCAGGGCCGCCTGCGACTTCCAGCATTCGATAAAATGAAACGCCCCCGCCTCCTCGGTGGAGCGAAAGAGGTTGTAGAACAAGCAGCCCTCCTCGGCGCGCGAGGGAGCGCACATGCCCTGGAGCAAGGCCCCCAGTTCCTCTTCCTTGCCCGGCTGCGGCTTGAGCCACGCAATCAGAAACACCCGTTCGTCGGCCATCTTCTCTCTCCTCGTTCGTAAAATCCGGCGCGTGTTCGGTCGAGACCCCCATTCTATCTTCGCGCACGCCTCGCCGCCAGGGTGCGCGCGCTTCGCCACTGCGGGAGTTGCGATGTATAGTCCCCCGCATGATCGAGTCGATTTCATCATGGGGAAGTCCTGAATCTCTCGCCCTGGCGACCTCGTTCAGCTATTCCATCACCCTGACGCTCGTGCGGCGGGCGATGGCGAGCGGAAGCCCCATGGCGAGCATCCTCGTGCTCAATTCCGTGGTGAGCGTGGTCGGACTCACGACCGCCTGTCTCACGGGCACGCTGTTCGCCGCAGACCCGCGCGCACTCGCCTGGTTCGCCTTGACTGGCGCCGTGGGCCACGGCACGGGCAGCCTTGTCTTCTTCTCGGCTATCGAACGCCTGGGCGTGAGCCGCGCGACGGCCATTCATTCCTCCACGCCGCTGTGGGGCGTCGTTTTCGCCGTCCTCATCCTGGGCGAGGAGCCGGGCGGCTACGTGGTGTTGGGCACCCTCGGCATCGTCGGGGGCGTGTTTTTGCTCTTCTGGCCGGAGAGAGGGGGCGCGCGCGGCTTTCGGCAAGACTACACGCTGCCGCTGTTCTCCTCGGTGTGCTACGCGCTGGTGCCTGTCTTCGCCAAACTGGGCATCGCCGAGCAGGAGGCGCCTTATCTGGGCTTCGGCGTGGCATTCGCTTCGGGGCTCGTGGTCATGCTGGTGGCGCGGCGCATGATGCCCGGCGGCGGAGAGATACGCGCGAAAAAGGAAACGGTGGCGCTCCTGCTTCTGGGCGCGCCGTTCAACGTCATCGCCGCGTTTTTGATGTGGACGGCCTTCGTCACGGGAATGATGTCGACCGTCCTGCCGCTCAGCCGCACCACGCCTTTGTGGGTGATTCTGTTCAGCCTTTTGTTCCTCGGCAAATTTGAGCGCGTGGGCGCCCGCACCGCCCTGGCCGCGTGTCTCGTCGTGGCGGGCGGGGTTATGATTACCCTGTTCCGCTAGGCGTTTGCGGCCACCGCGCGGGGAGTGCACATGTCGGGTCTTTTCGCCCAGACGGGTCTCGGGGAGTTGCTCGCCATCGGCGCCTCGTTGTCGTATTCCGTCTCCCTCATTGCGATTCGCCAGGGCGTGCGCAGCGCAACGCCGATAGCGGGCGTGTTGATTCTCAGCTCCATCGTCGCGGTGGCGGGGCTCGTCATCGCGGCGTCTTTGGGCACGCTGCAGAAATCCGCACTCTTTCCCGTCGCGCTGTTCATGCTGGGCGGATGCCTCGGCCAGGGGGTGGGGCAAATCACCAACGCCATCGGCATCGTGAAGATGGGCGTGAGCCGCTCGGTGCCCATACAATCTTCCACCCCCGTCATCTCGGTTACCTTTGCGATGATCTTTCTGGGCGAGCGGCCCGGCGTCGCCGTGCTCGGCGGCACGCTGCTCATCGTGGCGGGCGTGTGCCTGCTCTCGATTCGCGCAAGCGGGGAGGAGGGGAGTTTTCGCACCTTCTTTCGGGGTGCGCTCGTGTATCCGCTCACCTCCGCACTCTCCTACGGCATCCTGCCCGTTCTGGCCAGTTACGCCTTCACCTACCAGCGCACCCCCATCGTGGGCTTCGCCTGCGCGTTCTCCGCGGGCACCCTGCTGCTGCTCGCCACGCGCCCCCTTCTGCCCGACGGCGGCAAGCTCCGCGCCGACGCCCGCGCCGTGCGCTGGTTCGTCTTCGCCGGTACGACGACGACGGCCGCCGCCGTCATGTTCTGGACGGCCATGAGCGTCGCCCCGGTCTCCACCGTGCTGCCGCTCAGCAGGCTCGTGCCCCTGTGGGTGGTGCTGTGGACGTATCTGTTCCTCGGCGGGCTCGAGCGCGTTACCTGGCGTATCGTCTTCGCCGCCTCGATGGTCGTGGCGGGCGGAGTGCTCATCACCGCCTTCAGGTAGGAGGGCGCTCCCCGCACGCGGGCCGCCCTTTCTCGCCACCGCACGTGCGGGCGTGTATAGTCGCGCGCATGAGAGTACCGGCGTTTTTCGGGTCGGGCGAGTTCGTCGCCCTCGTCTCGTCGTTCATCTACTCGGCCGCGCTCATCTCCTTTCGCCGGGGGTTGAGCAGCGCCTCGCCCCTGTGCGGCGTGCTGGTGACCAACGCTGTGGCGAGTGCGCTGCTGCTGGGGCTCGCTTTCGCCCTCGGCACGCTCCAGACCTCGCGCCTTACCCCCGTGCTGTGGTTCATGCTCGCGGGCTGTCTGGGTCAGGGGATGGGGCACCTCGCCTCCTACACCTCCATCCAGCTGATTGGCGTGAGCCGCACCAGCCCCGTACAGGCGTCCGCCCCGATATGGGCGGTATTCTTCGCCGCGGCGTTTCTGGGCGAGCGGCCCGGGGTGGCCGTTTTGCTGGGCACGGTCTCGATAGTGGGCGGCGTGACGCTCATCTCGATGGGCGAGGGCAGGGACGTGGCGCGCGGCGGCATGGGCCCCGCCTTTCGGCGCGCGCTCATATTCCCCGTCCTCGCCTCGTTCATGTACGCCGCCATGCCCGTGGTGGCGAAAATCGGCTTCGCACACCAGAACACGCCCTTCGCCGCGGTGGGCTTCGCCTACCTGGCGGCCTGCGTCTTCTTGCTGTGCGCCAAACCCTTTCTGGGCCAGGGCGGGAGGATACACGCGGATGTGCGCGCCGTGTTCTGGCTCGTGGTGGGCGCTTGTTTTTCGGCCACGGCGACGGGGCTTTTGTGGTACGCCCTCTCGTTTTCGGAGGTCACCGTCGTCCTGCCCCTGAGCCGCACCGCGCCGATGTGGGTGGTGGCGCTCAGTTTCGTTTTTCTGGGCGACGTCGAGCGCGTGAACACGCGCCTGTTCGCCGCTGCGGGGCTCGTCGTTCTGGGCGGGTTCCTCATCACGGGCTTCCGGTAGCGCGCCCCTGAGCCTCTTCCCTCAAGCGCGCCGGATGCGCACGGCGCAGAACTTGAACTCGGGTATCTTGCCGTCGGGGTCGAGTGCGTCGATGGTGAGCAGGTTCGCCGCGGCCTCCACGTAATGAAACGGAATGAACGCCTGGCCGGGGCGGACGCGCGCGGAAGAGCGCGCCGTGAGGGTTATCGCCCCGCGCCTCGATTCCACCCGTACCTGCGCGCCCTCTTTGGTGCGCAGACGCCGTAAATCTTCCGGGCACATCTCCACGTAGGGGGAGGGCTCCGCCGCCTCCAGAGCGCCGGCCCTTCTGGTGATGGCGCCCGTGTGCCAGTGGTAGAGGTTGCGCCCCGTGTTGAGCACGAAGGGGTATTCCTCATCCGGCAACTCCGCGGCGGGAGCGTATTGCACGGGCACGAGCTTGCCCTTTCCTGAGGGAAACGATTCGCTGAAGAGGGTTTCGGTACCGGGGTGGTCCGGCTCCGGGCAGGGCGAGACGATGCCGTGTGCCGACGCCAGGCGCGCGTAGGACATGCCCGCCATCGAGGGCGTGAGGGCTGTGATTTCCTCAAAAATCTCCTCTTCCGTTTTATAGTCCATGGGATAGCCCATACGCGCGGAGAGTTCGGCCACGATGCGCCAGTCCTCGCGCGCCTGCCCCGGCGGGGGGACGGCACGCCTGCCGATCTGCACCCGGCGGTCGGTGTTCGTGTAGGTGCCCGTTTTTTCGGGAAACGCCGTGGACGGGAAGACGACGTCAGCGAAATAGGCGGTTTCGGTCAAGAATATGTCCTGGACGGCGAGAAACTCGAGATTGGCCAACCCCGCGCGCGAATGGTTGAGGTTCGGGTCGCTCATGGCCGGGTTCTCGCCCATGACGTACATGCCCCTTATCTGGCCCCGGTAGGCGGCTTCGGTAATCTCCATCACGGTGAGGCCGCGCACGGGGTCGAGGCTGCGGCCCCAGGCCTGCTCGAATTTTTTGCGATTCTCGGGAACGGCGACGTCCTGATAATCGGTGTAGACCATGGGTATGAGGCCCACGTCCGACGCCCCCTGCACGTTGTTCTGCCCCCGCAGGGGGTGGAGACCCGTTCCCTCGCGCCCGATTTGGCCGCAAATCAGGCACAGGGCGATGAGGGCGCGGCAGTTGTCCGTGCCGTGGGTGTGCTGGGACATCCCCATCCCCCAGAAGATGATGCTGCGCTCCGAGCATGCGTAGAGGCGCGCCACTTGCCGGATGCTCTCGGCGGGCACGCCCGTGAGCTTGGAGACGTTCTCTGGCGTGTAGGGGGCTGCGTTCTTCGCGAGTTCACGGAAACCTTCGGTGCGCCGGGCGACGAAGTCGGCATCGTAGAGCTCCTCCTCGATCACGACGTGGAGGAGCCCGTTGAAAAAGGCCACGTCCGTTCCCGGGCGAAATTGCACGAACAGGTGCGCGTGGTCGACCAGGTCGATGCGCCTGGGGTCCGCCACGGCCAGCACGGCGTTCGACTTCGCGGCCTGCTTGATGAAGGTGGCGGCCACCGGGTGCGCCTCGGTGGTGTTCGAGCCGCAGACGAGGATGAAGTTCGCCTTGAGCGCATCGCCGAACACGTTGCTCACCGCTCCTGAGCCGATGGTTTCGAGCAGGGCGGCCACCGAACTCGCGTGGCACAGGCGCGTGCAGTGGTCGACGTTGTTGGTGCCGAACACGACGCGGATGAATTTTTGGAAAAGATAGTTGTCCTCGTTCGAGCACTTGGCGGAGCCGAAGCCCGCCAGACTCGACGGGCCGTCTTCGCGCAGAATTTTATCGAAAGAGCGCGCCGCCAGCCCGAGGGCTTCGTCCCAGGTCGCCTCCCGGAACAGGGAGAGCGGGTTTTCGGGCAACTCCTTCGTCTTGGGCGCGCCTTCTTTTCGGATGAGGGGGGTAGTGAGCCGGTCCGGATGATGGGCGTAGTCGAACCCGTAGCGCCCCTTCACGCAGAGCCTGCCCCGGTTCACCGGACTCTCCGCATCCCCCTCGACGCCCACGATGGCCGCACCCGCCACCTGGTAGGTGATGGCGCAGCCCACCCCGCAGTAGGGGCAAACCGACTTGACCTCCCTGGGCGTAGCGTCTTTTGGTGCGGCGACGGGCTTGTTGGTGAGGGCGTCGGTGGGGCAGGCGGCCACGCACTCCCCGCACGAGACGCAGGAGGATTCCCCCATCGGCACGTCCGCGTCGAACACGATGCGCGTGCCCGCGCCCTTGCCGCCCCGGCCGATGACGTTGTTGCCCTGTACGTCCGTGCATGCGCGAATGCAGCGGTCGCACAGAATGCAGGCGTCGTGCTCTACCCGAATGACGGAGGAGGAGAGGTCCTGCCCGCCCGGCGTCTCCTTGGGCGGCAAGTCGCGCACGCCCTCCCCGTTGGCCGGCTGCGCGGCGAGGGCGGTGAGTTCGCAACGCGCGGGCTCGGATTCCGCGCCGTGGTCCGCCCACAACATCTCCACCAGCGTCTTGCGTGCGCGCAGGACGCGCGCACTGCGGGTGTCGACCTTCATGCCGTCTTCCACGCGGCGGTGGCACGAGGGCGCCAGCGTGCGCGCTCCCTCGACCTCGACGGCGCATACGCGGCACACCCCCACGGGCTCCATGCCGGGATGGTGGCAGAGCGTGGGAATCTCGACGCCCACCGATCGGGCGGCCTCCCAGATGGTCGCGTCCGGGTGGGCTTCGATTTTTTTGCCGTCGATGGTGATCGTCACGGACATGTCGGGGCCGCTCTCATGCGAGTTTCGCTTCGACTTGCGCCCTAAAGTGTTCGAAGAGCGAGAGGTAGGGAATGGGGGCGGCCTGGCCCAGGCCGCATATGGAGGTGTCCTGCATGGTTGCGCATATCTCCTCCATCGCGGGGAGTTCCGCAGCCCGCCCCTCTCCGCGCAACACCCGCTCGAGAAAGGCGGTGAGCTTCTCCGTGCCCAGGCGACAGGGCACGCACTTGCCGCAGGATTCGTCGCGAAAAAAGCGCACCACGTTGTGGGCGAGCGCTACCATGTCCACCCCTTCGGGAATCACCACCAGCGCGCCGCTTCCCAACATGCTGCCCGCCTCCTGGAGGGGGGCGAAGTCGTAGGGTAGGTCGGCGAGGCGCGCAGGGAGAAATCCGCTGCTGGCCCCCCCGGGGGAGAAAGCCTGCATCGGCGCGCTCAGGCCGCCTGCGTCTTCTACGATCTCCCGAATCGGCGTGCCGAATTCCACCTCGTAGACGCCCGGTCTTCGCACCGCACCGCTCACGCCCAACAGCTTGAAGCCCTTGGCGCCGTTTTTCCCGAAGGAGTGGAACCAGGCCGCGCCGTTTTTGAGCACGGCGGGCACGAGTGCGAAAGTCTCTACGTTGTTGATGAGGGTGGGCTTGCCGAACAGACCCTTCGCACCCGGAAAGGGAGGCTTGTCCCTCGGTTGGGCGCGCTTGTCCTCCAGTACTTCGAGGAGTGCCGTTTCCTCGCCGCATATGTACCCGCCCGGGCTGGTGAACATCTGGAGCTGCGGGTCGTCCTCTCCGCCGAGGAGACCCTCCGCACGCGCGCGGCGAATGGCGCGTTCCACAGCTTTCGCCTGCGCGCCGTATTCGTGGCGTATATAGACGATGGCGCGCCGCGCGCCCACCACCCGGCAGGCGATGAGGATGCCCTCGATCATGAGTTCGGGGCAGGTGTCCATGACGGCGCGATCCTTGAACGTGCCCGGCTCGCTCTCATCGGCGTTGCAGACGACGAATTTCTCCTCCCCGGGCGCGTTTCGTACGAACTCCCACTTGAGCCCCGCCGGAAAGCCCGCACCGCCCATGCCGCGCAGGCCGCTCGCTTTCAGTGTCTCGATGACGCTTTGGGGTTTCTCGCCCAGGCTGCGCAGGACGCCGAACGCCTCTTTCGCCGGGTAAGGGTTTATGCGGCGCGGGTTTTTGATCTTTTGCGTCCTGGAGGCGGGTCGCGGTTTCTCCTCTTTCAAAGAGAAGAGAATCTGCTGTAACTTATCCTCGGTAAGTGATGAATATATAACGCCTTCTATTTCTGCTGATGGACCCTTGTCGCACCGGCCCAGACAGGCGCAGCCCTGGGGGCGCAACCCTGCGGTGCCCGCGCGGCGGGCGATTTTGCCTGCGTTTTGCATAAGCGTTTCGCCGCCTGCGAGCAGACAACTCATGTCCCGACAGAGGCGTACGCTTGGTTCGTCGGGCTTTTCCAGATGAAAATGCGGGAAGAAGCTCGCGATGCCGTAGGACTCGTAGACGGGTACGCCCAAACTTCTGGAAATCTCGGCAATCGCTTCTTTGGAGAGGTGGCCGTCCGCTTTCTGGCGGGCGAGCAGGGCTTCGATCTTCGCTGGGGGGCGATACGCCGTCGACGCGGCTTCCTGCATGGCGCGGTGTCCTCCGTGCGAGATGGCGAAATCATGGTAAGCGCACGCGGCGCGCGGTGTCCAGCGCGTTTTTGCGGGCAGTCCGCGCCGGCTCCGGCGGGTTGTGGGCTGTCGTGTTTCTCGGTTAGGTTGTCGGGCAGATTGCGCCGCTTGCCCCGCAAACCCACTGGAGTCCGCCTGCATGGGCATGTTCGTTCGCTCCGCACACTTCGCCCTTCTCGTCTCCTGGTTTGCGCTCACTCTGGGTGTGTGGTGGGTGGTGACGAACTCGTTCGCCACCTTCGACGCGCGAACGAACCCCGCGGCCGCGGAACTGTTCGAAGACTCTGCGACGAGAAAGTTAAAGGGCCGCATGGCGGCGCGAGAGGTGAACGCCCGTATCTTCCGCACCTGGAACGACTTGCAACTCGGCTTTTGCGCCTTGTTGTTTGCGCTTCTTTGGGGGAGCCGGAGGGCGGGCGCCCCCTCGCTCGTTCTGGCCGGGCTGCTTTTGCTCATCGTGGGGGTGCACGCCTTTTGGTTTTCGCCGAAGATAGAGGCTCTCGGGCGCGCACTCGTGAGCCCGAGCCCGCCCGAGGCGTCCGTGGCGCGCGCCTTCGGGCGCTACCACGGCGCCTACGTCGTCGGCGACGTGGCGAAGGCTTGCCTCCTGCTTGCGGCGATGTGGTTTTCTCCGTGGCGCACGAGAGGCCGGGCACAACTTGACTGAGGCGTTTTCGGCTTCGGGTGTTGATAGAAATGAAAATAAGGTATAATTCCCCCGCACATAACGGTGCCGCCATGAGAAAAGCGACATTGAAATCCGTACCCAGAAGAGCGAGACCTTTTTCGCAAGCCCACCCGCGGAAATGTTCTGCGTTCGGGCACCGCTTCGCTTCGTACGCGAGGATTTTTTGCACAGGCGCTCTTTGTGCCGCCGTTTTCCTCGCTTCGGCCATCGACCTCTCCTGGGCTGCCGAGGGCGTGTGCAAGCCCGGCATCGTTCGCAGGGACGGGCGCTTCATCCCCGTCTCGACGAGGTGGCGCTCGGCTGCGGCGCACAACCCCTCGGAGGTTCGGCTGCGTTATCTGGGGCATTCGAGCTTCGTGATCGACGCGCCGGGGGGCGGGCGCGCGGTCATGGACCCTTACGTCACTCCGGTTCTCGATCCCCCGCCCGCCGCCGTTACCGTCAGCAATTTTCACGAGACCCACTCGATGACGGCGCCCTACCTGGGCAAGTCGCAGATATTCTTCGGCGTCACGGAAGAGGGCAAGCCCAACCCCATCGACAAGCGCTTCGGGAACCTGAGAATCGCCTCCTTCCCCCAAGTGGAGGGAAGCGACAAGTTCTCGATCGTCATCAACACCATCCACGTCTACCAGGCGGGCGGAATTTGCATCGCACACTTCGGCAACGCGCGCTTCGGCCCCTCGCCCGGCCAGATTCGCTCCCTGGGCAAGATTCACGTGCTGCTTCTGCCGATTGACGGTTCCTTCACGGTGCCCCACGAGGTGGCGGCGAAGATCGTCAAGCGCATCGGCCCCAACATAGTGATACCCATGCACTACTTCGGCCCCGAACTGATCGAGGAGTTCGGGCGCGCCCTGCGGGCGGAGGGAATCGAGAAGGTAGTGCGCCCCAAGAACAACGAACTCCTGCTCACGCGCAAGCGGCTGCCGCCGCCTACGACCTACGTGGTTTTGCCGAATGTCGACGTTCCCTGAGTCCGCGTTCAACAGGCGCGCGTTCATCGCCCGCGCGGCGGCTGTCGCCGCCGGGGCTCTTCTCCCCGCGCGGACTCTCGCCCAGCAGGGCGACTCCACATTGTTTTCGGAGCCTTCGAGCAGCAATCCCCTCGCACCCGATTTTACCCCCGCGCAGTTGCGCTACGCCGGAGGCCGCTGGCGCCAGTACCCCACGGCGATGTCCTCGTTTCTTGCGGAGGTGCGCACGCGCACGAGCATCGAGGCCGCACCGGACGCCGCTTTGGTGGACGTCTCCTCGCCCGCGATATTCGAGCACCCCTTTCTCTACATGTCGGGGCGCTACGAGTTCGAGATGCCCGACGCCCCTACGATAGACAACTTGCGGCGTCACCTGACGTATGGCGGCTTTCTGCTCATCGACGACGGGCTGGGTCTGGAGGGAGAGGCGTTCGGCGGTGCGGTCGAACGGCTGATGCGGTTGGTTTTTCCGCGTGCGTCCTTAGAATCTCTGCCGCGCGACCACGCCGTCTTCAAGAGCTACTATCTCATTCGCTCCCTGGGCGGGCGGCAGGCCGTGAGCCAGGATTTGCTGGGCATCAACGTCGGGGTGTTCACGCCCGTCATCTTTTGTCGAAACGACCTGGGCGGCGCATGGGCGCGGGGGCCGAGCGGAGGTTGGCTCGAGGAGTGCGTCCCCGGTGGCGAGCCGCAGCGCCTGGCCGCCTTTCAACTCGCGGTGAACGTCGCGCTTTACGCCATGACGGGCAACTACAAGCAGGACCTCATCCACCACCCCTTCATCCAGCGCAGGCTGAACCAGGGCTAGACGATGGATTTCTCCTCCCTCCACTGGCCCGCCGGCGCGCCCTGGTGGGCACTCGCCCTGGTGGCGGGCGCACTGGGCTGGTCGCTCGTGCGCCGCCAGCGGGATTTGGCCGAAAAGCTCCCGCCTGGGCGCGTCTTCGTGCTGCAGGGGCTGCGGGCGCTGCTCTATGCGCTGATAGTGTTCTTCCTCGCGGGCCCAACACTTCTCGAGAGGCGCGAGCGCTCCCTGCCGCCCCGGCTGCTCGTTCTGGTGGACGCTTCAGCGAGCATGGGTGTTAAGGACGTGGACCGGGAGCGGACGCGCGTCGAGCAGGCGCGGGATTTTCTCCTGCGTGGGGAGAAGGCGCAGGCGCGCGAGGAGGAGAATCGCAAGAAGGAGCAGAGCGAGGAGGACGCGGGCCAGGCGGGCCTGCTTGCGAGCCTCAAGAAACTCTACGACGTGCAACTGGCCCGCTACGACGCGCGCAGAACCCCCATGGGTGAAGGCGAGCTCGCGAATCTGCGCGCGGACGGGGCGGGCAGCGACCCCGTGGGCGCGATTCGCGCGGCCCTGAAAGGCGTCCGCGAGGGGCAGGCGTCCCCGGAGGAGGAGCAGGACGGCCCCCTCGGTGTTCTCATGCTCACCGACGGAGGCGACACGACCGAGACGAACCTCGCGTCTTCGGACGCCGTGGAGTCGCTGCCCCCCGTCATCGCCGTGGGCTTCGGGGCGCCCGATGCGTTTCGCGACATTGCCGTGCAATCCGTGCAGGCGCCGCGCATCGCCTTTCAGGGCAAGGAGGTGCGCATCGACGTGCTGGTGTCCGTCAAGGGCTTTTCGGGGCGCAAGTTGCCGATTGCCTTGCGGCGCGAGGGCCGCATCGTGAAGACGCAGGCAATAGACGTGCGGCGCAGCCCGCTGCGTCGCCTCGTCTCGTTTCGCTTCACGCCGAACGAGGTGGGGAGCCAGGTGTTGAGCGTGGCGACTCCCCTACAGCGCGGTGAAATGGTGGAGTCGAACAACCGCGTCGAAATTCCCCTCGAGGTTCGCCGCGACAAGATTCGCGTGCTCACCCTCTCGGGTTCGCCGACGTGGAACTATCGCTTCCTGCGCATGGCTCTCAAGCGAGACCCTTCCATCGACCTGGTTTCGTTCGTCTTCCTGCGTACTTCCGAAGACGACCCCGGCGTCCCGACGCAAAACCTGAGCCTCGTGCCCTTCCCGGTCGACAAGTTGTTTCTCGAGGAACTCAAAAATTTCGAGATAGTTGTCTTCGATAATTTTTCCGCCCAGGAATATTTTAGCAACTACTACCTCGAACGCCTGGGAGACTACGTGCGCGGCGGCGGGGCGCTGCTCATGTTCGGCGGCAGGCAATCCTTCAGTGCGGGTGCGTATTACCGCAGCCCCATCGAGGACCTCCTGCCCGTGCGCTTGCACCAGCAGAGCGACTACCGCGACGGAAGGCGTCTGCTCGCCGGGCTGACGCCCGCGGGCGGAAGACACCCCATTACCCAACTCTCCTCAGACCCCGAGGAGAACGCGAAGCTGTGGACTTCCCTGCCGCCTCTGCGGCGCATCAACACGACGACGCCTTTCGGCAAGGGGCAGATTCTCCTCTCCGTGAAGGAGGGCGGCTTCCCCCTGCTCGGCACGAAGCGCGTCGGGGCGGGGCGGGTGGTGTCGGTATTCTCCGACGATTTGTGGCGATGGAACTTCGGCATGGTGGCCTCGGAGCGGACGAATCGCCTCTACATCCGCCTTGTCGCGCAGATGGTGCGCTGGCTCTCGAACGACCCGGGGAGTTCGCAGGTCCAGGTTTTGCCCGAGGCGGAACAGACAAAGGGCGGGGGGTACGTCCTCAGAATGCAGGTGCGCGACGAGTCCTACCAGCCCGCACCGAACGCGCAGGTGCAGCTGCAATTGCGTGACCCCTACGGCGAGACGCGCCGCTATCGCGCGGTCTATCGCCCCGACTCGCGTGAGTTCGAGGTGCGCTTCCGCCCGCGGGGAAACGGCAGCTACCGCGCGAAGATGACGGCCGTTCAGGATGGGCGCGTCATCGGCGAGGCAGTGCGCACGATAGCCATCGGGCGCGAGGCGGGGCGCGCGGAGTGGGCGGACGTGAGCCCGCAGTGGGGGCGTCTCGAAACGCTGGCCAAGCGCACCGGAGGGGAATTCTTCCGCGCCGATGCGGTGGAGCAGGAAGATTTGAGCGCGCGGGTTCTCGAGGCTCTCAAGGGCAGGGTGCCGCACAAAGTGGTGGAGGTGCGCGACGTGCGGCTGTGGAGCGTGCCCTGGGTCGGCGTGATTCTCATCCTGCTGCCTGCCGCAGAGTGGACTTGCAGGCGGCTTTGGGGGCTGGCCTAAGCCCACCCCGGTCTGGCAACGTGCGCGCAGCGGAGTGGAACGATGTATAATTTCCCGGTGTGAAGCGTGCCTTCTCGCCGCATCCGTCGATGAGGGAGTTTTTGGGGATGGCCGAACAATCCTTCCGGAAGATAACCGACTTTCTCGATTCGATAATTGGCGCCCGCCTCCAGGTGCGCCGCCAGGAAGCGGGCATGGTGCTTCTGTTGGGCGTGCTGGGCGTGTTCCTGCTCGCACCCGCTGCGGTCCTCGCCCAGCCGCATTTCGGCTATTCCGCCGTCGTCTACGCCGGGTTGACGATCTCCCTGCTGCTCGGCGTGCTCGCGCGCTGCTGGTGGCTCGTCACCCGCCGCCAGCGGCGCGAAGGGGTGGCGCTCGACATCGAGGAGCAGCATGAAGACCTGGGCAGCAACCTCATCAGCTCGCTCCAACTCTTCCCGCGCAAAGGAGAGTTCGGCACGGACGACCCCACCTCGCCCGCCCTCATCGACGCGCTGGTGAACGACACCGCCCGCGAGGTCGAATCGCTTGCGCCGGATGCCTTCGTCTCCCACGCTCTCTTTCAGAGACTCGGCAGGCTCGCCAGCGTTTTGGCGGTTGCCGCGGCTCTCATGGCCTTCGTCTGGCCGGGTCTGTATCCGCGCGCGGGTTATCTGCTGGCGAACGCGGCGGACCTGATGCCCTCGCGCATCACGCACCTCGCCATCGAGGCGAACCGCACGACGGCCCTTGCGGGCATGTCCGTCTCCTTCGAGGTGCGCACGGCGGGGCGCGAGACGTCGTCCGTGAACCTCGAAATCGACCAGGGGGCGGGAGTCGCCGCCATGCTTTCCATGAAGAAGGTGGCCCCGCATCGCTTCGTCGCAGCCTGGGCGGCCAGCGGAGCGGGCGCGCGCGTTGCGGCGCGCACGGGCCGCTTTCGCTCGGAGGCGCTGGAGATTCGCGTGGTCGCGCCGCCCAGGGTGGAATCCATCGATGTGGTGCAGTATCCACCCGAGTACACGAAGCTCAAGCCCGTCGTGGGCAAGAGGGGTGGTCACGTCCGCGGGTACATGGGTTCGGAGGTCCACTTGCGGGTGAGGACGAACAAGCCGGTGCACGAGGCCGTCATCTCTCTTGCCGACGGCTGGCGGCTGCCGCTCAAGCCAGAGGAGGGGGACGTGCTGGGCGGGAAGATGATTCTGGGCGGGGCGGGCTCCTACCAGGTGCGCCTCAAGGACGCCCACGGCTTTTCGAACCTCGCTCCCGCGCGCTACCGCGTCGACATCATCCCCGACGCCTATCCCCGGGTGGCGGTTACCGAGCCGGCGAAGGACCTCACCGTGGAGAGCGACGAGAAGGTAACCGCGCGCTACAGTGCGTCGGACGATTTTGGCCTCAAGGGCGTTTATCTGGAAGTCGCCCTCGACGGACGCCGCCCGCGGCGCATCAAGATGTGGGGCGGGGAGGACGCCCGCAAGAGCACGCGGGGGTTTTACGAGTTCGAACCCGGGGTCATGGGGGTGCGGGCCGGAGGCGTGCTTTCCTACCGCTTCCTGGCGCGCGACGGCGACACCGTGAGCGGTCCCAAGGTGGGAGTGAGCAAGACCTACCGCATTCGGGTGCGCGACCGAGAGGCCGTGATGGCCGGGCTGGACAGGAATCTGGGCGATATTTCCAGGCAACTTCTGGACCTTCTGGGCGATTATCTCGAAAAGGACTTTCCGCCCGGAAGCGAGGAGAAAAAAGCGCCCGCCCCTGCGCGGAGCGCCCGCCACCTCGAGAAAAAAGCGGAGAGAATTCTTGAGCGCATCAAGCGCACCCGGGCGACGCTCAAGCCCAGGAATCCGCGCGAGACGCTCTCCGACATGGACCTTTCTACCCTGGAGAGGCAACTCAGGGACGCGATTTCACAATATCTCGCGCCCCTCAATCGTCTCTCGCAACTGAAGAAAGGCGATCCGGAAACGGCGCGTCTGCAGAGGCAGATGGCCGCCCGCCAGGAAGAGGCCACGGAGTCCTTTGAGCGCCTCGCCACGATGAGCGAGGAGATGCAGCGCAACGTGCGTGCGGACAGGGCGGGGCGCACGACGGAGGCGATGATCCAGCGCCAAAGGGGTATCGAGCGCGCCCTGGAGGAGATGCGCAAGTCGGGCGCGGATGCCGAGGCGATCAAGCGCGTGCAGAGAGAGCTCCGAAATCTCGAACGACAACTCGGCGAACTCATGCAGCAAATGGCTTCGCTGGCCCAGCGTATGCCCACTGAATTCATGAACCAGCGCGGAATGCGGGACATGCCCACGCAGAACATGATGCGTGCTTTCGAGGACATTCGCCGCATGATGCAGCGCAACGATTTTCGCGGTGCGCTCGAGCGACTCAGGCGCCTGATGAGCCAATTGCAGAGGATGCGCATGGCCCTGCGGGGCATGCAGCGCAGGCAGATGATGAGCCAGCGCGGCGGCAGGCCCATGCGGCGCCAGCAAAGCGAACTCGCTTCCATCGTGGAGGAGCAGCAAGCCATCCTGGGCGAAACCGTGAGCGTGCTGGAAAACGTGGTGGACAGAATCAGGAAAACGGAGGGTGGGGGAGTAGCCGCCGTGGCCCGAAGCGCGGCGGACCTCGCCAAGCGAAGCGGAGAGGAAGTGGCGCGGCCGCTTCCGCCCGATTGCTTCCCCAAGAGTGATCCGGCAACGAGTGATCCGCCAAAGAAGGCGGAGGCCGAAAAGAGCGTAGCCGAAACACCACCCCCCCCGCTTGCTCGACGAAGAGCTTCCCCGCAGATGCGCGCCGAGCAGATACAGCGCGAGCGTCTGCGCGCACTCGCCGAGTTTGAGTCGATGGTCGGCAAGGGCGAGTGGGGCATCGTCTTCCAGAGGCTTGCGGAGTGGAGGGGCCTCATCGAGAAATCTCCCTGCGTGCGTTCGGCCCGAGAGCCCGGGACGGACGCGCCGAAAAAACCTGCCGGTGAGGGCGGCGCGGCCTGGCGGCGCTTTGCCGAGAGCCTCGACGCCCTCCTGGGCAAGGCCGAGAAAGGCGCGGGCGGCACGGAAGTCGCCAAACTCGACGGCCTGCGTTTTCGCCAGGAGTCGCTGCGCAAACGCCTCTCGGCCTTCGAGCAGCAGTTGCGGCGGATGATGCAGGTATATCCCTTCATCAACCCCGAGATTCTGCGCAGAATCGTCGGGGCGGGCGAAGCCATGAAGCAGGCCGTCGCCTCGCTCGAGCGGCGTAGAGCCTCTCACGCCGTGCCTCCCGAGGAGGAGGCCATACGCAAGCTCGCCCAGGGGCAGAATGCCATGCAGAATGCCATGCAGCAGATGGCCCAGCGGGGCAACGTGGGCTTGGGGACGCCGCGGGGTTTCGGCGTCCTGCGTCCCGGGAGGGGACAGCGCCCCTGGTGGTCGAGAAGCCCCACGTTCCCCCGCCAGCCCGGCTTTGAGGAACGCGGGCGCGGGGAGGAGGGCGGCCTCGGCACCCAGTTCAGTGAGGTGCTCATCCCGGACAGGGAGCAGTACAAGGTGCCCGCCAAGTTCCGCGAGGAGATAATGGAGGCGATGAAGGATGGCCTTCCCGGTGCGATGCGCGGGGAAATCGAAGACTATTTCGACAGGCTGACGAAATGATCAAAAAAACGACTCTCCTGCTTTTGGCGTGCGCCATCCTGGCGCCCACTCTCACGTGGGCGCATACCGTAAACCGCCCCGCCCCGCCCACCGAGTTCGTGAAGCGGCCGGAGGGCTATAGTGCGGTGGTTGCCGATCTGCGCGCGTGGGACACCGGTGCTGCGCGCAAGAGGCTAGCCGCGCTCGAGCGTGCCGCACCCGGTGTGGCGGAGTGGCGCGCCCTGACGGGAGCGGCGGACTATCTGGACGGAAAATTCGCCGAGGCGATGCGCAACCTCGAAGCCGCGCTCAGGAAAAAATCGGGCGACGGCGAGTGGCTCGAGCTCAGGCTCCACGTGCGCCAGACGCAGGCCGCGCTCGAGGGATTTCAGGTGCACAGGACGCCCCATTTCGACATCTGGCACGACCCCGCACAGGACGCCCTCTTGATGCCCTATCTCGAGGACGCGCTGGAGAAGGCCCACGCGCACTACGCGGAGGAGTTGGGGGTGCAGTTCGCGGAGCGCGTGCGCGTGGAGGTGTTTTCGGACTCGGAGCGTTTTCACAAATCCTCCACCCTCTCGCGGCGTGAAATCGAGGAGAAGGGCGCGGTGGGTCTGTGCAAGTTCAACAAGTTGATGATTCTCTCGCCCGGCACGCTGCTCCGGGGCTATCGCTGGCTGGACGCGGCCGCCCACGAGTACGTCCACTACCTCGTCGTGCGTGCGACGCGCAACCGCGCCCCCATCTGGCTCCACGAGGGGATCGCCAAGTATCTGGAGAGAAAGTGGCGGGGCAAGGAGATGTCCCACCTCCACCCCGGCGAGGAGGCGCTGCTCCACGAAGCGCGAGAGGCGAACCGCTACATTCCCTTCAAGAAGATGGAGCCGAGCCTCATTTATCTCGATACACCCCGGGACATACATCTCGCCTACGCGGAGGCGGCCTCGGCGGTGGACTTCATCCGCAAGACGATGGGGCCGAACGCCATCGCGCGCATGCTGCGCGGCATCCGGGAGTCGGGGCAAGGCACGGGCGCGCAGGCCGGGGCGCCCGGGCGGGCGAGTCTCGTGGAACTCGAATCCACCGGCCCGCCCCAAAGTGCGGTGGGCGGTTTGCTGGCGGTCGCGGGGGTCGATTTGGAGAGGTTCGAGCAGATGTGGATTGAGCATCTCGCAAAGCTCCCCCTGCGCCCCCGCGCGGGCGCGCGCGTCTCCCAGCCCAAGCTCAAGCCCAAAGGCCCCGTGAGCGAGAGCGCCATCGATCTGGCGGCGCTCAAGAGCGCCGTTGCGAGGAAGCGCATGCGGCTGGGCGACAGGCTCTCGTTTCGCGGCAGAATGCGCGCCGCCCTCATCGAGTACCGCCGCGCTCTGCGCGACGAACCCTATTCCCAGCCCCTGCTCAACCGTGCGGCGCAGGTGGAGATACGCCTGGGGATGATCTCCCAGGCCGAGCGCCACATCAGAAAGGCGCTGGAGGTGGACCCCGACTACGCCACGACCTACGTGCACAAGGCCCTGGCGAGCGAGATTGCCGAAAAACCGGCGGCCGCGCTCGCGGCATGGGAGGAAGTGCTGCAAATCAACCCCTTTATCCGCCTGGTGCATGAGCGCCTCGCGGCGCATTACGAGAGCATGGGCGACACCGAAAGGGCGAAGCGCGCACGGGAGGCGCTTCGTCTCATGGCACCCCGCTGATCCCGTCGAGAGGCGATACGCAATGAACGAAATGCCGGCAGTTGCTGCGGGCGAAGGCGCGCAGATGAGCGAGGAAGACGTACGGGTGGCGCACGAGGTCGGTACGAAGCGCGACGCCATACTCGAGCAGGTACGCAAGATTATCGTCGGGCAGGCGGAGGTTATCGACCTCGTCCTGATCGCACTGCTCTCCAGGGGACACTGCCTGCTGGTCGGCGTGCCGGGTCTCGCCAAGACGCTGCTCATCCGCACCCTGGCGCGCGTGCTGCAACTCGACTTCAACCGCATTCAGTTCACGCCCGACCTCATGCCTTCGGACATCACGGGCACCGACATCCTGGATGAGACGACGCAGGGCAGGCGCTCGTTTCGCTTCATCAAGGGTCCCGTCTTCACGCAGATACTGCTCGCCGACGAGATCAACCGCACCTCGCCGAAGACGCAGGCGGCTCTGCTGCAGGCCATGCAGGAACTCCACGTAACGGCGGGCGGGCAGGCGCACTTCCTCACGCCTCCGTTCTTTGTCCTCGCCACCCAGAACCCCGTGGAACAGGAGGGCACCTATCCGCTGCCCGAAGCGCAGCTGGACAGGTTCATGTTCGAAGTCGGGGTGTCGTACCCCAGCCTCGCCGAGGAGAAGGAAATCGTCGCGCAGACGACTTCGAACTACGACCCCCAACTCCAGGAGATCATGGACGGAGAGGAAATATTGCGGTTTCAAGAGCTCGTCCGCCGCGTGCCCGCCGCCCCCTACGTAGTGGAATACGCGGTTTCCCTCGCGCGCGCCTCGCGCCCCGACGACGAGACGGCGCCCGACTTCGTGCGCCACTTCGTGGAGTGGGGGGCGGGTCCCCGCGCGAGCCAGTATCTGATTCTCGGCGCACGGGCGCGGGCGCTGCTGCGCGGCAGGTACGCCGCGACGATAGAGGACGTGAAGGCCTTGGCCGAGCCCGTGCTGCGCCACCGCATTCTGGTGAATTTTCGTGGCCAGGCGGAAGGGCACGACTCCGTTTCGCTGATTCGGCAACTGCTCGAGGCCGTCGCCCCGCCTGCGGAGGCCACCGAGGCCGCCTAGCGGCCCGCACCGAAGAGGCTCGTCTTGGAATCGTATTTCGACCCCGCCCTCATTGCGCGACTCTCGAACCTCCAGCTGCGTGCCCGACACGTGGTGGAAGGGTTGATGAGCGGCGTCCACAGGAGCCGCTCGCGGGGCTTCAGCGTCGATTTCGAGGAGCATAGGTCGTATTCCCCGGGCGACGAGCTGCGCCACGTGGACTGGAAGGCATACGGCAAGTTCGACCGCTATCTCGTCAAGCAATACGAGGACGAGACGAATCTGCGCGCTCACCTGGTAGTCGACGCCAGCGCCTCGATGGATTTCGGCGACGGACCCCTCACCAAGTGGGGCTACGCGGCCACCCTCGCCTCGGCCATGGCGCATTTGCTGCTCGGCCAGTCCGACTCGGTGGGGCTGGTGATTGCGCATGAGGAGGAGGACGCGCAGGTTCCGCCCAAATCCGTGCGCAGGCACCTGCTGGCGCTTTTGGGGGCTCTTCAGGCGGCGCAGCCTCTGGGGGGAACCGGCATCGCGCGCGGGCTTCTCGCGCTGGCCGAGCGCTTGAACAGAAGGGGGCTCGTGGTGGTTGTCTCCGATTTGCTCGACGACCCCGACAGCGTAGAGAAAGCCCTCAACCTCCTTTGCCTCAAGGGGAACGACGTCATCGTTTTTCACGTCCTGGACAGCGTCGAGCTCGAGTTTCCCTTTGAGGGCCTCGCCCGCATGGAGGACGTGGAGACGGACAGAAACGTGACCGTCGAGTGCGAGGTGGTGAAGAAGCCTTACCTCGGCCTTCTGGGCGATTTTCTGGAACAAACGCGCGAGCGGTGCGCGGACTTGGGGGTGGACTACCACCTCCTCTCGACCGCCGAGCCGCTGGACAAAAGCCTCATTCGCTTCCTCGCCTGGCGCAGCAGAGCGCGGGTGTAGCGGAGCCTTCGGGAGAACGTTTTGGGTCTTCAGTTCCTGCACACCGCGCTGCTCTGGGGGCTGGGGCTCGCCCTCGTGCCCATTCTCATTCACCTGCTGCGCAGGCGGCTCGTGCGCAGGCATCGCCTGCCCACCTTCGATTTTCTGTTGAGAACCCAGCGGCGCATCACGAACCGCAGCAGGCTCAGAAACTGGATATTGCTCTTCTTGCGCGTATGCGCCGTCGGCCTCGTCGTTTTCCTGGCTTCGCGTCCGCTTCTGGCGACCGAGGGCGGCGTATCGAGTGGGGGGTGGTTTCCCGTCCATACCCTCGCCGTCATCGACAACTCCGCGAGCATGGCGTACGAAACGCCCAGGGGCAGCCGCTTTGAGCTGGCCAAGCGCGCCGTGCGCCGCATGATCGAGGAAATGGGCGAGGCGGATCGCATAAGCATTCTCACGACCGCGGGCCCCGCCCCCGAAGGGCCACCGAAAGAATTGACCCGCAAGGAGGCTCTGGCCGCTCTCGAGGCCATTCGCCGAACCGATGACAAGGGTGCGCCCACCCGCGTCGTCCGGCGCGCAATCGAGAACGCATCGCCCGGGGCGGGGCGGAGAAACGTCGTCGTGCTGAGCGATTTCGCGCGCGGGGATTGGGAGTCGTTCCAGGTTCGTAACGTCAGGGAGTGGAACCCCCACGCCCACCTGCAATTCGTGCGCGTAGCGCCTGAGGCGGGCGTGGCGGATTTGAGCCTGCGCGACGTGAAGATGAAGCCCTGGCCGCCCAAGGCGGGCTTTTCCTTCACCATCGGTGCGCGCGTCTTCAACCGGGGGGAGGAGGAGAAGTCGAAGGTTGCCGTCTCGCTCTATCTGGGAGAGGAGTTGCGTGAGACGGTGGAGGTGGACGTCCCCCCGAACGGGTCGAGCCCGGTAAGCTTTCGGGTAAACGCACCCCAAAGAGGTGTGCTCGAAGGGCGCGTGCAGTTGCCGCCCGACGCTCTGCCCACGACCAACCGCTTCTACTTCGCGGCGAGCATAGGCAAGCGTCTGCGCGCCCTGATTGTGGACGGCGACCCCAAGCGCGGCCTCCAGGACAGCGAGACTTTCTTTCTCGTGAACGCCCTGAGCGCGGCTCCGCCCGGGGGAGAGTCGCCCGTGCTGACGCGCGTGGTGGCGGGCTACGAGATGAACAGCGTGCGCTGGGAGGAGTACGACTACGTCGTCGCCTGCAACGTGGGTCGCTGGACGGAGGAGGGCGTGCGCGGTCTGAGGAATTTTGTCGAAAAGGGCGGCGGCCTCCTCTGGGCGTCGGGCGAGTTGGCGAGCGGAGCCGAACTCGACTGGTTGCCCGCCACTTTCGGAGCCCCCAGAACGCTGCGCCCCGCGCAGAGCCTGAAAATTGCATCGGGCATGGAGGCGCACCCCGCTTTTTCGCTTTTGGGCTCGGGTGCGCCGCGCTTTTTCTCCGCGCTGCGCGTAGCGCGCATCGCCCCGCTCGCACCCGCCCGGGGGGGGAGCACACTGCTCGAACTCGCAGGCGGCGTCCCCGCCTTGGTGGTCGGCGCGGCGGGCGCGGGCCGGGTGGCGATGTGGGGCTCTACCTGCGATCGGGACTGGACGGACCTGGCCGTGCGGCCGGTGTTCGTTCCCTTCGTACGGGGATTATCGGATTTTCTGGGCGGTACGCGAAAAGGAGCGTCTTCTTCCGCAAACGTGGGAGAGGCGCTCGAAATCGGAGCTTCCATCGACCGCCTCGGCGAAGCGATACGTATACGCGGCCCCGAAGGGCGCGAGCGCGTGCTCGAGTTTGCCGAACGGGGCGCATCTCCGGAACCCGCTGCGGGGCTGCGGCTGGGCAAGTCGGCGAGCGGCGGAGCCGTCGCGTTCCATACGGATACTTTTCGTGCGGGCTTGTATCGCGTCTACAACGCCGACGAGCAGCACCTCGTGGCGGTGAACGCACCTGCCTCGGAGGCGGATGCATCTCCGGTGGATATGGAAATCCTGCGCGAAAAGCTCCCGGGTCTCGACGTGCGCGACCTTCCCGCGGAGGACGCGGACACCCTGCGCTCGTTGCTCGCACGCATCGACCTGGGGGCCCTGCTCTTTTTCCTGCTCGGGGGAATTTTTGTCGCCGAGGCGTTTTTGGCGGACAGAACCTGAGCGCAATGTATTGCCGCTCCCGCCGCGTTGGGAAAGCGCTTTCGGGCAAGGCGTGGTCCCGTACCGCTCCACCTCTTGGGAGGCGGAGCGGCTCGGGCGAACGGGACCACTTGAAGCCTGCCTTGCAAACGATATGATTTTGAAGGCCCTACGCCTGTCCTCTTTACCCTATTTTCACACAAAGGCGGGCGTGTTATCAAGCAAGAAAATCAAAAGGGCGCGCTCGCGGAAAATCGGAAGGCGCAAAACCGGCGATGCGCGCGAAATTCTCTCCGTCGCCTCCGCGCGGAATGGAGCTGAGCATGAACGTTACACGAGAGGAAGTTCTCGCACGCTTGCGGAAGCAGAGGGAAGCCGGACGCGCCGTCTACGACGCTCTGTGCGGTAGCGGCATTACGGCAAAGTTCGCCGCGCGCGGCGGGGCGGACCTCGTTACCACCTTCAACCTCGCCTACTACCGGATGCAGGGGTTGAGCTCGATGGCGGGCTATCTCCCCATCGGAGACGCAAACGCCATCACGCTGGAACTGGGCGAGCGCGCGGTTTTGAACGTCGTGCGCGAGTGTCCCGTCGTGGCGGGCGTGCTGGGAGCCGACCCGACGCGCAACATGTCCTCCTTCGTCGACAGGCTTGCGGCGGCGGGTTTTGACGGGGTGATGAATTGCCCCACCGTTGCCCTCATCGACGGCAATTTCCGAAAGGATCTCGAGGAGACGGGCATGGGCTTTGCCCGCGAAGTCGACGTGCTCGCCTATGCGCACCGAAAGGGCCTGTTCACCAAGGCTTTCGTTACCACGCCCGCAGAGGCCCTCGCCATGGCGGAGGCGGGCGTCGACAACCTAATCATCCATTTCGGGAACAGCTCGGGCGGGTCCATCGGCTCGAAGACGGTGATGCCCGTTGAAGAGGCTGCGCAGAGGGCGGCGGCGGCACTGGATGCTCTCTTGCCGAAGTATGAGGAGAGAATCTTCACCTGCCACGGGGGAGCCATCGAGACGCCTGCGGACTTCGAGAGTCTGCTCGACCTCGAGGGGCGCTTCGACGGCTACGTGGGTGGCTCCTCGGCGGAGCGCTTTCCGGTAGAAGATGCGGTGCCCAGGGCGACCAAGGGGTTCAAGGCGGTGCGTCTTCGCAAATAAGCGGCCAAGGCATGGGTGCGCATCGTTTGCGTGGATGCCGCGTGGCCGCCCGATCGCGTACGACGTACGCAAGAGGGGATGGACACGCGGGGCTTGCCCTTCGGCGGGAGGGAGCGTTTCCCAATAAATTCCATCGGTGGCGGAAGGCGTTTCGATGAATGTGGATAAGAAAATTCCGGGCGTAGCGGTGCTGGCGACGATGGACAGCAAGGGGGCGGAAGCGCGCTTTCTCGCCGACGCGCTCGAGGAGTGCGGCGTCGCGCCCTTGTTCATCGATTTGTCGTGCAGGCCGCACGAGGCGGACGGTGTGCACGTGGACGGCGGGGCCGTGGCTGCGGCGGCGGGAAGGCGGTGGGACGACCTCGCGCAAATGGAGCGCAACGCGGCCTCGGAGGTCATGGTCGAGGGCGGGCGAAAAATCGTGCTCGAGAGGTTCGGGCGCGGGGAAATCGCGGGCGCGGTCGGCCTGGGCGGGGCGAACGGAACCTCCATGGCCTGCGGCATCATGCGCGCCTTGCCGCCCCTCGCACCCAAGGTGATGGTGAGCGTCGTTGCGGCGACGGCCGCCGTGCAGTGGTACGTGGCGGAGAGCGACGTCGTCATGTTTCCCTCCATCGGGGATTTGTCGCTCAACCGCATCACGCGGGGCGTTCTGCGCAACGCGGCGGCGGCCCTTGCGGGCATGACGCTGCGTGCGGGCCTGCGAAATGCCGCAGAGGCGGGGGGACCCCCGCTGGTGGGGGTATCCTCGTTCGGGGGTACGGCGGCTTGCGTCGATCGCGTGGAGCAAAGACTCCGTGAGGCGGGCTATGAGGTCATGTTCTTTCATGCGTCGGGGCCGGGCGGACGCGCCCTCGAATCGCTGGCCGCTCTGGGCGAGCTGGCGGGCGTGGTGGATGTAACCACGCACGAACTCACGGATCTGCTCGTGGACGGCGTGTACAGCGCGGGTCCCGGCAGGCTCGAGGCGGCGGGTGCGGCGGGCATCCCCCAGGTCGTCGCGCCCGGTGCACTCGACCACGCGAATTTCTGGACGGGACGCGTGCCCGAGAAGTATCGGGAGCGGGCGTTTTTCCAGTACAACGCCCAGAATCTGCTGATGCGCACGACCAAGGAAGAGTTCGAGGAGCTGGGCGTCCTCATGGCCGAAAAACTCAACCGCGCCCGGGGTCCCGTTTGCGTCCTCATACCGACCCGGGGCTACAGCGAACACACCAAGCGCAAGACGCACGATCTGGAGGGCCGCGAGAAGGGTGCGTGGCGTGCGCCCGAGGCGGACGCCGCTTTCGCCGAGGCACTGACGCGGCATCTCGATAAGGGAGAAATCCTCTCGCTCGATTTGCACATCAACGACGCGGCCTTCGCCGACGTTTGCGCAGAGAAGATGGTGGAGATGCTCGCGCACTAAGGCACGAGCGGAAGCGAAAGCCTGCACACCCCGAGAAAGTCCCCCGCGGCGGGTGGAAGTCTCTTTTCCCGAATCTGCAAATCATGCGGCCATCTGCCGTTTTTCTCGTCTGATTCCAGTACCGGACGCGGCGGGCGTTTTTTCATGAAATGCTTTAGGATGCGCTCTGCAACGCACCCGGGCATCGCCGGCGGCGAGGAGAGGAGCGAGATGGCGGAAAGCATCCCACAGGAGCGGCACGAGACCGACGTGCTGATCATAGGCGGCGGAGCAGCGGGTACGATGGCCGCCTTCGAGTGCGCGCAGGCGGGCGTGCGCGTCGTCCAGGTCACCAAGGGCAGGGCCACGAGCGGCACGACGACGGTGGCGCGCGGCGGCTTCGCGGCGGCGATGGCTCCGGGCGACAGCCCTGAGCTCCACTTGCAGGAAATTTTGAAATACGGCGGCGAGCTCATCGACCCGCAACTGGCCGGGGTGTGGGTGCACGACATCATCGACGTCGTGCGCGACCTGCGCGAGTGGGGGGCCGAGTTCATCACCGACGACGAAGGCGCGCTCGATCTCAAGATGTTCCCCAGCCATACCTATCCCCGCGCCCTGCACCACCACGACACCACGGGCAACATGGTGACGAAGGTGCTCTCGAAGCGTCTGCGGGGGGATGCGCGCATCGGCCAGCACCCCCACACGGCGATTGTGGACCTCATCACCGAGGGCGGGTGCGTCACGGGTGCATGGGGGGTGGACTACTCGCGTGGACGCCTCATGGTCTACGCCGCGCGGGAGGTGATTCTGGCGACCGGCGGCGGCAGCGGGCTGTTCTACGTGAACGACAACCCGCCCCAGGTCACGGGCGACGGCTACGTGCTGGGCTTTCGTGCGGGCGTTCCCCTGCTGGGTATCGAGATGATCGACTTTCAGGCCATGTGCTGCGCCCCGGAGGAGCTCTTTGGCTTTGCGCCCCACCCCACGGGGTTTATCAACGCAGGCGCCGTGTTCCTGAACAGAGAGGGCGAGGCGTTCCTGAAGCGCTACTTCCCCGACACGGCGGAGAAGAGTACGCGCAGCGAGGTCATTCTCGCCATGGCGAAGGAGATTCACGCGGGCCGCGCGGGTCTCACCGGCGGCATCTACATGGACGCTACCGCCGTGCCCATGGAGACTATCCAGAGGCAGATTCCCCACGTCTACAAGACCTGCCTCTCCAGGGGCATCGACATCACCAAAACGCCTCTCGAAGTGGCGCCGGGCAGCCACACCTGGCTCGGGGGTCTCGAGATCGACGTAAACGGCAGAACGCGCGCGCCCGGCCTTTGGGCGGCGGGCGAAACGGGGGGCGGCATCCACGGTGGAAACCGCATCGGCGGCTCCGCACTCTCCGCTTCTCTGGTCTACGGGAGACGGGCGGGCAGGGCGGCGGCGGCACGGGTGCGGGAGGCGGGGGACGCCCCGCAGACGCCGGGCGACATTCCCGCGGCCGAGCGCGCCTGGGTGGAGGCGCTTCTTGCGCGCGAAGAGGGGCCTTTCCAGAAGGACGTGCGGATGCGCTGCCGTCTGCTCGCCCACGAGAAGCTCGGCCCCATACGCGACGCCAGTGGTTGCCGGGCTGCGCTGGAGGAGTTCGGGCGCATCGAGTATGAGGAGATTCCGCGCATGCGGCTCGACCCCGCTTCGCGCACCTCGCAGAAAACGCGCGGACAAGAGCTCGAGAGCGCGCTTTCGGTTCGCAACCTCGCGCTGCTCGGCAAATTGCTCGCCACCGCCGCGCTGAACAGGCAGGAAAGCCGGGGGGCGCACTTTCGGCTGGATTATCCGGAGACGAACGAGAGAGATTGCAGTTTCGTCACGCGCCTCTCGCGCGGGGAGGGCGGCGAGATTCTCTTCGGGCAAGACCCGCTCAAGGCGCACGCCCCGGCCGCGGAGGAAGCGGGCGCGTAGTGGGATTGATTGTCTGGCATCGTGCGCACCTGGATGTTCGGCGCGGCAGGGTTGCGGGAATGTTGCAAGACGGGCTTTGGTTTCCTCGTCAGGTTCGCGGCATGCATTTTGTCGCGCGAACGGCCATCGCCCCGGTCGCGCAGGTTTTCTCGCCCATGCGGTGACCACGGGCAGGGGCCGTTCCCTCCATAGGCGTTCAGGGAGAAACGAAGGATATGGCGCAAGCGAAAGTCGGCGTGGTGGGTCTCGGGAGCATGGGGAGCGGCGTGGCTGCCAACTTCCACAAGGCGAAGATTCCCCTCCTCGTGTGGGACGTAGACCCCGAGGCGCGCGCGTCCTGGGAGCGAAAACGCGGCGTCGGGGTGGCCGAGCCTGGTGCGATGGCCGCCGAGGCGAGCGTGCTCTTTTTCGTGGTGCCGGGTTCGCCCGAAATCGAGGCGTGCCTGAAGGGCAGGGACGGCGTGCTGGCGAACGCGCGCAAGAACCTGGTGATCTACGATTTCACGAGTTCGGACCCCGCCGTTACCCGCAAAATCGCCCGGCGCGCCAAGGCGAAGGGCGTGGCTTATCTCGATGCCGGAATGAGCGGTGGCTCGACGGGTGCTGCGGCCGGTACGCTCACGCTGATGATAGGCGGAGACGCGGCGGCGTTCCGTAGGACGAAGAGGTTTCTCAGGCCGATTGCCGACAACCTTTTTCATCTGGGCGAGAGCGGTGCGGGCCACACGCTCAAGCTCATTCACAACATGGTGTGCCACTCCATCTTCGCGGCCACCTGCGAGGGCGGGAAGCTCGCCGAGAAGATGGGGATACGGCTCGAGGACATGATTCGCGTCTTCAACGTGTCGAACGCGCGCAGCTACGCGAGCCAGTTCCGTTTTCCGAATCATATCCTCTCGGAAAAGTGGGACGGCAAGTCTCGCGTCTACAACATGATCAAGGACGTGGGCATGGCCGTCGAAATGGGCAAAAAACGCAAGGCGCACACGGCCCAGGGAGAGGCCACGCTCGCTCTTTTGCGCAAGGCCGTCAAGCGTGGAATGATGGAAGAAGACTTTACGCTGTTGTATCGCGATTACGAAAAAATCGTAAAGACGATTCTGTGACGATGGGCGGGCTCGTTCGATGAAGCTGGTAGTCGCTATAACAGGGGCTTCGGGGTCGATATACGGCGTGCGCCTGATGGAGGTGCTCCACGAGGCATATCCCGACGTGGAGACCCACCTGGTCGTCTCGAAAGCGGGCGTGCGCGTGCTCGACTACGAGACGGACGTGGACTTGGCCCGCCTCCAGTCCTGGGCGAGCGTCGTGCACCCCGAAGGCGACATCGGCGCACGCCCCGCGAGCGGGAGTGCGGGCTTCGACGCGATGGCCATAGCCCCCTGCTCGCTCAAGACGCTTGGACAAATAGCCGCGGGCACGGGGGAGAACCTCATCTGCCGCTCGGCGGATGTGATGCTCAAGGAGCAAAAGCGCCTTGTTCTTGTGCCGCGCGAGATGCCGCTCTCCGCGATTCATCTGGAGAACATGCACAAGCTCGCGTCGATAGGGGTGTCCATCCTCCCCGCTTCGCCCGGGTTTTACTTCAGGCCGAAGACGATGGAGGATTTGGTCGACCACGTCGTGGGCAAGACGCTCACGTCCTTGGGGCTGGAGCAAAACCTCTTTGAACGCTGGGCGGGGCAGCACCCCGAACGCAGAACGTCGGCGTCTGTGCGCGAGAGCGATGACGGAGCGAGTCAATGAGTGAGCGAGCACAGGCCGCCGCGTGCCTCCTGCACATGGCGCACACGGTCTTCGGTCTCGTGGACGATGCGCGCGCCACCGCCCTGGCGGAGGAGGCGGCGGAGATGTTCGAGAAGATGGCGTCGGCCTCCTTTGAGAATACGGACGAGCCCTTCGTCCCGCCCGCGAAAGAATAGCCCCTTGCCCCTCGCCAGCCTCGTCCTGCCCTCCTTCTACCAGGATTCGGTCAAACTCATGCGCCTTGCGCGCACGATTCGCGGGAGAACGGGCGTTTCCGAGATGGCGGCGCTTATGGGCACGCCCATGAATCACGAGATTATTCTCCGTGCAGGACTGGTCGCTGAAGAAGGCGTCTCCGCCGGGCCGAACGATCTGATTCTGGCCGTGGAGGCGGACTCTGAAGAGCGTGCGCGGGGGGCCATCGAGGAAGCAAAGGCCTTCCTCACGCAAGGAGGGGCGGCTGAGTCCGCCGCGCGTGGTTTCGCTCCATCGAACCTGGCTGGTGCGCTCGCGGCGGACCCCGAGGCGAGCCTTGCAATGGTCTCCGTGCCCGGTGCCTACGCCGCCCGTGAGGCCATGACCGCACTCGAGAGCGGGCTGCACGTGTTTTTGTTCAGCGACAACGTGGCGGTGGAAGACGAGGTAGCGCTTAAGCGTGAGGCCGTGGCGCGCGATCTGTTGCTCATGGGGCCGGACTGCGGAACGGCTTACCTGGGCGGCGTGGGGCTGGGTTTCGCCAACGTGGTGCGGCCGGGGCGGGTGGGCTGCGTCGCGGCCTCGGGCACGGGCCTGCAGGCGCTCGCCTCGCAACTCGACGCTCTGGGGGAGGGCATCTCGCACGGCATCGGCGTAGGAGGGCGTGACCTCTCCGCCGAGGTGGGCGGGCGGATGACGCTCCACGCGCTCGACTTTCTGGCGGACGACCCCGAAACCGAGGTCGTAGCGCTCGTCTCCAAACCTCCGGCGCCCGAGGTGCTGCCGAAAATCGAGGGCGCGCTTGCGCGTCTCGGCAAGCCGCACGTCGTCTGTTTTCTGGGGGCGCACAACCCCGACTGGGCGCAGACTCTGGAAGAAGCGGGCCACGCCGTCGCGGCGATTCTCGGGGGCGGGCAACGCCCCCCCGACGATGCGCAGGTGGAAATCGAGGAGAAACGCGCAGCTCTCGGCCCCCCGGAGGACCTGGCGGGCGCGGGGGTTTTGGGACTTTTTGCGGGCGGCACGCTCGCCCACGAAAGCCGCCTCATACTGGAGTCGCTGCTCGGTGCCGTTTCCTGGAACGAGGAAAATGGACTCCACCGGATTCTCGATCTGGGAGACGATAAATACACGCTCGGCAAGCCCCACCCGATGATCGATCCCGAAACGCGCGCCGAAATGCTGGCCCGGGCGGGGGAGGACACAAGGGTCGGCGTCGTCCTGTTCGACCTGATTCTGGGCAGGGGAAGCGCGGTGGACCCGGCGACCCCCCTGGCGCGCGCGATCCGGGGAGCAGGGCCGCGCAAACCGCTCTTCGTCGCCTCGGTGGTGGGAACGGCGGAAGACCCGCAGGGTTTGGATGAACAGAGGAGGATTCTGGAGGAGGCGGGCGCAGTGGTTCTTTCCTCGAACGCGCGTGCGACGCGCCTGGCCGCCGCACTGGTGCGGCAGGAGCCGACGCGCGGATGAGAGGTTTTGGGGAGGTAGGCGAATGACGCGGGATTTGCGCGCCACGCCGCTTCGGGTCGTGAACCTGGGGCTGGACTTGTTCGCAGAAGAACTCGAGCGTCAGGACGTGCCCGTTACCCGCGTGCGCTGGCGGCCCCCGGCGGGAGGCAAGGCGCGCCTGCTTGGACTGCTCGAAAAACTGAAGGAGCTGGACGGATGAAACACGGCGGTGACGTACGATGAGCGAACTCTGGCGGCTGAGTCTCACCGAGGGCTTGGAGCGAATGGCAAAAGGCGATTTGACGGCTTCTGCGTGGACGCGCGCGTTGCTTGAGAGAATCGACGCCGTCGAGGGCAAGGTGCGCGCGTGGGCGCACGTGGACGCCGAGGGGGCGATGGCGCAGGCGCAGGCGGTGGACGAACGCCGCGCGCACGGAGCGGGCAGCGGGCCTCTCGCCGGTTGTGCCGTGGGCTTCAAGGACATCGTGGACGTGGCGGGGTTGCCGCGCGAGGCGGGCTCGCCGCTGCTTCGGGGCGAGGTTCCCGAGAGCGACGCCACCCACGTCGCACGCCTGAGGGACGCGGGCGCGGTCATTCTCGGCAAGGCGGTTACCACACAGTTCGCCACCTCCGACCCCTCGGTGACGCGCAACCCCTGGAACCTCGCCCGCAGCCCCGGCGGTTCGAGCAGCGGTTCGGCGGCAGCAGTGGCCGCGGGCATGGTTCCCGCCGCCATCGGCAGCCAAACGGGCGGCTCCACACTCAGGCCTTCGGCCTTTTGCGGCGTGGTGGGCTTCAAGCCCACCTACGGGCGCATACCCAGAACCGGGTTGATTACGGTGTCGTGGAACCTGGACCACGTAGGCGTCATCACAAGATGCGCGGAGGACGCCGCGCGCGTGCTCACGGTGGCATCGGGGTCCGACGGACGCGACGTAACGGCCCCAGACGCAGCCGTACCTGACTACGCGGCGGCATCCGCACCGCAGATGCCCGCCCGCGCGTGTTTCTTCCAGCGCGATTTTCTCCCCCTCGCCAGTCCGGAGGTGGCCGGGCGCGTCGAGGAGTGCGTCGCGCGCCTCAAAGAAGAGGGCGTGGAGGTGCACGAGGAGCGTCTGCCCGTGGACGTTGAGGAGATGCACGCGGCCCACCGCATCATCATGCGGGTGGAGGTGGCCTCCTACCACGGTGCGCGCTTCACCGAGAACCAGGATGCCTACGCTCCCGAAATTCGCAAGAACATCAGCACCGGCCTCATGACCCCCGGGGTCCACTACGTGAACGCCCTGCGCTTTCGCGCGCGCTTCACCGAGAAGATGGAGCGCATCTTGCGCGCGTTCGACGTCGCCATACTTCCCGCGCACGTAGCGCCGCCTCCCCCGATCGAGGAGTCGACGGGAAACGCCCTGTTCAACGAACCCTTCACGCAAATCGGGTTTCCCGCGCTCACCCTGCCCGTGGGGCGGGACGAGAACGGACTGCCCATCGGCATCCAGTTGGGTGGGCGCCGCTTCGGCGAGGCGGGCCTGCTGGCCGCCGCCCGCTGGTGCGAGGCACAGATGGGTTGGGTCTGTGAATTCCCGGAGGTAGAACAAGGCTGAGGCCGACTTTCAGGCGCACCCGGTTTCGTCGCGGCGCAAGCGGTCTTTGTTGCTTCTCCCCTCGGAGATGGTTTAAGATTCCTGCACACCGGTATCCGAAGTCGTCTACGCATTGGCGGGGATGGGCGAGAGAGAAGTATATGAAGGAGTGTATCCTTCCGGCGCCCCGGGCGGCAGTTGCATCGAAGCGTATTTCGAAGTCGCGCGTTTCGTGAGGAGAATGATTCCTGATTCCCGTTCCGCTTGCGGGAGTCGCCGTGCATCACCATTCACCAAGGAGGAAAGTCGGATGAAATGCCTGAGAAACGCCGCCGTCGCGGCAGTCGCGTTCACGCTGGCGGTCGGCATGTCCTTTGCCTCGGCCGAGGCCGCGCGCATCAAAACCTCGGTAGCAGGCGCGGGTCCCGGCGCCGCCGCCTACGTCATCTGGGGCGGCCTCGCGGCTTTGGTATCGAAGGAATCGAAGACGGTGGAGATGAACAACCTCACCACGCGCGGCGCGGTGGAGGACATCCGCCTCGTCGAGACCGGCAAGGCCGAATTCGGTCTGGGGGTGGCCACCCTCGTGCAGTTGGCGATTCAGGGCAAGAAGATGTTCAAGAAGCCCTACAAGAACCAGTGCGGCCTGGGGCCGGGCACGGTCTCGCAGTTCCACATCGCCGTGCGCAAGGATTCGGGCATCACCTCCATCGCGCAGCTCAACGGCAAGCGCGTGAGCTTCGCGCGGCGGGGCAGCAGCACGCACTTCATGACGCGCACCGTCGTCCAGCTCGCGGGCATCAAGGTGCGCGAGGAAAACCTGAACTGGAACGTCGCTGCCGACGCCGTGAAGGACAACCGCCTCGACGCCTTCACTATTCCGAACCCCGTGCCCTCGCCGGCCGTGCTCAAGCTGGCGACCTCGGCGCCCATCAACCTGCTGCCCGTGGACGGCAAGGTGGGCAAGGGGCTTCTCGATTCCAACAAGGCCTACTTCAAGACCGACATCATCGCGGGTGCATATAACGGCGTGGACAAGCCGGTGCCCACCATCGGCTACGCTGCGTGGACCATCGTGGGCTGCAACGTGCCCGCCGACGTGGTCTATGAAGTAGCGCGCATCAACTTCTCGAAGAAGGGCCGCGAGTTCCTGCTCAAGGTGCACAAGGGCTGGGCGTCGGGCTTCGCCATGGCGCCGGGCCTGGATCAGATGGCCGCCATCGGCATGAAGGTGCATCCGGGCGCCGCGCGCTACTGGAAGGAAGTCGGCTACAAGCTGCCCAACTGATAGCCGCCGAAACCTAGAAAGCCGCACGCATCCCCGTGCTGCCGGGGGGAGGGAGACGCCCTCCTCCCGGCGGGCGGGTTCGCGCGCAGCGCTCGCCGCGAGCGATTCTTCCCGAAACCCGTCTCGCCCCAGGGGATCGTGCATTGGATTTTCGTGCCGTCATAGATAAGGTCGGAGCCGTCCTCGGCACGGGCCTCGCCCGGACGCGAACGCTGAGCGGTGGCTCGTTGTGGCTGATGCGCGTCGTGGGCTTCATCTTCGCCGCGTATTTTCTCTTCGGTGCCGTGAACGGTAGTTTTACGCTCTTCGGGCCGAGGAGCCTCAAGCTGGCGGTGCTCGAATTCCCCTATATTCCCTACTACGGGGAGCAATACTCGCTTCCCATGTTCATCTGCCTCACGTCGTTTCTCACCTTCCTGCTCTACCCGTGCACCGCGCGTTCGCCGCAGGACAGACCCTCGGGCTTCGACCTGCTTTGGTGTGCCCTGAGCGTCGTCGTCATGTGCGAGTTCATGTACTTCTACGACGACCGCGGTGCGCGCGCGGGCATCGTGGAGTGGAACGACGTGGTGTTCGGCTTCACGGCAGCGTGCCTCGTCTGGGAGACGTGCCGCCGCGTGCTGGGCCTCATTCTGCCGATAGTCGCCGTCGTCTTTTTGTTCTACGACTGGGCGGGGCCGATGTTCCCGGGCCTTCTGGCGCACAAGGGAGCAGAGTTCGGCTACGTCATGGGGTATCTCTACAGCCAGTCGGGTATCTACGGGGTCATTACCCGCGTCTACGCACAGGTGGTGTTCATCTTCCTCATCTTCGGCGCCCTGCTCCAGGCCACGCGCGTGGGCGACGTGTTCGTCGATTTGGCCTTCGCGCTCGTGGGCCGCTTCAAGGGCGGAGCGGCGAAGGCGGCGGTTGTGTCGAGCGGCCTGGTCGGCTCCATCGTGGGAAGCGGGGCGGCGAACATCGTCATCACCGGAACCTTTACCATACCCCTCATGAAGCGCGGGGGCTTTCGGCCCACCTACGCGGCGGCCACCGAGGCGGTGGCCAGCATCGGCGGACACCTGATGCCGCCCATCATGGCGTCCGCCGCGTTCATCCTCGCCGCGATGACCGAGACGCCCTACTACAAGGTAGCGCTCGTGAGCCTCGTGCCCGCGCTGCTCTATTACCTCTCGGTCTTCATGTCGGTGCACTACTATGCATGCAGAAACAACCTCCAGGGTCTCGGCAAAGAAGAGTTGCCTGATTTCTGGGGGGTGCTCAAAAAAGACGGAGTGCTCCTCCTGCCCGTCGCGCTGCTCATCATGCTGCTCATCCTTCAGTTCTCGCCGTTCTTCGCGGGCTTTTGGTCCATCGTCGCGGCCGTGGTGGTGAGCACCATCAAGCAAAAATGCTGGTATCTGCTGGGGGTGGAGGCGGCCGTGCTGGTGGCGAGCATCCTCTACGGCGGCGACGCCGTCTACCTCTACGTGCTGATAGGCTGCTTCCTGGCCTGGCGGCACCAGGAGGCGCGGCGCATCATGTCCGAAGTCGGCGGTGCGTTCGTCACCGGTTCGGTCAACTCGCTCGTCATCGGCGCGACGGCGGGGGTGATGGGACTCGTCCTCACGGGCGTCACGCACCCCGACCTCGCCCAGAAGATGACGGCCATCATCCTCTCCTACTCGAACAACATGCTCTTCCTGGCGGTGGCCCTGGTCGCACTGGCGAGCTACATCCTCGGCATGGGGATGACGATCACGGCGAGCTACATCCTCATCGCCATTCTGGCCGGGCCTGCGTTGATGGATTTCGGCCTCTCCATGTTCACCGCGCACATGATCATCCTCTGGCTGAGCCAGGACGCCGCCCTCACGCCGCCCTTCGCCCTGGGGGCGTTCGTCGCGGCGGGCGTTGCGCAGTGCGACCCGATGCGCACCGGCTTCGTCGCCTTGAAGCTGGCGAAGCCGCTTTACGTCGTGCCTCTGCTCATGGCCTACACACCGATCCTGATGAACGGCCCCTGGGATCAGGTGCTGCTCGTGTGGGCGAGCGCGGCCCTGGGCTTCATCTGCACCTCATCTGCACTGGAGGGCTACTTCCTGCGCGTGCTGACGGTGGCGGATCGGCTGCTGATGGGCATGGGTGGCGTGGCGCTGTTCTGGAACGGGTTGTGGATCAAGGGAACGGGCATCGTCCTCATGCTCGCCTCGGTCGCCATGCAGCTCACGCGCCCGAAGGATTTTGGCATTTCCGCGCCGGTGAAGGCGGAATCCCCCGAGGGGTAGGGGAGTGCAGCGGGAGCTTTGAAAATCATGCCCAGCCCGGAGGCGAAACCGAGGGCGGGGGAGTTTCACGCTCTCGTATCGGACAAATAAATTCTCGGTCAACTCCTTTGTATAGAACGACTTGAAAGATTAAATTCAAATAATATGTTAGCAGATGTGCATTTGCCTGCCCTTGTCTTGCGAAAACTCAGGCCAGGAAGAACCCCCCGTTCACATCGATGGTGACGCCCGTTACGTGGCGCGCATCCTCTGACGCCAAAAAGGCGACCACGCCCGCCACGTCCTCAGGCGTGCCGATGCGCCCGAGCGGCGTGGCGGCCTCGGCCTTCTTTTTTTGCTCCCCGCTCATCTGCGCGAGAATGCGCTCGGTGCCGATGACGCCCGGCGCGATGGCGTTCACGTTCACGTTGTGGGGGCCGAACTCGCGGGCGAGATGGCGCGTCAGGCCGATGACGGCGGCCTTCGCACTCGAATAGTGCGGTCCCTGGAGGACGCTGGCCGAACGCCCCGCCACCGAGGAGAAGTTGACGATCTTGCCTTGCCTGTGCTCCTGCATGTGGGGCAGCACCGCCCAGCAAGCCCGGTAGATGCTCTTGACGTTCAGGTCGAACATTTTATCGAACGCCGCTTCGTCGATTTCGAACGCTGTGAGCGGCAAGCCCCCGCCTACGCAGTTGACGAGGCCGTTGATGGGCCCGTGCGTGTGTATGGCTTCGGCGAACGCTTTCTTCACGCCTTCGGGGTCCAGGACGTCAAGGGCCATGGCCGCCGCCTCGCCGCCGTCTTCTTTGAGGAGGGCGGCGGTTTCCTCGCGCGTTTCGTCCAAATCCATACAGACCACCCGCGCTCCCTCGCGCGCGAGCCTGCGTGCGCTCGCGCGTCCGATGCCCGCGCCTGCGCCCGTTACGATGAGGGTTTTGTTGGTAAAACGCATTGCGCCTCCTCCTTCCCTGGCTCCTTTCTCCATGTCGCCAAACTAGCAGAGCGCCGCAAAAATGTCGCCTGCAAGCCGAAATGCTTCTCAGCCCGCGCGTGAAGTGCTAGTCTGCAGTGCCAAGCCGACCGAGGGAGAACCCTTTGCGACCGAGCCGCCCCTCGCGGCCCGGGCAAGCCAACGGAGTGTGCCGGAATGAAATTCTCGATTTTTTACGTCATCTGCCCCGAGGGCAGCGAAACCGAGGCGGACGCCTACGCCAGGGTGATGGAGCAATGCCAGGCGGCTGATGAACTCGGCTATTACTGCGCCTGGTTCGCCGAGCATCACTTCTCAAAAGTGGGCATGTGCCCTGACCCCCTGCTTTGGTGTGCGGCACTCTCCCAGAAGACGAAGAACATCCGCCTGGGAACGGCGATATCCATCATCCCGTTTCACGATCCGGTCCGCCTGGCCGAACAGGCTGCGATGGTCGACCTGGTGAGCGGGGGCAGGCTCGAGCTCGGCGTGGGGCGGGGTTCGCAGCCCAAGGAATTCAAGACGTTCGGCGCAAAACCCTCCGAGAGCAGAAAGCGCCTGACAGAGGGCGTCGAAATCATCGCGCGCCTCCTCGAGGGCGAAGAGGTTACCTTCCGCGGCAAACATTACGATTACGAGGGCGTGCAAATCTTCCCGCAGCCTGTTCAAAAGCCCAGACCGCCCATCTGGCTGGCGGGCACGAGCCCCGAAACCTACACCTTTGCGGGGACGCACGGGTTCAAGATCATGGCCTCTGCGGGCTTCAAGGGGCCGGAAGTCTACCGCGAGAAAATGCGCCTCTACGAAGAGGCCCTGGCGGCTGCGGGAGGCGACCTCTCCGATATCGATTACACCATGACCCACCGCTTCTACGTCTGCGAAGACGAGGAGCAGGGACATTACATCGACACCTTCGAGCGGGGGTTTTCCTCCTATCTCGAATACCGCGCGCGGGTGAACGAGGTGGATTTCGTCGCCGAGGAGGGACGCCACCTCCAGCGCAACTGGAGCTACAAGCTCGACGTGCGCGAATTTCTGCGCGGAGGCGGCGTCATCGGCTCCGTGGAGGAGAACGTGCGCGAGCTGCGTCGCCTGAGAGACGCATTCGGCCTGAACCACGTGATTCTAGGCGTCTACGGCGACGGCATGAAGCACGCAGAATCGCTCAAGATGCTCGAGCGCTTTGCAAAGGAGGTCGCGCCCGCGGTGGCTTGAGGCGCGCGCGGCTCGACCTGGTGGAGGGTGCCCGCATGGCGTACGTGTTCGACTGGGACGACGGCGAGATACTCGAAATCAAAGACGTGGAACTGCCCCGGGGCTGGCGCATCATCGTCGATCCGCGCAACACGGCCGCACGCCACCTCAGCATGGGGAATCAGGACATCCCCGTGGGCGGCGGCATCCCCCGCCACTTGCACGAGCACGAAGAGGAAATCCTCTTCTTCCACGAAGGCGAAGCCGAGGTGGAGGTGGACGGCGAGACGTTCGCCGTCCGGGCGGGCATGAGCGCGTTCCTGCCCGCCGGCGTGCCGCATGGCCTCAGGAACACGGGTGAGGTTCCGCTCAAGCTGGTCTGGATTTTTTCCCCACCCGGCTATGAAGACTTGTTTCGCCAAATGGCCGCAAGCAGCAGGGATCACGGCGAGTTCGAAAAGTTTCATCCCAGAGAGGGATGAGGCCGGACTTCAGCGTTTCAGGTCGATTTTTTCCACCCAGTAGTATTGCGAGAGCGTCCTGAGGTGAGCGGGCGTGACGGATACGAGTTCGGCCGTCGTCCCTTTTACCCCGCGCATGCTTCCCAGTTGCTGGTAGATGCGTATGTGAAATTCCTCGGGCGGGAATTTTGTCGTGACCAGCAGGTCGAACCTGCCCGTGTGGTTTTGCATGTGCGCCTTCAGAGCCGGGGTGAGGCGTGCGGATGCCGTGGCGTAGCCGTAGCCGTAGTAGAGGCTGAACACGAGGGCCGCCCCGATCAGGAAGCGCACGGTGGGGTGGCGGCTCCACCTGCGCTCCTCGGGCGCGGCCTTCGGGCTTTCGTCCATCATCCTAGGAAACCCTCCAGACCATGCCCCACCTCTGGATGGTCCACTTCTCGAGCGGGATGAGCAGCGCCCTGTCGGTGATCATCCAGATGACGGCGATGACGAGAACGCCCAGAAACACCTCTTCGATCTTGTATTCGGCGGCCGAGACGAAGATCATGAAACCCAGGCCGCTGTCGCCGCCTATCATCTCCGCGGCGATGAGCGCGCGCCAGCCGAAGCCCATGCTCATGCGCACCCCCGTTACGATGCTGGGCAGGGCGCCCGGCACGTAGACCTGGGAGACGACGGCCCACTTGCCGCCGCCCAGCGTCAGCACGGAGTTCTCGTAGACGCGCGGCACCCCCCGCACGCCCAGCAGGGTGTTGAAGAACACGAGCCAGAATACGGTGTTCAGCAGGATGAAGAGCGTCGTGAGCCAGCCCGTGCCGAACCAGACGATGGCCAGCGGCACCCACGCGATGCCCGATATGGCGTTGGCGAACACGCCGATGGGCTCGAGTGCGTGGGCGAAGCGGCGGCTCATGCCCGCCGCCACCCCGAGGGCGATGCCGGCCGGAATGCCGATGATGAGGCTCAGCCCCACGCGGCCCAGGCTCGAGAGGACGTGGTTTGTGAACAGGCACTCGTACTGCATGGAGATAGCCGCGCCCGGCCCGCCGCAGCCTTCGGAGAGCGTGTATATGGCCTCCCATATCGAGCCGATGGGCGGAATGAAAACCGGCGGCAGCCACTCCATCGCCGTGTTCATCTGCCACAGGACGAGCAGAAATACGAAGGGCACGGAGCCGAGAATGATCCTGCGCAGCCTTTGGCGGCCGAAGCGCTTCTGAAGGCCTATGGCCGCGGTCTGCAGAACGCTCATCGCTGCACGAGCCCCCACCGCTGGATGGTGTCCGCCTCGATGGGGCGCAGCGCAAAGCGGTCGATCATGATCCAGATGGCGCCGATCATCACCATGCCGAGGATGACCTGGGCCGTGAGGTCGGCGTCCTGGGCGGTGAAGATCATCCAGCCCAGACCGCGCCTGCCCGCAAGCATCTCGCCCGCGATGACGGCGCGCCACGCATAGCCGATTCCCAGCCGCGCCCCGGTGGCGATGTGGGGCATGGCGCTCGGAATGAGCACGTCCTTGACGATGCGCAGACGCGAGGCGCCGAGCGTACGCAGGGCGTTGACGAGAATCAACGGGGTGCTGCGCACGCCCGTGAGGACGTTGAAGGCGATAGGGAAAAAGCAGGTGTAGAGGATGACGACGAACACCGTCTTTTCGCTGTTGCCCCACCAGACCACGATAATCGGAAGGATGGCGATGCCCGATATCGACTGAAAGAAGTTCATGATGGGGTAGAACATGTCCGATACCGTGCGGTTCAGGCCGAGGGCGATGCCGAAGGGAATGCCGAGGACTAGGCCGATGGCGCTTCCGATGACGAGGCGCCACAGCGTCTGGCCGATGTAGTTGGGCAAAAGCCCCTTCCAGATGACGTCGTAGGAGGAGGCGACGACCGAGACGGGCGAGGGAAGATAGCGCGCCGGGTTGGGGATGACCTGGGAGAGGATGCTCCACAGGGCGAGCACGCCCGCAATGAGGAGCAGGAGTTCGACGCCGCCGCCCCGGGTGAAACGCCTCCAGCGCATGGAGGAGGGGCTTGCGGCGCGGCTACTCCTCGTCATCGAACACCTCCTCGCGCACGAGACGGAGAATTTCGTCGCGCGGCGTGGTGTAGGATTTCTCCGAGAGCAAATCCTTCCACACGCGCTTCTCGCGGGGAACGTCTATCTTCACCGTGGCCTTGAGCCGCCCCGGGCGGCGCGAGAAGATGAAGCACCGATCGCCCAGAAACGCGGCCTCGTCCACGTTGTGGGTGATGAAGAGAATCGTCTTCTTCGTGGCGATGGCGATGCGGTTGAGCTCTTCTTGCAAGGTGATGCGCGTCTGCGCGTCCACGGCGGCGAAGGGCTCGTCCATGAGCATCACCACGGGGTTCGCGCACAGCGTCCGCGCCAGGGCGCAGCGCTGTTTCATGCCGCCGGAGAGTTCGTGGGGGTAGCGATCCTCAAAGCCGGACAACCCGACCAGGTCCACGAATTCCTGCACCTTGCGCTCGCGTTCTTCTTTGGCGATGCCCTGAATCTCCAGGCCGTGGCCGATGTTTCTCGCCACGGTGCGCCACGGGAGAATGGCGTGTTCCTGGAACACCACCCCCCGGTCGGGCCCCGGCCCCTGCACCTCCTTGCCGTCCACGCGAACGCTGCCTTCGGTGTGGGGCAGGAGGCCGGCCAGAATGTTCAGCAGCGTCGTCTTGCCGCAGCCGCTCGGGCCGACGACGGCGGAGAACTCGCCATCTTCGACCTCAAGGCTCACCCGGTCGAGGGCGTGTACGTCCTCACCCGTGTATTCGTCCGGGTAGTGGTGCGAGAGGTCCTCGACAATCAGTTTCGCGGGCATGGCGTTCCTTTCCGTGCGCGGCCCGCGCCCCGGCGCGCACCGGGACGCGGGCTCTTGTGCGCCAGGCCTACTGGAGGTCGGCGAACCACTCGGGCCGCTCTTTCATCGTGCGGTTGATGAACTGGAAGTCGAAGTATTTCTTCGGGTCGTAGGGGCGTTTCATCTTCTTCTGGGCGATGAGCTGCTTCACCGAGAAGTTGAAGGCCTTGAGTGTGTTCTCGCCCAGGCGCGGGTCGTAGGTCCACCACTTGATGGTGCGCTTGATGAGGGCGGCGTCCATGCCGCGCACGTAGCGCGCGCCGATTTTGGCAATCTCGTCGCGGTTCTTGGGGTTGCGCACGTAGGCCGCCGACTCGGACATGCCGTTCACGAACGCCTGGGTCGCCTTCTTGTCCTTGTAGACGCGCTCGGGCACGCCGTGCATCCCCGCGCAGAAGCATACGTAGTCGCCGCCGCGCGAGACGATGGAAGAATTCTTCACCTTGTCGACCATGCGGGTGAGGTAGGGCTCCCACGCCACCATGGCGTCCACGCCGCCCGAGTCGAACAGCGAGACGAGGCTGGGCGGGCGCACGTTGATGCGGCGCACTCCGCCGACGCCTATGCCGTTTCTCTCAAGCAGGGTGCGCAGGTAGAGGTCGCCCGTGGAGCCGAAGGTCGCGCCGATCTTCTTGCCCTTGAGATCTTTGATGCCCTTGATGCCGGAACCGGGGCGCACCGCGATGCCCACCATCTCGTCGGTGGTGGACTTCTTGTAGGAGCCGCCTACGTAGCCCACGACACCGCGCACCTTGATGCCGCGCTCGAGTGCTGCGGGCAGGTTCGTGAACGCCGCCGGGGCGAAGTCGATTTGCCCGGCCTTGAGCGACTTGGTGAGCTGGGCGCCCGTGTTGCGCACGACGACCTTGGCGTCCAGGCCGTTTTTGGCGAAAAAGCCCTTGTCGACGCCGACGAAGACTATCATGCCGCCCGTGTTGCTGGCCGCACCGAGCCGCAGGGTGGGCGCGGCCGTGGCGACTCCCGCCGCCGAGAGGGCGCACGCGACGCCGGCCGTGAGGATGATGCGCATCAATCGTTTCTTCATTGCAAGCCTCCGAAAATCATGACGATGAAATGGCCCCGGCCGAAAGTGCGCCGCGGGCCGTTGGGGGGTCGCGTTCGTTCGATGTCTTGTGTGCGAAAAATCCCGTCGGGTGCGCGAAAGGCGGCTTTCGGTTCCGGCGGAGCGAGGCCGCGAGCCTCGCTCAAGTTCCCGATGCCTGGACGATGGGGGTGTCCTCGCGGTTGCCCCACTCCTTCCACGAGCTCATGTAGTTTCTCACCTTGGGATAGCCCAGGAGCCGCAGGGCGAAATAACCGTGCGCCGCACGGTAGCCCGTCTGTCAGTAGGCGGTCACTTCTTTTTCGGGCGTGATGCCTAAGGCCTCGAACTGCGCCCTGAGCTCGGCGGCGGGTTTCATCTCCCCCTCGGGAGTGAGGTGTGCGAGCCATTCCTGCCAGACCGCGCCGGGGATGATGCCCCCGCGCTTCGCGCGCACGCTGCGCGCCTCCCACTCCTCGATGGAGCGGGTGTCGAGCAGCACGTGGTTGTCGTCTTCGATGGCGCGCATCACGTCCTCGCGCGTGGCGAGGCGGTGGGGCTCGATAGCGGTTTGGAAGGCGGCGGCTCGCGGCGGTTCGGCGTCGCGCGTCGTTTCGTAGCCCGCCCGCTCCCAGGCGCGGTAGCCGCCGTCGAGCACGTGCACGTCCTTGTGCCCGAAGAGCTCGAGCATCCAGAACCCGCGCACGCAGGTGTTGCCGACGAAGTCGTCGTAGAAAAGAATCGTGTTCTCAAACGACACGCCCCGGTTCCCCAGCAGGAACGCCCACATGCTGAAGAAGTTGCGCAGGGGCGCTTCGCTCGAATCGTCGCTGTTGATGCCGTAGACGTCAAAGTGCCGCGCGCCGGGTATGTGGCCCATCGTGTAACGCTCGCCTGGGCGCGTGTCGACGACGCGCAGGTTCGGGTCGTCCAGACGCTCCCGGAGTTGCGCGGGCGACCAGAGGAGGTCGGGGTTCGCGTACCCTTTGTCGTTTGACATGTGCTTCTCCTCGTCTAGTCCGTCCAGAAGCCGCCGTTCACGTCCACCGCCTCGCCGTTTATGTGCGCGGCCTCCTCGCTCGAGAGGAACAGGACGGTCTGCCACACGTCCTCGGGCGTCGTGAGCCTGCCCATGGGGTGGGTATTGGCGGCGTTTTCGAGCATCTCGGGCGGGGACTGGAAATGCAGGCCCGTGTCCGCCGGCCCGGGCTGTATGGTGTTTATCGTAACCCCCGTCCGGGCGAGTTCGCGCGCGAGGTTGAACGTCATGGCGAGCAGGCCCGCCTTGGCGGCGGCGTAGGTGAGGTTCGGGCCGATGCCGCCCATCTTGCCCGCGATGGACGCGAAACTCACGATGCGCCCCGTGCCGGAGGCCTTGAGCGCCTCGATGGTCTCCTGGATGCAGAAATAGGGCGCGAGCAGGTTGACGGCCAGCACTTCGTCCCAGTCCTTTTCTTCGAGCTCGAACGGCGGGCGAATCGGCATGTAGCCCGCCACGTTGGCGAGCACGTCGCAGCCGCCGAGCCACTCAAGTGCCTTGCGCATGGTTGTGCGAATCTCATCGAGGTCGGTGAGGTCGCAGGGGAGTTTGAAGAGCTGATCGGAGGGTCCCTCGATGGCGTCGAGCGCATCTCCCGCCCGGTCGGTGGCAAACACCTTTGCCCCCGCCTCCAGGTAGCCTTGCAGAATGCGGCTTCCCATAGCGCCAGCCGCCCCCGTGAGGATGACTTTGCGGCCCTGAAAATCGAAACGAATGGGCATGGCACGACTCCGCCTGATACGAATGAAATGGAAATTTTTGCGCCCTGTTTCTAGCACAGGGGACGAGGCGGCGCAAATCCGAAGGCGGGATGGGGAGGCCATTGCCCGCGCGCGCTTCGGGGGTTGCGTATCGGTTGCTGAATTGTTTAGACTTTTTCAAAGCGTTCCCGTCGGATGCAGGAGAGAAAGCCCGCACGTTCGCCGAACCTCCGACGGGTTGCAACGGTTGTATTCACTTCGCGTCGAGCGCAGCACGCCCGCCGCTTCGACGCAGAACACGAGGGGAGGTCGCATGACGGATCTCGCATACGTCGGAAAAAGCATACCGCGCGTCGATGGTCCCGCGAAGGTTACGGGACGGGCCATGTACACCCTCGACCTGCAATTGCCCAAAATGCTCCACGGCAAACTGCTGGGCAGCCCCTTGCCCCACGCGCGCATTCGCAACATCGACACCAGCCGCGCCGAGAAGCTTCCCGGCGTCAAACTGGTGATGACGGCCAAAGACATCCCCGACCACGTGGTCTGGGGCGTGGTGCCGGTCTGCTACGATCAGCGTCCCTTGTCTCCGGACAAGGCGCGCTTCGTGGGAGACTCGGTGGCGGCCGTCGTGGCGACGACGGAGGAGATCGCCATCGAAGCCCTCGACCTCATCGACGTCGACTACGAGGATCTGCCCGCCGTGTTCGACCCCTTCGAGGCGATGGAAGAGGGCGCGCCCGTCCTCCATGAGGGATATCCGAACAACATTGCCTTCACCAAGCACATGGAGTTCGGCGAGGTGGAACGCATGTTTGACGAAGCCCACCACGTCAGCGAACTCTCGACCGCCTCCTCGCGCCAGATGCACGGCTCTTTTGAGGCGCACGTCTCCATCGCCGAGTGGTCGCAGACTGGCGACGTTACGGTCTACAACTCCTCGCAGTGCCCGAGCCTCTCGAGCCAGTACTTCGCCAAGTGCCTCAAGATTCCCGAAGCCCGGATTCGGGTGATCACCAACTACGTGGGCGGGGGTTTCGGCGGCAAGGCGACGAGCAAGTTCAATATCGACTTCCTCTCGATCATCGCGGCGAAAAAACTGGGCGTTCCCGTCAAGTTCTACTACACGCGCGAGGAGGAGTTTCTGCTCGGAACCCACAGGACCAAGCAGTTCCATACCTTCCGCATCGCCACCGACAAGGAGGGGATGCTCCTCGCCCGCGACGTGAAGATGGTGGTCGAAAACGGCGGCTATTCCGACTACGGCCCCGTGGTCGGCTCCATCACGGCCCACATGGGCGGCAGCATCTACAACTACAAGGCCTACCGCCACCACGCCGACGTCGTTTACACGAACGTCCCCCCCGGCGGGGCGATGCGCGGGGTGGGCAACGGCGGCTACTCCTTTGGCTCCGAACTCGCTATGGAGAAGCACGCCCTCGAGATTGGTATGGACCCGGCGGAGTTTCGCGTCAAGAATTTCGTCAAAAAGGGCGACACCACCATCATCGGGGCGAAAATCACGAGTTGCGGCGTGTCGGAATGCGTGCAGGAAGCCGTCAAGCGCGTGCCCTGGCGCGAGAAACAAGAGAGCAGCAACGGCAAAAAGCGCGGCTTCGGGCTGAGTGCGGCAGTGCACTTCACGGGTGCGCGCGCGATGGGGCCGGAGACGGCGGGTGCCTTCATCAAGATGAACAAGGACGGCACCGTGCAGCTCCTCTCGGGCACCATCGAGATGGGCAACGGCTCGGACACCACGCTCGCGCAGATTTGCGCCGAGGCTCTGGGCGTGCGCGTTGAGGACGTGCGCATCATCAACGGCGATACCTCGGTGAACCCCTACGGCTGGGGCGTCCGCGGAAGCCGCACGACGACCATCGACGGCCAGGCCACGCGCATGGCGGCTTTGGAAGCCAAGAACATGCTCTTCAAGGGTGCGGCGGAGTTGCTCGAATGCGACCCGAAGGACCTCGACGCGCGCGAGGGCAAAATCTTCGTTTCCAGCTCGCCCGAGCGGCAGGTCACCCACGGCGAAGCCTACATGAAGATTTATGACAAGCAGGGCAGTGAGGCCGTTTACACGGCGACTTCCTACGATTCGCCGAGCGAGACGCCCGACCCGGTGACGGGCTACGGCAACTGGTCGGCGGCCTACGCCTACGGCGCGAAGGTGGCCGAGGTCGAGGTGGACACCGAAACGGGCTCCTTCGAGGTCGTGCGCATCATCAGCACGAACGATGTGGGCACCATAGTGAACCCTGCGGGTGCCCAGGGCCAAATCGACGGCGGCGCGCTCATGGGCGTGGGCTACGCCATGATGGAGGATTTCCAGGTCGAGGACGGCCAGCCCGTGAACGCGAACTGGCTCGACTACAAGATGCCCACGACCCAGGACTTGCCGGAGCTCGAGGTCGCCCTCATCGAGACCGAAAATCCCTCGGGACCCTACGGGGCGAAGGGGCTGGGCGAGATGGCACAACTGGGCACCTCTGCGGCGATAGCGAACGCCATTTACGACGCCGTGGGCGTGCGCATCACCACGTTGCCGATCACGCCCGAGAAGGTGCTGTCGGCCCTCAACGAGAAAAGTGAAAGCGCATAGCGAGGGGAGGGACGAAACATGGCTTTTCGGCATTTACCCGTGAACAGCGCGGAGGAAACGCTCGCCGCCATGAAGGAGCACGGCGACGACGCGAAGGTGTACGCGGGCGGCGTTGCCCTCTCCATTCTCATGAAGTCGCGCATCTACGAGCCCGAGGTGCTGGTAGACATTGCGGGTGCGAACGACCTCGATTTCATCGAGGAGACGGCAAGCGGAGGCATCCGCATCGGGGCGAAGACCGTGCACCGCAAAATAGAGCTTTCTCCCCTCGTGGCGGAGCGCTTTCCGCTGCTTTCCGAGATATTTCACAACGTGGCGACGATTCGCATCCGCAACCAGGGCACCGTGGGCGGGAACCTGTGCTTCGCGGAGCCGGCCTCGGATCCGCCGGGTGCGTTTCTCGTCCACGAAGCGCGCATGCACACCAGGAAGGTCGACGGCACGGAGCGCGTGATTCCCGCCGATGCGTTCTGGACGGGATATTACGAGTGCGCCCTCGAGGAGGACGAGTTGCTGTGCGCCATCGAGGTGGACCCCCTGCCTGAGGGATTCCGCACGGCCTGCACGCGCTTTACCACGCGCTCGAAGGAGGACAAGCCCTGCGTGTCCGTCTCGGTCGCGGTGCTCACCGAGGCCGACGGCGAGACGGCCAGGGAAGTGCGCATCGGCCTGGGCGGGGTGGAGGCCGTGTTCCGGCGCCTGCGGGCGGTGGAGGAGGGCTTGGCGGGCAAAAAGCTTGACCAGAAAACCATAGACGCCGTGCTCGCGGACACGCTCGGAGACCTCGAGCCGCTCACCGACATCCGTGCGAGCGACACGTACCGCAAGCAAATAACGCCCGTGTTGATTCGGCGGACCATCCTCAAGGCCGTGGCCTGAGGCGGGTGTTTGCGTTTTACGAATTCGCCGCGGACGAGAAATCGGCCGGGCAAGTTGTTTTGCACGTATGGGTCTCTTTCACTCACTCATGAGGACTGCCGGTTCGCGTTTTGCCATGCGGTCCTGGCTCGAATGTGAAAAAGGAGGCGGGCATATGAAAAGAAAGCACAGGCATCGCGTCGGTCCTTCCCTGGTCGCTTTCGTCCTGGGCCTTGCGCTGTTCGCAGCGCCTGCCTCTGCAGGTGAACTGGACGACCTCAAAGCCCAACTCGAGGCACTGCGCAAGCGGATAGAGGAGTTGGAGGCCAGGGAGAAGAGCCGCAAGGCCGAGGAGGTGAAGGCCAAGAAAATGGCGGCTCCCCCGGGCTACTGGAAGCCGGCGGGCAGCAACACCTCGCTTTCGTTCAGCGGCTACGTCAAGCTCGACGCTATCTACGACCTCAACTCCGATTTGGGCGACGCCTTCAGCATCTACGATGCCGGCGGGAGACCCAGCCCCATCGGCCTGGACGGAAGCGATACGAAGCCCAAGGCCTCCATGCACGCCCGGCAGACGCGCCTGCGTTTTGAAAGCAAGACGCCGACCGAGATGGGCGAACTCAAGAGCCGCGTCGAGACCGACTTTTTCGGTTCGGGCAGCACCTTGCGCCTGCGCCACGCCTGGGTCTCGCTGGGTTCTATGATGGCGGGCCGCAACTGGTCTACCATGGTGGACCAGGACACCTACGCCGACACGGTCGACTTTGAGGGGCCGGTGGGCGTCATCGCCTCGCGCTATTCGCAATTGCGCTATTCCTCGGACATGGGCGGCGGTTTGACCGCGGAGGTCGCGCTTGAAGACGCGGGGGGACCCGCAATCGTAGGCAGCAGCGTGGTCTCCTCTGAAGATCGCTTGCCGAACCTGGTGGCCGCGCTGCGTTACAGGCAGCCCTGGGGCGCGATCAATCTGGGTGGCCTCGTCGGGCAGATCAGGCACGAGCAGGGCGACCTGGACGTGGATACGACTATTTCGGCCTTCCACCTGGGGGCGAACTTCAAGCTGCAAGAGAACACCCGGCTGTGGGCGACCTTCAACGTGGGTGCAGGCGGCCTGGCGGCACATATGCTCGGCGTTCCGGCGGCGGCCACCCTGGTGAGCGGAGAACTTGAGACGGTCGATTCCATGGGCGGTTTCGTGGGTCTCACCCACAACCTGAACAAGAAGCTGAGCGCGGGAGCCTATTACGGCTGGGTGCAGAACGATTTCGACGACGATGCCAGTAGCCTGGTCGCCGCCTTGAGCGAATCGCTACAGTCGGTCCATCTGAACCTGTGGTGGTCGCCCGTTCCCAAAGCACGGGTCGGCTTTGAGTATATGCACGGCTGGCGCGAGACTTACGAGGGCAAAGAAGGAGACGCCGCGCGCCTGCAACTCGGCGTGCAGTACAGCTTCTAGGGTTTGTCACCGGCGTGTGCCGGTTCTCCCCGGGCGGGTTGCCCCGCCCGGGGTTTTCTTTATCCTTCTCCGGAATGCGCAGGCGCGCGTGAAGACTCTGCGGGCTGGTTTTCGTCCATCCCCGCTCCTCAGGCGGGTGCGTTTCTGCTCCTGTGTGCGGCAAGAAAATCCGCCTCGAGTTTGCGTATGGCTTCGACGACGTCGTGGGAGATCGCCCGGCGGTGTTCACGGCCCCGCCCCTGAACGGGCGGCAAGGGTTTTCCCACGCGAATGGCGAGTAGAGGGTCGAGAACGCCGCGCGGGCTGATGAGCGTGTTCGACCCCGCGATGTAGACCGGCAAAACGGGTGCGCGGCTTAAGACGGCGAGAACGCCCACGCCTTCCTTCACGCCGAGTTGCGCCATCGAATCGACGATGCCGCCTTCGGGGAAAATCACCACCGCGGCGTTCATGCGGAGCAGGCCGAGTGCGGTGCGAAAAGTACCCGCGCGCGGGGTGTCCCTGTCCACCGGAAATGCCCCGAAGCGGGTGATGAGCCTCGCGATCAGGGGGTTGGCGAAAAGCTCGCGCTTGCCCATGTGATACACGCGCCTCGGCAAAAAAGAGCCGAGGATGACGGGGTCGAGGTAGCTGCGGTGGTTCGAGGCGACGATGAGGGGTCCCTCGGCGGGCACGTTCTCCATGCCGCCGACCTCGACGCCTCCGTAGGCGAGCCGAAAGCCCGCCTGAAAAATCTTCTTGAGCCAGGCGGGCTGGGTGTTCGGGGGCAGGGTGGCTGGGTGTCGCGCGTTCATATGCGTCGTTCCGGCGTCTTCGTTCGGCTTCTCCCTCCGGGCGCGGCGCGGGCTGCCCGCACTGGCTGGGGAGGCACGCCCTCCCGCCCTCCTCGCATGATACGAAAACCCGCGTGCTCCGCGCAAAGCGTCGGGCGGGGCTAGGCGGAGTCGTGCCTGTGGTGTTCTTGTTCGTGCCACACCTTGCCGAAGGCGTAGATGACGTCCTCCGCGGTGATGATGCCCAGCAACTCGGTCGGGTCTTCGCGGCTCACCACGGGCAGGCGGGATATGCGCCTGTCGCCCAGTTTGGCCATCACCGAATCGAGGGATTGGTCCGGGTGGGCGTGCAAGATGTATTTCTTGCGCGCGATTTCGCGCAGGGGTTTATCGAGGATGCCCGCCGCCTGTGCCTGGTGGAAGTCGTAGTCGCTCGCGATGCCCGCGAGCTTGCCCTCCGCGTTCAGGACGGGGTATCCGGAAATGTTGTCCTCCTTCGTTCGCTCTATCGCCTCTGTGATGCTGACGTCCTCGGGCAGGGTAAGGACGTCGGTGACCATGGCGTCCGCCACGTGAATCTCATGGAGCAGATGCTCGGTCTCGTGGTCGGGCAGGGTGACGCCGTCCTGGGCCGAGAGCGCGCTGTATATCGGCTCGGGATGCCAACGGCGTGCGAGGGCGAGCGAGACGGCGTTCGCCACCATGAGGGCGAGGATGATGTTGTAGTCCTGCGTGAGTTCGAAAATGATGAGCACCGACGTCATCGGCGCGCGGATGATGGCCGCAAACGCCGCCCCCATGCCCACGAGCGCGTAGCCGCCCGGCTGGCCCACGAATCCGGGGAGGGCGTATTCGGCCACCGAGGCCACCGCACCGCCCGCCATCGCCCCCAGAAACAGAGTCGGCGCGAATATGCCGCCCAAAGACCCCGTTCCGTAGGAGACGGCGGTGGCGATGAGCTTGAGCACGAGCAGGCACAGCAAAAAGGGGAGGGTGTAGCTGTGCGTCAGGGCTTTGCTTACGGCGGGATAGCCCACGGCGAAGACCTCGGGAACCCAGATGCCGACGACGCCCACGAACAAGCCGCCCGCTCCTGTGGCGACGACCCCCCGGAATCCCCGCAGGCGCTTCCAGTGCGCGCGCACGAAGAGCAGCCCCTTGATGAACGCCACGCCGACGAGAGCGCACACCACGCCCACCAGGGCGTAGAGGAGCAATTCCGCCGGGCTGCCGAGTGCGTAGGCGGGAACGGAGAACACAGGTTCGTTGCCCAGAATGGCGCGCGAGACCACCGAGGCGGAGACCGCCGCGAACACGATGGAGCCGAGCACGCGGGCGTTCAGATCGCCCACGAGTTCCTCGAGCGTGAAGGTGACCGCCGCAATCGGCGTGTTGAACGCCGCGGCTAGGGCGGCGGCACAGCCTACGGGGACGAGTGCCTGCACGCGGCGCCTTTTGAGCGAAAACGTTTCGCCGATCCAGCTGGCCACGCCCGAGCAAATCTGCACGGTGGGCCCCTCGCGCCCCAGGCTCGAGCCTGAGCCGATGTTGAGCACCCCAATAAGGAACTTGCCTATCCACACGCGCTTTTCGATGTGGCCGTTGTGCGCGACGTAGGCTATTTTCGTCTGGGGGATGCCGCTGCCGCGCGCCTCGGGGACGAAATAGTGGAGAAACACCGCGGAGAGAAAGGCTCCTCCCGCGGGTATCAGTGCCATCCAGTACCAGGCGCGATCGATGGCGGAGAGGTCGTGGGAGCCGAACAACACCTCGTGCGCCCAGCCCAGCGAGAGGTGAAACAACACGGCGACGAGGCCCGTGAGCGCTCCCACGACGATAGTGGTGAAATAGAAGATGCCGTCATCGGAGAAGTCGAAATGCAGCAGCCAGCCGAGAAGCCGTATGCGAAAACCCTTCCAACTCACGGCGTCCCATCCACTGAAAAACGTCCCCCCTCGGGTGATTCAGCGCGCGAGGACTCCCGTCGGGTGCGGGCCGACGGGCGGGCGCGGAGCGGGGTCGATTCCCTCCCGCCGCAGGCGTGCGTCGTACCAGTCCTTCTCGATGCCGTTGGTTTCATCCATCCGCGCCAAATCGCAAAAAATCTCGATGCGGTGGCCGTCGGGGTCGCAGAAATACATGGCGCGGTTCTCGCCCCAGGTGCCGTCGCCCTCCGGGTGGGTGGGGCTGTGCACCATGGGGCCGCGCACGATTTCGACGCCTGATTCCTCGAGCCACTTCTTCCAGGCGAAGAACTCCGTGCGGTCTTTTACGCGAAACGCGAAATGATGCAAGCCCAAGTCCCTTGCCGGCCCCTGATCCTCGGTGCGCATGGCTTCGAGGTCGGGCTGTGGGCCGGTGTGGTATACTAGGTTCAAATCGTGATGGAACGCGCCGCACCGCAGGAAACACAGACCCATGCCGACGTTCGGGTGCTCGCCGGGGTCGTGGCGTTCGCTGAGGGTGAAGCCGAGAATCTCGGTGTAGAATTTGAGAGATTCATCGAGATTCGCCACCTTGATGGCGACGTGCTGGAGTCTCTCGAAGGGGGCTTCGGGTCTGGGCATGGCGAGGGGTCTCCTCTGTCCATCAGGTTTGTTTGTGTGCGTTGCGCCGTCAGTGTGCATAGTAGCGCAACTCTATCTCGGGAGAAACGCCGGATGCCCCGGTTCGACCAGAAGAGGGTAGTCGTAACGGGTGCCTCCCGGGGAATCGGCCAGTGTGTGGCACGCGCGTTCGCCGCAGGTGGAGCGCGCGTATTTCTGGCTGCGGAGGGCACGGAGGAGGAACTCGCCGCCGTTGCGCGCGAATGCGGAGAAGCGGGCGGGGAGGCCTCCTTCGGGCTGCACGACCTGGGCCGGGAGGGTGCTGCCGAGCGCATGGTGGAGGAGGCGGTGCGTTTTCTGGGCGGTCTCGACGTTTTGGTGAACAACGCGGGCGTTCGCGCCAGCAAGCCCTTCGGCACGTTCTCGTATGCGGATTTCGAGCACGTGGTGGGCGTCAATTTGCGCGCGCCCTTTTTCGTGAGTCAGGCGGTGCTGCCCCACATGCGTGCGGCGGGCGGCGGGCGCATCGTCCACGTGGCGAGCCAGCTGGGTTCGGTGGCCGCGCGCGATACGGCGCTCTACAGCGCGACCAAGGCGGCGTTGATTCAACTCACCCGCTCGATGGCGCTCGAGCTCGCAGGCGAGAACATTTTGGTGAACGCCGTCAGCCCGGGGCCGACGGCCACCGCGTATCTCGAAAAACATGCCTACAAGACGCCTGAGGAACGCGCGCAGCGCCTGGCGACGGTGCCGATGGGACGCTTCGGCGAGCCGAACGAAATCGCCGACGCAGTGTTGTTCCTGGCCTCGGGGGAATCCTCGTTCGTGCAGGGGCACAACCTCGTGGTGGACGGCGGCTACGTGATTCATTGACGAGGGGGCGCACCTCCATGTGCCCCGGTTTTCACCCGGTGCGGGCGAAACGCCCCGTGCCGGGCGATTCCAAAAGGGAGAGACGATCGTGAGCATGAGAGTCGGAATGGTGGGTTTGGGCGTCATGGGTGGAGCGTTTGCGGGCCATATGCTGGACTCAGGAATGGAGGTGGCGGGCTACGACCCCATCGAGGCCGCCTACGCGAAGTTTGAGGGCAAGGGTCTGCGCCGCGCGTCCTCGCCTGCCGACGCCGCACGCGCCGCGGATTTGGTGATGACGTCGCTTCCCAACTACAAGGTAGTCGAGGAGGCGGTGAACGGTGCGGGCGGTGTGCTGGAAGGCGTCGCGCCGGGCGGCATCATCGCCGACATGAGCACCGTGCCCCCCAAATTCTCCAAGGCCATGGCCGAAAAAGTGGCGAAGAAGGGCGTGCGCTGGCTCGACTGTCCGGTGAGCGGCGTGGGCAAGCAGGCCGCCGTCAAGGATTTGGTGGTCATGTCGGCGGGGCCGCGAGACGCCTTCGACGTGGCGAAGCCTGCCTTTGACGCCATCGGCAAGAAAACAATTTACGTAAGCGAGCAAAACGGACTCGCCGCCCAGCTCAAACTGGTGGTGAACCTGGTGCTGTTCATCAACATGGCGGGAGCGTGCGAGGGGCTCACCCTTGGCCTCAAGGCGGGCATTCCCGCCGACGTGATGCTCGACACGCTGTGTGCGGGGGCCGCGGGCTCGAACGTGCTCGAAGTGCGCGGCAAGGACATGCTCGCCGACCATTTTCCGGAATCCGGCCCGATATGGATCGTGCTCAAAGACCTGGAGTGCGCCATAGAGTCCGCCAAGGATATCGACGTCCCCGTGCCGCTTGGCGGACTGCTCGAACACCTCTATATGGCCCAGAGGAGCAAGGGCAGACAGAACGAGGACGGAAGCTCGATCTTCCGCATCTACAAGGAATTGGCGAACATCTCGTGACGCGCGCCCGCAACGGGTCGCGCCCCTTTCGTGTGTCGTGTTCCTGTTCGCGGTGGTTCATCCCCCCGAGGTGCGGACCAGGGGCGTCCCATCCCCCTAGTATCCGATGACGGAGGAGCGGATGACCTGGCGGAGTTCCTCGTCGTTCAGCGTGGCGAGTTGTTCGAAGGTGATGAGGGCCATCGTATCCGGGTCGCCGCGCTCGCCCCACCACAGGCGAAAACTCTTCTCCTGGTAGGCATAGCGTATGTCCGCCTCGACGCCGGATATGTCGTCCGCCAGAATGCGGCTGAGCCGCTCGGCCATCAACCGGCTGTTTTTTCTTTGTGTCTCGACGTCTTCCAAAGGACTTCTCCTCGTTCGTTCGGGGCTGCCCGCCCCCGATGCTTCGTTCCCGGGAAATTGCTCCGCGCACGCGGAGCGCAAGCTTTACCGGCCGTACGTCTCTCCGTCTTCGAGCAGGTGGATTCTCGGCTCGTTCAAGTCTTCGATTTCCTGTCTGGTCTCCTCGTGGTGCTGTATTTTGAGATGGTAGATGTAAACGGGTACCGCGGGCGGCATCTTGCGCATCTCCGCACGGAGTAGGGCGGGCGTGAGGTGGTGCGAGACGCGCGCGAGCTCCTCCATCCGGTTCGGGAACGACACCTCCGTAACGATTGCGTGCAACTTTTCCGTCTCCATGCCCCCCCGCCAGATGTCCTCGGTGGGGCCGGTGTCACTGGTATAGAGCAGGGCGCCCTCCGCGTCCTCCAGGACGAAGCCGAACGTCGTCGGCTGGTGGTTGACCGCGTAGGGGGTGATGCGCACCCCGCCGCACGCGATGGTCTTGCCGCGCTCGAGAGCGACGAACTCGATGATCGGCTTGCCCTCGTGGTGGATCTCTGAAAAATCCGGCCAGACGACGTTGTTGAAGATAGACCTGCGCATCTCCTCGATAACCTCGCGTGCCGCCAGGACGCGGAGCGGCTCCGTGCGCAGACCGAAAACGTTGTCGGCCACGTAAGGGATGTCGCCGACGTGGTCGAGATGCGCGTGGGAGATCACGACGCCCGCGAGTGCGGCCTGCTCCTCGATGGTGAGGGCCGAGGCGGCCGAACCGCCGTCGAGCAGCAGAGCATCGTTGAGGAGAAAGGACGTCAACTGACATCCGGGCGCTTTTCCTCCCGCGCAGCCCAGTACACGGAATCGAATGGCCTGTCCTCCGCCTCGAGGCGAAACGCTACGAACCTGCCTTGAATTATACGCACAGCCGAAACGTCTTGGGAAGATATGCCGCCCGGGTCCTCGGCCCTGCAAGGACGAGTCGCGCCTCCTCCGGTTTTTCGCCTTGGTGGGTAATCGGAAGTGGACGAAGCGCGTCCGTTTCGCACCCAAAAGATGCGCGTCGCAACCGAACGTCCCTGCCCCGATGCAGGGAAGCGTCGCCTTGAGGAACGAACTGCCGGGCCGCGGAGCGTTCCAGAAACCATCTTCTTGCTACACGGGCTCCCACCTTCCGCTCTTCGAGCGCCTGCGTTTGCCGAAATCTTGCATCTCCATGACTTCGGTGGCGCGAAAAACGGGGCCGTCGGTGCATACGCGAAACCCCGAGCAGGTGCATTGCCCGCACAGGCCGACGGCGCACTTCATGTAGCGCTCTATGGCGAGATGCGTCCGATCAGGGGGGAGGTGGGGCAGGCAGGCGGCCATCATCCGTTCCGGCCCGCAGACGGCGTAGCTCCCGGCTTCCACGGGCAGCAAGCGGGTGATCAGGCCTTTTTCGCCCAGCGAACCGTCCTCGGTGGCGACGTGGACGGGGCCGAGCTTGCTGAACTCTTCGTAGAAGAGAATCTCCTCCGCCGTGCGCCCGCCGAGGACGAACGAGGGAGATTTCGACGCCAGAGCGAGCAGTCGCAACTCCGCGATGCCCACCCCGCCGCCGATGAGGGCGGGGCGTTCGAGCGCGGGATAGCCTTCTCCCAGGGGGCCACGCAGCCCTATCGCGTCGCCCGGCTCAAGCGCGGTGAGCGCTTCGGTAAACGCGCCCGCGCGCTTGACGGTGATGGCGTCGGGGTAGGAGAGCGTAAAGGGTTTCTCGCCGAGGCGGGGCAGCCAGACCATCATGAACTGCCCGGGTCGGGAGGCGATTTTCCTGTCGAAAAAAATCGTGTGCGTCCAGGGGCTTTCCGCGCGGTTTTCCACCACTTTGCAGACGCTACGCACGGGTGCCGACCCCATGCGGTGCCCGGTGCGCCTCGCCCACGAGTTCGGAGAAGGGCCGCCCGGCGAGATACTCTTCGATTCCTTCCCACATCTCGCGGGTGAGGGCCGCCGCCGCGCCCGTGTTCTTTCCCAGAAATGCGGTGCCGACCCCCAGCACGCAAGCACCCGCGAGGATGTATTCGACCGCGTCCTCCCAGGTTTCGATGCCGCCGTAGGCCACGATGGGACACCGAAAGCGCGCGTAGGACTCATACGTCATGCGCAGGTTGATGGGCTTGAGAGCGGGGCCGCTGATACCGCCCGTCGTGCCCGCCAGAATCGCCGCGCGGCTGTGGATGTCCACCGCGAGTCCGGGACCCAGGGTGTTTCCGCAGCCCAGAGCGTCCGCGCCTGCTTCGAGGCACGCATCGGCAACGGAGAGATACTCGCTGTTCGGCGAGAGCTTGGCGATGACGGGCTTGTCCGTCTCATCGCGCACGCGCGCGAGTACTTCGCCCGAGAGGGCGGGGTTCTGGCCGATGCTCTCCATGATGGTGCGCTCGCCCGGCTCTTTGTTCGGACAGCCCAGGTTCACCTCGACGGCGTCGGCGAAGCGCGACATCCGGCGCGTGACGCGGGCGAACTCCTCCGCGTCGCCGCCGTAGACCGAGACGATGAGCTTCGCCCGTGCGAGCTTCGTCTCCTCGAGGTCTCGCTCCCAATCCTCGACACTTTGCGTCGGCAGGGCGAGGGAGTTGAGGACGGCGCCCCCTTCAGGCGAAACGACCACGGGGTTGTCGTTGCCCGGCTTCTCCCGCGGGCCGACGGATTTCGTCACGTAGCCTCCCAGGCGCGCCCCCGCCCTCTCGAAGGCGACGAAGACTTCCGGGTAGCTCAGAATGCCGCTCGCGTTGATGAGGGGAGGGTCGATGTCGGGAAGCGCCATCACGGTCTCCTGCCCCGGGGGCGGAAGGGTTGCCTGGCGAGTATAGTGCGAATTGCACCTGCTCGCCAACTCGGGAGCCGTGGAGCCGGCAGATTGGTTTCGGTGCGGTGTTTCCCGGGGAGCGATTATTGCAAAATGGTCTCAATGGTGGTCTAAATGACCTGATTTTGTGCGTTTTGCGTGGGGGGAAGTCGTAGTGTGGGCGCGCGTCGCCCTTCCCTTCTAGAGGAAAAGTCGTGCTCGCCATTCTGATTGGTTGCTACCTGATCGCCGCCCTCGCGCACTTGTATCTGCTCTTCACGGGCAGGTTGGCGGGGGTGCGCTGCGCCATGGGCGCCTTGCTGCTGGGCTTTGCCCTCCACAGCGTGATGCTGGGAGTAAGCTTCTCCTCTGGCTCGCCCATGGGCTGGGGACCCTGGCTGAGCGGCATGGCGTGGATGATTTTATTGATGTATCTGATTGTCTACGTCCGTTACCGCGACGTGGCCCTCGGCGGCTTCGCCGTGCCCGCCGCGTTCGTGCTTGAGGGCTACGCATCCGCGTTTCCGGGCGTGTGGGGGGCGGGTTCTCCCGCCGTGCAGGGGTATTTGCTCAAAGGGCACGCCGTGCTCGCTCTTCTGAGTTGGGCCGCCTTCTTCCTGCTCTTCGCCTCGGCGCTGATGTATCTCGTGCAGTCACAACAACTCAAGTCCAGAAGGCCGAGTGCATGGCTGCACCGCCTGCCCTCGCTCGACATCCTCGACGACCTGAACCACAAGATTCTCTATTTCGGCTTCGCGTTTCTGACGGCGAGCCTGCTGCTCGGCTCGATGTGGGCGCGCTCGCGCCACGGCGCCTACTGGAGTCTCGACCCGGTCCGCACCTGGCCCCTCATCCTGATCTGGGGGGCGTACGGCCTTCTCCTCACTTGCCGGCTCACCAGAAGATGGAAGGGAAAACGCTCCGCCGTTTTCTCGATGGTGGCCTTCTGCGCCGCACTGGTTGCGCTGGTGGCGCACTTCTAGGGCTGGGGGGAGAGATGGCCATCATCCTCGCGGGCGTGAGTCATCACACCACCCCGCTCAGCGTGCGAGAACGCCTCTATTTCCCCGAAGGCCGCATGGGCGAGTGGCTCGACAGGCTGGCGAACTACAAGGGGCTGGAGGAGCGCCTCATTCTCTCCACGTGCAACCGGGTGGAGGTCTACAGCGTGGCGGAGAATTTCGAGAGGGGCGTGGAGGCGATTCACCGCTTCCTGCTCGACTCGCGCGACGTGGGCGCGGAGGAGCTCGCGGCCCATCTCTACGTCCACCGCGAGGTCGAGGCCACCCGCCACCTCTTTGCCGTGGCGTCGAGCCTGGATTCCATGGTGGTGGGCGAGCCGCAAATTCTCGGTCAGGTAAAAGAGGCCTACCGCATCGCCCACGCCTCGGGCCATGCAGGCAAGGCCCTTGCCGATTTGTTCTCCCGTGCGTTTCGCGTGGCGAAGAAAATTCGCGAACAAACCCCGATAGGCGAGGCGCCCGTGTCGGTCAGCTCCGTCGCCGTGGATTTGGCCAAGCGCATCTTCGGCTCATTGGCGGGCAAGAGCGTGTTGTTGCTCGGCGCGGGTGAGATGGGCGAGTCGGCGGCGCGGCACCTCAAGGCGAGCGGGGCGGAGGCCGTCCACGTGGCGAACCGCACCCTCGCAGGTGCGCGGGAACTCGCAGCGAGGCTCGGAGGTCGCGCCATGGGCCTCGACGCCCTGGGAGAGGCGCTCGCGGAGGCGGACGTAGTCATCACCTCGACGGCCGCGAGCGCGTTTCTCCTCGACAAGCCTGCCGTCGCCGCGGCTCTGGAGAGCCGCCGCGGTGCGCCGCTGTTCCTCATCGACATCTCAGTGCCCCGAAACGTCGCCCCCGACGTAAACGACCTGGAGGACGCCTACCTCTACGACGTGGACGACTTGCAATCCGTCGTGGCGGACAATCTGCGGGGGCGCGAAGAGGTAGCCCGCGACGCGCGCGACATCCTGGATGGCGAGGTGCGCACCTACTACGCCCGCAAGCGCGCCGAGGAGTTTCACGATGCCTTCGGGGCCATCCGCTCGCTCGCGGAGTCGATGCGCCGCAGCGAGGTCGAAAAGACTCTCCCGCGCCTGCCCGACCTGGATGCGGAGGGCCATGCCGCCCTCGACGCCATGACGAAGGCCCTGGTCAACAAACTCCTCCACCAGCCTTTCACCGTTCTGCGCCGTATGGCGGAAGAGGAGGCCGAGGAATTGTCGGTCGAGTCCGTGCGCAAACTCTTCGGTGTGGAGGAAGCCGAACCGCCGACGGATGGCGCGGACTGAACCGTGGGCGACACGCTGCGACTGGGCACGCGGGGCAGCGCCCTCGCGCGCGCGCAGACGGCATGGGTGGCCGCGCGGCTGCAAGAGGCGCATCCGCGTCTGCTGGTGGAGGAGGTTCTCATCCGCACGCGGGGAGACGCCATGCTCAACTCTCCGGTTCACGAACTGGGGGGCAAGGGCCTTTTCGTCAAGGAGATAGAGGATGCCCTCCTGCGCAGTGAAATCGATGCCGCCGTCCACAGCCTGAAGGATCTGCCGGGTGAACTCCCCGCGGGGCTCACTCTGGGCGCCGTCCCCGAGCGAGAGGAACCCTGGGACGCGCTGGTGTCGCGGGGTGGAGAATCCGTGCGGGGGTTGGCGCCGGGGAGCCGGGTCGGCACGAGCAGTCTGCGGAGAATGGCACAGATGAGACGCTTTCGCTCCGATCTCGAAATCGTGGAAATGCGCGGCAACGTGGATACGCGGCTCGCAAAGGTGGCTGCGGGGGAGGTGGATGCCGCCGTTCTCGCTCTTGCGGGTCTCAAGCGCCTCGGCCTCGGCGAGCGGGCCACCGAGGCACTCGCCCCCGAACTCATGCTGCCCGCCGCAGGCCAGGGCGCGCTGGCGATAGAGGCAAGAGAGGACGACGCGCGCGTCCGCAGCCTTCTCGAAGGGCTGGATCATGCACAGACCCGATGCGCCGTTTCGGCGGAGCGCGTGGTGATGGCGCGCCTGGAGGGTGGTTGTCTGCTGCCCCTGGGCGTTTTTGGAGAAATACGAAAAGGAGCGCTTCGCTTGCGCGCGCGACTTGTGCGCGTGGACGGTGCGCACTTGGTGGAGAAGGAGCGAACGGGCGCCGCCGAAGACGCCGCCACCCTGGGTGCGGATTTGGCCGAGGACGTTCTTGCCGCAGGGGGAGCGGAAATACTGAGGGACGCCCGATGAAGAGGGAGCGGGAAGAAGACGCGCACCCCCTCGCGGGCAGGAGCATGCTCGTCACGCGCCCTGAGGAGGGCGCTTCGCGCATGAGCGAGACTCTAGAACGCCTGGGGGCGCATGTGTGGGTCGCCCCGCTCATCGAGATAGGCGAACCTGAAGACTGGGCACCGCTCGATACGGCGATTCGGGGGCTCGCTTCGTATCATTCCATCGTCTTCACGAGCGCGAACGGGCCGAAATACCTTGCAAGGAGGTTCGGTGCTCTGGGCGTTGCGCCCGGAGCGATTCCTCCGGCTGTCTCGCTTTTCGCCATCGGCCCCGCCACCGCCGCCGCAGTGGAAGCGCACCTGGGGAGAACGCCCGACGGGGTGGCCGAAAAACACACGGCGGAGGGAGTCGTCGCTTTGCTCAAAGGTGCGGAGGTGGCGGGCAGGCGCGTCTTGTTGCCCCGGGCGCAGCAGGGGCGCAATCTCGTTCCCGAGGAGTTGGAAAAAATGGGGGCTTTGGTGGACGACGTGGCCGTCTACCGCACGACGGCCGCAGGCGCCGATGCGCTGCGCGGGGTGTGGGGTGCACTCGAAGGCGGGAAAATTGATATGCTGACGTTCACGAGTTCTTCCGCGTGCGAGGGTTTCGTGCGGGCTGCGGGTGTGGAGCGTGCCCGGGAGTGGCTGGCTCGCTCCCGGGTGGCCTCCATCGGCCCGGCAACCAGCGCCACGGCGCGCAGGTGGGGAATCGCCGTCGACGTGGAGGCCGCCGAATCGACGATTCCGGGTCTGGCGCGCGCCATCGTCTCTTTTTATCGAGTGGCCGCAGGCAACCCGCAAAAAAGGGGGAGTGAAACCACATGATGTCCGATTCGGCTTTGGCGGCTGTTGCGGAGGCAGTCAGGAACCGCACGCGGCGCACCCGGGAGACGGACGCGATGCGGCGCATGGTGCGCGAAACGAGGCTCTCGGTCGATAATCTGATCTATCCGATGTTCGTGGTCGAGGGGGAGAACGTGCGACGGGAAATTTCCTCGATGCCTGGGCAGTACCAACTCTCCGTCGACCGCCTGGTGGAGGAATGCGCGGAGGTGGTCGCCCTCGACATACCGGGCGTCATCCTCTTCGGCATTCCCGATCATAAGGACGATTGTGGCTCCGGTGCCTACGCGGAGGACGGCGTCGTCCAAAACGCGGTGCGCGCCATCAAGGCGGCCTGGCCCGGGCTGTGCGTCGTTACCGACGTTTGTCTGTGCGAGTACATGGATCACGGCCACTGCGGCGTCATCGAGGGCGAGCGGGTGTTGAACGACCCCACGCTCGCCCTGCTCGAGAAGACGGCGGTGAGCCACGCCGCGGCGGGAGCGGACGTCATCGCCCCCTCGGACATGATGGACGGACGCATCGGCGCGATTCGCGCGGCTCTCGACGCGGAGGGTTTTAGCCAAACGCCCATCATGGCCTATTCGGCCAAGTACGCGAGCGCCTTCTACGGGCCCTTCCGCGAGGCGGCGGAGAGCGCGCCCGCGTTCGGCGACCGGAGTTCCTACCAGATGGACCCGGCCAACGCCCGCGAGGCCGCCCGCGAAATCGCCTTTGACGTCGAGGAGGGTGCGGACATCGTGATGGTGAAGCCCGCCCTGGTCTATCTCGACGTCATCGCCCTGGCGCGGCGCGTTTGCGACCTGCCCATCGCCGCCTACAACGTCTCGGGAGAGTTCGCGATGCTGGCGGCTGCCGCGCGCAATGGTTGGCTCGATCCCGAGCGCGCCTTCATGGAAATGCTTACCTCCATCAAGCGTGCGGGGGCGGACGTCATCCTCACCTATTTTGCAAAAGACGCCGCACGAAGACTCCGGGGCGACGCCGCGACCCCGCTCTCCTGGATGGAGTAGGGACCGCCCCTGCCGGGCGGACTGTTTCTTCTGCCTCTCCTCGCTCCACTCGTGCGCCAGCAATTCTTCCTCGCGCTGCGTCTTTGCCTCGCTGCGCCGCCGCGCGCAGCCTTAAATCCTCTTGCGCTGCGCTTCGCCTTGGCGTTATGGTGGGCTACCGGACGAAATGCGGTTTCCAGACAACCATGGCGGGAGGAGGCGGGGCATGTCGGAGAAGGACGTCGTTTTTCTGGGCGGTGCGCGGACGCCGTTCGGCGGGTTTCTGGGCACTCTGCGAGAAATGTCGGCTACGCAGCTCGGCACGCTGGCGGCGCGAGAGGCGATCACGCGCGCGGGCGTTGCGCCCGAGGACGTGGATCACACCGTGGTGGGCAACGTCATCCAGTCGAATTCAGACGGCGTCTACATCGGCCGCCACGTCGCTCTCGCGGCAGGCGTCCCGCAGGACAGGCCCGGCTACTGCGTGAACCGCATGTGCGCCTCGGGCTTTCAGGCGGTCGTAAGCGGGGCGAAGGAGATAATGACCGAGGACGCCGAGGTCGTGCTCGCCGTGGGAGCGGAGAACATGAGCCTCACCCCCCACGTCATCCGCAACTCGCGCACGGGCATGAAACTCTTTGACGCCCCGATGGAAGACGGTCTCTACGCCGCGCTCACAGACTCGCACGCCAACGTGCCCATGGGCATCACGGCGGAGAATCTGGCGGAGAAATACGACTTGCACCGCGAGGCCGTGGACGAGTTCGCCGCCCTGAGCCAGGCGCGGGCCCACGAGGCTTGGGAGAGTGGACGCTTGGCGGAGGAATGTTTCCCTGTCGAGGTCAAACAGCGCAGAAAGACGGTTGTCTTCGATCGCGACGAGCACCCCCGGGCGGATTCGAACGAGGAATCCCTCGCCAGGCTGCGCCCCGTGTTCAAGGAAGACGGCGTCGTCACGGCGGGCAACGCCAGCGGCATCAACGACGGAGCGGCGGCGCTCGTCATCTCCTCGCGTGCGGCGGCCGAGCGTCTGGGCAGAAAGCCCATCGGGCGCCTCGTCTCCTGGGGGGTGTCGGGCTGCGATCCCAAGATCATGGGCATCGGCCCCGCCGAGAGCAGCCGCATCGCACTCAACAAGGCGGGTCTCGCCCTCGACGACATGGACTTGGTCGAGATCAACGAGGCGTTTTCCGCCCAGTACATGGCTGTCGAGAAAGAACTCGGCCTCGACCGCGCGAAGACGAACGTGAACGGCGGAGCCATCGCCATCGGCCACCCGGTGGGGGCGAGCGGGGCGCGGCTCACGCTCACCATTTTGCACGAACTCAGACGCCGGGGCGGCAAGTACGGCCTGGCGGGTGCGTGCATCGGCGGCGGCATGGGTCTCTCGGTAATCGTCGAGGCATACGGGGAGTAGAGGAGAACCCTGCCACATACAAAGATTCCTGGGGGCGATTCACGTGATTTGTTCCGTAAAGTGAAACCCGCCCCCAGGCAATTCGCAGGGATGAAACGAGACTTGCCTGTGCGCTACATGGATGAAAATTCACATTAGGTATGGAGCCGTAAATAATTGAATTACGAAAACTTGACATATGATGTTGATTCCCCCGTCGCCACCTGCGTCTTCAATCGCCCCAAGGCGCTGAACGCCCTGAACAGGCAGACGATGGACGAACTTGCGCACCTCCTCGCGCGGGTGCGCGAAGACGATGCCGTAAAGGCCCTGATTCTGACGGGCGCAGGCGAGCGGGCCTTCATCGCCGGGGCGGACATCAAGGGCATGGTGGACCGCGGCCCCCTGGGCGGGCGGGAGCTCTCTGCGCATGGCACGAAGATTCTGCGCGACCTCGAAACCATGGGAAAACCCTCGATTGCGGCGGTGAACGGCTTTGCCCTGGGCGGGGGCTGCGAGGTGGCGATGGCGTGCTCGATTCGTCTGGCCTCGACGAACGCGCGCTTTGGCCAGCCGGAGATAAATCTGGGCATCATCCCCGGCTACGGGGGCACCCAGCGGCTGCCCCGGCTGGTGGGTGCGGGGCGCGCGCTCGAGTTGTTGATGACGGGCGATGCCATAGACGCCGCAGAAGCCCACCGCATCGGCCTGGTAAACCGGGTGTGCGCGCCTGAGGAGTTGATGGAGGAGGCGCGCGCCCTGGCCCGAAAGCTCGCCGAAAAGAGCAAACCCGCGATTGAGTTGATTCTCGGTGCCGTGCACGGGGGGCTGGAGGCCGGCCTCGATGCGGGACTCGCGCTCGAGAGCGAGAAATTCGGCCTCGTGAACGCCACGGAGGATTCGCAGGAGGGGCTTCGCGCGTTTATCGAGAAGCGTTCCGCGAATTTTCAGGACCGTTGACGCCCTCCGCCCCGTGTCGTCCGCCTCGCAGGGTTCCCGAAAATCGCGTGGAGGGACCGGCGTGAGCAGGCGAGCCCCCAAACGACGCGGCGGCCCCGAGCTCATCCCCCTCTACCGGACGAAAAAAGAACGCCGCCTCGACGCGATTCAGGCGTGGATGGACGAGAACCTGCCTCCACCCGGCACGCCAGAGTGGGAAGCGCTCTGCAATGGCTGCGGGAAATGCTGCTACGACAAGGTGTGGGAGGGCGACAGGCTGCTTTTGCTCACGAGTGCGTGCACGTACCTCGATACGGAGGCGAACCGGTGCCGGGTGTATGCGGATCGTTTCGAGAAAGAGGCGATGTGTATGCCGATAGGGCCGGAAATCGTCGAAATGGGTGCGCTGCCCGAGGATTGTCCCTACGTGGAGAACATGCCGGGCTACAGGGGTCCCATCGTCGTCGAAAAGAGTCTGGACGAGGTGTAGGCGGCCTGGGGCGTGGAAGCGTTTTCGACCTCCCGGCGGGTGCGCCCGGAGGCCATGGCCACAGAAAATTTTGTGGGGTACGTCCGCTGCGAGCAAATCGACAAGCATCGCGCGCCCCCTCATACACTGCTCGTTGGGAAAATTCTTGTCCGACACTTTAGCCGCTAAACCCCCGCCTCCGGTTCGCACACTTCTCCTCGCCCGCGTCCCGCCTCTGCCCACGCGCGGCCCGGGGGGGTGAACCTTGCTCGACGCCATCCACCCAAACGTTCTGGCGCTGTGCTCGGCGACGCTCATCGCCTTCGCCCGCGTCTCGCAGCGCTACGCCGTCGCGCGCACGAAGATGCACACGGCAAACCTCGCCATGGGGTGCGTCACGGCCTCGGTGGGGTGGTTCTTCTTCTGGCTGGAGGGCGCGCTCGACGCCATGCCGTATCAGGGCGTTCTCTGGTTCATGGCGATGGGGTTTTTCGGGAGTTTCGCGGGTAGATACATCAACTTCGTCGCGATTCGCTACACGGGTCTCGCCCGCGCGGCGGTAATGAGCCAGACCGTGCTCGTGTGGTCCTCGGTGCTGGCCGTCTTTGTCCTGAGCGAGGAGATGACGATTCAGAGGGCGGCGGGCATCATGGGCGTCATGTTCGGGGCGAGTATGCTCGTCTATCATCCCGCGGGGGAGGCGGAGCGCAGAATTCCCCTGCACTATTACCTGATACCGATAGTCTCTGCGCTCATGTACGCATTCGCGCATTTGGTGGGAAAATTCGCGTTCGTCTGGATTCCCTCCTCGGCCTTCGGAATGGCGGTAGCAAATACGACCTCTCTGTGCCTGTTGGTGGGCACGGCGCCGTTCGTCGGCACGAGAGGGACCCCGAGTGCACGCGGGGCGGCGAAGGGTTATCTCGTCCTCCTGACGGGAGCCGTGTTCCAGGGTTGCGGCGTGTATTTCTTCTGGTCGTCGGTGAAACTCGGCGAGATCACCCGCGTCATACCGCTCACGCGCCTCTCCGTGCTGCTCATCATCTTTCTCTCCTGGCTGCTGTTCCGCAGGCAGGAGAACGTAACCTGGCGCGTGGTCGCGGGCGGGGTTCTCGCTCTCATGGGCGCCTTCGCCGTCGTGACGGGAAGGTAGATTTGTTCGATTCCGTTCATCCCAACATCCTGGTACTCGTCGCCGCCTGTTTTATTGCGTTTGCGCGCACGCTCTACCGCGTCGGGGTGGCGCGCCTGAGCCCGGTGGTCATGAACCTCATCATGGCCGTCGTGCAGGTGTGCCTGGGCAGCACGATGTATCTCATCGAGGGAGGGGTGGAGCACTGGCCGCTGGAGGGTCTCCTGTGGTTCGTCGCCATGGGGACTTCCGGCTCGTTCGTGGGCCGGTATCTGAGCCTGATCGGCATGAAGCTGGTTGGGCTCGCGCGCTCGTCCATCGTAACGCAGACGAGCCTCGTGTGGGCGTCGTTGTTCGCGGTGGCGTTCGCAGGCGAGCAAATGACGTGGTTCATCGCCATCGGCACGCTCGCTATCATGACGGGTTCCATTTTGCTGGTTTACGAAAAAGGCGAGATTCAGCGGCGCATTCCGCTGCATTATTATCTCGCGCCCCTGGCCACGGCCGTTCTCTTCGCGATGACGCACCTGTTCGGAAAGTTCGGCCTGTTGGTGATAAAATCCGCTTCTCTGGGGATGACGGTCGGCAGCCTGACGGGGTTTTGCTACATGTGTGCCGTCCTGCCGTTTTCGGTGGAGGGGCGCGCGCCCAAATCGTGGGACAAAAAGGGATTGCTCGCCGTCCTGGGGGGCGCGTGCCTAAATGCCCTGGCCGCGTTTTTCTTTTGGTCGTCGATAAAGACGGGGGACATCGTTCAGCTGGTTCCGCTCAACAGGCTCTCGGTGCTGATCATCATCTTTTTGTCGTGGCTGTTCTTCAGAAAGCAGGAGGCCGTGGGCTGGCGCGTGGTGGCGGGAGGTGTGCTGTCCGTCCTGGGAGCAGTGGGCGTCGTTTTGGGGAAATGAGCGCGGCGGGGGCGACGCACGCCGCCGCGGGGGAGTGGATTCGGGGAGAAACACCATGGTGGAAGTGGGAATCATCGTCGCGCTGACCCTCAAGGGTCTCTACGTCGGCGACTACGACGTGCTCAGGGAAATCGCACAAGAGGCCGAGCGTGGGGGTGTGGACTCCCTCTGGCATTGCGATCACTTCGTTACGCTCGATCCGGCCTCTTACGGCAGCCAGACGGGCTTCGGCGCCCAGGAGGAGAACGAACAATCCGCCGACACCTCGATCCTCGAGCCCTGGACGACGCTCGCAGCCCTGGCGCGCGACACCGAGAAGCTGCGCCTGGGCACGCTGGTCACCTGTGTGGGATATCGCCCGCCCACCATGCTGGCGAAGACGGCTGCCACCGTCGACGTCATCAGCAAGGGGCGCGTGGATTTCGGGGTAGGCGCAGGCTGGATCGAAAATGAATATCGCTCCTTCGGATATCCCTACCCGAGCGCCTCGGTTCGCATCGCGCAACTCGAAGAAGCCATCCGCCTGGTGCGCGCCATGTGGACGGAGCGTTCGCCTGCGTTTCGGGGCACGCATTTTCACGCCGAGGACGCCATCTGTCATCCACCCCCCGTCCAGAAGCCGCACCCACCGATTTGGACGGGCGGGGAGGGCGACAAACTCCTCGGCGTTTCGGCCCGCCAGGCGGACGGCTATAATTGTCGCTGGTGGACGCCCGCGCAATTTCGGGCGAAGCGCCCTGAAATCGAGGCGGAATGCAAAAAATATGGAAGGGACCCCGAGGCCGTGCGCGCCTCCGTCATGCTGATGCTGATTCCCGAGAAAGACAGGGCCGCGGCCCGGGCGGCGCGTGAGCGGCTGAGCGTCATCCCCGATTCGGGAGCTATCCACGGAACGCCCGAGGAATGCGTCGCTCGTCTTCAGGAATACACCGAGGCGGGCGTAGACCACATTCTGCTTACGATTCCCGACCTGGCTACCCACCCGCACAGGCTCACCCTGCTGGGCGAGGAAATTTTGCCCGCCCTCAAGGAGGGATGACGACTTGCCCCTTGCGACACACGCGGAATTGAGCGAAACCCAACGGGCGTTGCGCGAAGCCGCCCGCGCGTTCGCCAGCGAGCGTCTCGCCCCCGGTGCGATTGCGCGCGACCGCGACGCCGCCTTCTCCCGAGACCTCTACCGGGAGGCTGCTGCTGCAGGGTTCGTCGGCGTGAAGGTGCCCGAACCTCTGGGCGGCCGCGGCCTGGGGTTGTTCGAGGAATGTCTCGTGCTGGAGGAACTGGCGGGCGGGGATGCCAGTTTGGCTCTCACCATCAGCGTCTCTGCGGGGCTTTGCGGGGGGCATCTTCTGCGCCATGCGTCGCAGACGCAGCATGAGCGGTGGATTCCCCCGCTCATGGAGGGTGCCATCGGCGCGTGGGCGATCACCGAGCGGGGGGCGGGCAGCCACGCAGCGGCTCTCGCGTGTGCGGCGACGCGGCGCGGCGACTCCTACGTCCTGAACGGCGCCAAGATGTTCGTGACCCAGGGGGTGGATTTCGACGCGCTGCTCGTCCTTGCGCGCACGGCGGAGGGCAAAGGCGGCGTGAGTGCGTTTCTCGTGGACAGGGCGGACGCGGGACGCAGGAGCGTGGCCCTCGAAGGCGTTATGGGCATGACTTCCTCGGGTGCGGCCGAAGTCTTTTTCGAGAACTGCGCGCTTTCCGCGGAGAGGCGCATCGGGGCCGAAGGCGAGGGTTTGCGCCAGGCGCGCGGCGTGCTCGACGACGGCAGGGTGGTGCTGGGGGCGATGTGCGTGGGCATCGCGCAGGCGTCGCTCGACGCCGCGGCGGCTCACGCGAAAGAGCGCGAGGCGTTCGGCAAACGGGTAGCGGATTTCGCCGGGCTGCGCGGGATGATGGCCGAGAGTGCGATTGAAATTTCCGCCGCACGCGAGATGGTTGCCAACGCGGCGAAACTCCGCGATTTGGGCGAGGACAACGCGCGCGAGGTAGCCATGACGAAGCTCTTCGCTTCCGAGGCCTGCCTGCGCGTGTGCGACCGGGGGATTCAGATACACGGCGGATACGGTTACGTCGCCGAGACGCGCGCAGGGCTCTTCTGGCGCGACGCCCGCGTGTTCACCCTCGGTGAGGGAACGAGCGAGCTGCATCGCAATCTGGTCTCCCGCCATCTGTTCGAGACGTGAAAGTGCGTTTTCGGGTGACAAACAACTTTAGAGAAATACACATAAGGTATTGATGATTAAAACTATATGAATATGGATACTCAGGCGACGGTCTCCCGAATCCAGGACGGCATGGTACGCCCGGCGGCCCGGCTGATCACCCTGGTGGAAGACGACCCCGCGCGCGCACGCCCCGTTTTGCAAGAGCTGTATTCCAGGGGAGGGGGGAGCCTCGTCATCGGCATTACAGGGCCGCCCGGAGCGGGCAAGAGCACCCTGTCCGATCAGATGATCGCCCACCTGCGCGCACGAGACAAGAAAATCTGTGTCATCGCGGTGGACCCGACGAGTCCGTTCACGGGCGGAGCGATTCTGGGCGACCGGATTCGGATGGGCAGACACGCCACGGACCCCGGTGTCTTCATACGCAGCATGGCCACGCGCGGCCACCTGGGCGGCCTCGCCCGCGCGACGGGCGACGTTTTGTGCGTCATGGACGCCATGGGGTGGGACGTCGTGATCATCGAAACCATCGGGGTGGGGCAGGGCGAGGTGAGCGTCATGCAGTATGCGGACGTGGTTGTTCTCCTCCAGAATCCGGGTGGGGGCGACCATATTCAGGCGGCCAAGGCTGGGGTTCTCGAAATCGGCGACCTCTTCGTGGTCAACAAGGCACGACGCGAGGGTGCGGATCGCACGGTGAAAGAGATGGAGGAAATGCTCGACTTCAAGTTCCACCCCGGGGACGAGAGCGTCTGGCGGCCTCCCGTGCTCAAGACCGAGGCGATAGATGGCGAGGGGATAGAAGAATTGATGGAACAGGTCGAGGCGCGCGTGGCGTATTTGGAAGGACATCCCGAGGAGGCCGAACGCCTGGCCCGCAAGCGTGCCCGCATGACGCTGGCGGAAGCCATGCAGGAGCTCGCGGCGGAGAGGATGCATAGCGGCGCGGAAGGCGGAGAAAACCTGGAAACTCTTCTGGAGGCGATTGCCGCGAGAACGATGGACCCTTACTCCGCGGCAGAGAGGATACTGGGTGCATCGTGAGGAGGCGGCCGTGAGGGAGGGAGGGGAATTTCGCGTTGTACTCGTAACGGCGGAATCCGAAGAAGAGGGCGCGCGGATTGCGAAATCGCTCGTTGAGCACAGGCTGTGCGCCTGCGTGAACCTGATACCGAAGGTGCGCAGCATCTATCGCTGGGAGGGCGCGGTGTGCGACGACGCCGAAGTCTTGCTCGTCATCAAGACCACGCGGGGAAAACTGCAAGCTCTCTCTGACCATGTGGCCGCGAACCACGGCTACGAGGTGCCCGAGGTGATCGCCCTGGCCCTCGATCAGGGGCGCGCTTCTTACCTTGCCTGGCTGAGCGAGAGCTGCGCCGATTAGCGCGCCTAGAGAATGGAGAGGTATTTGCCGAGTTCGAAGTCCGAGACGTGCTTGCTGTAGGGTTCCCACTCGAGCTTCTTGTTTTCGATGAATTTTTCGAACAACTGCTCCCCGAACACTTTTTTCAGAAAATCGCTCTTCTCGGCCAGCACGGTGGCCTCGCGCAGGCTTCCGGGCAGACTGCGGATGCCGCGTTCGCGGCGTTTCTCCTCGCTCATGGCGAACACGTTCTCCTCCACGGCGGGAACCGGCGGCAGCCCCTCCTCGATTCCCGCCATGCCCGCCGCCAACATGCAGGCGAACGAGAGGTAGGGGTTGCACGCCGAATCGGGAGAACGCAACTCGATGCGCGTATCCGCTTCCATGCCCTTGCGCGTGCTGGGAATGCGGATGAGGTCGCTGCGGCTCTTGTGCGCCCAGGTAACGTAGACGGGCGCTTCGAAGCCGGGGGTGAGACGCTTGTAGCTGTTTACCCACTGGTTGAAGACGAGGGTCATCTCCGGCGCGTACTTGAGGAGACCCGCGATGAAGGCCTGGCAGTTGTCCGAGAGGGAGCCTGCTTTTTCGGGGTCGTAGAAGGCGTTGTGCGACCCCTGGAACAGGGAGAGGTGCGTGTGCATTCCGTTGCCGTTGGCCTCGGATATCGGCTTGGGCATGAAGGTGGCGTAGACGCCGTGGCGCATGGCGACCTCCTTGACGACGAGGCGGTAGGTCATCGCGTTGTCCGCCATCGTGAGGGCGTCGCCGTAACGCAGGTCGATTTCGTGCTGGCTGGGACCCACCTCGTGGTGGCTGTATTCGACGCCGATGCCCATCTTCTCGAGGTTCAGCACCGTCTCGCGTCGTAAGTCGCTCGCGATGTCGAGAGGCGTGAGGTCGAAGTAGCCCCCCTCATCGAGGGGCTCGATAGGCAGCCGCGGGGTTTTGAAGTAGTAGTGCTCGTATTCCACGCCCGCGTAGAAGGTAAAACCCTTTTGGGCGGCACTCTCGAGTGTGCGCCTGAGCACGAAGCGCGGGTCGCTCTCGTAGGGATTGCCCTCGGGGTCCTTTACGTCGCAGAACATGCGCGCGACGGCGCCGCCGTCCTGCGGACGCCAGGGCAACACGCAAAACGTCGTCGGATCGGGGTGGGCGAACATGTCGCTCTCCTCGATGCGCGCGAATCCCTCTATGGCGGCTCCGTCGAAGAGGTGTCCCTCGTAGAGGGCGTTTTCGAGCTCCTCGATGGTGATGGCGAAACTCTTCAGGAAACCCAGAATGTCGGTAAACCACATGCGGATGAAGCGCACGCCCAGTTCGCGGGCCTGGTTCAGCACGAATTCCCGGTCTTTCTCGTCGAATGCTGTGGACATGGAGCACTCCAGATGCGTCGATGTTTCGGCCAGATACCTACGCTACACGGCGAATGTTTCGGGCGGGTTTCCCGCGCCTTTTCTTTTTCGGCTCCTCCGCCGCGGCTTCAGGATTCGCCAATAAACTTGTAGCCCACCCCCCTCACCGTGGAGATGAACGAATAGCCCCGCACCTCGATCTTCGATCGAATGCGGCGCACGTGCACGTCCACTGTACGCGGCCCGCCGAGGTAGTCGACCCCCCAGACGAGGTTCAGCAGTTGTTCCCTGTCGAAGACGCGCTCGGGGTTGTTCATCAGGTGCTTGAGAAGCTCGAATTCGCGGTAGGTCAAGTCCACCAACTCGCCCTCGAGGCGGATTTCGTAGCGCTCCTCGTCGAGCGTGAGCCCCCCGCTCTTGCGGGTGCGGGCGCCATCGGAATCCGAAGCTGCGTATTGGCAGAGGGAGCGGACGCGGTACAGCAGCTCTTCCTCCCGCACGGGTTTCACCAAAACGTCGTCGGCGCCGGTGGGTTCGCGCAGGGTCGCCAGGCGGTCGGGTTCGAGAAGAAGGAGTATCGGCAGGGTGGTCCAGTTGCGCATTTCGGACATTTTGGGGAGGGCGGGAGCGTCGTCGAGCAGGATGAGGGCAAGCCCCCGCGTGCGCACCTCCTGCAAGGCCGTGGTTTCGTCCTGCACCATCTTGCAGAAGTGTCCCTCGCGTCGCAGTGCACGCCCCAGGGCGTCCGCGAATCCGGTGTCCGCCGTATAAATCAACAAGTTCGCCAATTGTTCTCTCAGGGTGTGGACACGAAACGAGAAAGAATAATTTATACAACCGGGGCGGCGCGAAGGAAAGGCAAGTCGTCAAATGTGTGCGATTTTGTTCGTCATGTCGATCAGGCTGTCGAGGTTGTGCGCGGCGAGAAACTCGTCGCAGTAGGGCAGGGCGGTGCGCATGCCCCTGTCGATGGGGCGGTAGCCGGGGCTGCCCAGGAGGGGGTTCAGCCAGAAGAGCTTGTAGCAAATCTTTCTGAGGCGTCCCATTTCCTCGGCCAGGGTGTCGGTGTCCCCCCTGTCCCAGCCGTCCGATATGATGATGACGATGGTGCGGCTGTTCAGGATGGTTCGGCCGTATTCGTAGTTGAAGGTCTTGAGGCAGTTGCCGATCTGCGTGCCCCCGCTCCAGTCGTGCACCTCCATGGAGAGGCGCTTGAGGGCGGTGTTCACGTCCTTGTGGCGCAGGTAGGGCGTGGCGTCGGAGAGGCGCGTGCTGAAGACGAAGGTGCGCAACGATTTGATTTCGTTTTGCAGGCTGTAGAGAAACTGAATCAGGAACTGGCTGTAGCTGTCCATCGAGCCCGAAACGTCGCAAATGAGCACGATTTGTGTTTTTTGTATCTTCCTTCGCCTGCGGAAGAGTTTGAGCACCTCGCCGCCCGAGCGTACGCTGCGCTTCACGCTTCTGCGCATGTCGATTTCCGAAGAACGCATGTCGGGCCGCTTGCGGCGGCTGATCTTGGTGGCGAGCTTGGGGACGAGCTTCGCTATGAGGCGGCGCAACTCGGCTATCTGGTCCAGATCGAGTGAGGAGAAATCCTTGTCCGAAATGACTTCGGCGGGGCTGTAGGAGGGCACGCCTTCGTCGTCGTCGCCCTGCTCGCCGGGCTCGGCGGCACTCTCCACGTCGTCTTCGGACGGCAGTCCCGGGTTCTCCTGCCCTTCGCCCTCGGCGTCGGACTCGCCTTCCTCAGAGGTTCCTCCGCCTTCGCCTGCCTGGCCCTCGCCCTCTTCTTCGAACTGCGTGTCGACCTGCACCGACTCTTCGCCCGCGTAGGGGTTGCCCTCCTCGTCGAACCAGTACTGGCGGAAGAGGGCGTCGAAGATCATGCTCTCGTCCTGGCTCGATATGAGGTTCGCCTTGCTGGCGACGTAGATGTCGTCGAGGTTCGTCACCTCAAGGGAGTCGAAGCAGCGAAACACGTCGATGATGCGGCCCGAGGTAATCTTGAGACCCGCGCGCCTGAGCGTGCGGCAAAAGCCGATCATCTCGCCTTTGAGCCCGCGATCCTTGATGCGGATGCGCCGCCGCGATATGGAGCCGTTTACGATGGGGCGGATGGTGGATGCCATGCGGTGGCTCGAATCAGGCGTCGGGCGAGAGTTGCGCGGTTGCTACCATGCTCTCCAGACCGTCGTCCTGGATGCGCTTGATGTCGTCCTGGTACTTCAGGATGCAGCCGATGGTCTCGCGCACGGCGTCGGCGTCGAGTTCGTTTCTGTGCAGGGCCAGCAGGGCTTGCGCCCAGTCGAGGGATTCCGCCACGCCGGGCCGCTTATAGAAGTCCATCTGCCGCGCCTGGGTCATGAAGCGCGCGATTTGCTCGGCCAGCGTGCCCGCAATGCCGGGCACCTTCGTGGTGATGATCTCCACTTCCTTCTCGAAGGAAGGATAGTCCACCCACAGATACAGGCAGCGGCGCTTGAGGGCGTCGTGAATCTCGCGCGTGCGGTTGCTCGTCAGCACCACGAGGGGCTTGCTGGCCGCCTTCACGGTTCCCATCTCGGGGATCGTGATTTGGTAGTCAGAGAGAATTTCGAGCAAAAAGGCCTCGAATTCCTCGTCCGACCTGTCGATTTCGTCGATGAGCAACACCACGGGCTTGTCTTTCGAGCGCAAAAGAGCGCGGAGCAAGGGACGCTCGATGAGGTACTCCTCGCTGAAGATGTCACGCTCGATGGACTGGGCGTCGGATTCGCGTCCTTCTTCCATCTTGATGTGCAGGAGTTGCTTCGCGTAGTTCCATTCATAGAGAGCGGAGTTCGCGTCGAGACCCTCGTAGCACTGGAGGCGTATGAGCTCGGTGTCCATCGCGGAGGCGAGCACCTTGGCGAGCTCGGTCTTGCCGACGCCTGCTTCGCCTTCCAGGAAGAGGGGCTTTTCCAGCTTCGTCGCCAGGAACAGGGTGGTCGCCAGCGTACGGTCGGAAATGTAGTCGAGTTTGCGGAACGACTCCTGTACTTCATCGACGTCCGAGAAGCTGGAGTTTTTGCGTGCTCGTGCTGCGTTGTTGGAGGGGGTCACTTCTTTTTACCTTTCTTCGAGGAAAGCTCCACGGCCGCCGCCTCGATAGCGTCGATAATCTTCACGTAGCCGGTGCAACGACAGAGGTTGCCCGCTATGCCGACCTTGATTTCCTGTCGGCTGGGATTCGGGTTGATGTCGAGCAACTCCTTGGCGGCCACAATCATGCCGGGTGTGCAGAATCCACACTGGATGGCGCCGTGCTCGATAAATTTTTCCTGTATGGGGTGGAGGTTGTCCACCGTGCCGATGCCCTTGACGGTGACGATCTCGCGCCCCTCGGCCTGCACGCCCAGGGCGCAGCATGCGTTGATTGCGAGCCCGTCCATCAGAATTGTGCAAGCGCCGCAGTCGCCTGCCTCGCAGCCGTTTTTCACCTCGGTGAACCCCAGGTCACGCAGCAGGTAAAGCAGGGTGGTGTGCGCGGGCGCCTCGGTGTTTACCTCCTGCCCGTTCACGCGGAAGGTGATGGGGAGTTTCTTGGGTGGCGTGTAGGCGGGTGCTTTCGATTTCGCCGCTTTCCCCTTGGTGCGTTTCGATTTGCTCGCTGTGGCCATATCGCGGGTATCTCCAGTGGATGCGCGAAAGACGGAATCGTCCGTTTATTCGTCGTCTTGAGAAATGTCCAACGCCTGGCAGATGAGGCGCCGCGGGAGCACCTCGCACATCAGCTTGCGGTACTCGGCCGATGCGCGGATGTCGTCGATGGGCGTGGCCACGGCAGCGCATGCTTCCGCCGCCTCCTGGGCGAGAGCCAGGTCGACCGCTTTGCCCTCGAGAATCCTCTCCGCCTTGTAGCAGCGAATCGGCGCAGGCGTGACCGAGCCGAGTGAAATGCCTGCTTCGACCACCTTTCCGCGCCGCATCTCGAGCACGATCGCCACACCCACCACGGTGATGGCCATGGCGTTTCGGCGGGCGAGCTTGTAGTAGCCCCATTTGTGGTTTCTTCCCGGGGAGGGGAAGGTGACGTGGGTGATGATCTCGCCGCGCTTGATGTCCGTCTTGCGGTAGCCCTTAAGAAACTTGTCCAGGGCAACCGTTCTCCTTCCTTTCTCGCTGGCGAGTCGCACCTTGGCCTTGAGCGCCAGGAGGGGAGGGACGGCGTCTGCAGCAGGGCCGCCGTCGATGATGTTGCCCGCCACCGTTGCGCGGTTGCGGATGATGGGGCCTGCAAATTTTTCTGACATCGCGGCCAGAATGGGCGCCTCGCGCAATATCGCCTTATTTGTCAAAAAGTCGGTCATCGTCGTGAGGGCGCCCACTTTTACCGTGCCCTTCTCCGAGGAGATGCCCTGAAGAGCGCTCACCCGCATCAGGTCGATGACGACCTTGGCCGGACCGTCGTGCTGGTGTCTGAGGTCGGGCAGGAAGTTCGTGCCGCCGGCGATGAACTTCGCACTCTTGCCTTTTGCCGCTTTGAGAGCCGCCGCTATCGTCGTCGGCGCCACGAAGTCGAAACCACGCATAGACGGAATTTCTCCCCAATCTTCGGAAACGGAATGTGCAGCACCCATAACGGAGAACGCTGCCGAATCATACATGCCACAGGGAATCTCGGAAACGCTTCGGCCATACCTTACGGCCCATTTACCAGCGTACCTGCCGATGCGGCGTATATTACTCTCGCATGTGCGTCCCCAACCTACCAACTACTCGTTCTCCAAGTCAAGCGAGACGCCCCTTGCAGCCCGATTTGCGCACGGCGTAATATTCGCCCCCAAGACGGTTTCGCACATTCGGGAGCTGCCAGCGCGTGAACGCGACGAGCGAAGTTTTGCCCGGCAACGAGAATGCCAAACCCCTGCGCCTTGCCCTGGCGAACCTGGGCTGCAAGCTCAACCACGCAGAGGGCGAGGCCATGAAGAATTTGTGCGCCGGCGCGGGGTTCGAGCTCGTGCCGTTCGACACCCCGGCCGACGTCTATGTCGTGAACTCCTGCACGGTAACGGCAGAAGCCGACCGGGAGGGCAGGCGTCTCGCGCGCCGGGCGCGGCGGGCGGGTGGTGCGGCTGCGCGCGTTGTCATCGCGGGTTGCTCGGCCCAGGCAAACGCGGAGAGGATGTCCATACCCGAGGTCGACCTCCTGCTCGGAAACGGCGAGAAACTCAGGCTTCCCGCGGAGTTGAGAAAGCCGCCCGCGCGCGGCCCCCTCCCCGAAGTGCGCGTCTCTCCCCCGGCGGAGCGGCTGGAGGGCGAAGACGTCGTTCTGCCCCAACTCGGCAGCCGCACGCGGGCCTACCTCAAAGTGCAGGACGGGTGTAATTTTTCTTGCACGTTTTGCGCCACCACCATCGCGCGCGGCCGGAGCCGCTCGCTGGACGCGGCTTCTTGCGTCCGAAATGCGGAAGCTCTAGTGGCCGGTGGCCACGAGGAGGTGGTGCTCACCGGCATACACCTCGGTGCATACGGCAGGGATTTGCAGCCGCGCGGCACCCTGAGCCGCCTGGTGGAGCGGCTGCTCGACGTTGCCGGTTTCTCCTTCCGCCTGCGAATTTCCTCGGTGGAGCCGGGCGAATTCACGCGCGAACTCGTCCGCGTTGCGGCGGGAAGGGCGTACGGAGAAAGCAGTGGAAGTTACGTGTGCCGCCACTTCCACATACCCGTCCAGAGCGGGGACGACGAGGTGCTGGGTGCGATGGGCCGCAACTACACCGCGGAAAGATGCGCGCGCCGCTTCGCCGAGATAGCCCGCCGAATCGAGGGTGTGTGCCTGGGAGCGGATTTTATCGTTGGTTTTCCCGGCGAGAGCCCCCGCGCGTTCGAGCGTACCGCCGAGTGGGTGCGGGAGGCGCCCCTTGCGTATTTGCACGTCTTTCCGTATTCGCCGCGCGAGGGGACGGCGGCCATCCGGATGTCAGGAGAAATTTCCGCCGGGGAGCGAAAAAGCCGCGCCCGCACCCTGCAGGAACTCGGGCGGAGAAAGTGGGCGGCGTTCGTCTCCTCGCAGGCGGGCAAGAAGGGCGAGGTGCTGTTCGAGAGCAGGTATGAGGGTTTGTTGAGCGGCCTCACGGACAACTATGTCCGCGTGCTGGCCGAAGGCCCCGATGCGTGGCTGGGTCGCACGATTCCGGTGCGCCTCTTGCCCTTGACGGAGAAGAGTCGGTTTCGCGGCGTCGCCGCCCGCGCGGACGCCCTGTGGGGAGAAGCCCTCTCGTGAGTGATGGACAGTCGCGCCCGCACCCGTATCACGAGGGTCCCGCCGGCTACGGAGAAGAGAGCGGTGCCCGCCCGCTGGTAACCCTGTTGACCGATTTCGGCTCCGACGAGCACTACGTGGGGGTGATGAAGGGCGTCATTCTCGCCATCAATCCTTCGGCGCGCATCGTGGACGTTTCCCACACCGTAAGACCCTACGACGTGCGGGGTGCTTCGCTGATTCTGGGTTCTTCGGCACACTACTTTCCGCGCGGCACGATCCACGTGGCGGTCGTGGACCCCGGCGTGGGGAGCAGCCGCAGGGGCGTCATCGCCGCCACCGAGCACTATTACTTCGTGGGGCCGGACAACGGCCTGTTCTCCGCCGTCTACGACGACCCGCTCTACCTGTGGGCGCGCGAGCTTGAAGAGGACGCCTTTTTCCTCGACGAGGTGAGTTCGACCTTCCACGGCAGGGACATCTTCGCGCCCGTTGCCGGGCATCTTTCCTGCGGCGTGGCACCTGAAGAGTTTGGTGCGCTCCTCGATGATCCGGTGCGCTTCGACTCCCCGCAGGTGGAATTCGAGGAGAACGACGTCATCATCGGCGAGGTCATCTACGTCGATCACTACGGCAACCTGGTGACGAACATCGACACGGCGACGTTCTGGCGTCTGGACTATTCGGGGGGTGACTCCACCTGTCTGCCCGTCGTCGAAATAGCGGGCCGCACCATCAACGGAGTGAGCGAATACTACCAGGCGGTGCAGGAAGGCGAACTCGGGGCGCAGTTCAACAGTTGGACGAGGCTGGAGATTTTCGTGCCCGAGGGAAACGCCGCGCAAATGCTCGAGGTGGGCATCGGCACGAAGGTGCGGATGCGCCTCGTGCACATGCAGGCATAGTTTCCATACCACCGGCCACCGCCGCGAACCCAGAGGAGAGAGCAGATAATGGAAAATGCTCCGGTGCGCTTTACGGTCTACAGCGATTTTTTGTGACCCTGGTGCTTCAACTCGGCCGTGCGCCTGAAGAAGGTCAAAGAGGAATATGGGGAGAAAGTGGATATTCAATACCGGGTATTCATGCTCCGCCCCGAGCCCGACCCGACGGCGGTTTTCAACGACTACCGCAAAACCCATTGGACGAACGCGAACTCCCAGCCGGATTCGGGAAACTTCACGCTCTGGGAGAGCGAGGAGGAATTTCCGGACTGCTCGATGCCCTCGGCAGAGGCAGGCCTGGCCGCTCGCTTCCAGGGGGCGAAGGAGTGGGAGACGTTTCACGATAATTTGCTGGCCGCCTTCTTCACCGAGAACCGCAACATCTCGGACAAGGCGGTGGTCTACGACGTGGCGGAACAAAGCGGCCTGGACATGGACAGATTCCGCGACGCCATGGGGAGCGGCGATCTGCGGCAAAAGGCCATGAAGGAATACGTAGAGGCCACGAACCTGGGGATAACGGGCATCCCCTCCGTGGTGGTGAACGACAAGGCGCTTCTCGTCGGCGCCGTGCCGACCGAGCAGTATCGATACGTCATAGACACCATACTGGAAACCGGCGAACTGCCCGGCCCGTGAATCTGCGAGGAGTTTCCCCCTGGACCCCGTCGACGCGAAAGGCTGCATAACCGACGTGCCGGGCTTTGTGCTGGGGCACGCCCAGAACCAAGAGGCCGCCACGGGCGTCTCCGTCGTGCTTTGCCCGCCTCGAACCGTGGGAGCCTGTGAGTTGCGTGGCACGGCCACCGCTACACGCGGCATGGATGCGCTGCGCGCGGAGCACCTGGTCGGCAACGTGGACGCGGTTCTCCTGACGGGGGGCAGCGCCTTTGGCCTGGCCGCCGCCGAGGGCGTCATGGCCTTTCTCGAGGAGAAGGGCAGAGGCTTTCCCACCGGACGCTTCCACGTCCCCACGGTGGCGGCGGGCGTTTTGTTCGACCTGCATTTCGGCAATGGACAGATTCGTCCCGACGCCGCTATGGGGCGTGCCGCCTGCGAGGCGGCCACGGCCACCGAAGGTCCGCAGGGCAGCGTCGGCGCGGGCACGGGCGCTACGGTCGGGAAGCTCTTTGGTCAGGAACGTGCGATGAAGGGTGGCGTGGGCACCGCGAGCGTGCTTCTGCCCGGAGGCGTCGTGGTGGGCGCGCTCGCGGCGGTGAACGCCTTCGGCGGCGTCTGCGACCCGGACACCGGAGAGTTCGTTGCCGGTCCGCGGGCGACTCCTCCCGAAGAGGGCATCGTGGACACCGAGGAGTATCTCAGAACCAGCGGAAGGCCGTTCGCGGGGTTTTCCGCAACCCCCGAGAACACGACGCTCGCCGTCGTGGCCACCGACGCGCGGCTCACGAAGACCGAAACCCATAAACTCGCTCAGTTGGCGGCGAACGGATTGATACGCACCGTGCGCCCCTCCTACACGACCGTGGACGGAGACATGGTCTTCGCACTCGCCTGCGGGGAGCACGAGGCGGCACTGGACGTGCTGGGCACGGCGGCGGCGACCGCCGTCGGCCGCGCCATCGTGCGCGCGGTGGCCGGGCGAGACGCTCCCTCGGCCCCATGACGCGGCGCGAGGAGAAGTCTGCCTGGAGCGCAGGCGATTACTTCGACTTAGGACTCATCGGCACGACCCATGGGTTGAGCGACGGTTTTAGCAACATGCTGGTGCCGGTTCTGGGCCTCATCGTTTTGGACCTGGGGCTCTCGCCCCTCGATGTGGGTATCCTGCTCGGTGCTTTCAGCTTCGGTTCCATGATCTTTCAGTACCCCCTCTCCATACTGGCCGACAAGACGGGCGCGAGAAAGCGGGTGCTCCTGGTGGGCATGGGGGTATCGGCAGCCTCTTTTCTCTCGATGATCTGGATGAGCGCGTTTTGGCCGCTGGTCGTTGCGGCTTTCCTCGCGGGGGCGGGGAATTCGGTCTATCACCCCTGCGGAACGGCACTGGCGGCCAACCGCTTCCGCTCCGACCGCGCATTCGCCATCTCGTGGCACAGCATGGGCGGCAACCTGGGTACGAGCCTCTTCCCGTTGGCCCAGGCGTCCGTGGCGGCGTTGGCGGGCTGGCGAGCTGCTATCGGTGCGTGCGCAGCACCTGCCGCTGCACTGCTGCCCTTGCTGGGAGCGCGCTTCCAGGACGAGAGGGAGAGACCCGCAGAAGCCCGGGGGAGCGCCAGCACAGGAGCCTGGAGCATCGTTCGCCGCGTGGTCGAGAACAGGAACACGGTCTGGCTGGCGACGACCTATACGCTCAGGGGTATGAGTACGAAGGGGATGATGGGCTTTTTGCCTCTGTTGGCGGCCTCGAACCTGGGGATGGGCACAGCGGAGATAGGCGTGGCCGTGTCGCTTCACTTCGGGTGCGGAATGCTCGCAAAACCCTTGATGGGAGTGCTCTACGACCGCAGGGGTGCGCGTTCGGCCCTGTTTTGGCCGCTGTTGCTGCTTGGGGTCTTCGTCTTCGCCATGCCGCTCACGGAATGGAGGACGGGCTTTTTCATCCTGGCCGCCGCGAGCGGCGTCGTCGGTTTCGTCAGCCCGATTATCCTGACAGCGGCAGCGGATTTCTCGGAGGAGGAGGTTCTGACCTCCTCGGTCGGGTTGATCTATACTTGCCACGGCCTGAGTTTTCTCGCCCCCCTGTTGGGGGGATGGATTGCCGAGCGCGCGGGTCTGGACGCGAGCTATTTCTGCTTTGCCGTCATGGCCTGGCTCGCAGTTTCGACGTCGACGAGACTTCGCGGAAAAGCCGGAACCGAGACAACCGGGGGAGGGGCGCACCATGGCTCGTGAATACTTCGAGGGCACCTGGCAGAAAGATCGCTCTTTCTCGCCTGCGGTGAAGACGCAAGGCGGGAGCCACGTATGGCTTGCCGGAGTGGGGATGTGGCGCGACGAGGAGGGCAACGTGCTCGCAGGCGATTTCGACGCCCAGGTGCACGCCTCGTTTCGCCAGATAGAGCGCACCCTGGCGCGTACGGGGGGGAGGCTTCAGGACATCGTTACGATGACGGTATTCATTCTCGACGTGCGGCACGGCGACAGGTTCGTCGAGTTGCGCAAGGAGTATTTTCCCCAAGGCTTTCCTGCGAGTGCGCTCATTACGGTGGCGGGCTTCGCCAAGCCGGAGATGATGGTCGAAATACAGGCCGTCGCCGTCGTCGGCGAGCCATAGTGCCCCAAAGCGCACGTTTGCCGCGCCCTGCAAAGAATGCTAGGTTCGTTGCATTACGAACGGATACCGGTGGCACGCACTACCGCCTTGGTGTGTATGGACGTGTGCTCCCCGGACGTATGGAAGCCGCCTGCATGCCCTTGGGCAAATGAGGCGGCTCGTTTTCGACAGGAATCTTCACACCCATGCAGGCACCCCGCAACGACGCGCAGCCGACCCTCGACCAAGACGAAGAGAATGCGCAGCCGACGCTCAGGCTCTCCGGGGTCTGTAAGTGGTTCGGTTCCCTGCAAGTCCTGGACAGCATCGACATCGACGTGCGTCGGCGCGAAATCCTGACCGTACTCGGCCCGAGCGGCTGCGGCAAAACGACCCTGCTGCGCATCGTGAACGGGCTGATTCTTTGCGAGCGCGGGGAGGTCGCCTTCAAAGAGGAGGTGGTTACCGGCCCCCGACCCGAGATGGCGATGGTGTTTCAAAATTTCGGGCTCTTTCCCTGGAAGCGGCTGGATCAAAACATCGGCTACGCTCTGCGCGTACAGGGCAGGGAGAGGAGCGAGATAGAAAGGCTCGTGGCCCACTACACCGAGTTGGTGGGGCTGGGCGGATTCGAGGCGAACTATCCGGCCCAGCTCTCGGGCGGAATGCAGCAGCGCGCGGGCCTTGCGCGCGCCCTCGCCGCACAGCCCGACGTGCTGCTGATGGACGAGCCCTTCGGCGCCCTCGACGCCCTTACGCGCGAGACCCTGCAAGAGGAGCTTCTGCGCATCAACGAGGTGGAGCCGAAGGCGATGATCTTCATCACCCACAGCATCGACGAAGCGCTTCTGCTCGGCGACCGCGTGTTGGTGATGACGCCGCGGCCGGGCCGCATCCGCTTTCAGTTCGACACGGGCTTCGGGCGCGGCAGGGATCTCGAAGAACTCCGGGGCAGCAATCGTTTTCAGGCGTTGCGCCACTATCTTTGGGAAGCGCTGCGCAACCCCGACGCCGAGCCGGAGCCCATTCCTGAGCTCATTCTCGAAGAGGAGGCATAGCCCTTGTCCAGCGACGCTGCCGACGCCCCGGTGCCGAGGGACGCCCCAACGGGCGAGAACGCCCTCGCACGTCGCCTGCGCGAACCTGCCGTCTACGTGCGCCTCGCCTCGTTGTTGATCGTCATCGGCGGCTGGGAGTTGATGGGCCAGACGGGAAACATCGATCCGGTTACGTTCAGCTACCCGAGCGCCATCACCGTCGCGTTCTGGGAACTCATCGCCAACGGCAAGATGGTGGAGGCGGCGTACGAGAGCTCGCAAATCCTGGTGGCGGGCCTGCTCATCGCCATTCCCGCGGGCATTGTCCTGGGGATTCTCATGGGCCGTTTCCGTACGTTCGAATACGCCGTGGACACCTACGTGTTCGCTCTTTACGCGACGCCGGTGGTCGCACTCGCGTTCCCGATCGCCATGGTGCTGGGTGTCGATTTTGTGGGCAAGACGACCATCGTCGTCTTCTTCGCCATCATGCCGATTATCGTGAACGTTTATCACGGGGTGCGTAACGTGGACGCGTCGCTCCTGGAGGTTACACGCTCGTTCTGCTCCACGGAACGCCAGCGGTGGCGCGATTTGATCTTTCCGAGCGTGGTGCCCTATCTCGTTGCGGGCCTGGGGCTGGCCTGCGGACGGGCACTTGTGGGCATGGTCGTCGCCGAGTTCTTGATGAGCATCTCTGGCCTCGGCGCGTTGAGCCAGGACTACATCGGAGACCTGGAGCTGGACAAGGGGCTCGCACCCGTTGTCCTGCTGATGATAGTCGGTATAGCCTTGACGAAAGTGGTGAACGTTTGCGAGACGAAATTTTCCTCCTGGAGGGTTCGACAGGATTCGTAAGGGCGTGGATTCCCCTGCGAGAGATTCACTTTCTCATCCATTTCGATAAGGAGAACGAAATGAAGAAGATGTTGACGACGCTGTTTGCGGCAATGCTTCTCGTGGCGGGCGTGACGCTCCTGCCCGCCCATTCCTCGGCCGCCGACAAGATCGTGCTTGGAATGCCCGTGCGCCCACCCGTCATGGTGCACCTGCCGGTTTTCTACGCAATGGACAACAAGATTTTCGAAAAGCACGGCCTCGACGTGGAGGTGAAGTTCTTCCGCGGTGGCGTGGCCACCCACCGGGCGATGACGAGCAAGAAGAGCGGCCTGGACGCCGCCTGGGTGCCCGCCCCGATCGCTATCGTGGGCATCGCCAAGGGAAGCGGCATGAAGTTCTTTCACTCCATGGCATACTTGAACGAAGCACAGATGGCCGCGAACGATCAGGTCAAGCGCCCCGCCGATCTCAAGGGGCGTACCATCGGCATCGAGGGGCGTGGGGGCTACAGCCACATCGGTGCGCTCTCGGTCATGGAGACGGCGGGACTTACCGACAAGGACGTGAAATACATCAAGACTCCGCCTCCTGCGCGTGTTCCCTTTCTTTTGAAGGGCAAGGCCGACGCCGTGGTGATTCACGTCGAGCAGGTTCTTCTCGTCCAGAAGCAAAAGCCCAATTTCAACAAGCTGATGGACTTGTGGAAGGCCACGCCCAACTTCTTCTACGGGGCGTTCATTGCGCCTTCCTCGAAGATCAACGCGAACAAGGACGCCTACGTGCGCTTCGCCATGGCGATGATGCAGTCGACCCGCTCCATCTACAAGGACAAGGCGGGCTACCTCAAGTCGGCGATGAAATGGGTGCGCCCCGTCTACAAGAAAAACCCCGACGTAATGTCGAAGACCTACGATATCTTCGTCGCAGAGAAGATGTGGGGGGTGAACAACGGCATCCCGAAGGCTTCGGTAGCCTATACCACGAACTACATGAAGCGTCTCGGCAAGATCAAGGACAAGGTTCCCTCCTATGAAGACATCGTCGACACGAGCGTGACCGGTGCGGCCCTTAAGAAGGCGGGCAAAATCTAGACGCTTCGCACAAAGACGAGTGGGGCCGGCGCGTTCGGCGAGCGCGGCGGCCCCATTCTTTTTCATGAGGAAAGAGGAGCGGGAAAAGTGAAGATTGTTCTCTATTCCGACATCCATGCCCAGTTGGCGCCGCTGGATGCCGTGCAGGAAGCCGTGGCGAAAGAAAACGCGGATCGCGAAGTCGTCATCGGCGATTTGGTAATGCTCGGTCCCGAGCCCGCCGAGGTGGTGGAGAGATTCATGGGCCGCAGGGACGTGGACGTTCTCGCGGGCAATCTCGACTGGTGGGTGTCCAAGCGCAAGGACGAGACGGACCCGCCCAAGAACGAACACCACGTGTGGCTCTACGAAATGGTGAAGATGACGCGCGCGCGCCTCACTGACGCGCAGATCGCCTATCTCGACGGCCTCATGTGGTCGCTTACCATCACGCCCGAGAAGGGGCACGATTTCCTGATCTTCCACGCGACGCCCAACGACATCGAGGACGCCATTCCCCTCCGCTACACCGACGCGGAGGTGAAGGAGAAGATTGCGGGAACGACCGCCGAAATCATGGCGTTCGGCCACGTGCACGGCCCCTACGTCCGCGAAGTGGAGGGGCAGACGCTCGTCTGTACCGCAGCCGTCGGCATGAACTGGGACGGCGACTACCGACCCGTCTACTCGGTCGTGGAATATGAGGGCGACGGGAACTGGCACGTGGAGATTAAGCGCGTGGAATACGACTGCGAGGCGCAGGCGAAGAAGAACGAAGAAGGCTGGATGCCCCACGGTGAGAGAATCGCCAAGATGGTGCGGACGGGAGAATTCTGGAACCCGGCCCACATGCCCCACTAGGCGCGCCGTGGCCGTATACGTCGCGGGTGAGAGGCCCGCTGCCTGGCAGTCGCAGGTCAAGGCGTTCGTCAAAAAGCGCTACGCCCACCTGGCCGAGGCGGATGCGTTCCCCGAAGGGGGAGCGCAAAGAGCCCGTGCGGCGGGCTATCCGCTCTCGTTTCTGGACGCCCTTCCCGTGCGCGTCGCCTCCTCCTACTGCGGCTGCGGTTGCCTGCTCGAGGAGGGCGACCTCGATGGCGTGCGCCTGGGCGTCGAGCTCGGCTGCGGCGCAGGCCTCGACGCGCTCCTCGCCTGCGAGAAGATGGAGGCAGGCGCACGACTCCTCGCCGTGGACTTTACGAAGCAGATGCTCCTGCGCGCCGAAGAGGCATTGGCGAACGTTCGCGAGCGGGGCGTGCGCCTGTTGGCGGGCGATATGGAGGGTCTGCCGCTCGCAGACGAGGTTGCCGACCTCGTGCTGGCCAACGCCTCGTTCAACCTCGTCGTCGATAAAGAACGCGCCATTGCCGAGGCCTTCCGGATACTCCGCCCCGGCGGTCGCCTCCTCCTTCGCGAGTTGGTGCGCGTGGGCGCGCTTCCCGCCGAGGTCGCCCAGGACCCCCAGGCGTGGAACGCCTCGCTGGGAGGGGTTTGCGAACAGGGGGAGTGGAAAACCTTGTTGAGCGAGGCGGGTTTTATCAAGCCCGAGATTTCCGGCCATACCCCGTTTCGGCCCGTGGTGTCGGTTCGCATACAAGCGCGCAAGCCGGGCAGGGGAGGGGTACGTTGAGCGAATCCGCACAAGACGCACTCACGCAGGAGGCGCTTTCGCACTGGTACGTGCGCCTGCTTGCGAACGGAATCACCTACGCCGACGCATCCGACGTCATTCCGCGCGTGCGCTCCTGGGAGGAGTGGTGTCGCCTGTGGATAGAGCGTGCCGCACTGCGCGAGAGACAGGCGCGCGAGATGGAAGAGGCGGGCAGGAGACGCAGCGCGGCGGAAGCCTACGTGCGGGCGTCGCTCGCCTACCATTTTGCCCAGTTCGTCTACCACGAGGACGCGCTCCTCAAGGCCGAGGCGCAGGAGAAGAAGGTGTCCGCGTATCTGCGCGCCGCCCCGCACCTCGACCCGCCCGCCGAGCGGGTGGAAATCCCCTGGGAGAAGGGCAGGGTTCTGCCCGGCATCCTGCGGATACCAGAGCGGGCGAGGGAGGCGGGGGGTGCGGCGTGCGTCGTCCTCGTGTCGGGTCTCGATTCGACGAAAGAGGAGTTCTACACGCTCGAGGAAGTTTTTCACAAACGCGGCATGGCGACGCTGGCCTTTGACGGTCCCGCCCAGGGCGAGAACGCGGATTTGGCCTTGCGCCCCGACTACGAAGGCGCCGTGTCGGCGGTGGTGGATTATCTTGCCGGTGAACCGCGGGTTGACTCCGCGCGCGTCGGTGTACTCGGCGTAAGCCTGGGCGGCTACTACGCCCCCCGCAGCCTGGCCGCCGAACCGAGGATCAGGGCGGGCGTCGGTGTGTGCGGACCCTACGATTTGGCCGAGATATGGAGCGACCTGCCCGTCCTGACGCGGCAGGGCATGTGTGTCTCCTTTCAGGTGGCGAGTGAGGAGGAGGGTGCGCACAAGGCGTGCGCGGTCTCCTTGCGCGGACGCATGGCGGGGCTGGAGCGCCCCTTGCTGATAGTGCACGGCGCGCTCGATCGACTCTGCCCGCTCGGGCAGGCGCACAAAATCGTGGCCGAAGCAGGCGAGGCCGCCGAGCTCGTCGTCTATCCCGAGGGCGTGCACGTGTGCAACAACGTGCCCTTTCTCTGGCGGCCCCTGGCCGCAGACTGGCTTGCGGGGAAGCTGGGTGTACACGAGCGCGGAAGAGCCACTTGACTCTTTAGGCGAATCGGGTAATCTTTTCGGACGTCGCCCCTGGGGGCGGCATATGGGCGGGAATAGCTCAGTGGTAGAGCACAACGTTGCCAACGTTGGGGTCGCGGGTTCAAATCCCGTTTCCCGCTCCAGGGCGATAACCGGCGGCAGGGCCAGGCAGCCCTGCCGTCTTTATTTCATGGGCGAGTAATCAACGGGATACCAGATTTCCGAGGTCTCGCTTCTTACGTGTGGTCTGTACTCCTCCGCCCAGCGGGTAAGTGTATCAGCCTGTGCCTGTACCTCGCGCCAGTGGTTCAGGTCCCGATAAGGCCAGACGTGCAAGAATTCGTTCAGGATGCCGGACTCGAACGCTCCCGCCTGGTTCGAGAAGGCGGCCGCCAGCGGCGAGAGGCGCTCGCGTTCCGCGAGGTTTTTCTCCCACGCCGCGCAGACGGCCCCCATCCTGCCCGTGCGCACGACGTCGCTGCGAATCTCGTAGACGCCGCCGAGCGCGCCCGTGCGCGGTTTCGGCAGAAACGGCGCGGGCCGCATGAGCCGTGTTTGCTGGTGGAGGATTTTGTCGACCCGAAGCGGCGGCCACCACTCTTGCGCGAGAGCCTCTGCGCGGGACTCCTCGCGGTGGGCGGAGTTTTCGTATTCCCAGATGTGGAGAATACGGTTCAACCCCCCGATGGCAGAGATGAAAAAACCCACCAGGGGGGATATGGCGACTCTTTTCTCGATGATTTTGCCAAAATCCCGCACGGCTTCGGGAGCGTCGCCCGCGGTGAAGGTGTAGGCGCGAATTTCATAGAGCATGGGTGGCGAACTCCACGAAGGCAGTGAACGTGGGCGGGCTTCGGGACCGCCCGCATCCCCGGGAGGCGAAACGCTAAGCCACCAATATACTTGACGCACTCCGTCTCGTGAAGCATGTTTGTCGATATCGCCGCCCGCGGGAGATTTTGCGCGGTACGGTGTCCTCCACGACGGGAGCCTCTGGTGACGGACGATACCCCGCGTTGGATATATCGCTTCGATAACTACGAGCGCGCTTTTTCCTTGTTACGCGAAGCCGTTGAAACAATGGCCGAAAGGGAAGTGACGCAACTGGAGAAAGAAGGCATTGTCCAGCGATTCGAATACACAACCGAGCTCGCCTGGAAGACCATGAAGGACTATCTGGAGGCAGAGGGGGTCGTTTTCGGACAGGCAACGCCGAAGGTCGTCGTGCGTAAGGCCTTCGAGACGCGCCTGATCGAGGACGGGCAGACGTGGATGGATGCCCTTGACGCCCGCAACGCGATGTCCCATACCTATCACCCCGAGAGTTTTGAGCGCGTCGTGGACGACGTTTGCAGCCGTTACATAGGTGTCTATAAGGCCCTTTACGAGACGTTCGCGGAAAGACGGGGGCGACGCTCGTGAATCATGGACTCTCCGAGCGCCAGCTTGCGGTGATACGAGAGATTCTCTCGCTTTATGCGGACGAGATAGTCTCGGTTGACTTGTACGGTTCGCGTGCCGCGGGAACGCACCGGCCCGACTCCGACGTGGACCTCGTGCTGCACGGCACTGTGGAGAAACACCACGTCGACCGTTTGCGCACGTTGTTCATCGAGAGCAGCCTTCCGTTCAGTGTGGACCTTACGACTCGCGACGACGTTGCCTGGCCGCCGCTCAAAAGGCACGTCACCGCCGTCGCCAGGCCGCTCTTCACCCGTGAAGATCTCAAAGCCGCGACGCGCACACCCGAAGCATAGGTGCCGCCCGCGGGAAGCTTTGCGCGGTACGGTGTCCGATTGGTTTCCCTCGTGTATGATGCATGTGCATAAGCAGGTGACTGCGCTTTTCACCCTTGCGGAGGCGGAGCATGGACAGGGCGGTGTGGGCGATTTTCTACGATCTGCCCGAAGAGGGGCGCGACGAATATCTCGCCTGGTTCCACGAAACGCATATTCCCGAAAAACTCGCGCGCCCGGGCTATCTCTGGGCGGCACACTACGAGACAAAGCACCCGGGCGCGCAGTTCGAGAAGATAGCCGCGCGTCTGCACCGCACCGACGATCCTGCACTCGCCTCGGGAACGGGTTTCATTGCGCTCTTTGGCGGAGAATCCACCCGGGTGTTTTACGACCCCAGCCCAGCGCAACTCAAAGAGCGCCAAAGTGCCGAAACATACCAGATGGTCTCCATGCGAATTCGCGCACGGGGGCTCGTGCTGTGCGAGGAGTGGCGCGTGGAGGGTCCGGACGCCGCCGCGCGCGAAGCGCCGGACGTCATGGCTCCCGCCATGCAGATGGGCCGCTACGACGCGCACGGCAACGATGAGGATTTACAGGCCTGGTACGCGCAGGAACGCATGACGGGCGTCGCCGACACGCCCGGCTGCATGGGCGCGCGAAAATACCTGGTGGCGACGGGTGCGCCGAAGCATTCCGTGCTCTACGAGTTCACCTCGCTTGCCGCGCGGGAGGAGAACTACGTGCCTCTCGAGGAAACGGAGTGGACGAAGCGCGTACATGGCTATCTGGAGCATCCGCCGGGGTCGCCTCTGGTGGGAAGCCGCATCTGGCCGCCCCTGGAGGATGGAGCGTGAATGGCCTCAAGACAGGTTCGGCGCGTCGCCTCGCGTTCGCTCTGATCGCTGCGGGGCTCGCGGTACTCCTGGCCGGAGAGAGCCGTGCCGCGCCGCTCAAGAGCCCCGGCAAAGGCAAATACGCAGGAATGGTGCTCGTGCCCGCCGGACCGTTCGTGATGGGGCGCGACGGCGGCCCGCCCGAGGAGTCTCCCGCTCACCGTGTGGTGCTTCCCGCCTTCTACATCGACCGCAACCTGGTTACATGGGCGGACTACCTGCCCTTCATCCAGGAGAAGGGAGCCACGGGGTCGAAGGGTGAGATGTATCTCGACGAAGGAGATCCCGACGCCAAAATAGTCCGGCGGGGCGACGCCTGGACGGTGGAAAAGGGTTTTGAGAACTATCCTGCCGCGGAGATGGCCTGGGGCGGTGCCTTGGCCTATTGCCGATGGAAGCGCAAGAGGCTTCCCAGCGAGGCGCAGTGGGAGAAGGCCGCGCGCGGAACCGACGGTCGCCTCTACCCATGGGGCAATGCAAGCCCCTCTGCGGAATACCTGATGTTCGGTGATTACCGGGGCCATACCGCACCGGTGGGACGCTACCCCAAGGGTGCGAGCCCCTTCGGCGTGAACGACATGGCAGGGCAGGTATGGGAGTGGACGACCTCCTCTGCGGTCCAATATCCCTACAAACCGAAAGATGGACGCGAGAGCGTCGGTGCACTTGCGCCGCGCGTCGTGCGGGGAGGCAACTCCACGAGTTCGCCCGAGGGGATGACGGCGACGAACCGCGAAGTCGTCCTGCCCGGCAGACAGGCGACGGGACACGGCTACATCGGCTTTCGATGTGTCGCCTCCCCGCCCCATTCCACCTGAGCGGACGCCTGCATGCGCGGGCATACGCGCATGCTTCGGGGGGGCAAAGCGGGCGCGGATTTGCCCGGTGCCGACTTTCCTGCCCGCCCCAAAACGAATTTACCAAAGCGCGCGGGTGAGATCGCTCAGAGCGCAACGCTGGCGGCCCCGGGCGTCGAAGTTCTCCGGCGCAAGCCAGCGAGCGTGGGCTTCACGCACGGGCGGCCATTCCTCCTGGGTAAGTGAAAACCAGGCGGTGTCTCGGCTGCGTCCTTTGACGATCATGTGGTTCAGGAAGACTCCCTCGTATCGAAAGCCCAGGCGGAGCGCCGCCGTGCGCGAGGCCGCGTTCAGGGCGTTGCACTTCCATTCCAGGCGGCGATAACCACAGGTCTCGAGAACGTGGCGCATCATGAGCGAGAGCACCTCGGTGGCGCGCACGTCGCGCTGCCAGGCGCGCCCGAACCAGATGTGGCCGATTTCAGCGACGCCGGCGGAGGGGCGGATTTCCATAAAACTGCCCATGCCGCCGAGGCGGCCCGTCGCTCGGTCTCGGTAAACCACGAAGAGCGGATCCTCCGACGCTGCGCAACCCAACAGCCAGTCGTGTACCTCCGCCTCGGCCGAGAAAGGCCCCGACCCCATGTAGTCCCAAATCCGTTCGGACTCCTTTCCTTCGGTCGCGGCCCGGAAGATGTCGCGGGTGTCGCGAGCGGCGTCCACGGGTTCGAGTGAGGTTCTCGGCCCGGAGAGAACAACGCCCTGAAAATTTTCCCGGATTCTCGGGGTGATTTTCGATGCGCCGACGGACTTGCGGCCTGCTGCGCTCGCCCGCTCGTTTTCGTCGGCGTAAGGTGCGTGGTTCATGCTTTTCTCGGCGAGGACCTTCTTGGAGGGAGGGAAGAAAGGAGGCTTTTGGTATTCAAGTCGTCTTTGAGGTATTTTGCATAAACAGTTGATTAAAAACCTTTATTTAATGCGAGACCAAAGAAAATAGCGAACAGCGCCAGCAAGGCGTTTGCGAGATTCACTCGCTCGAGCGTCCTGAGCAAGCGCATGCGCTCCTCGGTTGTCTCGCTGATGGGCCGCCCATTGCCTGCGGGACCCACACCCCGGGTGAGACGCAGCCCGATGGCGAAGAACTGAAAGCTGATGCCCATCATCATCAAAAAGACGGTGAGGAGTTTGAAGCCCAGCGGGACGAAAAGCTTGCCGAAGGCAGGCCCCATCGCCATTTTGAGGCCCGTCAGATACCAGGCGCCGGTCATGATCAGCACGCCCATGCACACCAAAATGAAAGGGTGGTAAAACCGCAGGATGGAGACGACCTCGCCCGCGTACTCCTCGGGCGAAAGCCTGCGCCGCAGGTGTCCCATGAGAAGCCAGAAGAAAACGAGAGCACCCTCGTAAAGGCAGGCCGCCAGTATGTGTGCGTAGAGAATCCAAAAATAGGTGGTTGTCATTCTCGCTCGGGACTTCCCCCGTGGCGGGAGCCGTTTGCCGCGCAACGCCTCCCGGGCGCGCGTCCCGGGAGGAGGCGTTGCCTCAGCTTGCTGCGCCTTCTGTGGGAAAGAATTTGTCGTAGAGTTCCGGCCTTTGCCACTGGCTCAGCACGCCCGCCTTCGCCGCGTTCTTGCCCGAGGAGGTTACCTCGTCCCTCTGCTCGCGCAGTTCGCGTATTCTTTCCAAATCCACGTCGACCATGAACATGCCCGCCCTCGTGCTTTCGAATACGACTTCCTCGGGCGTGGCCACCATCGCCAGGCCGCGGTCGCTCTTCTCGAAGAGGTTCTGGGTGGTGATGACGATGGCCAGATTTTCGATGGCGCGCGACCAGATGAGGTTCCGCCAGGTGGCCCAGAGCCTTTTCTTGTCCACGCCCGCGGGCAGAAAGATGATTTCGGCACCGCGCAACGAAAGGGCGCGCGTGACCTCGGGCATGTAGACCTCGCTGCACATCGCCATGCCGACTTGGCCGTACTGGGTCTCGAAAACGGGATATTCATCGCCCGCGACGTACTGAAACTCCCAGAGTCCGCCCCCCGTATATATCCATGGTCCGGGAGGGTGGGTTCTGCGGTAGCGCCCGGAGGGCCCACCCGCGGGCCGGGCGAGGTTCAGAAGGTTGTGCGCCGTTTGTTTCTCGTTATCGAGGGGCTCGAGGGTGCCATACTGGACGTAGATGCCGCAGCGGCTGGCAACCTCCTCCATCGCCGCTGTGGGGTCGAACGTCGCGGGCATCCGCCAGGGGCCGGGATACGACTCGGGGAACGCGACGAAATCCGCACCCTGCGCGGCGGCGTCTTCCACGTAACGTACGGCGTCGGCCACGTTCTTCTCATCCTCGGGCGGGCGGTGGCCCATGGGTTGCACCAGCGCCAGCCGAAAGTTGTCGACGCTCATCTCGCTTCTCCTTCTCTGGGACTATTTGTCTGCGTAGAGCGTTCCTCCCGCCGCCCAGGAGTCTCTTGCCACGTCAACGAACACGATGGTCACGACTTCTTTGGGCGCACCCGTGTGCTTGTGAACGGCCTCGGTGATGTCTTCGGCCATCGCGCTTTTTTGCTCTTTGGATCTGCCTTCCAGCAAGCTGACTTGAACGACGGGCATCGGCGTATCTCCTCTCGAACGTGAACCCCTGACCTTCGGGTGTGTGCGTGCCTACTCCCTGGGGCCGGCCGCCGCGACTTCGGGCGCCGCCCTGTCTGCGAACTGCGCAAAATTCTTCCGGAAAGCCCCGGCCAACTCGCGCACCTTCTCCTCGTAGCGCTCGGAACTGCTCCAGAGCTGGCTGGGGAGCATGTATTTTTCCGGCACTCCGGGACAACTCGTCGGAACCTGGAGGTCGAATACCGGTATGCTCTGGGTGGGAACCTCGGCGAGGCCGCCCGTGAGAGCGGCGGTGAGGAGCGCGCGCGTGTGTGCGAGGGGCATTCTATCCACCTCGCCCGCAGCGCCGCCGATCCAGCCCGTGTTGACCAGCCAGACCTGCGTGCCGTGTTCTTTCAGCTTCGCCATCAGCATCTCGCCGTACTCGGCGGGGTGCAGGGCCAAAAACGGCGCACCAAAGCAACTGCTGAACGTGGCTACCGGATCGTCGACACCCGCTTCGGTGCCCGCCACCTTGGCCGTATAGCCGGAGAGGAAGTGGTAGGCGGCTTGCTCGGGCGTGAGCTTGCTGATGGGGGGCAGGACGCCGAACGCATCGCACGTGAGGAAGAACACGTTCTTCGGGTGCCCCCCCATGCCCGAAAGTACGCAGTTGTCGATGAAGTGATTGGGGTAGGTAGCGCGTGTGTTCTCGGTAATCGACATGTCGTCGTAGTCGATCTCGCGGGTATGCGGGTCGACGATTACGTTCTCGAGAACCGAGCCGAAGCGAATCGCGTCCCAAATCTGCGGCTCGTTTTCGCGCGTCAGGTTGATGGTCTTCGCATAGCAGCCGCCCTCGAAATTGAAGACGCCCGTGTCCGTCCAGCCGTGCTCGTCGTCGCCGACGAGCTTGCGGTTCGGATCGGCGGAGAGCGTCGTCTTCCCCGTTCCCGAAAGCCCGAAGAAAAGGGCGACGTCCCCGTCGTGGCCCATGTTGGCGGAGCAGTGCATCGGGAACACGCCTTTTTGCGGCAAGAGGTAGTTCATGATGAAGAAGGCGGATTTCTTCATTTCGCCCGCGTATTCCGAACCGCCGATGAGGGCCATGTTCTTCTCGAAGTTCACGAGCGTGAAGTTGTCCTGGCGGAGACCCTCGGCGGGACCCGCCCCCAGAAAGCGGCCCATGTCGATCACCGTGAAGGGATTGTCGTGGTGGTCGCTCAACTCGCCGGGCGTGGGGCGCACGAGCAGGGTCTGGCAGAACATGGAGTGCCAGGCGAGCTCGGAGACGACGCGCACGGGGAGCTTGTATCGGGGGTCGTTGCCCACGAAGCCGTCAAAAATGAACAGATCGCGCTTTTGGGCGTAGCTGGCGATTTTCTGAAAAACCCGCTCCCAGTTGGCCGTCGATATCTTCTGGTTAATCGGCCCCCACCAGATTTTCCCGTTCGAGGGATTTTGATCGACGGTGAACTTGTCCTTGGGCGAGCGGCCCGAGAATTTGCCCGTGTGCACGACAAGCGCGCCGTTGGGGGCCAGAAACCCCTCCCCGCGGGCGACCGCCATCTCGTTCAGGGTGGGTATGGGCAGGTTGCGGTATACCGTTCCGACGTTCTTGAGGCCGATTGCGTCCAGGCCGAAGTCTTCTCCCGTTCCTATTTTTGCAGGGGAGGAAGCGTTTTTCCCTCCCTCCTGGGTTTTTGCCATGCGATGCTTCCTCCCGAGGGGCGAATCACCCGTCCGGCACAGGTTCTCTTGTTCGAATCGTCCATCCATTCTTGCGATTTTCGGATGGGGGCGCAAGGAGGCCGCAATATGCCTCGCAACGCCGGAGAAGTCAAAAGCATCCGGCGAAACAGTGGCGGGGCGAAACTAGGCGTTCGCCGCGTTTTCCTGCGCGTGGCAGGGCGAGAGATCGACCACCGCCCCGGTGTCCGTCTCCCCGCAATCGACGCGCACGCGAGTGCCGGGCGCCATATGTGCGCGGGGCAGGTAGGAGAAGGCCAAAACGGCTTCTTCCGTCGGGCAGTACGCCGCGCGGGTGATGGCGCCCGCGGACTTCTCGCCCGCGTGTACCGCTGCCCCGGCAGCGGGAAGGGTGTCTCCCTCAAGCCTCAAGCGTACGAGGCCGCGATTGACCCGACCCAGATACTTGATCTTGGCGATCACCTCCTGGCCGATGTAGCAGCCCTTCTCGAAATCGATCGCCTTCGCTGCGAGACCCGCCTGCATCGGGTTGATCGCCTCTGTCATGTCCGTGCCGAACAGAGGCAGGCCCGCCTCGAGCGTGAGCGACCCGAACGCGGCCAGACCCGCTTGTGCGGCGCCTGCCTCGACCAGCACGCGCCAGAGTGTCTCGGCCTCCTGGCGGTGCCCTGTAAGCAGATAGCCGTCCTCTCCCGTCCACAACTCGCGCGCAATCGTTAGGCTGCCGTGCGCCAGGTGGCCGTGCTCGGGGAGTTCCACCTCGCCGAAACCCGCTCCTTTTAGAACCTCGCGTGCGTGCGGCCCGAACAGAGCAATGCAAAACGAGGCGTCCGTCTCGTCGCTCACTTCCACCTGATCCATGATGATGAATTTGTCGATTTCCTCTGCGAACACGCTTGCCATTCCCGGTGCGAGGAGGGCCGTGAAGGAATTTTGCTGCTTGTAGAGATACAGATCAGATATCAACTTGCCTTGCCGCGTGAGGAAGGTGTTGTAGACCCCCTCGCCCGGTTTTAATTCCTGCACGCGATTGGAGAGGATGCGGTGGAGGAACTCTTCCGCATCGGGGCCGGTGAAGCGCAGCCTCCCCCGGTGGGAGAGGTCGATGGCGACGGCAGCCTCCCTGCACGCGCGGTGCTCCCAGGCCGCGTCCCCGAAATCGAGGGGCACGCCCGCCTCCTCACAAAAGCGCGCGCCCGCGGTCTGGTGGAGGGCGAGCAGGGGAGTTTCGGACATGGGTTTTCTCTCCTGGCGTCGTTTGCGTGAGCGGCGTGAGCGCAACGTCCACCCCTATTCTAAGCTTACGACGGGAGGCGAGTGAACCGCCCGCGCGGTTTTGTCGCCCGCTGAGGTGGGGACGCGCTGTGGGGAGCGAGGCCTTTGCGTTGACCTCGCGCGCAAAAAAGGATTTATTGCGCAAAAGTTATTGCACGAAAGTTACCGCACGCAAGCATGTATCGGGGCCAAAGAATTTGACGCCTCCGCGGCTCGGGCCGCTCTCTTCGCACGCAGGCAGGAACAGGAGACGCGCGGGCTTCACGTTCGGTTTCACATACGGGAGAGAACCCATGGCGAAGGGCGCACCGGCGGAATCGAGGAATTTCAGGCTCATCGGGCACGACCCCGGTGCGGCGTGGGGCGGGGGCAGCCTCGTGGAGGTGAACAACGGCTACGCCTACGTGGGGGCGGTGGGGGGTGCGAGCTTCGACGGCCCGGAAGGCTGGACGGTGCACGACGTCACGAACCCGCGCAACCCCAAGCGCATCGCCGAGGTGTTCGCACCGCCCGGGACGCACAACCACAAGGTGCGGCTCGTGGGCGACGATCTGCTCTATGTGAACCACGAACGCCTCAAGACGCCCGAAGGCCGCGAAGCGCGCGCGGGCATCGCTATTTTCGACGTCTCCACGCCCGCCGAACCCAGGCAGGTGGGTTTCTACGACTTGCCGGGTTCGGGGCCTCACCGCTTCGGCGTCGACAAAGAGCGTAGCCTCGCGTTCTTCCCGAACGACGCGGAGGGATGGAGAAACCGCGTCATGTGGACGGTGGACATCAGCGATCCCCTCAAACCCGAAGTCCTGAATATCGTCGGCCTCCCGCAGCAGGACTTGAGTCTCGACCATCCCTACGAGGAGCCCGAGAACTTCGAGCGAGCCTGGACGTGTCACGGCCCCGCCACCATTCGCGGCAACCGCATGTTTGCGGGTTTCTGGGGGGGAGGTCTGGGAATTTTCGACTGCACGGATCTGCGCGACATCAAGTTCGTGGGGCACTTGTGCTGGGCGCCGCCCTTCGTCGGCTCGACCCACACCGTTTGGCCTCTGGGTGACAGACCCTACCTCGTGGTGACGGACGAGGCGCGCTCACAGCAAAACTACGAGAACAGCCAGTTCATGTGGGTGGTGGACATCCGCGAGGAAACGAACCCGATTCCCATTTCCACCTACATTCCTGACAGAAAGGAGAACATGAACCGGGGCGGTCGGTTCGGTGCGCACAACATTCTCGAATACACGCCGAGCGAGGGACCCTGGAAAGACCTCATCTTCCTCACGTACTTCAACGCGGGGCTTCGGGCCGTCGACCTCTCCGACCCTTTCCGGCCCGAAGAGGTGGGGCACTACATACCGGCACTCGACTTCGGGAAAGACTACGTCCAGTCAAACGACATCGGAATGGACGAAAACGGACTGCTCTATCTCATCGACCGCAACGGGGCGGGGATGCACATACTCGAGTACACCGGCTAGCCGCCCCGGGAGAGTCTTGGGGAGAAAGGGGAGGGGATTTCGTGGAGTCAGGGGAGTTTCTCGTCGCCTGTGCGGCCTCATTTCTGGCCACCTATGCCCACCTTGTGGTTGCCCTGTTGGGCGACAGGGTGGGGCTGGTGCGGCTCGACTTCGGCAAGGGTCTGGCCATGCTGCTCTTCGGGGAATCCTTTGGCGGAAAGGCGCCTTATGCGCTGGGACTCATTGCCGTGCATCTGAACGGCATCATCTTCGGTCTGCTCTACGCCACCGCCTTCGCCGCGCACGTTCCGGGGCCGCACATCTGGCGGGGAGTCCTGTGGGGCGGCGTGCTCCTCGTCTTCTCGCAGTGCGTCTTCAACCCCTTCGTGACCGGACACGGCTTTTTCAGCCGCAAGATGCACCCGAGAGCCTGGCAGACGGCCGTTCTCGCCCATGCCGTCTACGGTGGGGTGCTGGGTTGGCTCTGCCCGATAGCGTAGGGTTGTCCGCCCGCGGACGCCTCAAGTTCCCGCGTTTTGGGGCGCCTCGTTCTGCGCCGCCCAGCACGCGGCCACTTCACCGGGAGCGGCTATCCACACGTCGCCTTTTTCCAAAATATGCTGGACGAGTCGCTCCAGCATGCGCATCCGGTAGTGTTGGCCGATTATCTGGGGATGGCACATGAAGTTTACGTATCCGCCTTCGTCGTATGTGCCTTCAAACTCTTCCACCCAAATCGAATAGACCGACTCCGGATCGGCGATGCCGTGGCCGAAGGGCGGATTGGTGCTGTGGGCGAAGAAGATGAAGTCGTCCAGACTCCACTTGGTCGGCAGCTCCACCAGCCCGCAATCGTGGTAGTAGGGCCAGTCGTCGTCCATCATGTTCGAGTGGTAGAGAAGCCCGTGTTTTTTGAGCAGTCCCATGGTGTGGACGCTCGGGTCGGCGGAGGGCGTGCGCGAACCGCGGATTTCCTGTCCGGTGCGGCGCTTCAATATCTCGAGGGCGCGCACGAGCAACTCTTCTTCGCGTTCCACGTCGGCCATCTGGTAGGGTTTTTCATGTATGTGACCGTGATGGCCGATTTCGTGCCCCGCGCCAACGATGGCCTCGGTCATGTGCGGCCATTTCTCCACCGTCCAACTGGGCACGTAGAAAGCGGCGGGCAGATCGTATTTCTCGAGCAGCCCGAGGATGCGGGGCACACCCACCTTGGGACCGTAGGCGCCCATCGACTTGTGGATGGGCCTGTGGCCGAGGGAGGGGTCGCGCGCCATCCAGACAGTTTCGCCGTCCACGTCGAAAGTCAGACACACGGCGCAGCGCGCGCCGTTTCTCCATTCTACCCTGGGCATCGCGTTCCCCTCTGGTTCATCGTGCGTGAAAATTACAGGTTCAGGAATCGGCCAGCTTGGCCAGTGTGCGCGCCAGCACGTCGCAGCCCCTGTAGGCGTCTTCCCAGTCCATGTCCTCTTCTTCGGAGTGGCTCTTCCCGGCGACACAGGGCACGAAAATCATGGCCGTGGGGCCGAGTTCCGCCGCGTAGCGCGCATCGTGGCCGGCCGCGCTCCACATGCGCCTGTGGGCGTAGTTCCCTTCGTCGCACAAGGCTTCGATGATGCGCAACACCCCCTCGTCGAACGCCATGGGGGTCGATGAACCCACTTCTTCAAAGGAGAGGTCCAGGTTTTCTCTCTCCGCCTCGCGCGTCGCAGCCTCGACCACGAGTGCGCGCGCGCGCGCGAGGCTTTCGGGTGCGCTGTGACGAAAATCGACGGAAAACGAAACCTGCCCGGGTATGACGTTGATCGCGTTGGGCGACACGGAGACTTCGCCCACCGTCGCCACGAAATCAGGGTGAATTTCAGCGGGTATCTCCCGGATGGCCGCAATCGTTCGTGCGGCCCCGACCAGGGCGTCGCGACGCACGTGCATGGGGGTGGGTCCCGCGTGGTCGCGCTCGCCCCTCATCGTCACGCGCAGCCAGGTGAGGCCGAAAATTCCTTCCACCACCCCCACCTGCGTTCCCTCGTCCACCAGAGCGGGGCCTTGCTCGATGTGAAGTTCCAGATACGCCGCAATCGGCCGGGGAGTGCAGGGCAGGTCTCCTCGGTAACCGATGCGCTCGAGCTCTTCCGCGAAACGCGCCCCGTCCGCGTCGCGCGTTTCGTAGGCCGCATCACGCGATATCGCGTCTGCAAAAACGCCGCTCCCCATCATGGAAGGAGGGAAGCGGGGACCCTCTTCGTTCGTCCAGTTGACGAGTTCCACCGGTCGTCTGGTGGCTGTGCCTGCCTCGTTCAATACGCGGACGGCTTCCAGGGCCGCCAGCACGCCGAGCGAACCGTCGAAACGCCCGCCGTAGGGCACGCTGTCGAGGTGGCTGCCAGCCATGACGGGGTGGGCGGCGTCTTCGCGGCCCGGGCGTCTGGCGAACATGTTACCCATCTCGTCAATCCGTAAATCGAGACCTTCCTCGCGGACCCAGCGGGCGAGGAGGTCCCGCGCTTGCTTGTCTTCGGCGGAGAGGGCGAGGCGGTTCACGCCTCCTCCCGCCGTCGCTCCGACGGCGGCCATCTCCTCCATGGAGCGTCGAAAACGCTCGGGGTTGATGAACAACGAAACTCCTCCGTCTTGCCGCTGGAACGCGCCGCAGGGTGGCTAGGATTTTTCGTCCACGATTTTCTCGTATATCTCCCGCACGCGGCGCGTTTTCGCCTCGTACATGGCCAGTAGCTTGGCGTTGGCGCTTCCCTCCATATCATCCACCAAGTGCATGCGCCGCGCCAACATTTCCATTGCGTCCTGTGTGCGCACGAATATATTGATGGACTGCGAATTGCCGATGCGCAGGCGGTTTTCGAGAAGGCGCAGGAACCGATAGGCGTCGAGCAGGGCGTCTTTGTCCGCATCGCTCAATATGCCTGCTTCGTTCAGGGCCTGCAGGGCGCGGTAGGTGTTCGGAACCCGAATTTCTGGGCGTTCGCCTCCGTTGCCAATCAGGAGATACTGTGTCAGGAACTCGATGTCGATGATGCCTCCGGGGCCGAGCTTGATGTCCATGATGCGCTCGTCGTGGCGAGAGAGCTCCGTTTCGATGCGCCTGCGCATGTGCTGCACCTGTCCGGCGAGGTCCTCGGGCGGGGCTTTCTCGTAGACGAATTCTTCGACGAGCCGCATGAAGCGCGCACCGAAGGCTTCTGAACCCGTAGTGTAGCTTGAACGTGTAAGGGCTTGTCTTTCCCATATTTCCGCGCGTTCCTTGAAGTAATCTCCGAAGACGTCGATCGGCACTACCAGTGCACCTTTCGCCCCTTCGGGACGCAGGCGCAAATCCATCTCGTACGTGCGCTCGCGCCCGCTCGCCGCAGAGAGGCCGTCGCGCAGGCGGGTGGCCAGCTTGATGAAGAACTCATGGTTCGAGACGGACTTGTAGCGCGAGGGTTTGCCGTCGACTTGCCCGCTTGTGTTGCCGGGGCCGCTGTAGACGAACACGACGTCCAAATCCGAGCCGTAGTTCATCTCCGCGCTCCCGAGCTTGCCCAGCCCGATAACGGCGAAGCCCGCCTCCTCGCCCGTCTCAGACTCTATCGGGTCGCCGTAGAGCGCGCGCAAGTCCGCGCGGACTATCTCGTAGCCGCTCCCGAGCGTCGTGCGCGCAAGGGTGGAGAGGTCGGCGAGGGTTTCGAGAATGTCCGCCGCGCCAATGATGCTTCGCACGCCTATTGCGAGCTCTTCGCTGCGCTTGAGATGGTTTAAGCGGTTGAATTTCTCCTCGGAAGACACCTGCGAGCCGACGATCTTCTCCATTCCTTCCGTGAGCGTCTCCTCGGAGCGGGGCCGGGAGATGGTTTCGGTCTGAAAGAGGGTCTCGAGCAGGCCGGGTTGTTCGACAAGGATCTGGGAGAGGTAGTCGCTCGAGGCGAACAACTTGAGGAGGATGTCGAGCGATTCTTGCTGCTCGGCCAAGAACCCGAGGATGGATTCGCGCCCGCCCCCCTTTTCCACGAACTGGTTGAGGTGCGTGATGGCCCGGTCGGGCTCGGGGAGGTCGAGGGTCTGGTCGAGTATGCGGGGGAGAAGCTCGTCGAAAATACGCTTGGCCTTGGCGCTTACGTGCTCAAGGGCCGCCCCGTTGCGCAGAAGGCGCAGGTGGACGCTCACGTTCTCGGGGTCCCGGAAATTGTAAGGGGTCAAATCATCGGCGGCGAGCGAGTCACCCAGGGTGTGTGCCGGGGCCTGCTCGTCGGGTTCTTCGCCCCGGAACATATTTTCAAAGATATGCGATACGTTGCCCTGGTGGTGGGCGAGCCGTGCCTGAAATTCCGCGGTCGTCGCACAGTCCATCTTGCGCGCCAGGACGGCGAGGCTCTTCTCGTCGTTGGGAATTTCGTGGGTTTGCAGCCCGTGGGTCACCTGTACGCGGTGCTCGGCGTCTCGCAAGAACACGTAGGCATGGGCGAGCTGCTCGCACTCCTCGGCGGGCAGAAGACCGAGTGCTTTGATGATGGAGAGCGCCTCGAGCGTGCTCGGGTTTTGGAGCAGGGTCTCGCGTCCGCCGTAGATGAGCTGGAGCCCTTGGGCGATGAACTCGATCTCGCGGATGCCGCCCTCGCCGAGCTTCACGTTGCGCGTCGCCGCGTCCGCGCCCTTGAGCTGTCGGTTGATGCGCTCTTTGATCCTGCCGATCTCCGCGATGACGCTGAGGTCCATGGTGCGCCGGTAGACGAAAGGGCGGATCATCTCCATAAAGGTCTCGCTCAGGGCCGCGGACCCCGCGCAGTGGCGCGCCTTGATGAAGGCTTGCCGCTCCCACGTCTCGCCCCAGGATTCGTAGTAGACCTCGCAGCTTCGGAGCGAATAGGCGAGCGCTCCTTGTGCGCCCTCGGGGCGCAGGCGCGTGTCGATGCGGAAGACGTGGCCTTCTTCGGTGTTCTTCGCCATGAGGGATATGACGCGCCGCGCGAGGTGGGCGAAAAACTCGTGGTTGGTAATTTCGCGCTTCACGTGCCCCCGCAGTGCATCGACGACGCCGGTGGTGCGCCCCTCGTCGGAGGTGTAGACGAAGAGCACGTCGATGTCCGAGCTGAAGTTGAGCTCGAGTCCCCCGAGCTTGCCCAGGCCGATGACGCTGAACTCCGTGTTGCGCCACCGCCCGTTCGCGTCCTGATAGCGGGGTTTTCCGTATCTCTCCTCGAGTTCTTGCCGCGCGACGCGCACCGCCACTTCGAGGCAAACGTCCGCAAGGCGGGAAAGGTCGGCCGTCGTCTCCTGCAACGACGCTCGCCGCATGAGGTCGAGGACGGCGATTTTCAGGTACTCGCGCTGGCGGAAGCGGCGCATGGCGTTCTCGGGTCCGTTGGGGGTGTCGCGGCTCTCGCGCACCCAGCGCCACAGCTCCGCCTGCATCTTCTCCTTCGTGCGCGTCGCGCTCAGGGCTTTGGGGTGCAGAAGCCAGTCCAAAAAGCGCGGATGCCTGCGAATCGTCTCGATGAGGAACTGGCTCCCTCCCGCGAGGGCGAAGAACTCGGCGCGCCGCTCGTCCGATCGGTTGAGGGCCTTGAGCAGGGTGTTTGCATCGTCGCGGTCGGCGAGTATGCGCTCAAAGTTGCTCAGCGCCCGCTCGGGGTCGAAGGTGTCCCGCAGCGAGGTGAGGAGCTGCGCCAGAAACTCCGCGTTCTCGCGCGGGAAGGCGGGGTGCAAGGCGAGGGATTGCAGGGTGCGCAGAATGCCCACCGCGTCGCTGACGCCGATGTCGCCCAGCAGCCCCCGCGCAGCGGGAGTCGGCGCGCCGCCCGCGAGCAGCCTCTCTATATGTGAAAAGCCGGGATGGTCGAGAATGCTTGTTGTCACGTTGCGCCTCCTGTAACTAATGCGCCGGGTCGGCCGGGTCGGCCACCGCGCGGCCCATCTCCGCCTTCGTCTCCGTGGCGGGCAGCCAGATGAAGGCGACGAGGCTTGCCAAACACGCCAGCCCCATGATGCCGAAGACGACCTCCAGCCCGCGTGCGTCGGCCAGTATGCCGAGCAGGAACAATCCCGCGCCGACGAACATCTGATTCGCGGTGAAGATGACGCCCACCACGCTGCCCGCGAGTTCGGGCGGACTGACCTCAAAGCCATAGGCGAAAATGGCCGAACGCATCGAAATCAAAAAGGCGCCCACTCCCGCGATGCAGACGTAGAGGAGCGCGCCCGTCCCCGCGTGGGGGATCGCCCAGAGGGCGGCTCCGCCCATGGCGATTCCGAGCAGGAGAATCAGTTTTCTCGACATCTTGTCCGAGAGGTAACCCACGAGCGTCTCAGGGAAAATAGACGCCGCGGAATATATCCCCAGCGCGACGCCCAGCACTCCTGGCCCTACGCCGTATTTGCGCACCAGGAGAATGGGGAGAAACACAGCGATCACGTTGTGGGCCAGGGTGCGCACGCCCGAAAACACGCACGCGCCCATGATTCCCGGGTTCTTGATGAGCGCGTTCATGAATCCCCCCGGCGCGGCGGAGGCGCCGGCCCCGGGCTTGGCGCTCAGCCGGAAAGGTTCGAGACAGACGCACAGGAGCAGGGCCGTCGTCAGCAGGGGCAGGGTGTTGACCAGCAACACCCCGCGCCAACTCATGACGAGCAGCAGGAAACCGGCGATGATGGGAGCAAGCGTCTGCCCCAGGTTCGCACCCGTTCCGTGCACGCCCAGCGCAAAACCCTTACGGCTGGCAAAACGCATTCCCAACAAGCCCATGGCGGGTGGATGCCAGGTATGCGTCGCGAGGCCACTCAGCCAGATAAGCGGAGCGAGGGTGAGGAAACTGGTGGAAAACCCTGCTCCTCCGTAGAACAGCGCGGCGAAGGCCATGCACCCGACGAGCATCCACTTTCCGCCGCCGTAGGTGTCGATGAGGACGCCCGTGCCCACGCTGCTGAAGGCGCTCATCACGGCCCTGCCCGTGAAGAGGAGGCCGACCTGGGTCAGCGTAAGCCCCAGGTCTTGTGTCATGTAGGGGATGACGGGCCCCAGAACGCCCTGGTACCAGTGCTCAAAAGCGTGGCCTGTCGTGAGCAGGGTGAGCAGTCGCCAGTTCTTCAAGGTCTCGCCTCTTCCCTGCGTTGTGGAGGTGGAGATGAGTGACGCCTCCATCCTAACACCTGCGAGAACACGCGCAAAGTTGGATGCGCCCGCGCAAGGCCGTCTCCTCTGCTCCGTGGCGGGCATGGGTGCGCAGTCGGGCGGGGCAGGCGTGTTCCCGGCGCACGGTTTTGGTGGGGCAGTGCACTTGACAGGCGGCACCCCGGCGGAGAGACTGTGAACGAGCATTTCTACATGAGAGAGCCGGGCACCAATATGACCCCATGCCATGGGGGTTCGCTAATGGATTTCTCTCGCACGACCAGTTTTCCGGAACCTGTAAATCTCCCGCACGAGACGATGCGCCTGCGCCGCGGACGAGACCTCCGTGCTTCGCCCGTAGCCGTTGTGCGAAAGAAATGCGTACGAGGGCATATACTGGTTTCCGGCGAGGAAACCTTGTCTGTTCTCTATAGGGCCGCCGGTGCGCGGACCCGCCACAGGGAGGGAAGAGAATGAGCGTGCGCATAAAACGAGTGCTTTGCATTGCCGTGGGGCTGGCGTTTGCTCTGGGGGTTGCCTTCTCCCCGACTCCCGCCGAAGCGGCGCAGAAGCCCCTCGTCATCGGGGTGGCCATCGCCCTGACGGGCAAGGTGTCGAAGTCGGGCAAACTCACCCTGCGGGGCTACGAGATGTGGCAAAAGGAAGTGAACGCGAAGGGAGGTCTCTTGGGGCGCCCCGTTACTTTCAAAGTCTACGACGACGAGAGCAACCCCACTACCGGGGCGAAGCTCGTCGAGCGTCTCATCAACCGCGACAAGGTGGACATGATTTTCGGCCCCTTCAGCAGCCCGGTTACCTATGCGACGAGCACGGTGACGGAAAAGTACGGCTATCCGATGATCGCGGGCGGCTCGAGCAGTTCCAAACCTTTCTCGCGAGGCTACAAATACCTCTTCCAGGTCATGCGGGTGAACAACGACGCCCTGCTCGGCAACCTCTCGCTCCTGAAGGAGAGGGGCGCCAGCACCATCGCCATCATCCACTCGGCGAGCATCTACCCCTCCTCGCTGGCGGGCGGGGTACGCAAACTGAGCGAGAAACTCGGCTTCAAGGTGCTCTCTGTGGACAAATATCCTCCAAAGACGACCGACTTCACCTCCCTGCTGCTCAAGGCAAAAGGCCTCGACCCCGACGTGCTCTGCCTGTTCGGCTACTATCCCGACGGGCTGGCGATCTCCAAACAGGCCAAGGAACTCGACGTGAACCCGCGTCACCTCAACGTCATGCTGGGCGCCTCCTACGACGAATACGGCTCGAAAAAGGGTATGGGCCAGGATTCGAACTTCGTGAGCGGCTACACGGGTTGGGAGCCCTTCATGAACACGCCGGGCAACAAGGAATTCGTGAAGAAGTATTTTGCGCAGTACAAGGACGAGCGCTTCATCGACGCCCACGTCGCCTACGGCTACATCGTCGGTCAGGCGATGGAGAAGGCGGTGAACAAGGTCGGTTCGTTTGACAGGAAGAAGATACGCGATGCCCTCGCCACGATGCGCTTCAACAGCGTGATGCCGGGACAGTTCCGCGTGGACCCCGGGACGGGAATGCAAATCGGCCACGAGTGGGCGGCATTCCAGTGGCAAAACGGGAAGAAGGTCGTCGTCTGGCCAAAGAGTGTCGCCACGGGCAAGTTCGTCTACCCGACGCCGAAGTGGAAAGACCGCAACTAGGGCACTTTGCCCGAGGCATAGAGAAACGACGCCGGAAAAGGTATCCCGCCCGGCATAAGCCGGGCGGGGTCGCATGCCCCTGAACACACACACGGGGAGAAGCACGCCGTGAGTTTGGAAGCGATGCCCTTGATGCTCTCCCAAGCCGTCATAAGCGGCATCCTGATGGGGGCGGTCTACGCCCTGCTGGCTCTGGGGCTCACGATGGTCTTCGGCGTGATGCACGTCATCAATGTCTCTCACGGCGAGATGCTCATGCTGGGTGCCTACGTGAGCTTCTGGTTGTTTCATCTCCTGGGCTTGAGCCCGCTCGTGTCCATCCTCTTCGCCGCACCGATCATGTTCTGCGTCGGAGCACTGCTGGAGAAGGGCATCGTCGAGAAGGTCGTCGAGGACATCGAAACAAATTCCCTGCTGGTTACCTTCGGCGTCTCCATCTGTATCATAAACATCGCGATATGGTTGTGGACCACCGACTTCAAGGCCATACCCTATCTGTCGGGTTCGTGGCTCTACGGTTCTCTGGTGTTTCCCAAACCGCGCGTGGTGGGGGCGGCCTTCGCACTTTGCCTGAGCGCGCTCGTCTACTTCTTTCTCAAGTTCTCCCGCATGGGCAAGGCCATCCGCGCTACGGCCGACGGGCACGACCTCGCGGCCATCTGCGGCATCTACGTCAAGCGCGTCTATCTCGTGACGTTCGGGCTGGCGAGCGCGATGGGCGGAGCCGCGGGCGTACTGGCGAGCATCATGTTCGCCATCTATCCCGAGATGGGCGATTCGTTTCTGATGCGTTCGTTCACCGTCATCGTCCTGGGCGGGATGGGTCACGTGGTGGGCGCGATGGCCGGCGGGATGCTCCTGGGTCTTGCCGAGGGCGTGGGCAGCCTCTACCTCAGCGGCGAGGGCGGGGGAGCGATTTCCTTCGCCATCCTGTTGCTCGTGTTGTTGCTGCGCCCCACTGGGCTCATGGGACACCGGGACGTCTGAAGGTGGGGAAATGTGCGGTGGGTGCAGCGGGACTGCTCGTCCTTTTCCTCTACCCCTGGTTCGCGGGTCCCTATTTCATCTCGATGGCACTTCTGATCTTCATGTACGTCGCCCTGGCGAGCAGTTGGAACATCATCTCGGGCTTTACGGGCTACGTGTCGCTCGGCCACGCGGTGTTCTTCGGAGTGGGTGCCTACCTGGCGGCCTTACAGATAACGAACTGGGAAACGCACTGGCTGCCGGCCGCCCTCCTCGCGGGTGTGGGAACCTCCGCCTTGGCCGTACCCACGGGATTGTTGTGCCTGCGGCTCAGGGGACCGTTCTTCGCCATTTTCATGCTGGGGCTCAACGAGCTGATGGCCATCGTCGCTTCGGTCTACGACAACGTAACGGGCGGAGCGGAGGGGCTTTCCCTGCCGATTCTGCGCCAAATCGTGCCCCTCTACTACGCTATGGGAGGCGTCGCACTCTCGGTTCTTCTCGTGATGCTGTGGCTGGAATCGAGCCGCTTCGGCTTGCGCCTGATCTCGATTCGAGAGGACGAAACGGCGGCCGACACACTGGGGACGAACACCACCCTCTACAAACTGTTCGCCTTTGTCCTGAGCGCGTTCTTCCCGGGCGTGGTGGGGGGCATCTACGCCCGCTACATCACCTACATCGACCCCGAGACAGTGTTCAACATCCTGTTCAGCGTCCAGATGGTGTTGATGTGCATCTTGGGGGGGCGCGGAACGGCTTGGGGACCGGTGATAGGGGCGACGACGCTGTATCTCATCACCGAGTTTACTTGGGCCCATTTTCCCCATTTCCACAAACTGGTCTCGGGGGGGCTGATTGTGTTGATTATCCTCTATGCCCCGAAGGGGATCATGGGTTTCGTCTACGGGAGAGGAATCGCGCGGCTGCGGCCCGCGTTCAGAAACTGAGGGCATGATATCGTGCGGTGAGGAGGAGCAACTCCCGCCACACCCGGGGGCTCGTTCTCTAGCGAGGGAGGAGAGGTCATGGAATACGGCAAATCCGAAGCGAAAGCCTATTGCAGGGAACACATGAGGGGCATCTGGGCCGCTTTGACGACGCCTTTCACTCCACAGGGAGAACTGGATGAGGAGGGACTGCGCACCCTCGTGCGCACCTGCATCGACGATCTCGGTATCGACGGCTTTTTCTGCAACGGGCTGATGGGCGAATTCTGGTCGCTCTCTCCCGAGGAGCGCAAGCGGGTGCAGCACATCGTTTGCGAAGAGAGCAGGGGACGCGCGCAAACGATACCCCACACCCCGCACATCAACATCACCGAAGCGGTGGAGCTCACCAAACACGCGGAAGAAGTGGGGGCGGACTACGCCATCATGATCAACCCCGTCTACGGAGCCCACGACGACGACGAGATTTTCCTCTACTTCCAGACGATATGCGATCAGGTAGACATCGGGCTCTCGCTCTTCAACCAACCCAAGTCGGGGACGACGCTCAGCCCCGCGCTCATCGAACGGCTGTGTACGCTGGAAAATATTTGCTGCATCAAGAACGCCGTGCCCAGCCTCGCCCACCAGAGCGAGGTGCGCCGCCGGGTGGGTGAGGAAATCGTGGTGTGCGACCCGGACGAGGAGCGCTTTCTTGTGAGTCTGGCGCATCTGGGGATGCAGGTGCACATGTCCTCTCCCACGCCGTTTCTCTATCAGGTGCCGGGCTATACCCCGATTCGCGACTACTACCAGGCGGCGATGGCGGGCGACATGGAAGAAGCCTGGCGCATCAACTACACGCTCGAACCGCTCCGGCAGGTGCGGAAGAAATATTTCACCACGGGGCCGAACGGACGCACGACGGCGTACCTCAAGGAGTGGACGCGCCTGCTCGGGCTGCCCGCAGGCGATCCGCGCCCGCCCATCGTGCCGCTCACCCAAAGGGAAAAGGATGCGTTTCGGCGCGACCTCGAGGCGACGGGCATACTCGATAAGGTGCAGGCGTAAGGCGGTGAAGCAGGCGTTGCAGGGCGGCCCGCGCCGCAGGCGAGGGGACTCGCTCGCTTCTGCGCGCCATGCCATCGTCCTCAGTACCGCGGGTTTTCTGCGCCTCGCCCGAACGGAATTTTTCGTATTCGGGGTGTTGACTCCCTGTAAAAACGCGAATACAATAACTGGTAGGATAATCCCATGAGCGGATGAATGGCATAAGTGTCTTGCCCGCATGGCGTTCGGAGTAATGTCGATGGACATCGGCGACAGGCTGCAAACAGTGCGCAAGACCCGCGTGTACGAGGCCATCGTAGCCCAGCTTACCGCCCTGATACTGGAGGGCGAGCTCAAACCCGGCGAGAAGCTGCCGTCCGAGCGTGCTCTTTGTGAGCAGTTTGGCGTCGGGCGCAACTCGGTGCGAGAGGCCACGCGCTCGCTCGAATCCGCCAAACTGGTGGAAACGCGCCAGGGAGAGGGTACGTTCGTGACGGCGCACCCCGCCTCCGTCGTGCCGATGATATCCGATAAAATCTCCTCGGACGTCGAGAACGGCATCCACGACCTCTTTGAGGCGCGCATGGTGCTCGAACCCCAAATCGTCGCCCTGGCCTCCGAGCGCGCGACCGACGAGGAGGTGGTGCAACTCCAAGACATTTTGCGCCGCCAGCGCGAGGAGATAGAGGGCGGAGGGCTCGGCCTGGAAGAGGACACCATGTTCCACCTGGGGCTGGCCGAGGCCGCGCGCAACAAGTTTCTGCACCATCTGCTCAATAGCCTGCTCAATTCGCTGAGCGAAATGCGTGAGCGTTCGTTCCGCGACAAGGCCGTGCGCATCCGTTCGTGGGAGGCGCATCGCCAGATTCTCGAGGCCGTCCACGCCAGGGACAGAAACGGCGCCATCAGCGGTATGATAGGGCACATCGTCGAGATTGAAGGCATCGAGGAAAGCGAGGTCGCCTCTCGTCTCGCGACGATGGACGGTATGCATGCATGAACATGAGGTCGGCGCGAGCCGATCTTCGTAGGTCTTTTCATTCACGGAGGTGGTCTCTGTTTCACCAACTCCAAAGTGGGGGGTATCGAATGTGGGCGTGATATCGTTTGAAGTCATTTACAGGGGTATTTTTCAGAAGAAACTCGCCGTCAACATTTCACGGTCCCTGATTCTTGCGGCCGTGAAAGAGGGCAAGCCCGGCATCTCGTTCGGCCGCTACAGCGACTCGCCGGAGCGCAACGGCATTCCGGCGAAACAGTTCGGCTACATCGCGGACAACGAAGAAGAACTCGAGACTGTGGCTGCCCAGTACGAGCCGAAGCAGGTCGACATTTCCATTTGCGTGGACGACACGCTCTGTAAGGGCGTGGAGTCGTGGGCGTGGTACGGGCTGCAGCCGATCAACGCCGTCACCAAGCCCGGTGGCACGCTGATCGTCACCTCGACCCAGAACGAAGACGAGCTGGTCAAGCACATCCATCGCCGTGACACACCCTACAAGCTCGCGATCATCAACGGCGAAGCGAGTTTCGCCGGCCTGTGGGTCTACAAGGACGACGGAACCGACGCGCGCTGCCTGGGGGCGGCTCTCAAAGCAGAGCCGGGTATCTGCTCGATGGCATCGCTGGAATCGGCCATCCGGGAGAACATCGGCTCGGAGACGCACGTCGAGGCTGCTCGTGAGGTTTACGAAGACCTGCGCCCCGTCGAGGTGGAACCGGGCGAGGGGAACGACGAGGTTCCCTTCACGTTCGAATTGTTGAAGTGGCACGAAATGCGTCAGGGCGTCGTGATCGACGGCGTGGGCGGTCACGAAGGCTTCCGCGGCGGCGAGGGCGGCTACGAGCCCGGGCGCAACCCCTATTTCAAAAAATGGTCGACCCGCACCATGCGCCCCGTGCTGGACTTCGATAAATGCACGAAGTGCACCTTGTGCTGGGTTGCGTGCCCGGATACCTGCTTCGACGTCACTCCGGACGGCTTTTTCGACGCCAACATGGAAGCCTGCTGCGGCTGTGGTGTGTGCGAGGCGATTTGTCCCGTCAAGGACTGCATCACGATGGTGAACGAGGTCGTTTTCGACGAGCGCGAAAGTCAGTACCAGATGTGGCAGGAGAGCAAAAACGACTACACGACGTACATGGAAGAGAAGATCACCACGGGCAAGATAGATGGAAGACACCCGATTACGGGTCTCGCCGAAGCGTTCTCGGGATTGGGCATCGCGGAGGGCCACAACTCCGAAACCGCGAAAATCAAGCCCCTCAAAGACCTTTAGGAGGAGTCGACGGATGACGACGACAACCGAACAGCAACAAGGTGCGGGAGTACACCTCCTCACCGGGAGCGAGGTGATGGCGCACGTCTGCCGCCTCGCCGACGTGGACGTCATCACGGCTTATCCGATCAGGCCGTACGATACCGTGATGCAATACGTTTCGAAGTTCATCGCGGAAGGCGATTTCGACGCCGACTACATTCCGGCGGAAAGCGAGCACGGTCAGTTCGAGATCGTGAAGCACGCCTCGGCTTGTGGAGCGCGGGTGTTCACGGGTTCGAGTGGCGTGGGGTGGCTGTACGCGATGGAACCGCTCGCCGTCACGGCCGGCTTGCGCCTGCCCATGGTAGCCCTGGTTGGCTGTCGGGCACTCGACGACCCCGGCGCGTTCGGCACCGAGCACAACGACGCAATGCTCGTACGCGACCTGGGGTGGATGATCAACTTCCCGGACACGGCGGAAGAAGTCGTCGAGCTCGGGTTGATGTCCTATCGCGTCGCTGAGGACCCGAGGGTCTATCTGCCGTGCGCCATAGCGATGGACGGAGCCTTCCTGACGCACAGCCAGGCGACGGTGCGCCTGCCCGGGCAGGAAGAAGTGAACGCGTTTCTTCCTCCCTACGACAGGGGTGATTTGCTGCTTCACCCCGACAACCCCATCACCATCGCGCCGCAGGCGAACGAAGACTGGCTCATGGAGGTACGGCGGCAAAGCAGCGAGGCGGCCAAAAACGCCTACACCGTCCTTAAGGAAGTCCACGAGGATTTCAAGAAAATCTTCGGGGCGGACACCGATCCTTTCCTTGACGAATACATGACCGAGGACGCGGACGTCGTGCTTTGCGGCATGGGCACGCTGAGCCTGCCGGTGAAAGTCGCCATTCGCGAAATGCGCAAGGAAGGCAAGAAGATCGGCCTGGTGCGTCTGAAATGGTTCCGCCCGTTCCCGACCGAGGAAGTACGCGCTTCGCTTTCCCGCTTCAAGGCGGTGGGCGTGATTGACCGCGACTATTCCTTTGGTTCACCCTATCACGGTGGTATCGTGTTCAACGAGGTCAAGGCCGCCATGTACGGGGCGGACAAGATGCCGCACATGAAAGGGTTCGTTTGCGGCCTCGGCGGTCGTGAGGTGTTGCTCCAAGACGTAAAACAAATGGCCGACAGCGTTTTTTCCATCGTCCAGACCGGCAAGGCCGACAACGAGGTCGACTGGGTCGGAGTGAGGGGCTAATCATGGCGGAAACCTCTGAATACAACATTGGAACGCAAGACCTTCCCTTGATGGGGAAGGTAAACGCAATTCCCCAGAAGGCCGTGGAAGAGTATTTCACGAGCGGACACCGAACGTGCCAGGGGTGTGAGAGTGCTCTCATCATGCGCCTCATGGCCAAGGCGGCGGGCCCTCGCTCCATCATCCTGGGCAGCACCGGGTGCATGTACGTGGCGAATACCACGTATTACAGCACTCCCTGGGTGGTGCCGTGGATGCACACCCAGTTGGGTTCCTCCGGTTCGGCTGCGACGGGAACGGCGGCGGCTCTTCGCGCGTTGATGCGCAAGGGCAAGATGAAGGAAGAACCCATCAACGTCATCGCCTTCTGCGGAGACGGCGGAGGCATCGACATGGGCGTTTCGTCCATATCCGCGGCGTTGATGCACGCGAAGTACAATCTGGCGATCATCTGCTACGACAACGAGTCGTACGCGAACACGGACATCCAGATCTCGGGTGCCTCCCCGTGGGGCGCGAACACGACGTTCACGCCTCCGGGCAAGAAGTTCCGCATCATGCATGATTGCTGGAAGAAGAACATCGCCGCCATGTATGCCGTCGGGCATACGCGGTGCAACTATGTGGCGACTGCGGACGCTTCCTATCCGGCGGACCTGATCGACAAGGTGCGCAAGGCTTTGGCCGTCAAGGGGCCTGCGTTCGTGCACACCCTGGATCCGTGCCCGAAGGGTTGGGATTACGACCCGTTTTATTCCCACAAACTCGGCGAACTGGCCGTGGAAACGGGCCTGTTCCCCCTCTGGGAAATGACGGACGGAGCCCTCACCTACACGGGCATTTCCGCGCGCCAGGTATACGGCAAGCGCTCCCGCAAGCCGGTGCGCGAATACCTTGAGACGCAGGGTCGCTTCCACCATTTCGAGGAAGAAGACTACGCATACTTCCAGGAGGAAGTCGACAAGATGTGGGACGACTGGATGGTGCCCGGCGTGATTCCCTTCAAGGTGAATGACCCGAGCAAGAAGTAGTCGTTTGCCGGCAGGTTTTATGGCGGGGCCCATGCGGCCCCGCCTTTTTTGCGCACCCTTCGAAGCCAACCGCCAGGGATGAAGATGAACGAAGCAAAGGAAATGAAAAGAGGAAAAGACGCTGCCTCGATGGTGTACGTCTCCGAGGGGTCTTTTCGTATGGGTTCGGATACCGGAAACGCAGACGAGCGTCCGCAGCGCGAGGTTGCTCTCGACGCTTTCTGGATAGACAAATACTGCGTAACCAACGCCCAGTATCGCGCCTTTCTGGAGGAAACCGACGCATTTCCACCGCCTCCCTCATTTTCGAGAGACGATTTTGTGGGGCCGCACCAGCCTATCGTCAGCATCAGCTGGGAGGAAGCCGACGCTTACGCACGCTGGGTAGGCAAGCGTCTGCCGACCGAAGCTGAGTGGGAGAAAGCGGCCCGGGGAACGGATGGCCGCAAGTATCCATGGGGCGAGGAGGAGCCCTCGTATGAACGCGCGGTTTACGCGGGAATCGACATCCAGCGCCCCGTGAACGTAGACGACCTCGAGGAGAGTGCTTCTCCCTACGGATGTGTGCAGATGGCAGGGAACGTCTTCGAGTGGGTCTCGGACTGGTTTGATGGGTTTTACTACCAAACGGGCCCGACGAAAAACCCCGCAGGGCTCGAAAGACCGACCTTCGAGGTAGCGATGGCGAGGATTCCCGTGTTTGCCGTTCCGGGTGGGGGCACGCTGAGCATCGGCGAGGTGAAGCGGGGCGAGCGCTACGAAATTCTCCAACGCGACGAAGACAACTACAAGATTCGCCTGGGAAACAACGAAGGCTGGCTTCCCCGCAGGGCGGGGTACGCCTGGACGGCGAAGGTTGCCCGCGGATGCGGTTGGGATTACATCGAGGACAGTTTGCGCTGTTCGGCCCGGGAGGGTTTCGAGCCCTGGTATAAAAATTTCAACATCGGCTTTCGGTGCGCCATGGATCCCTGAAAACCGCCTCGTCCCAAGTGCGGCAAATCAGGATGCTGCACCCTGGCGGAGAATCCTGAACCTGAAGAGCATGGGAACCAGCGGCAAAATGAACAAAATGAGGGAAAGCACGGTCAACGTCGCGGCTATCGGATGCCCGGCGAAGTCGAATAGAATCCACGGGCTCCCGTGACTCATGATCATGCTCTGCCGAAAAGTGCGTTCCGTAAGGCCACCCAGCACCAGAGCCAGGACCATCGGGGCCAGGGGATAGTCGAGCTTGCGGAAAACGTAGCCCACCGCACCGAATATGAACATCAGATAAACGTCGAACATGTCCTGTGTCGGGGAGAATCCGCCTACGGTGCAGACGACGAGAATAATCGGTGCCAGAATCGTCATGGGCATCCTGAGCATCCAGATGAACACGGGAACTGCAAAGATGCTGGCGATGACTGCGAGCGTGTTCGCGATATAGAGACTCCCCGTAAGGCCCCAGACGAACTCCGCATTTTCGACGAATAGCCGGGGTCCCGGCACGAGCCCCCATACGAACAAGGCGCCGAGCATCACCGCCGTGGTCGGGGAGCCCGGAATGCCCAGCGTCAGCATGGGAAGCATGGAACCCGTGCTCGCGGCGTTGTTGGCGCATTCGGGTGCAGCAACCCCCTCGATGGTGCCTTTGCCGAATTCCTCCGGATTCTTCGAAAACCTCTTTGCGATGCTGTAGCTCATGAAACTCGCGGGCGTGGCGCCTGCCGCAGGCAGCATTCCGACGAAAAAGCCCAGAAGAGAACCCCTGAGCATGGTGGCGGAATACCCGGAGAGGTTCCTGATGGTCGATAGGATTTCCTTGATGCCGAATCTGGCCTGGTACCTCTCCTTCGTTCGAAACCCTTCCTCCAGGGTGTAGAAGATTTCCCCGACGCCGTAAATCCCTATGGCAAGCACGAGAAAGTTGATGCCGTGATAGAAGCCGGTGATGCCTCCGAATATCAGGCGTGGCGAGCCACTTACGATGTCAGTGCCGACGGTGGACATGAGCAGACCCAGCATCGTGGCAATAATCGTTTTCAGGGGGTTTTCACCACCCAGCCCCGCAAAGGTGGCGTAGGCCAAAAGCACGACGGCAAACTCCTCGGGTGGTCCGAACCTCAGGGCGAACTCGGCCAGGGGCGGTGCAAAAAACGTAAAGAGGACGATGGAGAGCGTTCCGCCCAGAAAACTGGCCACCGCAGCCGTGATGAGGGCATCGGCGGCCTTCCCCTTTCTCGCCAGTGGATAGCCGTCGAAAGTAGTCGCGACGGCGGTGGATGCGCCGGGTATATTGAGGGTGATGGAACTGATGGCGCCTCCATACATTGCCCCGTAGTAGATGGCCGCCAGGAATATGATGGCGCTGGTCGGCGGAACGGCAAAGGTGATCGGCAACAGGATGGCGACGCCGTTCACGGAGCCCAGGCCGGGCATCGCGCCGATGGCAACGCCCAGGACGACTCCGAAAATGGCCATCACGAGGTTTTCGGGAGAAAGAGCGATACCCAGCCCGTAAAAAAGGTTTCCTAGAATTTCCAACTTTTTCGACCTTTAGGAGCAGATTGTCCCCGCCAATTGCGAATGCCTCGCCGCGCAGGGGCAATGAAAAGATTGCGTGGTTAATTCCAGTAGAACAGAAATTCCGCATACCCTTTGGGCAACGGGATGATCAAAAACTTCTCGAAAACATAATACACGACGACGGGAACGCCGATGGATACCGAGATACTCGTCTTGAAGTTATGTTTCCCGACCAGGAACAAGCAATAGAAGAGAAAAAGGGCTGCCGCGAAATACACGGAAATGATGACGACCAGGAGAATCATGACCATTCCGGGAATACCGACGCGCAATAAATCGACAAGCCCTCTTCTGCTCACGAAAATTTCTGAATCGCGCTTGCTCCGTTTCGAGGAAAAAAATGACTCCAACAACACCAGCAAGGCAGTGCCGGCTGTTCCCAGAGAGAGCCAGAAGGGGAAAAATCCCCCTCCCGGCCCCTCTTTGGGAAGGATGCCTATGGGCAGCTCCGTAGATTTCCAAGCGACGCCGAGGCACAAAAGGATGAGCCCGACAGCGACAATCCTGTCTGCCCGCTGCATCTGAAATCTTCTCCGCTCAGTTCTTCAGCAGCCCCATGCCTTTGAGCAATTGCTTATGCTTCATGTCCTCTGAGGCAAAGAATTTCCCCAGAGGCGCACCGCTCAGGCAGGCGCGATTCAAGGCTTTCTTCTGCGTATAGGTCTTCCACTCCTGGGAGTCGCACAGCTTGGAGAACAAGTTGCTGTACCACCTCAGCGCATCCTGCGGGATGCCGCCGGGTGCGGTGATGCTCCGCTGCATGTAGTAGACGAGTTGGGGTTTTCCCAGCTCGGCGAACGTAGGCACGTCCTTGAAAGCGGGAATGCGCTTGGGGGTCAGCGCGGCAATCGGGCGCATCTTGCCGGGATAGTGGGGCAAGCCTTCGGACGGATTGTTCACGGTCGAATCCACATGGCCACCGGCAAGGTTTTTCGCCACGGTCCCGCCACCCCGGAACGGCACGTAGGTAATCATGCCTTCCAGGCCGTATGCCTGCATCAACATGTTGGTGACGAGTTGGTCCTCCTGCATTTTCCCCGTACCGCCCATCGTCCATTTCCCGTTTTTGGCTTTTACGGCCTTCACGAAGTCATCGATGTTCTTGATGCCCGACTTCGGGTTGACCCATAGAAGGAACGTGTCCATGGCCAATCGGTAGATGGGCGTGAGGTTCGTGTAATTCACAGGAAGTTTCCGCAACGTCGGGGTGGTGAAAAAGCTGTTCAGCGTGACGAGAATTACGTGCGGGTTTCCTTTTTTGGACAAAAGGTAGAGCATCGCTTCGGCGCCGGACCCGCCTTTCTTGTTGATTGGCACCAGGGGCTGGGGCGACCATTTGTTTTGGGTGACGATTTTTTGCATGAGGCGAGCAATTCTGTCCGCGCCGCCTCCTTTGCCCGCCATGATGACGAATTCAACCGGCCGCGTCGGCTTCCATGCAGCGAGAGCCTGGGTGGCTCCCAACGCAATGACGACGAACAAACTCACAAGAAGAGGAAAGAAGGGAACGACACGCCTCGAACGCTTGAGTAACGCTTTCATCGTATTTCCTCCCAGTGATTTGAGAAACGTATGGTATCTCCTGTCGGAGAAGAGGGCGAGGAAAGATGAATCGTCTGCCTCATCCATGCTGAGAAGATTTCTAAGAGCACGCATCAGGCATTTATATTTTGGCTGTCGTTTCCGCGATTCTAGCATGAAAGGAACATGAGGAACAACAAAATGATTTTCGCGTATCGACTGGTTTACAGCAATAAACGTTATTTCCGGTGTGTTGTGGGCGGGGGAGTCGTCGATAGCCCTTCGAAATCTCCCCGCGATTCGAATGTCCCGGCTGCGCGGCGAATGTATGCGGGCACCCGAACGGGGGTTCCGCCCTCTTTGTCCGTAATGACATAGGCCGTCTGTGCTTCCGCTATGAGGCGCCCGGATTCTTTTTCATACAGTTCGAAATCCATTTTGATGCTCGAGTTCCCGATGTCGAAGATACGAGCGTATACCTCCAAAATTTCATCGAAGCGGGCCGGGGCGCGAAACTGAAGCGCGGCATCGACGATGACGATGTCGTGGCCTTGTTCCAGCATGTTTTGGTAGGAGATGCCGATGGAGCGCAGGTAATCCATTTGCGCCGTATCGACATACAGGAGGTAGTTGGCGTTGAACACCACCCCCTGGAGGTCGGTTTCGCCGAAGCGCACGCGGATTTCACTTTTGTATCGATATCGTTCTTTGGACATAAGGCACTTCTAATGGACACGAGGCGAGTGTGCAAACAGGAGGCGGCGCTTCGTGTTCTCTCCCGATGTTTGGTTTGTCCCTTTTGGGGCGTCGGTTATAATAGCCGCTCTGCGGATTGCATGTGTGTGTTTTCGGTTGCCTGGAGTGGATGATGATCAGTGTCGAAGATGCCCAGAAATCGATTTTGGAGTCGATTCGCCCCATGGGTCGGGAGAGGGCAGGCTTGCTGAATTGTCTGGGCAGGGTGCTGGCGGAGGACGTCGACTCCTCGCGGCCCATTCCACCTTGGAACAACTCAGCGATGGATGGGTATGCCCTGCGCTCGGAAGACACCCGGGGTGCGACGCGCGAATTGCCCACGAAATTGAGGGTCATAGAAGAGATTCAAGCCGGCGTCCTGGCCACTCGGGAAATCGGCCCGGGAGAAGCCATCAAAATCATGACCGGTGCCCCCATCCCCGAGGGAGCCGACGCCGTCGTACTGGTCGAAGAGACCGAAAGAATCTCTGATGATGAAGTCAACGTCTTTCTCGATGTGCGAAAGGGTGAGGCGGTCAGGCGAAAGGGTGAGGACGTCAAGGAAGGGGAAACCGTTCTGGTCCAAGGCACCAGGCTGGGGCCGGCCGCCGTCGGCATGTTGGCGAACATCGGTCGCGCAAGGGTGTATGTCCACCAAAGGCCCAGGGTGGCCATTCTGGCGACGGGAGAGGAGTTGGTGGATGCGGGAGAGGTTCCCGCTGTCGGCCAGATATTCAACTCCAACTCCTATGCTTTGGCCGCCCAGGTTCTCGAAGCCGGCGGAGAGCCTCTCCTGCTGGGCATTGCCCGCGACAACGCGGCGGATCTGGGGCGCCACCTCCATGACGGGTTGTCCGCTGATCTGATGATAACGAGTGGCGGAGTGTCGGTCGGTGATTTCGATTTGGTGAAGTCGACGCTGGGGTCTCTCGGCAACGAAATGCGCTTCTGGCGGGTGCGCATGAAGCCGGGAAAACCCATGGCGTTCGGCATGTTGAACGGCAAACCGGTGTTCGGCCTGCCCGGAAACCCCGTTTCGACAATGGTCAGTTTCGAGTTGTTCGTGCGGCCGGCGCTGCTGAAAATGCAGGGCAGAAAAAAATTGTTTCGCCCGGCGGTAGAGGCACGCCTCCTGCATCCGCTTTCGAAATCACCTGAGAGGCGCCACTACGTGCGCGCCGTTGTCCATTGGGAGCAAGAGGAGTGGGTAGCGCAGGCAATCGAGGCGCAAGGCTCCAACATATTGCACTCGATGGTGCGGGCGAACGCGCTTCTCGTGTTCCCCGAATTCGAAACCGAACTCGATGCCGGCAGCCGCGTACAGGTAGTCCTGCTGGATGAAACGGCTGCCGAACAATCCGCGGAACACCGAGGAGCCGACTCCCTAGAGAGGGTATACTCCTGAGCGAAGTTTGATGCGAGGCAGGTTGTCGCCTCCTGCGCGGAGCGTTGTCCATGGATATGGAGGCCACCCCCAAACTGCCTTTTTCCGCGGCCATTCTGGCAGGCGGGCAAAGCCGCCGCATGGGGCAAAACAAATCCATGCTTGAGATTGAAGGAATTCCCATCGTCAAGCGCATAGCAAACATTCTGGACGAGTTGTTTGTGAAGGTCTTCCTCGTAGCAAACGAAAAAACAGGATACGAACGACTCGGCCTTGCCGTTACGGCAGACATTTACCCGGGCAACGACTCCCTGGGCGGTTTGCATACGGCCGTTGCCAGGTCGGAGACTTCGCACGTCTTTGTGGTGGGGTGCGACATGCCGCTGTTGCGGCCTCGCCTCATTGTCGGCCTCGCCTCCATGGCCGATGATTGGGACGTCATTGTTCCTCTCAGAAACAATTATCCCGAGCCGCTTTGCGCCTTGTACGCGAAGAGATGCGCAACTCCGATTGCCGAGTCGATATCGAGAGGTGTCTTGAAAATGATAGGCTTTCATTCCGATGTGCGCGTGAAAAGAGTCGCAGAAGCGACGTGGCGGCCATGGGATCTCGATGGAACATCGTTTCTGAACGCCAACACGCCCGAAGAATTCGAGAAAATAAAAGCAACCTGTGCGGCAGGAGAGGCGATATGAGCATTTCGACTCGGATGAATGAATTGGGCATCGATTTGCCCGATGCTCCGGCACCCGTCGGAGCGTATGTTCCATGCGTCATCTCTCAATCACTCATGTTCATTGCCGGGCAAATTCCCGTGCAGGACGGCAATCTGGTTCATGAGGGAAAAGTTCCGCTCGACGTCACGGTGGCCCAGGCCCAGGAATGTGCCCGGGTTTGTTTTCTGAACGCCATGGCGCAGGCGAAAGCGGCCCTCGGGGATTTGGAGCACGTGGCGAGAATCGTACGCATGACGGGTTACGTGGCTTCCTCGCAAGGTTTTACGGATCAAGCACTCGTCGTGAACGGGGCATCCAACACGGCGGTCGATATTTTTGGAGAAAGGGGCAGGCACGCCAGGGTGGCCGTCGGCGTGGCCGAATTGCCCTTGGGGGCGCCGGTAGAACTCGAGGTGATACTGGAAGTCAAATAAATCGTATGCCCCGACTGGATTGCGCGACTCCGGGAGCCTGTTTGCGTTCCATACTTCCCGGCTCCCGGATCATTGTATGTAGGAAAGATGACGGTCGTTCGTGAAGAAAAAAGAGAGGGAGCGATGTTTCATCGTCTGATGGTGTCCACGGTTTTGGCGTTTTCCATGGCGTTCGCCGCGCCTGCCCACGCGAACCTCCCCGTCGATTTCATGAAAAACATCGAACGGGTCTTCACCGGCATAGCGAAGAAGGTAAAACCGACTGTCGTGAGCATACGCTCGGAACGGACGGCAGAATCCGCTCAAGCGGACCTCCCGACACCTCATCCGGAAATACCGCGGTATTCTTCGGGTTCTGGTCTGATCATCGACCCCGAAGGGTATATCCTTACCAACAATCACGTAATCAACAATGCACGGAGGCTGCGTGTACGCCTCTCGGACGAATCCATCCATTGGGCCAGGGTGATCGGCACGGATCGCTATACGGACCTTGCACTCATCAAAATCGACTCGCAGCGCCCTTTGCCCGCAGCGACCCTGGGAGATTCGGACAAAGTGCGGGTCGGCCAATGGGCGATAGCCGTAGGCGATCCTTTTGGAATCACCAGAACGTTTACGGTGGGCGTTGTAAGTGGAATCGGGCGCACCGGCGTTGGCGTTGCGCGTTATGAGTATTTCATCCAGACGGATGCCGCAATTAACCGTGGAAACAGCGGCGGGCCTCTCGTCAACATCGAGGGTGACGTCATCGGCATCAATACCGCCATTCCATCACCCGGCAGCGGCATCGGGTTCGCCATTCCCGTCAATATGGCAAAAGACGTCGTCAAGCACTTGAGACGAAAGGGAAATTTTCCGCGCGGATACCTGGGGGTGAGCATCCAGCCCGTGAACCAGGAAATGGTACCTCTGCTGGGTCTTGCGAAATCCCGGGGCGTTCTCGTGAATTCGCTGGTTGCAAATGGGCCTGCCGCGGACGCGGGAATCCGGGCGGGAGACGTTATCGTTCGCTTGAATGGTGCGGACGTCCTGGATATGTCCCATCTGCAGCGCCTGGTGGGCTGGACGCCACCGGGGAAAGCCGTGTCTGTGGAAGTAGTGCGTAACGCCCGGAGGAAAGAATTTCGGATCAAGCTGGCCCGTTTGCCCGAACCGGGCGCCACGACCCCGAGAATGCCCAAAAGCGAAACCGAGAAACCCGAGATGAGCAAAGCCTATGGGTTGGAATTGGAGAATCTGACCGATGCTTTGAGAGAGAAAAACAACCTCGAAACAAAGGAGGGCGTTTATATCCGGGCCGTGAAGGAGGGGAGCAGGGCCTTTCTCGACGGACTGCGTGCGGGCATGGTGATACGCGAACTGACGTATCGTGTGCCCGGAAACGAGAAGACGCCCAGGCGCGTGGCGATAAAAAAACTCGAAGACGTTGAAGGGGTGTTGGAAAATATCCCCGCGGGCGCCGATGTTTTGGGGCGGCTCGTGCGCGGCACGCAATTCGGAGAGCGGACCTTCTTTGTGGTACTCCACGCTTTTCGGCGCTAGCGAATTCCGTCGCCAGAGGAGAACGTTCCCGTGAACGGCGTAAAATGTACGCTCCTTGCCTTGTTTCTCACGGCGTTCACCGTTTCTGCGGGTTTTTGCGACGCCGCGCCGGAAAACGAGATTCGCACCCTGTTGCCGAAAGACGCCATTCCCTCCATCGACGCGCCCGAGTTTGTCAAAGCCGAGGCTGCCGACAAATTCATGCAGCCCGACGAAATGGTCATCGGCCTCGAAGTCGCAGGAGACAAAAGAGCCTATTCCGTTCCCCTCCTCAGCTCCCACGAGATCGTGAACGACGTTGTAGGTGGCCGCTCTGTTGCCGTTACCTGGTGACCGCTTTGCTATACGGCCATCGTGTATGACCGGGCTTTGGAAGAGAGAAAACTCACCTTCGGCGTTTCCGGAAAACTTTGGAAGAACGTACTCATCATGTACGACCGTCAAACCGATTCGCTGTGGAGTCATCTCACGGGCGAGGCGGTTTCAGGACCATTGAAGGGCAAGCGTCTCGATATCTTCCCTGCGGCCATGCTTCGCTATTCTGAGTGGAAACAACTCTACCCCGATACCCTTGTACTGAAAAAGGGGAGCAGGGCGGGAGGCGTTTTTGGCAACCCCTCCCGAGACCCTTACGAAGGCTATTACTACAGTTCGCAAACGGGCGTGATTCCCCCAAAATATCGAGACAACCGTCTGCATCCGAAAACCTTGCTGGTGGGTCTGGCACTGGATTCGCCGCAAGAGAAAGGCAAACGCATAGCCAAGGTCTATCCTTTTGCCGACCTGAACCGCGCGGGAGTCGTGAACGACCGCTTTGCCGGTCGAGAGATTTTGGTGACCTATTGCGAGGAGGCGGCGTCGGGGGTCGTTTTCGAGCGCGTCTTGCGGGGAGCAACACTGAAATTTTCGTTGCTTGCGGCCAAGGACGCGAAAGGCGCCGCCGCTTGCCGGTTTATGAAAGACGAAAGAACGGGTTCGCGCTGGCAGCGCCTGACCGGCCTCGCCGTAGAGGGCCCCCTGAAAGGAGCCCGGTTGCGTCAGATTCCCAGCACACTTTCGTTTTGGTTCGGATGGAAGGATTACTATCCCGAGAGCGATATCTATCGCCACCCTCAATAACCGGAAGGTTACGCGGCATCCGGGTTGGAACCATGTCGCCCTTTTACCCTAGAGTGCGCATCTCGGTTGCAGGCTGTATCGTCGCGCGCGTGCCCGTGCAATTCGGCGAGGAACCTGGAAATTGAACCCCGTTATATTCGAAATCGGCCCATTCGCATTGCGCTGGTACGGCCTCATGTATGTCGCCGCCGTATTGGTTGGCACATGGCTGGTGCGTAGGGAGGTGGAGCGAAAGAAAATGCCCATCACTGCGGATGAAGTGATGGGTTTCGCCCTGGCCGTCATGTTTGCAGGCATCCTGGGCGGAAGAATGTATTACGTTTTGTTCAACTGGGACTTCTATAGCCAACGGGCGTGGGAAATAATCGCCGTTTGGCACGGAGGGCTCGCCATCCACGGGGGCCTTATTGGAGGAGTTCTGGCCGGCTATCTGTATCTGAGGAAACACCCCGTTCCCACCTGGGAGTTCGCCGATGCGGCGGCTCCGGCCGTTATGCTCGGCCAGGTTTTCGGGAGGTTCGGCAACTTCATGAACGGCGATGCCCACGGTGTGCCGACCACGATGCCGTGGGGCGTGGAGTTTCCGGCAGACTCCATCGCGGGCACGCAATTTCCCGGGCAGGCGACGCATCCCGTAATGCTGTACGAGCTGCTTTTGAACCTCTTGTGGTTCTTTGTCCTGCAGAGACTGCGGCTCACGAACCATAAGCCCGGGTTTATATTTTGCCTCTACTTCGTCTTGTACTCACTCGGGCGTGCCGCAGTGAGCGGCTTTCGTGCAGACAGCCTTTGGCTCGGCCCGGTTCGCGCCGCCTATGTAGCGAGCCTCCTGCTCATCATCTTCTTCGGCATCGTGATAATCAAACGACGCATGTGGGAAAACAGGAGCGAAGGGTAGGGCGCCACCCATAAATGTCCTTCGCCGATCATTCGATTTACAATGGAGAATGCAGACATGGGATTTCGCTTGGTGGATTTGTCGCAAGAGATTTTTAATGGAATGCCCGTTTATCCCGGTCACCAGAGGACGGGCGTTTTCCCGAACAAAACACACGCCGAAACGGCCAAGGCCTATGCGAATTCACCCTCCGGCCATACGTCGACGACGAACTGCCTCGTCATGAGCGACCATGGCCCCACCCATGTGGACGCCTTATATCGACAAAAACGGCGAGACCATCGACCAGCTGGGTTTGGAGTGGTTTTACACGGAGGCGATCTGCCTGGACTTATCGCAGTTCTGCAACACGGAGGATTGGATGGAACCCTCCGACCTGGAGGAGGCGTGTCGAAAAGCGGACCTGGAAGTGCCGGATAAGGGGAGCGTTCTCGTTTGGACCGGTCACTACGAAGCGAACTACGGCGGGGACTACCACAACTGGCTCTACCGATATCCGGGTTTGAGTGAAGCAGCGATGACGTGGCTGGCGGATAAGGGCTGCATCAACGTCGGCATCGATTCTCCCAGCGTAGATTCCTCCAGGGCCTTCGTGGACAAAGGCTATTGGGCACACAAGGCGTGCCGGGAGCGAAAAGTGCTCAACGTGGAGAACCTCGCGAATCTCAAAGAAGTGGCGAACACGAAATTCATCTTCTCGTGCTTGCCGCTCAAGATCCGCGAGGGGACGGGTTCCCCCGTGCGAGCGGTGGCGATTTATCACGACTGAAAGCCAAAGGCCTTCTCCGTGAAATTTCGGAGCAGTGGCCCTGATGGAAAACAACTACAAAGCTTCGCATCTTGTTGTTATGCGAACCATCCGCGGACAAGTTTCTCGTGAGTAGAAAACTCTCTCGAGGCTCTGCGGGGCATGCGCCTCCTCGCAAATACGAGCCAAGGCACAAGTTCGTGCCGTGTCTGTGGTAGCGCCGCCGCCAGCATAGCGGCTCATTCGAGTGGCAACCCCGGCGCGCTATGCACCCGCGCGTGCAGCAGGAGCCGCAGGAGTCCCGGTGCAACCCTCCGCATTGCGAACGCGCATGTGAACGGATACTATCGAGAGCGCAAACAACCATGCAGCGCAAGCCGCAGTTGCCGGGACTTCTTGCGTCGGTGGATACCTTTCACACGTTGAGGGCGGAGAATGGATTTCACTCTTACCCCCGAGCAGAAAGAACTACAGAAAACGGCACACGAATTCGCCGAGCAGGAAATTCGCCCCGTTGCCGCTGCACTGGACCGAGAACCCGACCCGATGAAGCGCTTTCCCTGGGATGTTTTGGAGAAGGGAAGCAAGCTGGGCTTGAGAACGCTCGCGCTTCCCAAGGAGATGGGGGGGAGGGGTTGTGACGTCCTCACGTTGTGCATCGTGGGCGAGGAGCTTGCCTGGGGCGATTTGGGAACGGCCGTCACCTTCGACCAAACATGGAAGATTACCCACCTGTTCGAGAGGTTGACGAACGAAGGTCAAAGGGAGCGCTACCTGAAGTCGTTTCTTGAAGATCACCATTTCCACCTGGCCGTCGGGATGACCGAAGAGTCCGGCGGTTCGGACAACATTATCCCCTACGACAGCCCCGACGCAGGCGTGCGGACGACGGCGGTTCGCGACGGAGACCATTGGGTCGCAAACGGAAAGAAGCGATACATCAGCAATGGTGGAATTGCGAAGCTCTGCATCGTGGCCATGAGAACGGACAAGACGAAAGGAGTGTCCGAGGGTTTGACGTATTTTCTCATAACGCCCGACATGGAAGGTTTTCGCTACGGAAAAATACACGACAAGATGGGGCAGCGCCTCTCCTTGAACGCCGAGTTGATTTTCGAGAACTGTCGGGTGCCGGATGAAAACCGCATCAGCGTGGTGAACCAGGCCATGGCGGCGCGACGCAATTTCGTGCCGGGTTCGAACATAGAGGCTGCCGCCACGGTGCTCGGCACCGCCAGGGCGTCTTATGAAGATGCCCTGGCACACGCGCACAGCCGCGTGCAGGGCGGAAAACCAATCATCGAACATCAGGCGGTCGGCTTCATGCTGGCGGATTGTTTTGCGGAGTATGAGGCGAGCAAGCACCTGCTCCATTACGCAGCATGGACGGCGGGCCAGCCGGATCTCTACGACCCCAAAATGGGTTTCATGACCAAGTGTTTTGTCTCCGAGTCGTCATACCGGATTGCAACGCGGGCACTGGAAGTCTGGGGCGGCACCGGCTACATGACGGACGCGCCGATGGAGAAATACTTGAGAGACGTGACCAGTTTCTTGCATTCCGACGGAACGAACCAGGCCATGCGGATTCGTTCCATGCCCCATCTGTAGGCGGGAGTCCCATGGAAAAGTTAATGATTCGCTCCCTGGAGCCAATCTCCCTCAAGGTGCCTCTTAAGAAAACGTTCCAAAGCGCACTGGGCGTCTATACCCACCTCGACGTTATCGTGGTTCATCTTCACATCGAAGGCGGTCCAACCGGCACGGGCTTTACGATGGGCCTGGGCGGAGAGGGTGGGGCGGCGATGTTGCCCTACATCGAAAAAGAACTGGCACCGCTGGTGACGGGGCAGGACGCCCTGGCCCCTGAATTTTTGTGGAACCGCATGTGGGCACCGAACAAGGCGAGAATGCGAGGAGGCTTGGGCCTGTATTCTCTCTCTGCTGTGGACATTGCCTGTTGGGACGTCGTGGCGAAGGTGGCGGGTTTGCCGCTGCATCGCCTTATGGGTGGATTCCGCCAAAAAGTGCCCGTATACGGCAGCGGCGGCTGGCATACTCTCTCCGATGCCGAGTTGCTTGAAGAAGCCCAGGAGGCCGCCGCGCTCGGGATGAGAGGCTACAAATTCAAAATTGGCACCGCGCGCGATCGGGAGCGCATTGCATTTCTCCGGCAGAACATGGGGGAAGATTTTATTCTCTTTTGCGATGCGAACCAGAATTACAACGTACGAGAGGCGGTTGAGGTCTCCTCCATGCTGGCGGAATATGGTGTCGCATGGTTCGAAGAACCCGTACTGGCCGATTGTGTCGATGATCTCGCCGAAGTGGCCGAGAAGAGCATGGTGCCTACCGCAGCGGGCGAGAACGCCTATATGCGCTGGGGGTTTCGGGAAATATGCGAACGCCGGGCGGTGGGGTTTTTGCAACCCGACGTTTGCCGGTGCGGAGGTGTGACCGAGTTCATCAAGATTGCGCACCTGGCCGATGCTTTCAATATTTCTCTCAGTAGTCATCTGGCCCATGAATTGTCGGTCAGCCTCGTAGGCGCAACACCAAGGGGCTATATGGTTGAATACATGGAGTTTTTCTCGCCCGGCGATCTCACGCAAGATTTTTCCGTCCAGGATGGATGCATCGAGGTGCCGGAAACACCCGGTCACGGAGTGGAATTCACACCGGATGCGATAGAGCGCTACAGGGTTTCCTGAATTTCCACAGATTACGCGTTACGAAGAGCGGGAGATACGCATGAAACTATTGTCCTACGATTACAGAGGGCTTCCCAGGGTAGGCGTGTACGTGGGCGAAAAAATTGCTCACCTATCGCGGTTGGCGGGAATTTTGGGAAAGAGAGAGTTGGCACTCGGCAGCATGCTGGAGGTCATAAAGGCTTGGGATGCGCACGGCCCTGCGCTTCGCGAACTGGTCGCGCAGGCCGAGGCAAGGGCAGAGGAGCTGGCTCCCGTTCTCATGCATCCTGATGACGTCCACTTCCTGGCCCCGATTCCTCGCCCCCCGAAACACGTCCTTTGCATGGGGCTCAACTATCAGGATCACGTAAACGAAGGCCTGCAAGCAAAAGACGTTCAAACCACAAAAGTCGAGCTCGACCATCCCATCTTCTTCACCAAGGCCCAGAACACCCTCGTCGGACACGGCGAGGGCATTCCTGCGCACCGAGGAGTGACGGAGAAGCTCGATTATGAGGCCGAGATCGCCGTCGTTATCGGCAAGGGTGGCAAAAACATCCCCCGGGACGAAGTGTACGATCGCATCTTCGGTTATTGTTGCGCGAACGACATTTCGGCGAGAGACGTCCAGAGGCGCCACAAACAAATTTTCAAGGGAAAGACCCTCGACGGCACGTGCCCGCTTGGGCCGTACATCGTTCCCAGGGAAGATTATGGCGACCCGATGAACCAGCCCGTCAGGAGTTGGGTCAATGGCGAGGCTCGCCAGGATTCGAACACCAACATGATGATTCACGACATTCCCTCCATGATTTCGGTGCTTTCAGAAGGTTTTACCCTCGAAGCGGGCGACGTCTTTCTGACGGGTACGCCTTCCGGCGTAGGCTACGCACGAGAAACCCCCTCCTTCCTCGCTCCCGGGGATGTGGTGGAAGTGGAAATCGGCGGTCTCGGCCGATTGCGCAACACAATCGTGGACGCGGAATAGATTTACAGGAGCCATACCGAGAAGAGGTGACGCATGAGCGAGGAATTCTACCCCCCGGCGATCAAGCGCGGCGACACGCAGTACGGAGAAGGATACACGGAAAAACTGTTTGGTAGATTGAACAAGCTCGACCCCGAGTATTCCATGCTGTTCCAGCGCTTCGTGCATGGAGGTCTGTATGACCGAGACGTGCTCCCGCACAAGACGAGAGAGTTCTGTGCCCTGGCGGCTCTATGCGTGACGGGCCGCTTCAACCAGATGCGTTCCCACTTCACGGCTGCGAGAAGCTACGGGGCGACGGACAAGGAAATCATAGAGGTGATTTTCCAGATGTCGCCCTACATAGGGGTGCCGGCCGTCCTGGAGAGCCTTCAGGTTTTTGAGGACTGGGTGGAAGCGGGCGGAGCCATGACGGGATACGGGAGATAGACGATGCCCTTGGCCAGAGACCGCGGCTTGAGGGGAAAGGTTGCCCTGATTACCGGAGCAGGGGGAGGCATAGGGCGCGGCATCGCTCAGTGTCTGGCGGAAGAAGGCGCCCATGTCGCGTTGGCCGACATCTCGTCGGCCGGTGCAGAGGCGACGGCGAAAGCCATGGATTCGTTCGACATAAAGGCCATACCATATGTCCTCGACGTAACGGACGACCGCCAGTGCAGAGAGGTCGTAGAAGCAACAACCGAAGATTTGGGAAGCATCGACATCGTTGTGAACAACGCCGGCGTCATCGGCGGGGCGGATTTCAAGCTCGGCATGCCGTTGTCCGACGTCAATGAAGACGATTGGGACGCCGCGTATGACGTCAACGTGAAGGGAGTTTTTCTGCTCTGCCGGGCCGCACTGGAGAAGATGAAGGGTAAGAACTGGGGCCGGGTGATCAACATTTCCTCGCGCGCCGGGCGCACCGGGCGCGAAACCATGCCGCATTACAGTGCCAGCAAGGCGGCGGTAATCATTTTCACCCAAGCGCTTGCCAGAGAAGTTGCACGCGAAGGCATCACGGTCAACGCAGTTTGTCCGGGTCTGATTTGGAGTGCAATGTGGGAAGAGCTGGCGACGCAATTCAGAAAAAAATTCGCGCACTTTGAGGGGAAAACGACGAGAGAAGTCTTCGACCATTTCGTGGAGCAGACGCCTTTGGGGCTCGAACAATCACCCGAAGACATCGGGCGCACGGTTGCGTTCCTGGCGAGTGATGACGCAAAAACAATTACGGGTCAGGCGATTCTGGTCGACTCGGGCGAAGTGATGCACTGAATTCGGTTCTGTTGTATATGCAGCATCCAGGGAAAGAGTTGTGTTTTCTGACGAATCGGTTGATTCGGGTTGCTTGTCTTGGTATCTTGCCATAATCGAGCAACGGCGAAAGTGAACTGAATCCCTTGGGAAACCATTTTCCAGAAAGTTGCCGGGAGACGTTTGCCGTGGGCAAGAAATACACCATCATGGTGATACCGAGCAACTCGAGCGGTACCCGGCGCTTCAGCGTTACAAGACGGGTGCTGCTGACGACGCTCACCGTCTTTCTCTTTTTCGTCGGCTCGGGGCTTTATTTCTTCAACGAAAGAAATCTATTGGCGCAACACGTAGCGGAGCTTCTACCTCTCGAGGAGCAAAGCCGAGCCCAAAAGGAGCTTATCGAAAAATTCGAGGCGAAACTTCGTGTCCTCGACGATAATCTCATAGGGCTCCGACGACTCGAGGAGCAACTCCGCATCATGGCGTCTCTCAAGCCGGACAAACGCAAGAACGCTCTGGGAGTGGGAGGCATCTCGAAAGACGCATTGCCCGAAAACCTGGAAAAACTCACCGCATCCGAACAAAGGTTTGTACGCAGGTTGAATCGACGGTTTCAGGATATCGAAAAACGCACCGCGGGGCAGGAGACCGCGTTCCAGGAGTTGTTGCGGGCGTTTCGGGACAGGGGCGTATTGTTGGCCCACACGCCTTCGATATGGCCCGTCAAGGGATGGTTGTCGTCGAGCTTCGGGCACAGGATTTCTCCGTTTACGAATCGCAGGGAATTTCACGCCGGAATCGATATCGTCGCAAGAGAAGGGACTCCCATTTTCGCTCCCGCGGATGGCGTCGTCGTCAGGGTCGGAAGGCAAGGGGGGTATGGAAAGGTTCTCGAAATCCGGCACATGCAGGGTATCGCCACCAAATTCGGGCACAACAGCGTGAATTTGGTAAAAGCCGGTCAGCGCGTAAGAAGAGGCGACGTCATCGCAAAAGTGGGCTCCACGGGCCGCTCCACCGGTCCACACCTTCATTACGAGGTTCGGATAAACGGAGTCGCGGTCAACCCCAGGCTATACATCGTAGAATAACGCAATATCTCTTACCGCCCTCGACACAACTTGCTTTTTCTCCTCCGCACTCCGTGATAACCTAGTTTGCGCGTGGCGACGGATTCGTACCTATCGATCCAAGTGGAGCGATGAATGTTAGGTTCGGTTCTCCAATCAGGCATGTCGGTTTTGCAGTCCGTGTTTGGAACGGCGAACGACCGCCTAATCAAGAAGATACAGCCGATAGTCGAAGAAATTAATTCCCTCGAACCCCGCGTTTCGCAGATGACCGACGAGCAGATGCGTGAGGAGACGGAAGGTTTCCGGGCGCGGCTCATCGCAGGCGAGACGCTGGACGACATTTTGCCGGAAGCGTTCGCTCTGGTGCGTGAAGCGGGCCGTCGCCACCTCCAAATGCGGCATTTCGACGTCCAGCTCATCGGGGGAGTCATTCTCCACAGCGGAAAAATTTCCGAGATGAAAACCGGGGAAGGCAAGACCCTCGTTGCCACGCTTGCAGCGTATCTGAACGCTCTGGAAGGCAAGGGCGTCCACATCGTGACGGTGAACGATTACCTCGCGAGCCGCGATTCGGAGTGGATGGGTCGCCTCTACAGGGCGCTCGGCCTGAGTGTGGGGTGTATTCAGCACGGGATGGACGACGATGCGCGTCGCCGTGCCTATGCCTGTGACATCACCTATGGAACCAACAACGAGTTCGGTTTCGATTATTTACGGGACAACATGAAGTTCGAGCCCGGCAGCTGCGTCATGCGCGAGTTGAATTACGCCATCGTGGACGAGGTGGACAGCATACTCATCGACGAGGCCAGGACTCCCCTGATTATCAGCGGACCTGCGGATGAAGCCACGCGCATGTACGGTGTCGTCAACCGCGTGATACACCCTCTGCTGAAAGAACAGCGAGGCGTGGTGGAAGAAGAGGCGGAAGACGACGGATACGTCGAAGGCGGCAAAGATATCGTCAGCAAGAAAAAATACGAGTACTTGATCGTCGACGAGAAGAGCAGAACCGTAAACCTGAAGGAAGCAGGCGGCCATGAAGCCGAAAGGCTTCTGCGTCGCTCGGGCATCCTTGCGAACAACCAGAGTTTGTACGACATGAACAGCATCGCGGTGCTGCACCACGTGGAGCAGGCACTCAAGGCGCACGTTCTCTTCACCAAGGACATCGATTACGTCGTGAAGGACGGGGAAGTCGTTATCGTCGACGAATTCACTGGACGCATGATGCCCGGCAGACGCTTCAGCGACGGCTTGCACCAGGCTCTGGAAGCAAAAGAAGGGGTGAGGATTCAAGAAGAGAACGTGACCCTGGCGACCATCACCTTTCAAAATTACTTCAGGCTCTACAAAAAATTGGCGGGCATGACAGGCACGGCGGATACCGAGGCGGCCGAGTTCAATTCAACCTACAAAATAGACGTGGCCATCGTGCCGACGAACCGTGATTTGATTCGCCACGAACATCCCGACGTCGTCTATCGCACGGAGCGAGAAAAAACAGACGCCGTCGTGGATGAGATCTTCGAATGCCACAAGAGCGGCAGACCCGTATTGGTCGGTACGATCAATATTGAGAAGAGCGAAAGACTCTCCTCGCTTCTCAAAAGAAGACGCATTCCGCATCACGTCCTCAACGCGAAGAACCACGGCAAGGAGGCGGAAATTATCGCCCAGGCGGGTCGCAAGGGTGCCGTCACCATCTCCACGAACATGGCGGGCCGCGGAACGGACATCCTCCTTGGCGGCAATCCGGAATTTCTCGCCGCCTCTAAAGCGAAAATCAATGAAGGCCCCGAATATGAAGCGGCGTTGCGGGACTTTCAGGCGTCTTGCGAAGCCGAACACGGAGAGGTCGTCGCCTTGGGCGGTCTTCATGTGCTGGGCACCGAACGACATGAAAGCCGTCGCATAGACAACCAACTCCGTGGCCGCTCGGGCAGGCAGGGAGACCCGGGGAGTTCGCGCTTTTTCCTTTCGCTCGAAGACGATTTGTTGCGCATTTTCGGCTCTGAAAGAATCAAGGGTTTGATGGAAAGACTCGGGATGGAAGAGGGGGTGCCCATTGAGGCCAGGATGGTGACGCGCTCCATCGAAAACGCCCAGAAGCGCGTCGAAGCCCACCACTTCGAAATGAGAAAACACCTTCTCGAATACGACGACGTGATGAACAAGCAACGCGAAGTTATCTATTCGATGCGGCGAGAAATCCTGGAAGCTGCCGACGTGCTCGAGCAAATCAAGGAATTCGCATCGGACATATTGGATTCCATCGTCGACGCCCATTTGCCGGAATCGGAGCATTTCGACGATTGGGATTTGGAGGCATTCGCCGGCGCCTTCGAGAGCCAGTACGGCATCCCCGCAACGATTGAAGGCCAAAAGGTCTTCTTCTCGACCTCGGAACCCGTCGTCGTGGACATAGAAGAGGAGCTAAGAGAAGACGTCATCGAGAAGGCGCAAGCTCTCATACGGAGTGTTCTGGACGAGAAGTATAGGGATTTCGACTCCGAAAACATCGCGGCACTTGCCAGGCTCATTTACATCCAGATTCTGGATACCCAGTGGAAGGACCATCTGAGCAACATTGAGCAACTCAAGGAGGGAATCGGGCTCCGGGGCTACGCGCAGGTAAACCCCCTGAACGAATACAAAAAAGAAGCCTTCAACATGTTCGAGACGATGACCGCGAGAATCGAGGCGGATACGGTTCTGTACATGTACCGCCTCGACGTGTCGGATGAAGATGTCGCACTCGAAGAGGCCCAACATGAGCAAGCAATGGTCTTCTCCCATGCGGACGCTTCGGGGTTCGGAGACGACCCTGCCGGGGAGGCGATTCAGACGACCACCCCCGTAAAACGGACCACTCCCAAGATAGGCCGCAACGAGCCGTGTCCCTGCGGCAGCGGGAAGAAATACAAGCATTGCTGCGGAAAGTCATGACGCTGAACGGGGTTGGAAGAACATCCCCACAGCCCGTTTCCGTGAAAGCAGACCTTGTTGTCGCCCTGCCGACTCGATCGTCGGACACGAAATGAAGAAATTTCCTGACCAGAAAGGATACACATGCAATTCGGCTTGATGCTCAGGGGGCAATTCACGCTCGAGGACGATATGCAGTCTCGCTTCGGGGAACTCATGGAGCAGGCGAGAAGAGCGGAAGAGTTGGGGTACGTATCGATTACCAAGGGGAATCACTACAGCGCGTATCCCCTTCAGGATTTTCAGCAGTTGCCCTTTCTGGCGCGCATCAACGCAGAAGCCCCGACGCTGCGCCTCAATGCCGGTATCGTGCTGTTGTCTCTTCACAAACCGATGGATATGGCCGAGCAGTTGGCGACCATTGACGTGATGTCGGGCGGAAAACTCATTTTCGGCGCCGGCCTCGGTTACCGGGAAGTGGAGTTCAAAGGGTTCGGCACGACACAGAGAGAGCGGGTGAAGCGCCTCGAAGAGAACCTGGAGGCCATCAAAAGGCTTTGGTCCGAGGAAAAAGTCTCGATGAAGGGCTCTCATTTCGAATTGCATGAGGCCTCATGTCCCCTCAAGCCCGTCCAGAGACCGCATCCCCCCATCTGGATTGGAGCGAACAGCGACGCAGGCATACGCCGTGCGGCCAGGCTGGCCGATTGCTACTACGTGAACCCGCATAACCGCATCGATACGACAAAGCGCCAAATTGCGCTCTACCGCCAGACGCTCGACGAGCTGGGCAAGCCTTTTCCCGCGGAGTTCCCTATGCGGCGCGAGGTTTTCGTCGCGAAGGACCGCGCGGAAGCCATCCGCCTGAGCAAACCCTACCTCGAGATAAAATACCGGGAATACCACAGTTGGGGGCAGGATAAAGCCATGCCCGAGGGAGACGACGACCTGGGGCAGCAGTTCGATGATTTGTTGCGGGATCGTTTTATCCTCGGCTCGCCGGACGAAGTGGCCGAAAGCATTCTGGAATTGGCCGACCTGGGCATCAATCATCTCATCATGAGCATTCAGTGGCCGGGCATGCCGCAGTCTCTCGTCCTGGACACGATGCAGATGATAGCCGAGGAGGTGTTCCCGAAAGTCCGGCAAGGCCAAAGGTGAGAATGCCGTGCCCTTGAGGCCAAGCGAGGCTCTTTGTCGATTTTCCAAAGGCCTGGAATTCACCGACATTCCGCCTGAGGTAATCCACCAGGCGAAGTTGCTCATCCTCGATTTTTGGGGCATCGCCCTCGCCGCCTGCTCCACGGAAATAGACGCTCCCCTGCGAACCGTCTCGAATGAAATCACCGGAAAAATACCGGACACGGAAGTTCTCTCTCACGAACCGGGGCCTTGCAGTGCCGTAGGCGGGAAAACCCGAATGCCTGCGGCCAACGCCGCTTTTTTGAACGGCGCACTGGGCCACGCTCTGGACTTTGACGACACCCACGCGAAGTCGATCATCCACACGGCGGCGGCGGTCGTGCCTGCGGCCCTGGCAGGAGCGGAAGCATTCGGGAAAACGGGTGCGGACGTGCTCCGCGCCTGTGTAGCGGGGTTCGAGTCCGAAATCCGAATCGGTCTGGTAGCTCCGGGGAAATTCCACGCCCGGGGTTTCCACATGACCGCCATCGGCGGAACTTTCGGCGCCGCCCTCGCCTATGGTCTTTTGCGGGAATTGAGCACGGAAAGAATGGGTTGGGCACTCGGCATCTGCGGGAGCATGGCCGCCGGTTTGTTCGAATACCTGGAGAACGGGAGTCCGGTAAAAGCCCTTCATCCGGGTTGGGCTGCCCACGGAGCGGTTTGCGCCACGATTCTCGCAGCCGAAAATTTTGCTGGCCCGCAAACCGTGTTCGAGGGCAGGTTCGGTTTGTTCAAAAGCCATCTGGGCGATGCAGAATACGACATGAATGCCCTGACGCGGGGTTTGGGCGAAACGTGGGAAACCATGGCTGTCGGCTTCAAGCCCTATCCTTGCGGCCACGTAATTCACGCTTTCCTCGACGCTGGGCTCCGCCTCCGAAATCGCGAGAAGATAGACCCCGCCGCAATCGAGGGCATCGTGTGCCACGCCGCCAGGGGCGCAATCGACCTGGTGCTCGACCCCATAGAGGTAAAGCGGAAGCCGAGGAGTGAGTATGACGCGAAGTTCTCCCTTCCGTATTGCCTCGCCAGTATTTTCGTGAGGGGTACGTGCGGGGTCGACGATTTTCGGAAAAACGCGATTGAAAACCCCGCGGTGCTGGCCCTGGCGAAAAAGGTCTCCTACGTCCAGGACGACACGCAAGATTTTCCGCGATTTTTCCCAGGAATCGTAGAAATCCGCCTGAAAGATGGCACCACCTTCGTGGAAGAGGAGAAACACCAACGGGGCTGTGCGGAAAACCCGCTCACGGATGAGGATATTTATCAAAAATTCCGGGAGAACGCCGGACGGAGCCTGCCTCCGGGCCAAGTGGAGAATTTGATGGAGATGCTGATGAACCTCGAAAGCCTGGAGAATCTCGACGGGGTTGGTGCCTGCCTGAGAGAGGCGACTAATCTCTCAGGGGATCCTCAATCACGGTGACGAAATCGGGCATGATGCGGAACCTGAGCTCCTCGCCCACGTCCAGTCTCGCGTTGGGATGCACGCGCATTTTGAGCCTGTGGCCTTTGCCGATTTCGGCGATTATCTCGACTTCGAGCAACGCGGACTGTCCCGCGTAGCGAATGCTGCGAATTTTTGCCCGAAACGGGCCGTTCGGGTCGATTTCGAAACTCTCGGGCCGAATCGATATGAAGGCGTCGGTGCCGAACGCGAGGCCGCGCATGGAGAGGCAGGGCACGGCTCCGATGCTCGTCATCACCTCATCGTAGCTGCTTGACAAAACAATGCCTTGCAAGATGTTCGTCTGTCCGACGAAACGGGCGGCAAACTCCGTAGCGGGGAACTGATAGATTTCGCGCGGCGTGCCGATCTGCTCGATTTTGCCGTTGCGCATGACCAGAATGTGGTCGGCCATGTACATCGCCTCCTGGGGATCGTGCGTGACCATGAGGGTGGTTACCCCCGACTGCTTGATCAGTCCCAGCGTGTCCTCGCGTATTTTCACGCGCAGGTTGATGTCGAGACCCGAGAACGGTTCGTCGAGCAGAAGAAGTCGGGGGGAGGGGGCCAATGCCCGCAAAAGCGCGACGCGCTGCTGTTGTCCGCCCGAGAGGGTATGGGGGTAGGCATTCGTCAACTCCACGATATCCATCTGAATCATGGCCCTTTGCATCTCGGCCAGTTTTTCGTTCGAGGGCCTCTCGAGGCCGAAAGTGATGTTACGAAAGACGTCGAGATGCGGGAAAAGGGCGTAATCCTGAAACATGAAGCCCACGTTTCTCTTCTCGGTCGGCGTCTCTATTCTGCTCGCAGGCTCGGAGATAATTTTCTCGTCGAACCGAATCCTGCCCGACTGGAGGGAAAGGAGCCCCGCCACCAAACGCAGCAGCGTCGTCTTGCCGCACCCGGAAGGTCCCAGCAAACAGGCCACCCCACCCGCTTCGACGGCGAAGGAAACCTCCTCGAGAATTCTCTTCGTTCCGTATGCGTGCGATATGTTCTCGACGCCCAGCCTGGTCATTTACGTTGCGTTCCCATGTTTTTCCCACCCGGGGCGCGCGCTCCGGATGGTGCGACTCAAATAGATGACGGGCAGCAACCCTGCCACCACGATGCTCAGAGAACCCAGCGCGCTCTCTTCGAGCAGTTCGTCGGAGGCAAGTTGGTGAACGTGCGTGGCCAGGGTTTCGAAGTTGAACGGGCGCAAGATAATCGTCATGGGGAGTTCTTTCATCGTATCGACGAACACCAGTATGGCCGCGGCCAGAATGCCGCCCCGAACCATGGGCAAGTGAATCCGCCGGAGGGTCTTGAGGGGCCCCATACCCAGCGTCCGGGCGGCATCGTCCATGTTGGTCGTGACTTTCATGAGGCTGGCTTCCATCGTGCCGTACGATAGCGCCAGAAAGCGAACCAGATATCCATAACTGACGGCTACGACCGTGCCGCTAAAAAGCAGGCCAATGGAGAAGCCGAACACGTCATTGAGAAACCCCTGTATGGCGACGTCCATCTTGCCCATGGGCACGAGAACGCCGACGGCCAGAACCGCCCCCGGGACGGCGTACCCGATGCTGGCGAATCTGGCAGCCGACCGCAACACCGTTTTCTCTTCAAGGCGTACGCCATAGGCCAAAAAAATGCCCGCGGCTGCGCACAGCAATGCGCTAAGCGTCCCCAGGAACAAACTGTTCAAAAGGATGGAATAAAAATGACGCGAAATGCTCTCCTCGTAAAAAGACCAGGCATAGCGAGCCAGGATGCACGCAGGAAGAAGGAAACCCAATGCAATCGGCAACAAGCACGCGAGCATTGCACCCCACCCCTTCATGCGCGGCAGCCGGTAGCGGGGGAGTGCCTGATATCTCGTTGAAGTGTGAAAGTACCTTTGATTGCTTCGCGATTTTCTCTCCAACCACAAAAGAACCAAGACGAAGCACAGGGCGACAATGGCGAGTTGCGCAGCGCCCGTCAGGTTGTTGAGGTTGAGCCAGACGTCAAAGATTCCGGCCGTCAAGGTTTCGACGGAGAAAAAATCCACCGTCCCGAAGTCGTTCAAAGCCTCCATCAACACGAGGCTCACGCCAACGACGAGGGCCGGCCGGGCCGAGGGCAGGGCGACGGAAAAAAAACTGCGCCACGTGCTCTTGCCCAGGGTTCTGCTGACTTCCAGTATGCAAACCGATTGCTGCATAAAAGCGACGCGCGCCAGCAGATATACGTAGGGATACAGTGTAATCGTCATGACGAAAACAGCGCCGCCGAGCGAGCGAATTTCCGGGAACCAGTAGTCTCGACTTGACTTCCAGCCAAAGACCTCGCGCAACGACTCCTGGACAGGGCCGGCAAACTCGAAAACGTCGGTATATACGTAGGCCACTACGTAAGCAGGCATGGCCATAGGCAAGAGAAGCGCCCATTCGAAAATGCGCCGCCCCGGGAAGGAGCACAACGTCACCAGCCATGCACTGCACACCCCGATGATCAGCGTGCCCATGCCCACGCCGAGCATCAACCCCAGGGTAGTCCGCAGGTAGCGGGACAATACGGTCTCAAACAGATGCCGCCAGATGTCGTCGCTGGGTCCGAACGCGAGGAAACATACCGACAGGAGAGGAGCGGCTATGATGAGCGCGAGCAGAAGGGTTCCGGTGGTCCAAAAATTGAATGGGAGTCGTCTCACCCAATTCCGTGGAGAAACATTTATGTCGTATGCACCGTCCGTATTCATTCCATATCGGCTAAAAATGTGTTTTCCGTGAGAATCATTTTGTGGACTTCCACACAAAAAACCCCCGAAGCCCGTCCAATCGATGACGATATTAAGGCTTCGGGGGTCAGAATGCCAGCAACTAGTTGCTGGGTCTGTAGTTGTTGTAATCCACCTTGTCGACGAGCCGGGAAGCTGAGGCCCGGGAATTTGCCACCTCAGCCAGATTGATGCTGTCCGCCTTGAACTTTCCCCAAGAAGCGACCAGAGGGTGAATTTTCACTCCCTTTTTCAGGGGGTATTCGAAATTCTGGTCGGCGTACAGCTTCTGCGCATGCTTCTCGCTCAAGAACTCGATGAGCCGAATCGCGTTTTTGCGATTTTTCGCATGTTTGGTAACGGCAACCCCGCTGATGTTGACGTGCGTTCCCCGATCCTTTTGGTTGGGAAAGACGAGGTAGATGGCTTTCGCCCACTTCTGTTGCTCTTTCTTCTTGGTGTTCGTCGTCATTTTCGCCATATAATACGTGTTGCCCAAGCCGAGATCGCACTGGCCGGCGTAGATGGCTTTCGCCTGCGCGCGGTCGTTGCCGCTCGGCTTGCGGGCGAGGTTCGATTTAAGGCCGGCCAGCCATTTCTCGGCTTTCGCCTCGCCCAGATGGGCCACCATAGAAGCGAACAAGGACACGTTGTATACGTGCTTTCCCGAGCGCGTGCAGATGCGACCCTTCCATTTCGGATCGGCCAGGTCCTCATAACGGGCAATCTCGCCCGGCTTCACGCGGTCCTTGCTGGCGTATATGACACGCCCGCGCAGCGTGAGGCCGAACCAATGCCCCTTGGGATGGCGGTAGGAAGAGGGGATGTTCTGCTCCAGCACCTTCGACTTCACCGGCTGCAACACTCCGGCCTCGTCCATGTCGTGCAGCCGGCCGATGTCCACCGTCAATACCGCATCGGCGGCTCCGGGCGTCGCCTTGATTTTTTCCAACATGCCTTTTCTTGCAAAAACGATGTTGGTCTTGATGCCCGTTTTTTCGGTGAACGATTTCAATATCAGCTTAATGAGAAAGGGCTGCCGATACGAGTAGAGGTTTACGCTCTCTCCCGCATGTGCCGCAGGCTTGTCCATGGTGAGGGTGGCCAAAGCGAGCAGAGCAAAAACAGCCAACCATAGCCCCGCATGTCTGGCCCTGATGCGTAACGTCTTGCACATTGTCTTGCTTCTCCTTTCCAAAATGGCGGCCTCGCTATGACGTTCGGAGATTCTCCCTCGTTCGCGGCCGAGAACAACAAGCATTGCCGGCGCAAGCCCATGCCGACTTTCTGCCTTACTTCTTCACCGGAGCGTCGAAATCGATGACGCTGATGTCGCAGTGATAAGAGCACGTCGGGCACGTTTCCTCGCTCTCACACGAGCGACGAAACTGGTGGAATTTTCCTAAAATTTCCTCGTTGTCCGATTCTTCGAAAAAGCGCAAAAGATCCAGAAACCTGTCGATGGAGTTTCCGCTGACGTAGTGTTCCATCAGACAAGCATCTACGAGAGCTTGATCTTCCTCCACACCCAAAACGTGTATGAGGAAGTGCATCAGGATAGAGAATTTGCCGGAAACGCCTTTTGCGCGTTTCTCGCCTTCTTCCGTCAAGAGTATGCTCTCGTAAGCGCGATGGGACACCAGCCCGTTCGAGCGCAGCGTTTTTACCGCAGCAGAAACCGCGGGTTTCGCCACGCCCAGGGAAGAGGCAATATCCGTCACACGCGCGTACCCCTTGCTTTCTTGCAGGACGTGTATGGCGCGAAGGTAATGTTCCAAACTCGGGGAGAGGGAACCCTGGAAGCGTGGTGGCGTCATAAGCTCTGTGTCCTTTGGTAGCAGGCAACTGTTAAGTTGGCAAAATAGAATTAATCTTGATTAACAATACCTTCTTTTCCGCGTTCCGGTCAAGAAGAAAGTGAAAAGATTTCGGGGAAAAAGCGATTCTCGGGAGCAGGTGAATCGTCTTGGGAAGTCTTGCCTGTCGTCTTTTTACAAAAAAGACTGAATGGCGCCCCTGGCGCCCGCCCACCCTCCGAGTAGGCCCCAGCACACCTTCGATGAATCGCGCGCCTGTTCGAAGGCGCTCTCCTGTAAGGCGCTTTGGGCGCTCGGCCAGAAATGCTCTCTCGCGTTGCCCAGCCCGCCCACAAGAACGATGCTCTCCGGATTCAGTAAATTCATGACGTTGGCAATTCCGATTCCGAGCGCACGGCCTCCGCCTTCCCAAAGGGCCTTTGCCGCCTGGTCTCCCGAGGCGGCGAGTTCGGCCAGGGAGACGGGCGATATTTCATCGAGCGACCCGATAGCGGAGTCCGGCTGCCGCCTCGCATGCGCTTGCGCATCGCGTATCAGGGACCAGCCCGAGAAATACGCTTCCAGACAGCCCCGGGAGCCGCAATTGCATAGCTTTCCGTCTCTCTCGATGACCATGTGCCCGATTTCCCCCGCCATGCCGGACGCCCCACCCCAGAGTTCTCCGTCCTGGACAAACCCTCCGCCGACGCCGGTGCCCAGCGTCATGATGAACATGCTTCGACATCCCGCACCCGCACCCGCGAAATACTCTCCGAGCGCCGCGGCACTCGCATCGTTGATCATACGAACCGGAACGGAGGAAAAAGCATCCTGCAATGCTTCCAGGAGACGAAAATCGCGAAGGGCGGGCAGGTTGGGAGAATCGACGACCCTCCCAGCATCGAGGTCGAGCACACCGGCGACGGCGATGCCGATGCCCCTGGGCCGCGCGTTCTCAGACAGGCATGCGGCAGCCTCTCGAAGCAAGTCGACGTAATCCCCCGCCTTGTGGCACTGGCTCGTATCTCTGGAGAGACTTTTTCGGAGCGTTCCGTCCAGTGCGAAGGCCGCCGCCTTGAGAAAGGACCCTCCGAGGTCGAAGCCAATATGGATTTCGGAGTCGGGCATTTGTGGAAAAACCTCGCTTCAGACGAATTGTCCCAAAGTGGCGATGCCGGCAGGGCAGGGGGAATGAGACTGCACGGGATTCAGGGCGAGGTATCCATTGCCTGCGCAAGGCGTACGCCCGTCGTGGATCAGCCTGATGTCAGCCTTTCCGCGCCACCCCGTGAGCACCCAGCCGGCAGGTAATTCTCCCGAATTTGCCGCTGGGGCATTCCGGACGAATTCGGTCACGATGGTCGTTTGCTTTTGCGCGAAAGGAGAACCAGAAACCAGATGGGCCACGAAAACCGCCAGTACGGCGAGAATAGTCACGTGGACAAGCTTCATGGCACAACATCCTATGGACTGTCTCGACCGATCGAGCGGGCCGCGGGATCACGGACAACCGACGAGATGTAATGGTCTCCTTTCAATTCACCAACATAATCACCAAATCCATTACATTGGTCCCACTCGGCCCGGTAGATACACATGCTTTCCGGTGCCGAAAAAAATGGTAGCTGTTATTATCATGCAAATGCGCCATCGCGTCAAGATATTGATTTTGCTTTGTTTCGGCGGTCTTCCCGTCGACGATTGCGCCCGCAACCTCCGTGGGGCCGTCTCTTCCGTCGGTGCCGGCCGCCAGGAGGCAAACGTTGTCCTGCCCCCGAATTCCGATGGCGAAGGAAAGGGCCAACTCTTGGCATCTGCCCCCCGAGCCCTCTCCGGTCACAGTCACCGTCGTTTCGCCACCGTAAAGCAGACATTTCGGCCTACGCCTTTTACGCGAAGCGCCCAAAGCGCACCTGGCCTCCTCGGCCAACGATTCGCCCGCCTCGCGGGCTTCGCCGCTCAATGCAGCCGTCATGATTTCTGTGCTGTAACCCATTGACTTTGCTTTCGCATAAGCTGCCCTGAGGGCGATTTTATTGTTTGCGACGATATGGTGGCTAACGCGCCTGAACATCTTGTCCCCGGGGGGTGGGGTATCCGGGATCTCGCGTCTGCAACCAGCCTCGATTCTTTTGCGTATTCCTGGAGGCGCTTTGCGGAAGGCGCCGTAACGCTGCAAATACTCCTTTGCCTGAGCGAAGGTAGACGGATCCCCGCAAGCGGGACCCGAGGCGATGACGTCGAGGGGGTCGCCGATCACGTCGGAGACGAGCAAAACGACCATCCGCGCCGGAAAGACCATCCGGGCCAGGCCTCCCCCCTTCAGGTCGGACAAATGCTTCCGCACGCAGTTGAGGGCTTCTATCGGCGCACCGGCCCGCAACAGCGAGGCGGTAACGGCTTGCTTGTCTTCGAGAGAAACTCCGGGTGCAGGTGCAGGCATCAGCGCGGAGCCTCCGCCGGAGAGCAAGAAAAACACGGTATCTTCCCTGCGAGCGCCCGAAGCCCATTTCGCTATTTCTCGAGAAGCTTTTACGCCGGAAATGTCGGGAACCGGGTGTGCGGCCTCCATGATTTCGACGCGCCTGCACTTGACCGCATGGCCGTATTGGGTGACGACAGCCCCGCCGTGAATTCGCTTTCCGAGGCGTCGCTCAAGGGCGTGCGCCATTTGCGAACTCGCTTTCCCTGCGCCCAGAATGATGATTCGCCCTGTTCCGCCAAGCGAGATGCTCCGCCTCCCACAAACCAGCGTTTCCCGCCCGCCTTCTTTTTTGATTTTCACGTACCGATAAACGGCCTCTCCGGCGTGAACGGCATCCAGCCCGGCGCGGAAGATGGCGCGCGCGTCTTTTTTCATAGATCTGCGGCGTGCAGGTTTCATCTCGATGGATCGTCCGGCGGAATGAATGGGCATGGCCGACGCATCGCCCTTTTCGGTGATTCGATGTAATCTTGATTCTACACGAATTCGCTCATTCCTTCCCGGAGAATAGAGACGGTGGCAAGTGTCGGGGTCATAGCAAATCCGCAATCGGGCAAAGACATCCGAAGGCTGGTGGCCCTGGCGAGTTCTTTCAGCAACAACGAAAAGGTTTTGATACTTCGCCGCGTCATGGCGGGTCTCGTCGCCGTTGGGTTGAAGAGGATACTGCTGTTCAACGACCTCGGCTCTCTGGGGGCGGTTGCCCTGAATGGTTTTCGACACGACAACAAAGACACAGGGGCAAAACTTTTCGAGGTCGACGCCAGTGGAGAAACGGCCGACTCCGTTAAGGCGGCCCGGCGATTGGTGGAAATGGGCGTGCGGTGCATCATCGTTTTGGGGGGCGACGGCACGTGTCGCGCAGTCGCCAAGGGATGCGGAAAAGTCGCTCTGATCCCCTTGTCTACCGGAACGAACAACGCTTTTCCCTTCACCTGGGAGGGAACGGTGGCCGGCATGGCCGCAGGTTTGTATGCCCTGCACCCGCGGATATACGGGAGCGAGAAAAAGGTGAGCAAACAGCTTCACGTAGACATGGGGGAGGATTCGGAAAACGCTCTGGTGGACGTTGCCATCATCAGGGAATCCTTCTCCGGTGCGCGGGCGGTGTGGGATACGGAACGAGTCGATTCCCTCGCACTGACGCGGAGCGAACCCGGGCGTCTGGGGCTCTCCTCGCTGGGTGCGAGCTTGCGCCCGATCGATGCAGGGGAACCCGTAGGGTTGTGGGTCAAGATGGGCCTGAAAAAAAAGAGTGAACATATGGTTTTGTCCCCTATCGGGCCGGGGCAAGTCGCTTCGGCACCCGTAGCAGAGCACCGTGTCATCCAGGTCGGGGAAAGCGTTCGATATCGGGCGTCCGGCGATAGAATACTTGCCTTCGACGGGGAGAGAGAGCGCCTGCTGGGCAAGGGAGAGGAGGTGAAAATATCGCTGCGGCTTGATGGGCCCGCGGTGTTGGACGTTCCGGCCATTTTGCGCAAGGCAGCCCTCCGCGGAGATCTGAGGGTGAGAAACCCGAGGAATTAACACTTGGGCGTCCCATGCGCCACGGAAGAGGAAAACCTTCGTGTTGGGAGTTGACAAAAGAGGCGCAAGCGATTATTTTTATCTTGGCACTCGCGCAAATAGAGTGCCAACGCTTTGAAAAACAAGAGATTTCCGGTTTGTTTCTCTTGAGGTATTTTGCAAATTCCCGGATTTTCATGTCACATGGACAATTCGTCCAACTTGATAGCAAAATGAAGAACGGCTCGAACGCCGGCAAACCGTTGCGCGGGTTCTTTGAAGGAGTTCTTCGTTGATACGAGTTGAAAACCTGACCAAATACTACGGAAGCCTCCGCGGCGTTACGGACGTGTCGTTTCAGGTCGAAGAAGGGGAGGTGCTCGGGTTTCTCGGCCCGAACGGGGCCGGCAAATCAACGACCATGCGGATTTTGGCGGGCTACATGCCGCCGAATTCAGGTTCGGCCTGGGTCGCGAACTTCAACGTTTCCGAGTCGCCGCTGGAAGTGCAGAAGAATTTGGGGTACCTCCCCGAGCACAATCCCCTGTACGGCGAGATGACCGTAAAGTCCTACCTGAGTTTCGTGGCCTCCATGAAAGGCATGAGCGGGGCGGAGAAAGACGCAGGCATGCGCAGGGTGATCGGCAGCTGCGGCCTGGAGGAAGTGGCCCACCGGACCATCGGCCACCTCTCCAAAGGATATCGACAACGCGTCGGCCTGGCGCAGGCGATGGTCAATGACCCGCCAGTGCTGATTCTGGACGAACCCACTTCGGGCCTGGACCCGGCCCAGATTGTGGAAATCAGAAATCTGATTTCCGAACTCAAGGGCAACCGCACCCTCATTCTGAGCACGCACATTCTTCCCGAGGTCAACATGGTCTGCGACCGCGTGGTGATCATCCACGACGGAAAAGTCGCCGCGGAGGGCGCACTCGACACCCTGGCGGCGAGCATGGAAGCAGATGCGATCGTACGCATTTCGGCAATCGGGGTTCCCGCAGCTTTGCTCGAGAAAATGAATGCGGTATCGGGAGTGGAGCGCATAGATTTGCTGGGTACATCCACGGGGGAGGAAGCGCATTTCGAAGTGCACGCCAAGGGCGGTGAGGACGTTCGCCCCAACCTGGTTGCTGCCGTCTCTGCGGCTTCAGGGAAACTCACCGAAATCCGGCAAGTCAGGCTCACGCTGGAAGACCTTTTCGTTCGTATCGTAAGCGGAGAGCGCAAGCACGACGAGGAAACCGTAAATGCATAACACGCTTTGGATTTGCCGCCGCGAACTCATGTCATTTTTCTTCTCTCCCATCGCCTATGTGATTCTTGCCGCATGGACGGTGTTGATGGGTATTTTCTATTCTGGCGCCTTCCTCACCTATGCGGCCGTCTCGATGCAGCTGGCCAGAAACCCCGCTGCTGCGGCGCAATACAACATCACTCCTACTTCCTCCGTCCTCGAGCCGGTATTCTCCAGCGTCACGGTGATCCTCTTGTTCGTCGCGCCACTCTTGACGATGCGGCTCTTCAGCGAGGAAAAAAAGCAGGGCACGATGGAGTTGATGCTCACCTTTCCTCTGCGCAACGGGCAGATGTTCGCAGGCAAGTACCTCTCGGTCGTGCTTATTTACGTGATAATGCTGGCGATCACTCTCGCCTATCCCATCATTCTCGGTTTCTTCGTCAAGGTGGAGTGGACCGTCGTCTCCTCCGCATATCTCGGGATGCTGCTGACCGGCATGGCCTTCTTGTCCGTCGGATTGCTGGCCAGTTCGTGGACCTCGAACCAAATCGTCGCGGCCATGGTCGCCTTCATGGTGTTGCTTGCGACTTTTTTGATGGATTTTCTCGCGAACTCGGCCAGTGAGCCCATCGCCTCGATTCTCAGGCACCTTTCCCTGGGAATGCATCTGCGGAATTTCATACGCGGCATCATCGACACACGCGACGTCATCTATCTCGTGAACATCAACATATTGTGCGGTTTTCTCGTGCTCAGATCTCTGGAATACCACAGGTGGAGAGGATAGGGACTTGGAGAACAGAAACCTTTATTTGTTCATCGTCTCCGCTGCCCTGTTGATGGTCGGCATCTCCGGCTGGGCCGGGCACGACCAGTTTTCCGACCCGCCCAGATGGGCGTACGCCACCATTGCTTTTGGGATAGCCTGCTTCGTCTATACCCTGTGGATTTCACGTCGTGAACTGCGGGGCGGAATGAGGCTGCGCTCCACCCGGACGGGCATACAGGTCGTCCTGATGGTCGTCGTGGTTACGGCCATACTGGTCGTTGTCGAACTCGTGAGCGTCAAGCATTTCAAACGCTGGGACCTTACGCCGGGGAATTTTTTCAGCCTCTCCGCGAAAACCAGAAACCTGCTCGGCAAACTCGACAGGGAGAAGAGGCGCATCGAGATCATCGCCTTCACGCGCAAACTCGAACAGCCCGCGATAACGGAGATTCTCGAACAATACGCCCAGGCGTCCAAGCAGGTTACCTTCCGTTTTCTGGACCTGGACGCATCGCCACGGACCGCCAAGAAATATGACGTAGACGCCTACGGCACGTTGGTCGTGGTGCATCATTTCGACAAGGCGGAAATCGAGCGGCAAAACAAATCGAGCGGCCCGGAAAAGGAGAAGAAGACCTTCCGCTCGGAGAAGATATTCAACCTTTCCGAAAACGCGATCGCCAACGCCATCCTGAAAACCATCCAGACCGAGCAAAAGCGCGTGTATTACCTCACGGGCCACGGGGAGCGGCTGTTCTCCGGGCAGGGGCGGGAGGTGATGCGAACGTTGGCCATCGGGATGCGGGACGACAACTACCAGGTCGACGAGATTTTATTGCTCAGGGAAAAAGGCGTACCCGAAAACACCAAGTTGCTGATCATTGCGGCACCGCAAAAGGATTTGGAGCAAGAGGAGGTCGAATACGTCGACGCCTACATCAAGTCCGGCGGCAGGCTTCTCGTTTTTCTCGAACCCGAAACGCCGCGCGGACGCTTGACCGCTTTGCTCGAAAGATACGGGTTCCAGCTTCCCGCCTCCTTCGTCATCGATCCACAGTCGGTAAAGTTCGCCCTGGCGGGCGGGAACGAAATTACTCCCTTCACCGCAAACTATGGATTGCATGAAATCACCAGGCAACTCAAGGGTTTCGCAACGGTCTTCCCCACCGCCCGACACGTTTCCGCGAAAGGTATGCCGAAGGCGGGCCTGCATTCCGAAGACCTGGTGAAGACGGGTCCCGGGAGCTTTACCGTCGAGAGCGTATCCCTCAAGGACGGGGAACTTTCCTTCGATCCGAAAACCAGAAAAGAAGGCCCCGTGCCGCTGGGGGCCGCCGTTACCGTAACTCTGGACCTCTACCGCCTCGCCCAGGGGGAAGGGGATAAAGGCAACACGGGGGCGAGCGGCCCGGACAGGAAGGGCGACCCGAAAAACGAAGCGAGAATCGTCGTGTTCGGCGATGCCGATTTTGCGAGCGATGCCTACATCGGCGCGCAGGGCAACGTGCATCTCGTCTTCAACACCGTGAACTGGCTCGGCGACGAGAAGGATTTGATCACCATTCGTCCCAAAAGCCGTGCGGGCGAGCCGCTCGTATTGGCCGGCGGGGAGGGCAGATTCGTGCACTTGTTTACCGTCTGGATGATGCCCCTGTTCATCGTTCTCCTCGGCGCCGCCATTTACGTGCGAAGAAGGCAACTACGGTGAACCCCAAGAAAAATCTTTTCCTGCTTCTCGTTTTGCTGCTCGCCGCGGGAGGGTACTACCTCTACGAAGTGAAGTGGGCAGGCGAGAAGCGCGCCGCCGAGGAGCGCAAGGTCAAGCTCCTCAAGGGAATCGACGAAAAAGCGCTCATACGCATTGACATGTCGCGGAAAGAAGAACCCTATCAGATCATCCGCACCGAGAAGGGTTGGCGGTTCGTCAAGCCCATGGATGCCGCCGTCGAAGAGGAGGAGGTCGAGAAACTTCTGAAGGCAGCGTCCGAGCTCCGGGAGCGGCGCCGCATCGGAAACGTTAAGGACAAATCAGAATTCGGGATGGACGCGCCCCGGATGAAGATCACCTTCGGACTCAAGGGCAAGGACGACGTTTCCATCCAAATCGGGGACAGAACCCCCACCCGTGAATTTCGATATGCGTCCCTCGCGAATAGCCCCGGCATCTTCACCCTCCAGCTTTCCGACATCGCCAAGTTCGACAAAACGGTATTCAGCATACGAGACCGCTCGATCGTCCCCATCATGCCCGAACGTGCACGAAAGGTGACCGTGGAGCCGCAAGAAGGGGAGAGCTTCACCGTCGTTCGCAAGGGCGAGAACAAATGGGAGCTCTCCCGACCCATCCGCGACAGGGCGGACTCCATAGATTCAGAAGGCATCGTCTCCACCCTGCGGTGGGACAGGGTGCAAAAGTTCGTCGACGAACGACCGGGCGATCTTGCCCCCTACGGCCTGGACAAGCCCCGAATTACGGTGCGCATTTTCACCGACGACGAGGACAAAGCGGAGGACGGGGTGATTCTGGGCAACAAGAAAGTGGAGGCGCCCGCCCCCAAGGACGGCCAGAAGAAACCAAAGGTCTATTACTATGCGAGGCGTCTCTCCGGCGGCCCCGTCATGCTGGTGAACGAGAAAACGTTTCAGGACCTGCCCACATCCGTTTTCTCTCTTCGGCACAAGACCGTCGTCGACTACGATGTGGACCACATTACCCGCCTGTTGATCGAATCGAAGTCGCGCAAAATCAACATCGTCCGCAAGGCGAAAAAAGAGTGGGACATCCACCTCGCTGCGCCGGAGGGCGTGCGCAAGACGTTCACAGGCCGCCACAAGCACGTGGATGACCTCCTGTGGGACATCAAATGGATCAACTCCGTCGAATACGTAGACGCCCCCGGAGAGGATCTCACGAAATATGCTCTCCAGGACACGCCGCTGCGCTATACCTTGTGGCTCAGGAAGAAAGAGGGGGCGCCTCTTGAGAAGAAATCCTTTACGCTGGGGCGGCTTCTCGCCGGGAAGAACAGGGCGTACGGGCGCATCGACGGCGAGAAGCGTCTGTTCGGCGTCAAGAAAGAAGACTACGAGAAGGTAACGAAGACGGCCTATTTCCTGAGTGATCGCCGCCTGGTCAATTACGCAAAAGACTCTGATATCACAGAGGTTACGGCCCGCTTCCCCGACAAGTCCACCGCCCGTGTGGAGCGCTTCGGCGAGGGGTGGCGCTTCCTCTCTCCCGCGGGAGTCGAAGCGGAGTCGGGCAACGTGGAAGATCTCGTCAGCGCCCTGCGCGACTTCGAGCGGGAAGGGGAGGCCGATCCAGGCGAAGCCCCTGATTTTAAGCGCTTTATCGTCGAGCTCTCAGGCAAGGACGTACGCCACGGCACGTGGGGTCCGTTTCGTTTCGCACACAAGGAGGGTTCGGAGTTCCTCTACCTGCGCGAAGGAGACGGCAAGGTCTACCGCGTAAAGAAGAAATTCAATGAAGATAAGCTTCCCAAGTCTTTGAAAAGTTGGGAAAAAGAGAAAAAGCCGGACGAAGAAACCTCCTGATTCCTCTCGCATCGGCCGAGCCTCGCAACCCGCTGTCACCTAAGCCTTTCATCATATGCGCGCCGCGCGGAAACGTTAAATCATACAGATTTATTTCATTATATATCAAATGATTAGAGGTCATTTCCAAGAATAAATATTAATTAACATTTCCTGACGCCCGGATGACGCCCTTTAAGATTTTCCCGCATTTTCCCAGGTTTTCCCGGGTTTTAACGGGTTTTCCCGCTTTCGGAAACGACTCGCCCGTCTCAGAAAGACTCCATGTTTGACAATCCTCCTGCGCCGACTTCCTCCTCCAGTGCATGGGCAATCCGGTAGAGCGTCTCCTCGGCGAAGTCGGCCCCGACGAGCTGCACGCCCAGGGGGAGTCCCTCTTCGCTGGTAAACCCGCAGGGCAGGGAGATCGCAGGCGCGCCGATGGTGTTGACCCAGCGCGTGAAGCGCGTGAGGGAGGAGACGAGAGCATCCGCATCCGCGCGCGCCTGTGTGTGCGAGGGCGCAGGGATGGGCGTCGTGGGCGAAACCAGCGCATCCACTCCGGAGAACACCGCCTCCCGGTAGTGGGCAATCAACGCCTCGCGCCGGGCGAGGGCGGCGTGGTAGGCCGCCTCGTTGATTCCGCGCCCTGCATCCAGGCGCGTAAGCACTTCGGGCGTTACGGCGTCCGCGTGTCTGTCGAGTCTCCCCGCGTGCAGGCGCAGCGCCTCGTATTTGAAGATCGTGTTGGCGAGTTCTTCGAGCTCTTCCAGGTGTGGCAACGGGGTCGAGACGAGGTGCGCACCCCGCCGGGCAAGTGCGTCGCACGCCCCTTCGTAGGCCGCCTGCATTTCACGCGAAACACCCTCCGGTGCGTCCCGGACACCCACCCGCACGCCTTCAATGCCTTCCCCGAGAGCGGCGGCGAAGTCGGGCGCCTCCTCTGAAGTCGCGCCTGAGGCGGACGCGCCGGGCCTTGCAATGGCACAGAGCACGCGTGCGTTGTCTGCCACTGTCCGCGTGAGCGGGCCGAAAGTGTCGAGCGTTCGGGAAAGTTCCATCGCACCCGTGCGGCACACGCGCCCGTTCGTGGGCTTCATCCCCACGACGCCGCAAAGTGCGGCGGGCACGCGGATGGAGCCGCCCGTGTCGCTGCCGATGGCGGCAAGGGCCAGCCCCGCCGCGACGGCGCACCCCGACCCACTGCTCGAGCCGCCCGTTACGTACCCGCGCTTCCAGGGGTTTTGCGGGTCGCCAAAGTGCGCGTTGCGCCCCGTCGGCCCCATGGCGAGTTCCGCCATGTTGAGTTTTCCCATGGTGACGGCGCCTGCGGCGTCGAGGCGCTTCCAGACGGCCGAGGGGGTTTCGGAGGGGGGCTCGTCGCGGAACATCACGCTTCCGCAAGTCATCGGCGTCCCCGGCACGTGGCATAAATCCTTGTAAGCGAGGGGAACGCCGTCCAGCGGGCCGCGCTCCTCGCCGAAGCGAAACCTGCGTTCGGATGCACGCGCCTCTGTGCGCACCTGCTTCTCGCCGACGTGGAGATAGGCTTTTAGATGGAGATTCCAGCGTTTAATGCGCTCAAGCGTCGCTTCCGCGACCTCAACGGGCGAGACCTCGCCCTTGCGGTAGGCTTCGCCGAGAGTCGCTATCGTCCATTCTTCCACCGAACAACTCCGCAGCGGGTGGACGTGCGCCTCATGTGCTTCGCGGGAAGCCCGGGGCGGTGGTGACGCGCGTCATCTGGTCTTGATGCAGGTAGTCGTGCGTCCCCGCGTAGACGATGCGGTCGTACATGTCGAGGTCGCCGTAGCGAAAATGTTCATGCACCAAGCGGCTCATGTCGACGCCTCGGTAGGGAAGCATCACCTGGCGCACCGCCTCGCGCTTGGGGATGAGAGTGGCAATCATTTCCCGAAAATCGCCTTCTCCCTTGGGCAGGAGAAAGTCGGGCGCGGGCACGTGTCCCTGCTCCCTGCGCCTGAGCGCGGCGCGGCTCATCTTCTGCGGGTTTTCGGGAGCCGTGTCCCACGTACCCGCGGCGGTTGCTTCCTCGATTCCTTTCTCGACGAAGCGCGCGAAATAATTGTCGGTCAGGGTGATGTGTTCAAGATTCTCGTGCAGGGACCACTCCCCGTCAGGAGGGCGCCAGTGGACGTGGGCGGGGTCGATGCCCTCGAGAAAGGAGACGAGGTTTCTCCTGTCCTCAAAGGCGGATGCAAAAGCCTCGTCGAACATCTCCTCGGGGCGCATCTTCCCTAAATCCTCCGTGTGAGCGGGAATCAAAACCCCGCAGCGGCGCAGCCGGACTTTTCCGCCGGCTTTGGGGCCGCACGGCGCAAGGACGTGTGCGTCAAGACCGCCCCGCGTTCTTCGAGCGCACCTCGACGCCCAGCCACTCCTCCCACAGCTTGATGAGCGAGGCGTATTCCTCGGCTCCGTACCCTTTGCGAATTGCCATTTCGTAGACGTGGTGTGAGGCGCTTGCGATAAAGGTGGGAACGCGCAGTTCGCGAGCCAGCTCGAGGCACAAGTCCGAATCCTTGGTCGCGAGGTCCGTCGTCATGCCGGGGGTAAATTCGCCCGGCAGAATGTGTTTGCGGAGCCTGTCCTCCACCTGGCGGCTGCGGCCCGAGCTCACGGCGATCACGTCGCAAAGCAGATCGGGGTCAGCACCCGCCGCGACGCCCAGAGCCATCGCCTCGGTCAAAGCCGCGAGGTTCACGTGGGAAAGCATGTTGTTCACGACCTTGAACACCATGCCCATCCCCGCGGGGCCGCAATGAAAGACGTTTTTGCCAAAACAGGCCAGAAGGGGCCGGAGCCTCTCGAAGCCCGCCTCATCGCCGCCGACCATCAGCGTGAGGGTTCCTGCCTGCGCACCCTGCACGCCGCCGCTCACCGCTGCGTCCATCAGCGTGGCTCCGCGCGCTTTCACCTCGGGCGCCAGTTCCTGAATGAGGGAAGGGGAGACGGTGCTCGTCTCCGCCAGAATCGCGCCTTCTCGCACACCTGCGAGAATGCCCGTCTCGCCGAGAATCACCTGGCGCGACGCGTCGGGATGGGGAAGGGAGGTGAAGACGACCTCTGCCCCCGAGGCCGCGTCTGCCGGGCTGGTTGCCGCGCGCGCGCCTTTTTTCTCGGCCTGGGCGACGGCCTCCTCGCGCAGGTCGTATGCGCCGACTGTGTGCCCGGCCGCCAGGAGGTGGGCGCAAATTTCACTGCCCATCCTGCCCAGGCCGATGAACCCGAGTTCCATCTCTGGTCTCCTCGGCGGAGCGAGATGCGTTCGTTAGCGGAAGAAATGATGGTCGGGGCGAGAGGATTTGAACCTCCGACCCCCTGAACCCCATTCAGGTGCGCTACCAGACTGCGCTACGCCCCGACCGATGAAGACATTCTCGAAACACGTAGTAAGGCTTTCAGGCAGTATTCGTCAAGGGCTTCTCGGAGTCGAAACCGGCAAGGGGGGAACCATGCCTCCGAGAAAAGGAGAGTCTTCGGGCTCCCGGGGGATGAAAATCTCCTCGCCGTGCAACGCTGCGATGCGGTGGCTCCCCGTTCGGGAGAGGGTGGTGCGCGTCATTTCGCGGAGCGCGACGGAATGCCCGTCGAGGAGCAGGCGCATCGCCCCCCGCTTGAGGGTAACGGTGACGGCCTGGGGGTGGGCCTGCAATGCGAATTCCGCACCTTTTCCGCTCAGCTTTCCCGCTGGCGTCAGGAAGACGAGCTTGAGCCCGCAGGAGGATTCCTTGCACTGGAGGAAGCCCTTGTCCAGCTCGGCCAGGTAGGTATCGTCCGGTTCGATACCGAGGAACCTGAAGGAACTGTTCGGCTCCAGGAATATCCTGCAAGCCGGCTGCCGCTTAAATTCGATGACGGCCCGCGCACCCTCGTTCGTGAAGAGCCTGTCTCCCGGACGCATCACGCGCTTGTCTTTCAGCAAGACTTTCTCGCCGCGGGAGAGGGCGACTTGCGGCTGGCCTGACATCGAACTGGCGTAGATCAGAGGGGGGTGGCGCTCCGCATCGGCGGGCACAGCCGAGCATATGACAAGGAAGGGAAGGACCAGAACCAGGGGTCGGTACATTTTCTTCTCTGTGAAACCATGAAGAGGCGGCGATTCCCTACATTCGACGTATTGTTATAAATTATACTTTCTGAATCTACAAGCACCCTCTCATGACGAAAATCCCCGCAAGGAGGAAAACACGATGAAGCGCCCGCTCAAATGAGCGGGTTCCTGCGTGTGGTGATGACGCCCGTCCGCATCCCCGCCGTGTGCAGGCCGCCCCGCAAACGGCCGTGCTCGATCTTCATGCACCTGTCCATGACGACGAGGAGGCCTGCCTCCTGCGCGCGGCTTGCCTCCTCCTCGTTCACCACGCCGAATTGGAGCCAGAGCGACTGTGCTCCCACCGCTATGGCCTCATCCACGACGCCTGAGATTTCGTGCGGCCTGCGGAAGACGTCCACAACGTCGGGAGGCTCCGGTATCGACGCCACGTCGGGGTAGGACTTGCAGTTCAGTATGCGCTCGTACCTGGGGTTTACCGGAATCACCTCGAACCCCATTCGTTGCAGATAGTAGCCCACGAAGTAGCTCGGCCGCGCGTCGTTCGCCGAAAGGCCCACTATCGCCACGCGGCGGTGGTGGCGCAGAACGTGGCGAATCGTGTGCGGGTCCTGATAGGCGGAAAGAGGCATCACACTCCCCGCGTCGCCGCGTCGAGCGCCTGATCGAGGTCCCACAGGATGTCGCCGATGTGTTCAAGACCCACCGATATGCGGATGAGGTCGGGCGTAACGTTGCCCGCCCGCATGTCCTCCTCGCTCAACTGGGCGTGCGTCGTCGAGGCCGGATGGATGACGAGGCTCTTTGCGTCGCCGATGTTCGCCAGGTGGCTGTGCAGCTGCAAGGCGTTGATGAAGCGCACCGCCGCGTCGAAGCCGCCCCGTATGCCGAACGAAAAGACGGCCCCCCGGCCTGCGGGCAAATATTTCATCGCCTTCTCGTATTCGGGGCTGGAGGGCAGGCCGGGGTAGCTCACGAAGGTCGTTCTCGAATCCTCCGAGAGAAAAGCGGCGACGCGCTCTGCGTTTTCGCAGTGGCGCGCCATGCGCAGGCTGAGCGTTTCCAGTCCTTGGAGGAACAAAAAGGCGTTGAACGGACTCGGGCACGCCCCGATGTCGCGCAGGCTCTCCGCGCGCGCCTTCATGAGGAAGCCGTATTCGCCAAAAGTTTCAAAAAAATTGAGGCCGTGGTAACCCGGCGAGGGTTCGACCATGCCCGGAAACTTGCCGTTCGCCCAGTCGAAGCGCCCCGCGTCGACGATGACGCCGCCGATGCTCGTCCCGTGCCCGCCGATAAACTTGGTCGTGGAGTGCACCACCACGTCCGCCCCCCACTCGATGGGACGGCACAGGTAGGGGGTGGCGAAGGTATTGTCCACCACAAGGGGCACGCCCGCGTCGGCGGCGATGCGCGCCAGGGGCTCGAGGTCGGCGACGTTCGTGCGCGGGTTGCCGATGGTCTCGCAATACAGCGCGCGCGTCTTCTCCGTTACGGCAGCCTCGAAATTCTCCGGCCGCGCAGGATCGACGAACGTCGTTTCTATCCCCAACTTTCTGAGCGTGATGTCGAACTGCGTGTAGGTGCCGCCGTAGAGCGTGGCGGAGGAGACGATTTCATCCCCCGGCGCCATCAGCGTGAAAAGCGCGATGAACTGCGCCGCCTGGCCCGAGGCCGTCGCCAGTGCCCCGACGCCTCCCTCGAGCGTGGCCATGCGCTCCTCGAAGGCGCTTGTCGTGGGGTTGCCGATGCGCGAGTAGATGTAGCCATAGTCCTGAAGCGCGAACAGGCCCGCGGCGTGCTTGTCGTCGTCAAAAACGAAGGAAGAGGACTGGTAGATGGGCACCGCCCGCGCCCCGGTGGTGGCGTCGGGCCGCGCACCCGCGTGGAGGGCGTTCGTCTCGAAATGAAAGGCGCGCGCACCCGGGGCCGCCCCGTTCGGAGAAAGCTCCCCGCTGCGGCCCACGTCCCCGGCCTTGCTCCGCGCGGCATCCTCGTTCATGTGCGCTCCCTGCAAAATGCCTGCCTCCATTTTGAATCACCACCGCGCGCAAAGGCAAGCAGACCTCCGCGCTCTATCGGCGTCTTGATTTTGAAATCGCAACTGGGCTATCATTTTTATTCGCCCGCTGAGTGATACATCCCAAAAGGCCCCCATGCCTCGCATACTTCTTTCCAACGACGACGGCATCGACTCGCCCGGCCTGCGCGCCCTCCATGAGGCCGTGGCCCCGCTGGGGGAAGTCGTCGTCGTGGCTCCGGACAGGGAGCAGAGCGCGGCGGGGCATTCGCTGAGCCTGCACCGCCCCCTGCGCGTCAACGAGGTGCAGCCGGGTTGGTTTGCCGTGGACGGCACCCCCACCGACTGCGTGAACCTTGCCTTAAACGGGCTGCTCGACACAGAGGAGCGGCCCGACGCCCTGCTCGCGGGCATCAACAAGGGCGGGAACATGGGCGAGGACATCACCTATTCGGGCACCGTAGCCGCCGCGATGGAGGCCACCCTCCTGGGGCTGCCCGCGGCCGCACTCTCGCTCGTCCACGCTTATGAAGAAGCGCCCCTCTACGACCTTGCGAGAAAAGTCGCCCATGCCTGTGCGCGGGAAATCCTCACACGGGGGCTCGCACCCGGCGTTTTGCTGAACGTGAACGTCCCGAACGTTGCCCCCGAGGCGTGCCGGGGGGAGAGAATTACCCGCCAGGGCAAGCGCGTCTACGAGGAGGCCATCGTGGAGAAGGTCGACCCGCGCGGCCGCGCCTATTACTGGATAGGGGGAAACGGCCTGCGCTGGGAGGAGGAGCCCGACACCGATTTCGAGGCGATTTCCTCCCACCAAGTTTCGATCACGCCGATCCGCCTCGACCTGACGGACTACGGCGCAATGAAAGGGCTTGAGTCTTGGCGTTTTCACTAAGGGGCAAACGCAACGGACAGACTGGCGCGCGCAGCCGCTGGCGGCAGGCGTGCGAGGAGATGGTCGAGCGCCAGATTCTCGCCCGCGGCATCGGCGATGAGCGGGTCATCGAGGCGCTGCGCGAGGTGCCGCGCCATCACTTCGCCCCCGAGGTGTTCCGCGAGACGGCCTACGCCGATAAGGCGTTGCCCATCGGACACGGACAAACCATCTCCCAGCCCTACATGGTGGCGGCCTCCCTGGAGGCGCTCGAACTCACGGGCCGCGAGAAGGTGCTCGAAATCGGGGCGGGCTCAGGCTACGTGACAGCACTGCTCGGGCGCCTCGCGGGCAGCGTGCGCGCCATCGAGCGCGTACCGGAGATTTCCGCGCGCGCAAGGGAGCGCCTCGATTCCTTTGGCCTCACGAACTACATGCTCTGGACGGCGGACGGCACCTACGGCTGGCCGGAGGAGGCTCCTTTCGACGCCATCGTGAGCGCGGCCTCCGCCCCCGAGGTGCCCGCGCCATGGATTGCGCAACTCGCCCCGGGCGGGCGCATCGTCATGCCGCTGGGGGAGGGCGACGCCCAAACCCTCGTGCGTCTGCGCCTCTCGGGTGCAGGAAACCTCCTGCCGCCCGAGGAGCTGGTGAACTGCGTCTTCGTGAAGTTGGTCGGCAAATACGGGTGGCGCAAGCCCTGAGGTACTGCGGCCGCCGCTGGCCGCCTGCGGTTGCACGCGCGGGCGAAATCTGAGAATAATCTCCCGACGCAGACCACGCGGCGTCGGGTCGGGGCGTGGCGCAGCCTGGTAGCGCGCCTGCTTCGGGAGCAGGAGGTCGGAGGTTCAAATCCTCTCGCCCCGACCATCACCTCACCTGAAGGCCGGTATCGAACCCCTCGGCAAGAACGCAGACGACGCGCGCATCCCTGCCTTGCGCGCAAGGCAGGGAACTGCTCTTTGAAGCCGGATTGCCCCGGAGGGGGAGCGACTCTTCGCGTTTTCCTTCTCTTGCCCCGTATCCTATGCGGCGTCCAGGGCCTGGGAAAGATCGGCGATGATGTCGTCGATGTGCTCGAGGCCGATGGAAAGACGCACGTAGCCCGGCGTCACGCCCGTCTGCGCCTGCTCCTCCTCGCTGAGCTGGGAGTGCGTGGTGCCCGCCGGATGGATGGCGAGGCTCCTCGAATCCCCGATGTTCGCCACGTGGTAGAACATCTTGAGCGCGTTGATAAAATTCTGGCCCGCCTCGTTGCCGCCTTTGAGGTCGATGCCGCACAACCCGCCGTAGCCGCCGTTGAGGTAAGTGTCGGCGCGGCGCTTGAATTCCCCCTCCATCAGACCGGGGTAGATGACCGAGCCCACCTTGGGGTGATCTTTCAGGAAATTCGCGGCGGCGACGGCGTTTTCACAGTGGCGTTCCATGCGCACGGGCAGGCTCTCCAGACCCTGGAGGAACAAGAAGGCGTTGAAGGGGCTCATCGCCTGGCCGGAATCGCGCAGGACGGTGACGCGCGCCTTGATGATGAAGGCGATGGGGCCGAGCGGGGCGACTGCCTCCGTCCACACCGCGCCGTGGTAGCTCGGGTCGGGCTGGTTCAGGTAAGGCTGCCTCTCGGGGTGGGCCGCCCAGTCAAAGTTACCGCCGTCGATGATGATGCCGCCGATGGAGTTGCCGTGCCCGCCGATGTACTTCGTGCACGAGGAGGCGATGACGGCCGCCCCGTGCTCAAAGGGCTTGCACAGGCCGTGGGCCGCCGTGTTGTCCATGATAAGGGGAATCCCCAGCGGGCGCCCGATGTCCGCCACTTCCTTGATCGGGAAGACCCGCAGCTTGGGGTTCGGCAGCGTCTCGGCGTAGTAGGCGCGGGTTTTCTCGTCGGTGGCGCGCGCGAAGCTCTCCGGGTCTTCGGGGTCGACGAAGCGGCACTCGATGCCGACGTCCGCCAGCTGGTTGGCGAAGAGGTTCCAGGTGCCGCCGTAGAGGTCAGTCGAACTCACGATGTTGTCGCCCGCGCGCGCCACGTTCATCACGGCCATCATGGAGGCCGACTGGCCCGAGGAGACTGCGAGGCCGCCGACGCCTCCCTCAAGCGCGGCGAGGCGCTTTTCCAGCACGTCGTTCGTGGGGTTCATGATGCGCGTATAGATGTTGCCGAGTTCCTTGAGGGCGAAGAGGTTCGCGGCGTGTTCGGTGCTGTCGAACTGGTAGGAAGAAGTCTGGTAGATCGGCACCGCCACGGCGTTCGTCGTATCGTCTTTGCGAAAGCCCGCGTGCAGGACGATGGTTTCCTTGTTGTTCGATTCCACTGTCATTTTCAAAGACTCCTTGTACGCGAACGGCAAGGTTGCGGCGCGGCGCGCCCCGCCGGGAGCACGACAACGCCAGTCAATAGAGATGCCCGAACATACATGAATCCGACCACCGCGACAACACAGGCACCAATGAGCGGAAAACCCTCGGGCGGTTGACCTCGCGCGCCGCTCGACCGACTATAATGCGCACTGCACCAGGCATTTCGTCACCGGGCAAGGGCGGGATGTAAAGCACCCTTGAGTCCATTCATTCTGCACAGAGGAGAAGGCGGCGCATGAGACGACAGGCATCGCGCGCGAATCAAAACTGGATTTTCGACAACTTCCTCAAACTCTCCGAGAACGAGGACGTCCTCCACCCCGGCATCATGGGCACGCGCTACGAGCGGGGTTTTCGCCACCAGGACCTCCAGGCCGTCTACACAAGGGTCTCGGGCAGGCGCTCCATCCCTCTGCTGTGGGGCAAGCAGGCCGCCTTGCAGGAGAAAAAGGGGGCAGCGGCGGCGGAGGCGGGCAACCGGGTAACCGCCGCCATGCACTACAACCGCGCGGGCCTTTGCTACGGACGCGGCCAGCACCTCATTCCCGTCGACGGTCATCCGCGCAAGAAAGAATACTACGCGGGCGTTTCGCGGTGTTTTGACAGAATGCGCGAACTCATGGGCGGGGACATCGAAAAGCACCAGGTGGAGTTTGAGCCGGGCAAGAACGCCTATTTCTACTTCTGGCCCGCGGAGGGCGAGGGACCCAGGCCAACCGTGCTTCTCATACCCGGCATGGACATGATCAAGGAAGACGGGCTGCTGCCCTACAACAATTGGTTTCACGCGCGGGGGATGAACTTCGCGATCATGGACGGCCCCGGGCAGGGCGAATGCAACATCAACCAGGTGTGGGTGGACCACCACAACTACGCGCGGGCGGGCAGCCGCGTCATCGACTGGCTCACCGAACGCGCAGAGGTGGATGCTTCAAAAATCGGCATCATGGGCATGAGCATGGGGAGCCGCTGGACGGTCGAAATAGCCGCCCAGGACGAGCGCGTCCATACCGTCGTCGGCCAGATGGCGAACGTGGGACCCTCGGACATCATCTTCAACCAGGCGCAGCCCAACTTCAAGCGCATCTATATGTACATGACGAACATTCTGGATGAGGACGCCTTTGACGCCTTCGTCGAGGAACGCGACAACATCTGGCTGCCGATAGCGGGCAAAATGAAGTCGAACTACCTCCTCGTCGCGGGCGACATGGACGAGCTCTGCACGCCTGATGACATCGACGTCTTCTTCGCCCACCTCACGTGTCCGCGCGAGCTGTGGCTCTATGAGGGCGTCTTTCACCCCATGGGCGAGGTGGCGGCGGACATGTATCCCGCCATCGCGGACTGGATGCTCCACACCCTCGAGAACGGCCTGCCCGCGGGCCACGACAAGCGGGTTGTCATTCCCGAAGGGCAATAGGCGCACCGCCCGGGGGAGGGCGCCCTCCGGCGGAGCCGCGCGGAGGGCGTCTTGACGCGGCGTCTTCGTTCGATAGAATAGAACAAATAATCCGCCCCGGGATTATTCGATGAAGACAATTATCGGCGTGATCGGAGACTCCGACCCCGATGCCGACACCGCCTCTCTCGCCGAGGAGGTGGGCGTTGCCCTCGCCCGCTCGGGTGCAGTGCTCCTCTGCGGAGGATTGGGCGGCGTCATGCAGTGCGCGGCGCGCGGAGCGAAGCGCGCCGGCGGCCTCACCCTGGGCGTTTTGCCCTCCTACGACACGCACTCCGCCAATCCGTTTATCGATTTGCCCGTCGCCACGGGCATGGGCCACGCGCGAAACGTCGTCATTGCGGCCACGGCCCACGCGCTCATTGCCCTGGAGGGCGCCTACGGAACTCTTTCTGAAATCGCACTGGGTCTCAAACTCGGCAAGCGCGTCGTGGCCCTGGGGCGCGCAAACAGCCCCGCGGAGGTGCTGACGGCGAAGAGCGCCAAGGAGGCCGTGCGCATGGCCCTGGAGGGCGCTTCGTCGTGATGCCGCGGAGCCTGCGCGCGCACTGCATACCGCTCCTCCTGCTCGCCCTGCTTGCGGGTTGTGCGTTCGACCGGCCGTGGGCGCGAAAAACCCCTCCGGCGCCCAAGCGATACACGCCGCCCGCCAAGAAGGTCCACAAACCCCGCAAGGCATCGCGAACGGGCGTCTACCACGTCGTCAAGCGCGGGGAAACCCTCTGGGGCATCGGGCGCACCTACGGGGTGGCGTACGAACAAATCGCCGTGCTGAACGGAATCCGGAACCCGGACCGCCTGCGAGCGGGCAAGCGGCTCTTCATACCGCGCGCCAAGGGCGCGCGCCGCCCGGCGCAGGCCAAAAGCCGGCGTGCGCCGAAACGCCGCCCCGCCTGGGCTGCGCCCGTGAAGTCCAGGGTCACCGCCAAGAGGAGCGCGCGCAAAAAAGGCCGCCCCCGATTCTCCTGGCCCCTGCGGGGGCGCGTGATTCGCCGCTTCGGCACGCGCGGCGGCCACAAGGCGGACGGTATCCTCATCGCCGCCAGGGAGCGCGCCCAGGTGCGGGCGTCGGCTCCGGGCCAGGTTATTTTTTCGGATTTCGGTCCGGGCAACCTGGGACGCCTCATCATCCTGCGTCACCACGGAGGCGAGTACCACTCCATCTACGCCCGGGTCGCCAAGAACCTCGTGCGCGAAGGGGAGAGCGTCTCGCGCGGTGCGCCCATCGCCCTGGCGGGCCGAACGCCGCGCTTCAAGACCCCGCGTCTGCATTTCGAGATACGGCATCGCACGCGGCCGAAAAACCCGCTATCCTATCTGCCCCGACTCTAGATTTCACGAAAACGCGAAAAACGCAGACTGATGGAGAGTTCCGCCGCGTGCGGCATACCGCATTCGCGCATTCACGAAAGGTGGGTTCCATGTCCGACGCAAACGAGTTGCTCCCCCACATTCGGGACGTGCCCGATTTCCCCACGGAAGGCATCGTCTTCAAGGACATTACGCCCATGCTGCAGGACGCCCGGGCCTTTCAACGGGCAGTGGATATGGCGGCCGAACCCCTTGCGGGGCAGGGGATCGACGTCGTTCTCGGAGCGGAGGCGCGCGGCTTCATCATAGGCGCGCCGCTGGCTTACAAGCTCGGTGCGGGCCTCGTCATCGTGCGCAAGCCCGGCAAGCTCCCCTGGGAGAAGGCCCAGGCCACCTACGAGCTCGAATACGGCGAGGACGTGCTGGAAATTCACAAAGACGCCGTCGCCCCCGGCATGAAGGTGCTCATCGCCGACGACGTGCTCGCCACGGGCGGCACTGCCGCTGCCTGTGTTTCGCTCGTCGAATCTCTGGGCGGTGAGGTGCACGGCCTTTCTTTTTTCATCGAGCTCGGCTTCCTGAAGGGGAGGGAGCGCCTCGCTCCACACGCCGTGCGCTCTTTGATACGATACGACTGAGGGTGCGCTCCGCCCCCGTAGCTCAGCAGGATAGAGCGCCGGATTCCTAATCCGTAGGTCGCAGGTTCGAGTCCTGCCGGGGGCACCACCCGGGGTTCAGGTCCATCGCTCGACCGCGTAGGAGCCCGCGAACAGCGCACCACCCACCCCCAGCAGGCCAATCGCGGGCTTGGACGCGCCGATGGAGAGCGCACCCAGGCCGCCGCACATCATCAAGGCACCCGCACCCCACATGACCTTGACGACGATCTCCTTGAGGTCGATGACGTTCAGCGGTACATCGCTCTTCTCATCCCGCGCGCTTCCGGCCTCCGCAGCGCAGTCGGGAGAAGAATCCTCTCCGGAAATGTCGGCCCCGCTATCGGAACGCTCGTTCTCACCCATGCCGCCTCCTCGCGCCTGAAGCGATTTTTCCCAAAAATTCCGCAGGGGCGATTCTCTCACGCCGCACGAGCAGCGAAAAGGGTGCTTTTGCCTCCGCGCGCCGTGTGGGATGATAAGCCAAAAGCCGCCGCCGTACGGGCGGTCGAACAAAAGGGGAGAGCGGGTCTTGCAAAACGGTATCGACCCCGAACACGTGGTCGTCACCGAACCCGTGCCGGGTTCGCGCTACCCGGTGCGTCTGATGTACGTCGAGTTGCTCGACGGCGTCTACGCACCGATAGGGCTCAGAACGCCCGGGGGCGAAGGGCCGCACCCCATCGTACTCCTCGGCAGGGGCAACGGCGGTGGAGGCATGGCCTGGGTACGCGCGGCGACCCGCAACATGGGCTACGTGCAGGAGTGCCTGCTCGAGGCGGGCTACGCCTGCGCCTGGCTGCGATACCGCGCGGAGGTGGAACTCGGCTACAGCAGCGGAGGCCGCCTGGTCGAGGACGTGCGGCAGGGGCGTCAGCTGCTCAACCGCTCGCCGCTCGAATACGAGGACGAAATTTCCATTATCGAATATCTGAAGAAACTGCCCGAGGTGGACGCCGAGCGCGTCGGCCTCGTGGGCGTGAGCCACGCGGGCGAGATGATTCTCAAAATCACCTCCGAATACCACGGCGTGCGCGCCTGCGTGGCCTGTGAGCCCGCCGCACACGAATTCCTCGACCTCGCGCCGGACGACACCGCGTTCGTGAACGAGGAGACGCAACTCCGAAACATCGAGGGTATGATGATGCACAAGGTCGAGAAGGTGCGCGCGCGCATCAAAACGCCCCGCGCACGCGAGCGCATGGCGGCCATGCGCACCCCGATTCTCGTGATGGGCAGGGAAGGGGACCACCTCCAGGGCATCTTTCGCGCCACCTACGACCTGATGCGGGAGGCGGGCAACGACGTCGCCTGGGTCTCCTACGATCATCCCATGCACGGATACATATTTCCCGAGCGCGGAGAGGACGGAGAATACGCCGTGGACCGGATGCAGGAAGAGGCGATTGCGCGGGTCGTCGCTTATCTGGACGAACACATGAAGGATTGAGGGCGCTCGGGCGCAAGCCCCGCGGGCGCCCCCACTGAACGGGACGAGAGAGCCATGCCGTCACAAACGAAAATTTTCTCCTCGCTCGTAGATGATTTTCTGGAGGCCGACCCGCCGATATTTTCTGAAACCGCGCCCATCGCCGAGGTACTCGCGCGCATGACGGAGCGTAACGCGCCTTGCGTTCTCGTGGTCGACGAGGCAGGCGCACTCTCTGGCATCTTTACGGAGAAAGACGTCACCCACCGCGTCGCTCTGCGGTGCGACGGGACGGAGGAGATTCGCGACGTCATGAGCGCGGGCGTCTCCTCCGCACGGCTGGGAGACTACCTCTACCACGCCATCACGCGCATGCGGCGCTTCGGCCACCGCCACATGCCCGTACTGGATGAGGCAAACCGGCCCGTCGGCCTGCTCAACCTCGACGACGCGATGTCCGTCGCCGCCGAACAGACGGTGACGCACATCGACGCCCTGACGCAAAACCCCGATTTCTTCGGTCTCAAGGAAGTCAAGTCCGCACAAATGGACGTGGCCCAGGGGCTTCTCGAAGACAGTCGGCCCGCTCCGGAAATTCAGGCCCTCCTCACCCAGTTGAACAGGGAGGTGCATGCCCGCGTCGCCCAGAATGCGCTGGACACCATCCGCAAGGAGGGGGGAGACGCCCCGCCGGTGCGCTTCTCGCTGATCGTGATGGGTTCAACCGGGCGGGGAGAGAACTTTATCAATCCCGATCAGGACCACGGCATCGTATTGGAAGACTATCCCGTCGAGCGCCACGACGAGGTGAACGCCTACTTCATCCGCTTCGCCGAGTTGCTGACGAGCAACCTCGAGGCAATCGGCTTTCCCCTGTGTGCGGGCAACGTGATGGCGACGAACCCGCTGTGGCGCAAGTCGCTCTCGGAATGGAAACTCCAAACCCTGCTGTGGTTCCAAAAAAGGGACACGTTCCAGGTGCAGCTGAGCGACGTGTTCTTCGATTTTGACGCCGCCTGGGGAGAGACCTCCCTCGCCCAGGAACTGCGCGACCACATTACGGCTTTCGCCCAAAAGAGCCCCCTCGTCCTCCAGGCGATGTTCGAGTGCGAGGCCGACAGGCACGTCGCCCTCGGTCTGTTCGGCAGGCTGCGCACCGAAGCGCGCGAGGATTTGCCCGCCGCCGTGAACCTCAAGCACGGGGGCATCCTCCCCCTGGTCGGCTCCGTGCGGCTTCTCGCCCTGCGCAAAGGGATAAAGGCCACCTCCACCCGCGAGCGCATCGCCCTGCTGCACGAGACGGGGGTGTTCAACGACGACGAGGCGGACGAATACAAGGCCGCGCTCGAACACCTCACGCGCGTTATGCTCCGTCAACAACTCAGGGATTTCCGCCGCCTGGGCGAGGCGACGCGCTACGTCGGAAAATCTGCCATGTCGCGCAGGGAAAAGCACGTCCTCGCCATGTCGCTTCGGGCGATTCGCTCCTTACAGGAGCGCGTGCGCATGGAGTTCACCGCCCAGGTACTCTGAGTGCGGGCAGTTCAAGCCTTGAAGCGGTCGAATACGCGCCCGAAGCGCCAGGCGTAGAACTCCACGCTCGCGTACAGGCCCGCCCGGTTGTAGGGTTCCTCGGCCCAGAACGCCCGCGCCGCCCCGATGTCGGGAAAATCGAGCAGCAACACGCTGCCGTTTCGCACCTCGCCCGCGTCATCCGTCAGGGGGCCGCGCACCATCACGGAATCAGCGTGTGCCCTTAAGTAGGCTACGTGCTCCCCGTGGAGGTCCGCCCGCAGCGTGCCCGCGTCCGCCCTGTCCAGCCCGTGGACGTAGAACTGGAGGTTTCCCTCCCCGCGGGGGCAGTCGCGCCAGGTGTGGGGCACGGTCGCGCGCCAGCGGTGCACCGAGGGCCGCTCCTGAATTCCCGCGATGAGGTAGGGCTCGTTCGCCACGTGCTCTTCGGCCGCTGCGCGGTCGGGCAAATCCAGGATGCGGAAGCTGCCCAGTTCACGCGCCCCGTCGTCGCTCAGAAACGGCCCTGCAAAGCGGGTTGCGGCATCGAAGTCCTTCAGGTAGTCGAGGTGCGCCTTGCGGTGCACGTCGCGCAGAGTGGCGGCCTCTGGCTTGTCGTATATCTTGATTGCGAATTCCACGAACACACTCCTCTAGAACGAAGTAACAATGGCGGTGAAGGGGCTGCACCCGCGCGGCTTTGCGATGCCCCTGAATTTCGCGCAATCAGCCATCGCACCGAAACGCCTGCATGGGGAAGGTGTGCAGGGAGCGGAAACCCTCCCTGGTCACCACGCCCATATCGCCCATCTGCACGCCGCGGCCCTCCGCGTCCACGGGGTTGGGCTGGATCACCATCACCATGTTTTCCTCGTAGCGAAAATCCTCGGGCGGAGCGAGGTAGTTCGACCCCCGGATGCCGATGGAGGGCTGGAGCAGATCGGTGCCAAAGCCGTGGGCGAGAGAGTCGTATATCTGAAATCCTTTTTCGGGCAGCGGGTCGGTCGCCTCAAAGACGGCCCGCGCGGAGTTGCCCGCCTGCATCGTCTTGCCCACGCCCTCGTAGACCTCCACGGCAGCGTCGAGCAGTGCCCGATACGGGGGCGTCGGGTCCGCCCCGATGGTGAAGGTACGCAGACTCTGGCCCGCGTAGCCGTGGTAGGCCGCACTGATCTCCATGATGAGCACGTCGCCCGCCTCGAGCTTTCTGCGCGTGGGGTTTTGCCACGGAACCGGGGTGCGGGGGTTCGCCATGGGGGTGGCCGTCACGAACTGCACCATCTGCTCGCCGCCTTGTTCCCTGAAGGCGGCAGCCATGCGGCCGGAGAGCTCGTATTCGGGTATGCCGGGTTTTGCGTGGGCGAGGGCGGCTTCCATGGCGAGGTCCGTGAGGCGCGCGCCCTCGGTGAGCCATTCGACCTCCTCTTCGCTCTTGACGAGGCGCAAGTCCCGAAACCGCGCGCTCACGTCCACCCACTCGGCTTCGGGGAAGCGGCCTTTCAGATAATCCATGTGTTCGAAGGGCAACAGGATCTTGAAGCGCGGGTTCAGCCCCACGAGCCCGAGGCGCGCGTTTCCCAGCCCCAGGGCGTCGAGTTGATCCGCCATACGCTCGGGGTGGCCGTAGCCCCCGTGGCGTACGTCCTCAAAGATGCACTGCATCTGCGCGTTGTGGAGGTGGTTGTAGAGGCCCGTGAAAAGGGAGGGAGAACCCTCTCGGGGAAAGATGAGGTAGCAGTGGTTGAAGTCCCGGTAGCACGAAAGCCAATAAATGTTCGCCTGGGCGTTTCGGTTCGTCCCGCCGAGGCCGAAAAACAACAGGGCGCCGAGGTTTTCTTGCTCCATGAGGCTCCGCGCCGCTGCGTGGCGCCTGTTCATCTCCTGTGCGGAAAAACGCGGATACCATTCCTCGGACATATCGCCTCCTTGCGCGATGACCCCGCGTGGGTAAGAATAGGGCATACAAGCTGCATTGCCGACGAAAGTTGCGACCCATTATAGGGGGAGCGCCCGAAATATACGATCCGGGAGGAAGCGCATGAGCATCATCGGCCACGGCGTCATTTCGAGAAAAGCGGGCGAGCGCACCGAGGTGGAGGAGATCGAAATCGGCTCTCCCGGCCCGGGAGAAGTGCTCGTAAAAATCCAGGCCAGCGGCGTCTGCCATACCGATTTGCACTACAAGCTCGGCAAAATCGGGGACGAGTTTCCCTATCTTCTCGGCCACGAGGGCTCGGGCATCGTCCAGGAAGTGGGGGAGGGCGTTAGCGACCTGGCCGTCGGCGACTACGTCGTCCTCGCCTGGCGCGCTCCTTGCGGCACGTGCAGGTTCTGCGCCATCGGCCAGCCCCAACTTTGCGCCGCCAGCTTAAACGCCGCCTCCAAGATGCGCACCCAAAAAGACGGACAGATATTGAGCCCCTCCATCGGCATCGGCACCTTCTGCACCCACACCCTGGTGGCGGCGAAACAGGCCATCAAGGTGCCCACCGCCTGCACGCCCGAGCAAGCCTGCCTCATTGGCTGCGGCGTCATGACGGGGGTAGGCGCTTCGCTCTACACCGCCCAGGTGCGGCGCGGCAGCACGGTGGCCGTCTACGGGTGCGGCGGCGTGGGGTGCAGCGTCATCATGGGGGCGAAAATGGCGCGCGCCTCGAGAATCATCGGCGTGGACATTGCCGAGAACAAACTTGCCTGGGCGCGGGATTTTGGCGCGACTGACGTCGTCAACGCCGCCGAGACCGACCCGGTCGAGGCCATCAAGGACCTCACCGGAGGCAACGGGGTGGACTATTCCTTCGAGGCCGTCGGCACGCCCCAAACACTCCTCCAGGCCATGTGGTCGCGCGATCTGGCGGGTACCTGCACCCTCATCGGCGTGCCCGATCCCGCCATGAAGGTGGAACTCCCCATGCTCCAGTTCTTCGGCCTGGGCGGTGCGCTGCGCGTCTCGTGGTACGGCGACTGCCTGCCCTCGCGGGATTTCCCGCTTCTCGCCGACTGGTACGAGAAGGGAGAGCTCGACCTCGACCGCATGGTCACGAAGGTCATCGGCCTGGAGGACGTGGAACCCGCCTTCGAGGCCATGGAGCGCGGCGAGACCCTGCGTTCGGTCATCCGCAATCCGGACTAGCCGGCGGAAGCGATTTTTATACCGCTACGCCAACGGAAAGAGAAAGGCCACAGAAAAGAAAATACTTTAATAAATATAAAACAATATGCTGTTTTTTCAGCAATTACCCTGCGTCTATTTATCTTCTAGTGCGTTCGCCAGCACCTCGGCCAGGTGCAGGGCCTTCTTGCCCGTTCCCATGGCGATTTGCTGACGGCAGGAGACACCGTTCGCAATGGTGAGCGCGTCGCCTCCCGCACGCACGGCGGGGAAGAGCTTCGTCTCGCCGATGGCGAGCGATATGTCAAAGTGCTCCTTCTCGTAGCCGAACGAGCCCGCCATGCCGCAGCACCCGGAAGGTATCGGCGAAACGTCGAGGCCGGGAACCAGATGTAGAGTCGCGAGGGAAGGCCCGGTACCCACCAGCGCTTTTTGGTGACAATGGCCGTGAAAGAGGGTTTTGCGCCCCTGCCCATGCTCCCTGAAAGGCAACGAGAGCTCGCCCTTGAGGTGGAGAGCGTGGAGAAATTCCTCAAGCATGTAGGAATTCTCCGCCAGAGCCTTCGCCTTCTCGCCCGCCACCAGGTCGGGATATTCGTCCCGGAAGGTAAGTAGACAGCTCGGCTCGACGCCGATGACGGGGAGTCCCGCCTCGATGGCGGGCGAGAGCCGCGCCACGTTCTCCTCGGCCAGCATCCGGCCCGCGCGCAACAACCCGTGCGATATCATCGGCCGTCCGCAGCAACCCGTCTCGGCGAGCAAGACCTCAAAACCCGCCGCCTCGAGCACCTTCACCGCGGCCCTGCCAATCTCGGGGTAGTGGAAGTTCGTAAAGGTATCGTTCAGGAACAGGACGCGCCCCCGCCTCGCCACGCCCCGGGCGGCGGAGCGACCCCGGAACCACTCCTCGAAGGTGGGCGTCACCAGGGGAGGAAGGCTCCTGCGCTTGTCGACGCCCAGGAATCTGTCCATCAAGGAGCGCACCAGGGGGTTCGCCAGCGTCCAGTTCACGATGGGCGCCACCGGCGCGCTCAGGCGGTTGATGCGCGCAATTTCAGCCATCATCCGCACGCGCAGGGGTGTTCCCCTCTTGTCGTAATACGCCTGGAGCACCTCGGCCTTTATCTTCGCCATATCCACGCTTGAGGGGCATTCCGCCTTGCAACCCTTGCACGAGATGCAAAGATCGAGCACCTCGTAGAGACGTTCGCTGCCGAGGTCTTCACCCGGAATTCCGTTTGCAATGACCTCGCGCAGCGCGTTCGCCCGCCCGCGCGTGGAGTGTTCTTCCTCGAGCGTCGCCTGGTAGGAGGGGCACATGGTGCCGTCGCGCTTGCGGCAGGCGCCCACCCCGTTGCACAGCTCAATCGCACGCGCAAAACCGCCGTCATCCGAAAAATCCATGATGGTCGGTATCTCGGGCGTCTTATAGGAGCCGTCGAAGCGCAGATTCTGCGTGAAGGGGAGGGCGTCGACGATTTTGCCCGGGTTCATCCGGTTCTCGGGGTCGAAGAGCCGCTTCACTTCCTGAAAAGCGCCGTAGAGCCTCTCGCCGAAGAATTTGGGCACCCACTGGCTCCGCGCCAGTCCGTCGCCGTGCTCGCCGCTCATGGCCCCGCCGTATTCGAGCACCAGGTCGGACACCTCCTCGGCGATGGCCGCCATTTTGCCGATCTCCGCGTCGTCCTTGAGGTTGATGAGCGGGCGCAGGTGGAGCAGCCCTACGCTCGTGTGGCCGTAGTAGGAGGTCGCCGTATCGTACTTGCGCATGATGGACTCAAAGCGCCTGTAGTAGTTCAGCAGGTGGGCGGGGTCCACCGCGCAATCCTCGACGAAAGCACAGGGCTTCCAGTCGCCCCGCCGCCCCAGAAGAAAGCCCAGCCCCGCCTTGCGCATGTTCAGGCAGTCTTGTTTGTGGGCGGGTTCGTCCAGGGCAACGCGCGCGTAGCCGATGTTTTCGGCCTCAAGCTCCGCCTGCAGGCGATAGACCTTCTCTCTGGCCTCCCCCTCGTCCTCACCAAAAAATTCGACCGTGAGAAAACAATCCGGATCACCGACCACGAAGCTGTCCATCAAGCGGCGGGCCTCGAGGTTGTTCTTCGCGAGATCGAGAATGACCCTGTCGATAATCTCTATCGCCGCCACGTCGTGTGCGAGAATCGTCGTGCTTGCGGCCAAGGCCTCCTCTATGCCGTCGAAATGCACCACCAGGACGCCGAGTGCCTTGGGCTTGGGGCACACGCGCACCTTCATCTCGGTCACCACGGCGAGCGTGCCCTCTGCCCCCACCATGAGCTTGGCGAGGTTGAAGGGCTGTGCCTCATCGGCCAGTTCGTCGAGGTTGTATCCGCTCACGCGCCGCATGATTTTGGGGTAGCGATCCGCAATCTCCTGGCGGTGGCTCTCTACGATCTCCCCGACGGCCTTGTGGAGCCTGCCCATCCGCGAATCCTCGCGCACGAGGGCATCCAGGGAGGCCGCATCCCGGGGGGTGAAGGAAAAAGGCGTGCCGTCGGCAAAATAGCCCGAGGTCTCGACCACGTGATCCACCATCTTCCCGTAGACGATGGAGCGCGAACCCGAAGAATTGTTCCCCAGCATTCCGCCGAGGGTGGCGCGGCTGCTCGTGGAGGTGTTCGGGCCGAAGACGAAGCCGTGGGGATTCAGGAAATCGTTAAAATGATCCTGCACCAGCCCCGGCTGCACGCGCGCCCAACCCTCCTCGGCGTTCAGCTCGATTACGCGGTTCATGTATTTGGAGAAATCGAGAACCAGCGCCTTGCCCACGGTCTGGCCGGCGAGGCTGGTGCCGCCGCCCCGGGGGAGGATGGCCGCGCCGTGGCGCCCGGCAATCTCGAGTGCCTTGCGCACGTCGTCCTCACTCCGGGGCAGAACGACGCCCAGGGGCTCTATTTCGTACATGCTCGCGTCGGTGCTGTAGATCTTGCGCGTGAAGACGTCGAAGCGCACCTCGCCGTCAATAGCATCGCGCAATTCCTGCTCAAGCGATACGGTAGCTCTCATCCCATACCTCTTTGATGCAAAAGCACAAAAGATCAATATCGGAGGCACGGCCCCCATTTTCGGCGGACCACCCGAATCATAGGGCAGCAGGGCAGGGGAGACAAGAGAAAAGGGCCTCTCGTCCGCCCCGTTTGCCAAACGCAGAGCCGCGCGTTAAGTTGCGCGGCGGATGATTTCGGGAGGAAAAGCATCGTGGACTACCACGAACTGGCGCGCCGCGCCCTCGAAGACGAACCCCCCGGCCGCGAGGAGGCGCACCGCGTCCTCGACGCGCCCGACGCGGAGGTTCTCGCGCTGCTCGACGCCGCTTTTTCCGTGCGCCGCGCCCGTTTCGGCAAGAAAGTGCAGATTCACTACCTCATCAACGCGAAGAGCGGCATTTGCCCGGAGGATTGCGGCTACTGCTCCCAGTCTGCCGTCTCCGCCGCCGAAATCGACCGCTACGACCTCGTGGACGAGAATGCGCTTCTCGAGGGCGCCGCGCGCGCCGAGGCGGCGGGCTCGCGGCGTTATTGCATCGTCATCAGCGCGCGGGGGCCGTCGGACAACGAGATCGAGAGGCTTTGCCGCGCCGTGGAGCGCATCAAGTCGCGCCACCGCCTCTCGGTGTGCTGCTCGCTGGGGCTGCTCGCGGGCGCGCAGGCCGCCCGCCTGGGGGCCGCGGGCGTCGACCGCCTCAACCACAACCTGAACACCAGCGCGCGCTACTATCCCCGCATCTGCACCACCCACACCTACGACGACAGGGTGGACACCCTGCGCGCGGCGCGCGGGGCGGGCCTTGAGCTGTGCTCAGGCGTGATTTTCGGGCAAGGGGAGAGCCCTGAGGACGTCATCGACGTGTGCGAGGCTCTCCGCGAGCTGGCTCCTGAGTCCATCCCCGTCAATTTTCTGCACCCCGTCGCGGGCACGCCGCTTGCGGGCAGGCCCTTGCTGGGGCCGCTGCAATGCCTCAAGTTGCTGTGCCTGATGCGCTTCTACAATCCGCGCGCGGAGATTCGCGTCGCAGGCGGGCGCGAGAAGCAGCTGGGCTCCTTACAGCCGCTCGCGCTGTTTGCGGCGAACTCCCTGTTCGTGGACGGCTACCTCACCACTCCCGGCCAGGCGCCAGACGAAGCCCACCGCATGATCCGCGAGGCCGGCTTCGAAATCGACGCACGAGGCCAGAGCGACCCCGTCCTGCATGGATGATTTTCCACACGCGCCGAAATAAAACTGGCAAAGTGTTATAAATCAAATTAGTATGACTTGATATATGAATCACTGAATGAAGAAATATTAAATCCTGCTTTGCCTTCCATCCCACATTCCTGGCGAGGCGCCCTCCGGATAAGGCCCTCAGTACCTGCGCGGCAGCCCTCGCCCCAGCCTAAAGAGCATCCTTGTTCCGCGGGGTGTGCGTGCACGACGGATGATTTGACGGCACCTTCGCGGAAGGGGGCGCACCTCCGCTGAAAGGGGATGAGGGAGTCGCCCGTGCTGCTCTATTTCAAGGCGAAAAAATCCCCCGCGAAGGCGGGGGGAAAGACAGACAAGTTATTTTACATAACATATCTTATCGCAACAAAGCATCTAGGGATGGATGCGCCGCGCCTCCGGACGCCATGCATTATTCGCCGACCTTGGCAGCCTCGATCTTCGAGCGAATGCGATCGTCAAGAAACGGACTCTCCGGGTGTTTCTTGCTGAGTTCCTCATAAGTTTTGCGTGCGTCGCCCGCTCGTCCGAGCTTCTCCTGGCAGGCGGCGATGGAAACGAACAAATCCTCAGAAGTGAACAGGCTCCCTTTCTCCAAAATGGACTTCCACAGCCCGATGGCCTCCGCGCAGGCTCCCTCCAGCATGTAGGCCGAAGCGAGGCCGCGCGTGGCCAACTCCTTGTCGCTCTCGGTGGCGCCGCCACTCGCGGCTACGAGCGCATATTGCGCGCGTGCGCCCTCGTATTCCTTTCTCTCGCGCAGCAAGGACGCCAGATGCAGACGCGCCAACAGACCCGATCGCGCGCGCGGATAATCCTCGGCCACTTTCTGGAGAGCCGCCTCGACGGCCTCTCCCTTGCCGTCTGCGGAGGCGGTTTTCGCGAGCCCATACGCCAGCGCCGCACGCGAGCGCGAGCGCGCGTCCCATGCGCGGTAGCCCAGAAAGACGATCGCCACTACAACGACGATCGCCAGAGCGCCATAGAGAATTTTTTGGTTTTCGACGAACCAGACCACCGCCCGCCGCCCGTAGGTCTGCAGGGCGTCGGGCTGGCGAATTTCCTTTCTGAAGGTTCTTGCCATCTTGCAATGTGTCCTTTGCCGCCGGGCTGCGCAGCCCCGGCCGGTTCGCGTTTTCGTCGCTCAATTCTTGTCGTGCGGCCGAGGGGGAAGATAAGCGCAACGCGCCCCGCCGTCAATCTCCCTCCCGGGTCGGGAGGAAAGTGCGCCCCCCCCGGATTGGCAAGGCGAACCTTTGGGCGGGCTTCAGCGGCTCCTGCCCAGAATGCCGAGTATCTCCCCGAGCTCCCGGCGCACCCAGGCGAGGTCTACGCCCTGGACATCCGCGGTGCCGGCGTGAGGCTCCGGCGTCTGCGGCGGCGGCGTTTCATCCGCCGCCCTTTCGGCATCGGGCCGCGCGGTTCTTTGCTTCTGGAGTTGTTTCTTGGCGCCGGCGATGGTGAAGTTTTCTTCGTAGAGCAACTGCTTGATTCGAAAGACCAGCCGCACGTCCTTGCGGCGATACACCCGCTGGCCCGAGTCGCCCTTGGCCGGCCGCAGCACCCGGAACTCGCTCTCCCAGTAGCGCAGCACGTGGGGCTTGGTGCCCGTCAGTTTCGCCACTTCCCCGATCTTGAAAAACAGCTTGTCGGGTATCTGCGGCTCCTGCGTGCCTCGGGCCATCGTCGCCCCCTACTCCTTCCGCCCCGACCGGCCGAGGGAGGCGGGGAAATTCGCGCTGCGGATTTTCTTTCCGCGAGCGCGCGCCTCCTTGATGAATGGTTCCGTCTCCATCGCCGTCATAACGCTATCCCCCACGGAGAGAAACTAATCGCTCTCCCGGTCGGTTGACGCTTCGGATATGATTTTTTCGGAAATTTGCCCGGGCACTTCTTCGTAGTGCGAAAACTCCATCGAGAAATCGCCCCGGTCCGCCGTGAGCGACCGCAGCGCGGGGGCGTAGTTCAGCACTTCGGCCATCGGCACCTGGGACTTGATGACCTGCTTGCCGCCCGTCCCCGGGTCCATGCCGAGCACCCGGCCCCTGCGCGAATTCATGTCCCCGATGATGTCGCCCATGTATTCCTCGGGAACGACGACCTGCATGTTCATGATGGGTTCGAGCAGCGTCGGCTTGCACTCCATGACGCCCCTCTTGAAGCCGAGCGAGCCCGCTATCTTGAACGCCATCTCGGAGCTGTCGACGCTGTGGAAACTGCCGTCGTAGAGCGTGATCTTGAGGTCCGTCATCGGGTAGCCCGCCAGCGCGCCCCCGTCCATCGCCTCCACGATGCCCTTTTCCACGGCGGGAATGAACGTCTTGGGAATCGCGCCGCCCACAATCTTGTCCACGAACTCGAATCCGCTTCCCCGCTGGAGCGGTTCGATCTCCAGCCAGGTGTCCCCGAACTGTCCGCGTCCGCCGGTCTGCTTCTTGTAGCGGCCCTGCACCTTGGTCCGGCCCCTGATGGTTTCCTTATAAGGCACGCGCGGGGTCCGCATCTCCACCTCGACGCCGTATTTTCGGCGGATGCGCTCGACCATGACCTCGATGTGCAAAACTCCCAGCCCCGAGAGGAGCATCTCCTTGGTCTGGGGGTCGCGACTCACGGTGAGCGCCGGGTCCTCGTCGCGCAGGCGCGCAAGCGCGGTGCTGAGCTTCTCCTCATCCCCCTTGCTCTTGGGCGCCACGGCGTAGGAGATGACCGGCGCGGGAAAACCGATGGGGTCGAACACGACGGCGCCCGCCTCGCTGCACAGCGTGTCTCCGGTGCGGGTCGTCTTCAGCTTCGGGAGAGCGGCGATGTCGCCGGGCACGAGCTTTTCTGAAACGGGAGTCTGCCCCTTGCCCTGGATGAAGAGCAGCGAGCCGATGCGCTCTTTCTCCGACTGCGTGGTGTTCAGCACGTTCGCGTCGGAGGCAACCTCGCCCGACACCACGCGAAAGTAATTCAGCTTCCCCGCGAAGGGGTCTACCACCGTCTTGAACACCAGAGCGCGGAACGGAGCCTCCGCGTCGGCCCCAATGCGCACCTCCTCGCCTTGCGCGTCCTTTGCACCAAACTCGTGCGCGGCAGGAGAGACGCCGAACTGCTCGATGGCGCGGAGCAACAAGTCGGTGCCCACGTTTTTGAGGCCGCAGCCGCACAACACGGGGAGGAAAGAACCCTCCTGAATGCCCTGCCGCAGCCCCTCGACGATCTCCTCGGTGCTGAGCTCTTCGCCCTCGAGATATTTTTCGAGCACATCCTCGTTCGCCTCGGCGGCAAACTCGATGAGTTGTCCGCGATGCTCCTCGAAGGCGTCGGCAAGTGCGGCGGGCACTTCGCCCTCCCGACCCTTGCCGTCGCCCTCTATCTCGTAGGTGCAGGACTTGCCCGTGACGAGGTCGACCACGCCGTTGAAGTCCGCCCCCGGGTTCACGGGCAGCTGCAGGACTACGAGGCGTTTGTCTATCACCTTCGCCGCGTGCTCGAGTGCGCGGGCGAGGTCGGCCTGTTCGTGATCCATCTGATTGAGGTAAAGGAAGGTGCACAACCCCTCCTCCTCTGCCCAGCCCAACACCTTTTCGGTGATGACCTTGGCTTCGGAATGCGCGTTCAGCACGACGACGGCGTTGTCGCACGCGCGAATAGCGGCGCGCGTGTCCGAAATGAAATTCGAGTAGCCGGGCGTGTCGATGAGGTTGATGCGGTGCCTGTTCCAATCGGCGAAGGCCACAGCACCCACAATGGAGGATTGTCTCTTCACCTCCTCGGGCTCGGAGTCGAGTATGGTGCTGCCTGCGTCCACTTTTCCTTGCCTGTCCGTGTTTCCTGCGGTGAACAGGCAGGCCTCCACGAGAGAAGTCTTTCCGTTTCCGCCCTCTCCCACAAAAGCAACGTTGCGGATTCTCTCCGTTTCGTGTGCCGCCATCTACGTCGACTCCTCTGCTGTACGCTTTTTTGACAAGTCGGGCACCTTTCAGGTTCCCTTCCGGACCCATAAAAAAGGTGAGAATGTATCGTTTTTCGGATTTTCACACGGAAAACCAGATTTGTCAATCAAAATAAATACTTGCGGGGCATTATTAAACCGCGTCATGAAGTGAAGATTTCAAGTGTCGCTTGAAGTTCCGCAACCACGCCCCCGAATGGATGCCCCCTCATCGCCCGCGCTTGCGCGCGCGGCCGGGGGAAGCGCCCCTCCCCCGCTGGCGGAAGCTCACCCGCAGCGGCGTACCCTCGAAATCGAACCTCTCGCGCAGTCTGTTTTCCACGTACCTGCCGTATTGTTCAAGCGGAATGTGGCCCACCAGGCTGGCGAATAATACGACGTGGGGCGGAGAGACGGCGCTTTGGGTGGCGTAGAATACCTTGGGGCGCCGCCCTCGCGGAGATGCGGGAGGCGGATGTGCGGCGACAATTTCCTCCACCGCGCGGTTGAGCTGTCCGGTGGGCACGCGCCGCGCATGCGAGGCGTGGACGCGCTCCACCAGGTCGAAGACGTGCCCGCACCTTTGCCCCGTCAGGGCGGAGACCGAAAGAACGGGGGCGAAATGCACGTGCACGAGCTTCTCGCGCACGTCGCGCACCATTTGGTCGAACGTTTTGCTTTCCTTCTCGAGGAGGTCCCACTTGTTGAGCAGAATCACGCACGCACGGCCCGACTCCCGAACGTGGCGGGCTATCTGCGCATCCATTGTCCTGACGCCCTCGGTCGCGTCGACGACGAGCAAAACGACCTGGGCGCGCTCGATGCTGCGGTACGCCATGATCATGCTTATCGCCTCTACCTGGCGCTTGCCGATTTTCCCTCTCCTGCGGATGCCCGCCGTGTCCACGAACCGGTAAGTTCTCTCCTCCCTGCGGCAAAGGGTGTCCACCGGGTCGCGCGTCGTGCCCGGCACGGGGCTCACCAGGGTGCGCTCGCTTCCGAGGACGCGGTTCACGAACGAGGATTTCCCGACGTTCGGGCGCCCGACGACGGCGACGCGCCGCTCCTCGGGGTCTGTGCCCTCCTCTCCTTCGGTTGCGCGCGAAGCGACGCGAATCGCCTCGTCCATCATCTCGGAGACGCCCAGGCCGTGTTCCGCCGAAACGGGCCAGATATCCCCCATGCCCAGCCCGTAAAAATCCCACTCCGCGGCGCGCGCGCTCTTGACGTCGGCCTTGTTCACGAGGAGGAGGACGGGCTTTTGCGCGACGCGCACCATCTGCGCGACCTCATGATCGCCCGGCAGAAGCCCTTCGGTTCCATCCACCAGAAACAGGACGAGGTCGCTCTCCGCGATGGCGGCGGCGGTCTGCTCCTGAATCCCCGGCGAGAAGGGGTCGCTCCCCGCCGCCGCGATGCCGCCGGTGTCGACGACCAGGAATTTGGCGCCGCTCCACTCCCCTGCGCCGTAGCGCCTGTCGCGCGTAACGCCCGGCTCAGGCTGCACGATGGCCGCGCGCCTGCCGATGAGCCGGTTGAAGAGGGTGGATTTGCCCACGTTCGGGCGACCGACGATGACGAAGACGGGAGAGGCCATGCGCGAAGTTCCAGAGCAGGGAGACGCGCTTCAGCGCGCCGAGGCGTTCGCTTTTGCGTTTCGGGGGCCGACGCCCACGAAGCGCATCATACCCCTTGCTATTCCTTCCGCAAGCGCCTGGCGGTATTTCCGATCGCGCATCCGACGCGCTTCCCGCGCGTTCGAGACGAAACCAACCTCTACCAGGATGCTCGGCCTCCAGGCGCCGATGAGCACGTAGAACGGCGCGCGCTTCACGCCGAGGCTCTTGACGCCGCGCCACCTCGCCCGCACACGCGCCACCATCGCTCTTTGCACCAGACGGGCGAGTTGCCGGGACTCCTGCACCTTCCAGCGCTGCCCGATGCCGTGGAGTATTTTGGAGAGGTCGCTCATCTGCGCCACCGTCACCTTGTTCTCGCGCGCCGCCAGGCGGAGCGCCCGCTTGGAGGAGGCCTCGTTCAAGTAGAAGGTTTCGATTCCGTGCACGCGCCGCGAAGGCGCGCTGTTTGCGTGGATCGAGACGAACAGGTCCGCCCCCTTCTTGTTGGCGAACGCCGTTCTGCCCGCAAGGGTAATGTATTTATCGGTCTCTCTGGTGAGATGGATGCGGGTTCTCGGCAAGGCGCGGCGAAGCACCCTGCGCAGGCGAAACGAGAGGTCGAGAGCAATGTCCTTTTCCTTCAAACCGCCCACGCCCACCGCTCCCGGGTCCTTCCCCCCGTGGGCGGGATCGATGACGATAACCCCGAGGCCGCGGCGGAACCTTTCCGCCAGGGTGAGTTCGCGGGGGTCAATCGGTTTGCCGGGTTTCCCGCCCCTGGCAGTGCGGGGTGCGCGCTTCGCAGGCGCAGGCTTGGCGGCTTTGCGCTCGGGCGCCCTCTTCGCCCACAGGTCAAGCACGATGCGCGGAGGACGCGGCAAAGTGAAGACGCGGTGTTCCACGCGGCGTGCGGAGGGGACGTCGACCACGACGCGCAGGAATTTCCTGGCGGGCTTGCCGAATCTGATGGAGGAGACGATGCTGCGGCGCGCCTTGAAGGCAGGCGTTCGCACGCCCCGGCCGAGGCGCCCTCCCGGAATGTCGAGAAAAACGCGCGTGGGGTTTTCGAGCACGCCTGCACGGAAGACAAGCGTTTCGCGGTCCAGGGTGAAAGTAACGCGCGCGGCGCGCCCATCAGCGGAATGGCGGATGCCCACCACGTTCACCGCACCCTGTGCCGAACCACCCCCCCACGTTCCGGATAAAATCACGAAGACGAGGACGAGAAGCGCACCCCGCGCCGTCCGTGCGTGCGCTTTCTCTGTGCTGCGCGGCGTTTCCAACGAGTTTCCGGCCACCGAACCGAAACCTTCCCTGCGTCGGGCGGAATCTCCGACGGGGAGACGTTCTAGGTGCCTTGCTGCCAGCTGTTCAGGTACTGCTCCTGCTCGGGCGTCAGCGTGTCGATCTCGACACCCATGCTGCGCAGCTTGAGGTGCGCGATGTCGTCGTCGATGCTCTGCGGCATGGGATAGACCTGCTTGCCCAGGCTCTTGCCCTCTTTCACGATGTACTCCGCAGCAAGCGCCTGGTTGGCAAAACTCATATCCATGACGCTGCTGGGATGCCCCTCGGCGGTGGCGAGGTTCACCAGGCGGCCGCCCCCGATGACGATGATGCGCTTGCCGTCCTCGAGGGTGTACTCATCGACCAGGGGCCGAATCTCGCGCCTGGCCTTCGCGGCGGCGGTGAGTCCCGCCACGTCGACCTCCACGTCGAAGTGCCCGGAGTTCGAGATGATGGCGCCGTCCTTCATCTCGCGTATGTGTTCGAGACGAATGACGCTCGTGTCCCCCGTCACCGTGCAGAAAAAATCGCCCAACCGCGCCGCCTCGGCCATGGGCATGACGCGGTAGCCGTCCATGAGCGCTTCGAGCGCGTTTAAGGGCGTGACCTCGGTTACCACCACGTTCGCGCCCATGCCGCGCGCCCGCGAAGCCAGCCCCTTGCCGCACCAGCCGTAACCCGAGACGACGAACACCGCACCGGCCAGCAACCTGTTCGTCGCGCGGATGATGCCGTCTATCGTGCTCTGGCCCGTTCCGTAGCGGTTGTCGAAAAAGTGCTTGGTGTTCGCGTCGTTCACCGCGATGACGGGAAACTCCAGCACGCCCTCCGCCGCCATGGCCCGCAGGCGAATCACGCCCGTGGTCGTCTCCTCGGTGCTGCCCATGATATCGGGAATCAACTCCCGCCGCTCGGTCAGCACCTGGGTTACGAGGTCGGCTCCGTCGTCCATGGTGATGTTCGGCCTCGCGTCCAGCACCGAGGCCATATGCGCGTAATAGGTGTCCCTGTCCTCTCCCTTGATGGCGTAGACGGGCACCCCCTCGTTCTCCACGAGGCAGGCCGCGAGGTCGTCCTGGGTGGAGAGCGGGTTCGACGCGCACAGACTCACTTCGGCTCCGCCCGCCACCAGGGTCTTTACCAGATAGCCCGTCTCGGTCGTAACGTGGAGGCAGGCGCCGATGCGCACGCCCGCAAGCGGTTTTTCCCTCTCGAATCGCTCGAGAATCATCCCCAGCACGGGCATGCTCATCGCGGCCCACTCCATCCGCAGCGCGCCCTGGTTCGCGAGACCCGCGTCCTTGATGTCGAAATCCATTTCTTCCCCTAACGAATCATCCTGAAAATTTTGCGTCGCCAGAAGGCCGCGGCGTTCGCTATGCCCCGACGGCGGTGCGCAGGTCGTCGACCTTGTCCGTCTTCTCCCAGGTGAACTCGGGCTCGTCGCGCCCGAAATGCCCGTAGGCCGCCGTGTTCTTGAAGATGGGGCGGCGCAGCGCGAGATGTTCGATGATCTCGCGGGGCTTGAGGCCGAACACCTCCCGGACGGCGCGTGAGAGGGCGTCCGGCTCCACCTGGCCCGTTCCGAAATCGTCCACCAGGACGGAAACGGGGTCCGCTATGCCGATGGCGTAGGCCAGTTGCACCTCGGCCTTCTCTGCAAGGCCCGCGGCGACGATGTTCTTGGCGATGTAGCGCCCCATATAGGCGGCCGAACGATCCACCTTGGAGGGGTCCTTGCCCGAGAACGCACCGCCCCCGTGCCTGCTGTATCCCCCATAGGTGTCGACGATAATCTTGCGCCCCGTGAGGCCCGTGTCGCACATCGGCCCGCCGATGACGAACAAACCCGTGGGGTTCACGAAAAACTCGGTGTCCTCTGTCGCCAGCCCCTCGGGAAGTTCGGGGCGTATGACCTCCCGAATGACGTCTTCTCGTATCTGGTCGAGCCCCACGTCTTCGGAATGCTGGGCGGATATCACCACGTTGTCGATCCCGACGGGCTTTCCCCCCTCGTAGCGCACCGACACCTGGCTCTTGCTGTCGGGCCGCAAGTAGTCGAGAACGCCGCTTCTGCGCACCTGCGTGGTGCGGCGCACCAGCTTGTGGGCCAGCATGATGGGCAGGGGCATCAGCTCCTCGGATTCGCGGCAGGCGAAACCGAACATCATCCCCTGATCGCCCGCCCCCTGCTCGCTGAAAAGGCCCTGCCCTTCCGTCACGCCCTGCGAAATATTGGGGGACTGCCGATCCACCGCCGTCACGACCGCGCAGGTGTCGCAGTCGAAACCGTAGGCCGCGTTGTCGTAGCCGATGCGGCGAAGCGTCTCGCGCGCGATGTGGCGGGTGTCGTATTGCGCCTCGGTCGTAATCTCGCCCGCAACGAACACGATGCCCGTCGTGAGAAGCGTCTCGCAGGCGACGCGGCCATGGGGGTCTTCGGCAAAAATGGCGTCCAGAACCGAATCGCTGATCTGATCGGCGATCTTGTCGGGATGGCCTTCCGAGACCGACTCGGAAGTGAAAATGTAGTTTCCCCTGTTGTTGGAACCCATCTACGATTCTCCCGGAATAATGGAGGCGTCACCATATCGAACGAGGACGCCTCGCCGAATTCATGTTTTCCGTTGCCGGATGCGTTGTATCACTTCTTGAATCTGGGCGGAAGTACCACAGGACAAGCGTCGCCCGAAAAAACCACAGACCCCGGGCGCGCGAATATGTCGGGCGAAGTTTACAACCGATTTCCCGAAGTTATAAAATAAAAATTATCAATATATTAAATCATATTCCCTATAATACACATGAATAAAAACGTCCGCAAGCGCGCCGGCAGAGCCTAGCCCGCTTCGCCAAAGCCCGCTTCCACGAGGGAGGCAAGCTCTTCCACCGCATCTTTCGCGTCCGCTCCGCGCGCGCTGATGAGGAGCTCCGAGCCCGGCGGTGCGGCAAGCATCATCACTCCCATAATGCTCTTTCCGTCCACCTCCATGTCCCGGAAACGGACGAAAATCTCGCTCTCAAAACGGCTGGAGAGCCGAACGAACGCTGCCGCCGCCCGGGCGTGCAGCCCCATCGGGTTACAGATGCCGATTTTTCGCTCTTCCATCGCGGCGTTTATTCCTCCTCCGAGCGTCGCCTTGCGGAGTTGATCATCTCGCTCGGCTGCGCCAGGTTGCGCCTGCCGTACTCCACCAGAAAGCGCGCGGCTTCTGAGACGTTTTTTCCCTTGATAAAAGAGAGTTTCAGGAGCATCGGCAGGTTGACGCCCGTCACCACCTCCACATCGGGGCGGTTGAGCATGGCAAGGGCCGCGTTCGTCGGGGCGCCGCCCATCATGTCCGTCATGATGATTACCCCTTCGTTCGCGTCTACTTCCGCGACGGCGCGCTCTATCTTCTCCGTAAAGCCCGCCGGGTCGGCGCCGGGCCTTAAGGAAAGCGCCTTCATTTGCGTCGCGCCCGCCAGGACGGATTCCGCCGCGTGCAACAGGGCGTCGGGGTAATCCCCGTGGCCGACGATGACCAGGCCAATCATGCAAAAACCCCCTCGCTCTCCGCGCGTGGCCCTAAGTCGCCGATTCGAGCGCGATGCGCGCAGAAAGAGCGCGGCTGAATTCCTCGGCGGAGAAATAGCCCATTCTCTGCAGCAGCAGGTTTCTGGCCGCCACCTCGATGAGCGTGGGGATGTTTCGGCCCGGGGCGACGGGAATCTTCACGTGGGGCAGAGCGTGCCCCAGGACGGCCTGCGTCTCGATGTCGAGGCCGAGCCGCTCGAAGGAGAGATCCGGACTCCAGGGTATCAACTCCACGATGATGTCCACGTTCTTCTCGTAGCGGATAGCCACGACGCCGAAGAGGTCCTTGAGATTCAGGATGCCGAGGCCGCGCACCTCGATGTGGTGCTTGAGCAACTCCGTGCTCCTGCCCACGAGCTCGCTCCCGCGCGACTGAATGTCCACAATGTCGTCGGCGACGAGGCGGTGTCCCCGCGTTACGAGGTGCAGGGCGCATTCGCTCTTGCCGATGCCGCTTTTCCCCTGGATGAGCACGCCGACGCCGTACAAATCCACCAGCACCCCGTGCAGGCGCGCGTGGGGCGAGAGGCGGGCCTCGAGATAGGCGGAGAGCCTGGGCATCAAGTCCTTGCCGGGCAGTTCCGAGACGATAATCGGCACGCCCGATGCGTTCGAGGCATCCTGAATGTCCGGGAATACGGGCTTTCCCCCCGTAACCAGTATCGAGCAAAGAGGCATCCGGAAATATCTGCGCACGGCCTCGGCGCGCTGCTCTTCACCGAGGTTTTCGAGAAAACCGATTTCGGTGCTCCCCCACACCTGCACCCTGTCGGGATGTACGGCCCGCAAAAACCCCGCGAGGGGCAGACCATTTTTCTGAAAGTGCGTGTGCCCGATGCGCCGCTCCATACCGGACGCACCCGAGAGAACGGAAAGAGCGAGCTCCTCGCGCAGGTCTTCATAGAGCTGTGACGTCGAAAGATTGCTCATCGCGTTCCCGTTCGGCAGCGGGCCGGGGTACACGCATCCCGCAGAGGTGTATGCAAACCCACGAAACGGCGGACTCCTGCCGAATCATAGCAAACATTAGTGATTTTTTCAGATGGTTTCGCTCACGTCTCACCGCTGGCGGCGGCGTCTGCTCGTGGAGGGAATGCCCAGTTCCTTACGATATTTCGCCACCGTGCGGCGCGCTATCATCACGTCTTCGCCCTCGAGTTTCTCCGCGATCCGCTGGTCGGTGAGCGGCCGCGCCGGGTCCTCGGCCTCCACCGCCTTTTTGATGATTTGCTTCACTGCCGCCGAGGAGGTATCCCCCCCCACGCGGGAGGAGAGCCTGCTGGGAAAGAAATACTTGAAGCCCAGAACGCCCTGGGGCGTATCCATGTATTTGCCCGTCGTAACGCGGCTCACCGTCGATTCGTGCATATCGATGTCCTGGGCCACGTCGCGCAACACCAGAGGCTTGAGGCGGCTCACGCCGTGATCGAGAAAATCCCGCTGAAAGCCGACGATGCTGCGCGCGACTCCGAGAATCGTCCGTCGTCTTTGCTCGATGCTCTTGACGAACCAGACGGCGGCCCGCAAACGCTCGTCGAGATACTTGCGCGCTTCGGGCGGCGTGCCCGCCTTGTCGCCGGCCATGGCCGCGTAGCGCGCACTCACGCGCAGGGGGGGCAGGCCGTCGTCGTTGAGGGTTACCTCGTAATCGCCGTCGCGTTTGACGACACTCACGTCGGGGATGATTACCTCCACCCTCTCCTCGGAGAAGCGCAGGCCCGGGTATGGGTCGAGGCCGCGCACGAGGTGGACGGCGCGCACCACGTCCTCGACGCGTACGCCGTTGGCCCTGGCGAGCCTGGCGTATTGGCCCTCGCCTATCTTCTCGATGTCGCCGCGCACAAGAACGCGCGCCAAATCAAGCAAACGCCCCTCCCCGTTCTCGGAGGCGGCAAGATTTTCGAGTTGGATGAGCAGACACTCCTGAAGCGTTCTGGCGCCTACGCCAGGCGGGGTGAAGCCCTGCACAATCGCCAGTGCGGCCTCGGCCTCCTCGGGGCCGAGCCCCACGCCCACCGCCAATTGCTCGGCGTCGGCCCGGAGATAGCCCTGCTCGTCAACGTTCCAGATGATTTGCTCGGCCACGCGTGCGAGGGGTTCGGGAACCACCGATAGATGCAACTGCAACGCGAGATGTTCATGCAAAGTGGCGGGAGGCGCGGACTGCTCGCCGGTGGGCGAATCGTCCTCATCCCCGGGGAGAGGCGTAAAATCCTCATAGCCGCCTTGCACCATGTTTTCCCAATCGATCTCCACCTCGCCGCGCTCGTCGTTTTCGCTCTCGGGGAGGTCGTCGCGCAATTCGGGCATATCGCCATCGGCGACCTCCCCCACATCTTCCTGGGTTTCCTCGAGCAAGGGGTTTTCGAGCAACTCCTGCTGCACGGCTTCCTGCATCTCCAGGCGGTTCAGCGGAAGAAGAGCGATCGATTGCTGCAACATGGGCGTCATGACGAGGCGCTGCTCCGCGCGCATCCCCAGTCTGGGCTGCATGGCCATGACGCACTCCTCCGCCGCTAGAGGCGAAACCGCTCGCCGAGGTAGACGCCCCGGGTCTTGTCGCTCGCGGCAATCTGCTCGGGAACGCCCGATTCGAGAATCTTCCCCTCGTTGATAATGTATACCCTGTCGGAGATATGAAAAGTTTCGCGCACGTTGTGATCGGTAATCACGACGCCGATACCGCGCTCCTTCAGCCCCGCCACGATGCCCTGTATCTCCTGCACCGCTATCGGGTCGATGCCCGCGAAGGGCTCGTCCAGCAACAAAAAGACGGGGTTCGCGGCCAGTGCGCGGGCGATTTCCACGCGCCTGCGCTCTCCTCCGGAGAGGGCGTATCCCCTGGTGGAACGAAGGTGGTCGATACCCAGATCGGCAAGAATTTCCCGGAGCCGCTCCTCGCGGCGTTGGGCACCCCTCAGGATGAGTTCGAGCACCGCCATGACGTTATCGCGCACGGTGAGACGCCGGAACACTGACGCCTCCTGCGGCAGATAGCCGATGCCCATCCGCGCACGCTCGTACATGGGTTCTTCGGTAATCTCCTCGTCGTTCAGGAAGATTTTACCCGCATCCGGGGACACCAGCCCGACGATCATGTAGAAGATCGTCGTCTTGCCTGCCCCGTTCGGGCCAAGCAGGCCTACGATTTCGCCGGGGCGCACCTCGATGTCGACTCCCGAAACAACACACCTGCCGCCGAAGCTCTTCGTCAGCCCCTCGGCGCGCACACTGGGTGAGAGTCTGCGTTTGAGGCGAAAGAAGTAGCCACCGCCCGGCCAGTCGAGGTCCATGTTGGTCAGCGGGATTTCTTGCGGCGAGACTTCTCGCTGGAGGGGAACAGAGTGACGTTCACCCTCTGGCTCGACGAACCGAAGACGGTCGTCTTGTCCTCGCGGAAGTTCACCTCGATTTTCGCGCCTGCGACGCGGTTTCTGCCCTCGCGGACGCGGGGGTCGCCCGTGAGTATGGCGACGCCGGTCGATTCGCTGTATTCGAGCCGCCCAGCGGTGGCGAACCTTTTTTTCTTCTGGTTCAGCCGCACGTTGCCCGTGGCCACGATTTTCTCCACCTCGTCTGCGCGGTCGACGGAGTTCGCCTCACCCGTTCGCGCGCGCGTGTAGATTTCCAGGCGATTCGCCCGAATGCGCACCTCCCCCCGGTCCGCCCGCACGTCTCCGATGAAAACGAGAACGTTCTTGCGGGTGTTCACCTCCATCTTCTCGGAGGTAACGCGCAGCGCCTCCTCGCGCGCGGATTTCTCCTGTGCAGACGCGCCTCCCCCAAGCAGCACGAGAGCGCAAAATCCCGCACAAGCGATGCCGGGAAGCCTTTTGAGGACGCTCACCGCGAACCTCCGTTCGCTTCGTTTTTCGGGCGCGGGGTTTTGGCGTATATCGTGGCGCTCACCTTTTCTTGCAACTCGTAGCTTCCCAGGTCGGTGCGCCCCCGCAGCCCCGTGCCGACCAGGCGAAAGCGCTCACCCGTTATGAGCACCCGCGACTGCGAGGCGACGCGCTTCTCCTTGGGATGAAAACGCAGCGAATCCGTCTTCATCGAGACGCCGTTCGAAGCAAGGATGACGACGTCCCCGCGCACCTCCATGTTTCGGCTTTCGTTCTGCATCGTGCCGTGCCTGGCCGTCACCTCGAGAGGCGCACCCTCTTTCGGGTAAAAAAGAAGGCGCAGGTTTTCGAGCACCGTCAAGTCCTTCTCGCGGTAGACCCGCGCGGAATCCGCCCGCAACTCCCACTCCCGCGCGCCCTGCTCGTTCTGCACGACGTGGAGATTGTCCATCCCCAGGTCGGCGTCCCGATCCTGGAACGAAATGCTTCCCGCCTCGATCCTGTACTTCGGGGCGAGGGCAAAATAGTAGACCATGGCCCCGAGGAGGAGGAGCAAAAGCCCGAGCGACGCAACGCGCACCATCTTGTGGAAAACCATCCCAAACCCTTCCCGGAAGCCTACTGCACGAGGGGGGCGGCGGCTCTCGGGCGCAAGCCATCGTAAAAACCACGCCTATGCAAAAACAATGCCTCTTCCGGAAGACTGCCACCCTTTTCAGGGCTTGTAAAGAAATGTATTTCACGACCTGGAGACGAACAGCCTCCTGCCCTCTTCCCCCAGAATCTCGAAGCGCACGCGCGTCGATACCGTAAACGGCCACTTTTCCACGTGGTCGGGCCATTCGATGAGCACGAAATCGCCCTCCTCCACGTGATCCCACAGACCCACCCCCCCGACGTCCGCGTCCTCGGGAAGACGGTAGAGGTCGAAATGATGGACGCGCGGCGTGGTCGGATAGTGGCGGGCGTATATGAAGGTGGGGCTTCGCACGATGCACCCCGCCCCGCCGGGCAGCGACTCGATGAACCCGCGTGCGAAGACGGTCTTCCCCGCCCCCAGGTCGCCCTCGAGCAAAACGACCTCGCCGGGCCGCGCGGCGCCCGCCAGGCGCGCGCCCCATTGCGCCGTCTGCTCGGGTGAATTGCTGCGCACGTCAAGAGGAAGCTCAAGAGCCACCTGCGTCTCCTGCGTCCATGAGCGCCTTGCGCCTCCCCGCGGGCAGTGCGCGCACAATGTCTCTCGCCGTGATGCCGAGTCCACCCGCTTTGGCCGATGCGGCCTCCCCCGCCAGACCATGGAGATATGCCCCGCACACCAGCGCCCATTTGCCCGAAAGCCCCTGGGCGCACAACGCGCCGACGACGCCCGCCAACACGTCTCCGCTGCCTGCAGTGGCCATGTCGGAGCTGCCCGTAGGGTTGTACCAGGCCTCCCCGCCGGAGGTGGCGACGATGGTGCCCCAGCCCTTGAGCGCCAGCTCCAGCTGGTGGTGCGCGGCGAAGCGGCTCGCGTGGCCGACGCGATCTTCTTGCACCTCGCGCACCTCAACCCCCAGCAGGCGCGCCATCTCGCCCGGGTGCGGCGTCAGCACAAGCCGCGCGGCCCCGCCGCTCAGGATGGTCAAATCCTGAGAGAGGGCGTTCAGTCCGTCGGCGTCCAGTACGATGGGGGCAGCCACGTGCTGGATGAGGCGGTGGACGAATTCGACCGTCCTGGGGTTCGTCCCCAGCCCCGGCCCCACCACCAGGGCGTTCATGGCTTCGGCGCGCTCGACGATCAGGTCAAACGCCGCGCCGTCCAGCGCGCCCGATTCCGTGGCAGGCAGCGCCAGCGTCATGATTTCGGGGTAGCGCCCCTCAAGCAGCGGCTGCATCCCCGCAGGCACGCCGAGCGTCACCCGCCCTGCACCCGCGCGCAACCCCGCCATGGCCGTCAGCAGCGCAGCACCCCCCATGCCGGGTGCGCCCGCTATCACCAGCAGGTGGCCTGCGTCTCCCTTGTGGGCGTCCGGAGGCCTGCCGGGCAGGTTCGCCGCCACGTCGGAGGGTTCGGTAACGTGGAGCGCAACCCCCTCTTCTGCCAGACACTGCGCGGGAATCCCGATGTCGAGCGGCACCACCTCACCCACGTGGGCGGCAGCGGGCATGAGGAGGTGGCCGCGCTTGCGCGCGCCGAGTGCGAGCGTGAGGTCCGCCTTCAAATGAGGAGGCTGGGCAGCCCCCGTCGTGGGGTCGAGACCCGAGGGCACGTCGATGGCCGCCACCGGCGTCGGGCAGTCGGCGAGAACGCGAATGGCCTCTCCAACAAGGCCGCGGGCGGGCGGGCGAAACCCCGTGCCCAAAACGGCATCCACCACCAGGTCGGCCGCCTCGGCCATCGCCCCAAGCGAGGAGAGTTTCTCCTCCTCCACTTCGAGAGGCGAAACGCCCATTTTCTCCAGTACGTCCAAAAAGATGGCGGGATCGCCCTGCGCCTCGCCGGGGGAAAACAACACAGCCACCTCGACGCGGGCGCCTGCGTTCAGAAGATGCCGCGCGACGACGAAGCCGTCCCCGCCGTTGTTCCCCTTCCCGCAGACGACGAGCACCCGCAGGCGTGGCCCGTCGTATCTCTCCAGAATCGCCCGGGCGCACTGCGCCCCCGCCGTTTCCATGAGACACGCAGAAGGAATTCCGTATTCCTGGATGGCCCGGGCGTCGACGTTCGCCATCTCCCGGGCGGTGAGGACGGGAATCGGCATGCTCAGACGCCGTCGGCCCGTTCGACGAGGTCGACCATCTCGCGCACGGCCCTCTCGAAGCCCACGAACACCGCGTGCGAGACGACGCTGTGGCCGATGTTCAGCTCCTGGAGGTGGGGGAGTGCGGCCACCGGCCCCACGTTCAGATACGTGAGGCCGTGCCCCGCGTGGACGCCGAGGCCCGCCCCGTGGGCCGCCAAGGCCGCCTCGCGCAAAAGCGCCAACTCCTCGCTCTGCGCGGCTTCGCCCCTGGCCTCGGAGTAGGCCGCCGTGTTGAGTTCCACGAAATCGACTTTCAGCGAGCGTGCGGCCTCGATTTGTTCGGGATGCGGATCGATAAAGAGGCTGCGCAATATCCCCGCCGCGCGCAGCGGTTCGAGCAGGGCGGCGATGTGGGCGACGTTGCCCGCCACGTCGAGGCCGCCCTCGGTGGTTATCTCTTCGCGCCGCTCGGGCACCAGGGTCGCCTGATCCGGCCTCACATCCAGGGCGATGGCCTGCATCTCGGCGACGGGGGCCATCTCGAGGTTGAGCTTGCCCCGCACCACCTGGCGCATGAGGTGCAAGTCCCTGTCCTGGATGTGCCTTCTGTCCTCGCGCAGGTGGATGGTGATGCCTATCGCGCCCGAACGCTCGGCTATGAGCGCCGCCGCCACCGGGTCGGGCTCGTTCGTCTTGCGCGCCTCGCGGATGGTGGCGACGTGATCCACGTTCACGCAAAGGCTGGCCATGCTTCCCTCAAAGACGAAACCGCAAAAGCGCCGCGCACCCCTCCACTACGACGCAACGAAATGCGAGACGCGGGAGAACCTAGGCCTGACCGGGAGCCAAATCCGTCGATGACCCCTGGGGGTCTTCGCGCGGCTTCTCGCCCGGCCGGGGAGAAACCGGCGCGTTTCCTTCGCTGACTTCGTCTTTCGCCTTGCGGCTCCTGTTGACTTTTCCGGTTTCCATCAAGGACTCGATGTCCTTCAAGTCGATGGTCTCGTGTTCGAGCAGCGCGTTGGCGAGCAAATCGAGCTTGTCGCGGTTCTCCTCGAGCAGGCCGTACGCCCTGTCGTAACTCGACGAGACCATGCCCTTCACCTCGTTGTCGATCTCGAGCGCCACCTGGTCGCTGTAGTCGCGGTGCTGGGATATCTCGCGCCCCAGGAAAATTTGCTCGTGCTTCTTGCCGTAAGCCAGCGGCCCCAGCTTGTCGCTCATGCCCCACTCGCAGACCATGCTGCGCGCGAGGTCCGTCGCAGACTGGATGTCGGCCTTCGCCCCCGTCGTCAGCTCGTCGAAGACGAGCATCTCCGCCGCGCGTCCGCCCATGAGGCAGGCGAGCTGGTTCGTGAGAAATGTCTTGTCGTTGCTGTAGCGATCCTCGAGCGGCGAAGACCACGTGCTCCCCAGCGAAAAGCCCCGCGGAATGATGGTGACCTTCTCCACCGGGTCCGTCCCCGGTATCAGGAGCGAAACCAGCGTGTGGCCCGCCTCGTGGTAGGCCGTGTTCTTCTTCTCCTTTTCACTGAGCGACATGCTGCGCCGCTCCTTGCCCATGAGTACCTTATCCTTCGCCTCCATGAGGTCTTCGTTCTCGACGGTGCGCTTGCCGCGCCGCGCCGCCAAGAGAGCGGATTCGTTCAGCAGATTCGCCAGGTCCGCGCCCGCGAACCTGGGCGTGCCGCGCGCGATGAGATGGAGGTCGACCGATTCGTCGAGCGGCACCTTCTGCGCGTGCACCTGGAGAATCGCGAGCCTGCCCTTAATGTCGGGCAGCGAGACGACTATCTGGCGGTCGAAGCGGCCCGGCCGCAGCAGTGCGGGGTCGAGCACGTCGGGCCTGTTGGTCGCCGCCATGAGAATCACCCCGTCGTTCGACTCGAAGCCGTCCATTTCGACGAGAAGCTGGTTGAGCGTCTGCTCGCGTTCGTCGTGGCCGCCGCCCAGCCCCGCGCCCCTGTGGCGGCCCACGGCGTCGATTTCGTCGATAAAGATGATGCACGGAGCGTTCGATTTGCCCTGCTCGAACAAGTCGCGCACCCTGGACGCCCCAACGCCGACAAACATTTCCACGAAGCTCGACCCGCTGATGGAGAAGAACGGCACGTCCGCCTCGCCCGCGATGGCGCGCGCGAGGAGGGTCTTGCCCGTACCCGGCGGGCCCACCATGAGAACGCCCTTGGGGATGCGGGCTCCCAGGCGCGTGAACTTCTGCGGGTCACGGAGGAAATCGACGAGTTCCTCGAGCTCTTCTTTGGCCTCTTCGATGCCGGCCACGTCCGCGAAGGTGATCTTCTTCTTCGCCGATTCGGGCATCATGCGCGCCTTGCTCTTGCCGAAAGAAAGCGCCTTCGAGCCGCCCATCTGCATCTGCCGCATGAAGAATATCCACACGCCCAGCATCACCAGCATGGGCAGCCAACTGAGCAGCATGTTGACGTACCAGGCGTTCTGCTCCACGGGCTTTGCCGTGATGCGCACACCCTTCGCACGCAGCGTGTCTATGAGTTTGGGGTCCTTAGGCGCATGGGTGCGAAACGCGCTGCCGCTCAGATAGCGGCCCCGAATCGTGTCGCCCTGGACGATCACCTCGCTCACCTGCCCGCCCGCCACCGCCTCGAGGAAGTCGCTGTAGACGATGGCCCTGTCAGCCGAACGCGGGCCGTTGAAGGCCTGGAACAGCCCCACCATAATGAGACCGATGATGAGCCAAAGGGCCAGGTTCTTGTAGAATTGGTTCAAGATGCTTTCCTTTTTTTCGAGTTTGCGCCTCGCCGCACTCTACGATCAAGGTATCAGGATTTCCCCCGCTCGTCCACGCGGGAATTCTCCCCCTCCGGCGATGCGAGAATCCGCCGCGCCCGAAGCCGCAGGCGGCGCGAGGCGGGTGTGTTGCGCTCAGGTGCAAATTCCGCAGAAACGCCCTCGCCGAGTATCCACGCCACCTTCTCCCCCACCGCGAGGAGGGGAATGCGGTCGCGCAGGGCTTTGGGGATTTTTCGCTCGATCAGATAATCTTTCAGTTTTCGTTCCCCGCGCCTGCCCGGGGGGCGAAAGCGATCTCCCGCGCGCCGCGCGCGCACGCGGGCGCCGCCCCCCACTTTCTCTGCGTCGAGACACGCCTCCCACGCACCCTCCGCACCGCCCGCCCCCCCGAGCGTCGCTTCCACCTCGACGCCCAGTGCGCGATGGAGCGTCTTGCCCGGAACGCGCAACTCCTGCTCCTCGCACGTGCGCACCCCGGCAAGCGCGGGACCAAAGAGCATTTTGTCGTACTCCCTCCTCGCTTCGCACCCACCCGGCAGATGCAGGACACCCGAGGGGTTCTTCCCGTTCGCCAGGCCGTCGAGAGCCTCAATCCAACGCCCGAGTGCGCGCCTGCGCGGAGGGGCGTCTTCCAGCAGCCGCTCGAGCACCACGCGCCAGACACCCGCCCGCACGACCTGTGCGCGCGCGCGCAATCCGGACAGGGGCGAGACGACGAGCCCATCCTCCTCTTCACGGATGAAGGCGGCGCCCGCATCCGCGCTCTCCTCATCGAGAAAGCACGCGAGTGCGGCCACAATTTCCGCACTCCGCGTGATTCCCTCCAGGGCTGCGTCGCCCAAATGCTCCCGAATGGCGGGAACGACGTGCCTGCGTATGCGGTTTCGCAAGCGACTCTCGTCCTCGTTCGTCTCATCCTCAACCCAGGAGGCGCCGCGCGCATCGAGATATTCCACGATCTCCGCGCGCGAGACGCCCAGCAGGGGGCGGATGACGTGCAGCCGCCCCTCTCCACTCTCTTTGGACGAAAGCGGGGTCCGCCACCTCATGCCCGCAACGCCTCCGGCACCCGCCCCCTCGAACAGACGCATGAGCACGGTCTCGGCCTGGTCGTCCCTGTGGTGGGCGAGTGCGAGCGTATCCGCACCCTTCTCCCGTGCGACAGACAAAAAGGCCGCACGCCTCGATTCGCGGGCGGCGGCCTCGATGCCCCAACGCGCCGCCTGCGACACCCGAACGCGCGCGCAGTGAAAATCGACCCCGTATCGTCTGCACACCTCCTCCGCGTGTTCTGCATCGCGTTTGGAGGCATCGCCGCGCAAGCCGTGTTCGACGTGCACGGCGCACAGCATCCGGGCATCGGGCAGGAGCGATTCGAGGGCCAGCAACAAGGCGGTGGAGTCCGCCCCTCCCGAAAAGCCCACCAACAGGGGGGCAGAGGTCGGCGCGTAGGCGGATTTGGCGAGGCCCTTTCTCACGTTGGCCTCAAAGGTCTTTCGGATCTGCAACGATGGTGTTTGCCTGATGTCCGAGGCCACCGGAAATACCCCCAGACGGCAAGAAAATGGTAGCGGCGGAGGGACTCGAACCCCCAACACTACGGATATGAGCCGTATGCTCTAACCGGTTGAGCTACGCCGCCACGATGCACTATGTCAGGGAGACTGCTTGGGCCGGAAGATGGCGAAAAAGAACATCGCCGAGAGAATGTAGAAAAAAACACTCATGCCGACGTCGTCCACGCGCAGCCCCAGCATCAGGCACAAGTATCCCAGAAAGAGCAGGACCAAAATCTCGATTTCACGTCTCATCCGTTGTTCGCTCCCCGCTGCCGGACGAAGGCGGAGCCTCCTCCGTTCGCACGCCCTGCAATCTCAGGTCCGGAGAAAATTCCGGACAAAACATCGCCCCGTTCGGCTCGTGGCGGTACTTGAGGCGACAATTCTCCCGCCAGGCACAAACGGCGCACTCACGAACTCCCTGGTAGGCCACGCCCGCACACTCCCTGTCGCGGCTTCGCTACGCCACAGGGGCAAAATATAAATGCGAAGCCGACGAGCGTCAAGTTTTGGAGCGATAGCGACGGAGAGGCTTCCCGCGGGCGCACCCTACGTGCGGGCTTCGCTCGTCTCGCGTGCGATTGTCTCCGCCAGGTGGCGCGGCGCCTCCTCCAGTGCGACGAGTTGCGTCTCGCCCGTTCTTCTCGATTTTATTTCGACCTTGCCCTCTCGCAACCCCCGGGGGCCGACCACCATCTTGTAGGGGAAGCCGATGAGGTCGGCGTCCTTGAATTTGACCCCCGGACGCTCGTCCCTGTCGTCGAGTACGGCCTCGACCCCCGCGGCCGCGAGCGCGTCGTACAATTGCCCGCAGGCCGCCAGGGTTTCCTCATCCGTGCGCACCGCCACGACGTCCACGTGGTAGGGGGCGATGGGGGTGGGCCAGATGATGCCGTCCTCGTCGTGGTTCTGCTCGATGGCCGCGGCCACCGTGCGGCCCACGCCGATGCCGTAACAACCCATGACGATGGTGCGCATCTCGCCGTTTTCGTCCTGGTAGTCCGCGCCCAGGGCTTCGGAATACTTGCACCCCAGCTTGAAGACGTGCCCCACCTCGATGCCGCGCCTCACGCCGAGCGGTGCCCCGCACGCGGGGCATGCGTCTCCCGCCTCGGCGACGGTGAGATCCGCAAACGCGGCGACCGAGAAATCGCGCCCCTCACGCGCGCCCGTATAGTGATAGTCCGTCTCGTTCGCCCCGACGACGAACCCGCCCCTGCCCCGAATGGAAGGATCGGCGACGAGGCGCACCCCCGAGAGCCCCACGGGACCCGCAAAACCCACCGCAGCACCCGTGGCTCCTTCCACGCTTTGTGTGTCGGCGAGTTCGATATGCACCGCGTCGAGCGCGTTTTTGAGTTTGACTTCGTTCAACTCCCTGTGGCCGGGAATCATCGCCGCGACGGGTGCGCCGTCGGCCAGATAGAGGAGCGTCTTGACCATGCGGTGGGCGGGAAGGGAGAAAAACGCAGAGACCTCCTCTATCGTATGGGCGCCGGGGGTGTGCACTTTTTCGAGTTCGCCCCCTTCGTTTTCGGGCAATTCAATGCCCACCGGCGTCTTCTCCACGTTCGCGGCGTAGCCGCAAGCGTCGCAGACGGTAATCGCCTCCTCGCCCGTGTCGGCCATCACCATAAACTCGTGCGAAAAACTCCCGCCGATGGCGCCCGAATCCGCCTCCACGGCACTGAAGCCGAGGCCGCAGCGGCGGAATATCCGCCCGTAGGCCTCCACCATGTCGGCATAGCTGCGCTCCGCACCCGCTTCGTCGCGATCGAAGCTGTAGCCGTCCTTCATCGTGAACTCGCGTCCGCGCATAACGCCGAAGCGCGGACGAATCTCGTCGCGGAACTTCGTCTGAATCTGATAGAGATTGAGCGGCAGGTCGCGGTAGCTGCGCACTTCGCGCGCCACCAGGTCGGTAACCACCTCTTCGTGCGTGGGACCCAGGCAAAAGTCGCGCTCGTGGCGATCTTGCAAGCGAATGAGCTCCTTGCCGTAGACCTCCCAGCGCCCCGTCTTGCGCCACAGCTCGGCGGGGTTCAGGGTCGGCATGAACACCTCCTGCGCGCCCGCGCGATTCAACTCCTCGCGCAGGATGCGCTCCACCTTGCGCTGGACGCGCACCCCGAGCGGCAAGAGCGTGTACACGCCCGCCGCCAGACGGCGGATCATGCCCGCCCGCACCATGAGTTTGTGGCTCATCACCTCCGCCTCGGCGGGGGCTTCCTTGAGCGTGGGGAAAAACCCACGTGAGAATCGCATGAAGAGGGTTTTCTCAGGAGTGCAGCGCTTGGGTTTTCTTCGCGTCGTATTGCGCGGCGAGTTGCTCCACGCGCTCCACCAGGTTCTGCTTGATTTCGTCGTAGGACACCAGGCCCGCCTTTTCGCCCTTCATGAAAATCAGGGCGCGCTTGTGCCCGCCGGCGACGCCGATGTCGGCCTCTTTCGCCTCGCCCGGGCCGTTCACCTCACAGCCCATGACGGCCACCGTAATGGGAGCATCGATGTGGGCGAGTTCCTGCTCGACCTCCATCGTGAGTTTGTCGACGTCAATCTGTACGCGCCCGCACGAGGGGCACGCAACGACGTTCACGCCCTTTTGGCGCAGCTTGAGGCTCTTGAGTATCTCGTAGGCTACGCGCACCTCCTCCACCGGGTCCGCCGCCAGGGAGACGCGCATGGTGTCGCCGATGCCCTCTGATAGCAAAATCCCCAGGCCAACGGCGCTCTTGATACTCCCCGTCTGCAGGCTGCCGCTCTCGGTGATGCCGAGATGCAGGGGATATTCGACGCGCCGCGCCATCAGCCGATAGGCCTTCACCGCGCGCGCGACGTCAGAAGCCTTGATGGAGATTTTCGTGTCGTAGAAATTGCGCTTCTCCAGCATGGCGACGTGGCGCAGCCCGCTTTCGACCATCGCCTCGGGCGTCGCGCCGCCGAAGCGATCCAGCAGATGCTTTTCCAGCGAACCCGCGTTCACGCCCACGCGAATCGGCAGGCCGTGGTCTTTCGCCGCGGCGACCACCTCGCTCACCCTGTCCTCGCCGTTGATGTTGCCGGGGTTGATGCGCAGGCAGTCGATGCCGGCGTCCGCAGCCGCCAGGGCGTAGCGGTAGTCGAAGTGAATGTCCGCCACCAGGGGCATATCGGTGCGTTTTCTGATCTCGTAGAGGGCGGCGGCGGCGGCCTCGTCAGGAACGGCGAGGCGCACGATTTCGCAACCCGCCTTCTCGAGACTCTCGATTTGGGCGACGGTGGCCTCCACGTCGTGCGTGTAGGTGTTGCACATCGACTGCACGACGATGGGTGCGCCGCCGCCAATCTTGACGCCGCGCACCTCTACTTGCGTGCTCTTGCGCCGTTTGAGGGGGAACAGCGCCGGGTCCGCGCACGGAACCTCCTCGCCGCCGTCCGGCTCTCCCCCGAACATGGGCAGAGCGGCGCCCTCCTCCTCCCTCGGCGGGAGACCTACACCGGGAATGGGCTTGGTGTAGAACACGTCGTCCGTAAACGGCTCGAACATGGCAAAAATTCCCTATGGGCTCTTGCGCTTCGCGGGAGAAGACCCCTTCGTGGCCTGTTTTTTCGTAGCAACCGCCCGCGTTTATTTGCTGAACAAATAATACACGCTATCCTTGTAGGTCGCAAAGATCATCAAACCGATGAGCAGGACGATGCCCACCTGCATGGCCATCTCGCGGATGCGCACGCTCACGGGTCTGCCGCGCAACCCCTCAATGAGCAGGAAGAGAATGTGGCCGCCGTCGAGCACCGGAATGGGCAGCAGGTTCAGAATCGCCAGGTTGATGCTGAGCAGAATCGTGAACATGACGAGGTAGCGCATGCCGCGCCGGGCCTGCTCGGCGGCCACCACCGAGATGCGAATCGGCCCGCCGATGTCGGCGGGAATCGTCTTCGTGAGTATCGAATACAGCGTCGCGACCGTGAGGGCGGCGATGCGGTAGTTCTGCTCGAACCCCTTTCCGAGGGATTCGAAAAAGCCGAAACGTTCCGTATAGGTGCCCTCGCCGATGCCGACGCCGATGCGCCCGTAGCCGAGCTCGGCCCCCGCCGCACTTTTGGAGGTGGGCACGACGGAGGTTTCGAAGGACTCGCGCCCCCGCTCCACGAGGAGCACGAGCTTCTTGTCCGCACTGCCCCGCACGATTTCGACCAGTTCGCTCCATTTGCGGATCGGCTTTCCGTCGATGGCCACGATGCGGTCGCCCGTGCGCAGGTTCGCCTTCTGGGCGGGTGCGTCCGGCAGCACGCGGCCCACCCAGGTGCCCGGCACCGGAACACCGCTCAGGTGCAGCCCCCAGCTGAGCAGTATCGCCAGGGCGACGTTGAACAAAGGCCCCGCGGCAATGACCGCCAGGCGGTGGCGGACGGGCCGCAGGTGAAAGGATTTTTCGGGGTCGTAGGCTTCCCCGGGTGGGTCGGCCTCCTCAGGACTTTCCTGGGGCTCTTCGCCTACGAGCTTCACGTAGCCGCCCAACGGAATGAGCGAGACGCGGTACTCCGTCTCCCCCGCCTGAACCCCCCAGATGCGCGGGCCGAAGCCGAGCGAAAACGTGGACACGCCGATTCCGAGCCATTTCGCCACAAGGTGGTGGCCCAGTTCGTGGATAAAGATGAGCAAGCCCAGAACCAGCACGGCCCAGAAGATCGTCTGCCCGAAATTCGCCACCCAGTCGATGATGAACATTTTTGCCTGGATCCCCGTCTATCTTCCGCCCCGGCCCGGTGTCCGCACGATTTCGGCCCCCGGCGGTGCGACGAAACGAAACTTCTCTTCAGCGATTTTGACCGATTCGCGCACGTTTGAAAAACGCAGTCCGCTCTTGTTCCCCAGGGCGTCCACGTAGGAAAAGGCGAGGATGCGGAAATTCTCCGGCTCCACCTCGAGCCACATGCGGCGAAACGAGGCGGCACCAGAGCGGGGCTCCAGCCTGAGCCTGTGGGGAGCACCTTCCCCCCGGGCTCCCTCACCCTGCCCGGCGACGCCCGGTTTCTCCACGAAGACGCGAAAATTCTTCTCGATTTCTCCCTTGCCCGCCAGGAACAGCAGGGGCGTGGCCGCGGCCCCGGCGTTCCCGACTTCTGAGATCACCACCTGGTTGAAGCGCGGCGTGTGCAGCCAAAAGGTGCGGCCGTCCGAAACGAGGAGCTGGCGCTCGGGCTTCTCGTATTCCACCCGCAGCCTGCCGGGTTTTGCGAGCAAGAGCCGCCCGCTGGACTTCGTCGTGCGCCCGAGTGCCTTGATCTCGTTTTTTTGCTCGAAATCGGCCGCCAGCGACGTGAGGGATTCGTATTTTTTCTGAAGCGCGGCGACGATGCGCGCGTGCGACTCCTCGGCCGCAGACGCGCAGGGCGCACAGAAAAGCGCCAGAACGACCGCAAGCCCCACCACCGATTTATGCACGACCCTGTTCATCCCTAGCCTAGCGAGAGTCCCCGAATGCGGGCGATACAAAGCCGTCCGCACCCGCAGGCGCTTGCGTCGTGTATTCCACCGCCCCCTCCGCCCAGCGCACCCTGTCCTCCGCGATGAGGCGCACCGCCAGGGGATATATGCGGTGTTCGTAGGCGAGAATGCGCTCCGAGAGGGCCTCCTCATCGTCCGCCGGGTGGACGGGCACGGCGGCCTGGACGATGACGGGCCCCGTATCTACCCCCTCGTCCACAAAGTGGACCGTGCATCCCGCCACGCGCACGCCCGCCTCCAGGGCTTGCCGCTGCGCGTGCAGGCCGGGGAAACTCGGCAGAAGCGAGGGGTGCACGTTGATGATTCTCCCCGCGAAACGCTCCACGAACGCGGGCGGCAGAATGCGCATGAAGCCCGCACAGCAGACGAGGTCGATTTCGCGGCGCTCGAGTTCGTCGCCCACTTCGCGGTAGAAGTTCTCCTCCCGGGGATTCGCATACATGTGCGCAACGCCCGCCGCCTGCGCGCGCTCGAGTGCGTGCGCACCGCGTTTGTCGCTCACCACGAGCACGACGCGGGCGGGAAAATCCGCATCCGCCCCCGCATCAAGGAGAGCCTGGAGGTTCGACCCCCGCCCGGAGGCCAGAACGCCGAGGCGCAATTGTCTTCCGGCCATCAGACGCCCTCGATGCGGACGGCGGCAGCGCCCTTTGGTCTTTTCACGACCTCACCGACGAGCAAGGCCTCCTCGCCCGCCTCCGCCAAAGCTTCGCGCAGGGCGTCCACCCGCTCCGCACGCACGATGAAGACGAAGCCCAGCCCCATGTTGAAGGTGCGATACATTTCGGCCGTCTCCACCGGGCCGAGTGCCGAAATTACCGAAAAAATGTCGGGTACATTCCACGCGGACGGACGAAACACGGCCTGCAACCCCTCGGGCAGCACGCGGCCCACGTTCCCCGGCAGGCCTCCTCCCGTTACGTGCGCAACGCCGCCGACGCCGGGTTCTTTCCGCGCGACGGCGGCTCCTCTTGCATAGATGCGGGTGGGTTCCAACAAAACGTCGTCGAGGGGAACGCCCAGACTGCGCTCGGCGGCGGCGCGCTTCTCCTGCGACGCGAATATCTTGCGCACGAGAGAATAGCCGTTGCTGTGGATTCCCGAGGAAGGCAGGCCGAGAATGGCGTCGCCCGCCCGCGGAGGAGACCCCTCCTCCAGACTCGCGCGCTCGACCACGCCCACGGCGAAGCCCGCCAGATCGTAGACGCCCGGGGAGTAGAGGTCGGGCATCTCGGCCGTCTCGCCGCCGATGAGAACGCACCCCGCCTCCCGGCAGCCTGCGGCGATTCCCGCAACCACCTCGGCGAGTGTGCCCTCATCCAGCTTGCCCGTCGCTATGTAGTCGAGAAAAAAGAGGGGTTCCGCCCCGCTCGTCAGAACGTCGTTCACGCACATGGCCACCAAGTCGACGCCGACGGTGTCGTGGCGGGCGCACCCCTGGGCCAGGAGCAGCTTGGTACCCACGCCGTCCGCTCCCGAGACGAGAACGGGGTCTTCGTATCCCTCCCCCAGGCGGAACAAGCCAGCGAAGTCCGCCCCGCCCGTGAGGACGCGGCCCTTTTGGGTCTCGTAGGTGGATTTGACCGATTGTGCGATGGCGCGGACGAAGCCTTCTCCCGCCTCCACGTCCACCCCGGCGCCCCGATATGTCAGGCGATGTTCGCTCAAGAGGAAGGTTCCATCAGGCGGCGGGCGGAGCGGGAATCATCCATAAGCGTCCACCAGCTTTTTCACCAGGGCGACGTTGTGGCGATGCCCACTCCTCTCTGCAATCACTTTCCCGCGCACCGGGCGGCCGAGCAGATACAGATCGCCGATCACGTCGAGAATCTTGTGGCGCACGAATTCGTTGGGAAAGCGCAACGGGGTGTTCACGACGCGGCCCTCGGAGACGAGAATCACGTTGTCCCAGCGACCGCCCTCGGCCAGACCCATCTGGCCAAGCGCGTCCAGCTCGGAGACGAAGCCGAACGTGCGGGCGGGGGCGATCTCCCTGCGGAAGCACTGCGCGTCGCGGTGCTCGTAGAGGTAGGATTCCTTGCCGATGGGATCGGGGTAGTCGATGAGGTAGGAGACCGAGAGCGAATCCGCCGGCTCGATGCGTATGTAGCCCTTCTTGTCGCCCGGTTCACCGACCTCGTGCACCTCCTCGACACGCAACTCCTCGCGCGTTTGCTCCTGATCCTCGATGCCCGCCTCCTCGAGCAGGCGGCAGAACTCGAGCGCCGAGCCGTCCATGATGGGCACTTCCTCGTTCACCTTGATGAGGATGTTGCTGATCTTGTAGGCATGCAGTGCGCTCATGATGTGCTCTATCGTGCGAGCCGTCAGCGTTCCGTTGCGCAGATAGGTTGCGTGGTTCGTCCCCGCCACGAACTCAACGTGCGCCTCCACGGTCTCGGCGCTCGTGAGATTGCCGAAGCGCACCCCGCCGCCCGGCGGCAGGGGCTCGATAATCAAGCCCGTCTTGTAGCCCGTGTGCAGCCCCCGGCCGTAGAGCACCGCGCCCTTCGAAATGGTGCGCTGGTTCTCCCCGCCCGGCGTCGGCGGCGGAGAGGAGACGGGCTCTATCTCGTAGGAGTCGATTTTTCGCTTCAAGATGGACGCGGCCATGCCCAGGGCGCGGGCCGTTTGCGCGATGTCCCAGTCGTGTTGTTCCAGGTGAAAGGAGAGGTAATGCCGCTCCCACTGGGTTCTCGCGGTATCGAAGCTCGACGTCGCGCCGCGGGCCGCTTCCGATTCCGGCTCGAGCGATTCGCGTATCGCATACGGCAGGTGGGCGACGTGAATCTCCGGCCCGCGTGAAGTGGACGCCGCCTTGGTGATCGCCCCTTTGAGCTCGGCGATGTTGCCCGGCCAGTCGTATTCCTCGAGCAGGGAGACGAGGTCCGCCGAGAACCTTCTGCCTTCTCGCGCGGTCTCGGGGCATTCGCCCAAAAACTTCTCCGCCAGCGGCAGGATGTCCTCTTTGCGTTCGCGCAGGGGGGGGAGAGAAATCAGCTCGGCGCCTATCCTCTTCGAGAACGACTGCGCCTGGTTCTTGTCCTTCGTGGTCCCCAGGTGATCCAGAGACACCACCAGGCGCGCCGCATCGCCCAGGTGCGCGAGAAAACGCTTGACCAGCCGTCCGCGCCGGGCGGCGGGCAACTGCTCGAGCCCATCCAGATAGAGCGTCCCCGGCGAAGCGCCGGGCGCCAGGCGTTCGAGCACGTCATTCCACTCCCCCTCCTCGCCCAGAGGGAGCAGCGCGCGGCAATGCACCGAGCGGAAAACCGCCCCTTTCCCGGCGCCGCTCGTGTGAATCAAACGCGCGACCAGGCGCTTGCCCGTTCCCCGCTCACCGGCAATCACCAAGGGGCCCGAGCCCTTCGCCGCCTTGCGGATGGCCCTGCGGATGTTCTCGATTTTGCGGCTCGCGCCGTCGAGCATCGCGTCGTCGGCGTCGTTCGCCGCCATTTCGCGCGCCCTCCGCGCCTGTACGGCAGAATCGACGATGCGCAAAACCGTGTCGATGGAGAGGGGCTTTTCGATGAAGTTGAAGGCGCCCAGTTTCGTGGCCGCGACGGCAGTCTCGATGTTGCCGTGCCCCGACATGACGACGACCTCGACGTCGGCGTTCGATTCCTTGACCGCCTGGAGGGTCTGGATGCCATCGATACCCGGCATCCAGACGTCGACCAGCACCACGTCCGGGGCTTCGGTCTGGACGAGTTGGAGAGCGGTTTCTCCGGATTCGGCCCGTTCTACGCGATATCCCTCATCGAGCAGGACGTCCTCGAGGCTCGCGAGTATTTCGCGCTCATCGTCGACGACGAGCACGTGTCCCTTATCCAATGGTGAGCGTCCTTCTCTTTTCGGGCGTAACGTCCATGGCGGGGGCCAGCGGCAGGGTCACGCGAAAGACCGAGCCCGCCGGGTGGTTGTCCCGCACGCTGATGACCCCATTGTGGTCGGCCACGATGCGGTGGCAAATGGCCAGACCCAGGCCGGAGCCCCTGTTCTTGGTCGAGAAGTAGGGGGAGAAAATGTGATCCTTCACGTCTTCGGGTATCCCCTGGCCCTGGTCGGCAACCTCGACGAGGATGACGTTCCTCTCCTCATCAACCCAGGCTTGCAAGTCTATCTCGCCCTCGGATTGGCGGGATTCAAAGGCATTTTCCAGCAGGTTGATGAACACGCGCTGCAACTGCTCGGGGTCGGCCATCACGGCCGCCTCCCCGATCTGGACGTTCGGGGAAAAATGGACGTCCCCCTTTCTCTCGAGGTAAAGGCTCGCCACCTCCTCGATCAGGGGGGCGAACCCGCAAAGCCGCAGCCTCGGCTCGGGCATGCGCGCAAAGCGGCTGAACTCGTCGACCATGTCGATGAGGCTCGCCACCTGTTTGATGATGGTCTCCGTGCAGGCTTCGAACACCTCGGTGAAATCGTAGGCCTCGGCCTCGAACTTCCTTCTCATGCGCTGGGCGGAGAGCTGGATGGGCGTGAGCGGATTCTTGATCTCGTGCGCGATGCCCTGGGCCACCTCCCGCCACGCGGCCACCTTCTGCGCGCGGATCAAGGCCGTCATGTCGTCGAACACGATGACGGCGCCCAGCCTGCCGCCCTCCACGCTCCTGAGCAGGGTGAGGCTCGCGCGCAGGGTGCGCAAGCGCCCGTCGATCATCACCTCCACCTGCTCGGAGACGCTCTTGCGGGCGAGGTGGCGCATGGAGCGCATCAGCCTGCGCACGGGTTCGAGGTGCGCGCTTTCGAACACGCCGGTGAACATGCTCCCGACGGCGCTGCGGGGGTCGACGTTGAGCAACTCTCCCGCCGCCCTGTTGAGGATGGTGACCCTCCCCCGCCGATCGACCGATATCACGCCTGCGCCGATGTTCTCGAGCATCGCCTCCATGTACCTGCGCCTTCTGTCGATCTCGAGATTCGAGCGGCGCAGGGTCTCGGAGGATTCCTCTATCTTCTCCTTGTTGGCGAGCAACTCGCGCGTCATGCTGTTGAACGCACCGACGAGGATGCCCACCTCGCCGTCCGCCTGCGCGTCCACGCGGTGCTCGAGGTCGCCCTCGGAGACCGCGCGTGTGGCATCGGCCAGCTTTTCGATGGGCACCGTAATGCCGCGCGCGAGGTAGAAGCCAAACCATATCGCGGCGAAGAGGATCAGCAGCGTCACGACGAAGAAGGTGATGATGTAGTTCGCCTTCACGAGGTTTTTGGAGAGTTCGAGCTCCTTGTAATCCACAAAGTAGTCCGATATGTCCTGCACCCTTTCGACGAGTTGTTCGGGCACGACCTTGGAGACGACGATGAAGCCCGTCACCTTCTTACCCACCCGCAGGGGCGCAACACCGTGGATGACGTCGCCCTTCTCCCAGTTCTCCACGCTCGAGCGCGACTCCCCGTCGAGCACCTGCTCCACGTATTCCACCAGGGGCGAGAATTGCGCCGTCCGCGGGAGCCCCGGTCGCCGCGCCGACACGACGGGCTTGCGCTTCGCGTCGTATACCTGAATGAGGTCCACCCCCAGGCTCTTGCGCTGCGCCTCGATTATTTTTGTGATGGCCGCGGGGTTTTCCGTCGCGTCGGGGTGGTTTTTCTCCAGCATCTGCGCCAGACGGCTCGCGCTGAACAGCCCGTTGCGCTCCACCTCGCCGTAGTAGGTCTGGGCCACCTCGAGCGTTCCCTTGAGGGCGCGCTCCACCTTGGTGTTGAACAGGGTGTTGAAACTCTGGTTGATGAGGCCGCTCGCCACCACGAACAGCGCCACGACCGGAATGAGCGTGAACCCCACGAAGGCCAGCACGAGCTTGGGTTGCAGGCGCGAGCGCCCCGCCCCCGTCCGCCCCTCGTAGTAGAGGCGCACCAGGTTCTTCGCCACGAGGAGGATGACCACGACGAGGAGAATGATGCTCATGTTCACGAGCGCGAACACGACGGCGTCGTTCAGAAGGGGGACCTGGGGCTCGAGGTCCTGAAAATATATCCAGCCCGTGATGGAGAAGGTCGCAACGACGATCAGCGCGATAAAGGAGCGCAGCAGGTTTTTACGCCTGCGCGAGGAGAGCGTCTCCGTATCCGGGGCTGCGGGTTGCACGGCTCACATTCCTTTCATGCCGAACGTGCGGGAATTGCTCCAATCCGATGCTTTCCCCATAAACGCGAGCAGGTAGTTGAAGGGGAAGACGAAATCCATCGAATCAAACCGCACCCTGATTCTGACATAATATCGCTCGTTTGGGGACAGCGCCTTGCCCGAAACGATGGGCACGCCGTTGAGTTCATGCATCCAGTCCATCATTTCGGCCTGGCTCTGGGTCACCCTCCGCGCGACCTCCTTCTCCTCCTCACGAACAAGAAAAGTATAGGTTTTCTTGAGGGCGCTGTATTTCACCCGGTGGTGCAGTTCGCGCGAGGCGACCTCCAGGTCGTAGAGCACCTTGCGCACGCGCATCAAGCGCACGTCGAAGACGAATTTGGTCTCCACTCCCCCGTGAATCACCTCGAGCACACTGGGCGGAAACGCCCCCAGAAGCGAGGCGAACACGAGGAGGTCGCCGTTCTTCTCGACGACGACGATGTCGCGGACCCTCGCTTCCTCTTCCCCGCCCGTGGCGGAGAGGGCGGGTCCCGCCAGAGCAAAAAGCACACACAGGGCGAGCGCCCCACTCCCCGCGGCAATTGTTCTCCTCGCGTCTTTCGTCATTGCTTCTCCCGGGCCGTCGGCCCAGTGCTCGCTCATGCGCCCGCGGCGGTGTTTTTCGCCGCTAGTCGTCGCTCTGCGCGATGCTCCTCAGCTCATAGAGTGCTTCGAGCGCCTCGCGCGGCGTCATGGCGTCGGGGTCGAAACGGCCGAGCGCCTCCTCTATCCGGGATTTATCCCGCGCGAACAGGGCCATCTGCCCGTTGTGCGCAGAATTCTCCGAGAACGGCACGCCGCCCGGCCGAAGAACGCCGCCCTCCTCCTCGAAACCCGCGAGCAGCGCCTTCGCACGGGCGATTACCTTCTCGGGCAGCCCCGCCAGCCTGCCGACGTGGATGCCGTAGCTTCTGTCGCAGTTGCCGTCGCTCACCTTGCGCAGGAAGACGACCTCCTCGCCCCATTCGCGCACCTCGACCGTCAGGTTCTTCACGCGCGCAAGCCGCCGCGAAAGCGCGGAGAGCTCATGGTAATGGGTGGCGAACAGGGTGCGTGCACAGTGGCGGGCCTCCTCGTGGAGATACTCCACGACCGACCACGCAATGCTCACCCCGTCGTAGGTGCTCGTGCCGCGCCCCACCTCGTCGAGCACGATGAAGCTGCTCGGCGTCGCCTCGCGCAATATGGTGGCCGTCTCCACCATCTCGACCATGAAGGTGCTCTGGCCCTCAAGAAGCCTGTCGTGCGCGCCGACGCGGGTGAACACCCTGTCCACCAGGCCGATGCGCGCGCTCTTCGCGGGCACGAAGCCGCCGATTTGCGCCATCAAGACGATGAGGGCGGCCTGGCGCAGATAGGTGGATTTGCCCGCCATGTTCGGCCCTGTGATGACGAGAATCTGCCGCTCCTCGTCCATGGACAAATCGTTCGGCACGAAGGGAACGCCGGGGTGCTCCGCCTCCATGACGGGGTGGCGGCCCTCGCGGATCTCGATGTGGGGCGCCTCGAGCATTTCCGGGCGCACGTACCCATGCCTGCACGCGACGAACGCGAGGGAGAGCACCGCGTCGAGAAGCGCCACCCGCTCCGCCGCGGCGAGTATGCGCCCGGCCTGCCCCCCTATCTTCGCCCGCAGGCGCCCGAACAGCATGAACTCGAGGCCGCAGGATTTCTCCTCCGCCCCCAGAATGTCCTCTTCCATGCGTTTGAGCTCAGGCGTTACGTATCGCTCGGCGGAAACGAGGGTCTGCTTGCGCGTGTATTCCACGGGCGCCTGCTCGCTGAAGCGCTTCGCCAGTTCCAGGTAATAGCCGAAAACGCGGTTGAACCCGATTTTGAGCGGAAGACCCGTACGTTCCTTCTCCTTCGCCTCGTAGGTTTCGAGCCAGGTGTCGCCCTCGCGCTGGGCTTCGCGCAGGCGGGCGAGCTCGGGGTCGTAGTCGGAGCGGAAGATGCCGCCTTCGCGAATCGCAACGGGCGGCTGCTCCACGATGGCGCACTCCAGTTCGCTCGCCACGTCCTCCAGAGAATCCCACCCCGACAGCACGGAGCGAAAAAGCGGCGCACGCGCTCCCTCTATCGCTGCACACACCCGCGGCAGCATGGCCATGGAAGCCCCCAGCCCCGCCATGTCCCGGGGATTCGCTGTCTGCGAGCCCACGCGGCCTACGAGGCGCTCCACGTCCTGAATCGGTTCCACGGCGGCGGCGAGTGCCTTGCGCAACTCCGCGTTCTCCACGAGTTCCTGCACGGCGGCCGCGCGATGGTCGATGGCCTCCTTGCGAATGAGGGGTGCGAGAATCCATTTCTTCAGCAAGCGCCCACCCATGCCCGTGCGCGTTTCGTCGAGCAGGCCGAAAAGGGTGGCCTTCTTCCCGGCGGGAGAGTGCACGAGCTCGAGGTTGCGCAGGGTGGCCGCGTCCAGAATCATCGCGTCCGAGAGGAGCGAGAACAACACGGGCTTGAGGTGCGGAAAATCCCCCGGCTGGTTTTCCCGGAGATACGCCATGACGCCCAGTGCAGAACCCGCCGCCGCGGGATTCGCCTCGGCGTGGGTCCGGTCGGGAAAAATGGTTTCCATGAGATGCGGGTCGAGGGGTTCGCGGAAGGTGGCGGGAGCTCTTTTTTCGACGTGAATCCCCAACTCCCGAATGCGCGCCGCGAGCGCCTCAGGCGCAGAAAACGTTTCGGGCAAAACGAGTTCGCGGGGGCCGAGCCTCTCCAGGTGGTTGCAGACGAGACTCTCTGCGGCGGTGCCCGCTGCCTGGGTGGCGCAGAATTCGCCGGTCGAGCTGTCGAGCCACGCCATCCCCCACACCTCTTCCGCCCCGCTCCTGACGAGCGTGATGCCTGCGAGATACTGCGATTCCTTGCTGTCGAGCATCTCCAGATCCGCGACGGAAGTGCCCGGCGTCAGCACGCGGGTCACCTCGCGTTTCACGACGCCCTTGCTCGCGCCCGCTTCTTCCACCTGTTCGCATATCGCGACCTTGTAGCCCGCCTCCAGCAGCCGTCCACAATAAGAAGACGCCGAATGGCAGGGCACGCCGCACATGGGGATGGGGCCCTTCTCGTCGCTCTGGCGCGAGGTGAGCGTGAGCTCCAGCTCCTTCGCCGCGCGCTCCGCGTCCTCATAGAACATTTCGAAGAAGTCGCCCAGCTGGAAGAACAGCACCGCATCCGGGTAGCGGCGCTTCATCTCGAGGTACTGGCGCATGGCGGGCGAGGGGCCGCGGCCGGTGGTGGATTTTGTCGGTGCGCCCACGGCTACTCGGCTCTCGGCTCTTCGCGCGGGGAGGAGCCCGCCTGCGGCGAGGCACCCCCTCGAGGTGCGCCCGGAGCCCCTCCTGCGGCAGGCGGGTTTCCCGCCGGGAGCAGTCTGCCGCTTTTCTCGCGCACCTCCTCGAGGTTGCTCTCCAGGGTCTTCACCTCGCGCCTGAGGCTTCCGATTTGGGAGCGAAACCTGATTCTGTCGAACAGGCCGGCGAGCCACGCCACCAGAAAACCCAGTGCGAACACCGCCAGCAAGACGTAGAAAAGAGGCAGGCTGACGGCGCCTTTGTAATACGCCACGCTCACCGGATTCATGTTGATGACGCCGAAACTCGAAATCGCCACCGCGAGTATCAAGCCGACGATCAGTCGAAGGCTGCCCATATCGCCACCAGTTCCAAGGAGTGTCAGACGTCGAAATCGGGGCGGATTCGCTCGTAGGTCGTCTCGAGGCTTTCGGGAATCACCCGCACGCCGCCGAGGACGGGCATCAGGTTGTGATCTCCCTCCCAGCGCGGAACGACGTGCAAGTGCAGATGCCCTGCGATGCCCGCACCCGCGCTCGTCCCGAGGTTGAAGCCCACGTTGAAGCCGGCGGCGCTCACACGCTTTCGCAATACCCCCACGCACTTTTGCGAGAGGGCGAAAATCTCGCGGCATTCCTCCTCGCCCAAGGCCTCATAGTCTTCCAGGTGGCGCATGGGCACAACCATCAGATGCCCGTTCGCGTAGGGATACCTGTTCATCACGACGTAGGCGTGCGCGCCGCGGTGGAGAATCAGGTTTTCCGGTCCGTCTTCTGCTTCCAGGAGGTCGCAAAAGACGCAAGCGCTACTCTCCTGCGCGCGGCCGGCGTCGCGCACCACGTATTCCCCACGCCACGGCGCCCAGAGTCTTTCCACCTAGCAATTCCCCGACTCTTTTGGGAACAGCCACGCCGCCCCCGGCAGGCGGGCCATCCTCTCCTCTTCCGCGCGCATGCGGGCGGCCTCGGCCTCCGTATAGTGATCGTGCCCCTTGAGGTGCAACACGCCGTGGACGAGCAGGCGATCCGCCACCGCGCCGCACTCTATCGACTCCGCCTGCGCCTGGCGCAGCACCTCGTCGGCACAGAGCACGACCTCGCCGAGAAACCTGCCCTCCTCTCCGCCGGAGGGAAAAGAATCGGCAAGAGGAAACGCCAACACGTCCGTCGTCTCCTCCTCCCCCCGGTAGCGGGCGTTCAACGCGCGCATCTCCTCGTCGCGGACGAAGGCGAGGCTGAGCCACTCATCCCCGGACTCCAGAGCCCTGCGCACGACCTGCAAGCGCGACCGCAGCGCCTTCTCGTTGAGGTCGAACAGGCTTTGCTCGTTTTTTATGAGGACTCTCATGTCCGCGCCCTTTCTTCGGAGCGTCGTCCTGTTCGGGGTAATGAATCCGGTGGTGGTGGATGCCGACCAGAACACGCATGAAGGCCTCCTGGATGCGGTTCAAGTCCCGTAGCGTGAGGTTGCAATCGTCGAGCTGGCCTTCGGAGAAAGCACTCTGCACTATTCTGTTCACCAGGCTGCTCAGGCGTCCGAGGGAGTGATCCGAAAGCGAGCGCGACGCCGCCTCCACCATGTCGGCCAGCATCAGGATGCCCGCCTCGCGCGTCTGCGGCCTCGGGCCGGGGTAGCGAAAAATCTCCTCGCGCACGTCGTCGGCGCTTCGGCTTCTGGCTTTTTCATAGAAGTAGCGAATCAGGCACGTGCCGTGGTGCTGGCGAATGAGGTCGATGATCTCGCGGGGCAACTGGTGGCTTCTCGCGAGTTCGACGCCCTCTTTCACGTGGCTGATGAGGATGAGGGCGCTCATGGTGGGCGTAATCCTGTCGTGGCGGTTCCTCTCGTCCTGGTTTTCGATGAAGTAGTCGGGCTTCATCATCTTGCCGATGTCGTGGTAATACGCCCCCACGCGGGCAAGAAGCGGGCTGGCGCCGACCGCCTCGGCCGCCTCCTCGGCCAGGTGCCCCACCAGAAGGCTGTGGTGGTAGGTCCCCGGCGCCTTGACGACCATCCTGCGCAGCAGGGGGTGGTTCTGGTCGCCGAGTTCGAGAAGGCGCATGTCGGTCGTGAGCTTGAATACCGACTCGAGCAGCGGCATGGCCCCCGCCACGATGATGAGGTTCGAAAGGCCGCCGAGCAGTGCGATGGGCAGGTCCGTCCACCGCGAAGCCAGGACGCTCAAACCCTCCTGTACGCAGAAGCCCAGGGCGAGCGTCGCCCCCAGCAGGCTCAGCATGAACGCCACGAACAACACGGACGTCCGGCGCCTGTAGTCTTTCCAGCGAATGGCCGCGAGCACGCCGCCCGCCAGGGCGACGAAAGCCAGGTTGACGTGGTTCGGGAAAATCAACCCCGTGAGAACGGCGGAGAAAACCGCCATCAGCACCGCCGCGGAGCGCCCTTGTAAGACCGCCGCCAGCAGGGCGCACGAAGAAAACGGAATCACGTAGTAGAACGAAGTGAGCGGAATGCCGCGAAACGCCTCGTGCAGCACATTGGCGAAGAGAATCCCCAACTTGAGAAGAGCAGCCTGCACGAGGAGCAATATGACGAACAGGACGATGTTTTTTTGCGAGGACAGAAAATTCACGTCGTACTTTTGCAGGCAAACCCAGGCGAGCAGGAGCAGAACGAACAGCACGAGCGCCGTCCCCGCGAAGTTGTCGAGCGCGACGCTGCGGCGGCGCACACTCTCCAGACCCTTGAGCTTCGCAATCTGCCTTTCGCTCAGACGCTCGCCCTCGCGGACGATCATCTCGCCTTGTTTGAGAATCATCGAGACGGGCGCGACGGCGGCAGCCGCCTCCTCCTTGCTCTCGAGCGTCGCCCGGGTGTTGAACGCGAGCGTTGGCTGCACCATCTTGACGACCTGGGCAATGAGCAGGCCGCGCACGGCGGGAGGCGTTCGCAGGGACATACCGCGCGCGGCGCGGCGGAGGAACCCGCCCACCTGGCGGAGTTCGAGGGGACTCAGCGAGGGGCTCACCGAGACGTCTTTGCCCGTTCTGATGTCGCGCGCCGCTATTCCTTTCGCCGCATGGGTGGCGAAGAGCCGCCTGTCGCTCACGATTTGGCGCGAAAACGCCGTCTTGAGCAGCGCGGCGACGTCGTCGCGAATCCAGTTCGCAAAGCGCTCCGCGCGCAGCCAGGACGCCAGCTTGGCGGGAACGTCGCCGCCCAAGAGTGTATGAAACGCCTCCTCCGCCTTCGCATACGCGGGCGCGGCGTACATTTCCTTATAGACGTCCGACTCGCGCAGACGCGGCGGAGCGTTTTGCCGCGCCCCGCGAGCCAGCTTCTCGCTCCTCACCCTCTCGAGTTCGGTGTTGATTGTCCGCTGCACGGAGGCGAACGCCCCGCCGAGCCTGTCGTGGATGGCCTGGGCGAGGCCGGTGTCTATGTCGTAGCGCGCAGGCGTCTTCTCCCGCGCCGCCTGGCGCTTCGCGTTCGTGGCGACGGGGTCGACCACGCGCATCTCCTCGGGCGCTTTCACGTCCCGGGGAGCTATGTCGCCCACCTCGAGGGAAAGCGAAGGACGCGGCGCAGAAATTTCCGTCGTGAGCAAACCCGCGAGCACGAGGGCGAGCGCGGCCCCCAGAGTCCACGGGTAGACCCGCGTCCCGGTGAACGCGACGAACCAGCGCGCAGCCCACCGCCCCGGCGCGGCAAGAGAGCGAAGACAGATCTTCCTGATCCTTCCGGCGTTTCTGTCAACGCCAGTCCGCTGAATCACGCGATCAGCCTCCGTACCACTACGGCGACAAAAGAGTTTCGGACGTACGGCCCACCCACAAAATCCCCCGGCGGCGCAGACACCCCTTAGGGCAAAACGCGCCTAGAGGCTGTGGACCTCGTATGCCGCGACGATTTTTCTCACCAGTTGCGTGCGCACGACGTCTCGCTCGGTAAAGTGAACGAAACGGACTTCCTCCAAATCGCCCAGCACTTCCCGGGCGTGCACCAGCCCGCACCCTGCGGTTTCGGGCAGGTCAATTTGCGTAATGTCTCCCGTCACGACCGCCTTGCTCCCCGCGCCGAGGCGGGTGAGAAACATTTTCATCTGCTCGGGCGTCGTGTTCTGCGCCTCGTCGAGTATGATGAACGAATCCTTAAGCGAGCGGCCCCGCATGTAGGCGAGCGGCGCTATCTCTATCTCACCCCTCTGGATGAAGCGCTCGGCCCGCTCGAAGTCCACCATGTCGTTCAGGGCGTCGAACAGGGGCCGCAAGTACGGATTCACCTTCTCTTGCAAGTCGCCGGGCAGGAAGCCGAGCCTCTCGCCCGCCTCCACGACGGGCCGCGTGAGCACGATGCGGGCGTAGGCCTTCTCCAGCAGCCCGGAGACGGCCATCGCCATGGCGAGATACGTCTTCCCCGTGCCGGCGGGCCCGATGCCGAACGTAACGCCCTTCTCGCGAATCGCCTCGACGTAGCGGCTCTGCACGAGACCCTTGGGCACGACGTAGCCGCGCTTTTTCGAGACCGATATCCGGTTCGTCACCAGTGCGCGGAGCGTTACCTCCTGCTCGGCCACGGTGCGCGCGAGCGTCTTCACGTTCGGGGAATCGAAGCGAAACCCCTCCTCCACGCAGTCGGTCAACTCGTCGAGAAACACCCGCGCCCTCTCGGCGGCGTCGGGTTCGCCCTCCACCACGAAGCCCTCCGACGCGATGCGAATCTTCACGGCGAAGGCTCTCTCCACGGCGCGGAGAGATTCGTCGCGGTTCCCGATAATGTGCACCAGCCTGTCCGGCCCGGCCAGCGGGCTGGTAGACGTCCTCGTCGCCAAGAGTTCGGGTTCCTCCCCTGCGGGTCCATGCGGCGCGCGCCGCCAGAAAACCGCTCCAAAGCCGGATCGTACGCCCGCCGATATGAGGCGTCAACACGGAAATCCGCTTTTCCTTTCGCCCCTTTTTCCCTATCCGCGCGGGTGGCTCACGTCCAGCAGACGCCGCAATTTCTCCCTGTCCACGTGGGTGTAGACCTCGGTCGTGGAGATGTCCGCGTGGCCGAGCATCGCCTGTACGGCGCGCAGGTCGGCCCCGTGGTTCAGCAGGTGCGTGGCGAAGCTGTGGCGGAACACGTGGGGGCTCACGTTCCTGCCCACACCCGCTTTTTGCGCCCATTTCTTGACCCGCGCCCAAAACGCCTGGCGCGTCATGGGCTGTCCCCGCCGCGTGAGGAAGACGTAATCCGACTGCCGGTGGCGCAACAGGGCCGGACGCGCCGTCTCGCAATAGCCTTGAAGGCGCGCGCGCGCGACGTCTCCCATCGGCACGAGGCGGGATTTTTCGCCCTTGCCGTGCACGATGCAAAAGCCCGCCTCGAACTCGACTTGCCGGAGCATGAGCCCCACGATTTCGCTCACGCGCATCCCCGTAGCGTAGAGGAGCTCGAACATGGCGCCGTCCCGCACGGCCTCGGGCGTACTCTCATCGGGTGCGAGAAGAATTTTGGACATCTCCTCCTGCGAGAGGGTCTTGGGCAGACGCTTCCAGCGCGCGGACTGCGCAACGTCCGCCGTAAAATCCTCGCGTGCGTACCCCTCGCGCACCATCAACCCCGCAAGAGCGCGCAAAGAGGCCAGGCGTCTGCGCAGCGTGGTGTCGGACTTCCCCTGCGCACGCTCCTCGGCGAGATACGCGACGACCGTGGCCTTCGTCCACGCCTCGGGCGCAGCCCCCTCGCTGCGCTGCGCCCACTCAAGAAACGAGGCGGCGTCGTGCCCGTAGCTCTCCACGGTGTTCGCCGCGAGGCGACGCTCGATGAGCAGATAATCCTGAAAAGCGTGCAAAACCTCTCGCAGGCTTGCGTCGAGCGCAACGCCGCCGCCGCCCTCCTCGCCCGCGGCCCTTCTGTTCACCATCGTCCGCACTCCATTCAGGTTCTCCTCCTTCTCAGGCGCGTGAAACGCCGCCACGCCGCGTAGGAATCGGCGTCCACCCTGCGCGCCAAAACGTCGTAGAAGCCCGCCGCCAGCGCAACCTCGAGGATCAGCGTCGCCAGCTTGCGGACGAAGCCTGCCTCGGCGTTCCACACCTGGAGGTGCACCGCGTAGGCGAGCAGACCCGTCGCAGCGCCCAGGGCGAGCAGCCTCCAGAGGGAGCGAGCCAGTTCTTTTTTCGGAAAATCACCCGGCGCGCGCAGCAGACCCCGCAGGAGGAGGCCTGCGTTCAGCGCGCTCGAACACGAGGTCGCCAGCGCAAGCCCCACGAAGCCGAAGGGGAACATGAGGGCGACGCTGAGCACGACGTTGGCGAGAACGCCCAGGTTCGCGCACCGCACCGGAAATCGCGTGTCGAGCCGCGCGTGGAATACGCCCGCCAAAAGCCGCGCCGCGCCGAAGAACGCGAGCCCCGCCGCGTACGCCCGCAGGGCGGCGGCCGTCTCGAGCGTGTGGGCGTGCGTGAAAGCGCCGCGCTCAAAGACGACCTCCATGATGGGAGGCGCCAGGGCGATGAGGCCGAAAGAGGCGGGGATGGTGATGAACAGCGTGAGGCGGGCCGCCTCGAGCAAGGCGTTTCGCTCCGCCTCCCCCGCCCCTGGCTCCGTCTTGCGCCGCGCCCCGTAGTCGGAGAGCACAGGCAGGGCGGCGGAGACGATGGCGAGGCTCAGTACGCCGTGGGGGAGCTGCACCAGGCGGTTCGCGTAGTAGAGATAGGAAATCGAACCCTCGGGCAGGAACGAGGCCAGCCACCTGTCGACGAGCACGTTGATCTGAAAAATGGCGCCGCCGAAGGCCGCAGGCCCCATGAGCGCCAGGCACCTGGCGACGCCCTCCGTTCGCCACGGCGCCGATGGCACCGGCAGGAGGCGCAGGCGGGCCATGAAGGGCAGTTGAAAAAGAAACTGCGCAGCACCCCCGATGACGACGGCCCACGCGAGCCAGCGAATCGCCCGGGAGCCCCCGACCCAATAGTCCGCGAGCAACAGGGCGCAGATGATGACGACGTTTTGCAGCGCGGGTGCGAGCGCGGGCGTGAAGAAGCGGCGCGCGGCGTTCAGCACTCCCGCTGCGACCGCCCACAGCCCGATGAAGATGATGAAGGGGAACATGATGCGCGTGAGCTCCGCCGCGAGGCGCAGCTTTTCGGGATGGGCGGCGAAGCCCGGCGCCAGTGCCCGCGTCAAGGGCTCTGCGAACCAGATTCCCGCCGCGCAGAGCGCCCCTCCCGCCAGGAGGAGAAAGACGAACATGCCGCCCGCAAACGCGCGCGCGCCTGCAGCGCCCAGACGCGCGCGCACGTCGGAGTAGACGGGGAAGAACGAGGAGGTCAGCGCCCCTTCCATGAACATGCGCCTAAAGAGGTTGGGAATCGCGAACGCGACGAAGAAGGCGTCGGCGAACATCGCCGCGCCGAAGAACTTGGCGATCAGAAGGTCGCGGAAAAACCCCGCGAACCGGCTGATGAGCGTCGCCAGGCTGACGGAACCGGCAAAGCGCGAGATGCTCTCCCCCTCCCCCGCACCCTTTTCGGGCGCGGTTTCAGGGGGGGCTTCCCCGTTTGGGGGGCGTTCGGGAGGCGTGGTCACGAAATCTCGGGCACCGGGGCGGTGAACTTGACAACTTTCGTTCGCGTGGTATCTTACCCCGCCTCTGAAGCAGCCTCAACAGAGATTTATTACCTTTTTGCGGAGAATCGACGAAATTGCCCCACATACGTTCGGCCAAGAAGCGCTATCGCCAAAACCTCGTTCGCCGCGCCAGAAACCGCGCCGTCCGCACCCGCTTCCGCAACACCATCAAGAAGGTGTTGGCCGGCGGGGAACCTTCCGAGGAGTTGCTCAAAACGGCGCAATCCCAACTCGACCGCGCGGCGGCGAAGGGAATCATCCATAAGAAAACGGCTTCGCGGCGGGCGGCCAGACTGGCCAGGCGGGTGCACCTGGCGTCCTCGGCCAAATAGTCAGACCACCTTTTGCGCTCCCCGCACGGCGGAGCGCACCTCTACGAGCAACAACTCCAGCAGACGGCGGGCGGTGTTCGGGTCGCTCGTGCGCTTGAGCCTGCGATCCACGCGCAGCAGCTTCGTGTACAACTCGCGCAGGCGTGCGGAGCGCAGACTCCGCACCTGTCCCTCAAGGCGTTGCGCCACGAAAGGCGGTACCCCCGCGACGCGGGCGATATCCCCCGCCCGCCCGCTCGCGACGAGAGCTTTCGCGAACGTCCAGCGACGAATGAGGTTGCGCAACAACCCGACGAAGACGACGGGGTGCTCGGTCTCGAGCATCCTGCGCAAAAGCGCCAGCGTCTCGCCCAGGGGGGCGCGGCTGAGCGAATCCCCCAGACGGTAGAGCATCTCTTCTCTGGAGTGGCCCACGACTGCGCGCACCTCCTCGGGACCCGCCAGCTTTTCGGGCAACACATAAGAAAGAAGTTTTTCGAGCTCGGCGTTCAGCCTCCCCATCGAGGGCGCCACCATCTCCACCAGCATGTCGGCGGCCTCGGGCGTCAACTCGAAGCCCAGCTCCCCGGCGCGCCCGTGGAGCCACTGCGCCAGTTCGCGCCCCTCGGGGGTGTCGGTGCGGCAGAGCGCACCCGCCTTCGCCAGGCGCTGGAAGAAAGTCGTCCGCATGTCGGCGCTTTCCGCACAGAATACGAGCGTCGTCGTCTCGGCGGGTTGTTCGAAATAGGCGAGAAACAGCTCCTCCCCCCGCGCGTCGGGCCTGGTGAAGTCGCTGATTTCAACCAAGCGCCTCTGCGTCATGAACGGGAGCGTCTGCGCGATGGAGAGAATTTCGCGCGCGTCGGCCTCGGCCCAGCCGAGGCGGTCGTGATTGAAATCGTCGGATGCCTCGCCAAACGCCTTGTGGCGTATCACGCGGAGGTATTCGTCGCGCAAAAAAGCATCCTTGCCCTGCAAGAGGTAGATGGGTTGGAGCGGCGCGTCCCGCATTTCTGCGAGCAGGGCCAGGGAGCCTCTCTTTTGCTTGGCGCCCCTAGAACTCCTGGCGCCCCGGGCCACCCTAGAAGCCCTCTAGCACCAGGGCGACCAAATCGCCCGAAAGGGATTCGGCTGCCTTGTGGCTCGCGCTCTCGCGGCGCACGGCGCTTCGGGCGATGGAGGCGTTTATCCTAAATTCTGACCACGATTCCAGATTCCGCTCCAAAACCAGCCTGTTGCGCACGTTGTCGCGCAGACGCACCCGCGCGCGAACGACGACGCGGTAGCGCTGCGCCTGGTCCGCCCCCGTGAAGCCGATGGGCGAGAGGTGGTATCCGCGTATGACGCCCTCCAGGGCCAGGTCCGCATCGGAAGAGTCCAAAACCCGCAGGCGGCCGTCGCGCACGAACGCACCCCGCACGGCGCGCGTCACCACTCCCCCGAGCCCCGGCTCGTTCGTCTGGTTCACGAAGCCGGCAACCGAGATCGTGCGCGCCTCCCCCAGGCTCGGGGGGCGGCGAACGCCCTCGAGTTCATAGCCGCAACCCGCCGCCGTGAAGACGCCCAGAACAACGGCCAGGCGAAGCGCACGCGCAGTCTTGGAGAGCGCATCCCTCACATCAAGACCTCCAGGGAGAGTTCGCAGTTTTCCGCGTCGCCAAAAACGATTTGCTCGCCCAGTGCGATGAGTGCACCGTATTTTTCCTCCTCGGGTTCGCAAAGGAGAATATCGACGTCGCGGGGGATGCCGGCGGCGCCCCTTATCGCCCCGTTCATTATCTCCGCGGCTATGGTGCTAAAATCGCCCGGCGGCTGCGCGAAACCGGAAGTCTGCACCGAAAGGCTCCTGGCCGAGACGCGCATCATCCTCTCGACGATCTCCTGCGTCTGCCGATACAGCGTCGTGTGCGTCAACTCCTCCAGCGGACCCAGACCCGCGAAGAGGACGTACTCGGTCGCGAGCCGCCCCCTGGACGCCAGCATGGCCTGCGATTCCCACGCACCGCTCAATTTCCCGCCCTCGACCAGGCGACTCGCCTCGCCCTCCAGCAAGCGGTCGAGGCGCTCAAGACACCCCCGAAACGGATAATCCTCCGCCACGAACATGGCGAGTGCGACGAAACATTCCGCCTCTTCGAGTCCGCGGGGCAGCAGTCTCAGGCGTATCACAATACTAAACCGCCGTCTTCTCCCGGTGGAGGCGATCCAGCACCCCGTTCACGAAGCCGGGAGCGTTCTCCGGCCCGTATCGCTTGGCCAGGCGAATCGCCTCGTCGATGGCGACGGCGGGCGGAACGTCGGGGACGAAGCATATCTCGCAAACGCCCAGACGCAATATGCTTCTCGACACAGCGTCCATGCGCTTGAGCGACCAACCCGTGCTGGCGTCCGCGAGCAGGGTGTCTATCTCGCCCGCCTTCTCGAGGAGAATCGCCACCAGCCTCTCGGCGAACGTCTTTGCGGCCTCCTCAGCCGGATGCAGCCGCCAGTAGCGCTCCACCTCCGCGGGCGTGAGAGCGCCCGTGCGATCCGCGTGGTAGAGAATGCCGAACGCGAGCTCGCGCCCCGCCCTTCTGTTCTCCGGCATCACCCGCCCTCTCCGGAAGCGTCGTCTGAGTCCATCTCGGCGAACAGGGTGGCCATCTCCACGGCCGCCAGCGCCCCCTCGTATCCCTTGTTGCCCATCTTCGTGCCCGCGCGCTCGATGGCTTGTTCTATCGTGTCGGTGGTCACGACGGCGAAGATGGTCGGCACCCCCGTCTGCGCGCAGACTTGGGCAATGCCCTTGGTCGCCTCGGCGCACACCAGGTCGTAGTGCGAGGTCGCCCCGCGTATGACGCAGCCCAGACACACGATGGCGTCGTATTTTCCCGAACGCGCCATTCGCATCGCGACCGCGGGCAACTCGAACGAGCCGGGCGCGCGCAGGTGGGTCACGTCGGCCTCCGCCACGCCGCACTGGCGCAGGGCCGTCTCCGCCCCCCGCACGAGGTGGGAGACGATGAAGTCGTTAAAGCGCGAGGAGACGAGGCCGATGCGCAGCCCCCGCCCGTTCAGGTTTCCTTCCACCGGGTTTTCCATTTCCTCTCCAGACTCGTCTTCACGGCCGCTGCAAACAGGAGGGCTCCTTGCCGCCTTTTCTCGTCCTGCGCAGCGCGGGCAGGGGGCATTCTTCCCCTACCCCCACCCTGCCCTCAAGCTCGAGGCCGTAGCCTTCGAGCGCCACGATTCTGCGTTCGTCGTTCGTCATGATGCGGATGCGCCGCACGCCCAGGTCGACGAGTATCTGGGCGCCGATGCCGTAGTCGCGCAACTCCTCAATCGGGGCGCTCCTCACGCCCAGCTTCTCTTGCGCCTCGGGCGATTCGGCGGCGAGGCGCTCTTTGCGGGAGGTCTCCTCCCCCATCGCATCGGGCTGCAAGAACACGAACACGCCCTTGCCCGCCTTCTGAATCTCGGTGAACACGTTCTTGATTCGCACGGGGCTATCCGCACGCAAAAGTGCGAGCAAATCCCAAATGGCGTTCACCGGCTGCACCCGGACGAGGGTGGGTTCTTCGGGATCGAGCTCTCCCATCACGAGTGCGGCGTGCACCGTGCCCGTGCTGCGGTTGCGATAGGCGTGGACCCGGAAGTCGCCGTAGTCCGTCGCTACCTCAGCCTCCTCCACGCGCTCCACGAGACGGTCGTGGCGCATCCGGTAGGCAATGAGATCCTTGATGGTGAGGAGCGAGAGGTTGTTCTTCTCGGCAATCTCGCGCAGGTGGGGCAGCCGCGCCATCGAGCCGTCCTCGTTCAGCACCTCGCACAGCACGCCCGCGGGGGCGAGACCCGCCAGGCGCGCCAGGTCCACCGTGCCCTCGGTGTGGCCCGCGCGCCTGAGCACCCCGCCCGGCTGGGCGCGCAGCGGAAAGACGTGGCCGGGCGTCACCAAATCCGAGGGCCGCGCGTCTTCCTGGATGGCCGTCTGGATGGTGTGGGCGCGGTCGAAGGCGCTGATGCCCGTGGTGACGCCCTCGCGCGCCTCGATGGAAACCGTGAAGGCCGTGCCGAAAACCGATCCGTTCTGGTTGCTGGGCACCATCATGGGAAGCCCCAGGGATTCGACCTTCTCGGGCGTAAGCGCGAGGCAGACCAGCCCGCGCGCGTACTTCGTCATGAAGTTGATGGCCTCGGGCGTCACCTTCTCGGCCGCGAGGATAAAGTCGCCCTCGTTCTCGCGGTCCTCGTCGTCGACGAGAACGACGATGCGGCCTTCGCGTATGTCGCCTATCGCCTCTTCAATAGTGGAGAAAGGCCGCGCGCCGGAGCCTCTATCCTCAGGCATAGCCCTGCTCCTCGAGTTTCTTCATGGTGAGGCCGCCCCGCGCCTCCACGTGGGGGGCGAGGAGTTTTTCCACGTATTTGCCAATCATATCCGCCTCGAGGTTCACGGCGTCGCCGTCCTTCTTGCGGGTGAGCGTCGTCTGCTCGCTCGTGTGGGGGATGATGGAAACCGAAAACGTCTCCCCCTCGCACGCCGCCACGGTGAGGCTGATGCCGTCCACCGCCACGGATCCCTTATAGACGACGTAGCGCATCACCTCCAGCGGTGCTTCGAACGTGAGCCACAGGGAATCCCCCTCCTGCCTGCGGCTGCGGATTTTGCCCACGCCGTCCACGTGGCCGCTCACCAGGTGCCCGCCGAGGCGATCCCCCAGGGCCATGGCACGCTCGAGGTTGCACCCATCGCCCACGGCGAGTGTGCCCAGGTTCGTGCGGCGCAGCGTCTCGACGGACAAATCGGCCTCGAACTTTCTCGCGTCGAAATCGACCACGGTGACGCATACGCCGTTGAGCGCAATCGAATCGCCCAGCCGCACGTCCCCCAAAACGCCGGGCGCTTCGACCCCGATGCGCGCGCCCCGGGCGTCTTTTTTCAGCGAGCAAACCTCGCCGACCGCCTCGATGATTCCGCTAAACATCCACCCAGTCTCCGGCGTCTTCCCATACGGGCCGTTTGAAATATCCCCGAATCAACAAATCATCGCCCATAACTTCATGTGTTACATTAGATAAACGGGGCATCGATTGCAATGTCGCCTCGCTCAGCCCCGCAATCGCCGGGGGCGCTTGCTCATCGCCCATCACCAAGGGCGCTACGAAATACAGCAGGCGATCCGCCAGGCGCGCGCGGACGAACGAGCCGTGCACCTGCCCACCGCCTTCAACGAGAACGTGCCGCACGCCGCGCGCACCCAATGCCTCCAGCACGGGGGCGAGCGCCACGCGACCCTCCTCATCCGCCTCCACCCGGAGGATTTCCGCACCCGCCGCGCGCAGGGCGTTCTCGCGCTCCTCAGGGGCAGCCTCCGTGGTCGCAACGAGCGTCGTGCTCCCCGCGCGGGGAGCCAGCACCCGGGCAGCGGGAGGCGTGCCGAGCGCGGAATCCAGCACCACGCGCAAAAGCGGCTTTCCCGAAATACCCTCCGGGCGGGCCGTGAGCAGCGGATCGTCTTTGCGCACCGTCCCCGCGCCGACGAGGATGGCGTCCACCACGTTTCTCACGAGGTGGCCCGCGTTGCGCGCGGCCTCCCCCGTTATCCACCTGCTCTGCCCGCTGCGCGTAGCGATTCTTCCGTCCAGGCTCGCGGCGGCCTTGAGCGTCACCAGGGGGCGCCCATGCTTACACCAATGAAAATAGGCCTCGTTCGCGCGCACCGCATCCTCTGCCATGAGGCCCACCTCGACTGCAACGCCCCTCTCCCGCAGATACGCAAAGCCCCGGCCCGCCACGCGGGGGTCCGGATCCCCGACGGCGGCCACAACGAGCGATACGCCCGCCTCCGCCACCAGTGGCGCACAGGGAGGCGTCCTGCCCTGGTGGGAGCAGGGTTCGAGCGTCACAACCAGCGCGCCGCCCCTTGCGCGGGCACCCGACTCGCGCAGGGCCAGAACCTCGGCGTGGGGTTCGCCCGCCCTTTCGTGCCAGCCCCGGCCCGCCACCTCGCCGTTCTCGTCCACGACAATCGCTCCGACGAGCGGGTTCGGGCTCGTTTGGCCCTCCGCCCGCAAGGCGAGTGCAAGAGCCTCGGCCATCAACGCGCTTTTTCGCGCGGCGGGGAGGCGAACCATACCCGCTCAGCCGACTTCGACCGTTTGGTACGCCCCGTGGACTATCGACGCCTGGGCGGCGGCGAGGCGCGCAATCGGCGCACGATAGGGTGCGCAGGAAACGTAGTCCATCTGCGTCATGTGGCAAAACTCGACCGAGGTCGGCTCCCCGCCGTGCTCGCCGCAGATGCCCACCTCGAGGTTCTCGCGCCGGGCGCGTCCGCGCTCGATTCCGATGCGCACCATCTCGCCCACGCCCTCGCGGTCGACGGCCACGAAGGGGTCGCGCGGAATCAGGTCCTTATCGATGTATTTGGGCAAGAACCAGCCCGCGTCGTCGCGGCTCAAGCCATAGGTGAGCTGCGTCAAATCGTTGGTGCCGAAGCTGAAGAACTCCGCACTCTCGGCTATCTGGCCGGCGAGGAGACAGGCCCTGGGAATCTCGATCATCGTGCCCGTGAGGTAGCGCGGCGTAACGCCCCTCTCCCCTATCACCTCCCTGGCGATGGCGTGCACGATGTCGCGATTAAACTCCCACTCGCCCACGCCCGAGGTGAGCGGAATCATGATCTCGGGCAGTACGTCCACCCCCCGGCTCTTCATCTCGCAGGCCGCCTCGATGATGGCGCGCACCTGCATTTCGGCAATTTCGGGATACGTAACCGCAAGGCGACAGCCCCGGTGGCCCAGCATCGGGTTCTGTTCCTCGGTCGCCTCGGTGGCGTGGCGCACCACGTCGGTGCTCACGCCGAGCAGCCTGGCCACCTGCTCCATGTCCTCCTCGGTCTTGGGGAGAAACTCATGCAGCGGCGGGTCGAGCAGCCGAATGGTGACCGGCCGCTCGCGCATGACCTCGAAGATGCCAATAAAGTCTTCGCGCTGCATGGGCAGGAGGTGAGAAAGCGCCTCGCGCCGCGCCTCCTCGGTTTCGGCGAGAATCATCGCGCGCACGTAGTCGATACGCTCGCCCTCAAAAAACATGTGCTCGGTGCGGCACAGCCCGATGCCCTCGCAGCCGAACGCGAGCGCCGCCTTGCTGTCCGTCACCGTGTCGGCGTTCGCGCGAACGCCCAGTGTGCGCACCTCGTCCGCCCATTCCATGAGGGTGGCGAAATCCCCCGAGAGTTCGGGCTGTTTGAGGCGCGCCTCGCCGAGAATCACCTCGCCCGAGTTGCCGTTCAAGGAGATGAAGTCTCCCTCCGCTATCGCCCGGCCCTCGACGCGGATGACCTTCTCCTCTGCGCGCACGTTCAGTGCGCTGCAACCCGTGACGCAGCATTTGCCCATCTGCCGGGCGACGACGGCGGCGTGGGAGGTGAGGCCGCCCCGTGCCGTCAGGATGCCCTGGGCGACGTTCATGCCGTTGATGTCCTCGGGACTCGTCTCCTGACGCACCAGGATGACGGGCTCCCCCGCCTCGGCGCGCGCCACCGCGTCCGCCGCGGTGAACACCACCCGGCCCACGGCCGCGCCAGGCGACGCGGCGAGTCCTTTGGCGATCACGTCAATCTGCTGTTCGGCGTCAATCATCGGGTGGAGCAGCTGGTCCAGGCTGTCGGGGTCCACCTTCTGGAGCGCGTCGCGCACGTCGAGCACGTTTTCGCGCACCAGGTCGACGGCAATCTTCACCGCCGCGGCGGCGGTGCGCTTGCCGTTTCGCGTCTGGAGCATGAACAGGCGCCCGTTCTGGATGGTGAACTCCATGTCCTGCATGTCCTTGTAGTGGGCTTCGAGCTTCTGGGAGATGCTTTCAAACTCCGCGAAACATTCGGGCATCTTCTCCGCCAGGCGCGTGATGGGCTCGGGCGTGCGAATGCCCGCCACCACGTCCTCGCCCTGGGCGTTGAAGAGAATCTCGCCGTACAGGTCACTCTCGCCCGTGGCGGGGTTGCGCGAGAAGGCGACGCCCGTGCCGCAGTCCTCGCCCATGTTGCCGTAGACCATGCACTGCACGTTTACGGCAGTGCCCCACTCGTGCGGGATGTGGTAGAGGCGGCGATAGGTGAAGGCGCGCTCGTTGTTCCAGGACTGGAAGACCGACTCGATGGCCAGGCGCAACTGCTCGTAGGGGTCCTGGGGGAAGCGCGCCCCCGTTTTCTCCTCCACGAGGGCGGCGTATTCCTCGACCAGTTCGGCCAGGTCCTCCGCCGTGAGGTCGAGATCAGAAGCGGCGCCCTTGCGTTGCTTCATGGCCTCTATCTTCGTTTCGAAGTCGTGGTGCTCCATCTCGAGCACCACGTTGCCGAACATATTGATGAACCTGCGGTAGCTGTCGTAGGCAAAGCGGGGGCTGCCCGATTTTTTTTCGAGGGCCACGACGGTCGCGTCGTTCATGCCGAGGTTCAGCACCGTGTCCATCATGCCCGGCATGGAATCGCGCGCACCCGATCGCACGCTCACCAGCAGGGGGTTCTCATCCCCGCCGAAGCGCGCCCCCATCGCCTCTTCAAGGCGCGCCATTTGCTGTTTCACGTCCTCCCAGAGACCTTCGGGCAACGCGCCTTTTTCGAGATATTCGACGCACATTTGCGTGGTGATGGTGAAGCCGGGCGGCACCGGAATGTCCAGACTGGCCATCTCCGCCAGGTTCGCCCCCTTGCCTCCCAGCAGGTTGCGCATGGAGGCGTCTCCGTCGGTCTGCCCGGCGCCAAAGGAATAGATCATCTTCTCGCTCATCACTTTCATCCTCCCGCGCCGCGCGCGTCTGCGGAGTGGTCGGAGCCGACCCGGGGGCCGCTCCGGTTATTTCGTCGCTCGAGACTGTATTTTCGTAAAATCCGCGTTCGCCGAAAAGAGCGCGCCTACCCCCGCCATGAGTGCGAGGCGGTTCTTGCGCAACTCCTCCTCTTCGGCCATCACCATCACGGCGTCGAAGAAATCGTCCACCACGGGCCGTATCTCCGCAATGGCGGCGTTCGCCGAAACGTAGGCCTCCTCCAGTGCGGGGGCGTCTCCCGCGCGGACGTCCGCCAGCGCGCTATCCACTGCGCGCGCGACCGCCTCCAGGGAGGCGCCCAGCCGCACCTCGGCCTCCTCGACGAACAGCCGCGCGTCGGGGCGGTGCGCCGCGTCGTGCTCGCCACCCTCCCGCGCCTGGCGGACGATGTTGTTCACCCGCTTGAAAGTCGTGGTAAGCGGCTCGAAGGTCTCCTCGCGCGCGGCGAGGCGCGCGAGTGCGCGCAAACGCGCGCGGGCGTCTATCACGTCGCGCCAGCCCGCGCCGTCTCCCGCCGCCAGCACCGCCTCCACCAGATCGCCGCGCGCCCCTTCGCGCGAAAGCCAGGCGGACACCCGGTTGCGCAAAAAGCCCAAAATTCTCTTGCTCGCCTCCTCCGCCCCGTCTTTGAACTTCTCCGCCAGGGGCCGGCTGGCGACCTCCACCCATTCGGGCAGCGATATCCTGAAGCCCCGCTCCTCCAGGACGTGTAAAACGGCGTTGGCCGCGCGCCTGAGCGCATAGGGGTCCTCCGAGCCGCTGGGCAGGTAGCCGAGCCCCACCATGCCGACGATGGTGTCCATTCTATCGGCCAGCCCGACGATTGCGCCCGCGTCATCGCCCGGCAAATCGTCTCCCTCGCCTCTGGGGAGGTAGTGCTCGTATATGGCGCGCGAAACCGCCTCCGCCCGCCCTTCGCGCTCGGCGTAGCGCCTGCCCATGACGCCCTGTAGCTCGGGAAACTCATACACCATGCCGCTGCACAGGTCGGCCTTGCACAATGAGGCCGCCTCCTCCACGGTCCCGGCCAGGGCGTCATCTCCCGGAGCGAGGCGCGCGCAAAGCCAGGCGGCCAGACTCCGGAAGCGCTCCACCTTCTCCCAGCTCGTGCCCAGCCGGGGGTGATAGACCACGCCCTTAAGCGATTCCGCCATTTCGGCGAGGGGCGTTGCGAGGTCCTGACGCCAGTAGAAATCGGCATCCTCGAGCCGGGCGCGCACCACGCGCTCATACCCCCTGCGCACCACGTCCATGTCCTGTGCGCGCGTGTTGCTCACGCCGACGAAGGCGGGAATGAGGCGCTCTCCCCCCCGCTCCTTGAGTGCAAAGCACCTTTGGTGCACCTCCAGGGTGGAGATGATGACCTCTCTGGGCAAGTCCAGAAACTTCTCCTCAAAGGCGCACGCCACCGGAAAGGGCCACTCGACCAGGTGGGCCACCTTCTCCACCAGACGCTCCACGGCCTTTGCGTCCGCCGCCGGCTCACCGCCCCCGGCCTCTGCGGCCTCGGTGACCGCCGCGCGCACCATGGGAATGCGTCCGCGGCCTGCGCCGTCGTCCACGAGGGGTTCTACGCTTTTATCATGCAACACATCAATATATTCGCGGAAACTACTGATAATAAACGTATCATCGTGATGAAATCTGTGCCCCCGCGTTTCCGCCCCGAAAGGCGGGAGCTCGCCGCCTTCCGCAGCCTCGACGACGTTGCCGGCGTAGAGGGCCAGCACCCACTGCACGGGCCGCACGAAAGAAAGGGCACCCGCCCCCCACCGCATGGACTTGGGCGCAGGCAACTCCTGGATGATTTTCGGCAGCAAAACACCCAGGACGGCTTCGGTGCGCTCGCCCGCGTCCTCACGCACGAGCATCACCCTCTCGCCCCGGGGCGTATCCACCCGCGCGAGGTCGGAGACCTCCACACCGTTCGTCCGCGCGAAGCCCAGAGCCGCCCTCGTCGGGTTTCCCGCCTCGTCGAATGCGTTCTTGACGGGTGGCCCGAGAATTTCTTCGCGCAGCGGCCTTTGCCGCTCGGCCAGGTCCGCCACGTGGAGCACGAGCCTCCTGGGCGTTCCGAGCGTCTCGAGACCCTCGAAATCCAGGCGCGCCTCCTCGAGCGCAGCGCCTGAGCGCTCCTTGAGGGCGGCCAGCATTCCCGGCATATACACGGAGGGAATCTCTTCTGTGCCGATTTCGAAAAGAAGTTCCTTGCCCAAGGCCCCACGCCCCCTTTACGCGCTGTGCTCCGCCTCTTCGGCGGCGTATTGCGCAGCGTAGAGGGCGAGGCGGTCCTTGCGCTCCGCCTCGTCCCGGATGAGGGGAAAGCCCGCCTCGTAGCGCGATTTGAGATAGCTCTCCGCGCAGGCGCGCGCCATCTTTCTGATTCTGCCGATGTAGCGCGCCCGCTCGCTCACGCTGATGGCCCCGCGCGCGTCGAGCAGGTTGAAGGCGTGCGAGCACTTGAGCGCATGGTCGTAGGCGGGAAACGTGAGCCCCCTCTCGACGAGGCGCAGCCCCTCGGCCTCGTACTTGTCGAACACCTCAAAGTGGACGCTCACGTCCGCCTCTTCGAAATTGTAGTGGCTGAACTCCACCTCGGTCTGGTGGTGCACGTCGGCGTAGCGCACGACGCCGCCCTCGGGGTCGCGCGCCCACACGAGGTCGTAAACGCTCTCCACGCCTTGTAAGTACATGGCGATGCGCTCGAGCCCGTAGGTGAGCTCGGCCGAAACCACTTCCAGATCCAGCCCCCCCGCCTGCTGGAAATAGGTGAACTGGGTTACCTCCATGCCGTCGAGCCACACCTCCCAGCCCAGTCCCCACGCGCCCAGGTTCGGCGACTCCCAATCGTCCTCGACGAAGCGCACGTCGTGCTCGAGGGGGTCGACCCCCAGGCTGCGCAGGCTCTCGAGGTATTGTTCCTGCACGTCGATGGGCGAGGGCTTGAGAACGACCTGATATTGATAATAGTGCTGGAGGCGGTTGGGGTTCTCTCCGTAGCGGCCGTCGGTGGGTCTGCGGCTCGGTTCGACGTAGGCGACTTTCCAGGGTTCGGGGCCAAGGGCGCGCAGAAAGGTGGCCGGGTTCATCGTGCCCGCGCCCACCTCGATGTCGTAGGGCTGCTGGATGACGCAGCCCCGATGCGCCCAATAGCGCTCCAGCCCCATGATCACTTCCTGAAACGTCGGCGCCTCGCTCAAGCGATGAACTCCTTGTGCAGCACGCGCACCGCGTTCTCGGCGTCCGCGGCGCGCACCACGACGGAGATGGAAATCTCCGAAGTCGAGATCATCATGATGTTGATGCGGCTGCGCGCCAGGGCGGAGAACACGCGCGCGGCCACGCCCGCCTGGCTCTTCATGCCCACGCCCACCACGGAGACCTTCGCGATGTCGTCGTCGCGGGAGATGACGGCCCCGCCCATATCGTCGCTCGACTCACCCATGATGCGCTCGGCCTCGGCGGCCATGTCGCGGTTCACGGTGATCGATATGTCGGTCAGCCCGTTTTCGCTCACGTTCTGCACGATCATGTCCACCATGATGGATTTTTCCGCCAGCCTGCCGAACAGGGCGGCGGCGATGCCGGGTCTGTCGGGCACGCCGCTGAAGGTGAGCTTCGATTGTTTCGCGTCGCTGCTCACGCCGCGCACGGCGGGAGCCTCGATGCCCGTCGATTCCGGAATGACCAAGGTTCCCTCTCCTTCACCAAACGCGGAGCGCACGACGAGGGGAAGATCATACTTCGCCGCCAGGTCGACCGAGCGCGCCTGCAAGATTTTCGCCCCCAGGGAGGCGAGCTCCATCATCTCCTCGAACGATATCTGCTCGAGGCACTTCGCCTCGGGGACGAGGCGCGGGTCCGCCGTGTACACCCCCTCCACGTCGGTATAAATCTCGCAGCGGTCCGCTTCAAGGGCAGCCGCGAGAGCCACCGCGGTGAGGTCCGACCCCCCGCGTCCCAGCGTGGTCTCCTCGTCGAACTCGTCCACCCCCTGAAACCCTGCGGCGACGACCACCCTCCCCTGCTCCAGCTCGCGGAGAATCCGCTCCGGGCGGATGGAGCGCACGCGCGCGCGGGTGTGGGAACCTTCGGTCCGAATGCCCGCCTGCCCACCCGTGAGGGATATGGCCGGCAGGCCCGCCGCGTCCATGGCGATGGCCAGCAAGGCGCTCGATATGCGCTCACCCGAGGTGAGGAGCAGGTCCATCTCGCGCGCCACCGGGTCGGGCGAGAGGTCGTGGGCGAAGCGGATAAGTTTGTCCGTCTCCCCGGCCATCGCGCTCACCACGACGATGATGTGCTCCCACGACGCGCGCGCCTCGGCGATGCGCCGCACCACGTCGCGCATCCTCTCCAGGTTGGCGACCGAGGTGCCGCCGAACTTCTTTACGACCAGCCCCCCCACTTCCGCTCCCCTCATCCGGCGAACAGCCGCCTGCGCACCGCGTTGAGCGCGTGGAGGCGGGCGCCCTCGGGCGCGGCCTCCGCAAAGCTTGCCGCCGCGCTTTCGCGTCTGCCGCGCACTTTCTCCCAAAGCCCCGCCAGCCCGCGCGGAGGTTTAGGCGGCGCGAGACGCTCGCCGTCGAAATCCGCCATCGCGAAAGGAGCGCCGCCTGCGAGCCACTCCTGCGATTCCACACAAAAGCCCGCGTCCGCCGCCACCAGTACGCGGCAGGGCGCGTCCAGCCCCTCCAGCAGGGGGGATACGAGGTCTTCGTCGAGACGCTCGATGTGCTCGATTTTATCTTCCGCCTCGCGCCAGGGCGATACCTCGTCCACCTCGCGCACGAGGAGAACGAAATCGTGTTCGGCCAGCGCCGCGCAGGCGGCGGCAGCCTTCTCCCCCGGCTCATATACATCCGCACCCCCCAGTTTGGCAAAGCCCCCGGCGAGTTTCGAGTCGGTGACGAACGCAGGCGCCCTGCCGCCGGTCGCCTCCTCGATGCGCCCGACCTCACACGCCGTCCCCCCGCCCCACAGCCAGGCGGAGTTCGCCGCGAACATGCGGGTCTGCGCCTTCTCGCGCAGCCCCGCGTGGGTGGAGAGCACCATCTGCGAGTCGTTCACGAAATGAACGAAACGGCGCGCCCCCGACGACAGGGGCATGTAGTCGCCGATGGGCCTGCCCGTAATCGCGTGCGGGGGAGAGAAGCCCCCCAAGGCATCGGGCGGAAGCGGTGCGCCCCGGTAGAAGAAGAGCGCCTCGTTTCCGCCCAGCGAGACGAAGCGAAACGACTCCCCCTCCCCGGGCGGCATGTGGCGTTCGAGATAGGCGAGGAGCTCGAGGTTTTCCTCGTCGGTTACACCGAAACCCCGGGGGTCGAGCATGACGACGCTCGTGGCCCCCGGCTTCAGACACACGAAGCTCAGGCGGAAGACGGCCTCGTCCCGCTCGGGAGGAGAGCCTGCGGCGGTGGCCAGCATGAAAGCGGAAGAAGACGCGCCCGCGACGCCGAAAAAGCGGTTGAGAAAACCATCGAGCGAGGGATGCGCACCGTCGGCTGTCGGCGCCCACGCGCCCGCGAACCCCGCCTGCGCGAGGCGATCCAGCCCCGGCGTGCGGGCTTTGCGCAAGGGCGCCCCGCCGCTTCTGTCGGGTCTGTCCGCCAGACCGCGCGCGAGCACCATCAGCACTTTGCGCATGGAAAATATACTCTCGCCGCTTCGCTCACATGAACGCCATGCCGTCGGAATCCACGCGAATGAGCGCGTAGCCCGGCCCCACCACGTCAAGACGGGCAATTTCTCCGAGGGCGTTTTGCATGTTCTCCTCCGTCGCATGGTGGGTGAGCAGCACGAGACGGGCGTAGCCGTCCTCGCCCGCGCGGCCTTTCTGGACGACGGTTTCGAGGCTGATGTCGTTCTCGCCGAAGACGCCTGAAATGCGGCTCAGCACCCCCGGCTTGTCGAGGGCGGCAAAGCGCACGTAGAAGCGCGTCGAGATGTCGCGCGGCGCGACGATCTCCAGGCGCGCACGCTGACTCGGCAGGAAGGCGGCGGCGGGAATGCGCGACTCGCCTCCGTTCCTGAGCCAGCGTGCCACCTCGATGATGTCGCCCACCACCGCCGAGGCCGTGGCTTCCGAGCCCGCTCCCTTGCCGATGAAAACCTGCGGACCCGCGTTCGCCCCCGAGACGGCCACCGCGTTGTAGACCCCTCCCACGCGCGAGAGCGGGTGGTTCTCGGGCAGCATGGTGGGGTGCACGCGGATGTCGAGCTTGCCTTCCCTCTCCTGGGCCATGGCAATGAGTTTGATGCGGTAGCCGAGTTCCCTGGCAATCTCGATGTCCACCGCCGTGACGTCGCGTATCCCTTCAGTGTGGTAGGCATCCACGTCCACGGGGGTGCCGTAGGCCAGGTTCGCCAGAATCGCTATCTTGTGCGAGGCGTCCACACCGTCCACGTCAAAGGCGGGATCGGCCTCCGCGTAGCCGAGTTCCTGCGCGCGCCGGAGCGTGTCGTCAAAGTCCGCTCCCATCTCGGTCATGCGGCTTAAAATATAGTTGCACGTGCCGTTCAGGATGCCCGCGAGCCGCTCGATTCTGTCCGCCGCGAAGGACTCTCGCAGGTTCCTGACGATGGGGATGCCGCCCGCGACCGAAGCTTCAAAGCCCAGCGGGCAACCCGCCTTCTCGGCGGCGGCGAATATCTCCTCCCCGTGGATGGCCAGTACCGCCTTATTCGCGGTGACGACGGGCTTTTTCCGCGCAATCGCCCGCAGAATGTGGCGCCGCGCGTCGTCCGTGCCGCCGATGAGTTCGGCGACCACGTGCACGTCGGGCGCGTCGATGGCGGCCTCGAAGTCCGTGCCCAGGTTCTCGGGCGCAACCCCGCGCGCCGTCTTGTTCTTGGTGAAGACGCTGCGGTCGGCGACGCGCGAGACACACACCTCGACCCCCAGGCGCCTCTTGATGAGGTCGCGCTGCTCGTCGAGCAGGTTCGCAACGCCGCTTCCGACCGTGCCCAGCCCCAGTATGCCGACGCAGATTTTCTCCATGATCCCGTATGCGGATGCGCACTAGCCCGTCGCGCGCTCGCCTGCCTTCTCCTTGTGAAATATGGCGCGCAGGTTCCTGAGCGCCTGCCGCGTGCGGTGTTCGTTCTCCACGAGTGCGAAGCGCACGTACCCATCCCCCAGGTCGCCGAACCCGACGCCGGGCGAGACGGCCACCTCGGTCTCGCGCAAGAGGAACTTGGAGAACTCCAAAGACCCCATCTCCCGATAAACTTCGGGAATCTCCGCCCAGACGAACATCGTGCCCCTGGGCTTCTCGACGGGCCAGCCGATGCGCTGCAACCCCTCGCATAACACGTCGCGGCGGTTCTGGTAGATGCCCCGAATCTCGTCTACACACTCCTGCGAGCCGTTGAGCGCGATGATGGAGGCGATTTGAATCGGCTGGAAAGCGCCGTAATCCAGATAGCTCTTGATGCGCCTGAGTGCGCCGACAAGCTCCGCGTTGCCCACCGCGAAGCCCATCCGCCACCCGGGCATGGAATAGCTCTTCGAGAGCGAGAAGAACTCCACGCACATCTCCTTCGCCCCCTTGACCTGCAAGATGCTGGGCGGCTCGTAGCCGTCAAAGCCCAGGTCAGCGTAGGCGAAATCATGAATCACGATGAGGTCGTACTCCTTGGCGAAGGCAACCACCTTCTCGAAGAAGTCGTGCTCCACGCACACCGTGGTGGGGTTGTGCGGAAAACTCAGCACCAGGATTTTCGGACGCGGCCATATCGGCCGGATGGTGGCCGTGAGGTTCTCGAAAAAATCGTCCCCCGGCGAGAGGGGAACGTGCACCACGTTTCCGTTCGCCAGAACCATCGCGTAGGTGTGGATGGGATAGGTAGGGCTCGGCACCATCACCAAATCGCCCGGGTTCGTGATGGCCAGCGAGAGGTGGGAGATTCCCTCCTTGACCCCGATGGTGACGATGGCCTCTTCTTCGGGGTCGACGTTCACGTCGTAGCGGCGGCCGTACCAATCGGCAATCGCCATCCGCAGGCGCGTGATGCCCCGCGACGCGCTGTAGCGGTGGTTTCTCGGGTTCGCGGTCGCCTCCACGAGTTTCTCGACGATGTGCGGCGGGGTGGGGAGGTCGGGATTCCCCATGCCGAAGTCGATGATGTCGTCGCCCCGGCGGCGGGCGGCGATTTTGAGTTCGTCCACGCCCGCGAACACGTAGGGGGGCAGACGGGTGATGCGCTGGAATTCATGCTTCATCGAAAATCCTCACCGAACGGGCAAGGGCAGGAGTCTGTGCGCGGGGGCGGGCACGTTGCGTCCCGAGCCGTCCTCGGTCAGGAAGGCGCGTCCCTCCGGGTCGCCGTGCAGGGCGGCGTCCGCTTGCCCCCTGGAGGCGTGCAGGGCCTCTTCCGCGTTATAGGAACTCCTGACGAAAGGACCCGCGAACACGTGGTCGAAACCCCGCGCCGCACCCGCCGCCCGGTAACGCTCATAAACGTCGGGGTGGACGTACTCGCGCACGGGAATCGATTTGCGGCCCGGGGAGAGATACTGGCCGATGGTCATGATCCGGCAATCCACGCGCGCCTCACGCAGGTCGTCCATCAATGAGAGCACGTCCTCCTCGCTCTCCCCCATACCGACCATGACGCCGCTTTTGGTCATCATCCCGGGGTCTATCTCGCGCGCCATGCCGATGACGCGCAGCGAACGCTCGTAGTCGCCGTTGGGGCGCGTGCGCTTGAAAAGGCGCTTTACCGTCTCGATGTTGTGGTTGAACACGTCGGGCCGCGCGCGCACCACCTGCTCGACCGCATCGAAGTTGCCCATAAAGTCGCTCACCAGCACCTCCACGGTGGTCTCGGGCAAGAGCGCGCGAATTTCCTCGATGGTCGCCACCACGTGGCCCGCCGCCCCGTCCGGCAAGTCGTCGCGGTTCACCATGGTCACCACCACGTGCTTGAGGCCGAGCGACTTCGCGGCCTCCGCAACGTGGCGGGGCTCCTCGGCGTCCAGAGCACGGGGCACGCCCTTCGTCACCGCGCAATAACCACAGGTTCTCGTGCAGACGTCGCCGCCGATCATGAAGGTGGCGGTGCTGCGCGAGAAGCACTCGAAGAGGTTCGGGCAGCGCGCTTCCTCGCACACGGTGTGCAGCCGCTTGTTGCGCATCAACGCCTTGACGTCGTGCGCGCGGCTCGGGCTCGGCAACCGCTTCACGAGCCAGGGGGGAAAACGTCGAGAAACCATCGAACTGCCTCCAGTCCCGGAAACCGGGAGGCCTTATCTTAGAAACGCGACCCACGGGTGTCAAGATTCAAGTCGTTTGTTGAAAATACAATTCAAGACATTGTATTTTAATGCATATCACATTGCCGTTATCCTGGCCGCCGGCAGGCTCGTCTTCGCCCGCACCGCGGAGAGCGCCTTTTCGGCCTCCCTCTTGTCGGGGTAGCGGCCCACGCGAACGCGGTACCAGGTGCCTCCGCTTCCCAAATCCGCAAACTCGATAAAGGGGCGAAAGCCCTTTTTCCTGAGCGCTTCGAAGGCTTTGAGGGCATGGGCGAATTTCTGCACCGAGACGACCTGTATGGTGAACCTGCCCCTTTGCACAGGGGGGTCGGGGGGGCGGCCATCCATCTCCTCTCGCGGCGCGGCGGCACGCGCTTTCGCGACCCTTTCGTTCCGGGACGGTTTGCGTGCCGGGGGCTCTGAGCGCGCCTTTTTTCTCCCCCTGGTCATTCCGGGGGAGTCTGGCCGCTCTTCGTTCAGCAAGATGCGGTAGAACTTGGGAGCTATTGCGTCTGCGGATTTCGGCGGGGGGGCGTTCTTTTTCCGGGCGACGGCCTTGCGCGCCGGAGCCTCGCTCTTGCCCCACAGGTAGGCGCCGCCGGCCACCCCCGCGAGAACGAAGACCACCAGCGCAACCTTGCCTGCGGCCACAAGGGCCGCCAGCGCGACCTTACCCGGCTGGCGGGAAGATTTTCGCCTGCTCCGCGCGGGCGCTCTTTTCCCGGAACTCATGGAATCTTTCGCCTCTCCCGTCGGGCGGCTACATTCTCTCCGGGGCGGAAACTCCCAAAAGGCGCAGGCCGTTTGCGAGCACGGCGCGTACACACTTCGTGAGGCACAGGCGGGCGCGGGTTACGTCCTCGCCCTGCCCCAGTACGCGGTGGCGATTATAGTACCCATGAAACTGTTTGGCGAGCGCCAGCAGAGCGAACGCGACGTGGTGGGGCTCGAGACGCTCGGCGGCGGTGCGCACCACGTCGGGCCACTCGAGGAGCGTCCGCATGAGCCTTTGCTCCTCGGGCAGAACGAGCGCACCGGGCGGCGCCTCCTGGGCGGAAGCGGGCGATTCGCCTTCTTCTTCCGCCTGCCGGAAGATGCTGCACGCGCGCGCGTGGGCGTACTGCACGTAGTAGACGGGGTTTTCGCTGCTCTGCTCCTTGGCCAAATCCAAGTCGAACTCGAGGGTGGTGTCCGCACTGCGCATCAGGAAGAAAAAGCGCGCCGCGTCCACCCCCACCTCGTTCACCACGGCGGAAAGCTCTTCGAACTCGCCCGCGCGCGTGCTCATCTGCACCGCCTCTCCCCCCCGGCGCAGGCTCACGAACTGCACGAAGAGCACGTGCAGTTTGTCCGGGTCGTGGCCGAGCATCTCCACCGCCGCGCGCACCCGGGGCAGATAGCCGTGGTGGTCGGCCCCCCAGACGTTGACGTAGCGATCAAAACCCCGCCCGTACTTGAGCTCGTGGTAGGCGATGTCAGAAGCCAGGTAGGTCGGGCGGCCGTCCTCGCGCACGACGACGCGGTCCTTCTCGTCTCCGTGGGCACTCGAGGCGAGCCACTTCGCGCCCTCTTTCTCGTAGAGCTGCCCGCGCTCCTCGAGGGTCGCTATCGCCCGCTCCACGCGGTTCTCGCCATCTGTGAACAGGGACGCCTCGCTGAACCACTCGTCGAAGCGCACCCCGAAGGCGGCGAGAGAGTTCTCGATGTCTTCGAGTATCAAATCCTTGGCGAGTGCGCCCGCGCGTGCAAGAAGCTCTGCGCGATCTTCTAAGTCCGCGACTCCGCTCTGAAAGGCCGGCGAGCGAACGAGCTCGCTGACGTACGCACCCCGGTAGCCCTCCTCGGGAAAGGGGGCATCCTCCCCGCGCACTTCTTGCAAGTAACGCGCGAGGGCGGAGGCGGCGAGCGTCTCCATCTGGTTGCCCGCGTCGTTCACGTAGTATTCGCGGTGGACGCGAAAGCCCGACGCCTCGAGCACCCTGCCCAGTGCGTCGCCCAGAGCGGCGCCGCGCCCGTGGCCGACGTGGAGCGGCCCGGTGGGGTTTGCGCTCACGAACTCCAGGTGCACGCTCTGGCCCGCCCCCAGGTCGTTCGTGCCGAACGCATCGGGGGCCGCGGCAACCTCCCCCAAGCGCGCCGCGAGGTAGTCGCCCTCCAGGTAGAGGTTGATGAAGCCGGGTTTCTCGACGCGCACCTCGCGCAAAAAGCCCGCGGGGGCGTCCAGGTGGGCGACGATGCGCTCGGCAATGGCCAGGGGAGATTTGCGCTCGGCGCGGGCGAGCGTCATCGCCACGTTGCAGGAGAAATCGCCGAACGCCTCGTTGGGCGGCGTCTCGACGAGCAGGGGGGGTGTTTCCTCCGAAGTCAGGTCGCCCGCCGCGCGCGCACGCGCCAGGGCATTTTCGAGCATGGGGAGAATCAGCTTCTTCAGCACGCAAGCCTCACAGAAACGAAAACCCGCCGAAACGAGAGCAACTCATACTCCCCCTGCGGGGTTGCGTCAACGCGAGGCGGACGCCCGGCGCGAACGCCCGGGCAGCGACCTTCCGCCGTGGTACGCCAAAAACGCCTCCGCACACCCGAGTATCTCGGCCCGCAGCGAGGAGGCGAAGCGGACGGAAAAACACCGCGCGAGCGGCAGACCCAACACCTCGCGCATCGCGGCCACCGAGCCCGCCCGCAGGCGTATCGCCTGCCCTGCAGGCTGTGGGCAGTGCGCGCAACGCAACTCGTCGGTCGCCACGTCGAAGCGGGCCGCCTCGCCGCCCGGCGTCTTCTCGCACGCCTCGCAGTAGCCCAGACGCGGACGCAACCCCATCGTATCGAGCAGCCTGAGCACAAAGACGCCCTCCATGCTCTGCGTGGCGCCACCTTCTTCGAGGATTTCGAGGGCGCTGCGCAGGAGCGAGAAGTGGGCTTCTTCGCCCTCATCAATGCCCAGCACGGCGTCGAGAATGCGCAAAAGGCGCGACGCCGTCCGCATGGCGTCGTAGTCCTTCCATAGCCTGTGGCAGACGCGCGTCGTCTCGCACTTGCGCATCGTGCCGAGGTCAGAACCGCTCCGCCTGCTCCACTCGAGGTGCACCCCGCTTGCGGGCTCGAGCCCCACGCCGATTCTCGATTTTGCCGAACGCACGCCCTTGGCCACGAGGCGCACCTTGCCGTTTGCCCGCGTGATGAAGGTGACGATGAGGCTCGTGTTCGAGAAGGGGCGCGCCCCCAGGACGATGGCGTCGTCGCTCACGATGGCCAAGAAGACGCCCTCCAGGAGGCCGCATCCACACGAGGTTGACGAAACCGCGCGGATGCGAGATAGTTTGCAGCCTTGCAGGACGTATTTCTCATCTCTCGGACCGACAGGGGAGGAACCATGCCAGGAGTGAAGGTACACGAGGGCGAATCCATCGACAAGGCCCTCAAACAGTTCAAGAAGCAGTGTGAGAAGTCCGGCATTCTCACGGAGATCAAAAAGCGCGAGTATTATGAAAAACCCAGCGTGAAGCGTAAGCGCAAGATACTCGCCGCCCACAAAAAGCGCATGCGCGCCCAGAACCGCTAGGCGTTCTCGTAGCCGAGTTCCCGCAGGGTGGCTTCTTTCTGCCGCCAGTTGGGCCGGACGCGCACCGCGAGCCCCAGATACATGCGCTCGCCGAGACGATGCTCGATTTCCTTGCGGGCACTCTCGCCAATTTGCTTGATGCGCCCTCCCCGCTTGCCCACCAGAATGCCCCGCTGGCTGTTGCGCTCCACATAGATTTCCGCCTCGACGCGCAGCAGGCCCGAATCCTCCGCGCGCTCCATCGTGCGCACCTTGACGGCCACGGCGTAGGGAACCTCCTTGTGCAGCAGCCTGTAGGCTTGTTCGCGCACGAATTCCTCCACCAAGGTGGCCTCGCTCGCGTCGGTCGTCACCCCGGGAGAAAAATACCGCGGACCCTCGGGCAAAGCCCGCAGAACCTCATCCACCAGCGAGTCCACGTTATCGCCCTTAAGAGCCGAGACGGGGTAGACCCCCGCGAATCCCTGCCCTTCCGCGTGCTTTGCAAGCACGGGCAGAAGGCGCGTCTTGTCCCGAAGCAGGTCGACCTTGTTGATGACGAGAAAGGCGGGTATGCCCGCACCCCGTATGAGGCCGAGTGCGCTTTCGTCCACGTCGTCTTCGGGTTTGTCGGTCATGAACAGGGCGAGGTCCGCACCCGCACAGGCGGACTTGACCTCTTCGAGCAGAAAACGCCCCAGCCTCGACGCGGGCCGCTCGAGCCCCGGCGTGTCGAAGAAGGCCGCCTGCGCCGCGGGGCGGTTCAGCACGCCGAGCAGCCTGCGCCGCGTGGTGCCCGGCTTTCGGGTAACGATGGCGAGCTTTTGGCCGAGAATGCGGTTGAGCAGGGTGGATTTGCCCACGTTCGGGCGTCCGATGATGGCGATGAAGCCCGAGCGAAAGCCTGGCGGCGTTTCCGGAGCGGGATGGGGAGTACCCAGAATCGCATCCAGGTCGAGCGCGCGCCCCTCGTTTTTGCTGCGGGGCACTTTTTTCTTCGCGGACAACGCGCGCGCCCTACCCGGACGACCCGTCGATGCCCAGTTCCCTGAGCTGGGCACGCTCGACCCCGGCCGGTGCGCCCGTCATCAGGCAGGTGGCGCGCTGGGTCTTGGGAAACGCAATCACGTCGCGGATGGAGGGCGCGCCCGTCAGCAGCATCATGATGCGGTCCAGCCCGAAGGCGATTCCCCCGTGGGGCGGCGTGCCGAATTCGAGCGCTTCCATGAAGAAGCCGAAGCGCCGCTGGGCTTCCTCCTCGTCCATCGCCAGGGCGGCGAACATCTTCTGCTGCACCGCGCGCTGGTGTATGCGGCGGCTGCCCCCGCCGATTTCGCTTCCGTTCACCACCATGTCGTAGGCCTGGGAGCGGATGGCGGCGGGGTCGGTGTCGAACAGCCCCACGTCCTCGGGCACGGGCGCAGTGAAGGGATGGTGCAGGGCGTGAAACCTCCCCTCCTCCTCGTCGTACTCGAGAAGCGGAAAATCCACGACCCAGCAGAAGTCGAACTTTCCGTCCTCGGGCGAAACGAGGTTTAATTTCACGGCGAGCTCGTTACGCAAGTGTCCGAGTACCGACGCGCTCACCGCGGGGGCGTCGGCCACCATCATCAACAAATCGCCGACCTCCACACCCGCGCGCGTGCCGATTTCTTCGAGTTGCCCCTCCGCGAAGAACTTGGTGATGTTCGACTCATACCCCTTCTCGGTGCGCCGCGCCCAGGCGAGGCCGCCCGCCCCCAACTCCTGCGCGCGGGCGATTACATCGTCAATCTCCTTTCTCGATGCCGACGCCATGCCCGGCCCCGCCATCGCGCGCGCGACGCCTCCTTTTTCCACCGCCGCGCGAAACACCCGGAACTCGCTCGCGCGCGCCACGTCGCTGAACGTCGCCAGCTTCATGCCGAAGCGTCTGTCCGGCCTGTCGGTTCCGTATTGCGCAATCGCGTCCGCGTAAGGGATGCGCTCAAAGGGCGTCGCAACCTCCACCCCGCCGATTTCCTTCCATATGCTCGCCACCAGCCCTTCCATGAGGCCGAAAAAGGCGTCCTGGTTCAAAAAGGAGCACTCGATGTCGATCTGCGTAAACTCCGGCTGTCGGTCCGCGCGCAAATCCTCATCCCGAAAGCATTTGACGATCTGGTAGTAACGGTCGAAGCCCGCGATCATCAAAATCTGCTTGAACATCTGCGGACTCTGGGGGAGTGCGAAAAAGCTGCCGCGCGCAAGCCTGCTCGGCACCAGATAATCGCGCGCACCCTCAGGCGTGCTGCGGGTAAGGACGGGGGTTTCCACGTCGAGGAAATCGTTTTCCGTCAAGAAGTTGCGTATCACCTGGGTTGCGCGGTGGCGTTTCAGAAAATTCTCGCGCAACGCGGGCCGTCTGAGGTCGAGATAGCGGTACTGGAGGCGCAGCGCCTCGCCCGCTTCGGAACCGTCTTCTATCTCGAACGGCGGCGTGCGCGCCTCGCTCAACACTTCGAGCTTCGTAATGCGCACCTCTATGGCGCCGGTAGCGAGATTCGGGTTTTCCATCCCCTCGGGACGCTCGATAACCACCCCCCGCACGGCGAGCACCCACTCGGGGCGCACGCGCTCGGCAAGGGAGTGGGAAGGCGCGTCGTAGGAGGGATCGGCCACCACCTGGGTGACGCCGTAGCGATCCCGCAAGTCGATGAATATCAGCCCGCCGTGGTCGCGGTTCGACCCGGCCCAGCCCATGAGCACGACTTCCGCCCCTGCGTCAGGCGCGCGGAGCGCCCCGCAATCGTGGGTTCTTCCCCCTTCCAGCAACTCGCTCAAGGTCTCGTATCCTTCACTCGTGCGCCTGCCGCACGGCACGCACCCGGCGGGGTTTGCGAATCTGCATCACTGGCGCGGGAGCGTAGCGACTTCGCATCAGGAATTCAAGCATCCTGCGCCCGGGCGCGCATGATGCGCGAAAGCCACACGATGCCCGCAAACCCGATCCACACGGCCACGCCCACCGACGCCCACGCCGCACTCCATTCGACCGGCAGTGCCTCGCCGCCAGAGCCCGGGTTCGTCACGTCGAGCACGTAGCCTACCTCCACCGAGGAGAGCGCGCCGAACAAAAAGCCGAACCCCGCGAGGCATCCCAGCGCCGTGCCAAGGTGGCGTTTGGGAGCAATTTCGCTCATCACGACGAGAAAGACCGACGCATCGGTGGCCATCACCAGCGCCCAGAAGAACGCCATGCCCAAAAGGACGGGAGTGGGCGCACGAAAGAGAAAGCCCATCACGAACGTCACCGCTCCGCTCAGCAGGAGGCTGGCCCCGATGCTCGGCAGCCGCCCGAAGCGGTCCGCGCACCACGCGCCGATAAAATTCGAAAACGCCGAAAGCGCTATCATGCACGCCAGAGCCGTGGCCGCGTCGTCCACGGCGCGCGCCCTCGAGAGGCCATGCGCCATGAACGAGGACGCCAGGAAGGTGACGCCCCAGCCCCTGAAGGCGAACATCTCCCAGCGGTGCATGATGTAGCAGCCGATGAGCACCCAGCAGCTCAGCGGCAGGCGGGGGAAGGCGAATTTCTGCGCACCGCCCGCTCTCTCCCTCCCGGGGTCGGGTACCCAGAACCACACCATCAGCACGCCGAGGAGGGGGCCGAGAGAACCTGCGGCGAAGGTAAGGCGCCAGCCGAAATCGGGAAGCAGATAGCCCGTGAGGAACATCGAGACCGACACGCTGAACGTAAAACAAAAGGCGTAGCCCGACACCATCTTCGCCCGCATTTTCGCCGGAGCGTGCTCGGCCACGGTGCGCAAACCCGGCCCGAACACGCCCGCAAGCCCCACGCCCGCCGCGCAGCGCAGCAGGGCGGCCGTCCACATGCCCTCGGCGAGCAGGGGAAACAACAGGTTCGTGAGGCCGAGCCAGGCGGCCGAGAAGAGATAGATGGTGCGCGCGCTGACATAGTCCGTCGCCCCCGTAAGCACGGCGGAGGCGAAGACGTAGCCCACGTAGAACATGAAGTAGATGACCCCTGCGTCCGCGTTGGTGAGCGCCCACTCGGCCTTGAGGATGGGAATGGCCGTCGGGTAGTTCGCGTAGACGAACATGATGGGCAGCAGGGAGAAGCTCAGCATCCACAAGGCGGAGGGCGGAATGCGCGTCCTGGGCGGAGGGTGCATGGACTCGGCGATGGCTGTCTCCCCGCTCCGCTAGGCGAAGGCGTTTTTCCAAACGTCTTCGAGCCTGCGCATCTCCTCTTCCGAGATGGGTTCCGCCTCTGCAAAGGAGAGTACTTCTTCGAGCTGTTCCTCGCCCGAGAAGCCCACGAGGGCGCACGATACCTCCTCGCACCCCAGCACGAAGCGAAGTGCCGCCTGTGCCAGCGTGCGCCCCTCGCCTATGAGAAAGGCGAGTTTTTTCGCCCGCTCCGCGTCGCGGGCGTATTCCGAGCCCAGCGAGAGAACCGGCGGGGCTTCGTCCACAAAACCCAGCAGGTTCGGCGCGTCCGTGAGCGCACCCAGGGCGAGCACGCGAATCGCCAGCACGCCCATGCCCCGGGCGGCGGCGCGGCGAATCAGCCCCCCGTAGTCGAGCGCGCCGAAATCCACAGGCACGGGATGCGCGGCGCTGGGGTTCAGGAGGTTGAAATACGCCTGGACGGCGTGAAACTCTCCGCTCTCGACGAGCTCCGCCAGCGCGGCGGGGTGCCCGATGCCCGTGAAGCCGAAAAAGCGCACGAGGCCGCGACTTCGCAGCTCGCGGAAGCCGTCGAGCACGCCGCCTTTGCCGAAGACGTCTGAAGGCTCGAGCGCCACCTCGCCCACGGGCCAGTCTCTACCGGGGGCGATGTAATTGTGGATCTGGATGAGATCGACGTGGGTCCGCCCCAATCGCTCGAGGCTTTTCTCCACCGAGGCAACCACCGCGGCCCGCGGGGCTTCGCGCTCCCCGGCCGTCAGGCGAATCTTGGTCGTGAGGACGACCTCCGCCCCCAGGCGGTTGAGCGCAGCGCCCAGGTTGGCCTCGGACTTCCCGCTGCCGTAGCCCATCGCCGTGTCGAAGAGGTTGACGCCGCGATCGAGCGCGCCGCGCACCGCGCGTAGTTGCGCCTCGTGGTCGTCCCCGACCATCAGACGGCTGATGCCGCCCGTGCCGAATCCGATTTCTGAGACCGAAAGCCCCGTCTCGCCCAAAGCGCGCTCGCGCATCGCCTCTCTCTCGCCAAGAAAAACCCCGCTCGGCGAAGCCTACCACGAAACCACGCGGGCAAGGACGGGCGGGCGTGAGAGCAGGGCGCGTTTCGTGTAGCATGGGCGCACACCGACACGTGGAGAGACTGTGCATCCCCTGCACCTGCTGGCGATTGGGTACATAGCGAGCCTGCTTGCAGCCGGCGTTTCGCTCGACTTCGCGCGGGCGGACGCGGCCTCGGGCGTTGCGGCTGCGCTCGTGCTCGCCTTCTCGATTCTGCTCGCCATGAGCCGCCGCATACGGGGCAAGACGCAAGGCGCGCGCGCCGCCGCGCTTCTCTTTGCCGGATTCCTCGCCTCGCTCGCCGTGCCTGGGCTGCATCGCCACGCGACGCCCGCCCACCATCTGCTCCGCCACGTCCCTTACGGGCAGATGAGCGTAACGGGCCACCTCTCCCGGCCCGTGGAGCGCGCGGAGGGCGCGAGACCCCGCATCTACCTCGCCGTGGAGCGCGCCCTCGTGCGGGGCGTGGAGGTGCCGATGAGGGGCGTTGCGCGCTTTACGCTGGCCTCGCGCCTCGATGAGATTCCCCGCGTGGGCGACAGGGTGCTCGTGCGCCGCGTGCGCCTCGCGCCGCCCTCGCGCTACAAGAACCCAGGGGCGTTCGACTACCGCGAGTTTCTCCGCCTGCGGGGCGTGCACGCGGTGGGCTACTCCTCGGTGCGCAACCTGGAAATTCTCGCCCCCCGCGAAAAATGGGGCTGGTGGCGCCACCTGTTCGGCTTTAGAGAGAAGATGCGCGACCACATACGCGGCGCCTACCCTGAGCGTGTAGCGGGCCTCATTGAGGCGATGACCATCGGCCTGCGCGAGGGCGTCGACGACGCGCTCAAAGACGCCTTCCGCCGCTCGGGGACGGCGCACCTGCTCGCCATCAGCGGTCTGCACGTGGGCTTTATCGCCGCTTTTTTCTTCGTCGCGCTCCAGAGCCTCTTGCGCACGGCGCCGCCGCGGCTCTTCCCCCTCCGCCCCTTCGTGCTCACGCCCGCCAGGCTCTCCGCACTCGGCGTCATCCCCCTGGTGATTCTCTTTGCGCTGTTAAGCGGCGCGCGCATCTCCACCGTGCGGGCGACGATCATGATCGTGGTCTACCTCCTGACCCGACTGCTCGAACGCCCCGGCACGGCGCTGCACTCCGTCCTGCTCGCCGCCCTGCTCATTCTGCTGGTCGAGCCCGGCTTTATTTGGGACGTGGGCTTTCAGCTTTCTTTCGTGGCGGTGAGCGCCATCGTTCTGGCGGCGGAGAGGCTCCCCCGGCCCGACGCACGCCTCAGCATCCGGGAGAAGGGGTACTGGCTCGCGCGGGCACGCCAACTCGCCCTCATCCAGGTGGTCGTAACCGCCGCGATTACCCCGCTCACGGCGCTGCACTTTCATGAGGCTCACCCCATCGGCCTGGTGGTAAACTTTTTGCTCATCCCCTCCGCCTCGCTGCTGGTGCCGCTCTCCTTCATGGCGAGTGCGGCGGCCGCCCTCCTCCCCGCGGGCTGGGACGTCCTCCTCGCGCCGGCCGCGTGGGTCGTCGGCGCGCTCGCGCAGTTGATGATTTTCGTCTCCACGCATTCCTCCCAAATCCCCTGGGCCACGCTGATCACGCCAAAGCCCGCCGCATGGCTCATCTCCGCCGTCTTTTGTCTGCTCGCACTCGCCCTGCGCGCGCGGCGCGGGCGGACGAGGCAGGGGGCGTGGGCGGGTGTGGGCGCACTCACGCTCTTCATACTCCTGCCCGGCCCCGGAGCGCTCTCCCCCGCGCGCACGACGCTGCTCCTGCCCGACGCGGGCGGGGCGGACGTCTTTTTTCTGCGCCTGCCGGACGGGGCGGGCATCGCCGTGGACGGGACGGGTGCGCGCGCACGCGGCTTCAACGTCTGGGGAAACGTGCTCGCTCCCCTGATGCGCCGGGAGGGAGAAACCACCTGGCGGGCGATGCTCTCCCGCACGCGCTATCCCCTGGAACGCCTGGCCGCGAACGACTTCGCCCGGGGCATCCGGGTCGGAGAGGTGCGCCGCATCGACGACCTGGTTCGGGCCGCGCGCGCACAACGCGAGACGAGGCGCTCTCCCCGCACCGTCTGGCGCATCGAGGGCGGCGGAACGCGCGTCTCCCTGCGCGTCTGGCGCAAGGGGTCTATGGGTTTCGAGGTGGAACACCCCCGCTCGCGCTGGCTGCTGATGCTGCCCGGCAGACGGCCTGCGTTCGACGCCCGGTGGTTCCGCGGAAAGAAGTACGCGCTCGTGCGCCTGCCCGAGAGTCTGCTCAGAAAGCGCGCGGTTCTCGACTGGCTCGAGGCCGACCCGCCCGAGGTCGTCCTGGCCGCGCCGCAGCGGGTGCGGTGGATGCGGCCCGACCTGTGGCGCGAGACGAGAGCGCGGCAGCGCAGGCTCGGCGTGTACCGCCCCCGACGCGGGGGGATGCTGCGCGTCGAGGCGGGCGATGGCGGGCGTCTCCTGGCCGAGCGCTTTCGGCCCGCGCGCGCCTGGCCCGCACGGGGAGCCGCGGAATGGAGGGCGTTTCGAGGCGGAGGGGAGTTGTATCGCTCCGGCGTGAGGAGAAGCGCCACCCTGCGCTGAGCCCGGCGCGCAACGAGGAGCGGAGCGCTGCGCCCTCCCCCCTCGTCTCCTCGCCATTCGACGAGTGCCGAAAACCGCCGAACGCGCCTCAGTCGCTCCCGGGCGGCGCGGTGGCGGCGCCCCCGCGAAAAGATTGCACGGTGCGCGTCCACCGGGAGGAGAGCACGTCGCGATCGATGGGGCAATCGATGACGTGAACGCCTCCCTCGCGCGCGGTGCGGATGGCGCGCCCCAACTCTTCGGCTGATTCCACGCGCCAGCCCTGTGCGCCGAACGCGCGCGCAAGGGCGGAGAAATCCGGATTGTTGAGCGAGGTGGCGATGTAGCGCTCGCCGAAGACGTGTTTTTGCGAGTGCCTGAGGGCGTTGTATTCCCCGTCGTTGAAGATGAGATAGGTGACGTCCAGGTCAAGCGCCGTCGCCGTCGCCAGTTCCCCACACGCCATGGTGAAGCTCCCGTCACCCACGACGACGCACACGGGCCGTTCGGGTGCGCCGAGCTTAGCGCCGATGGCCGCCCCCATGGCGTAGCCCATCGATTGATAGGCTTCGGACAACAGGACGCTTCTGGGTCCGTGAATCACGAAGGCCTGCTCCAGCAGCCAGCTCTGGGTGGCCGAGGAATCGGAGACGAAAATCGTATCCGGCGCGGTGTTCTCGCGCAGGGTCTTCATGACGAAGAGGCCGTGAAACGGCGGGGCGGGGTGCTGCGTCGAGAACGAGCGCAGGGTCTCCTCATACAGCCGCTTGCCCGCGCGCACGCGCACGTGCCCCTCTGAAAGCGGGGCATCCTCCGCCTCGGCGATTCTTTTGAGCAACCCTTCCAGTGCGGGGCGCAAATCGCTCACCAGACCCACCGCAGCGGGGTAGTTGCGCCCCACGCGCGCGGGGTCGATGTCTATCTGCACGAGGTTCTTCGGCATGGGAGCCTTGAAATAGAAGGTGGCGAACTGCCCGAAGCCCGTGCCGAGGGCGAGGCACAAGTCTGCTTCTGCGAGCATCTCCTCACAGCCCGTGAAGTGCGCGAGGCCGAAGGAGAGCGGGTCGGCTTCTGAAAGAACGCCCCGCGCCTTGACGGAAGTTACGACGGGTGCGCCGAGCCTTGAGGCCAAAAGCTGCACCTCCCGCTCGCAGCGAGCGTGCACGACGCCGTAGCCCGCGTAAATCACGGGCCGCCGGGCGGCGAGGAGGGTGTTTGCGATTTCGTCCAGCCCACGCTCATCCACGGGAGGAGCGGGCGGCGGGCCGGCGAACTCGGGCGCCATGAGCACGCGCTCTTCTTCGGCCCCAAAAAGGTTCGCCTTCATCACCACCTGGGTCGGGCCGGGCCTTCCCGCCGCCGCCCAGCGAAACGCCGCCTCGACGGCGGGGGCGATGCCGGCGACCGAATCGGGCGTGAAGGCTCGCTTGACGCACCCGGCGAGGGCCTTTTCCATGTCCACGTCGTGGATGGCGCTGCGCTCGCGCATGTCGTCGGCGAGCGTCGCCGTAACCGCGACGAGAGGCACCCCGTCCTCATAGGCGGAGCGAAGCGCCGTGGCGACGTTCGTCCCCCCCGGGCCGGGCACGGTGAACACCACGCCCGTTCGGCCCGAAACCTTGGCGTAGCCGTCCGCGGCGAAGCCCGCACCCTGTTCGTGGCGCGTAACGATGGGCGTCGCAGCCCCCGCGTCGTCTATCATCGCGTCGTAGACGGGCAGCGTCAGCGTCCCCGGAATGCCGAAGATATATTCCGCGCCGTTCGCCCGAAGCGCATCCAGCAAAACCTGCGAGCCGTTGCGCGCCATCAATCATTCTCCCGATTATGCGAATTGCCCTGCGCCGAAAGAACCCAAAGCCCGAGAAACCTAGGGGGCATCCGCGTGCGTGTCAACTTCGCGCACCCGTTTGCGCGCAGGCGGGGGATGGACTACCTTCGCGGTTGTTTTTACCCCTTGGTGGAGAGGCCATGTTCAGCCGGCGTGCAATAGACGCCTTAAGAGACGCGCACTCCGTAGCCGTTCTGACCGGAGCGGGCGTGAGTGCAGAAAGCGGCGTGCCCACCTTTCGGGGGGCGGGCGGGCTGTGGCGCACTTACAGCGCCACCTCACTCGCCACGCCGGAGGCCTTTCACGCAGACCCCCGGCTGGTGTGGGAGTTTTATGACCACCGCCGCCAAACGCTTGCGCCCCTCTCGCCCAACCCGGGCCACTACGCCCTCGCCGAGATGGAGGGCCGCCTCGCGCAATTCACCCTCATCACCCAGAACATCGACGACCTCCACGGCGTCGCGGGCGCGCGGGAGATCGTCGAGCTGCACGGCAACATCTGGCGCGTGCGCTGCACGAACCCTGGCTGCGAACGCTACACGCTTGCGTGGGAGAACCGCGAGGTGCCGCTCGACCCCCTGCCGCCCCGCTGCGAGGCGTGCGAACACCCGCTGCGTCCCCACGTGGTGTGGTTCGGCGAGATGCTCGACCCCGAGCAGTTGCGCCGCGCGCTGGTTGCGGTGGATGATTGCGACTACCTGATCGTGGCGGGCACCTCCGCCGCGGTGCAGCCCGCCGCCTCCATGCCGATGGCGGCGGCGCGCAACGGAGCGTTCGTGCTCGAGGTGAACCCCGAGGCGACGGACATCAGCCCCTACGTGAGCGAGGCGGTGGAAGCCCCCTCGGGCGTCGCACTTCCCCGCCTGCTCGAATCTGCTTTCGGAGGATAGCGATGGCGCGGCCCAGGCTCACGGCGGTGCGCGGCGTGCGCGACGTTCTGCCCGAGGAATCCGCGCGCTGGCGGGGCGCCGAGCGCCTCGCGCGCGAGGTATTCGCGCGCTACGGCTACGGGGAGATACGGGTGCCCGTGTTCGAGCGCACGGAACTCTTCGCGCGCGGCATCGGCGAGGAAACCGACATCGTCTCCAAGGAGATGTACACGTTCACCGACAAGGGGGGGGATTCCATCACCCTGCGGCCCGAGGCCACCGCCTCGATTTGCCGCGCCTACGTCCAAAACGGACTCTACAACCGCCCGGGAGTCTCGAAGCTGTTTTGCATCGGCCCCATGTTCCGCTACGAGCGCCCCCAGGCGGGACGTTTGCGGCAGTTCCACCAAATCGACGCCGAGGTTTTCGGCGCGCTCGATCCGGCGGTCGACGCCGAGCTCATCGTCATGTTGATGGAGTTTCTCGGCGGCATGGGAATCGAGGGTCTCGCGCTTCAGATCAACAACCTCGGCGACGCGGAATGCCGCCCGGCCTACGCCGCGGCCCTCCAGGCATTTCTCCGCAGCGAGACGAAGCACCTGGGGGCCGAGGTCGCCGGACGCATCGAGCGCAACCCCTTGCGCTTCCTGGACAGCAAGGACCCCGACCACCAGGAGATCATCGCGCGCGCTCCGAGAATCGACGCATTCTGGAACGAGGCCTGCCGCGCCCACCTCGACGAGGTATGCCGCCTGCTCAAGCGTGCGGGCGTCGCCTACGAGACGAACCCCCGGCTCGTGCGCGGGCTGGACTACTACTGCCTCACCGTCTTCGAGGTGACGAGCGAGAGCCTGGGAGCGCAAAACGCGGTGTGCGGCGGCGGGCGCTACGACGGCCTGGTGGAGGAGTTGGGCGGGCCGCCGACGCCCGCCATCGGCTTCGCCATCGGGATGGAGCGCCTCCTGCAACTGGCCGGGGAGCAGAGCCCCCTCACCGGGGAGGAGCCGCAAGTCTACGTCGTCGCCCTTGGCGCGGCCGCGCAGGCGGAAGCCTTCTCGCTCGCCTCGGAGTTGCGCGCGCGGGGAATTCGCACGGACCGCGCCTTCGGCGGGGGCAGCATGAAGAGCCAGATGCGGCGTGCGGATCGCTCAGGAGCCGCGTTCGTCCTCCTTCTCGGCGAAGAGGAGATGGCGAAAGGCGTCGTGGGCGTGCGCCACATGCGGGAAAGCAGACAGACCGAGGTGCCGAGGGAGGAGGCGGCGGGCTACATCGAGCGCCACTCCTAGGGCGGTTTTGATTCCCCGGTCGGTTCGCCCGGCACCGGACGGAAAATCCTCTGCCGCACAAATCGAACGGCAAATCGCATGGAGAGCCCCCGCGCCCTCCCGGTTTTGTCGGTGCAAACCACACAGGCGGCCACGGAGGGCCGCACGCAGGAGGGGCCGTCAGGGTCCTGCGCCGGCACCCTCCGCCTGAGCGTCGCACGGCCACTCGTAAACCGAAACGACCCCCTGCTCGTCGAACCCCAGGCTTTGGTAGAAAAAGCGTACCTCTTCGTCGTCGGCAGAGACGATGAGCTCGAGCGCCTCCGCCCCGTAGGCAAGCGCTCTTTGCGCGGAAATCTGCACCAGCGCCCGGCCCAGCCCCTTTCTGCGGTGGGCGGGCACGACGCCCACGTCGGGGACGTAGGCGGCCTTGTCGCCCGAGGCCAGGCGGTTCGGATCGACGGCGAGAATGGCCATGCCCACCCCCTCGCGTGATGCGCCGTTCACGCATTCGAGGAGAAGGGCGTTTTCCGGCCGGGTGTCGGGTGCGTCGAACCAGGCGGCCATGGTTTCCGGGGTATGGCGCCTGAAATTCCACGCCTCCACGAAAATATCGTTGAACAACTCGGCCAGATAGGGCGCATCCTGGGGAAAGAGCGGCGCGCGCACCGCGTAGCCTGCGGGCAGGTGCGGCGCGCCGAGTTCCGCCGGCGCTTCGTGCTTCAAGAAGCGCAGGTCGTGAATTTTCCGTCCGCCGCTTAAGTAGACGAACCGCCCCGGAAGCGAGACGGGCAGGTACGCCCAGACGCCGCCCAGGCCGTTTCGCGCGGCCTCCCCGAGAGCCGCCGCCAGGAGTCTGCGCGCGTGGCCCGCCCTTCTGTGTTCGGGCCGGATGAAAAGCGCGTCGACGCACGCCCTGCCCTGCTCGCGGGTCTCGCGGTTCACGACCATGCGGCAATAGCCCACGGGTGCGTCCTCGGCCACGCCGTCGGGCCACGCCAGCCATACCTTCGCGTCCGCCGGGCCGAGGCCGATAGTCGCCTGCGCACTGGGCAGCCCGAAGGCCTCGGCCGTGAGGGCGGCCAGAGCGTCGGCGTGTACGGGTGCGAAAGGCGCGATTCTAGCCGCGGTAGACATGCACGCTGCCCCGTTCGATCATTTTTTCGAATTTCTCCATCAATTTCGCCCGTATGACGGCGCGCACGAGGGGAACCATGAGCGCGAAGCCCGCCGCGTCGGTGAGCAGCCCGGGCGTCAGGAGCAGCACGCCGCCCACGAGCACCATGGCGCCCTCCACGAGGTCGGCTCCGGGCAGAGTGCCGCGATTCACCTCGCCGCGGATGCGCGAGAGCACGTAAAACCCCTGGCTTCTCGCCGCCCACGCGCCGAGTGCCCCCGTCAAGACGACGACTCCCAGCGTCGGCATCACGCCGATGGCCCCGCCCAGGTCGAGCAGAATCATCAGCTCCGCCAGGGGGATGAGCGTAAAGAGCAAGAACAGCTTGAGAATCAAGGCGCCCTCTCCTCCTTGGGTCATGGATGAATTCTAGCACGAGTGCACGCGAAACGAATCCGGGTGCGCGAGACGCCCCCGCGGCGGGTACGCCCCGTGTGCGGCGACTCTTTTCAGGAGGCGGAAAAAACCTTACAGTTCCACGAACGCTTCTGCAAAACACTTGCGCGGGTAGGCTCGCCGCGCGCGATGAAACCGAAGGAGACCCGGAGATGGCATCCACCATGAAGGCAATGCGGCTGCACGAGCTGGGCGGCTCGTTTCAACTCGAAGAAGTGCCCCTGCCCCGCCCCGGCCCCAACGACGCGCTCGTGCGCCTCAAGGCCACGGGCGTGGGCCTCACTCTGGTCATCATGCGCGACACGCCGGGTCTCGTGGACGCATACCCGCGCATTCTGGGGCACGAAATCGCGGGCGAGGTCGTCGAGACGGGCGACCTCGTCGAGAACGTCGCCCCGGGCGACCTCGTCACCTGCCACTTCTACCTCACCTGCCACAACTGCAACTTTTGCCGCAGCGGGCGGGAGACGCTGTGCGAGAACTTCAAAGGCTACTTCGGCCTCGTGATGGACGGGGGATACGCCGAGTACACCCGCGTACCCGCCCTGAACCTGTGCAAGATTCCAGACGGCGTGAGCCCGCTCGACGCCTGCGTGGCGGCCGACGCCATATGCACGCCCTACCACAATTGCGTGGCCGAGGCGCAGATAAAGCCGGGCGACGTGGTGGCCGTCGTGGGCGCGGGCGGCGGCGTGGCGATTCACGCGGTGCAGATGGCCCAGGTGTGCGGCGGCCACGTCATCGGAATCGACGTCTCGGAGAAGAAGCTCGAGACCGTCTCCGAACTCGGCGCCTTCGCCACCATCAACCCCGAGAAGAGCGACACCGTGGAGGAGATGCTCGCCCTCACCGAGGGGCGCGGGGTGGACGCCTACATCGACTACGTGGGCTCGCGCCAGACGCTCGAGGCGGGTCTCGCCGGTCTGGGCCGGGCGGGCAAGCTGGTGATCGTGGGCTACCGCCCGCCAGCCGCCCACGGGGGGGAGTCGCCCAACTTCACCGTCGACCCCCTGCACCTGCTCTCGAACGCGCAGGAGATTCACGGCTCGCGCTATTGTTCGATGGAAGAACTCCGCCAGTCGCTCGCCCTGATTCAGCAGGGGAAAATAAAGCCCATCGTCACCGAAACCTTCTCGCTCGAGCAGACCGAGGACGCCTTTCAGGCACTCATCGAAAACCGCGTGACGGGCAGGGCGGCGGTGGTGTTCGACTAGACTTAGAGAAGCAAACGCGCGACGCACGCGCTCATGCGCGCTATTCGACCTTTTCCTTCACGTTGCGCGCGAACTCGGCAAAAATCTTGTTCGCCTGGTTTTTGATGACGCTGAAGCCCAGCGAACCGAGTTTGCCGAACATGTCCACGCTCGCGTCGATGCGCATACGGGTCTCGCCCTCGGAAACGGCGTCGAGCACGACCTCGGTCTTTTGCTTGAGGCCCGCCGCGAGCTTCGAGTCCTTCCCCTGGCTCGTCGCGAGGATGTACTCGGGCGCGCGCGCCTCCTCGACGTCGAGATGTATCTGAAAGCTCGCCTTGAGAAAGCTCACCTTTTGCTCGACGAGTACGGCGTAGGTCACGTCGTCTATCTTCTCCACCTTCTTCACGCCGGGCACGCAGGCGGCGAAGTCCTCGACCTGCCAGATGAACTCCCATACCTGCTCTCTGGGGGCCGCTATCGTAATCTCCTCGCTGAATTCCATCCGGGGTGTCCTCTTTGCTCCGTGCGGGTGAAGTGAAATAATCGTTCCTCGGGGTATGATTCTACCAAGAGGCAAAGGTTTCCTCCACAGCCTGCACTACAGGGAACGACGATGGCGGCGGAATCTCTCATTCTCTTCGCCCGCCCGCCCATCGCGGGCCGGGTGAAGACGCGCCTCGCCCGCGCGCTCGGGGCGGAGGGTGCCGCGCGTCTGTATCGCCACTTTTTACAAGACGCCGCCGAGACGGCACGCGCGGTGCGCGACGCACGCCCGGGCGTGGCCCTCGTATGCGAGTGGGCACTTGCCTCGGGCACACTTCCAGAGGATCTGCCGCTTGCGGACTGGCTGCCCGGCGCGTTTCTTCACCGCGCGCAAACGGGCCGGGACATCGGCCAGCGCATGGCTGCGGCCCTGGGGCGCGCCCTTGCAAGCGGAGGGCGCGCGGTGCTCATCGGCACGGATTTTCCCGATCTGCCCCGCGAGGTTCTGCTCGATGCGTTCAAGAAGCTCGAGGCGGCGCGCACCCCATGCGTGGTGCTGGGACCCGCGGCGGACGGGGGGTACTACCTCATCGGCCTGAACCGGTTTTCTCCCGAGGTGTTTACAGATCTGCCCTGGAGCACGAGCGAGGTGTGCGCGCTCACCACCACGCGGGCGCAATCGCTCGGGTTCGAGACCACAACCTTGCGCGAGTGGCGCGACGTGGATGAGGCCGAAGACCTCGCCGCTCTTCAGGAGCGCCTCGCACACGGCCTGGGCGCGCCGCACACGAGAGCCTTTCTCGAGGGCGCGGCGGGTTGTGCCGAACGCCCGGGGATGAAAGTATCCCCCGAGCAGACAGGTAATACCGTCCGCCGAAAGTGAGGAGTGCGCGTTGGCGAGCGAAGCCGTCGTAGAAGCCGTCTACACCTACTGCGTCCACTGAGCCTGGTGTCTCATCGCAACCGGGCGGTTGCGCAACCTGGCCGAAAACGCAGGCACACGCTTGCGTATACACTACCGGGCTTTTCTGCTCTCCCCCGAGCCGGACCCGCGCCCCGAGCGCAAAGAGGCCATCATGGGCCATTGGGCGATGGCGAAAAGCCACCCCGGCGGCGAGGAAATAAACCCCGCCCTCATGGCGGGCCGTGATTTCCCCTACCCCCATTCGACGCCCGCTGCCGTGGCGATAAAGGCCTTCGCCGCCCAGCTCCCCGACCTGGAAGGCGAATACCTCGAAGCCATCGAGAGGACGCACCTCGTCCAGTGCCGCAACATCGACGACACGGAGGTGCTCGTGGCCGCCGCCGAGCAACTGGGGGCGGAGCCCGCCATCATGCGCGAACTCATGGCCGACCCGGAGATGAAAAACCGCGTCCGGGCGGATCACGTCGCCGCGGTGAACGCAGGCATACAGTCCACGCCCACGGTCGATTTCGCGGGGAAATACAGAATCACCGGCGCGCAGCCCATGGAGGTTTTTCATGAGGCTTTCGCGCGCGCGCACGGCAAGCCGGCAAACGGCGCGTAGCCGCAATGCGCGGGAACGAGAAGCTGCTCGCAAGCGCCGCCGCCGTTCTCGCCTCGGTTTTTCTGCTCACGGGCTGTGCGCGGGTGCGCCCCCTATTCCTCTCCGCCCAGAAGAGGCTGTTCGCATCGCCTGAAGAGATAAAATCCGCCTCCGCGCCCACGCCTGCGCCTGGCGAGAAGACGCAGGGCGCGCATTACTTCCGCGTGCTCACCTTTTCCGACTACGAGGCGGCGCGCGAGGCGTACGACAGAATCGCCATTCTGGAAATTCCCTTCCGCAAGGCGGCCCGCGCACTCCGCACCAAAGCGCACGCCGTGCGCGAGGCGCGCCCTGAAGAACTCAGCCGCGGCGCGCGCGCCGAGGTGCGCGACCTGGAGCTCGGGGAAACCTCGCGCATCATCGAATCGGTCGAGGGTTTTTCGATTCTCCAAAAGACGACGCGCACCCTCTACGCGCGCGCCGTGAAGCTCATGGAGCAAAGAGAAGAAAAATCCGCTCTCGCCCTCTTGCGCCGCGAGGTCGCCATCAACCCGGACAACGTGCAGGCGTGGCTCGACCTGGCGCGGATGGCGGAGGAGCGCGGTGATTTCGAGGAAACGCTCGCCGCCTACCGCACCGCGCGCGACCTGGCTCCGGAGAATCCGCGCGTCGCCAACCGGTACGCCAAATACCTCGTCGCCCAATACCGCTACGAGGAGGCGGAGGAGGTACTCCGCGACGCCGAGCGCAAAACGCCCGAAGACGCCGGCGTCGTGCTGAACCTCGCCTCCCTTCTCGTCTTCCTGCACAAGGAGTCCGACTTCGCCTCGCGCCTCATCGCGCGCGGTGCGCGCATCGACCCGGGCCGCGCGGCGTGGTACCGCCTCTCAGGCGTCATTCGCAAGAGAAAGGAGGCGGGGGAGTAGTTGGACACTGCGGGGAAGCGGGGCCTCCCCCAAAAAACTTGACGGCATATCTCGCATCCCATACATTTTCCGAAATCCGAAAAACCATACATTCCCATTCCATACATCCCCCATGCAGAAGGAAAATACCCATGAGACGATGCTTTTTTGCGGCGTCTGCGATCATATGTACGATGATGCTTGCCGGATGTGCTCCACGGAGCAACTTCCCCGCCATCGACGCCCAACTCGCCGAAGCCGAAGCACGCAAGCAGCGCATCGCCGCGCTCGAAATAGCGTTTCGCCGCCAAAACCGGGTTTATGACGTGGCTACCCGCATCATGGCCGCCAACACCGCTCTCTGCGGCGAGCAGGTGAAACCACAACTGGGCATGAGGGCCTTTACATTAGAACATTTCGGTGCGCCATGGAGGGAAATCGCCCATACCAGGTTCGGGGTGCACAACCACCTCACGATCACCCACGTCGTTGCAGATTCACCCGCCGATATCGCAGGACTCCGCGCGGGCGACAAGATTCTGGCCATGAACGGCAAAAACCTCCAGGCGGGCAAGTGGGGATTCGATGCACTTCAAGAAATGCTTCGCAACAACAAAAACAGGGACCTGACGCTGACCATACAACGCCAGGGGGAACGGCGCGCCATTGCCGTCAAACCCGCTACCGCTTGTGATTACCCGGTGTTCCTCATCGAGAAAAACGCCGTCAACGCTTATGCGGACGGCGCGAAAATCTACATCACCACGGGAATGCTGCGCTTCGTCGAGAACGACGAAGAACTCGCACTCATCATCGGACATGAGTTGGCGCACAACACACGCGGCCACATCGAATCGAAAGTAGTCAACACGCTCATCGGCGCCTTCATAGGAGGCATCGTCACAGCTTATTCCGGCGTGGACATGGCGAAAACCGGAGCCGAGGCGGGCAGCCTGGCATTTTCCCAGGAATTTGAAGCGGAAGCGGACTACGTCGGCCTTTATTACGCCGGGCGTGCCGGATACGATCTCAAGAACGCGGTTTCGTTCTGGCGGCGTCTCGGCGTGGCACATCCGGCGGCCATACACCTCCGGGGTTCCACGCACCCCTCTACGGCGAAGCGCTTTCTGGCAATAGAAAAGGCTCTTGCCGAGTTCGAGCACAAACGCGCCAACGGCCTGCCTCTCGTGCCCGACCAGCGCAAGGGGGAATGAACGCATGAATCTCGCCTGCTCCTCTCCCTGCTTGGGTGGTGCGGGCACGGAGAATGCGCATCGCAGCGGCGCCTCTCCCCTCCCCTGCGATTGTCGCGCGCCGCGCGAATGCGCCATAATGCGCGGCACCCGCATCGGGCCGCGATAGGCTTTATGCGCAATAGGCTTTATGCATGACAAACCATGAAGGAGCATGCGGATGGTTGCCGAACTTTTGATCAAGAACGCCAACATCGTGACGCCCGTCGGCACCTACGAGGGCTGCGTCTACGTGGAGGAAGGCCGCATCTCCGCCATCACGCAAAAAGCGGAGGCGGGCGCACAGCGCGAGATAGACGCAGAGGGGCGCTGCCTTCTGCCGGGCATGGTGGATGAGCACGTACACATGATGGACCCGGGCTTTACCGACAGGGAGGACTGGACGACGGGAACCGAGGCGGCGGCGCGCGGCGGCATCACCACCGTGATCGACCACCACAGGAGCGACCCGCTCGTCTACACGCGGGCGATTCTCGAGGAGAAGACGGCCTACGTCGATTCGCGCGCGGTGGTGGACTTCGGGCAACTCGGCGGCCTCGACGTGGACAACCTCGAGCACCTGCGGCCCATGTGGGAGGGCGGTGCGCTGGGCTTCAAGGGTTTCATGTGCGAGCTGCACGGCGTGCCCGACCTCTCCGAGGGCGTTTTGCTCAACATCATGCAAGAGGCGAAGTCATTCGGTGCGACGGTGATGCTCCACTGCGAGAGCGACTCGATTCTCAAGAAATCGCAAGAGCGCATCAAGGGGCGGACGGACTACATGTGCATCAGCGAGTGGCGCAACCCCGAGAGCGAGTACGTGGCGACGCTCGACGCCGTGGCCCTCGCCGAGCTCACGGGCTGCACCGTTCTGGTGGCACACGTGAGCCAGCCCGCCCTGCTCGAGGCCATCCAGGCGGCGCGGGGGCGGGGGGCGCGCATTTTTGCCGAAAGCTGCCCGCAGTACTTCTACCTCGATCATTCGCACTTAGAGGAGCTGGGGCCGTTCGTGAAGTTCACGCCCGTCATTCGCTCCCCCGAGACGCGCGATGGCATGCGCGTCGCCTTGGGGCGCGACATGGTGGACACCATCGGCACGGACCACTGCCCGTTCCCGCGCAAGCGCAAGGAAGACGGCATCGAAAACATCCACGAGGCGCCTTTCGGCATCCCTGGCGTGGAGACGACGGTGCGCCTCATGCTCAACGCCGTGAACGAGGGCGTGCTCACGCTCAACCAGATGGTGCGCGTGTGCTGCGAGCAGCCCGCGCGCGTCTTTCGCATCTACCCGCGCAAAGGGTGCATCCAGGCGGGGGCGGATGCGGACTTCATCCTCGTCGACATGGACAGGGAGGAGACGCTGCGCGATGAGGACGTCGTCTCCAAGTGCAAGTGGACACCCTTCAACGGCTGGAAGCTCAAGGGTGCGCCCGTGATGACGATAGTGCGCGGAGCCGTGGTGATGGAAGACGGCGAGGTGACGGCCAAGGCAGGATACGGTAACACTGTTGCGCGCGTGGAGAACTAAAAAGCCGAGTCTCCCTCTCTCCCGGATGCGGGAATCGGTTCAGGCAGAATGACGCAAGACACATAGCGAAAACGCCTGCACTCTTCCACCTGGCCGGGGCGAGAGGTCCGCAGGGCGAGCGGAAACCCGGGAAAACCCGGTAAAACCCGAGAAAACGCGGGAAAACCTGGGAAAACATCTAGGGGCGTGCAAGTGCTCACATCATTGCAGGCGTTGGATGAGGGAACGCATGCAAATTATTGATTCTGATGATGTTTTTTCTCAATCTCTAACAGCTCTCGCTTGCGCTCCACCCCCCAGCGATAGCCTGCCAGGCCGCCGTCCTCACGAACAACCCTGTGACAGGGCACCAGCAGGGCTACCGGATTGGCCGCGCAGGCACCCCCCACCGCGCGCGCTCCGTTTTCGAGACCCAACTCCTCGGCAATTCGGCTGTAAGTCGTTGTAGTGCCGGGAGAAATAGCTCTCAACCGCTCCCATACCCGGCACCGAAAGGCACTCGCGCGTACGTCGAGCGGCAAGGCCTCAGCAGGCTGCTCGCCCTCGGCAAGTGCTGCGACGATGCGTAGATATTCCTTCAACTCACTACTGTTATGTGTAAGATTTGCAAAAGGAAATTCGTTTTCAAGATCGCGGGCGAGTTCGGCGTTTGTGTTCCCGATGGCCACGCGGCACACGCCCTTCTCCGTCACCGCGACCAGCAACCGACCCAGCCGACACGAGGTGATTCCGTAGAGAATCGAAACGCCCGCCCCACCCTTGCGGTAGGTGGCGGGCGTCATGCCCAGATAGTGTGCGGCCCGCTCGTACACCCTGCTGCTCGAACCGTAGCCGGCCTCGTAGCAGGCATCCGCGATGTGGCGCCCGTTCTTCAGCAAGTGTTTGTATTTATGAACCTTGAGAGATTCCATGTACTGGCGCGGGCTCACCCCTACAACCCGCTTGAAGGTGCGCTGCAGGTGGTGGGCACCCGCACCGACGCCGCGCGCCAACTGCTTGAGAGTCGGGCTTTCGTCCGCGTGTCTTTCGAGATAGGCGAGTGCCTCTCGCACCTTGTCGAGACGGGGATCGTAGGCGGCATCGCGGGGAGCACACCGCAAACAGGGCCGAAACCCCCTGCCCTCGGCTGACTCGGGCACCGCGAAGATAAGGACGTTCTCCCGCTTGGGCTTGCGGCTCGCACACGAGGGACGACAATAGACCCCCGTAGTGCGTACGGCATAGACGAAACGCCCGTCCGCTCTCGCGTCTCGCTCCAGAATCGCTTTCCACTGCGCGTTCGTGCTCATCTTCCCGCCTCCCTCAAAAGGTTTGGGGCCACTGGTTCATCCCCAATCTAGCCGCACAGACGGGAGCGTTCTATCCGATTCTTGCCGTCAAATTATATTTTAGAGGCGGCGTGGATAAACTTTTGAAAAAAGAGGAGTACGGGGTGCTCGGCTGCACAGTCCCGAGCGGAAAACCACCTTCCCCCGGGCCACCCTCAGCAAAGGCTTGATGTGCCTGAGCCCGCCTTCTGCGGCGTTCTGTGGGTCTGGCGATCATCCCTCACCCATCCTCACGCAAATCCGGTATAGAAACAGATGCTCGGTGATGGTAGCATAGGTACATCATTCGCCGTATTGCGGCAGGAGGGGTACAGAAGAGAGGGCGATTTTCATTTGAGGGAGGACCGGAAATGAACGTTTCCTCGAGTTCGATGCGGCAAGCGGCCACACCCAGGACGACGGTGGCGCCGGTCACGATCATTCGTTTCGGCGAATTGATTCCCGACTGGGGTGAATACCATGAGTCGCACGTAGAGGGGAACCACCGGGCGATATATCGCTACATCGGCGGCATCGCCGGCCAGGACCTGCGCGCCCCCCTTCCGGGCTGGGACTTCTCCTGCGGCATCGCCATGACACCACCTCAAAATGGCGCACCGCTCCACGATCATCCCGATGAAGAAATTTTCATGGTCTGGGAAGGCGAATTCGAGATATTCTGGGAAGACATTGAAACCAAAGACATTAAGAATGTGCGCCTAGGCAAGTACGACCTCGTTCGCGTCCCCTCTGGCGTCATGCGCGGCTTCAAGAACGTCGGCGAAGAAGACGGCTTCCTCCATTTCATCCACGGCCAGGGCAACTACCAGTATCCCCGCTACCATGAATCGCTGCGCGAGGACTTGCCAGAGGGCGTTCGCACCGAGGCTTACGTCGAGAAACCGGCGTACGATCCGGCAACGCAGGTGGTTCGCTTCGAGGAGTGCCCGCGCAACTGGAACGTGTATCACGAGGCGCGGCTGCCCGAAGGAACCCGTTCTCTGAGACGCTACATTGGGGGTGTGTCAGGCGACACGGATGAAGGCCCGCCTCCCTCCCTCGCCGAGGGAGAAATCGGGTACGCCATGGTGGAATGCGGCAACGGGCGCGGCGCGCCCCTTCACGACCACCCTTGCGAGGAACTTTTTCTTCCCCTCGAGGGCAGATGGGTCGTCTATTGGGCGGATGAGCGCGGAGCAATCCAGCAAGCCGTTCTCGAACCCTGGGACGCTTGCTGGGTCCCTCCCGGCGTGCAACGCGGGTTTCGAAACGCCGACCGCACCGAAGGCAAAATCCACATTATTCAAGGCCAGGGAGCAACGCCCGCTCCCGACTATACGAAGGATTACTCCGCACTCAAAGAAAGCGCCTCGACAAAATAAAAAAACCGCAAACACAGCGGTTCCGGTTTTCGTTCGCGACAGGTTCACCATCCCAGGCGAACATTGTCTATCCGTCTTTGCTCAGGAGTGAATATGCGAAACACACGGATTGTGTCCATCACGGCCATTATGTTGATTTTATTGCCATTTTTCGCGAGTTCGCCTACTTCCGCCGCACCCACGCACGTATCCGTCGTGGGTTCCGGCCCCGGCACGAGTATCTACGTCATGTATGGCGGCTTGGCCGCTTTGGTGTCGAAGAATTCACAATCCGTGCAGATGTCCAACAAAAGCACGCGCGGCGCGGTGGAGGACCTCCGCCTCATCGAGGCGAAAAAAGCGGAGTTCGGGCTCGGGGTCGCCGGGCTCGTTCTCCGCGCCCTGAGCGGGAAGAAACCCTACAAGAAAAAACATCAAAACCTGCGGGGTATGGGTCCCGCCACGGTCTCCATGTTTCAAATGGCCACTTTCCGCAGCTACGACATCAAGTCTCTGGAAGACCTGAACGGAAAAGCCATCAGCTCCGGCCGCAAGGGAGGGAACGCTCATTTTATGACCACCCGGCTAATCAAGCACGCGGGTCTTCGGGTAAGGCGGGAATACATGCCCTTCAGCGCGTTGGCCGATGCAATGAAGGACAACCGTATTCAGGCATTCTCCATCCCCCTGCCCGTGCCCGGGCCGGCGTTCGTCAAAGCCGCGGCCGCAGCACCCATCCGGCTTTTGCCTATCACGGGCGCGACTCTCGAAAAGTTTCTGAAGGACAGCCCCGCGTATTTCAACGTCAACATTCCCGCCGGCTCGTACAAAGGGGTTACCGAGGATGTTTCCACGGTCGGCTACACCGCCTGGACAGTCACTGGCGCGCACGTCTCCCCTTCCGTAGTGTATGAGGTGACGCGCATCAATTTCTCACGACTCGGGCGTGATTTCTTGCCAAAAGTCCACCGCGGCTGGGTGTCGGGATTCAAAGTAGCCCCCGCTCTTGAACAAATGGCCGCCATCGGCCTCAAAATCCATCCCGGAGCCGCGCGATACTGGAAGGAAAAAGGGCACACAATCCCCGCCGGCATACAATAGCAATACGGCCCGGCAACCACCTCGAACACCAAGGGGTCGCCGGGCCGTGCGATATGCCTCATAAGGATTCGTTTCTTCCAGGCGCTACCACCGAAAATGCCGAAAAACCGGGCAGACTTCGCGAGGCGTTACGCGCTACGCCGTGGGCCACACATCACTGCCCGACAACGAGTCCTAATGACCCTCACCCAGCGGTAGCTGCACGACCTCGCCCGTCTGGGCAGACAATTCCATCGCTATCGTCACCTCCAGGGTTTGTCGTGCGTCCTCCGCAGTGGCGTGGGTCGTCGGCCTGCCGTTGATGACGTGATCCAGCCAACTTCTCGTCTCATCGCCCAAAGGCCCCCAATAATCACCCGCAGCCCAGTCCCCCGGGGTTGTACTGCTCAAAAATGCCGTGTTGACCTGGTGATCCGGTATATAAGTGTGGGGAATGCCCTTGTCGGTATACAGCATCTCGTCCTTGTGATCTTCGTCGAGCATCAAAACGCCGTCCGTACCATAAATCTCCATCCGTACGCTTTGGCCCAGTGCCGGATATTTTGCTGGAAGGGCATAAAAAACACCCAGATTCATTACGGCGCCATTGTCGAAAGTAACGATAGACCAAGTGACGTCGTTCGCTGAATACCCGTGTTCTTTGTAGATTTTACCGTTTCCCCGGGCAACTACTTCCACCGGGCGATGTCCCTGCATGAACCAACATGTCATGTCTACCCAATAGGTGAGCACGTCGAGCACGGGCGTGGCATGAGGAGAGCGCTTCAAAATCTGGAGACCCTGGGCGCGGGTGTTGCAGGTCCGGGCGGTGCCCGCCAGAATTTCCCCCAACCTGCCCTGAATGATTTGCTCTTTCGCCACTTGATAGCGACGTTTGAAGCGTTGGGCGTACCCCACCCGGAGTTCAGTGCCCGTCCTCTCGGCAACCGAAAGTATACGATCGGCATCCTCCAGGGTGAGGGAAATCGGCTTTTCGACCAGAACGGGCTTGCCCAACTCCAGGGCATGCACGATGGAATCCGCATGATCGTGCTCGGGCGTGGAGACGATGACAGTCGTTACGTCGGGATGCTCTATGATCTCTTCATTTTTACCGCTGGCGAGTTGTGCCCCCACGCTGTTACCCAGCTCTTTGGCTCGCTCCGCGTCGATGTCCGATACGGCCAGAAACTCAAGAGACGGGTGGCGAGATACCAAATTGGCCCGCAAGGTTCCGATTCTGCCGGAACCGACTACGCCCACGCCCAATGGTTTTTTGTTCATGTCCCATCCTCTGTATTTGTTCGAGTCGTTACTCGATCAGTTGCAAGCGGGAAATATTTCGCCTGAAACCCGTCAAGGGAAGAAAAAACCGGCCTCCTGGGAGACCGGTGAACACGGGAAGGCATGTATTGCATCAAACCACAGGGGCATAGAATTGTTTCCATTCCTCAGGCAATTCTTCCTCATTCACGTCTTTCATCGAAAGACGGATTCTGCCGTTTCCTTCCACTTCCACGCATTTCACCAAGATTTTCTGCCCTTCCTTCAAGACATCACTCACAGCACCGATTCTTTTGTTCGCAATCATGCTGATGTGGCAGAGGCCATCCGTGCCCGGGAATATCTCGACAAATGCTCCGAAATCCATGATCTTTCGCACCGTGCCATAATAAACCATGCCTTTTTCGGGTTCTTGCGTGAGTTCGCGAATAATTTCTTTAGCCCTGAGAGCCGCGGCCTCATCGGTAGAGGAAATGAAGATCGTTCCATCATCCTCGATGTCTACGTTCGCCCCCGTTTCCTCGACGATGCCGCGAATCACCTTTCCGCCTGGGCCAATTACGTCCCTTACGCGATCTTTGGAAATCTGCATCGCCATAATCCTCGGCGCGTAAGGAGATATCTCTTCACGGGGCTCGGATATGACCTTGTTCATCTGCTCAAGCACATGCATCCTCGCCTCTTTCGCCTGGGCCAGGGCATCCTTTACGAGGCTGAATTGCAGTCCCTTAATCTTGATGTCCATCTGAAGGGCGGTGATTCCATGGCGTGTCCCACCGACCTTGAAGTCCATATCCCCCAAGTGATCTTCCAGCCCGAGGATATCGGTGAGTATGGCCGTTCTCCCCGTGGATTCTTCGCTTATCAGCCCCATGGCAATACCGGCCACCGGAGACGTTATCGGCACGCCTGCACCCATCAGGGCCAGGCTGGCGCCACAGATGCTCGCCATGGATGAGCTGCCGTTGCTTTCCGTGATGTCGGAAACGACGCGGATCGTATAAGGGAAATCCTCCTGTTCAGGCAGCACTGCCTGTACGGCGCGAGAGGCAAGCGCGCCGTGCCCGATTTCACGGCGCCCGGGACCGCGATTCGGTTTTGCTTCACCAACGCTGAACCCGGGAAAATTGTAGTGCAGCATGAAAGTTCTGTCGCTTTTGCCGTCCAGCGTGTCTATCAACTGGGTGTCGGAAGCAGTGCCGAGCGTTGCCGTCACCAACGCCTGGGTTTCGCCTCGCGTGAACAATGCGCTGCCATGCGGCCTGGCGAGAGGCGACAGCCGGATACTGATGGGCCTGACCTCACGAAGCGACCTGCCATCCGCGCGCTTGCCCTCGTCCAAAATCAAGCCGCGGAAAACTTCTTTCTCAATCTTGGAAAAATACTCGGAGACGGCCCCCCTCTCGGGCGCGCCCTCCTCATGCGTGCAAAGCGAATCGAGAACGGCTGCCTTCGCCTCGTCGATTGCGGCATACTGCCCCGCCTTGTCGTGGATTTCGGCGGCCGCTTTCAATTTCGGAACGGCGATCTCGCGAACCTTGCCCGTCAGATCCGCATTCTCCTCCTGGCTCTCGATGGCGCGCTTCGTCTTTCCGCACTCTGCCCTGAGTTCCTCCTGCAAGACGCACAACTCTTTGATCACGGCGTGGCCTTTTTCGAACACTTCCATGTACACGTCTTCGGAGACCTCGAAGCTACCGGCCTCCACCATGACCATTGCGTCCGACGTGCCTGCCATCACGCAATTCACGTCACTCTCGACTTGCTGCTCCACTGTCGGGTTGACGATAACTTCGCCGTCAATCCTTCCCACACGAACGGCACCGATGGGACCTGCAAAGGGAATGTCCGAAACGTGGAGAGCGGCGGAGGTGCCATTGATTGCCAAAATGTCGGCATCGTTCAACTTGTCGTAAGACATGACCATCACCTGAATCATCGTCTCACAACGAAATTCCTTGGGGAAAAGGGGCCGAATTGGCCTGTCTATCAAACGGCAGGTCAGCGTTTCTCTCTCACCGGGCTTTGCTTCGCGACGGAAAAAATTGCCGGGTATGATTCCTGCTGCGTAGAAAAACTCTCGATAATCTACGGTCAACGGGAAGAAATCCACTCCCTCACGCGGGGAAAACGAGGCGCAAGCCGTACACAGCACGCTGGTTTCCCCGTAATGCATCATTACGGCACCGCCTGCTTGTCTGGCGATCTCTCCTGTTTCAAAGGCGAGTGTATAACCGTTTACGGACGTTTCTTTACGATATGGTGGCATTCGCTTACTTCCCTCTGAGGCGGGGCAACATCTAGCGGCGCAGGCCGAGATCCTGGATGACCGTACGGTAGCGGTTGATGTCCTTCTCTCTCAGATAATCGAGGAGGCGCCGCCGCTGACCCACGAGTTTCAATAGCCCTCTTCGGGAATGGTGATCTTTCTTGTGGGTCTTGAAGTGATCCGTGAGGTAGAGAATACGCTCGGTGAGAATGGCTACCTGTACCTCCGGCGAACCGGTGTCGGTCTCGTGGGTGCGAAATTTCTCGATAACTTCCGATTTTCGCTCCTTTGCTAGGGGCATTTCTTTCACTTCCTCCGCTTCTTCGTGTATCGCCCGGGGCACTCCCAAGGCTCAGGTTGCATACAACCCCTTCAAAATCGGGCGGATTCTATAGGACTTCTCCGTCAATGTAAATACGAACCACGCCCCCCGCAAGCCTAGGTAGCGAATACCTTTTCAGGCACCAAAAACCCCTGGCGTCGTTTTCGCCCGCTTTCGTGAACCATCTTTCCGACAGCCAACAACTCTCCCGGCTCACTCAGCATACGAACGCGGGTATCTCTCGGCAAATCGACAGTTTCCTGAACGTCTTCCAATCTGATCGTCGCACCATTCAAAACCCGTACCTCGGCTCTCGGACGCACGTAGATAGCAGGCAGATGCGTCAGGGCTTCGGCTGGACTGACCAGAATTTCTCCGAGGCGTTTTTCCGCCGCACGACCCTGTACGTCTTCGAGCAAAACGGAATCCGCCAGGTCGAACGGCCCCAGAGCGGTGCGCGTAAGGGCTTGCAGACATCCACCGGAACCATGCTTCGCCCCAATGTCATGACAAATGGAACGGATATACGTCCCCCGGGAACACGTGACCTCAAAGGTAAGTTGCGCCCCATCCATCCGGAGCGCCTTTATCTCAAATACCTCTATCGGGCGCCTTTCTCTCTCGATTTCCACACCCGAGCGCGCCAATTCGTGCAGACGCTTCCCATCGACCTTCAAGGCGGAATACATCGGCGGTACTTGCGTCGTTTTGCCCAGCAAATCGTTCAGAAGGTCCTGGGCGTGGGCAAGGGTGATGGGGCCGGGCTCGGCTTCGGCCAACAATTTTCCGGTAATGTCCTGCGTATCCGTCACCCTACCGAACAGCATGACGGCGCGGTACGTCTTTCGGCATTCCAGAAAGTAGGAGAACAATTTCGTCGAATTGCCGATGCATATCGGCAAAACCCCCTCTGCCATGGGGTCGAGTGTCCCGGCATGCCCCACTTTCGTTTTCCGGGGAAGCAGCTTTCGTACCTCGTCGACCATGTCGTGTGAGGTAGGACCATGCCTTTTGTTGAGATTCAAAACGCCGGAGAGTTCCACCATCGCGTCCTTTCTCAAAACTGTTCCTTCACGCCGGACAGCAAGCGTTCCACCTCGGCACTGTGCGCTAAACCCTGGTCGAAGAGAAACTTCAACCTGGGCGTGCTTTTCAAGTCCAATCGCTCGGCAAGTTTTTTTTGCAAAAACCCACTGGCTCGCTCCATGCCTCGCAAGCCTTCTTCCATCTCTTCGGCACTTCCCTGGTTTTCCCCGTAACGACTGAAATAGACTTTCGCGGACCTCAGATCGGGAGCCACTTCCACGCGCGTGATGACGACGTGGCGCACCCGCGGGTCTTTCACGTCTCTCATCACCAGGGTGGCCAACTCCGAATGTATGAGTTCCGCCACACGCAACATGCGGGAATAGCCCATTTTCCCAGCCCTTTTGGAGAATCAAAGAATCTCGATATCGAAATCCAGTAACACGATGAGGCCCGTGTTCTCTATAAAGTTCAGCACCTGCCTCAGTTGAGCATCCACGAATCGACCATCATTGCTTATCATACTCACGCCGATACGGCATCTTTGCCATTTGTCTTGAAAATCGACTTCCGCCACGGATACGTTGAATCGTTGGCGCAAGCGTTTCGTTATCGACTGCACTACCTTGCGCTTTGCCTTGAGGGAGCGACACTCGGGAATCTGGAGATCGACTGTAAGCAGACCGACAACGGACATGGACCTAACAGTTATGAAGAAAAGGCGGCGACGAACAGCCTAAAGCGTCCTGGACACTTCTTCGGTGATGTAGGGCTCTATGATGTCGCCCATCTTGATATCGTTGTAATTCTGAATCCCGATTCCACACTCGTAACCGGACTGCACCTCGTTTACGTCGTCTTTGAAGCGCCTCAAAGACGAAATCTTGCCCGTATAGATGACTACGTTGTCGCGAATGAGGCGCACCTCCGAGTTTCTGGTGATGTTTCCATCGGTGACATAACAACCCGCTATGGTCCCCACCCTGGGAACATGGAACAGTTCTCGAATTTCTGCATGACCGCGCACGACTTCGCGCTGTACGGGTTCGAGTATTCCCTCCAGAGCCAACTTGATTTCGTCGATGGCATCATAAATGACCGAATAAAGCCGAATATCTATTTTTTCACGCTTCGCAACCTCTCTAGCCTCGGGAGTCGGGCGGACGTTGAACCCTACGATAACGGCTTCCGAGGCCGCCGCGAGCATCACGTCTGTCTCCGTAATCCCACCAACCGCGCCGTGCAGAACCTTGACGCCGACCTCATCGTTTCCTAGCTTGCCGAGGGATTCTTTCAGCGCCTCTATGCTGCCCTGCACATCTGCTTTCAGGACCAAATTCAACTCTTTCGCCTGGCCTTCCTCCACGCTTTCCATGAAGCTTTCCAGGGAAACGCGCGCAGAAGCCATGAGCGCCGCCATACGTTCACGCTGTTGACGTTTTGCGCTGATTTCTCGGGCCATCTTCTCGTCTTCGAGTACCGTAAACGTGTCCCCCGCATCGGGAACGCCGGCGAACCCCAAAATTTCTACTGGTGTGGAGGGTCCGACGGACTTCAACTTGCGGCCTTGATCATCAAGAAGAGCCCGTACCTTACCGTTCCACTTTCCCGCCACAAAGTTGTCGCTCACATGCAAGGTGCCGCGTTGGACCAGAACCGTCGCAACGGGGCCGCGCCCCCGATCGAGCTTCGCTTCAACGACGACGCCGCTTGCGAGCCGATCCGGGTTCGCCTTCAATTCCAACAGTTCGGCCTGCAATATGGCGATGTCCAGGAGTTCGTCGATTCCGACGTTTTCTTTTGCAGAAACTTCGGAATACACCGTATCACCACCCCAATCCTCCGGGACTAAGCCCAGCGTGGAGAGTTGCTGCTTAATCCTGTCGGGATTCGCATCGGCCAGGTCCATCTTGTTCATCGCCACCATAATCGGGACTCCGGCAGCCTGGGCGTGGTCGATAGCCTCTCGCGTCTGGGGCATCACTCCCTCATTCGCCGCCACAACAATAATCACCAGATCCGTCACCTGTGCGCCGCGCGCCCGCATCGCCGTAAAGGCCTCGTGTCCCGGGGTATCCAGGAATACGGCCGTCCCCCTGCCCGTCGTAACACGGTAGGCTCCGATATGCTGCGTTATTCCGCCAGCTTCTCCTTCCATCACGTTCGCCTTGCGAATGGCGTCGAGAAGCCGGGTTTTCCCGTGATCGACATGCCCCATAATCGTTATGACCGGAGCACGCAACTGGAGGTCTTCCTGCCTGTCCTCCCCCTGAATCAGCAGGTCTTCGATGTTGTCTTTGGAGATTTCGACCTCGTAGCCGAAGGCTTCGGATATATCCGTGGCCGTGTTGTGATCGATCATTTGGTTGATCGTCGTCATCTGGCCTCTTTTCATCAGCTCCTTGATGACTTCCGTCGCCTTGACGCTAATTTTCTCAGCGAGTTCTTTCACCGTTATCGTCTCTGCAATGCGTACGCGCCCCCCATGTGGACGAGTAGGTTTCTCCTCGTGTGTTTCTTGGGCTCTTTTGGGCTCCGGCTGCACGGGGGCGGACTTTTCCTGCTTGGTCTCAGGGGGCGCTGCTTCCTGGGCCGGCTGCTTTTCTTTTGGAGCCTCTTTTTGCTCTTGGGTCGCAGCTTGTTTCTCATCGACGCTGTCGGCTTGGGAAACAGGGGGACTGCCGGTAGCCGTTTCCTCGGAAATGGGTGTTGGGGAAGCCGCAGGCTCTTCCGTTGGTTCCATTTTCTTCAGGTCGACGTCACCCGTTTCTTCTTCCTGCTCGACCGTCTTGGAGGCGACTTCCGTCTTCTCAGAAGCCTTTTTTTTCGGTTTGCTTGCAGGAGTCGCCTTTTCGTCCTGCGATGTTTCTTGCGAGAAAAGCGCCATCACCAAGTCCGCTGTTTCATCGTCCACGGTACTCATATGGCTTTTGACTACGATTCCTTCTCTGGCCAACTCCTCAACGAAAGCCCTGCTGTCGTATCCAAGATTTTTAGCCAGTTGGTACACTCGTACGTTCGCCATAAAACCTCCACCGCAGACTATTCGAATTCAAAGTGCGACCCGAAAACAAGCCGGGGCAAGTTTTGCAAAGTCACGCCCCTGAATCATGGGCAATCGCTTTTTCCTGCATCAAGCGCAAGCAAATCCTCTTCTCGATCAGAGAGTCCTCGACAAGCAACACACCAATCGGCCTTCGGTTCAGCAGTTCCCCAAGTTCGTTCATCTGAAAAGGCAGAATATAAAATTCTTCTGCCACACGCTTCAAGTCGGCCAAGCTTTTTGTCGATATATCGCTGGAAACAAAAGGTTTTCTGGGATTCGTGCGTTGCATCTTCCTGAAAACCGCTTCTCGCCCCAGCGTGAGCACACCCTTTTTTTTCGCTGCAACCAGCATACCTTGCAGATTTTGCAAGAGGAGCGTCTTCACATTTTGAACCAACTCCTCGATATCAATTCCCAAATTTCCCCTTCTGAGCGCCGCCCCCAGACGGCCAGAAGATGCGAGCCGTGAGATACAAGCCATCCTGAAACAACAATGCGCCCCTCTCCCCGGCAATTTGCTACCCAATTCACAAACGATCCGTCCTTCCGGGCCAACCACCATTCTGAAAAAAAGATTCACATCATCTTTATGCCGGCAAACGACACACGTTCTATCAGGCAAACACCCATTCCCTCAGCATGTTTCGAGAGGTTCCGCATCAGCGGATTCTTGATGTGCCTGGGCCGCTTGGATCAACAACTCGGCCCGTTTGGGGCCTATCCCGGGAACCTCGCACAATTCATCCGTCGACGCCGCGCCGATTGACGCAATCGTGGGAAAACCGTTGTCCGTCAAAAGCCGCGCCATTTTCTCGCCAACGAGATCCAGTTGCACCAATGCATTGGAGAAACCCTCATCGGCAGGCGCCGGCCTTAAGTCTTCACCCTGCTCCTCTGTGCCGACGCCCTTTTCCTGTCCCTCATCACTCGAAAATGCTTGCTCGGCGATGATCCGTCGATATTCCCCCTCACCCTTCAGATCGATTTTCCAACCCAGCAGCTTTGCCGCCAATCGGACATTCTGACCACCTTTACCGATCGCGAGGGAAAGCTGATCGTCAGGTACCAGCACTTCCATTCGACCTTCGTCTTCAAACAAGGTTATATGCTGTATCTTGGCCGGGCTGAGTGCATTCGCCGCATACGTGCGTACGTCGTCGCTCCAGGAGATGATATCAATCTTCTCCCCTCTGAGTTCCTGAACAATCGACTGCACACGGCTGCCCCTGGTTCCCACACATGCGCCGACGGGGTCGATGTCGCGGTCATGACTCACGACGGAAACCTTCGAGCGTCCACTGGGCTCGCGAACGCACCCCTTGATAGCCACTATCCCGTCGTAGATTTCGGGGACCTCCATTTCAAACAGACGAATCAGCAATCCGGGGTGCGTTCTGCTGAGAACGATTTGATGACCCTTCGTTATCTCCCGCACCTCCATAATATACGCGCGGATGCGGTCTCCGCGCTTGTACACTTCCCTGAATATCTGCTCTCTGCGAGGGAGAATCGCTTCCGTGCGTCCAATGTCCACATAAATGTTGCCTCGCTCGACCTGGGACACCGACCCGGTAATCAAATCACCTTCGCGGTCCTTGAACTCCTGATAAATATTCGCACGCTCCGCCTCCCGGACGCGCTGCAATATCACTTGTTTGGCAATTTGCGCGGCAATTCTGCCCAGCCCCTCGGTTTCGACTCCCTCTGAAAGAAAATCCCCCACCTGAATGTCGGGGTTTTGCTTGCGGGCTTCATCCAGGAGTATTTCACTCTGGGGGTTCTGGATGATACGGACGACTTCTTTCGCCGCCTTGACGCCTATTTCCCCCGTCTGCTCATCGAACGATACGTCCACGTTCTTGCCCAGGCCATAATGTTTTTTCGCGGCCGAAGCCATGGCCACCTTCAAAGTATCGAGGAGCACGTCTTTCGCAACACCTCGCTCGCGTTCCAGTTGGGTTAAGACGGCAATCAATTCTTGACTCACAAAATCACCCCTCCATAGCGGATTGAGTCGATTCTACTCCGCATTCCCGGGCGCCTGAAATTCCGCATCCCAATCCACGTCCAGGTTAGCCTTCGCGATATCGCTCAGCGAGAACGAGGCCTTCAACCCGTTCATCAAGAGTACATGGACTATGCCTTCTCCAGCCTCCACACCCACTATCTTCCCGAGAATTTTTCTCTGCTCTTTCTGCTTGCCTTTCAGGCGCATTCGCACCCTGCGTCCGACGTGGCGCTCAAAGTCCCGGATTCTCCGCAAAGGCCTCTCGACGCCGGGGCTCGACACTTCGAGGCGATACGAGCCCTCGAAGAGGTTTTCCTTGTCAAAACGCTCTCCGAGTGCGCGGCTGACCACAACGCAATCGGAAATAAAAACGCCTCCCGATTTTTCGATATATACCCGAACCACCCGTTGGTTTCGCTTTCCGCTCAGCTCGATATCCAGCAATTCGAGACCAAGACCCGAAACCACTTCATGGGTGAGTGCCCATGCTTCGCCGTCGACTTCAACTATCACTACAACCTCTCGTTCGCTGCGGGCGTGAATAAAAAAGTGGGTCATGAATTGACCCACCTACGCAACCACGAAAATCTCCTATACTCTAATCGCCGTCCCGGCAAAATGCAAGTGTTCCCACTCGCCGTTTCGGGATACGCTCTTTCTTGCTCCGGGATACGCCGCATGCTAGATTTTGCCGAACCTGGCGGAAAACAAGGGCACGAAATCGGCAATGCGACCCAAGAGTACTGCACGGCGTCCCCGTGAGGAAAATGTGAGCAGCTCGACTTCTCCCCGGGGCCACCGCCTGCTGATGGGGGTAATCATCGGCTCTCCCCTAACGACAAACACGCATGAAAAGGCTTCTCGATGACCCGACTGACCAAAGCAAAGGCCCTGTGGATTTATGAAACGATGGTGCGCATCCGAAGGTTCGAACAGCGCGCTATAGAACTATTCCAGGCGGGTGAGTTGCCGGGGTTTCTTCACGCCTACATCGGCCAGGAAGCCGTTGCAGCCGGGGTTTGTGCCCATTTGACCCCCAGAGACCAGATTACCTCCACCCACCGCGGCCACGGCCACATGATCGCCAAAGGACTCGGGTACGAGGGCATGTTCGCCGAGTTGTACGCCCGGGCAACCGGCTACTGCAAGGGAAAAGGGGGCTCGATGCACATTGCCGATCAGGACTTGGGTGCTCTGGGTGCAAACGGCATCGTGGGCGGAGGAATCCCCATCGCAGCCGGTGCCGCCCTCGGCCTGCAACTCCAGGGCGAAAAACATGTCGTCGTGAGTTTCTTCGGTGACGGGGCGAGCAACGAGGGCGCCTTTCATGAAGGCATCAACATCGCCTCGGTCTGGAAATTACCAGTCGTATTCGTTTGCGAGAACAACGGATTTGCCGAAAGTACGCCGCGTGCCACGCACCAGGCCGTTCAGGACATCGCGGATCGAGCGAAGGCCTACGGAATGCCCGGTATCGTCGTCGACGGCATGGACCCCCAGGCAACATACGAGGCAGCGGGCGAGGCTGTTGCACGCGCCCGCAGAGGACGGGGGCCCACTCTCATCGAGGCGAAAACGATGCGCTTTCTGGGTCATTACGTAGGCGACCCGGGCACCGCCTACGGGCACGACAAGGAGGTGCGCAAGTGGCTCAAGCGCGACCCGCTCATCACCTTCAGTGAAACGCTCCATAAAAACAAGTGGTTGAGCCATGACGAAGCAGCCGCCCTCCACGCGCGTGTGGACGAGGAGATGGAGAAAGCCATTGCATTCGCCCGGCAAAGCCCTGAACCCGAACTCGACGACGCGATGACGGACGTCTACGCATCCGCATAGGAAAGCCAGAATGCGCGAGATTCTCTACCGCGATGCCATCATCGAGGCCATGGACGAGGAGATGGCAAGAGACGACTCGGTTTTCCTCCTCGGCGAGGATATCGCCGAGTTCGGCGGCTCCTACAAGACGACCGTGGGGCTTTGGGAGAAGCACGGCGCGCAGCGGGTGCGCAACACACCCATCTCCGAGCAGGGCATCATCGGCGCGGCCTTGGGGGCGGCCCTCGTCGGCATGCGGCCCGTGGCGGAGTTGATGTATGTCGACTTCTCCGCCGTCGCCATGGATCAAATCGTCAACCAGGTCGCCAAGGTACGCTACATGTTCGGCGGCAAGGCGAACACCTCCCTCGTCATCCGAACCCAAGGCGGGGCGGGGCGCAGTTCCGCCGCCCAGCACGCCCAGAGTTTGGAGGCGTGGTTCGTCCACGTGCCGGGGCTCAAGGTAGTCATGCCCTCCAGTGCGCGCGACGCCAAGGGTCTGCTCAAGGCCGCCATACGGGATGCCGACCCGATATTCTTCATCGAGCACAAGCTCCTCTACCTGGAGAAAGGCCCCGTTCCCGAAGAGGAGGAAGTCATTCCTATCGGCGTCGCCGAGGTCAAACGAGCCGGGAGCGACCTCACCATCGTCGCCACTTCCTCGATGGTCGGCAAGTCTCTCGCCGCGGCGGAAGAACTCGAAAACGAGGGCATCGGCTGCGAGGTCGTCGACCCCAGAACACTGTTTCCCCTCGATACGGAGACGATTCTCGCCTCGGTCCGCAAGACGGGCCGACTCCTCATCACGCACGAGGCGGTGCAGCGTTGCGGCTGGGGGGCCGAGGTCGCCGCCCTTGCCGCCAAGGAGGCTTTCGATTACCTCGACGCACCCATCGAGCGCGTTTGCGCCAAGGAGACGCCGGTGCCCTTTTCGCCCAAACTCGAATCCTACGTCATTCCCGATAAGGATGACGTGATCGCAGGCGCACGTGCTATGCTGGAGACGGCATAATCCTGTAATGCGTCCAAGCATGAGGAGCAAGATTCATGGCCACCCCCCTCCCGATGCCCAAGCTCGGCCTCACCATGGAAGAAGGCACCATACTCAAGTGGCGCAAGGCCGAGGGCGAGGCGGTCGAAAAAGGCGAAATCATACTCGACATCCAGACCGACAAGGTCGAATACGAGGTTGAATCCCCCGACGGCGGCCTGCTCCTCAAGACACTGGCGGGAGAGGGCGACGTCGTCTCCTGCGGCGTGGACATCGCCGTCATCGGCGAAGAGGGAGAGGACGTGAGCGGTTTCGGCGGCGCACCCGTCGCCGAACCGGAACCCGCCGCGGCGCAAACCACGGCGACTCCGCCCGCCGCTCCCCCGCAAGCGCCCCCGGCGCCTGCCCAGGCAGCCCCCGCACCCGTGCAGACCCCCCCGGCGGGCCGCGTTTTTGCGAGTCCGGCGGCCAGGCGCGTGGCCCGCGAACTCGGCATCGATTTCCGCACCCTGCGGGGTTCGGGTCCCGGCGGCAGAATCGTGCAGGCAGACGTGCGCGCGGCAGCGGCATCGGGCGCACCTGCCGCGCCGGCTGCCGCCAGCGGCCCCGCCGCCGTGGCCGTCTCGACACCCCTTGCGGGCATGCGAAAGGTCATCGCCGAGCGCATGCTCGCCAGCTGGTCGCAGGTGCCGCGCATCACCATGCAGGCCGAGGTGGACCTCACCAACCTCCTCGCCGTGCGCGAGGCCAGTCGGCAGGCGTGGGAAAACGACTTGGGCGTCCGGGTGTCCATCAACGATCTCATCCTCTTCTACACAGCGCGCGCCGTGCGCCGCTGCCCGGCGGTGAACGTCCGCCTGAACGGGGATGCCCTTGAGCAGATGGGCGACGTGAACCTCGGCGTGGCCGTCGCCGTCGAGCAGGGGCTGATGGTGCCCGTCATACGGGGAGCCGACCAAAAGTCCATCGACGCCGTCTCGCGCGAGGCGCGGGCACTTGCAGAAGCTGCCCGCGCGGGCGCACTGGGGCTCGACGCGCTCGAGGGCGGCACCTTCACCGTCTCGAACCTGGGCGCCTACGGCGTCGACCACTTCAGCGCCATCATCAACCATCCCGAATCGGCCATCCTCTCGGTGGGTGCGGCGCGCGAGCGCGCCGTCGTGCGGGGCGGCGAGGTGGTGGCCCGCACCACGGCCTACGTCGGCATCAACGCCGACCACAGGCTCGTCGACGGAGCGCCCGCGGCCGAATTCCTCGCCACGCTCAAAGAGATGCTGGAGCATCCCAAGGTGATGCCGGCCTGAGAAAAGCCTGCCCCCGGACGCGCACCGGAAAGAAAAATTGCACATATAAAATTTCCACAACGATATTTTAATCAGTTGATTATATATCATCATTAAATCGATACTTCATATTTTTTCTTCCCACGTTTTCTCGAGTTTTCCCGGGTTTTTCCGGGTTGGCACACAAAGCCTCCGCGCCCTCCTGTATGCACCGAAAATTCCACACCAATCCTCCAGCGCGCACTGACGCAGGCAGATAGGTTTTGACGAGAACCCGCTTCGCAGCGTCGATTTGCTGAAATCGCGCACGTGTGGTTCGGCGGGAGCGCTTCATCCCCCCTTCCCTCCTGCCCCTCTGTGTCGTATGATTTACGGCCTGATCTGAAGCAACCGCGCGCGGGCGCACAGAATACATTTCCCCCCCCCACGTGCCGGGGCAAACGGGAGGCAACACGATGGCCGACACCATCCGCGAAGTTCCTTATTACTACATCACCTCCGCCGACAAGCCGGGCCAGGGCGCCGCCCTGCTCGAGACGTTCAGGGAGGCCGGCGTGAAATTCCTGGCGGTCCACGCCTTTCCAGAACGCAGGCGCGCCCAGGTCGACCTCGTCCCCGAAGACGCGCAGGCCTTCACCAACGCCGCGCGCCGGGCCAAGATCAAGCTCAGCCCCCGCAAGCGGGCGTTTCTGATCGAGGGAAGGGACCGCACCGGCGCCCTCGTCCCTGCTCTCGAAGCACTCGCCGAGGCGGGCGTGAACGTAACCGCCATCACGGCTCTCACCGCGGGGCGCAGCCGCTTCGGCGCCATTTTGTGGGTGAAGCCCAAAGATCAGCGAAAGGCGGCGAAGGCCTTGGGCGTATAAGACTCAGACGTCCTCTGGGAGCGGCGCTCTGTCCCCCAGGGGTTCGCGCAGGCGCAGTTCCATGAACAGGGCGCCCGGAACGGGGTTTGCGCCGTATGCCGGAATTTCCACAAAGCCCATCGAGCGGTACAGCGCAATCGCCGCGCGCATGCTGGGAAGCGTATCGAGCCTGATGGCGGCATAGCCCATCCCGCGCGCAGCGCGTAGAATCTCGCGGGCAAATTCCCGCCCCAGGCCGCGGCCCCTGAAAGCGGAACGCAGATAAAAGCGCTTCATCTCGCAGACGCCCGCTCCCAAATCGCGCAGTGCGCCGCCGCCCGCGAGACGCCCTCCGCTTCTCAGGAGAAAAAACGCACCGCCAGGCGGGCCGTAGCGTCGTTCGAGCCGCGCAAGTTCTCCTTCAAAATCCCGAAAGCACAGTGCGACTCCGACCTCCGCGGCATACTCGCGCAGCAGTTCGCGGGCTTCGTCGTACTCCTCCCCCGTGCTCGCGGCCGTGCATGTGTGCATGACTCTTTCTCCGGTGCGTCGTATCGCCCATCCCCCCAAGCGAATCCCCTCCACATTATACGCCACGGCGCGGCGGTGCGCGTTGCTTCGGGGGTCTGCTTGCGCAAGAATGCGCCCATCACTTTTATGATTTCCCGCCACTCCACCATGAAGGATTTTCCGACATGCCAATCAACGAAGACACCGGCCTCGCCCGCGACATGGGCGTCACCGAGGAGATGATGGCCTGCCCCCTGCCCCGGGTGCCGCTCATCGACCCCGACGACATTCCCGAACACCTCGCCGCCGAACTCGCGCCCCTCTACGCGCGCGGGGTGAAGCGCTGGGGCAAGGTTTCGCGCTTTCTGCGCCTGCTCGGCTGGGCGCCCGGCTTCGTCGAGGGCTGGCAGATCATGGACGGCAAGCTGCGGGTGCAATACCAGAAGAGCGACCCCGAATATCTATGGATGGCGCAACTCGTCATCATCAAGACGGCAATTCTCACCGAATGCAACAACTGACTGGGGCACAACGTCGAGCTCGGTCGGGCTCGCGGCATTTCGGCGGAGAAGATCAACTTACTCGAGGGCGACGGCTGGCGGGAGAGCAGTCTGTTCAGCGATAAGGAAAAGGCCGCCATCGGCTGGGCGGAGGAGGTTACCAACCTCACGGCCAAGCAAAACGACGCGGCCTTTGAGGCCATGAAGCGCCATTTCTCGACCGAGCAACTCGTCTCGCTCACCCTCATCTGCGGGCTGTGGAACCTTACGGGCCGCGTGGCCGAGGCACTCCACCTCGTGGTCGAACCCCCCGGCGAGCGCATCGCCTTCCAGGAAGGGGAGGAGTAGCGAATCCCTTACGGAGCAACCCCCACGAGAACCAGCGGCACGGCGGGGACACCCCGGCCTTGTCTGAGGACGAATCAACAGGGCGGCTTGGGGCGGAGACTACAAGCGGCGTTGGTTCGCCAGAGCAACAAAGTTTTCCAAATCTATCAAGGTAACCAGACCGGCATGCCGCAGATGAGCACCCAGCCCGCCGCTCAGGTAATACTCGCGTAAGGTCCAACCCGAACCGCCGAGGACGAGATACGCCTTTCGGCGAGGCTCCTTCAGAATGGCTTCGGCGAGGCATATCATCTCATACGGCACCTTTTGCTCGGCTGTGCCGGAGGTCTGCTGCCACTTGAGGGAGACGAGATATTCCCCGCCCTCTCCGTCTCGCGCCAGAACGTCCAGAAAATGACGCCTTCCGCTCGGTCTCTCGCCAATCTTCACTTGCGTTTCGTAGTCGTACCCCCCGTTCGTCAGCGCGGGCAAAACCATTGCCTCGAGAACCCCGCCCGTCCGGGTGTTGCGCGCAGCGCTCAAGTCTCCATCCCCCGCAGGGCGAGTACCTCGGGAGCGGGAGAGCGATCGCCCGTGCAGCTGATCCGGCGCGGCCCTTCGATGAACGTGAGGGAAAAGCCCACCCGCTTGTATAAATCCACGATGCGCTCCGTCGCCTGGTTCGATAGCACGACGGGGCCTTCATGCGCGGCCAGAAACTCGGCGAGGCGCACCTGATCCGCCCAGGAGAAATCCTGCTGCGCGTATTTCGTGAACGCAACGTCGTAGGGGGGGTCGGCGTAAATGAAATCCCCAGGCGCCAAGGGCAAAGCCGCGAAATCCGCGCACACGAATTCCCAGCCCGCGAGAATTTCCCGATACGCCCGGAAATCCCGCGCGTAGTTGATGGTCCGGTAGCGCCCGAAGGGGACGTTGAACATGCCCTTGGCGTTGAAGCGGCAAAGCCCGTTGTATCCCGTGCGGTTCAGGTAATAGAAAAGCTCCGCCGCCTCTTTGCCCGCGCCCTTGCCCTGTGCGATGAGCGCGTTGAACCGCGCGCGGTGGTCGTAGAAGGCCTCCGCCGTGTTTTCGGTCTCGATGCGCAGGCGCAAACCCCCGCGCTGCACCCATTTGTAGAAGTTGACGAGCGGTGCGTTCACGTCGCCCAAAAGCGCCTTTTCGGGGCGCAGCCCCAGAGCGACGGCGAGTCCCCCGCAGAAGGGCTCGACGAGACGGCGCGCGCGGTGTCTCTCCCACAGGGGGCGGAGGTGGGGAACGAGCCACCTCTTCCCGCCCGCCCACTTAAGGGGCGGCGCGAGGCTATTGCCGCAGGGGGCGAGCCTTGCGCGGCGCACGCGCGCTTTGGTTCCCGGAGGCATTTTTTCGTTCCGAGCGTCAGGGGCGGAAATGCAATATAACAAGACCGGTGCGGCGACGCCACAAACGCGGCTGCAGCGGGCGTCTCTACAACTCCGCGCGCACGATGGCCGCGCCTGCGGCGAGGGCTTCGAGCTTGCCGAAAGCGATGTCGCGGGGCATGTACTTCATGCCGCAATCAGGTGCCAGAATGAGCCGCTCGGGCGCTACGTGGGCGAGGGCGGCGCGGATGCGCGCGGCGACCGTCTCGGGCGATTCGACCGCCGGGTCGTCGTTGTCGATGACGCCCAGGATGATGGTCTTCTCCGGCAGCTTCTCTAGTATGGCGAGGTCGATGCCGGGCTGGGCCGCCTCGATGGATATCTGATCCACCACGCTCTCGTTGAGCTCGGGCAGAAAGGAGTAGGCGTCGGGCTTGCCGAGCCCCTGCCAGGCGTGGATGGCCGCGTAGCCGAAGCACATGTGGAGCGCGGTGGTGCCCGGCGCGTCCTTGAGCACCTCGGCGATGACCTCCACGGCGAACACGCGCGCCTTCTCCGCGCGCGCCTGCATGTAGGGCTCGTCTATCTGCACCACGTCGGCTCCTGCGGCGAACAGATCGTGTATCTCCTCGTTCAAGGCGCGGGCATAGTCGAGCGCCATCGCCCGCTCGTCGCCGTAGTAGTCGTCCTGCGCCTGCTGGGTCATGGTGAAGGGACCCGGCACCGTAATTTTGATTTTCCTGTCCGTGTTGGCGCGCAAAAACTCCACGTCGCGCACCTCGATGGGCGCCGCGCGGTGGATTTTGCCCATCACCCGGGGAACGGGATTGTCCCGGCCCGAGCGGTCCTTGGCGAAGCCGTGTCGCTCGGTGTCGATGCCGCCCAGCGCCGTGGCCACGCGGTTCGAATAGCTCTCGCGGCGCATTTCGCCGTCGGTGATGATGTCGATTCCCGCGCGCTCCATATCGCGTATGGCCAGGAGGGTGGCGTCGTCCTGCGCCTCTTCAAGGAACGCAGGCGCCACGCGCCATATTTCTTCCGCGCGCACACGCGGAGGGAGGCGTTTGGTGAGGTTCTCGTGGTCGACGAGCCAGCCGGGCTGGGCGTAGCTGCCCACCACCGTGGTGGGCAGAAGGTGCGTGGTCATCGAGTTTCCCTCCCTCGTCTCGCGCGCGGACGCACGGCGCGAACGGCCTGCGCGGACAGGCGGCGCCTAGGGCGTCACCATTACCCGCATCACGCCGTCTTCTCTCGCCTTGAACATGCGCATCGCCTCGGTAAAGTCGTCGAGCGCGAAGGTGTGCGTGAGCATCTTCTTCGTGGCGATGTGGCCGTCGGCGATAATCTGGATGGCGCGGGGGTAGCAGTTCGGCGAACCGCGCCCGCCGAATACGGCAATCTCGTCGAGCACGATGCGGTCGGTATTGAAGCTCACCTCCTGGCCGCCGTTGATGCCCTCGAGCACCACGCGCCCGCCGCGCCGGGCCATGTCCACCGCCTGGCGCATCGTCTCGGGCGGACCCGCGCACTCGACCACCAAATCCACGCCGCGGCCTTCCGTCTCGCGTTTGACGACCTCGACGGGGTCTTCCCGCGTGATGTCAATGACGTGGTCCGCCCCCAGTTCGCGCGCGACGTCGAGGCGATAGCCGCGACCGGTGATGAAGGTGGTGGAAGCGCCCATCATCTTCACGAGCTGGAGTACCGAAAGCCCCAGAAGGCCGGGGCCGAGAATTGCCACGGTGTCGGCGGGTTCCAGGCCGGCGCGTTCGATGGCGTGCAGGGCGATGACGACCTGGTTCACGATCACCGCGTCCTCCCACGTCATGGAATCAGGCATCTTGTGGAGATTGTTGGGCGGGGCGACGCCGTATTCGCTGAAGGCGCCGTCCGCCGTGTGGCCCAGCAGGCGATAGCCGCCATCGGGCTTCGCGGCGTTCTCGCAGATGTGGTAGTCGCCCTGGATGCAGGTGGCGCACCCGCCGCAGCCTATCGTCGGCTCCATGATGACGCGGTCGCCCACCTGAAGGCTCGTACGCGCACGGCTCGCGACGGCGGCCACCTCGCCCGCCCATTCGTGCCCCTGGACGAAGGGATAGTAGGGCGGCCACATCGGGCGCATGTGCCCCTCGTAGATATGGATGTCCGTGCCGCAGATGCCGCAGGCCGCGACTTTGACGAGTACCTGGTCCGGCTCGTGGTCGGGCACGGGAATTTGCTCGATGCGCACCTCCTCTGCTCCGTGCGTCACGGCGGCCTTCATGGTTGCGGGAATCTCACTCATGCCAACCCCTCCTGCAAATGCGGGTTCCGTGTCCTCGGTTCGGTAAATCAGCCCTTGGGGCTGAACTGCTGGACTTTCCTGTCCGGCCGCTGCATGTCGAACACGTCGTGCGAGCGGCAATAGCCGTTGCCCGCGAGGCGTCCTACGGGCTTGAGCAAAACGGGGTCGATATACTTGCCGTCCTCTATCATCACGTCTTCGCGCACGTGCCAGCGCACCACCTCGCCGATGATGACGTTCGTCAAATGCTCGCGCCCGTTCGTGATGAGGTGGCGAAACCGGCACTCCATCGCCACGGGTGCCTCGGCGATGCGCGGCGCCCTCACCAGGTCGGAATCGATAGGCGTCAGGCCCGCCTCCTCGAACTCGCTCACCTCGAAGGGGTAGTCGTCCGCGCAGACGTTCATCTGCTCCTCGAGACCATCCACCACGGTGTGGATGACGTAGCCCTGCGTCTCCATAATGTTGCGCGCCGTGTCCTTGTAGGCCTTCTCCCGCACGCCCACCGATATGGAGAGCAGCGGCGGGTCGTGGCCCACGCAGGTAAAGAAGCTGAAGGGCGCGAGGTTCGCGTAGCCCTCGGCGCTGATGGTGCTCACCCAGGCGATGGGCCGGGGCACGACGGAGCCGACGAGCAGACGATAGTTCTGCCGCCAGTGGTTATCTGCGGGATCGATAGTCCTGAAGTTCATGGTTTCCCCATCATTCGTTATGGGCCGAAATCGCTTGCGCGAACGATTCGCCCGGCGCGGCCAGGCCGCCGATTCAAGTACCGCGAAGTGCGCGCCCCCTGCGGATCGAGAACGCCAGCAAAGCGCATGTCCTCGGGAATCGAGAGTGGGCCGAGCGTGCTTTTTCCGCCCAGACGAAACTTCCCGCTGCATGTGCAAGCACGAACGCACTCCCCAGGCACGGCGGCAGAAAGCTCCCCGGGCATCGGGGTCGCCCCGGAGAAATCTCTCCGAAACTCTCTCCCCGGCCCCGGTGCCCTGACGTTCAGAGTCGCATAACGGCCGCGCAAAAATCATAGCCCGAAGGGACGCCGGGGAACAAGCGATCAACCATCCGCGTCGTATTCGTAGCGCAGGCCGTCGGGTTCGTCCGGATCCGCAAGGCGCGAGGCGCCCCCGCCCTCCGCAGGCTCGGCCTGCTCTTCTTCGAGCAGCCAGCGTTCATAGAGTTCCGCGGGCAGCTCTTCCACGAATCGCGACAGCCGCGAGAACGCCCCCATCCTCCACGATTCGGTCTCGAGCATCGGCTGGCACATGTAGAGTTGGTCTTTCGCGCGCGTGAGGGCAACGTAGAACAGCCGCCTCTCCTCCTCCTCGCCCTCGGGGTCTTCGAGCGCGCGCGTGGAGGGAAAGCGGGTGTCGGTAAGCCATAGCACGAACACCACCTTCCATTCGAGGCCCTTCGCCTGGTGCACCGAACTCAGAACCACGGCCTCCTCCGGCCCCTCCCCTTCTCCGGAGGGCGCAGGCGCGGCGGTGGCCGCCGTGCCCATGAGCGCGAGCTCGGAGAGAAACTCCGCCGCCGCCTCGTAGCGCGTCGCGTAATCGGCGAGCTGGCGCACGTCCTCCACGCGCGCGGGAGCGTCGTCGAAGGTATTTTGGAGGTAGTCGAGATAGAAGCGATCCAGCACCAGTTCTATCATCTCCGCAGGCGGGAGGGGGGAGGCGCCCTCGCCTGCTCCCGCCATCTCACAGATGAGCTTCCGAAAGGCGTCGAACCCGCCGCGCGCGCCGCTGCCGACCAGCCCCGGCGGGGCCGTGGCGAGAAACGCGAAGGGTTGCGCCTGCGTGCGCACCGCCTGCCAGACCTTGTTCGCCGTCGCCTCCCCCACGCGGGGGAGCAGCCTGAGGGCGCGCTTCCAGGCCAACTCGTCGGCGGGCGAGCTCACCAGCCGCAGGAAGGCCGTGACGTCCTTGATGTGGCGCTGCTCGAAGAAGCGCAGCCCGCTTCGGATCTCGAACGGAATCCCCCGCCGCGTGAGCTCGAGTTGCACCTCCATCGAGTGGTAGTGCGAGCGGTAGAGCAGCGCCACGTCGGAGAGTGCGACGTCATCTTCATCGCGCAAGCCCAGGATGCGGTCGACCACGAAGTCGGCCTGCTGGGTCGCGTCTTGCGCAAGCACGAGGGCGGGCGTCATGCCTGCGCCGCGCGTGGTCGTGAGCTTTTTGGGATACTGCCGCCGGTTGTGGGCGATGGAGGCGTTCGCCAGGGCGAGAATGGGCGCGGTGCTTCTGTAGTTCTCCTCCAGGCGAAAGATTCTGGCGTCCGGATAGCGCTCGGGAAAGGTGATGATGTTCGCAAAATGCGCACCCCGAAAACTGTAGATGCTCTGCGCATCGTCGCCCACGACGGTCACGTTTCTGCGCGCACCCGCCAGGTAGTCCACGATGTCGGCCTGCACCTTGTTCGTGTCCTGGTACTCGTCCACGAGAACGTAGCGAAAACGCGCCTGCATCTCATTGCGCACCTCCTCGTGTTGGGCCAGGAGGTTCCGGGTCAGGGTGAGGAGGCCGGAGAAGTCCACCGCTTGTATCTCTTGTTTTCGGCTTTCGTAGCGGGCGGCTATCTTCTCTATCTCGCCCAGGCGATCCGCCAGATAGGAATATCTGGCGAGCACCATTTCAGGCACGCTTGCGGCCGTATCCGCGGCCAGCGAGAAGATGGACTCCAGAACGCGGCCCCGGGGAAAGTACTTCTCCTTGGGGTCGAACCCCTCCAGGCGTACGCACGCGGTTACGAGGTCGGCGGCGTCCTCGCGGTCCAGAATGGTGAAGTTCGGCTCGTAGCCGACGAGTTTACCGTAGCGGCGGAGAATCAGGTTCCCCACGTGGTGGAACGTGCCGCCCCACAAACGCTGCACACCTCCTCCTACCAGAGAAGAGGCGCGGTGGAGCATCTCGCGCGCCGCCTTGTTGGTGAAGGTGACGAGCAGGATGGATTCGGGCGCGACGCCCTCCTCCACCAGGTACGCGAGGCGGTGGGTGATGGTGTGGGTCTTGCCGCTGCCCGCGCCCGCGATGACCAGTAGCGGCCCCTCGCCTGCCCGCACCACTTCGAGCTGCTGGGGGTTGAGCGCCTCCTCGTAGTTCGTACGCTGCGCGGAGGGGCGCGAGACGTGCTTCATTTTGTAGATCTTGGGGCTTCTCGCGCTCATCTCGGCGCTCTCCGGGCAAAGGCGCGCGCGGCCGGCCTTAGCGCGCCCGCCCGCCCCTTCCGGTTGACAAGCCGCTCGCCTGGCGCATACATTGAGGCTACCGTCTCACTCGACCCGGAGCCCCGGACGATGCGTACACATCGAACGCTCCCCCCAATTCCCGCGCCGATGGGCGAAACACGCTGATGGGCGCCTACCAGACCTTCTTCGACGGCGTGGCCCTGGGCTTTTTCTTGGGCTTCGTCGCCTTTTATCTGCTCCACCGCTACATGGCATCGAAGCAAAAAGCCCCGAAGAGCGATGTCGATCGCCTCGTCGACGACATACAGGACTACTACCGAAACGTCTCCGACCCCGAGGGCAAGGACTACGACTGAGCCGCGCGCCCTCACAGATAGGGCGCGTAGGGGTTGCGCTCCGAGACGGGTGCGCCCTGCAGGTGCGCGAGAGAGTTCATCGTCACGACGCTCCAGCCCCGTTCGGGCGTATGCTCGACGATGTTCATGGCGGCGTTGTGCTGGCGCAGCCGCCGAAAACCGTTGATCTCCACCCCCAGAATCCTGCACAGAATCATGATGATCGCCAGGTTGTGGCTCACCGCGGCGATGACGTCGTCGGCGTGGACCTCGCGGAATCGCTCTATCGCCCCCCAGGCTCGTTCTTGCAATTCCGCCAGATTCTCGCCGCCGGGCATCCGCGCCTCGGCAGGACGGGTGCGCCACAGACGCATGAAGTCGGGGTGCGTATCCCAAAGGCGGCGAAAAGGCATGCCCTCAAGTTCGCCCTGGTGGAGTTCGGCGATGCCCGCCTCCTCCAAAAGGGGGGCGTCCACGGCCCGGGCGAGGATTTCGGCGGTGCGCCGCGCGCGCTGCAACGGGCTCGCGTAGACGTACGAAATCGGACGCCCCCGCAGGGCGCAGGCGAGCGCCTCGGCCTGGGCGACGCCCACGTCGTTGAGCGCCGTGTCGGAGACGCCTTGTATGCGCTGCTCGACGTTCCAGTCCGTCTCGCCGTGTCGCAACAAATAGAGAAGCAAGTCGATTCGATCCCGATGGGTGCAACGCCCGCTCGGGCGGGGAGCGTCGCCCTAGTTGTTGTCTTCTTTCAGAAAATCGTCAGGCTTGAGGTCCTTGAGCCACTCCTTGATGTCCTCGGGAGCCTCCTCGGGGGCGGCCTCCGCCTCTGCGGGCGGAGCGGCCTCGCCCTCGCCCGTCTCGCCCCCCTCTTTCGCCTCCGCCTCGTTGAACTCGATGCTCTTCGCCTCGTCGAGCACCTTTTCCTCGACGAATATCGGGCTGCCCATACGCAGGGCGACGGCGATGGCGTCCGAGGGCCGCGAATCAACGACGAACTCCGAGCCGTTCAGCGACAGATGGATTTCGGCGTAGAAGGTATTCTCGCGCAGGTCGTTGATGAGAATTCTGTCCACCCGCCCGCGCAGGTCGTTGATGAGGTTCTTGATGAGGTCGTGGGTCATCGGGCGCGGCGTCTCGAAGCTCTCTATCTCGCGCGCGATGGCGTGCGCCTCGAATATGCCCACCCAAATGGGCAGGGCGCGCTCGCCCTCGGATTCGCGCAGAATCACTATCGGCACGTTGGTGTGCGGATCGAGTGTGAGCCCCTTGACCTTCATCTCGATCATCATTCCTCCTCCTCCGTCATCGCGACGGCGTCGGGCGGCGAGACACCGGCCAGGGAGTGAATTCCGCTGCGCATGATCCTCACCTCCACCATCTCACCCCGCGCGGGTACAAACCCTTCCGCATACAATTGTACCCTGTGATTCCCGCGGCTGCGACCCGCGAACCACCTGGCCTCCCCGCAAACCTCTGCGCAACCCGCGGGCACGCCCTTGGGTTTCGCCGCGCCCTCGACCATCACCTCCTGCACGCCGCCCACGAGCTCGGCGTGGAGACGTTCGGTCATCTCGCGCTGGATGCGGCTCGCCTCCTCGAAGCGCTCGCTCACCACCTCGTCGGGGAGCGTTTCCTCCATGCCGAAAGCGGGGGTTCCGGGCCGGGGAGAGTATTTGAACATATAGATGTTGTCGTAGCGGGCGGCGCGCAACATGCGCAACGTGGCTTCAAAGTCCGCGTCGCGCTCGCCCGGAAAGCCGATAATGACGTCCGAGGTGAGTACTCCGCCCGGCACACGCTCGCGGAAGAGCGCCACCTTGTCGAGATACTCCTGCGCCGTGTAGCCGCGCTCCATGCGCGCGAGCACGGCGTCCGCCCCCGACTGCACGGGCAAATGGAGGTGCTCGCACACCTTTTCGCACTCGGCCATGGCGTCGACCATGTCCTCATCGCAGTCCTTCGGGTGGGAGGTCGTGAAGCGGATGCGCTCCAAACCCTCCACCTCGTTCAAGCGCCGCAGCAGCCCGCCGAAAGTGAGTTCGCCGGGAGATTTGCGGCCATAGGAATTCACATTCTGCCCCAGCAGCGTCACCTCCCTGAAACCCTCCGCCACTGCGCGCTCGACCTCTTCCACTATCAGCGTGCCGGGCTTGCTCCATTCCGGGCCGCGCGTGTGGGGCACGACGCAGAAGGTGCAGAAATTGTCGCATCCGCGCGCGATGCTCACGAAGGCGTTCAGCCCACCGCCGCGCTCGATGGGAGCGAGTTCGGTGAAATCGGGCGCAACCGGGGCGGTATCCACCACCCGGCCATGCTCCATCTCCTCCAGCAGGAGGGGAAGCTTGTCGATGTTCTGGGTGCCGAAGACCAGGTCCACTGATTTGCGCTTTTTCGCAATCGCTTCCCCGTCGCGCGTGGCGAAACAACCGCACACGCCGATTTTGAGGGCCGGATTCGCCTTCTTGAGCTTGTCCAGACGCCCGATTTCGCTATAAACCTTCTGCTCCGCCTTCTCGCGGATAGAGCAGGTATTGAGCAGAACGAGGTCGGCCTCTTCGTTCGACTCCGTCGCCTCGTAGCCCTCGCGCTCGAGGTAGCCGGTAATCGTCTCGGTGTCGTAACGATTCATCTGGCAGCCGTAGGTGAGTATTCTGTATTTCCTGGCCAAGGCCCGCTCTCCATCGCTTTCGCGCCCGGCGGGGCGTTTGCACACCGGCGGACGGTTTTGGAAAATCCTCGGGGCCATATTGCGAGCGTGCGTTTTCGATGTCAACTTGGGACGTGGAAAGGCGGCCTGGACGCCGCCGCGGCCGACCCTGTTTTTCTTGCCCGGAGTCTCCCATGCGCGCAGCGTGTTTTCACGGAAGACGCGAAATCGGCGGAGGGGGGCTTTTTCTGGAGGCGGCACGCATTTTCGGCGGCGCGGCGAACCGCGCGGGGCTTTCGGCCCAGGTGCGCACGCCCGGCTTTCCCTCGCCCCCCGGCTCTCCCGACAGGGCGGTGGTGAAGGTGGCCGAGGGGCCGCTCGACGACCTCGCCATCCCCGCCGTCTACGACCTCGAAGTCGTCTGCGACCCCCTTCTCGCCGTCGTACCCCCGATGGGGAACGCTCTCGAAAGGCCGGGCGGCATCCTGGTGCTCGACACGCCGGACGATCACAAAGGCAGCGGCATCCGCATCCTCGCGCTCGACCTCTCCGCCATCGCCGCAAGGCACGGCTCCGACCCCGCGGCCGCGCACCTGGGCGCCGCACTGGCCGCCTGGGAGGAGTTCGACGAGCGACGCATCGAGGCCGCCCACGTCGCCCAGGCCTACCGCGACGTGGGTCGCACACCCATGCAAGCTGAAGAGGCGGCGGCCCTCGCCGAAGCAGCCGCGATGGCCAGAGAAAAGCTCGCCTGACTCCCCGCGCGCCTACTTCTCAGGCGGCCCGGCGTGGCTGCCTCCCCCGCTACGGGCTTCGTTGACTCCGCCTCGCCCGCAATGTAGAAATTACCCCTACCGCCCGCACGTCCCGCCCGCGGACGCTCCCCTTGAAGCGACGCATACGCGCGCGCCACTGCCTTTTTGCCGCGTTCCTCCTCACGGGATGCGCAAGCGCGGGCGTGCGCGATTACGCCAGCCCGCGCTTCGAGGTCGGCCTGTGGGTGCAGGCCGAGGGTGCGAACGCGACCCTCGACAGCAAGGAGAAGATGCGCGCCCTCTTCGCGCGCGCCCGCGCGGCGGGTGTTACGGACCTCTACGCGCAGGTGTATCGCTCCGGCAGAGCGTGGTTCCCCACAAACCTGGCGGACGATTCACCGGCTCGGCGGGCGGGGGGCGACCCCCTGGCCTTTTTGCTCGACCTCGCCTCGCGCGGAGGGGGCGCCGGGGGAGAGATACGGGTGCACGCCTGGGTCAACGCATTTTCGCTCGCGCGAAACGAACGCGCTCCCATCATCCACACACTCGGGGAAGAAGCCGTGCTCCGGGATCAATACGGGCACTCGCTGCTCGAATACCCCCGTTCGGGCAAGCCCCCCTGGGCGAAGGGCTTCGCTTTGGGGACGCCCGGCATCTTTCTCGACCCGGCCCACCTGGGCGTGCGCGAACGCCTGCGCGAAGTCGCAGCGCATCTGGCCAAAAACTACCCGGGGCTGGCGGGCATTCATCTCGACTTCATCCGCTACCCCTACGCCCTGCCCATATCGCCCGGCTCGCGCTTCTCACCCCGGCTCGACTTCGGCTACAACGCCGCTTCGGTCGCCCGCTTCACGCGCGAGACGGGCAGGACCGCCCCGCGCGCGGGTGTGAAAGTACACAGCACGGACGCCAAGGCCTGGGACGCATGGAGGCGCGCACAGGTGAGCGCGACCGTGCGCGGCGTCTACGAGGCGGTCAAGGAGGTGCGCACGGGGTTCGTCGTCTCCGCCGCCGTGCTGCCGTGGGCGGAGCGGGCGTATCTATCCGCCTTTCAGGACTGGCGCGGCTGGCTGGCGGAGGGATTTCTCGACAAGGCGCTCGTGATGAACTACACCACCGACGCGCGCCTGGCCGCCCAAATCAGCCGAAGCGCCGTCGCCGCAAGGGCGGCGCGGGGGGCGCGCGCGCCTGGAATCGTCATCGGCCTTGGGGCGTACATGTTCACCCAGCGGCCCGCGGGCGTGTGGAATCAGTGGCGCGCGGCGCGAGAAGCGGGTGCGGACGGCGTCGCCCTCTTCTCCTACGACCAGATGGTAGGACGCGAGGCGATGTGGGAGTTTCCGGCCCCCCGGCGGCGCGCCTGCGCGAGGCCGCACCGGGAATGATGCGCGGCTCACCCGCAGACGCGGGCGGGCGGTGAGCGCCTCTTTCGGGCGCGCTCACCGGGTCTCGCCGTCGATGGCGGCCTCCCCCTCCCACGCTTCCCAGTTCGAAAGCGCGTCCACCGACTGCTCGATAAAGCGCATGTAGTCGTCCGTCATGCGCGCTCCCTCTTCTATGAGACGGCAGGTGCGCTCGGTGTTCTCGTCGCTGAAGGGAAGCCCCAGCTTTCTGAGAACGATTTTCGTTCGCCCATCGACGAAGAGGTGCTCCACGTCGTGCAGCGCGCCATAGAACCGCCGGGGCGCGCCGCGCGCGCGCTCGACCTTTTCGGGTGCGCAGCCGTAGAGGGCGGCGAGACCCTCCGCGTATTCGTGTCTTTGTACCGCGTCCATGGCGTCCTGGGCGTCCCTGAGTTGCTCGGCCACCGTCGCGTCGTCGAGGTGGATGGCGTAGTCCACCGCGATCTCGACCAGCACGTGGGCGAGGTAGTGCAGGTTCGACTCGTCGGTCGGAACGCCCATCTCTTCGGTGAATTCGCGCATCAGGGGAATGAGCGAGGCGCCCTTCGCGTAGGTGTAGCCGCGTTTTTGGGCGGGAGTCAGAGCCCCGGCCTCCTTGGCGATTTCCCCGTAGTGGCACAGGTTGTCCACCACGAGGTGGCACTTCACCCACAACAGCTTCGGGAAGCGGCCCATCGCCCCCGACGGCGGAGCGAAGCGGTGGGTCTCCCGCGGGCGGAATTCTCCCGAAAGCGGGAGGGAATCGGGCGCTACGTTGTAGACGTAGGCGTCCTCACCCGGGTGGGGCATCTGCGGGTGGCGTTCGAGCAGCGTCCTGAGAACGAGGGTGTGGCAGTTCGTGAGCACGCGCTAGGACCTCCCCGGGGCGGAGCCCGTCAGCCTGTAGCGCCCCTCCTCGCAGGCGACCTCGCCCGATTCCACGAACCGCTCGAGGTGGAGGGCTATCATCCGCGCACCGAGTTCGCGCTGCCGCGCGGGCAGCTCCCGGTAGACGACCCCCGCAATCCGCTCGGGTGTGTCGTGGCCCGCATCCAGAGCTTCGAGAAACTGCGCGTCGCGCATTTTGCGGTGCGCGAGGAGCTCGTCGATTCTGCCCACGGGGTCCTCGATCACCGGTCCGTGGCCCGGATAAATGAGACGGGGAGCGAGGCTGCGCACCTTCTCGAGCGACGCGAGATAATCCCCCAGGTTCCCCTTGGGTGCGACCACCGCCGTCGTCGAGGGCAGCAGCACGTTGTCGCCCCCCAGGAGAATGCGCTCCTCCTCCCACCAGAAAGAAAGATGCCCCGGCGAGTGGCCCGGCGTAAGAAGCGCCTCGAAGCGCATACCCCCCGCCTCCACAAAGTCCCCCTCCCGAATCGGCGAGACGGGAAGCCCCGGCTGCTCTTCTGCCAGGTAGGGCATCTCCAGAGGATGGATGCGCGCCTCGACGCCGAAGCGCTCGCAAACGGCCCGCGCCCCGCCCGCGTGGTCGTAGTGGTGGTGGGTGAGAACGAAAGCGTCGAGTGCGCCGCCGGCGGCTTCCTCCACCCAGGGGAGCAGAGCGGGGACGCATTCGGGATAGCCCGCGTCAAAGAGCACGTGGGGTCCCTCGCCGATCAGCGTCACCATCACGTGGGTCATGAACGAACCGGGGGGAGCCTCCAGCCTGTGGGTCCGGATGCGGGAGGAGCCGGCGGATTGCGCGTTCAAGAAAAATCCTCGCTCGCAGTGCGGGCCGGACGAAAGAGCGCGGGGGCGCAGGCACACGCCCGCAAGCCTCTTTCGAAGGCGGCAAGCAAACCCGAAGGCGGGCAAAAAAACCATCGGCCCGGATTGCGCCGACGGCGGCGTTTGACAGACGCTCGAAATCTGTTATCTTCCCTAGCACAAAAATCCGCGCACGGCAAAGAAAACAGGCCCGGAGCCATCGTTTTCGGAGTGTGGCGGATGCGGATATGACAACCCAGCACGGGACGAACCACACCTTGCAACGGGGGCACTACCCCTATTCCACTCAAGTACTAAGGAGATTCACGATGAAATTCCGTATCCACTACTTCGTCGCCGTCGCAGTTGCGGTGGCCTTCTTCGCCTCGGGCGCGCTGGTGTCTGAAGCGATGATGAAGGACCAGGAGAAGATCGTACGCGCGGCGAAGAAAGAAGGCGCCGTAACGCTCCTCAACCCGCTGTTCAGCGATCGCACCGCCAAGCGCCTGGGTCCGGCCTTCGTCAAGAAGTACGGGCTGGGCAGCGGCTTCAATTTCCGCAACCTCCGCAAGGGAACGGGCGCCACCGTCTCGCAGGTGCGCCAGGAGATGCGGGCCAACAAATTCACCGTCGACGTCCACCTGGTGAGTGCGCCCGGCTTCTTCGCCGCCGCCCAGAAGCGCGGCGCCTACCACAAGATCGACAGCGCGGAGTGGAACAAGAACTTCGCCTCGGTCATCAAGAACGCAGGCCAGTATGCGAACTACCCCTACGTCGTCACGCCGCTGGCCTACACCTTCCAGCCCGTGTGGAACAGCTCCTGCCCGGGCATGAAGGACGTGAACGTAACCTCCTACAAGGACACCATCGCCCCGAACGTGATGGGCAAGACCATCGCGGGCGACATCACGAAGAGCTTTACCTACACCAACACCGTCATCTCGCTCATCGAGAACGGCATGAACATGGAGAAGTACTGGGACGACCTCAAGGCCACGAAGCCCATCGTCATGTTCCGCACCGAGCCGAAGATGCAGGTACTCATCAACTGCGAGCGCGGCCTCGACCCCTGGAACATCTCCGGCCGCGTGTGGCAGAACGTCCTCAAGAAGCCTGACCTCAAAAAGGTCCTGCGCATCGGCTACTACAAGGAAGGGCAGGTCATGCTGGGCAACCAGGCCGCCGTCCTGAACGGCGCGCCGAACCCCAACGCCGGCAAACTGCTCCTCGAGTTCCTCCTGACCAAGGAAGGCACGGACGTCTACGTCGAGGGCGAGGCTGTCTACAGCTTCCGCGCGAACTACACGCCGCCCGAGGCCGTGCGTCCCTACCTGCTTGACCTGAGCAAGCACAAACTGCTCGGCCTCAAGGACTGGGTAGCCGCGCAGAAGCAGTTCAAGAAGGTGCGCGCGGGCTTCACCAAGCGCTTCAAGTAGTACGAGCCGAACACGATTCCCGAACCGGCGGGGGGCCGCGTGGCCCCTCGCCTTTCGGGTGTTCGTCAAAAGTCGCACGATAAGTTGCACGGCGCTCGCGTCGTCTCTCCTGCCCCCGGGCGGGGGCGACGCCCCGGACGCCGTGGGCGAACCGGAATAGCTTCGGGGTTCGCACTTCCCGAAGCCTCGTTTTTCGTATACTCTGCGCATTCGCTCGAACAAACTGGAAAGCCATGACTACCGACACCGCAACACCGAGACTGGACGTCGCGCCCCCGCGCGGCTGGCGCACGTGGTTCACGCAGGAGAACATCACCACGTCCATCGTCAGCCTCATCGTAGCGGTGGCCGTCATCCTGCCGCTGCTCGCCCTGGTGGTGAACAGCTTCCTCGTGCTCGACGACCTGGGCTTCGACACCGAGTGGGGGCTCCAGAACTACAGGGAGGTATTCGAGGGCCGCATCATCAGAAAGGCGCTCGTCAACACCGCCATCATCAGCACGGGTTGCACCATTCTGGCGACGCTGCTGGGAGTGTCGCTCGCGTGGATCAACGCGCGCACCAACTGTCCGTTCCGAGAACAGCTCGAGCCCTTCAACCTCATCCCCTTCTTCCTGAGCCCCTTCGTGGGCGCCATCGCCTGGCACAACCTGGCCTCGCCGAAGGTCGGCCTGCTCAACACCACGGCCATGTCGGTGTTCGGCATTTCGTTTCCGCTCTTCAACGTCAACAACCTGTGGGGCGTCATCTGGGTAACGGGCATCTTCTTCGCCCCGCTCGTCTATTTGTTCGTGGTGGGCTCCCTGCGGCGCATGGACCCCTCGCTTGAGGACAGCGCGCGCACGACGGGAGCGGGCCTGCTCCGCACCACCATGACCATCACGCTCCCCCTGGTTACGCCCGCGATTCTATCGGGCGCCATCATCGTGTTCGTCACGACGGCCGGGGAATTCGGCGTCCCCTTCAAGCTTTCCGCCCCCTTCGGGTGGGAGACGCTCACCACGCAGATATTCACCAAGGCGGTGGGCGACGACGCAAACCACTACCTCGGCGCCGCCATGAGCATGGTGGTGGGCGTGGTCACGGCGTTCTTCATCTGGATTCAGCACAGAATCATCGCCCCGCGCTCCTACACCACGGTGACCGGCAAGGGCTTTCGCCCCAACCTCATCGACCTGGGCAAGTGGCGCTGGGTCGCCTTCGCCTACAACATGTTCTACGTGTGCGTGGCGGTGGTCTTCCCCATTCTGTGCCTTTTCTTCGTGAGTCTGCACAAGATTTGGGCGGGAAGTATCGTCTGGTCGGAACTCACCTTCTGGAACTACCAGAAAGTACTCTTCTTCTGGTGGCCGGAGAGCATCCAGGCAGCTACGAACGGCATCATCAACAGCTTCATCCTCGCGTTCGGGGGCGCTTCGATCGCCATGGTGGTGGCCATCGTCGTGAGCTACATGATCCACCGCACGAAGGGCTTCGGCGCGCGCCTGCTCGATTTTCTGAGCGTCATCCCCATCGGCTTTCCGGGCATCGTGCTGGCGATGGGCGTCCTCGTCACCTACATCAGAACGCCCATCTACGCCACGCTGTGGATACTGCTGCTCGGCTACATCACGCGCTTTTTCCCCTACGGGCAGAGGAACATTTCCTCCATCATGATGGCCGTCTCCGAAGAACTCGACCAGAGTTCGCGCATGGCGGGCGCATCGTGGCTCACGACGCTGCGGCGCATCACCATTCCGCTTCTCAAGCCGGGCATCTTCGCGGGCTGGATTCTGTTGTTCGTCATCTTTTTGCGGGAGTTGTCGATATCCATCATCCTCTATTCCGCCGGCACGGAGACGCTCTCCGTCGGGGTCTACTATCTGTCGAATTTCGAGAACGAGCCCATGACGGCGGCGCTTTCCATCGCACAGACGGTAGCGCTCCTCGTGTGTATCGTCATCTTCAGGAAGGTCGCGGGCAAAGAAGCCCTCACCGCGTAGGCACATGAGCGAAAACAGCTATCTCCAGGTCGACAACCTCATTAAATACTTCGGCGACGACCGCGCCGTGGACGGCATCTCCTTCGGCATCGAGGAGGGCAAGTTCCTCACCCTGCTCGGCCCCTCGGGCTGCGGGAAGACCACCACCCTCATGTGCATCGCGGGGCTCCACAAGCCCGACGCGGGCGAGATTCGCATCGGGCACGAACCGGTAACCTCCATGACGAAGCGCATCAACGTCGCACCCGAGAAGCGCAACATCGGCATGGTGTTCCAGAGCTACGCCATCTGGCCCCACATGAACGTAACCCAGAACGTCGCCTACCCGCTCGAGATTCGCCACATGCAGAAGTCGGAAATCGACGACCGCGTGGCGCACGCCCTCCGGATTGTCGGCCTCTCCGACATGGCCGAGAAAATGGCGACGCAGCTCTCCGGCGGCCAGCAACAGCGCGCAGCCCTGGCGCGGGCGATGGTGTTCGAGCCCCGTCTTTTGCTGTTCGACGAACCCTTGAGCAACCTGGACCTCAAGCTCCGCGAGCAGATGCGCGTCGAGCTCAAGCGCATCCAGCACGAAATCGGCATCACCTCGGTCTACGTAACCCACGACCAGGCCGAAGCCCTCGTGATGAGCGACGAGATTATCGTCATGAGCAAGGGCCACATCGAACAAAAGGGCGGCCCGCATTCGATTTACGCGCGCCCCGTCAACAAGTTCGTGAGCGACTTCATCGGCGTGGCGAACCTGACCGAGGGCCGCGTCGTCGCCAACGGCGGCCAGGGGACAGGCACTATCGAGATCGCACAGGGCGGCGAGAGCGTGCGCCTCCCCTGCCAGCTCGCCGACGGCCTCGCCGAGGGCGACCCCGCCTATCTCTCCGTGCGTCCCGAGAACGTGGATGCCTCGCGCAAGCCGATGGACGGCCCGCGCATCGAGGGCGAGGTCATTCAATCAGTATTTTTGGGCAACTGCCTCGACTGCCGGGTGAAGTGGGGAGACTTCGAGTGGAAGGTGCTGGCCCACTCGCGCGAACGCCTGCGCGTGGGCGAGAAGGTCTACGTGCGCCTCGACCCGGACCACACCCTCGCCGTCAGACCCTGAGAGGACAAAAAGCGTGTCGTTTGTCGAAATTACCAGCCTGGTTAAATCCTTCGGCCCCGAAGTCGCCGTGGCGGGCATCGACCTCTCCATCGAACAGGGAGAGTTCGTCACCCTGCTGGGGCCTTCGGGCTGCGGCAAGACGACCACCCTGCGCTGCATCGCGGGTCTGGAACATCCCGACAGCGGCGACATCCGCATCGAGGGAGACTACGTAACCTCCGTCGGGAGGGAGGTGTTCCTCACACCCGAGGAGCGCAACCTCGGAATGGTGTTCCAGAGCTATGCCGTCTGGCCGCACATGACGGTCTTCGACAACGTAGCCTACGGCTTGCGGATCAGGCGCGAGACGCGCGCGGGCATACGCGAGAAGACGACCAGGGCGCTCGACCTCGTCGGCCTCGGGCACCTCGCCGGGCGCTACGCCACCAAACTCTCCGGCGGCCAGCGCCAGCGCGTCGCCCTCGCCCGCGCCATCGTCTACAACCCCAAGGTGGTGCTCTTCGACGAGCCCCTCAGCAATCTCGACGCCAAGCTCCGCGAACATATGCGCATCGAACTCACGCGCTTGCAGCACGAGGTGGGCATCACCTCCATCTACGTAACGCACGACCAGACCGAGGCGCTCGTCATGAGCGACAGGGTGGTGGTGATGGACAAGGGCGTCATCCAGCAAATTGGCGACCCCGAGGCCATCTATGCCGAACCCACGAACGCTTTCGTCGCGAACTTCATCGGCGTGGCAAACCTGCTTGAGGGGAAACTGCTCGGCCACGACGCAGGCCTTGCGGACGTCGAGATCTCCCTGGGCGAGGGTGCGCAGCCCATACGCCTGAAGGCCACTGGCGCGAAAGACGCGGCCGCGGGCGAGAAAATCATATTGAGCGTTCGCCCCGAGGACATTCTCCTCCACCTGGAAAAGCCCGCCGACGCCCCGAACCTGATTGAGGGCAAAGTCATCGACACCGTGTATCTGGGCAACTTCCTCGATTGCCAGGTGCAGGTCGGCCCCTACGAGATGGGCGTGCAAATCGACCACTTCGAGCAACTCGACACGGGCCAGAAGGTGTATCTCTCCTTCACGCCCGACCACGGCCTTTGCCTGACCGAGTAGCCCTCCCGTGAGCGCACCCACCCTTCTGGCGGGCGGCGACATCGCCATCAACCGCGGGGAAGCGAAGGGTGCCTTCGGCAAGTTGATTCACTTTTTTCAAAAAGCGGACGCGGCTTTTGCCAACCTGGAGCTGCCCCTCTCGCACGCGGGAACGCCCGCGCCGGAAAAAATTATCCTGCGCGGCGCACCGGAAATGGCGAACGCCCTGGCAGAGGCGGGCTTTGACGTAATGGCCTTCGCCAACAACCACGCCCTCGACTACGGCGCGGAAGCCTTTGCGGAAACCATCGCTCTCATGGATTCACGAAAAATCCCGCTCGTGGGCGGCGGGATGAGCCTGGCCGAGGCGAGAAGGCCCGTCGTCATCAAGCGCGCCGGTCTCACCATCGGCTTTTTGGCGTATTCCTCCGTCATACCGAGAGGATTCGAGGCCCTGAGCGGCGCGCCGGGGGTGAACCCCGTGCGCGCACACACGGCCTACCGCCCCTGGCGCGACCTCTCGGAGTACCCCGGCACTGCGCCCCGCATCGAAACCTGGGCCGAGCCCACACACCTCACACGCATGAAGCGCGACGTGCGCAATCTGGCAAAAAAGGTGGACGCGGTGGTGGTGAACCACCATTGGGGTACGAGCATGGTGCACGAGGTGATGGATTTCGAGCGCGAAATCGCCCGCGCCGCCGTGGACGCAGGCGCGCACCTGGTGCTCGGCGGCCACCCCCACGTTCTTCAGGGAATCGAGTTCTACAAGGGCGCACCCATCGTCTACAGCATGGGAAACCTGATTTTCGACTTCGAGATTCCCTTCTTCACCGAGGAGACGCACGACACCCTGCTGTTCGGCTGCACCCTGACGAAGAAGGGCGTCCGCGACCCCTGGCTTCTACCCGCCACGGCGGGCGTTTTCGACAAACCCAGGCTGCATTCCCCCGCACGAGGCACGGGCCGCAGAATCGTGGGCGTCATGGAGGAGTTGAGCGCACCCTTCGGGACGAAACTCAAAACGAAGGGCGAGCGCGTCTCGCTCTCCCCTGCCTGAAAAACTGCCCAAAGCGGCGCTTCCGGCGTTCGCGTCTTTGCCTAGCTCAAAACTCCTTCTGCGTCGCGCACGGGTCCCTTGATGATGATGGCCTGCATCACGTCGCCCACGGCCGCTGTCTTGTGCTCCATCCCTGCGGGAATGAAGGCCACCGCCCCGGGGTACAGATCAATTTTCTCGCCGTGCGTCTCGGTGTATCCCCTTCCGCTCAACACCCAGATGACCTCCTCCTGCCCAGGATGGGAATGCGGCTCGTGCGGGGTGTCGGGGTGATATTCGGTCAGTCCCACGCGCACGTGCTCGGAGTCGTTCGCCGTCGGGCTGACGAGAATCTTCGTGCGCCCCCACTCCACGGGGCGAAACGCGGCCTCCTCGACGTTCACTACGGATTTTTCGGGCATCTTCATCTCCTATATATTACTTGAACTATCTACCGCAAAATATTTCATTTTAATCTATTACGTATGGCGTCTCCGCATTCTCGCGTGTTCAGCACCCCCCCCAAATCCGCCGTGCGCTCCCCGTGGGCGATTGCCTCTTCCACCGCGCTGCGGATGGCCTCCCCGCCCCGCACACAGCCCAGGTGATCCAGCAGAAGAGCACCCGTCAAGATGGCCGCCATCGGGTTGGCGATGCCGCGCCCGTAGATGTCGGGCGCTGTGCCGTGCACCGGCTCGAACATCGAGACGCCCTCCATGTTCACGTTCGCCGAGGGAGCGAGACCCAGCCCCCCGACGAGACCCGAGGTGACGTCGCTCAGGATGTCGCCGAACATGTTGTTGGTTACGATGACGTCGAACTCCCCGGGGTGGCGAATCACCTCCATCGCCACCGCGTCGACGTACATGGCGTCGGATTCCACGTCCGCGAAATCCGCGCGCACCTCCTCGAAAACGCGCCGCCATATTCCCCCTGCGTAGCGCAGCCCGCTCGCCTTGTCCGCCATGGTCACCTTCCTGCGTCCGTGGCGGCGGGCGAAATCGAACGCCGCGCGGATGACGCGCTCCACCCCCTTGTAGGTGTGTATCTCCTCTTGCAAGGCGACCTCGTCTTTCGTCCCCTGCTTGAAGAAGCCGCCCACGTTCACGAACAGGCCCTCGGTGTTCTCGCGCACCACGACGTGGTCGACGTCGCCCGCCCCCATGTTCTTGAGCGGCGTCAAATCCTCGTGGTAGAGCCTGCAAGGCCTTATGTTCGCGTAAAGGTCGAGCCCGAAGCGAACGCCCAGAATCACTTGTTCCTGTACCACCGACCCCGGCACCCGCGGGTCGCCGATGGCTCCCTGAAACACGGCGTCGAAACCCGCCCGCAGCGTTTCGCAGCCATCCTCGGGCATCCCCCTGCCGTGTTCCAGGTAGCGGTCGCTCCCCCAGTCGAAGTATTCGAATTCCACGGGAAACGAGGCCGCCCCGGCCGCCGCCCGAAGCGTTTCCTCCGCCTCGGGCATCACCTCGTTGGCAATCCCGTCGCCGCGCACCACCGCAATGCGTGCCATCTCCAACCACCCTCTTTGAAAGACAAAGAAGCCTATTCTGACAAAACACCGCCGCGCCCCGCAAGACGAAGGCTGCTTCCCGAAAGGCGTGCGGACGGGCTAATATGGGGCGTCTGCACAATCTTCCAACAACGCTTGTCGAGGAGACTCCCATGGTCGAGTCCGGTCCGCTGCCCGAAGGCACGGTGCGCTTCCCTCCCGAGGTCGTCGAAGAATTCGTCTACGCCATCTTCCGCAGCAAGGACGTGCCCGAGGACGACGCGCGTCTGGTGGCCAGGGTTTTGGTGAGCGCCGACTTGCGGGGCATCCGCAGCCACGGGGCGGCGCGGCTGAGCTTCTTCATGGTGCGCCTCGAAAACGGGGTGCTCAACGCCAGACCCTCCATGAAGTTCCACAGGGGGAGCGACACCACGGGTCTGCTCGACGCGGACGACGCCATCGGCATCGTCGCCTCGAACCGCGCGATGGACGAAGCCCTCTCCATGGCCGAGCGACACGGCTCGGGCTTCGTGACCGTGCGCAACAGCAGCCATTTCGGCTACGCCGGCTACTGGGCGAAGAAGGCGATGGAGGCGGGCTTCATCGGCATCAGCATGACGAACGGAGGCCGCCGCACCGCGCCGACCTTCGGGGCGGAGGCGCTGTTCGGCACCAACCCGATGAGCGTGGCGATTCCGGGCGGGCCGGCAGGCACCGACTTCCACCTCGACATGGCCACTTCCGTCACCGCCGTCGGCAAGATAGAGACGGCCCTGCGCGAGGGGCGCGAAATTCCCGAGGGGTGGGTGCTCTCCTCCATGGGAAAACCCACCCTGAACGAGAAGAGCATACTGAACTACGAGGTGCCGCTCGCCCCGCTGGGCGGCGAAGGAGACGAAAACGCGGGCCACAAGGGCTACGGCCTGCAGTTGATGATAGAGATTCTGTGCGGTGTGCTTTCGGGCGCGGGCCTCGAAAGCCGCATGGCGGGCGCGGCGGGAACGGCAAAATCCGCCACGGGCCACTTCATGGGCGCCATCAAGATGTCGGGCTTCCGCGAGTCCTCGGCCATGTTCGGGGACATGGCGCGCCTCTTCGACACCATTCGGGGGTCGAAGAAGGCACCCGGCCACGACCGGATATTCATACACGGCGAGCCCGAGACGATTGCCGAGGAGGAAAACGGGCGCATCGGCGTGCCCATCACCCCGCCCGTTCTCGCGCAAATGCAGCGGCTGAACGAAGAACTCGAGCTCGGTTTCGAGTTGTAGGGCATGCGTTTGCGGGCGCCGCCTCAGCGGCGGGCCGCGTTCTGGAGATAGGCGACGACTTCGGGTGCGTCCCACTTGCGCGTGCCGATGATTTTTTGCAAAAGCCGCCCGTCGGCATCTATGATGAACGTTTCGGGCACCCCGGTGGTCTGGTAGAGTTTCTTCACGCTCCCGCGCGGGTCGAGCAAAACGGGAAACGTGATGCCGAAGCGCGCGGCGAACCGCTCCACCACGTCCGCGCCCAGGGCGTCGATGCTCACCGCCAGTATCTCGAACGGCGCGCCCGCGGCCCGCATCTTCGTGTAGAGGCTCTGCAGATCAGGTATCTCATCCAGACACGGAGCACACCACGTCGCCCACACGTTGACGAGCACCACCTTGCCCCTGTTGCCCTGAAGCGAGGCGCGCCCTCCGCCCAGCAGCGGATATTCGAACGGAGGCGCAGGCCCACCGATTTCGAGCCGGGGCGGGGGAGCCTCTTCGACACGCTCGGCCACCAGACGCTCGCCGACGCCCCAAAACAGCGTGAGCAACACGGGCGCGAGCACGAGCGAGAGGGCCAGCCGCTTCGCTTTCCGCCTGTCGAGGGTAGAGCTCGTCACGAGGCTTCAGCCTTTCTCGTCAAGCAAATGCCCCACCAGGGCATAAGCCGCCTCGGCGTCCCATTCGCGTGGCCCCATGCCGTAGCCCACCACCCTGCCGCGCCTGTCTATGAGATAAGTCGTCGGCAGCCCCAGTACCTTGTAGAGGGCTTTCGCCTCATGCCCGGGGTCGAGGACGATGGGAAAGGTCAATTCCAGCTTCTTGACGAAATCGCGCACCTCCTGCTCGTTGCCCTGATCCAGCGAGATCGCCAGAATCTCGAGACCCCGCCCCTTGTAGCTGCGATAGAGCCGCTCCATGGAGGGCATTTCGCGCACGCACGGCAGGCACCACGTCGCCCAGAAGTTCACGAGAACGACTTTGCCCGCGAACTGCTCGAGCGTATGGTTCTGGCCGTCCAGGGTCTTGAGGAAAATGCCGGGGGCCTTCACGCGCTTCACCTGTTTCAGAAAGCGCATGCCGCGAAACAGGGCGTCGCCGCCCTCTTCGGGTGTCGGCTGCTCGACGCGCGCCGTCTCTTGCGGGGGCGGGGGGGATGCGCCCTGCCGAGCGAGCAACACCATTGCCGCCACCACCAAAACGAGGGCGACGACCATGCCCGAGACCCGCACGCCCGAGCGGCGGCGCGAGAGTCCGTCCACGCCCTTGGCAAGCTCGATCTTCGGGTCATATTTCATCAATATGCTCCGGAGCCTGCGGCTCAGCCCTCGAAATCACCTAGTTCGCGCCGCAAGCGGCTCTCTATTTCGTCGTCCGTGGCGGCTTCGTCCCGTGTGTTTCGTGCGGCGACTTCTCCAGAATCCTCGGGACGCCTCGTCCAGGAGCGAACCAGCACGAACACCACGCCGAAGCCTGCCAGCACCCCCGAGAAGGGAAGCAGCCAGGCCGTGAGATAAAAACCCTCGGCCGGGGGGCTGGGCAAGACGTCGGGGCCATAGACTTCGACGAAATAGCGCACAATCTGCTCTTTCGTCTCGCCCGCGAATATCTTGCGCCGCACGAGCTCGCGCAACTGCGCTCCCTCGCTGCTCGGGCAATCGTGGAGCAACTTGCCCGGGCAAACCGGACTCATGAGGGCACTCGCCACCTCGGAGAAGGTGGTCTTTGCTCCCGGCGTCTGCGCATACGCGGCGACGGGCATGACGAGTAGAAATACGAGAACGAGGCGCGTCATCTCTAGCCCTCCTCTCGGGTAAGATTCTTCTCCTCACGCGACAGAATATCCATCCGCCTCACGAGAGTCCACCAGTAGAGCGCAAACCCTCCCACCACGACGGCGTAAGCCGCAACCACGTAGCCCATCATCCCCCCTCCCGCGCGGCGCGGGCCTCTTCCACGCGTGCGAAGAGTCTTTCTATTTCCGTGCGCTTGCGCACGAAACAAGCGAACACGAGCAAAAAGGCCAGCAGCGTACTCCACAGTGCGACGTGCATGGAGCCCGGCAGGTCGGAGAGGCCGCCCGCGCGCATGACCACGGGCTTGGGATGCAGCGTGCGCCACCACTCCACCGACATGTGCACGATGGGCACGTTCACGAAACCCACAATTCCCAGCACGGCGGCAAAGCGCGCCCGCTGGCCCGGCTCGCTCATGTAGGCGCGCAGCATGAGGTAGCCCACGTACATCATCCACAGGATGAGTGTGGTGGTGAGCCGCGCGTCCCACGTCCACCACACCCCCCAGACCGGCCGCGCCCAAATCGGCCCGGTAACGAGCACGAGCGTGCAGAAGACGACGCCCGCCTCCGCACAGGCGTGCGCGCGCACGTCGTCTTTCGGCTTTCTTGTCGCCAGATAGCGAATCGAGAAGATGAAAACCAGAAAGAAGGCCAAAAACGCCACCCAGGCCGCGGGCACGTGAACGTAGAAAATCCGCTGCGGCACCCCCTGGAGTCTGTCCGTACCCGCCAGAAAGAGGTCTGCATACAGGGCGAAGGCGAGGACGCACAAGGTGAGAGGCGCAAGCCAACCGAGGCTCCCCCGCAGGCTTGGGGTCATCGAGCAATCCTCCCGGCGGCTTTTGGCACATCAAGTAAATTCAAGGAAAATACGCATAACATAATGATATTATTCCTCTAAAATATATTCAAAAACCATCGATGCCACCACCAGAATCATGACGTCATAGACCGCCATGAGCCGCACCCAGTCTTGCGCATCCGCCCATCCACCACCCCCGAGATAGGCCTCGGTCGCCTTGACGGCGGCGATCAGCACGGGCACGAGGACGGGAAACATGAGCACGGGCAGCAACACCTCGCGCGTGCGCGTGCGTGCGCTCATGGCGGAGAACAGAGCCCCTGCGCCTGCGATTCCCAGCGTCGCGCAGGCGGCGACGAGCGCGAGTGGACCTGCAGACTCCCACACCTGCGCCTGGTAGAGAAGGCCCAGGGCGGCGAAGCCCACCGCCTCCATCGCTCCCATCAGAACGACCATAGCGGCCACCTTGCCCAGATACAACGCGGCGGGGTCGGCAGAGCTGGCGTACATGGCCGAAAAACCCGCGCTCTCGCGCTCCACACCCATAGTGCGCGAAAGCCCCACGACGCAGGCGAACAGAAACGATATCCACGCGATACCCGCCTGCGTCGCGCGCGCCTCCTCCCCGCTCCCCCCGCCCGGCCCCAGGGCAAAGCCGAACATCGTGAGCACCAGGAGGGCGAAGAACACCATGATGAGGGCGCTCTCTTTCGTGCGCCACTCGAGTCGCAAATCTTTTTCCGCCACCGCGAACAAGACGGAGAAAAAGCGTTTCATCCCCCTTCCCCGGCGCTTGGGGCCAAAGCGGCCTGCACGGCGCTTCGACTCGCATCGTCCGCTCCTCCCTCGTGGGCGATGCCGCCCCCGGACAGCACGACAACTCTCTCCGCCATGTCGAAGGCTCTTGATACGTCATGCGTCGTGAAGATCACGATGCGTTCGCCTCCCGTGCACAGCCCGCGCACGACGCTTTCCAGGCGCGCCGCCGCCCCGGGGTCGAGACCTGAGAAAGGTTCGTCGAGCAGCACCACGTCCGGCTCGTGCAAAAGAGCGCGCGCAAGGGCCGCACGCTGTCTGAGACCCTGGCTCAAGACGCGCACGGGTTCGTCCAGACGATTCACGACGCCGAGCGCCTCCGCCACGAGGTTCACCCTCTCGGGTGCGGCCCCGAAGAGCCGGGCGAAATAGGCCAGGTTCTCCCGCAGCGTAAGACCCGCGTAGAGCATGGCCTCATGCGCGAGAAGGCCAATGCGCCCTTTCGCCTCCCGCGAGAGCGGCACGCCGCCCAGGTGCACCTCCCCCTCGGTCGGCCGCAGCAGGCCGCCCAGCGTCTTGACGAGCGTCGTCTTGCCCGACCCGTTCGCCCCGAGGAGCGCCAGCGTCTCGCCGGGGGAGACGGCGAGGCTCACGTTCTTGAGCGCCCACCGCCACCCGTATCGCCTCGATACGCCGCGCGCCTCCAGCACCACCGCCTCAGGCCGAGAGTTCTTTGAGGCGTGCGAAGCGCGAGGCGCGCTCGCGGGCGTGCTCGGCGGGAGAAATCTCCCCCGCCGCGAGCCTGTCGTCGAGCAGCGCGATGGCGCGCATCATCTCCTCGCGCTCGACCCGTGTGGATAAGGCCGCGCTGCGTCTCCTGCGCAGGTAGAGCGCCAACCCCAGGCCGCCCACAGCAACCGCGGCGACCACGACGTAAAACACCGCGATACCACCCATGGAGTCGGGGGCTTGCAAGTCGATGCGCACCACTGCGCCCGCGCGAACGGCTCCCGTGAGGCGGTCGTATTCCCTGCTCTGGAAGGTAACGGGGGGTTGCGCCGCGAGGTCCGCAGCCGCGGCCTGCACGCCATCTTTCTCAGGCAGGACAATGAAGCTCGGCGTGTCGTAGAGAATCGGTTTTTCGATTCGTATGCCGCCGAATTCATCCTCAAGGCGGTATTGCAGGACGACGAACATGCGCCCCGGCGCAATGGATTCGGTCGTTCGTATCTCGTCTCCCGCCGAGACAAGCAATGCAGCGTCGAGCCCCGCGGGTGAAGCCACCAGAATCGCCCGCGGGTTGCGGACGTTGCTGCTCCTGGGCAGGACGAAGCGCAGCGTGGGCGCGCCGTCTTTCGAGACGATGGCGGCGGTTCCGCGGTTTTCGAAGTCCAGCATCTCGATCACCTCGAAAAAGCCCTTCTCCAGCCGAATGGCGAGAACGTTGCGGCGCAGCGAGAGGCCGGAGGTATCCGTCGTCGTGGCGAGCGGTCGGGTTGCTTTCGTCTCCGGGGCTTCCCCTTCCCGAGGTGGAACCTGGGGTGCGGCGGGCTGCGCAAGCGCGCGCACGGACACCAGGGCGCACAAACACACGAGCAGGACCCACTTGGGGCCGAGGCGCATCAACGAAGCTTCCGCCCGCAGGCGGCGCAAAAGTTGTCCGCCTCCTCCACGCCGCTCCCGCACCCGGGGCAAAAGCGGGCCTTGGCCTTCTCCGCACCGGCTGGCGGCGTAGGCGTCGGGGAATCCGCGGTTTTTCTGTAGCGCAGAATTTCGGCCTCCAGGCGCTCCTCGATAGATTCTTCAGCAGGCGATTCAGGAGCGGCAGGCGCGCTGACACCCTCTATGCGCGAAGCCACCCGCACCGCCTCGCGCTCGCCCAGGCCAAGGGGGGCCACTCCCTCCCCCACCCCCCGGGCTTCGAGGCGCCTGAGCACTTCCACCGCGCGGGCGCGGACAGGGGCCATCATCTCCGCGTAGTCTTCATCGGAGAGCTTGCCCATCTCGCGATCGAGCTCGACCTCCATGATGTTCTTGTAGGCCTGTTCTCTTTCCATCAACAACCGCGCCACCTCCCGGCGCGAGAGGGGGCCCGCTCTCTCCTCTTCGGGCAAAACGCCATGGGCCGTTTGGGGGCGCAAGAGGGGCCAGAGAGCATAGAGAAACGCCGCGCCCACGGAGATGAGCGCGACGAGGAGGCTCAAAGGAGTGTCCATCGGTTCAGGCCCGTTTTTTGCGCCTGCCCCACCTTTCGGGCAGGAAGCAGACGATGGCCCCGAGCGTGAAGACGACGCCCCCCGCCCACACCCAGTTCACCAGCGGGTTTATCATGAACTTGAAGGTGGCCGTGCCGTCAGTGTCGGCTTCGGCGAAAACGGCGTAGACGTCCGCACGCGCGCCACGCCGAATGCCCGGCTCCGTCGTCGGCTGGGGCGGCGTGAAGTAGAGGCGCTTCTCGGGCTCCACCTCCCCGATGCGGTGCCCGGCCCGATAGACCCCCAGGCGCGCGAAGGCGGAGCGATACTGCGGCGTCGCGCTCTCGCGCAGCCCCTCGTAGCGCATCCGCACGCCGTCGAGCGCAAAGCTCTCGCCCAGGCGCAGGCGCACCTCGCCCACTTCCTGATAGGCCGAAGACGCCGCCACGCCCACGAAGAGTATCGCCATCCCCAGGTGGACGATGTAGCCCCCGAAGCGCCGCTTGTTGCGCATGGTGAGCTCCCACGCCCCGCGGACGACGCCCTCCCCCTCGCGCCGCACGCGCGAGGAAACGCCCCGCCAGTACTCGAGGCCTATGGTGCCCACCACGAATGCGCACAACCCGAAAGTGAGCGCCGCATAAACGTGGCGGACGCCGAATAACACGAGCACGAGCAGTGCGCCCACCGCCACGACCATCGGGTAGACGAAGCTTCTGTTCATCTGTTTGCGCGATGTTTTTCGCCACGCGAGGAGGGGGCCCGCACCGCACAAAAGAATCAGCAAAAGGCCTATCGGCACGTTCACCTGGTTGAAGAACGGAGGGCCGACGGTCACCTTCACGCCCTTTACGGCCTCGGACACCACCGGGAAGATCGTCCCCCAGAAAACTGCAAACGTGATGCCGACGAGCACGACGTTGTTGAGCAGAAAACTCGCCTCGCGCGAGAAGAAGCTCTCCATCTCGTGCTCGCTCCGCAAGGCCGGCAAACGCCGGATCATGAGGGCGAACGAGACGACGAGCGCCACCAGCAGATAGACCAGAAACGCCCAGCCGAACGAGGAGTTCGCAAAGGCGTGCACGCTCGATATGATGCCGCTGCGCGTCAGGAAGGTGCCGAATATCGTGAGCGCATAGGTGATGATAATGAGCGAGACGTTCCAGACCTTGAGCATCCCGCGCTTTTCCTGAATCATCACCGAGTGCAAAAAGGCGGTGCCGGTCAGCCAGGGCATGAGGCTCGCGTTCTCCACCGGGTCCCACGCCCAGTAGCCGCCCCAGCCCAACTCCTTGTAGGCCCACGCGCCGCCGAGGAGAATGCCGACCCCGTTAAAAAACCAGGCGAACAGCGTCCACCGCCGCGTGGAGGTGATCCAGTCGGTGTCCAGCTTCCCGCTCGCCAGCGCGCCGATGCAAAACGCAAAAGGCACGGCGAAGCCCACGTAGCCCAGATAGAGGTTGGGCGGATGGATGACCATCCCCCAGTCTTGCAGCAGCGGGTTCAGGCCGCGCCCGTCGGGCGGAGGCGTTGCGAGGGTGTCGAACGGCGGAGTGACAAAATTCAGAATGACGAGAAAGAACAGCGCCGTGGCCATGAGCGTGGCCGTGACGTAGGGCATCAAGGCGAGGTTTCTGTCCCGGTTCTGCCGTATGACGACGAACGCATACACGCACAGAAGCAGCAGCCAGAGCAGGAGGCTGCCCTCCTGCCCTCCCCAGAAGGCGCTGAAGCGATAAAAACCATTCAGCGTGTTGTTGACGTGGCCCGCCACGTATTCCACGCGGTAGTCGCGCGCCATCAGGAGATAGACCAGTGCGACGCTCGCCCCGCTCACCAGGGCGAAAACGCCCACGGCGGCGTTTCGGCCCGCGGCGACGAGGTCAGCCCTGCGCCTCAGTGCGCCGATAATCGACGCGCCAATGGCAAAAGTGGCCAGCACGAGCGAGGCCGCCAGACTATAATGTCCGAACTGAATGGCGATCAACGCAACCCCTCGATACGGACGGGCAAGCGGACGGGAGCGGCGCTTCGCGCTCCCGCTACTGGCGGGACGCCCCGCTGCGCATGGCGGCTTTTTTCATCAGGTCGTCGTGGTCGGTCGGGATGGCCTCGCCCGCCTCCTTCATCTCCTCGAACTTCGAGGGACACGCGACCATCAGGTTCTTCGCGACCAGGACGCCCCGGGTGTCGAGCTTCCCCTCGGCGATGACCGGAAAACCGTTTTCGAGCAGGTCGGGAGGAACCCCCGTGTAGCGCACGCGCAGGGTCTGCTTCTCCCCCTGGATGTGGAAGGCAAGTTGCATGGCGTCGGGGTTCTTCGTGAGCGTGCGGGGCACTATCTTGCCCTGCACCCGAATGCCTCGCCCGCCGAGGGTCGCCGCCTTTTGCGACACCTCGTCCACAGTCAGGAAGTAGACCAGATTCTCGCTGCGGAATCCCGAGGCAGCCAGATACACGAACCCGCTCAGAACGACGGCTCCCGCAATGAGGAACTTGATTTTCCGAACGGCCATGCGCTCACCCCCGCGGCGGCCCTGCTTCCGCTATGCCGAACCTGCTTCCACTCTTCAAGAATACGCCGCGCATGCATTCGTTTCAAGTAAAACGAGACGCATGTTCTGAAGAATCCGGCGCTTCGCAGAGAAAAGCCGACGGGGTCCGCAAACCCCGCCGGCGAAAACTCCGGAGAATGCCTCTACTTCACCTCGCGTTCCTCGATCCAGGGCATCATGGCGCGCAGTCGCCGACCGACCACCTCGATGTCGTGCTCCTTCTCCTTGCGCACCACGGTGTTGAAGGTCGGGCGGTTCACCATGTTTTCGTTAATCCACTCGCTGGCGAACTTGCCCGTCTGGATGTCCTTGAGGATGCCGCGCATCCGCTCGCGCGTCGCGTCGTCGATGACGACCTTCCCGCGCGTGATGTCGCCGTACTCGGCGGTGTCCGACACTGAGTAGCGCATCATGGTGATGCCGCCCTGATAGATGAGGTCGGTGATGAGCTTCACCTCGTGGAGACACTCGAAATAGGCCAGCGCAGGCTGGTAGCCCGCTTCCACGAGCGTCTCGAAGGCAACGCGAATCAGTTCCGTAATGCCGCCGCACAGCACGGCCTGCTCGCCGAAGAGGTCGGTTTCGGTCTCCTCTTCGATGGTCGTCTCGATGATGCCGGCACGCGCGCAGCCCACCCCCTTGCCGTAGGCCAGGGCGTATTCCTTCGCCTTGCCCGTGCAGTCCTGGAAGACGGCCACCAACCCCGGCACCCCGCGCCCGTCCTCATACTGGAAGCGCATGGTGTGGCCCGGGCTCTTGGGGGCGATCATCACGACGTCGATGTTGGCGGGCGGGATGATTTGCCCGTAGTTGAGGTTGAAGCCGTGGGCGACCACCAGGGCGTCGCCGTCCTTCATGTGGGGGGCAATGTCCTCGTTCCAGATGGCGGGCTGGAGGTGATCCTGCGTGAGGATGACCACCATGTCGCCCGCCTTGGCCGCCTCGGCCGTCTCCATGACCTCAAGGCCTTCGTCCTCGGCCTGCTTCCAACGGGGGGAGGACTTGCGCAGGCCCACCACCACGTCCGCACCGCTGTCCTGCAGGTTCAGCGCGTGGGCGCGCCCCTGGCTTCCGTAGCCGATGACGGCGAGTTTTCGGTTTTGGAGCAGGTTCAGGTCCGCGTCCGCGTCGTAGTAGATTTTGAGGTCCTGCAACAACTGTTCTTCGTTCGCTCCGCTCATGGCCTTCGGCCCTCCAGTATGCGCAGCCCGCGCAGGGCCGCCCGAAATCGATCCGCACGGAAGAAAACGCGCCCCGCATATTGCGCGGCGGGCCGCGAAACCCCCGAAAAAAACAGAGCACAATGTAGAAGGCGAACGCGGGAGCGTCAACACGCACCGCGGCCGCGGAGCGATTCTCCCGCGCGGAGTGCGTGCAACGACCCTCTGACTCTCCCCCCCACCCCGAAGCACAAAAAAGCCGAGGCTCGCCGCCCCGGCCTTTTGCGAAATCGCGCCTTACAAAGCGGAGGTGATGACGGGCCTGTTGATGCCCTGGAATGCGACCGCTATTTCGTCGGCCGCCTTGGCCGCCGCGTCGCTCGCCTCCTGGGCGAGCTCTCGCGCACGTTCGGCGGCCTGGTGAGCGGATTCCGTCGCCCTGTCCTTCGTGTCGGCCAGATAGGCGCTCGCCTGGGCGGAGAACTCCGCGGCCTCCGCAGCCGCGTATTTGGCTTGCTCGACGGCGGACATCGCCAAATCCTTGCCCTTCTCGAGCATCTGGCGCACGGCCTGGTCCGCGTCATCTCTCTTGTGGCGCAGGGCGTCAGCGGTGTGGGCGAGCGCGGCCTCTACGGAGCGCATCGCCTTCTGGGCGGATTCCGCCGCCGCCTCGCTCGCTTCGGTCAGTGAAGACATCTGCGGCACGTGGAGCGGCATGGTCGGGTCGGTCATGGTGTGGAGCACTTCCTGCCCCCGGGCCGCACCCGGTCTCCTCGCGTCGGCGGCGTGCACGGCGTCCGCGTCCACCATGATGTCGAAACGCTTCGCCACGACGCGCTTGCTCGGCTCCCGCACCTGCCAGGCGAGCCCCAGCCACTCCATGATCTTGATGAGGCGGAACGTGATATCGACCTCGAACCAGCGCTGCCCGTGGGCCGCCGAGCGCTGGTCGGCGTGGTGGTTGTTGTGCCACCCCTCGCCGAAGGAGAGCAGCGCGACGAGCCAGTTGTTCGTGCTCTCCTCGTCCGTGTTGTAGTTGCGGTACCCGAAGGTGTGCGTCACCGAATTCACCGCCCAGGTGCTGTGCCACAGGCACACCGTGCGCACGAACACGCCCCAGACCAGCCAAGACATGCCCAGACCGCCGTACCACTCCCCGGCCAGGTAGATCACCCCACCCGTTACCAGGTAAATCACGAAAAAATATTTATTGAAGAAGCGCTGCCACGGATCGCGGTGCAAGTCCTTGGCGAAGCGCGAGTATTCCTCATACGTATTAGCACCCGGCAAGCTCACGAAAAGCCACCCCGCGTGCGCCCACAAAAAATTCACGAGCGGGGAATGGGGGTCGGGCTCCTCGTCCGATTCCTTGTGGTGGATGCGGTGCATGGCCACCCACTCGACGGGGCCGCTCTGAAGCGACTGGCAGGCGCAGAAGGTAAGAAAATACTCAACGGGCTTGTAGGTCTGAAAACTCCGGTGGGTGAGGAGCCTGTGGTAGCTCATGGTAACGCCCAGCATCCCCGCCACGAAGTACATCACGATTCCCAGGACGAGACCCGACACGCTGAAGTAGTCCGTGTCGAACGCCATGAGCGCGAGCAGGTGTATGGCCACGATGGCGAAGACCGTGCTCCACTGGATTTGTCTCTCGTCTTTTCTGTGGATGGCCAGGCTGCGTCTCTCGGGAACCGTAGACAAGACTCTCTCCCTATGTCGAATTACTCGTCGCGAAACTTCGCTTCGGGTTTGTTCTGGATTTCCTACCCGTATGGGCGACCGCGGGTTCGAACTCCGTGTTCGCGCATCATGGGGCAGGCGGGCGGAGAAATCAACCCCCGCACGGGAAGCTCTTGCGGATAATGCGGAAGAACACGCGGAATCGCCGCCCGTGCGCGTTGTCAATTTCGCGATTCTCCCGTAAGAAACGAAGTCATGCCATCTCGACCCTTGCCGAGGAGAACACCATGCCCGAAGTGAAAGCGAACGGCGTCAACCTCTACTACGAGGAGAGCGGCGAAGGCGCGCCCATCGTGTTCGTGCACGAATTCGCGGGCGACTGCCGCAGTTGGGAAGACCAGGTGCGGTATTTCAACCGCAGGTACAGGGTGATCACCTACAACGCCAGAGGGTTCCCCCCCTCGGAGGTGCCCGAGGACGTATCGCAATACAGCCAGGAGGTCGCGATGAACGACCTGGCGGGCCTCATCTCCGCGCTCGACCTGGCGCCTGCCCACGTGGTGGGCCTGTCGATGGGCGGCTACGCCACCCTCCACCTGGGGCTTAACCGCCCCGAGCTCGCCCGCTCCATCGTCGTGGCCGGGTGCGGCTACGGGTCGGAACCCGAAAAGCGCGCCCAGTTCAAACAGGACGCAAACCAGGTGGCCGACCGCTTCCTGAACGATGGCATGGAGAAGTTCGGCCCCGTCTACACCTCCGGCCCCACGCGCATGCAGCTCAAGCGCAAGGACCCCATCGGCTACGGAAAGTTCGTCGAGCACTTCATGAGCCACTCTCCCCTCGGCTGCGCCAACACGATGCGCGGCGTGCAGAGCGCGCGACCCTCGGTCTACGATCTCGAAGAACAGATGAAGAAGTGCTCCGTGCCCACGCTCGTCCTCACGGGGGATGAGGACTACCCTTGCCTCGAACCCGCGCTGTTCATGAAGCGCGCCATCCAGACGGCGGCCCTCGTCACCTTCCCGAACGCGGGACACCTCATCAACCTGGAGGAACCCGCCATGTTCAACCGTGTCGTTCTCGAGTTCATCACCGAGGTGGACGCAGGCCGCTGGCCCTCGCGCGATCCGCTCTCGATGGGAGAGTCCGCACTGCTGCCGGACGAGGAATAGGCCTTTACGCCGCAAGGAGGAGACATGCCGGGCAAGCTGGAAGGAAAACGGGTCGTCGTGACGGGTGCTTCATCGGGCATCGGCGCGGCCATCACGCGCAGGTTCGCCGCCGAGGGAGCTGCGGTGTGGGCGGCGGGCGGCTATAACCGCGAGCGTCTCGAAAAACTTCTCGCCGATTGCGGCGAGAGGGTGGATGGCCGCTGCTACGACCTGAAAGACGCGCGCAAGGCGAACGACGTCGTCAGGGAGGGCGCGGAATACCTCGGCGGTCTCGACATCATGGTGAACTGCGCCGCCATGCGCGCGCACAAGAGTTTCGTGGACTTCACGGATGAGGACGTGGACGACCTCTACGAGGTGAACGCGAAATCGGTATTCCTCGCCACGCGCGAGGCCGCGAAGCGCATGGTTCCCCAGGGGAGCGGAAAAATTCTGATGATCGGCTCCATCGACGGCGAGCGCGGCGTGCCCGGCAACGCGCTGTATTGCGCGACCAAGACCTCCATGCATAACCTCACGCGCGCCCTGGCGGTGGAACTCGGCCCGCTGGGTCTTCGCGTCAACTGCCTCATGCCGGGCACCACCGAGAGCGAGCGCGTGCGGCAGATTCACCTGGACAATCCCGAGCGCGCCCGGGCGAAGCTGCCCCGCATTCCCGTAAACCGCTTCGCGACGCCCGAGGAGATGGCCGAGGTTTCGCTCTTCATGGTGTCGGACGAAAACGATTTCATGAACGGTGCATTCATATCTTGCGACGGGGGCACGCTGGCGATGTAAGAACTCCTGACGCCCGCACCGTGCGCCTACCCCTTGAGGAGGCTTTGCCTGCGCCATGAAAAAGACACCCATCGTTTGCGAGGAGGTGCCCGTCTCCTTCCCCTCCTACCCTCTGGCGGTCAAGGCGGGCGAAGTGCTGTTCGTTTCAGGGCTGCGGCCCGCCGCCCCTGCGGGCTTCGCCGACCTGCCCGAAGCGGGGCGTGAACAGATGCAGGGCTATTCGCTCGCCGACATGACCGAAGGCCGTGTCTGTGCCGACTCCTGGGCAGTGCACGACAGCCTCGAGAAGGTGCTGGCTGCGGCGGGAACGCACAGCAATCAGGTGCTGCGCCAACACATCTGGCAGCGCGACAAGCGCTATTTTCCCGTCTACGAGCACGTGCGGGTACACTGGCAACCGATACCCGCTCCGAGCAGCGGTTTGGGCGTGAAGGCCGTCGCGGGAGGCGACAGCCCCTGGATCGGGGTGGATGCCATCGCCGCCTGCCCCGCGGAGGGCGGGGTGTTCGGCGAGCGCCAGACCCTGAGCGACGTCTACGACGCGGACCTCCCCGCGGCCTCACACTATTGCCAGGCGATACGCTCGGGGCCGTTCGCATTCTTCGCGGGCCACATCCCCATCAAAACGGCAGAGCCCGGTATGCCGCTGGTGAACTCCTACGCCGATGTGCCCGAGGAGGGGCGTTTTCTCTCGACGGGGCGCAGTCACCCCGACAGTCGCCACGGCCCCATCGCGTCGCAGTCGTGGTATATCTACAACGAGTTGCGCCGCACGCTGGAGAGCCACGGCATGGGGTGTGAGGACGTGGTCAATGTGTCGATCTTTCTCGCTGATCTGCGCGATTTCTCCACCTTTCATCGCATACACACCCATTTCTTTCCCGAGGCACGACCTTCGCTTTGCGTGGTGGGATTCGACGAGGTGGGCCACCGGGGTACGCGCATCGAAATCGAAATCACCGCTATGACGAAAAGCGGGGGGCTCACGCGCCGCTCGTTCCCCTGGTCGGGGACGGCGCCCTTCGCAGCTCCCGCCGTCACGCAGGCGGGGCCGCTGTGCTACTTCTCGGGCATGGTGGGCGTCGACGAGGCAGGGGAAATCGTCCAAAGCGCTGCGTCCCTCCCTGAGGAGGGGAGGCGCGTCGCGGCCTCCATCGAGGAGAGGGAACGGGTACCCGGGCTCGCCGCGCAGTGCTGGATGGCCTGGGAGCAGTTGCGCACCTCTGCAGCGGATGCGGACATGGATTTGAGCGACATCGCCAAGACGACGGTCTACCTCTCCGACCCGACGGACCTGGAGGTCTACGAGGCAGTACGCGCAACTTTCATCGACGAGGATTTACCCGCGTTCGAATGCGTCGTCGTGCACGGGCCTGGGCCCGTCGCCGAAGCCCTGGTGCAAATCGAGGCCATCGGCGTGAGGGACTGACCCGGCCCGGGGCTCCCACCCAGCGGATTCTGACGCGCCGGCGCGTCAGAACCATGCCCACAAATCTTCTTTCGCGCGGAGTTCCTCGCCGGGACCCTCGAACACGACGCGCCCGCCCTTGAGCACGATCGCCCGCTCGGCGATGTCCAGGGCAGCGAGCACGTTTTGCTCAACGAGGATGAGCCCCGTGCCGAGTTCCGCGTTGATGCGTGAAAGGGACGCCAGCACGCTCTTCAGTACTGCGGGGGCGAGGCCCGCCGTCGGCTCGTCCAGCAGGAGGACGCGCGGGCGTGTCATGAGCGCGAGGGCCACGGCGAGCATCTGCTGCTCTCCGCCGCTCATCGCCCCCGCGAGTTGGCGCTGCCGTTCGCGCAGGAGCGGGAAAAGGGCGCAAACCTCCTCCCAGGACGAATTTCCCGATTTCGAACCGGCAATATGGAGATTCTGCTCCACCGTGAGGTTCGGGAAGACGTTTTTCACCTGCGGCACGAAGCCGATTCCCAGCATGACGTTTCGGTGCACTTGATTGGGAACGATGGGCACGTCGTCGAAGCGCACCTCGCCGGAAACGTCGTCCACACCGCCTACCAGGCACTTCAAGAGCGTGGACTTGCCCGATCCGTTGTGACCGAAAATCGCCGTCCGCACGCCGGTCTCGAACGAGAGTGACACGTCGTTCACGGCCACCAGCGGTCCATAGCGGGCGGTGAGGCTTCGTACTTCGAACATGGCTCCCTCCCGATACTCACCCGCCGAAATACAAGTCCGTGAGTTGTGCGTTGCGGGTGAGCTCTTCGACCGAACCACTGGCCAGAACGCATCCGTTGAACATGAATACTGCGCGGTCGCTGATGTCACGGACAAAGGAGATGTTGTGCTCCACGACGCAGACAGCGCGGCCCGCACGGGCTTCCTCCCGAATCACACGCACGACGGTTTCGTATGCTTGGCCCTCGACGCCGGCCATGGGTTCGTCGAGCAGCAGACACGCCGCGTCGCTCATGAGCGCGCGCGCGAGGCCTGCCCGCTTCTGCTGGCCGTAGGAGAGCTCGGCCGCCATCTCGTGCATCTTGTCCGCAAGGCCCACACGCTCAAGGAGTGCGCAGGCCTTTTGTGTCGCCTCACGGCGATGGGCGTCGACCGAGCGGCGACGAAACGCGATGCGCGCCAGCGATTCCCCGGGGTAGCGGCGCGTCGCTACCAGCAGGTTGTCGAGTACCGACATGGAGTGGAACATGCGGGTATTCTGCCAGGTGCGGGCGAGCCCGATGCGGGCACGGTGGTGCATGGGCAGACGATCCACGCGGTGTCCCCGGAGGCGTATCGAGCCCGCGTCGGGGGCGATGACGCCCGATATGAGGTTGAACAACGAGGTCTTCCCCGCCCCGTTGGGTCCGATGAGGCCGACTATCTCGCCCGCCTCGAAGCACAGGTCGACGTCGGCGGCGACTACGATTCCTCCGAAACTCTTGTGGAGATTCTCCACCTCGACGATTGTGCTCATTTCGCACTCCTGCGCGCCTTGAAGGCTGCGCTCGCGCTCCAGGCGTCGAGCCCACCACCACCCCGGCTGCCGCCCATCAGCCCCTGGGGTCGTGCAAAGAGGAAGAAGATGACGAGCGTCGTATAGATGACGCCCTGGAGCGGCGCCATGATCGAGACGGGGAGTCCGAGAAAGGTGATCGCCTGGGGAAGCGCCGTCAGCAGCACCGCGCCCACCAGAGGACCCCGCGTCGTAGCTGCCCCGCCTACCACGACCATGGTCAGCAGAGCGGCGGAGGTGAATATGCCGAACTGCTCGGGGGTGACATAGGCGAAGTAGTGGGCATAGAGTGCGCCCGCCAAGCCCGCCAGACCCGAGCCGATGGCGAACAGGACGATCTTCATGCGCATCGCGTTACGGCCCAGGGCACTGAAGGCCTCCTCGTCGTTGCGCATGGCGGTGATGGCGCGCCCGTAGTCCCCCTCGACGATCCAGCCCACCACAAACACCGCACAGACGGCGACCGCCGCCACGAGCAGCACGAAGACGAGGCTTCTCGATGGACCCTCGCTCAGCACGGGAATGTTGGTGAGACCACCCGCCGCTCCCGTGAAGTCGAGGTTGTTAATGACGTGCAGGATGCCCAGCTGGAACCCGATGCTGGCGATGACGAGGTAATCCCCCGACACGCGCAACGAGGGCAGCGACACCCCGACCGAGAGCGCCGTGGCAATCAGCGCCCCCAGGAGTATCGCCAGTGGAACGGGGACTTGCAGATGAATCGCCAGCAGGCCTGAGCCGTAGGCGCCGATGGCGTAGAAGATGGGATGGGCGACACTCATCAGGCCGCCGTAGCCCAGAATGAGGTTGAAACTCGTCGCCAGGATCACGTTGATCCCGATGAGCACCAATACTGTGAGGAGGTATTCCATGGCCCGCTCAGTCTCCAGCGGCCCCGGAGAGCGCGGAGCGACCCGAGGGTCTTGACAGCCCGCGCAGATTGCGCGGCAGCGCGAATCCGCGCGGGAAGAAGATGATGACGACGAATATCAGAACATAGGCGAGCAACGCCTGCCATTTCGAGGCGATGACGAGAATGCTGAACGCCTGAATCAGACCCAGCGAGATTGCCGCCACACCCGCGCGAAAGACGTTGCCGATGCCTCCCAGAATCGTCGCGATAACGGCGAATATCAAAAGATGCTGGAGCGGGGTGGAGGGAAACAGGGCGGCTTTGGTGCCGAAGAGATACATACCTGCGGTCACGAGCACGGCGGCGATGGAGATGGAAACGGCGTAGGCGCGCTTTCGGCTGATTCCGTATATCTCGGCAAGGTCCTCGTTGTCGGCGACGGCGATCAGGTACTGGCCGTAGCGCGTGAAGCGGATGAAGACGAACAGCACCGCCAGTAACGCCGCCGTAACGGCGATGGCCATCAGGTCCCAATGGCTGACGGCGATGCCTCCATAGAACCCGACGGGCCACAACAGACTCGTGTAGAGCGTCTGCGGCTCGGTGCCGAAGATGAGCTCGGTTAGGTAGACAGAGAATTCCGAAAACACGATCGTGAAGATGAACAGCGTGAGTATGGAGGAATTGCGTTCTCGAAAGACCCGAAAGGCCCAGTGCTCCAGGGCAAGCGAAACGGCGAGCGTTACGCACAGGCCGAAGGCCAGCGCAGGAACGAGCGGAAACCCCCAGTGCCGAAACGCCACCAGCAGGGCGTAGTAGGAGAACACCATCACCCCGGCTTGGGCGAAATTCCAGATCTTGTTGACCTTGAGTACCAGCGCGAAGGCAACCGCGAACAGGCAGTAGTAGGCCGCGGCGGCGAACCCCGTCCACAGGAGCTGTCCCGCAATCCCCCACGTCAGCATGGTCGGAAACCCTGATCCGCACGGGTCCCCAGGGCGCGCGGAACGCGCCCACCGAGAGGAACCACGGCAAGGTTAATCCTTCTGCGAGCCGATGAGCGTGAATTTGCCGCCCTTCACCCTCCAGAAGTAGACCGGCTTCTTGACCGTGTGATCGTCGTTGATGGTGACCGTGTTCGTCAGGGGCTGCTCGAACGTCTTGAGAGCAATGAGCGCCTTTCGCATGTTCTCGCCGGTAACGGGCAGTTTATTGTCCAGCACCCACTTGAACAGCGCCGCCACTATGTAGGGCGCGTCGTAGAAGTACTGCGTGTAAGGCAGCCCGATGGGGGTGCGGCCGTAAGCCTTCTTCCAGCGCTCGAGATAGGCGGGGAGGTTCTTGTTGTCCTCCACGCTGGGAGCCAGCGCGGTGACGACGATGCCCTCCGCGCCCGCGCCGAGTTGCTCGATCATCTTCGGGTTGAAGGCTGTCTGGTAGCTGGTGATCTGGGTCTTCACGCCGAGTTGGCGCATCTGCGCGACGATGGCCGTAAAGTCGCGGATTACGCTGTGGATGTGGATGATATCTGGATTGGCCGAGCGAACCTTGAGCACCAGCCCGGTGAAGTCCGAGCGCTCCTGCTCGTAGGATTCGTAGACGACGATATTGCCGCCTGCCTTCACGAAGTTGTCGCGGAACACCTTGGCCCCGTCGCGGCCCGTCTCGTGGTTCACGTAGAGCACGGCGGCGCGGCGCTTACCCATCTTCTGGTAGGCGTATTTGCCGAGCGCCTTCATGTCCACGTCCGCCAAGGGGAAGGTCGTATAAACGTAGTCGCCCAGCCGCGCGATGGCGGGCGCGTTGGCCCCGACGCTGAGCATCAGTACCTTGTTGCGGTTGGCGATGGGCGCCACGGCCTTGACCACGTTGCTGAACGCGGTGATGTAGACGGGCACCTTCTCCACGTGGATAAGGCGGTTGACCACCGAGATGCCGACTTCGGGCTTCGCTTGGTGATCCAGGATGATAGCCTCGAGCGGTCTGCCGTTCACGCCGCCCTTCGCGTTGATATCCTCGACCGCCCAGCGCACCGCCTGCATCTGATCCTTGCCGAAGATTGCCGCGGGTCCAGTCAGCGGGTCGGCGACACCGAAACGAAGCGGTTTCTTCGTCTGAGCGAAAGCATCGCCCGCCAGTGGCCCGCCCCATAGGACGACCACCGCCGCGAAGAGGCCCAGCAAGGAGATTCTAGTCAAAACCCGCAAGAAGATATGGTTCATCCCTATTTCTCCTTTGTGAACGAGAAGCCGATATTCGCCTGTCAAAATATATCGAGATTCCAACACGGGCGGCTTGCACCCGTCAACCTCGCGGGGGAGATGGACGCCCTCGGCGCGCGCCTCAGCGGCCGTGGGCGCGGTGGTACTGGTCGGCGACGTACGCCTCGTCCATGACGCCCAGGGCGGCTGCCGCCTTTTGGGGCCAATAAGGCTCACGCAGCATCTCGCGCGCCATGAAAACCAGGTCGGCCTGGCCGTTTCGCACAATCTGATCCGCCTGCCACGCCTGGGTAATCATCCCCACCGTCGCCGTGGGCATCTGCGCCCCTGCACGCACGGCCTGGGCCAGCGGCACCTGGTAGCCCGGCCCTACGGGAATTTTGGCCAGCGGCGTCCCCCCGCCCCCGCTGCAATCGATGAGGTCGACTCCTTCGTCTTTGAGAATTTTAGCGAGCGCAATCGTCTCCTCGAGCGTCCAGCCCCCCTCGCAGTAGTCGGTGCACGAAAGCCGTATGGCGAGGGGTTTCTCCTCGGGCCACTGCCTCCGTACGATGCGCACCGTTTCCACGGTGAAGCGGATGCGGTTTTCAAAGCTGCCGCCGTAAGCGTCCTCTCTTCGGTTCGAGAGCGGGGAGTGGAAACCGTGGAAGAGGTATCCGTGCGCCCCGTGGATTTCGAGCCACTGAAACCCCGCCTCCTCCGCGCGCCGCGCGGCCTGGCGAAAGGCTTCCTGGATGGTCGATATCTCATCCGTGTCGAGTGCCTTGGGGACGCGCGCCTTCTCGTGAAACGCAATCGCGCTCGGGGCGACAATCTCCCACCCGCCTTCTTCGTCGGAGAGATACGCCCCGCCCTCCCAGGTGGGTGCGCAGCTGCCCTTGCGGCCTGCGTGCCCTATCTGGATGCCGGGTGTGGCTCCCTGGCCGGAGACGAACCGCGCCACGCGCGCCAGAGGCTCCACGTGCTCGTCCGACCAGATGCCCGAACACCCCCGCGTAATGCGTCCGCGCGCCTCCACGTTCGTCATCTCGACCATCACCAGAGCGGCTCCCCCCACGGCGCGGGCGCCCAGGTGCACGAGATGCCAGTCGGTGAGCTTGCCCTCCTCGGCGCTGTACTGGCACATGGGGGATACGCAAATGCGGTTTCTGAGCGTAACGCCCCGCAAAGAGAATGTATCGAAAAGCCCGGGCATCTTTTGCGTCGCTCCCTACGAAAAAAACCTCCGGCGCGCGCACGAACCGCCCGCCGGAGGAGAAAAAGCGCTTTAGGGCGTCGCCCTGCGGCTGCCACCGTCCATGTAGATGGAACTGCCGTTCACGTAGGAGCAAGCCGCCGAGGCAAAAAACACGGCGACGTTCGCCACCTCTTCGGGCTCGGCGATTCTGCCCGCCGGGGTGCGCGCGCCCACCTCTTTCAAAAACTCCTCCACGTCCTTGCCCGCCTTATCCGCGGGTCCCTGCATCAGGTCGCGCGCACGCTGGGTGTTCGTCATGCCCGGACAAACCGTATTTACCTGAATCCCCTCGCCCGCCACTGCGTCCGAAAGCGCCCGCGTGTTGTTGAGCACCGTGATGTTCGCAGCGCTCGTGGGAATGTTGCCCCGTGCGGGGCTCGCCCCCGCGCCTCCCGCGATGTTGACGATGCGGCCCCACCCGTTCTTGCGCATGTGGGGAATGACCAGCTGCGACATGCGCAGATAACCATAGGTCTTGAGCGTGAGCGCCTCGGTAATGAACTCCGCGTCCAGTTCCAGAATGTCGCCGCCCCGCGCCGCTCCCGCGCTGTTGATGAGCACGTCCACGCCGCCGAAACGCTCCACGCAGGCATCGACCACCTTCTTGCAGCCCTCAAGCGAAGTGAGGTCCGCAGAGACGAACGCGCCCTCGCCTCCCGCCGCGTCCACGTCCTCGACCGCCTTGGCCAGCAGCCCCTCGTCGCGCGCCGTCACGCACACGCGCGCGCCCTCTTTCGCCAGTGCGAGCGCGCATTCGCGGCCGATGCCCCGGCTCGCGCCCGTAACGATGGCGATCTTCCCCTTCAAACCAAGGTCCATTGTTCGTCTCCCCGAAAAATCATGAAACAACGCATCCCTTAAGCCAGCACGAGCTGGCAGGGGTTCGTGGCCCGGTACTCGGCCTTTTTGTTCGTAATCTCCATCACGCGGGGCAGGTTCTCGATGCCGTGCTCCTCGTGCGTGATGAGCGAGCGCACGTCGATTCTTCCGCTCGCCACCCACTTGCCGCCCAGGGCCACCGTGTCCGCCCCGTGGCCTTCGGGATACATCCACCGTACTCCCTGCGCGCGCATGAAGACGGGGTCGAAGCGCACCTCGCCGATGAGGCCCGCAACCTGCACGACGCGCCCCCCGATGCGCACCATGCGCGTCGCCTGATGCAGGGTGGCGTGGCCCGCGAGCCCCTGCTCCGCGTTTCCGCCCGCGCACTCGAAGACGAGGTCCACCCCCTTGCCCTCCGTGATCTCCATCACCCGCTCGACGGGATCGTCGACGCGCGCGTCGATAACCGCGTCCGCCCCGAACTTGCGGCTGAGCGCCAGCGCCTCCTCCTTCACGTCGCTCACGAAAACGGCGCCCGCCCCGCAGGTGCGCGCCGCTTGCAGGGCGTAGAGACCCATGACCCCCTGGCCGGTGATGGCCACCGTCTCGCCGGGATGAATCTGCGCGTCGCGCATGGCGGCGACGGTGGAGGAAAGCGGCTGCAGGCAGGCGATGGAGGCGTCGTCGAGCGTCTGGGGCGGCTTCACGAGGCCGTGCGCCGGCAAGGCAAGGTACTCCGCGAAGGCGCCGGGGGTGTTGATGCCCACGTGCAGCTTGTCGACGCAGTACATCTCGCGCCCCTCGCGGCAATAGGCACAGGACAGGCAGGGAACGTGTCCCGAGGTACACACCCTGTCGCCGGGCGCGAGGTGCGAGACGCCCGCGCCCACCTCGACGACCTCCGCGCTCATCTCGTGGCCGAGCAACTGGACGGGGGCGTGTTTTTCGAGCATCTCGCGCAACAAAGCCGAGTTGATGGTTCCGACCCCGAGCGCCCTTTGCACGTCGGTGATGCTGGGCTGCACCCGCCGCACCCTGCACACGACCCAGCCGGGTTTCGCCTCGGGGTCGGGCACCTCGTCGAGCCGCATATCGCCGAAGGCGTAAAAGCGCCACGCTTTCATGAGTTGCGAATCCTCCGCCAGTGGGGACAAACTCGTCGGAAACATGCTATTAGCACTCTTTTCCGCATTCGCCAAGGCGGTGGCGAGGAGCCCGCGCGAGGAGGAACCATGCCGGACGTGAAAGTAGATGCGAAAGCCCTGGGCGCATATCTGGCGCGCGTCTATCGCGCCCTGGGACTTCCCGGAGAGGACGCGGCGGCGTGCGCGGCCCAAATCGTGGACGCCGAGCTCAGGGGCGTGAGTTCGCACGGCTGCGTGCGCTTCGGGATTTTCGTCGAACGCCTGCGCAACGGAACGGCAAACCCCAGACCCCGCGTGCGCACCATTACCGATCTGCCCGCCTTCTCCCTCCTCGACGGCGACTACGGCATGAGCGCCGTCGTCGCACGCCGCGCCATGGAGGTCGCCATCGAGAAGGCGCAGGCGGGCGGAATCGGCGCAGCGACCATCCGCAAGTCCTCCCACACGGGCCACGTCGGCTATTTCGCCGCCATGGCGCTCGAGCACGGCATGATCGGCATGGTCGTGAGCGGCGCGGTGGGAAACCTCGCTCCCTGGGGAGGCTCTGAGCGGATGATCGGCAACAACCCGGTGGCGTTCGCGATTCCCTCAAACCAGGAATATCCCATCCTCTTCGACATCGCGACCTCAAAGGTCGCACGCGGCTACGTGCTGTTGGCCGCCAAGGCGGGCGAGCCGATTCCCGAGGGCTGGGCGCTCGACCCCCAGGGCAACCCGACCACCGACGCCGCCCTCGCCGCCAAGGGCACCATGCTGCCCCTGGGCGATTACAAGGGCTACGGCCTCGCGCTCATGTTCACTTTTTTGACGGGGGCGCTCGCGGGCAACGGCTTCGACGCCGACCAGCCCGACTGGACCGAACACGACAAACCCTTCGGCCTGCCCATGTTCGCCATGGCGATCGACCCGGACAGGTGCCTGGGGGGAGACTACAGGGTGGCGGTCGACGAAGCCGTAACGCGCATCAAGGCCTCGGCCCTCGCACCGGGCTTCGATGAAATCCGCATTCCCGGCGAAGGCGCCCACCGCAGATACCGCGCCGCTCTTGCGGAGGGAATCGCGCTGAAAGACGCCCTCCTGCGGGATTTGGACCGCATCGCTGAAGAGACGGGCGTGGCGCCCCTCGAAAGGGAGTGAGCAAACGCGCGCCTTTGTTTGAAGTGTTGCGCCCCATGCGTTAGTTTTATGCTCCGTTGCATGAACGTTTCCCCGCATATCCACCACGCAACGGGACGCGGAGAACGCCGCGCCCCGCCACAGGAAGGAGAACACATGCCGGTAACAGCCATGATCATCGAAGAGGGAGACAACGTCGCCACCTGTCTCGAAAAAGTGAAGAAGGGAGAATCCGTCCGCCTCATGCTCAACGGCAAGATGGGCGAGACGCTCAAGGCCAGGCAAGCGATTCCCTACATCCACAAAATCTGCATCAAGCCCCTCAAGAAGGGCGAGCATTGCATGAAATACGGCCTTTCCATCGGCGTGGCGAGCCGCGCAATCGCAGTGGGCGACTACATTCACGTGCACAACATAGAGAGCGCCCGCGGCCGCGGCGACCTCGCAGGCTAGAGAGGAGGTCCGCCATGGCCAAGGCAGCCACAAAAACTTCCCGCCGCATCAGAAAGACCTGGTGGGGCTACCCCCGCGAAAACGGAGACGTGGGTGCGCGCAACTACCTGCTCGTGCTGAGCGGCACCCTCTACGCCAACCCGACGTGCGAGCGCGTCGCCCGAACGCTCAGGCACAGCGTCGCCCTCACCCATCCGCTGGGCCGCTGCCAGATTGGCCCCGACATCCAGCGCACGTTCGAGACCCTGGTCGGCCACGGACAGAACGCGAACGCGGGTGCGGTGCTCGTCATCGACCACCACCGCGAGGAGGGCTGCACGGCGGAGGAGATCGCCCACGAAATCGCCAAGACGGGCAAGCGCGTCGAGGCGATAAACATCCGCGAGGACGGCGGGGCCATCGACGCCACCGCCAAGGCCACGCGCATCGGCATGGAGATGCTGCGGAGCCTCACGAACGAACGCCGCAGGGAAATCCCCGTCAGCAAGCTGTTGCTGGGGCTGAACTGCGGCACGTCGGACACGACCTCGGGCATCTCGCACAACAAGGCCACGGGTTGGGTGACGGATCAGGTCGTCAAGCTGGGCGGGCGCGCGCTGCTCGCCGAGACCACCGAGATGATGGGCGGCGAGGGCGTGCTGGCCGACAAGTGCGTGCGGCCCGCGCTGGGCAAGCGCATCTGGAAGATGGTGCAGGAGATGGAAGAGCGCATTCTCGCCTGCGGCGTGGACCTGCGCGGCAGCCAGCCCACGGGCGACAACATGGAGGGCGGCCTCTCCACCATCGAGGAGAAATCGCTCGGCGCCATCCAGAAGGCGGGGTCGGCCCCCATCGTCGACGTGATTCCCTGGGCGAAGCGCGCGAACCGCAGGAACGGCCTGCACGTGATGGACACCCCAGGCCACGGCGGCGAGTCCATCACGGGCATCGCGGCGGGCGGCGCACAGGTGCTCATCTTCTCGACGGGCGGCGGCCATACCATCAACCATCCGCTCATGAGCACTGTCCGCATCACGGGCAACCCGCTCTCGGCCAGGCTGCAGGCCGACACCACCGACGTGGACGTAACCGACATCTTTGAGGGCACGCCCATCGAGGTGGCGGGGCGCCGCGTCTACGACGAGGTACTCGACGTAGCCAGCGGGAAGATGACGAAGGCGGAGATTCTCCACGAGGACAACGCCTTCGCCATCAACAGAAACGGACCGAGCGTCTAGGGGGGGCACCCCCGGAGGCGCCCCGGCGGAGGTTTCATCACGCGGAGTGCGCGCTCTGGAAAACGAAGCGGAGTCTCCCACGAATCCCCTGCCCTATGCCGAGGCCGTCGCCAGGCTCGCCGAGGCGGAACGCGCAGAGGGCTGGCTGCTCTACTGCGAGCGCAGAAACCTCTACCAGCTGCCCGTAACCGAGTGGCTCGACGCGCTGGTGGAGGAAATTTCCGCACTTGCTCCCCGCAAGCCCCTGGAGGTGGGCTGCGGCGACGCGGCGATCGGGAAGGCTCTGCGGGCGCGCGGGGTGAACTTGCTGCTCACCGACCCGGCGGGCGGTGCGGGAATAGAGGCGTTGGGTGCGCGCGAGGCGCTCGCCGTTCATGCGCCCGACTTCGTGCTCTCCTGCTGGCCCCCGTTCGACGCGGGCGTCGAGCGGGAGATAAGACGGGCGAAGAGCGTGCGCACACACCTTGCGGTGGTGCAGCGCGGGCCGGGCTTCGCGGGCAGCGAGGCGCTTTGGAACGCGCCGGGCTGGAATGCGCGGGAGTTGCACGCCGTGAATCTCTGGGCGGTCTCGCGCGCCGATTTTCTGAGCCGCGTGGACGCGGGCGAACACGTGCGAAACGGCGTGGCGTGGCTGTTCACGCGCGAGGGCTGAATGAGCGGACACACGACGGAAGAGAAGCTGCACTCTTTTCTCTACCGGGTCTTCGACCGGCTGGGCTTGCCCGGGGACGACGCCGCCTGGACGGCGCAGACGCTCGTCCAGGCCGAGTTGCGCGGCGTAACCAGCCACGGCGTGATTCGGATGCCCCACTACGTCAAGCGACTCGAAATCGACCTGGCAAACCCCACTCCCAATTTTCGCGTCCTCAAGGACGCCGGCGCCCTCGCCCTCGCCGATGGGGACAACGGCATGGGCCAGGTGGCGTCGAGGCGCGCGATGCAAGAGGCTCTGGCCCGCGCCCGCATACACAACGTGGGCGTCGTGCTGCTCAAGGAGAGCAACCACTTCGGCGCCGCCGCGACGTACGCGGCCATGGCGGCGGAGGCGGGCATGGTCGGCCTCGTCACGACGAACACCCTGCGCGTGCTGCCTCCCGCAGGCGGCAAAGAGGCCAGAATCGGCAACAACCCCGTCTCCATCGCCTTGCCGAGCGACCCGCCCATCGTGCTCGACATGGCGCTCTCCGTCGTGGCGCGGGGTTACATTATCGAGGCGGCGCGCGCGGGCAGGCCTATCCCCGAGGGCTGGGGGCTGGACGAAGAGGGCCGCCCCACCACCGACCCCCACCAGGTGCTGGCCAGCTCGCTCCTCTCGCCGATTGCGGGCTACAAGGGCAGCGGTCTTTCCATCGCCATCGACGCCGTGCTGGGCGCACTCGCGGGCGGAGGCCACAGCCACGAAATCGTGGGCATCAACGAATTTCACGGGAAAAGCCGGGTGACGAGCATTTTCGCAGCCCTGAACGTGGAGGCGCTGCTGCCCCTGGCGGAATTCAAGGCCGCGGCGAACGCCTTCACCGCCCTCATCAAGGCGACGCCAAAGGCCGCCGGGGTGGAGAACATTTTTATGCCGGGCGAGATAGAGCACGAAACCGAAACGAAGCGGCGGCGCGAAGGCTTCACGATGCCTCCTGAGCGTCTCGCCGAGCTCGACGAAATCGCCCAAAGGCTGGACCTCCCCCCCCTGGAGCGCACCCCGTGAACGACCCCGGACGGCTCGGAGAAGCGGCGGCGGACCTCGCCCGGGGAGCAGGCGAGATACTGATGGGCCTGTTCGGCAAGCAGGTCAAGGTCGATTACAAGAACAAAGCCCAAACCGACCCCGTGAGCGAGGCCGACCGCGAGAGCCAGGCGTTTTTGATCCGGGCGATCAACGAGCACTTTCCCGGGCACGGGGTGCTCGGCGAGGAGAAGCCCGAGGACGAGGAAGAGGCCAAAAAAGAGGGCGCGCGCGCGGTGCCCGAATATCTGTGGGTGCTCGACCCTCTCGACGGCACGAAGAATTTTTTGAACGGGCTACACGTATGGGGCTGTTCGGTGGGCGTGCTGCGACGCGGACGCCCCGTGGCGGGGGCCATATTCACGCCCGAGGACGGGGGCGTCGTCTACCGTGCATGCGAGGGGGGCGGAGCGTTCCGCAACGATCATCGCATCGAGGTTGCCGCCGAGAAGCAGCCCACAGGCAAGCGCACCGTTGCGCTTCCCGCCTCGTGGTGGACGCAGTTTCGCCTCACGGGCGCACTCGGGAAAAACATGGGCGAGGTGCGCGCCACGGGATCAATGTGCTACGAGCAGACCCTCGTGGCGCGCGGGGGTTTGCACTACGCGCTGTTCGGCGTCCCCAGCATTTGGGACGTGGCGGCAGGCGTCCTGATTATACAGGAAGCGGGTGGGGCCATCCTCGCCCGGCTCGACCACACGAACCAGTGGCGCGCGCTCGAGGGCTTTTTCTCAGAAGACACGACGCCTGCGGACCTCGGTGCTGCGCGCAAGTGGCGGCGCGCCCTCCTCATGGGCAACCCTGACCTGGTGAAATACCTGGCCGCGCGCGTCGAGAAGGTGAACAGGCGCAAACGCAAGCGCAAATAGAGAGCAGAGAGAACCTAACGTTCTATTTTATATTACATATCGTAAGATATTGATATTTATATGTCTATCTATTTAATGTCAGGCACACGAACAGGTGCGAAGCGATCCCGCCTCGGCTTCTTCCCGCCCAGTCCCTCGATTTCCAGACCGCGCTCGGTGCGCGGGTTGCGGTAAGCGGAGCCGAACGCCACGCCGAACTCGTATTCGGGGAGAGGCTCTCCCTCCTCGGGAGATTTGTTGCGCACGGCGAACGAGAAGAGCCGCCTCTCGCCGGGCCGCAAACTTTCGACCCAGTGCGTCGTGCGGCAACACCGCCCCTCGCTCTCTAGAAGTTCTACCCGCAGCCCCACGTCGAAGGTGAAGTCCGGATCCTTGTTGACCAGCGTGCCGCGCGCAAGCAGGAAGGGCTTGCAAGAGCGGCATCCACGCCGCCTGGATAACTCGACCTCGGCGTTTTGGACGCGCACCCACCGGCGGACGTTCCCGTTGCGTTGCGCGGCCATGCCTGTGATGGCTGTCAGGATGCGCTCCCTGTGCACCGAAGCGGGATAGCGATCGAGAAAGCGCTCCAGAGCGGCGACGCGCCCCGAACGCTCGGCCCCCGCAAGAGCTTGCTCCTCCATGTGCCGCCGCATGCGCGCGGCCTCGGCGGAGCCTTCGTACTCTTTGATAAAGGCCCGCCACGCGGCCTCCCTGCCTGAGCGGATTGCCTCGGCGAAGCGCGCCTCGCGCAGAGCCTTTTGCGCCTCAGACAGATAGGGGGTGTCCGGGTTGTCGAAGATGTATCGCTGGAGTTCGAGCGTATTGCCCCCGCTCTTCGCGGCGTCGAGCAACAGGCGTTCGAGACGCTGGGTGGCCGCCTCGGTCCACGCGCTGCGCGCATTCTTGTATTTCTCAATAAACGCCCTGTAGGCGGCGACGCTCTCTTTTTTCTTGATGTCTTCGTACTCTCTGCGCTGGAGAGCAGCGCTCTCGGGCACGACGAACCACCCTTCGGGGAAGTTCTTGCGAAAACTATCGAGCGCACCGGGCGTTTGGGAGGCGCGCGCCTGCTCGTAGGCTGCCCACTCCATGCGATAGCGCGCCCGACGCGCGTATGCGCCCGCGGGGTGCTCGCGCATATACGCCTGATAGGCTTCCACCGTGTTCACGCGCACGGCCTGTGCGAAATCGTAGTCGTCGAGTGCGCGCGGGGAGAGGGTTTCCCGAATGCTTTTTGGCTTCTCCTCGGGCTGTGATTCGAGCCCGCATCCGGCCAGCACGGCCGAAAGGACGAGCGCGAGGAGGAGGAACACGGAGCGCGCGCTCATTGCACGTCCCAGTGGAGGCGGCGGTATTCCTCGGGCGTCGGCAGGCGGGGCTCCTCACGGAACTGGCGCACCCTTTCCTGAAAGACGCGCACTTCCTCGGGCTCGAGGAGGGTATCCATCTCGCGTCTGAGCGCGCTTTCGCCGTCGCACAGGCTCTCCTCAAGACGCCTCACGTCGTCCACGCGCTCCTCGGGCAGACGAAGCCCCGCATAGTCCCAGATGACGGTGCGCAGCTTGGGTTCCTCGTGAAACGTAAGGCCGTGGTCGATACCCCAGACACGACCGTCCTCGGCCTTGAAGCAGTGCCCCCCCTTGCGATCCGTGTTGTTGACCATGAGGTCGAAAGCGGCGAGCAGAACCAACGCGGGGCTTTCCTCGGCTCTCAGCGTGAAATAGTTCGACTTCCCGTCGTAGGGCACGCACAGTTGCATCGACCCCTCGCCGTGGGGGCCTTCGCGAATGACCGTCGGGGGAACGAGGTGCCACCCGAGGTGGTGGCTCACCAGAAAGGAGCACCGCTCCCTCAAATGCAGGGTGCCGTAGGGGAAATCCCACAGCGGCCGCTCTCCGCTCGCGGGCTTGTAGATGCCCCAGAAGCGCAAATCCGCCGCCTGCATCTGCACGGCGAAGGTGTAGTTCGAGCCTTGCGGCACCAACTCGCCGCCCAGGATTTCCGCTTGCGAGAGGAGTTCCTCTATCTCCCCGGGGTCGAATCGGTAGCTCTGCGTTTCAGCCTTTTGCGCGTCTGGGGGAGATGGAGATTTACGGGCCAAGAGATTTTTCCGGATCGCGGGGGTTGTTAGTGACGAAAATGCCCGTTCGTGTTGGGGTCCACCTTGCCGGTGGCCACCATGGCGTGGCGCGAAAGCGCGTCCGTCCCCCGTCCGGAGGCGCAGGCATCCAGGCTCTGGGCGATAAATTCATCCGCCTGCGCCTGCGCGAGGCTCACCTGCAAGGCGGCGGAACCGGGAGCGTCGGAAGGAAACTCCTCGCCCTCTTCGTCGACTTCTTCGCGGGCGACCTCGTCGCGCTCGTCGTAGAAGAACACCGTAACGCGGTCCTTGCCCGGCCCGTAGGCCAGCCCCAGGCGACTCACCCGGAACTCGAGCAGGCCCGGGTCGCTCAGGGGAGCGGCGTGGGATATGTCCGGAAAATCAGCATCGGAGCTGCGGGGCTCCTCCTGGCCCTTGGTTTCCGCCATCTTCTTCATCGCCATCGAAAGGCCGTAGACCTGCTCTTTTTCGAGCCAGAGCGTGGCGGCAGCCCGGGAGGCGCAATCGATCAGGATGCGGAAAATCCTCTTACCCGCAACGCCGATGGCCTCGGTGTGAATTCTTTCGACCTCGCCGAAGTTGTTTTGTGCGGAATCCATCGAAATCTCGGGCTCCGTAACGCAGGGGGAGAACAAATGCTCCCCATACCATAAACGGACGCCTCCCCCTTGTCCATCCGAATTTCCTCGACGCCCGCGGTTTCACCGGTGCGCAATCGGGCTTATAATCCCCCGCAGCCCGCTCGAAACGTTTTTCGGAAAGCGACCCCATGGCGAAGAAATTTTCCTCCCAAAAACCTTCCGCCGTCAGGCATGGCCTGCTCGAATACCTGATCCTGGGCGTTCTCACGCTCGTGGTGGTGGTGACGGCCTGGACGCTCTACGACAACGGCATCCTCGACACGTTCACCGACTTCGTACGACTCAACCCATAGAGTCTCCCGCGCCGTATCGCCGCACAGATGAGGACGCGCATTGACCCGACTCACACCCAAAACCATCCCCACCCCCGACGGCCCGCTCGCCTATACCGAGGCGGGTTCTGCCGACGCCCCGACCCTTCTCCTCGTGCACGGCGGCTTCGGGGCGGCGAACCACTGGCGCAGGAACCAGCCATTTTTTGCCGAACGCTACCGCACCCTGGCCGTCGATCTGCCCGCCTTCGGGCAAAGCTACCTGCCCCCCAAGCCCCATACCGCGGCGTCCGTAACCCAGGGCATCGCGCGTCTGCTCGACGGCCTGGGCATCGCCAGGTGCATGTGCGTGGCGTTTTCGTTCGGTGCGACCATGTGCGCGACGTATTGCGGAGAAAACGCCGCGCGCTTCGAGAAGCTCGTCCTGCTCGGGCCGGGGGGTCTCGGCTTGAAGGAGGACGTTCGCCTGGGCGACGAACGCCGCGCGACGCGGGACATGACGCCCGAGGAGAAGCACGAAGTTTTCGTCCACAACCAAAAGGCGCTCATGTTCCAAAACCCCGCGTGTGCGGACGCGGCGTATCTCGAAATGGCGTGGGAGAACCTCCGCAATTCCAGAATGAACATCTACGCCATGAACCGCGCCCCCTCGCTGCCCGACCTGCTGCCCGCCTGCACCATGCCCTTGCTGATATTGTGGGGCGAGACCGACGTCATCGCCTATCCGACGCTCGCCCAACGCCGCGCCGCTTGCCAAAACGCCACCCCCCATGCACAACTGGGGGTGATTCCAAACGCGGGCCACATGGCCCAATGGGAACAACCCGAAGCCTTCAACGAGCGTGTGCTGGAATTCCTGACGGCATAGCGATTCCTCAAGGAGAACGTCTGATGGGCAAGACGAAGTTCGATTTTTCGGGGCAAGTCGCCGTCGTGACGGGTGCGGCGCGCGGCATCGGCAAGGCATCCGCCGAGCAGTTCGCACAGGCGGGAGCGCGGGTGTATCTCGTGGACGTCGACGCCGAGCCCGCAGAGGCTGCCGCTGCCGCGATTCGCGCGCAAGGCGGCGAGGCCACCTTTCTCGACTGCGACCTCACGGATTCCGTGGCCGTCAGACAGATGATAGGAGGCATCGTCGACGAGGCGGGGGCCATCGACATTTTCGTGAACTGCGCGGGCGGCTTTCACCAACAACTCTCCACCGGCGAGACGTCCGAAGACGAATGGGACGCCGTGGTGGACAGGAATCTCAAGAGCGTGTTCCTCACCTCCAAGCACCTCACGCCCGTCTTCGAGAAGCAAAACAGAGGCTGCGTGATAAACCTGGGGTCGATGTCGGGCATCTCCACCCTGCAAACCTCCTCTCCGCCCTACGCGGCGGCCAAGGCCGGCGTCCACGCCCTCACGCGCGTGCTCGCCTTCGACCTGGGCAAGTACAACGTGCGCGTGAACGCTATCGCACCCGGCACCACAGCGACCGAGCGCGTCATCGCCGTGCGATCCGAGGAGCAACGCGAGATGATCGGCCAGGGCACGTTGCTGGGCCGCATCGCCGAGGTGGAGGACATCGTCGGCTGGGTGCTTATGCTGGCCTCGCCCGAGTCCGCCTATCTCACGGGCCAGACCATCGCCGTGAACGCCGGGCGTTTCATGGCGTAGAGAGCGTATCTTCCATTCGCCGAGGACCTTCGATGAGCACATACCTGGAATTCGACCCCTGCGACATGGAGCGGCGTGCGGTGTATCGCCTGCTCACCGGCTCCATCGTCCCGCGCCCCATCGGCTGGGCGTCGTCCATCAGCAAGGAGGGGGTGCACAACATCGCCCCCTTCAGCTTCTTCACCTGCGTGTGCGTGGCTCCGCCGATGATATCTCTCACCGTGGCGCGAAACCCCGACGGCACGAAGAAGCACACCCTCCTCAACGCCGAGGAAACCGGCGAGTTCTGCTTTAACGTCGTGACCGAACGCCACTGGGAGCAAATGGTGGACACGGCGAACGGCATTCCCGCGGAAGAAAGCGAGTTCGACGCCACGGGCCTCACCCCCGTGCCCGCGAGAAAGGTAGGTGCTCCGCGCATCCAGGACGCACCCATTCACTTTGAATGCAAGACGCACAAGGTAGTCGAACTGGGGCCGAACAAGCATCCCCTGCTCATCGGGGAGGTCGTCTACTTTCACGTGGACCCCGCCATCATGACCGATGGATACATCGACATGAAGAAGCTCGGCCCCATCGGCCGCCTGAACGGCTTTTGGCAATGTACGCTGGGTGAGTTTCTGGAGAGAAAATTCCAAGACGGCCAGCCGAGGTAGAACACACCTACGACCGGGTAGAGGAGCAGGAAATTATACTGATGTATTACTTTATATAATTTCCGCAAGCAGTTGCATTAGAAGTTAGTTAGCGTCGAAACCTGCATCTTCGACTGCCGCGCGCAGGGCGTCGGGCGTCGTAGCGCTTTCATCGAACACGACCGTCGCCCTGCCCGCTTCGAGGTCCACCGTAGCCTCGGCCACACCCGCCACGCCCGCGAGGGCTTCGTGCACGCCGGCCCGACACGCCTCGCAACTCATTCCAGAAACGACGATTTCCACCCTCTCCACGTCATGCCTCCTCGCTATGGAGACCACCGGCCCCGCACACGGCTATTCCGCCTCGGGGCGCCACCTTCTGAGCAACAAGGTATTCGACACGACCGAGACGGAACTGAACGCCATGGCCGCACCCGCGACGAGGGGACTCAAAAAACCCAGCGCCGCCAGGGGAATGCCGAGCACGTTGTAGAAAAACGCCCAGAACAGATTTTGGCGAATCTTCCTCATCACGGCGCGCGACAACGCGACCGCGGCGACGACGCCCATCAGGTCGTCGCGCATGAGCGTCACGTCGGACGCCTCCACCGCCACGTCCGTCCCCGTGCCGACGGCAAAGCCCACGTCCGCAGCGGCCAGGGCCGGGGCGTCGTTGACGCCGTCGCCGACCATGCCTACTTTCTTGCCGCCGCGCCGCAGCCGCTCCACCATCGCGGCCTTCTCCTGCGGCATCACCTCCGCCAGCACGTGGGGAACCTCCAGTGCGTCCGCCACGGCCCGCGCGGTGCGCTCGTTGTCGCCCGTCATCACGTGAACCTCGATTCCCATGGCGCGCAGGAGCCCAACCGCGCGGGGCGAGGTTTGTCTGATTGCGTCGGCCAGGGCGACGGCCCCCAGCAACTGCGCGCCGCTTGCGAGAAACACCACCGTCTTGCCCTGCTCCTCAAGACGGTGCACGGCTTCGGCGCAGACCGAGGCGTCCACGCCGCGCTCGGCCATGAACTTCGCGCTGCCGAGCAGAATTTCACGCTCCCCCACTCTGGCCTCCAGGCCATGGCCGGGACGCGCGCGAAAATCGAGCACAGAGAGGAGCTCCACACCGCGCGCACGGGCCTCTTTCACGATAGCCGCCCCCAGGGGATGCTCGGAACCCTGCTCCGCACTCGCCGCCAGGCGCAGGACTTCCTCTTCGCGCAAGTCGGCCAGCGGCAATACGTCGGTAACCGCAGGCCTTCCCTCGGTGAGGGTGCCCGTCTTGTCGAGAACCAGTGCGTCCAGCCCGTGGGCCGTCTCGAGCGACGCGCCGCCCTTGATGAGGATGCCCGCCTCGGCTCCCTTGCCCGTCCCCACCATGATGGCCGTGGGCGTCGCCAGCCCCAGGGCGCATGGACAGGCAATGACGAGCACGGCGACCGCGTTGACCAGTGCAGGCGCGAAACCGCCGCCCCACAGGTGCCACGCGGCGAAGGTGAGAACCGCAATACCCATCACGACGGGCACGAAAACGCCCGACACCCTGTCGGCGGCGCGCTGGATGGGGGCCTTGGACGTCTGGGCCTGCTCCACGAGGCGGACGATTTGAGAGAGAGTGGTGTCTTCCCCCACCCGCGTGGCCCGAAACCGGACCGCCCCGTCGACGTTGATAGTCGCGCCCGTCACGGCGTCGCCCACTCCTTTGGCGACGGGAACACTCTCGCCCGTGATGGTGGACTCATCCACCGATGTCGTTCCCTCAAGTATGACGCCGTCCACGGGATACTTCTCGCCCGGGCGCACGATGACCACGTCGTCGCGGCGGACTTCGTCCACGAGCACCTCGCACTCCACCCCCGCGCGCACGACGCGAGCCGTCTTCGGGCGAAGGCCCATCAGCCTGCGAATCGCCTCCGAAGTCCTGCCCATCGCGCGTTCTTCGAGCGCCTTGCCCAGGAGCACCAGGGTTATCAGGATGGCAGACGCCTCGAAGTAAACGTGGTGGGCACCCAAGCCCAAAAACGTAACCACGCTGCTGTGCAGCCAGGCCGCGCTCGTGCCCAAGGCGACCAAAACGTCCATGTTCGCTCCACCGCCCCGCAGGGCGTTGTACGCCCCCCGGTAGAAGCGCATACCCGCCACGAACTGCACGGGGGTGGCGAGTGCGAACTGCCACCACCTGGGGAGCTCCCAGCCGGCGGCCATGCCGGCCATCTGCACGACGAACGGCGCAGAAAGAAGCGCCGAGAACGCCAGCAGGCGCATACTGTTGCGCAGCCGCCGCTCGCGCTTGGCTTGTTCCGCCCCCTCGTCCACGTCCACCACCACGCGAGCCGCGTACCCCGCCCTCTTCACAGAGGCGATGACGTCTTCGGTACCCAGAAGTGCGGGGCGCAACGCGACTTGCGCGCGGCCCGCGGCGAAATCCACCCGCGCCGTGACGACGCCCTCAAGCCCGCGCAGACGCCCCTCCAGGCGCGTCGCGCAGCTCGTGCTATTCATACCCTCAACGAGTAGGACGACCCGCGCGTCCGGCACGCGGAACCCCGTTTTCTCGACCCTGCGAGCGATGTCGGCGGGCGTTACCAGCGCGGGGACAAACTCGACTTGCGCGCGCGCGAGTGCGAGGTTCACGTTCGCACCCAGCACGCCCTCGAGCGTGCCGAGCCGCTTCTCGAGCCTGGCCGCACACGCCGCACACGACATGCCCTCGACCGGAATATCGAATTTCTCGGGAATCGAGTGGATCGACATGCTCTCCCCCTCTCCCTAGCCGATTGCCTGCAGGCGCACGGGCACGCTCAGGCGCTCGTCGCCGCGCATCAGGTGCACTTCCACCACCTCGCCCACCTTGTAGGCGTCGAGTGCGTCCAACAAGTCGTCGAGCGAGGCCACGGGCTTTTGCCCCACGGCAACTATTACGTCGCCGAGCACGAGGTTCCCCCCCGGAGATCTCTCGGTGCCGCGCAGCCCTGCGGCCTCTGCCGCGCTGCCTTTTTGCACGCGGATGATCAACACCCCGCGGATGCCGAAGCGCTCCGCCGTCCGCCTGTCGGCCACGTGGATGCCGAGACCGGGCCGGGTAACGCGCCCGTGGCGAATCAGCTGCGGGGCGACCCGGTTCACGGTGTCCACGGGCACCGCGAAACCGATGCCTGCGTTCGAACCCGAGGGGCTGAAAATGGCGGTGTTCACCCCTATCAGCCGGCCCGCGCTGTCGAGCAGCGGCCCCCCGGAGTTGCCCGGATTGATGGCGGCGTCGGTCTGGATGACGCCGCTGATCTTGCGGCCCGCAACCCCGTCGATCTCACGCCCCAGCGCGCTGATGATGCCCGTCGTGAGCGTCTGGTCCAGCCCGAAGGGATTGCCGATGGCGAACACCCGCTGGCCCACCTGCAAGTCGGCGGAATTTCCGACGAGGATGGGCCTGAGGCGTCTCCTGGGCGCGTCGATCGCCAGCACTGCCAAATCCTGCTCGGGGGCAATGCCCACCACGCGCGCCTCCCACTCGGAGTTGTCCGCCAGGGTGACGCGCAGGGCACTCGCACGCTGGATGACGTGAAAGTTCGTGATGACGTGGCCCTGCTCGTTCCACACGAAGCCCGAACCCGTCCCCTGGGGAATCTCGAAGAGGTTGAGGCTGAACATGTCGCGCCGCATTGCCAACCGCGTGATGAAGACGACCGAAGGCGAGGCGAGGCGAAACAACTCGATGTTCGACTTCTCCTCGGCGGAGAGGTCGCCGCGCGGGGTGACGACGCGGGGAACGGCGTTCGGGTCGCGTCCGTCGTCGAAATAGTTTTGCGTGACCGACCACGCGATGAGCGCCCCCAGGAGAAAGACTACCCAGAAGAGCAGGCGCCTGCCGCCCCGCCCCGTTTTTCCGCCGTTCAACTCGCGCCCTTCCATGTTCATTTCCTCTTTGCGTTGTTCGCCCAGGGCAGGCTCGTGAAAGCGCGCTCGCAGTCCGCGCGCAGCGACGCCGCGTCCCGGGAGCAGCGCGCCACGACGTGCGCTCCCTGAATTTGTGCGAAAAAAGATCGCGCCCAAGCGAGTGCGTCGACTCCCCGGGGCAATTCGCCTTCTTCCTGTGCCTGCGCCAGCACCCCGGTTATTTTCTCGAACACCCCCTCCCAGACGTCCTTGAGACGCAGGCGCATGTCCTCATCCAGCCCGGAGAGTTCGAGCGAGAGGTTTCCGATGGGGCAGCCGCAGCAAGGCGCGTCCTGCGCGGGCATATGGGCATAGGATTCCGCGAGGCGCCGCATTTTCTCACTTCCCGCAGCCTTCACGTCGAAGGCAGGCAGGAGGTGGTGTCGGTACAACAGGGATTCGTAGTGCGCGATGACGGCGAGCCCCAGGTTCTTCTTGGAGCGGAAAAAATAATACAGGCTCCCCCGGTTCACGCCCGCGGCGCGCGCCACCATGTCCAGCGAGGTGGCGTGAAAGCCGTTGCGGTAGATGAGCCGCGACGCCGCCTCGACTATCTTCTCCTTCGTCGCGGACACTCTGGGGGACGTCTGGGTCGCTTCCATCCCCTTCCCGCCTCCGTGTAATCGGTTTACGTTTTTCTCGTGCGGGCACCGGGATGCCGCACGGGACACATATACACTATTTTAGTTAGTCAGACAACTAAATATCTGAAATATCGCCCCTCTCTCCTCACGTAACCGATACGGAAAAGACGCTCCGGCGAGAGTGCTAGCGGGAGAGTTCTCGCAGATGGGCCAGGACGGACGCCTCGAGGGCGTCCAGATTGTAGCCGCCCTCAAGCAGGCTCACGAGCCGCCCCATGCAGAAGGCCTCGGCGACCTCCCGGACTTGCTCGGTCAGCGCGGCGAAACCCTCTTCGCTCAGCATGAGCCCACCCAGCGGATCGGCGCGATGCGCGTCAAAACCCGCCGAAACCACCAGGACTTCGGGCGCGTGCGATTCCAGGGCGGGAACGACGATCTCCCGAAACGCCGCCAGGTATTCCGCCTCGGACGTGCCCGCGGGCAGGGGCACGTTGAGCGTCTTGCCCTCCCCCGCCCCCTCTCCGGTTTCGCCGGACAATCCCGTTCCCGGGTAGTGGGGGTGCTGGTGCAAGGAGACGAAGAACACGTCCGCGTCGCGCCAGAAAACGTGCTGCGTGCCGTTGCCGTGGTGCACGTCCCAGTCCACGACGGCGACGCGGCGCAGGCCATGCCGCTTCTGCAGGTAGCGGACGAGTATTGACGCGGTGGCGAACAGACAAAAACCCATCGATTGATGGGGCAGAGCGTGGTGGCCCGGCGGGCGCACGGCGCAAAAGGCGTTGTCCGCCTCGCCCGACACCACGGCGTCCGCAGCGCTCAAGGCCGCGTCCACGGCGGCGAGGGCGGCCTCGTAACTGCCCGGGCCGGCGGCGGTATCACCGGTGTCCAGGGTGCACCTGCCCGCCGCGCACGCCTCGCGCACGAAGCGGTGGTGGGATTCCTCGTGCACGCCGCACACCCACTCCGCCGCGTCGTGGGGGCGAACCTCCATGCTCCTCAGGGAGGGTGCCTGCGGCACAACGCGCTCGGGCGCGAGGCGACGCGCGCGCTCGATGTTTTCCACGTGCCTGCCGTTGTCGTGGAGGAGCGACGCGCGCGTCCAGAAGTATCCCGTGCGGCTCAATGGAGTCGCACCCTCGGGTCGAGAACGGAATACAGCAGGTCGACGACGAGATTCACGGAAACGAACATGAGGGCCGTTATCGTCACCGACGCCTGCACGAGCGGGAAATCCTTGGCATAGACCGCATGAATGAGGAGCCTGCCCACGCCCGGCCAGGCGAATATGGTCTCGACGATCACCGCCCCGCCCAGCAGATGGCCGAATTCGAGGCCGATGATGGTGACGACCGGTATCATCGAGTTTCTGAGCGCGTGGACGTTCACGACCACCCACTCCGATAATCCCTTCGCCCGCGCTGTCTTCACGTATTCGTGGCGCAGCACCTCGAGCATCGAACTGCGCACCACCCGCGCGTTTCGGGCGATGGAATACGTGGAGAGCGCAACGGCGGGCAACACCAGATGCTCCCACCCGCTTCTGCCGCTGATGGGCAGCCAGCGCAACTCGACGCCGAAGACCAGGATGAGCATCAACCCCAGCCAGAAGACGGGCATCGACTGGCCCAGCAGCGCCAGAAGCATCCCCCCGTGATCGTAGGGCGAGCCGCGCTGCGTCGCACTCAAGATGCCGACGGGGAACGCGAGCACTATCGAGAGCACGAGCGCCACGAAGGCGAGCTCGAGCGTCGCGGGCAGCCGCTCCATGATGAGTTCGAACGCGGGCTGGCGGTAACGCAGGCTCTCGCCGAAGTCGCCCTGCACGGCGCGCCCCACGTAGAGGGCGTACTGGACGAGCCAGGGCTTGTCGAGCCCCATGTCCCGGCGGAGGCTCTGCACCTCTTCGACCGTCCAGTCCTCGCCCACCATGGTGTCGGTCGGATCGCCGGAGAGGAACAAGACGGCGAACGAGATGAAGCTCACCCCCACCACGACGACCACCGCGCGCACGACCCTTCTGAACAGATACGCCCCCATACCCTACCCCTTCGCCGCTTTCGCCTTGAGACGGATGGAAGGCAGGTAGATGCGCTCGTCGGGTCTGGGCGTCCACTGCGTCCTGCCGCTGATGCCGAAGAAGTCGTGCTGGTTCCAGAGAAACACCCAGGGGGCGGCGTCGCGCACGATGCGCTGCATCGCGTAGGCGATGCGCCTGCGCCCCTCTGGGTCGAAAGTGCGGCGCAGTTGGCGGTAATGCGCGACGAAATCCGGGTCGCGCCAGGCCGTGAGGTTGGCGAAGAGGTTCGGGTTCAGGGCCGCGAGGTCGAGCTCCTCGTTGAAGGCGGAGCTGAACCCGTGAAAATACAGGGGCGCGAGTGTCTTTTTTCTTCTTTTGGACAAAAAGACCGACCACTCGAGCGGCACGACGCGCACGTCCACGCCCACGGCGCGAAAATTCGCCGCCACGGACTCGGCCATCTCCTTGCCCTTGAGATAACGCGAGGCGGGCACGTCGAGTGCAAGGGCGAAGGGCTTTCCGTTGAACTCGCGCACCCCGTCGCCGTCGGTATCCCTAAATCCCGCTTCCGCGAGAAGCGCCCGCGCCTTTGCCGGGTCGTGGGGATAGGGTTTGAGGGCGGGGTCGGCGTTCGGGGGGTTCACGACGCTCGCCATGCGCGCACCGTTGCCCAGAAGCAGATTCTTGACGACGACCCCGAAGTCGACCGCGTAGTTGAGCGCGCGCCGCACGCGCGCGTCGCGCAGGGGGCCGTGGTCCGTGCGCACGCCGACGTAGATTCTCCGCCCGCCCCGGACTCCCTCGAACCTGAGGCCGCCCGTGCTCGTGTCGATGGTCTTTCCTTGATCGGGCGAGATGTTCAGGATGATGTCCGCCCCGCCCGTCTCGAGTTCCGCCATGCGCGACGAAGCCTCCGGCACGGCCCGCCAGATCGCCCTCGGTACATGAGGACGCCCCTTCCACCAGTTCTCGTTGGCCTCCATCTCGATGCGGACGTCCTTGATCCACTTGACAAGTTTGTAGGGGCCCGTGCCCACGGGCTTTCTGAGCAACTCCCGCGCGGGAGTCGAGGAGTAATACCCGGGCGGCAGCATGAATGCGTTCACCATCCACACGGGCAGGGTGGCGACCGGACGCCGCGTGTGAATGCGCACGGTGTGGGAGTCGACCTTTTCCACCCGGTCGAGAAAAATCCTGCGGTGTATCGTGATGCGGGGCTTGAGCTTGGGGTCGCGCATACGCTCGAAGGTGTAGCGCACCGATTCGGCGTCGAAGGGCTCGCCGTTGTGGAACCGCACCCCCTTGCGGAGGCGGAACGTCCATACCCTCCCGCTCTCGTCCACCTCCCAGTGCTCGGCCAGGGCGGGGGCGAGCGTCATGTCGCCGCGCCGTGCGACGAGCGAGTCGAACACGTTCATCAGTATGCTCCACTCGATGGTGGCGGTCGTATAGTGGGGGTCGAGCGTGTTCGCCTCCACCGGGAGCATGATGGCGAGCGGCCCCTCCCTCCCTTCGCGGCCGCAGCCCGAGAGCAGCACGAGCAACGCTAGCACGCCGCACCACGGACTTTTCTTCATTTTCGATCTTCCATCGAGAGAAGCCCTCTCCCTACATGTCGTCGCCCAGCCGCGGGTCCATGTAGTCGCGCAGCCAGTCGCCGATCAGGTTGATGCTCAGCACCGTCGCCATAATGGCGAGCCCCGGGAAGGTCGCCATCCACCACGCCCCGCGCAGATACTCGCGCCCCTCGGACAACATGCCGCCCCAGGTGACGACCGAGGGCGGAACGCCCAGCCCCAGAAAGCTCAGCGAAGACTCCGAAATGATGTTCCCCGCCACGGCAAAGGTGGCGATGACGATGAGCGGCGAGAGGGCGTTGGGCAGCACCTGCATGAAAAGAATGCGCGAGACCGGATAGCCGAGGGCGCGGGTGGCCTCCACGAACTCGCGCTCGCGAATCGAGATGACCTGGCCGCGCACCACGCGCCCGTAAGCCACCCATCGGCTGATCCCCAACACCACGATGATGTTGAGCAAGCCCGGCCCCAGCACTGCCATGATGGTGATGGCGAGCAAGATGAAGGGGAACGCCAGTTGAATCTCGGCGAACCCGCTGATGAGGTCGTCCGTTTTCCCGCCGAAAAAGCCCGACACCAAACCCAGCACGATGCCGATGACGCCCGAGATCAGCACCGAACTCAACCCCACCAGAATCGAGACGCGGCCTCCATAGACCAAGCGGCTCAGAACGTCGCGCCCCAGGGCGTCGGTGCCCAGCAGGTGGCGCACGCTTCCGCCTTCGACCCAGACGGGGGGCTGGAGGCGCAGCCCCAGGTCCACCCGGCCCGGATCCTGCGGGGCGACGAGCGGGGCCGCCAAGGAGACCACCACGAGCAGAGCGAGAAAGACGCCACCCAGCATGGCGGGTTTCGCGCGCATCATGCTGCGGCGAAATTTCTCCCACCGTAGTCGGGAGGCCGTCATCAAGGGGGCTTCGTCCGCACCCGCAACCGATTCGGGGGCTCTGGTCTCCGGGGACATGCGTCCGCTCCTGCGCCATGTTCGGGAACTCGGCGGCATCCTAGCACACAGGAAGGCAAATTGTAGAAGCCCGCCCGACGTGCGGTTTGCCGCGACCTTCGCTCTCGCATTAGAATCGGCTGTTTTTTGGGTTCGCGAGCCAGACTGCGTTTTCCATGACGAAGGGAACATTCTCCTTGCCTCACCACGCGCAACGAGACTTTCACGATACGCTGATGGCCCGCGTTCCCACAGGAGCCACGTTCGGCTTCCAGGGCTTGCGCGCGTGCGACTCCATCACGATGGAAAACGTGGTGCCGCTCGCCTTTCTCATCGCCTGCGACTACGGGTTGGACGGCCCCGCGTGGGACGCGCGCCTGCGTTATTTCGCCGTCGAGCGCGGGGGCAACAGGCGCATCGTCTGGACGCACACATCGCTCGTGGAAGCCTACGCGGGCACGCTCGGAGAGCAGATTCGCGCCTATCTCGCCGAGGGAAAAGGTCCGCAATACGTCATCCCCTATCGCTCCACGGAGTTTCTCGCCGCACTCGCTGAAGAGGCGCGGGGGAAACTGACCATTCTGGCAAACCCCGTGGAGGTGAAGACGCGCTTCGACGACAAGGTGGCGTTTCGGCAAAAGGCCGCGGAGCAGGGCATCCCCGTGCCGCCGGGCGAGGTGGTGGACGTCGGCGCGCTCGACAATAGTCTGCTCGGGCGGTTCGGCCCCCGCGTGGTCGTCTCCGAGCAAATCGGCTCCTCGGGCAACCAGACCCACCTCGTCGATTCAACCGAGGCGCTCGCGCGCACGCGAGGCGCACTCATCGCCAAACTCGGAGCCGGGGCGCTCGTTATCGCCACCTCTTTTCTCGAGGGGCCCGCCGTAGGCGCGGCGGGGCTGGTATGCGGAGGCAGGCCGTGGATGTCCCATCCCTCGGTGATGTTCACGGGCATTCCCGGCTGTTCGATGCATCGCTTCGACTACGCGGGCAGCGACTATGCGGCCTACCGCCTGGTTCCCGAGGCGGCGCGGCGCAAAATCGAGGAGGCGACGCTCAAGATCGGCGCGTGGATAGCCGCGGCCGGCTACAAGGGAATATACGGAGTGGACTTCATCGTCCATGAAGGGGAGCCCTACGCACTCGAACTCAACCCGCGCGTACTGGGCACCACGCAACTGATGACCGAGCTCGAGCAAATCGAGAGCACGGCCCCCACCACCACCTATTGGCACCTGGCCGAATTTCTGGGGGCGGACGCGCGCGCGGACACCCTCGCCCGCCTGGCCGAGCCCGAGCTTGGGGGTTACCAAATCATCATCCGCAACACGCGCCCCGCGCGGGTGCGGGTGGGCAACGCGCCGGCTCCGGGCATATACGTCGCGGGGAGAAACGGCCCCGCATTCGTGCGGGAGGCCCATCGCCTCGCAGACGTGCAAAGCCCCGAGGAGATTCTCCTCACTTGCTCTCCCCCGAGAAAAGGCACCATAGTAGAGCCGAGAGGGGCGTTTTGTAAGCTCGAGGGCGTTTCGTCCATCTATGCAGGAGGAGAGAAACAGATTTCCCCCGCCGCCCGAGACATGATAGACGACTTCACGCGCAGTCTCGCTCTTTCTCCCGCATAGGACACTGTGGAAATTGAGAATAGACTTCTTCGCATCCACGGCCAGGGGGCTGTTCCTCTCGCCCGCGAGTCCTTGCACGTTCGGGCCCGATTTCACGCCCGACCCCCGGCCCGTTCCCGCGAACGGAATCGCCCTGGGCGAAGTGGTCGAAGCCCCGCAGGAAGCCACCGTCGATCGTCTCGAGATCATGGAATCCCTGCCGGGAACGCTGGGGGCGTGGAGGACGCGCGAGACGAGGCTGCACGAGAAGGCGAGCGTGCTCGTCACCCTCGGCGGGCGGTATGCGAACCGCAGCATCTCGGGCCGCGCCCCGGAGGCACCCCCCGAACCGGGAGCCGTAGTGGACCTGCTGAACGTGGGCGGCGTGTGCGGACTCGCCAACGACCCGGCGACGCCCTGCGTCAGGATAGAGGTAAAAGGAAGCGTCCCGCTCGGCGAGCAACCCGCCCTGCTCTCGCGGCTGCGCGTCATCCCCGACACGCGGTGCCCCGTGGACGAAGACGGCGTGCCCGGCGTGCCCATCGTCTTGATCGCCGGCTCGGAGATGGACGTGGGCAAGACGACTTGCGCGTCTTCCCTCGCCTCCTCGCTGCGCTCCTCGGGCATTCGCCCCTCCTACGCAAAGCTCACGGGCACGGGCCGCATGCGTGACCTGATGCAGGTGACCTACGGCAGGCCGCTGGGCTTTTTCGACGCGACGCGCCTCGGCTGGGACTTCACCGATGCAGGGCTGTGTTCGACCAACGCCGTCTCGGGCACTGAGGTGAGGCGCTGCGCGCGCAACCTGCTGCGCCATGCCTGCGCGAAAGGCGAAATCGTCATCGCCGAGTTGGCGGATTCGCCCTACGCGGACGCAAGCCTCCACGTGGCGAGCGACCCCTGGATGAAGAGTTGGCTCGCACGGCGCGGGCTGCTCATCTGCGCGTGCGACACCCTAGAGTCCACGCTCATCGTCCACTGGCTCAGAAGCCACATGGAGGTGGAGGAGGAGAACATGCTCATCTCCGGCAGGATCGCCAACGAGGCGCACGCCCGCGAGGAGGCCGAACGCATGACGGGCATCCGCGCGCTGAGCTGCATGGCCCCGAGCCCCGCCTCTCTCTCGGGGGACAAGGCCGTGGGCGGGGCGATTGCAGACTGGGTGGCCGACCACCTCATCCGCCGCCGCAGGTCCGCGGTCTAGGCGTCCCGGGTAAAACGATGGACAGGCAAAAAGCGCCATCCCAATCGTCGCACGCGCACCTCGCGCGCGACCCCGCTCTCTACGACCTCGCTCCCGACGCGAGCGGCGGCGCCTGGAATCTTTTTCGCGTGAGCGCGGAATTCGACTCCCGGGCAGGCGACCTGAACGAGTCTCTCATCGAGCGGCTGAATGCCTGGGCGGCGCGCGCACCCGACTTCGCGCACCTGCGCCTTGAAGAGAACGCAGGCCCCTTGCAACGGCCGGGAGAAATTCTGCTGCTCGACGGCTCGCCGAGCCGCCTGCCCCTGAGCAGAGAAACGGCGCGTGTGATGAGCGCCCACCTGAACGACCTGGGGCTCGCCGTCCCCGTGCGGGTGCTCAACCGCCGCGAGGAGCTCCTCGCCCGCGTCGCCGAGGCGCCCCGGGAGCTGCTCGTCGTCAGCCAGGCGGCCCACAGGAGCCTCTACGACGCGACGCTTGCCCGTGTGCTCGAGAGCCGGGGAATCGTCGTCGTGCCCGGGCCGCTCACCGCTCCGGGCGGGCCGCTCTCGAACAAGAAGGTCACCTACGAGTTGCTGAACGGACACCACGCGGGAGCATGCGGCTCCGCGCGCCGTCTCACGGCCGACTACCAGGTGGTGGAGGTAAGCGCGGGCGGGGCGAAAGAGAAGGCCGCCGCCATCGTGGACGCGGCAGCCGCCCTCGCACAGGAGTGGAAGACGAGCACCTTTTTCGTCAAGCCCCAAGAGGGCGGGGGCGGGCGGGGATGCTTCCGCCTGGACGCCTACCCGCACGGCTTCTCTCTTCCCGATCTGAGCAAACTCGGCGTCGCCGCGGAGGACACCCTGCCCTTGCCCCTTTCGTTCGACCCCGAAAACGAGGACCACTACCGGGCGATAGGCTGGCTCGTCCACCGCTTCCGCGCCAGCCCGGCGACTGCCGGCGCCTACGTAAAGACAAAGAAGGCGATGGGGGCGAGCGAGACGCTGGACGGGAATTTGCGCCGGATGCTGCACGGGTGTGCGCCCACGCTCTACGGTCGGCTGCGTGCCGCGGCCCGCCCCCGGGAGGAGGCGATTCGCCTGCTGGCCGGGGCCATCGAGAACTACGAGCAGGTGTTCGACGCGCGCTACATGCCGCTGATATGCAACTGGATAGATTTCGGCCTCTTCGGGGTGCGGGTGCACCTGCGGCTGGACCGCGCGGGGCCGATCGTCGAATCGCTCTACGCGCGGCTGTTCCCGATAGAATTTACCGACGATTCCATCGGCGTCGTGGGGGTGGACAGCATCACGAACCGCAGCGAGGGCGGAATGGAGCTCAACCGCTACGCGCCCCTTACGCCCGCCCTGGTCGCCTACGCGGGAGGGGAGCAACGATTGTGCGAGAAGCTTCGCACCGCCTTCCATGCGTTCGCGCGCTTCTTGTCGCTGCTCGACCCCGCGGAGCGCGGCAGGGTTCCGGTGCGGGCCGAGTTCGACCTCTCGCCGCTGAGCGGCCTCATCGCCGAGGGCAACGCCGACCCGGTGCGTGCACAGTGCGCCAACAGCCGCTGGGAGCGCTTCCGTACGAACTGCGCGCAATGGACCGAGGACGCTCTCGCGTTCTATTCCTGGAAATCCGGCAACTTCCGCGCTAGAATGCGCTAAATTTTCTGAATCCGTCGGTCTCGCCCCTGCTGCCGCCGGGGCGAGGCGCACGCCCGCGCTCCGAGAACGCCATCATGGCGAAGATCCTCAAAAAAGCATTCGACATCCAGGAAGAGGAACTGCTCGTATTCTCGGTGTTCTTCTCGTTCTACCTCCTCATCGGGGTGCAGTTCTCCATCGGCATTGCGGTGTCGGAGGCGCTGTTCCTCTCCGAAGTCGGCCCGGGCTTTCTGCCTTACATGTACATATTCAACGCCTTGATGATCATCTTCGTGAGCACGTTCTACTCCTCGCTCACCGAAAAACTCTCCATTCCGGCGATGTTCAAGAGCGTCCTGGCATTTTTCATCGTACTCGTGCTGGGCATCCGCCTGCTCGCCATGGCCGACATACGCGCCTACGGAATGCCCATCGCCTTCCCCCTTCTCCACACCCTGTTCGTGATGTTCACGAACATGCTGCCGAACAATTTTCGCGCCCTCTACGGCCAGTATCTCGACGTCCTGCAATCGAAGCGCCTGGTGCCCATCATCCTCACGGGGGGGCGTTACGGCGGCATTCTGGGCGGTCTGTCCATTCCCCTGCTGATTCCCGCTCTGGGCGACGTAACGAACCTGCTTTTCGTGTGGATCGGCTGCATCCTCCTCAGCATCGGGATGGTGCAATACGTCGAACGCAGGCTGGGGGATCACCTCATCGAGGACGCCGCCCCCAAGAAACGCAAGACATCAAGGACGGGGACGCGCTCGGGCAGCCTCGCGCTTTTACGCACGAACGGCTACGTGTGCGCGTTCGCCGTGTTCAGCTTTCTGGTCGTCATCCTGCGCAGTTTTCAGGACTTTCAGTACAGCCTCGTCTTTCGGGAGGTATTTTCCGATCGCGCGCAACTCGCCGCGTTCCTGGGGTATTTCACCGCCATCGGCAGCGCGTTCTCACTGCTCGTGCAGACGTTCGTCACCCCGCGCATCATCAAGCGCCTCGGGCTGGGCACGGCGAACCTCATCTACCCGCTGACCACCATCGTCGGCCTCCTCGCCATGGCGGTTTCGCCCGGCTTCTACTCCGCCGTCTTCTTGCGGTTCAACAACAAAAACCTCCAGGAGTCGATTCGAAACGCTATCAATGCCCTGCTCTATAACGCCGTCGCCCCCTCCGTTCGCGCGCGCGTGGGCGCGTTCGTCTCGGGCCAGGTCGTCGCCGTGGCAAGCATCGTGAGCGGCGTCGCGCTGCTCGTCATCAAGCCGACGGGGCTCGCGCTGTTCCCGCTGAGCCCGGGCTGGGTGGCGCTCGTCTCCTTGTGCATCGCCTTCGCCTATTTGGCGGCAGGCTTCTTCGTGCGCCGGGAATACGGCGCGGCCCTGCGCAAAATGCTCGAGGAGCGCAACCTCGGGCTGTTCCGCTACGCCCAGGAGGGCTTCGGCCCCATCGACGAGCAGAGCATGGCGATACTCGCCAGGAACCTCCGCGAGGGCGACGACGATTTGTGCGTCTTCGCCGCGCGCATGATGGCCGACACCGGAAGAAGCGAGACGTTCGGGATGATTCTCGATGAAATCCCCAAACGCTCGGGATACGCGGCTGCGGAGTTGCTCAAAATTCTCGCCCGGGTATCCGGGGAGGATGACGCCGAAAAAACGCGCGCCCTGCTCCGGGAATATTTGACTGCGCCGGAGCCCCTCGTACGCTGCGCCGCCATGGACGCCGCCGAGCGCGTCGGCCTGACCGAGGAAACGGTACAGACCGTGCACGAAAACCTTGAGGACTCCTCCCCCGAGGTGCGCGCGCGCGCCATCGAGTTGCTTGTGCGCTCCGACGACCTGTTCTGGCTCGCTAACGGCCTGCAAGCACTCCACGCGATGATGAACGAGGAGGATACGCAGGCGCGGGTCTGCGCCCTGCGCTGCATCGGCGAACTCGAAAACCCGCGCTTCATCAGCCGACTGCTTCCCTACCTCCGCGAGAAGGAGGGGAAAGTACGCGAGGCCGCCCTGGAGGCCATAGAGGCCCTCGCCATGAGCGAGGGGGTGGACGAGGAGAAGATGGCCGAGGTTGTTCGCCTCGCCACGACGGACGCGAGCCCCGCGATTCGGCGCAGGGGCGTTGCCCAACTCGGCAACCAGGGCTCGCAAGAGAATTTTGAGCGGACGCTGGCCGCGCTCTCTGACGCGGACGCACTCGTGCGCAGACAGGCCATCGAATCGCTCAAGACCATGAAGCGCAAGGGCACGCTCCACCTCGAGGGCGCGGGATTGCTCTCGTTTCTCCTGCCCCTGCTGTCCCGAAACGCCCCAAACGGCAACGAGGAGATGAGCGCCGGGCAAATCGTCGACGCCCTCTCCGCGTTCGCCGTGGAGCATCTGCGGGAGGTCTACGGCATCATTAACCACCTGGCCGCCATCGAGGCGAGAGAAGACGCATCCACCTTCCCCATGCTCCGCAAGGCGCTGGAGGACCTGGTCGAGGAACGCCAGCGGGTGCTGCTCGAGCTTCTGGGCGTCATTGGCGACGAGAAGACGGTGGACACCGTGGCCGAATCCATCGCACGCGGGGGTGCGTCCCGGGCCATCGCCATCGAGACGCTCTCGAATTTCTCCGCGGCGGGCAACGCGCGGGTGCTCATTCTCGCTCTCGAACCCCTCCTGCTGGGACGCTCGAGCGCAGACCGCATCGCTGAGGGCAGGAAGTTGTGGGAAATTCCCGAACAATCCATCGAGGACGTTCTCGCGAATTGGCTGGAAGCGGAAAACGGGTGGCTCCGCGCCATCGCCGTCGACGCGGCGGGCAGATACGCCGCGCGCACGCCGCCCGGAGCGCAGTGGGCCGCGCGCATTCGCGCGCACGCGGCGGACGCCGACCCATTCGTTCGCGAATCGGCAGTTGCCGCCCTGCGCGTTATCGGGAAAGATGAGGACGAAGCGCTCCTCCACGAAGCGCGAAACGACGCGAGCGAACTCGTGCGCCTCCAGGCGCTGCGCACCGATGCATCGACACGGGAGAAGGTCATGCTCTCGACCATCGAAAAAGCCCTGTTCCTCAAAGGCGTCAACATGTTCGAGACGATGAACGCCGACGAGCTCAAGATACTGAGTAACATATCCCGCGAGATGCAGGTGGAAGGAGGCGCGGTTCTGTTCGAGCAGGGCGACCCCTGCGACTATCTCTACGTGATCGTGGAGGGAGAAATCGAGATTTTCCTCAACCAGGCGAACGGCGCTCCTCGGGTTCTCGCCACCCTCGGCCCCACGACCTCCTTCGGCGAAATCGCACTCTTCGGCGACGAGGGCCGGAGCGCAGGCGCGCGCACGAGCAAGGACACCTCTCTGCTCGCCATCGAGAAAGAACCCCTCTTGCAACTCATTCACGAGCACCCCACCATCTCGATAGCCATCATCCGCCAACTCGCCCACATCATCCGAAACCAAAGCGAATAGCGGGGGCGAACCCCCGCGGCGCGGCGCGTTTTCGGCGTTTTCCCGTACGTGAAAACCACCCCTCCCCCAGTTGACTCCCAACCTGCGCCTACCTATAATCAGCCCAGTTTTCGTCTGCGAGGAAATTCACCATTTCCGCTCTGTACGTCGGGAGTTTCTTTTCAATATGCAAGGTCGAGATTTCAAGCCCCCCGAAGAGAGAACCAGCCCCATTCCGTTTTTCATCCTCGGGATCATCATGGTTGCCGTCACGTTCTGGACGGTATGGGACGAGGCGTTCACGCGCAGGCCGTGGAAGAAGTACCAAAAGAGTTTCAACGCCTACGAGAAGGCCATGGTGGAGAAGGAGCTCGCCGCTCTGCGCAAGGCGAGCGGTCCACAGATAGCGGAAGTCGACAAGAAAATCGCCGAGCAGGAGCAAAACCTCGCGCGCGATGAGGAACTCGCCGCCCTGCGGGCGCAACTCGCCCAGAGCGAGCTCGACGCCTTCGAGAAGGTGCAGGAACTCGGCTTTCGCAAGGCACTCTACGACCAGTCCTACTTCTATCTCCAAGAGGCCATTCGCCAGGGCCACGACAAAACGGCCGAGCAAAAGGAAGTAGACGACGCCAAGGCCCAGCTCGAGGAGATAACGCCCGTCGCGGCGAAGGCGGAAACCGCGCGCGACGCCATACGGGCGAAGATCGAAGCGAAGGAGAAAGAACTCAAAACGCTGCGCGCGACGCGGCGACAGGTAGCCGCCGACATCTCCTCTCAGGAGCGACGCCTTGGGGGCATCGCGCGCCGCCCCTACGAGATCAAGCAAATCGTCTTGCGCGAATACGAGCGCAACAACTTCAACGAACCCGTGATGAAGGTCGACCGGTGCCAGACGTGCCACCTGGGCATCAACCGCGCGGGCTTTGAAGACGCGCCACAGCCGTTTCGCACGCACCCGAACCGCAAGTTCTACCTCTCGGATCACCCTCTGAACAAGGTGGGCTGCACGCTTTGCCACGGCGGGCAGGGCTCGGCCGTGACCAGCGTCGACAAGGCCCACGGCTACGTGCAGTTCTGGGAAGACCCCATGCTGCGCGGCAGCGAGGCGCAAACCAAGTGCCGCAGCTGCCACACCGAGGTGTTCAACATTCCCGAGGCGCCCAAGGTCTCGCGCGCCATATCGCTCGTGCGCGAGATGGGCTGCAACGGCTGCCACACGCTGCCGGGCACCGAGGACCTGCGCCAGGTGGGACCCGACCTCTCGAGAATCCAGGAGAAGGTAACGCCCGCCTGGCTCGTCTCCTGGGTCAAGCGTCCCAAGGACTACAACCCGCGCACCCGGATGCCCTATTTCAGCTTCACGGATCAGGAAGCGCTCGACATCGCTACTTACGTTTGGCGGCAGGGGCCGCGCAAGACGGAGGCGACGCAGGTTCCGGGTCTCGGCGACGCGGCGCAGATTGCCAAAGGGAAAGACCTGTTTGAGGGCGTGGGGTGTCTGGGTTGCCACGTTCGCAACGAGAAGGACGTCGACGCCGGCCCGCCGCTTGAGGGCGTGGACGGCAGAACGTTAGTCTACCGCAACCGCGACTTCGCCCCCGCTCTCCAGAACATCGGCGCCAAGGTGCAGCCCGACTGGCTGTTCCGCTGGCTCAAGAACCCCAAGGCCTACTGGCACGACACCAAGATGCCCAGCCTGCGCCTCACCGACGAGGAGGCGGGCTCGATTACGGCCTACCTCGTCAGCCTCACGCCCGCGGAGAAGCGCTCCAAACCCCGCAAGCTGGGTGAAGCGCCCTCCTACGAGCGGGGCAAGAAGCTCGTGGCGACGCACGGGTGCTTCGGCTGCCACGTCATACCCGGCACGGAGTCGCTCTCCAAAATCGGCCCGGACCTGACGCGCTTCGCCGCCAAGAAACCCTTTGAGCTCTCCTTCGGCAACGTGGTGGACATGCCCCACACCTGGGAGGCGTGGACGTTCGGCAAGCTCAAGAACCCGAAGCTCTACCAGACCGAGCGCGAAACCCTCCTCATGCCCAACTTCGAGCTCAGCGACGAGGAAGTCTCCGCCATACGCACTCTGCTGCGCTCGATGACGCCGCACGGCGCGCCGCACAGCGTGCACGCGGAACTTGACGTGCGCGCCGCGCGCATCGAAAAGGGCCGCCGGATGCTCGAGAAGTACAATTGCCAGGGCTGCCACGTCATCGAAAACTGGGGAGGCGACCTCCTCCGCCGCTACGAGGAGAAGACGAACGGACCACCCCTGCTGAACGGCGAGGGCAGAAAGGTACAGCCCGACTGGTTCTTCGGCTTTTTGCGCAACGTCGTTACGCTCAGGCCGTGGCTCCAGGTACGGATGCCCAGCTTCGAGATGCCCGAGGAAGACGCGGCCGCCCTGGTGGACTACTTCGCCGCACTGGACGACAGGCTCCAGCCCTACATCCATTTCGACGCCAAGACGGTGAGTGCCGAGAATCTCGCAGCCGGCAAGAAGCTCTTCACCATGGCCGACTGCCTGGCCTGCCACGGCGAGTGGCCTCCTCCACCGGGTCAGGAACCTCCCACCGCGCCGAACCTACTGCTCTCCAAGAGCCGCCTGCGACCCGACTGGATCGTCGACTGGCTGATATACCCGGGCAAGATACAGCCCGGAACCCGGATGCCCAACTTCTTTGAGGGCGCGGGCCAGACCGCCGACATCGTCAAGGGCACGCGGGGCGAGAAAGAAGACGGGCTGTTCATCTACGAGCTCGAGGCAACCAAAGAAGTCGAGCTGCCCGAGGAGCAGTTCGCCACCCTGCGCATGGGAGGCGCTACCCACCTCGTGAAGGTAACGACCCTGGACGAGAACAAGGTGAGCATCTCCTCGCCCACCGACCTGGGCAAGGACATCGGCAAGGCGACGCTCGAGAGTCACGGCGAGCCCATCGACGAGGAGTTGCTCGGCGGCGACGCCTATCGCCAGATTCGCGCGATTCGCGACTACCTGATGCTCGAGAAGAATTTCCTCGAGCCCACCATCGGAAACGGCCCCACCGCCCCCGGTGCGGCAGGGCCTTCGGCCGGGGCGAACGCATCCCCGGGCTAGCCGCCACCAAACTACCCCACCAAGAGGCGCTCGGTTTTCCGGGCGCCTTTTTTATATAAATCCCCTCTTGATTCTCTCTTCGTTTACGCGCCGGTGTGCTGCGCGAACGACTTCGGGCAGGCGGTAGCGCGGCGTGGTCGCAAGCGTCCACTCCACCGCGCCATCTACGTCAACCAAGTGGCCGGGCGAGACGTAGACGGGCTTTACGCCCCGCCTGGTTCTGAGCACTGCGCCTATCTCCGCTCCGTCGGGTCCCAGCAGATGCAGCCGGGCACCCTTCTCTTCGCCCAGCGTACCCGCAGCCTGGCCGAACAAACGACTCTTGGCGCAACCGAAGGCCGGAACGCCCAGGCGCAGCCCCAGGTGGGAGGCGATGCCGAAACCTCTCGGGTGGGCCGTGCCCTGGCCGTCGCAGATCAGCAGGTCCGGTCTCTCGCGCAGACCCATAAAGGCTTTCTCCAGCAAAAATCCCTCCCGGAACGAGAGCAGGCCCGGCACGTAGGGAAACGGCAGCGCGCCTGCGTAGAACGACTCGTCCACCACTTGCATCTCGGGATAGGAGAAGACGACCACCCCGCCGACGCCGCTCTTTCCGCGCCAGGGACAGGAAACGTCTGCACCGGCAATCGTGCGCGGACGTCCATGCAGCGGGCGCAGAACCAAGCGCCCGGCAAGTGCTTGCTGCACCCGTACGGCTTGCTCGGGGGTGATGTCCCAGGGGTGGTGGAGCAGGTCGTCGCTCATGCGTGCGTCTTCGGTGGGGAGGCAGCCTGCGCGCGGGAGCAGGCGAGGCCTAGTCCGGGCGAATTTGCGAAACCTCTCCCTTGCGCAGCGGCGCTTCGGGAGCGATGCGGCTGACGGAGATAGTGGACTTCTCCTCGCGAATCTTCTTGATCACGTCTTTTAAGTGGGCCAGGTCGTGCACCTGCACGTCCAGGCGAATTCCCGCCCTGTCCTCCACCGCCTCGGCGGCGACGCGCGAGATGTTCGCCTTGCAAGAGGCGATGGCGGAACTCAGTGCGGCCAGCACACCCTGCCTGTCGCGCGCCTCGACCATGAGGGAAACCGTGTGCATCTGACCCTTGTCGATTTCGCCCCACGACACTTCGACGAGACGCTCGCGCTCGTCCATCAGGGATTTGACGTTCGGGCAATCCTTGTTGTGGACGGTCACCCCGCGCCCCCGCGTGATGAAGCCGACGATTCCGTCGCCCGGAATCGGCAGGCAGCATTTGCCGTATCGAATCAACACGTCGTCCTGGCCCTTCACGAGAATGCCCGCCTTGTTCTTTTGGCGGCTCACGCGATTCACCAGGCGCCTGAGGCGAGACTTCTCCTTTCGCTCGCGCTCGTGTACGAGGGATTCGGGCACCATTTTGTGGGCCACCTGGCGGGCCGACACGCGCCCGAAGCCGATTGCTATCAACAAATCCTCGTCGTTCTGCACCCCGAAAAAACGCGCCACCGCCTTGATCTCGCGGGGCTTCATGTAGGCGGACACGTCGGACACGTAGCGCTCCAGTTCGTGTTCGAGCAACTCGTGGCCGAGCTTCAGCGAGCGATCCCGCTGCTGTTGTCGTATCCAGTTTCTGATTTTCTGCTTCGCCCGCGCGGTGACGACGAACTTCATCCAATCCGCACTGGGATGACGGTGGGGGTTCGTGAGTATCTCGACGATGTCGCCGTTTTCGAGCAGCGTGCTCAGGGGTGCGATCTTGCCGTTCACCTTCGCCCCCACGCAGTGGCTGCCCACCTCGGTGTGGATGGAGAAGGCAAAGTCCACCGGCGTCGCTCCGCGCGGCAGGCTCTTCACCTCGCCCCTGGGCGTGAAGACGAACACCTCGTCCTGAAAAAGGTTGACCTTCACGGAATCGACCAGGTTACGGGGGTCGGACTCCTCGTTCAGACTCTCGACGATGCGGCGTATCCACTCAAACTTGTCGGCCAGACCCTCGTCGGCGGCGTCCTCGCCCTCCTTGTACTTCCAGTGGGCCGCAATCCCCTCCTCGGCCACCCGGTGCATCTCCTTCGTGCGAATCTGAAACTCCACCCGCTGGCCCTCGGGACCGACGACGGTCGTGTGGAGGGATTGATAGAGATTCGCCTTGGGCAGGGCGATGTAGTCCTTGAAACGTCCGGGAATGGGCGTCCACTTCGAATGCAAGATTCCCAGCACCGCGTAGCAATCGCGCACCTCCTCCACGATGATGCGCACGCCGCAGATGTCATAGACCTGGTGGAAGTCGAGGTTTTGCGTCTGCATCTTCTCGTAGATGCTCGAGTGCAGCTTGAAGCGCGCCGACGCTACACCGCTCACGCCTGCGGCCTGTAAATCCTCCCGCACCTGCTCGATAACTTGCTCGAGATAAGTCTCGCGGTCCTGGAGGCCGTCCTTGAGCATCTCGTCTATCTCGAGGAATTCCTTGGGGTGTAAGTGCTTGAACGCCACGTCTTCGAGTGCGCCCTTGAGCCAGCCGATGCCGATGCGGTTGGCGAGCGGAGCGTATATTTCCGCCGTCTCGAGTGCGATGCGCTTCCTGCTCTTGGGGGGAAGGTGGTGGAGGGTGAGTGCGTTGTGGAGCCTGTCCGCCAGCTTGATGATGATGACGCGAATATCCTTTGCCATCGCGATCAGCATCTTGCGGTAGCTTTCCGCCTGGCGCATCTGGGTGTTCGTTACGTCTATTTTCGCCAGCTTCGTAACGCCGTCGACGAGTTCGGCGACCTGCTCGCCGAAGTGCTCGTCGATCTCCGTGAGCGTGGTGGCGGTATCCTCCACCGTGTCGTGGAGCAACCCCGCGCAGACGGTTTCGGGGTCCTGGCGCAACTCGGCCAGGATGCGGGCAACTTCCAGGGGATGGGATATATAGGGCTCCCCCGAAATGCGGGACTGCCCCCGGTGTACCTTTGCCGTGAAAACGTAGGCGCGGGTGATGAGGTCCGCGCAATCGGGCGAGTATTCTTCTACCAGATCGACGATGTCCATGATCCGGGCGGGTGGACGCGACGTCAGAATCGGGGGCAACGAGACTCCTCCCCTTCCCGGCTCGCCCGACGGCGTGCGACGCTGGGCAGCCCTGCGTCCGCCACGCGCAAGGAGCGGCGAGCCTTCTCTCCCGAAACGCTACCCAAGGCCCTATGCCGCGTCAAGGACTTTCGGCGAAAAAAAACTCCCCCGTTTCCGGGGGAGTCGGTGTGCCTCATGGTTATGCCGTCAATACGCGCGCAGGGGCGAGGTGATGAATTCGTGCATGAAGGGAGTCATGTACTCCGACTCGTCCTCGTGCTTGGGCACGATAATCGCCCCCTTGTTGCAAATCTCCTCGCACAGACGACAGCCCACGCAGGTGGTCTGATCCACCACAGCCACCGCGCTGTGGTCGCGCTCTACCGAAGAGGGCGCCATGCGAATGCAATCGAACGGGCACACGTCCACGCACCAGACGCAGCCCGTGCAGTTTTCCTCGAGCACGAACGCTTTGGGCATGTCCTTGTGCTTGATGTTGCGAATCACCTCGCCCGTGTCGTCCTGGATGGCGTAGGCGGGGCAATACTTGCCGCACACCCCGCAGTCGATGCACAGCGTGGGGTCGATCTTGTAGATGTCGCGCGGGTCGCCCGTGATGGCTTTGGTGGGGCAGACGGGCTCGCACACTGAACATCCGATGCATGCGTCGAATATGAAGTGTGGCATGTATTTCGCCTCTCGGGTGGTCGTTTCTCAAGGGGCGCCTGGCCGGACACCGAAGTCCGACTCCATACACAAGATGCACCTTAATATAGCCACAGTTGCGCCGCCCCTGTCAAGACGCCTCCTCACGGCGGAGAGAGGTGCGATCTCTTGCCCCCGGCCCGGTTTTGGGCCACAATAGCGCAGTCGCTGCAAGGGTGGTTCATATTCGAGAGGAATTCGACATGGAAAACTTTCTGGCCATTCTGACCAAGCCTGACAACATCCCCATTGCGTTCATGATTCCCCTGGTGGCGTATTTCGTCTGGCTGGCGATCTCCCAGGGACTCCGCCACGACAAGCTCATCCAGAAGGGCAAGAAAGACGACGTCTACGACGAGATGATTCGCTAACGGCCCACAAGAGGCACGGCACCGCCTCCTCCACTCCCTGGACGCAGACACATGCTCGAGCTCCTCTTCTTCGCGCTCCTGATGGGCTTTGTCATCATCATGCTCGTCAAGAAAACGACCTCGAACATCGCCCTGGAGGCGGATGCCGGGGAGGAGCGGCAAGATGCGGAAATCGACGCCCTGCGCCGCACGTCGCCCCGTGCGTTTGAGCGCATGCTCGTGGATTTGCTCGAGGCCATGAACATGCGCATCGTCGAGATACACTGGGTGAACGACGAGGAAATCGACATACTCGCCCACAACCCCACCCCGATTCTCGGCGGCGACTACATCGTCCACGGCATTCTGGTGCCCGAGGGCGACTTCGTGAACTCGATACGGGTAATCGGGCTTTCCGACACCGTGCGCGCCGAACGCGCACTCAAGGGCATCCTCATATCGACGGGATATTTTACCGAGGAAGTGCAAAAATATTCCGAAGGCGCTCCCATGGAGCTCATCAACGTCTCGAGGCTCCGGGAACTCCTGCGCGATCACGACATGGCGTGGCCCGCAGACTAGCCCGCCCTTCCCTGCCCTACAACCTGCCCGAACGAAAAAAAATCGCTCCCCGAAAGAAGCGAACCAGGCAATTTCTTGTCTCGGCGTGCTCGTGCAGGCATGGGGCGCGGCGGCGCCCCTTGTTCGAGGAACAATCAAACCAGCAGGTAGACGACTCCCGAAACGATTACGAGCGCAATCGCGGCCACCTTTACGCCGCAGGCGTCCCACCACAGGTGCTTTCGCTGTCTGTCCTGAACCATGTTCTCCGCCTCTTGGGCGCTAGATGTTGAACCACGGGGTGACGAGAACGTACTTCACGTTCAGGCCGATGCGCAGCACCATCTTGGCCACGATCCCCATCATCGTCATGTTGAGCGTGGCCTTGATGAGGTAACGCACCAGCCCCACGTTCACCATGCGGTCGCGGCGCCAGATGTAGTAGGCCGGTATGGTGGCGTACCAGAGCAAAACGAGCACCGTTCCCGCCGCCGCCTGGCCCCAGTAGCTCCTGAAGCCCAGCATGTAGGGCAGGTCCACGTTCGTGAGCGCGACGACCTTGTGCGGGTCCCAATACTCCCAGGGCATGAAGAAATTCCACCCCGGCCCGCGCAGGAACGTACCCTGCACCACCAGCCATATCCACAGGACGAGGAAGCCGAACAAGAAGATGAAGATGGCGAATCTGCGCTCGTGGAAGGTGTAGTAGCCGTTGCCCTTGGGGTTCACGTCGATGTAGGGGATGGCCATGAGCCCCACGATGATGAGCGTGGGCAACACCACGCCCGCCATCCACGGGTCGAAGTAGACGAGCAACTCCTGGAGGCCGAGGAAGTACCACGGCGCCTTCGAGGGGTTGGGCGTGACGGAGGGGTTCGCCGGCTCTTCCAGCGGAGCGTCGATGACGATCGACCACACCACCAACAGAAGGGTGATGATGATCGCGCACATGAACTCCAGGCGCGTCAGGTAGGGCCACACGTGCACCTTGTCGTTCACGCGCTCCCAACTCGTCTTGGCCATGTCGTCGGCCGATCCGACTACCTTGTCTTCCTTCGCCAATGTCCTCGCCCTTCTTCAGGTATACGGGTATAGCGAAACCTAGAGGGGGCCGGATATGCCCCCGTCCTTCCGGATTCTCCAGAAGTGCACCATCATCAGAATCGACGCGATGAGCGGCACAACGATGCAGTGCAACACGTAGAAACGCAGCAGCGTGGGCGGGCCGACGATGGTGCCGCCCAACAGGGCCGAGCGCGCGTCGAAACGCGGTGTCACCCCCACCATTTCGGCAAAGGGTCCCTCATGCCCGAGCAGGGGCGTGGCGCGCGCCATGTTGGTTCCCACCGTAACCGCCCAGATGGCCAGCTGATCCCAGGGCAGCAGGTAGCCCGTGAAGCTGAGCAGCAACGTGAGCGTGAGCAACATCACCCCGATGACCCAGTTGAACTCGCGCGGCGGCTTGTAGGAGCCCGTCATGAAGACGCGCAGCATGTGCAGCCACACGGCGATGACCATGGCGTGGGCCGCCCAGCGGTGCATGTTGCGCATGAACATGCCGAAGGGGGCGTCGAACTCGAGATACTTGATGTCGGCGTAGGCGTACTCGCCCACGGGCCGGTAGTAGAACATCAGCACCACGCCGGTCACGACGAGATACAGGAAGAGCAGAAACGTGACCCCGCCCATGCACCACGTGAAGCGGATGCGGATGGCGTGGCGTCTGATTTTCGTGGGGTGGAGGTGGAGCCACAGATTGTCCACCACCATGAGGACGCGGTTTCTGGGCGTGTCCTCATAGCCGTGGCGGAACATCGACCTCCACACCTGGGAGTCGAGCACGTTCCGCTTCATCTGATCCAGATTCAGGCGTTCTTTCAAACTCGGCATCTATGACCTCCACCCACGCGCGTCGAACAAACCAAAATTTTAGATAAAGAGAAAGGAACCCGGGTTTTCCCACTCCCCTTTTTCGTGGCGAAAAATCCTGCCCTTGTCGATGATCAACTCTCCATCCTCGGCCAGGCCGATCTTGAGCCTCTCGAGCGGCCGCGGGGCGGGACCCTCGAAGTTCACGCCGCTTCTGTCAAATCCGCTGCCGTGGCACGGACACTTGAACTTGTCCTCGGCGGCGAGATATTTCGGCGTGCAGCCCAGGTGCGTGCATATCGCACTCAGGGCGTAGAAGCCGTCCTGCTCACGCACGATCCACACCCTCTCGCTGTTCACGTAGCGGGTGTCCACGACGCCCACCGCGTAGTCTCCCGGATTGCCCGCCTTGAACTCGGTGGGTGGCTCGAAGAGCACGCGCGGGAACATGAAGCGCAAGAACCCGAGCAGTGCGATGTGGATGCTGCCCAGAATGCCCAGCCACCCCGTGTAGTTCATGAAGCGTCTGCGGTCGATGAACGCTTTTTTCGTTTTCGCCTCCGCTTCGTAGTCGGAGGGCAACTTCACTTCCGGGGATTTCAAACGAGTGTTCATGCGAACGCCGCGCTCCTATTCTGCCTGTCCGACTCCTCGCTCCGCTTGCCCGGGCCGTCCCGCCTCGCGTGGGCGCATTATCTCCCATCACGACTGATAATGAAACCGGTATGTCTTGTCTCGCCCCGGGCGGCACGTGGCCTCGTCGGACGCCGGGGCCACAGGGATGCACGTCGAGATTTCTTATTACGGACGAAGCCGCGCGATGTCAAGGCCGCAGGCGCGCTTCTTGCGCATATTGCGGCGCGGCGGGCCCGAACCGCGCTACAGCCCCGCGCGGCTTTTGCCCTGCACGTCTCTGTTCACCACGTTGAGGGGCCATTCCCCCGCGAGCACGCGCCGCACCTCGTTCGGCGCCCCCTGCTGGAGACCCACCATCGCCTGCTCGCTGTACCAGGCCGCGTGGGGGTTGATGATCACGTTTTCGCGCCCGCGCAGGGGGTGCGGATCGGGCAGGGGTTCGGGGTCGGTCGTGTCGAGGGCGCAGCCCGCAATCTCGCCCGCGTCCAGAGCGCGCACCAAGGCGTCGGTGTCGATAATCGGCCCGCGCGAGCAGTTGATGATGAAGGCGGTGTTCTTCATCTGCGCGAAGGCCTCGTCGTTCATCATTCCGCGCGTTGCGGGAATGAGCGGCGGGTGGATGGAGACGAAGTCCGAGCCGGCGAACATCTCCGCAAGCTCGGTCTTTTCGCCGGGGACGTCGAACTGCCCCTGCTCGACGAAGGGGTCGTTGAACAGCACCCGCATACCGAACGCGGCGGCGCGAACGGCCACCATGCGGGCGATGTTGCCAAAACCCACCAACCCCAGCGTGGCGCCCGCCAGGCGGAACATGGGCTTGCCCGGCGGCACCGCCCACTCGCCCGCGCGCACCCGTCTGTCGTAGAGGGCCACCTTGCGCGCCGAGGCGAGCAGAAGCGCCATCGTGTGCTCGGCTACCTCCTCGATGCAGTAGGTGGGGTTGTTCGTCACGATGATGCCCGCCTCCGTGGCGGCGCGCAGGTCGATGGTGTCCACCCCGATGCCGTAGCGCGCGATGATTCTGCACGCCGGCATCTGCGCCATATCCGCCTCGGTGATGGGGCCGGCGTAGGTGTTGAGCAGGGCGTCGCAGTCGGCAGCCTCGGGCAGAAACTCGGCGGGCGTCTTCGTCTGCATTGCGACGACCTCGGCCACCTCTCCCAGAATCTCGTTCTCCACGTCCAGGGACTCCCAGACGTAATCGGTCAGGACGACCTTCGCCTTGCCGGGCATGTTCTCTCCCCTCTCGTTGGTGTGCGCCTGAAATTTCTGCGGGCGATGCTATCCCACGCCCCTGCGCGAATCAAGGCTTCGGGGGCTTCCTTGACGCACGCCGGAAGCCGTAATAGCCTTCCCGCTCACTGCCCGCTACCGGGAGAGGCCATGCCGGACCTCGATGCCTTTCGCCTCCACCCCGAAGACTGCCTGCTGCTCGTCGTCGACGCGCAGGAGCGCCTCATGGCCGCTATGGACGAGAAGGTGCGCACACGGGTTCTCGGGCGCATCCGCACGCTGGCGGAATCGGCGGCGCGCCTGGGCTTTCCGGTGCTCGCGACCGAACAATACCCCCAGGGGCTCGGCTCCACCGTCGCCGAGGTGGCGGAGAAAATTCCCGCGTTCTCACCGGTGGAGAAGATTTCGTTCAGCTGCTGCGGGGCGGAGGAGTTTTTGCCGCGCCTGCGCGCCTCGGGCAGAACGAAGATACTGCTCACGGGGGCGGAAACCCACGTCTGCTGTTACCAGACGGCGCTCGACCTGCTGGAGAACGGCTTCATCGTCCACGCGGTGGCCGACGCCCTGTGCTCGCGCTCGAAGCTCGACTGGCGAACGGGGCTCTCGGCCCTGCGGTGCGCGGGCGCCGTTCCCGCCACGACTGAACAGGCGCTCTTTGACCTGCTTCGCGTTGCGGGTACCGAGGATTTCAAATTCCTCTCGAAACTGATACGCTGAACTTCCGCCCGCACCATGGACCTCACGAGGGTTCGCCGCCATGGCGTCGTCTCCCAGGACGAAAGTCTGCGTGATATTCGGCGGTCGCTCGACCGAGCACGAGGTAAGCCGCAACTCGGGCCGCGCCATCATGGCGGAGCTCGACGCGGAGGTCTACGAGGTCGTCCCCACCCTCATTACCAAGTCGGGAAAGTGGTTGTGCCTCCCCGCCCCGGACGCACCTGAAGAGGCGGGGGTGGAAGTCCTCTTCTCCGGCACGCCGAACGGCGCGCCGCTGCGGCGTGCGGCGACGGGCGAGAAGGTTGCCGTCGACGTGTTCTTTCCCATGATCCACGGCTCCTTCGGGGAAGACGGCACCCTCCAGGGGCTGTTCGAAATGGCGGAAGCACCCTTCGTCGGTTCGGGCTGCGCCTCATCCGCCGTGGCGATGGACAAGGTCGTGGCCAAGGCGGTGTTGCGCGCGGCGGGGCTGCCCGTTCTGCCCGCCCTCACCCTCTACCCCGAAGCCTGGTCGAGCAGGCGCGACGCAGTACTCGAGGAGGCGGCCGCGAAAATCGGGTATCCTCTCTTCGTCAAGCCCTCCTCCTCGGGCAGCAGCGTGGGTGTCCATCTCGTGGAGGGCCAAGAGGCGCTTTCCGACGCCGTTGCGGACGCCTTTCGCTTCGACCACAAGGTGCTGATAGAAGAGCACGCCCAGGGGCGGGAGGTGGAATGCTCGGTGCTTGAAGGCCCCGCTCCGGGCGACCTGCTGGCCACCCCGCTCATGGAGATCAGGACGCTCTCGGGCTGGTACGACTACGAGGCGAAATACCAGGAGGGGCGCGCCGAGTTGATCATCCCCGCACCCGTGGAGGAATCGCTCGCCGCACAGGCGCGCTCCTACGCACATCTCGCCTTTGAGGCTCTGGGCTGCGCGGGCCTTGCGCGCGTGGACTTCTTCTACCGCGAACGCGACGGCGAACTCTACGTGAACGAGGTGAACACCCTCCCCGGCTTCACGCAGTTGAGCGGATACCCGCGCATGGTGGAGGCGGCGGGCGTTCCCTACTCCGAGATGCTCCACCGCCTCATACTCTGCGCAGTGGCCCGCCACGAGCGCAGCCAGTCGCGGCAACTCGACAGAGACGCCTGAACCTCTTCGGTGCGGCAGCGTGCATGCACCGGCGCCTAGGTCCAAGCGGCGGCTTGCCGCTTAATCTCCCAAACACTCTCTCAAAAACCCGAGCACGCGCTCCTCGGCCCAGTAGAGGGGTGCGAGGGGGTTTGCGCCCGACACGAAGCCCACGTGCCCTCCCCCTTTCGCCAAAGTGCCCGAGAGCCACCGGGATTCGCCAATCTCCGCGTGCGGGAAGGTGCGGGCCGGCACGATGGGGTCGTCCTCCGCCGCGAGGATGAGCGTGGACACCCGCACCCGCGGCAGCAAGGGAGAGGCGTCGGCTCGTTCGTAGTAGTCCATCTCGTCGCGGAAGCCGTACAGGGGGGCGATGACCAGCCTGTCGTATTCGTGAAAGGTGCGCGCACTCCGCACCCGCACCGCGTCGATGCGGCCGGGGTGGCGCTCCGCGAAAAGAGCGGCCTTGCGCTTCACGCTTCCCAGCAGGTGGCTTCTGTAGAGAAACCCCGCCGGTGAGTCGAGTGCTTTCGCGCACGCGGCGGGGCGCAGGCTCGCGCAAACCGTCGCGGCTCCCCGCACGCGCGGAGATACCTCCGCGCCGCATTCGCCCAGCCATTTGAGCAGAACGTTTCCCCCGAGCGAGAAACCCGCGAGCAGCACGGGACCATTCGTGCGCTCGAGGGTGCGCTGCACCACGAACGCGAGGTCTCCCGTTTCGCCGCAGTGATAGAACCTGGGGGTTTGGTGCACCGAACCGCCGCACGAGCGGAAGTTAAGCGCCAGAGTCCGCCAGCCCAGTGCTCCCGCGCGCGCCGCCGCACCGCGCACGTAATGGGAGTCCGACGAGCCCTCCAGCCCGTGGAGGACGAGCAGCGTGGGGGCGTCCTCTGGTTTTGCGTCCAGGAAATCGACGTCCAGAAAATCGCCGTCGGGCGTGTCCCAACGCTCGCGCCGCCAGGGGATGCGCGGACGTTTTCGCAAAAAATATCCCCAAACGCTCTGGAGGTGTCCACCCCGGCAATACCAGGCGGGGCGAAACGGCGAGGCGCCGCGCGAGGAGTGGGGGTTCACGCCGTGTGGAGGCGGGTTTCAGCCGTCGAGGCCGAAGAGTGCCCGGTATATGTCCTCGCGGGTCGTGGGGGCGTCGCGGCCGTATTTTTTCTCGTATTTGCACGCAAGCACCTGATACAGCCCCAGCGAGTTGCAGAAAAACGCATTGGACGAACACACCAGCCAAACGCGATAGATGCGGTAGATGCGTTCGCCGACGAGCGCGCGGATGCGCTCCGCGTTCTCCTCGAACCTATCAAACCAGTGCTTGCACGTGCGCGCGTAGTGGAGCCGCAGGTTCTCCACGTCGAGAATCTCCCAGCGGGCGCGCTCCATCTCGTCCTGTATGTGGGAGATGTTGTCCAGCTCGCCGTTGGGAAAGACGTTGCGCTTCAGGAAATCGAACTGGCTCGTATGCTTCCAGAACTTGTTGGCGGTGATGCCGTGGTTCAGGAACAATCCGCCGTCACGCAGGCGATTGCGTACCGACGTGAAGTAGCTCGGGTAGTTCGCGATGCCGACGTGCTCGATGATGCCCACTGCAGAAATCTTGTCGAACGTGCGCTCCTCGGGGAAGTCGCGGTAGTCCATGTGGTGAATTTCGCACCTGCCCTCGAGACCCTCGCGCCGCACCCAGTCCTGGCCCCACTTCGCCTGCTCGCGTGAGAGAGTAACGCCCGTCGCTTTCACCCCGAAGTGCTTGGCCGCCCATATCGCCAGCGAACCCCACCCGCAGCCTATGTCGAGGTAGTCCTCCCCCGGCGAGAGGCGGAGTTTGCGGCAGACGAGGTCCATCTTGTCGCGCTGCGCCTGGGCGAGGTCGCCCTCGGGGTCGCGGTAGTAGGCGCACGTGTAGACCATGTTCTCGCACAGGAACTGCTCGTAGAATTCGTTGGACACGTCGTAGTGGTGCGAGATCGCCTCGGCGTCGAATTCCTTGGTCCGCTCTTTTACCATGGCCGCCTCCTAACCGATGCCGAACGCGCCTTCGAGAACCAGCCGGCGTCTGAGCCAGGCGTTGCCGCAAATGAACCGGGCCACGCCGAAAAGAACGCTGTCGGGAACGCGATCCACCAGCTTGTCGAACATTCCCTCCCGGCCGGTGCCGTATTTCGCATAAAGCGCCCTGCCGTATTCGGCAAAGCCCGCTCCCGTCTCGAGGTGCGCGTGGGCGGCGCGGGCCGCCGCCTTCGCGCTGTGGACGGCGGGGCCGATGCCCTCGCCGCTGATGTCCTTTGCGAGACCCGCCGCATCGCCGACGAGGGCGAAGCGCTCCCCTGCGGGCTTGCGCACGTGCCTGCGGTGCACCGAATAGGCGTGGCCGCGGAATTTCTCGAGCTTTTCGGGCAACCTCCCCGTCGCGCGCAATCGCTCGAGCAAGGTTTTCAGGCGCTCGTGCACGCTCGGGCTCTTGCCGATGCAGCCCACGCCGACGTTCAGAAAATCTCCCTTCGTGAAATACCAGGCGTAGCCCTTGAAGTCTGGCTCGGCGAACAACTCGGGCAGGCCGTAGTTGGGCGCCAGGGCGCGCAAGGCGTCCGCACCGACGTTCGTCTCGCTCTCCTGCGTCAGGACGACGGATTCGCTCGAAGATACCTCGCCGAACGCCCGGGCGACCGGGCAGGTGTGGCCCCCCGCGCCGATGACGAGAGGCGCTTCGACGGCCTCGCCGTTCATTTCCAACCGCATCCCGCGCGCGGTCGGCTCCACACCCCGCACCCGTACGCCCTCGCGCACCTCAGCGCCCTCTTCGCGCGCGCGTTCGAGCAGATAGGTGTCGAACTGGCTTCTGATGATTCCGTAGCTCGCAGGCTCGCTCCAGCGCGTCTCGTGGAGCTTGTCGCCACAGCCCACGAACACGCTCTGAAACGGCTGGATGGTGTGGGGGTATGCGGCGGGGTCGAGCTCGAGGTCAGCCATGACCTGCCGGGTCACCCAGCCTGCGCACAATTTCACGCGGGGGAAGGTGGCCGCGTCGAGAACGAGCACGCGGCGACCCAGCCGGGCCAGCTCCCAGGCGGCCGTGCTGCCTCCCGGCCCGCCGCCGACGACTATCGCCTCCCACCCGCTCATTCGGAGAGTCTCCATATCCGTAGCCCGAGTTTGAGCTTTTCGAACGTGCCCAGTTCGAGCTTGTCGAGGCTGTCGGCCACCTTCATGGCCTCGAAGAGGTCGCCGTCGAGGTCGATTTCCCCGTCGCAGTACGCCTCGGCGAAGGCATCCGCCTGGGGATGGAGCAGAACGCGCTTGAAGGCCGCGAGCGAACCGAAAGTGATGGTCACGGGCATCGTTGCGCGGCCCACCGCCAGGGCGGAGCCGTCCCACATCCGGATGTTGAGTCCGTATTCGAGATTCCCGAAGACATAGTGGAGAATCTCGGCAGCCCCGGCCGCGGCACTGCCTGCGGGAGACGATTTCGTCTGCAAGACCTCATCCTCCCAAGGGTGCAACCCGCAGCCCCGAACAAGCGGGGCGGATGACGAGAAGCTCGTTGCGGAAAGTGCATCTTTTTTTGAATTAACGCCCAAGGCGCATTCTGTCAACTCCCTTCTCCGGTGCACGGGGCGTCGGCGGGGAAAATCACGCACGAAACAAATATAGGTCTTGCATTCCCGCGAAATCGAACGAAAACGCAATCTATTGGGACATACGCAAAGAAATTGCCCATGCTACAAATTTTGTTTGTCGTCGTTGCCATAACGCAACAAGCACGACGACGCGGAGGCAGGACGCCCGGCCCTAGCGCATCGAGATAACCAGAATCACGCCCAGGAAGGTGAGGAGCGCGCCTGCGACGATGCGAAAGGTAATCCTCTCCCTGCTGCCCAGGATGAGGGGTGCGAGCACGAGCGTGAAGATCGGCACCGTCGCCACCATGGGAGAGACGCGCGAGACCTCGCCCATGCTCAGGGCGGCCATGAGGCACAGCTGGGCGGCGGCCATAGCGAGACCCGCCCAGAAGAAATTCCTGAGCGAGGGCTTGTGGAACACGAAGGGGCTCCACCCGGTGCTCGCCTTGAGAAAAATCGGCCCCACCGCGCACGCCGAGAGCGATTGCAAAAACCCTCCGAGGATAAGCGAGTCCACGCCCCCCAGCCCTAGTTTTCGCAGCATGTGGGCAAGGCCGAAGAACGCCGCCGAGATGAACGGCAGAAAGAGCGCGCGCCCTTTTGCGCGCGAGCCCTCCCCGCTCGACATCCAGAACACGCCGGCCACGACCAGCACGATGCCAAACCACACGGCGGCGGGAGGCCGCTCTCCCAGGAACAAAAACGCCCAGAACGCTCCGAAGATGGCGTGGGTGTTCGAGATAGAACTCGTCGGCGCGACGCCGATTCGCTGAATCGAGCGAAACAGGAACAACAACGACAGCGCGGGCGAGGAGAGCCCCGCCGCCAGAAAGGCGACCCAATACACAGAGGGCGAAAGGCGCGAGAAATCCACTGCCGCCAGACAGATGGAGAAGAACGCCAACTGCATGAGGAGGACGATAAAGCTTCCCGTGTGGGGCGTGCTGCCGTCCAGCCCCCTTCTGGTCATGATGCTCGACAGGGAGAAGAAAAGGGCCGGACTCAAGGCCACCAGTTCGAACGGCATGCAGACTCCGAACCCGCCGGAGGGGGGACACCCCGCCGGCCCGGGATGCGCTAGAGAACCTCGGGATTCACGACGTTGACGGGCCGCTCACCCCCCAGGGCGAGGCGCACGTTTTCCGCCGTGCGCTCCATGGCGGCGGTCTGCGTCTCGGGCGTGCGGGAAGCGTGGTGCGGGCTGATGATGACGTTGTCGAGACTCCACAAGCCGTGGTCGTTCGGGAGAGGTTCGGGGTCGGTGACGTCGAGGCCCGCTCCCGCCAGATGGCCGCCGCGCATCACCTCCAGCAGATCGTCGCTCACCACGGCGGGACCCCGCGAAACGTTCACGAGAATGGCCTCGGCCTTCATCCTGCGCAGACGCTCCGCGTTCATGATGCCTCGCATCTCGGGAAGGAGCGGCATGCACAGAACCAGAAAGTCCGCGCGGGGCAACAGATCGTCGAACGAGAGGAACTCGAGCGTGGCCTCGGGCACGTAGGAGGGGTCTTCAGTGCGCGTGTTCACGAGCAACTCCATGCCGAAGCCGTGGCCGATGCGCGCCGCACGGCGGCCGATGTCGCCCAACCCCACGATACCCAGCGACTTGCCCCCCAGCTGCACCGCGGGCACGTGCTCCCAGGTGGCCTGATCGTCTTGCATCCAGGCGTGGCGCGCCAGATACAGCGCCATGAAAAAGGCGTGCTCGGCCACGGAACGCCCCCGCACGCCCTCGACGTTGCACACCATGACGCCGCGCGCGGTGGCCGCCGCCACGTCGATGTTGTCCACGCCGGCGCCCGGCTTGGCCACGACTTTGAGGTTCGGCGCCATGTCCATCATCTCGCCCGAAACGGGGCGAAACACCGTGAGGATGCCCTCGGCCCCGGGCAGGAGGGGTTCGATAGCTTCGGGCGTGTATTCCGCCGGAGCCACGATCTCGTTTCCCGGCCCCAGCCAGTCCGGGGAGACGTCCCACGCCGGAGTCGCATAGAGCGGATCGACCAGCACCACTTTCGCCATGACGCACCTTTGATTGGGGTGAGAGGCGCCCCGCGCGGCGAGACGCCGTGGATGACGTACGACCCTCCGGGGATTCCCCCGCCGGAGGCCGTCTTAACCGATGATCTTGAGTTCGGGAACCGACACCGGCCCCGCCGCGTTGGCGATGGCCACCTGCTCGGCCACCTTGCGCGCCGCCTCGCGAAACGCCTTGGCCACGGGGTGGTCGGGCTCGCCCGCCACGACGGGCACGCCGAAGTCGCCGCCCACCCGCACTTTCACGTCGAGCGGAATCGCGCCCAGAAACGGCACCTCGTAGCGCTGCGACGCCTTCTCCCCGCCGCCGGTGTCGAAAATATTCTCGCGGTGCCCGCACGCAGGACACGTGTAGTAGCTCATGTTCTCGATGATGCCGAGAATCGGCACGTCGGTCTTTCTGAACATCTGAAGGCCCTTGCGCGCGTCGAGCAGGGCGATGTCCTGCGGCGTGCTGACGATGACGGCCCCCGCCAGGGAGACCTGCTGCACGATGGTGAGCTGCGCGTCGCCCGTGCCCGGAGGCAGGTCGAGCACGAGGTAGTCGAGCTCGCCCCAAATCGTCTCGCTCAAAAACTGCACCAGCGCGCGCATGACCATCGGCCCGCGCCAGATGACGGGGCTGTCCTCATCCACGAGAAAGCCCATCGACATGACCTTGAGACCATGGGCTTCGAGTGCCGTAATCTTGTTCTCGCCCGCCGCCATGGGCTGCGCCTTGGGAATGCCCAGCATCAAGGGTTGGCTCGGCCCGTAGATGTCGGCGTCGAGGATGCCCACCTTCGCCCCCTCCTCGTGCAGGGCGAGCGCGACGTTCACCGCCACGGTCGACTTGCCCACGCCGCCCTTGCCGCTGGCGACCGCGATGATGTTCTTCACCCCGGGCACGTCCATCTTGCCTGCTATGGAGGGCCGCGCGGTTACGTGGCTCGTGACGCGCACGTTCACCGTCTTCACGGCGTCGAGTGCACCGACGGCCAGCTTGCACTCCTGCTCGAACTCTTCTTTGCGCGGATGGGCGGGCGTGGTGAGCTGGAGCGTGAAGGCGACGGCGTCCCCGCAAATCTGCACGTCCTTGATCATGTTGAGGCTCACGAGATCCTTGCCGATCTCGGGGTCGCGCACCGCGCGCAGTGCATCGAGAACCTGGGCTTCGGTTGCTTCGGGCATCGAAGAATCCTCTCCTCGTCGGCGAATGCGCCTGAAAAACCGGATTTCGTCGCGTTCGTTCCAAGCGCGGCGCATCTTATCGCCCGCGTTTTTTCGGTGTCAAACGCAAGCGGCGAACACAGCTTCTCGCAGCGCGCGCGGAAACGGCGGAAAACCCCTTTCGTGGTTGACGCATCGGTGCGGCCTCATTATTTTGAGGCTGTTTTGATTCGCGGGATTTCCGCGCCGTTGCGCGGCCCGCATACCTTGAGGAGACCCACCCCTTGGACATCGTCGTCTGCATCAAGCAGGTACAGGACCCAGACATCCCTCCGCGCGACTTCAAGGTGGATGAGGAGAAAATGGAAGTCCTCCCCCCTGCGAACGTAGCACCCGTCATCAACGGCTTTTGCGAGAACGCTGTTGAGGCCGCCATCCAGCTCAAGGAAGAACACGGCGGCAAGGTTACCGTCATGACGACGGGAGACGAGCAGGCCCGAGACGGCCTCAAAAAATGCCTGGCGATGGGGTGCGACGAGGCCGTGCTTCTCCACGACGCGGCCTTTGAGGGATCAGACGCATTCGCCACGGCGCGCATTCTGGCCGCCGCCATCGCCAAGCTCGAGAATTTCGACGTCGTCCTCTGCGGGAGGCTCAGCAGCGACTGGAGCTATGGAACCACCGCCCTCGCTCTCGCCGAGGCACTCGGCCTGCCCAGCGTCAGCCAGCTCCAGAAGGTGGAGAAGACAGACGCCGGCCTGCGCTGTGAGCGCGCACTCGAGGACGGCCTCGAAGTCGTCGAGGTCGCCACCCCCTGCCTGCTCACCGCCAGCAACGAGATCAACACCCCGCGCCTGCCCTCGGTCAAGGGCATCCTCATGGCCTCGCGCAAGCAGATTCCGGTGTGGGGAGCGGCGGACCTCGACGTGGACTCCGCCCTTATCGGCAAGGGGGCGGCGACCTTTGAGGAAACCCGCCTGTATCAGCCCGTTTTCGACGGAAACTGCGAGTTCATCGAAGGCGAATCGCTCGAGGAGGCGGCTTCCGCCCTCGCGCTTCGACTTCGTGAAGACAAGATCATCTAGGGGAGAAACACAAACCATGTCGAACGACGTTCTCGTTTTGGCCGAGCGCGCGGGGGAGAAGCTGGCGCTCGTGAGCAGCGAGCTTTGCAGCATCGGACGAAAGCTCGCGGACGAAAAGGGTGGTTCCCTCAAGGCCCTGCTCCTGGGCGGGGAAGGCACGCTGGAACTCGCGAAGGGGCTCGTTGCACTGGGCGTCGACAAGGTGCTGGCGGCGGAGTCCGACCTGCTGGACGGCTACACGAACGCGGCCTACCTCCAGGTCATCGACGCCGCCTTGGGTGAGGAGTCCCCGGGCATCTTCCTCGTCGCCAACACCTCCGTGGGGCGCGACGTGGCCCCGCGGCTCGCCTTCCGCCGCGGGGCGAGCTACGCGCACGACTGCACCGACCTGAGTATCGAGGAGGGCAAACTCGCCGCCGTGCGGCCCGTGCACGGGGGCAGCGCCATCAGCCACGTGCGCTCGAAAACCGACGCGCTCTCCATGGCCTCCACGCGCCCCAAGGCCCTGCCCCAGGCCGATGTGCAGGAGGGCCGTGCGGGCGAATTCGTGGAAATCGCCGTCTCGGTCGAGGCCGACGAAGTGAAGATGAGCTTCGTCGAGGCCCGCCAGGTGGAAGCCGAGGGCGTGCGCCTTGAAGACGCGGAGATCGTGGTGAGCGGCGGGCGCGGCCTGGGCGGCCCGGAAAATTTTGAATACCTCCAGGAGCTCGCCCAGGTGCTCAAGGCGGCGGTGGGAGCGAGCCGCGCCGCCGTGGACGCAGGCTGGGTGCCGACCCCCATGCAGGTGGGCCAGACGGGCAAGATCGTGAGCCCGAACCTCTACATCGCGGTCGGCATCTCGGGAGCCATGCAGCACATGGTGGGCGCAGGACCCAGCAAGAACATCGTCGCCATCAACACCGACGCCGAAGCCCCCATCTTCCAGCGCGCGCGCTACGGCATCGTGGGCGACTACAAGAAGGTCATCCCCGCCCTTACGGAGAAATGCCGCGAACTGCTCGACGGCTGAGCGTCAGGCGAGCGGCTGATAGGCCCAGACGACGCGCCCCACGATTCTCTCGGCGGGCTCCTCTGCGTCCAGGTCGATGTGGGTGACCGCTTCTTCCCTGTTCTCCGGCACCAGCCAAAGGCGCGGCGGCGTCCACTGCAACCGCTTGAGGGTGCATCCGCCGGATTCGTCGCGCACCGCGTAGATCCCCTCGGGAACGATGCGCTTGTCGCGCCTGTCGATGACGACGACCGCCCCCGGCTGTATGAGCGGCAACATGCTCCGGCCCATCTCCCTGTCCACGCGGACGGAAACCAAATCCCCCCGCCCGGCAATCTGGGAGACGTGGACCAGGGCGTATTCCTCGATCTCCTCGTCCACGATTCTCGCGTTTCCCGCCGCGATGGAGCCCGACACCAGGGGCACGGCGCGAAACTCCGCGTCGTCCACTCTGCCCGAAGCCTGGAGGCTGTCGCTCATGCGCAAGGAAACGCTCAGGGGGCCGACGCCGGGCGTTTCCTGCGCACCCGCGCGGCCCAGCAGCCAGTCGACCGATACGTCGAGCACCCTTGCGAGTTCGAAAAGCCTGCCCGCACTCGGTTCGTTCTCGCCCTGCTCGTAGCGGGTGAGGTTTGCCCAGGTAACGCCCGCCGCGCGGGCGAGCTGGTTGCGGTTCAGCCCCTTGCGCGCACGGGCATTCGCTATGCGCTCGCCCAGCTTGCGGGCGCAGTCTGACCTGGGAGACTTGGGCGACATGTTCGCCGAGGGCACGGGTTCCCTCTCCGAGGCGGATACTTCCGGCGGAACTCCACCCTAGCATTTTCCCCCGGCGCCGGAAAGCCGAAGCTTCGGCAGGCGGCCTAGTCGTCCAGCACCGCCACGGCGCGCACGGGGCTTCCCGTCCCCTCGCGGAACTTGAGCGGCAGGCTGATGAACTGAAACTCGCCCTTGCCCAACAGCGCCTCGAGGTTGCACAAACTCTCGAGATGGGTGATGCCCTTCTCCCAGCAGGCCTTGTGCACCAGGGCGTTCACGTCTCCCTCGGGGCCGGGGCGCATGGAGTCGATGCCGAAGTGGACGATTCCCTGATCCGCCAGCCATTCGGTGGCCTCGACGTTTATGCCCGGGTTGTCCGTTCCGTAGGCCTTGGTGGGGAAGGTGCGGGCGTGGTGGCCCGTGCAGAGCAGAATCGTGCCGCCCCGGGGGATGTCGAGGCCGGTCTTCTTGACGGCGGCGTCGAGTTCGTCCGAGCTGATTTCCGCCCGCGGCGCGACGTGCTGCAAATCGATGCAGATGCCGCGCACGATGCAGTTCTCGAGCGGATACTCGTTCATCGGCGTACCGTCCTGGTGGAAGTGGAGCGGAGCGTCGAGGTGCGTGGTGCCGTGCTCGGGCATGGTCACGAAGTTCAGGGCGTTGCCCCATACGTTGCCCGAGTCGCGGAAGGCGTCCTCATGGTTTTTCCACTCCGCGTACAGAATGGGCGGCTGGCCCGGGTACGCGGGGGTGCGGTGGTAGATTTCGCGTGAGAGGTCGACGATGGTGGGCATGAAATTGTTCTCCTTTTCTCTCGCCTAGACGGTGCAGCGCAGTATGTGCAGTCCATGGTTCTTGTCGGTTACGTAAATCACCCCCCGCCTGTCCACGATCACGTCCTCGCTCTGGGTGACGAGCGTCTTGGGCAACATGCCGAGCCGCCGCGTCGGGTCGGCCGGTATGTAGTGGGCGATCTCGCGCGGGTGGACGGGCTCGGATATGTCGTAGACGCGGAGACCTGCGTTGAAATACGTGAGATACACGCGGTCTTCCCTTTGCTCGAGACACGCCATCCCCTGGGCGTGGTGCTGGTTGTGGGGGCCGAAGCGCCCGCCCCGCTCGCAGAAACTAGCGTGGGAGTAGCCGGGCGGCGGCTCGGGCACGGGGAAGAGCGAGGTGAGGCGCGGTTCGGCCTCGTCGGTGATGTCGACGATGGCCGTGTAGTTGAGCGGCTCGTCGCAATTCTCCTTGAGCGCCTCGCTGTTGATGATGGCGAACCCCCGGCTCAGGTAGGGATACGCCGTGTGCACGGCGATGGCGCTGCCCAGCGGCGGGTAGACGCTGAAGCGGCTCACGAATTTGGGCTCCGACACGTCCTCGATGTCCACGATGACGAACCCGCCGCGCGCGTAGGGCAGATACGCCCGGCCGTTTTCCGCGTGGGCGGGGCCGTGCTGGAACACGCGCATTCCCTCGCTCCAGTCGTCCGTCCGCTCCGTCTCGCGCCCCTCCTGCTCGGGCAGCCAGAAGCGGCCCGCCTCCTTGGGGTTGCGCGGGTCGGCCAGATCCAGAATGCGGTAGATGTTCCCCTCGTAACCGGGCGCGTAGGCGGAAAGATGCGCGTAGCGTCCGCCGTTGTAGAAGTTGCGGTGGGTGCCGTCGGCCCCCGTCTCCCAGTGGGAGAGCAGTGCGGGGCTCGCGGGGTCCGTGGCCACGTCCCAGACGTAGACGCCCTCGGCACCCGGCGGATCGTCGGGCCGCGGCCCCCAGCCGGGGGGTATCTTCTCGAGCGAGGTGATGAGCAGGCCGTCGGCCACCTGCACCTGCAAGGTCCATGTGTTGTCCGGCCCCTCGATGAACGCGAGGAGCTGCGGGTCTTCGGGGTCCGTTACATCCAACACGCTCCAGCCGCTCACCCAGAAGTGGGAGAGGTACAGATAGAAGCGCCCCTCCACCTCCTGCATCGCCGTCTTGAAGGCGGGGCGATCGCCGAGGTCGTGATAACCGATCAACTCCATGTTTTCGCGGCTGATGGCGCCGGGCGCCTGTGCAAGAGCCATGAACAATCCCCACGAAACGCGAGTCGTTCGAATTTTGGGGCGAAATCGCCAATCCGGCCATTTCACGAACGAGGACAAGGAACGCTAGTGTATGTACCCCACTGCCGCCCGGTGGTAAAGTCTCCCCGGAACTTTTCGGCACAAGCGCGCGTGGCCCGGAGGAGAAACAGGTGGCATCGCCCGGGGCGGATCTGAGCGGAAAGACGGCCTGCATTACCGGCGGCGGACAAGGGCTCGGCGCCTCGATAGCCCTCGCCCTGGCCGAGGCGGGGGCGGACGTGGCGCTCGTCGGGAGGCGGCCCGGCCCGCTGGCCGAAACGGCGCGCGCGTGCGAGGCGTTCGGCGTGCGCGCGAGACCCGCCGTCTGCGACGTAACCGACTCCGGGCGGGTGAACGCCCTGTTCGCCCAAATCAACGAGGAGCTCGGCGGCCCGCACGTGCTCGTCAACAGCGCAGGGGTTTCGCTCCCCACACCGATTCTCGACACGACCGACCAAATATGGAGCGACACCATCGACCTGAACCTGAGCGGGGCGTTCTATTGTTGCCGCGCGGCGGTGCGCTTCATGCTCGAGGCGGGCGGGGGCAAGATTATCAACCTGGGCTCGAGCGCGGGCAGCCGGGGGCGCCCCGACCAGACGGCCTACGCGGCGTCCAAGGCGGGCCTTGCGGGCCTCACCAAGGCTCTCGCCGTCGAACTCGCGGAGAAGAACGTGCAAGTGAACTGCATTGCGCCGGGCCGCTTCCACTCCCCGATGACGGCGGAGCGCATTGCCGACCCCAGGCAGAGCGAGGCGTTCTTGCGCTTCGTCCCCATGAACCGCTACGGCGAAGCGGAGGAAATACGCGCCCTCGCCCTCTACCTCGCGAGCCCCGCGAGCGACTTCCTCACGGGCCAGACGATATACCTCGACGGCGGGGCCGCCGCTCTTTAGGGCACACCCCTTAAGGCCTTACGACGTCGCAGCGCCCGCCGTCCACGTTGATGGACTCCCCCGTTACGTTCGCAGCCAGGTCCGACACGAGAAACAAAGCCGCGTTCGCGCAGTCCTCGGGCTGCGTGAGGCGGCCCATGGGCAACTCGGCGCGACGCTCCGCGTCCACCTCCTCGTAGGTGCGGTTCGTGAGCTCGGCGATGCGGCTGGTTTGGCGGACGTAGCGCGGCGTGTCCGTCGTGCCGGGGTTGATGAGGTTCACGCGAATGCTCTCGGGCGCCAGCCTGCGGGCGAGCTGGTGCTTGTAGGCGGCGATGCCCGCGTTCGCGATGCAGCCCGAGCCGTGGTACTCCGAGGTGTGCACGTGGCTCAGCCCAGAGAAGAAGACGATGCACCCCCCTCCCCTCTTTCTCATCTCGGGGATCACGCCCCGGGCAAGGCGAATGGCGGCGCGGAGCTTGAGGTCGACGGCGAGGTCGATGTCCTCGTCATTCGTCTCTATCGGGTCCGAGCGCCTGCTCACGCCCGCTGCGCTGACCAGAAAATCCACCCCGCCCAGCCGCGCGCAGACCTCCTCCACCACGCGCTCCGTCTGACCCGGGAGGGTGAGGTCTCCCGCCAGCACCTCCGCACGCCCGCCCGCGGCTTTGATTTCTGCGGCGCTACCCTGCAGGTTCTCCTCGCTGCGTGCGGCGAGGGCGACCCCCGCCCCAGCGCGCGCGAGCACCCTTGCGCACGCTTGTCCGATGCCTTGGCTCGCGCCCGTAACCAGGGCGACTTTTCCGCTCAAATCGATGGCGATCATCACTTCTCCTCATGGAAGCGTTGCGAGGCGCAATACTGCGCAGAAGAACCTACGGCGGGCGGTGCCGCCCGTGCGGCTGGATTTTCCCGGCGATATTTCTTATACACCACTTATCGTCGGGCCACATGCGCGGAGGGGCGCTCGGTGGAGAAGAAAAGCATATCGGACGTGGGCGTAAGCGGTAAGCGCGTACTGATGCGCGTGGACTTCAACGTCCCCCGCGACGCGGACGGACGCATTGTCGACGACCGCAGAATCCGCATGGCGCTGCCCACGATGCGCCACGTGCTCGACGGAGGAGGCCGCCTCGTCCTCATGAGCCACCTCGGCCGCCCGAAAGGAGAGGGCGACGACGGGCAGTGGACGCTCCAGCCCGTCGCCGCACGGCTGGAGGAGTTTTTGGGCGCGCGCGTCGCCTTCGCCGCGAACTGCGTGGGGCGAGAAGCCGAGAGCACGGTCGCCGCGCTCGGCGACGGAGAGTGCTGCCTGCTCGAGAACCTGCGCTTCCACAAAGCCGAGCAAATCAAGGACGAGGCGGCGCGCGGGGACGAACGCCTGCGCCGCGAGAAGGACACCTTCGCCCGCGCACTGGCCTCTTTGGGCGAGGTATACGTGAACGACGCCTTCGGCACCTGCCACCGCGACAACGCGAGCATGCTCGCCGTGCCCGCGATGATGGCAGGCAAGCCGCGCGTGGCAGGGTTTCTGCTCGCGCGGGAGTTGCGCTACCTCGGCGGCGCCCTCGACGCGCCGAAGCGGCCCTTCGTCGCCGTCATCGGGGGCAAGAAGGTTTCGGACAAGATGATGGTCATCGAGGCGCTTTTGGAGAAGTGCGACCGCGTGCTCATCGGCGGGGCGATGGCGTTCACCTTCATGCGCGCGAAAGGGCGCGGCACGGGCGCCAGCCTGGTGGAGGAGGACATGCTCGAGGTGGCCACGCGCCTCGCCGACCTGGGCGGCGACAAACTCGTTCTGCCCACCGACGTGGTCGCTGCGCGCAAACTCGAAGAGGGCGCCGCCTGCGAGGTCTTCGGCGGCGACCTTGCGGAGGACATGATGGGGCTGGACATAGGGCCGGAGTCCGCGCGGCGTTTTTCGGACATCCTCCGGGAAGCGCGGACGGTCGTATGGAACGGCCCGATGGGCGTCTTCGAGGTCAAGCCCTTTGAGGCGGGCACCTTCGCCATCGCGCACGCCCTCGCCGAGGCGACCGCCGCCGGCGCCACGACCGTCATCGGCGGGGGGGACAGCGCAGCGGCCATAGAGACGGCCGGGCTGAGTGCGCAGGTGAGCCACGTGAGCACGGGCGGGGGTGCGAGCCTCGAGTTCCTGGAAGGCAAACCCTTCGCCGCCGTCGAGATTCTCGACGATTTGTAGACGGGCGCTCCCGCGTGCATAATCGCCCCGAAACCTCCCCCGGTCCGCCTTTATAGGATGCGGCGCATGAAGAACGACATTCTCGAGGCCATCGGCGACACCCCCATCGTGCGGCTCAACTCCATCGGCGCGGACCTGGCCTCGGAGATGTTCGTGAAGGTCGAGTACATGAACCCCGGCCTCTCGGTGAAGGACCGCATCGCACGCCTCATCGTCGAGGACGCCGAGAACAAGGGCGAGCTCGCCCCGGGCGGCACCATCGTCGAGGCAACCTCGGGCAACACGGGAGCGGGACTCGCCATGGTCGCCGCCATCAAGGGCTATCGGTGCGTGTTCGTCATGCCCGACAAGATGAGCCAGGAGAAGATAGACAGGCTGCGCGCCTACGGGGCGGAGGTCATCGTCACGCCCACGGTCGCGCTCGACGACCCCGAGAGCCACTACAGCGTCGCGCGCAGAATCGTGGAGGAAACACCCAACGCCATCCTGGCGAACCAGTACAACAACCCGAACAATCCCGAGTCCCACTACCGCGTGACGGGGCCCGAAATCTGGCGCCAGACGGGCGGTGCGTTCGACACCTTCGTGACGGGGCTGGGCACGGGCGGCACCATATCGGGCACGGGCAAATACCTGAAGGAGCAAAACCCGAACATCAAGGTGGTGGGCGTCGACCCCATCGGCTCGATTCTCTACGGACTCTTCTACGGGGAGGAGAATCCCGCGTCTGCCTCCTACAAGACCGAGGGCATCGGCGAAAGCTTCAAGCCCAACACGCTCAGCTTCGAGAACGTGGACGAGGTCGTTCGCGTAACCGACAAGGAATGCCTGCTGACGGCGCGCAGGCTCGCGCGCGAAGAGGGCATTCTGGCGGGAGGATCCGCGGGCGGGGCGGTGGCAGGCGCGCTCAGATACGCGGAATCGCTCGAAGAACCCGAAAGAATCGTTACCCTCATGCCTGATTCGGGCATGTTCTACCTGAGCAAGATTTTTTCCGACGAATGGATGGCGGCCAACGGCTTTCTGGACGAGCCCGCCGTTTCCACCTCACACCGGCCCGAGGCGACATGAAGATATCCACCAGAGCCATTCACGAGGGCAAAGAGCCGAACGCACTCACCGGCGCGGTAAAGCCCGATATCTGCCTGAGCAGCACCTTTCAGCAGAACACGCCGGGCGAGCCCGTCGGCGGCTACGAATACTCGCGCTCGAACAACCCGACGCGCGAGGCACTCGAGCGCAACGTCGCCGCCCTCGAGCGTCCCGACGAGGAGAGCACATGCCACGGCCTCGCGTTTTCATCCGGCCTGGGTGCGACCGCCACCATACTCTTCGCCCTGCTCTCCCACGGCGACCACATGCTTTGCTCGGACGACGTCTACGGCGGCACGTTTCGCCTCATCACGGGCAAGGACTTGAGGGGGTTCGAGAAGTTCGGCATCGAGTGCGACTACGTGGACATGGCGGACGAGGAGTCCCTGGCGGGCAAAATTCGCAAGAACACGCGCCTCATCTGGATAGAGACGCCCACCAACCCCCTGCTCAAGATGGCCGACGTCCGCAGCATCGCCTCCACCTACGGGGGCGGGGGCGTCGTCATCGCCGTGGACAACACCTTCATGAGCCCCTACTTCCAGCAGCCCCTCGCCCTGGGGGCGGACCTGGTGGTGCACAGCACGACGAAATACATCGGCGGGCACAGCGACGTGGTGGGCGGCGCGCTCGTTGCGAAAAGCCGCGGGCTGCACGAGCGTATCGCGCACTACCAAAACGCCATCGGCGCGGTGCCCTCGCCGTTTGACTGCTACATGTCCATGCGCGGAATCGACACCCTCCCCGTGCGGATGGAAAGACACCAGGAAAACGCCCTGCGCGTCGCGCGCTTTCTGGAGGCGCACCCCTGCGTCGAGAAGGTGATCTACCCGGGTCTCGCCTCCCACCCCCAGCACGAGCTGGCGAAGAGGCAGATGAGCGGCTTCGGGGGAATGCTGTCGTTCTATCTCAAGGGCGGCCTTGCCGAGGCGCGCAGGTTCCTCGAAAACGTGCGCGTCTTCACCCTGGCGGAGAGCCTGGGCGGCACGGAGTCGCTGGTGGAGCACCCCGCCATCATGACGCACGCCTCTCTCACCGAGGAGAGCAGAGAAGCTCTCGGCATCGGCGACACGCTGATTCGCCTCTCGGTGGGACTCGAAGACGCGGACGATCTGACCGAAGACCTGGATAGCGCCCTCAGAGCCTGACCCGCCGCCTCTGGCCGCCCTCCTCTTGCGAGAGCGGGCGAAAGCGGACTGCCCCCAGCGCGCGCCGTTGCGTGCAGCGTCCTACATGAAATACTTGCGCTCGTTCATGTCGGGATACATGTCCGCCACCCATTTCCCGTAGCCGTTGAACAAAAGCGTGGGCCTTCTCTCGCCCGTGCCCAGCATGCGCTCGGTGGCCTGCGACCACCGGGGGTGGTGGAATTTGGGGTTGATGTTCGCCCAGAAGCCGTATTCGTTCGGGGCCACCTTTTCCCAGAAGGTGCGCGGGCGCTTGTCGGTGAACTCGATGGAGACGATGGACTTGACGTTCTTGAACCCGTACTTCCAGGGAACCACCAGCCGCAGGGGCGCGCCGTGCTGCTGCGGGAGGGGATGCCCGTAGATGCCCGTGCCCATGATCGCCAGATCGTTCATGGCCTCCTGCATGGTGAGCGCCTCGACGTAGGGCCAGGGATACCAGACCTGGAGTTGCCCGGGGGCCACCGTTCGGTTCAGGAAGGTGGTAAACTTGACGTATTTCGCCTTGCTCGTGGGCTCGACCTTCCGGATGAGTTCCGAAATTCTAAAACCCGTCCAGGGAACCGCCATCGCCCACGCTTCGACGCATCGGAAGCGATAGAGGCGCTCTTCGAGCGTCATGCTCTTGATGAGGTCGTCAATCGCATACGTCCTGGGTTTCTTGACGTGGCCCTTGACTTCCACCTCCCAGGGGCGCGTCTCCATGCGCCTGGCCAGCCAGGCGATTATCTTGCTGCCGCCGAACTCGTAGAAGTTGTTGTACTCGGCCGCTACCTGCTCCTCGGTGAGCGGCCTGTCCAGGGTGAAGGCGGGGTTTCTCTTCGCCGGGTAGAGGCCTACCGTGCGGTCGTCGGGGTGAAAGGCTCCCTTGCCCTTCGCCGCGGCGAGTGTGCGGTCGCGCTCGGGCCAGTAGGGAGGCGTAACCATCTGGCTCATGATGGCGCCCAGCCCCCCGCCCAGGAATTTGCGGCGGTTCAAGAACACGCTCTCGGGCGTCGCTTCGCGCTCGGGTATCGCCCACTCGGGTTTCTTGATGAAGCGCATCGTTGTCCCCTTTCGAGTCGAGGGCAAAAGCCGTATTCGGTCCCGCTCGCCTTTCGCGGCGCTGCGGGTAAATATATCATACACGCGCCCGTAAAATGGGGAAAACCCGACACGAGGGAATCTTTCGCGCGCGGCCCATGCGCGCCACGCCACACCGAGGAGAGCCGATGTCCGAAACGCGCTACCCCGTCGAACGCCTGGAAAACTTCATTCACGCCGTACTGACGGCCCACGACGTAGCGGACGCGGACGCGCGCGTATGCGCCGCCCGCATGATAGAGGCCGACCTCCACGGAATGCACGGGCACGGCATCTTCCGCCTTCCGCCCTATTGCCGCAGAATCCGCGAGGGCGGCTACAACCTGCACGCCCGCGTGCGCACCGAACGCGAAACCCCCGTCAGTGCGCTCGTAAACGGGGACAACGGGCTGGGACAGGTGGTCGTTACCTTCGCGGCAGAACTCGCCATCCGAAAAGCGCAGGAAAGCGGCCTCGCCTGGGTCGGCATCCGCCACGGAAACCACGCCGGCGCCGCGGGCGTCTACGCCGCCATGCCGCTCGCCCACGACATGATCGGCATGTACATGGCCGTAGCCAACGCCAACCACATGCCTCCCTGGGGCGGCGTGGAGATGCTGCTGAGCACCAACCCCGTCGCCTACGCCATCCCCGCGGGCGAGGAGCCCCCCTTCCTCCTCGACATGGCGACCACCGAGACATCCTACGGCAAGGTGAAGGTCTACGCGCAGGAGGGCAGACCCATGCCCGAGGGCTGGATGATGACCGCCGACGGAAAACCCCTGACGGACGCCTCGCGCGCCGAGGAGGGTTTTCTGCTGCCCATCGGCGGGCACAAGGGCTACGGCCTCAACATGGTGATCGGCGCCCTCGCGGGCGTGCTCAACGGAGCGGCCTTCGGCTCGGACGTGGTGGACTTCAACAAGGATTTCCACACCCCCACCAACACGGGCCAGGCGTTCTTCGCCATGCGGCCCGACCTCTTCCGCGACCTCGCCGACTTCAAGGCCGAGATGGACCTGCGCATCCGCGAGATCAGAAACTCGGCGCCCATGCCCGGCAAGGGGCCCATACGCATTCCCGGCGAGAACCTCGCGCGCAGAAAAGAGGAGATGCTGCAAAACGGCGTGCCTCTCGCCCGGCCCGTTCTGGAGCAACTCCGCGAAATGGCCGCGAGCCTGGGGCTGGACGAACGGCTCGACTAATCAGCCCAGGCCGATGAGCGCGCCGCCCGCCACAATGAACGCTGCGCCCAGCACCATCGGGGCCGTTAGGGTCTCCAACCCGCGCAGGAACAGGCCCGAGAAGAGCAACACGAACAACGGCTGGGCGGAGACGATGGGCGAAACCACGACCACCCGCCCACGCTCGAGGGCGAAGAAAAGCGCGGTGAGCGCAGAGAAGCTCGCCACGCCCACCAGCACGAAGCAAAACACCCCCTTTGCGGTGAAATCGCCGCGAATCGCCCGCGATCGCGAAAGAACGCCGCCCAGAAAGACGCTCGACGTCGCCGCCATCACGAAGATGGCGAGCGTCTTGTAAGGCACGTCGGGCGAGGTGTAGCGGATAATCAGGTCGCGCACCACCCAGATGAGCGTGGCGCCGACGCCGTAGGCGACGCCCGCGACGGACCAGGAGCGCAACTCCCCCCTGCGAACCGAGAGAGCGGCAATGCCCGCCACGATGAGCCCCGTGCCCAGGGCCGTCGTCGCCGTGAGCCGCTCGCCCAGGAGCAGCACGGCCAGCGAACTCGAGAAAAGCGGCCCCAGCCCCCGCAGGATGCCCGAGGCCGCCGCCCCGATGCGCTGGACGCCCGCGAACTGCAGCGTCCTCGATATGCTCGGGGTGATGAGACCGATGCCCACGAACCACAGCAAATGGGGGTTGGCGAAGGCGTGGGTAGGCACGCTCACCGCTATCCAGGGCAGATAGAGCAGCGTGACCGTCAGCGCGGAGACGAACCCGCCCAGCAGGGGCGTCGCCTCCCCCGTCGCCAGACGCGAGAAGACGTAGGTCAGCGCAAAGAAGGCCGACGCGGCGACCGCCAGGAGGATTTCGCTCAACGCACCCCCCGTCTCACCACGAAAAGACGCCCCCGCACCGCCCAGGGACGCGCGGGCGCGCGCTCAGTCCTGCTCGATGAGCTCTTCGCAGTAGGGAGCGCGCGTCATGTAGACCGGTTCGTCCTCGGTCACGAGAATATGATCCTCAATGCGCACGCCCGCACCACCGGGAATACCCGGCACGAAGATGAGCGGTTCGATGGCGAACGTCATCCCCGGCACGAAGTCCACGCTCTCGGCCCCGGGCATCACCTCTCCCACGTAGGGCGGCTCGTTGGGCGATATGCCGCAGCCGTGGCCGATGAAGAGTTTGATAAAATTCTCCTCCAGGCCCGCCGAGCGCGCCACCTCGAGGAACTCCGCCGCGGAGTCGTCGTTCGTGTAGCCGGGGCGCATCTTCTCGATGCCGGCCCTGAGCGCCTTGTAGACCGTCGTGTAGACCTTGCGCTGCATCGGGTGCGGCGGGCCGCCCGCCACCTTCGCGCGTCCGCAGTCGCCGAAGTAGCCGTTCCAGCACGCTCCGATGTCGATGAACACGATGTCGCCGTTGCGGATAATCTTGTCGGTGGGAAAGCGCGTCGGCGGCGCCATGTGCTCGCCCGAGGCCACGAAGGGAGAGGCCAGGTGCCCGAACTCCCCGCCGTGGGTGAAGAGCGTCTTCATCGCCTCTGCGGCCACGTCGTATTCACGTACGCCCGGCACGGCATGGTCGAGCGCCGTCATGGTCACGGCGTCGGCAATCGCGCACGCCTGATGGAGGCAGGCGATCTCGTCGGGCGTCTTCTGCACCCGGCTCATGTACATGAACTTCTCGCCGTCCACGAAGGTGGCTTCGGGGAAGTATTTTTCGATCATCGCCCTCTGGGTGAACGTGTGGCCATCCAGGCCGATGACGCCGCCGGACACCCCCCACTCGTCAAAGCGCTTCTTGATGTCTTCGCGCACCGTGTGCTCGACCAACCCCGGCTCCTCCAGAATGCCGATGGGCACGTAGTCGTCTATCCAGGGCATGCACTCCTCGATGCGGTGTGCCTCACCGCTCGAGGCCAGCAGCGTGGGGTTGCCCTCCTGGTGGAGCAGTACGCCGTAGGTGGTGGAGGAGCGGTACTGGATCATGATGACGCGCGCACTCGTCAGGTAGCGCACGTTCTCGTCCTTCCACAGGATGAGGGCGTCGATGCCCTGCTCCTTCATGGCCGCCTGGGTCTTCTCGACGCGCTCTCTTCTCATGCGGTCCATGTCGATGCGGTGCTCCCAGTCGACCATCATCGAGCCGCGCGCCCACGTGGGGTAGTCCGTCATTGCGTCCGCCTCCTCGGGAACCAAGGGTGTGTGCTCATATAGAGCATACGCCTGCTTGCAAGTGAACAAAACACATTATAAAATCAAAAACAATTACTTACAACATAAACCATTATATGGATTCGATATATTTCTCCAGCCCGCGGCCGGCGCCTCTTCCCCAAAAAGCGGGGATTTTCGCCTGAAACCTCGCTGCCGCCTCGGAGCGTCGGCACAACGGATTTTCGCGGCGACGCTAGCACCCGCACCGAGGCATGTCAAGAAAACGCCCACGGGCAGGCGATTCTGCGTATTCCGGCCTCTCCCGAAGCAGCGACATGGGGCTCTGCCTCACTGCCTCCCGGTACGGCTGTGGCCTGCGTTGACTTCGCACGCCCGCCCCGCTACCTTCGGACCAAGCAGGCAACCCGCATAAGGAGAAGCGCCGATGAGCCTCATCCTCTATGAAGTGCGCGACAAGACAGCCACCATCACTCTCAACCGTCCCGAGAAGCTCAACTCCTACACCGAGGAGATGGTGGACGAACTCTACGAGGTCTTCCGCGCGTTCTCCGCAGACGAAAACGCCTGGACGGCCATCGTGACCGGTGCGGGCGATCGCGCGTTCTGCGCGGGGCACGACCTCAACACGGTCATCGAAAGCGACGGCCAGTACCACGATCACGACTCGCCCACCGTGTGGTACGGCGAGCTCGAAATCTACAAGCCCATCATCGCCGCGGTGAACGGCTACGCCTTCGGCGGGGGGTGTTCGTTCGTGCTGGCGTGCGACATCCGCATCGCGTCGGAGAACGCCATATTCGGTTATCCCCAGCCCAAGTACGGCGCGATGAGCCTGGGCGGACACCAGCGCCTGCCCAAGACCATTCCGCCCGCCATCGCCATGGAGTTCCTGCTCACGGGCAGAAACATTTCCGCCCAAGAGGCCGAGCGCTGGGGCATGGTGAACAAGGTCGTCGCGCCCGATGCGCTGATGGAAGAAGCCCACGCCATGGCCGCCCTCCTCAACGAGAACGCGCCGCTCGCGGTGCGCCACACCAAGGAGGCCGTGCTCAAGGGTCTCAGAACCCCCGACGTGCGCGAGGGCATCAATATGGCCAAGCTCCTCAGCTACCGCCTCCAAACCTCCGAGGACACGCGCGAGGGGCTGGCGGCCTTCAGCGAGAAGCGAAAACCCACGTGGCAGGGCCGCTAGCGCGCCCTGCCCAGCCGTCTTCACGAGGAGCGACGGATGAGCGATTTCCCCAAAATCGGCATGGCCTTCATCGGGCTCGGGTGGTGGGGCGCCGTGCTGGCCGACGCCGCACTGGCGTCGGGCAAGGTGCGCGTGAGCGGCGGCTTCGCGCGCACGCCTTCCTCTCGTGCGGAGTTCGTAGCCAAATACGGCGGACGAGACTTCGCCTCGATCGAGGAGGTGATGGCCGATCCGGAGACCGAGGCCGTCGTCATCGCCACGGCGAATTCCGTGCACAAGGAAATTGCCTTGGGCGCCGCACGCGCCGGCAAGCACGTGCATCTCGAAAAACCCATGGCTCTGAGCGTCTCGGACGCAAAAGCCGTCGAGCAGGCCTGCAAGGACTTTGGCGTCAAGCTCCACATGGGGCAGAACTTTCGCCGCTGGCCGATGTTCCGAAAAGCGAAACAAATTGTCGAGGGCGGAGACTTGGGGCTGGTGAACTACACGGTCGCCACCTTTTCGAACAACCACGGCTTCACCGCCGGCCCCGACAGCATGCGGTGGAACGCTACGGAAAACCCCGGCGGGCCGCTCTACAGCTACACCATCCACCTGGGCGACGTGATGGAATACCTCTTCGGCAACGTGGCCGAGGTGAGCGCCGTCTGCGCCAAGGTGGGCGGCCCCAACCCCCAGGAGGACGCCGCCGCCGCCATCCTGCGCTTCGAGAGCGGTCTTCTGGGCTGCATTTCGGGCAGCTACCTCGCTCCGTTTCATTTTGCCTTTGACGTCCAGGGCACCGAGGCGAACCTGAGCCTCTCAACCACCGAAAACCCCGTTCTCAAGCGACCGGTCGACATGATGGGCGGCGTGGAGGCGCAAACCGTGGACCTCGACCACGACCTGGTAGAGGGGAGACTTCTCGCCAACCGCGAGCAGTTCGACGATCTGGTCGACGCGATCAGAGAGGACAGGGACCCCGAAGTCACCGGCCGCCACGGCGTGCGCGCACTCGCCATCATGCGGGCGATACTCAAGAGCAACGCCGAACGGCGCATCGTGACCATCGAGGAGGTTCTGGCGAACGACTAGGCCCCTCGCCACGGGGATGCGCTTCGCGTATCATTGCGGCCGTCAGCCTCCGCCGCGCTCCGCCCGGGAGCCGCGCTCGCATGGGCAGGCGACGCGACACGCCAGACTTCAGGCGTTCGAATAAGTTCTTCGCGCTCGATTACCACCCCACGCAGGCAGAATGCGCCCTCACCCGCAGGATCGTCGCCTCCACGGGAGCGCGCGAGCGCGAAGCCCTGGGCCAGAGGCTGCTCGACAACGTCTGCCGCACACTGGGCATCGAACGCGCGCGCCTGCGCGTGCTGGACGAGCACCAGCCCCACAGGATGCGCGGGGGCAGGCTCGCCTACAAGGAATACGGGGTCTACTACTTCGCGAACGGGGCCATCGGCATCGCGAACCTCACCGCCGTCCGCGGGCAGGTCGTGGCAGGCAAGACGTTTCTGGACACCCTCCTCCACGAGCTCATGCACCACGTGGACAGAAAACTGCTCGGCATCCCCTCCACGCCGCACAGCCCGGGTTTTTACGCGCGCATCGAAAATTTAAAAGCCGGGCTCATGGGCGCGAAGGGCAAGGAGCGCCCACAAACACCTCCCGCCGCCTGGCGAAAACCCCCGAACCTGCGTGCGGCGTTCGACGCCGCCCTCGGCGGAGAGCAAGCCGCTTGCGAAGCGCCAAGGGGCACCCCCGCGACGCAAGCCCCGCAACCCGCGCGCAAGAGCGAAAAACCACCGCGCTCCCGCACGCCACCGCGCTCCGCCCCGCAACCCGCGGAAGAAACCACCCCTCCCGAGCCCGACCCCCAACTCGGGTTTGATTTCTCCTAGCGCGCACCGATGCCCCCACTGCGCGCGGCTTTTTCGTGCGCTTTTGCGCTTGATCGAAACAACCCCCTGAACCGGTGCGGAGAGAGCGCCCCTTTTTCTTCTGGGCATGCTTTTTTCTCCGGGTGCGGGTGGTTGTCTTTCGCCGCGCGATTGGGTAAAGATTCAGGAGAAGAATCCACCCTGCGACAATTCGCCGCATCAAGAGAGGAGTTCGCCCACATGAGACCAGCCAACGATTTCGCCTCGAAGCCCTGGGGGCCGATGGCGGGTTTTTGGTCCTGGCAATACCTGAACCTGTGGAAGACCATCAAACTCGTCACGAGCAAGCGGGTCAAGAGTTTTTATCAAAAATTCCCGGACATCCTCCCTCCCGGCGCACGCTTTCCCGACTTCGCGCTCAAGGACATTCACGGAAACGTCCACCGTATGGCCGACTACCTGGGGAAGAAATACGTGGTGATCACCACAGGGGCCATCACCTGACCGCCCTACAGGCGGCAGGTGCCGTTCTACGAGGAGTTGCAGGAGAAATACGCGGAGCGCGACGTGGTGGTATTCAACCTCTACGTGCGCGAACCCCACGCGGGCGAGCGCGGCTTTCCCGAAATCAGAAACCACGAGTCCTACGAGCACAAGCGCGGCTACGCCCAGGAACTCGCCGACATCAAGAACATGGCGACCCACATTCTCGTCGACGAGATGGACCAGAAAGTGCATGCCATGCTCGGCGACCTGCCCAACACCATCTGGCTCGTCGGCAAGGACGGCAAGGTGGCCTACAAGTGCACCTGGTCGAACGCCGAGTACGTGGACCAGTATCTGGCCGAGATGGTGAACGAAGACCCTGCTTTCGCGGGACTCCCGAAAATGGAGCACACCATCTTCACCGCTCGCGCGGGCACGGGCATCTAGTTCGCGCTCGCAGGTGTCTTTCACCTCCACGCGCACGAGGGGAGGACAACCGACATGGACGCGACGACGCTCATCGCCGAGCGCCTTGAAGCCTACGCCGAGAGGCTGCGCGAGGCCATGGCGGACATCGACGACGCGGACCTGATGGTACAGACCGGCCCCCACGACAACCCGATGGGCTGGCTGCTATGGCATATGACGCGCTTTGAGGACAGGACGTTCGCGTTCATCGGCGAAACCGAACAACTCTGGACGCAAGAGGGGTGGCACGAGCGCTTCGGCCTGCCGCCCGACCCCGCCGCGGACGGCGTGGGCGACACGATGGGGCAAGTACTCGCCCTCCGGGTCGAGAAGGCGGCGCTCACAGGCTATTTCGAGGCGGTGCGCCAACGCACGCTCGCCTGCCTCGCGAGACTCGAACCCGAAGACCTCGACCGCGAGAAACCGGACTTCGCGGGCGAAGGCGACATCCGCATCGGCATCGCCCTGGGGAGATACCTGGCCGATCACCTCGCGCACGCGGGGCAAATCCATTATCTGAGAGGCCACGTTGCTGGCTGGGGGCGATACCCCAGGTAGGTTCATTCGAGTGCGCCCAGAATGTCGACGGCGCGCCGCACGTCGTCTCGCTCCACTTCATCGGGCACCCGAAACAGCGGCTGCGTAATGCCCGCCTCGCGCAGGGCGGCCAACATCTCGCGGCACCGCGAGGGGGGGCCGCAGACGGCAAGTTCGTCCACCAACTCGTCGGTGAGCGCCTCGCCCGCCGCGCGGCGACCGCCCCGGCGCCAGGCCGCGCGGATGTCGTCGGCCTCCTTGCCGTAGCCCCAGCGCGTGAGCTGGGCGTGGTAGTAGTCCCCCATCGCCCCGATGTAGAAGCCGAGTTCGGGCTTGACGAGAGAGCGCGCACGCGCGAGGTCTTCGAAGGGTGCCGCGTAGACGAAGGGCGCCACGTCGATTTCAGAGGCCTTCCTCCCTGCCGCCTCCGCACCCTCTTCGAGAAACCGCATGGCTTCCCTGGTTCTCGAAAACGGGACGCAAAACGGAATCCAGCCGTCGGCGACCTCCCCGGTGAGCCGCGTGTAGTTCGGGCCGTTCGCTCCCAGGTAGATGGGCAGGCTCTCCTGCAGGGGCTTTCGCCTGAGCTTGAAGCCGCGCATGCGGTAGACCTCGCCGTCGAGCGCGACGCGATCGCCGCGAAACGCCTGGCGCAGGGCGGCGACCATCTCGCGCGTGCGCCCCAGCGGACTGCCGAAGGGCACCCCGTGCCAGTTCTCGATCACCGCGCGCCCGCTCGAGCCGAGCCCGAGGCGAAAGCGCCCCCCGCTCAGCACGTCGAGCTCGGCCGCCGTCTGCGCCATCAAGCCCGGGCTCCGGCCATAGACGTTGAACACGGCGGAGCCCAGCGTGAGGCGCTGCGTCGACTGCGCCGCCATGGCGATGAGGATGCCGGCATCGCGCACCCAGGTCTCGGGAAACCACAGCGAGTCGATACCCGCGTCCTCGCACCAGCGCGCAAACTCGGGCACCTCGCGCGCGTCCATACTCTCTTGATGCCACAAAACGACTCCCTTCCTGCCCATCCGCTCTCCTCCGTCTCCTTGCGCGCGGGCGGCGTTTTCGACTTGACAGACGCCCGCATCTCCCCTATAAGCACTCGCCGTGAGGATTATCAGATACCTAGAGCGCATCATGCGCCCCGCAACGAAGCCAGACGTCCCCGGGAGCCCCGCTCCCGATCAGGTTCGCGAATCCGTTGTCCCCGCATCGCCGAACCAAGACGAAAGGCCCCACTCCGCCTCCCCGAAAGCCCAGGAGCGTCCCGCCACCGGGCAGGCCGACGCGCACCCCCCCAAACGCAGACGCAGGCGCCGCAGGCGCAGACAAAATAATGGAGAACCCTTGCACACGCAAAACGCAACAGCCACGGAAACAAAAAACCACGACCAGCAGACCCTGACCGCCCCCAAGCCCAAGAGAAGACGCCGCAGGAAGAAAGAGCCCGCCGTCCCCGCGCGCGCGGGCCGAAAGCCCGCCAAGGACCCGGGCGGAACCTACAACGGCGTCGTCCACACCAAGGACGCCGCCGACCTGGGGCTGGGCGACTTCGACGCGAGCCAGGCACCCGAGGGCTTTCGCGAGCTCGACCTCATGCCGGAACTCCTCCGCGGGGTGTGCGGCATGGGATTCGGCGCGCCTACGCCCATCCAGCGCGAGGTGATTCCCGTCGCGCGGGGGGGCCGCGACATCATCGGCTGCGCCCAGACGGGCACGGGCAAGACGGCCTCGTTCGCCCTGCCGACGCTCGAACGCCTCCAGGGCGGCGCGGGCACGCGCTGTCTGGTGCTGACGCCCACGCGCGAGCTGGCCATCCAGGTCTCCGAGCAGTTCCACAACCTGGGCAAACACCTCGAAACGTCATGCGCCGTCGTCTACGGCGGGGTGGATTACGAGCCGCAGTTTCGCGTCTTCAAAGAAAACGTGGACATCGTCGTGGCGACGCCCGGCAGGCTGCTCGACCACCTCAACAGAAAGTCGGTGCACTTCCGGAAACTGGAAGTCCTCATCATCGACGAGGCCGACCGCATGCTGGACATGGGCTTCGCCGAGGAGATCACCGACATCCTCAAGCGCCTGCCCCGCGAGCGCCAGACCATGCTCTTCTCCGCCACCATGCCGCCGAAGATTCAGGACCTCGCGAACCGCGCGGTGAGCAACCCGGTGCGCATCAACATCGCGCCGCCCTCCACGCCGGCAGAGGGCATCCACCACGGCGTCTACCCCATCAGCGCGTCGAACAAGCCCAGGGGGGTATTGGGAATAGTGGGCAAGCGCGACGCGACGAGCGTGCTCATATTCACCCGCACCAAGGCCGGAGCGGACGAGCTGTGCAACTTCCTGGAGCGGGAGAAAATACCCGTCGCCAAGATTCACTCCGACAGAAGCCAACGCCAGAGAGAGCGCGCTCTCGAAGGCTTTCGCGCGGGCAGACACCGCATTCTCGTGGCGACGGACATCGTTTCGCGCGGCATCGACGTTACGGGCATCTCGCACGTCATCAACTACGACGTGCCCGAATACCCCGAGGACTACGTGCACCGCGCCGGCAGAACGGCGCGGGCGGGTCGCATCGGCTACGCCCTGACGCTCATGTCGCCGGGCGAAATCACACCTGTGAAGAACATCGAGCGCTTCATCGGCAAAGCCCTGCCCCGCGTCGGGATGGAGGGCTTTGCAGACGACGTGCACCAGCAACATCTCGCCGACGAACCCAGACCGCTCGCAGACCAGCCCGCCGTCGCGCGCTACGACCGCCTGCGCAAGATGCCGCGCCGCACGGGCCTGTCGCTGCGCTGACGCGCCGAAAAAATCGTGTTCCGCCCCCGAATTGCCTGTTGACCTCCGTGCCCGGCTGGGATAACTTTCTGCATCTGCCGCAATAAAGAAAAGTACAAAAAACTAAAAACCGTCCGCACATCTCGTGAGGAAAAAGCAATGCAAAAATCCGACATCGTAGAGAAGATTGCCGCCGACGCAGGAATATCCAAAGCAGCCGCGGGCCGCGCGCTCGGCTCCGTGATCGACTCGATCACCCAGGCACTCAAGGACGGGGGGCGTGTCTCGCTCGTCGGTTTCGGGACGTTTTCCGTGTCGAAGCGCGCCGCACGCCAGGGCCGCAACCCCCAGACGGGCGAGACGATCGAGATCAGGGCGAGCAAAGCGCCCAAGTTCACGGCGGGCAAGAGCCTCAAGGACGCGGTCAACAGATAAGCGACCAACCAGCCTCCCGAAAGAACGGAACGCCCCTCCTCGGGCGTTCCGTCTTTGGGGTGGGTGGAAAGTTTTCCTACGCCCTTCCGCGCGGAACGTTGCGCGAAGTGGCGTCAAGCGCAGCCCCGGACGCCCTCAGGAGAGAAATCGCTCGAGGGCGCGGAGGAAACGCTCGTTCTCGGCAGGCAGGCCGACCGTTACGCGAATCCACGCGGGACACCCAAAGGCACTGCCCGGGCGGACGATGACGCCTGTGCGGACAAGCGCCTCCAGGGCAGCATCGCCCTCCCCCACCCGCACGAAGACAAAGTTGGCCTGGCTCCTGACATACTCCAGCCCCATCGCGTCGAACGCGCGGTAAAGCGCCTCCCTGCCCGCACGCACGAGGGCGACGGCGCGCTCCTTGTAGTCCGCGTCGTCGAGTGCGGCCAACGCCGCCGCCTGGGCGAGTTCGTTCACGTTGAAGGGCTCGCGCACGCGGTTCATGTACCCGACCACCTCCTCCGCACCCACGCCGAAGCCCACGCGCAACCCCGCCAGTCCGTAGATTTTCGAGAACGAACGCAAAACCACGAGCGGGAAGCGCTCCGTCAGCGCGACGCTGTCGGGCCAGTCGGGATCGTCCACGAAATCGCCGTAAGCCTCGTCGAGAAGCACGAGCACGCCCTCGGGCAGGTTTTCGAGAAACGAGACGAGTTCGTCCCTGGTCAGTATCCCGCCCGTGGGGTTGTTCGGTGAACACAAAAAGACAATTTTCGTGCGCGGGGAAATTCTGCTGCGCACGTCTTTTAAGTCTATGCGCATGTGCTGCAGAGGCGAATGGACGACGCGCGCGCCCATCACCCGGCTCACGTGGGCGTAGGGGCTGAACGTGGGCCGGGGGATGACGACTTCCTCTCCCTCGTTCAGAAACGTCCGCGCGAGGACGGAGATGACGTCGTCGCCTCCGTTTCCCACGAACACGCGGGCGGGGGATACGCCCAAATTCTGCGCAAGCCGACCGACCAGAGCCTTCGCCGCACCGTCGGGGTAGCGGTGCAGGCCATCCAGCACGCCGCGAATCGCCTCGATGGCGCCGGGGGCCGGCCCCAGGGCGTTCTCGTTGCTTGCGAGCTTCACGACCTCGCGCAGGCCGTATGCGGCGGCCACGTCCTTGATGGAGCGGCCCGGCACGTAGGCGCGCAGCGAGGAGACGCCCTTTCTCAGGAGAGCTTCCACGTCCAACTTCGGCGACCTCCCTTGCTTTGCGGAAAACGACACCTCAGAGCGTTGCCCCCGGCGACGCTCGCCGCATTAAACCACCGCCGGACGGAGAGCGAAAGCGGGGCGGCCTCCTCATACGCCACGGAACCGCGAATGTCGATGCGTTGCCCTCCATGAGCGCTACGGGCTAGAATGGGTCGTGCACCGCTTGGGAGGTAAAGAGCCATGGCGAGAGACGCGAAGCTTACGAAGCTCGAAGACGCCCTGCGCGAGATGGGCAGTGTGCTCGTCGCGTTCTCCGCGGGCGTGGACAGCACCTTTCTCGCCCAGGCGGCCCACCGGGTTCTGGGGGCGCGGGCGATAGCGGTCACGGGCCGCTCCGTAACCTTGGCGGCGTCGGAGCTTGAGGAGTCGCGCGCACTGGCCGCGCGCATCGGCATTCGCCACCTCATCGTGGACACCGACGAAATAGCCGACGAGTCGTTCGGCAACAACCCGCCGAACCGCTGCTATTTCTGCAAGAACGAACTCTACACGGTGCTGCGCCGCGTGGCGGAGGCGGAGGGGGTGGCCGTCATCGTGGACGGCTCGAACGCCGACGACGAGGGAGATTACCGCCCCGGAATGCAGGCGGCGCGCGAGTTGGGCGTGCGCAGCCCGCTCATGGAAGCGGGAATGACGAAGCAAGACATCCGCGCGTTTTCGAAATCCCTCGGCCTGCCCACCTGGGACAAGCCCGCCCAGGCGTGCCTCTCCAGCCGCTTTCCCTACGGCGACCGTATAACCCCCGAGAAGATCGCCCAGGTCGAAAGGGCCGAAGCCGCCCTGCGCGCGATGGGCTTTCGCCAGTTGCGGGTGCGCCACCACGGCACGGTGGCCAGAATCGAGGTGCCGAGCAGCGACCTCGCGCGACTGGTGAGCGAAGACCTCTCGCACCGCGTGGTTGCGCACATGAAAAAGGCGGGCTTCACCTACGTGACCCTCGACCTCGAGGGCTTTCGCTCGGGCAGCATGAACGAAGCGCTCGCCTCCGAACGGGCGTCCGACCTGCTCATCCTCTCGTGAATCCAGAAGCCCTTCTCGCGCTCCTCGAAGACGTGCGCCAGGGCCGCCTTGCCCCGGACGCCGCCGCCGCGCGCCTGCGCGATCTGCCCTTCGAGAACCTGGGCCACACGCGGGTGGACCACCACCGCGCGCTCAGAAACGGCTTTCCCGAAGTCGTCTTCGGCGCGGGCAAGACGAAAGCCCAGGTCGTGGAAATCGCCGAGAGCCTGATGGCGAAGGGCCAGGCCGTGCTGCTCACCCGCGCGAACGCGGAGCAGGCCGACGCCCTGTGCGCCCTCTCCCCCCGCGCACGACACCACGAGGCGGCGCGCATCGTCGAGATTCCCGAAGAAAATCCCCCCGCTGCGGTGGGATCGATTGCGGTGGTTTGTGCGGGCACCTCCGACCTGCCGGTGGCCGAGGAGGCGGCGGTTACCGCGCGCGCACTGGGCTCGGGGGTCGCGTGCGTCTACGACGCAGGCGTAGCGGGCCTGCACCGCCTGCTGGCCGAGGTCGAAACCCTGCGCGCGGCCAACGCCATAGTCGCCGTGGCGGGCATGGAGGGGGCACTCCCCTCGGTGGTGGCGGGTCTGGTGGACCGGCCCGTCATCGCGGTGCCGACCTCGGTGGGCTACGGGGCCAACCTGGGGGGGCTGACGGCCCTGCTCGCCATGCTGAATTCGTGCGCCTCCGGATTGAGCGTCGTGAACGTGGACAACGGCTTTGGAGCGGCGTGCCAGGCCCACCTCATCAACAAACTCGCGGTGCGAGCGTGAAGACCAAAACCCTCTACTTCGACTGCTTCGCGGGGGCGGCGGGCGACATGCTGCTGGGTGCGCTGATCGACCTGGGTCTCGATTTCAAGGCCCTGGAAGCAGAGCTCGCGAAGCTCGACCTCGCCGATTATTCTATCTCTGCAGAAAAAATTACAAAACAAGGAGTTACGGCATGTAACTTCCAGTTGCATACAAACAAAGAACACACCCACGGCGAACACGCCCACGGCAGCCACGGGCATGGCCGCACGTACGCGCGCATTCGGGAGATTCTTGAGGCCGCGCCCATACCCGAGGCGCCCAGGGCGCGCGCACTGGCCGCGTTCCACCGCCTGGCGGTGGTAGAAGCGGGCATCCATGGCGTGGATGTGGAGACCGTCCATTTCCACGAGGTGGGCGCGGTGGACTCCATCGTGGACATTACGGGCTATTTTCTGGGTCTGCACATGCTGGAAATCGAGCGGGTCGCGGCCTCGCCCCTGCCTGTGGGGAGCGGCTTCGTGCAGTGCGCCCACGGGCGGATGCCGGTTCCCGCGCCTGCGACTGCGAAGCTGCTCGAGGGCATACCCGTGGTGGACAACGGCCTCACGGGCGAGGTGCTCACGCCCACGGGCGCTCTGCTTCTGGGGGAGAGTGCGGAGTGGTTCGGCGCCCTGCCCGACATGCGCATCGTGCGGGTGGGCTACGGGGCGGGCGACAAGGAGCAGAAAGATGTGCCCAACGTCGTGCGCGCCTTTTTGGGCGAGGCCGCAGCGGAATCGGGCGAGGCGCCCGCCGTCGTCGCCGTGCTCGAAGCCAACGTGGACGACATGAACCCCGAACTCCTGCCCCACGTAATCGAGGGGGCGATGGGGGCGGGCGCGCTCGATGCATTCGCCATTCCGGCCACGGGCAAAAAGGGAAGGCCGGGGCAGCTGATAACGGTTCTCGCACCTCTTTCCCGCGAGGAGGCGCTCACCCGGTTTTTGTTCAGAGAAACCTCGACGCTGGGCGTGCGCCGCCGCACGACGCAGCGCGCAGTCGCCGAGCGTTCGTGGCTGGAGGTAGAGCTGCCCTGGGGGCGGGTGCGCGTCAAACAGGGCGCGTTCGGCGGCGAACGAGTGAACATTGCACCCGAATACGAGGATTGCAGACGCCTGGCGGAGGCGAGCGGAACGCCGCTCAAGGAGGTGATGGCCGCCGCCGCCGCACGCGCCAGAGAAGCGCTCGGCGACGGGGCGTGAGTCGCGTTCTCAAGAATTCGGCTCGAGACGCAGAGAAACCCGCGATGAAGATACGCATCAAATTGTTTGCGGATTTTGCGGAAAAAATGCCGCCTGAAACGGACGCGGACGGCACGGCGGAGATTGCGCTGCCCGAGGGTGCGCGCGTGTACGACGTGCTGGACCGCTTCGAGATACCCTACGAGGAGGCCTACATCGTCCTGCTCGACGGGAGGCACGCGAAAAAATCCGTCCGCCTGCCGGAGGGGTGCGAACTCTGCGTGTTCCCGCCCATCGTGGGAGGATGAGTGGGGAGAGGAAAAAACTTCACAAACAGTTGATATAAAAAGAGTTGCCTAGGTGTCCGCCTTGCCCCTGCGCTCGACCATGATGGTGACGTCGCCCTCGTGGATGGTCTCGTTTTTCTGGTTCAACAACCGCATCGCGAACGTCACCAACCCCTGACCCTTGCTCGAAACGCGGCGCGACTTCACGGCGACCTCGCCGCAAATGGTGTCGCCGAGCCGAATCGGGCCGCGGAAACGCCACTCGAGCCCCAGGAACGCCTCGACCGTACCCTCGATGATGCCGAGGCGCGTTACCAGCCCCATCAGGAACGAAAGCCCGAGCAGCCCATGCGCCACCCGCTCGCCGAAAGGGGTTTCGGCGGCGGCTTCCGCGTCGGTGTGCAGGTAGGTGTAGTCACCCGTAAGGGCCGAGAAGGCGTTGACGTCGGACTCGCCTATTGTGCGTGCCGCGGTTCTCCACGCTCTGCCCTCTGCAAAGTCCTCATAGAACAGACCCGTCGCCTCGTATTCCACCGCGTGCTCCTCATCGCAAACGGAAATGAAAGGTCACCTCGCCCCACTGCTCCTCCCCCGCAGCACCCGGCGGGAGAGGACTGAACCGCCAGCGCTTCAGATGATTCGACGCCACCCCCTCCAGATAGGCGCTCGCTTTGCGCACCGGAATCACCCGGCCCACGGTGCCGTCGGGCAGCACCCAGAATCTGAGCACGATCTCCGTCGTGCTTTCGAGCCGCTCCACCCCAGGCGGCTTGGGCCGGAACAGTATTCTCCGCTTTGCCACCGGCCCGGCGATTGTGGCGCGCCTCTTCCGCCGGGAAGCGCGCAGGCGCGCCACTTCCTCCTGTATGCGCCGCTCCGCGTCGGGAACGAGCACGCTCTTTCCCGGCGCGAGCCCCCGGGGCTTCTCCATCTGCCTCGCAGGCAGAATGATTTCCCGCACCCCTGCGTCCGCGCCCAGCGCTTGGCCTGTAAATGCCTTTGCAGGTATATCGACGGGCTTGGGCATCTCGACGGTGGGTGGAGGTGGCAGCGGCTTGCTGTCGGGCAAGGCACCCGGCGCAGGCGCCTCGAACTTGCCTTTCATGGTCATGCTCAGGTCGCGCGCGGGCGCCTTCTCCTGCTCCAGAAGGCTTGCGAGGTCCAGCGGCATCGGCAAGGGAACCTCAGGCAAGGGCTTGGGTAACAAGGCGTCGGGGATGGGCACCTCGCGGTTCACGAGCTCGACGTTCAGCTGGGTCCGCTCCGCAAAGCTCGACGCCAACTCGACCGAGGGGCCGAAGGCGAGCAACGCCGCATGCATGGCAGCGGAAACCAACAGCGTGAGTACCAGTGACAGGCTCATGGCATTCGTGCCCGCCTCTTTCGGGTTAGTTCGGCGGCTTTCTCTGTACCCGCTTCACGGGCGCCGTCGCAATCGACATGCGCAGCGCACCCGCCTGCTTGGCAATGTCCATCACGCGCACCACCAGGCCATGGGGCACGCCGATGTCGGCCCGGATGATGATCGTGCCCTCGGGCTGCACCTTCAACTCTTCTACCAGGCGACCCCAGAGAGATTGGAGCGACACCTGATCGTTGTTGAGGAAGACGCGCTTGTCGCGGGCGATGATGAGTATCAAATCCTTGCGCACGGGGTGTTCCTGCGTGACGGTGCGCGGCAACTCTATCTTGAGCCCCTGTTGGAGCACGAACGATGAACTGAGAACGAAAAACAAAAGCAACAAGAAGATGATATCGATCATGGCGGTCATGCCGGGTTCGGCTCTCACGCGCCTGAGTTCTCTGAATTTCACTGTGTCCTCACCGTTTGAGCGTTTCAACGACCCGGTAGGAATGTTTTTCGATTTCCAGGATGAGGCGGTCCACCCTGGTGGTGAAATAGTTGTAGAAAATGAGCGTGGGGATCGCGATCACGAGGCCGGTCGCCGTGGTGATGAGTGCCTCGCTGATGCCGCCCGCGAGCTGGCTGGGGTGGGCGATCCCTTTCTGGCTGATGACGGCGAAGGTGCGAATCATGCCGAAAACGGTGCCCGTGAGCCCCAGCAACGGCGCGATGGCAGCAATCGTACCCAAAGCGCCCAGGTTTCTGTCGAGCGTGGTCACCTCCTGCCTGCCCGCGTCCTCCACGATGGAGCGGAGTTCCTCCCGGTCCCTTTCGTGGTTCGCTATCGTCACGAGCAGTATCCTGCCCATAACGGAGGGATAGCGACGACAAAGCGTCATGGCGTCCGAGACCTGGTTCTCCGCCACCAAATCCCTGACCTGCTGCAACACGTCGGACTGAATGATTTTTCGGGTGCGCAGGTTCAGGGTCCGCTCCAGGATGATGGCCAAAGCCAGGATGGAGCAAACACCCAAGGGAACCATCAACACTCCGCCTTTGGCCAGGAATTCGAGCATCAATCAACACCTTCGAATGAGTGGGAGCCTCGGGTTCTCATCTACGTGCACGAGTCTTCATGCGCTTCGCGACGCGCTTGATGGCGGCGCGAGCCTTGCGTCGAAACGCGGGATCCTCCGCCACCTTTTCCATTTTTTTATACACCCGCAGGGCGAGGGAGTGCCTGCCGGCCTTTTCGTAAAGCCCGCCCGCACGCTCCAGAGCGCGCGCGACCCATATCTTCTGATCGGGATAGAGATAGGTCAACTTCAAAAACTCCGACGCCGCCTTCGGGTCCCCGCGCTCGGCAAACACCTCCGCGCGCGCAAAGAACGCCTTGGCGGCCGAATCCGGCGGCCCCGCGTCGAGAACGACATCGAGCGCACGCTGCGCGTCCGCGTATCTTCTGCGCTTTCTGTGAATCTCGGCCACCATGAACGCCGCCTGGGTGCGCAAGTCCAAGCCCGCGGCGAACGCGCTGTTGATTACCCTCACAAGATGGGGGAGCGCCGCGTCGTCTTCGACCAGCCTCACGAGGCAGCGACCCAGAGTGAAGCGTGCCAGCATTTCATAGTCATGGCCCGGGTATTCCTTCAAAAATTTCACGAGCCTTTGCTTCGCTTCCGTGCACCGGCCGATATCCGCCAAGGTCTCGCCAATGCCGAAGAGGCCGTCGGCGCGGAAAGCGGCCCCTGGGTATCGAGTAAGCAGAATTTCATACGCATCGAGAGCCTTGTCGATGTTCTTTCTGCCGCGGTGTATGCTCGCAATTCGCAACAGTGCCTGGGCGGCCAGGACGTTGGCCGGGTACTGAGCGACGACGTCCCGATACGCCTGCAGGGCGCCTACGAGATCGCGCTGCGTACGCAGGACTTCGCCGATTTGAAACGCCAGGGAAATGCTCAGGTTGTTTTCCGGGTAGCGGTCGATATACCCACGCGCTCCAGACAGGAAGTCCGCGTATTCACCGAGTTGCAGATGGCTGAGCAAACGGCCATAGACGGCTTCGGGCAACTTGGGGTGGGAGGGGTAGCGGGTCATCATCAACCGATACAGGCGGTCCGCCTCCCGGTAGCGTCCCTGGTTATAGGAGGAATCGGCGAGGCGCAAATACCCCTCGGCCGCGAAAGGCGAATCTTTGTGGTTCTCGACGAAATCCAGAAGCTTTTCGTGCGCCAGGGCATAATCACCCTTGCGAAAGGGCAGCAGAGCCAGCATATACCTCGCTTCATCAGCCACCTTGCTCTTGGGATAGCCCCGCAAGAGAGCCCGAAAGTTCTCCTCCGCCGCAGCGAAACGGCTGCGGCGAAACAACAGTTTCGCCTTTTGGTAGAGCGCCTCCCTGGCGACGCCGCTTCCTTTGTATTTTCTCTCCACCTGTTCGAAGGATTTCAACGCCCCGTCGTAGTTTCTCAGGTTAAAGCGCGCCTCTCCCGCGCGGGCGAGTGCCTCCGCCGCGAGGACGCCATCCGCCTTGTATTCGAAAACGCGGTCGAAGGCATCCGCCGCCTTTTTCCAGTTCTTCCTGCGGTATTGTACCCAAGCGATCCCCGCCAGAGCGCGGTAGAACTCGGGCGCACTCTCGGGAACCGCCCGAAACGCACGCTCGGCCTCGGCGAGATTGCCCAACTCGAAAGCCGCCTCCCCATACCAAAGCGTCGCCAGGCCGTCGCGAGGAGTCGCTCCACCTCCTCCCCCCTGGAGGGAAGCCCAATGTTTGAGAACCTCCCGGGCGCCCGCAAAATCCTTGAGCCGGAAGGCGGCGAACGCCGTGCCTATCGCCGCGGAGCGAGCGGCGTCGCGCTCCGCCAGGCGATGCGGAGAAACCGGCGGGTAATCCGCCCCCAGGCGCAGGATACCGTAGGCGCGCTTTATCCTGTCGAGATGGTACTGCGACAACCCTTCCACGATGCGCGCTATGCGGTAGATTCGGCCGAGCGGAAACTCGTCGCTCACCTTTCCGGCGAGAACCGACGCCTCCTCGTAGACGCCCATGCGGAACAATTTCCACGCCAACTGAAGGCGCAAGGCGCTGGCCAGCTTTTTGCGGCCGCCGCGAGCGAATTCCACAAGCCGGGCATTCCACTCCTCCGGTTTCACGACGGAAAGAGATTCGATGTCGCAGGAAAGCAGACCCACCCGAACGAAATCCTCCAAGGGATGCGCCGGGTAGCGCTGCGCGAAAAGAGAAAAAGCGCGCCTCGCCTCCTCGGCTCGCCCCCGGAGCAACCGCGCCCAACCGATGCCGTAAAGCCTCTCAGCCACAAGCGCGTCGGTACGTCCGCCTTTGGCAGGCACGAGCGACTCGGCAGTCGCGTAGTTTTCCTCCGCCCGAAGGTGGTCACCCCGGCTCAGATAAAAATGCCCGAGCGCCACACGCGCCCGAAGCGCCAGTCGCCCCTTCTCGTCCGCGAGCACACCCCACGCGGCAACCGCCTCGTCGAACGAACCCATTTTCTGCCGTGCCCAGCCTTTGAGGAAAATCGCCTCCTCGCGCGCGAACGTCCCCTGCGCCCAAGCTTGCCCTTCCAGCAGAGCGAGACACGCCTTGTAATCGCGCGCTTCGCATCGCTCCTGGGCCAGGGCGTATCGCGCAGCCGCCACGTAGTGAGAGCCCCCCTTCGGTGAAGCCTCGAGCAAGCGCTCTCTTCTCTGCGCGGCCTCCCGGGTTCTCCGCAGCCGCAAGAGCGTCTCCCCCGCCCAGAAAAGAGACGCTGCTCGCCGGGAGGCGAGCCCCGTGCTTTTCGTCAACTCCTCGAAAATGGCGAGTGCCTCCACGGGTGCGTTCTTGTTCAGATACTCGACCGCCATGTGGAATTTTCCGCTCTCATCGAGCACTGCACTCGAAAAACTGCCGAAGAATTCCTGCGCCAAAGTCGGCTTTGGTTTTTTCTCCACCGGAACCGGGCGCGGAGGCAGGCGTACGGCCGGAATGTCGGGTTGCACAAAAATGGAGGGGAGACGAACGCCCAATCGCTTGGGCGGTGCAGGGCGCACACGAGCGGCGATGAGATGCTCGATGCTGGGCGATTCTACGACGACCGAAGGCAGGGAAAGCGCGAGTTGCGAGCCCCGGGCCGCACGCGCTCCCTCGCTCCACCCCACGCCTGCACTCCACAGATAACCGCAGAATACGAGCACCAGGCCCGTGAGAAGTCCGCAACGCGCATCACGCGCGAGAAGTCGCATCGTTCTCCCCCGTTACCTGAGCAGCGGCACGCGGCTCTTCATTTTTCGTTCGCGTTCCTCGACCGCCGCCACATAAGACTCGAGTTGGCGAATTCGCGCTTGCGCCTGCGCAATCTCACCCCGCAAGCGCGCCGAGGCGCCCCGACCCCCGAGGGCCGTGATGCGCTGGTAATGGCGAATTGCCCTCTTCCACTCCCGCCGTGATTCACGAATCGCCGCCGCCTGCCAAGTGGCCGGGCGCAGCCACTTCGTCTCCCCTGACCCGGAGTGCGCAAGGGACTCGAAGATTTCAAGCGCCTTGTCGCGTTCGCCGCCCTTTTCCAACTGCACCGCGACCTGAAACAGGGCTGTGTGCGAAATGTTCCTGTCCTTCGATTTCGCAGCCCTCCGAAAAGCCGCCAACGCCGCCTCGGGTCTGTTTCTTCGCAGTTCAAGCGTACCGACCCGCAAGGTCACCGCATCCGCCTCGGCGTGGCGGGGAAATTTTCTGACGAACTGCGCGTAGGTCTCGACGGCTGCATCAACATCTCCGATGTTCTCGGAGACTTCTCCCAGTTTCAAGGCCGCCTCGGCGTCGTTGGGATCCAGAACCAAAACCTGACGCAGCGCACCCGCGAACTTCTGCCAATTTTTCATCCGCAGAAAACACGACGCCCGAAGCCTGTGCAAATCCAGCTTCTCGTTCTTGCGCGTCGCACCTTGCAAAGCCCGTTCCGATATACGCAGCGCACCCGTGCAGTCGCCCCGCTGGAACGACGCGAACGCCCACAACCCGAGACCCTCCCCGGGATTCGGCGGCGCAAGCGCACTCCAACGCGCAAAGGCTTTCTCCGCACTGGCCCAGTCGCGCGCACCGACGGCGTTGCGCGCCAGAAAATACCAAATCGAACGCCGCGTGGAGGCGCTCACCTTCTCATCCCCCGCAAGCGGCAGCAAAAACGCGCGCGCCTTTTGCACGTCGCCCCGCGCACGATACAACTCCCCTATCTTCAGGCGCGCCTCCCGCTTCCATTCTTCGGGCAGAGAGGGCAGCGCACCCTCAAAGCGCTCGAGCGCCTCTTTCGTGTTGCCCCGCCTCTCGGCTATCTCCCCCAGCCGATACAGCGCCCGGGTTGCGAGCGCATCGCGCTCCCCGCCCGCAGCAACCCGAAGAAAATGGGTTTCCGCCTCCTTGAGGGCGCCGGCTTCCCAGGCGCATTCAGCCCGCAAAAAAGCCGTCTCCGGCCGCAGGGGCTCGGGAACGTGTTTCGCAGGAACCATTTTCACGAGGCGAACGGCCTGCGCGCAATCCTTTTGAGAGTGGTAGATGGACGCCGCCCGCAAAACGCCCTGGTAAAAGGCCCGCGTGATTTCGGGGTCGACTTTTTTCCCTGATTTTTGAAGTTCCTCGAACGATTTGCGTATCTGCCCGTAACGATCAAGCAAGGCTCCCGCCTGCGCCTCGGCGCTTTTCTCCAGCACGGCGGCCAGGCGCAGCCCGGACCACACGGCTTCGCGCGCCCGCGGCGCGCGCCGGATGAGTTCGCGGTATTGCGCGAGGGCCTCCTTCTCGAGACCTGCGTCGAACAGGCATTCCGCCATCTCGAAGCGAACCGACAGAGGAATCTTCGCTCCCTTCCCGAGGACGCGGAGCGCGAAGAGGAGGTGCTCCTCGCCACTTTTTGCGCAATTCCCCGCTTTTCTTACGCTTTGCAGAAAATACGGAAGATGTGCTCCGTCCCCTACAGGGTCGCGAATCAACCGCCGGTAGGCGTGCGCGGCTTTCGCGTATCGACCCGCGCGCCACCACGAAGAGGCCACCCCCTCCTCCGCCGTCGTGCGCTCGGAAGCGGAAATCTTCATACGCAAAACTTCTTCGAACGCCGCACCCGCTTCCAGGTACTTCTTTTGCGCAAACAGACTGGCCGCTCGCCCCAGTTGCAGGGCGGGGCGCTTTTTCTCTTCCGGATGGGCGCGGAACAGGGCATCGAGGGTCTTCTCCGCAGCTGCGAATTTCTTGAGCTGCAAGCGTATTTCGGCGAGTCGCAGCCTGAAGGCACGCGCCCGGGGGTTGCGCGGAAAACGACGCACGGCCGAATCGTAGGCTGCTTCCGCCGCGCGAATGCGGGGGATGTGATCCAGGGCGACGGCACGCTCGAAGAGCGCGTTCTCCACCCTCGGGTCCTTGGGCGCGGATTGGAGAAATTCATCAAGTGCCAGGACCGCGCCGGCCCACGCGCGCACCTCTATCCGGAGCGCGGCCACCCGGTAAACAGCCTCCGTTCGGTAGCGACCGGGACGCACGGAAGCGTACGCGCTTATGGCTTCTTTCTTTTTTCCGCTTTTCTCTGCGAGTTCTCCGACGCGGAATCGCACCTCATCGGCTCGTTCGTGTCGGGGGTGGCGGCGCAACAACTCCCGATACGCCGAGATCGCCTCGGCGAGTCGGTTCTCACGGCGCAGCGCCTCTGCGAGGAGATAGCGCACGCGCGCAGTCCCTGCGTTGTTCCCCGCCTTTTCGAGGTAGTCCCGAAAAGCGTCTATGGCAGGCTCGAAAAACCCGTCCTGATAAGCATTCAAACCGAATTCGAGTTGCGCCTCCGCACTTTGTCTCGATTGCCCCTGCGCCGGGGGGAGCGGGAGCACGGAGAGCCCCATGAGCGCCAGAGCGGAGGCGAAGAAGATGCTACGTACCATCGCCGGGCTCCAGGGGGGCGTTGTCGATCAGTCTGGTACCGCCGACGTGGGCCGCAATGGCCATGCGGGCGACGCCCTCGATTTTTTCGAGCCTTTCGAGCGTCGCCGGATGCACGATCTCCACGTAATCGACCCTGGCGTCGACCGCCTCGAGCATGCCCACGCAAGCGCGCACGACAGCCGCACAACGCCTCTCGCCGTTCGCCACCATTCGCTGCGCATGGGACAAGGCGGCGCCGATGGCGCGCGCGCGCAACCGCTCCTCTTTGGACAAATAGGCGTTCCGGCTGCTGAGGGCGAGGCCGTCTTCCGCGCGGACGACGGGGCAAGGAACGATTTCCACTTCGAGGTCGAGGTCGCGCGTCATGCGCTCGAGCAGGACGAGTTGCTGGTAGTCCTTTTCGCCAAAATAGGCGCGATGCGGCTGACAGGCGGAGAACAGCTTGAGCACGACCGTCGCCACGCCCCGGAAATGACCCGGCCTGTGCCCCCCGCAAAGGGGCGCACCCAGGCCGGGCACGTCCACCCAGGTGTCGTACCCATCGGGGTACATGAAGCCCGCCCGGGGCGCATATACACAGTACACCCCCGCCTCCCGGCAAACTTCCAGGTCGGTCTCGAAGGTCCGGGGATAGGTTTGGTAATCCTCGCCTGCGGCGAACTGGGCCGGGTTCACGAAAATACTCACTGCGACCGCACCGCAATCTGCTCTTGCACGGCGAATGAGGCTCATGTGGCCCTCGTGCAACGCGCCCATGGTAGGAACCAGGCCGAGCGGGGCGGCGTCGCGCCTGAGAGATTCGGCCAGCCTACGCATTTTTTGAGGCGAATCGACCACTTCCATGCAAAATCTCGGGGAAAAACGGAAAACCGACATCCAGGCGGCCCCCAAGCATCATCTCAAATATGCGCAGGGAAAGACAAGGACGTAAAATACGCACCCCCGCCCTGACCGCAAGGCAAACGCCTCAGTTTTCCACCCGGAGTTTCTCTACCCAGGGTCCGCCCGGCGGAAGGTCTGCGAGCAAGGTGCACACGGATTTCTCAAGAACGGGATGCAAGGCGCAGGGAGCCACCTCGGCCAGGGGAGCCAGCACGAAACGCCTTTCGTGCAGGCGGGGATGCGGCACCTCCAGCCCATCTTCGCTGAGGACCGCATCGCCATGAAGGAGCAAGTCCAGGTCGATCACCCGGGGTCCCCAGCGCTTTTTTCGCACGCGCCCCATCTTTTGCTCGACGTCCAACAGCAGGGCGAGCAGCTCGGCAGGACCCACCGCGCATTCCAGGACGAAAACGGCGTTGATGAAAGGAGGCTGCGCAATCGGCCCCACGGGCTGGGTGCGATAAAGAGAAGAGGCGCGCACGAGGCGCACCCCTGAGTACCTCTTCAACTCCTCGAGCGCCTGCCCAATCTGTCGAACCGGATCGCCCAGGTTGGCGCCTGCGCCGACGAAAGCGCGCGCCATGCGGCTTAAAACCCCGTCTTCTCGATTCTGGCAATCGCCTCTTCGAGTCTCTTCTCGGGAACCGTGAGCGCCAGGCGAACGTATCCCTCGCCGGAGGGGCCGAAGCCGTTTCCGGGCGTCGTGACAACGCCGCAATTTTGGAGAAGGTGCGCCGTGAAATCGCTCGACGTGAAGCCGTCGGGGGTTTTCACCCAGACGTAGAACGTGGCCTTGGGCTTCGATACTTCCAGCCCGAGCCTTCGCAAGCCCTCGACCACCACGTCGCGCCTGCCCTGGTAGGTGGCGCGCATTTCGGCCACGCAACCCTGGTCGGCGCCCATCGCCTTGATGCCCGCCTCCTGCACCGCGCCGAACACGCCCGAGTCCACGTTCGTCTTGACGGCTCCCAAACCGGCGATAACGTCCGCATTGCCCACCGCGCACGCGATGCGCCAGCCCGTCATGTTGTAGGTCTTCGAGCAAGAGTGGAGTTCGACCCCCACGTCCTTGGCGCCTGCGGCGTTTAAGAAACTTATAGGTTCGTAGCCGTCGAAATACATCTCCGAATACGCGTTGTCGCTGCACACGATGACGTCGTAGGAGCGGGCGAATTCCACGAGCTCGTCATAGAAGGCGACTTCCGCGCAGGCGGCGGTGGGGTTGTTCGGATAGTTGACGAACAGGAGCTTGGCGCTTTTCGCCACGTCCGATGGAATCGCGCCCAAGTCCGGCAAAAAGCCGTTGTCCGCGGTGAGCGGCATAAAATGCACCTGCCCGTCCGCGAAATACGTGCCGATTTCGTAGACGGGATATGCCGGGTCGGGAACGAGCACGAAATCGCCCGGGTCCACGAACGCCAGGGGCATGTGGGCGATGCCCTCCTTCGAGCCGATGAGGGAGATCACCTCGGTGGCCGGGTCGAGCGACACCCCGAAGCGCGACCCATACCAGTCGGCGCAAGCCTTCCGGTAGGCGGGCATCCCCTCGTAGGAGGGATACTGGTGGTTCGAGGGCTTGCGCGCGGCCAAGTCGAGTTCCTCGATGATGTGGTCCGGAGTCGGCAGATCCGGATCGCCTATGCCCAGGCTGATGATATCCATGCCGGAATCGGCGACTTCCTGCTTCATCCTGTCGATTTCCGCAAACAGATAAGGAGGTAGGCGCTTCAGGCGACGCGCGCGTTCGATGTGGATGGACGCCATGAAATTTCCTCAAGAGTGATGATGAACGGGAATGGAGATTGCCGGTAATCCGCAATTGTTTCGGTAACCTGTACGTTTTTCGTCTCCCGGCCCGCCCGGCAAACCCCTCCGCGCCGGACCGAGGAGGAAATCTAGCACGCCTCCGGGGATGCGGCAAGGTTTCCGCAGACGCCGCACTATCCGAAACCCGTCTCGCAGAAACGTGTTTCGGGCGAGGGGGGAGTTTGCAAAACGCCCGGTTCCGCCTTCGCCGCCCGGCGATGTGGAACGTGCGCAGGTTCGGCGCGCGCCTTGTATTTCATGAGAGAAGAATGCTAACATTCATCTCGCCAAAAAGTGCCCCTGCGAGGCACGAGACCGCACTGCCCGAATTCTGCTGAGGAGCGCGTTTCGATGACCCACGTCATCGCCGAGCCATGTATCGGCACCAAAGATACCGCATGCGTGGACGTATGCCCGGTGGACTGCATCCATGAGGCGGGCGACGGCTCGAGCCCGATGCTGTATATCGACCCCGTCGAGTGCATAGATTGCGCGGCCTGCGTGCCGGCCTGCCCGGTGGACGCCATTTTTGCGGAAGGCGACCTCCCTTCGCAGTGGAGCCAATACACGCAAATCAACGCGGATTTCTTTGCGAACGCGGCTGCCGCACCCGCCGCGGCCGGGGGAGCACCCGCCGCAGCCGCACCTGCCAAGAAGGCGGAGCCCGAGCCCGAACCCCTGCCCGAACCCCTGGAACTCTCTGAAGAGGAGATGTACAAACAGCTCTCTGAAATGAGAGAGGACGTGGCTGCCAACCGCGGCAAGGGCGAGGAGGGGAGCAGTATGCGGAAATCTCCCACCCTCGTATTGCTGGCCGCCGCAGTGATACTGGTGATGGTCTACGGCATTTCGAACAACTTCTCCAAGACCGTCAACACCAGCATCTACGGAAAGTTAAGTTCTTTCGCCCTGGGGAGCAGCAAACCTACGCTTTCCGGCAGCGTCTACACCGTTAAAAAGACGATAGAGGGCCAGAAGTACACACTGCTGGTGTCGGATTCGATACTCGGAGGGCGCACACTGCGCCTCCAGGCGCCCACCAACCCGATCCAGAAGATCTACCACGAGGACGAGCAGTTCTTCTCCAACGTCTCGAACCAGTACAGCCGCTACTATCATATGTTCGTCGACGACAAGAGCGACGGAACGGTCGACTCCATCCTTCAGGTGCGAGAGTTGTGGAGCAAGGAGAATCGCTTCCTGGGCCGGTATCACAACCCGGTTGCGCCGACTCCCGAATTGCAGCAAGCCTACCAGGAGGCGGCGAAGAAGCTCGCCGAACGCATCGGCCTCACCAAGTCGGGCGCCTAGACCCCGAAAACGCGCTCACGAGGCGGCAAAAGCCAACGGCCTAGAAATCGACTTTGTCCGCCTCGTCGGTCTCGGGGAAGGGACCTTCCTTTATCTCTATCGCCCTGGTGCCCTTCTCCAGAAATTCGATGCGGTGCCCCTCGTACATGAGTATCAGGTCGCCGGGAGCCAAATCCACGTCGGCGGCGTGATCGCCCTCTTTCGCGTACACGCCGATGCGCATCCTGCCCGAGCGACACATCATGATTTGATGGCGCGTCGTGTTGTGGGGACGCTCGGTCACCTCGTGGTAGTGGGGGTTCACCACCGCGCCCGGGTTTCTGTTCAGCATGACGATTTGCAGCGGGTTTTCGTCGGGCGTCATGTGGGCCTTCGTTCTTCTCTCGGTTTCGGGGTCGGCACCGGAGTAGGCCTCCGCCAGGTGCGCGCGCTCCGCCTCTGAATCCAGATAAGGAGGAAAGGCCGCGTAGTCGTCAAAATCGTTCCTGATGACCATGGCCAGCGTTCTTCCGTCCTCGGCCTTCACGTATTCGATACCAACCGCTTCGATTTCCCGCGCCATGCATACACCTCCCGCACCGCCTTCTGAAACGTCAATATGAAGATCCCTAAAGCCCCAGCACTTCCGCCATTCCGTATATGCCGGGGGGTTTGTCGGCCACCCACCGCACTGCGCGCATCGCACCCGCAGCGAAATTATCCCGGCTCCCCGCCCTGTGCGTAATTTCCACCCGTTCGCCCATCCCGAAGAAATACGCCGTGTGCTCGCCCGGCACGTCGCCGCCGCGCAGCGTCTGCATACCGATGGATGCAACCGTGCGCTTGCCGGTGTGTCCCTCGCGGTGGAAAACCGCGTCTTCGGGGTATCGCACTCCCCCCGCCCGAGCGAGAATCTCCCCCATGCGCACCGCCGTTCCCGAGGGAGCATCCACCTTCTGGTTGTGGTGTATCTCCATGACCTCGACGTCGTAGTCCGCACCGAGGAGCTTGGCGGCTTCTTCTATCAAGCGAAAAACGACGTTCACGCCCACGCTCATGTTGGGAGCAACGACGCAGGCGATCCCCCCGCCCAAGCCCGCGATTTCCTCGCGCTGCGCGTCGCTGAAGCCCGTGGTGCCGACGACGGCCGCCATCCCTTTTTCGGCCGCCAACCGCACGTGGGCTACGCTCGCCTCCGGAACGGCAAAGGAGATCAACACGTCGCCGCGCAGCGAGGACGCATCGCAAGTGAGGGCGACGCCCAACTCCCCGACGCCTGCGTGCGTGCCCGCGTCCACGCCCAGCGCCTCGAATCCCTCGCGTTCGAGCGCACCCGAGAGGGAGAAATCTTCCGAGGAGGCGATTTGGTGGATAATGCGGCCTCCCATTCTTCCTCCGGCTCCGGCTACGACGATTCGTATCGACACGGGCATCCCTTCCCTCTGAAATGAACAAACCATTGATTGTAAAGCCCATTATACGTGTTTTGGCCCAGGCTGGGAACCTCCCCGCGTCATAACGGGCAGTAGTGCGGAGAGGGCGGCGACAATACCCGCCCCCGGCCCATTGGTCTATTCTATAATACAAGGCAATACGAATGGTCGCTCTCGCAATGCAGGTATGGGGATTCGGACTTTTGGAAGTCCCGCCCGAAGAACGCGAAGAGTCTTACTGGCTCAAACGTTGCCAGAACGGGGACAAAGACGCCTTCGAGCCCCTGGTTCGCCAAAACGCGGGCAAAATCCAGCGCCTCGTGTGGGGTATGCTCGGCGAACGCAGGGAGGAGACCGACGACGTCGTCCAGGAGGTATTTCTCAAAGCCTACGTCGCACTCCCCAAGTTTCGGGGAGACGCCAGGTTTTCGACCTGGGTCTACCGCATCGCCGTCAACCATTGCCGCGACTATCTGAGACGCAACCCGCCGTTGGCCGCGGAATTCATAGAAGAACAAATCGCCGCCGAGGTACCCGCCGAAGAGCCCGAAGGAAGCGAGAAACGCAGGCAGGAGAGCGAAAAACGCGCCGGCGAGGAGTTGCAGGGGCTCTTGTCGCAATTGTCCGAAAAGCATCGCCGCATTCTGGTGATGCGTGAGCTCGAGGGAATGAGCTACGAGGAAATCGGCGAGGTACTCGATATCAGGCCCGGCACGGTGCGCTCGCGGCTGAACCGCGCGCGCAGAGGCCTTCTGGGGCTGGCGCAAAACGCCCGGGGGAAGAAGTGATGTCCTGGTGGAAAGACGTTTTCGATAACCGGCGAAACGCCGGGGAGTGGGACGCCGCGCGGCCCGAAGACGAGGCGATTGCCGAGTTCCGCGCCCTGTTCGAGGCCGCGCGCGAAGAAGTGCCGGCACCCGACGAGAAGCTGTGGGAGAAGCTGCGCCCCCAGCTCGCAGCCCATGAGGCGGCGCCACCCGACTTGCTCTCTTTCGTCGCCTCGCTGGCCACGACCGGCCCGAGGCTCGCCGTGGCCGCCCTGGGGGTGTTCCTCCTCGCGGCGGGCATGTTCTGGAGCCCGGGCGCCGAGCGGCGAACCAACATCACCAATATCGAGGTTGCCGCATGGGAAGCGCGTAATCCGCTGAATTTGATGGTCGGCATGGAGAACGCCATGCAGGCAATCGGCAACGGACTCGAGGCCCAAACGGGCCAGGACCTGCTCCGATACGTCGCCTACGACTCCTCGGAGCGTTAACACTGAAGGCAGAGACGATGAAAACCTGGTTCACGAAAGAGTTCATGAAGGCGACGGCGGCGCTTCTCGTCGTATTCGCCGCGGGCGCGGGCACGGGCTACCTCGGTGGACGCAAGCACGCGGAATACAAGTATCTCAAAGAGCGGGAAGCCTTCTCCCGGCGCGAGATGCGCGTCCGCCGCACCAAACGCCCGCAGCGCTTCATGAACAGGCTCGAGCGCGACCTCAACCTCAACCCCGCACAACGCGCGGGCGTGAATCGCGTGCTCGAGCGCCACTACGAGCGCATCCGCGACATCCGCAGCCGCATGCGGCCCCGCATCAATTCCATCATGCAGGAAATACGCCAGGACGTGCGTTCTTTCCTCGACGCTGACCAGCAGAAATCCTTCGACAGCATGGTCGAGAAACTCAGGAAAAAACGCGCCGGAAAATGGAGAAAACACAAGTCGCCCCGCCCGGGCGATCCCGCCGGGGCGCGCAGCAACCAGTGAGTCCGTCGAGCGGACGCCGCCCGAGCGCACCACGAACACCATCACGGAGGAGCACGAACATGAAACAGCGCAAACGCCTTACCCTGTGGACAGCCGCCAGCGTACTCACCCTCGGCCTCGCCAGTGCGCCGCTGGCCGCCCAGAACGAATCTCCCGGAGAGGTGATGCCCGGTTTTCCGCAGATCGTCGAAAAGATGATGGAAAGAGCCGATTTCGGCGGCTTCCGCAGAGGTGCTCGCAAAGCGCACGCGCGTCCCATGGCGTCGTGCCCGCTGGTTTCCATTGCGCTGGCCAACGGTGAGGAACTCGAGCTGAGCGACGCACAGGTGAAAAGCCTCAAGGACATCCGCGACGCATTTACCAAGAAATCGATCAAGGACAGGGCGGACATGAAAACCACCCGGCTCGACATCCGCCGCGCGCTCGAGGCCGATACAATCGACTTCGCCGACTTGGAGCAGAAAATGCGCGCGAACGCGGAGAAGGGCCTGAACCTGCGAATCGCACGCCTCAAGGCGATCCAGGAGGGCAAGGCCGTGCTGAGCGACGCGCAGCAGAAAGAACTCAAGAAGTTCGCCCGCTCGTGCGGTGGGCGGGGCCACGGCCGGTTTGGCCCGCCGGTAAGAGAAGGACGAGGCATGAGAGAAGGACCAGGCACGGGAGAAGGACGCGGCATGAGAGGCCGCTCCCAGACCTACTAGACGTACCTCTTCGGACGCCCGTGGCGCAGAGAACCGCGCTGCGGGCGTCCGGCACGTCGCGAGAGAAGCCGACCATGTGGATTCTGGTATACGCGGGCTGTGACGTAATCGACCCTGCCCTGCCCCGCGCGATTCCCGCGGCTTCGGCACTAGCGTGCGCCGCCCCGAGAAACGTTCCGCGAGACGACCTTACGAACCCACCCGATGAGCGCGGCTGAATTCGCCACCCCGACGCGGAATCAGAGCAGAGCTTCTTCCGTCATTTCTCCCTGGTAGACGAGGCGGGTCTCCCCTTCCATGTAGACGTCGCGCACGTCAGCACCCGCACCCTCGAAATAGATTTTCAGCACCTCTCCGCTGCGCACCCGCACGTCCACGGGGGGTTCGACAAGTCCGCGCGCGGCGGCGAGAATCGCCGCGGCCACCGCCCCCGTACCGCAGGCGAGAGTTTCGTTCTCGACACCGCGCTCGTAGGTTCTCAGGATGAGGGAACCCTCCCCGCCCGGCTGGACGAAATTCGCGTTTGCACCCGCAGGCGCAAAGGCGTCGTGGGTGCGAATCGCCCGGCCATCAGCCACCACGTCCACCGCCTCGGCGTCCTCGACGAAATCGACCGAATGGGGAACGCCGGTATTGAGGTGATCGACGACCACCCTCTTTGCGTTCACGTCGAGCGCGACCCCCGGGCGATAGTCGAAGGGTTGGGTCATCCGCAGCTTCACGCGCGAATCGCTCATCGTCGCGTCGATGACGCCCGCGATGGTCTCGAAGGACACCGCGTCCGTGGCGATGCCCAACTCCCGGGCGAAGCGTGCGGCGCAACGCCCGCCGTTCCCGCACATCTCGGCCTCGGAGCCGTCGGCGTTGAAGAATCGCCATTTGAAATCGGCCCGATCGCTCGGCTCGATGAACATCAGCCCGTCCGCACCGACGGACTGGCCCCTGCGGCAGACTTTTTGGACGAAGCCGATCATCGCGTCGGCCTGGTAATCCAGACCCCTGTTGTCGATGAATATGAAGTCGTTGCCGCTTCCGCTGAGTTTGGTGAATGATATCCGGTTCAAGAAATCGGCCTCTCTTCGATAAACGCCGGAATGTGCTCGCCGCGCACGAGATCGTCGTAGGTCTCGCGCTCCCTGATTATATGATACTCGTCCCCGCGCACCAGAACCTCGGGGGGCCGGGGCCGCGAGTTGTAGTTCGAGGCCATCGTGAAGCCGTACGCTCCCGAGCTCATGACGGCCACCAGGTCGTCCCTGTGGAGTTCTGGCAAATCGCGGTCTTTCGCCAGATAGTCGCCACTCTCGCATATCGGGCCGACCAGGTCCGTGAGGCAGCGCCCCCGCTCCCGCACCGCCTCCTCGAGCGGCCACACGTCCTGAAAGGCCTGGTAGAGGCTGGGGCGGATGAGGTCGTTCATCCCTGCGTCGACTATGACGAAGCGCTTGTCGGGGTTTTTCTTCTCGTACAACACCCGCGTGACGAGGATGCCCGCATTGCCCGTGATGACGCGGCCCGGCTCGAAGATGAGCGTGCACCCCAAATCTTCGAGCTTCGGCAATATGGCCGCCGCGTAGTCCCCGGGCAGGGGCGGCGCCTCGTCGTGGTAGGTGATGCCCAGGCCGCCGCCCAGGTTCAGATAGCGGATGTCGTGGCCGTCCTCGCGCAGCCCGCCCACCAGGCGCGCGACGATTTCCACGGCGTCGGCGAAAGGAGCACTCGACGTTATCTGGCTGCCGATGTGGCAGTGCACGCCGGCGGGTTCGACGCCGCTGAGGCTTGCGGCCCTGCGGTACTGCTCCCGCGCCCGATTGATGTCGATGCCGAACTTGCTCTTCTTGAGCCCGGTGGCGATGTAGGGGTGCGTCTGGGGGTCGACGTCGGGGTTCACGCGAATCGCAACGCGCGCGCTCTTGCCCATGCGGCTCGCCACCGCCCCGACGTTCACCAACTCCTCTTCGCTCTCCACGTTGAAGAGCAACACGCCCTGCTCGAGGGCGAAGGCGATCTCCTCGTCGGATTTGCCTACGCCCGCGAACACGATGCGCTCGGCGGGCATACCCGCCTTGACGGCGCGGAACAACTCTCCGCCCGAAACGATGTCCAGCCCTCCCCCCATCGCGCCGAACAGCCGCAGAATCGCCAGGTTCGAGTTGCTCTTCATGGCGAAGCAGATGAGGTGCGAAACCGAGGAGAACGCCTCTGCGAAAACGCGGAAATGGCGCGTGAGCGTCTCGTGGCTGTAGACGTAGAAAGGCGTTCCCACCTCTTGCGCGAGCCGCGTCAGCGCGACGTCCTCGGCATAGAGTTCGCCGTCTCTGTATGCGAAGTGATGCATTATCCCAACTCCCTTTACCGGTTATCCGTGGGGGGAAATCGTATCACGAACCCTGTGCAGCCGGAATTTTCGGCGGCTGGGGCGGACCCTTTACCCCGCAACCGACCACTATGTACGCCACCGCAACGACCAGAAAGCCCGCGAGCATAATCTTCTTCGCCATCTTATACCCCCAAACGCTTTTTTTCCGCCCGTATCTGGGCCATGACGCTCCTTCTCGAAGCACCGCCCACGCTGCTCCGCGCACGCAAGGCGCTACCGAGATGCGTTGCCGCCAAATCGTCTTCATGCAGACGGGCATCGGCTCGCTCCAGGTCCGCGGCGCTCAGCGCGCCCAGCGCCACCCCCTTCTCGACCGCTGCCCTGACCGCGCGCCCCGCCGCCTCGTGCGCCTCTCTAAAGGGAACGCCCCGCCGCACCATGGCGTCAGCCAGGTCCGTCGCCGTCATATAACCACCCTCTGCGGCCTGCGCCATCCTCGGCGCGTCAAACTGCATGGACTCGACCATGGGAGCCACCACCTCCAGACAGGCCAGCAGCGTGTCGGCCGCGTCGAAGAGCGATTCCTTGTCCTCCTGCATGTCGCGGTTGTAGGTGAGCGGCAGCCCCTTCATCAGGGTGAGCAGGGCGAGGGCGTCGCCGAACACGCGCGCGCTCTTGCCCCGGACGATCTCGGCCACGTCCGGGTTTTTCTTCTGCGGCATCAGGGAACTGCCCGTAGCGAAGGCGTCTGAGAGTTCGACGAAGCCAAACTCCCCGCTCGCCCAAACGACGACCTCCTCGCACAGCCTGCTCAGGTGGACCATCGCAATGGCGGCTGCCGAGGTGAACTCCAGGGCGAAGTCCCTATCGCTCACCGCGTCCATGCTGTTCTCCGCCACGGAGGCGAACCCGAGCTTTTGCGCCACCATTTTTCTGTCTATCGGGTGACTCGTGCCCGCAAGGGCGCCCGCCCCCAGGGGCAGCACGTCGACGCGGGCGCGCACCTCGCCGAGGCGTTCATCGTCGCGTCGCAGCATCTGGCAATACGCGAGCAGGTGGTGCGCGAGCGATACGGGCTGGGCGCGCTGTAAGTGCGTGTAGCCCGGCATCACTGTCTCGACGTGCGCCTGCGCCTGCGCGAGCAAGGCGCGCCTGAGCACGGAGAGAGCCTCACGCACTTCGTCGATCCGGCTTCTGAGCCACAACCGAAGCGACGTGGCGACCTGATCGTTGCGGCTGCGCGCCGTATGCAGCCTGCCGCCGACGGGGCCGATGCGCTCGATGAGCGCCGCCTCGACGTTCATGTGCACGTCTTCGAGCTCGGGGCGGAAAATGAATTCATTCGCCTCCACCTCGCGCAGAATTGCCTTGAGGCCGGCGATGATTTTGCGCGCGTCCCCTTTCGTGATGATTCCCTGCGCCCCCAGCATCTCCGCGTGCGCGATGGAGGCGAGGACGTCATGGGGCGCCAGGCGCCAATCGAACGAAACGCTCTCGGTGAAGGCCTCCACCCGCGCATCTGTCCCCCCCCGGAACCTGCCGCCCCAGGGTTTTTTGACGTTTCCCGCGTTGGACTTCGCACCGCGCTTCGCCATTCCGGCGTTCCCTCTCAAGCAATCCACGCCGCTCCCCGTAAACGATTACGCCGGGGGCCGCAAAGAGAACTGCTTACACGATAGCGGGCATCGAGAGCAACCGAGTGTGTAAAAAGTGCGGATGAAACGCGGGCGCCCGCCCGGCTTTGCGCCTGGGCGCACGAATGCGGCGAAAAACGCCTTGCACACGCAACGCCCCCGCCTGCTTGCAGTGTGCGCACACCCTATCCTAGGATGCGGGCATCGAACCATGCACAACCAACGCCCCCGCTCATTAGGAACGACCATTTGGAACGCGAACCGAAGCTCTTTACCCCGAGACAGTGGCTCTTCATCGTTTCCGCCTTCGTGCTGCTCGGGCTCTTCTCCGGGCTCAATTTTCTCTTCGGCATCTTTCTGAACCCTCTGATAGACGAGTTCGCCTGGAATCGCTCGACGGCCTCGGCGGCGTATTCCATCAACATGTCCATGATAGCGTTCTCCTCGATGATCGCAGGCGGGCTGTCGGACAAATTCGGCACGCGGCCCGTGCTGCTCGTCGGCCTCCTCGTTGCGGGTAGCGCGCTGTTTCTCTCGTTCTTCATCAATAACCTGTGGCAATACTTTCTGTTCGCGGGCGTGATGGCGGGTCTGGGCCGCGCGGCCATCGCAACGCCCGTGCAAGCCTTCATCCAGCGGAACATGACCCGAAACAGGGGACTCGCCACGGGGCTTGCGGGTTCGGGGGCGGGCGTCGGCATCCTCGCACTCGCACCGCTCACGGGCTACTTCGTGAACGTCCACGGATGGCGGATGGCCTACGTGCTGCTGGGCGTTCTCTTCATGTGCGTCTCCATACCCGCGGCACTGGCCCTGCGCCCCGCACGGCAACGCGAGAGCGTCGGCAACCGCCCCAAAGCCACGCAGGAAGCACCCGAGGAATCGACCCAGATACTCCCCGAAGCCTCCATGGGAATGCGCGAAATTCTGAGGCGCAGACCTTTTTGGATGATCATCTCCAGCCACACCACCGACTGCATGTGCCACTCGGTGCTCATCGTGCATCTGGTGCCCATCGCCATCGAGGCGGGCGTACCCCGGGTGCAGGCGGCCGGTCTGGTCGGCATTTTGGGTCTGGGGACGCTCATCGGGCGCATCAGCCTGGGTCTGCTGGCGGATCGCATTGGCGCGAAGCGCGCGCTGTTCACCACGCTGCTCACGCAAACCGCACCCGTTCCCCTGCTGTGGTGGATAGATTCCCCCCTCGCCTTCTACGCCATCGCCCTCATGGTGGGCGTCGGCCTCGGGGGCCACGGGACGATGTATCCCGTCGTAACGCGCGAATACTACGGCCCGAAGAGGGTGGGCATCCTGTTCGGCACCTTCATCACCGGGGCGAGTTCGGGCATGGCGACGGGCGGCTTCATGGGCGGGCTGCTCCACGACCTGACGGGCGACTACACGCTCTCCATTCTTTTCAGTTTCCTGACGGGCGTCGCCTCGCTGCTCTTCGTGCTCGCCTACCCCTCCGGCAGAAAGCGGACCCGGAAGGTGGAGCCCGCACTCGCCCGCCCCGTGGGGCAGGAACCGGCATAGACCCCCGGCAGGGCACGGAGCGGCGCGCGCCATTTTGGCAATGCCGCTTACTGCTCCTTAATGCGTTTTGAAATTGTTGTAGCGCGTCTTCAAAGCCACAGCACAGTATATCTCCAAGAGCGCTTGCTTGGTGGGGTCCGGTTCTTCGACATACCGGAAATCCATTTTTTTGATGCGTGCTCTTGCACAGTCAAATGCTTCTTTGAAATCCGGGTTTTTCATCAATTCCGTTCGGGATTTGGAGTCTGCTCGGTAACTTGCCTTGGTTTGCCCTGTCTGTTTTCGTGCCAGTATGAAAGCAAAAGTGGCCTTTTTGCTAGCCCATATATGCCCGGTATATCGTTCACGGATGTTCTTGGTTCGCCCAACGTAAAGGTGTTTTCCTCTTTCCGTAAAAAGATAGACTCCCGATTCCTCATTCCCGGGACGTCTTTCATAACGATCCCCTATCGGCTTCATCGCTAAAAGTTTTTTGTGTGATCGCTCCAACTCTTCAACCATCTTCCTGAATGCAGGATTCATCGCGTTGGAATCTCCATGTTTATAGAGGGGTTGACTTTATTCAGGCCAGGATAGCTTCGTGAGCATGGGCATGTAATCTTGACTTAACACTCTTCTGATCGCCACCCTCCTCCGCTCCCTTGACACCGGGGGGCCGTGTTGGTAGTTTCCGCCGCGTGCGATTCCGTTGCACATTCCGCGCCCGGGAAGGAAGACGGACATGTCCCCCGCGCCCTCTCCGCAAACGGACGGCGACTCGCAAGACGAGAACGCGAGGGACGCGCGAAACCGCAAGATTCGCAAGGGCGTGCGAAACGTGCACCTGGCGACGCTGGGGTGGAATTTCGTAACCGCCCCGCTCGTGGGCGGCGGCATCGGCTACGTCATCGATTATTACTTCGACTGCTATCCGTGGGCCATGGTGGTCGGGTTGTTTTTGGGTTTCGTTTCTGCTTTCATCGAACTCATCAGAGGCGTTCGTTAAGTGCGAAACCAAGACGCGCCGGCACGCGCCCTGAGAAGCATCGAGCACGCCGGCTGGCTGATTCTCGCGATTGCGGCCTCGGGGAGCCTGATTCTGGGGGGAATTCCTGCGGCCATCGGGATAGCGACGGGCGGGGCGTGCGCCCTTGGAAGTTTTCGGTGGATGGATGTATACTTCGCCCGCTTGTTCCGGAAAGAAGTGCACCGCCCCCGGTGGTGGCACCACCTTCTGTATGGTTTGCGTTTCATCAGCCTGATGGGAATCGTGGCGCTCGCGATAGGCTGGATGGAGTTGCCCGTTGTGAGCGTGGTGATAGGACTGACCATTCCGCCATTGGCCATATTCGTGCACGGGGCGATGAAAGCCCTGCGAACACAAGGATCGACAAGAGCGTAACCCATGGAAAAATTTCATCCGTTTCTGTATTTCGACCTCATTCCGGGGCTCTCCGCCTACCCGAACATCGTCTACAGCTGGCTGGTGATGGCGTTCCTCATCGTCAGCTCCCTGCTCGTCACCAAGACGCTGCAAAAGATACCCGTAGGCGGGCAAAACGTGTTCGAGGCGATTTTCGACGCCTTCTCGGCCTTCATGGAAGGCCCCCTCGGCAAAGAGGGAAGGCCCTTCTTCCCCCTCGTGTTCACCTTGGGCACCTACATCTTTTTGTGCAACGTCATCGGCATCCTGCCCGGCTTCATGGCGCCCACGAGCAACCTGAACACCAACGTGGGCTGCGCCCTCACCGTGTTCTTCGCCACGCACTACGTCGGGCTCAAGCGCAGCGGGGTGGCGTATCTCAAGCATTTTACGGGACCGATCATCTGGCTGGCGCCGCTGATGATTCCCATCGAAATCATCTCGCACCTCAGTCGCCCCCTCTCGCTCACCCTGCGCCTTTTCGGGAACATCACGGGCGAGGAACTGGTGCTCGGCGTCCTGATGCTGCTGTGCCTGCAAATATTTCTGCCCGTTCCGTGGGCGATGCAAATGTTCGTGATTTTCGGAAGTTTCATCCAAGCCTTTGTTTTCACCCTTCTGACCATGATATACATCGCCGGGTCTCTCGAAGATCATGACCACGACGATGCGCATGGCCACGAAACCGCCCACGCGCATTAACGCTAACGGTTCACACACGAATCACTTCAACAAGGAGATGTAAGGCATGAAACGTTTGGGGATGCTCGGATTCACCTTTGCCAGCCTCGCAGCCATGGCCACGGAAGCGTTCGCCGCCACCGCCGGCGCCGCCGGAAGCGGCGATGTGATGAAATGGAGAATGATTTCCTCCTCCTTCGCCCTGGCCATCGCCGCCGCCGCGGGCGCCTTCGCCCAGAGCCGCAGCATTGCGAGTGCGCTGGACGGCACGGCGCGCAACCCGGGAGCGGGCGGTGACCTGCGCGTGTCGATGATCATCGGTCTCGCCCTCATCGAGTCGCTCGTCATCTACACGTTCGTGATCTGCCTGATCATCATCCTCGGCTAGACGAGACCGCGTTTCGCAAAAGGGGGGGCCGCAGAGGCTCCCCCTTTTTGCGCGTCGCTGTGGGGAACGTTTGCTCCGAGCGGCGTACGCCGCGCCTGTGCATCGGCGAAACCCGAACCCTGCTTGCCCCCGGCACGAAAACCCATAGAATCGGAAATCCGTATGCGGGGGCTGCGCACGCCCGGGGCGCAGCCCAATGGTTGCACATGGGCGGAGAGGCGATGTGGGAGAAGGCGAAAATTCCCGATGCGACCGTCAACCGGTTGTCCACCTACGCCCGCATCCTGGAGCAGACCCAAAACAGGGGGGTGGAAGTCATCGCCTCCGCAGAGCTGGCGCGGCAGTGCGGGTTCAACCCCGCGCAAATCAGGAAGGACCTCGCCTATTTCGGAGAATTCGGCGTTCGCGGCAAGGGCTACTACATCAAGGAGTTGCGCTACAACCTCAAGAAAATCCTGGGCGTGACGCAAACGTGGAAGGTCGTGCTCGTCGGGGCGGGAAACCTGGGGTCGGCCCTGCTGGCCTACAAGGGCTTTCTCGCGCATGGCTTCGAGATTGACGCGGTCTTCGACAAGTTCCCCGAAAAAATACCCGCGCACCGCATCGGTTCGCTCCCCGTGTTGCCGATGTCGGATTTGCACAAAGTCGTGCGGGAAAGAGACATCAAAATCGGCATCGTCGCCGTGCCGAGCGAAAGCGCGCAAAACGTGGGAACCTCGCTCGTGAACGCGGGCATTACGGGCATACTGAACTTCGCTCCCACCCAGATTCACATGCCGCACCACGTTAAGGTAAAAAACGTGGACCTGGGCAGCGAACTGGAGCATCTTTCGTTTTATCTCTCCCAAAACACGTGAGGTCCACGCAAGCGGATGAACCAGCCCGAGCTCCCCACATCCCAAACCTCCTGCGTTCTGGCTTTTGACACCTCGAGGCCGGGAGGAGAGTGTGCGCTGCTCCGCTCGACCGGGGAGGCCGGGGAGGTGCTCCTCTCCGACGAAATCCGCATCTCCAGAACGCTGCTCCCGCAGGTGCAGGAGCTCCTCCGCACGCAAGGCGTCGAGGCGGACATGATTCGCGCCATCGGGGTGGCAATCGGCCCGGGAACGTTCACCGGGCTTCGGGTCGGACTCTCCTGTGCCAAGGGAATCGCACTGGGTCTAAGGCGTCCGCTCTACGGCTTTTCGTCCCTGGAGGTCATGGCGACGGCGGCCCTGCTCGAGGAAACGCAGGCGGGCCGGAATCCGCCGGCCTACGTTCTTCCCTACCGCGACGCCAGATACGGAGAACTGTTCACCGCCCTGTTTCGGGTATCGCAAGACGCGGCGTCGCCCCGGGAAAGCACTCTCGTGCGCGCGACCCGGGACCAAACCATCGCGCGCGACGCCCTTAGCCCGCCCGATGGCGGCTGCACGCTGCTTGCGGGGAAAAAAGAAGAGCTTCCCGAAACCCTCACCGCCTCGCGCAGCGCGCCTGCGCACCGCGAAATCGACTCCTCCGCCGCCGCGACGGCGTGGCTTACCCACGCAGCGCTGATGCGCGGAACACCATCCGCCGGGGCCGACCTGGCGCTGAACTATTGCAGAAAACCGCAGGCGCAAACCAAATGGGGCGACCCGCGGGGTTGATCGCCGCTTGCATATCCCGTAGATTGAAAAATTGTCCACAACCGCATCACATGGACCGGCGAAATCCCCCAAGTGCCGCCATGGCTGACGAGGAGGATATTTTCATTGGAAACCAGCGAAAAAATGGAAGACGCACTCACAGACTTGAGAAAAGAGCACGCCATTTTGGATGAAAAAATCATCGCGCTCGAGAAGATTCGATTCCCGTCTCCCGAAGAGCAGCAGCAAATCAAGCTGCTCAAGAAAGAAAAACTAGCGATCAAAACGCAGATGGAGACCATAGAGCGCGGCTGAGAATCCAGAGCTCCACCCGGCTGTGATGCGCCCGAACCCCAGCGCAAAAGTTTTGTGCTTTCACACTTGACCGAAAACGCAGAACGTGCGCTAATATCGTCCGTCGCGCATCCGGAACGCCGTGGTGGAGTATCCACCCCGCGTTTCTCGATGCCTGTAGAAGTCGTTGATGCCCCGAAGAAGGACATGAAAGACGGCCATGATGGATCCGAAAAGAACGTTGTGGAATAAGGAGTCTGGCGTAGGCGGGGGGCGGTGCGCCCTCGTGCGCCGTCCCCTGATTTGTTCCTGACGCCGCAGAGGCGTCGTTTTTTCGGATCGACTTCACCGCCGGCTCGGGAAGCAAAGTCCCGACCCGCCGAGAGGGAATGGCCGTGGCCACCAAGACAAAAAGCCAAAGCGCAGAACAACCCATCAAGCTGAAACAGAAGAAAATCTCCGGTGCGGAGATCATCTACCGCAGCCTCGAGCGCGAGGGCGTAAAGTACGTCTTCGGCCACCCGGGAGCGATACTCCTGACGCTTCTGGACCTGTTCCTGGAAAGAAGCCAGATCAAGCACCTGCTCATCCGCCACGAGCAGTGCGCCGCGCACATGGCCGAGGGCTACGCCCGCGCGAGCGGCGAGGTCGGCGTGTGCCTCACCACATCGGGACCGGGTGCCACGAACCTCATCACGGGCATTACGGACGCCTACATGGACTCCATTCCCATCGTGTGCCTCACCGGGCAGGTCGCCACCTCGATGGTGGGCAACGACGCCTTTCAGGAAGCCGACATCGTCGGCATGACGCGCACCATTACCAAGCACAACTACCTGGTGAAGAGCACCGACGACCTCGCGCCCACGATTCAGGAAGCCTTCTACATCGCGCGCACGGGAAGGCCGGGGCCCGTCCTCGTCGACCTTCCCAAGGACGTCCTCCTCGGCGAGGGAACCTACGAAATTCCCGACAAGGTGGAGTTGCGCGGCTACAAGCCCACGACCAAAGGCCATCCCCGGCAAATCAAGCGCGTGGCCGAGGCCATCAAGGAGTCCAAGCAGCCCCTGCTCTACGTGGGCGGCGGGGCCATCCACGCCGAAGCACACGCCGAAATCCTCAAACTCGCCGAAACGGCCCAGATTCCGGTTACCTACACCCTTCTGGGTGCGGGCGCCTTCCCAAGTGCGCACGATCTTTCGCTCGGCATGCTCGGGATGCACGGCACGGCCTACGCCAACTACACGACCATGGAGTGCGACCTACTCATCGCCGTCGGCGCGCGCTTTGACGACCGCGTTACGGGGAAAGTGTCAGAATTCGCCACGCGGGCGAAAATCATCCACATCGACATCGACCCCACGGCCATCGGCAAGAACAAGACGGCGGACATCCCCGTCGTCGGCGACGCCCGCCAGGTGCTCGCCGAAATCAACAAGCTCGTCGAGCCGCAAGAACGCCCACTCTGGCTCAAGCGCATCGAAAACCTCAAAACGGAATACCCGCTCACGTTCAACTCCGCCGAGGGCACGCCCATCAAGCCGCAGGAGGCCATCTCCGCCCTGAGCGAGGAGGTGGGCGAGCAAGCGATTATCACCACCGAGGTGGGGCAGCACCAGATGTGGGCAGCCCAGTTCTACAACTTCACTTTTCCGCGCCAGTTTATTTCCTCGGGCGGTCTCGGCACGATGGGTTTCGGGTTTCCCGCCGCCATCGGCGCGGCGCTCGCGCGGCCCGACAAGGTGGCCATCGACATCGCGGGAGACGGCAGCTTCCAGATGGTGATGCAGGAAATCGCCACCGCCGTGCAATACGACATTCCCGTCAAGGTGTTCCTGCTCAACAACGCCACGCTGGGCATGGTGCGCCAGTGGCAGGACTTGTTCATGGATCGGCGATTCAGCGAGGTGGACTTCGACTCCTCGCCCGATTACGTAAAGCTCGCCGAGGCGTTCGGCGCAAACGGCCGGCGCGTCGTGGACAGGGAGGAAATCCGGCCCGCCATCCAGGAGATGGTCGAGACGCCGGGACCCTACATTCTCGACGTGATCGTCGACCCCGACGAGTTGGTTTTCCCGATGGTGCCCGCAGGCGGCGCGACGAAAGACATGATCGTGCGCGACAGCCGGAAAAAGGTTCTCAGCGGCAAGCTCAGCGCCTTGCCCGACAACTAGCCAGGAGGTTTCCCCCGTGGAGTTGAACGGCTCGCAAATACTCATCGAAGAACTGAAGGCCGCAGGCATCGAGATGGCGTTCGGCATTCCGGGCGGCGCCATCATGCCCTTCTACGACGAGCTCATGAAGGCGGAGTTCCCCCACATCCTGACCCGCCACGAGCAGGGCGCCGCCCACATGGCGGACGGCTACGCGCGCGTGAGCGGCAAGGTGGCCGTTGTCGTCACGACGTCCGGCCCCGGGGCCACCAACCTCGTTACGGGGCTCGCCAACGCACAGATGGACTCCGTGCCGTTCATCGCCATCACGGGCCAGGTGGCGACCAACATGATCGGAACCGACGCCTTCCAGGAGGCCGACATATACGGCTGCTCCATTCCGGTCACCAAGTTCAACTGGCTCATCAAGGACGTGGGAGAAATACAGCACGTAACGCGCGAGGCGATTCGCGCGGCGACGACGGGGCGCCCCGGGCCGGTGCTGATCGATTTTCCCAAGGACATTCAAATCGCCAGGACAGAATACAAGCCGCACGCCCCCGACGCCTCCCCTCTTCCCGGGCACGCGGAGCACCCGCCCCTGGACGTGGAGGGCGTCGACAGGCTGCTCGAAGCCATCGAACGCGCCGAGCGGCCCGTCATCCTCGGCGGTGCGGGCATCGTCAAGGCGGGCGCGGCGGAGGAGCTCACGAAATTCGCGAGAGCCGCCCGCATTCCCGTCATCAACACCCTGCTGGGTCTGGGCGGATTTCCGGGCACGGACGACCTCTTTCTCGGAATGCCGGGAATGCACGGCACGGCCTACGCGAACTTCGCCCTGTGCGAATGCGACCTGCTCATCAACCTGGGCGCCCGCTTCGACGACAGGGTGACGGGCAAGGTGTCGAATTTCTGCCCCAAGGCCGTCATCGCCCACGTGGACATCGACAACGCCGAGATCGACAAGCGCGTCTCTACGAACATCGCGATTCTCGGCGACGTGCGCGAGGTGCTGGTCGAATTGAACCGGCGCGTGAAGCCCGGCGATTACGAGGAATGGAACGAGACCTGCCGGAACTGGAAGAGCGACTACCCCCTGCAATACGGCGCGGACGGCGCCATAAAACCGCAATACGTGATCGACCAGATTCAGGAGATCACCGGAGGAAACGCCATCTACGCGACCGGCGTGGGGCAGCACCAGATGTGGGCGGCACAGTTCATCCGCTTCAACGAACCGAAGACGTGGGTGACCTCGGGCGGCCTCGGCACGATGGGCTTCGGCCTGCCCGCCGCCATCGGCGCGCGCCTCGCCCGGCCCGACAAGGACGTCTGGCTCATCGACGGCGACGGCAGCTTTGCGATGACGCTCGTCGAACTCGCCACGGCAGCGACCTACAACGTACCCGTGAAGGTCGCCATTCTGAACAACGCCTATCTGGGGATGGTACGCCAGTGGCAGGAGCTGTTCTTCGAGAAGCGCTACTCGCACTCCTACTACCCGGTGAACCCCGACTTCGCCGCCATCGCCCAGGGCTACGGCGTGAAGGGCATGAACGTGGACGACCCGAACGACGTGCGCGACGCGCTCGAAACCGCCGCCGGGCACGACGGGCCCGTGGTGCTGAACTTCCTGGTCGACCAGGAGGAGAACGTCTGGCCCATGGTTCCCGCAGGCGCGGGCAACGACGAGATGCAACTCACGCCGCCGTCGAGAGAAGCAAAATCATGAGACAGGTGTATTCCATTCTCGTCAACAACCACGCGGGGGTGCTCTCTCACGTGGCCGGCCTCTTCACGCGCCGGGGATACAACATCGAGAGCATCGCCGCCGGGCCGACGGAAGACAACAAAATAACGCGCATCGTCATCGTCGCCATCGGCGAGGAAAACGAACTCGACCAGATTGCCAAGCAACTGCGCAAGCTCTACGACGTGCGCGACGTCGAGCAGATAGCCTACAACCAGGCCGTTACGCGCGAGCTCGTTCTCGCGACGATCAAGGCTCCCGTAGGCAAAAGGAGCGAGGTCATTCAGCTCGCCAACGCGTTCGACGCACAGGTGATCAACGTAACCGACGAGACGGTCACCCTTGAAGCCAGCGGCAACGACCACCGGGTCCGCACCCTGATCAAGGCCTTCGAAAGCTACGGCATCGCGCAAATGGCGCGTACGGGAATGATCTCGCTGCCCTACGACGGGATGCCCGAGGATTGGGAGCCCATTTCATAATGGCCAAAGGCGCAAACGACAACGGCAAGGACCAGCCGCACACGATAGCGGTTCTGGTGGAAAACAAATTCGGCGTTCTCGCCAAGGTGGCGAGCCTGTTCAGTGCGCGCGGCTACAACATCGACAGTCTGTGCGTGGGCGTGACGCAGGACCCGAGCATATCCCGCATCACCCTCGTGACGCGCGGAGACACCCACGTGCTCGAGCAAATCCGCAAACACCTCGGCAAACTTATCGACACGTTCAAGGTGATGGACATGGGGGATTCGGACAGCGTCGAGCGCGAGATGGTTCTCATCAAGGTCTCGGCCCCCAAGGCCGCACGTTCCGAGATACTCCAGATCATGGACATCTTCAGGGGCCGCGTCGTCGATATGTCCACGAATACCCTCACGGTCGAAGTAACCGGCGATGAGGGGAAAATCCAGGCCGCCCTGAGCCTGCTCCAGTCCTTCGGCGTCAAGGAGATCGCCCGCACGGGCAAGGTTGCCCTCACCCGGGGCGCCAAGACCCTGAAGGGCGCCAAAGACTAGGCCATGCGAGAAAAAAGCAGCTCCCGCAGACCGCTCGTCGCGAGAGAGGGGTGGGGGTACGTAGCGGGCCTGTTGGCGGCGGGCCTGGTCGCCCTCTCTTTCGGCGGCTGGGCGTGGGCGGCGCCCTTGTGCGCGGCGGCGGCGGCCGTGGCGCTTTTTTTCCGCGATCCGCACCGCACTCCCCCCGAGGAGCCCGGCGTCGCCCTCGCGCCCGCGGACGGCAGGGTCGTGGAGGTCGCCCCCACAGAAGCGGGCGGGAGCGTGGTGCGCGTCTTCCTCTCTCCTTTGAACGTCCACATCAACAGGTCGCCCGTGGAGGGGCGCATATCGCGCATCGATTACCGCAAGGGGCAATTTCTGGCCGCCTACAAGCAGGCGGCCTCGAACGTCAACGAACAAAACGCCCTGGAAATCGAAACGAAAGCGGGAGATAATTTTCGGGTCGTACAAATCGCAGGCGTCCTCGCCCGGCGCATCGTCTGCTGGACCAGGGAAGGCGACGACCTCGAGGCGGGAGAGCGCTTCGGGCTGATACAGTTCGGCTCGCGCACCGACCTCTACCTCCCCGGAGGCTACGAGGTATCCGTGGAGGAGGGAGAGCGCGTTCGTGGAGGAGAAACCATCGTTGGACGAGCAATCAGCCCGCCGGGGGCGAAGTAACTTCGCACGCCGCGCGCGCAGAAGAAGGCGCCGCTCCAGAAGGCGTTCCCTGCAGCGGGGCATTTACCTGCTGCCCAACCTGCTGACGACGGGCAGCCTCTTCGCGGGTTTTTACGCGATAGTCGCCTCGATTCAGGGAAACTTCACCTGGGCGTCTTTGGCCATATTGCTGGCCATCTTCCTCGACGGGCTCGACGGCACCGTCGCCCGCCTCACGAAGAGCACGAGCTCCTTCGGGCTGCAATACGACTCGCTGTGCGACCTGACGGCCTTCGGCATCGCGCCCGCCGTCTTGACGTACACGTGGCTACTGGCCCCCTACGGGAGAATCGGCTGGCTGGCCACGTTCATATTCGCCGCCTGCGGCGCCCTGCGGCTGGCGCGCTTCAACGTGCTCGCCCAGGCGGGGGACGGCTCCCTCGACTTCCGCGGGCTGCCGATTCCCGCTGCGGCGGGCGTTCTCGCATCCATCGTCTATCTGGTCGAAGATTTTTCCGTCAAGGCCTACGTTCCGCTCATCGCCATGGCGGCACTCGGCTACATTCTGGCGTTTTTGATGGTCAGCACCATCCGCTACAAGAGTTTCAAGGATTTGAGCGGCCCTCTCAGAAGGCCGTTTCGCGTCCTCGTGGGCGTCGTGCTGGGGCTGTTCGTGGCGGCGGCAATCCCCCAGGTAGTCGCCGTTCTCGCATTCGGGGGCTACGCCCTGTCCGGTCCCTTCTCGACGGTGGCGAGATGGCGGCGGCAAAAGAGGCTCTCGGCCCCGGAGAATCTTCAGGAAGAGCATCGGGAATCTCTCTAGGCTCTGCCCCACTGTTCTCCCGCCCCGGATGGCGCGCGCCTCCATGCCCAGGTGCTGATTGCCATGTCGCCCGACACCATACATAATTCGCCTGTCTGATGATTCTTTGCCCGAAACACTCTCGCCCGCGACGAGAGACGTTACTCGACGAATCGAGACGATGAGTTTTTTCGTGCCGAAAATCCGAAAAATCACTTGGCGCACGCCCTGTGCCGTGCTGATCGTTTGCGGTCTGCTCCTTTTTTGGCAGACCCCCTGCCCTGCGGCCCAGCCGAACGCGCGTCCTCCCGCGAGCGAGGAGGGCCTTCGGTTTACGCAAGACCCCAACGCGGCCATCGCCATCACGGCGGACGAGATATCGCGGGACAAGAAACGCGGGCGCATCGTGGGCAGCGGCTCCGCGGAGGTGCGCTACCTGGGCAAGAGGATTCGGGCCGACCGCATCGAAGTGGATACGTCGACGCGCGAGGGCTTCGCTTCGGGGAACATCGTCTTCGAGGCGGGCAACGACCGCATGGTGGCCACCCGCGTCGAATTCAACCTGAACACCGAGCTGGCAACCATATCCGACGCGCGCGGCTTCATCGGCGACGCCTACTACGTGACGGGCCGCCTGGTGCGCCGCCTCTCCGAGAAGCGCTACGAGGTGCAGGGCGGCACCTTCACCACCTGTGAGGGCGACCTGCCCGACTGGGCCTTCGGCTTCGAGCGCGCAACCTTCGAGGTGGAGGGCTACGCCTGGCTCGAAACCCCCGCCATGCGGGTGCGGGGCGTGCCCGTGGCCTTGCTGCCCGCGGCCGTGGTGCCCATAAAGACCAAAAGAGCCACCGGCTTCCTGCTCCCCGGTATCGGCACGAGCAACCGGGGCGGATTTCGCTTCTCGCCAGAATTCTTCTGGGCCATGAACGATTGGTCCGACGCCACTCTCGGGGTCGACTACTTCAGCAAGCGCGGCGTTCGCTACAAGGGAGAGCTCCGCTACGCGCCGAACACGGACACCACGGGGTGGGTATCGGGCCGCTACCTTGAGGACGACGTCGAGCGCACGACCTTCTGGGACGTGAAGGGAGCCCACTACGCGCGCCTCGGGAACTCCGGCGCCGACCTGCGCTCCGTGCTCGACTTCGAGAAACGCGAAACGACCGACCGCTCCCTCCAGTCCGACCTGACGAATCGCACGCGCCGCCACACGGACGCCCACGTCACCTTCACCCAACCTCTTCCCCGCATTTCCGGCGAGTTTCGGGTGGGCATGCGGCGACGCGAAGGACTGAACGAAAACGACGGGGACTTGTTCCAGAAAGCGCCCGAAGTCACGCTGGACGTCCACCACAAACGCCTGGGGGAGAGCGACTTCTACTTCGACATGAACGCCTCCGCCGCCCACTTCCGAAGGACCGAGGGGGAGAACTCGCTCGCGCTCGGCAGGCTGCACCTCGCACCCTCCGTGTCGTTCGCCTTGCATCCCTCACCCTGGCTGGGGCTGACGCCCGAAATCGGTCTGCGCCAGACATACTGGACCCACCAGAAGCGAGACGCGCAGGTAGGCGCGACGCCTGATGAGACGGAGCTGGAGAAAACGGGGCTCGCGCGCGAGGCCTGGTTTGCGAACCTCCACCTGGTCGGCCCGCGACTCGCGAAAGTCTACGAGGGCGCTTTCGGGCCTTTCCGGAACTTCAAGCACGTGGTGTCGTTTGAGGCATCCTACAAATACAGCCCCGAGAGCGACGAGCGCGACGTGAGCCGCATTGTCCCGCTCGATAGCGTGGACGCCCTCGGCCACGAAAACGTGATCGAATACGCCCTCGTGAACCGCGTGTTCACGCAAGTGGCCACCAAGGACGGCCCGCAGACAAGGCAGTTGCTTCGCTACCGCATCAGCCAAACCTACGACTTCAGGGAGGCGCGCAGGGACGAGAATCTCTCCACCCGATCCAGACGTCCGTTCGGCGACATCGCCCTGCGGCTGGAATCGCACCCCACGCCGCGGTTCCGCCTGCTCCAGGAAGTCAAGGTCGACCCCTACAATTCAGAGATAACCGAACATTCCACCGGCTTTCTGTTCGACAGCGAGAAGAACTGGTACCTCTACGTCGTTCGAGACTGGACGCGCCGCACGGAGCGCAACGACGAAAGCATGAACGGCAGTTCTCTCAACTTCGGCGGAGGAATCACCCTGAACGAGCGTCTTTCCCTCGAATACGCCTCGCGCCTGAACAAGACCGAAAGCTCCACGCTCGAGCAACGCCTCACCGCCCGCTACCGCACCTGTTGCTGGGGTATGGAGATCGGCGTGAGTGACACGCGCGAGAAGACCGACGTTTTCCTGGGCTTCAGCCTCATCGGTCTGCTCGAGAGACCGGGCGCGGGCGGCTTCGGCAACAGGCGCAGCATGCGGGAGGAAAGCGGCTTCGGGGGAAGCGACTCGCCATGGCCCCCGGCTTTCGACTAGAATCGCGGCGCCCGCGGGGGGCACGCCGCCCGCCCACACCCGTTTCATCGGCCGGAGACGAGACGAACCAGTGAACATCTGCGTAATCGGCTGTGGATACGTCGGCTTGGTGACGGGGGCCGTATTCGCGGATCTGGGCAACGATGTGATAGGCGTGGACGTGGAGCAGACCCGCGTCGATACCCTGCAAGCCGGCAACTGCCCCATCCACGAGCCCGGCCTGCCCGAGCTGCTCGAACGCAATCTGAAAGAGGGCAGGCTCACCTTTTCGACCTCGACCTCCGGGGCCGTCTCCCAAAGCGACATCATCTTCATCTGCGTGGGCACTCCGCCCGCGGCGGACGGCGGGACCGACCTCTCTCAGGTCGAGACGGCGGCGACGCAAATCGCACGCGCGGTGGACGGCTACAAGATCATCGTCAACAAAAGCACCGTGCCCGTAGGCACGGGCGACTTCGTGCGAAGCGTCATCGAGAAAAACGGCGTTGCCGCCCGGAGTTTCGACGTGGTTTCGAACCCCGAGTTCCTGCGCGAAGGACAGGCGGTGCGGGACACCCTGCATCCGGATCGCATCGTCATCGGCTCTTCGTCAAGGGAAGCGGCGAAAACCGTCCAGCGCCTCTATGAAGCGCTGAACGCTCCCGTGCTGCTTACCGACGTGCAAAGCGCGGAGTTGATAAAATACGCCTCGAACGCATTCCTGGCGACCAAGATCACCTTCATCAACGCGGTGGCGAACCTGTGCGAGAAGACGCAAGCCGACGTGCACGAGGTCGCACGGGGGATGGGCGCCGATTCACGCATCGGCCCCGCCTTTTTGGGGGCGGGTCTGGGCTACGGCGGCTCCTGCTTCCCGAAGGACGTGGATGCCCTGCTCCACGCCTCCAGAAGACTCGGCGCCGAAATGCGGATTCTCGAATCCGTCAAGACGGAAAACGACAGCCGCGTACCCCGGTTCACGCAAAGAATCATCGAGAGAATCGGGGGCGGGGGTGCTGCGCCCCTCGCGGGGAAGACCATCGCCGTCCTGGGGCTTTCCTTCAAGCCGGATACCGACGACATGCGCGAAGCCAGGAGCATCGAGATTTGCCGCACCCTGCGCGCGGCGGGAGCGGCCCTGCGCGCCTACGACCCCATCGCCACCGAAAACGCGCGCAAAATCATCGGCACGGAAAACGTCGAATACTGCCGCAACCCCTATGAGGCCGCACAGGGGGCGAGTGCCGCCGTCATCGTCACCGAGTGGCGCGAATTCATTCAGTTGAACCTGGCGCGGCTCAAGACGCGGATGCGAGAACCCATTGTCTTCGACGGGCGCAATATCTATTCCGCCGAGCAGGTAACCGACGCGGGCTTCGAGTACCACGCCATCGGCAAAACCCCGGCCAAGCCCCGCTCATGAACGACTCCCGCGTGGTGGTCACCGGTGGGGCGGGCTTTATCGGATCGCATTTGTGCGACAGACTCATCGCCCTGGGCAACGAAGTGGTGTGCGTCGATAACTTCATCACGGGAAACAGCCCGAACGTCGCGCACCTTCTCGAAGACGCACCCCCCCGCTTCACGCTGCTCCAGCACGACATGAGCAAACACGTAGACGTCGCGGGAGGCGTGGACGCCGTGTTCCACCTCGCCAGCCCGGCCAGCCCGAGCGACTACCTCAAGTTTCCCATCCAGACGCTCAAGGTCGGCTCCCTCGGCACGCACAACGCCCTGGGGCTGGCGAAACACAAGGGCGCGCGCTTTCTCCTCTCCTCCACCTCGGAGGTCTACGGAGACCCGCAAATCCACCCCCAGCACGAGGAATACTGGGGCCACGTCAACCCCATCGGCCCGCGCGGGGTCTACGACGAGGCCAAGCGATTCTCCGAAGCCATGACCATGGCCTATCACCGCACCCACCGCCTCGACGTGCGCATCGCCCGCATCTTCAACACCTACGGACCGAGAATGCGCATAGCGGACGGGCGCGCGATACCGACGTTCATCGCCCAGGCGATCAGGAACGAACCCATCACCGTATTCGGCGACGGGCGCCAGACGCGGAGCTTTTGCTACATCACCGACCTGGTCGAGGGTCTCGTGAGGCTGATGGACAGCCGCGTTCACGAGCCCGTCAACCTGGGGAATCCCGATGAGATGACGATTCTCGATCTGGCGAAGAAAATCACCGCTCTCTCGGGGTCGAATTCGAAAATTCGCCACGAGTCCCTGCCCGCCGACGATCCCAAAATTCGCCAGCCCGACATCCAAAAGGCCACAAAACATCTCGACTGGGAGCCGAAGGTTCCCCTCGAAGCGGGGCTTCACGCCACGATAGAGGATTTCCGGCAGCGGCTCTCCTAGGACGCATCCGCCCTGCCCCGCCGTGTGGGGACGCGGGCATCCCGCGCCCTTGATATCGCCCCCGCGGATCGGCTACATTGGCCGCGTCGGATGCCCGTTCATCCGCACCCGCCCGCAGAGGTATTTCCTTGAAGCCATCCGCCGAGGCGTTCTTCTCAGAACGCGCCGCGCGCTACGAGTCGCTCGCCGCGAGCGATTACTCACGAGTGGTGGAGGAGGTCTGCGCCGCCCTCATCGGGTGTCTGAAGGCGCGGGGCAAGGTTATCGCCTTCGGCAACGGGGGAAGCGCGGCACTCGCCATGCACTTCACGGGCGAGCTCGTGGGACGTTTTATGGCGGATCGCGCTCCGCTGCCCGCCATTTGCCTGAGCGGCGACACGAGCGCGCTCACCGCCATCGCGAACGATTACGCCTACACGGACGTCTTTGCGCGCCAGGTGCGGGCACACGGACGGGCAGGAGACGTAGCACTCGCCATGAGCACGAGCGGGAGCTCCCCCAACGTTGCCTCGGCCCTCGAACAAGCCCGCACCCTCGGCATGGTAGGCGTCGCGATGACGGGCAGCGGGGGCGGCGCGGCCTCCCGCGCCGCGAAACTGGCAGCAAAAGTTCCCTCGACGGAAACCGACTTCATCCAGGAAGCCCATGAGGCGGCCCTGCATTACATCTGCCACCGCATCGACGCGGCCTTCGCCGCCGACGGCGGCGCGTGAGCGACGGGGGGCGCACGGCGTGGAAATCGGAATTCTGGGCAGCGGCAGCCGGGGCAACGCCGCCCTGGTGCGCGCGAACGGCACGGCACTTTTGGTGGACGCGGGCCTGAGCGCGCGGCAAATCACCAAGCGCCTCGCGGCCTACGGCGTACACCCCCAAGACCTGACGGCCATCGTCTTGACGCACGAGCACATCGACCACGTAAGGAGCGCGGGCACCCTGGCGAGAAGATGGAACCTGCCCCTTTGGACGAACAGGGGCACGTACGAGGCGAGCCGCGGGGCGGTAGGCGAGACACCCGCGTGGAGAGAGGTCGAGGTGGGGCTGCCCTTTCACATTGGCTGCATACGGGTCGAGCCGTTCAGCACGCCACACGACGCCACCGACCCGTTCGGGCTGACGCTCACCGACGAGGACGGATTTCGCGTCGGCTTCGCCACCGACATGGGGTTCGCAACAAACCTCGCGCGCAAGCGCCTGGAAGGGCTGCAGGGCCTAGTGCTCGAGTTCAACCACGACGTGGACATGCTCGTCAACGGCCCCTACCCCTGGCCAATCAAGCAGAGGATTCGCGGCAAGCTCGGCCACCTGAGCAACGAGGACGCGGCGCGCCTGCTCGCCGACGTCGCTACGGCCGATATGGAGTGGCTCGTCTGCGCCCACATCTCGCAGGAGAACAACGAAATCGGGCTTTTGCTGGAGACGGCCCGCAGGGCGCTCAACGGACAGGGCGGAGCGCGCCTCGTGAGCGCGAGCCAGGACGAACCCACTCCCCTCATGGGCGCGCAGGAGGATGCATTTTGATTCCGCGATATACCCGGTCCGATATGGCGAAAATATGGGAGGAGCGCGAGAAGCTCCAGCGCATGCTCGACGTGGAGATAGCCGTCTGCGAGGAGATGACCGCGCGCGGCGAGATTCCCGCGGACGCGATGGAGGAGATTCGCACGAAAGCGGCGTTCGACGTAAAACGCATCCAGGAGATCGAGCGCGTCACCAAGCACGACGTGATCGCCTTTCTCACGAACGTGGCCGAGCACGTAGGGCCGGCCTCGCGCTACATCCACCTCGGCATGACGAGCAGCGACGTGCTCGACACCGCCCTTGCGCTCCAGCTCGTGGACGCCGCGGACATCATCATCGACGACGTCGAGCGACTCCAGGAGACGCTGAAGCGGCGGGCCGTCGAGCAAAAGCGCACGCTCATCGCGGGCAGAACCCACGGCATGCACGCCGAGCCCACCACGCTGGGACTCAAAATCGCCACCTGGTACACGGAGTTCGAGCGTGCGGGCGAACGCATGCGAAGAGCGCGCGAGGCCGTTCGCGTGGGGCAGATATCGGGCGCCGTGGGGGCGTGCCCCCACATCGCACCCGACGCCGAGGAGGCCATCTGCAAGCGACTGGGGCTCGAGGTGGACCGCGTGAGCAGCCAGATCATCCAGCGCGACCGCCACGCGGAATACCAGCTCGCCCTCGCCCTCGTGGCGGCGAGCATATCGCGGGTGGCGACCGAAGTGCGCCACCTACAACGAAACGAGGTGGGCGAAGCGGAAGAGTTCTTCAGCAAGGGGCAAAAGGGGAGTTCCGCCATGCCCCACAAGAGGAATCCCGTGGTCTCCGAGCAGTTGTGCGGCCTCGCCCGCGTCGTGCAGGCAAACGCCACGGCGGCGCTCCAAAACGTCCCCCTTTGGCACGAGCGCGACATCTCCCACTCCTCGGTGGAGCGCGTCGTCCTGCCCGACAGCACGATTCTCGTCGACTACATGCTCGTGAAGCTCGACGACCTGATGCGCAACTGGATGCTCTACCCCGAGCGCATGGAGGAGAACCTCGCGCGCTCCAAGGGGCTGTTGCTGAGCGAACACGTTATGCTCGCCCTCATTCGCAAGGCGGGCATCACCAGAGAAGAAGCCTACGCGCGCGTCCAGGCGCCCGCCATGAAAACATGGGCCGAGGGCGGAGACTTCCAGGCCCGCCTGGCGGCAGACCCTCTGGTGGGCGGCGTGCTGGGCGAGGCGGAACTCGCGCGCTGCTTCGACTTAGACGCCCATTTTCAGAACGTAGAGCGGATTTTCGAGCGCGTCTTCGGCGGGTGAAACTCCCCCTGCGGGGGTGACAGGCGGGGGGCCATATATGCTAGTATTGCCGTTCCCGGCAACCGGGAATTTTCATAGCCCAGCCTGCCCGCCCGATGGCGCAAACCCCGAAACGACGGCGCACACCCTGTGCCCCCCGGATGGAGAACTTCCCCATGGAACGCGGCAAACAACTTTATGAAGGCAAGGCCAAAATCATCTACGAAACGGACGACCCGCGCTACTACGTCCAGTTCTTCAAGGACGACGCTTCGGCGTTCAACGCCAAGAAGCTGGGCACCATCGAATCGAAGGGCGTCTTCAACAATTCCATCTCCTCGCGCCTCCTCCAGGAGGTCGAACGACAGGGCGTGCCCACGCACTTCGTCGAAAAACTCTCGGAGCGCGAGATGCTGGTGAAGCGACTCGACATCATTCTCGTGGAGGTGGTGTTGCGAAACGTCATCGCGGGAAGCCTGGCCAAAAGAATGGGCGTGGAAGAAGGCGCGCGCCTGCCCCACACCATCGTCGACCTGCATCTCAAAGACGACGCGCTCGACGACCCGCTCATCAACGAGGACACCGCCGTGGCCTTCGACCTGGCAACATACGAGGAACTGGGCCAGATGCGCGCATACGCTCTTGAGGTAAACGACATCCTCACCGCGTTCTTCTCCGAGCGCAACATCGACCTGGTGGACTTCAAGCTCGAGTTCGGGCGCTGCGCGGCCGAGGACGGAAAGCTGCTGCTGGGCGATGAAATCACGCCCGACGGATGCCGCCTCTGGGAGAAGGGAACGGGCCGCAAGCTGGACAAGGACCGCTTCCGCAGGGACATGGGCAACGTGGAGGACGCATACGCCGAGGTCGACCAGATCGTCAAGAACTGATCTCTCCGCCGCCCAGAGGTAGCGATGGCGAAGGCCCGGGTCTACGTGACGTTCAAGTCGGGGGTGCTCGACCCCCAGGGGGAAGCCGTGCGCGGCGCGCTGCGCGCTCTGGGCTTCGGGGGCGTGCAGGACGTGCGCGTGGGGAAATACATCGAACTCGAACTCGATGAGGGCGACACCCTGCGCGAGGACTTGGAAAAAATGTGCCGCGACCTGCTGGCGAACCCCGTCATCGAGGACTACCGCATCGAACTCGCCGCCGAAACCACGAACGGCGGGAGGACGTAATGCGCTTCGCCGTAGTCGTCTTTCCCGGCTCGAACTGCGACCACGACTTCTACCACGCCGTCAAGAGCGGTCTCGGGGAGCCCGTGCAGTTCGTCTGGCACAAGGAGACCTCCCTGGGCGATGCGGAGGTGGTCATACTGCCCGGAGGCTTCAGCTACGGCGATTACCTGCGGGCCGGGGCGATATCGCGCTTCTCCCCCGTCATGCAGGCCGTCCGCGCCCACGCGCGCGCGGGGCGCCCTCTGCTGGGGGTCTGCAACGGCTTTCAGTGCCTGACCGAATCCGGTCTTCTGCCCGGCGCACTTCGGCGCAACGCTTCGCTTCGCTTCGTCTGTGACGACGTGTTGCTGCGGTGCGAAACCGCGAGAACCCCCTTCACCGCAGGCATTGGGCCGGGCGAAACCCTCAAGATGCCCATCGCCCACGGAGAGGGAAACTATTTTTGTGATCCGGATACGCTCGCGAAACTCGAAGACAACGACCAGATAGTCTTTCGCTACGCGGACGAAGAGGGCCACGCGACTCCCGGGGCGAACCCCAACGGCTCGCTCGACAACGTCGCGGGCGTATGCAACGCCCAGGGCAACGTGGTGGGCCTGATGCCGCATCCCGAACGCTGCTGCGACCCCCTGCTGGGCGGGGAGGACGGCCTGCGGGTGCTCGCCTCGCTCGCCCGGGCGACAGCCTCCCCATGAGCGCGACGGCCACGCCGGAGATGGCCCTCGACCACGGCCTCTCGGCCGGGGAGTGGGCGCGCATCACCGAAATCCTGGGGCGCAAGCCCAACGTCACCGAACTGGGCGTCTTCTCCGCCATGTGGAACGAGCACTGCTCTTATAAGAGCAGCCGGGTGCACCTCGGAAAATTTCCCACACAGGGCGCCTGCGTCCTCCAGGGGCCGGGCGAGAACGCGGGCGTCGTCGACCTGGGCGAGGGCATCGCCGTGGCGTTCAAGATGGAAAGCCACAACCATCCCTCCTTTATCGAGCCCTACCAGGGGGCGGCCACCGGGGTGGGCGGCATTTTGCGCGACGTGTTCACGATGGGAGCGCGGCCCGTGGCACTCCTCGACAGCCTGCGCTTCGGTGCGCCCACGCATCCCCGCACGTCCTACCTCGTCGGCGGCGTGGTGTCGGGCATCGCGGGTTATGGAAACTGCGTCGGCGTTCCCACCGTCGGCGGAGAAACCAAGTTTCACCCCTGCTACAACGGGAACATTCTGGTGAACGTCATGTGCGCGGGCCTCATGCGCTCGGACGCCATCTTCCGGGGCACGGCCTCGGGCGTCGGGAACCCGGTCGTCTACGTCGGGGCGCCCACGGGACGCGACGGCATTCACGGCGCCTCGATGGCCTCGGCGGGTTTTGACGATTCCGCCCTGGAGAAGCGCCCCACCGTCCAGGTGGGAGACCCGTTTCGGGAAAAGCTTCTGCTCGAGGCATGTCTCGAACTCATGGAGCGCGGCGCCGTGGTCGGCATTCAGGACATGGGCGCGGCGGGCCTTACTTCTTCTTCGGTCGAAATGGCGGGCCGGGCGGGTACGGGCCTCCTTCTGCGGCTCGACACCGTTCCGTGCAGAGAGGAAGCCATGTCGCCCTATGAGATGCTGCTTTCCGAAAGCCAGGAGAGAATGCTGCTGGTGGCGGAACGCGGCCGCGAATCCGAGGTGCGCGAGATATTCGAGCGATGGGACTTGCCGATATCCGTCGTGGGCGAAGTAACCGACGACGGCAGGCTGCGCGTTGCGTTCGGGGGAGAGGAGGTTGCCGACCTGCCCGTTTCTTCCCTGACGGACGACGCACCCGCCTACGACCGCCCAAGAGAGCCTGCGCGCGGTCTTCCGCCGGAAGATCCGCTCTCCACACTGCCGGAGAGCGAGAACCTCGCACCCGCCCTGCTCCGTATGCTGGCCCACCCCAACCAGGGGGACAAAAAACCGATTTGGCGGCAATACGACTACATGGTGCGCACGAACACTATTGCCCCTCCGGGCGGAGACGCCGCTCTCATACGCATCAAGGGCACGCACAAGGCGCTGGCCCTCACCACGGACGGCAACGCGCGATACTCCATGCTCGACCCCCACAAAGGAGGAATGCTCGCCGTGGCCGAGGCTGCGCGCAACGTCTCCTGCGTGGGCGCCAGGCCGCTCGCGATTACCAACTGCCTGAACTTCGGCAACCCCGAGCGTCCGGCCGTCATGTCCCAGTTCGCACTCTCGGTAGAGGGCATGGCGCAGGCGTGCCGCGCACTGGAATTGCCCGTTGTGAGCGGGAACGTGAGTTTCTACAACGAAACGCACGGCGTCGACATCTACCCCACCCCGATCATCGGGATGGTCGGCCTCATCGAGGACGTGCGCAGGCGCGTGGGACACGCCTTCGCCCCCGAGGGAGACGCCCTCGCCCTGATTCACCCGATGGGCGAAGCGCCCCTGCCCGCCGCCTGCGCCCACGAATACGCCTGGGTGGAAGCGGGCCGGGAGGGAGGCGACGCACCCCCAATTTCTCTGGAAGCCGAAAAGGCCGTGCAGGCGGTATGCCGGGACGGAATAGAACGGGGTCTCGTGCGCTCCGCCCACGACCTCTCAGAAGGCGGGCTGGGGGTCGCGCTGGCCGAGTGCGCGCTCGCCTCGCCCCGGGGCAGGCTGGGGGCCGAAGTACGCCTGCCCCCACACGAGGGCAGGTGCGACGCCCAACTGTTCGGCGAGGCCGCCTCGCGCGTTTTGGTGAGCGTCTCTCCGGATGCGGTGGACACCCTGGAGGAGCTCGCCCACACCCTGGGGGCGCAACTTGCACGCATCGGTCTTGTGCGGGGGGATGCGCTCCTCGTCAAAACCCACGATAATGCTCCCCTTGTCGATCTGCCGTTGAGCGACATTGCAGCGGCATGGTCGGGCGCCCTTGACGAGGTGTTGTGAGATGTCCGGCTGGATGGATGACCACCCCAGGGAAGAGTGTGGCGTTTTTGGAATTTACGGCCACCCCGAGGCGGCCAACATGGCGTATCTCGGCCTCTATTCCCTTCAGCACAGGGGACAGGAGAGCGCAGGGATAGTGGCTTCGGATGGAGAGCACGTCCACAGCGAGGTCGGCATGGGGCTTGTGGCCGACGTTTTCACCCAGGAGCGCATTGCCAAGCTGCAGGGGCGCATCGCCATCGGCCACAACCGCTACTCCACGGCGGGGCAGTCCGACATCAAGAACGCCCAGCCGTTTTTGGTGGACTACGCTAAGGGAACGCTCGCCCTCGGCCACAACGGAAACCTCGTGAACGGCGGCGCGCTGCGCGAGGAACTCGAGGCGAAAGGCTCCATATTCCGCAGCACGACGGACAGCGAGGTTATTCTGCACCTCATCGCGCGCTCGGCGGAGAAGAACACCGAGGGCGCGATTATCGAAGCCATCCGGCGGCTCGAGGGCGCCTTCACGCTCACGATGATGACCGAAAACATGCTGATCGGCATTCGCGACCCCTACGGTTTCCGCCCCCTGGTGCTGGGCAGGCTGCCCACGGCAGAGGGCGAGAGCTGGATTCTCGCCAGCGAGACATGCGCCCTCGACTTGATCGACGCCGAATACGTACGCGAAATAGCGCCCGGCGAGATGATCGTCATCGACCAGGACGGCACCAGGAGCATCACCTATTCCCCGGGCGAGACGCATCGGCAGTGCATTTTCGAATTCATCTACTTCGCCCGTCCGGACAGCCTCGTTTTCGGCAAAAACGCCTACGCCGTGCGGCGGAAGCTGGGCGCGCGGCTCGCAGAGGAAAACGGCGTGCCGGCGGACATCGTCATTCCCGTTCCGGACTCAGGGCTCGCCGCGGCTCTGGGCTACGCGAACGCCTCGGGCCTGCCGCTCGAATGGGGCCTGATACGCAACCACTACGTGGGCCGCACGTTCATCGAGCCGGAACAGTCGATCCGCAACTTCGGCGTCAAGCTGAAGCTCAACCCCATGAAGGAGTTTCTGGCGGACAAGCGCGTCGTGGTGGTGGACGACTCTCTCGTCCGGGGCACGACGAGCAAGAAAATCGTCGAACTCCTCCGGCGCGCAGGCGCACAGGAAGTCCACATGCGCATCAGCTCTCCCCCCATCACCCACCCGTGCTTCTTCGGCATCGACATGCCCACGCTGGAGGAGTTGAGGGCGTCATCGAGCAGCGTCGAGGAGATCAGGCAATACCTGGGTGCGGACAGCCTGTGCTATCTCTCCATCGAGGGAATGCTGGACTGCGTGCACCCGAGGGAAGACACGTTCTGCACGGCCTGTTTTTCCGGAAAATACCCGATACCCGTCGAGCAGAGCGACTATCAGCTTTCCCTGTTCCGCGATTCCCGCACCTCCGAGCACCGCGCATAATCCGCCTATAATTCAGGTTTGACCGAGGGCATGGCGAATTGCTATGTTGTTGTGTGTACTTGATTTCCGTCTCCTGAGGAGTGCCTCGCAAACCGGGAGAAGAATTTCCTTGCGCATCAAACCAGCGTGCTTTCTTCTTGCGTGTGCCTTCGCAACAGGCTGCGGCTCGACGGCTACCCTTCACAACCCCGAGGACGGAACCGCCCTCGAGGCTTCCGTACGCGCCCTCCACCGCAAGACGACGAGAGCCGAAATCGAAACTGCGTCGAAAAGTCCCGCTGCCGTGACGTCCCCGGCTACAGGGGGCGAGAAAGCCCCCGCAGTCGCCAGGAAGCCCGATGGCGGCGAAGAGGACAAAGACTCCGCACCCTCCCCGCACGATATCGATCTGCCCGTGCCCGAAATCGAGGACGCCCTCGAGGCTCCGCCCAAGCCGACCGAGGCGCCCAAGGCCTTCTCCTACGACGTGCCCGTCGTGCGCAACGCCATTGTGGAGAGGTGGATTGCCTATTTCACCGGCCCCGGACGCGCCCACTTCGCCGTGTGGCTGCGCAGGGGCGGAAAGTACATCGGGTTGTTCCGCAAGATTCTCAAGGAAAACGGCCTGCCCCAGGACCTGGCGTATCTCCCCCTGATCGAGAGCGGCTTTCACCCCAAGGCGCGCTCCGTGGCAGGGGCGGTCGGCCCCTGGCAGTTCATGCCCGCCACCGCCCGGCGCATGGGCCTGAAAATCAACTACTACGTGGACGAGCGCCGCCACCCCATCAAGTCCACCCGCGCGGCGGTGGCCTACCTTTCCATGCTCTACGAGGAGTTCGGCGACTGGCACCTCGCACTCGCCGGATACAACGCGGGCGAGTACCGCATCATGCGCGCGCTGCGCAGGTCGAAGAAGAAGGACTACTGGTCGCTCGCCGCGACGAGGCGCCTGCCCAACGAGACGCGCAACTACGTCGCCAAATATCTGGCGGGGATGTTCATCGCCAAGAACCCGGAGGTCTTCGGCTTCGCAGGCATCGAGTACGAACCTCCGTGGAACTACCGGCGCGTCGCGCTTCCGCACGGAGCCAGCCTGCGGACGATTTCGCGCATGTCGCGCGTGCCCCTGCAAAAGCTCAGGCGCATCAACGCGGAACTGAGAACCTCCGTCACCCCGCCCAAGGCGGGATACTCCATCTTTCTGCCCGAAGAGAAGGCGGAGGAGTTCATCCGCAGACTGGCCAGCCTGCCCCGCGACTATCCCCCGGCTCCCGGCCATTACAAAATACGGCGGGGCGACACCTTCGGGGCCATCGCGCAGAGATACAAGATTTCGCTGCACAAACTGATGGACATGAACGCCCACCTCGACCCGAAAAGGCTCCGTCCGGGTACGAAGATTCGTCTGCCGAAAACAAGGCGCCAGACCACGGGACGGCGTCTCGCCTCTGCGGGCGAGCGTCCGGGCACGCACGTCGCGCGGCGCGGCGAGAGTTTGTGGACCATCGCGCGCAAGTACGCCGTCTCCACCCAGGAGTTGATGCGCCGCAACCCGGGCATCAACCCCAAGCGCATGCGCGTCGGCACCAAGGTGCGCCTCCCTGCCCCCAAGCGCCTCGCGGCGGTGAAGCGCGCCGGGAAGAAGAAGCCGGCGAAAAGCCCCATCCACCACCTCGTCAGCCCGGGAGAGAACATCTCGATCATCGCCAAGCGGTACGGCATTTCTACGAAATCGCTCCTCGCCTGGAACCGCCTGCGCGCCTCGGACAAGATTTTTCCCGGCAACAAGCTCGTTGTGCACCGCTAGCGCCCGGGGTTTCTTGACACCTGCTTCACCGCTCTCCTAAGATTCAAAGCGAGAACGGCACCGCCTTTCTTTTCGGGATGGACAACCATGCCGCATCACACTACAAGCCGACGCCTGCTGGTTTTCTTGCCTTGTGTCTGTGCGCTGCTCGTTTTGAGTGCTTGCAGCGCCTCGCGCCCCAAGCAGCAGACCTCGCCCGGCGAACTGCTCGTACTCGGCGAGGCGGACCTCCAGGCCGAGCGTTTCGAGGCGGCGCGCCTTGCGTTCAAGCGATTGCTGGAGGAATACCCCGACAGCCAACACCGCCGCAGCGCCCTGCTGCGCCTGGGAGATTCCTACTACCACGCGGAGGAATACATCGAGGCGAAACTGCAATACTCCGAATACGTTCGCCTCTATCCCGTGAGCACAGGCACGCCCAAGGCTTACTATTTCCTCGCCATGAGCGATTACCAGCGAAATCTCGCCATCGACCAGGACGCTTCCGTGGCCAGGGACGCGCTCGGCAACTTTCGCTCCCTCGTGCGCCGCTTCCCGGGCTCGGAATATACGGCGGAGGCGAAACTCAAGATAGAGGAGTTGCGCGCGCACCTCGCCAAAAACGCCCTTTTTATCGCAAATTTCTACTACCGCACGAACCTGCGCGTTTCCGCCATTCCGCGCTACAAGGAAATCATCAAAAATTACGAGGACGTTCCCGAAGCGCGCGCAGAAGCGATGTTTAAGCTCGGAGAGAGCTACAGGGGAGAGGAAAGCTTCCAGAAAGCGGCACAGGCCTATCGCTCGCTCCTTGAGGCTTATCCCGACGATCCCTACTCCCCGTTCGCATACGACAGGCTGCTCGCGCTCACGGGCAAAAAATAATTTGCCGCCCTCCTGCTTTTCCGGACGAGTCTGTCTGGTGCGGGTAACTTGCCATGTCTGAGTCAAACGAAGGCGAACCAGAAAAAAAAATCTCCCCCTCCAGGCGGAGCGCGAAGAAGAAAAAAGCGGCTCCCCGCACCGCAAGCAACACAGAAGAAGCCTCCGCCTTGTCCGACGCCGCCGAAAACATCGAGGAGAGAGCGTCTGCACCCGCCGCTCAGGACCCCCTCTCCTTCTACATGCGAGACATCGCTGCGCACCCCATTCTCTCGCGCGAGGAAGAGCACGCCCTCGCCCTCATGGCGCGCGAGGGCGACAAAGAGGCGTTCAACAAGCTGGTTCGCGCCAATTTGCGCTACGTCGTCAGCGTGGCGAGCCGTTACAAGAATTTCGGGCTTTCGCTCGAGGACCTGATAAACGAGGGCAACATCGGGCTTATCAACGCGATCAAGCGTTTCGAGCCCGAGCGCGGCGTCAAGCTCATCACCTACGCCGTATGGTGGATTCGCCAAAGCATCATGCACGCACTTGCGGATCAGGGCGGCGCCGTCCGCCTGCCCGTAAAACAAGCCGGCCTCATGCACAAAATATCCATCACCTACGAGAAACTCCGCCAGGAGTTCGAACGCGAGCCGACGACGTTCGAACTCGCAGAACACCTGGGCATCAAGGTAGCCGACATCGAGAAGCTCCTGCGTGCGAGCCGCAACTATCTCTCCCTTGACGCCACCGTCTCCCCGGACGATGACACCAGCTACCTCGATCTGCTCGAGGAGAAAGACAGCCCCTCCGTGGAGGAAAACGTGGTACAGCACTCTCTCGAGGAGGAAATGGAGGATTTGCTCGACGACCTCGACCCCAGGGAACGCGAAATCATTCGTATGCGCTACGGCTTCGACGGAGAGGCGATGACGCTCGAGGAAATAGGACGTAAACTGGGGCTGTCGCGCGAGCGCATTCGCCAGATAGAGAAAAAGGTCATCAATCGCTTTCGCGCCCGCACCTGCTACCGGACACTGCACGACTTTTTGAGTTGACCATGTCCAATGTGAACCAGGAAAAATCGAGCGCTTCAACGCGCGGCTGGCGAGACGCCACCTCGCGCCTCATCGCGAGCGGAACCGGCAAGGAGTTCACACTCTCGAACTTCCTCACCCTCGCACGCATCCTGATGGTTCCGCTCCTCGTCATGTTCCTGCTCCAGGGCTCGCAGAACGCCCAATACTTCGCCGCCTTCGTGTTCCTGACGGCCTCCTTCACCGATTGGCTCGACGGCTACCTGGCCAGAAAGCGCCAGCAGATTACCCCGCTGGGCGAGATTCTCGACCCCGTGGCCGACAAGCTTTTGATACTCGCGGCCCTCCTCCCCCTGGTGTCGCTCGGCAGGGTGAACACCTGGGTGGTAGGAATCCTCCTGGGCCGCGAACTCCTGGTGACCGCCTTTCGCGCCGTGGCCGTGCGGCAGGGGCTGATAGTGCCCGCGAGCCTGCTCGGCAAAATCAAGATGGGTCTGGAGGTACCGGCGATTTTTTTCCTGATTCTGAATATATTCGCACCGCTGGGCGACATCCTCATCTGGGGGGCGATGATAGCGGCCGTCATCTCCGCGGTGGATTACTTTCTGCAAATCCGTAGAGAAATATCTTGATTCCCCTATACCTGCTTATCGTTCTCGCCGCCGGATTCCTGGGTGCGATTCCCTTCGGGGTAGTCGTCACCCGTCTGCTCGGTAGCGAAGACCCGCGAAAATCGGGGAGCGGCAACATCGGGGCGACGAACGTCCTGCGTACCAGCGGATGGAAAAGCGGGGCACTCACCCTTTTACTCGACGTGCTCAAGGGCGTCGCCGCCCTCCTCCTCTCGCGCTATGCGGCTCCGGGTGTGCCGGCCCTCGAGGCCCTCGCCGCCCTGGCGGCCGTGCTCGGCCACATGTATTCGCCCTTCACCGGATTTCGGGGGGGCAAGGGAGTCGCCACGGGTCTGGGCGTGTTCGCGCTACTGACGCCGACGCCCACGGCGCTTGCCGCCGCCGTGTTCATCCTCGTGGTAGCCGCGACGCGCTACGTCTCGCTGGGTTCCATACTCGCCGCGGCGACGGTGCCCGCCGCCGCCCTGTGGATGAACTATCCCGGGGTCGTGTGCGCCGCCTCGGGCGTGATTTCCCTGTTCGTAGTCTGGAAACACCAGGACAACATAGACAGATTGCTGCGCGGGGAGGAAAATCGCCTCGGCACGAAGAAAGCCTGAAGCCTCCTCGGGGCACAGGCAGTTTCGCCGAGCGAGGCGAGCCGCCGTTCACCAGTTGCGGGAGAAGACATGCTCACGGGTTGTTCCCCGGTTTTTCTGCTCGTCGTCGTGGGCGTGGGAATCGGGAGCTGGATGTTCGGAGACCACACCGCCGCACGCATCACCGGGCTCGCGGTGATCACCGTCTTCCTCGCCTATTTCGCCCTGCTGAACTGGACGGCGCAAAACCGCCAGAAACAGGCCGCGCAAGCCCCGGGGGAGCAAGACCTGTATCAAGAAATCACAGGGCCGCACGACGACGGCGCGCGCAGGGAACCCTTTACCGAAGACGACCGCGCGGAGTGGCGCAGCTACCTGGAAACCGAGGGGAAAATTCTCTGGTTCGGCGTGGCGGGCCTGCTTCTCGCGCTGATCTATCTGATCGTCAAGAACTGAGCCCAAGCCGCCTCACTCGAAGAACCGAATCACCGCCTCCGCCACGAGTTCGATGCTCTTCCCGCTCAACTCGGGATAGACCGGCAGCGATAAAACCTCGGCGGCAGCCGCCTCGCTCTCGGGCAAATCCCCTTCTTGGTAGCCCGTGAAGCACGGATGAAGGTGCAGGGGAGCAGGGTAGTAGACGCCGCTGCCGATGCCGCTCGCCGAGAGGTGCGCCTGTAAGGCGGCGCGCTCGGGCGTACGCACCACGTATTGGTGAAATACGTGGCCCTCCTCGGGAATGGCGGGCGGCGTGAACCGCTCTCCGGCTATTCCTGCGGATGCGAACATTGCCTGGTACTTGCGGGCGTTCGCGCATCTTTTTGCGTTCCACCCATCAAGACGCTCCAGCTTGATGGACAACACGGCTGCCTGCACCGTGTCCATACGAAAGTTTCCGCCCACCTCGGAGTAGAGTGAATTGTCGGGCGAGCCATGAATCCGCAGCCTGCGCATGCGCTCGGCCCGCGCGTCGTCACGAGCCACAACCATGCCGGCGTCGCCGAGTGCGCTGAGATTCTTGGTCGGGTAGAACGAAAAGCACCCCGCGTCGCCCATCGCCCCGGCGACGCCCGCCCCCGTGCGAGAGCCGGCGGCCTGGGCTGCGTCTTCCACGACGAACAGGCCGTGGCGATCGGCGATCTCGAGAATCTCCGCCATCGGCGCGCAGCGACCATACATGTGCACGGGAACGACGCCCTTGGTCCGGGGCGTTACGGCCTCCTCTACGCGCGCGGGCGCGAGGTTGAAGGTTTTCGGATCTATGTCCACGAAAACGGGGGTGGCCCCCAGGCGATGGACGACGCCCGCGGTGGCGAAAAACGTGAACGCAGGGACGATTACCTCATCCCCCGGCCCCACGTCGTGCGCCATCAGCGCCAGCAACAGTGCGTCGGTGCCCGAGGAGACGGCGAGTGCATGGGGCGCGCCGCACCAGGCGGCCATCTCGGCCTCAAAGGCCTCGATTTCGCCGCCCATGACGAAGCGTGCGTGGTCCACCACTTCCCCGAACGCCGCCAGCATCTGTGCCTTGAGAGAACCGTTTTGCGTCTGCAAGTCGTAGAGAGGTACGCGCATGAAAAGTCTTCGGCCTTATCGGAAGGACTTGGGGCGAAAGAACCTGGTGCCGGAGGCCGGACTCGAACCGGCAAGGGGTTGCCCCCGGTGGATTTTGAGTCCACTGCGTCTACCAATTCCGCCACTCCGGCAGAAAGCGTCTGTAACTTAACGCCTCCTCATACCCGCTGGCAACACGCGACCCGCGTTTTCAGCGTGCGTCGGGGGTTCGGCCGTCGTATTCCGCCCAACTCGAAGGCGAAACTTCCTGCGCCTCCACGCGCCAGGATACGGAGTCCGCACACCCGGGGCACAATACGATGAAGCGACCCCCGGGGTCTTCTTCCGTCTCGTCGCGGAACACCTCGAGGCAGTTGCGGCAATGCACCCGCTCGCAGGCGACGCACGCATTGGGATGCGCGTGTCGAAAGCGCAGGCCACACGCAGGGCAATCATGGGTTTCCACGTCTTCCTCCCCCCATCGCCGAAGGCCTCGCTCGTGGCGGCGCCTCGTGATGTCTGCTACATTGGGGTTCTGCGAAATTGCGACAGCGCGCCTTGCCTTTCTGGGAGAACCCCCACGCCATGATCATCGATACGGATCGCCTGGATGAATACGACATCGTCGACCTGAGCCACCCCTGGGGCCACGGCGCTCCGCTTTGGCCCTACTTTCCCGACGTGCGGATAGAGCGGTTCCATTACCACGCCAAAAGCCAGGTGCTCAGCCAGCAAATCACCACCTTCATGCATTGCACCACGCACACCGACGCGCCCGCACACGTCATCGAGGGCACGCCGTTCATCGACGAGGTGCCGCTGCGCAGCTATTTCGGCAACGCCGTTTGCGTCGACATCCCGAAAGGAGAGTGGGAGGTCATTACGCCCGAGGACCTCGAAAACGCAAGGCCGCAGATTCAGCCCGGCGACATCGTCATCGTCCACACGGGCTGGCACCGCTACTACGGCGACAACACCCGGTATTTTATCTACTCGCCGGGGCTCTACCGGGAGGCGGGCGAGTGGTTCGTGGAGCGCGGCGTGAAGGGCGTGGGCGTGGATCAGCAGGCGCTCGACCATCCCCTGGGCACGAAAATCGCCTGGGGTCCGGACCCCATCTGCCCGTTCACACTCGATGAGTACGAACAACGCTTCGGTCGTCCCGTGGGCGTGGATTTTCCGGACTGGGAGCCCTGCCACCGCGCGTTGCTGGGAAACGGCATCGTCGGCTTCGAGAACGTGGGCGGCGACATCGAGAAGGTCGTGGGCAAGCGTTTCGCCCTGGCCGCCTTCCCCTGGCGCTGGACGGGCGGGGACGGGTGCATCGTGCGCATGGTGGCGTTTGTGCCGAAAGACTAGGCTACCGCCGCGGCTTCTTTTTTCTTGCTCTCCTTGGGGGCCGCGCCGTTTTTGGCCGTCGTCTCTTTCTTGTCGGCCTTCTCGGCGGACTTGGCGTCCGATTTCGCGTCGGCGGCTTCGCCTTGCTTGGCCGCGTCCTCTTTCTTGCCGTTCGCGGCGTAATCCGTCACGTACCAGCCCTCGCCCTTCAAATGAAAGGCGGAGCGCGAGATTTTGCGCCTGAGCTTCAGTGCGCCGCAAGCGGGGCATTTGCGCAGGGCGCTCGCACCCATTTTCTGAATGAATTCGTGCTCCTCCCCGCACGCACCGCATGCATACTCGTAAATCGGCACTTCGCGTTCCTCCTTGTGGTTCGGATTCGCTCAGACGAGCGTCAGCCAGCCGAGCTTGCTCTCGTCGCGTCCGTTCACGATTTCGAAAAACGCGGACTGGATTCTCTTCGTCAGCGGCCCCGGCTCACCCGCGCCGATGACGCGCGCGTCCACCTCCCGAATAGGAGTCACCTCCGCCGCCGTACCCGTGAAGAAGGCCTCGTCCGCCACGTAGACCTCATCGCGCGCGAAGGGAGCGACCTCCACCCGCACGCCCTGCTCCTCGGCGAGCTCCAACACGACGTCGCGCGTGATGCCCGCCAACACCCCGTGGAGCGGCGGCGTCTTGAGCACGCCGTCGCGCACGATGAAGAGGTTCTCGCCCGAGCCCTGGGTCACCAACCCTTCGGGGTCGAGCATGAGCGCCTCATCATAACCGGCACCGACCGCCTCGAGCTTCGCCAGTTGGCTGACGGCGTAGTTGCCCGTGGTCTTCGCCTTGGTCATGTAGCTGTTCGGGTGATGGGACGTGTAGGAGGAGACTTTTACCCGAATGCCCTTCGCCAGACCCTCCTCACCCAGGTACGCCCCCCAACTCCAGACGGCGACCATGGTATGGGTGGGCGCTCCCTTGGGGTTCACCCCCATGGAGCCGTAGCCGAGCCAGACGAGGGGGCGCACGTAGCAAGCCTCCACATCGTTGACGCGAATCGTCTCCAGCACCGCCTCGGTGAACTCCTCGCGTGCGACGGGCACCTCCAGGCCGACGATGCGCGCGGAATCGTAGAGCCTGCGCATGTGCTCCTCCAGCCGGAAAACGGCGGAGCCCCGCTCGGTGTTGTAGCAGCGAATACCCTCGAACACCCCCAGCCCGTAGTGCAGCGAATGCGTGAGGACGTGGATTTTGGCCTCATCCCACGGAACGAACTCTCCGTCCATCCATATTTTTTCGGTTGCGCCTTCCAAAAAACTTCCTCCCGCAATGTGTTGGGGGATGGCACCGGGCACGGAACAATCGGGAGAGTATAATGATTCGGGCCGCGGGCGCGCAAGTCCGCCGGGTGCAAATCACGCGGAATGCGCGGCCTCTTCTCCATAAACTTGCGGGTTGAGCAGGGTCGCGGGGTTCACCCGCTCGCCGCGCAGCACGGCGAGCACGTTTTCGCCCGCCATGCGGTTCACCCGCTCGCGCGCCTGACGGCTCGCCCCCGCGATATGGGGCGTCACCACGGCGTTGGGAAGCGCGAACAGGGGGTTGTCCGCCCGCGGGGGTTCCTCCTCGAACACGTCGAGACCTGCCGATGCGATCTCCCCCTCCTGAAGTGCGGCCACGAGGGCTGCCTCGTCCACAATCGCCCCGCGCGCGCAATTCACGAGCACCGCCGATTTCTTCATCATGCGAAACCTCTCGGCGTCGAACATGTGGCGCGTCTCGGGCGTCAGGCTGCAGTGAATCGAGACGAAGTCCGACGCCCGCGTCAGCGTGTCCAAATCCACGGGCTCCGCGCCCGCCTCGCGCACGGCCTCCTCACCCACGAACGCATCGAACGCCAAAACGCGGCCCCCGAAGCCCGTGAGGAGGCGCGCAACTTCTCGCCCGATGTTCCCGAAGCCGACGATGCCGAACGTCGCTCCGCTCATCTCGCCCGCTATCCAGATGCCCTCGCGCCAGCCTCCCTCTTTCAGCTTCTCCATCCCCTGGGGTATGCGGCGGCTCGCGGCCAGCATCAGCCCCAGGGCGGCTTCGGCCACGGCCACGGCGTTCGCCCCCGGACAGTTCGTGACAGGGATGCCGCGTCCGCTCGCCGCGGGAATGTCTATGTTCTCGACGCCCACCCCTATCTTGGCGATGAGCCGCAGGTGCGTCGCGGCCTCAATCACCCGCCGGGTAATCTGCTCTCTCGACGTGACCAGCACGGCGTCCCATTCGTGCGCGTCGCGCACCAGTTCGTCTTCGGACCATTTGCGCGCACCGCCCTCGCGAAACTCCCCGTGCGGTGCGAGCATCGCGCGCAGGGATTCGATGGGCGCACGCGGCTCGGGAACGAAAAAAACGCGGGGGGAACTCAAGAAAACGCCTCCATGCGAAGCGTCGCGTCGTGCGCCTAGGTGCCGACGACGAGCGTGGACGTTCGCGTCCGGAGAAAGGAAAACGTGGAGAGATACGTCAATATGCCCGTTCGGTGGTTCTCGGAGGGTACGTTCTCGATGCGAATGAACGAGCGCCCGAACTCTCCCGCCGCCTCGACCTCGTGGACGTTGCGCTCGGCCGTCGGGTCACACAGGATGCGTATTTTCGTGCGTCTCGGTCCGATGCCCGCGAGGCTCACCGCGGCGGAAACGTTCACGTTCGCGGGAAACGCCTTGCACGCCTCCAGGGGGTTGCCCTCAAAAATGACCGTCGGCTCGGTGATGGCATCCAGATCGATGCCCTGCTCCTCGATGTAGGGAGCCCCCCGCAGGCTCGCGGGCGGCTTGCGGGTCGTCATGACGACGGATTCCATCTTCCCCGCCGAGGCGCCCTTGAGGCCGTCCAGCCCGATAATGGCTCCCGATGGCACGAATATCCGCGAACCGCTGGACTTCGCGCTCTCCACCAGGTCGTCGCGCTCCAGAAGCGCGCCCACGGAGTTGAGAATCACGTCCTTGCCCCGCGCGAAGCAGGCGCGGCAAATCGCCTCTACCGTGTCGCCACCCGAAGCTTCGAGCACGGCATCGGCGCCTTCGGCCACGCCCGCGAGGTCCGTCATCCGGGGCGGACGGGAGAGGCGCGCCAGAAATTCTTCCGCCTTCTCGGGCGTGCGGGTGGTGGCGACGGGCACCTCGACGGGAATTTCTCCCGCGTCCGCAGCGCGCACGACCTCCCTGCCGATGACGCCCAGACCCACGACGCCGAGTTTCATCCTGTTCTCCCCGGTAGAGAATCGAGCCTTGTTGACAAAACTAGTCGATGCGGCTGCCCAAGCCCATCCGCCAGTGATCCGCCAGCACGAGGGCCATCATCGCCTCGCCGATGGGCACCGCACGTGTGGCCACGCAGGGGTCGTGGCGCCCCTCGACCCGGACGCTCGTCTTCTCGCCCGACGTCGTTACCGTGTCCTGGGCGAGGAGTATGGAAGAAGTCGGCTTCACCGCAAAGCGCACCACCACGGGCGCGCCCGTGGATATGCCCCCCAGAACCCCGCCCGCGTTGTTCGTTCGCACGGCGGGCACGCCATCGCGCATCTCGAAGGGGTCGTTGTTCTCCGAGCCCCGCATTCCCGCCGCCCGGAAGCCCGAGCCGATTTCCACGCCCTTGACGGCGTTGATGCTCATCATCGCCGCGGCGAGGTCGGCGTCGAGGCGTCCGTAGAGCGGCTCACCCCAGCCTGCGGGCACGCCCTCCGCACACACCGTGATGGCCCCGCCCACCGAATCGCCCGCCTTGCGCGCCTCGAGGATGACGGCCTCCATGCGGGCGGCCGTCTCGGCGTCGGGGCAGCGCACGACGTTGCGCTCTATCTCCTCCGCCTCGAAGCGCTGCCCGTCCCACTCCACAGGCCCTACCTGGTGGACGTAGCCCAGAATCGAGACGCCGAGGCGCGCCAGGAGTTTTTTTGCTATCGCTCCCGCCGCCACGCGTGCGGCCGTCTCCCGCGCACTCGAGCGCCCGCCGCCTCTGTGGTCGCGAATCCCCCACTTCTGGATGTAGGTGAAATCCGCGTGTCCGGGGCGAAACAGGTTGCGCAATGGTTCGTACTTGCTCGAATCCGCGTCCTTGTTGCGAATGAGCACCGAGATGGGGTGTCCCGTCGTTTTGCCCTCGAAGACGCCGGAGAGAATCTCCGCGCGGTCCTCCTCCTTGCGTTGGGTCGTCACCCGGCTCTGGCCGGGCTTGCGGCGATCCAGGTCGCGTTGCAAGTCGGCCTCTTCAAGCGGCAGACCCGCCGGACAGCCGTCCACCACGACGCCCAGTGCGGGGCCGTGCGACTCTCCCCAGGTCGTGAAGCGAAACAACCGACCAAACGTGTTGGACACGATGCTCCTCTCTAGTTCTTGCGCGCGCCGAGAGCGGCGCGTACCCCGGACGCCGCCGTCCCGGCGACCTCCTGCGGTGGGGCTGCGTTGTCGACAATCAGGTTCGCGAGTTCTTCATATCGCGGAACGCGCTTTTTGAAAAGCAGACGCAAGGCGCGCTCGGGGTCCGCCTCGCCCTCCAGATAGGCGGGCCAGCCCTCCGCGCGCACCCTCTCGACGGCTACGTCCTCCTCCACGCGGAGGTATACCACGCAGTGGGGGGCAAGCAGAGGGCCGACACCCGGGGCCATCGGCGTTCCGCCGCCGAGGGCAAACACGCGCCCCGCTCCCCCGAGGCGCTCACGAAGCAAATCGCTCTCCATCTCCCGAAAAGAGAGCGCACCCCTTTTTTTGAAAATATCGCGAAATCCGAGCCGCTCGCCCGTCTGCTCGAAATGCCTTTGTTCGACGAGGGCGTCGATATCCTCAAAGGCGAACCCCAGTTCGCGGGCGAGCAAGGGCCCGATGGTCGACTTTCCGCATCCCTTGAAACCGATGAGCACGACGCTCAAGAAAAACCCTCCACACGCGGACAGGAGGCCAGATAGCGCACTACCCGCTCGTGCACCTCATCGAGCAAGACGTCTGCCGGCTTGCCGTGGGCGCGATGCCAGTGTACGCCGCTCATCTTGCGGAACCAGGTGCGCTGGCGCTTCGCGTAGTTTCGGTGCAGGCGGGATATCTCCCGCACAGCTTGTTCCGCGTCCATCTGCCCCCTGCGCAGCGCGAGCGCCTCCCGAAAGCCCAACCCTTCAAAAACGCGCGCGCCGGTGAGGTGCATCGCGGCCAGAGTTTCCGCTTCGTCCATCATGCCTTCCGTGAGCATACGCTGCACCCTTTGCTCGATGCGACGGGCGAGAACCTCCACCGGGTATTCGAGGCCAACGTAGAGGGGAGAGGTGAACCTGGGCGCACCTTGTTCCGCGCGCAGGCGGGAGGCGGGCCACCCCGTCGCCTCATACACCTCGAGGGCGCGCACCACCCGGCGCAGGTCGTTGGGGTGCAACCCGGCCGCCGTCTCGGGGTCCACGGCGGCGAGGCGCGCGTGCACGGCGGCGCGTCCGCGTTCGGACGCCTCCGCCTCCAGGCGCTTCCTTATCTCCGGGCGTGCCTCGGGGCCGTCGAACAAGCCCTCCGCCAGGGCACGGACATACAAGCCACTCCCGCCCACCACGAGCGGCCATGCGCCCCTGGCGTAGACGTCCTCCACGCAGGCGAGCGCCTCTTGCGCATAGCGCGCCGCGCTGTAGGCTTCCCCCGGTGCGGCAACCTCGAGCATGTGGTGCGGCACGTCGCCGCGCTCCGCGCGGCTCGGGGCGGCGGTACCCACGCCGACCCCGCGGTAAATCTGCCTGGCGTCGGCGCCCACTATCTCGAGGGACGTCCCCTCTTCCCGAAAGCGTCTGGCGAGCGCCACGCCCAACGCCGTCTTGCCCGAACAGGTGGTGCCCACGAGCAGGACGATGGGGCGGGAATCCCGCGGCGGGCGACTGATCATGGTTTCGGGGGCGGGTTCCGGCGGCACCGGGCGGGCGTGCGGGCGAGCGGCAAAGAGGGCCGCCCCGCCCCGGAATCAAAGCGCTTCGAGTGCTTCCTGAAAAGCGGCCAGGTCCGCTTCTGAGAAAAGAACGAACTCGACGCGCGCGAGGGAACCCGGTCGCGCCCGGAAGTGTGCGGCGCAAGCCGCAAGCATACGGGAGGCTGCCGTTCGCGCGTCGAGCCCGCCGACGCCCGTTCCGATAGCGGGAAATGCGATGCTCGCAAGCCCGTTCTCCTCGGCCACTGCGAGGCTTGCACGGGTACAGGCCTCGACGATGTCGGGCGAGGTGCGCAAATCCTGCCCCATGCCCGCCGCGTGAATGACGTGCCGGGCGGGGAGCCCGCCTCCACCCGTGATGACGGCTTCTCCCACCCGAATCGGGCCTTTCGACACCGCTTCGGTCTCTATCTCCTCCCCACCCCTTTTCTTGATGGCGCCCGCCACGCCCGCACCCATCCACAGATGGTTGTTGGCCGCGTTGACGACGGCGTCCACCCCGGATTCGGTAATATCGCCCCGGCGAACCACCACGCATCCTCGAGCGATGCGCTTGCTGTTCATGAGAAAAACTTCCGAGCGGCGGGACGTACCACGTTCAAGGACGGCTGCGCCTGAGAAATCGTCTTACCTGAACAAAGAGTCGTTTTCCGACGATTCATCGTAGGCATCTGCCTGTGCCGGCGCGCTCCTGCCCGGGGAGTCGGGCGGCACGCCGTCATCCGCGAAAGGAGTCTCCCCGATTTGATCGACTATTTGCCTGAGTTCCTTGCCTGCCTTGAAGAAGGGGACTTTCTTGGGCGGAATCGCCACCGCCTCCCCCGTCCTGGGGTTGCGTCCGTCGCGGCTGTTTCTCGAACGCACGCGGAAGCTGCCGAAACCGCGCAACTCCACCTTGTCGTCCTCGGCCAGGGCGTTGATGATGCTGCCGAGCACGAGGTTCACGACGCGCTCGGTATCTTTTTTCGTGAGGTTGATCTTGCGGGCTATACGTTCAACCAGCTCGGCCTTGGTCATGGAAAATGCCACCTTTTCAGCAAGTGCGATGAACGCACCATTGTCTGCATGAATCTCGCCGCGAGGCGTTTGTGCTCCGCGTCGCTGGCCACCCGCAAAACGGGGTTATCGGCCGCGCCACCGCCAGACGGAAAATGCCTGCGCTCCGGCCCTGCCCTGCAAAACCCACCATATCCCCCAAATGTTACGGGGAGATGACGAATCGAGCCTTATTCGGTCTTTTCGGCCGGCGCCTCGTCTTCCTCCTCCCCTGGGGCCGAAGCCTCCTCGGGAGTGGATTCTTCCGCCGCCTCCGGCGTGCTTTCGGATTCGGCTTCCGCAGCGGACTCCTTCTCTGCGGCGGACGCCTCGACCGCAGCGGACTCTTCCTCCGCGGCGGACGCTTCGACCCCAGCGGCCTCTGCCGCCTCGGGTGCGTCTTCCCCCTCCTCACCCTGCTCTTCGGGGGGCGGCTCGACGGGCTTGGGCGCGCGGCTGACAACCGGGTCCTCGCCCGTGGCCTCCACGAACGCGCGGATGCTCAAGCCCAGCCTTCTTTGTTCGCGATCGATCTTGATGACCCGCATCCTGAATACGTCGCCCACCTGCACGACGTCCTCGGGCTCCCGGACCTTCTCCGCGTCGAGCTCGGAAATGTGGACCAGCCCCTCCAAATCGTCTTCCGGAGCGGCGAAGACACCGAAGTTCGTGATTTTCGTGACTTTCGCCTCGATGTCGTCGTCCACCGCGTAGCGGTCGTTGATGTCGTCCCACGGGTCCGGCGTAATCTGCTTCATCCCCAGGGAGAGGCGTTCTTTCTCGATGTCCACGCTCAGCACGACCGCTTCGACTTCCTGCCCCTTGCGCAGCACCTCGGAGGGGTGCTTGAAGCGCTGCGTCCAGGAGATGTCCGAAATGTGGATGAGGCCGTCGATGCCCTCGTCCAGGGCCACGAAGGCGCCGAACTCCGTGAGGTTGCGGATGCTGCCCTCCACGCGCGTTCCTACGGGGTATTTCTCCTCCACCGTGGTCCAGGGGTTGGCTTCCACCTGCTTCATGCCCAGGGAGATGCGGCGCCCCTCCTTGTCAAGGTTCAGCACGACGGCTTCGACTACGTCGCCCACCGCGACGAATTTGGAGGGATGGCGCACGCGCCGCGTCCAAGACATCTCCGAGACGTGCACGAGGCCCTCGACACCCTGCTCCAACTCGACGAACGCGCCGTAATCGGTGATGGAGACGACGCGGCCCCGCACCTTGCCCGTCACCGGGTACTTGATTTCGACGTTCTCCCAGGGGTCCGGAGTAACCTGCTTGTGACCCAGCGAGACGCGCTCGCGCTCCTTGTCGTACTTGAGGACGACGACTTTCACGCTGTCGCCGATGGAGAGAAGCTCGCTTGGGTGGCTCACCCGCCCCCAGGACATGTCCGTGATATGGAGCAAGCCGTCGATGCCGCCCAGGTCGATGAACGCGCCGTAGTCGGTGATGTTCTTGACGACACCCACCTTCTCCAGCCCCTCGGTGAGATGCGCGAGCGTCTCGCGCTTGAGTTCGGCGCGCTCGCCCTCAAGCAAAACGCGGCGGGAGAGTACGATGTTCCCGCGCTTTCTGTTGAGTTTGATGATCTTCATGTCGAAGGTCTTGCCGATGAACTGATCGAGGTTCCGCACGGGCCGCAAATCGACCTGCGAGCCCGGCAGGAAGGCCTTGAGGCCGATGTCGACCGTGAGGCCTCCCTTGATGCGGGCGATTATCTCGCCCTGGACGATCTCGTCCTCCTCGTGGGCCTTGCTGATCCGATCCCATATCTTGATGCGGTTGGCCTTCTCCTTGGAGAGTGCGATGAGGCCGTCGTCGTCCTCGCGCTCCTCAACGAAGACTTCCACCTTGTCTCCGGGGCTGAGATCCCGGCCGCGTCCGGGAAATTCGGAGCGCGACACGAAACCCTCGGACTTGTAGCCTACATCCACGAGCACGTAATCGCCTTCGAGCCCCACGACGGTGCCCTCGATGATTTCTCCGTCCTTCACCTGCATCGTGGAGGCGTACAAATCATCCATCTGTTCGGGAGAGAGGGAGTCGGGATCCACTGCATCGGGGAGCAATTCGGCCACCTTCGCCGAAAGATCGACGGGCGGGTTGGAGGGAGTCTCATTCATCTGTTTGCGTTACCTCATCGGGGAGAAAGAAAATCGCCGCCACGGCCCGGACGCCATCGCCCGCGCAGTTACCGGCACCAAATGGATGAAAAAATTAACCCTACACGCCTTCAGGGAGAGAATCAACCCACAACTCACGCATCCTCAATGACTTCCCCGTAAACGCGGCGGATTGTATCTAGCATGAGGGCAAGCACCTGGTCAACGCCCATTTTACTCGTCCATATCTCCACCGCGTCCTCGGCCTTGCGCAGCGGCGCGCTCGCTCTGTTGCGGTCCCTCTCGTCCCTGCGCCTTAAGTCCGTACGCAGGCGCGCGGGATCGAAAGCGCGTCCTCTGGCCTTCAACTCGGCGAAGCGCCGCTCGATGCGCACCTCGACGTCCGCGTCGAGAAAGAACTTGAGCCGGGCGTCCGGGAAGACGACGGTGCCGATGTCGCGCCCGTCGATGACGGCGCCGCACGCACGCCCGAAACCCCTCTGAAAATCCAGAAGCGCCTCCCGCACCCCGGGTAGGGAGGAAACCCGCGAGGCCGCGTCGCTTACCTCTTCGTCCCGCAGGGCGCCGGTTACGTCCTCGCCATCCAGGAAGTTCTTCCAGACGCCCCCCTCCTTGCGGCAGGCGAAGCGCAGGTTCCGTGCACACGCGACGGCGCGGGGCTCGAAATCGCCGCCGGCGCCCTCCCGGAGCACCCGGTAGCCCACCGCGCGGTAGAGCGCTCCGCTCTCCAGGTAGTCGAACCCCAGCCTCTCGGCGATTCCCTTGGCCGCCGTGCTCTTGCCCGAGCCCGCGGGGCCGTCGATGGGAATGACGATGCCCGCCGACTTGCGGCGCTCCCCCCCGCTCAAGCCCAGCCCTTCTTGCGCGCCCACTCGTCCCTGCCTTCCTTCGCCCGGCGAAACGCGCGCTCGAGTGCGTCGGAATCCGCCTCCTCCACGAAGCGGCGCAGCTCGGCGAGCCTCTCCTCGAACCTGTCGAGCCCGCCCAGCAACGCCTCGCGGTTGTCCTCGCAGATTTCGCGCCACATTTCGGGACCCGAGGCGGCGATGCGAGAAAAATCCCTAAAACCCCCCGCCGCGTAGGGAAGGCCGTGGCCGTCGAGGGCGGCGTTCATCATCGCGTAGGAGAGCAGGTGCGGCAGATGGCTGATGTCCACCATGGCGCGGTCGTGCGCTTCGGGGTCGAGAACCTCCACCTGTGCGCCCACCCCCTCCCACAAGGCGCGCAGACTTTCCAGTGCCTCGGGCGCGGTGCGCGCGGTGGGGGTGAGGATGGTCTGGCGCCCCTCGAAGAGGGTGGAGAAACTCGCTTCCACCCCCGATTTTTCGGAACCCGCGACGGGGTGAGCGGCAAGAAACCTGACACCGCCCAAATCCATCTTCTCCACCGCCTGCACGTAGGGAGCCTTCACGCTGCCGACGTCGGTGAGAGTCGCGCCCGGAACCATCGCCGGCAGAATCGCCTCCGTTACCCGCACGGCGGCCCGCACGGGCGTGCACACCACCACCAGGTCGGAACCGCGCACGGCGGCGAGGTGATCCGTCTCGATGCGCTCCACCACGCCGAGGGCCAGGGCGCGCTCGAGGTTGGCCGGGCTTCTCCCGGCCCCGACGACGCGCGCGACCAGGCCTCTCTCACGCGCGGCGCGGGCCAGCGAACCGCCGATGAGGCCCACGCCGAGGATGGTCATCTGCTCGAAAAGCATCCGCAAATCCTTTTATGGCCTTATGGCCGTCCCGCGAGGGTGTGCCGCATCATCCCCGGAGGGGACCGGTCTACGACCCGAGCACCTTGCCCAATGCGGCGAGGATGCGCTCGTTCTCCTCGCGCGTGCCGATGGAAATCCGCACGTGGCGCGGGAAGCCGTACCCCCCCACCGGCCGGACGATGACGCCCTCCCTGAGCAGCGCCTCGTAGACCCGCATGCCCTCGCCCACCTCCACCATCATGAAGTTGCCCTGCGTGGGCACGAAGGGAAGGCCCATCGCCGCGAGTTCATAGACGAAATGCTCGCGCCCCTCGGCGTTCGCCGCCACCGTCCGCTCGACGTGCTCCACGTCCCCCAGGGCGGCTTCGGCCGCAACGAGGGCCAGGGAGTTGACGTTGAACGGCTCACGAACGTTCTCCATCGCCTCGGCGACTTCGGGGTCCGCCGCGGCGTAGCCGACCCGCAAGGCGGCGAGGCCGTAGACCTTGGAGAAGGTGCGCATGGCGACGAGGTTCGGAAATTCAGCCAGCATCCGCGTGGCGTCGGGGTAATCCTCCAGATGCGCGTAGTGGCAATAAGCCTCGTCCATCACCACGAGGGTGGTCGACGGAATTTTTTGGAGAAACTCCCGCAGACGCCCCTCTCCTACCGCCGTGCCCGTCGGGTTGTTCGGGTTGGCGAGGAAGACGATTTTCGTCTTCTCGCACGTAAGGTCGGCCATGGCGTCGAGGTCCTGGTGGTAGTCGCGCATGGGCGCGCGCCTGACCTCGCAGCAACTCAATTGCGAGACGATGTGGTAGACGATGAAGGCGCCTTCGGAGAAGACCACCGGATCGCCCGGATCGAGATAGGCGTGCGCGAGAATTTCCAGCACCTCGTTCGTTCCGTTTCCGAGAACGAAATTCCCGGGCGCCAGCCCGTGGTGGGCGGCCAGTGCGTTTTTGAGATAATAGCCCCCGCCGTCGGGATAGCGGTGCAACTCCCCAATGGCCCTGCGCAGAGCCTCGACGGCCCTGGGCGATGGCCCCAGGGGGTTTTCGTTCGAGGCCACCTTGACGGAACCTGTGATGCCGAGTTCGCGCTCGAGCTCCTCGACGGGCTTGCCCGGCTGATAGACGATGATGTCCGAAACAGGCCGCGCCCTTTGGTATTTCATCTGCTCTCCCTATCGTACGCGCAACGCGCGCACCCGCGAAAAATCACTCGCATCCCCCTCCCCTCCACTGCGTCGAACGACGAGGCGTGGAGGAGCCCTCGGCTACCCCGCCTCCTCGCGCGCGCGTTGCACTACGGGATAAGAACCCAGCACGCGAATGAAATCCAGCCGCTCGCGCAACTCCTCTATCCCCCGGGCGAGTTCGGGGTCCGCCGCGTGGCCGTCTACTTCCATGTAAAAAACGTATTCCCAGGCCTTCTTGCGCGAGGGGCGGGACTCGATTTTCGTCATGTTCAATTTGCGCTGCGCAAGCGGGGCCAGGGCTTCGAACAGCGCACCGGGCTGGTTCTTGAGACCGAAGAGCAGGCTTGTCTTGGTCCCTCGCTCGGGCTGCTCGGCTCCGATGACGAAAAAGCGGGTCACGTTGATGGTTCTGGAGTCGAGTTTCTCCTCCATAACGCCGAGGCCGTAGTGCTCCGCCGCCAGCTTGCTGCCCAGGGCGGCGAGGCGCGCGTCCTCTGCCGCCATCTTCGCCGCCAGGGACGTGCTCGACACCTCTTCGATGCGTACGCCGGCTGCCTTCTCGCGCAACCAGTCCCTGCACTGGGCCAGGGCGTGGGAGTGGCTGAGGATGCGCTCGACCTCCCCGATGGAAGGAGCATTCGTGAGCAGATGGATGTCGATGGGCAGGCGGATTTCGCCCGCGAGCAGCAGGGGAGACTCCAGGAGTCTGTCGAGCGTAATGTTGACCGTACCTTCGAGGGCGTTTTCTATCGGCACCACGCCCCAGCGGGAGTGGCGGCTCTCCGTCGCGTCGAACACGGCGTCGATGCTCGCCTCGGGCGTGAGGAGAGCTCCTGCGCCGAAGCGCAGCAGGGCCGCCTCGTGCGTGAAGGTGGCCTCCGGCCCCAGATAGCTGACGCGCGGCGAATCGTTCATGGCGCGGACGAACCTCCCGTTCGGGATTCGATGAGGCACTCGCGAAAAGACGCGCTATCCTAACCCAACGCCCCCCGATTGTGAACGCGCGGAAGGTTTGGCACACTGCGCGCGCAACGACCCTATCCACGCGAACCTTTGAGGCAAGATCATGAAAATTGCGGACGTAGAAGCCTATATGCTCACCGGTCCTCCCGAAGAACGCGAGCACTGGGTGAGCCACTATCCCGTCCACCAGGCGAACGAACTGCTGGTGCGGGTAAAGACCGACGAGGGGCTGGAGGGGTTCGGCCTCGGCAGCAGCCGCCTCCTCATCCGGGGTGCGGCGGAGATGTTCAACGAAGGGCTTAAGGAGTTCGTGGTGGGCCAGGACGCCCTCGCCCCCGAGAGGCTGTACGAGAAAATTTTCTCCATCACCCACCAAAAGGTAGCCTACGAGAAGGAATGGGCCCGAAACGGGCTGCTCATCGCAGGAGCGGCTCTGGACCTCGCCATGTGGGACATTCTGGGAAAGGCCTCGGGACAGCCCCTGTTTCGTCTGCTGGGCGGCTACCGCGACGCGGTGCCCTGCTACGTGACCTGCGCCTACTACCGCGACGGGAAAGACCTGGGCGAGTTGCGCGAAGAGATGGAGATGTTGCGCGCGCAGGGCCACCAGGCGTTTAAGGCGAAAATCGGCGGCGCCTCGCTTGCCGAGGACATGGAACGGCTGCGCGTCATCCGCGATGTCATCGGCGAGGACGCCCAGCTCATGCTCGACGTGAACAGCGCGTGGGACCTGCCCACCGCCATCGAGGGAGCGCGCCTGCTCAAAGAGGTGCGCCCCAGGTGGCTCGAAGAGCCCGTGCGCTGGTTCGACGACAGGCGCGAGCTCAAGATTCTCGCCGCCAAGACGGACATCCCCCTCTCCGCGGGCGAGAGCGAGATGACGGGCCACGGCGTGCGCGCCCTGCTCGAGGAGCAAGCGATAGAGGTGGTGCAATTCGACTGCACGCGCATGGGCGGCTTCACGATGGGGAGAAAGCTCGCCGCCCTCGCGGAACTCAACCACGTGGAGGTGGCCCCGCACCACGACTGCTTCATCCACGCCCACGTCGTGGCGGCCTCGCCCGCAGGCTGCATCGTGGAATCTTTCACCGATCCCGAGCGCGACCCGCTCCAGGCCGAATTGTTCGAAAACCCCCCGCGCATCGAGAACGGAACGCTCTACCTGAACGACGCGCCGGGGCTGGGGCTCACGCTCTCAGAAGAGGCGATAGCGAAGTTCGGCACCCGCATCGCGTGAGGTGGGGCGCGAGACGCCTCATGCACCACGCACGAGGCGGCCTTCCTACCCCTCGCCGTTCGGCCACGCCTCGCCCACATGCGGGAGCAGAAAAACGAGAAAGCCTTGCAGCTTGCGGTCATCGTCCATGCCCCCGCCCAGTCATGCGGGAGCTTCCCGGGACGCGAGAAGCTATAAATACTTCTCGAACCAGGCGATGGCCTCGACCATGCCGATTTCGTGGTGCGCAGGGCTGCAGAAGTAATACGACTCGTAGTGCTGGGCACCGGGGAGCTTGACGATCTTCTTCGGCTCGCCGCACGCCTCGTAGCAGCGAATCTGCTGATCGACGGGCACGAGGTAGTCGTTTTCCGAATAGATGAACAACACGGGCCGGGGGGCGATTCTCTCCGCCACCCACTCGGGCTTGTAGCGCCAGCAGGCCTCTGCGCTTTGGAGGTCGTAGTCCTTCACGTAGTCGCCGTGCTTTTGGTGGTGCGTGCGGATGACTTCGAGCGTGTGGGGGTCGCAAAGCATGATCTCGGGCAGCGGCATGGTGGTCGGCTCGCCGGTGGTCACCCGCTTGCGGGCCGCCCGCATCACCTGCTGGTGGAACGCAGCCCACTCGTGGGGTCTTCTGACCGAGCGCATCCAGCGTTCGCCCTCGTGCACCCCCACGGAGGAGACCACCACCTTCACGCGCTCGTCGAAGGCCGCCACCCAGATGGCGTTCGCCCCGCCGAAACTCGTGCCGTATATGCCGATGCGCGCAGGGTCGACGCCCTCTACCGTCTCCATGTAGGAGAGGGCGTCGTAGGTATCCTGAGCCTGCTCGAGTGGCCGCTGGCGGCCGCGCGCGCCCTCGCTCTTGCCAAAACCCCGGTGGTCGGGGGCGAGGATGAAGTAGCCCTCCTCCCAGAGCCGCCGGGGGACATCCATGCCGTAGATTTCCTTCATGCCGCTGTAGCCGTGCAGGCAGACGATGGCCGGGCGGGGTGCGTCGCCCGGCTTCCAGTCCCGGGGCGTATAGAGGTGGGCCGCGATTTTCAGGCCGTCGCTGTAATAGAAAATTTCGTCGTACATGCGGATTCTCCCCCCAGGCGACGCCGCGGGACGGGCGCCCAACCGACAAAAACCATGCCCCCGCGGGTGTGGCGCGGGGCCGTTCGTTATCTTTCAGGAAGTCCCCGCAGCTCTCGCAGCAGCTTCGCGGGGTCGGGTGCGCGCATGAGAGCCTCCCCGACGAGGACGGCGTCCACGCCTTCTTCCGCCAGTGGGGCCACCTCGTCCCAGCCGAAGATGCCGCTCTCCGACACCAGCACGCGCTCCTCCCTCTGCGCGGGCGTGAGCAGGCCGAACACGCGGGAGGTATGCCCGGCATCGACCTCGAACGTCTTGAGGTTGCGGTTGTTCACGCCCAGCACCCGGCCGCCCGCCTCGAGCGCACGCCCGAGCTCCTCCTCGGCGTAGACCTCCACCAAGGCGTCCATGCCCCACTCCTGCGCCAGGCCGCGCAAGTCCTCCATCTGCGCCGTCTCGAGGATGGCCGCTATGAGCAGCACGGCGTCCGCCCCGCCCACGCGCGCCTCGAGAATCTGGTAGTCCGAGAAAATGAACTCCTTGCGCATGACGGGCAGGTCGATCGCCTCGCGCACCTGCTCGAGATGCGCCATATCGCCCTGGAACTTTCTGCGCTCGGTGAGCACCGAAACGGCGGCCGCCCCGCCCTCTTCGTAGCGGGCGGCGACCGAGGCGGGCTCGAACGCCTCGGCGATGCGACCCTGGGAGGGGGAAGCCCGCTTCACCTCGGCGATGACGCGCATGCGCTCGCCACCCGAGGCAGGGCGCGCAAGCGCTTCCGCAAAGCCCACGGTGGGCGCGGCGTCGCGGGCGCGGGCCTTGAGCTCGGCCAGGGGGCGCGCGCTCCTGGCCGCCTCCAAATCCTCGCGAACGCCCTCCACGAGGCCGTCGAGAACGGTGTGCGTCGCAAGCGTCAACGTTTCATGCTCCCCTGCCGGGCCGACGCGCGGAACCGCCCGCGCCGGCGTCTCAATAGTGGGACACCTCGATAAGGCGCTCGAGTACGCCCGCCGCCTTGCCTTCGTCTATCGCCGCGGCCGCGCGGTGCACGCCCTCCTCGAGCGTTTGCGCCTTCTCGGCGACCAACAGCGCGGCGGCAGCGTTCAGAAGTACGATATCGCGCCTGGGGCCGCGCTCGCCGTTCAGCACGGCGCGCGTGATCTCCGCGTTCTCCTCGGGCGCTCCGCCCTGGAGAGCCTCTGCCCCCGCGCGGGAGAGACCCGCGTCCTCCGGCGTTATCTCGTAGGTTTCGATGCCGCTTCCGTTCCACTCCGAAACGCGCGATGGCCCCGTGAGCGTGAGCTCGTCCATGCCGTCGGAGCCGTGCACGACGAGTGCCCTGCGGCAACCCACCTGGCGCAGCACGTCCGCCACCAGTTCGGTGAGTTCGGGTGCGTAGACGCCCACCAACTGGCTCTGGGCGCGCGCGGGGTTCGTGAGCGGCCCCATGACGTTGAAGATGCTCCGCATGGCGATTTCTCGCCGGGGGCCGATGGCGTGGCGCATCGCCCCGTGCAGCAGGGGGGCGAACAGAAAGCCCACGCCCACCTCGTCGATACACTCACCCACCTTCTCGGGAGGGGCCTCGATGTTGACGCCCAGGGCCTTGAGCACGTCGGCGGCACCCGACTTGCTCGACACCGCGCGGTTGCCGTGCTTGGCGACGGGCTGGCCCGCCGCCGCCACGACGAGGGCCGCACTCGTGCTGATGTTGAAGGTGCCGGCGCCGTCTCCCCCCGTGCCGACCACGTCGATGACGAAAGGATGCTTCGTCTTCACCCACGTCGCCCTGGCCCGCATGGAGCGGACGCTGCCCGCTATCTCCTCGGGCGTTTCCCCGGCCATGCGAAGCGCCACCAGGTAGGCGCCGATCTGCGCGGGGGTGGCCTCGCCCGTCATGATGAGGTCCATCACCTGCTCGGCCTCATCCGCGCTCAGGTGTCCTCCTCCCACGAGTTTGCCGATGGCTTCCTGCATCATGGACGCATATCCTTCTCGGATGGCGGTGCTCCCCGCCGCTGCCGCCTGGGGCGAAGAAAATTCTCGTGCTGCGCGAAGACTTGCGCCACCATACCCGCCCCGGGGCGTTCGCTCAAGGGCGCGCGACGGCTCCTTCCAGTGCGTTGGCGAGCAGCGCCTTGCCCTCGGGCGTGAGTATCGACTCGGGGTGAAACTGCACCCCCGCCACGGGCATCCCGCGGATGCGCAGCCCCATGATTTCTCCCTCCTCGGTCTCGGCGCACACCTCTATATCGGGAGGAAGGTTCGCTTGCGCCAGCAGGAGGCTGTGGTAGCGCGTGGCCGTCATGGGGTTGGGCAACCCCCGGAAGACGCCGCGCGCGTCGTGGCGAATCGCAGATGTCTTGCCGTGCATGATGCGCTCCGCACGCACGATGGAACCGCCGAAGACCGCAGCGATGGCCTGGTGCCCCAGACATACGCCCAGAATGGGGAACTGGCCTGCGTATCTCTCGACGAGCGGCATCGAAAGCCCCGCCGACACGGGCTGCCCCGGCCCGGGGGAGATGACGACGAGGTCGGGGGCGAGTTCCACCACGTCATCCAGAGCGAAGCTGTCGTTTCGCCACACCGTGACCTCCGCCCCCAGCTCGGCCAGGTACTGCACGAGGTTATAGGTGAACGAATCGTAGTTGTCGATCATCAATACGCGCGGCATTTCGTGTTCTCCGGCCTAGGGAAGTCCGCTCCGCGCCACCTCGAGAGCGCGGAGGGAACCCCGGGCCTTGTTGATGGTTTCCTCGTACTCGAAGGCGGGCCGGGAGTCCGCCACGACGCCCGCGCCCACCTGGAGGTAGAGCTTCCCCCCGTGCGCACAAAGCGTACGAATCGCGATGCAGGTGTCCATGCTCCCGCCGAAGCCGAAATACCCCACCGCCCCGGAGTAGGGGCCGCGGCGCAAAGGCTCGAGCTCGTCGATAATCTCCATGGCGCGCACCTTCGGCGCGCCCGAGACCGTGCCCGCCGGAAACGAGGCGCGCAGCACGTCGAAGGCGTCCCTGCCCTGCTCCAGCTTTCCGACGACGTTGCTCACGATGTGCATGACGTGGGAGTAGCGCTCGACGATCATCTGCTCGGTTACGCGCACCGTGCCGCGCTCGCATACGCGGCCTACGTCGTTGCGGCCCAGGTCAACGAGCATGATGTGCTCGGCGCGCTCTTTTTCGTCGGCGAGGAGTTCTTCGGCCAGGGCGCTATCCTCCGCATCGTCGCGCCCGCGCCTGCGCGTTCCCGCAATCGGGCGCACCTCCACCCGCTCGCCCTCGAGCCGCACGAGCACCTCGGGCGAGGCGCCCACGAGGGTGACCGCGCCGAGTTCGAGGTAGAACATGTAGGGGGAGGGGTTGACCGTCCTGAGCGCGCGGTAGACGGAGAAAGGATGCACGTCGAGCGTGCTCTCCAGACGCTGGGAAAGCACCACCTGAATCGCCTCGCCCGCGTGGATGAGGTCCACCGCCTCGGCGACCGCCTTTTCGAACCCCGCGCGCGTGAACGAGGAATAAAAACCCGGCATCCCCTCCACGGGATGGCCGCCCTCGCCCTTCTCAGGCACCGCATCGGGCGCGCGCGGCAGGGCGAGCGACGGCCCCCGCAACTTCTCGATGAGCGCGTCCACGCGGGCGCAGGCCTCTTCGTAGGCCGCCTCCGGGTCGTCCCCCTCGCGCAGGTGCGCGTGGGCGAGGACGTATATCTTCTGGGCCACGCTGTCGAAGATGAGCAGCGACTTCGTTACGATGAAGAGCAAATCGGGCAGCCCAAGGTCGTCGCGCGCCTTTTCGGGCAAACGCTCGATGAAGCGCACCGCGTCGTAGCCCATGTAGCCGATGGCCCCGCCCCAGAACCGGGGCAGACCGGGCAGGTCGACGGGCTTGTAGGAACGCATCAAATCCCTGAGGGCGTCGATGGGGTCCTCCACCACGCGCCTCTCTTCCTCTCCGTCGCGTACGACGCGCACCTCCCCGCCCTTGCTCTCGAAGACAACGGAGGGTTCGCCTCCCAAAAATGTGTATCTGGCCCACTTCTCGCCGCCCTCGACGCTCTCGAGCAGAAACGAATAGGGGCCGTCCGCAATTTTGAGGTAGGCGGACACCGGCGTATCGAGGTCCGCGAGTATCTCACGGTAGACGGGGACGACGTTTCCGCGCTTCGCAAGCGCGAGAAAGGTTTCCCTGTCGGGGGCGTAATTTTTCATCTCTCATCGAACGCCGTCTTGCGACGACGCCTCCCACGCTGCGCAACAAAAAAAGCCACGGGACCGGGTTGGTCGCCATGGCTCGTGGACTTGCTTCACCCGACTGCGGCAATCGACCCTATGGCGCACCTCCGTATTCGGCGGAAAACCGCCAGGGCCAAACCTCCCGGAATTTTTCGGACGCGCTCATTTACCTTTACCCCGCGTGTTCGATGTGCCGTTGTCCGGCAAGATACCCAATTTTCTCCCGCGTGGTCAAGCCTGCGCCTCCTCGGGTCCCGGAGCCGCTTCGGGCGGCAACTTCTCGCCGTATTCCACGCGCACCAGCACCAGACCCTGCGGCGGAGCGGTTACGCCCGCCAACGCCCTGCGCCTGCCCGCGAGGATCCCGCGCACCGAATCCGCCGTCCGCTCCCCCCGGCCCACTTCCACCAGAACGCCCGCCAGGGTGCGCACCATGTGGCGCAAGAATCCGTTTGCCGTCGCCTCGAGAATCACCTCGTCATCGACGCGCGTTACGCGCAAGCTCTCGAGGCGGCGCACTGTATCCTCAGGCCTTCCCCGCTCCCGGCAAAAGCTTGCGAAATCGTGCTCGCCCTCCAGCATCCGCGCCGCTTCGCGCATGGCTCCCAGGTCGAGGGGCCTTCTGACGTGCCAGGTGTGGAAATGGCGAATCGCACTCGGCGAGCGGCGGTTCAGGATGCGGTAGCGATAGGTTTTGCGCACCGCGTCGAACTGGGCGTGAAAACCACCCCGCGCCTCGCGGCAATCGAAGACGGAGACGTCGCGGGCCGTCAAGGTGTTCAGGCCGATACGCACCTTATAGGGTTCGATGCGCGAATGGGTATAGAAATGCGCAACCTGCCCCCAGGCATGGACGCCCGCGTCGGTGCGGCCCGAGGCAAGGATGCGTATGGCCTCCCCGCACATTCTGGAAAGCGCGCCCTCCACTTCACCCTGCACGGTTCGCTTGCCGGGCTGTACCTGCCAGCCATGAAAGTGGGTTCCCTCGTACTCTATCCAGAGGACGAGGCAGCGGGCGCTTGCGTCGCGCATGACGAGGAGGGCTAGACGAGCGCCGTCGTCGAAAGCGCCTCGCGCAGGGAAACGCCCGTGGCGGAAGCGTCTATTTCAGCGACGCGCTCGGGAGGGCCTTCCGCAAGCAGGTATCCGCCCTGCTCTCCGCCTTCCGGACCCAGGTCGATGATGTGGTCGGCGGATTTGATGACGTCGAGATTGTGCTCGATGACGACGACGGTGTTGCCCTGATCCACCAGGCGGTGCAGCACGCCCAACAGTTTCTCGATGTCGGCGAAGTGGAGCCCCGTAGTCGGCTCGTCGAGAATGTAGAATGTTCGGCCCGTGGCCCTCTTGGCCAGTTCCCGGGCGAGCTTGATGCGCTGGGCTTCGCCTCCGCTCAGCGTCGTGGCGGGCTGGCCGAGGCGCAGGTAGCCCAGCCCTACGTCCTGGAGCGTTTTCATCTTCCAGCGCACCGCGTTGATGTTCTCGAAAAAGACCAGGGCATCGTCCACCGTCATGTCGAGCACCTCGGAGACGTTGCGCCCCTTGTAGCGAACGTCGAGCGTGTCGCGGTTGAAGCGGCTGCCTCCGCACTCTGAGCAGCGCACGAACAGATCGGGCAAAAAATGCATCTCCAGCCGAATGAAGCCGTCCCCCTGGCAGGCCTCGCAGCGCCCCCCTTTGACGTTGAAGCTGAAGCGTCCGGGGAGGTAGCCGCGCTTCCTCGACTCCGGCACCTGGGAGAAGAGGCTGCGGATGGGAGAGAACACGCCGCTGTAGGTGGCCGGGTTGCTCCTCGGCGTCCGCCCGATGGGGGACTGATCGATAGCGATGACCTTGTCGAGGAGTTCCATGCCCTCGATGGCGTCGTGCGCACCGGGCGTGGCGAGCGAGCCATAAATGTTCCGCGAGAGAGCGCGATAGAGAATTTCGTCCACCAGGGTGCTCTTGCCGCTGCCGCTCACGCCGGTTACGCATATCAGCAGGCCGAGGGGAAAGCGCACGTCCACGTTCTTGAGATTATGCTGTCGGGCTCCCCGGACGAGAATGCACTCCTCCCCCGCGGGGCGTCGCCTCTCGGGGCGCGGGATGTCGACCTCGCCGGCGAGATACCGCCCGGTGAGTGAAGCGGGGTTCGCGCGAATCTCCCCGGGCTCCCCGCAGGCTACGAGGTATCCCCCGTGCTCGCCCGCCCCGGGTCCTAAGTCCACCACGTAGTCCGCCGACTCGATAGTCTCCCTGTCGTGTTCGACAACGATGATCGTGTTGCCCATGTCGCGCAGACGGCACAGGGTGTCGAGCAGGCGGCGATTGTCGCGCTGGTGGAGGCCGATGCTCGGCTCGTCCAGCACGTAGAGCACCCCCACCAGGCCCGCGCCGATCTGGCTCGCGAGCCTGATGCGCTGCCCCTCTCCGCCCGCGAGCGTGCCCGAGGGTCTGTCCAGCGTGAGGTAGCCGAGCCCTACCTTCTCCAGAAAATCGAGGCGTTCGACGATCTCGCGTAAAATGCGCTCGGACACCAGGTCGCTCTCGTCCGCCAGGCTTTTCTGCTCCTCGAAAAAGGCGCGCACGTCCTTGATGCTCATGGCGGTGAGTTCCGCGACGTTCCTGTCGCCGTAGGTTACGGCGAGGCTCTCGGGCCGCAGGCGCCCGCCACGGCAGTCCTCGCACGGCATGACGCTCATGTATTTTTCCAAATCGGCGCGCCTTCCCTCGCTCCGCGTTTTCTCCAGCTGCGCGGCGAGGGCGGGCACCACGCCCGGAAAAACACGCTCGCGCCTGAGCGTGCGCCTTCCCGTCTTGTGGCGAACTTTGACCTTCGCGTTCCTGCTCCCGTAGAGCAGGACGTTCCTGTGCCGTTTGGAGAGTTTTGCAAAAGGTTTGTCCACCGGAACGCTTTCGGCCTCGATAACCGCGCGCAGGGCGGAGGCCAGAAAGCTCTTGCTCCCCGCGAGCGGGGCGATGGCCCCCTCGTTCAGCGAGAGAGAGGGGTCGGGAACGATTTTCGCCTCGTCCATGCGGTGCACCACCCCCAGGCCGCCGCATTCCGGGCACGCTCCATAGGGGCTGTTGAAGGAAAACATGCGCGGGGCCATTTCGGGTATGTTCACCCCGCACGCCGCACAGGTGCACTCCTCGCTGAAGAGATATTCGGTGCCCTCTTCGTCGAGGAAGACGACCAGCCCCTTCGCAAGGCCCAGGGCCGTCTCGATAGACTCGCCGAGGCGCTTTTCCACCCCCCGGCGCAGGACGACGTGATCGACCACCACCTCGATGTTGTGCGTCATGTTGCGGTTCAGGGCTATCTCTGCGCCGAGGTCGAAAAACCGCCCGTCCACCCGCACCTTGAGGTATCCCTTGCGTTCGAGATCCTCAAACTGCCTGCGGTATATGCCCTTGCGGCCCCGCACGATGGGGGCCAGAACGTCGAGCCGCTTGCCCGCGCCCAGGCCCATCGCCCGGCTTACCATCTGCTCGACGTTGAGGACGTTCATCGACTGCCCGCACTCGGGGCAGTGGGGCAGGCCGAGGCGGGCGAACAGAAGCCGCAAGTGGTCGTAGATTTCGGTTACGGTGCCGACGGTCGAGCGCGGGTTCTTGCTCACCGTCTTTTGCTCGATGGCGATGGTGGGCGAGAGTCCCTCGATGGAATCGACGTCGGGCTTTCCGATTTGATCGATGAACTGGCGGGCGTAGGCGGAAAGCGATTCGATGTACCTGCGCTGTCCCTCTCCGTAGAGGGTGTCGAAGGCGAGAGAGCTCTTGCCCGAACCGCTCAGGCCGGTCACGACGATGACCTTATCGCGCGGCACGTCGAGGCTCAGGTTTTTGAGGTTGTGCTCGCGCGCACCCCGGATGCGGATTTTCCTCTCGCGCCGCATGCTTCCGTTGAGAGACGCCATGCACCCTCCCGGCGCGAGGCAGCCCGCAGGCCTAGTACCAGATGAGCCCGCCCGTCACGTTGATGTCCTGGGCGGTCATGTGCGCGGCATCCTCCGAGGCGAGGAACACGCATAGCGCGGCGTGGTCCTCCGCGTCGACGAGCGTCTTGAGGGCGGCGGGCGCCGTGAAGGTGCTCTTCGCCTCCTCGAACGTGGTGCCGAAGCTCTGCGCCATGTTCTCGATGACGCTGTCGATCCGCGGGCCGGAGGTGGCACCGGGGCAAACGGCGTTCACCGTAATGCCGTATTCACCGAGCTCGAACGCGAGGGTGCGCGTGAGGCCGATGACGGCCATCTTCGAGGCCGTGTAGGGCGTGCGGTTCGGCAGGGGACGCTTGCCGCTCATCGAACTGATGATGATGATGCGTCCGCTGCGCTGTTCCTTCATCGCGGGAATGACGTGCTTCGTCATCAGGAAGGTGCCCGTCACGTTCACGTCGAAGCACTCCTCCCACTCCGCGCGGGTTACGTCCTCGCACGCCTTGGTGGGTCCCGCGATGCCGGAGTTGTTCACCAAAACGTCGATGGCGCCGAAAGCGGCGCGCGTCTTCTCCACGAGGCTTGCTATGGCGGCCTCGTCCGTGAGGTCGGTGGGCACGACGAGGGATGCGCCCCCGGGCATCTGTGCGGCGACTTCTTCAAGATTTGATTTGGTGCGCGCGGCGAGCACGACCTTCGCCCCCTCGCGCGCGAACGTCAGCGCAATCGTCTTGCCGATTCCCTGCCCCGCGCCGGTTACGATGGCGACTTTGTCCTTCAGACGCATTTTCGAACCTCTCCCGATAGTGCGGACGAACGAATTTTCACGAGCCCTGCGGCAGTTCCACCCCCGGGAACCAGTAGCCGAGTTCGAAAGCGGCGGTGTCGGGTGCGTCGGAGCCGTGCGTGGAGTTGCGCTCGATGCTCTCGCCGAGTTCCGCGCGAATCGTCCCCGCGGCGGCCTCGGCGGGGTTCGTCGCCCCCATCACGTCGCGCCAGTGCTTGATGGCGTTCTCGCGCTCCAGGGCCAGCACCACCGTGCGGCCCGAGGACATGAACGTCGTCAGATCCCCAAAGAAGGGGCGCTCCCTGTGTACCGCGTAGAAGCCCTCGGCCTGGGCCTTCGACATGTGGACGAGCCGCATGCCCACGACGGAGAAACCCTCCTCCTCGATGCGCGAGAGAATCTTGCCGGCAAGGCCGCGCGCGGTGGCGTCGGGCTTGATCATGGCGAACGTGCGTTCCATGTGTCGTTTTCCTTTCCTCGTATGACGCTACGCCCGGCCCAGTGCTCTGGCCATGGTCAGGCCCATCTCGGCCGGGCTCTCGGTTACGTGAATGCCGCATTCGGCCATGATGCGCATCTTCTCGGCGGCGGTGCCCTCTCCCCCTGAGATGATCGCGCCTGCGTGGCCCATGCGCCGCCCCGGCGGAGCGGTCTGGCCCGCGATGAAGCCCACCATCGGCTTGGTGACGTTCTCCCGTGCCCAGCGCGCCGCGTCCTGCTCGGCGGTGCCGCCGATTTCGCCGATCATGACGATGGCCTCGGTCGCGGGGTCGGCCTCGAAGCGACGCAGGAGGTCTATGTACATCGTGCCGATGACCGGGTCGCCGCCGATGCCCACGCAGGTGGTCTGGCCCAAGCCCTGTTCGGTGAGCTGGGCGACGACCTCGTAGGTGAGCGTGCCGCTCTTCGAGATGACGCCGACGGTGCCCTCCCTGTGGATGTGGCCGGGCATGATGCCCATCTTACAACCCCCGGGCGTGATGACCCCGGGGCAGTTCGGGCCGATGAGGACGGCGCCGCTCCCCTCCATGTGGCGCTTCACGTAGACCATGTCGCGCACCGGAATGCCCTCGGTGATGCACACCACGAGGGGAAGGCCCGCGTCCACGGACTCCACGATGGCGTCCGCCGCGAAGGGAGGCGGCACGAAGATGAGGGAGGCGTTCGCACCCGTCTCGCGCACCGCCTCGGCCACCTCGTTGAAGACGGGCACGCCCTCGGCCTGCTGCCCGCCCTTGCCGGGCGTCACCCCGGCCACCACCGCACCGCCGCCGCCCGCGAACTCGCGGCTGTACTTTTGACACTGCGCGGCGTGAAAGCCGCCCTCGCGCCCGGTGATGCCCTGCACGAGGACGCGCGTCGTCGCGTCGATCAGAATGCTCAAAACCACTCCCCCTAGCGCTTGAGTGCCGACACCACCTTCTCGGCAGCGTCGGCCATGCCATTGCCCACTGTGAAGTCCAGACCCGAGGATTCAAGTATCTCGCGGCCCTTCTCGACGTTGGTGCCCTCCATGCGGATGATGATGGGCACGTCGACGTTCACCGTCTTCACCGCCTGCACGACGCCCTCGGCCAGAACGTCGCACCGGAGGATGCCGCCGAAGATGTTGATGAATACGGCCTGCACGTCGGGGTCGTCCATGAGGACGCGGAAGGCGTTCTCCACCATCTCCTGGCTCGCGCCCCCGCCTACGTCGAGAAAGTTGGCGGGCGCCGCACCGGCGAGCTTGATGATGTCCATCGTCGCCATGGCGAGGCCCGCCCCGTTCACCATGCAGGCGACCGAGCCGTCGAGCTTGATGTAGTTGAGGTTGTGCTTCGACGCCTCGACCTCGAGGGGGTCCTCCTCGTCCTCATCGCGCATGGCGGCCACCTCGGGGTGGCGATAGAGCGCGTTGTCGTCGAAGTTCACCTTCGCGTCGAGTGCGAGAATGCGCCCATCCTTCGTCTGCACGAGAGGGTTGATCTCGACGAGGGAGGCGTCCATCTCGTCGTAGAACCGGTAGAGGTTCGTGACGAACTGCACACCCTCGCGCACGAGCTCGGCGGGCAGGTCCAGCCCGTAGGCGACGCGGCGCGCGAGCGAGGGCCAGACCGAAAGCGCAGGGTCAACGGGCACTTTCAGCAACTTTTCGGGCGTTTTGGCCGCCACCTCCTCGATGTCCATGCCCCCCTCGGTGCTGGCCATGATGGTGGGGCGGCCCGAGGCGCGATCCAACACGATGCCCAGGTAGAGCTCGCGCTCGATGTCACTCGCCTCCTCCACCCACACCTTCTTGACCAGGCGGCCTTCCGGCCCCGTCTGGTGGGTGACCAGCGTCATGCCGATAATCTGCGCGGCGGCCTCCTTGGCCTCCGCAGGCGTGCTCGCCAGTTTGACGCCGCCGCCCTTGCCGCGACCGCCCGCGTGAATCTGTGCCTTGACGACCACCCTGCCGCCCAAATCGGCGGCAATGCGCCCGGCTTCTTCCGCGGTCTCGGCCACGCCGCCCTTCGGGACGCTCACACCGTATTTCGCCAAAAGCTCCTTGCCCTGGTATTCGTGGATGTTCATCCAACTCCTCCGGGTTCGCTGCGAAAACGCATTATCGAAATCACGTATTGCGTATGAAAAAAACGCCGCGGCGGCCCAAAAGCGACTTCACCTCGCAAATTCCTTGAAACCCTCCGCGAAGATGTCGCGCCCCCGGCTGTCCACGGCGACCACCACCGGAAATTTTTCGACGACCAACTTGCGAATCGCCTCGGTGCCCAAATCCTCATAGGCGATCAGTTCAACCTCCTTGATGCGTTTGGCGAGCAGGGCCGCCGTTCCGCCGATGGCGGCGAAATAGACGGCGCGGTGGCGCGCGATGGCCTCCACCACCGCGGGGCTTCTGCCGCCCTTGCCTATCATGCCCGTGAGGCCGAGCTCCAGCATCCGGGGCGTATAGGCGTCCATGCGCCCGCTCGTGGTGGGTCCCGCCGAGCCTATGACGGCGCCGGGCTTGGGAGGCGTTGGCCCCACGTAGTAGAGCACCTGGCCCGCCACGTCGATGGGCAGGGCTTCTCCGCGCGCCGCCGCCTCGATCATCCGCTTGTGAGCCGCGTCGCGCGCCGTGTACACAACGCCGCTGAGTTCGCACGCCTCGCCCATCGAGAGCGACGCCACGGCCCCGGCGTCGAGCGGCAGGTCGACGGCCCGCACTCTAGAGCACCGCCTCGGCGTGGCGATGCGCGTGGCACTCCACGTTCACGCAAATCGGCAGCGCCCCGATGTGGCAGGCATAAGTTTCGACGTGGACGGCGATGCAGGTGGTGTCCCCGCCCATGCCCATGGGTCCGACGCCGGTGCGGTTCACCGCCTCCAGGACGTCGCGCTCAAGCTCTGCCAAGAGCGGATCGGGATGGGGCGCGCCCAACGCGCGGAACAGCGCCCATTTCGCCTGTAAGGCCGCCTTTTCAATCGAGCCCCCCAGACCTATGCCCAGCAGTATGGGGGGACACGCATTTCCCCCCGATGCGAAGACGTGCTCGACGATGGTGCGAATGACGCCCTCGCGCCCGTCGGAGGGCTTGAGCATACGCGCCATGCTCATGTTCTCGGCACCCGTTCCCTTCGCGGCGAAACACAGCTTGAGTCGATCCCCCGCCACGACGCGGTAGTGGATGACGGCGGGCGTGTTGTCCCCGGTGTTCACACGCCGGAGCGGGTCGTTCACCACCGAGCCGCGCAGATAACCGTCGCGGTAGCCCTGGCGAATCCCCTCGTTGATGGCGTCCTCCAGCAGCCCGCCCTCCACGCGCACCTCCTGGCCCATCTCGACGAAGACGATGGAAACGCCCGTGTCCTGGCAATAGGGAACGCGCTCGGCGGAAGCCAGGGCCGCGTTTTGGGTAATCTGGTCGAGCACCATGAGACCCAGGGGCGAGGTTTCGCGCGACATGGCCTCCCCGACCTTGTGCACATAGGCGGGGTCGACGTGGTAGTTCGACTCTATGGCCATCTCGCGAATCCTGGCCGTCACCTCCCCTGCGTCTATCGTTCGCATGACCCGCCTCGTCCTGGGCGTTCGTTCCGTCGATGCACGTCTGGCGGCGCGATCAGGATTCCAGAGTCTTTATCAGTTCACGCACGTGAGCGGCGGACGCATCGAACGCCGCCTTCTCCTCGGGCGTGAGGTCGAGCTCCACCACCTCCTCCATGCCGCCTGCGCCCAGCTTGGCGGGAACACCCATGAAGATGCCCTCCTGGCCGTATTCGCCCGCAAGCAGGGCCGCGCACGGGAGGATGCGCTTCTTGTCCTTCAGGATGGATTCCACCATCTGCACGATGGACGCCCCGGGGGCGTAGAACGCGCTGCCCGTCTTGAGGTAGTTCACGATCTCCGCTCCGCCGTCGCGCGTTCTCTGCACCAGCGCCTCGATGCGTTCCGGCTCCATGAGCGCGGTGATGGGAATGCCCGAAACCGTGCTGTAGCGCGGCAGCGGCACCATGCTGTCCCCGTGTCCGCCGAGGACGGTGGCCGTGATGTCCTCGACGGAGACGTTCAACTCCATCGAGATGAACGCCCGAAAGCGCGCGCTGTCGAGCACGCCCGCCATGCCCATGATGCGCTCGCGCGGGAACCCGCACTGCATGTGCGCCTTGGTGACCATCACGTCGAGGGGGTTCGAGACGATGATCAGTATGCAGTCGGGAGAGTGCGCGACGATCTCGTCCGTCACGGAGCCGACGATGCCTGCGTTGATGTTGATGAGATCATCGCGGCTCATGCCCGGCTTGCGGGCGACGCCCGCCGTGACAACCACGATGTCCGAACCCTTGGTGTCCGCGTAGTCGTTCGTGCCCGTGACGCGGCAGTCGAACCCCTCCACGGGCGCGGCCTCGTAGAGATCGAGCGCCTTGCCCTGGGGCACGCCCTCGATGATGTCGATGAGCACGATGTCGCCCAACTCCCTGGCCGCCGCCCAGTGGGCCGTCGTGGCGCCCACGTTGCCCGCTCCCACGATGGTGATTTTTGGCCTTGCCATGATTTTTTGCGTCTCCTCGCTATTCCATGTTCTCGATGATGGCCTTGCCGAAACCGGAGCAAGAAACCTTTTGCGCTCCCTCCATCTGGCGATGCAGGTCGTAGGTGACCGTCTTTTTCTGAATCGCGCCCTCGATGCCCTTGACGATGAGGCCGGCGGCGTCGTGCCAGCCCATGTCCTCGAGCATCATGACGGCCGAGAGGATGAGGCTGCTCGGGTTCACCATGTCCTTGCCCGCGTATTTGGGCGCCGTGCCGTGGGTGGGCTCGTAGAAGTGAATCTTGTCGCCTATGTTCGCCCCCGGAGCCATGCCGAGGCCGCCGACCTGGCCCGCAATGGCGTCGGAGAGATAGTCGCCGTTCAAGTTCGTGCAGGCGAGCACCTCGTACTCGCGCTGGCGCGTGAGCACTTGCTGAAAGATGTTGTCGGCGATGCGATCGTTCACGAGTATCTTGCCCTCGGGCATCTCGCCGCCGTATTCATCGCTCCACAACTCCTCCTCGGTGACGATGTGCTCTCTGTATTCGCGCTTAAGGAAGTCGTATCCCCAATCCTTGAAGGAGCCCTCGGTGTATTTCTGCACGTTGCCCTTGTGGACGAGCGTGAGCACCTTCTTGTTCTGGGCGATGGCGTAGTCGATGGCCTTGCGGACGATGCGCTCGCTGCCGAACACCGAGATGGGCTTGACGCCGATGCCGCTGTCCGCGCGCACGTTGCAGCCCATCTCCTCGTTCAGGAAGCGAATCATCTTCTGCGCCTCCGCGCTGCCGAGCTCCCACTCGATGCCCGCGTAGACGTCCTCGGTATTCTCGCGGAAGATGCACATGTTCACCCACTCGGGATGCACCATCGGCGAGGGCACGCCCTGGAAGTAGCGCACGGGGCGCACGCAGGCGTAGAGGTCGTTCATCTGCCGGAAAGCGACGTTGAGGCTGCGGAACCCGCCGCCGATGGGGGTATAGAGAGGACCCTTGATGGCGAAGTAGTAATGGCGAATCGCCTCCATGGTCTCGTCGGGCATCAGTTCGCCGTAGGTCTCCATGGCGTCCTCGCCCGCCATGACGCGGAACCATTCGATGCGCCTGGCACCGCCGAACGCCTTGGCCACGGCGGCGTCGACCACGTCCTTCATCACGGGCGTGATGTCCACGCCGATGCCGTCGCCCCGCACGTAGCAGACGATGGGGTCGTCGGGTATTTGCAGCTTGTCTTCCACGAAGGTAATGCGCGTTCCCTGCTTCGGTGCCTCGAGTTTGTCGAATGCAATGCTCATGCAACTCTCTCCTTGAAGTTTCGTCGCGCGAGAATACGCTCTCGCAGAAAATGCGGGTCAAGTGTTCAGATCGCCCAAGCGGCTCCGCAAGCATTTGCGGGATAAACGCGGCGCTGATTTCACGAGCGAATTTCGTCGCCCCCTGCATATCACGTCCCCGCGTTCGACGCCAGCCTTCAGGGAGAAGATTTGCCGTCTGCGGCGGAAGCGCGCATTCACGTGGAACCCGAAGGCGAACTCTGGTAGGTTGCAATCGATTTGCCGGTGCGGGCGCAACTCTTCCCAAAAGCGGGAGCAAACATAAAAAACGAAACCCGGTAAAACCCGGGAAAACGCGGGAAAACCCGGGAAAACCTGGAAAATTCAGAGCTGCTTTCAGCACCGAACGAAGTGAAACGACATCAACGACAAAACCTTGGGGTTCGCCCGAATCCGGTGGCGCATGACGAAGCCCTCTCGCAGAAAACTCGGCCAACACTTCTTGCACGAGAAGAGGTTTCTTGCGCAAATCATTGATTTGGGAGAAATTTCTCCCGGTGAGGATGTGCTGGAAATCGGGGTGGGCGAAGGCGCGCTCACGCGCTTTTTGCTCGAAGCCGGCGCGTGCGTCCACGGGGTGGAAATCGACCGCGCTCTCATCCCCGCACTCCGCGCACTCGAAAGTGCCCACGAGCGCTTGCGTCTCATCCACGGCGACGCACTCGCCCTAGACTATGACGCCTTGCCCGCGAGGATGAAGCTGGTGGCGAACCTGCCGTACCAAACGGCCACCCATATCATTCTGCAAGCCATTGAAAAATATGCCACTTTTCCCCTCATGGTCTTGATGGTGCAACGCGAGATGGGCGAGCGGCTGTGTGCCCAACCGGGAGGGAAGGACTACGGATCTCTCACCCTGCGGGTGGGCTATCGCTACCAGGTGCGCCTGTGCCAGGTGGTGCCGCCGGGTGCGTTTCGCCCGCCGCCCCAGGTGGATTCCGCCATCGTAAGATTCGAGGCCAGGGAGAAGCCCCAAGTGGAGGTGGGGGATGAGAATCTCTACTTCCGGGTCGTCCAGGCAGGTTTCGCACACCGCCGCAAAACACTGCTCAACAATTTCAAATCATTGAATTCAATAGGGCTAAGAGATTCTGGAGCATACACACCCGAGGCCCTCCGAAAGATTCTCGAACAAGCCGGAATCGACCCCGCCCGCCGCGCGGAAACCCTGAGCGCACAGGAATTCGCCCGTATCACGCGCGCTCTGGAACGCCATTCAGGGGCCCCATAGACGTTGAAGATTCTCGTCTATCGGATGGGAGCGTTCGGAGACACCCTCCTCATGTGTTTGTTATTCATGAGGTTACGAGATTGTTTCCCGAGCGCTCGCATCATCCTGGCAGCGCACCCCGCCTATGCCGCCCCACTTCTCGACGCAGGAGTGATCGACGAAATTCTCGACGGCGGCGCACCTCCCTTCCACCTCCTATATAACGCGCAACCCCGGGCGGACGACGCCCTCTCCCAGCTCCTCGCCACCTATGATACGTGTGTGTTCTACAGCGCGGACATATCCGGAGAACTCCGCAAAAGACTGAAAATGAAAGGATTGGAACGATGCCGGATTCACGCGCCACTGCCCCCGCCGGGCGTGCACGTCTGTGCGTGGACAATGCGGCCGTGGTGGTATTCAGACACACCTCCTCTGGAGGAAGTCAAATTACATCCCTCACCTAAAAATTCAGGTGATGCCCATAAGATATTAATAATAAACGAATTGACATATTCAAAATTCTTTGTTTTGCATCCGGGGGGCGGGGGGCGAGAAAAATGGGTGCCACCCGAGATTCTCACCGAGGCGGGACGCAGATACGAACAAGAAACGGGGCATCGGCCCAGCGTAGTGGAAGGCCCTGCGGACGCGGCGGCTTGTGCTGCGTTCCTGCACGCCTGGGGCACGCCCGTTCCGGTTCTGAGAGGGGTTGGACCCGAAACTTTAAGTGCCTTGTTTTCAATGTGTTCTACTTATATCGGCGGGGATTCGGGGGTCTCCCACCTGGCTTCTCTCTATGCTCCATCCACCACCGTGTTGTACGGTCCCGCTTCCGACATGCAGATGTGGCGGCCCGTGGGTGCCGGCACGCGCTGCGTTCGATGGGAGGAAATACGGAGCAGCGTGGGCAAAGGATGAAACCCTATGAAAACAAACATTTACCAGAGGAGGTCACCCAGCCGCGCCCAGCGGGGCGAACCCGAAACGGCATTCCAGGACCAGTAGATCATGAAAGCGGAGCCACGAATCTTGTCGTCCCAGCAGGGTGCGGACCATATGGAGCAGGGAAAGGGCAAGCCGAAGGAAAAACCCGCGAAACGGATGGGCACGTGGCCCAGGGGTTCGCCCATCTCCAAAAAGCCCCAAAAACGGCTGTCCTGGCTGTTGTTGCGGTTGTCTCCCAGCATGAACAGATGGTTCGGGGGCACCTTGCGGGGTCCCCAGTTGCTCTCGAGGCCGAGGGCGGCGCCGTTGGGCTTGAAGGAGACATATTTCTCATCGAGCGGCTCGCAACCCCCAGGGGCTTTCGGGGTGGGACAGTCGATATAAATTTTTTTCCCGCGCACCATCACCTCCTCCCCCGGCAAGGCAATCACGCGCTTGATGAAATCACGTCGCTCGTCCATGGGAAAACGAAAAACGATGATGTCCCCACGCCTGGGTGCTCGAAACCAGTAGATGAACTTGTTGACAAGTATGTGATCGCCGACCAGCAGGGTATTTTCCATCGAACCCGAGGGTATCTTGAACGCCTGCACCACGAAGGTACGAACGAACAGGGCCAGCAGCAAGGCGATGACGATCGCCTCCGTGTATTCACGAAACGTCGATTTCGACTTGCGCTTGCGCCCTCGCTTCGCCGAGCCTGCATCCGACACGTTTAATCCCTACCCACGTCCAAAACCGCCATGAAGGCTTCCTGCGGCACTTCGACCGTGCCTATGTTCTTCATCCGTTTCTTGCCTTCGCGCTGTTTTTCCAGGAGTTTTCGCTTCCGGGTAATGTCGCCTCCATAACATTTCGCCGTAACGTCCTTGCGCAACGCCCGAATCGTCTCCCGTGCAATGACCCGGTTACCGACTGCGGCCTGAATGATTACTTCGAACATTTGCCTGGGGATAATTTCTTTCATCTTCTGGACCAGCGCTCGGCCATGGTAGTAAGCCTTCTCCTTGTGGATGATTGTCGAAAATGGGTCTATCGGTTGTCCGTTCAACAGGACGTCGAGCTTCACGACCTCTGCCGAGCGGTAATCGAGATGCTCGTAGTCGAAACTCGCGTATCCGCGGGAAACGGATTTCAGCTTATCGTAAAAATCAAAAAGAATTTCGCTGAAGGGCAGTTCATAAACGATTTGTACCGTGTTGGAATCGAGATATTCCATCGACCGCTGTATGCCGCGTTTCTCCTGCGCCAATTTGAGAACGGGGCCTACATATTCGGAGGGCACGAGGATCGTGCCTAGAATGAATGGTTCTTCGATCGCCTCAATCCTCGAGAGCTCAGGCAACTTCGCCGGGCTGTCGATTTCCTCGACGCTCGAATCACTGAGCAAAACGCGAAAAATCACCGTCGGTGCTGTAATGATGAGCGTGAGGTTATATTCGCGTTCCAATCTCTCCCGGATAATCTCCATATGCAGGAGACCCAGAAAACCACATCTGAAACCGAACCCCAGAGCAATCGAAGTCTCGGGTTCGTACGTGAAGGCCGAATCATTCAGTCTGAGTTTCTCAAGCGCGGTTCTCAAGTCTTCGTATTCGGCGCTGTCCGCCGCATACAAACCGCTGTACACCATTGCCTTGGGTTCCTGAAAACCCTGTATGGCCTCGGCCGCAGGCTTTTGTGCGAGCGTGATAGTGTCGCCCACGCGGGTATCGCTTACCTCACGTATCGAAGCCGACAATATACCAACGTCGCCCGGCCCGATTTCATGCACTTTCACCTCATGCGGCGTAAATATACTCAAATTCAAAACTTGATATTCTTCGCCGGTCGACATGAATCTGACGACGTCACCTTTGCGAACGGTTCCATCGAACATCCGGAACAAGGGGATGGCTCCCCGGTAGGAGTCATACCAAGAATCTATCACCAGCCCTCGCACAGGGTCTTGCGCTTCTCCGCTCGGAGGCGGAATTCTCTCTACAATTGCCTCGAGTAGCGCTTCCACTCCCTTTCCTTGCTTTGCACTTACCAGCAGACATTCTTCCGCTGAAATTCCAATCACGTCTTCGACTTGCTTCATTACACGCTCGGGGTCGGCCGCGGGTAAATCAATTTTGTTTATCACCGGTATAATGGTCAAATCCTGCTCTAGGGCTAGGTACGCGTTCGCCATCGTTTGCGCCTGGATACCCTGTGTGGCGTCAACCAACAACAAAGCGCCCTCGCAAGCATTTAGACTTCTGGAAACCTCATAGCTGAAATCCACATGACCAGGCGTATCGATGAGGTTGAAAACATATTCTTCGCCCTGAACCGACTGATAAAGTATGCGAACCGTCGCCGCCTTGATGGTAATGCCCCGCTCCTGTTCCAAAGCCATGGAATCCAAAAACTGAGAAGACATCTCGCGTTTCGAAAGCGCACCCGTCATTTCCAAAATCCGATCAGCCAAGGTGGATTTGCCGTGATCTATATGTGCGATAATGGAAAAATTTCTGATTTTCTCGGTGGTCACGGTCAGAAGAAATCTCTCTGGGAAGGCAATGGGCGCAGATGCCACAACCGCGGGGTTCGCTCTGAAAATCGTGCTCGGCCTACGGGCTCCGCTGGCACTATAACAGAAAGCCGCGTTCGACGAACCTTCTGAATTCTCCCCACCGGGCGCAAACGCTATACCAGAGTTATTCAGTCCCGGTCAAATTGATTGCTCCGGGGAATACACGATGCTAGCATGTGAACAGGGCAGTGCTTCAGCCGTTTATGCGCATATCAGACCCGAGCCCAGGATGTAATCGGCCATGCGATGTCGTAATCTACAGACCATTTTCTTCTGTTTATTGTGCGCTTTCTCATCGTGCGTACCCTCCGCATCGATGGCAACAACACACCCCTTCGGCAGTCGTCTGATCGTCAACGCAGTCAGGAAACTCCAGCCTTCCGTTGTCCATATTCGTGCAAAACCCAGAGACACGGGCCAAACCCCTTTGCTCAACCTTTTTGGCAGAGACCGTCGCAAAGACAATCCTCCCCTTTTCGATCAAGGGAAGGTGCCCTTCAGCGGACACTATAACGTGGGCGCCGGAATCGTCGTCTCGGCGGAAGGGCACATCTTGACGAACCACCACGTCGTGAAGAGCGCGCAAGAAATTCTTGTCACACTCTATGGAGGGGAAGAATTCTCGGCCCGTCTACTCGGCGTAGACGACAAGACGGACCTTGCTCTGCTCGAGATAAAACCAACCCAAAAACTGCGGGTGGCGCCTCTCGGCGATTCCGACAAAATAGACGTCGGTCAATGGGTATTAGCAATCGGCAGCCCCTTCGGCTTGGCGAATTCGGTATCTGTAGGAGTTGTAAGCGCCACGGGCCGGGATTTGAAAGAGAGCCCTTTCGATGAATACATCCAAACTGACGCCTCAATAAACCCAGGCAACTCAGGCGGCCCTCTCGCCGACGCGAAAGGCGTCGTCATCGGTATCAATACGGCAGTGTTCTCCAGCGGCTCGCGCGCCTGGAGTTTGGGAATCGGCTTTGCCATTCCGATCAATCAGGCAAAAACCGTCATCGATTCTCTGCGACACAAAGGGTATCCGGTACGGGGGCGGCTAGGTGCATCCATAACAGAAGTCCCCCGAGAAGAGGGACGAAACCTGGGCCTTGGGCGCTTTGAAGGCGCCAAGCTCACCGAAGTCTTGCGTGCCGGCCCTGCTTATCGCGGGGGCTTACGCAGAGGAGACGTGGTCGTTGAGTTCGACGGCAAACCGGTCAGCACCTGGCAAAGTCTTATCCGCATGGTCGCCCGCACCAAGCCGGATTCTCTCGTTTCGGTGAAATATTACCGCAACAAGCGTCTGATGACCGTATATGTACGCATGGGAAGTCGGCCCGAAGCACCCCTTGTCCGAAGCGCGTCCGACCACACCTACATGGGGATGAAAGTAGAGGTTCTTACTCCACACCTTGCCCAGCGTTTCGGGTTGCCCTACGGGAGGAACAAGCTCGTAGTCTCCTCGATTCTGCGTGGCGGGATAGCCGAACTGACTGGCATCAAGCCAGGGGACGAAATCAAAGAGGTGAATCACGAGCCTGTAAAAACAATGGAAGAATTTCAGTTGATCATCGAAAAAGCCCGCCTCGATGATTCCTCCATACTCTTCCTATTGAAACGAAAAGATACGAATCTCTTCGCCGCCCTTCCAAACAAGTAGAATCTCCGCCGAAATCCGATGTCCGTGGGCAATGCCATTATCTCGGAAATTCTGTCTCCTCCTTGCCCCTACCTCAAACCACACAATGATATAAGGTATAAGGATTACTGTCCCAGCCATCGCTCGTGTTTTTGCAAGGCGTAGCGGTCCGTCATACCGGCCACATAATCACAAACCATGCGGTGCCGCCCGTCCACCTTTTCGAGTTTACGCACGTGTTCTGGTAGTTTACGCGGATCGGCGATGTAGAGGTGAAACAATCCACTGAGCGTTTTTCGAGCACTTTTTTCCAGTTTTATGACACGTTTGTTTCTATACATCCGCTCCATCAAAAAACGCTTGAGTTCGACATTTTTCTCGCTCATTTCCTTACTGAATGCGACCGTGCCGTGTCCTCTTTCCCTAATATCTTTAATATTTTGCAGTTTTCGGTTCTCGATCCGCGCAGACGTAGATGCAATGATGTCTCGAACCTGCGAATTGATAATTCGGCGAATGGTGTCGTGCTTTCTCTCCCGTCGAGGGGCATGGGGAAAGAACTCCCTCGAACTCTCGTAGTGGATACTCCAAAGGCCTGTATCCTGTAAATCCTCAAAGTCGAACAACCGCGACGACAACCCATCGTCCAGATCGTGGTTGTTGTATGCAATCTCATCCGCCACGTCGACTACTTGTGCCTCCAGGCTGGGAGCAATTTCGTTCGTCAGTCCCGCGGGCATGGGACCTTCGTAGCGGTGGAGATATTTGATGATGCCTTCACGTGTTTCCCAAGTCAGGTTCAAGCCTGGAAAAGCTGGGTAGCGTTTCTCCAACACCTCGACGATCCGCAAGGCTTGCAAATTGTGCTCGAACCCACCTTGATCCTTCATGAGTTCGTTCAAAACCTTCTCCCCGGCATGGCCAAAAGGGGGATGACCCACGTCGTGTGCCAAGGCAACAGCCTCGGCAAGCTCCTCGTTCAAGCCTAGGGTGCGTGCAACGGATCGGGCGATTTGACTCACTTCTATGGTGTGCGTCAGGCGTGTGCGGTAATGATCTCCTTCATGATTCACGAAAACCTGCGTCTTGTACTCGAGCCTCCTGAACGCCTGCGTATGAATAATCCGGTCGCGGTCGCGCTGAAAAGCGGTTCTCATTCCATGTTCGCTCTCCGGGTATTCACGTCCGAGGCTATCGGCGCTGTGTACCGCGTAAGAAGCCAGAATATGTTTTTCCCGCTCCTCGATGGAAAGTCGATTGTTAGGCATGCGCTCATCCGTCCTCGAGCGTTATTCCGCCGCACGCGCGGTCGGCACGTCCGCACGCCACGCGGCGAACAAATAAGTTGTTGCGAGAGAAGCCCAGGGATACCAGCCATTTGCCCGCAAACGCGCGGATTTTTCATCCACACGCTCTTTGCCGAAACAATAACGTGCCACGACCTTCTGCACTCCCAAATCCCCACCCGGGAACACTTCTACCCGGCCCAGTGCGCGAAAAAGCATTTGCTCGGCCGTCCAGCGCCCCACACCACGTATTTCGGTGAGGCGCTCCACTGCCGCGGCAATGGGGAGAGTACGCAGTTCGCCTTCATCCAATCGACCCTCCAGAGCAGCCCGCGCCACACCAATTACATACTCCGCCTTGCGCTGCGAGAATTGCATCGTGCGCAAAGTGGACACGCGCGCCCTGGCCAAACGTTCCGGATGCGGAAAAGCGTAATGCGTCCGTCCAGCGACACGTAATTTTCTTCCCCATCGCTTGACCATACGCCCTCGTATAACGCCAGCGAACGTCAAATTCACCTGTTGCGCCGTAATAGCCGTAACCAGAGCCTCAAATGCGCTCATGTACCGTACCGGCTTCAGGCCCCGGAATTTTTTTACGATTCCGGCCAAATCCACATCGTCCTTCGCCATCGCGTAAAACGGTTTCAAATCAAGATCGAAGGCCAAAATATGCTTGATCGCGTTCAGTCCCGCGGCGTGGGCCGACGCCGTCATACGCCCTTCGGTGGTCATATGAAGACGAACCCCGTTCTTGTCTTCGTTTGTAACTTCCAAGAAGACCAAATTACCGTTCGTGTCTTCGACTACCCTGCTGTACACGCCATCCTCGTAGCAGTTGACGAACTCCTCTTTCGAGATGCGAAAGCGCAACAAGCTCTCATGAAACGCAAAAGGCCCGGGGGGATGCAGTATTTCTGTTGCGCTTCCCATGGTTATTCCACTATCCGTCTGCTCACCAAAAAACAGGCGACTACCAGGAACAAAAACGTAAAACCGAGCAAAAAGGAAAAATGCCAGAGAAAATTCTCGACATGCCCGTGAATAAACAAACCGCGTGCGATTCTCACCGCATGGGTGAGCGGCAAGGCATCGGACATACGCTCCACCCAAGGCGGAAGACCCTTGATGGGAAACAGGGCACCCGCGAAGAAAAACATGGGCATCACGATGGCGGAGAAATAGAAATTGAAAAACGAAAAGCTATGGGCCAACGAAGTCGCAATCAGCCCCAAGGCCGCGAACATTACCGCCTCGACAAAGAGGAGCGGAAGAATTGCCACTACCCACAAAGACCCCACCAAACCGAACAAGCTTAGGATAACCAACATCAACGTCGAGCCAATCAAGGCACGGCTGGCACACCACAGAATGTCGCCCAGCACGATATCGCCTATCGTGAGCGGAGCCATCAACATGGATTCATATACGTTTTGAATCCTCATTCTCGAAAAAGCCCCGTAGGTAGACTCGTAGGTGGCATTCCACATCGCGATGGAAACCATCAAGCCCGGACCTATGAACTGCGCGTACGAAACCCCTTCCAGGTTCGGAACCAACCGACCGAGGCCGTAACCGAAAGCCACAAGCCACAAAACGTGTTCACCCAGATTGCCGGCCCACTCGGCCAGATAAAAAGAACGGTAATAAACCAAATGACGGACCCAGACACGCAAGGCGCGGTGGCTCGGAGCCTGGGGAAAGAGCATCAGTCCCTCAGCTCCCGGCCCGTGAGCCGGAGAAACAAATCCTCCAGAGTCGCAGGTCTGCGCAGAAAATCCTTCCGGCCCTGAGAGATCAAATGCTCCATCAGCCTCATACCGTTATGACCGTAGAGGTACAAGATGTCCGCGGTGGCTTCGGTGGTTACGCAAAGGCCTTTCAGGGTATCGAGCAACTCTTGGGAAGCCCCTCCCCTAAGCTCGTATACCTCATCTCCCACTTCTTGATGAACCAAATCCTGCGGCACGCCCTCCACAAGGAATTTACCCCCATCCATGATACCGATGCGGTCGCACAATTGGGCCGCTTCTTCCATGTAATGCGTAGTGAGAAGAATGGTCAGGCCCTGGGCCTTGAGTTCCCGAAGCCTCCGCCAGACGAGATGCCTCGCCTGGGGATCGAGGCCGGTGGTAGGCTCGTCCAAAATCAGGAACTTAGGTTCATGAATCAGGGCACGCGCGATATGAAGGCGCCGCTTCATACCGCCGGAGAGAGTCTTGATGCGTGCGTTCCATTTATCGCGCAACTGCATGAAATCGAGCAAATGCTCGATACGGGACAGCGACGCTTTGCGGGGGATACCGAAGAACCCGGCGTAGACCCAAAGGTTCTCATATACCGTCAAGTCCCGGTCTAGGCTGTCTTCTTGCGATACGATTCCCATCTGCGTGCGAATGAGGCGACTCTCGCTAACTGCATCTCTGTCCAGCACCCGCAAACTACCGGCATCGGGCTGAGCAGCGCCATGCAGCATCTTGATGGTCGTGGTTTTGCCGGCCCCGTTCGGTCCTAAAATCCCGAAACATTCCCCTGATTTCACCTGAAGCGAGACGCCGTCGACGGCCTTGAGGGATCCAAAAGATTTTTCTATGCCGTGCGCTTCTATCACGAGTCCGGACAACGAAAACTCCAATGATGCGGGCGGCCCTACGCGCCGCGAAGGCGCTCTGCCTCCGCTACTCTTTCAATAGCAATTACATAGGCCGCCATGCGCAAGGACACATTTTTCTCCTTGGCCAGTTCATACACGTGTGTGGTGGCGCGCGTCATGATTGTATCCAACTCGCTTGCCACTCGCTCTGCGCTCCAGGCGAATTGCTGGATGTTTTGCACCCACTCGAAATAAGAAACCGTAACGCCGCCCGCATTCGCCAGCAAGTCCGGAACCACCAGGACATCGCCGCGCTCGAGCAATATCTTGTCCCCCATGTCGGTCACGGGCGCATTGGCACCCTCCAGAACGACTCGCGCCTTCACGTTCGCTGCGTTACCCGCATGGATAGCACCGCCGAGGGCTGCCGGGAGCAGGACTTCCACGTCGAGCGCCAGAAGCTCTTCGCTCGTGATCTTCTCGACTCCTGCAAGGCCTTCCAGCTTACCTTCGCGCGCACGATGCGTCGTCGCCGCTTCGACGTCGATGCCGTCGCCACAAAAATAAGCGCCCCCGCTGTCGGAGATCGCTACCACCTTCACTCCCAGTTCGTTCATAAACCTGGCCGCGAAAGAACCGACGTTACCGAAACCCTGTATCGCTGTCGTCATGCCCGCAGGGTCCCAACCCTCCTTTCGGGCGAGTTCCTGATATGCCATTACGGCCCCGCGCCCCGTGGCGGATTCACGTCCCGGAGAGCCCCCCATTGCCAGGGGCTTTCCGGTGACACAAGCAGGCGCATACCCCTGGCGATTGCTGTATTCGTCAAAAATCCACGCCATTACCTGCGCGTTCGTATTCACGTCGGGAGCAGGAACGTCGCGGTACGGCCCAAGAATGCGGCCGATACGCGCGATGAATTTTCTGGTTAGCCTCTCCAACTCGAAACGGCTGAGCTGCCGCACGTCGACGCTGATACCGCCTTTCCCGCCGCCGAACGGTATGTCGACCAACGCCGTCTTCCACGCCATGAGAGCCGCGAGACCCCGCACCTCTTCCAAATCCACTTCGTGGTGATAGCGGATTCCGCCTTTGAAGGGTCCTCGGGAACCATTGAACTGAACGCGATATCCTTCCCAAACGCCAAGGGAACCGTCGTCCCTGCGAATGGGGATTTCGACCTTCATCTCACGGAAAGGAGTTCTGAGCAGGAGGCGCATATCGTCTTCGAGACCGACGAATTCCGCTGCCTCGTCAAATTGCACGTTGGCGGTTTCGAATACGCTGACTCGTTCGTCTTGCGACAAGGCGTCCCCTCCCCGGTCAATATCTGTAGAATGGGGCGTGTATCAGACGAATGCGAGCCTCAAGGAACGAGTGCGCGCGCGGTTAATGGCATGAGCACATGCCACCACACCCGCCGCCTCCGGCCGCGTACCCACTGAACGCCGAAGTCGAGGCCGCCGCCGCACCGGAGGAGGATTTGGCGAAAAGAGAAAGTTTTTTGTGCACCTTCTTCGAACCACACGTGGGACATTCCACGATATCCACGGCTTCCGCGGACGAAACGAGCTTCTCGAAATCCTTCTCACAGCTTCCGCAGAGAAATTCATACATCGGCATCATTGTTCTCACCTCCCCGGGAGTTAGCGCATCTCGTTGGCGCGACGCCAGTCCGCCAAAAATTTTTCCAGCCCGATGTCCGTCAACGGGTGCTTGAGCAACTGTGCGATAACCTGAAAAGGAACTGTCGCGACGTCTGCCCCCATTTTCGCCGCTTCGAGCAGGTGAATCGGGGTCCGTACGCTCGCCACCAGCACCTGGGTGGCGTAGTCGTAGTTGTCGAAAATCTGCACGATGTCGCGCACCATTTCCATGCCGGGGCTGGAGATGTCGTCCAGCCTGCCCACGAAGGGGCTTACGAACGAAGCCCCCGCCTTGGCCGCCAACATGGCCTGGGCGGGGCTGAACACGAGGGTCACGTTCGTGTCGATGCTTTCCTCGCGCAAGGATTTGACGGCGCGCAAGCCCTCGACGCCCACGGGTACTTTCACCACGACGTTTTCGTGAATCCCCGCCAACTCGCGTCCTTCCTCGACCATCTCCTTCCACTCCGTGGCCACCACCTCCGCGCTCACGGGTCCGTCGACCAACCCGCATATCTCCTTGATTCTCGTATGATGGTCCGCACCTTCTTTCGCGATGAGCGAAGGATTCGTGGTCACGCCGTCGAGCACGCCTGTGGATGCAGCCTCTTGAATTTCCTGGAGGTTGGCCGTGTCGATAAAGATCTTCATGTCGTTTGCCTCCGGTGATTCGTCCCCTGCCCTTGGTGGTTTGTCCCGACTTCGTCGATGGTTCTGCCTGCTGCGCCGATGATGCGCCGCACCCCGCGCCCACCCTTGCCGGAAGCGCGACGCCGGTGCCAGATTACGTCACTCCCCCCAAATGTCAACAAGGCGGGCGGGGAGAGTGTATGGGTAGCATAAAGTTTGGGCAATCAATTGTTTATGAAAACTTATCCCGGCGCGCCGAACCCCCGCAATGCACCCCGCTCATCGCGCGGCGCGCGGCGAACCCTCCCTCCCGGCACGACGCACAGGGAGGGGAGCCCACGCCGTGATTTTCATGATTCGCCTCCTGAGAGCGTCCCAGGTTTTACCGATTTTTCCCGGGTTTTCCCGGGTTTTCCCAGGTTTGTTTTTTGTATTTTTTGTCGCTTTTGCGAGGAGGTGCGGCCGCAACCACCCAAGAGAGAAAACGCACCTCCTCGCGCCCCCGAATTTTGACGAAATCCTCTCTCCACGCTCCGCATCACGGCACGGGAGAGCGCCCCCTCCATCCCGGGGGTGGCGGCGGAAAACGCTGCGCCCCCGAAGCCTCCGGGCCGCGGGTGCACGACGCAGACGCTACTCCTCGGGCGGGCCGCCCCTTTCGGCAAAACGCTCCGCACAGGCTTCGCTGCAAAAAGAGCGCCGCGCCCCCCCGGCGCGTCTGGAAACCCCCATGCGCGAGGGGAAGAACGTTCCGCATTCGGGGCAGCTCATCATTTCATCATCTGCCCCGTCTTCGCCTCCGGGGTTGTCCTGGGCGAGGCTGCGCATTCCGGCGAAGAAACCGCGCACGAGGCGAGCCACCAACCATGCAATCAGCAGATAGAGCAGAACTCTCAGCATGACCTCGCTCCCGAAACCCTCTCTCAGGAGGCGCGGACGGCGCCGCGCTCCTGCGCGTGATACTCCTGCAGCGAGCGCACGGAATACTCCTGCTCGCGCAGAATCCGTATGGCGCGGATGGCCGCCTGCCCGGCGGCCAGCGTCGTGCAGTAGAAGATGTTGCGCAGCAGCGCCGTTCTTCGTATGGAGTAGCTGTCCTTTATCGACTGCCTGCCCGCTGTCGTGTTGAGCACGAACTGCACCCGGCCCTCTTCCATCTGCTCCACGATGTGGCCGGGCGCGCCGTCGGTCACCTTGTGGGCGAAGTCCGCTTCTATGCCGTTGGCCAAAAGCGCGCGCCGCGTGCCCTCGGTGGCCACCAGAGAAAACCCGAGCTCGACCAAAAGCTGCGCCAGGGGGACGATGGCCGCCTTGTCCTCGTCGCGCACGGAGACGAACGCCCGGCCCGCGAGCGGGAGGGTGGCGCCCGCCCCTTCCTGGGCTTTCAGGAAGGCGGTGGGAAAGTCCGCCCCCAACCCCATCACCTCGCCCGTGGACTTCATTTCGGGACCGAGAATCACGTCCACGCCCGGGAATTTCTTGAAGGGGAACACCGCCTCCTTCACGCCGAAGTGGGCGGGCTGCACGTCGTGGTGCAGGCCGAGGGCGCACAGCTTCTCGCCCGCCATGGCGCGGGCGGCGACCTTGGCGAACGGCACGCCGACCACCTTGCTCACGTAGGGCACCGTGCGGCTCGCGCGCGGGTTCACTTCCAGCACGAAAATCTGGCGCTTGTGCACCGCAAACTGCACGTTGTTCAGACCCACCACGTTCAGCGCCTTCGCCAAAATGCGCGTCTGGCGCTTGAGCTCTTCCACGATGTCCGGCCCCAGCGTATAGGGAGGTATGGAACACGCCGAGTCGCCGCTGTGGATGCCCGCCTCCTCGATGTGCTCCATCACGCCTGCGACGATCACGTTCTGCCCGTCCGACACCGCGTCAACGTCCACCTCTACGGCGTCTTCCAGGAACCTGTCGATAAGCACGGGCCTCTCGGCGGAGGCGCGCACGGCCTCGCGCATGTAGGCGGCGAGTTCGTCCGCGTCGTGGACGAGGGCCATCGCGCGCCCGCCGAGCACGTAGCTGGGACGCACGAGAATGGGGTAGCCGATGCTCCCCGCAATGGCGAGTGCATCCTCCGTGTTCGTGGCCGTGCCCGAGGGCGGCTGGCTGAGGTGGAGGCTCTTGAGCAGGTTGCTGAACCTGTCCCTGTCCTCGGTCAGGTCGATGCTCTCCGGCGAGGTGCCCAGAATCGGGACGCCCGCCTCCTTGAGAGCAAGGGCGAGCTTGAGCGGGGTCTGGCCCCCGAACTGGACGATGACGCCCTCGGGCCGCTCGCGGTCGACGATCTCCAGTACGTCCTCGAGCGTGAGGGGCTCGAAATACAGCCTGTCGCTCGTGTCGTAGTCGGTACTCACGGTCTCAGGGTTGCAGTTGACCATAATGGCCTCGTAGCCCGCCTCGGCAAGGGCCTTCACGGCGTGCACGCAGCAATAGTCGAACTCGATGCCCTGGCCGATGCGGTTGGGGCCGCCGCCCAGGATGACGATTTTCCGCCGCGCGGTGGGCGGCGCCTCGTCCTCTTCCTCATAAGTGGAATAGAGATAGGGCGTATGGGCCTCGAACTCCGCGGCGCACGTGTCCACCTGTTTGTAGACGGGCCGCACCCCCAGGCGGTGGCGCGCCGCGCGCACCTGCGCCTCTTTGGTACGGCGCCTTTGCGCGATGTCAAAATCGCTAAAGCCGTTTTGCTTGAGCAGACGCAGGGCGTCCGCGTCTTCGAGCAAACCGGGAGCCCGCGAGTCGTGCTCCATCTCCACGAGTTCGGCCAGGTGGGCCAGAAACCAGGGGTCTACGCACGAGGCGCGGTATATGTCCTCTTCGGGCACCCCCTCGCGCAGAGCGCGCGCCAAGCCCCAGAGGCGGTCGGGGTTCGGCACCCTGATGGCGTCGAGAATCCGCTCGGTGCGCTCCTCTCCCGAGAGTCCTTCCAGGTCTTCGGGGCGGGGGTCGCCCAGTCCGTGGCGGTCGATTTCGAGCGAGCGAATCGCCTTCATCAACGATTCGCGGAAGGTGCGTCCCATCGCCATCACCTCGCCCACCGAGCGCATCTGGGTGTCGAGCACGGCAGGCGTTTCGGGAAATTTCTCGAACGTGAAGCGCGGTATCTTGGTTACGCAATAATCGATGGAGGGCTCGAACGAGGCGGGTGTCTTGCGCGTGATATCGTTGGGTATCTCATCCAGCGTAAGGCCGACCGCCAGCTTCGCGGCTATCTTGGCGATAGGAAACCCGGTCGCCTTGCTCGCGAGTGCGGAACTCCTCGACACCCGCGGGTTCATCTCGATCACCACCATCCGCCCGTCGCTCGGGCTGAGGCCGAACTGGATGTTCGAGCCGCCGCACTCGACCCCCACCTTGCGGATGCAGGCGATGGCCGCGTCGCGCATCGTCTGGTATTCGCGGTCCGAGAGCGTCTGGGCGGGGGCGACGGTGATGGAATCGCCCGTGTGAACGCCCATCGGGTCGAGGTTCTCTATCGAGCAGATGATGGAGACGTTGTCCTTGAGGTCGCGCATCACCTCGAGTTCGTATTCCTTCCAGCCCAGAACGCTTTCTTCGAGCAGCACCTGGTCCACCGGGCTTTCCGAAAGCGCCCAGGCGAGTTTCGCCTCGAACTCCGCCTCGGTAAAGGCTACGGCTCCGCCCGCGCCCCCCAGCGTGAAGGCGGGCCGCAGGATGAGGGGAAAGCCTATCTCGCCCGCCGCCTCCCGGCCCTCGGCCATGGTGGTGACGACCCGGCTTGTGGGCAGGTCGAGGCCGATTTCGCGCATCGCCTGCTTGAACAGCTCCCTGTCCTCCGCGCAGCGGATGGCGGGCAGCTTCGCCCCGATGAGCTCCACCCCCCAGGCGTCGAGCGCACCCGATTCCGCAAGGGCCACCGCGGTGTTGAGCCCCGTCTGCCCGCCCATGGTGGGCAGCAGGGCGTCGGGCCGCTCTTTCTTGATTATCTCCTCCACCACGCGGGGGAGGATGGGTTCGACGTAGGTGGCGTCGGCCATCTCGGGGTCGGTCATGATGGTGGCGGGGTTCGAGTTCACCAGCACCACCTCGTAGCCCTCTTCACGCAGGGCCTTGCACGCCTGCGCACCCGAGTAGTCGAACTCGCACGCCTGGCCGATGACGATGGGCCCCGACCCGATGATGAGTATCTTCGATATGTCTGTTCGTTTCGGCATGAGTCAGGCTATCCCTTGCGGCAAGGCGGCGTTTCCTTTGCAAAGCGTCGTCTTGCCCTCTAGGCTCCAGAGCGAGAAGATCGGCGCAGAAGTCTTTCTCATCCCCTCACTCCCCCACGCAGAAGCGAAAGAGCTCGTCGAACAGCGCCGCCGCGTCGTGCGGACCGGGGCAGGCTTCGGGGTGATACTGCACGCTGAAGACCCTGGGGGAATCCGCGCGCAGCCCCTCGCAGGTGCTGTCGTTGAGCGAGGAGTGCGTTACGGCAACGCCCGCCGGCAGACTCTCCGGGTCCACGGCGAACGAGTGGTTCTGGGAGGTAATTTCCACCTTCTTCGTCGCCAGGTCCTGCACGGGGTGGTTCGCCCCGTGGTGGCCGAACTTGAGCTTGTAGGTTTTGCCGCCCAGTGCCCGGGCCAGTATCTGGTGGCCGAGACAAATGCCCACCACGGGCACCTGGCCCATGATGCTCCTGACGCTCTCGACGACGTAGCCGAGTGCCGCAGGGTCGCCCGGTCCGTTTGAGAGAAAGACCGCCGCGGGCTTTCGCGCCAGCACGCCGTGTGCCGTCTCGGTGGCGGGCACGACCTCGAGGTCGAACCTGCGGGAGAGCTCGCGAAATATGTTGTCCTTCGCCCCCAGGTCGTAGGCCACGCACAGCGGACGCCCTTTGTGCTCGCCGTAGGCGTGGGGTGCCGCGCAGGTGACGCCCGCCACCATGTCGCGCCCGTCCAGCCCCGGGCTCGCCTGCGCGCGCGCGACGAGGGCTGCCTCGTCCGGCTCAGTGGATGAGAGCACGGCCCGAAGCGCGCCCGCCTCGCGCACGTGGCGCGTGAGGGCGCGGGTGTCCACGTTCTCGATGCCGGGTATGCCCTCGCGCTTCAGGTAGGTGTGCAGGCTCTCGTTCGCCCGAAAGTTGCTGTGCCGCCTGCACGCCTCCTTGACGATAAAGGCCTCCACCCAGGGGCGGCGCGACTCCCCGTCTCCGGGGATGACGCCGTAGTTCCCGACGTGGGGGTAGGTCATCACCACCATCTGGCCCCGGTAGGAGGGGTCGGTGAGCACCTCCTGGTAGCCCGTCATCGCCGTGTTGAAGACGATTTCGCCCTCCCCGTCGCATTCCGCCCCGAATGTGCGGCCCCGGAAGATCCTGCCGTCCTCCAGGGCCAGGAGCGCCGGTTTGCTCTCTCGCCCCCTCATGGCGTGGCCGCCTCGCGCGTCGTTATCCTCGTCTCTCCCTCCAGCCTGCTCATGCGCACGCTCCCTCCTACCACCGTCGCCACCGCACAGCCCTTGAGTTTCCAGCCCGCGAAGGGAGTGTTCCTCCCGCGGCTCTCGAACGCATCGGGGTCGACCACCACCTCGCGCGCGGGGTCGAGAATCGTCACGTCCCCCGGGGCTCCCTCTTTCAGCGTTCCGTGGGGCAGACCCAGCACCTCGCACGGCCCGGTGGTGAACTTGGCTATCATCTCGGCGAGGGTGAGCACGCCCGCCTCCACCAGCCTGTCCAGGGCCAGGGAAACGGCCGTCTCCAGTCCCACGACGCCGAACGGCACGGCGTCGAACTCGCGCTGCGTCTCCGCCTCGTAGTGCGGGGCGTGGTCGGACGCGATGACGGAGATGGTGCCGTCCTGCAACCCCTCCAGAAGTGCTTGCCTGTGCCCCTCGTCGCGCAGGGGGGGCGCCATCTTCGCCGAGGAGTCGAAGCCGTGAATCGCCTCGTCGGTGAGCGAGAAGTGATGTGGCGTCACCTCGCCCGTAACACGCACGCCCCGCGCACGCGCCGCGCGCACCAGCTCCACCGCACCCGCCGAAGAAAGATGGAGAACGTGGAGCCGCCCCCCGGTGAGTTCCGCCAGACGCACGTCGCGGTAGACGCAGATGTCCTCGCTCGCGGCCGGGTTGCCCGCCAGGCCGAGCAGGGTGGAGACCGCGCCCTCGTTCATCACCTTGCCGGAGGAGAGCGACCAATCCTCGGCGTGGTCGAGCACGCTCACACCGAGCATCCCCGCGTATTCGAGCGCCGCGCGCATGAGCGCCGCCGTCTTCACGGGCACGCCGTCGTCGCTAAAAGCCACCGCGCCCGCCTCTATCTGCTCGGCCATTTCGCTGAGCTCCTCGCCCCGAAGCCCCACCGACACCGAGCCGACGGGAAAGACGCGGCACGCCCCCACCTCGCGCGCGCGCTTCAGGATGCGCTCGGTGATGGAACTCGTGTCGTTCACCGGGTCGGTGTTCGCCATGCAGGCCACGCCCGTGAAGCCGCCCGCGGCGGCGGCGCGGGTGCCGCTCTCTATGTCCTCTTTGTATTCCTGCCCGGGCTCGCGAAAATGGACGTGCATGTCGATGAACCCGGGCGCGACGACGAGGCCTTCCGCGTCGATAATCTCATCCCCCGCGCGCGGCAGAATGTTCTTCTTTCTGTGGGCGACGCGGCCCTCCTCAATCAGGATGTCGCACGTCTCGTCGACCCCGTCGGAGGGATCGACGAGGCGCCCCCCCCTAATGAGCAACGACATCGCGCGCCTCCTTCGCGGGTTCTTCGGGAGCGGCGGCCTCCTCCCGCCCGTTGGGCTGCTCGCCGCCGTCCGCGTCCTCGTGGTTTACCGAGAGGAGGTAGAGAATCGCCATCCGGCAGGCGACCCCGTACTCGACCTGCTCGAGAATGACCGAGAAGGGTCCGTCGGCCACGTCGGGGGCCATTTCCACGCCCCGGTTGATGGGGCCGGGATGCATGATGAGCAAGTCGGGCTTCGCCCCGCGGAGTTTCTTGTGCGTGATGCCGTAGGTGTTCGCGTATTCGCGCGCACTGGGAAAGGCACTGCCCGCCCCGCGCTCGATCTGGATTCTGAGCGCAATCAGAACGTCCGCCCCGTCGATGGCCTCATCGAGCCGCGTCGTCACGCGCGCACCCAGGCATTCCGCCTCCGGGGGCAGCATCGTCGAGGGGCCGCAGAACGTCACGTTCGCGCCGAGCTTGAGCAGCCCGGCCACGTTCGAGCGCGCCACGCGGCTGTGGGCGATGTCGCCCACGATGGAGACGTTCAGCCCCTCGAACTTCTCCTTGTGCGCGCGGATGGTGTAGAGGTCGAGCAGTGCCTGGGTGGGATGCTCGTGGCAGCCGTCGCCCGCGTTCACGACCGCGCAGCCCAGCTCGCGGCCCAGGTAGGCCGGCGCTCCCGACGCCCAGTGCCGCACGACGAGCACGTCGGTGGCCATCGCCTCGATGTTGCGGGCGGTGTCGCGCAGGGTCTCGCCCTTGTTGGCCGAACTCGTCGAGACCGAGAGGTTGATCACGTCCGCCGAGAGGCGCTTGCCCGCGATTTCGAACGAGGCGCGCGTGCGCGTGCTGTCCTCGAAGAAGAGGTTGACGATGGTCTTCCCCCGCAGGGTGGGCACCTTCTTGATGTCGCGCTCGTTGATCTCGCGGAACGAGTCGGTCTGATCGAGCAGAAACACGATTTCCCCGGGGGTCATCTCCCGAATCGAGAGCAGGTCCTTGCGCCGGTAGGCTTCCGCGTTCATCTCCCCTCCCTCCCCGATGTGGTGCGCTTGAAGACGGCGTCCTCCCCGTCGGTCTCGCGCAAGCACACGCGCACCTCTTCGGGATGGACGACCTCCACGTTCTTGCCCACAAAGTCCGCGCGGATGGGCAGCTCCCGCCCGCCCCTGTCCACCAGAATGGCGAGCCGCACCCTGCGCGGCCTGCCGAAATTGACGAGTGCGGCCAGAGCGGCGCGCGCCGTGCGGCCCGTGTAGAGCACGTCGTCGACGAGCACCACGTCTTTGTCCGCACACGAAAAAGGCAGCTCCGTCTTCCGGAAACCCGCGCGCGCGCCCCCGCCGTGGTTCAGGTCGTCGCGGTAGAGCGTCACGTCGAGTGCGCCCACGGGCGGACGCACGCCCGACAAAGAGCCCAGCTCGTCCGCCAGACGCTCCGCCAGCGGCACGCCCCGCGTGCGCACGCCCACGAACACCAACTCGGGCAGCTCTCGCGTGCGCTCGAGAATCTCGTGCGCCAGCCGCCGGAGCGTGCGCCGCAGTTGCCCGGCGTCGAGCTGCAGCGCGCTCACCGCGAAACCGCGCACACGGGCGGTGCGGCACAAAAAAACTCCACGCCCGGGCGGCATGGAGTCTTGGGAATGAACGGAAAGAATCCGCACATCTTGCGTTCCTCCTTCGTCGCCTCACGGGACGACATTAAAGGGGAATCTTTCGTTTTTTCGGTCATCGGCGGTGGACTCACCGCCTACTCAATCCAACCTAGCAGTCTTTCGTGCGCAAGGCAAGGGGCGGGGGTCAGTCGCGCTTCAGAAAATCCAGCGTCCCGCCCGAGGGGGCTTCTGCGGGCTCCTCGCGGGCGTGCGTTGCTTCTTCGAGCACCTCGTAGAGAGAAGTCGCCTCTTTTTTCGGCAGCTGGCGCGTCGCCTCGCCCAGTACGCGGACGCGCAGAGTCCGGTTGTCGAACCGCACGCGCAACACGTCGCCCACCTCCACGCGGCGCGAAGCCCTGGCCGCCTTGCCCTCCACCTCCACGCAACCCCCGTCCGCCAGGCTCTTGGCAAGGGGGCGACGCTTCACCAGGCGGCTGTAGCGCAGGAACTGATCCAGACGCATCTTCAGCCCTTCATCTGGAAATGACCTTCGAATCCGCCACGATGCTGCGCGTCTGGCTGACCTCGACTTCGAAATCGACCCACGCGGCCCCCGTGTCCGTCTGGAGGGTGAGTTTCCCGCCCCCCTTCTTCCCGTCCAGGGAGAACGCCCTGATCGCGTCGGCAAAGCTCACCTGGCCGATATAGGAATCGGGCAACAAATAGCGGTGGGAGAACAGATACAGGTTCGCCGAGGGGTCGGGGTTCACGAAGGTGCGCTGCCCCGACGCGAGGGTGCTGATATCCGTCTTCTCCAGGGCGAAGTTCGCGTCCACCCGGAGTTCGGCGGACTTCCAGCGCGGTTTCGCACGCTTCGACCCGTACGCCCACAAGATTTTTGCGCGTCCGAAGAGGTTCCCCCCCTTGTCGAGCCGAATGCCGACGAGGTGGAAGGAAACCTGCTCGCGCACCTCATCGCTCTTGAACAGGGAAGACAGCCCCTCCGCCGAGGGAGCGGAATCGTAGCGCACCTCCACGAAGGCGGAACTGCGCAAGCCCTCCATCCATTCGCGGCGCTTTTGAGAGAATTTTTCGGCATATATCTTTTGGCGTATGCGGCCCGCCACCCGGTCGAGGGGAATCGCCTTGCCCGGTTTCACCTCTTCCACGTGGACGATGTGATAGCCCACCCGCGTCTTGGTGGGCTTGCTTATCGCGCCCGCCTTCGTCGAGAAGATGATCTGTTCGAGCTCCGGGAACACCTCGCCGCGTTTGACCTCTCCCAGGTAGCCCCCCCGGGTGCGCGCAGGACCCTCGGAATGGTTCCGCGCCAGCTGCGCGAAGTCGGCCCCCGGCTTCGTGGCCCTCGCATAGAGGCGGTCGGCCTTCTTGCGCTGGGCCTGCGCCTGCGCGCGCGGAGACCTCCCGCTCGAGGCGAAGAAAATCTGGCGCACCACGCGGCTCTCGCCCTCGCGGTATTCGTCTTGATGCGCGTCGTAGTGATCCGCAATCTCCTGCTCGCCGACTGTGACGTGCACGCCCACTTCCATACGCTCCACCTTGCGGGAGAGCAGACCCTCGCGGAGCCTTTTTCGGTATTCTTCGAACGAAATTCCCTGCCGGGCCAGAAAGGTGCGCAACCCCGCCGTCGTCGTCTTGTTCCGGCGCAACACGCCCGCAACGGCTTCTTCGACCTCCTTTTCGCTTACCCCGACCTCGATTGCGGCAGCGCGCTGCAGCGCGAGTTTGCTCTCTATCATGGTGCCGAGGGAGCGGAGCTCCACTTCGCGCATGCGCCTTTCGAGTTCCTCTCCCCGGTAGGTCTTGCGCAGCTTGTCGACCTCGGGCTTCACCGCCTCCTGGATTTCGGAAAGCGTGATGATGTCGTTATTGATTCTGGCGATGATTCTCTCGATCGTAATGGAGGCGCCCATCGCCGTGGCGCACGTCCCCACGAGAACGCACAGCGCCGCCGCCCCTACCCAAACACTCCTAGCCCGATGCGACATTTGCGAGATTTTCCCAATAGTATTGAATGTTCGCCTTGCGCCTGAGTTCTTCGAGCCAACTCTCCAGACGCGCCCTTCCCTTGTCGGCCAGCAACCGACTCCTGATTTTCTCCCGCACGGAGGCGAGCGTTTGCTGCATCGGCAGCCTCCTCTCCGAAACCTCCAGCAGGTGATGTCCCGTCGGACTTCTCACAACCCGACTCACCTCGCCCGAGGCGAGCGATTCGACCACTTCCTCGATGTTGCGCGGAAGTTCACCCCGCTCGAAATAGCCCATGTCGCCCCCGTCTTCGCGTTCGGGGCCGATGGAGTGCTCCCGCGCAAGCGACGCGAACGACTCCCCGTCCAGAATGCGCTTTCTGAGTTCCGCGGCCATTTTATCCGAGGCGACGACGATTTGGCGAACCCGCCAACGCCGCCCGACCCGAAATTTCTCCCGGTTGCGGGCGTAATACTCCTCCACCTCCTCGTCCAGCACCCGGATGCCCCTGTACACCTCTTTTTCCAGCAACATTTCGATCTCGAGCGTTTCGCGCATGGTCTTGCGCCACGCCGCTTCGTCTATGCCCTCCTCGCGCATGACGGCATCCATATCCTCCCCGCCGTATTGGCGGCGAATGAACTCGACGAAGCGGCGCACCCGCCCTTCGCTCACGTATTCGCCCGTCTCGCGAAAACGCTGGAGCAGCAGACGCCTCTCCACGAGTTGCTCCACCAGCACCCTGGGCAAGGGCGTCTCGGCGCGCGTCGAAGCCTCCGGGCGGGAGAGAAAGTGCGCGCGCACGTCCTCCACCGTAATGGGGTCGCCGTTCACCTTCGCCACCACGCGGTCTTTCTCCTCACTCGTCGTCGAACGCGGGGAATCGCATCCCGTCGCGAGAAGCCCCAGGAAAACGCACGCCCACGCCGTGCGGACACAACGCCTTGCGCCTTTTGTTTCACGCATCCTCGGCCACCGATTCGTCTTCGGAAACCCTGCACATTTCCAAAGCATCCAAAACTCGAACGAGAAAGTCAAAATCCTCCGGCCAGCGCCCGCTCACGCGCGCGCGAAAGGCGTAAGCGTCGGTGAACACCATCCCCGGCATTTCCAGAAACGCGGCCGTGAGCTCGTAGTCGCCCGGAAAAATTTCTACGTGCGCCTCCTTGCCCCGCACACGCAGGGACTTGATACCACACAGACGCGCCCGCAGGCGAATTTCTCCCAGTTGCAAGAGATGAAGCGCGCGCGCGGGCACCTCCCCGTACTTGTCCTCGAGTTCGACCGCGAGTTCGCGAATCTCTCCGGGTGCGCGCGCCGAAGCGACGCGGCGATAGACCTCGAGCCGCTCCGCGCGGGCCGGAATCCACGCGGGCGGCAGCGTACCCGCCACGGGAGCCGTAATTTCGGGTTCGCTCCGATCGACGGCGGCCCCCTTCGTCTCCTGCAACACTTCCTCCAGCAGACGGCAGTACATGTCGAAACCCACCGCCGCTATCTGCCCGGACTGGCGATGGCCCAGAAGGTTCCCGGCGCCCCGAATCTCCAGATCGCGCATGGCCAACTTGAAGCCGCCTCCCAGTTCGCTCAACTCCTCGAGGGCGTGCAAGCGTTCTCGCGCCCGCCTCGTCAGCGCGCCCGCCCCCGAGACCAGCAGGTAAGCGTGCGCCTGAAAGCGGTCGCGCCCCACGCGCCCGCGCAACTGGTAGAGCTGCGCCATGCCGAACGTATCCGCCCGGTTGACCAGAATCGTGTTCACGGAGGGAATGTCGAGGCCGCTCTCGATAATGGTGGTGCACAGCAAAACGTCGGCCCGGCGGGTGACGAACCGCTCCATGACGTCTTCGAGTTCTCTCTCGCGCATCTGCCCGTGCCCGACCACAATGCGCGCCTCGGGCAGCAGCCTCTCCAGCAACCGCTGCATGGCGGGGAGGCTTTGCACCCGGTTGTGCACGAAAAACGCCTGCCCTCCCCGGTCGATCTCCTTCGTGATGGCCTCCTTGATGAGCTTTTCGCTGAAACGCGCGATGTAGGTGCGCGGCGCGAGCCGCCGGAGCGGAGGCGTTTCGATGACGCTCAAATCGCGCGCACCCGAAAGCGCCATCTGCAAGGTGCGGGGGATGGGCGTGGCGGTGAGCGTCAACACGTCCACGTCCACGCGCAGTTTCTTGATTCTCTCCTTGTGGGAGACGCCGAAGCGGTGCTCCTCGTCGACGATCAACAGCCCCAGGTCGCGGAACGACACGTCTTTTTGCAACAGCCTGTGGGTGCCGATCACGACGTCCACGCTCCCCGACAAGAGGTTCTCGACCAACTCGTTCTGCTCCTTTTTGCTGCGAAAGCGCGAGAGCATCTCCACGCGCACCGGCAGCGAGGCGAAACGCTTTTTGAAGGTCTCTCCGTGCTGGTGGCAGAGCAGCGTCGTCGGCACGACGATCGCCACCTGCTTGCCCGCCGAAACCGCCCGCGCAGCAGCGCGGAGCGCGACTTCCGTCTTGCCGTAGCCCACGTCCCCGCACACGAGGCGATCCATGGGGCGGGGAAGCTCCATGTCCTCCAGCACGGCGCGAATGGCGCGATCCTGATCGGGCGTTTCCTCATACTCGAAGGTGGCCGATACCTCGTGGTCGAAAGCGCCTTCCTCCGCGAAGGCGTGCCCCTCGGCGGCGTTGCGGTCCACGTAGAGGCGCACCAGGTCGCGCGCAATGCCCTGGAGCGACTTCTTGACGCTGCGCTTCGTCTTGCCCCAGCGGCTGCCCCCCAGCCTGTCCAGGGGAGGGGCCGTGCCCGCTCCGCGATACTTGTGCACGCGGTCCACGTCGTCCATGGGTACGTAGAGCTTGTCGCCACCCGCGTACTCCAGGGTGAGAAACTCGCTCTCTCCGTCCCTGTGTTCGATGACGCGCGCTCCCATGTAGCGGCCCACGCCGTGCTCGACGTGCACCACCAGGTCGTTCTCGCTCAAATCATCGAGCCCCCCGCCGGGCCGAGGCGGCGCGGGGCGGCGAGAGCCTCCCCCCGGGGCGCCCACCAGAAGGTCTTGCGCACGGAAGAACACCCGGCGCTCCCCGGGCAGGCGAAAACTCGCGCTCAGCCTGCCTTCTGCCAGGACGGCCTCGGGCCGCTCCCCGGCGAGTGCGACGCCGCGCGGCGCGATTTCCAGCGCCAGTTCGTGTGCGCGCAACATCGCCTGCACCCGAAGCGCCAGCGTCTGCTCCTCGGCCACGACGACGACGCTCTCGCCCCCGCGCCGCCATTCGCGCAACTGTTCGGCGAATGCCTCCACACGCCCCCGAAAGGGGTGGATGACCTCCGCGCGCAGGCTCGGAGGCTCTTGCGCGCCCGCCTCGTCCAGCCCCAGGGCGTCGAACGCAAGGCGCGGCCAGATGGAGAGTTCCTCGCGAATCGTTTCGGGTGCGAGCCACAGCCGCTCGGGAGGAAAAGACACGAGGCCGCGCTCGGGGGCGAGGCGCGCCTCTTCTTCCACCTCGGCCCAAAGCTGCTGCGCCGCCTCCTCCAGTGTGTCCGCCTCGTTGAGCACCCAGAGTGCGCTTGCGGGGGCCGCGTCGAACACCGTCGTCATTTTCGGCACCAGGAGCGGGGCGAGACTCTCCATGCCCGAGAAACAGCCCTCGGCATCGAGTTGGTCGAGCAGGCGCTCGATTCTGCCGCTCGTTTCGGGCTCCGCGCTCTCGGCAACCGCGGCGAGGGCGCAGCGGGCCTGCGTTCGTTCTTCGGGCGAGAGCACAATCTCGCGCGCGGGCAGGAGGTGCGCATCGCTGCGGGTGGCGAGGTTCCTCTGGGTCTGGGGGTGGAAATCCCGCAGGGAGTCGAGCTCCTCGCCGCGAAACTCCAGGCGCGTGGGGCGGGGATTCTGGGGGGAGAAAAAATCCACGATGCCGCCGCGCACCGCGTATTCCCCCGGAGATTCGACCACCGACCGCCTCTGGTAGGCGAGCGACTCGAGCGCCCCCACCACCGCGTCGCGCTCCGCTTCCATGCCCTCGCGCAGGCGCATTGCCTTATCGAGCCACCGCGCGGGCGGGGGCAGCAGCGTGGCCAGGGCGTGGACGCTCGTCAGCACGACGCCGGGCGCGCTCCCGGCGAGAAACTCGAGCGCGGACATCCGCTCGCCCACCACCTCGCTTGAGGGCGAAAGCCGCGAGAAGGGGTAGACGTCCCACGCGGGCAGGCTGCGTACGCCCGGCCCGCCCGCCCCCAGGAAGAGCGCGAGGTTCGCGCCTATCGTCTTCAGGCGCCGCGGCTCGGCCTCCACGAACACGACCGGCCCCGCCCATTCGCGCACGACCTCCGCCAGCCACCAGGCGATGGACGCCTCGTTCGCCCCGCGCAGGCGCACGCGCCTCTCGCCGTCGAGGTCTGCGAGCGCACGGGCCGCCGCCGTCTCGTTTCTCGTTGCGGTCTCGTTCGTCATGGACAACTCAGCACACAGGCGTTCGGTGGCGGCATGGGGCTTTGTACGGCATGGAGAGTGAGAACGCTAGTTCAGGGATTTCCGGGTAATCACGAAATCCCGGAGCACGTTCGAGGGGTTCTGCGGCAAGGCGATGCTCGCTCCGTTCAGGGATATCTGCGTACCCTCGATGTTGCCCACGGTGAGGGTAAATTTTTCCGCCGCGCTCCAGTCTCTCTCGCTGCCCGCCTCCAAGAGGAACTCCTGTTTGCTCTCGGCGTCCACCACGATGCGCAGCCAGGTGTCCTGGGACGCGAAAACCCGGAGCGTGAGCGGAGGCGGCTCTCCGGGAGGTGCGGCCGGGGGCGTCTCCGGAGCCGGCGGCGGCGCAGGGGACGAGGCCGTCTGGGCGGCAGACGCAGACAAACTCTCCTGCGCGGGAGCAGCCCCCTCGTTCACGGGCACATTGCCCAAGGTTTGCCCGCCCACCGACGAGGGGGCGGGCTGCGCCTCCCCGGAAGGCAGGGGCTCCCTCTGCGCCCCGGCGGCCTCGGGCGGGGCGGAGGGTTGCGTCGCCACCGGTTTCGCGACGGGCGCGGGCGGCTGTTGCGCGGACTGCCCGGCAGGCGCAAACAGGCCCATCGGGCGCGAAGCCTGCTCCGCCTTCGTCCCGACTGTGCTCTTGATGCCCTCGACAATCGACCCAACGGGCAGCAGCCACTCCGTTTTGCCCTTCACGAGCCACAGAACGCCGCCGCCCGCGAGGAGGAAAACCGCCATCAGCAAGACCACCGCGACGGGGACGAGGCGGCTCCCACGGGAGGGAGAGGAGAGGCGGGGGCGCGCGAAGGAGCCCGTATCGTCCTCCTCCGGGTCCGGCGTCCCCTCGGCACGCCGCGCGCGCTTGAAGGCCTCGCCGACGGCGTCCGCGTCCGCGTCGAGCGCCTGGGCGAATGCGCGCACGAACCCCAGCCCGACCGGCCCCATCGGCAGCCTGTCGAAGTTGCCTCTTTCGATGTTTTCGAGATAGTAGGTGCGGATGCGCGTACGCTCGGAGATCGAGCGCAGAGAGACGTCTTTCTCCGCGCGCGCGCGCGCCAGAAAGGCTCCCAGACCCTCTTCTTCTATTTTCCCCACCGCTGTCGGGTCGACCTTGTCCATCCCCTCGCCCTATCCAGCAAAACCCGAGGGAAAACAGCCTGAAAAAAGAGGTTGCACTATATGCACAAACGGGGCGAAAGTCAACGCCGCAAAAACGGGCGCCGGCCTCCGCCCAGTGGCGCGCAAGGAGGGCGCGGGGCGCGAAGCGCGGGAAAAACAATCATTTTCCCGCCTCTTGGGAAAGGATGGAAACAATCACGGGCGTCACGTGGAGGATGCTCGGCTGCTCCGCGTCCGCAAGCAGGCTTTCCGCACCCTTGCCGTAGAGCAGTATAGGCACGGGGTTGCGCGTGTGCGCAGAGGTTTCGGCGTCCTCCACGTTGCCGTGATCGCTGCTGAGGACGAACGTGTCCGTGGCGGGGTCGAGACGCCCGAGGGCGGCTCCGAGGAAGCGATTGAGATCGGCCAGCACCTCGTAGGCATCCTCGGCCGTGCCCCGGTGCCCCACGTGATCGGTCTGGAAAAACTCGTAGACCAACAAGTCTTGGCACCGCGCCAGCTCGCCCAGACGCGCACCCGCCGTCCGCGCGTCGAGCAACTCCACCTCGTGGCCCTGCGCGGCGGCGACGGCGTTCGTGTAGTCGCGGTAGACCGCCCCGCCCTCCACGAGGTCCTCCAGGCGGCGAAGCGGAATCCCCGCGCTTTCGGCCATCACCGTGCTCACAGAGCGCCTGCGGCTGCGTCCGCGCGTGAAGAACCCGGGCGTGTAGGCGTTGGCGAAGCCGACGCGGGCGCCGCGCTCGCGCGCGTGGCGCAGCAGGCCGTTTTTGCAAACGATGCGGCGCACCTCCGTGTTCGGCAGCCCCTGTAGATGTTTGCCCACCGCCCGGGGCGCGTTGACTCCCGTGAAGAGCGCCGCTCCGCCCGTCGCGCTCTGGGGGACGCCATCCACGCCGAGGCAGGCATCCGCCTCGATAAGCCGAAAGCCGGGCGCCGCATTTCCGCTCAACACGCCCAGCGGAGGTTTCACGATGCGCGAGAGTGGATTGCCCGGCCCTGGCGGAGCGATGCCCAGGCCGTCCACGAACACGAAAAGTACGGACATCCTACAGCGTTTTGCCCGTAGCTTCCGCGAGCGCGCGCAACTCCTCGATGAGGGCGGCGAATTTTTTGGGCTTGAGCGATTGGGGGCCGTCGCTCATCGCCTTCTCGGGTTCGGGGTGCATCTCGAGCATCAGTCCGTCCGCCCCGACCGCCACTGCCGCCTTCGCCAGGGGGGCGACAAAGCGCCACGCACCCGCGGCGTGGCTCGGGTCCACCACCACGGGCAGGTGCGTCTGGTCCTTGAGCACGGGCACGGCGCTGATGTCCAGCGTGTTGCGCGTGGCCGTCTCGAAGGTGCGGATGCCCCGCTCGCACAGCACGACGTTGGGGTTGCCCTGGCTCATGACGTATTCCGCGGACATGAGGAGCTCCTCTATCGTCGTGGACATGCCGCGCTTGAGGAAGATCGTCTTCTGCGTCTTGCCGACCTTCTTGAGCAGGGAGAAGTTCTGCACGTTGCGCGCGCCGATTTGGAGCACGTCGGCGTATTCGCAGCACACGTCGATGTCTTCTGAATCCATGACCTCGGTCTGGATGGGAAGCCCCGTCTTCTCGCGCGCTTCGGCGAGGAGCTTGAGCCCCTCCTCGGCCATGCCCTGGAAGCTGTAGGGCGAGGTGCGCGGCTTGTAGGCGCCTCCCCGCAGGACGTGGGCGCCGGCCTCCTTCACCACCGCGGCGGATTCGAGTATCTGCTCCCTGCTCTCCACCGAGCACGGCCCGCCGACGATGACGACGCGCTCGCCGCCGATTTCCACCCCCTGGCCCATCGGCAGCTGGCTCTTCTCGGGCCTGCCCTCGGAACTCGCCAGCTTGAAGGGCTTCAGAATCGGCACCACGTTATCCACGCCGTTGAGCGAGGCGAGGGACTCGAGCATGTACTTGCCCCGCTCATCCCCGATGGCGCCGATGACCGTGCGCTCCACCCCCTTGATGACGTGCTCCTCGTAGCCGAGATCGTTGATGTTCTTGACCGCTTTTTCAATTTCATCCTCGGTTGCGCTTTTCTTCATGACGATTATCAACCCTGTTCTCCTTTTTGCGCGGGGGTTTCCGCGCAACGCCTAAAAAAATCGCCGTGAGGCTGGCCCACGGCGAAGGTTTGCTTCTCATCCGTGGCGGGCGGGCCGTCCGCCCCCCGCCGCTCGGTGTGTTACGAAACGGCAGGCGGACGGACGGTGGTAAACCCGAAGAAGAAATAGCCGCCGTCATATCGGGTCGCCTGCCGCATCGCCTCATCCGCCTCGAAAGTTGTTAAAATTCCGATCTTGCCGAAAACACACGTGGAACATAAGCCCCCGCGTTCGGGTAGTCAAGCCCGAAGCCGGGAGAATTTACCGATTCATCCCCTAGACCTCCACGAGTTTGCGCCTCCCCCGGCCTGTGGGGCGCAGCACCCGGCCGCCCAGCACCACGTGCGTCGCCTCGAGCATCCGGCTTCCCTTGCGGCGCGCGCCGTAGGAATCCTCAAAGACGAACCTGCCCTCCTTCACGCGAAAGACGGCCACATCGCCCCGTGCACCCTTTGCGAGCGTGCCCACCTCGCCGCCCAGGCCAATCCACTCCGCCGCCGTCTGCGTGCTCAGGCGCACCACCTCGGCGAGGGGAAAGCCCAGGGCCAGAAACTTGCTCATCAGCGTCGGGAAGTCGTAGACGGGGCCGTGGATGCAGTGGGTATGGAGGTCGGTGCTCAGGTTGCCCGGCATCAGCCCCTGGGCCATGGCCCGCTCGAGAATCTCAAAGCCAAAACTCGAGCGGCCGTGCGCCACGTCGAGCAAAACGCCTGCGTCGCGCGCCTCCCACACCGCGCGGCGCACCCTGCCGCGCCCATCAAGTATGTTCTCGCCCCGCCCGTGAAACGCATGGGTGAGCACGTCGCCCGGGCGCAGGCGCTTGAGGATGGCCGGCAGCGAGGAGGGCGTGTCGCCCACGTGCACCATGAGCGGAACCTGGAGAAACTCCGCGGCTTCAAGTGCTGCGTCCAGCGGTTTCGCGCCGCTGCGCTCGACCACGTTCCTGCTCAGGCGCACCTTCATGCCGATGAGGTAGCTCCGGTGTGCCTGGTAGCACTCCACCGCCCTGTCCACGCGCAGGGCGCGCATGTCGACGTTCTCTCCCAAGCCGTCGATGAGCAGCCCGCCCTCAGAGATGTTGAGGTAGGCGCGCACCGTGGGGCGGGCGCCCTCGAGAAACCATTTCTGAAAGGAGGGATACGTCTGCGCCCCCGCGCTGCCGGTGTCCACCGCCGTCGTCACCCCGCGCGAGAGCATCGCGGCCTCCAGGTTCACGCCGTAGTGGGTAACGCCCTCATAGAAGTGGCAATGGAGGTCGACCAGGCCGGGGGTGACGATTTTGCCCGAGGCGTCCAGCGTCGGCCTGCCCCTCGGCTCGACGCGGGGAGCCACCCTGCGCACGCGGCCGCGTACGACCTCGACGTCCATGGTCCCCTCCAGACCCTGGGAGGGGTCAACCACGTATCCGCCCCGCACGACCAGGTCCATCTCGTGCCCTCCTTGTGCCGCGATGCGTCCATTATTCATCCGCGCGCGTTGACACGCAATCGCCGGGGAGTGGATGATGACTGCCACGAACCTCCCGACCAAAGCCGATGGAGCCGCACGATGAGCCTGCAAACCGAGACCACCCTGCAATTCGCCCTCAACGATACACAGGAGATGCTGCGCCGCACGGTGCGCGAGTTGTCGGAGCGCCACATCGCCCCGCGCGCCGCCGAAATCGACGAGACCGAGGAGTATCCCGAAGACGTCTACCAACTCCAGAAAGAACACGGGCTGCTCGGCATCTTCTTTCCCGAGGAATACGGCGGCGGCGGAATGGGCTTCATGGGCGGGTGCATCGCTATCGAGGAGATCGCGCGCGTGTGCTCGAACTCCCCGCTGTTCATCGTGTTGAACATGCTCTCCAGCCGCGTCATCGACCTGGGCGGCACCCAGGAGCAGAAGAGCCACTACATGACCGGCCTCGCCAAGGGAGAGCTGCGCGGCTCCTACGCCCTCACCGAACCCCACGCGGGCTCGGACGCGGGCAACATCCGCACGCGCGCCGTCAAGGAGGGCGAGGAGTGGGTCATCAACGGCCAGAAGTGCTATTGCACGGGGCCGGACAAGGCGGACTTCCTGACCGTCGCCGCAAAGACCGACCCCCAGGCGGGCACGCGCGGCATCACCTACTACATCGTGCCCACCGACGCACCGGGCTTCAGCATCGACAAGCACGAGCGCAAGATGGGGATGCGGGGCATCTCGACCTGCATGCTCAACTTCGAGAACGTGGCCGTGCCGCTCGAAAACCAGGTGGGCGAGCTCAACCAGGGCTTCAAGACCGCGATGATCGGCTTCAACCAGATGCGCCCCGCCATCGGCGCCCGCGCGGTGGGTCTCGCCCAGGGCTGCCTCGACTACGCGGCGAACTACGCGAAAGAGCGCGAGGCCTTCGGCAAACCCATCGCCCAGCACCAGGCGGTGCAGTTCATGCTCGCCGACATGTTCATGGACATCGAGGCGTCGCGCCTGCTGGTCTACCGCGCCGCCTCCCTGGTGGACGCGGGCCAAATCGGCAAGGAGAACGCGCGCTACTTCTCGACGGCGAAGACCTACGCCGCCGACATGGCGATGAAGTGCGCTATCGACAGCATCCAGGTTCTCGGCGGGGCGGGCTACATGAAGGATCACCCCCTTGAGCGCTTCATGCGCGACGCCAAGCAGATTCAGATTGTCGAGGGCACGAGCCAGATACAGCGGATGATCATCGCCCGCAACCTGCTCGACCTCTAGGGACGCGCCGAGGTTGGCAAGAGAGACACTCCCCGCGCCCGCCTTCGCACTCGACCCGCCGCGGCGGATGCTGGCAGAGACGATACATGCTTTCAGCCGCCGCCACGTGGCGCCCCGCGCCGCTGCGATCGACGAGAACGAGGAATACCCCGAAGACGTATTCCAACTCATGAAGCGCCACGACCTGCTCGGCCTCTTCGTTCCCGAACGCTACGGCGGGGCGGGCCTGGGCGTGCTCGAAACGTGCCTCGCCATCGAGCAGATGGCGCGTTTTTGCTCGAACTGCCCCCTTTTCTTCTCCGTCCACCTGCTGGCCACGCGCCCCCTCGCCATCGGCGCAAGCGAGGAGCAGAAGAAAGAATATCTCGGCGGCGTCGCCCGGGGGGAACTCCGCCCCGCCTTCGCACTCACCGAACCCCACGCGGGCTCGGACGCGGCGAACATACGCACGCGCGCCGTGCGCGACGGGGATTCGTGGGTGATCGAGGGCGGAAAATGCTACTGCACGGGCGCGAGCGTGGCTGACTTCATCACGGTGGCGGCAAAGACGGAGCCGAACGCGGGGGTGCGGGGCATCTCCTTTTTCATCGTGCCGCGGGGCGCGTTTCGGGTGGGACGCCACGAGCGCAAGATGGGGATGCGGGGCATACCCACCTGCGAGGTGTTTCTCGAAAACGCGCGCGTGCCGCACCAGAACATGATCGGCGCACCCGGCGAGGGCTTCAAGACCGCCATGCTCGGCTTCAACCAGGCGAGACCCGCCATCGGCGCGCGCGGGGTGGGCCTCGCCCAGGGGTGTCTCGACTACGCGGCGGACTACGCGAAAGAACGCGAGGCGTTCGGTGCGCCCATCGCCCGGCACCAGGCGGTGCAGTTCATCCTCGCCGAGACGTTCATGGGCGTCGAGGCCGCGCGCATGCTCGTTTACCGCGCCGCCGAGATGGTGGATAATGGCGGCTACCACAAGGAACACGTCCACTTCATATCGGCGGCGAAGTGCTACGCCTCCGACGTGGCCATGCAGGCCGCCGTGGACGCGATACAGGTGCTCGGCGGAGCGGGCTACATGATGGATCACCCCCTCGAGCGCTTCATGCGCGACGCCAAGCAGCTGCAAATCATCGAGGGAACCAACCAGATTCAGCGCATGGTCATCGCGCGCAATCTGCTGCACGTATGACGCGCGACGCATTCCCCTGCCCCGGAGGCGCGACATGAGCCAGCCCACGGAAATCCTCACGCCCACCTCGTTCGTCCGCGCGGGCGACCATCCCCTCGCAAAGCGGCCCGGAGACCTGGGCGGGCTGCGCGTCGGCTTTTTCCACAACAACAAGCCCAACGCCGACGTGCTGCTCGAACGCATCGAGGAGTTGCTCGCCGCACACGACGAGACGCTGCGCTTCGTGCGGTGGGGGAAGCCGAACCCCACCCTCCCCGAGGATCGCCTGGAGGAGTTCACCGCCCAGGTCGACGTGGCCGTCTGCGCGGTGGGCGACTGAGGCAGCTGCACGTCGTGGAGTATCCACGACTCGGTGGAGATGGAAAAAGCAGGCGTCCCCACGGCCACGTTCTGCTCGAGCGAGTTCTCCGCACTCGGCGCCAACGAGAGGACGGCGCTCGGTATGCCGGGGCTCCCCATCGTCGTCGTGCCCCACCCGGTGGGGGGCATCGCTCCCGAACGCGCCCGCGCCCTGGGCGACGGGGCGGTGGAGGAGGTGCGGCGCATCCTCACGGGCGACGCGGAGTCCCTCCGCAGGGAGTACCGCGAGCGGAGGTACGCTCCGTCCCGCAGGACGGTGCGCCACAAGACGCTGTTCGCATGAGCGGGGTTTATCGATGAACGACGACTTGCGGCACCAGACGCCTTCGGGCGAGCGCGTGCGGGTGCGCGACACGCCCGAAGCACTCGCGCGCCTCATCGAGGCCAGAGGCTGGGGAGACGGGCTGCCCGTCGTCCCCCCCACGCCCGAGCGCGTCGCCCGAATGGCCGAGGGCGCAGGCTTGCCGCCCGGGGAGGAAATCGGGCCCGTCGCACCGCGCCAGGGCATCCTCACCGTGGAGGCTCTGGCCGTCAACGCCGTGATGGCCGGGTGCCTGCCCGCTTGTATGCCCGTTCTGGTGGCCGCGGCCCGGGCCGCACTCGCGCCGGAGTTCTCCCTCCACGCGATTCAGGCGACCACCCACCCCGTGGCGCCCCTGATCGTCGTGAACGGCCCCGCCGTCGACGCCGTCGGGCTGAACGCGGAGTATGGTTGTTTCGCCCCCGGCAACCGCGCGAACGCCACCATCGGCCGCGCGATGCGCCTCATGCTCCTGAACGTGGGCGGCGCGAGCCCGGGCGTGCTGGACCGCGCCACGCAGGGCTCACCTGCGAAGTACGCTTTCTGCATCGCCGAGAACGAGGCGGCCTCCCCCTGGGAGCCCCTCCACGTGGAGCGCGGCTTCGCCCCCGAGGAGAGTGCGGTCACCCTCGTGGCGTGCGAGGGACCCCACAACGTCAACGACCACGTGAGCCACGGCGCGGAGGGCATTCTCGCCACCGCTGCCGACACCATGTCCGTCATGGGCAGCAACAACTTCTACCTGCGCGGCGAACCCTTACTCGCCCTGGGTCCCGAGCACGCGGCGACCATCGCCGGCGACGGACTCACAAAGGCGGACGTGAAGCAAAGAATTTTTGAGCTCGCCAGAAAGCCCGTGGGCCGCCTCAGGCGCGGAGCGATGTGGGGGATGCAAACCTGGGGTGAGGAGATAGCGCGCCACGAGGGAGACGACGACTACGAGGTCCCGCTTCTGGACGGCCCCGAAGACCTCATCGTCATCGTGGCGGGCGGAGCGGGCAAGCACTCCTCCTATCTGCCCACCTTCGGCCCGACGCGCTCGGTTACCCGCAAAATCGACCTGCCCTAACGCGCAAGGCCGCACCCGCTCCCCGGGGCGCCCGCCAACGCGGGCGTGCACATGAAATGCGGCATTGCGTTGCCCCGCGTTCCGCCCCCGTGCTAGATTTCCGCCGACGACGCTTGCTCATCTTCCCGAACCGGGGGCAAAGCCATGGCGAAGCAAAGAATCGACTCGGAGAAGGTGCGGCCCCTCGCCGCGTACTCGACGGGCTGGAAGGTCTCGGACGGCCACCTCATCATGCTGGCGGGCCAGGTGGCGACCGACACGGAGGGCAACACCGTCGGGGGAGACGACATCCGCGCCCAGACCCGACAGGTCTACGAGAACATCAAGGCGGCCCTCGAGGCGGCGGGCGCAGGGATGGAGGACGTCATCCGCCTCACCGTCTATCTCACCGACAGGGCGAATTTTGCGGGAAGCATGGAGGTGCGCCACACCTATTTCGACGAGCCCTACCCGGCGAGCACGCTGCTGATCGTAAGCGGGCTGGCGAAGCCCGAATGGCTCATAGAAATCGACGCCATCGCCTTCGTGGAGGGCGAGGCGTCGTGAGCGACACGAGGTCGGTCGCCGAATCGCTCGTCGTCCTCAAGGGCGGAGGCGACCTCGCCACGGGCGTAGCCCACCGCCTGCGGCGCGCGGGGTTTCCCGTCGTGATCACCGAAATCGAGAATCCCACCATGGTACGGCGCAGCGTCTCCTTCGCCGAGTGTCTCTACGCGGGCGAATGGAGCGTGGAGGGCGTGACCGCCGTCCGCGCCGAAGGCGCGACCACCCAGGAGAAGGCGGCGCAGGCGCGCGCGGCCATCAAGGCCGGTCTCGTTCCCGTCATGGTGGACCCCGAGGCCGCCGTGGTCCCCCACGTCCGGCCCGCCGCCCTGGTCGATGCGATACTCGCCAAGCGCAACACGGGCACGCGCATCACGGACGCGGACGCCGTCGTCGGCCTGGGGCCGGGCTTCACCGCGGGCGTGGACTGCCACGCCGTCGTCGAGACGGCGCGCGGGCACGACCTGGGCCGCGTGATTCTGGATGGCGCGGCGACGCCGAACACGGGCGTTCCCGGCCCCATCGGCGGCTACACCACCGAGCGTCTGCTCCGCGCTCCGCAGGCGGGCGTGTTCACGTCGGTCGCCAAAATCGGGGATCGGGTGCGGGTGGGAGACGTGGTCGCGCGCGTGGACGGAGAGAGCGTAACCTCCTGCATCGACGGCGTCGTGCGCGGAATGCTGCGAGACGGCATAGAGGTGTGCGCCGGCTTCAAGCTCGGCGACGTGGACCCCAGGGCCGAACCCGTCCACTGCACGACGATCTCCGATAAATCGCGCGCCGTCGGAGGCGCCGCCCTCGAGGCCATCATGATGTTCCTGTTCGGCGTTCCATCGACCATGGAGTACGCGAAGTGAGTACGGAAATTCTGACGGAAACCGTCGAGAACGGCGCCTACCGCATCGGGCGCAGCGAAATTCCCCTCAACGAGGCGAACGGCAACACTTTCGTCCCCCCCGCGCAGTTCTACCTCGCAGCGGGCGACGCGCTTGAGCGCATCGCCTGGGCGGTGGGCGAGAACCTGCCCGTCCTCCTCGTGGGGGAAACCGGCGTCGGCAAGACGCTCTCGGTGCGCCACCTCGCCCACATGACGAACAACGGCTTTCGCCGCGTGAACCTCAACGGTATGACCACCGTCGACGAGTTCGTGGGCAAGTTGATGATCAACGAGCAGGGTACGTATTGGGTGAACGGCATTCTCGTCGATTCGATGCTCTCGGGCGACTGGCTGCTCATCGACGAGATCAACGCCTGTTTGCCCGAAATCGCCTTCTGCCTCCACAGCCTGCTCGACGACGACCGCATGATCGTGCTCTCCGAATACGACGGGCGCGTCGTGAAACCCCACCCCGGCTTCCGGCTCTTCGCCAGCATGAACCCCCACGAGGACCGCAGATACGGAGGCACCAAGCCGCTCAACGAGGCGCTTCTGGATCGCTTTCCGGTCACCGTGAAAATGGACTACCTGCCCTTCGACGCCGAGGTCGAAGTCATCATGCAGCAAAGCGGCAACCGCGACGAGGAGCTCGTGCGCCGCATGGTGCGCGTGGGCCACGACGCGCGCGAAGCGATGCGCAACGAAAAGGTGTTCTGTACGTTCAGCACCCGTCGCCTCATCGACTGGGCGCGCATGGCGGCGCGGTTCGACCCCATGGAAGCCGCCGTCTCGACCATCTTCAGCAAGGTCAACTCCTTCGACGCCAAGGTGCTCGAAGACATCGTGGACAACCACTTCTAGCCGGGAGACGCAAGAGATGGAACGCCGACGCGCCCGTCTCGAAGCCCTGGCGCAGGTGACTGCGCACGACTACGACCTCTCCGTGCTCTTCGGCCCCAAAACGAGCGACCAGGACGCCATTTGCCTAGAAGACCCCGAGCAGACCCTCGCGCGCCTGGGCGGCGGCCTGGAGGATGAGCACGTCCTGCGCTACCAAAAGGGCATGACCCTCATCGAGGTGGCCCACAAGCGCGAGGGGACGTACCGCTGGGTGGGCCGCGCCGCCCTCGCCAACCGCGAGCGGCCGGGTTTTTTCCATATCTGGCGCACGCTCGAGGACGCGCGGTGCGAAAATCGCCTCGCGGCCTCCCTCCCCGGCACCCGCAAGAATTTCCGCGCCTTCGTGCGCCCGGCCATCGAAGCCGCCGAGCGCAACCACGCGAGCGGAGAGCTGCCGCTGTTCCTGCAGGTGCAGTGGGGCATCTACCTCGCCGGCATCGGGCAAACGCCCGGCGTCCCTTCCGCGAACCCCGGGGATTTGCCCGCGGCGTGGTTCGACCCCGCCGTGACGCAGATTTTTCACGCCCTCATCCCGCTCATCGACCGCGCCTGTGCCGCCGAACACCCGAAGACGGCATTTCAGTGCGCCGATGAAATCTACGACGCCATACAGCGCTACTTCACCGAGGCGCAGCTCGCCCAGATGAACGAGCACGAGGAGCTCTCGGAGGTTCCCGAGGAGATTCTGGAGAAGATCGAGAGCCAAAACCTCGAAGGCGAGGACGACGAACCCCTCGAAGTCCTCCACCCCGAGGCGAGCGAGGATCTCGACGACGAAGCGGGCGAGGAGGTCGAACTCTCCCCCGAGGAGCTCGCCGCTCTGGGGCACTGGGCCGCTCCGTGGTTCGAGATGGAGGGGAACAACAAAGAGGTGCACCCGACGGCGCAGCACCCCGACGAGCGCAGCATCGTCGTGCCGCCCGAGGGCAAGGCCGAGGAGTACGCGGCGATCATCGACAACGCGAGCAGCCACATCAAGGTGCTGGTGTGGAAGCTCATGCAGATCATCCAGGAGAGAACCTACACGCGCTTCAGCGGCTCGCATCGCTCGGGCAAGTTGAACCTCCCCAAGCTCTGGAAGCAGCGCCTCGGCAAGTTTCGCCTTTTTCACCGAAAAGAAGAACCCGACAACCTCGACGTGTGCTTCACCCTGCTCGTGGACGAGAGCGGGAGCATGAACCGCGAGTCGAAATATCTCGCCGCCAGGGAGGCGACCGTGTTCTTCGCCGAAGCCCTGGATCGCCTCGACGTCCCCTTTGAGGTCATCGGCTATTCCACGGAAAGCTCCGAGGCCGCCATGGCGGCGGCCCTGGGCCATATTCCGGCGTTCAAGTTCCGCCACATCCGGCACTCGCCCCTCCAGCACCGCGTCTACAAGGGCTTCGACGACGCCTTCGCCCAGACGAAGCATCGCCTCGTGAACATCTATCCCCGCTTCAACAACTGGGACGAGGAGCACCTCCTGTTCGCCTACCGCAGGCTCATGCAGCGACCCGAGGAGGAGAAGCTCATCATCATCACCTCCGACGGCCAGCCCAACGGGGACGCCACCCATCTCGTCAACACCGTGGGCAGGCTCCAGAAGCTGGGGGTGCGCGTCATCGGCGTCGGCGTGGTGGACCCCTTCGTCGAGCAAATCTACCCGAACCACATCGTGGTGCAGGACCTCTCCCAACTCTCCACCGAACTCGTGAACATCTTGCGCCGCGAGCTGCTCGGCAGCACGGAGAGCCAAGTTTGGTAGCGGCGCCAGACGCCCTCGACGCCATGGGTCTCAAGGCCGGCGCGCGCGTCGCCGCGGTCGGCGGCGGCGGAAAGACAAGCCTGCTGACGGCCCTCGCCAGGCGGTTTCACGCCCGGGGCTCAGGACCCGCTCTTCTCACGACGACGACCAGGGTCTTCGCTCCACAGCCCGGCGAAAACCTCGGACTGGTGCTGGGCGACGTCGACACTGTTGCCAGAAACCTGGGCTCCTGCCTCGACGCCTGGGGCGTCTCGTGGTGTGCGCGCAGGCGGGAGGGGGCAGCGCCCCTCCCCGGCGCACCGGGCGAGACGCGCATGAAGCTCGCGGGCTTCGCTCCCGCGGAAATCGCCCGCCTCGCACTCCCCCGCGGCCTCACCCTCATCGAAGCGGATGGTGCGCGGAGGCTGCCCATCAAGGCCCCCGGAGAAAACGAACCCGTGCTGCCCGAAAAACTCGACGCCGTTCTGGGCGTCGTGGGGCTGGACGCCCTGGGTACGCCCGCGGATGAGGCGCACGTCTTTCGCCCCGCGCGATTGCGCGCGATATGCGGCATCACGGCAAACGAGAGCATAACGCCCGCGGCCCTCGCCAGACTGTGCGCGCACCCGGAGGGGCTTTTCAAGAACGCGGGCACGGCGCGCAAGTGGATCGTCCTGAACAAGACCGACCTGGCGGGTGCGCTGGATTTTTTGGAAAAAATCGCCTATGTTGTCTGGGAGCGGGCAGGCAAGCCCCGCGGTCCTGCGGACGGCATTCTCCTCACGTCCTGTGCGAACGGCGATTGCGTCGTGCGCCTGTGCGTTGCGGCGGGGGAGTGAGTGCCATACACCCTGGGGAGCGGATCGGCAAATGAGCAAGGACGTCTTTCGGGAAATGGCCAGGCTGAAAGGGCAAGGCCAAAGCGGCGCGCTCGCCACCGTCGTGGCCCGCAAGGGCTCGGCCCCTATGAGCGGCGACGCCAAGATGCTCGTGCGCGAGGACGGCAGCACCGAGGGCACAGTGGGCGGCGGCTGCCTCGAGGCCGAGGTCTGGGAAACCGCGATGAGCGTGCTCGATGCCGGCGCGCCCGAAAAGCTCACCTTCGACCTCACCCAGCAGGAAGCCGAGGACAGCGGCCACATTTGCGGCGGCGTGGTGGAGATACTCGTCGAGCCGTTTCAGGCGTTCGATTCCGGGCTGCTCGAGGAGATCAACCGCATCAGAACCGAGGGCGGCAGCGCAGCGCTCGCGACCATCGTCCAGCCCGGCGGCCTCGAAGCGCCCGCGCCCGAGGCGCGCAAGATGCTCTTCCGCCGCGACGGCAGCTCCGTGGGCGAAATTCCCAACTACTCGGCCGAAATATGGACGGAGAGCACGCAAATCATCCGCCACGGCAACCCCACCCTGCTTCATTTCCACCCCGACGCCGCCCGGCGGGGCGAAAAACGCACCGACGCCACCGAAATTTTCGTCGAACCCATCTCCAGCCAGCCGCTCGTCTACATCTTCGGCGGCGGGCACGTTTCGTTCTGCGTCGCACAGGCGGCGTACCTGGCGGGCTTTCGCGTCGCCATCGTGGAGGACAGGCCCTCGTTCGCCAACAAGGAGCGCTTCCCGATGGCCGAGGCGTTTCACGTCGGTGAATTTCCCGCCGTGTTCGATGAAATCGCAATCGACGAGTCGGACTACCTCGCCATCATCACCCGGGGCCACGCGAACGATGAGGTCGTCCTCGAATGGGCGATCGGCACGAAGGCCCGCTACATCGGGATGATCGGCTCGAAGAGCAAGGTGCTGCTCACCTACCGCCACCTCCAGGAGAAGGGCTTCGAGCGCCGCGCGCTTATCGACCGCGTGCACGCGCCCATCGGCCTGGACATCGGCGCGGACACACCCGGGGAAATCGGCGTGGCCATCGCCGCCGAACTCATTCGCCACCGCCGCCGCGGCGAAGCCAGAGGCGAGGGGGCGGGCAGCAAGCGGGTGCAACTCCGAAAGAAATCCTAAGCGCCGCCGCCGCGCCTTCCGGGGCGCATTCCGAAAACGCATTCCAGAGCCATGAACCATCTGCGGGCCATCATCGGCGCGGCGGTGGATTTTCTCATTCCGCCCAAGTGCCTGCTGTGCGGGGGCGCCATGCGCATCGGCGATTCCCGCGCCGTGTGCGCTCCCTGCATGAACGCCCTCGAGCGCCTCGCACCACCCTTGTGCCCCCGGTGCGGTGCGCCGTTTCGCTCACCGCTCGCCCTCGTCCACTCCCCGGCCCACGTTTGCGCCGCGTGCGCCCAAGACGCTCCGCATTTTGACCGCGCCCGCGCGCTGGGGCCCTTTGAGGGTGCGCTGCGCGAGCTCGTCCACCTCTTCAAGTTCGGTGCTTACACGAAGCTCGCCCGCGAGTTCGCCCCCCACCTCGCCGAGGTGGCGCGGAGCGAACTCAGCACCGGGGCGGACACCCTCCTGACCCACGTGCCCATCGACCCCGCCCGCTGGCGCCTGCGCGGGTTCGATCAGTCCCATCTCCTCGCCCGCGCGACGGCGGAACACCTGGGGCTGCCCCACGCGGAATGCCTCGAACGCGCAAGGGAGGGACGCTCGCAGACGGGGCTTTCCGCCCGCGAGCGCCGCCGCAACATGCGCGGCGTCTTCAGGGTGCGCGATAAGGCGCGGGCGCACTTTAGTGAGAAGGCATGCATCCTCGTCGACGACGTGGTGACGACGGGGGCGACGGCCTCGGCCTGCGCGCGCGAACTCAAGCGCGCCGGCGCCGCCTCGGTGTGCCTGCTCACCATTTGTCGCGCGTAGGGATTTGGGGGGTTCGCGGGGGTGCCTCCTCCCCCCCATCCGCGAAGAAGCCGCGCAGCCCAAGGGCGAGGTTGGGACCCGCCACTACGGATGGAAGCCCCTCCACACCAAGGCGGGGTTGCGCCCCTTGGTGTGCGCACCTCCCCTACTTCGCGTTCGCGACCATCCGTGCGGCGAGGAGGAGGGCGTCCACCATGCTGGCGGGGTCGGCCACGCCCCGGCCCGCTATCTCGAACCCCGTGCCGTGCTCGACGGAGGTGCGCACGATGGGCAGCCCGAGCGTTACGTTCACGCCGCGCACGCTGCCGCGGCCCCGGGCGTCGAAGCGAAAGCAAGCGAGCTTGCCGGGAATGTGGCCCTGGTCGTGATACATGGCGACGACGCCGTCGTAGTAGCCGCCTCTGAGCTTTGCGAAAACGGTGTCGGGCGGGTCGGGGCCGTGGGCGTCCACGCCCGCCGCGCGCAAATCCGAAACGGCGGGGGCGATTTCGTTGATTTCCTCGCTGCCGAACAGCCCCCCCTCGCCCGCGTGGGGGTTCAGGCCCGCCACGCCGATTCTGGGCGGCTTGCGGTCCAGAAGGCGGAGTGCTGCGTCGAGCACGCCCCCCACGTAGAGGATGCGCCGCCTCCTCACGCGCCTGAGCGCCAGCCTGAGCGGGCAGTGCGTCGAGACGTGGGCGATGCGTATCCGGCGGTGGGCGAGCATCATGACGGGCCGCGCCCGCCCGCACAAATCGGCGAGCATCTCGGTGTGGCCGGGGTAGTCGTAGCCCCCGGCCTGCAGCGACTCCTTGTTGATCGGCGCGGTGGCGATGGCGTCCGCGCGGCTCGCGCGCACCATCTCCACGGCGGTCTCTATGTAGCGGCCCGCCGCCGCGCCGAGCTCGGGCGCCACCTTGCCGAACACCCGCCGGCGGGCGGCGACGTTCGCGAGATCGACCACGGGCGTAACGCCTGCCTCCCACAGCTCCGCCGCCCCCCCGCCGTCGGCCACGGCTTCGAGGCGCGCGGGAATGCCCATTTTTCTCGCGTGCGCGCGCAAAACACCCAGGTCGCCTACAATGAGCGCGGCGCAGCGCTTGCGCACGCGCGCCTCCCCTGCGGCCTTGAGGCACACCTCGGCGCCCACCCCCGCGGGGTCTCCCATGGTCATGGCGATAAGGGGTTTTCGTCGCAAGGCGCTCCCTCATCCGTTTCGTGCGCGCGGTGCGGCCGGGGCGGTGACGCACCCGAAAAGAGCGGGCGTCGCGCGTTTACCCGGCGACCTTGACTTTCCCGCCGCCCACTCTCCAAGATAGTCCTCTGAAATATGAAAGAACCCGGCCTACTCTTCAAGAGGTAAACCCTTGAGCGAACGGGGCGCAAGCGCGCGCAAGACGGTCGAGAAGTTTCAAGACCTCGGCTTCACGCACGTCCTCATGATTCCCGACAGCGAGAGCAGGCTCCTCTATGAGGCGGTGGAGGGCGACGCGCGCATCGACCTCATCACCCCGTGCAGGGAGGGCGAGTCGATAGCCATCGCGGCGGGGCTGTGGACGGGCGGCCAAAAGCCCCTGCTCGTCATCCAGAACACGGGGTTGATGGAGGCGGGCGACGCACTCCGGGGCTGCGGGCTGGGTCCCCGGGTGCCCCTGCGCATGGTGGTGGGCTGGCGCGGATACGGGGGAGCGAAAGCGGGCAAATCGCCCATCGACTCGGCCTACACCTACACCGAGCCGCTTCTCGACGCCTGGCGAATCCCGAGTTGGCGGCTGATGGGCGACGCCGACATCGACACCCTCGAGCGCATGGACGAGACGGCGGCGACGACCTCGCACCCCGCCGCGGTGATAACGGGCTACGCATTCAGACCCTAGGAGACGACCCCTCGTGATGGAGCGCATGGACCTGTTCCGCACCGTGGCGGAGCACAGAACCGAGGAAATCGTAATAATGACCATGACGGCCACCCTGCAGTGGCCGCTGGTGTCCCAGAGCGATCTGGATTTCGACTTTCTGGCCTTCGGCATGGGCCATGCCGCGGACTTCGGCCTCGGCCTCGCCCTCGCGCGTCCCGAGCGCAAGACCATCGTCTGGAAAGGCGACGGGGGGGTGCTCATGAGCCTGGGCTCGCTGGTGACGCTTGCGCGCTACGCTCCCGGAAACCTCGTCGTCTTCCTGCTCGAGAACAGAACCTACGAAATGGTGGGCGGGCAGACTCTCCCGCCCCGGGCCGATTTTGCGGCACTCGCCCGCGCATCGGGGCTCGAGGGCGGAGGCGCCACGGGTGCGGGCAAGGTCGAGCGCATCGACTCTCTGGAGGCGTTTCAGGAAGCCCTCCCCCGCATACTGGAAGAAGAGGGGCCGCACTTCGCAGTCCTGCCCGTGACGAACAGCGAGAAGCTCCCGCCCGTCAACCACTCCGAGCACGCGGGCAGAATCCGCACCCTGAGAAAAGCCCTGGGCGTCTCCTAGCCTGCGCTAGCCGTACGTCAGCACCTCGTCGACCTCGTCGAGCGAGCGAATTTCCGCGTCGATCTCGTGCGGCAGGCGTTCGCGCTTCTGGGCGAAGCGGTTCACCCAGACGACGCGCAGCCCGAACCAGGACGCTCCGGCTATGTCCCAGCCGTTGGAGGAGAAAAAACACATCCTGCCCGCGGGCACGCCCAGCCTGTCCACCGCCAGTTGATACACCGAGGGGTGCGTCTTGAATATGCCGACGCTCTCCGCGGAGAGCACCTCTTCGAGAAATTCGCCTACCCCTGCGTTTTCCACCGCGCTGCCCAGCATCTCGGGAGAGCCGTTCGAGAGAATCGCGGCCCGCACCCCCTCCTCGCGCAACTTCGCCAGCACGCCCCGCACCTCGGGGTACGGGCGCAGCCGCATGTAGAGGGCCATGAGCTCTTCGCGCAGAGCGGAGTCGCGCATGTCGAGTGCGTCCATGGCGAAATCGAGCGCGTCGCCCGTAACCTGCCAAAAATCCGCGTGACAGCCCGTGAGACTTCTGAGCCAGGTGTATTCGAGTTGCTTTGTTCGCCAAAGCGTCGAGAGTGCGCGCCAGTTCTCGCCCAGCTCGGCCTGTTTTTCCGCGGCAGCGGCCGACACGTCGAACAGCGTGCCGTAGGCGTCGAACAGGCAAACGTCGATTTCGTGCGCCCCCAGCAGCTTCATCCCGCACCTCCCGCGTGTGTGGCCGCCCTCAAAGCGTAAGGTTCACCTTGCCCAGAAATTTTCCGCTCAGCAGAAGCTCATGCGCCTCGTTCGCTTCGCCCAGTGCGAGTTCACACCCGACGTGGGGCTTCACCGCGCCTGCGGCAAGGAGGGGTTCGAGGCGTTTGAGGATGCCCGGCACGAGCGGAGCCAGGTTGCCCGAGGAGAGTGCCAGAATCCTGGCGTCCCGCCCCATGGCCGCGGGCAGGGAAATCGTGACCTCGGGTCCCTTGCCCGTTCCCGTGCCGACGATAACGATGCGTCCATTGACGGCGTTGAGCGTGAGGTCGGCGGGCAGGTTGTCGCACCCTACGGTCTCGACGACCACGTCGGCCCCGCGCCCCGCGGTCAGCTCCATCACGCGGGCGGGCACGTCTTCTTCGCGGTAGTTAATAGCCACCTCCGCCCCGGCGGCAAGGCAAAAATCTGCTTTCTCCTTCGAACTCACCGTCGAGAAGACGCGGCAACCCATAGCGCGGGCGAGCTGGATGGCGAGATAGCCCACGCCGCCCGCTCCCCCCTGCACGAGAACGCAGTCGCCCGGAGCCGCCTCGCCCTTCACGACCAAGGCGTTCCAGGCCGTGAGGAGCGGAATGGGAAGCGCCGCCCCCTCGGCCAGGGACATCGCGTCGGGCAGCCTCCCCGTCTGGGAGGCGGGCAACAGCCCCTTCTCCGCGTACGCCCCCGTGGAGGCGCGGCCCCACACCCGATCGCCGGGGGCGAAGCCCTCCACGCCCGGCCCCACGGCCTCGACCTCACCCGCCACGTCCGTGCCGCAGACGTAGGGCAGCGTCATGGCCGCGGCGCGGGGGTGGTTTCCAGAGCGTATGGCGACCTCCAGGGGGTTCACGCCCGCCGCCGCTATGCGCACCAGAATCTGGCCCGCCCCGGGGGTGGGCTCTGCCACGTCTTCGAGAACCATGGGATGCTCGTACCCGAAGCGCACGACCCGCATTGCCTTCATCGCCCTCTCCTCCCTTACGCCCCGGGCGTCAGAACGACCTTGCCCACAAACCGGCCTTCCAGCACGTGGTCGTGCGCCTGGTTCGCGTCTTCGAACGACGACGCCCTGTCCACGTGAATCCGAAACGCCCCTTCCCGCAGCAGTGGGGTGAAGCGGCGCACGACCTCGGGCATCTTGGGGAAGAGGTTCACCACGGCCAGCCCCAGCACCACGGCGTCCTTCGTCATCACGGCGGGAACGCGAAACTCCGCGCCCGGACCCTTGCCCGTACCCGTGCCGATGACGATGATGCGCCCGTCCACGCGGATGGCGTCCAAATCCTTGTCGAAGTTATCGCACGCGCACAGCTCGACCACGACGTCCACGCCGCGCCCACCGGTGAGCTCCATGCAGCGCGCGGCGAAATCCTCCTCGCGGTAGTTTATCGTCTCGTCCGCGCCCATCTCCCTGCAAAACGCGGCCTTCTCCTCCGAACTCACCGTGGCGAACACGCGGCACCCCAGACGCTTGGCCAGCTGTATGGCCGCCATGCCGACGCCGCCCGCACCGCCCTGCACCAGCACCGTCTCGCCCGCACCCGCCTTCGCTTTGATGACGAGCGCGTTCCAGGCCGTGTAGAACGCCACCGTGATGCAGGCGCCCTCCTCGTAGGAGTAGGCGTCGGGCAACTCCGCCGTGGCGTCGGCCACGAGTCGCACCATCTCCGCGTAGCTCCCGCCCACGGCCCGGCCGTAGACGCGCTGCCCGACCTGCCAGCCCGAGACGCCCGCACCCAGGGCAACTATCTCCCCCGCCGCCTCCGCTCCCGGAACGTAGGGCGGGCTGACCAGCTTGGCATAGGGGTGCTTGGCGGCCCGTATGGCCAAATCCACCGGGTTCACGCCGACGGCCCCGGCCCGAATGAGCACCTCGCCGGGCTCGGGCTTCGCGTCTTCCACCTCGTCCACCCGCATGGGGACGTCCATATTGAACTCATGTACGCGCACAGCTTTCATGACGAATCATCTCTCCTCGGCTAGAAAAAACTTTTGGGGAAAACCACCGGAGGGGAGAGAACCCTGCTCCCCGCCCGCACTTGTGCACTTCGCCTAGTAGTCCATGGACCAATCTCTCCGGCGCTTCTCGCCCGCGTCACACGGCGGGGCCGCACGCGCCACGCGAACAGCGCCTCTCTCTTCTCCGAGCGGCCCAATCGCGCCCGGAAGACCCACGATCTCCAAAACCAGCTTGCGGCGGACGGCGCGCCCGAACGAGGCGATGTCGTTCGCCACCACCAGGAAGGCGCGCCTGCCCCCGATGACGCATTTTCTGTAGTAGAGGTCGAGGTTCTTCATCGGCATCCTGCCCCAGGGGCTCGGCCTGTCGTTCACGATGGGGAGCCCGTTTATCGTCACCCCCGCGCGGATGGCCTTCGCACGCGCCGTGGTTACGTAGTCCCCGCTGTTGTTCGGCCCATCCCCCGAGATGTCGATGACGCGCCGCTCGCCCTGAAAGCCGTTGTCCTCGAACATGGGCAGGGCGAAGGCAATCGCCCCGCTTATCGAGGTGTAGGGACCGATGCGTACGGGCTCGCGCGCGAGCAGGGCGGCAAACTCCTCCGCGCTGGCCTTGTCGTGAATGCGCCGCCAGCCCGCCACGACGCGCTGATAGTCGTAGCCCGCCCATTCCACGTAGGCGACCGCGATGCTCTTGTACCTGCCCGAGAGAATCGCACGCAGCACGGACGTCGAGCGAAAAGCGTTCACGTAGCCCATGCGCTGGAGCTTGCCCTCTTCCGGATCCACGCTGCCCGACACGTCGACGGCCAGCACGAGCTCGAGGTCGACGGGCACGTCGGCTGCGCGCGCGCAAGGAGCGGAGGCGAGCGTCGCCGCCACTACGAAGAGGGCGATGCGCATGAGCGTATCCATCGGGTCCTCCCCGGTGCGCTGCGGGCACGGCGCCTTATTTCTTTCCCAGCGCCTCGTTCACGGCCGCCACTTCGGTGCGAATCTGCTCGATGAGCGAGGCGCTCCTGCCCGTTTCCTCAAGCAGTTCCTGCAGCTCCTCTCTTCTCTCACTGCGCTCGCCCAGCGTGTGGTCACACCGCAGTATCCGCCACACCGCGAACTCCTCGTAGAGCCCGGCCACCTCCTCTTTCTGGCGCCCGAGCCCCGGCTTGAGGGCGGCGTATTCCGCCCGCGCGCGGCGGCAATCGCCCGCGACGAAGAAGCTCTCCGCATACGCCACGTCGTAGAGGCCGTTGTTCGGGTAGCGCGCGCGCAGGGAGGCGATCTCCTTGCGCGCCTCCTCGAACTTCTCCACCCGCAACAGGTCCCACACGAGGGCCAGCTGCGCCGAGTTGGTCGTCCAGCCCTTGCCCGCGACCGCGCGCCGCAGATACTCCCTGCCCTTCGCGCTGGTGTCGCCCACAAAGAAACGGAACAGCCGCACCCAGCCCTCCGTGCTCCCGCGGATGTGGTAGACCCCCAGCCCGTAGTAGGCGTCGTGGCGCTTCGGTTCGATTTCGAGCGCGCGCTCGAGGTGCGTGTTCATCGAACCGGCCAGCCCGAACGCGGAGAAGTATTTGCTTCTGTGTAAGGCGTCGACTATCTCCATGCCGTGCACCAGGCCGGTGAGAACGAGCGCGCGCGCGTCGTTTTCGTTTTTCTCCAGCATCTTCTCGGCGAGGGAAAAGGCCTTGGTGGCGTTCTCGCGCCACTGCTTGCGGTAGTCGGGGCGCGCGAAGTGCGCCTTCAGGATGTGGAAGAGCGACGCCTTGAGAAAATAGCCCTCCGGGCTTTCGGGCGAGGCGGCGAGAGCCCGATCCAGCACGTCGAGCGCCGCCGTGTAATTACCCGCGGCGATGTTCTCGATGCCCTCCTCGAACAGCTTCTCCTGGGGGAGCGCCCCCCGCGAAGGGGTCGGGGCGATCACCAGGCCGACCAACAAGACAAGCACAGCCGCGTGGCGCAACATCGGCGTTTCCCCAGTGTGTGAACGCGCCCCGGACGCATCCGAAACAAGAGCGGGGTCTCCCCGGCGAGAACGACGATTTGCCCGTACGCGAGGATTCAGCCTATCGTAGTACCGATGATTCGGTGATTTCAACCACGGCGAGCAGGGAATGTCGGACGTCAAACCACCAAGGACGGTCATTCGCATTGTCGACGCCTTGCAGGCGGCGGGCCACCGCGCGCTCCTCGCTGGCGGGTGCGTGCGCGACGCCCTGCTGGGCCGCCGCCCCAGGGACTGGGACGTCGCCACCGACGCCCCGCCCGAGGCCGTGCAGCGTCTTTTTCGAAAGACCTTTCTCGTGGGAGCGCGCTTCGGCGTGGTGCGCGTGCGGATGGGCGGGCGCGAGTTCGAGGTGGCCCAGTTTCGTGAAGACGGCGACTACACCGACGGCAGGCGTCCGCACTCGGTGCGGCCTGCGGGCGAGGAGCAAGACGCGAAGCGGCGCGATTTTACGATCAACGGCATGTTCTTCGACGTGGCCGAGAGCCGCGTGCTCGACTACGTGGGCGGCCTCCGCGACCTCGAAAGCGGGGTCGTGCGCGCCATCGGCGACCCGCGTGCGCGCTTCGGCGAGGATTACCTGCGCATGATGCGCGCGGTGCGCTTTGCCGCACGCCTGGGCTTCGTCATCGAGCCCGCCACGGCCGCCGCCATCGAGGCGGGGGCGGCGCGCATCACGAAAATCAGCGCCGAGCGGATTCGCGAGGAGTTGACCGCCATGCTCACCGCGGAGCGCGCGGACGCCGCCTTCTCCACTCTCGAGGCGCTGGGGCTCCTCGCCCACGTGCTGCCCGAGGTCGCCGCGATGAAGGGCGTGGCGCAGCCGCCTGCGTTTCACCCCGAAGGCGACGTGTGGACGCACGTGCTCTTGATGCTCGGCCTCAAGCGCTCCCCCTCGCCGACGCTCTCGTGGGCGGTACTGCTCCACGACGTGGGCAAACCCCCGACCTACGCCGTGCGCGACCGCATCCGCTTCAACGGCCACGACAAGGCGGGGGCGGCGATGAGTGCCGAGATTTGCGAGCGGCTGCGCATGTCGCGGGCGCAGGCGACGCGCATCCGCGAGCTCGTCGCCCACCACATGCGCTTCATGCACGTGGAAAAGATGCGGGAAAGCCGCCTGAAGCGCTTTTTGCGCGAGGCGTACTTTGGAGAATTGCTGGAACTGCATCGCCTCGATTGCCTCGCCAGCCACGGGAATTTGCGTACCCACGCCTTTTGCACCGAAAAGCTCCGCACCCTGCAGGAAGAAGCCCTGCGCCCGCCGCGTTTGCTCGACGGCCACGATCTCGTGAAAATGGGCTGTCCGCCGGGGCGCAGGGTGGGAGAAATCCTCCGCGCCCTTGAAGACGAACAACTCGAGGGGCGCATATCCACGCCGCGGCAGGCGCGAGCTTTCGCGGCGCGGCGCCTCGCGCTGAGCGAGGAGACGGAGACACCATAATGAAGCGCACACACTTTTTCGGGAAAGGCCCATGACGCGCATCGCCATCATGACGGCCCAGGAGCTCGAGCTGGCCCTCAAGCGCATCGCTTCTGAGATGGTGGAGGCATGCGGCACGGGCGAGAGCGTCGCCCTCATCGGCGTGCTCACGCGCGGCGAGCCGCTGGCGCGGCGCCTCGCCGGGCACGTGGAGGAGCTCGAGGGCATCACGCCCGCTCTGGGCGCACTCGACATCGGGGTGCACCGCGACGACGGGGGACACCCCACCGAGGGGCGCGGCTTCGAGCCGACGCTCGTCGACTTCGACCTCACGAATCGTCAGGTGTTCCTGGTCGACGACGTGTTCTTCACGGGCAGAACCGTACGCGCGGCCCTCGACGCCCTGATGGAGCTGGGCCGCCCGAAGAAGATATGGCTCGCCGCCCTGATCGACCGCGGGCACCGCGAGTTGCCGTTTCGGCCCGACTTCGTGGGGAAGAACGTGCCCACCGCGCTTGAGGAGCACATCCGCGTGCGGATGCGGGAGGTGGACGGCGAGGACGGCGTGTGGCTCCTCAAAAACGACGCCTGAGCCGAGAGGCGCCCGCCTGCCGGAGTGCTCCTACGCCGAGAATCTGCGTTGTTGTAGAATCCAACCGAGCGTTTCGCGCGGCGGCCGGGCCGCCCACCCCGCCCGGCCTCAACGGAAGGCATCGCCATGCGGCTTCCTCCGGACCTCCCCAGGCGTCTTCTCCTCGCCATCGGCGGCAACGCGACCCATCCGCCCGAAATCAGGGGCACGGTCGCGGAGCAAACCGCCATCGCCGAGGCGACGGGCCGCGCGCTCGTGCCCCTCATGCAGTGCGACAACGAGCTCATCATCACCCACGGCAACGGCCCGGTGGTGGGGAAAATTCTCACCCGCCAGGCCCTTTCGCGCGAGCGGGTGACGCCCATGTCGCTCGATATCTGCGTGGCGCACAGCCAGGGGGGCATCGCCTACCTCCTCATGCAGGCGCTCGAAAGCGCCCTGCGCCGCGCGGGCGACCCGCGCCACGTGGTCTGCCTCCTCACCCAGGTGGAGGTCGACCCGAACGACCCGGCTTTCGACGCGCCCACCAAGTTCATCGGCTACGCCTACACGAAAGAAGAGGCCGAGCGATACGGACAGGAGATGGGCTGGACGATGCGTGAGGACGCGCCCCGCGGCTGGCGGCACGTGGTTCCCTCGCCCGCGCCCAAACACATCGTGGACATTTCGCTCGTGCGCACACTGGCCCAGCGCGGTGCGGTGGTGATAGCCGGCGGAGGCGGGGGAATACCCGTCGTTCGCGAGGCGGACGGCGCGCGCCGGGGGGTGGAGGCCGTTATCGACAAGGACCTCACTTCCGCGCTCATGGCCAACGTCCTCGGCATCGACACCATGATGATCCTCACCGCCGTGCCCGGGGTGTCGATTCACTTCGGCACGCCGAACCAGCGCGCGCTCGGGCGGGTGTCGCTGGCCGAGATCAAGCGCTATCACGAGGAGGGGCACTTCCCGCCCGGCAGCATGGGGCCGAAGATAGAAGCGGCGATTCGCTTTCTCGAAGGGGGAGGAAAGCGCGTCTACGTCGCCGCACTCGAAGAGGCGCTGCCCGCCCTGTGCGGGGAGGCGGGCACCTGCATCCACCAGGGCGAGGGCTGACGCGGCCCGGGCGCACAAAGCGCGAGAGCGCCGCGGCCCTCCCGGATGGATTTGATTCCGGACACTTGCACACGGGCACACCCCGAACCGATAAGGAGAAACGACATGCAGGCCGACTTGTTTCGCGTATCGATGGATTCTCCGGACGACATATCCGGCGTGGTCGCACTCGTCGAGGAGGGCGCATGCAGGCCGGAGGAGATCGTCGGCATCATGGGGAAAACCGAGGGCAACGGCTGCGTGAACGACTTCTCCCGGGGTTTTAGCAACTTCGTGCTGCTCGACTACCTTTCCGCGGCGACGGGAAAGACGCGCGAACAGGTGGAGGAGCAAGTCGCCCTCATCATGTCCGGCGGGACCGAAGGCGTTATGTCCCCCCATTTTTCGGTGTTCACCAGGTCCGGGAACGGGCGGGGAGACGGAAGTGCGAAGCGTCTGGCCATCGCCTCGGGCCACACGCCGGATTTTCTTCCCGAGGAGATGGGGAGGATGGCACAAATCCACGCGACGGCCGACCTCGTGCGACGCCTGATGGAAGAAGCCCATATCGAAAGCGTCGAGGATTTGCATTTCGTTCAGGTGAAGTGCCCGCTCCTCACGGGCGAGCGCATAGCGGACGCGCGCGGGCGCGGGAAGACGGTCTGCACCGAGGACACCTACAAGTCGATGGGTTATTCGCGCGGCGCCTCGGCCCTGGGGGTGGCCCTCGCGGCGGGCGAGGTGGAAGAAGACAGCCTGAGCGACGAGGTCGTTTGCAGAGATTGGTCGCTGCAATCGGGCGTCGCCTCCACCTCGGCGGGCATCGAGCTCATGTGCAACGAGGTCATGATTATCGGCAACAGCGCGGCCTGGGGCGGAGATTTGGTCGTCGGCCACGGGGTCATGCAGGACGCCATCGACCGCGACGCGGTGCGCGAAGCCATCGTCGGCGCAGGCATCGGGTTCGAGTGGGCCCTCTCCCCCGCGCAGCGTGCGCGGATAGTCAACGTTTTCGGGAAATGCGAAGCCTCACCCGACGGCCTGGTACGCGGCCGCAGACACACGATGCTCGACGACTCGGACATCAACAACACGCGCCACGCCCGCTCGGTCGTGAGCGCGGTCGTCTCCTCCATCGTCGGCGACACGATGGTCTATGTTTCGGGAGGCGCGGAACACCAGGGACCGCCGGGCGGCGGCCCCATCGCCGTCGTCGCGCGCGCCGGATAGAGACCGGACAGACGAAGGAGGGGGCGCGCCTAGTCGGCGGACATGCTCCGCCGCGCCTGGACGAACACGACCGTCAGGACGATGATCGCCTGAAAGACGAACACCGCCGCCCCCGGCAGCCCGATGCTCCGCTGCAAAGAGTCCGAACCCGCCACCAGCACCGCGAACACGGCGGCGGCGATCGTGACCCCAGGGGGTTGTTGCGCCCGATGACTGCGATGAGAATGGCCATCGCCCCGTAGTTGGGTGCGCCCTCCGCCCCGCTGATCCCCAGAAGAAGGGACTGGTGGAAGCCCGAGACCTCGATGGCGCCCGCCAGACCCGCCAGCGCGCCGCAGGTGGGCATGATGACGAGGGTGATGCGCGAGACGTTGATGCCGCCGAAGCGCGCGGCGCGCGAGTTGTCGCCCACCGCGCGAATCTCGTAGCCGACCACGGTGCGCGTCATGAGCAGGTACATGCCCACGGCGGTCGCCAGTGCGATGACGAAGCCCAGGTGCGCCCCCGCCTTCGGCATCACCTGCGGGAGTACGGAGGCGTCGGGAATCGGCAGCGAGATGGCCTCTCCCGCCAGGGGGTCGTTCCAGGGCCCGTTGGCGAGGTAATCGACCAGATAAAGGGCGACGAAGTTCAGCATCACCGTCACGAATATCTCGCTCACCTGGAAGCGCACGCGCAAAACCCCCGGCACCAGGCCCCACAGCAGCCCGCCCAGCACGCCGCCCAGCAGCCCCAGGGGAACGAAGATCGGCCAGGGAAGGTTCATGCCCTCCAGGGCGAACGCCGTCCCCGTCATGCCGATGGCGCCCGCGTATATCTGCCCGTCCACGCCGATGTTGAAGTGCCCGCCCCGCATCCCGAAGGCGACGGCAAGCGAGCCGAGAAGCAGGGGGCAGAATTTGTTCAGGGTCTGGGCGAAGCCGCCCCACGTGCCGAGGGAGGAGCGCAGCACGGTGCCGAAAGCGACGAGCACGTCTCCGCCGAAGGCGACGATGAAGATTGCACCGCACACCAGGGCGAGCGCACCCGCTGCGGCATAGGTGGCGGCGAACTCGAGAACCGCCTTTTTCCTTTCCTCGCGCCGCGCCGCGCCGGCCATCCTACGCTTCCGCCTTTTGGCCGGCCATGAGCGCGCCGATGCGGTAGACGTCGTATTCGGGCCCGTCGAAGGCGCCGAGCACCTCCCCCGCGTAGATGACGAGAATGCGGTCGCTCATCAGGCGGAGTTCGTCGAGGTCCTCGGATATCAACAACACGCCCGCTCCCTCCGCCCTGAGCTCCCGCAGGCGGGCGTGCACGAAAGCCGCCGCCATGACGTCCAGCCCGCGCGTGGGGTTGTTTGCGATCATCAACACCTTGCCGGTCCTGTGGGCGAGCAGAATCGAGCGCGCGACGATGGTCTTCTGTATGTTTCCGCCCGATAGGTGTGCGGCGGGCACGTGCTCGTCCCTCGCCCGGATATCGAACTCGGCTATGGCGTTTCTGCCCATCTCGCAGACGGTGTCGCGCTCGAACACGCCGCGCCTCCTGAAGACGTGGGGGTGCAGGCCGAGGACGACGTTTTCCGCGAGGCTCAGACCGGGGAGGATGCCCTCCTCTATCCTGTCCTGCGGCAAGAGGCTCACGCCCCCCGCGATGCGCTCGGCAACTGAAAGGCGCGACACCTCGCCCCCGCCGAGACGAATCTCGCCCGCGTCGATGTCGATGAGGCCCGCCAACGCCTCGGCCAACTCCTTCTGGCCGTTTCCGGAGATGCCCGCCAGGCCGACGACGAGCCCCCGGGGAACCTCGAAGGCCACGTCCTTGAGAGGAACGCCCCACTCCCCCGAAGTGCAAACCCCGCGCACCGAAAGCGCGGGCGCACCCCCCAGAGCCGCCGAGGGTCCCCCGGGCCGCTCCCCTGCGGGAGGCAGGCCGCGCTCGCCCATCATCATCCGGACGAGCCTCTCGCGCGTGGCCTCCTCGCGGAGGATGGTGTCGATTTTACGCCCGCCGCGAAACACGGTAATGCGGTCGCAGTTGTCGAGCACCTCCTGGATTTTGTGGGTGATGAAGACGACCGTGAGCCCTCCCCCGGCGAAGGACTTGAGGATGGCGAACAGCCCGTCCACCTCATGGGGCGTGAGCATGGTGGTCGGCTCGTCGAGAATCAAGGTGTCCGCCCCGTGGTAGAGGGCCTTGAGTATCTCGACTTTCTGCTGAATGCCCGCAGGAAGGTTCTTCACCTGCTCGCCGAGCGGGACGGAGAGGCCGTAGCGCGCGGCAAGCTCCTCCACGGAGCCGCGCCGGGCGTCCACGTCGAGCTTCCAGCGCGTCCCCTCGCGCCCGAGGAGGATGTTCTCGAGTGCGGTGAAGTTGCCTATGAGCTCGACGTGCTGGTGCACCATGCCGACCCCCGCCTCGATTGCGTCCCGCGGAGAGCGGACGTCCACCTCGCGCCCGTCGAGGGCAATTTGCCCCTCGTCCATGCGGTAGAGGCCGCTCAGGATGTTCATGAGCGTGGTCTTGCCCGCGCCGTTCTCGCCCAACAAGGCGTGGATCTCCCCCGCGCGGGCCTCGAAGTCCACACGCTCCAGGGCCACGACCTCGCCGAAGGATTTGCTGATCCCGCGCATATCGACGCGGGAGGCTGCTTTTTGCGTCATTGCGCCATCCATGCGAGCACACTTCGCCCCGGGCGGGGCGTCTCGCCGAGCGGTTTCCCTGTCCGTGCCCGCGCTATTGCGCCAGCTGGACCTTCTTCATCTCCAAGCGGGGCTTTATCGCCCCGGTGCGCACCTTGTCGTACGCTTCTTTGGCTTTCGCGACGGCCTCGGCGGACACGTTGTGCAGAGAGCCGAGTTCGAAGCCGTTGCCGGGACGCATGGGCACGTATCCCGAGCGCTGGCCCTTGAGGATGCCCCCCACGGCCGTAGCGAACGGGGGCCGGAAGTCGACGATCAGCGTGCCCGCGAAATGTTGGGGCGCCTTGTCCGTCTTGTCGGTGTAGAAGGTGGTGACCAACACCTTGCCCTTCGCCTTCTTCGCGGCCTCGACGACTCCGTACACCCCTAGGTTCACCAGGTTGATGATGAAGTCCACCCCTCCCGCGATCATGGCGTCGGCGGTCTGGCGCGCCTTGACAGGGTCGTTCTGGTTGCCCGTGAAGGAGTAGACGAGCGTCGCCTTGGGGTTGGTCGCCTTGAGCGCGTCCGAAATGGTGTTGATAGAAGACTTGAAGTCGGGCAGCTGGATGCCCGCGATGACGCCCACCTTGTTCGTCTTCGTGGACAGGCCCGCCAGCACGCCGAAGGGGTAGAAGCCCTCGTAGAAGTGGCGGTGGATGTTCCAGACGTTCGCAGGCAGTTTCGCCTTGCCCGAGCTTTCCATGATGAAATTCACCTCGGGAAACTTCGGTGACAGCTTCTTCACGATGCGGATGTACTGCCCGCCGTGGAAACCGACGATGGTGAAGCCCGAGGCGATGTACTCGCGCGCCACCCTCTCGGCGTCGGCGGGCGAGATGCGCTCGGAATAGGAAGTCTCGATTCCGAAGCGCTTCTTGATGTCCTGGGCGACCTGATAGCCCCGGAAGTTGTAGTCCGCGTCTTCGACCGGTCCCGGCAGGATGATGGCGAACTTGTGCGCCTTGGCGGCCAGGGCCGGGCCGGGGGCCGCAAGTGCCAAGGCCGCTATCGCGGCGGCGGCGCAAAACAATCGGCGTGTCCATCGGTCTTTCATCTCACGTTCCTCCTTGATGAGAGAGAATCTAGCGTGCGTTTCGGGCCGCGCGCGGGCCGCCATCTGCTAGGGACCCAGGACCATCCCCTGCGCGCGACGTATCTCCTTCCTTTCAACCTGTATCTTGATCGACCCGGCGAGCACCTTCCAGAAAGCCTCATTGACCTTCGCGGCGACGTTCTTGCTCACATTGCCCAAAGAACCGACTTCGAATCCGTTGCCGGGGCGCATGGAAACGTATCCCGTCGAGGCGCCGATCAGGATTCCCCTCACGGCCATCGCGTAGGGAGGCCGGAAGTCCATGGACAGCGTGGCGGCCAGATGCCGGGGCGCCTTGAGTTTCCTGTCGGTGGAGAGCGAGGTGAACAACACCTTGTGCTTCGCCTCCCTCGCGGCGTCGATGACGCCGTGCACCCCCTGGTTCAACATGCAGATGATGAAATCCACGCCATCGTCGATCATGGCCTCGGCCACGCGGCGCGCCTTTTGCTGATCGTCCTGATCTCCGGTGAACGCGTAGATGAGCTTCGCCTTGGGGTTGGTCGCCTTGAGCGCGTCCGAAATGGTGTTGATGGAGGCCTTGAAGTCGGGCAATTTGATGCCCGCGATGACGCCCACCCCGTTCTTCCTCGTCGCGAGGCCGGCCAGCACGCCTATGGGATAGAAGCCTTCGTGATAGTGGCGGTGAATGTTCCACACGTTCGCGGGCACCGCGTGCTTTGCCGAACTCTCCATGATGAAGGTCACCCCGGGAAACTTCGGCGCCAGCTTCTTCACGATGCGCACGTATTGCCCCCCGTGGAAACCGATGATGGTGTAGCCCGCGTCAATGAACTCGCGCGTCACACGCACGGCGTCGGCGGGCAAGACGCTCTCGGCGTAGGAGGTCTTTATCCCGAATTTCTTCGCGAGGTCCTGGGTAACCTGATAACCCCAGAAATTATAGTCCGAGTCCTCGACCTGTCCCGGCAGGATGATCGCGAACTTATGCGCCTTGGCGGCCAGGGCCGGCGACGCAATCGCGAAGACCGCGAGTGCGGCGGCGGCGCAGAGCAATCGGCGTAGTGTTGAACTTTTCACACCATGTTCCTCACCGGAAAAAAGAAGCCTCGCGTGCGTTGCGGGCTGCACGGCTCCAGGGCCGCGCGAGGCACAACCGCATCCACTATTGGGCCAGGCGCATCTCTTGCGCCATGCGTATTTCCCCGGGCTCGGCCCGCAGCTTGATGGAGCCGTCGCGAACCTTCCCGAAAACCTCCCGCACCCGCGCGGCGACGCCCTCCTCCACGTTGCCCAGAAAGCCGATTTCGCACCCGCTGCCGGGGCGCATGGCAACATACCCCGTCGAGGAGCCCCTCAGAATTCCCCGCACGGCCTTCGTGTAGGAAGGCCGGAAGTCGAGGAGCAGCGTGGCGGCCAAACGTCGCGGCGCATTGAGCGACTTGTCCGTCGAGAGCGAGGTGACCAGCACCTTGTGCTTCGCCTCCTTGGCGGCGGCGATGATTCCGTGTACCCCCAGGTTCAGAAGGCTGACGATAAAATCGACCCCCTCGGCGATCATCGCATCGGCAGCGCGGCGCGCCTTGTAGCGATCGCCCTGATCCCCGGTGAACGTATAGACGAGCTTCGCATCGGGGTTGGTCGCCCGCAAGGCTTCCGAGACGACGTTGATCGACAGGTTGAAGTCCTTGAGATGGATTCCCGCGATGACGCCCACCTTGTTCGTCTTCGTGGCGAGGCCAGCCAACACGCCGAGGGGATAGAAGCCTTCGTAGTAGTGGCGGTGAATGTTCCAGACGTTCGCGGGAACGTCGAACTTCCCCGAACTCTCCATGATGAAAACGACTCCGGGAAACCTGGGCGCGATTCTCAGCACAACGGGAACGTACTCCCCGCCGTGAAACGCGACGATGGCGTAACCCGCGGCGGCGTACCCGCGCGCCACCCGCTCGGCGCGCGCGGGCGAGACGAATTCGGTGTAGGAGGTTTTCATCCCGAAGCGCTTCTCCAGGTGCTTGGCGACCTGATAGCCCCGGAAGTTGAAGTCCATGTCCCTGGCGTATCCCGGTAGTATGATGGCGAATTTGCGGGCCTTCTCGGCCAGGGCCGGGGCCGGGGCTGCGGCCGCGACAAGCGCGAAACACACGAACGCGGCGGCGCAGAGCCACTGGCGTTTCCACCCCTCTTTCATCTCACCTTTCCCCTTTCGAGAGGAGAAAATTCCGGATGCGGGCTCAATCCCGGGTCTCCCGATCATAGGGCCGCGTGAGCGCGCGGGGGCTTTCCGCTCCCTGCGCGACCTGCACCAGCACGATCATCGCAAACACGTAGGGCAGCATGAGCAGAAACTGAGGCGGCACGATTTTGGCGAACTGCGGCAGTGCGCTCACCTTGAACTGAAAGGCGTCCACGTAGGCGAACAACAGCGCGCCGACGAACGACCACAGCGGCACCCAACGCCCGAAGATGACGAGCATCAGCGCAAGCCACCCCCTCCCGTTCACGATGTTGTCCGTGAACGACCCTGAAATCACGAGCGGCAGATAGGCGCCCGCCACCCCCAGAAAGAGCCCGCCCACCGCACACGCGCCGTAGCGCATCCGCGCGACGTCGATGCCCACCGTGTCGGCGGCGCGGGGGTTTTCCCCGCAGGCGCGCAGGCGCAGACCCAGAGGCGTTCTGAACAAAAAGAACCCCACCGCGGCGACCAGCACGTAAGCCAGATACACCAGCGCGTTCTGGCGAAAGAAAATCTCCCCCACGAAGGGAAGCGCGCCCAGAAGCGGAACGGGCACCTCCCGAAGCGTCGGCACTTGCGGGATGGACTGCACCACCCCGACGGCAAGCCGGTAGATGGTGGGCGAGATGCCCAGCCCCAGGACGAAGATGCCCAGCCCGATGACGATCTGGTTCGCACGCAGGGTGATGGAGAAATAGCCCAGCAACAGCGTGAGCAGGCTGCCCGAAAGCGCCGCCACGACGCAGCCGACGAACGCGCTGCCCGAGTGGTAGGTCAACAAAAAGCCCGTGACCGCCCCGAGCGTAACGACGCCCTCGATGCCGACGTTCAGAATGCCCGATCGCTCGATGATGGTCTCGCCCAGGCACGCGATGATGAGCGGGGCCATCATCAACAAAGTGAGCTGAAAGAGGGAAACGTCGAACAACAGAGACAAAGTGGTGATCTCCCGGGGCGCGGCGCAAGGTACACCCATCTTTCACCGTTTTCCGCAAAACGACGTTCTCGCGCCCCATCGGTCGGGCCCAGTATACCCCATCAGCCCCCGAATGCAAACGCGCGGGCATCATACATGGCGACGCGCGACATCATGTATACTCTCCGGGCGAACCGCGCGTTACCGCAGACGTCTTTTTTCTTCCAGGGGAGACTTTCGAGATGCCACTCATCGACTTGAGCATGGAAATCTACCGCGACATGCCGATTTACCCCGATCTGCCGGGACCTTCCCTCACCGTCGATGAGGACTGGGACACCGTCGCCCGGCGCACCGGCGCCATCGACTACGGCGCCGACATCGTGACGAACCACTGCGTCATCTTCATGAGCGACCACACGGGCACCCATATCGACTCGCCCTGGCACAACAATCCCGAGGGCTTCACGACCGAGCGCATCCCCATCGAGTGGTGCATTTCCGACGGCGTGGTTCTCGATTTCACCGACAAGGAGTCGGGCTACGAGATCATGGCGGCGGACGTAGAGGCCGCCCTCGCGAAGATCGGCTACTCTCTCAAGCCGCTGGACATCGTGCTCATCCGCACCGACGCGAGCGCGGACTGGCAAACGAACCCCCACTACACGCGCGATCAGCCCGGCATGAGCGCCGAGGCGACGCACTACCTCATCGACAACGGCATCCGCGTGATGGGGATCGACGCGAGCGGCTGGGACGTGCCGATCTGGAAGATGCACGAAACGCGGCGCTACTGGGAGGCGCACCGCGTCATGCTGGAGAAAGAATACTGCCACATCGAGAACATGGTGAACCTCCACCTGATTCCCAAGCCCTTCGGTTTCAAGCTCTCGGTACTGCCCATCAAGTTCCGGGGCATATCGGGCTCTCCGATTCGCGCGGTGGCGATGATCGACGACGACTAACCAGACCCTTCAAGCGGAGCGCGTGCGATGGCGCTGGCCGTTCGCGTCCTGGCCGGGGCGTACCACGATTCGGTAAAACTCATGCGCACGAGCGCGGCCGCGCTCGAGAGGCCGGGCGTCCTCCGCGCGGCGGCAGTCATGGCCACGCCGATGAACCGCGGCCAACTGGCCGAGGAGGGTTTGCTGGCCGAAGAGGCGCAAGACGCAGGGCCGAACGACCTCCTCCTCGTCGTGGAAGCAGGCGACCCAGCGGCGGCACAGGCGGAACTCGCCGCCATGGAGGCGAGCCTGCACGCACCCCGTGCGAACGCGGGAGCGGGCCCTTTCGCCGATTTCTCGCTGCCGACGCTGGATGCGGCCCTCGCCAAGGACCCTGCGCTCAACCTCGCGCTCTTCTCCATCCCCGGCCCCGGCGTGCGGCGCGAGGCGCAACGCGCGCTGCACAAGGGTTTGCACTGCCTCATATTCAGCGACAACGTGGCGCTCGAAGACGAAGTGGCGCTCAAGCAACTCGGGCGGCGCAAGGGTCTGCTCGTCATGGGACCCGACTGCGGAACGGCGCACCTGGGCGGCGTGGGGCTCGGCTTTTGCAACGTCGTGCGCGCGGGCGGCGTGGGCATCGTGGGAGCGGCAGGCACGGGCATTCAGGAGGTCATGGCCGCCGTGGACGCAGCGGGCGGGGGCGTCTCGAGCGCTCTGGGCACCGGCGGGCGCGACGTGAGCAACGCGGTCGGCGGCCTCGCCATGACGCAGGCGATCGAGATGCTCGCGCACGACGCGAAAACGAAAACCCTCGTCGTTCTCGGCAAGCCCCCCGAAGCCGCGGCTATGGAGAAAATACTCGCGGCCGCGGTGGCCTGCGCGAAGCCGGTGGTCGTCCATTTCGTGGGTGTCCCCGCCGGGGAGGTGCGCAGGATAGCGGGCGAAGCCCCGCGTCTCCATCCTGCGGATTCGCTCGCCCACGCGGGTAGGCTTGCGGTTGCTCCGGGCGAAGCGGGGGAGCCGGACGCTCCTGCCCCGCTCGCCCCTGAGGTGCGCGAGAAAATTTCCGCCTGGCGGCGCACGCGCACCCCGACGCGCCGCTTTCTGCGGGGCGTCTACACGGGCGGAACGCTTTGCGCGGAAGCCCAGGCGATTGTGGGCGCAAGCGTTTCGGGCATTCGCTCGAACGCTCCTCTCGATAAGGCGCGCGGCCCCATGGCCGACCCCATGCGCTCCGCGGGGCACGCGGTGGTGGATATGGGCGAAGATCTTTTCACCCGCGGAAGGCCCCACCCCATGATCGACCCCCGCCCCCGAAGCGCGCGCCTGCTTGAGGAGGCGGCCGACCCGGAAACCGCGGTCGTTCTGTTCGACGTGGTGTTGGGTCTCGGTGCGCACGAGAACCCGGCGGGCGAGGCGGCGCAGGCCGTGGAGAGCGCGCGTGCGCAAGGCTCTGGCGCCTTGTTCATCGCAAGCGTTACGGGAACGCGCGGCGACCCCCAGGGGCTCGAGAGCCAGCGCGCCCGCCTGGCCGCGGCGGGCGTGCTCGTCGCCGACACCCACGAGCAGGCGTGCCTGGCAGCCGCCGCGGCACTCGGGGAGACGGACTGATGGGCAGTAAAGACTTGCTCGGCGGCGTTCGCGTGGCGAACGTGGGTGCGGAGTTGTTCGCCGAGAACCTGCGCGCGCAAAATGCCCCCGTGGTGCAGGTGGACTGGCGTCCCCCCGCCGGAGGAGACCCCGCGATGATCGAACGCCTCGACAAACTCGCCGCCTGCGACGCGGCCAACGACTCCGCAATAGAGCGTCTTCAGGCCGCGCGGCCCGTGTGGATAGACGTGGCTGTGGGCCGCGACGTCATACCCGGCATGGGGGAGCGCACTCTTCTGCACGCGGGTCCTCCCCTCGCCTGGGAGAACGCCTCGGGTCCCATGCGGGGGGCGATGCTCGGCGCCGCCCTGCTGGAGGGCTGGGCGCGCGACGAAGGCGAAGCAGAGGCGCTTTGCGCGAGTGGAGAAATCACCCTCTCTCCTTGTCATCACCACGCCGCGGTGGGGCCGATGGCGGGCGTCATATCCCCCTCGATGCCCGTCGTCGTCATCGAAAACCAGGCGCCCAGGGAGATGGGGGGCGGCAACAGGGCCTACTCCACGCTCAACGAGGGGCTGGGCAAGGTGCTGCGCTACGGGGCGTATTCTGCAGAAGTGCTGGCGCGCCTGCGCTGGATGGCGGAGGAACTCGCCCCCGCCCTGCGCGCGGCACTACGGGCGCGGGAAGAGGGCCTGGACGTCAAGAACGTCATCGGCCGCGCCCTGCACATGGGGGATGAGGCCCACAACCGCAACCTCGCGGCCACGGCCACGGTGGGCAGGCTGCTTACTCCGCATCTGGCCGAAGCGGTGGACGACGCCGGGGTGATCGCCCGCGTGGCGCGCTTCATCGCGGAGAACGACCACTTTTTCCTGAACCTCGCCATGCCCGCCGCCAAGGCGAGCCTGGACACGATGGCGGGCGTGGAGGGCTGCTCGCTCGTCTACGCCATGGCGCGCAACGGAACGGAGTTCGGCATTCGGGTCGCGGGGCTGGGGGACACCTGGTTCACCGCGCCCGCCAAGCATCCCGTCGGCCTGTTCTTCCCCGGCTACACGCAAGACGACGCCAACCCCGACATCGGCGATTCGGCCATCATGGAAACGCTGGGCGTGGGCGGGTTCGCCATGGCCGCCGCACCGGCAATCGTCGAGTTCGTGGGCGGCTCGACGCGCGAGGCCTTCGAGGCCACCAACGAGATGTACGCCATCACCTGGGCCAGGAGCCGCGACTACACCCTGCCCGTCTTCGATTTCGCCGGCACGCCCACGGGCATCGACGTGCGCAAGGTGATCGAAACGGGCATCTACCCCAACATCAACACAGGCATCGCCCACAAGCAGGCGGGCGTCGGGCAGATAGGGGCGGGCATTCTCCGCGCACCCGAAGAGCCGTTCCGCAAGGCGTTCGACGCCCTGGCCGAGAAGATGGGGGCGTAGCCCGAAAACCACCGGGGAAAAGCTATCGCTCCCCCACGCAACGCCCCGCGCTCTCAGGCCGCCTCCCAGACGATGGCCAGCATGCCGATGAAGAGGAGCAGCGCACCCGCCGTCTTGCGCCAGGTGATCTCCTCTTCCTCCTTGAGCCAGATACGGGCGAGGAGCAGCGAAAACAGGGGCGCCGTGTAGACGATAGGGGCGACGATGGACACCTCTCCGTAGCGATACGCCATGAAGTGGCACAAGAACGAAACCGTGAGCACCGACCCCGCCGCCACGAAGCCCCACAACCCCGCCCGCTCGAACGAAAGCCTCTCGTCCGCAGGCAGAAAGGGATAGAACAAAAACAGCACGGGAATGGAGATCGCATAGGCGAGCGTCGCTCCCAGCAGGGGTTCGGGCAGCAGCGTGAGAGCGTACTTGCGCATGGAGGCGGCGAAGGCGAACGAGACGGCGTGGGCGATGGGCATGAGGATGAAGATTCTCCGCCAGGGCCGCTCGCCCTCTTTTTTGAGCGCAATCAAAACGCAGCCCGCCACGACGAGAAGCGTCGCTCCCACCACGACGAGGCCGGGGCGTTCGCCCAGCCAGGTCATGGCCACCAGGGTCGAGAGAAAGGGCGTGACCGTGATGAGCGGCATCGCGCGGCCCACCCCGATGTAGGAGATGCTCAGGAACATGAGCGCCTGGGCCACGCCGGGGGCGAGGGCGCCCGCGACGAGAAACCACACCGCGACCTGGGGCGTGAGCGTGCTCCAGGGGGAGAGGAACGCGGATGCCGCGGCCAGGGCCGACACGCCGACGCTCAGTGTAACCAGGCTGCCCGTGAAAGCGCTCGCGCGGCGCATGTTCCTGCGCGCCATGACGCTGAAGACGGCAAAGAGCACCGCCGAGGAAATCGAGAAGAGAACGGCGGGCGCGGGGCTCAAGGCGCTCTCTCCACGGCGGGGGCTACGCGCTCGCCCATGCGATAATCGCCGTTCCGATGAAGAGCAAAACGGCGCCCGCCCATTTTTGCCACGTCGTCTTCTCCTCTTCTTTCAGCCAGACGTGCGCGAGCAGAAGCGAGAACAGCGGCGCGGTGTAGCTGAGCGGCATGACGATGAACACCTCTCCGTACTGAAACGCGGCGAAAAACGCCAGATACGCCCCCGCGTTCACCACGCCCGCCAGGGCGAACCACCGCACCCCCTGCGGGTCCATGCGAAATCGCTCCGAGGCGGGCAGGGCAGGGGCGAGCAGCAACAACGCGGGCAGGGAGACGACGTTCGCTATCAGCGCGCCGATGACGGGATCGGCGTAGAGGATGAGCCCGTAGCGTCTGAACGAGGAGACGAACGCCATCACCACGGCGTGCAGGAAGGGATAGACCATGTGGATGCGCCGCCAGTCGGCGTCGCCCTCGGGCTTTACCGTCAGCAGCAGGCACCCTCCCGTGACGAAGAAGATGGCCGTCCACACGGCGAGGCTCGGCTCCTCGCCCAGCCACGCGACGGCCACCAGCGTCGCGAGGAAAGGCGTGATGGTAACCAGGGGCATGGTGCGGCCCACGCCGATGGTCCTGTAGCCCAGAAACAGAAGTAGACGACTCAAGCCCGGCGCCAGAAGCCCGCCCGCCACGAACCACAGGGCGGCCTCGCGCGAGAGCCCTCCCCAGTCCGAGAAAAGGAGCGAGAGCACGCCCAGAATCGGAATCCCGATTGCCAGCCCGATGAGCGCGCCGACGAAGGGCGTGGTTTCGCCCACGCCCTTGCGCGCGACGATGCTGAAGACCGCGAACAGGAACGAGGAGGTCAGGCTCAAGCCGATGGCGAGGTGATGATCCAAGAAATCTCCCCAGGCGAGCGCGCACGCCGCAAACAAAGCCGCTCTTGATGGAGGCCGCCCGGCCCGGCGGCTCCCGCGCCGCCCTAGAAGTAGACCTCTCCGGGGCTTACCGGCGGCGTCCACTCGCACTGGCCGAAGGGCCCGTCGCCGTTTTCCTTGACGTAGGCGACGCGCGCGTCGTTTACGGCGCCCTGGTGGAGGGCGCGGTGCAGCCAGTCGAGAATGTACTGGTGGTTGTCCAGCCCGCCCACGTTCTTGAGGCTCACCAGGGGGTGGAACTGGTTCTCGAACACCCACATCTCCTTCTTGCAGGTGAGGTCCTCATACACCTCGATGGCGTCCTCCAGCGGGCACAGCGGGTCGAACTCGCCCGTAACCAGCAGGGTGGGACACTGTATCTTGTCCATGTAGCCCTTTACGGTCATGTTGCGGGCCATCTCGTCGAACGCCTCCTCGTCGTCCATGCCCGCCATGTACATGAACACCTGCTTGAAGCGCGGCGAGGACTGCGTGAATATCGTGTTGTTCGGGTTGAAGCACGCCACTGCGCTCGCAACCGCCGCCGCGCGGTGGTCGTAGCTCGCCAGGCGCAGCGACCAGAAGCTGCCCATGCTGATGCCGTAGATGCCGATTTTCGTCGGCTCGACCTCCTCACGCCCCAGCAGGTAGTCAATGACCGCCGCCCCCGCGCGCTCGTAGTTGTCGCCCACCGCGCGAATTTTCTGGATGTTGGAATTCCCCTGCCCCGGGCCGTCCATCGCGATGACGTGAAAGCCCCGCTCGGCGGCCACGTTGCGCCGCGCCAGCGGGAAGACCTCCTTCGTCTGGTCCATGCCCGGCACGTAGATGACGCAGGGGGCCTTGCGGCGGTCAGGCAGCAGATGCAGCAGGCACGATATGGTTTTGCCGTCGTCGAAGGGCACCTCGACGCGCTCTATGGGGTAGGAGGCCGTCTCCGAGCGGCGGTCGACCATCTCCTTGAGTTTGTTGTTGAGGTAAATCTTCACCGGGTTGTCGTCGTAGAAAATCGGGTGCTGCGCCATGCGGTAGGCCTCGATGGCGTGGTCGTAGTGCTCGGTCGCCGTGGCGTCGAAGCCTTCTTTCTGGGCCTTCTTCCCCAGGAGCTCGTGCGCCTCGGCGGACTCGCGCCACACCTTGGGCAGCATCTGGTAGTTGTGGGCGCGCTTGCCCGAGGGCACTTCCAGGTAATCGCGCTCGAAGTTCTGCACCCGGCCCCGCATGTTGAGGGCGAGGTCGAGCATCCACTGCTGGTTGTCTCGTTCGGTGCGCAGTTTGCGAATCATTTCTCTCTCCCGTTACAGGGTTGCGACAAAGGGACGTATGGTCGACGACAAAGCATATTTGTCCGCGGGATGTGAACGAATCCTATGCGGGGCGGCCGCGCCGGTCAATCGCACCGGGCAAGCGAACCCGCACCTAACGAACGACGCCCGCACCCCGCAGGGCGGATATTTCGCCTTGCGATAAGCCCAATTCTTCCAGCACCTCGTCGGTATGCTGGCCGAGCACGGGCGGCGGCCTGCGCACCGAAGAGGGCGTTGCTCCCAGCTTCACGGGAACGCCCGCGATGCGCAACACGCCGTATTCGGGGTGCTCCGCCTGCGCCAGATAGCCCATCGCGCGCATCTGGGCGTCTTCGTAGAGGTCGGCGGGTTTGCGCACGCGCGCACACGGCACGCCCACGCCCTCGAAGCGCCGCACCCACTCCTCGGCAGTCTCTGTGCGCAGCACCTCCTGCACGCGGGGGATAATGTCCGCGCGCGCATCGTGCCTTCCCCGAAACGTTTGCCAGGCCTTCTCTGCGAGCAACTCGGGGAGGTCGAGCACCTCACACGCCTTCTCCCAAAAACCATCCACGTCCATGTAGAGATAGAGATACCCGTCGGCGGCCTCATAGACGCGGGCGATTCTGTCGCTTAAGGCGTCTTCGACCTTAGAGACGGGTTCGCTCCCCGGCGCCCACACCAGGCGTCCGAACTGCATCGCCGCGGCTCCTCCCAGCAGCGATGCGTCTATCCTCTGGCCCCGGCCCGTGCGCTCGCGCACGTAGAGAGCCATCGTCACCGCGCTCAGGGCGAGCGCACCCGTCATGTAATCGACAAAAGAGCCCTGCACGAGCGTGGGCGGCCCGCCCGCTCCCTGCTCGGAGGGGATGCCCGCCGTGGTCTGGATGATGGGGTCGATGCCCCGCCGCTCGCGCAGCGGGCCCGCCTGTCCGTAGGCGGAAACCGAGAGGTAGACGAGGCAGGGGTTCTCGCGCATGAGCGCGTCCGCGCCCAGCCCCAGGTTCTCGACCGCTCCGGGGCGGTAGCCCTCCACGAACACGTCTGCCCGCGCGGCGAGTTTGTGGGCGACGTCGCGGCCCTCCTCGCTCCGCAAGTCAAGGGCGAGGCTGCGCTTGCTGCGGTTCAGCCCCAGGAACAGCCTGCTCTCCCCTTCAAATGAGGAGGGAAAGTTGCGAACGCGATCGCCCGTGAGCGGCTCGAGCTTGACGACGTCCGCGCCCGCGTCGCCCATCATCAAGGTGCAAAACGGCCCCGCCACGTAATGCGTGAGGTCAAGCACCCGAATGCCGTCCAGTGCGCCCATGTCTTCCCTTGCAATCTTCTCAGGCGCGTCCGTCGACCTGCTCTATCTTGCGCAGGAGCCCGGCGTTCGTGCGCTCTTTGGGGACGATGAAGCGCTCGTTGCTCCCCCGGGCGACGACCTCCACCTCGTCGCGGATTTCCGCCTCGAATACGCAGCGCCTGCCCGCGCGCTCGACGAGCCGCGCGCGCGCCTCGACCCGCATCCCCCTGGGCGTTCCCGCCATGTGCGTGAGCGAAACCCTGGTGCCCACGCTCGTCTCCCCGGGGCCGAGATGCTCCGCCAGCGCGTCCATGGCGGCGCGCTCCATGAAACGCACGAGTTCGGGCGTCGCCACCACCTCGGCGTTCGTCCCCCGCAGGTGCAGGGGCACGTGCTCGGCGGCCACGACGACCGAATATACGCCCTCGATGCCCGGGCGAATTGCGTCTCCCCTGCCCGCTTCGTCGTTCACGGAAGGTTCACCCCATGCGCAAGCGTGGGCAATGGCCTATTCGCCCACCGTCAGAACGATTTTTCCGAACACCCGCCCCGTCATCAGCGTCTCGTGGGCGCGGGGCGCCTCGGCCAGAGGCATCGTCTCGCCCACGGAGGCGCGCACCTTGCCCTCGCTCAGCAAAAGGCCGAGGTGGCGCACCATCGCCGGGAAGACGGGGTCGGAGTTGAACAGGCTCAGCCCCCGCACGTCGATGTCCTTCGAGTAGAAGGGCGGGTAGTTCACCGACCCCACGGGGTTTTTGCCCGTGCCCGCCCCCAGCACGACGATGCAGCCGTACTTCTTCACCGCCCGGCAATCGGCGTCAAAATTCTCCGCCGCCACCATCTCGATGACGGAGTCCACCCCGCGTCCGTCGGTCTCGGCCAGGCATCGCTCCGCAAAATCCTCCTCGCGGTAGTTGACGATCACGTCGGCGCCGAACGCGCGGCAAAACTCCGCCTTCTCGGCAGAACTCACCGTGGTGATGACGCGCGCCCCCGCCGCCTTGGCGATCTGGATCGCCATACAGCCCACGCCGCCCGCGCCCGCGTGGATGAGCACCGTCTCGCCTGCCTTGACGCCCGCCTTGTAGACGAGTGCGTAATAGGCAGTGTAGAGCACCACCGGAAACGAGGCGCCCTCCTCCCAGGTGAGGTTCTCGGGCAGTCTGGCCGTGCGCAGCGGGCTGAGCAGGGCCTGCTCGGCGTAGCTGCCGCTCGTCGCCGCGCCGAACACCCTGTCGCCCGGAGAAAACCCCTCCACGCCCTCGCCCGCGGCCAACACCTCGCCCGCCGCGTCGATGCCCGGCGTCCAGGGCAGCGCGAGGCTCCTGGAGAGCGGATGCGCCCCGGAGCGAAAGGTCGTGTCCACGGGGTTCACGCCCGCGGCGCGCACGCGAACGAGAATTTGCCCCGCTCCGGGCGTCGGGTCCTGCGCGTCTTCAAGGACCATCACCGCGGGGTCGCCGAATTCATGCACGTGTATCGCCTTCATCCGTATTCTCCTGGTGGGGGCGGCGGGGTTCGCCGCCGTCCGTTCTCGCTGAAGGTGTGATGTCGCTCGCCCATTCCTTACCACACATCGGCGGAAAATGCTCTCGCGGCGTGCCCCAAAGCGGGGGGCCGCACTTGACACCGCAGTTCGTGCAGGGATAATTGATACCCAATCTGCGCAAAAAACGAGGCGCGTTCACAACGACGGAGCGTCACGCTTTCGACTTCACAGGGAGGAGGCCCCATAAAATCCTCCGTGCGCACAAGCGCTCATTCGGCAATGCGGCAGCATCGCCATTCACCCGATCGTGATTCGACCACGAAAAGGAGCCCGCAATGAAGAAATTCGTATCATTCGTGATGACGGCGGCCATGCTCGCCCTCCTCGCCGGCGCGGCGGACGCGGCCGAGCGCTACCGCTTCGGCGGCGGCCCCTCGGGCGGCGCGTGGCATCCCTCCATCAGCGCAGGCACCCAGCTGCTCAACCGCAAGATGGGCGGCAAGTTCTACTTCCAGTACTCCCCCTCGGCGGGCTCGGTGGCCAACGTACGCCGCGTGAGCCTGGGCGAGTTCGCCACCTCCTGGGGACACGTCGGCCAGGTGTATCAGTCCTGGACGGGCACGGGCCTGTTCAAGAAAGACGGCGCGAACAAGGACTTCCGCATCGTCGCCAACGTGCGCGCGCAGTCGCAGATCATCGCCGTGCTGGCGGACAGCCCCATCAAGTCCTACAAGGACATGGTGGGCAAGCGCGTGAACCTGCTCAAGCAGGGCACCGGCAGCCACGTGAACTGCAAGAACATCTTCTCCGCCGCCGGCATCCTCGACAAGATTCAGCCGCGCTACCTGGGCTTCGCCGCCTCGGGCCGCGCTCTGGGCGACCGCCAGATCGACGTCTACTGCTCGGCGGGCGCTCCGTTCACCATCCCGGCGCTCACGCGGCTCTCCATCCAGAAGCCGGTGCGCTACATCAGCCTCTCCGAGGCCGAGCAGAAGAAAGTGACGAGCGACCACAAGTTCTACGTGCCCGTCACCATTCCTCCCCAGAAGGAAGTCCGGGGCATGACCGAGCCTGCGCGCTCCATCGCCTACGACGTCTGGTGGATCGCCCACAAGCAGATGTCGAACGACGCCGTCTACAACATGCTCAAGGTCATCGCCGCGCCCGAGAACCTCAAGCAGCTGACCAAGACGGCGCGCTACTGGCGCGACCTGAGCGGGAACTTCAACGCCCTCAAGGTGCATAAAATCTGGGTGCACCCCGCCGCTGCGCGCTACTGGAAAGAGCGCGGCGTGAAGGTGCCCGACGAGGTCGTGAAAGGCTTCTGATCCGCGGCGCGCACCACTTGCGCCGGCAACCACCCGGGGAGGGGGAGAGCCGCTCTCCTCCTCCCCGGCATTCTTTCGCCCACCACGCGCACGTGCGCGGATGCCCTCAGTCAAGGTAAGGACGCCATGTTCCGGAACCTCTTGCCCTTTTTGATGAAGATCGGCCTGATATCGGACGAGATGGTCGTGCCGAGAGACCTGCGCGGCTTCTCGCGCATCGTCGTCTCGATCATCGCGGTCGCGTTCTCCTATTTCTTCGTACATATCTCCTACTTCGGCCCGCCGCGTTCGGAGATATTCAAGGGCGTCTACATTCTTGCGACCGCCTCTTTGTGCATCCTCGTCTACAAGGGCAGGCAGCGGCCCGTGCGGGAGGGCTTCGCCTGGCTCGACGAGATATTCTCGTTCTTCGCACTCGTCGTCATGTGCGCGGCCATGCTGCTTTGGGTGTGGTGGGGCGTCTTCAGCCGCGCGGAGTTGTGGAGCGACTTCATGAGCGGGGGCACCTACCTCCTTGCCCTCATCGGCGGGCTGACGGGCGCTGGGCTCTACTGGCGCGACGCCACGCGGGAGCGCGTATCGGAGCTGCCGACGATTTCGGACTGGCTGTTCATCGTCTCGGCCATCGCCCCCATCATCTGGTGGAACATCTACAACATCGAGCTCACCACGCGCATCGGCGGCCCCGTGCCCACCTCGGTGGTCATCTACACGGTGCTGCTCACGGCGGTGAGCTTCGACATCGCAAGGCGCGTCATCGGTCCCGTTATTCCCTTCATCGGCTTTTTGTTCCTCATCTACAGCTTCAAGCCCGTCGCGCAGATATCGCCGGGGCTCTTGTACCACGACGGCTTCGGCCTCGACCGCGTGGCCGAGTTCCTGATGCTCGAGGCCGACGGGCTGACGGGCCTCATCGTCGAGGTCTTTGCCACCTACATCGTCATTTTCGTGGTTCTGGGGGCGTTTCTCGAAAAAACCGGCCTGGGCGAGTTTCTCATCGACGCCACCTACCGCCTCACGGGCCAAAAAACGGGCGGCCCCGGACTCACCGCCGTCATGTCGAGCGGGCTGTTCGGCATGATTTCGGGCAGCGGGGTGGCCAACGTGGTGACGACGGGCACCTTCACCATTCCGCTCATGAAGCGCGTGGGCTATCGCTCAGAATTCGCGGGCGCGGTCGAGGCGGCCGCCTCCACGGGCGGAGCCTACATGCCGCCCATCATGGCGGGGGCCGCCTTCCTGGTGGCCCAGCTCACCGAAACGCCCTACTTCGAGATCGTCAAAATCGCGACGCTGCCCGCCGTCCTCTACTACCTCTCGGTGGGCTACATGGTCTACATCCGCGCCGTGCGGCGCGGGCTCCACGGCGTTCCGGCGTCGGAGCTGCCCCCGTGGAGCAGAATCGTTCCGCGCCTGCACTTTCTGCTGCCCATCCCCGTGATGGTGTACTACCTCGTCATCGGCGACTCGGCGTTTCTCGCGGCCTTCAAGACCATCTGCCTCATCGTCCTGCTCAAGACGAGCGAGCTGCTCTCGCTCATCAAAGTCCCGACGGCGGAGAAGACGGCCCGCCCGTTCCTCTTCGCCTCGATCGCCTTCGGCGTCTTCTCCTACTACTTCGGGCTGCAGGTGGGAGCGCCATTCTCCTGGTTCGCGGACACGCTGCGCGGCATGAACTGGGGAGACGCCCTGTTCTGGGCGATTGCGGCCTTCATCGCCCTGAAGCTCGGCGAGGTGCTCGTCTGCGCCGCGCAGGGCGAATCCGCAAGCCCCGAGCACGAGACGGGCGCCGTGTTGTTTCGGCGGCTCGGCGAAATTGTGGTCAACCTCGTCAAGATTACCTGGATTTCGCTCGAGGCGGGCGCGCGGAACACGCTCGTCATCGGCTGCATCGCCTGCGTGCTGGGCATTCTGCTCTCCTGCGCGACGCAGAGCGACTTATCAGGGCGCATCTCCATACTGCTGACGGAATTCAGCTTCGGCCTCCTGCCGCTCACCATCATCTGGGTGATCATCGCCGGCTACATCGTCGGCATGGGCCTGCCCATCACGGCGAGCTATGTGGTGTTGGTCATCTTCGGCGTCATCGCGCTCACGAACCTGGGGGTTCCCACGGTGCACGCCCACCTCATCTGCTACTGGGTGGCCGTCGTGAGCGCGGTTACTCCGCCGGTCGCCCTGGCCGCCTATGCAGCGAGCGCCATCGCGGTATCGGACCCGGTGAAGACGGGCTTTCAGGCGCTCAAGCTCGCCTCGTGGCTGTTCATCATGCCCTTCTTGTTCGTCTACACCCCGCTGCTTCTCAGCGGCACGACGACCGAGGTGTCCATCACCTTCGCGGCGTGTCTGGTGGGCATCGTCGGCTGGGCGGGCTGGATGGAGAACTTCATGACGCGCACGGCCAACGGTCTGGAGCGCGGCCTCATGTTCGCCGGCTCGGTGTGCCTGCTGCTGCCGGTCGGGAACTTCATCACCTTCGTAACCCCCATCGAGGGCGACCTGCGCTACGGCGCCTACGGCGTGGGCCTGGTCGCACTCGTAGCGGTATTCGTGATGCAAAAGACGCGCGGCGGCGTAGACCCCCAGCCCGCCTGAGGCGCGTACACGCGAAAAGGAGCGAACCATGTCCACCCCTCCCCCCACCCTCAGGCGCATCCAGCACGTGGGTCTCAAGGTCCACGACCTAGATGAGGCCGTTAACTTCTATAGCGACGTGATGGGCCTGGTGGTATCTGACCGCTACGAGCCCGGCGACAACCCCCACAACCCCTGGGGCATCTGCTTCATGCGCTGCGGCGAGGGCCACCACGAGGTTTCTCTCATCGCCTATCCCAAGGAGGCGGGGCTCGCCCCCCGGGAGGGCGACATGCGCAAGCCCGAGGTGGGTCTGCACCACGTCGCCTTTGAGGTGGGCTCGAAAGAAGAGCTCGAAGCCTGGGCGCACCACGTGCGCTCCAAAGGCATAGAGATAGCCGCAGGCCCGCTCGTCCACAGCCCCACGCATCCTGAGGGCGACGGCACCCTGGGCGAGAACCGCGCCTTTTACTTTCACGACCCGTGCGGAAACGGCATCGAGATTTTCTGCGACATGGCGCGCATGGACGCAGACTCCAACCGCGTGAACGAGGGCTGGTACCGCGCCAGGCTCGAGCGCGACGGCTACGCGCGCGACGCCGCCGACCCGCCCCCCGCCTGGCGGCCGGGCGTATCGAGCATGGACGGCGTGCGGGAGAGGGTCGCGGACAACTCCGCCTGACCTCACGCGCGGGAGAAGCCCCAGGTGCCGAACAGCCCTTCGAACCCAAGCGCGCATTTGGAAAGAATCGCTCGCGCGGCTAAGAAAATTTTCTCTGGTCAGAGAAATTCCCTGATCCTCGCATTCGCGCTGATTGTGCTTTCCTCTGCCGGGTGGGTGGACAATTCCGCCCAAAAGCACGTCGAAACAACGAGAAACGAATCCATCGGCATCTACGCTCTGGCGCGGGGCATCAACGCACTGGTTTCCGTAGCACAGAGCTCGCAAGTCAAAGTCCCTTTTGTGCTATCTATCCAAGCCGGGGAATTGCTCGACCCTGTAAATGACGCTGTCGAGCGGCTCTCCAGCGTAATGGTCTGGTCGACCGGCTCATTGTTCCTCCAGCAAATCGTTCTCGAAGTGGCTTCAAGCCTTTGGTTTAGGGTTGCGTTTCTCGCCATCGGCGCCTTGACGATGTTCGCCTTGCTGCGTCCGAATCTGGGGCGTTTTCGCAATCTGGCGTGGCGGATATTCATCGTCGCCGCCGCCTTTCGCTTTATCGTTCCGGCGTTCGTCCTTCTCAGCGTCCTGGCTGGCCAGATGCTGCTGGGAGCGAAGATCAACGAGAATAGGGAGAAACTATCCTCGTTCGAGAAGCAACTCCCGATTGAGGCCGCTTTGGCTTCCCCTGACGCGAAAAACCTCGACGAACGAAAGGCGCACATGGAATCCGAACGTGAACGCCTTCGAAAAGACCTGACATCTCTCAAGCAAAAAGCAGAAAACCTGGACAAGGAAATCGACAGACTCGACAAGAACGTCGGCTGGGCCCGACGGTTTCTGGAAACGTTACGTTATAAATCCCCCGGAAACGAGCGTGCAGCACTAAAAGAGAAACGCGCAGAAATCGGGCGCGAGATAAAGGAAAGCGAAACACGCATCGATGGCCTCGAAAGCAAACTCGATTGCATCGAAAGGCATCGTGCCGGCGAGAATTGCGATTCCTGGTGGGACAAGATTGCTAGTACGGGCAAGACGTTGAGCGACTTTATGGGAATTTACGACAAAGCCAAACAAGTAGTGCAAAGCATCACCGACCTCTTGATCGCCATCGTCATTAAAAATATCCTGCTACCGCTCGTTTTCCTGCTGATCGCCCTGAAGTGCACCCTGCCGCTTGCCCGATACGGGGCGGGGCTCGCCTCGGGCTTCCGGCGCGACTGGAAAGAGTTGCGCGAGCGTGCACAGTTAAAAGATTGAGAGATTCGCGAACAGGTTTCCGGGAGGCCACACATGCCGCACCGCGTCGTGAGCGTAGACGAGCGCTTCAAAACCCAGCCCGCCCGCGCGGCCTTCATGGAAGAATACCTACACGCGGGCTATGAGTTCGTGATGCCCGATTCTCACGAAGAGGGCGCCCTCCTCGAGGCGGCGCGCGGTGCTTGCGCCCTCGTTACGGGCTTCGCCCCCATCACGCGCGCGATGATGGAGGCGGGGCCGGACATCCGCGTGGTCGGCAAGGTCGGCACAGGCGTGGACAACATAGACTTAACAGCCGCCACCGCACTGGGCATACCCGTGGCCAACGCACCGGGCTGGATGCGCTGCGTGCCCGTGGCCGAGCACGCCATGGCCCTCGTGCTCATGCTCGCGCGCAAACCCTGGCTGTGGCCCACGGGCGAGCGCAGGCTCCACGTGCAACTCCAGGGGGCGACGCTGGGCATCGTGGGGCTCGGCAACATCGGCCGCGCCCTGGCCGCGCGCGCGGCGGGCTTTGAGATGCACGTTTGCGCCTACACGCGCACGCGGGGGAAGTTCCGCCCCGAGGGCTTTGAGGTGGAAGAAGTCGCCTCGCTCGAAGAAATGCTCCCGCGCGCGGACTTCGTCGCCCTCACCTTGCCGCTCACGCCCGAGAGCCGCGGCATCATCGGCGCGCGCGAACTCGACCTGATGCGCGAGACCGCCTTTCTCGTCAACGTCTCGCGCGGCCCCCACGTGGACACCGAAGCCTTGGTGGAGGCACTCGCGCAAGGCAAGATAGCCGGGGCGGGCCTTGACGTAACCGACCCCGAACCCCTGCCCGAGGAACATCCCCTGCGCGGGTTTCCCCAGGTCGTCATGTCCCCGCACAACGCCGCCCAGACCGAAAGCGTCCAGCGTGAGAGCTACCGCCTTTTGTGCGACAATATCAGGCGCGCGGTGGAGGGCGAGCGGGTGACCTCGCTCGCCAACCCCGAAATCTACGACTGAGGCGCGACAGGGGGGGGCGCGAAAATGGAAAACGTACCCGTTCGGGGACTCGAGGGCGTCGTTGCGACCGACACGCGGATATGCGATCTCGACGGCGTGAACGGCGTTTTGGCGTATTGCGGCTACGACGTGCCCGAAATGGTGCGCAAGAAGGTCACCTTTGAGGAAATCGTCTACCTCCTGTGGCACCGCGAGCTGCCCACCCGCGCACAACTCAAGGAATTCGACGCGCAACTGAAAGCCGAGCGCGCCCTGGCGCCCGAGGTGCTGCGCGCCCTCAAACAGATTCCCCCCGGCGAGCAGCGCACGGCGGCCCTGCGCGGAGCGGTGGGCATCCTCGGATTGTTCGACCCCGAGGCGGAGGAGGACACTCCCGAGGCAAACATGCGCAAGGCCGTGCGCCTGACCGCAAAAATTCCCACCATCGTCGCCGCCCAGCACCGCATCGCCGCGGGTCTGCGGCCTCTTGCCCCCCGCAGGGGACTCGGCCACGCGGCGAATTTTCTTTACATGATCTTCGGCGAGAAGCCCGAGCGCGAGGACGTTCGCGCCCTGGACGCCACCCTCGTGCTCTACGCCGAGCACGAGATAAACGCCTCGACCTTCACCACCCGGGTCGTGACCTCCACGATGTCGGACATGTATTCCGCCGTAACGGCGGGCATCGGCGCTCTCAAGGGACCCCTCCACGGAGGAGCCGGCCTCGCCGTGATGGAGACGCTGCGCGAAATAGGCGAGGTCGAGAACGTGGAACCCTTCGTCGAGGCGGCCCTTGCCGCGAAAAGGCTCTTCATGGGCTTCGGCCACCGCGTCTACACGAAAAGCGGAGACCCGCGCGCGGGCGTCCTGATCGAACTCGCCGATGCGGTGTGCCGCCGCCCCGGCAGGGACGCCAAGTGGTTCGACATGGCGTGCGCCCTCGACCACGCCGTGCGCAGCAGAAAGGGAGTCATTCCCAACGTGGACTTCTACTCCGCTCCGCTGTGGCAGGGGCTGGGTATTCCCATGGAGTTGTTCGTGCCCATCATCGCCGCCTCGCGCGTGGCGGGATGGACGGCCCACATCATGGAACAACAGGCGGACAACCGCCTCATCCGCCCCCGTGCGCGCTATCTCGGCGTCGCCAAGCGCCCCTACAGGAGCATGCGGGGCCGTGGCTGAGGCGGGTTCGCGCAGTCTCACGCAAAAGCTCATCGACGCGCACCTGGTGTCGGGTGCGGCGAGGACGCCGGGCGAGGAAATCGAGATACGCATCGACCAGGTGCTCTTGCAAGACGCCTCGGGGCCGACGGCGCTGCTCCACTTCGAGGCCATGGGTTTTGAGCGGGTGAAGCAAAAAACCGTCGTCATGTACGCCGACCACCAGACCATACAGGTCAACAGCCTCCATACCGACGCCCACCGCTTCATGCTCGGCTTTTGCCGCAAGCACGGCATCCACTTCTCAAAACCGGGAAACGGCATCTGCCACAACGTGCACCTTGAGGATTTCTCGGTTCCCGGCGAGAGCCTCCTGGGCACCGACTCCCATACCCCCCAGGGGGGTGCGGCGGGAATGCTGGCCATCGGCGCGGGCGGGATGGACGTGGCCACCGCCATGGCGACGGGCGCGTTCGTTCTCCCCCGCCCGGCCATCGTCGAGGTAAGGCTTTCGGGCAAGCTCGCGCCCTGGAGCACGGCGAAGGACGTGATTCTGGAACTGCTCCGCCGACTGGGCAGCCGCGGGGGCATCGGCAAGTTCTTCGAGTACACCGGGCCGGGCGTGCGGACGCTTTCGCTGCCCGAGCGCTTCACCATCGCCAGCATGGGCACGGAGCTGGGGCTGACGGGCAGCATATTCCCCAGCGACGCGCAGACGCGCGTGTTCTTTGAGCGCATCGGCCGCGCAGCCGCCTGGTCGCCGCAGGAGGCGGAGGCGAACGCGCTGTATGACGAGCGCATCGAACTGCACCTGGCCGACGTGCAGCCCCTCGTCGCCCTGCCCGCAAACCCCGAGAACGTGGTGCCCGTAGGCGAGGTGCTCGGCACGCCGGTGCACCAGGTCGTCATCGGCAGCTGCACGAACGGTTCGTTCTCCGATCTGGCCTCCTTCGCCCAGGTGCTGCGGGGCCGCAAGGTAGCCGACGACGTGGACGCCATCGTCTTTCCGGGCAGCAGGCAGGCGTTCGAGGAGCTGGCCAGAGAGGGCCACCTGGCCGACCTTCTGGCGGCCGGCGTCTGCGTCTCGGAAGCCACGTGCGGAGCGTGCCCGGGCTACGCCCACATTCCCGCACCGGGCATGAACTCGCTGCGCGCGTTCAACCGCAACTTCCAGGGCCGCTCGGGGTTGAGCGAGGACGCCGTCTATCTCGCGAGTCCCGAACTCGCCGCCGTAGCCGCCCTGCACGGCGAGATACGAGACCCCAAAGACGAGGGCGAAGCGCCCGAGGTGCTGCTCCCCTTCCGGATGGCGGGCGATGGGACGGGCATCGTCGCCCCCGCCGCGGACCCGGAATCAGTAGAAATTCCGCGCGGGCCGAACATCCGCCCCGTGCCCGTGGGGAAGGCGCCGGGCGACTCGGTGGGCGGGGAGGTGCTCATCAAGCTCGGCGACAACGTCTCGACCGACCACATCGTGCCCGCGGGGGTCGAGGCCATCACCTACCGCACGAACATGCCCGCCCTCGCGGATTTCGTGTTCCGCCGCGTGGACGCAGATTTTGCCGCGCGCGCGAGAGAAGCGGGAGGAGGAATCATCGTCGGGGGACGAACCTACGGGCAGGGCTCCGCCCGCGAGCAGGCGGCGATTTGCCCGATGATACTGGGGGTGCGCGCGGTCATCGCCAAGAGCTTTGCGAGAATCCACCGGGCGAACCTCGTGAACTGGGGCATCCTGCCCCTCACGTTCGTCGACGAGGCGGACTACGACGCCCTCGCCCCCGGCCAGAAGCTGTGGATCGAGAATCTCGAAAGCGGGCTGGCGGAGGGTTTGCTCGAGGTGGAAAACCGCGATGCGGGCGGCGCTATCCAAGTCGCGTGCGCACTCACGCCGCGTGAGCGCCGCATTCTGGCGGCGGGCGGCGCACTCGCTCTCGCGCGCATCGAGGGCGGCGCCGACTCCGGGGGAGAGAGCTAGCGTGGGCCAGAGAAAATACCCCGCCGTGTTCATGCGCGGGGGCACGAGCCGCGCCATCGTCTTCCACGAGAGAGACTTGCCGAAAGAGCGCGCCGCGCGCGACGCCCTGTTCCGCAAAGCCCTGGGCAGTCCCGACCCCAACGGACGCCAGCTCGACGGGCTGGGCGGGGGCATATCCTCACTCAGCAAGGTCGCCGTGGTCGCTCCTTCGACGAGAGCGGATGCGGACGTGGATTTCACCTTCGCCCAGGTGGGTGTGCGCGACGAGGCGGTGGACTACGCCGGCACCTGCGGGAACATTTCGAGTGCGGTAGGGCCTTTCGCCGTGGACGAGGGGCTCGTGCCCGTGAACGGAGAGGGTGCGGCCACCGTGCGCGTCCACAACACGAATACGGGCAAGACCTACCACGCCCACTTCGCGGTAGCGGGCGGGGCGGCGGTCGTGGAGGGTGCGTTCGCACTGCCGGGCGTATCGGGCACGGGCGCACGCATCACCCTTGAGTTTCTCGATCCGGGGGGAGCCGCCACGGGAAGGCTTCTGCCCTCGGGCAACGCGGTGGACGTGTTCGACGTCGAGGGGCTCGGCAGCGTCGAGGTCAGCATGGTGGACGCGACCAACCCCATGGTGTTCCTCCGCGCGCGCGACGTGGGTCTCGGCGGCGGGGAAGGACCCGGCCGCATCGACGCCATGCTAGAGGTGATGGTGAACCTCGAGCAGATTCGCGCCGAGGCCGCCGTGCGCATGGACATGGCACGCGACAGGCGAGAGGCTTCCGAAAGCGTGCAGGCGGTGCCGAAGGTCGTCGTCGTCGCTCCGCCGCTCGAATACGTGAACCTCAAAGGCGATGTCGTGCCCGCGGATGCGTGCGACGTGGTGGCCCGCATCGTTTCGATGGGCAAGACCCACCGCGCCTTCGCCCTCACGGGGGCGATGTGCCTGGCCGTCGCCGCGCGGGTTCCGGGCACCCTGGTGCACGAGGCCGCCCGGGGCGGAGCGGGCGAAATTCGCCTGGGCCACCCCTCGGGCGTGCAGACGGTGAACGCCGTCGTAACGGGCGACGCGGCTGAGGGCTACGCGGCGGAGAAAGTCGTCGTCTACCGCACGGCGCGCCGGCTGATGGAAGGGTTCGTCTGCGTGCCCGCGACCGCCGAGAGGGCTTAAGGCCCCCCGCCCTGCACGGGCCGTCTCTCTCCCGTAACGAGCCAAACACCCGCCGCCGTCAGCGCGGCACCCGCCAGCAGATGCCAGCTCATGCGCTCGCCCAGGTAGAGCACGCTGCCCACCACGCCGACGATGGGCGTGAGGAAGAAGAACACCGAGAGCTTCGCGGGCGAGTAGCGCAGCAGCAGGTAGCCCCAGTAGGCCAGCAGGAGCGCGCTCGATACCACACCCATATAGACGACGGCCAGAATCTGCGGGCCGCCCAGATGCATGACGCCCCAGTTCTCCTCGGGCCAGGAGAGCAGAAAGTAGGCGGGCGCGCCGATGAGCATGGCCCACCTGGCGACGGAGACCACGTCCGAATTCGAGAGATACCGGCGAAAGTGAATCGTCTGCACCGCCCAGAGGAAGGCGGCGATGACGATGTAGCAGTCCGCCCACAGGGCGCTTCCCGCGCCCAGGCGGTTCGAGAACACCGTAATGGTTCCGCACATCGCCGCGGCGAAACCCGCCGCCCGCACCAGGGTAATGCGCTCGCCCGTGAGGAAGACCGCGCTCAGCAGCATCACCCATATCGGCTGCGTGTAGAGCAGCACCGAGGCGCGCGCGGCGGAGGTGCCGAACATTCCCTGGTAGAGAAACCAGATGTAGACGTTGTGGAGCAGCCCGCTCAGGATGCGGTGGCCCTTCTCGCGCCAGGCGTCGTGGTGGGTCACCGTGTCGCGCGCGGGCGTGAGGAGCATGTAGAGCGTCAGGGTGGCGGTGCCCGTCAGACAGCGCATCCACAGGAGCGCGAAAGGCGTAACCCCCGCGTAGGCGCCCTTGATGATGGGCTGGGACATTCCCCACACCAAGGTGAGAAACAGCGACCCCGCCACCAACTCGAGCGTCATTCCCGTTTCGCCGGACGCCTGGCGCGGGGCAAGCGGGCGGCTCAAGCGCTCCCCCCGGCGGAGCGCGGACGCTCGCATATCTCGATCCGCACGTTCTCGGGTCCCCGGACGAAGGCTATCATGCGCCCCCCTACCCCGGCGGGCACCGGCGCCATGACGACCTCCGCCCCTCGCTCGGCGAGGCGCGCGACCGCCGCCTCCACGTCGTCCACCGCCACGCCCAAATGGTCCAGCCCGTGCGTGAGGGCGGGGGCCACGGCGTCGGGCGCGTCTCCGGTGCGGTAGCCCCGGATGCGCAGGTCGCCCTCGCCCAGCTTGTAGATGGCGTAGGGTGCGCCCTTGAAGTCCTCCTCGTAGGAGATGCATTCGAGTTCAAAGACGTTTTCGAAAAAATCCCCCATCGCGCGAACGTCGCGCGTGAGGAAGTGGACGTGATCGTATCTGAACTCCACGAGGAGCCTCCTTATGGGGTGTGCGTTCGCTCGGGCCGAGAGCGGACGAAGGCGCACGACGCCCACATGAATTTGCGGGTGGCCCTGCACCGACGCCGCGCGCTTGATTGCCACGGGGCAATGGGGCTAGATTAAAGCAATCGACATCGACCGACGCAACCGAGGAGGGCGCGCGGCCCCGCCGAATCGTCGGGCGAGTTCTTCTTCCTTCAGCTCGGAAAGGCGCTTTCATGGAAACCCAGGATTGGTATTCCGTCAACGAGTTCGCACCCGGCAGCTACCAAATCACCGAGGGGGGGCGCTTCAACATGCTTCTCCTGGTGGGGGATGAAAAAGCCGTCGCCATCGACGGCGGCATCGGCATCGCCAACCTGCGCAAACTCTACGAGAGCATCACCGACAAGCCCATCGACTTCATCCTCACCCACACCCACTGGGATCACGTGGGGGCGGCCTCGCAATGGGAGAGCGTGGGCGTGCACCCCAACGGCAAGAACCTGCTCGCCGCCGACTTCACGAAGCTCGAGAAGGCCTTCGTCAACAACTGGAAGAACAACGGCAACGCCTTCCCTGAGTGGTTCGACGAGGACGCCTACACCATCAAGCCCGCCACGTTCGGCTGGACGCTCCAGGAGGGCGATTCGTTCGACTTGGGCAACAGGAGGTTCCGCATCTACGACACGCCGGGGCACTCGCCGTGCAGCATCTCCCTCTACGACGAGCGCGAGAAGATTCTCGTGTCGGGCGACCTGGTTCGCTGCGAGGAATACCTCTTCCTCCAGGTGCCCACGGCGGTGCTCTCCGACTACGCCCCCTCGCTACGCAAGCTGGAGAAAGTCGCCGCGGAGAACGAGGTGCGCTGGATCACCTCGGGCCACACGGACCCCTACCCCGACCCCTCCATCATCGGCGAGCTGGCCCAGAACATGGAGGAGCTCGAGGCGGGCAAGCACGACCCGCCCGCCAAGGTGGACGGAGGCGCGTGGGGCGAGGTGGACGAGTACGTCTTCCCCCGCGTGAAGGTGTGGATTCAGGACCACGCGCGCAAGTAGCCCGGTGGAACGAGGCGAGATGGACACCCAAGGCTGGTACGACGCAGTCGAGTTCGCCCCCGGCACCTACCAGTTCACCGAGGCCGGGCGCTGGATGATGTTCCTCTTCATCGGCGAGGAGAAGGCCCTCTCGCTCGACGGCGGCATCGGCGTGGGGAGCGTGCGCAGGCTGTGCGAGTCGATTACGCCGCTTCCGCTGGAGCACGTCCTCACCCACACGCACTGGGATCACGTGGGCGCGGCCCACGAGTGGGAAGCGGTGGGCGCGCACCCCAACGCCAGGGACAGGCTGGCGAACGACTACACGCCGGGCTGTCGGGATTTCGTGCAAACCTGGCGGGGCAGGCCCTTTCCCGCGGGCTTCGACCCGAAAACCTTCACCATACCGCCCGCGAAGCTCGGCCGGGAGGTGCAAGAAGGCGACGTCATCGACCTGGGCGGCAGGAAGCTCCACGTCTACGACACGCCGGGGCACTCGCCGTGCAGCATCTCGCTGTTCGACGAGCGCGAGCGCGTACTGGTATCGGGCGACCTGGTAAAGCCCGCCCAGCCGCTGTTCATCCAGGTGCCCACGGCCGTTTTGTCCGAATACGGCCCCTCGCTGCGCAAGCTGGAGCGGATCGCCCGCGAGGGAAGCGCGCGCTTCGTCTGCTCGGGCCACACCGACCCCTGCACGGACATTTCCGTCATCGGCCGCATGGCGCAGTTCGTCGAGGAGGTGGCGGCGGGAGCACACGAGCCGCCCGCGAGGGTGGAGGCGGGCAAGTGGGGCGTCGTGGACGAATACACGTCCGGCGACGTCACGGTTTGGACGAACGAAGGCGCAAGACAGCGGAGGTAAAACCCGGTGAGCGCTTCTGAAATCATCTGGCGTCCCAACGAGGATTTTCTGACGAACAGCAACGTCGCACGCCTCATGCACGGCCTCGGCATCTCCGACTACCGCGCGTTTCTGCAGTGGACGGTCGAGGACATCCGCCGCTTCTGGGAGGTCGTGCTCGAGGACATGAACCTCGCCTGGTACAAACCCTACGACGAGTTGCTCGACCTGAGCGGCGGATTCCCCTGGGCGAAGTGGTTCGTGGGCGGGGAGACGAACATTGTGCTCAACTGCATCGACCGCCACATGGAGGGCGGGCGCGCGAACCAGACCGCCCTCGTCTGGGAGAGCGACGCAGGCGACGTGCGCACCTTCACGTACGCCGAGCTCTCGGCGGAGGTCTCTCGACTTACAAGCGCCATGCGCGACATGGGGCTCAAGCCCGGAGACGTGGCCGGCGTGTTCCTCCCCATGGTGCCCGAGGCCGCCATCGTCATGTATGCGTGCTTCAAGGCGGGAGTGGCGGTGTTGCCCGTCTTCTCGGGCTTCGGCCCCGAGGGGCTGGCCGAGCGCCTCGTCCACGCCGGGGCGCGCATTCTCTTCACGGCGGACGGCGCGGTGCGCAGGGGCAAGAAGGTGCCGCTCAAGCACACGGCGGACGCCGCCCTCGAGCGAGGCGCGGTGGTGGAGAAAGTCGTCGTCGTGCGCCGCTCGGGCGAGGACGTTCCCATGCGGGCGGGGCGCGACGTCACCTGGGAGGATTTTATCGCGAACCAGCCTGCGGAGGCCGAGACGGAGCGGCTGCCCGCCGACGCCGTTTCGATGATCATGTACACCTCGGGCACGACGGGCAAGCCCAAGGGCACCGTCTACACCCACGCGGGGCTGATGAGCGGCCCGGGGCGCGAACTCAAATACTGCCTCGACATGCGCGAGGGCGACACCATGTTCTGGGTAACCGACTTCGGTTGGGTCATGGCGCCCTACGAACTGGTGGGCTCGCACTTCAGCGGACATTCCTGCCTGCTCTACGAGAGCGTGCCGAACCACCCCGCACCCGACAGGCTCTGGCGCATCGTCTCGCGCCACGGGGTGACGCATCTGGGGCTTTCGCCCACGGCGGTGCGCGTGCTCATCGGCGCGGGCGATGAGTGGGTCGGCAAGCACGACCTCTCCTCTCTCAGGGTGCTGGGCTCGACGGGCGAGCCTTGGGACCCCGAATCCTACATGTGGTATTTCGAAAAAGTGGGCGGCGGACGCTGCCCGATCATGAACATCTCGGGGGGTACGGAAATCGGCGCCTGCCTCTTGCAGCCCCTGCCCGTCATGGAACTCACCCCCTGCACGCTGGGCGGCCCCGCCATGGGAACGGACACCGACGTGTTCGACGACGACGCCCGGCCCGTTCGAGGCGAGGTGGGACATCTGGTGCTCAAACAACCCATTCCCTCGCTCACCAACGGCTTCTGGAAGGAGCCCGAACGCTACCTCGAAACCTATTTCTCGCGCTGGGAGGGCGTTTGGTACCACGGGGACTGGGCCAAGGTGGACGAAAAGGGGCTGTGGTACCTCTACGGACGCTCGGACGACACCATCAAGGTCTCGGGCAAGCGCGTGGGGCCGAACGAAATCGAGTCCGAACTCATCAAACATCCCGGCGTCATCGAGGCCGCCGTCGTCGGGACGCCCCACCCGGTGAAGGGAGAGGGCCTGGCCTGCTTCGTCGTCATGCAGGAGGGCTACGAGCCGAGCGACGCCCTGCGCGAGGAACTCAAAGATCGCGCGGTCGAATACCTCGGCAAGAGCCTGCGGCCCGACGAGGTCAGGTTCGTCAAGGCCCTGCCCAAAACGCGCTCGGCGAAGATAGTGCGCAGCGCCATCAAGCGGGTCTACCTGGGCGAACCCGTGGATCACATGGACATGAACTCGCTCGAAAACCCCGCGCATCTCGACGCCATCAAAGAGGCCGTCTAGCCGTGGCCGAGGTCGTCTGGCGCCCCAGCGAAGATTTTCTGCACAACTCGAACATCGCGCGCTTCATGCAAAAACACGGCCTCGCCACCTACGAGGAGTTGCTCGCCTTCTCGCGCGCGGACGTGGCCCGCCTCTGGGAAGCGCTCGAGAAGGACATGGGCGTCTCCTGGTACAAACCCTACGAGCAGATAATCGACCGCTCGGGCGGCCTGCCCTGGACGAAGTGGTTCCTGGGCGGGGAGCTGAACATCGTCCACAACTGCATCGACAGACACCTCGAAACGCCGACGCGCGAGAAGACGGCGCTCGTCTGGGAGGGGGACGGCGGCGAGGTGCGGCGGTTCACCTACGCGGAGGTAAACGCCCACGTCTGCCGCCTGGCGAACGCCATGCGCGCAGCAGGGATGCGCCCGGGAGACGCGGCAGGTATCTTCATGCCCATGATTCCCGAAACCGTCTTCGCCATGTTCGCGTGTCTGAAAACAGGCGTCGTGGCGATTCCCATTTTCTCGGGCTTCGGGCCCGAAGCCGTCGCCGAGCGGCTCGCCCACGCCGAGGCGAGGCTCGTCTTCACCGCCGACGGGGGGATGCGCCGGGGCAAGGAGGTGAAGGTCAAGGAGTTGATGGACGAGGCGCTGCGCCTCGGTACGGGGGTCGAAAAGGTGGTGGTCTGCCGGCGCACCGGGACGCAAGTCCCCATGCAGGCGGGGCGCGACGCCTTCTGGGAGGATTTTATTGCGAACCAGCCTGCCGAGGCCGAGACGGAGAGGCTGCCCGCCGAGGCGCACGCGCTCATCATCTACACGTCGGGCACGACGGGCAAGCCCAAGGGAACGGTGCACACCCACGCGGGGTGCATGCTCAACGTGGCGAAGGAGATTCGCTACTGCCTCGACCTGCGCGCAGGCGACGCCTTCTTCTGGGTGACCGACATCGGCTGGATGATGGGCCCCTGGGAGATGATAGGCGTGCAGTTCGCCGGCGGCACCTACCTCATCTACGAGGGTGCGCCCAACTGGCCGGAGCCCGACAGGCTCTGGAAGCTGCTGGCCGACCACGGGATTACGATATTCGGCGTCTCGCCGACCGCCGTGCGCCTGCTCATCAGCCAGGGCGAGGAATGGGTGAAAAAGCACGACCTCTCGCGCCTGCGCGTACTGGGTTCCACCGGCGAACCGTGGGACCCGGAATCCTACATGTGGTTCTTCGAGAAGGTGGGCGGGGGACGCTGCCCCGTCATGAACATCTCGGGCGGCACCGAGTTGTGCGGCTGCCTGCTCCAGCCCTACCCCATCGTTGCGCTCACGCCGTGTTCGCTGGGCGGCCCGGCACTGGGGACGGACACCGACGTGTTCGACGAGGAGGGCCGGCCCGTGCGCGGCGAAATCGGCCACCTCGTGTGCAAACAGCCCACGCCCTCGATGACGAAGAGTTTTCTCAAAGACGACGCACGCTATATCGAGACGTATTTCTCGCGCTGGCCCGACGTCTGGTACCACGGCGACTGGGCGAAGGTCGACGAGGACGGGCAGTGGTATCTCTACGGACGCTCGGACGACACCATCAACGTCGCGGGCAAGCGCGTGGGACCCGCCGAGGTGGAGGCCGCCCTCATTCGGCATCCCGCCGTGGTCGAGGCCGCCGTCATCGGCACGCCCCATCCCATCAAGGGCGAGGGGCTGTGCTGCTTCGTCGTGCTGAGCGCGGGCGAGGAGGCCACCGACGCGCTGCGCGAAGCCCTCAAGGAAGAAACCGTCAAGTACCTCGGCAAGAGCCTGCGGCCCGAGGAGGTCAGGTTCGTCGACGCCCTGCCCAAGACGCGCTCGGCGAAGATTGTGCGCGGGGCGATAAAGCGCATCCACCTCGGCGAGGACCCCGCGAACGTCGACGCTTCTTCCATCGAGGCGCCCGAGCTTCTCCACGCCATCCGGCAAGCGCGCTGAGGTGCCCCTCCTCGACTGCCCCGAATGCCGCGGGAGGGTGAGCACCGAGGCCGCCTCCTGCCCGCACTGCGGCTATCCACTCAGGCGCGGGCGCATGGGCGGCCTGTTCCGCGCCATCGCGCAGATTCCCTGCTTTCTCGTGGGGCTCGCGCTCATTCTTTTCGCGCTGTTCATTCTCCTGACGCTGCTCGACGTCTACTACTTCCACGGCTTGCTCCCCCGGCTGTTCGGCATCCACCAAGAGAGCATACGGTTCTAGACACGCCCCCGCGCCCTACCCCCGCCGCGTGCGGGGGTGCACAAAGCTGCTTTGGGCGTCAGTTCATCACCATGCGGGGGAGCCAGAGCACAATGTCGGGAAACACGATCGTCAAGAGCACGACGACGAGCGAGAGCAGGATGTAGGGAATCGCCAACACGGCCAGCCGCTCGAAGGGCAGCCCCGTCACGGGCACGAGGGCGTAGAGCACCATGCCGACAGGCGGCGTCAGCAGCCCGACGGTGAGAGCAACCGTCATCACCACGCCGAAGTGAATCGGGTCGATGCCGAACTTCTCCGCCGTCGGCAACAGGATGGGGGTGAGGATCAGGATGGCGGGGGTTTCCGCCATGAAGCACCCGACGACCATCCACAGCCCCGCGAACAGGAGGAGGAGCAGCGTCGGGTCGGTGGTGATGCGCGTAATGAGGTCCGCCAATGCGTCGGGCACCTGGCCGCGAATCATCACCACGCCGAACGCCGAGGTGAAGGCGATGATCAGCATGATGACGGCGGTGTCGACCATCGTCCCGCGGATTTCGCGCATCAGGTGCCGCCAGCCGTATTCCCTGTAGAAGAACAGACCCAGGAGCATCGCGTAGAGGGCCGCGACGGCAGCGGCCTCCGTCGGGGTGAAGATGCCGCCGTAGATGCCGCCGATGATGATGACGGGCGTCATCAGCGGCAACGCGGCACGGCGGAAGGAATCGAACAGTTCGCGCACACCCGCGAGGGAGCCCGCGGGGTAGTCGTCCCTGCGCGCGCGGTAGCTCACGTAGGCAATGAAGGCGGCGGCCATCAGGAAGCCGGGCACGACGCCGCCCAGAAACAGCGCGCCGATGGATTCTTCCGCAATGACGCCGTAGGCGACCAACGGGATGCTCGGCGGGATGATGGGGCCGATGAGCGAGGACGCCGCCGTTACCCCCGCGCTGAAGTCGCGCTCGTAGCCCTCCTGGAGCATGGCGCGCATCTCCACCGTTCCGAGACCCACGGCGTCGGCCGTCGCCGCCCCCGACATGCCCGCGAAGATCATGCTCGCCAGCACGTTCGCGTGGCCGAGCCCCCCTTTCAGCGGACGCGAGACGAGGCTCACGAAGCCGAAGAGCCGCTCGGTAATGCCGCCCACGTTCATGAGCCTGCCCGTCAGGAGAAAGAAGGGGATGGCCAGCAGGAGAAAGTTGTTGATCTTGGCGAACGCCAGCCGCGCGATCATCGAGGAGGTGCGCGGGTCGAAAAAATCGCCGAAGAAATAGCCCGCCCCCGCCATCGAGATCGCACCCGCTCCAAAGCCGACCGGAAAGCCCGCCATGATCAGCACGACGAGAGAAAGAGCCAAAAAGGCGTAGACGATCACGGCTCTGCTCCTTCCCCTGCCCCGCCTGCGCGCAAGGCACGGAAGCCCTCGCCCAAGCCGCCGAGGACGTAGACCAGCGTGAGAGCGACGGCGACGCACTCGACCAGGTAGAGGTAGCCCGTGCGCAGCCAGGAGATGGCGATCATGTACGACTCCCAGGTCACGACGACCATCGCCGCCGCCCCGCGCAGCAAGAAAAGGAGAAACAACACGATCACGACGTCAAAGAACATTTTCACCACAATCCGCAGACGCGGCGGGAGCCTGTTGAACAGAAAGTCCACGACGATGTGACGCTTTTCGGCAACGGCGAGCGCAATCCCCAGAAACACGCTCACGATGAAGAGGATGCGTGCGAGCTCCTCTGTCCAGTCGACGGAGATCGCCATCTTGCGAAAGAAAATCTGTGCCCAGGTCGAAAGCAGCATTCCGCAAAAACCGACCAGGGCGAGGACCGTGACGAGGCGGTGCGCCCCCAGAAGCGTCGAGGTAAAGAATTGTGCGGCCATGAAACGCAAATCCCCCGCGTGCGCAGGCAGAAAGAGCCGACCCGCACCCCGTGCCCAGCCTCACGCACGGGGCGGGCCGACCTCCGGCAGACGTTTGTGTTTGCTACTTCGCGTGCTTGGCGACGTCGTCCAGCAACCCGGGACGACACCGCTCCTTGGCGAACTGCTGCACGATGGGCGCGGCAATTTTCTTAAAAGCCGCCACGTTGGGCCTGACGACCTTCATCCCCTTGGCCTTGAGCTTGGCCTCGACGTCGGCGAACGACTTCCAGACGGCGTCCGTCATCCAGTCGATGGCCTTCTTCGCCTCCTCGTCGAAAATCTTGCGGTGCGCGGGGGCAAGCCCCTTGTAGAACCCGTTGTTGGCCGAAACGACGAAGTAGCTCCACACGTGGCCCGTCAGGTTCAGGTAGTTCTGCACCTCGTAGAAGTTCGACCCGTAGATGGTGCCCAGCGGATTCTCCTGCGCGGCCACAGCACCCGTCTGCAACGCTCCGTAGAGCTCTTTGAAGGACATCGGCACGGGATTCGCGCCAAACGCCTTGAACACGCGCTGGCGCAGCTTGTTGGTGATGCGGACCTTGATGCCCTTCATGTCGGCGGGCTCTTTGACGGGCACCTTTGAGGTAAGGTGCCGCGCACCCCTGTGGCCCACGCCGACGATGCGGATGCCGTGCTTCTTCTCCAGGACGGAACTCACCTCCCGGCCGAGCGGCCCGTTCCACGCCCTGAGGCCGTGCTGCCCGTCCTTGTAGACGAACTCCGCCTCCATGCACTGGTATTCCTTGACGAGGTGGTGCACCACGACGGGACCCGCCACGTGCAGCTGAATTTCGTTCGTCCCCAGCTGCTGGAGCAACTGCTTGTCGCCGCCCAGAGCGCCGCCCGAAATAATTTGCATGTCGAGCGCACCGCCCGAACGGGCGCGCATGGCGTCGGCCCAGCGCTGCATGGCCCGCACGCTGAATTCCTTGGGGCTGTTCGTCGTGCCCAGGGTGAACTTCACCTTGGCCGCATGGACTGCAGGCGCGGGTATGGCCACCCAGGCCACCAACAAGAAGACGACGAGGACGGTTCTCAACGCTTTCATCGCACGCTCCCCCTCTTTCGCATGGTGTTTCCGCAAGGTGCGCCTCCACCCCGAGGGGAAGCACGTCCCAAGCGGAGGATGCAATTCGCCCGATGCAGCATGAGACGCATGATCCCAACAATTCCGTAGAAGATCAACAAAGGCTTTTTCGCCCCGCGCCCCCAGACCCCCCGCCGCGTGCGGGGCGAGCGGCATGAAATCACGCCCGAAACGTGCGGACGCGCTTGTTCCCGGCCCGGCGAATCGCTACTCTTGCGCCATCGCCTCGCATCCGGACCACAGGGGACGCCTTGGAATACTCGGCACACGAACTGCTCGCGGTCGGAATCGCCGCCTTTTTCGTTGGTTTTCTCAAAACCACATTCAGCTCGGGGATCGGCATCTTCCTCGTCCCCGTCATGATAATCTTTTGGCCGACGCGCTTCATCATCGGCATCGTGGCGGTCGTCATGTGGGTGACCGACTTCTTCGCCCTCCCCATGTTCTGGAAGCAGTGGGAGGGCCGCTTTCTGCGCTGGCTGGTGCCCGGCTTCTACGTGGGCGTCGCCGCCGGGGTCTACGCCCTGGTGAACTTGCCGGACTACTGGCTGCGCAAGGGCATCGGCATCGCCTGCATCGTCTTCGCCGCCCTGCTTATGTGGCGTGAGGCGCTTGGAGAGATGCGCCCTCCGCCCATCAGCCCTTCGCTCGGGGTGGGAATCGGCGTCGGGGGCGGAATCGTGAGCGCCATGTTCCACTCGGGGGGACTCGTCCTGAGCCTGTTCTTCATCAGCCAGGGACTTTCCAAGACGGCGGTGGTGGCAAGCATTCTCGGCACGTGGTTCTGGGTGAACCCCGTCAAGGTCGCCTCGCTGTGGTTCGGCGGAGTCGTCGAGACGCCGATGCTCGCGGCGGGCTTTCTGGCCTTCCCCCTCGCGTGGGGAGGCAGTTGGTGCGGCAAGCGCACGCTCGCCGTCATTCCGCAAAAAGGGTTCACCTACGGCTTCTTGCTTCTTTCCCTCGTAACGGCCCTGCGCCTTTTGCTGGAGCCGGGTGCGTGATGCCCGCGTTCTCGCCCTTTGAGTGGACCTTCGTGCTCGCGGCCGCGTTTTGCAACGGCTTTTTGGTGCGCACGTTCGGGGCGGGCGTGGGGCTGACCATCACGCCGTTTCTCATCTTCGCGTTCTCGCCCTCGTTCTCGCTCGGCCTCATCGCGCTGCTGAGTTGCTGGGCGGGGCTGGGGGCGGCCCCCGACCTGTGGGGGAAGTGGAACTTTCGCTACGTGCTCATCTTCGCCCCGGGCATCGTTATGGGCATCGCCTGCGGCGTCTGGCTCCTCACCTGGCTGCCGGGGAGCGCGCTCAAGATGCTCATCGGCGTTATCTGCCTCTCGCTCGCTCTTTACCAGACCATCGTCGAGGTGCGGGGCAGGGCCTTCGAGATTCCGCCCCTGCCCACCTGGCAGGGGGCGGGCTTTGGTGTCATGAGCGGGCTGTGCTCCTCGCTCGCCAACAGCGGGGCGATTTTCCTGACGCCGGTTCTCATCAGCCAGAAGCTGGAAAAACGCACCCTCGTGAGCACGATATGGATTCTCTACTCGGTGATGAACCCCATCAAGGTCGTCGCCTACTGGCAGGTGGCCGTCGTTACGGCGGACACCTTCTGGGCGAGCATCGTTGGTCTGCCCGTGCTATGGCTGGGGCTCAGAACCGGCGCCTGGGTGCAGGACAGGCTCAGCGGGCGTACATTCAACCTGTGCGTGCTCAGCATCGCGCTGGGCGGGTCGATTCGTCTGTTGATTCCCTGACGCCCCTTTTCGGTTGCGGGCCGGGGTCTCGTTCGATTCGGGAGGAATGTGATTGTGGATACCGCCGAAACCACGCCAAGTGCCGCAACCATAACGCCGAAGAGCTCGATTACGCGCCTCGGCATGGTGGATGCCGACGTCCACCACGCACTCCCCGCACTGGATGCGCTGCTCCCCTACCTGCCCGCCGTCTGGCGCAACTACGTGGAGGAGACCGATTACACGAAACTCCCCAACGCCCCCTACCCCAAGACGGCGGGCGGCGGCGTGCGGGCCGACGCCATACCACCCGGGGGCGGCCCCGCAGGCTCGAGCCTCGCCATGTTGCGCGAACAAGTGCTCGAACCCTACGGGGTGCGCTACGCCATTCTGAACGGGGTGTACTACAACGTCTCCTTCATGGGGATTCCCGAGTTCGGCGCAGCCCTCGCCCGCGCGCACAACGACTGGACCATCGAGCACTGGCTCGAGAAGGACGCGCGCCTGCGCGGGGCCATCACCGTCTCCCACCAGGACCCGCGCCACGCCGTGGCCGAAATCGAGCGCGTGGGCCCGCGCGCCGACATGGTGCAGGTCCTCTTCCCGGCGGGTTCGCACGCTCCTTACGGCCAGCGCAAGTACCACCCCATCTACGCGGCGGCCGAGGAGCGCGGGCTGCCCATCGGCATCCATTTCGGCGGCTCAGGAGCGGGCAACGCGCCGCCGCCCACGGCCTCGGGCTGGCCCACCTACTACATCGAGTGGCACACGGCCATGAGCCAGTGTTTCATGACCCACGTGGCGAGCTTTATCTGCGAGGGCGTGTTCGAGTTGTTCCCCAAGCTGCGGGTCGTGCTCATGGAGGGCGGCGTTTCGTGGATTCCCGGCCTGCTGTGGCGCCTCGACAAGAATTATCGGGGGATGCGCGCGGAGGTGCCCTGGCTCAAGAAACTGCCGAGCGAATACTTTTTCGAGCACTTCCGTGTGACGAGCCAGCCCATCGAGGAACCCGAGGAGGACGCCCACCTGCTCCAGATATTCGAGATGGTGCGCGCCGCGGAAATCCTCCTGTTCGCCACCGACTACCCGCACTGGGATTTCGACTCGCCCCTCCACGCCCTGCCCGCCCGCATGGACGAGGCGCTGCGCACGCGCATCATGCGCGACAACGCGATGGCGCTCTACGACTTCGGGGAGGAGAGGGGCTAGCCCGCGTTTTTGACGGGGGATTGGGGGTGGAATATATTGCGGGGGAGTTTGGGCTAAGCGGATAACGTGTGCGCATCGAGAGCAGATTAAATCGGGCCCTCGTTCGTCCCGGAGATCGCGCGATGATCAGGCATATCAACCTCAAGAATTTCAAAGCGTGGCGTGAGCTCGACATCGCCTTGGGAGCGAGGATTACGGGCCTGTTCGGAACCAACAGCTCGGGCAAAAGCAGCCTGATTCAGTTTCTCCTCATGCTCAAGGAAACGAAGAACAACCCCGACCGGAATCTGGTTCTCGATTTCGGGGAATTCGGCAAGCTCGTCAATTTGGGCAGTTTTGGTGAAGTCATCCACCAAAAAGAGACGGAACGGAAGCTCGAATGGCGATTGTGCTGGGATGCGGAGAAAGAGATCAGGCTTCAGGATACCGCAAAGAGGCGAAGTGATTTTTTGGTAGCTTCCAAAGAATTTTCAACGGGATCGGCAGTGGCAATGCCCAAAGACTCCACGTCTTTGAAGACCCACTTCATCAGATACACAGTTGGAGGCATGACGTTCGGAATCGAACCGAAACCCGGCAGCGAAAGCAGTTATGACCTCAAGGCAAAACAAGACGGAAATTCGGATTTCGAGTTTCTGAGAAATCGAGGCAGACCCTGGACACTGCCCGGCCCTATAAAGACCCATCTTTTCCCCGACCAGGCAAAAACCTACTACCAGAATGCCGATCTCCTAGGCTTCTTGGAAGTGGAATACGGAAAGTTGATGGACAACATCTTCTATCTCGGCCCGCTCAGAGACTATCCGCGCCGCGAATACAACTGGAGCGGCGCCAGACCCTCGGACGTAGGAGTACGCGGCGAATCGACGATTAACGCCATTCTTGCCGCATCAGAAGACGGCAAAGACTATCAGATGGCGAAACGGGGCAGAAAACTATCCTTTCAAGAAGCCATCGCAAGGCGGCTCAAGGAAATGGGCCTCATCCATTCCTTCTCAGTCGTAGAACTCAAGGAAGGCTCCAATATCTATCAAGCCAAGGTCTCGGTAGACAGGGGAAGCCGTGAAGTCTTCCTGACGGACGTGGGCTTCGGCGTCTCCCAGGTTCTGCCCGCCATTGTTCTCTTGAACTACGTGCCGAAAGGCTCCACGGTCATTCTCGAGCAGCCCGAAATTCACTTGCACCCCAAGGTGCAAAGTGGGCTGGCTGACGCCATTATCGGCATCGCCGAGGCGCGCGACTTGCAAGTCATCGTCGAAAGCCACAGCGAGCACATCTTGCGCCGCTTCCAGAGGCGCGTGGCGGAAGAAACCATCGCGGCAGACATGGTGAAGCTCTACTTCGTCTCGCAAAAAGAGGGCAAAGCGCACCTAGCGGACTTAGGGCTGACCTTATTCGGAGAGATTACGAACTGGCCCGAAAACTTCTTCGGCGACGACATGGGGGAAATTACGGCTACCAGAAAGGCCGCTCTTAAGCGGAAGACTACAACCGGGCAATGAGGGAAAGAGTCGTCGTCGACACGAACGTTCTCATTGTGGCGAACGGGAGAGACAAAACCCCAGCGGATCGCGCCTGCGAGATCTCCTGCATCGAGGCCATAGAAAAAGCAATAGCGAAACAAATCGTCCTGCTCGATCAATCCGGCCTCATCATGGAAGAGTATGAGCTCTATTGCAGTCATGCCGGACAGCCTGGCGTGGGGGATGTGTTCTTCAAGTTCCTGCACGACCGCGAGCATTCCGATATGAACGTTCGCCGCGTATCCGTTAAGAAAACGCCGGATGAAGAGGGTGGATTCGCGAACCTACCCCCGAACGATCTTGACGTGAACGACCGCAAGTTTCTCGCCGTCGCCAAGGCCAGCAACGGCTGTGTCCTGAACGCCACTGATTCGGATTGGCGCGAACACGCCAAATTCATCACTTCCCTGGGCGTCCCCGTTCGCGAACTCTGCCCGCATTGCCTGAAAGGCGCAGAAGCGTAAGCCCCCCCTACCCCCTTACCCTGAAGCAGTGCGCTTCGTGGGGCGGGGGTATCTTGCCCACGCTCTCGAGGTAGGCTTCGGCGATCTTGGGGCCCATGAAGGAGAATTCGGCGCGCAATATCTTTTGCAGCGAGGCCAAGTCCTCCGGCAGGGAGGCGAGCCAGCGCGCAAAGCCGCCGTGTTCTTGCGCAATGGCGAGGAAGCGCTTCGCGTTCTCGATGGTCGCCTCTATCTTCTTGCGGTTGCGCACCACGCCCGGGTTTTGGAGGATGCGCGCCACGTCCGCCTCGGTGAAGCGCGCGACGCGCTCAGGCGCGAAGCCCGCGAACGCTTTTCGGAATGCCGCGCGCTTGTGCAGGATGGTGCGCCAGGAAAGCCCCGCCTGAAAGACCTCGAGACTCAAGCACTCGAAATGCCCGGCGTCGCTCTCGACGGGAAAGCCCCACTCCTCGTCGTGGTATTTTTCCATCAAGGCGTCGCCCTCGGCCCAGGTGCACCGGGTGGGGTTTTCGAGCTGCTTGCGGGTTCTGGGGGTCACGCAGGTTCTCCGCGGACGGCTAGAGAGGCCACTCCTCCAGGGTGCGGCTCATCTCCCAGAAGAGGTATTCATAGCGCGTGCCCGTGAGGAAGTGCGCCCGCATTCTCTCGCGCTCGGCGGGGCCGGCCACGGCGGCCGCGGCGTCGAGCATCTCGCGCAGCCAGGCCGCGAGGTCCGCAAACTCAGGAGATGCGTAGGTGCGAATCCACTCCGCGTGAAGGGGTGCCTCTTCGGGAATGCCCCGCTGCGCCAACAGGCTGCCGATGATGGCGTAGTCCCACTGACACGGCAGCATGGCGGCGGCAACCTCTCCGAACGTGCCCGACCAGGCCGCCTCCAGCAGAAAATCCGTATACGCCTTGCAGGTGGGGGCGGGCCGCGTCGCCTCGAGCTCCTCGGCCGATATGCCGAATTTGGCGGCGAAGCCCCGGTGGAGTTCCATCTCGGTGTTGAGCGTGGCGTTTAAGAGGTCGGCGAAGCGCCCCATCTCCGCGAGGCGCGGCGCCTTGACGACCGCCAGGGCGATGACGCGCCCGTATTCCCTGAGAAACACGTAGTCTTGGCACATGTAGAAGCGAAACTGATCGAGCGGCAGCGTGCCCTCGCCGATGCCCCGCACGAAGGGATGCGCGTGAATCTTCTCCCAGAGCGGTTCGGCCTCGGCGCGCAGCGCCTCGCTCATCGGGGTTTCGTGGTTCAAGGGGGCGTCCTCACAGGTTGTCGAGAATCTTCTTCGAGCGGCCCTTCTCCAGGATTTCGCCGAACGAGTCGCCCAGGTCCACGCCCATCTGCCGGGCGCGCTTTTGCGCCCAGAGCCCGATGTTGCGATCGTCTTTGTAGAACGATTCTCCCTGGGGCTGCGCGGGGTCGAACGCATCGAGGCGCTGGGCTTCCGTCTGGTGGGCCGAGAAGCGCGACATGATCTTTTTGAGCCTGCGCGCACCGCAGGAGCGGCAGGTGAGCTTCTTTTCATCGGCGGGCTTCATCACCAGGTGGCCGGAGACGAAGCCGCACGCTCTGCACTCGTATTCATATATCGGCATCGGCCGCATCCCTCGTCTGCACTTTGGCGCCCAGCGCGCTCATGTGCGCGCAAAAATCAGGAAAGGTTACCGCCATCGCCTCGGCCGTGTCGACCGAGGTTCCCTCGCGCGCGGCGAGTCCCGCCACGGCGGCGGACATGACGACGCGGTGATCGGCAAAGCCGTGCGCGGCCCCGCCCCGGAGTCCCCCGCCCCGCACGATGAGCCCGTCGGCCAGCTCGCGCGCCTCTCCTCCCAAAGCCTCGATGACCGCGCGCATGGCGGCGATTCTGTCCGTCTCCTTGATGCGCGCCTGGGGCACGTTCACCAACCGCGTCTCCCCCTCGGCGAAAGCACCCAGCACGGCCATGACGGGCAAGAGGTCGGGCGTGGCGTTCAGGTCGAATTCCCCGCCGCGCAACGCCTGCGCGCTTATGCGGATGCCCGCCTCCCCGGTGCACACCCGCGCGCCCATCTCCTCCACAAAGCGCAGAATCTCCTTATCCCCCTGGGGGTCGCGCAAGTCCAGACCCGAGAGGGTCACGTCGCCGCCCGGCAAGGCCCCCGCCGCCACCAGAAAAGCGGCGGAACTCCAGTCGGCGGGCACCTCCACCTCAAAACCCTGGAGGCTCTGCCCGCCCGGCACCGCGAACCTGGCGTAGCCCTCGCGCTCGTAGCGCAGCCCCAAGCGGTCGAGCCACCAAAGCGTCATCTCGACGTAGGGGCGCTCGTTGAGAGAGAGGGGTTCGACAATACTCTCCCCCTCGCCGAAAGGAGCGTTGAGCAGCAAGGAGGAGGTGAACTGGCTGGTCGAACCGTCTACTTCCGTCCGTCCCCCGCGCCAGGGGCCGCCCACCGAGACGGGCAGCAGGCCGCCACCGCTCCCGCGCGTCCGCGCCCCCAGGTTGGCGAGGGCTTCGAGCAGCGGCCCCATGGGACGCTTTCTCGTCTGCGCGTCGCCGTCGAAGCGCGCCTCGCCCGCGTGGGTGAGCGCGGCGGTGCCGAGCGCCAGCCGGCACGTGGTGCCCGAGTTGCCTACGTCGAGCACGCCTGGGGGCGCATGGGGCTTCGCACCAAAACCCGCCACGCGCCAGCACTCCGCGCTCTTCTCCACAACCGCGCCCAGCCCCTGGTAGACGCGCGCCGCCGCACGGCCGTCCTCGGAATCCAGAGCGTTTCGTATCGTGCTCTCGCCTGCGGCGAGTGCCGCGAACGCAACGGCGCGGATGGAGTGAGATTTCGAGCCCGGAACGCCCGTCGCCCCCCGCGCGGCGGAGGGTTTGGTGGTGAGTATCATGTGCGGCCTTCAGCGGCCTTCGCTCAGGTAGCGGCCCAGCATGTCGCGGGAGTGTTCGTCCTCATGGCAGTCCGCGCAAAGATTCTCCCAGTTGCTGCCGTCAGGCGGGTTGTTCCCGTGGTTGCCGTCTTTGTGGTGAACCGTCAGGAGGTGGAGGTTGTTCTCGTCGAAATCCCGCCCGCACTTCGCACAGAACCATCCGTGGATTTCGAGCGACTTGCGCCTGTAATCCTGCGCGCTTCGGCCCACGCGCGCTGAGGATTTGAGCCGCGCGGCTATCTCTTTCGCACTCTCGCCCGAGGGCGCGGGAGCCGCCGCGGGAGTTTTTCTCGCGCCCGGACGACGGCGCCTGGCACTGAATCTCGTTCTGGCCACCTGTGGAATCCTCCTTACGGCGGCCCATCCTAGCAAATCGCGCTATAATGCGGAAGACGATTTGCCGGACGCGCCAGACGATGCGGGCGTCGGCCCCGAACGCGCGGGAGGAGCCGGATGCGAAGCGGGCAGTGGTGGAAATGGGCGATTCTCCTCGTCCTCCTCTCGCCCCTGGCGGGCGTCGGCGGGTTGTACGCCACCCGCGCCGTGGAATCCTACGACCCGTTTTGCACGGTCTGTCATTTACAGGACCACCAGGACTATCTCGACGACGGCGCGCGCGCAAAACAGCACGCGAGGACGCTGGGCGGGTGGCACAAGAGCGCAGGCGCGGTGCGGTGCATCTCCTGCCACGGGGAAGAAGGCATCGACGGCATGATTCGCACGACGTTTCTGGCGAGCAAGGATTTGTACAAGTTCATCATCGGCGACTACGAGCAGCCCTCGCGCGTGTTCCACCCCATCGCGGACAAGGACTGCACGAAGTGTCATAACGAAGAGCGCCTGCTCGAGATGTCCGACGACGCCTTTCACGCCATCGTCGAGCACGACGACCTCAAGGCGAATTGCGTGCAGTGCCACAACGGCCACCGCACGGGCGGCGACAGGGCGAAGGGCTTCATCGTGGCGGCGACGGCCCAGCCGCGCTGCGACGCCTGCCACGACGAGCTGGAGGAAAAAGTCGACCTGAAAACGCTCGAGCCGTTCCCGAGAAAGGAAGAAGAAGAACCGGAAGAAAAAGAAGACACCTCATAGCGGTGCGCGGCCCGCGCGCGGGAGATGATTCCGCAGCGTGGCCCGCCCAACCGCTTTGCCGCCTCCCCCCAGGAGGCGGATTCGACGAAGGAACGAGAGATTTGCGGTTTTTCGTGCTCATTTTCGCCGTCACGTTCCTGTGGGGGCTGAGCTTTCCGGCGGCCAAGATCGGCCTGCGCGGGGTGGAGCCCTTCACGTTCCTGTGGCTGCGGGCGGCGATATCGGCGGTGAGCGTGTTCGGCATCATGCTCCTGCGGGGGATGCCCGCCGCACCGCCCAACCCCCTCGGCGGGCGGGAGAGCCGCGACTTCTGGATCAACGCCTGCCTGCACAACCTCATGTTCTTGACCTACTACCACGGCGTGGACCACACCACCGCCGGGCGCGCCTCGCTGTTCCTCTACGCCCAGCCCCTGTTCCTGACGGCCCTCGCCGCCTGGATTCTGCCCCACGAGCGCGTGGGCATACGCGCCGTGGCCGGCTTTGCGGGTGCGAGCCTGGGCATGGTGTTCCTCTTCGGCGACAAACTCTCCTCCTCGGGCGGCTCCACCTGGTTCGGGGACGCCGTCGTCATCCTCGCCGCGGTGCTCTGGGCGGTGCAGTCCATTTTTCTGAAAACGAAGCTCAGAAGTTTCGACGCCTTCAGAATCACGGCCTGGACGCAGCTGCTCGCCGTGCCCCCCTTCTTCGTGGTCTCCACGTTTTTGGGCGAGCCATGGCCGGATTTGACGGATGCGAACGTGCTCACGGGCGTGGGCTACAACGGCCTTATCGGCACGGGTCTGGCGATGATCCCCTGGCTGTGGCTGCTGACGGACTACCCGGCGGGCCGCGTGAGCGCGTTCATGTTCTTGACGCCGGTGTTCGGCGTCTTCCTGAGCGCACTGCTGCTCGCCGAGCCGCTCACGCTCCTCATGCTCGGCGGCGCGGTGCTCATCTCCGCAGGCATCTACCTCGTGAACTCCGAGGGGTGAGGGGGGGCGTCACGTCCTGAAATGCTTGTTCACGATGTCATCGAAGAACTGCTTGCCGAATTTCTCGATCCGACCAGAAGCCACATGATCATTTCTGTTCCGCACGACAAATTGCTCTGTAGATATATCGTATCCGATTTCTACCAGATCCGGAACATTGGGTGCAGTAATTTTGTCGAGACGTTCATACTGATAGGACATCGGTGGATATTCTCGTGCCACGTGGAGAGTGACATAACAATGCTCACGTAAAGACCGGCTACGAAATCCGAAAAAAAGGAGGTAGCGGGCAGACTTCTCCCCACGCCAGAAATCGACCCGAAAGAACCACGTTCGCTTTGCAGACTCTCCGTTCCTCAAGCTCCAGTATTTTTCGAACTCAAGGTTTCCGAAATCCCTAAAAAAGACTTCCCCAAAGTCCGCAGTTTCATTGAGATTGTCCGCAATTTGCTTAAAGTAACTTTTCAAAAGCTCCATTGCATTTCGCCAAACCTCATATTCGTTTTGCGCGCGCGTTCTTTCCGGCTGGGTAAACCGAGCCGCCAATGATTGCACCCATTCCATGTGTTGCTGTTGTTCCCGAGCGGCATCTTCGTATTCTTCAAGACTTTCTTCGATACACTCGACGAGGAGAGCGGTAAAAGGGGTTAAGTCTGACCCTTGCGACTCTTCCAAAGCATCGTAATACCGAAGGCGATCTTCCTTGGAGATTATCGCTATTGGGAAACCGTGCCTCATGAGAACCAGGTTCATGAGCAAACGCGCCACACGTCCGTTGCCATCTATAAACGGATGAATGCTTACGAACCAGGTGTGTGCCACAGCCGCGACAACAAGTCCGTCAACACCGGCAAACGTTTCTTCACTCGGCACGCTCGCATCCTTAAACCAATTCGCAAACTCCTGCATTTGAGCGGCAACGGATTCCGGCCCTGGCGGCGGGAAGCCAGAGCCGCTGATTTCGACTGGAACGCTTCTGTAGGTGCCAGCTCCGTCATCAATGCCTTGCAGTACCAAAAGGTGTATCTGGCGGATATCCGCCTCTGTAATCGGTTGACTCGCGTCTTTGGCCAATTCTTCCAGCAGGTCCAGAGCATCCGACAGATTGCGTGCTTCTGCTTGGTCTTTCAGCGGTTTCCCTGTAATAGTGAGGCCCAACTCGACAACCTGACGGGTTTCTCCAATATCCAGCAAGTTTCCTTCAATCGCATTCGAGTGATAGATATTCTTGTTTCTGAAGAATTTCCGAATTCTGTGCAGAACCTCCGGCAATAACTCTCCTGCGGTTCGCATGTTCTTCACTCTGTCTGACAATCCTTCCAGTTCTCCAAGCAAAGATTCTTCATAGGAATACGGCGTATCCTGGATCTCAATCATCGACACAGATTTTCTCCAATATCTCTCAAGATTAGCCTGAAACTTCGCATGATATGTATAAATGGCAGAGTTGGCACTTTCTTCTATTCAGTCCACCCACATCGAGATGCGGTGCATCGCGTTGTTTCGGTAGCCCCTGGGGTTTCAAACGACGGAGAAAGGCCGACACACGCCCGGGGAGGTTTCCACGCGAAAAACAAAGGTGACGCGCAGGTCACCCCTCCCTATCTACCGGGTTCGGGCGGGGGCTGCTCCGCACTCTCTGGCGCGGGGGCTGCGCTCTGCCCGTCGGCGCCCGAGCCCTCGCGCAAGGTGCCGAGCGTCTCGCCGATGGCGCCGAGGCTGCGGCCCATCTCCATCAAATCGAGGCTTCGGATGCGCGTGCTCAACTCGCGCACGTAGGGCAGGAACTTCTCCCCGTCTCCGCCAAGGGGATAGGCGGGTGCATAGGTTTCGATGCCGATCAGGAGGATAGCGGCGAACAGCGCACCCTTGAAGCACCCCACCACCGCGCCGACGAGCCTTGCGTGCGGCGGAGGGTCGCCCTTCGACAGTAGGCCGAAAAGGATGCGAACGACGAACAGCGAGGCCACCCACGCCGCGAGAAAGACGCCCGGGGCCACGGCCGCCTGTATCCACGCCGCGTCCCCCAGGAATATTCTGGCGTATACGCCGCCCAAATCGTCATACTGCGCGGCTGCGACGATGCCGACGCCGATAGCCGCCAGAGAGAAAATCTCGCGCAGCCATCCGCGCGCGTAGCCGCGAATGACGAAAATCACTACGAGAACGGCGATGAAGATGTCCGGTACGGTGAAGGCCATCGTGCACTCCCCTTGCTCTTCTCCGAGGGGAACCGGGCAGATAGCGGCCCAGCCTACTATACGCGGGGATGATTGTCATGGTGTGGTTTTCAGATTTTTTCTTTCCACATGACGAGGGCGTCCTCCCGGTTGTCCGGATAGTAGCGCGGGCGCATGGCCGCCGCTGTAAAGCCCCATTTCTCATACAGTGCGATAGCCGCCGCGTTGCCCATGCGCACCTCAAGCGTGGCGCGCACCACCCCGAGACGCCGGGCGTCCTCGAGAATGCTCTCCAGCAAGAATTCACCGACCCCCCGGCGTCTGTGGGCGGGCGCAACGGCAAAGTTCGTGACGTGGCACTCATCCACCACCTCCCACCAGCAGGCGTAGGCGAGAGGCGCATCGCCGCCCTCTTCTTCCACGACCACGAGGTGGGAGTTGTCGATCTCGCACATCTCGCGCAAAAAAGCCTCCCGCGACCAGGGGAGCGGAAAGGAGGCGCGCTCGATGGCGAGCACTGCTTCGAGATCGTCTCTCCGCATAGGCCTTGTGCGCACGGTGCTTGTTCTCTCCCCTGCCCCCGGCGGCGCGGAAACGCCCGCGCCGCGCCCACGCCCGCGATGTGTTTCGCCGAGCGGTTTTCGGGACTATAATGCGGCGAACACCGACATGCGACGCCAGACCATTGGAACACAAACCACCGCCGCGAACGAAACGCTTTGCGGCGCACACCCACACGGAGGAAAATCATGGGCGCGACGTTGACGTTTCTGGGACATTCCACGTTCGTCGGGCAGACCGACGCGGGCAAGACCTTCTACATCGACCCCTGGCTCGAGGGGAACCCGAGCTGCCCCGAGGAGCACCAAAGCCCCCGCCGGGCTGACCTCATCGCCCTGACCCACGGGCACTTCGACCACGTGGCGGGCGTCATGGCCGTCTACGGCCAGGGCGGGTGCCCGGTGGCGGGCCCCTACGAGTTGGTGAACCTCATCGCGGGTGCGGATGGCTTTGCGGAAGAGCACGCCGGCGCGATGGGCAAGGGCGGCACGGTGGACTTCGGCGGCATCGCCGTAACACTCACCCACGCCATGCACAGTTCGAGCTACGACGCTCCGGGCACCTACGCGGGCGAGGCCGCGGGTCTGGTGCTCACCTTCGAGGACGGCAAGAGCGTCTACCACGCGGGCGACACCGCCGTGTTCGGCGACATGAAGATTATCGCCGAGCTCTACGCGCCCGACCTGTGCCTTCTGCCCATCGGCAGCCGCTTCACGATGGACCCGCGCGAGGCCGCCCTCGCCGTCGAGCTGCTGGGTGCGAAGCGGGTGGTGCCCATCCACCATTCGACCTTCCCGCCGCTCACGGGCACGCCGGCGCAGTTTGCCGAAGAAGTCGCCGCGCGGGGGCTCTCGACCGAGATACTCGCCCTCGCACCGGGCGAATCCGTAAGCGTCTAGCCCGCACCCCAGGGGTGAGGGTTCGTCTCCACGTTCGATGAAGGGGAAATTCGCATGAGCGAGGCTCCGCAAGTCAACGCGCGCACCGAGGATCGCGACGGAATGCGCATCACCTGGCACCAGCCCATCGAGGTGGACGACGGCCTCGTGCTGCGCGCCGACGTGTTCCGGCCCATCGAGGAGGGGCGCTACCCCGTCATCCTCACCTACGGCATCTACGCCAAGGGGGTGGCCTACCAGGAGGGCTACCACCACCAGTGGAACAAGATGGTGGCGGATTATCCCGAAATTCTGGAGATGTCCACCAACAAGTACCAGAACTGGGAGGTTACCGACCCGGAGTGCTGGATTCCCCACGGCTACGTCTGTGTGCGCGTGGATTCGCGCGGAGCGGGCTGGTCGCCCGGCTTCATGGAGCCCAACTCTCCACGCGAGATCGAGGACCTCTACCAGTGCATCGAGTGGGCGGGCGTGCAGGAGTGGAGCAACGGCAAGGTCGGGATGCTGGGCATCTCCTACTACGCGCGCAACCAGTGGCGCGTCGCAGGGCTCGCACCCCCCCACCTCGCGGCCATCATCCCGTGGGAGGGCGGCAACGACACTTATCGGGATTCGGGCTACCACGGCGGCATCCTGAGCCAGTTCACCGAGCAGTGGTCGAAGATTCAGGTGATGAACGTCCAGTACGGACGCGGGGAGAACGCGCGCAAGCACCCCGTCACGGGAGAGTCCATCGCCGGGCCGATTACGCTCACCGAAGAAGAGCTCGCGCGCAACCGCGTCAACGCCTTTGAAGAGCTCAAACAACACCCCTTCGACGACCAGTGGCACCGCGATCGCTCCGCCGACCTCTCGAAGGTGAACCTGCCGCTCCTCACCTGCGCCAACTGGGGTGGGCAGGGCATCCACCCGCGGGGGAATTTTAACGGCTTCATCGAGTCGCCCTCCGAGCAGAAGTGGCTCGAAGCGCACGGCGATTCACACTGGTCGCTGTTCTCAAGCGCCTACGGGCTGGCGCTGCAAAAGCGCTTCTTCGACCACTTTCTCAAAGACGAGGACAACGGCTGGGAGAAGACCCCGCGCGTGACGCTGAACGTCCGCCACCCGGGGCCGAAGTTCGTCCTGCGCGATGAGAACGAGTGGCCCCTCGCGCGCACGCAGTGGACAAAGTTCTACCTCGACCTCGAAAACGAGGCCCTCGTGCGCGAACCCGTTGCGGAGGAGAGGCGTCTGGAATACGCGGGGCTGGGGGAGGGCGTCACCTTCTGGATGCCCCCGATGGAGGAGGAAACCGAGATTACCGGCCCCATGGCGTCCAAACTCTTCGTTTCCTCCTCGAGCGAGGACGCCGACCTGTTCCTCATCGTGCGCGTGTTCGACCCCGAGGGGCGCGAGCTCACCTTCATGGGTTCTACCGATCCGCACACGCCCATCGCCAACGGCTGGCTGCGCGCGTCCCACCGCGCCCTCGTGCCCGAGAAGAGCACCTTCTACCGGCCCTACCACCCCCACGACAAGGCCGAGCTGCTCACGCCCGGCGAAATCTATGAGTGCGACGTGGAGATCGTAACCTCGTGCATCGTCGTGCCCGTCGGCTGGCGGGTGGCGCTCACCATTCGGGGGAAGGACTACGAATACACCGGCGAACCCAACGAGTTCGCCAAGCAGTTTCACTATTCCACGCGCGGCACGGGCGGCATGACGCACAACGACCCCGACGACAGGCCGCCCGCGGTCTTCGACAACAGGGTTACCCTGCACGCGGGCGGCGGGCGCGACCCCTACCTGCTCCTGCCCCTCATTCCGCCGAAGGAGGGGGAATAGCCCCGGAGGTCAGCGCACAAGCCTGAAGGTGAAGAGAAACGCGGACCGGGCGCGCGGGAGATGCGCCCGGTTTCGTGCACGGAATGGTTGCCCGCACGGCCCGAAAATCACCCCGCGGCGGTGCGCCCTCCGTCCACGACGATGTGTCTGCCCGTCATGAAGTCCGAAGCGGCGGAACACAAGAACAGCGCAGCGCCCGTTACGTCCTCAGGCGCGCCCGCGCGGCCCGCGGGCGTGTGCGCGACGACGGCCCGCATCTTCTCGGGATCGGCGAACAAACCCTCCGTCATCGGCGTGCGCGTAAGCTGCGGCCCCAGGGCGTTCACCTGAATGCCGTGGGGCGCCCACTCGAGGGCGAGTGCGCGCACGAGCGAGACCAGCGCGCCCTTGGTGGCGATGTAGACAGACTGGTTCGGCACCGCGCGCTCGGCGAGCATGGAGGAGAGCAAGAGAATCTTCCCCCCTGTGCCGCGTGCGATCATCTCCCGCGCGGCGGCCTGCGCGCACACGAACGCTCCGCGCACGTTGGCCGCCAGCAGGGCGTCCACGTCGGCGGGCGTGTGGTCCAGAGCGGGCTTGACGACGTTCAGCGCAGCGCTGTTCACCACAACGTGGAGTCCGTCCAGGCGCGCCGCCGTCTCGCGCGCGAGGTCGGAGACCGCCTCCGCGTCCGCTAAGTCGCAGGGCCGAAACTCCGCCGTGAGGCCCCTCTCCTCGAGAGCCGCCAGAGCCGCCGCGCCTCGCTCGCGCGAGCGGCCCGACACCACGACGCGCGCACCGGCTCCGGCCAGCGCCCCGGCTATCGCCAGGCCAATGCCCGACGTGCCTCCCGTAACGAGCGCGACGCGGCCGGCGAGCCCGAATTGTTCCATCATCTCCTCTCCTCTCGCTTCACAGGCGCGCCCGCAAGTATTCCATCGTCTTGGTCGCCGCCGTCTGAAAGTCGGGCTTTTGGGCGAGCTGGGCCGATAGATAGCCCGCGTAGCCCACCTCCTTGAGCGCTGCGATAACCTCGTCGAAGGGTATGTGGCCCGAGCCGGGATAGGTGCGCGTGTTGTCGGCGACGTGGAAGTAGTCGATGCGCGCGCCCGCCTCGCGAATCGAACCCGCGAACGAGGCGTCCTCGATGTTCATGTGGAAGGTGTCGATGAGCAGGCCCACCGCCTCGTGGTTCATTTCCTCAAGAAACGCAAGACCCTCCTGCGTCGAGCGCACGAAGTTCGTGTTGAAGCGGTGGTGCGGCTCGAACAGCATGCGGATGCCGCGCTCGCCGGCGCGATCGGCACCGGCGCGCAGGGCGTCCCACATCCAGGCTTCGGACTCCGCACGGCGCTCGCCTTCGAGCAGGTTCCCCCGGAAGCGGCCGATGTTCACCGGACAGCCCAGCGCGCTTGCAAAGTCGACGTGGCCGAAAAGGCGGGCGAGAGCCTGCGCGCGCGCATCGGGGTCGGGGTGGCAAAGCTCGATTTCGTCCTGATACGAAATGGGCGCGGTGCCGACGAGCGAGACTTCTAGAGCTGATTCCTCTAGCACGCGGGCCAGCTCCTCGTGGTCCAGAGCACTCGCGTCGCGCACCGCGAGTTCGACGCCGTCAAAACCCAGCTCCTTCAAGAACGCGAGATTCTCCCCGAACGCACCGCGCACCGCGGGCATGAGGGGGGTTGTAACGTCAGGCGTCGCAACGACGTAGCCTATCTTCATCCGGACGTGCTCCTCTCCCCGAAAATTTCATGATCGCGCATGTGTTTCGGCATACGATAGCCCAACGCCCGCGCGGGCGAAAGGGGGCGGCGCGTTGCCCGCGGGCGGGCGTTTTTGTAGCCTTGGAGCACCGATTCCACACGCAACCCCGGAGAGAGCGAGCATGAGAGAAGACCAACGGCTGCTGCACGGCGCGATAGACACCCACATTCACGCATCGCCCAGCCTGTTCCCGCGCGTGTGCGACCACATAGAGTGCGCACGCGGAGCGGCCTCGGTGGGGATGCGCGGGGTGGTGTTCAAGATTCACCACGGCGACACCTCGGGGCGGATTCCCATCGTGCGCGAGGCGGTGGGCGACATCATCGAAATCTACGGAGGCATCGCGCTCAACAGCCCGGTGGGCGGGCTGAACCCCTTTGCGGTGGACACCGCCATCAAGATGGGGGCGAAGATGGTGTGGATGCCCACCATCAGTGCGCTGAATCACCTGGAGAAGCTGGGTGCACCCCACTTCCCCGGCATGAAGCAGGTGGAGGGCGTGAAGCTCGAAGAGAAGGGCCTCACCATCTTCGCGGACGAGGCGCGCACGAAAATCCTCCCCGAGGTGCGCACCATCTGCAAGCTCATCGCCGAGGCGGGCATCTGCCTGAGCACGGGCCACCTGAGCGTGGAGGAGGTGCGCGCCCTGATTCCGCTGGCGAAAGAAGAAGGCGTGGAGCACATCATCGTGCAGCACCCCGAATACATTGTGGACGCATCGATCGACGAACAAGTCGAGTTCGCCGAAATGGGCGCCCTCATCGAGCATCTGGCGATCTTCTGCTTCACCCACTGGGGGGCCTACCCGACGGACGAGAACGCCCCGCCCATATCCGTCAAGGAGCAAGCCAAAATGGTGAAGGCGGTCGGAGCCGAACGCACGATTCTCTCGACCGACCTGGGCCAACTCCACAACGCGACGCCCTGGGAGGGTCTGCGCGTGTTCGTGCAGCTCATGCTGGAAAACGGAATCACGCCCGCCGAAATCGAAACCATGCTGCACGTAAACCCCGCGCGCGTGCTCGGCCTGCCGCCCAGGGCGGAAAAAGAAGCCGCCTCCTCACCCTGAGGGGCGGCGCTTCGTTCCTGCCTAAGAGCGTGCCGGGCGAGACTGCACCCTAGAGGGTGCGGGAGGCGCCGCGCACGAAGCGGGCGAGGTCTGCGCGCGTCTGCGCGCCAAAATTCTCGAACATCGCGAGCGTGGCCTGCTTGCTCCCCTCCACGGCGGGCTGATCGAAGGGGTTCACCTCGCGCAGCAGACCGCCGTATACCGCGGCCCACTGCCAGAGTGCTATCAGGCGGCACGCGTCGGCGACGGACAAGGAATCCAGCGTGAGCACCATGTGGGGGGTGCGCCTGCGCTCGGCCTCTTGCACGACGCCCGCGTGCTCGAGTGCGAGAAACTCCGCACAGCTCACCCCGCCCGCCAGGTCCGCATCCTGCCCAAAGCCGCCGACGCACAGCGAGACGCCCACCACGTTCTCCCGGCCGCCGAAATATCTCTGGTTCGTGTGGTGCTGGCTCTCGGGGGCTTCGGCCCACAAAATCGTCTGCCCGCGGCCCGCCTTGCAATAACTCTCGTGCACCAGCTGGACGACGAGTTCCCCCGCACCCGAGAGCGCCTTGGCGTAGACGGGCATGAACACCTCCGTATAGCCCGCCCGCTCCGCCTGCCACAGGGCGAGGGCGAGGTGTTTGGCCATGTTCTCGCGCGCGGGGCGGTCGGGGCCGAGCATCGCGTGCGCGGCGGCGAAAGCGGCGTCTATCGCGCGCGCCGTCCCGGTGTGCCCCTCCAGCATGGCGAGGGGCAGCAGCGCGTTGTTCTGGCCCGCGGTGAAGCGCCCGCCCACCAGGTCGGGGTGCGGGAAGGAGGCGAGGTTCTCCGCCGCGATCATCGCGGCCAGCTTGCTCTGCCCCGGCGAGGTAATCGCCACCGCCGGGTAGCCGCGCGCGAGCAGCAGCGCCGTCTCCTGAATGACGTTTTCGGTCTCGCCCGACTTGCTCACGGGAACGAGCAGGGTATTTTCGGGGCGCAGCGCGCCTTCTGTCCGCAGGAGCTCGCCGAGCAGCCCGCTCACGTCCGTTCCGTCGAGCAGGTGGAGTTTTTTCGCAAAGCCTTTTTCGGAGAGTGCGCGGTAGAGTGCCCAGACGTTTCGTATCGACCCGCCGTTTCCGATGACGACGACGTGCTCTTTGCCCTCGGCAAAGGCGAGCATGGCCTCCATGCCGTCCAGGTCGGGTCGCTCGGTGGCGAAATGGGGTGCGGACACGCCGCCCTGGTGGTGCGCAATCGCCTCTGCGCACGCCTGCGCGTTATCAAGCAGAGCGCCTCCCGCGCGCCAGGCGTCGTCCGCGCCGCGGCGGCCGAGCGGCGCCTCGAAGCTCTCGGTATACAGATGCAGACCCAAGGCCGTGCTCCTTTTGGTGTCGGGAGGGGAATGCGTTCGTGCGATGCGCCCCGCTTTCGGGAAACTGCCCTACCCTATCGGCCCCTCCGCGAGATGGGCTGAGAAGCTGCGCTCGACGATGGGTATCAACCCCGCGGCAGGCAGCCCCAGCCGCTCGAAGGCGTAAGCCGCTGCCTCCTTCGGGGTGAGCGCACTGCCTTTTTGCGCCAGGGCTTCGCGCACGAGGGCGTCTATTTCCCCTACATAGTTCGCCCCGCTCTTCAGGTGGGCGAGAACCCCGGCACCCCGCGAGACCTTGCGGCTCATGGCGGAGAGGAGCGCCTCCACCCCGCGCACGGCCCTTAGTTTCTCGATGCTCGCAAGCGTCGCCTCAACACTCTCGTAGATCGGCAGCGTGCCCGGCTCGGGCAGCACGTCGCCCGAAATGAGCACGCCCTCCTCGGGCAAAAAGAAAGAGAGGCTGCCCTCTGAATGCCCGGGCGTGTGCAGCACGCGCACGGCCACGCCGCCGGGCGAGAGCTCATCGCCCCCGGCGAGAAAGCCGCCGAGCCGCACGGGACCCGAGACGGCCTCGCGCATCTTGCCCACCGGGCGCACCCTGTTCTGGTGGTCGAGATCCTCAATCATCGCGCGCTCGGCTTCGGGCCCCAAAAACACGGGGTTCGCGCGCTCGGCTATCAGCCCGTTGCCGCCGATGTGGTCGAAATGCGCGTGGGTCAGCAAGACGTGGGCGATCTCCTCGGGCCTTCTGCCGATGGACTCTACGTAGGCGAATACGGCGGGCACGGTGGAAGCCACGCCCGTATCGATGAGGGTAAGCGTCTCGCCGACGAGCAAACAGGAGGTGACGAACCGGGGGATGCGCGCACCGGCGGGCGTTTCGATTTCGAATTCCAGCCAAAGGTTGTGCACGCGCGGCGTTATCTGCACCGAATCTCTCCCTCGGGACGTCCGGGGGGGCCGATGGTCTCCCCATCCAGGCGCGAATCTACCAAAACGCGGGCGCGAATGCGAAGCGCCTCCGCCCAGGCGGCGGGGCCGCGCGGGCCGCCGCTTGCGCGCGCGGGCGAGCCTGTGTCTTTTCCTCCTCCCTATATTGCTGTATAAAGCCGCCCTGCGGCGATTCGCCCAAAAACTCCCCGCCGGGGGGGAACGCTTCCTTTCCTCAGGAGAAGACGATGAACGCGACCGCACTGAGCTTCACGCTCGCTTGCGTGGTGTGTTTCGGCTTTTGGGGATTCTTCATGAAGCTCGGCCAGGAGCGCCTGGGCGCCATGCCCCACCTGATGGGCATGGGCGTCGTCACCGCGCTCCTCGTCGCGCTCGCCGTCGTGAGCGGGCGCTTCCCCATGCCGCCGATGCGCGGCGACCTGTGGCTGCCCGCAGCCGCCACGGTGGCCACCCTGCTGGGGATGATTTTTCTGGCCTTGGCACTCTCCAAGGCGCAAGGACAAACGGCGGGCGTGGTCGCCCTCTCGGCCCTCTACCCGGGCATTACGGCGGTGATGGCCGCACTCTTTCTCGGCGAGGGCTTTACACCCGCCAAGGCGGCCGGGCTGGCCTGCGCCGCCCTGGCCGCGTTTCTCTTCACGCGCTAGCCGGAATTCCTCGCCATGGCCCCGAAACGCGGACTGCGCATCGGCATCGACACAGGCGGCACGTTCACCGACGTGGTCGGCGTGCGCTCGGACACCGGCGAGGTGTTCACCACCAAGACGCCGACGACGCCGGCGGACTTCAGTGCGGGTCTGCTCCAGGGAATCGAAAAACTACTCGCCGAAACCAGAACCCGCCCCTCTCTCGTGAACGGCGTGTTCCACGGCACGACGGTGGCGACGAACGCGATTCTCGAGCGCCGCTTCGAGGATTTGGGCTTCGTCGTCACCCAAGGGTTTCGCCACCTTCTGGAAATTGGCCGGGCGAACGACGGCGAACGCCCCCACTACGCCGCCTCCCTGCTGCGCGGTCCGCGCGCGGCGCTCGCTCCGCCCGAACGCATCAGAGAGGCGCAAGAGCGCATTGCCGCCTCGGGCGAGGTGTTGGCTCCCCTTGAGGAGGAGGATGCGCTCGCACTCGCCGGGTGGTTCCGGGAGCGGGGCATCGGCTCGGTGGGCGTGTGCCTGCTGCACGCCTACGCCAACCCGGCCCACGAGCGCATGGTGCGCGACGCCTTCGCGCAAGAGTATCCGGAGTGCTTCGTGAGCATATCGAGCGAGGTGATACCCGAGCCCGGCGAATACGAGCGCGCCGTCACCACCCTGCTCGATGCGTGCATCAAGCCGCGCATCAAGGCGTATCTCGAAAGCAGTGCGGAAAAGATAGAGAAAAAGCTCGGCGACGTGCCCTTTCTCGTCATGAAGAGCAACGGAGGGGTCTCGACCGCGCCTGAGATCGCCAGAAGGCCGATAGGCACCGTGCTTTCCGGCCCGGCCGCAGGCGCCCTTTCCGCCGCCTATCTCGGCAAACTCTCCGGCCACGAGCAGCTCATCACGCTCGACGGGGGCGGCACCTCGACCGACATCGCCGTGATTGAGGGCGGCGAGGCCAAGCGCGCCACCCACCACCGGCTGGACGAGTTTCACCTGCGGATGCCGATGATAGACGTCGTCACCATCGGCACAGGGGGCGGCTCCATCGCCTGGCGCAGTGCGGAGGGCAGGCTCCGCGTCGGCCCCCGGAGCGCGGGCGCGGACCCGGGGCCGATATGCTACGGCAAGGGGGGGGAGGAACCCACCCTCACCGACGCGAACCTCCTGTTAGCCCGCAGCCCCCTGCATCTGGCGGGAGGGGAGGTAAAGCTCAACAAAGCCCTCGCCATGAAGGCCATGCGGGAGCTCGCGCGCCAGTTCGACATGGACCTCTACGAGATGGCGGCGGGCGTCGTGGAAATCGCCGCCTGGAACCAGACCCACGCCGTGCGGCGCGCGACGGTGCAGCGGGGGATTTCGCCCAAAAACTTCGGCCTCATGGCCTTCGGCGGCTCCGGGCCGCTCACGGCGGGGCTGGTGGCCGAGCTGCTCGAAATCGACACCGTCGTCGTGCCGCCCTTCGCAGGCATGACGAGTGCGTTCGGCCTCGAGGTGGTCGATTTGGTGAACGACCACGCGGCGGCCCACTATCAATCCGAAGAAGACCTCCGGCTCGAAGCCCTGGGCGACGCCTACGCCGGGCTCGAGGCCGAGGCCGCGCGGGGGCTGGACGAAGAGGGCGTGCCCGCCCACAGGCGGATGATGCAGCGCACCGCCGAGATGCGCTACCAGGGAGAGGCCACCGAGATAGAGGTCGACGTGCCCGGCGGCTACCTCACCCCGCCCGCGCTGGCCGAGGCGTTCGAGCGCTTTCACCTCCTCTACCGCCGCCGCTACGCCTACAACCACAAGGGCAGCCGCCCGGTGGAGATCGTCCACCTGCGGGTGACGGGCATCGGGATGACGGAGCCGCCCAACCTGCCCCTGATTCCCGCGGGCGGCGAGAGCCCTGAGGAAGCCTACAAGGGCGCGCGCCTCGTGTGGTTCCGGGAGCTGGGCGGGTTTCACGACACGCCCGTCTACTACCGCGAGCGCTTGCTGGAGGGGAACTACATACCCGGGCCGGCCATCGTCGAGAGCTTCGGCAGCACCACGGTCATATTCCCCCGCCAGGAAGCCCGGGTGGACAGATACGGAAACCTCGTGGTGCGCTCGCGCGCCGAGGTGTTCGAGCGCACAGAGCGCGCGGGCCGCCCGACGGGCGACCACGGCGTGGGGGCGAAGATAGAATGAACGCAAACCCCGTGGTGAGCGAAATTCTCGCGGGCGCGCTGCGCGCGATCGAAGAGGAGGTGGAAGACCTCCTCGCGCGCATCTGGCGCAGCCCCGCGTTGCGCGACGCGGGCGATTTTTCCGTCTGCCTGTTCGACCGCTTCGGGCGCGCCCTGACCGGGCGGGTTCTCGCCTCGGGGCCTGCCCCCGTCCTAAGCGCCCACCCCGAAATGGCGGAGGGCGACGTCTTCGTGCACAACGACCCCTACGTTCCCCCTTCGGGTCTGGGAGAAGCCCCCGAGTTGTGTCTCACGCGGCCGCTGTTCGCAGAGGGCGCGCTCGTCGCCTTTTTACAAATTCGCGGACGCCACGACGACCTGGGCGGCGCGCTTCCCGGAGGGTCGAGCATCGGCGCGCGGGAGAGCTACCACGAGGGCGTGCTGGTTCCGCCCGTGCGGATCGCGCGGGGCGAGGAGACGGTGGAGGACGTAAAAACCCTGCTCCTCAGAAACAGCAGGGGAGCCCACCACCTGGGCGACGACCTCGATACCCAGCTCGGCGCGCTGCGCATAGGCGCTGCGCGCCTCAAGGAGCTGACGCGGCGCTACGGAGCGGAGAACCTCTCGGCGTGCTTTGCCGATTTGCTCGCGGAGTGCGAGCGTGCGTTTCGCGAGCAGCTGATCGCGCAACTCCCCGAGCAGGACCACACCGTGCGCACGGCCGTGGAGTCCGACGGCGTGGGCGGGCCCTACGAAATCGCCCTCACCCTCGCGCGGCGCGGCGACTCCCTCGCCGTCGCCCTGGACGCCGCCCCCCAGGCGCAGGGGCCGATAAACTGCCCCCTCGAGGGAGAGGGTGCGCAACTCCTCGGCCGCCTGCTCGCGCCGATGCTGCTCCACCTGGCCGAGGACGCAAGCGTGCTGCCCCTGAACGACGGCGCCTTGCGGGCGTTCGACGTACAACTGCCGGAGCCGGGAACCATTCTCACCCCCCGCTTCCCCGCGCCGACGGGTCTGCGCGCGCTCACCCTCGGCAAAGTGCTCACGGCGTTCGGCGCGGCGCTCCAGGAAGCCTCGGGCGGACGCACGCCCGCGGGCTTCGACAACCTGCGCACGCTGAGCCTCTGGGGCTGCGACGAGGGGGGCGCCTTCCACCTCCTGCGCGAAGCCCTGGGCGCGGGCGGAGGCGCGCGGGCGGGGGCGGACGGGGCGTCCGCCGTGCCTCCTCTCGGCGGGGCGGGCGGAATGCCCGTCGAGGTGATGGAGGCGCGCTATCCGGTGCGGGTGGAGGCGATGGGGCTGGCCGAGGACTCAGGCGGCGCGGGCGTGCACCGGGGCGGAATGGGCGTTTATCGGCAATACCGCGTGCTCATAGACGGCACCCTCGCGAGCGTGGCGGGCAACGCGCAGGAGGGACCCGCGGGCGGGGCGGGCGCATCGGCGGGCAAACCCTACGAGATACGCCACTGCGCGAACGGGCAGAGCGCGCTTCCGCCCGCCGTGGGGGCATCTACCACGTTCTCGCGCGGGGACGCGATTCGCGTCGCCACCCCCGGCGGAGGCGGATGGGGCGACCCGATGAAGCGCGACCCCCAGGCCGTGCGCAGCGACGTGCTGCGCGGCTTCGTGTCGAGAGAAGCAGCGGAATCGCTCTACGGCGTCGTGCTGGGAGAGGCGCTCGAAATCGACGAGGCCGCCACCCGCAAGCGGAGGAAATGACGCCGCCCGGCCCCGCGCGCGGACAAGACGACAAAACGCACTTGGAGCGGCCTCGCGTATCGGTTAGAATCAGCCCCGCACGAACGGCGGTCGAACCCGAGGCGCAAGACGTTTTCATCCACCACGTCCTTTGATGGAGAGCGCTTAAGAATGGCGATCACAGTCGGCATCAACGGTTTTGGCAGAATTGGACGAAATCTCTTCCGTGCGGGTCTTGAGGACCCGGAGGTCGAATTCCTCGCCGTCAACGATTTGACCGACCCGAAAACCCTCGCCCACCTGCTCAAGTTCGACTCCGTTCACGGACGCTTTCAGGGCGAGGTCGAAGTCGGCGACGCAGAGATACGGGTGAACGGCAAGTCCATCCGGGTGCTCTCCGAGCGCGACCCGGCGAACCTGCCCTGGGGGGAGCTGGGCGTGCAGGTGGCCGTCGAGAGCACGGGCATTTTCACCAAGCGCCCCGACGCGCAAAAACACCTCGAAGCGGGTGCGAAGAAGGTCATCATCTCGGCACCGGCGACGGATGAGGACATCACCATCGTGCTGGGCGTGAACGACGACAAGTACGACGACGCCTCGCACCACATCATCTCGAACGCGAGCTGCACGACGAACTGCCTGGCGCCCGTGGCCAAGGTTCTCCACGAGAAATTCACGATCAAGCACGGATTGATGACCACCACCCACGCCTACACGAACGACCAGAAAATACTCGACCTCCCCCACTCGGACCTGCGCCGCGCGCGCGCGGCGGCGGTGAGCATGATCCCCACCTCCACGGGGGCGGCGAAGGCGGTGGGGCTGGTGCTCCCCGAGTTGAACGGCAAGCTCGACGGCATGGCGATTCGCGTACCCACCCAGGACGTCTCGGTCGTCGATCTGGTGGCCGAGGTGGAGGGCGACGTTACCGCCGAGCAGGTGAACGACGCCCTGCGCGAGGCCGCGAACGGCCCGCTCAAGGGAATTCTCGACTACACCGACGACCCCCTCGTGTCGATCGACTATCTCGGGAACCCCGCGTCCTCGACCGTGGACGGCCTCTCTACCAAGGTGCTGGACAAGAAAATGGTGAAGGTCATCTCCTGGTACGACAACGAGTGGGGTTTTTCGTGCCGCATGGTGGACCTCATCAAGAAAGTGGGCGCCGCGCTCTAGGAGCGGAGTGATGGGAACGATTACGAGCGCGCTCGAAAACGGCGACCAGAAGCTCGGTGTAGAGGACGTCGACGTAGCGGGGAAGCGCGTATTCTTGCGCGTGGACTTCAACGTGCCGCTCGACGATCAGGGCCACATCACCGACGACACGCGCATCCGCGCGGCCCTGCCCACCATCAACTACCTCCTCGACGAGGGGGCGTGCGTCGTCATCGGCTCTCACCTGGGCAGGCCGAGGGGCAAGGCGGACCCCAAAAGTTCGCTGGCGCCCGTGGCGAAGCGTCTCGCGCGCCTCCTGGACAAGAAGTGCCCCCTGTTGCCCGCCGACGCGGGAGCGGAGACGAAGGGCCACGTAGAGAAAATGCGGCCCGGCGAGGTTTTGTTGCTCGAAAACCTGCGCTTCCACCCCGGCGAGGAGAAAAACGACGAGAAATTCGCCCGTGGACTCGCCGCGCTGGCCGACATCTACATCGGCGACGCCTTCGGGAACGCCCACCGCAATCATGCTTCGATGTCCGCCATCACCAGGTTCCTCCACCCCGCCGTCGCGGGCTTCTTGATGATCAAGGAGGTGAGCTACCTGAGCGGAGCCGTGAACAACCCGATGCGCCCCGTGGTGGCGATTCTCGGCGGAGCGAAGGCGAGTTCGAAAATCGGCATCATCGAGCGCATCCTGCCCAAAATGGACAAGGTCATCATCGGAGGCGGCATGGCGGGTACCTTCCACCGCGCACTGGGCTTCGGGATGGGCAACAGCCTGGTGGAGGAGCACATGGTGGAGACGGCGCGCTCCATCATGCGCAAAGCCCAGGAGCTGGAGGTGAAGTTCTACCTTCCCAGCGACTACGTGATAGCCGACAAGTTCGAGGCGTCCGCCGAAACCAAGGTCGTGCCCGCCCAGGAGGTGCCCGAGGACTGGTACGCCCTCGACATCGGACCTGCGAGCACCACCCTGTTCGGCGAGGTCATCCAGGACGCGAAGACCATCATCTGGAACGGCCCGATGGGCGTGTTCGAGGTGGATGCCTTCTCGCGCGGCACCTACGCCATGGTGAACCACGTGGCGAACTCCTACGCCCTGACGATAGTGGGCGGCGGCGACACGGACGTGGCCGTTCACGCGGCGGGCGAGTCGCGCCGCATTTCCTACATCAGCACGGGCGGCGGCGCCTTCCTGGAACTGCTCGAGGGCAAGGAGTTGCCCGGGCTGGCCTGTCTGACCGACAAGGCCTGACGCTCCTGAAGAGGATTCCCCGATGCGGCGCGCCCTGGTGGCCGGCAACTGGAAGATGAACAAGACGATTCCCCAAGCCCGCGCACTCGCCCGCGCGGTGGCCGAGGCGGGCGACGACCTCTCGGGCGTGGACGTGCTCCTCGGCCCGCCCCATCTCGCTCTGCCCGCCGTGGCGGAGGAGGTGGCGGAGAGCGCAATCGGCGTCGCCGGGCAGAACTGCTCCCACCAGGCGGAGGGAGCCCACACGGGGGAGGTGAGCGTCTCGATGCTGCGCGACGCAGGCGCGACCCACGTCATCGTGGGCCACAGCGAACGCCGCGAGACGATGGGTGAGGGAGACGGCATCGTCGCCCGCAAGGCCGCGGCGGCGGCGGCGGGCGGGCTGGTGCCCATCGTGTGCCTGGGAGAGCCGTTTTCCACACGGCGGGCGGGTGAGACCCTCGCGCGCATCGCACACCAGGTGGAACTCTCCATAGGGGGTGCGTTTTCCGCACCGCCTCCGGGCGGGATGGTGCTCGCATACGAGCCCGTGTGGGCCATCGGCACGGGCCTCACCGCCACGCCCGAGCAGGCCCAGGAGGTGCACGCCTATATCCGCGAGCGGCTTGCGGCGGCCTACGGCTTGGAATGCGCGCGCGAAACACGTATCCTCTACGGTGGAAGCGTGAAACCGGACAACGCCGCCGCGCTGTTCGCACAACCCGACATCGACGGCGGCCTCATCGGCGGAGCAAGCCTGAACGCCGCGGATTTTTTGGACATCATCCGCGCCGCGCGGACAAGCGGCGCGCAAGCGACGAAAGAGTGAGAAGATGACCATAGTCCTGACCATCCTGCACGTGGCCGTGGCGATTTGCCTGGTGCTCTCCGTTCTCCTCCAGGCGGGCAAGGGAGGCGGCATCGGTGCGGCCTTCGGCGGCTCGAGCGACACGGTATTCGGCTCGCGCGGACCGGTGAACTTTTTGAGCAAGGTCACCACGGGGGCCGCCCTCCTGTTCATGGTGACCTCGCTTCTGCTCACCTACATCGGCTCGCACAACGCGAACCAGGGCATCTCGATAGTGCCCGCCGCACCCGTGCAGACGCAGACTCCCGCCCCGGAGAAGAAATAGGGCGTACTCCGAGGGCCGACGACGATGGCGATCAAGCGTCTCCTGCTGCTTCTGCCCCTGCTGATCACCGCGGTGCTCGCGCAATCCTACTTCTGGGTGCCCACGTTCTCCGAGCAAACCAGGGGCGGCGACGCGCGCCTGCGCCAGTTCATCGCGGGCTCTATCGGCGACGCGCAAATCCTGAACCCCATCCTGCACGCCGACACGTCGAGCGGCGACATCGTCGACAAGGTGTTCGACGGGCTCATCGACAGGGATCGCGACCTCTCCTACCGGGGCCGTCTGGCCACCGCGTGGACAATTCACGAAGAGGCGTTCTTCGTGCCCCACCCCGAGGGTCCGGGGGCTGCGGCCCTCGCCGCGCGCATCGAGCAGGCGCGCCTGGCGAATGGGCCCGCCTGGCTTAAAAACGTGCAAAAAGCGCAAGTCGTGCCCGCCGCCGCGCAGAAGATATCCATCCGTACGCCGCCGCCCGGGGGCAAGGGGCGGCCCGGGCGCGCCGTCGTGCGCGTGGCCTACCCCGCACGCGTGCAACTCACACTGGGCGAGGTGGATCAAAACCTCTTCGCGCACCTGCGCAAATGGCTGGGCGCAGGCGGCATCGCCACCGACCCGGGGCCTTACGTCGATGCCGCGCTGCCCCCTGCCCAGCGCGCACAAGCACTCGGGCGTGTTCTGCTCACCGAGCACAACCCCGTCATCACCTTCGAGCTCCGGCGCGGCGTGCGCTTCCACGACGGCCACGAATTCGACGCGGGCGACGTGCGCTTCACCTACGAGGCCATCCTGAATCCCCGCAACCTCTCGCCCCGCACGTCGGACTTCGAACCGGTGAAGCGCGTCGAGACGCCCGACAGGTTCACCGTCCGCATCGTCTACAAGCGGCTCTATTCCCCCGCCTTCGGCACCTGGAGCATGGGGATGCTGCCCGAACACCTGCTGAACGCGAAAAAACTCGCACAAGAAGCCCGGCGCGCGGGCAAAGACCCCGCGGCGTTCTCCCTGCGCGACAGCGCGTTTAACAGAAATCCCGTCGGCACGGGAGCGTTCGTGTTCGGCGAGTGGCGCTCGGACGAACTGATTCGCCTCGTGCGCAACCCCGACTACTGGGACGGCCCGCCCGAGTACCACGAATACGTCTACAGAATCCTGCCCGACCCCCTGACCCAGGAGATAGCCTTCTACGCGGGCACCGTGGACCGCTACGGGGCGGGCGCGCACCAGGTCGAGCGACTCGCGAAGGACCCGAGGTTCCAGGTCTTCTCGGGCCTGTCGTTCGGCTTCTCCTACATCGGCTACAACATGCGGCGCCGGCCGTTTCGCGACGCGCGCGTGCGCAAGGCACTCGGCATGGCGGTGAACACGCGCCAAATCCACCGCTACGTGCTCAACGGCCAGGCCGAGGACATCACGGGACCCTTCGTCAAGCAGAGCAGGCACTACAACCGCTCCATCGCGCCCCTGCCCTACGACCCGAAAGGGGCGGAACGCCTGCTCCACGAGGCGGGGTTCCGCAAAAAGGACGGCCTGCTCTTCAAGGACGGCAAGCCGCTCTCCTTCAACCTGATGACGAACCACGGCAACGAGATTCGCCGCGCCGTGGGCACCGTCGTCCAGGACGCATGGAAGCGCATCGGCGTGCGGATTACCTTCTCGCAGGTCGAGTGGGCCGTCTTCATCAGAAAGCACATCAACCAGCACAACTTCGACGCCGTCATCCTCGGCTGGAGCATGGGCCTCGACCCCGACCTCTTCCAGATTTGGCATTCGAGCCAGACGGGCAAGGGCCAGCTCAACTTCGTGGGCTACAAAAACCCTGAGGCGGATGAGCTGATAGTCAAGATTCGCCAGGAATACGACCTCGAAAAACAGATTCGCTACGCACACGCCCTGCACAGCGTCATCGCGGCGGACCAGCCCTACACGTTCCTCTACGTCGGCAAGTGGACGGCGCTGCTCGACCGCAAAATCGCCATTGCCCAACGGCTCCGGAGCGGCGGCGTGCGCCCGCGCAAAATCCGCCCCACCATCACGGGCAACTTTTCGTTCGACTTCAACGAGTGGATAAAATTCCCCCGCGTCCCCAGTTTCGAGAGCAGAAATTGATCGCCTACATCGTGCGGACGACGCTGTTCAAGCTCGCGACGCTCTTCGTCATCTCGGTCGTGAGCTTTCTGATCATCCATCTGGCCCCCGGCGAGCCGAGCCAGATCGACCCCTTGAACCCGCGCTTCACGCAAGAAGACCTCGCCCGCTACCGCGCCGCCTTCGACCTGGACAAGCCGCTGCCCGTCCAGTACTGGCGCTTCTACAAAAAATTCTTCACGGGCGAGCTCAGGAGCCTCAAGGACAACCAGCCCGTCTTCGGCAAGATATGGAGGCGCTTCCTCATCAGCCTGCCGCTGTTCATCGTGGGCACCATCATCACGTGGTGTCTCTCGTTTCCGCTCGGCATCGCGGGCGCACTCGGACGCCACGGGCTCTTCGACCGCTCCACCACGTTCCTGAGCTACCTGATGATTTCCACGCCCGGCTTCTTTCTCGCCTACATCCTCATCATCGCCGTCGTCCAGGGGTTTCCGCTCCCCTTCACCGACTACCGCGTGCCGGGTCTGGAGGTCTCCGTTCTGGGGGTCGAGACCTTCGGCCACGGCGACGCAGCGCCCCTGTTCCGCATCAACGACCGCGTCTGGCATCTCGTGCTGCCCAGCCTCGTGGGCGCACTCGGCGGAGTCGCCGTGCTCTCGCGCTACGTGCGCAGCCAGATGATAGAGGTGGTGGATTCGGACTTCATCCGCACGGCGCACGCCAAGGGGCTGGACGAGAACACCGTTCATTACGTCCACGCCCTGAGAAACGCGGCCCTGCCCTTCGTCACCATGTTCGGCCTTATCCTGCCGGGGCTGATCGGCGGCTCGGTCATCATCGAGAACATCTTCGCGTGGCCGGGCATGGGCCGCCTGGGCTTTGAGGCCGTGCTGGCGCGCGACTACCCCGTCATCCTGAGTCTGAACTTCATGTCGGCCATCCTCGTCGTCGTGGGCACCTTCATCTCCGACGTCTTGCTGGTGGTGGTCGACCCGAGGATTCGCCTGTGAACGAAGAGCGCGGCGTCTTTGAGGAGATGGGCGAGGAGCTCACGCCCGCGCGCCGCGTCTGGCGCCACCTGCGGCGCAACCGCATGGCGATGGGCGGGGGCGCCGTGCTGGTGGTTTTCTTCGCCCTCGCACTGCTCGGCTTCGCCAACTCCGTGGTGATGAGCGAACCTCTTTTCGACGCCAACGTCGTGCGCCTGCCGGACAAGCTGAAAGCGCCGCTTTCCGCACCCACGCCGGGCGTCGTCCCCCGGGAGAATCTCCCGCGTCTGGGCGTCTATCTCTTTGGCACCGACGATTTGGGGCGCGACGTGTTCGCCCGCATGCTCGAGGGCACGTTCATCTCGATGTCGGTGGGCTTCGTGGCGGTGGGCATCGCCACGCTGCTCGGGGTGGCGATAGGCGGCATGGCGGGTTTTTACGGAGAACTCAAGCCCAGCGGAACGCCCCTGCTCGGCTTCGCGGGCGCGGGGCTTGCGGGCTATGGCCTGTGGAACGAGGCGGGGCTGTTGCCGCTTATCTTCTGTGCGGCGGGCGCAGGGGCGGGGCTCGCGTTTCGCAGCGGGGGCCGGAGGCTGTTTCTGGAAGGATTTGCCTTCGGTGCCGTGCTCGGACTCGCCCTGGAGGGGTTCGCGCCGTTCGAATTCCGCGGCTTCGTCTCCGACGCCGGGCTGCGCGTGCGCACGCCCGGCTGGCGCGAGTGCCTGCTCGGTGCGTCGTGCCTGCTCGCACTCGCCGCCTTCGGGGGGGCACAGGGCAAAAACGCCGAAGAAAACGCGCGCGACGGCGCGGCTCTGGGGGCGGTGTGCGGGGCGGGAGCAGTGTATTTCGCGCTCTTTCTCGCGGGGCTCTACCTCGCCCACCCGGGCCGCGGCGCCCACCTGTGGCTGGCTCTTGCGGGAGCGGCGGCCTGCGGCCTGCTCTACCGGCGCCTGAACCCCACGGCCCGGCTGGCGCGCTTTCGCCTGCCCAGGGTGGACGTCATCTACACGACGGTCGTGGACGTGCAGCTCTCCTTTCCCTCGTTCTTCTTGCTGCTCACGATTCTCGCCCTCGTGACGCCCAACATCTGGATTATCATGCTCGTCATCGGGCTGCTCGGCTGGGTGGGGCCGGCGCGCTTCGTGCGCGCCGAGGTGCTCTCGCTGCGCGAGCAGCCCTTTGTGGAATCCGCGCGCGCGGCGGGCGGCAGCGACAGCCTCCTCATCTTCCGCTATCTCGTCCCCAACGCCCTGGCCCCCGTGCTCGTCTCCGCGACCATCGGCATCGCCGGGGCGATTCTCACCGAGGCGAGTCTGAGCTTTCTGGGCTTCGGCGTGCCTCCGCCCCAGGCGAGCTGGGGCAACGTGTTCTCCGAGGGCAAGAAATACATCTTCGACGCCCCCTGGCTCACCTTCATCCCCGGGTGCGCGATTCTCATCGTCATGCTCGCCTTCAACCTCTTCGGCGAGGGGCTGCGCGACGCCGTGAACCCCCGCGCAAGTGCCCGCTAGCACGACGCCGCTCCCGGCGGAGACGTTGACAGCCCGCCGCCCGCGACGCTATATAGGCCCGTAGCCCGCACGCTTAGCGCACGGGTCCTCGTGCCCAAGTGGTGGAACTGGTAGACACGCTAGCTTGAGGGGCTAGTGGGGGCAACCCCGTGTCGGTTCGAGTCCGGCCTTGGGCACCATCAAAACCTCTCGGCCATCATTTGCCGCAATGCCTCCAGTTCTTTGGTATCCCGGTCGAGGGTTTCGAGCATCTCGTCTTTTAATGTGATGCGGAAATTGTATCGTTTCGTGGGTACATTGGCGGGTCTGCGCTCCGTAACGTTCCAGGAATCCGTAGGAATGTCTTCATAGCTGCTTTCCCCTTCCCAACGCACTTCGCGCGCAGCCTCCTTCAACCCATACAGCGGATCCCAGAGCCAGCGAATCTCATAGCCCTGCTCTTCGTCGGGAAACAAGAGCGCCATGACGTACCTCTTGTCTGTTGCTCCTTCCATATCGCGCGCTTTTTCATATTCGAGCCCCGACCAAAAAAGTGTACCGGGGCGTTTGGCCGCGTGCTTGACTTCGATATGGAGTTCGCCCTTCTCCCGCTTGATGACAAAATCGCTCTCCCTGTTTTTGTCGTCCCGATGATGCCTCTCCACGCGGCTGGGGAATGCCGTCTCCAACTGTTTCTGGAGCCAATCCTCCGCCGCACGGCCAGATTCGGGGCTCGGTGCCTGATGGATCCCGTTAGAGGTAACACCGCCCCCGCTCCGCTCGCTTCCGCGCATTCCACCACCACGCTCCGATACACGTGTTGTTTGCCCATTATCTACACCCCTGGCACCTCCGTCGTGAGCGCCTGTGCCCTGGGGTACATGTGTTGTTTGCCCACTAGGTACATCGTCGTTCGGTATCGGTTGCGGAGGAGGGCCAGTTTCCGGCGGTTCCCCAGTGGTTGAGTTTGGGGAGTCGACTCTTTCTTCGTCCGGCTCATGAGCAAAAGTGGTTTCGGCGTGCCTTATGTCGTCTTCACTCACCCCCGCATGTCGAAGGCGATCCAAATATTCATCTTCCTTGTCTTCGCTCAGAAGGTTCTCGAAGAGGGACGCTTTGTCTTCCTTCTTCGCTATGCTGACAGCCAGACCATTCCCCAGGGCTCTCCACTCGTTCTTGTCGAGATTGATCAACAACGTGTCCTCTTCTTTCGACAACCAGGAAAGCACCTCGACCTTGGCCACGTCCCCATTGTCGGCGTTCAGTTGCAGGTGCAGACCGCGCACGGCGGAGAGAGACAATCCCTCGGGGAGCGTTTTATCGACTTCTTTCAGGTCTGCGGCGAGCCCCAGACCCACGCGCCGCTCGGCGTAGCGTTTGCGCAGACGCTCGGTACCCTCCTCGTCTTTCGATTCATAATTTGGTTCGGCGCTGAGTTCCTGAGAGAGAATGCGCACGCCCAGCCGGTCGGGCGCTGCAGCTCCCGCACTAAGTGGGATGATGAATAGCTTATATCCTTTTTGGAGTATTTCTCGCCTCACCTCGTCGAGGTACGGCCGATCGACGTGAAAAACCTCATCGGGCGGAGAAAAGGTCAGATTCTCCTCCTCGCCCCAGCATGGGATGTGAATGTCTTGCGGGAACGCTCCCTGGCAGTCATCGAGTCCTAAATATCGGCGGTAAAGTTCTTTGGCGGCTTTTTCCAAGGCCTCGGAGTCATACTCTTTTTGCGAGAGTTTGCGCATCCATTCGTGGAATCCCTCCGCGTCTTTGGGCAAATTCTCCTGAACACCCAAATCTATAAGTGCACCCTGAACGTGTTTGTACCATTCCTCATCGTCGATGCCCGTCTTATCGACTTCGGGCAACAACCCGCCGAGACCCTTGCCCGGCAGAAAGGCTTCACTCGGAGCGGCGCGTTCGCCCTCGTACAACAGAGCCCGCCTACACGGCAGCCATTGCTCGTGCTTCAACTGGTAGCATGCGAAATTTTCGCGCCTCCGTTTAACATGATAATAATAAACTGCCTTAAGTTTTTGCATTGTTTCTGCCAAAGGGAGCATCATCTTGATCATGTCGGCAGGCTTGGAACCGTTTTCTACACATTGAGGAAAATGTTCGATTTCCCAATTACGTTCCCAAGGTTTTGACCAATTACGATATCCCAAATCTTCCTTGTAGCCATCCAGCAAATCGTGATCTGGTGTAAGAAAACAAGGGTGCGGGTGCCGGACCTTCGGCTCCCAAGACACCCCCACCCACCGCAACAGAGGCTTCCACTCGTCTTTGTCGGTCTCCCCCCGGATGATTTCAGGCCATTCATCGAGCGAGCACACGATACCCCGCCCTTCGACGTCACGGAAAAATCGGTCGAACACCGCAGGTCCGCCCCAGGCTTCGCCGGCGTAGCAGTCGCCGGCGGGCAACCAACCTTTGTCGGTCGGCAGGCAGAGCGACTTTGCTACTTGGTCTCTTTGGTCGTTCGCCCCTTCGATCCAAGGCGATGTGTCCTCAAATGTGCTACGACGCTCCCAGGACAAAACCTGACGCAAGGCCCGCCACCCATCGGCCTCCCAGTGCCCGACGTCCCACTTCTGGACGAAGGGCAAAAGGACGTGGCGCAAAAAGTCTCCCTTCTGCTGCAACAGCCTCCCCGAAAAGAGAGCTTGGGTATCCGGTTTACCGTCCCATTTCTCCAGTCGCTCCAGCATTTTGCGCATTTTCGGGTGCAGCGCGTCGGCAGGCAGCCAATTGGGCCAGTCCTTCGGGCGAGCGCGCAACAGCGGGATATGCCCATCGAGAGCTCGCGCCGATCCCGTTTCCACCCACCAACAAGCGACTTTTCGTAAAACTTCGAGCAACTCCTCGCGGTGCCACTCTTCCCGATCGAGTCGTTTCAGCCCGCCCAAAACCAAAACGAGTGAACTCGACAGACACGCTTCAAGCGAATCATTGCGGCAATGGCGCAGCAGGCGGATGTATTTCTCATCTTCAACTTCTTGTGCGCAGAAGAAGTCCTCAAGAATATCCCCCAGATCACGAAGTTCAGGTACGAGCAGACGCGCATCGCGCACTTCCTGAACGTCTTCGCGCAAGACGAATCCCAGCCTGTCTTTCCAGAGCCTCACTTCTCCAGGCGTGGCCCGCCCGCCGCCTATGACGCGAACGAAAGGCGTCTTTTTCAGCGTGCCCCTAATCGTTTGCCCGAGCCTCTCCAGCGGCGAATCGCCCTCTCCAGGCGTGATTTCCCCGAAGCTCTCCAAGGCGGTTCGCGCGGGAACATCTTTGAGCACCTTACAGAACAATTCACCGAACAACTTCCGAACGTCGCCGTCGTGTTCGCCACGCCTGACGTGCTTGCGGTTTTGTTCGAGGTCGAACGAGGCATGGACGAGGGCGCGCGCGCCGCTTTGTTCATTAGTCGGAAAGAAAACGTGAAAGGGAACACTCTTGCCATACGGAACGGCCTTGCCCGCTTCGTTCAGCGGAAGGCAGACGGCAACAGAAAGCCTGCCTGCGACAGTCGGCTCGCTTTCGGCCCACCATCGTCTCCACCCGGTCGATTCGAAGCCGTTCGGGCGAAGACTGGAGAGAGTAATATCGTGCGTGCAAGGTCCCGTTTTGCGCCTTGTCGCCTCGTAGATGGTCTCTCCCTCCGGCGTCCGGATATGCACACAAGACAATCTCTGAGAGAGAAGCAGGAACAGGGGAGAGAGACCGCACAAGGATTCAGTCGCCTTGCCCCGTGCTTCCTCGTTCCGAAACGGAAGTCGAATGACTGTCGCATATCCTGCTTTGAGAAGTTCGCAGGTTTTCGGGTCCGGCTCGCACTCGTGGGGGATGCGGAAGGTCAAGGGAAGAGGGCCGGCGCGCAGTCCTTTTTCGGTCAGAAGTTTTTGGGTTCTGGTGGGCGAAAATAGGAAATGAAACGGGCCTGAATGAACCTCTGGTTCATCGGAGATTTCCAGCACCGATTTGAAGCCCAGTCCTTTTGACCCGATGAGTTCCACACCTTGTCTCTCCTGCCCTATCGAATCGTCGGCATTCTGCAAGAGCTCCCAGACGAACCGCCCCCCGTAATCACGTTTGGTTTCATCTTGCTTGTAGGAATCTTCCACAATAAGGTTCGGGTTGCCCAGGTAAGTCTTGATCCATATATCGCGAATCTTCCGGACGAGTTCGGCGTCACTGCAAGAATATCGCTCCACATCGCTCGTCGATTGCTTGTCGCTGAGATGATATGCACAGACGCTGATCACGCCGGTATGAGAAAAGGGCCGTCCACTGTTGGCTACGAGGAGGGCGTCGTCCGTAACCTCTAACAGTATTTCTTCGGTTTTGTCCGTCAAGTGCGTCTCCACCCACTACACCATGAAAACGAAATCCCCCCCTACTCCTGCGGTTCTGGCCGGGGGGCGTGGTATCTGCGGTATTCCTCGCCGAAGCACAGGGAGGCGAAATCGCGCATTCGGTCGATAAAAACGATGCCCTCCAGATGGTCGTACTCGTGCTGGCACACGCGCGCGGCGAAGCCCTCGAATTCTTCCGCGTACGCCCGCCCGTTCGCGTCGAGTGCCTCCAGGCGCACACTCGTGCTGCGCGGCACCAGGCCGTGCACGTCGGGGATACTGAGACACCCCTCCCAGCCCTCCCAGTCCGCAACCCCCAGGAGGGTAAGTTTGGGGTTCACGGCCACGCGCAGGGTGGTCTCGTCCTCGGGGTCGGGCTGCATGACGAACAACCGCACGCTCTCGTGCACCTGGGGAGCGGCCAGCCCCACGCCCGCGTATTCCGCCATGGTGTGCACCATGTCCTCCACCAGCCCCGCGAGGGCGGGGTGTGTGCGTTGTGCGGGCGGCAGCTCGCGCGCGGCCTCGCGCAGAACGGGGTGGCCCAGGCGGGCGACCTTCAGGATCGACATGCCTCATTCTCCATCCGGCAGAGCGGCGAACCAGACGGCGAGACCGCCCGGGTCGACCGTCTCCTCAAGAGAATCCACAACGCGGTCGGCCATCGTGAGCTTCTCCGCGGGATAGCTCGTCGTGACGGCGAGCGTGCGCATTCCCGCGGCGCGGCCCGAGCGCACGCCCGCCACCGAATCTTCCACCACGAGGCACGAGGCCGCCGGAATCGGCTCCGCAGCCCTCTCGTCGATGCGCTCCAGAGCCGCCAGAAAACTTTCGGGGTCGGGCTTTCCGCGGCTCACCATCTCCGCCGTCACGATGACGGGAAAACAATCGAGCAACCCTGCGCGCTCGAGTACGGGCCGCACCTCGTGGCCCAGCGCACCGCTCGCGATGGCCAGCGGCCAGTGGGCGGAGGCGGCGCGTATCATCTCCGCAGCACCGGGCAGAATGCGCGGCGCGTGGGCGATCTCGCGGTAGCGGGCTTCCTTGCGCTCGAGAAGCTGCTCGAAGCGCTCGGGCTCGACCACCACGCCGCGATCCCCCAGCACGTGGGTGAACAGCAATCTGTCGTCAAACGCCAGATAGCGCTCGGCGTATTCCTCCTCGGTGAGGTCGAGACCCAACTCCTCCGCCAGCACCGCCTGGAACGCCGCGAGGTGGAGCGGTTCACTGTCCGCGATGGTGCCGTCAAAATCGAAGATGACCGCCCGCAACTCCGCCATCGCCTCCACCGGCCCTAAAGCCAGCCTCCTCCGTCTTCAAAGATGCGCTCGCCCGTTACGTAAGCCGAAGCGTCCGAGGCGAGAAACACGGCAAGCCCCACGACGTCCTCGGGCTCGCCCACGCGGCCCAGCATCGTCCTCTCGCGCAGATGCTCCTCGGTGCGCGGATCCTCCAGCGCAGGTGCGAGCATGGGGGTGCGGTGCACGCCGGGGCAGATGCAGTTCACGCGCACGCCCCGCGGCCCCCACTCCGCCGCCAGTGCCTTGGTGAGCCCCACCACGCCGTACTTGCTCGCGTTATAAGCCGCGCGCGCGGGCCGGTGCCCCCGCTCGCCCAGAAACGTGCCCACGTTCACGATGCTGCCCCCACCGCGCGCGAGCATCCCTCTGCCTGCGGCCTGTGCGCACAAAAACGCGCCCGTGAGGTTCACGTCGACGACGAAGCGAAAATCTTCCGGCGACACGTCCACGCTCGCATCGGCGTTCAGCACGCCCGCCGCGTTCACGAGCACGTCGATGCCGCCGAGAGCCTCCTCGGTGCGCGCGACGGCGCGGGCCACCTCTTCGGCGTTCGTGACGTCAGCCCCGATGGCGAGTGCGCGCCGGCCGAGCGATTCCGCCGCGTGCGCCGTCTCCTCCACCAGGTGCGCCCGCCTGCCCAGGGCGGCCACGTCCGCCCCCGCCTCGGCGAGACCTGCGGCCACCGCCGCACCCAGACCCGTGCCCGCACCCGTCACCAGGGCGACCTTGCCGCCCAGACGAAATTTGTCGAGTATCAAACCTGAGAACTCCCCGAACGATGAAACGCGCGACGCCGCGCCCTGTTGCAGGCTCCCCACGCTAGGGGATGCGCCCGGGAGTGTCAACACGAAAGGCGTTTTCGCGCGCGCGCCGCCCCGTTGCCCGAACGAAGTCGCCGGGGCTAGAATGCCGCGCAAACCCGCCCGGCGGACGACGCTCACCTCCACACGACAGAGCCGCGCGCATGACAGATGCCTCCCCACCCAAGCCCCTTGCGTGCCCCCTGTGCGGAAGCGGAAATACATCTCTCCTGCTCCACGCGGAGGCGCGCGACTACCTGCGCTGTGCGGCGTGCATGCTCATTTTCGTTCCGCCCGCGTTCTGGCCGACGCCCGAGGCCGAGAAGGCCCGCTACGAGATGCACCGAAACTCAGCCGAGGACGCGGGCTACCTCGCCTTCTTGAGGCAACTGAGCACGCCCCTGGCAAGCAGGCTGCCCGCAGGAGCGCGGGGGCTCGACTTCGGGGCGGGGCCGGCGCCCGGCGGCACCCCCGCGCTGTGCGCCATCATGAACGCGGCGGGCTTTGCCTGTTTGCCCTACGACCCGTTTTTCTTCCCCGAAATGCCAGCGGGGCCGTTCGATTTCATCGCCGCGAGCGAGACCTTTGAGCATCTGCGCCACCCCCGCCGCGAGATGGAGAACCTCCACCAAAGCCTCAAAACGGGCGGGCTGCTCGGCGTCATGACGGCGTTCTGGGAAGAAGCGCTCTTCGTGAACAACTGGCACTACAGGCGCGACTTCACGCACCTGTGCTTCTACAGGGCGGAGAGTTTCGCGTGGATGGCGGAGCATTTCGGCTTCGCACTCCTTTGGACGGATGCGCGCCGCGTCGTCATCCTGCAAAAACTCTAGCCCGACCCGGCCTCGGGGCGGCGCCTCGCCGCACGAGGTACAACGCGGCCTGCCTTGTCCGGCTACGCCTCGGTGTGGCATTCTCCGGATCGGGACAAAACCCTTCGATTCATCGGGAGAACCTGCCCCTTGCGCACGATGAAAACGGACGTTCTCATTCTGGGTTCGGGCGGTGCGGGCCTGCTCGCCGCACTCGCCGCACACGAGCGCAACCCCGCCCTCGACGTAACCGTCGCGGTAAAGGGCCTCTTCGGCAAGAGCGGCTGCACGCGCATGGTGCAAGGCGGCTACAACGTCGCCCTCGCCGAGAGCGACTCGGTGGAAAACCACTTTCTCGACACCCTGAAGGGCGGGGCGTGGATAAACGACCAGGAACTCGCCTGGGCGCTCGTGAGCCGCGCGCCGGGCTGCGTGGAGCGCCTCGAAACGGTGTGCGGCTGCTTTTTCGATCGCAACGAGGACGGCACCATCCACCAAAAGGCCTTCGCGGGCCAGAGTTTTGACAGAACGGTGCACAAGGGCGACCTGACGGGCATCGAGATCACCAACCGCGTGGCGGAACAGCTCGTGCGGCGCGAAACGGACGTTTTAGAGGAAACGCGGGCGGTGGCGCTCCTCCCCGCGCGGGGAGAGACCGGGCGCGTCGCGGGCGCTTTGCTGCTCGACATGAGAAGCGGGGAATTCCTCGCCGTGAACGCCAAATGCACGCTCCTCGCCACGGGCGGCGGCCCCACGCTCTATAAAATCTCCGCCTGCGCGCAGGAGCTCGCCACCGACGGCATGGCCATCGCCTGGGAGGCGGGGGCCTCTTTTTGCGACATGGAGATGGTGCAGTTCCACCCGACGGGCATCCTCACCGGAGACGGCCTCCAGATAACGGGCACCCTGCTCGAAGAAGGTCTGCGCGGGGCGGGCGGGCACCTGAAGAACGCCCGCGGCGAGCGCTACATGGAGCGCTACGACCCCGAGCGCATGGAGCGCGCCACGCGCGACGTGGTGTCGCGGGCGGGCTACACCGAGATTATCGAAGGCCGCGGCACGCCGGGCGGCGGGGTGTTTATCGACGTGAGCCACCTGGGGGCGTCGTTCGTGCGCAAGAACTTCAAGGGCATGGTGGAGCGCTGCGCCGATTTGGGCTACGACCTGGCGGGCGGCCCCGTGGAGGTCACCCCCACCGCGCACTACATGATGGGCGGGGTGAAGATAGACCCCGCCTGCCGCACGAGCCTCGCGGGCCTGTTCGCCGCGGGCGAGGACGCCGGCGGCACCCACGGCGCGAACCGCCTGGGCGGAAACGGAGTGGCGAACGCCACGGTCTTCGGTGAGATTGCCGGCGAGGCGATGGCCGAAGAGGCGGCGGACTCCCCGCTCCTGCCTTACGACACAGAAGCACTCGCGCAAGCCCAGGAGAGGACGCTCGACGCCCTGGACACGGGCGAGGCGCCCTACCCCGTTCGGGCCGCGCTTAAGGAGACGATGTGGCAAAAGGTGGGCTTGCGGCGAAACGGGGCGGACCTCGCCCGCGGGCTGGAGGAGATTCTCGCCCTCGCCGAACGCGCCCGCGCCGCCCGCGCACAGGGGGGGCGGGCCTACAACCTCGCCTGGCAGCACGTACTCGACGTACGCAGCCAAACATGCGCGGCGGAGCTCATCGCGCGCTCGGCGATAGAGCGCGACGAGAGCCGGGGCAGCCACTACAGGGACGATTATCCCGAAACGCAGGAGGCAGGCCTCTACAACGTCTGCGTGCGGCGCGAGGGAGAGGCGGCCCGCATCGAGCGCAGGCCGGTTGTGTTCTCGCGCATGGAGCCCACGCCCGCCGCACCCACGCCCTACTTTGTCGACTGACGAGGAACGCCCCTTGAGCGAACCGGCCACCAAATCCCCCGCCTGGAACGTGAGGGCGTGGCGCTCGATGTATCCGGGCATGTGGGCGTGGGTGCTGCAAAGGGTCTCCGCGCTGGTGCTCATCGTCCTGATTCCGATTCACATCATGAACCCCTACGTCGATTCAGTGCGCATCACCATGCTGGCGCTCGTCGTCTGGCACGCCATGCACGGCGTGAAGGTGATTCTGACCGACCTGGGCTTTCCCGACCGCCACCAGCGCAAGCTGCTGTGGACGCTCTGCGGCCTCGGCGTGGTCGCCTTTTTCTGGCTGGCCTACATGCACGGGGACTACTGGAGGTTCGCGTCGTGAGCGAAAAGACGACGCAAGCGGCGGAGCCCCGCAGCGTGCGGGTGCTCGTTCGGCGGGGCGAGGCAGGAGGCGTTGCGCGCACCGAGGCCTTCAAAGTCCGCGCCGGGCCGCGCACGACGGTGCTCGACGCCCTCGTCGCCATCCAGAGCGCACAGGACGCCACCCTCTCGTTTCGCTACTCCTGCCGGGTGGGCATGTGCGGCACCTGCGCGATTCGGGTAAACGGCCGCCCCGCCTGGGCGTGCCGGACGCGCCTGGCGGCCCTGGGCGAAGAGGTGGCCCTGGAGCCCTTGCCGAACTTTCCCGTGGTGCGCGACCTCGCCGTGGATATGGCGCCGTTTTTCGCCAAGATGAAGCGCGCGCGCGGCTGGCTCGAACCCACCGAGGAGGCGGCGCGAGCGCCTGCGCGCGTTGCGCCCGCCGCGCGCGAGCGCAAGCGCATCGAGCCCCACATCGAGTGCATCACCTGCGGCATCTGCTATGCTTCGTGCTCCATCGTGGGGCACGACGGGGACTACCTCGGACCCGCCGCGCTCAACCGCGCCTGGACGCTCGTGAACGACAGCCGCGACGCCCTGGGCGCGGAGAGGCTCCTCGAGGTCTGCGGAGAAGACGGCGTCTGGCGATGCCATTCGCAATACAACTGCACGGAGAGCTGCCCCAAGGGCATCAGCCCGACGGGCGCCATCAAGGGACTCAAGCGCCGCGCCGCCTCGCAGGGCATCAAAGGATTCGCCGCCGCCCTGCTGCGGGGCGGGGCTCCGGGGAAATCGTAGCGCGAAGGAGAACGATATGCCGACCATGGAGAAAAACGCCATCAGCAGCGAACTCGTCCGCGAGGTGGCTTATGAGCTCAACCGCCGCGCGGCCATCGGCATCCCCCGCGACGTGGGCGAGCACATCGCCGACATGGCCGAGCGCGAGACGCAGAAGCTCTCGAAGTTCGTGCTGCTCGAGATCGTGAACAACTACAAGGTCGCCGTGGACGAGCAGCGCCCCATGTGCGCCGACACGGGCCTGCCGCGCTTCTACGCCAAGGTGGGCAACGAGGTCGCCCTCGAGGGCGGCTTCGTGGCGCTGGAGCGCTCGATTCGCCAGGGAACGGCGGACGCCACCGAGCGCGTTCCCCTGCGCCCCAACCGGGTGCACCCCCTCACCCGGCACGACTACAACAACAACGTGGGCATCCACGCCCCGACGGTCGACTACTCCTGGGAGCCCGACGTGGACTGGCTCGAACTCACCAGCTTCCACAAGGGGGGGCTGTTCGGCGGCGACTACCGCATGCTCTTCCCCACCGACGGTATTGACGGCATCAAGCGCTTCTTCCTCGACGTGATAGGCGAGTTCTTCAAGCGCGGCCTCTCCTGCCAACCCGCCATCGTGGGCATCGGCATCGGCGGCACCAAGGACACCTGCGTGCGCCTGGCCAAGGAGGCGGCCTGCCTCCGCGTGGTGGGCGACAGAAACCCCGACCCCGAGATCGCCGCTCTCGAGGAGGAGTTGAACGACCTGGGCCGCAGGACGAGCCTCGGACCCATGGGCTTCAAGGGCGAGGGCGCCGTGATGGACACCCACATCGAGGTGGCATACACCCACACGGGCGGGATGCCCATATCCATCCACCACCAGTGCTTCGCGCTCCGGCGCGCCACTGCGCGCATCCACCCCGACGGCAGGGTGGAATACCGCGAAAACCCCCACTGGTTCACCGACTACTACCGCCGCGACACCGTCGCGTGAGCGGCGCGGGAGAGGGAAGATGAGCGGCACCGCAGACCTCGAGATGAACGAACACCGCATCCGCACCCCGGCCTCGCCCGAGGATTTGGCCAAGCTGGAACTCGGCGACGTCGTATATTTCGACGGCGTGGTGTTTACGGGCAGAATCGGCCTCTACAAGAAGCTCTTCGACGAGAAGGCGCCGCCGCCCGTGGACATCGCCTCGCTCACCAACGTCACCTTCCACTGCTCGCCCGCCGTGGGGCGCGACGAATCGGGGGCGTGGGACGTGGCAGCCGTTACGGCGACGGCGAGCTTTCGCTTCGAGAAGCACCTGCCCATGTTGATGGACGATCACGGGGTGCGCTGCGTCATCGGCAAGGGCGGCATGTCGACGGAATTTTACGAAAAGCACTTCAAGCGGCTGGGGGCGGTGTTCCTGAACACGGTGGGCTACGGCATCGGCGCGCAGTACGGGCGCGGCATCACGGGGGTGAAGGACGTCCACTGGCTCGATGAGTTGGGCATCGCCCAGGCGATGTGGGTGTTCGAGGTCCAAGGCTTCGGCCCGTTTCTCGTCGAATGCGACGCGCGGGGCAACAGCCTCTACAGCATGGCGCTCGAGGAGACGAACGCGGAGCTCGTCAAACTCTACGAGGGGCTGCCCCTGCCCACGCTCAAGCGGATGGGCGAGGTGCATAACCCCGAAGACGAGGTCTTTTGAGAAGCCCGGGAGGAAGCGCGGCGTGCCGAAAGGAATCGCCTGGGTAACGACGAGTTGGCTGAACGGTCTCGAGGACCCGATGCGCTACCTGCGTCCGCTCGAAACCGAAGCGGGGCTCGAGGTTCGCATCGACTCGACGGGGGTGGACAAGACCGAAGAGGAGCTCCTCGCCGCCCTGCCCGGCGTGGTCGTCACCTTCCCGAGCAACGACCCCTACAACGAGCGCACCCTGGCGGCGGCGCCCGACTTGCGCCATATCGCCAGGACGGGGGTGGGCTTCAACTCCGTGGACCTCGCGGCCGCCACGCGCCACGGGGTGGCCGTGACGAACGCGCCGGGTCAGAATTCGGATTCCGTGGCCGAGCACGCCATCGGCCTCATGCTGTGCGTCGCGCGCAGAATCGCCGCAACCGACAAGAAGGTGCGCGCGGGGGAGTGGGCGGATTTGCGGGTGCCCATAGCGCCGCTGCGGGGCAAGACGCTCGGCGTCATCGGGCTGGGCAACATCGGCAAGCGCGTGGCGCGCCGCGCCGTGGCCTTCGGCATGAAGGTGCTCGCCCACGACATCGTGCGCGACGAGCGCTTCGCCGCCGAGGTGGGCGTTTTCTACCAAACGCGCGAGGAGTTGCTCCGCCGTGCGGACTTCATCACCTGCCACGTGCCGCTCAACGAGGAGACGCGCGGCATGGTGGACGAAAAATTCCTCGCCTCCATGAAGCCGAACGCCTACCTCGTCAACACCTCGCGCGGCCCGGTGGTGAACCTCGACGCCGCGGCGCGCGCCCTGGAGCGCGGCACGATACAGGGGGCCGCACTCGACGTATTCCCCAGCGAGCCCGCGGACCATCGCCACCGCATCTTCTCGCTCGACAACGTCGTCGTGACGCCCCACATGGCGGGGCTGGGCGAGGACGCCTGCGAGCAGTCGCTTGAGTTCGCCGTCGCCGCCGCACTCGACGTCATCGCGGGCAGGCGGCCCGCGGGACTTCTCAACCCCGAGGTGATGGAAAAGGCGGGCCTTCGGGAGTAGCGAAAAATGCGCCCGCCGCACCGGGAGGATGGACATATGCCGAAAATCCTGAAACTTTCGTGCCTCCTCGCCGCCGCCTTTGTGTTCCTCGCCTCCGCGGACGCGCAGGGCGAGGCCCTCCACGTTCCCTGGAAGGTCACCGAGCACCGCATGAAGAACGGAATGCGCGCGCTTTTGCTGCCCGACCGCAGCGCGCCCATGGTGGTCTTCAAGGTCTGGTACGCCGTCGGCAGCCGCGACGAACAGCCCGGCCTCACGGGGATGGCCCACTTTCTCGAACACATGATGTTTCGCGGCACGCGCAAGCACGCCCCCAAGGAGTTCAACCGCATCATCGCCAGCAACGGCGGCTCCCACAATGCGTTCACGAGTTTCGACTACACGGCCTACTACGAGCGCATCGCCTCGGACAGGCTCGAGCTCGTGGTGGAGCTCGAGGCCGACCGCATGGTGAACATGCTGCTGCAAAAGCCTGCGTTCGACGCCGAGAAAAGCGTGGTGCACGAAGAAAGACGCACCCGCGCCGACAGGCCGACGAGCAAATTCTGGCAGCAACTGCGCGCCGTCGCCTACACGAACCACCCCTACAAGAACCCGATTATCGGCTGGCCCGCGGACATCGACGCCATCACCATCGCCGACATGGAGGCGTTCTACAAACGCTACTACAGCCCCGAGAACGCCGTGGCCGTCGTGGTGGGCGATTTTGAGGTGCAAGAAGCCGTCGCGCTGCTGGAAAAACACTTCGGCAAGATTCCCGGCTCCCCCGCCTTCCGCAAGAGGCCCCGCCTGTTCGAGTACGCCCAGAAATCCGAGCGCAGGGTCTACGTGCACGCGAAAGCGCAACTCCCCTACGTGGCCATCGGCTACCACGCTCCCAACTGGAGTAGTGCGGATGCGCCCGCCCTCGTCATGCTCAACGCCGTTTTGGGCGGGGGAGAAACCTCGCGCCTGCACCAAAGGCTGGTGCGCCGGGATTCCGTCGCCCTCAGTGCGGCAACCGATTACACCTACATGTCGGTAGACCCGATGATCTTCTATCTCTACGCGCGCCCCGCCCCCGGCAAGAAGGTCGAAGACGCGGAGAAGGCTCTGCTCGAAGAAGTGGAAAAACTCATCAGTCACGGCGTCGATGAGGAGGAGTTTCGCCGCGCGCTCAGGAACATCGAGGCGAACACGATTTTCGCCATGGACTCGCACTACTACCGCGCGCGGCTGCTGGGGCACGCAGCGGTGGCGGGCGACTGGCGCATGCTCGAGAACTACCTGCCCGCCCTGCGCAAGGTAACGCCGGCCGACGTGGTGCGCGTCGCCCAAAAATATCTGGGCCACCGCAACCGGACCACCGCCGTGCTCGTGCCGACCGGAGGCGGCAAGCACGCGCGCCGCGGCCCCGACAAGCCAGGGAGCGTCGTACAATGAAAATGCGCACCTTCGCCCTTGCCGCGGCTCTCCTCCTGCTGCCCGCCCAGGCGGGGGCGGACGCCATTTCCTACGAGCGCGAGGAGTTGCCCGGCGGGGCCGTGCTTCTTGTGAAGGAAAACCGCCAGCTGCCCATGGTGCGCATCGCCGTCTCGCTGCCCGCGGGCGCGCGCCACGAAGCCCCCGCCCAGGCGGGGCTCGCCAACCTCACCGCCTCTCTCCTCACCCGGGGGACGAAGAACAGAAGCGCCTCCGACGTCGAGAAGACGAACGACGCCCTGGGCGGCGGCGTGGAGGTGAGCGCGAGCAGGGAGCGCGCGCAGGCGTCCATGCGGGTGCTCACGCGCGATTTGGAGGAGGGCGTCGCCCTGCTGGGCGACGTGCTCAGAAACCCCACCTTCCCGGCGGAGGAAATCGAGAAGACGAAGCGGCGCATCGTCGGCGCGCTGCGCCAAAGGCGCGAACGCCCCCGCCACGTGGCGAACAGGGCGTTCCGCAAGAGCCTCTACGGACACAGCCCTTACGGCCGTATGCCCGAGGGAAGCGAAGAGTCTCTCCGCAAACTCGGCAGAGAGGACCTCCTGCGCTTTCACCGCACGTGGTACGGCATGGGGGGGACGGTGTTCGTCTTCGTGGGCGACGTGTCAAAGGCCGAGGCGCGCAGGCTCGTGCTCGCCCGCTTCAGGGGCTGGCGCGCAAGCGGCGGTGCGCTGCCGGCACCACCCCTGCCCCAGGCGCCCGAGAAGATGCGCGTCGTCAAGGTGGACCTCCCGCTCTCCCAGACCACGGTGATTCTCGGCAACCGCTCGCTCAGGCGCACCCACCCCGATTTTTACGCCGCGCGCGTGATGAACTACATTCTGGGCGGAGGCGGTTTTTCGAGCAGGGTGATGAACAACCTGCGTGAGCAAAAGGGGCTCGTCTATTCCGTCTACAGTTATTTCGCCTCCTCGGCCCACGCGGGCCACTGGCGGCTCGTCCTCCAGACAAAGAACGAGAGTGCGAACGAGGCCATCGCCGAGGCACTCCGCGAGGTCAGGCGCATCCAGAAAGAGGGGGTGAGCGCGGAGGAGCTTCGGGCCGCGAAGGATTTCATCACGGGCAACTTCGCCACGCGCTTTGGTTCTTCGAGCCGCATCGCGAACTACATGCTGGCGGTCGAGCTGCTGGGCTTCTCTCCGGGCTACGCGGAGGAGTACTTACAGAAAATTCGCGCCGTGACGAAGGAGCAGATTCGCGCGGCCGCGGGCAAATACATTCGCCTCACCGAGTCCACCCTGACGGTGGTGGGCAACCTGGGCAAGGCGAACCTCTCCTATTGAGGCGAGCGAGGAGGACGAACGTGAGGCGCGAAACGCTGGCTCCCGGCACACTGGCCCCGCCCGCCGGGCATTTCTCCCACGGGGTGATCACCGAAGGCGCGCGCGTGCTCTACGTGGCGGGCCAGACGCCGCTCGATGAGGAGGGAAACCTCGTCTGTCCGGGCGACCCGGAGGGGCAGGCGCGCCAGTGCTACCGCAACATCGAGAGGGTGGTGGCCGCGGCCGGCGGGCGGATGGCGGACACGGCGAAAATACAGGTGTTCGTGACGAGTCTCGACTACCGCGCCGCCGTCGGCAAGGTGCGGGCCGAGTTTTTCCCCGCCGAGCCGCCCGTGAGCACGTTCCTGGTGGTATCGAGCCTGGCCGAGCCGGGCTTTCTGGTCGAAGTCGAGGCCATAGTGCCGCTGCCCGACGCGCGCGCGTGAAGCCCCGGACGGCCCTGGGCTGGACACTCGCCCTGGGGTATATGGCGGCGATTCACTTACACACCGCGGCCGTGCCCCGGACGCTTTCGGCTCCCCTGCCCGCGGGGGTGGACAAAATCCTCCACCTTTGCGAGTTTGGGCTGCTCGCCTGGCTGCTCTGGCGGCCCTGGCGCGAGACGCTCCCCCGCTGGAGCGAGGGAAAAACCGCCTGTTTCGTCTTCATTCTGACCGCCCTCGCCGGTGCGGCTGACGAGTTGCACCAGACGCTTCTGCCCCACAGAACCGCCGCGTGGGGGGATTTTGCCGCGGACGCCGCGGGCGGGGGCATCGCCGTGTGGTGGTGCCTGCACCGCGAGAAGGCAAGAGCCTCCTAGGGAGGCTGGAAGGAGGACAGCACGGATGGACGACGTACGCCAGGCGCTGGCGCGCGACATGAAGACCGCCATGCGCGAGAAGCAAACGCTGCGCCTTTCCACCATCCGCATGGCGCGTGCCGAAATACTGAACAAGGACAAAGAAAGCGGAACCGAAACCACGCCCGAGGACGTTCTCAAGCTGCTCCAAAGTATGGTAAAGAAGCGAGAGGAGGCCGCCGAGCAATACGAGGCGGGCGGGCGCTCCGACATGGCCGAAAAAGAACGCGAGGAGATCGACGTCATCCGGGCCTACCTGCCCGCCCAGATGGAGGATGAGGAAATTCGCGCCGCCGCCCGGGAGGTCATCGAACGAACGGGAGCCTCCTCGATGCAGGACATGGGCAAGGTGATGGGAGTTCTGACACGCGAATTGGCCGGGCGCGCCACGGGCGCCCGCGTTTCCCGGGAAGTGCGCAGCCTCCTGGGCGCAGGATGAGGAGACGCCGCATGAAGAAGCCTGCCTACCGGTTGCAGGACGTCGCCACGGCATTCGAGTGCGCACCCGAGCAGGAGGAGATAGTCTCCGCCCTGACCGAGCGCGACTACCGCGTCTTCGAAGTCGAGCAGCCCGCGGGCGCCTTCGTTCCGTATCACACCCACCACGAGGAAGAGGCCGTCATCGTCGTCGAGGGGCAGATGCAGTTCAACGTGGAGGAAGAGCTCGTTCTCGTGCGCACCGGCGAGGTGATCACCATCCGCGAGGAGGCCATCCACAGCGCGGCCCAGGTGGGTGCGGAGAAGGCCAGGATCCTGCTCGCCTTCCCCAACGACGGAAGCGACGACCCGCCCGTCATCGACCTCGACTGGGAGGGCGAGGAGGACGACGACGTCGGCTACGCCTGAGACGCTCTATTTCGCCTACGCCGCGAATCTCCACCTGGCGGACATGCGCGCGCGCTGCCCCCGCAGCCGCCCGCTGGGAGTCGCGCGTCTTGAGGGCTACCGCCTGGCCTTCGCCGTGCCCAAGGACGCATCCCCCGAAAGGCCCGGCTGGGCCACCCTCTCGGCGGAGCCGGGTGCGCAAACCACCGGTGCGCTGTTCGCTCTCCACGCTGATGATTTGGCAACGCTGGATAGCTTCGAGGACTACCCGACTCTCTACACCCACGAACAGGTGCAGGTGCTGCGTGCAGACGGAGAGGCCGTCTCGGCGATGATCTACCGCATGCGCCCTCCCCTGCGGTACGCGCCGCCCACGGCCCGCTACGCCGAGACCATACGGCAAGGTTATATCGATTTCGGCCTGCCGGTGGAGGCACTCGAGCGCGCTCTGGCAGAAGATTCCCTCTAGCCTGCGGCGGTGCGCCGCGCGAGAGCGGGAGGGTTTTAGGTTTTGCCGCAGGCGGGCTCCTCGCCTAGAAATCGCCCTTTTGCTGCAGGTAGGGTATGAGGCCGCCAGCTTCGAGCATCGTCCACAACCCGTCGGGAAACGGCGTGAAGGCGATGCGCTCATCCCCCGCGCGGGCTTCTCCCGCCATGGGGTCGACCTCCACCTCATCGCCCGCGCGAATGGCGTCGGTGTCGCAAGCGATGACGGGAAGCCCTGAGTTGATAGCGTTGCGGTAGAACATGTGCCCGAAACTCTTCGCCAGCACGCAGCTGACGCCCAGCTCGCGCAGGACGACGGCGGCGTCCTGGCGGCTGCTGACGAGACCAAAATTCTCCCCCGCCACGACGAGGTCGCCCGGGCGGACGCGCGCGGAGAAATCAGGGTCCAGCTCGCGGAAGGCGTCGCGCTTGAGTTCTTCCATCGAGGTGCCCGGTGCGCGGTACTTGACCGAGAGATGCACGTCGGTGCTCACGTCGTCGCCGAAGCGGTGTGCCCGTCCCTTGATGGTCATTGCCCCTCTCCTGCCCGACGCCGCGGGGTGGCGTCACAAACACGTTTTTCAGCCATGCCGGCCGCTCATAAAAATTCGCGCGGGTCGGTGATGCAGCCCGCAACGGCACTCGCCGCCACCGTGGCGGGCGAGGCCAGGAATATCTCCGCCTGCTTGCTGCCCAGCCTGCCGGGGAAGTTGCGGTTCGCCGAGGATATGGCCCGCTCCCCGTCGGCGAGACAGCCGTTTCCCGTCATCGAGGCACACGGCCCGCAAGCCGCGGTGAGCACGGCGGCACCCGCAGCGGCCAAATCCCCCATCGCTCCGCTCGCCAGAGCCGCCTCGTAGACGCGCTTGCTCGTGGGGGCGACGTAGAAGCGCACGCCCGGAGCGATTTTGCGCCCCCGCACGACGCGCGCGGCAGCCTCCAAATCCTCCAGCCGCCCGTTCGTGCACGTGCCCACGAAGGCCTGCTGCACGGGAAGACCCGCGTATTCTTCTATGGCGTGCGCGTTGCCCGTGGCGGGCGGGGCGGAGACGACGGGCGTGAGCGCCGATGCGTCGAGCGTAATTTTGCGCGCGTAGACGGCGTCTGCGTCCGGAGCCACCTCCGCGGCGAGCGGTGCTCCGTGTGCCTCCGCCCAGGTGCGCGTGTGCGCGTCCACCTCCATGATGCCCGTCTTCGCCCCCATGTCGACCGACATGTTGGCGATGGTGAAGCGCGCGTCCATCGACATGTGCTCCAGGGCTTCTCCGCCGTATTCCACCGCCATGTAGTTCGCCCCGTTCTCGCCCATCTCGCGCGCGAGGACGAGCTCCAAATCCTTGGAGAACACCCCGTGCGCGAGCCTTCCGGTAAATTCCACGCGCACGCTCTCGGGCGTTTTGAACCACATCTTGCCCGTGGCGTAGGCGGCGGCTATCTCCACGCTCTCGACGGCGACGCCCATCGCCCCGAGCGCCCCGTAGGTGCACACGTGGCTGTCCCCGCCCACGGCGAGCCCACCCGGCCCCACGCGGCCCTCTTCGGTCACGACGGTGTGGCACACGCCCGCACCCGGCTCGAACACTTCGATGCCGTAGGCTACGCCGAATGCGCGCAGCTTGGAGTGGTGGTTCGCCCAGAGCACGTCCTGTGCCGGCACGAAATGGTCGATGATGAAGTCGGTCTTCTCAGGGTCGAGCCGGAAGTCGAAGCCGGCATCGTTGAAGATGTCGACGGCCTTCGGCCCCTTGGCGTCGCCCGCCATGACGTAGTCGAGTTCGGCGACCACCAAATCGCCCGCGCGCGCGTCGCAGCCCGCGTGGGCGGAGAGAATTTTCTCGGCCATCGTCCCGCCCAAGGTCGCCTCCTTTGCGCACAAGAAAAACCGGTGAAAACTGTATACACAAAACGCGCGCCCACGTGAAGTTTGATGCTGGAAAGAGAGGGAGTTTTGTTCGATAGGGGTCGGGGGGATGCGGAGTGGTGCGCGGGGTTCAGGCGAGGTGGAGCGAGCGTTCGAAGCCCCCAAAGCATATTCTTACGCGAGGGGATTGCACGACCTCACCCAGCAGGTGGGCGTTTGCTTCCAGTAGTTCAGGAACGAGAACTCCAAGTTTGTCTGCCAACTCCCCGGGCGTGGCCGCCTCGGCGACGAGACCGGGGACGTCCTCGCTGCGCGCCACCCAGACCCCCTCTTCAGGATCTCTCGCCGACTCGAGATTCACCCATTCGGCGAAAACCCGCAGTACCTGCGCCATCCTCTTTACGCCCCTGGTGGAAATCGAAACCTCGGTGATGGTGATACACCCCATGATATGGGTTTTTCGGAAAAGGGAAAAGATTGGGGATGGGGAGGAGACTGGGCTATCCCCTCCTCCTCCGCCGCTTGGGTTTCTTCTGCGGGGCGAGGGGCGTGCGCATCTTCTCGTAGAGGGCAAAGAGGTGTTCCACACGCGCGCGTTCCTGCTGTGCACCCACCGCGAGCGGTGCTCTCGTCCCCTCTCCTCATTCCTGGTGCCGCCACAATATTGCACACTTACCCCGCAGGCGTGCTCACCGCCGGGCGAGCGAGACGCGCGAGCAGCTGCCCCTGCGCCCTTCTTGTCGCCTTATACCTAACCAAATAGTGGATAAGGGGTGCATTCGCGTGAAGCGAACCTCAAGGATTGGGTGCACAGTTGCTCGCAGCGGGGGCGTAAGCGTATCGCGATGGACTGCGCAGGTGCGAGGTGGGGAGGGTCGATTCGGGCGGGGAAGCCCCGGCTTCGGCGGGGGTGAAAAAACCCGGAAAAACTTGCTAAAGTGCGGACGCATACAACGCCGAAAACGAAAACATACACTGTTCCTGTAAGGAGAAAGCTTTGGACCTCATCGGCATCGGACTTTTGGTTCTGGGGGTGGTGGCGGGGACCCTCAGCGCCGCCACGGGCGTGGGGATGGGCCTCATCGTAGTGCCCACCCTGCTCCTCATCCCCGCCCTCACGCCGCAACAGGCGGTGGCTATATCGATTCTCGCCTATCTGTTCAACTCACTGGTCGCCTCGATCCAGAACGTGCGGGGCGGGCTCATTGTCTGGAATTACGCGGCCTGGCTGATCGTGGGCGGCGCCTTGGGCGCCTTGGTGGGTACGCAGTTGCTCACAAACATATCGGCGTTGACACTCAAGCGGATCGTGGGCGTGTTGGTGGTAGGCGCGGGCGTCAGCATCCTCGCAAACCGCTGAGGCTGCGCCGCATCCACCCCGCCAGATGAAATTGATGGCGTAGCGCCCCACCATCTCGGCGTTTTCGAGCTCCGCCGGCTCGCCCGGTCGCGTGGGAGAGCCAAGGGGCTGCGCTCGCGCTCCTTGCGCTCCTCCTTGCAGTTCGCGCACGGACGCATGGCGGCGAGGTAGCCGAAGCCATAGACGCTGCGCCCGCCGCCGAAACGGAGGGCGCAGCCGCCGGCTTTGTTTCGGTGCTCGTTCATATCACCCCAATATCGCACACTTACCCGGCAGGCGTCCTCACCGCCGGGTGCGGAAGAAACGAACCTGAACGGGTGCCTTTGCGCCCTTCTTGCCGCCTTATTTCTGACTTGAACGCTTGGGTATAAAGGTCATTTGCGCGAAGCGAACCGGGGGATCGGGTGCGCAGTTGCTCGCATTGGGGCTTGGGCGTATCGTGCCGGATCGCGCAGGTGCGGGGTGGTGCGGGGTCGATTCCGGCGGGAAAGCCCCAGCGCAAAAAAACCCGGGAAAACCCGGAAAAACCCGAGAAAACCTGGGAAAACCCGGGCACATAAAACGCCAAAAACGAAAATGAAAGTACAAATTATTCCTGTAAGGAGAGAGTCTTGGACCTCATCGGCATCGGACTTTTGGTTCTGGGGTTGGTGGCGGGGACGATCAACGCCGCCACGGGCGCTGGATGGGGCATCATCGTGGTGCCCATCCTGTTCCTCATCCCCGCCCTCACGCCGCAGCAGGCGGTGGCGGTATCGATTCTCGCCTACCTGTTCAACTCGCTGCTCGCCTCGGCCGAGAACGTGCGGGGCGGGTTAATCGTCTGGAATTACGCGGCCTGGCTGATCGCGGGCGCCGCGCTGGGCGGCGTGGTGGGTGCGCACCTGCTCACGAGCCTGTCGGCGTTGACGCTCAAGCGGATCGTGGGGGTGCTGGTGATAGGCGCGGGCGTCAGCCTCCTCGCAAACCGCTGAGGGTGCGCCGCATCCACCGCCAAAAGCCCCGCGCCACGGCGAGGAGAAGGGCGGGAGCTCACGTGGGGCAAGGCTGCGCGGCCGGACGCTGCTCTTCGCTCTCTTTGGGTGCGGCCACGGGTCAGGCCTCCTTCTCGGGTGCGATATCCATCAGATAATCAAAGGAATAGATGCCCGCCCCGCATCCGCCCCGCCAGATGAAGTTGATGGCGTAGCGCCCCACCATCTCGGCGTTTTCGAGCTCCGCCGGCCCGCCCGCGCCCGTGAGAACGGCCAGGGGGTTGCGCTCGCGCTCCTTGCGCTCCTCCTTGCAGTTCGCGCACGGACACATGGCGGCGAGGTAGTCGAAGCCGTAGACGCTGCGCCCGCCGCCGGCCCACTCGATGCGCAGCTCGCGCGCGCGCTTGTCCACGGTCAAGTCGACGGGGCGAGCGTCCTCGCTCATGCGGATAAAGCCTCCGGGCGGCGCGTCAACGCGCAGTTACGCCGTATTTCTCGTATTTCTTCGCAGACGCCGCCGTGCGCTTGGCGGATTCCGGCGTCTTGAGTTCGAGCAGATAGGGACGCTCCGCCGAGGTGGCGCGCACGGCCTCGAACAGGCCGTCCTCGTCGCCGCCCGCTTCCCAGTCGCCCTCTTCGAGCTTTACGAAAACGGGCTTGCCCACGCCGAAATACAGCGTCGGCACGCCGAAAATGCCCTCTTCTTCGGCCTCTTCGTGTTCCTGGGCGATGAGGGGAATCGTGGCGCCGCTCTTCATGTCCTCCTCCCAGCGGGCCACGTCGAGACCCGTCTCCAAGGCGATGTCGCGCAGGACGAGCTCGCTGGTGATGTCCTTGCCGTCCTGGTGCCTCGCCCGGTGGAGTGCCACGTGGTACTTGTCGAACTGGGTCTCGCCCTGCAGGGCCGCGCACTTGGCCGCCTGGTGGGGAGGCATGTCCCTGCTGGGGAAGGTGGCGTCCTCCCAGGCCTTCCAATCCTCGCCCCGGCTGGGGCCGAAATTCGCCTGCTCGAGCACGAACGCCTTGTAATCGACCCGGAGGTCGCCTCTTTTCTCCTGTAGCCTGAGGAGCCATTCCATGGCCCTGTATGCGTAGGGTCAGACGTAGCAGTTCCACATGGTGACGTTCATCGACATCTCCTCCCCAAAGGAATCAAAACGAACGGCGGCATCATACACCACGCGCGGGCGGGCGAGAAGGCGCCAAGCCCCCCCCCGCCAAGCGGCTTGTTCGGGCTAATCGGCGCAGCGCAGCGCCTTCTCAAGCAGTTCGCCTGCGCTGGCGTCGAGCGGAATCTTCCGGGCGGCCTCCCGCCCCTGCGCGGACATCTTCTTCCACGTCTTGCGCAGGATGCCCACTATCTTCTCCTCGTCGTGGAGGCGCGAGAAATCCCCCAGGTAGCTCTCCAAAAACACGAGACAGGCCACGTCCTCGAGCGTCCGGGCTTCGGGATTGGATTTCAACCCCTTTTTTTTCAACAACATGCGTACGCGCTCTATGGTCTCGGCATCATAGCCCGCCTCGCCCAAAAGACGGGCGGCCGTATCGGCATGGTGGTCGTAGAGACGGGTGCGCCACCTCAGATAGCCCTTGCGGCCAGCGGGGTAGTCCGCACGGGGAATCTCCCAGCGGCGCACGTGCTGGCTGCGCGCCGCCAGACGCAAGGCCTCAGACGCCCGGGGCGAGACGGTCTCGAGCCACTTCGTCATCCGCAGCGCATAGAGCAACTCCTTGGGGTAGTCCCTGCCCTCTGAGCGCTCGGTGTTGGGATCCTGCGCGTTCGCCTCGTCGATGAGGCGCACGGCTTCTGCAAAGCGCGCCGATTGTGCGTTCATCTCCCCCGCCTTTGTGCGAAAAAAATTCTCAACGGGCGCATTCTACTCGAAATTGCCCGCAAACGAACACCCTTTCGGGTTGACAAAACACAAAAATGGGAATAATTTTTCATAAAGTTAAGTTTTTTACTCAACAATATAATCGGAATATCAGATTATGCGAAAAATCATGTGCGCAGGACACGTACAGATCGTAGGAGCGGGTCCGGGCGATCCGGAATTGCTCACGCTCAAAGCCGCCAAGGTCTTGTCGAACGCGGACGTGGTCGTCCACGACCGCTTGGTGAACCCCGAAATTCTGGACCTTTGTTCAGGGGAATGCCAACTCGTCGACGCGGGCAAAGCCGCCGGGCGCCATACCATGCGTCAAGAGGACATCAATGAAACCCTCATCCGTTTCGCCCTCCAGGGCCTTCGGGTAGTACGGCTCAAAGGGGGCGACCCCTTCGTTTTCGGGCGTGGGGGCGAGGAAGCGCAAGCCTTGGCCGAAGCCGGCATTCCCTACGAAATCGTGCCGGGCGTGACTTCCGCCGTCGCCGTGCCCGCCTACGCGGGAATACCCGTTACGCACCGCAATCTCGCCTCTTCCTTTACCGTCGTGACAGCCCACGAAAATCCGGGCAAGCCCCAAACGCGGGTAGATTACGCCCATTTGGCAAAAGATCAGGGAACCATCGTTTTTTTGATGGGCGCACGCTCTATCGGGCGCATAGCAGCTGCCCTGATGGAAAACGGCATGTCGGCGGACACCCCCACCGCCATCATAGAAAACGGAACCACGAGCAAGCAGGCAGCCCATCGTTCTTCCCTGGGAGAGGCGTCGCGCCTCGCCCAAAGGGAAGAAATATCTCCACCTGCGATTTTCGTCGTCGGGCAAGTGGCAGGCATCGAGGACCTCGTCTGGTTCGAGGCCGACGAAAGCCAGGAAATCTCCTGGCGCTGTTTCTCCCCAACTGTTCCAGACAAAATTTTCTCCTAAGCCGCGTACAACACCCGGCTGCGGACCTCCTGTTCGATATTTCCACGTTCGTTCGTTATGAGGAGCACACGTAATGCACGAAGAATCGCGCAAACCGGCCTCTCGGGAAAAAACGGGCGTCATCCCGGTTCTTCCCGAAGAATTCGACGATTTCGAAACCGAAGCTACGAAATTTTTGAACGACGAACTCAGCGCCAACGAGTTTCTCCCCTATCGACTGAGGCGCGGCGTGTACGGCCAGCGTCAGCCGGACGCACAAATGGTGCGCGTCAAGATACCCTTCGGGGGCTTGAGTGCATCTCAACTCGAAGCCTTGGGGCGTGTATCCCGAGATTACGCACCACTGGGCAAAGGGCACGTGACCACGAGGGAGAACGTACAGTTCCATTTCGTTCCGCTCGGCCAAGCCGCCGACGTCCTGCGGCTTCTGGGCGAAGTGGGACTCACCACGCGCGAGGCATGCGGAAATTGCGTGCGCAACGTTACGGGCTGCCCCTATGCGGGCGTCTGCAAGGACGAGGTTTTTGACACTACGCCTTACGCAGGCGCATTCGCGCGCTATTTCGTCCGCAAGGATTTCACGCAGGACCTACCCAGGAAATTCAAGGTGGCTTTCTCCAGTTGCGCCTCGGACTGCGTGGTCGGCGGAATCCACGACATCGGTTTCATCCCCGTGATCCGAGAAATGGAAGGAACACCGGTTCGTGGATTCAGAATGCTCGTGGGCGGTGGACTCGCGACTTTCCCACGCACCGCCGAAACGCTCTACGAGTTCGTCCCCGCGTCCGATTTCCTGCGGATAAGCGAAGCCCTCATACGGGTCTTTGGCCAAGCCGCTGAACTGAGGAAATCGCGCTTCAAGGCGCGCATTAAATTTTTGGTGAGTTGGATCGGCATAGACGGTCTACGCGAACGTGTAGAGGAAGAACTGCAGAACGATTGGGCGAAAGAACCCCTCCACCCCGAACCCTATCTCTGGGAAGATGACGAAGAAGCCGACGCTCCTCCCGTCTTGAACACCCTCCCGGGGATAGGACTGAACCCTAACGGCGACGCGGCAGCCTACTACGCCTGGAAGAGCACAAACGTCACCGAGCAAAGACAGGAGGGGTATTTCGCCGCCGAGGTGAAATTGCCGCTGGGGAACATTCAGACGGATCAGTTTTTCGCCCTGGCCGACCTTACCCGCCGTTTCGCGCGCGGGCGCGCCAGAGCGAGTTTCGAGCAAAACCTCGTTTTGCGGTGGGTGCGCGAAGGGGAGCTCTATCCCCTCTGGAAAGAACTCCACCGCATCGGACTCGCCGAAAACGGAGCCCGTGAAATATCCGACGTTGTTTCTTGTCCGGGAACGGATTCGTGCAAACTGGGCATCACCTCCTCGATGGGTCTGGCAAACGCCATACGTGAAACACTTCAGGAAGGCGAGCACGACCCGCTCACGCGAGAGATACACATTAAAATGAGCGGTTGCCCGAACTCGTGCGGTCAACACCACATCGCCGACATCGGCTTTCACGGGGGAACACTGCGAGCGAACGGAACGATGCTTCCCGCATATGAAATTTTTCTCGGGGGGCAATACGAGAGAACCGATGGGGAAATCCGCCTCGGCAAGCGTACCGGAGTTCGGGTTCCCGCAAAGCGCGTTCCCGACGCGCTCAAGAAAATGCTCTCTCACTACCGGGAAAACAGGAACGAGGAGGAGCGTTTCAGCGAATTCCTGGAACGCGTGGGCACACTCTCGTTCGAGGAGTTACTGCAAGAATTCCACCTTCCGGGCAAGTTCAACGACGAACCGGACTCGGATTTGTTCATCGACTGGAGCCAGGACAAACAGTACGTTCTCGAAAGAGGGGAAGGCGAATGTCTCGCCTAGGAGCGCAACGAGAGGACCAAGAGGGAGTGCTGGAAGACGAGGTCAAGACTGCCGTGTTGCTCATCGGACACGGCAGCCGTGCCCGAAACGCCAACGAAGCGCTTTTCCTCGTCGTGGCGCATTTTCAGAGGGCGTGGGCACACCGGATACTCGAGGCCGCGTTTCTGGAGATTAGCCACCCCTCCATTCCCGAGGGAATCGAACTGTGTGTGGACAAAGGCGCGCGAAGAGTTATCGTCATCCCCTATTTCCTGTTCAAGGGCAACCATGTGCGCGTAGATCTGCCCGTCTTCGTCCGAGAAGCGCGGGAAAAACACCCCAGTGTCGACATCGTTCTGGGTCCACACTTGGGTTTTCACCCGAAAATAATCGAGATCGTGGATGAGCGCATAGGAGAAGTGCTCGAAACGCTGCATGCACAAGGGAGAGCGTCTTCCTGAACGATGGAGACGGCGTCACTAGACCCATCGTGATTTGTCGCGGACGCACCGGGTGAATTCCCGAAAAACAAAATATTTGGGACCGAATGCCCGGCTTCCGAAGCATTCGAATGCTCGGCGCCGACAACCCGTGAACACATGCGAAAAATGGGGAGCGGTCTCATGAGATGGAATGCCTGGCTGTTCTCTGGTGAATGAAGTACGCCCCTGGAACATTCACCAGGCCAAAACATCATACGTGAGACAATAAGTGCCAAGACGAAGGCGGAAACGCCGGAACGAAGTGAATTAAAAAACTCTTGGTGAAATTCCCGAAGCCGGCCCGCTTACGAGGTCTCGAACACCCTGTGTTCCTAGTGTTGGGCGTGGGTCATTGCGCTCATGATCGCGTGCTCGATTTCCAGAATTGCGGCGCTGACTTCCCGGCCGATGAGATCCAACCTGCGAACCTGATCGATACGGGGACGTATCCGGTCGAGTTCTCGGGCAGAAAACACGTCCCCCAGAATTCCACATGCTTCGGCCAGACCGATGAGGGCAACGTCTCTCGGGGCTGGTATTTCGTCCGAGAACAAAACGGCTGTGATCCGGAACTTGACTTCGCGTTCCGCACGCCCATCGATAGTCGGATACCTTCGTGACCGAAAGACCCACAGGAACTTTTCCTCCTGGGATTCCAGAATGCCGTGCTCAACCAAGCTGGAGAGCGACTGATCACGAATGTCGGTGACACTCAGGGAAATCGCCTCGAGCCAAGCTTTCGTATCTCTGGTTTCGGGGGAGTCGGCGATGGTCTGTAGAACCCGGTCATGAACCGAGTGGCCAAGAGGAGTCTTGTCCAGAACTACCAACCGCTCGGGGTCGGTGTCGATACGATTCGCAAAAGCCAAGTCCATCAGAACGCCGCCCGCGAGCACGTACCCCATTGTGCTCTCTCGGATGGGCAAGAACGCACCTTTCTTGTCGTCCAGCATCAGCAACAGGATTTCATCCACGAATGTGAGCATAGGTCGCTCCTTTAAGAAGCCGCAGAAAGAACAGCTTCGCGCGTGTCGTGGCAATCGATGATAGCATCGAAACCACCGGTTTCTATCACGGACTTACAATCGGTCCGTAAGGCACAAAGCATCAACTTGCCCCCGTTTTGCTATAAAGAAAGATAATTCAACCTACAGACGTTGACAACTCACCCGCACTCCTCTGAGGAAACGCTCGGCCAATACGAAGAATTTCGTGCGCGCCTACCGGAGTGTAACCCGTCGGCGAACCAGAGCTACACCGAGCAAGGCGTCCGGATATACGTAGAGAAAACGAGGTCCCCTTCCGGTAACACGAACTCATGCGATGCATTCTTGTCTGTTCATGCGCTCTTGCCCTCTTCTGTGCGCACCAAATGCACGGCCCGCATCGTGAGGACCAACTCGTTTTCCTGATTGAACGTCCTGAAATCCATGAGCACAATTCCACGGCCGGACTCGGAGCGCGACGCGCGCGCTTCGACGACTTCGGCCTCTACGCGCAAGGTGTCGCCGGGGCGAACGGGCTTCAGCCAGCGTACGGAATCCATGCCGGGCGAACCCATGCCCGTCGTCGCTATAACGCCCGTGTCAATAAACAGCCGAAACGACACGACCATCGTCTGGAAGCCACTGGCGATGATTCCGCCGTATGGGGACTCTGTTGCCGCATCTTCATCTACGTGGAAGGGTTGGGGATCGTACGACCGGGCGAACGCTATAATCTCTTCTCCCGATAGGGTTTTCTCTTTTGTGTAGAACTTCTGCCCGACCTCAAAGGCCTCAAAATACTTTTCTCTCATCGCAAATGGCCTAGTGATCCCGTGTTATCCCGCGGCTCCGGGGTATTTGTCTTCCGCTTCCTCGGCCCCTTCGGCCATGTTGTAATCCTCATCGAGTTCCCCCGTTCCTGCCGGGAATTTCACGGTGAAAAAAGTGGCTTCCCCATCGATGGCGCGGCTTCTGTGGTTCGTGTATCTGGGGATATGAATCAAGTCTCCACGCTCTACAATCTTGTCTTCCTCACCGAGGATATAGTGCAATTTACCATCCAGAATGAGGGTGAACTGCTCTTCGTTCGGGTGCATATGCAAGGGAGGTCCCTCCCCTGCCGGCTTTGTGACGATGCCCACCTTCATAAATTCGCCCACGACACTTTTGGCCCTGACCTTGGGATTTGTCTTGCTGTTGCTTTCCTTCATTCCTTCGATTTCATAAAAAGGCATGGATCATCGTCTCCATTCGGCTAATGGGGTTTAGGATCCCTCGTACGCATCGAGCTCCAGAGGCAATGCGACGGGCGCTTTTCGCCGCGCGGATACATCCATCGCCATGGTAAGCAGCAGGTTTCGGTGACCATCCTGCACAGTAGCGTGTGGTGTATCCAGCCCGGTGTAAACGCGTCCGAACCAAGCGTTGGTTTCCTCACGCATCGGGCCCCAAAGTTGCTCGAACACGATGTCGCCAGGTGGGTAACTCGCCAGAAAATCCACATTTCTCTTCACTTCGGGCGTATAACCCGCGGGTTGCGCATTCTCGGTGGCAAGCACCAAATCCCTGTGCGTGTCGTCGATGGTGAGAACGCCATCAGTACCCACGATGCCGATCTCCAAGCTGTAGACGGAGCCGGGCCAAACTGTCGGAAGCGCCCAGGAGATGCTCATGCTCCATATCGTGCCGTCCGCAAAAGTGAAAATTCCCAGTGTCGCGTCCTTGGTGCCATAGGAGGCGCCGAGGGCCTTGTCTATCGAGCGCGCATAGACTTCGACGGGCGTCTTTCCTTCCATGAGCCACATACAGACGTCGAGGCTGTGCGTTCCCGAAACGACCATTGGTGTGAGTATGCCCCGGTATTCGGTCTTCTCCACCGTGGCAATGGGTACGAGGCGATTCATGAAGGCTCTCGTGACAACTGTGGTGACGTCTCCTAACTGGCCGGTGCGAATCTTCTCCTTCGCAACCAGAAACCTTCTCCTGAAACGCTGGGTATAGCCGACGACGGCATCCAGACCCGCGTCTTCGATGGCCTTGAGAACCCGGGCAGAATCGGCCGCGTCCGTGGCCAAGGGCTTCTCTATGAACATGGAATGCCCCCCGTCGACCGAAGCCAGGATGGGGTCCACATGTTCGTTCTCCTCCGTGGCGATGATGGAGGCATTCACTTCCGGGCGGGCCAGAAGCTCCCTGTAGTCGGTGGTGAAAAAATCGGCGTTCGTATCCTCGGCGAGCTTCCTCCCGATTTTCTCGTCGATGTCACAAAGACCCAACCACTCGACGCCTGGATAATCTCGGGCGAATTCGGCGCGGATTCTGCCAATCTTTCCGCAGCCGACAACAGCCAGCCCAATGGGCGTTTTGCTTCCATTTTCAGTGCTCATTCCTACTCCCCAGCATATGCAAACGAATCCCCTCGAAGGTGCGCATGGCACACCTCCTCCCAGTGCGCACCCGCGCACGAAATCATCCAAATCAGGGAAATTAGTCCTTCAACTCGACGCGAATCGCTTCCAGAGGCTCGTCCCCGTGATTCTCCACGGCGTGCAAACCCTCTCTGCCCAACCAGAAGGGGACGCCTTCCCTCCGATCTTCGCCGGTGACGCAAGCCTCTCCCTTTTCATTGTAATAGGTAATTTTCGGGAACCGTGTGATGGTGAACACGCTTTCCCATTTATGCGTATGCTCTTTTTCTCGTTCCCCAGGCTGAATCGTCACACGCAAGACGCGAACCCGCTCGTTCTCGAAAATGATTTCGTGATTCTCGGGAGCAGCGGCTACGGCGTCTAACTCCTCGGGCGTTCCGGCAATGTATTCCGGCCGCCCCGATGCAACTCTCTGGTTCACTTCTTCTCCCTCCCGTGCAAGGACAGAATACCTCTTACGTGAATAGCGACTTGGGCAGCATGGCATGAACCCCCTTCACTCCGTTCACGATTTGCGTGACCCGCAAGTCTACCGCGAGACTACAAAGAGTGTAGGAGTCATCCCTGTTCATTCCCTGCGATTCTCCGAGAAACCGAATCGTTTCCCGAAGCGCCATTTTAGCTGCATTGTCAAGAATGGGGTCAAACCCCATCAGGATATAGTGCGTATCGGTTTCCGCTCTGGGGTTATCGAGAGACAAATCCTTTCTGAGGATAATTTCCAGTCTCCCCGAAAGACCCGTTTCAATGGCCGTCAGACATGCCTCTCCGTCGCCCTGGCAGCCATGCCCGTCACCCACAGAAAACAGCGCTCCCTCGTTGAAAACGGGAAAATAGACAACGGTGCCGGATACAAGTTCCTTGTTGTCCAGATTTCCGCCCCACGGGCCTGGGGGGTAGCTCCCTACACGCCCGTAGGCAGGGGGAGGCGCCACCCCGAAGTTGCCGAAATACGGACGGAGAGGCACCTTGACGCCAGCTCCCCAATCCCCCGTTTGCGCTTCGAGGTCGAGGTCCACGATCACAGCGCGCGTATAAGGAAAATCCTCCGGCAATCCACCCAGCATGGGCCGGATGGCGTTATACCCCCAGTCGTAGCGCGTCTTGACTTCGTGGACGCGAACCTCCAAGACGTCCCCGGGCTGCGCGTCTTCCACGGCGACGGGGCCCGTCATGATGTGGGGGCCGGGTCCTTGTGGTACGAGCGCCAGGATGTCTCTCAAATTTCGAGACGCTCGCTCCCCCAACTCGGCCAGATATTCCTCCCGGCCCGATTCGGTATGCACCTCCAGCGTATCGCCCGAGCGAATCTGCATCACAGGCTTCAGGGAAGCGTCGTAATAACCCCAATGAACGGTATCGGGTTTCGCAACCAGTTCATGCATCGCCATCAACGTGCTCCTTGGTCCAGAAGCTCCTTGGGCAGCATGGCGTGAACGCCCTTGACTCCGTTGACAATCTGCGTGATCCGAAGATCCACCGCCAGGCTACACAGCGTATACGCATCGTCTTTCGACATTGCGTGCGATTCTCCCAGAAAACGAATGGTCTGCCTGAGTGCCGCTTTCGCCGCGTTGTCGAGAATCGGGTCGAATCCCATAAAGACGTGATGCGTGGGCGTCTCCGCCCGGGGCATTTCCAGATGCAAATCTTTCCGGACCAAAAGTTGGACTCTTGCGGACATGCCACATTCCAGAGCCGAGAGGCAACTTTCTCCGTCCCCCTGGCAGCCATGCCCGTCTCCGATAGCGAACAAGGCTCCCTTCTGGAAAACAGGAAGGTAGGCTCGGGTACCCGCAACGAGTTCCTTGTTGTCCATGTTCCCTCCCCAGATTCCCGGTGGGGTTGACGGAACACGGCCCAGGCCGTCGGGAGGCGCCACACCGAAGTTGCCGAAATAGGGGCTGAGCGGCACCTTCACGCCCGCTCCCCAGTCCCCAGTATTGCTTTCCGCGTCGATTTCGACGATTACAGTTCTCGCGTACGGAAAATCCTCGGGTAACCCACCCGCCAAAGGCCGAATTACGTTGAAGCCCCAATCATAGCGCGGCCAGACCTCCAGGAACCTCACCTCCAGGACATCTCCCGCCGAAGCCTCTTCCACCGCAATGGGCCCCGTGAGGATGTGGCCACCCAAATCCCTCCTCCCACTGTCCACGATGCGGCGCAGGTGCTCGGACGCCCTTTCTCGCACCGGAGACTCGAGAATCCGGACACCCGGCTCCGTGTGAATTTCGAGTACGTCGCCCGATGTTACGGTGAGAATCGGAGAAAGACCGGAATCGTAATACCCCCATTGGACGTTGTCGGGGTCTTGTACGATCACGTGTTCTGGCAACGATTTTCCCTTGAAAAAACGAAACTCATGCGAACAACGACTTGGGCAGCATAGCGTGAACTCCCTTGGTGCCGTTTACGATTTGCGTTACACGCAGATCGACCGCCAGGCTACAAAGCCTGTATGCGTCGTCGGGGCTCATGCCGCGCAACTCGCCCAGGAAGCTTATCGTCTCCCGCAAGGCCATCTTCGCCGCGTTGTCGAGAATCGAGTCGAATCCCATCAGAATGTAGTGGGACTCCGTCTCCGCCCTCGGCGTCTTAAGACGCATGTCCTTGCGGACGTTCATTTCGAAAGTGCCGACGAGGCCCATTTCTATTCCGTTGATGTTCGCCTCGCCGTCTCCCTGGCAACCATGCCCATCACCCACGGAGAACAGGGCACCCTCATTGAAAACCGGCAAATAAATAATCGCTCCGGACGCAAATTCCTTACAATCCATGTTCCCGCCCCACTCTCCGGGAGGAATCGAGGGCACACGACCCAGCGACGGAGCCGGCGCCACCCCGAAATTGCCGAAAAAAGGGCTGAGCGGCACTTGGACGCCCGCCCCCCAATCTCCGGTGTTGCTTTCCTCGTCGATCTCGACGATCGTCATCCTGGTATAGGGAAAATCTTCCGGCAGGCCGCCCACCAGAGGCCTGAACCCGTTGTAACCCCAATCGTAGCGGGCCTTGACCTCGTGAATCCTCATCTCCAGCACGTCGCCCGGCTCTGCGCCCTCGACAGCCACGGGACCCGTCATGATGTGCGCCCCAGGGCTAGGCGCCATGGTCTCCAGTATTTTTTTCAGGTTCGGGGACAACCTCTCGGGATAATCTTCCAGAAAATCCCTGCGCCCCGATTCGGTCTTCACGACGAGCGTGTCGCCCGAAGCGATCGTCATGACAGGGGCAAGGGTCGCGTCGTAAAAGCCCCAATGGCAGGTGTCGACAGTGGTGTCGAGTTCGTGTGTGGCCAAGTGCTTTTCTCCTCCTGGCGACAATGGCTACAGACGTACCGGCGAATAACGGGAACACCTCTTACAGGTTCGCACAAGGAAAACCCGCGGCCTTGTTCGAGATTCATCGGCCACTCTATCACCCGTAGATTTGAAGATCAAAAATCCGTCTTCACAACATGTTCAGGTCAAAACCGTATCTACCATGGCAGGCAAGACATCCCCCGTTCTTCCCGCAATACGGATGTCGGCCTTGGCATCCAGGCGCGTTGGACCCTCGTTTACGATGATGAGACGCGCCCCCGCCTTTCGCGCGCGCTCGGGCAAGCCTCCCGCAGGTCGTACGGCCAGCGACGAACCGGCGACCAAAAAAACTTCCGCTTGCCGGGATGCCTCTATCGCACGCGATAATTTTTGGGAAGGCAGCCCTTCTCCAAAGAAAACGGCGTCGGGCTTCAGCAGGTCTCCGCAATCCTCACACCTGGGTATCGCCTCGCCCCTCTCCACACGCGTCTGGACTCCGGGGCGGGGAAATTTCGCCCCGCACCCCACACAAACACACAAATGACTCGTCCCGTGCAATTCGACAATCGCATCCGGATCATGGCCTGCTTTTTGATGCAGCCCATCCGTATTTTGCGTCACGAGCAATCCCAGACGACCCTGGCGAGACAACTTCGCCAGGGCGACGTGCCCCTTCGAGGGTTGAGCGCTTTGAACCAACTCGTACCCGTCCCGTGCAACCTCCCAGTAACGCTTGCGTATGTCTTCCGAAGCCAACCATCGTCGGATGTCGAAATCCTTGGGATCAAATCGATCCCAAATCCCCCCTTTGGACCTGAAATCGGGAATGCCGCTTTCCGTGCTGATTCCCGCCCCCGTAAGACACACCGTCGCTTGCGATTCCGACAGCCAGGTTGCCGCCTTCTCGATGAGTTTTTGCGGATAATCACTCAAGCATGTTTCCCCGGATCGAAGCCAAAAAGAAAAAATCGAGATGTGAAATACAACAGTCGATTGATGTATGGTACGCAAGAATACGGCACCTGCAAATCACAAGCGGGACATCCTGGAGAGACGGGGCGTTGCCTGACGTGAAAATGCGATCGTTTCGATTGGCGACCCTGCTCGCCGTGCTCGTTTCGGGAACGGTTTTGTCCGGTTGCGCGAATTTTCTTCCTCCCCGGATAAAAGCGCGTTCCGCCAATATTCTCAAAAGCGCCATCGAGGTGGAATTCCATCTCCTGACCGATGAGTTCGACCGACTCGATCGAAAGGGCGACCTGAAACTCTGTGCTCCCGTCCGCTTCGCCGTGGCTCGATTCGCCGTTTACCAAGTGGTGATCGAGAAAAGAGGAACCTCCATGGCGCAAGTGGCACGCTTCATCACGCGCGCGCGCGCGGCCATCGCACATGCGGAAGAGCAAATGCAGCAAAACCGATGCGTCGACAGGGACGGAGACGGCCTCACAGACATCGCAGAACGCCGCAGGTATCTTACGGACCCGGGCAACGCCGACACCGACGGAGACAATGTTCCCGATGGCGCAGAGGTTCGTCGACACCGTACCAACCCCCTCAAGGCCGATACGGATGGAGACATGCTCGACGATGGGGAGGAAATATCGCGGAATTCAAATCCACTCCTCGCAGACAGCGACGGGGACGGGTTCAACGATGGGGTAGAAGCTGCATCCGGCACAGACGCGCGCGATGCGTGCTCTCATCCCCGGAGCGACCGCTATCCGGAAAACCCGAGCGAATGCGAACGAAAAAAAACAAGCGTCGAACGAAACCTCGTTCGCACTCCAAGAGCCGCGCCAGGGACGAAGCAAATTCCCCAAATAAACGAAAGGGTCGGGACTCCTATACCGAAGAAAAAAGCAGATCGCGCAGAGAAGCATAACAAAATGGATTTTGCTGAACCGCCTGCGCACGCGCCTACTTCCGATTTGGCGGAAACGACGAAAAAGCAAAATAACCGACCCGGGACACACCCGATTTATTGATCAGATCAACGAGGAGACAAGAAGATGCCGGAGCAGAAAACAGCGTTGAACCGATTCAGTCGACGCATCACCGAACCGCCCTCTCAAGCCGCCTCTCAGGCCATGCTCTATGGCGCGGGTTTGGACGAGACGGATATGAAAAATCCCCAGGTCGGGATCGCCAGCATGTGGTGGGAAGGAAATTCCTGCAATTTTCACCTGAACCGGCTCGCCGAATACATCAAGCAAAGCGTGAACGCCGAGAAGAAGATGGTCGGTCTCATCTTCAATACCATCGGGGTGAGCGATGGCATATCCATGGGAACGGAGGGCATGAAGTACTCCCTGCAATCTCGGGACCTCATCGCCGATTCGATTGAAACCGTCGTGGGTGCGCAATGGTACGACGCCTTGGTCACGCTTCCGGGATGCGACAAGAACATGCCCGGCTCCCTCATCGCCATGGCACGGCTCAACCGCCCCAGTCTGATGGTCTACGGCGGCACCATCAGCCCGGGATTTCTCAACGGGGAAAAACTCGACGTGGTCTCCGCCTTCCAGGCCTATGGGGAATACTTTTCCGAAAAAATCGACGAGGAACGCTTCCGTGCTGTCATCCGTAACGCCTGCCCGAGCGGCGGTGCCTGCGGTGGTATGTACACGGCGAACACAATGTCCTCATCCATCGAAACGCTGGGCATGAGTCTGCCATACAGCTCCTCGAACCCGGCCATGAGCGAGGAGAAGAAAAGCGAGTGCCTCGACGTAGGGAAAGCCATGTATCATTTACTCGAAAACGACATCAAGCCCAGCGATATCATGACGAGAGAAGCGTTTGAGAACGCGATCACCATCATCATGGCCCTGGGCGGCTCCACCAACGCCGTTATGCATTACATCGCCATTGCCAAGGCCATCGGAGTCGAACTCACGATTGACGACTTTCAGGAAATCAGCGACCGCACACCTTATATTGCCGACCTGAAGCCCAGCGGAAAATTCGTCATGGAAGACCTCCACGACGTAGGCGGCGTGCCGGGTGTACAAAAACTCCTCTTCCAAGAGGGCCTGCTCCATGGCGACTGTCTGACCGTTACGGGTAAAACGCTCGCCGAAAACATCGAAGCCTTGCCCGACCTCCACGCGGGCCAAAAAATCATCGTGCCGCTTTCATCTCCCCTCAAAAGGACAGGCCACCTGCAAATCCTCTACGGAAACCTCGCGAGCGGGGGGGCCGTCGCCAAGATTACGGGCAAAGAAGGAGAACGCTTTGAGGGTCCCGCGAGGTGTTTCAATTCCGAGGAGGAAGCTCTCAGGGGACTCGAGCAGCAAAATATCCGAAAAGGGGACGTCGTCATCATTCGCTACGAGGGGCCCAAGGGCGGTCCGGGCATGCGCGAGATGCTGACGGTTACGTCCGCCATTATGGGGGCCGGCCTCGGGAACGACCTGGCCCTCATAACGGACGGGAGGTTTTCGGGCGGTACGCATGGTTTCGTCGTCGGACACGTTACGCCCGAAGCCCAAGCCGGCGGTCTGCTCGCTCTCGTCGAAGACGACGACATTGTCTCGATCGACGCGGAAAAGCGCATCATGGAACTCAAAGTTTCCGATGCCGAAATCGAAAGGCGACGCGGGAACTGGAACGCACCTCCACTCAAATTCACCAAAGGCACGCTCTACAAATACGCCAAATGCGTATCTTCCGCCTCGGAGGGATGCGTGACGGACGGGTAGGATTCTCCACGAAATCGTTCTTCATAAGAAGGAGGGGAGAATTCCCCTCCTTCGTGGGGAGGAAGCTTCATCCGGGCTGCACCAACTCCCGACAGCGAAGCAGGCAGGTCGCCTTTTCCTCCTCCCCGCTACGCTTGTAGATTCCGATCAGGTTGTTGAGCATTCTCTCCACGATGCGCCGGGGAGGGGTTTCCTGTAAAAAACGCACATCGAAATGGTAGCCGAACTCCCGCACGATTGACGCACAGTCCCCTACACTCAAACGCTTCCCCCTGTCGAAGGGGTCGAGAAATATCGGCTCCTCCTCGGATTGATACTTGACGATGAAATGCCCGGGCATCCCGACGCCGCGCAACGGAAGCCCCAACCTCTCTGCGAGAATCAGGTACAAGGCGGAGAGCGATATGGGGATGCCACGCCTGCGCTTCAGCACGCAATTGATAAAGCTGTTCTGCGCGTCGTAGTAATCGTCCCGAGCACCGTCGAAACGAAGTTCTCCATGTATGTATTCCACGACTTCGGCGACGATTGCATCCGCCTCGCTGAGGCCATCGAGGCGTTCGCGCAAATCATTCTCCATATTCCACAAGTCGTCTTTTCCCCTCTCCACGTCCTGGAGGGGATGGGCGAAAGACGCCAACAAAAAGCACGCCTTTTCCAAATTTACGTCTTTTTCCGCAGAAAGAGACCACTCGCCGAATGCGGCCTCGATTTGTCTGTAGTGGAAATCCAAAAGCGAGAGCGGTAGCGTAGCTTCTTTCATTTCTTCTCGCTTTTTCAACATCCCCAGCAGTCTACCAAGTTCCTCGGGCGAAAACGTGGAAACTTGACGATCCAAAACAGTCGTCACGCTCGGTGAGTCATCACCCAGCAAATGGCACACGGCCTCCAGTTGCGCGTCGCTCAACGACAAAACGGTATCTCCCAACTCCGGCGGCCACCCATTCTCCTTCGCGCTCCTTTGGCTATGGTATTATCGTTCGATTACATACACAATTTGCACCCAAGGAGAAAAATTACATGCCTACGTATGCCGACGTGGTGGCGGACATCCTTCGAGACGCCGGGGTTGAGTTCATTTTCGGAGTTCCAGGCAGCCTGAGCTCCGTAGAACTCATCGAAGCCGCCAGAAAGTGCGGCATACGCTACGTCCTTTGCAGCAACGAGAGCAGCGCGGCCGTGAAGGCCGGAACCTACGGCATCATGACGGGCCGCCCGGGCGTCGTGAGCACGGGGGTCGGACCCGGAGCCGCTGCCGTCGTTCACGGCGTGGCGAATAACCACCTCGAACGCGCACCGTGCCTCGTATTGACAGATCGCTTCTCCGACGAGCAATTTCGCCGTCAGAGCCGACAAAAACTCGACCAGGAGCAACTGCTGGGCTCCATCACGAAGGGCACCTTCAAGCTAGCGAAGGACAACGCTGCGACGGTCATCAGGCGCGCCCTGGCTTTGGCCACGGACGGAAGACCAGGCCCGGTACACGTGGACCTCCCCTACGACGTCATGTTGGCAAGTGCCGGAGAAGAAGACTTTCCGCCAAAGGAAAAAGCCCGAAAATACATCGGCCGCATTGGTTCCGACCACCCGGGCATCGGGGCGACTCTGGCCGCGCTATCCGAGTCGAAAAACCCTATCGTGATAGCGGGGCTCCAGGTGAACCGCTCGGGTCGAGAAGCGGAGAAGCAATTCATATCCTTCGCAGAGAAACTCGGAGCTCCCGTGCTCGCTTCACCTTCAGCCAAGGGCGTCTTGCCTGAGCATCACCCCCTCGCCATGGGTACCTTCCGCGGTGCGCCTTCCGAGCGGGAATTGATAGACAAGTCGGACCTGCTCGTCCTGGTGGGTTTCGATACCGTGGAAGTGTTCGCCCCCGGGCACTGGAACTACCCACAGCGAGTAATCAACCTGGACGAAGTGCCGCATCTCGACGACTTGATTCGGCCCGAAATCGAGGTCGTCGCGAACCTCGCCGACATCCTCAAGGCTTTGAGTGCCTCGGTCTCTCCGGACCATGCCTGGAACACGGAGGAGATGGACTCCTACAAGAAAATGCGGCAAGCCGCGTTGTTCCCCACCGGAGAAGGTCTGATGCCCGGCGCCGTCATCCGCATCGCCCGGGAATGTCTTCCTGATAACGGCATCATGACTGCGGATGCCGGGAGCCATAAGGTTTTGGCAAATGATATCTGGGAAACCAGGCGGCCTTTGGGTTATCTGACATCCAGCGGGCTGGGTTCGATGGCAGTCGCCATACCGGCGGCGATGGCCGCAAAGATGACGGAGCCGGATGCGCCCGTCGTCTGCCTCACGGGAGACGGTGGTTTTCTGATGCGCATCGGTGACATGGAAGTCGCCGTTCGAGAGGATGTTCCCTTTGTCGTCGTGGTCTTCAACGACCGCTGTCTGAACCTGATTAAAATCAAACAGGACAACCGCTCCTTCCCGCGCTTGGGCACCGCATTTCGTGATTCCGACTATGCCTTGGTAGCGAAAGGCCTGGGTTGTGAGGGCGAAAGGGTTTCCACGGAGGAGGAACTCGAAACAACACTCCGAAGAGCATTGGCATCCAATAGGCCCTGGGTCATCGACGCCGTCATCAATCCCGAGGGCTACGTCGGAACAAAAGACGTCCGTTCAGACTGAAAAATAAAATAATATTAACTTGACACGATTCTCCTGAAGACTCATTTTATACACATCGCCTTTATCGATAAGCGGAGGCCGTACTCCCCGCTCAGCCAAATGCCCAGGGGGTATCCAGGGGCATGGTGTTCCTGATCCTTTTCGAAGGGTCTCGCTCGGGAGGATGGTAGGTGCCAGAGGGAACGGTGAAGTGGTTCAGCGACAAGAAGGGATATGGTTTCATTTCCCGGGAAGATGGCGACGATATCTTCGTTCACTTCTCGGCCATCGTCGCAGATGGCTTCAAGTCACTGCAAGAAGGCGAAAAAGTCACGTTCGAGATCACCCAGGGGCCCAAAGGTCTTCAGGCATCGAACGTAACGAAACAAGAAGAGTAACGTTCTCCGTCATTCATCGTGCGCGCATGCTGAAAAGCTACTTCTTTGCCTGAAGATAACCCAATACCGCCTCGGCCGCCTTGTCTCCGCTTCGGACCGCCCCTTCTACGGTGGCCGGTAAGCCTGTCTGCGTCCAATCTCCGGCCAGGAAAAACCCCGCCACGGGTGTATTCGTCTCGAGGCGCCAACTTTGCTCGTCTACCCCGTTCGCCCACGTAGCCGCGCGCTCCCGCACCACCAGTATGTCCCGTATGCGGCTGCCGTGGGCTATGCGGCTCAGGCAATCTCTCGCCGAGGACTCCATGGCCTGTCGAGGTGCGGCCGCGATGGAATCCACGGCCCCGGCCAACAAACATACCAGATTTTCCGTATCGGTCTCGGGGCGGAACAGCCAATCCCAATCCTCATGCAAGAGGGCCTCGAAGCGAGGACCCGCATTCGGTGTTTCGAGCCAGCAATACGCACTGACGATAGGCCCCGGGCGCAGCTTCCCCAAACTGGAAAAAATCGCCTGTTCCGCGAGCACCTCCCCCAGCAACCTCTCCAAAGCGTCGGGCGGCACCGCGGATACGACCGCGCTTGCGCGTAAAATTCCCTCCTCTCTCACGACTACGCCGCCGATTCTTCCGCTTTCGACCTCCAAACCGAGGGCGGGTTGTTGAAGTCTTACCTCCCCTCCCAGTCGCCGGATGTTATGGGCTGCTCCCTGTGCCCACAGACTACCGAGAGCCTTTATCGGCACACCCAGAGCGGCACCCTTGGGGCCATGGGCAAAAGCTTCGTGGATTACCGACTTGAAGAGCTGCGCACTACCATGCTCCAGGGGCAAATTCAGCACTGCGCGTACGAATGGTTCCCAAAACCAGAGGACGGCCTCTTTTTTCTGGCCAAAACGCGAGAGCATCTCCTGCATGGATTCGTTCGGATTCTTGCTTCTGGATTCGGAAACGATTTTCGAAAGGCCCCGCAAAAGATTCACCTTCGCCCAAAAGCCAGGGCCTCGCCACTTGAGCAAAGCGCGAAGTTGGGCCAAAACGCCTCCGCTTTGCGGAAAAAACAATCGTGTCCGCTTCGGCGATTCCAACTCGACACTACGGTAGTTCACCTCCAGAGTGGGAGAGAATGAAACATGGTCGGCAACGCCCGTCCGCGCCATCAACGAGCGCAACGCCGGGTTGGCCGCCATGAACAAATGCGGTCCCCAGTCCAACTCCACGCCCGTTGGAGAGTGTGTGAAACTACGCGCCCGCCCCCCCAGAAGCTTGCCCGCTTCGAGCACCACCACTTGAATACCCGACTCGGCGAGACGCAAGGCGGTGGACAACCCCGCCGCGCCCCCTCCGATTACGATGACCGGGGGCTCGGGCTTCAGAGACGAAACCATTTGTATCGTTCCAGAAAGCAGCGAAGCGCCTCCTGGATTTTTGCCCTGCTCGTCAGAGAGGGGCGATAATCCATGTGTTGGAAATCGTTCGCATCCATCTCACCCAGAAGTCGACCGTAAATCCGGCCCATGATTCTGGCTGGCAGGAATTTCTCTTGCTGCTCGTGGCGCAATGCCTCGTTGGCCTTCTCGTAGTATGCACGGGCGCAGTGAGCTACGAAGCGGAGAAGTTCCAGCACTTGGGGAGTGTATTTCTTTTCTATCAAATCCGAAGGCGCTACACCGTATTTTTCCATTTCGCTTCGCGGGATGTAGAAACGCCCCTGTTGGGCATCTTCCCATACGTCTCGCAAGATGTTCGTCAGTTGGAGCGCTCTTCCCAGGGAAACGGCATAGTCTTTCGCGAAGCGCGATTTCGCCTCGAATATCCCCAGACACGCCATCCCCACCGCCGACGCCACTTTGTCGCAATAACCTTCCAGCTCCGATACATCCTCGAATCGCTTCTCCTCCAAATCCATAGCCACGCCGTCGCAAATCGCCTGAAAATGCTCCGGGGGCAAGTCGAATTGACGCGCTGCCCATGCGAGTTCTCTGATTATCGGATGGGAGCAATTCTCCTCGCCCAGATGCGCTACGGTTTCTCTCCACGCGCGCAAGGAAGCTTTTTTTTCGTCGATGTCTCCAGGTTCGTCGGCAATGTCATCGGCCATGCGGCAATACGCATAGACCGCCACGATGGCACGTCTTTTCTTCGCAGACAGGCTAAAGAAGGAGAGATAGAAATTCGACTTGCTCGCACGAATGAACCAGCGACAATACGCACGGTCGAGTTCTTCTTCCGCATCCCGGCCCACGAGCGATTCGAGTCGCGATACCGGACGAAACGCCGCAAGCAACGACTTCGCCTTGTCCCGCCTGGTCAAAAGAGGCGAACCCGCGCAAACGTTCCACTGCGCACAGGAAACCGCGTCCAAAGCCGCGACGCCGCCGCGCCAAATCGCGCGCAACTCGCGCCCCAAAGCACCTCGGGTGCAATGCAAAAGGGGCAAGCCCTGTCCGAGCAGACGCTTCGTCCGTTTGATCTGAAAGACGAGAAATGCGCGCAACTGAGGCGTTGCAGCGTTTTTCGTCATGTCATCGTCGGAGACGCCGAAACTCTTCATCTCGTCCTGCGGCAGATAGATGATACCCCGCTCGGCGTCTTCTCTGATGTCCTGCAGGTGGTTCGCAATCTGCAAGGCCGTGCATATGGCGTCCGACGCACGGAGAGCTTCCGCGTCGCGTATGCCATGCAGCATGAGGACGATGCGCCCGACGGGGTCCGCGGATCGACGACAGTAATCGAGCAAGGCCTCGTAGTTCGGATACCGAGCGACCGTGACGTCTTGGCGAAACGCCGAGAGCAAATCCCGAAAAGGTTGCAAGGGCAAGTCGAATTGACGAATCGTATGCGCAAGTGCCCGAAATACATCCGTTTCCGCGACACCCCTCTGCGTCGCCAGGAGTTGTTCTTCCCAAGCATCGAGAAGAGCGAGGCGTTCGGCGACGGGTCTGGTCGTATCGGCGATGTCGTCAGCACCTCTGGCGAATGCGTATACGGCGGCGATGTGCGGTCTTATTTTCGCGGGAAGCAAGCGCGAGGCAACCGGGAAATTCTCGTAGTGGCTAACTACGATTTTCATGCACGCGTCGTAGGCTGCGCCCAGATCGTCTGCCGAAACATCATTCACATCTTTTCTCGAATCGAGCGTTTGCGCACCGCGGATGAGGGATTCTACCAAGGGCGCATCGGCCGGGAGAAAATCGAAATCGCCCAGTGAGGAGGGGTGCGCCCATTCATGCCGGCTTACTCCCAAATTCCTCGCCACCCCGCTTTTCCACTCACAATCGTAAAAACGAAGGTGGACCTCTCTGTCGGGATAGCGATGGCAGGTCTCCCAACGCAGCACGCCGACGTGCACATCGATACCGAGTTCCTCGCCAATCTCCCTGCGCAAGGCTTCTTCGGGATGCTCGTCAAGCTCTATCTTGCCGCCGGGAAACTCCCAGAAACCCGGCATGTGCCCGCCCGCCGGACGCCGGCAAACGAGGATGCGGCCCTCTTTCCAGACAATCCCGGCTACGACGTTCAGGCTCGAAACGGCGTCTTCGTTCTTCATTCAAGAAACGAAATTTTGGTCTCGCGCGGTTTCGTCTTCTGCGCGTTCCGTGAGGTGTGTGAGGACACAACCGAACACGATGGGCTCCGCCATGGGCCACGCATCGGCCAGTGCCTTCTCGTCCGCGAAGCGCTCGCCCGGTATGAGCAACCCTGGTATCCGCAGTTTGATGGCATCCTCGGCGAAGGGCCATGGGGAAATTTGCAAATCATCCACATTCACAGTTTTTACTTTCAGTCCGCATTGTGTCAAAGGATGAACGGTGCCATCCGGCGGGGTGATCTCGGGCGCCCGACATGCCAGCAAGGACAAGGTGTCGCAAACCTGGAGCAACGATGTGGAATGTGCAATCCCGTCCTTGTATACGGGCTCGATAAGGGTCTCCAACTCCTCCCGCCGCTTCGATTCGGCGTGGATGAACCCATTCAGCAACCTGACGACCTCCGGCGGAGCACCTCTCCTGCCGCTGGCAGCGAGAGAAGCGAAGTGCAGGCTGACCAGATAGCCGGAAAACGGATGGAAAGCCGAACAAGAGTCGATGCCCTCCGCCCATACTTGTATCGCCTTGTCCGCCGTGATGCCGAAAAAGCTGTACGGCATCTTCGTCATTCGGTCCCATTTTGGCGTGGCGTCCGAGCGGCACCAACCGACGTCGTGGTTATCCACCGCAAAAAGTACTTCCTCCCTTATTTCCTCGGGAGGTGGAGGGAGTGATTCGATGCCCGCCCAGTTTCGGGCAATCGTGCCCGCCGCCCGGGCGTGGTCGTGTTGAGATATGAGGCGAACATGGTTGTCCCGTGGACGAACTATCATGTCACACACCAAAACACAGAGGTGCACCTTCTCTCCATCAGTCGCCCTCGCCAGCCACAAAGGCCAAAACCATTCTATTGCGCCTAGACGAAACCCTTCAACCTTTATCTCGACAAATCCCAAAAAGAATGCGTGCGGCAACCACTCCCCGTGCGTGTGGAAATCACTTAATTCTGTTACAAATCACCACATAGGCGAGTATGCGAGTTACCGATACAAGGAAATTGCGCCAAATCATGAGCCAAGGGAACTCTCCGCAAGATTCGAGTTCGGTCGGTCTTACGAAGTCCCGTACGATCACCCTGCCCGAACCGTTTCGTACCGATTCAGGCGAAACACTCCCCGAAGTCCGGGTCGCCTATGAAACGTACGGCCAACTCTCCCCGGCCGGAGACAATGCCGTTCTGATCATCCATGCCCTGACGGGCGACGCCCATGCGGCCGGCTTCCACAGCCCCGACGACCCGCGCCCCGGCTGGTGGGACCCCATGATTGGCCCCGGCAAGGCTATCGATACCCAAAAATACTTTGTCGTCTCCTCCAACAACCTGGGAGGCTGCTCGGGTACTACCGGGCCTACTTCCATCAACCCCGCCACGGGGAAACCCTACAACACGGACTTTCCCGTCATCACGGTGGAAGATACCGTGCGGGTGCACAGGCAACTTCTTGATTCCCTGGGCATCAAACGCCTGAAGACCGTCATCGGCGGCTCACTCGCAGGTATGCAAGCACTGGAATGGGGGTTGCGCTACAGTGACTTTTGCGACTCCGTGATACCGGTAGCGGGTGCCGCGCGTCTCGACCCCATGGGAATCGCTTGGGACAAAATCGCCCGCTGGGCCATCATGGCGGACAGCGACTGGAAGCATGGCGACTACGCTTCGGGCACGGGACCACGCAAGGGGCTCGGCGCGGCGCGCATGTTGGCCCACATCACCTACCTGAGCAGAGGGATCATGTGGGAAAAATTCGGGCGTGCAATTCGGGACAAGGGCAAGATGCTCGCCGACATTGCCTCTCGATTCGAGGTGGAAAGCTACCTCGAGCACCAGGGGGACAAATTCGTCGACCGCTTCGACGCCAATTCCTACCTGTACATATCCCGCATGATGGACTTGTACGACGCCGCTTCCGGCTTCGACAGCCTCGAGACGTCTCTGGCCCGTCTCAAGACCAAATGCCTGCTTGTGTGCTTCATATCCGATTGGCTCTTTCCGCCGGAAAGAAGCATGGAGATCGCCCAGACTCTCCAGAAACTCGGCCGCGATGTGGAATTGCACACGGTGGAATCCACCTATGGGCACGACGCCTTTCTCGTACAATACGACAAGCTTACCGAGATTGTCGCAGGCTTTCTCGCCAGACTGGAAAACGACGGTCCTATCGGCATCGACGCGAACCCCGTCCCCCGTGGATGCAACCGCCTGGTTCTCTCGCTGCCGGGTCATTACGCGAACAAACCCGTACTGTGGGAACTCGGCAAAAAATACTCGTTTTCCATCAATGTCGTGAGAAGCGAAATGGACGCCCATTCGGGGTGGCAGGTATGCGAGTTTCACGGAGCGAGCGAAGAAATCGCGCGAGCGGTGGCGGAACTGAGAGGCATGGGGATATGGGTCGACCCGGGCGGGTACGATGCTATCGATCATGATCGCGCGGAGGTGGTATAAACTGACAATTACGTACACGACGTACTGAATGGCTTCTACCTGGCCCGATTCAACAAGATGGAGGCAATACTATGGGTGAGCTCAAAGAACCGATCGTGGTGGTGAAATACTCGGATTACACCTGACCGTTTTGCTACGTCGCCACCGTGGGTGGCACGCCCGTCATCGAAGAAGACCCCGATGTTGTCGTCGAATGGGTCAGTTGGGAGGGAAGACCTCCCGGGCAAGAATTCGCAGGCTACTCGCCCGAGCGGAAAAAGGAAAATTACGAGAAGGCCCACAAACCTCTCGCCGAGAAATATGGTGTGCCCATCCGGATCGCAGGGAACGACTACCGAACCACCAACCTGCACATGGCCACCTATTACGCGCGGGACAAGGGGAAATTCAAGGAATTTCGGAATCGCTGCTACAAGGCGCGCTGGGTGGATGACCTGAACCTCGAGGACCCGGAAGTCGTTGCCAAGCTCGGCGAGGAGATCGGCCTGGACGGCGAGGAGATCAAGGCAGTCATCGCCGAAAAGCGTTACTTGGGCGCACTGCACAGCCAGCGCTCCCAGGGCAAGAGTCTGGGAATCTTTGGTATCCCCACGTTCGTGGTCGAGGGAAAGCGCTTTTGGGGGGCAGACGTCATCGACGACGTAAAATCCGAAATCGCTCGCATAAAGCAAGAACGTATCGAGCGGGAGAAAGAAGAAAATTAACCCCGCTTGCGGGGATTTCCCGACCTGCTGGATCGAAGCACCCCGCCCGCTCGTGGCGGGGTGTTTTTCGTTCGGCTTTTTGTTCTTTCATCTCCAACCCGATAAGATGGGCCCCTGCATTTCATTTATTCAGGAGAGAAGACCATGGCGCAATTCGACGGCGTCGTAATCGGCGCGGGACACAACGGTCTGGTGTGTGCCGCTTATCTTGCGCGCGCGGGCCTCAAAATCGCCGTTCTCGAAAACGAGCCCGAAATCGGCGGTGGCTCGAGCACGAAAGATTTTCTGCTCCCCGGCTACCTCTCCAACATGCACGCGAATTTTTTCATCGGCCTCGATGACTTTCCCATCGTCAAAGACCTCGAACTCCCCAAATACGGCTTTCGGTGGCTCACGCCCGACGTGCAGCACGCCGCGCTGTATCGAGACGGCACGGCCATCCTCCTGCATCGCGACCCGCAGAGAAGTTTTACCTCTATCGCGCAGTTTTCCCGCAAGGACGCCGAGTCGTACGCCTTTCTCCACCGGCGATTCGCCGTGGAGCTCGCTCCTCTCATGCGCAGTTTCCTGTTTCATCCACCACTGCCTCCCAGTGAAATCGCAGCCCGCATGGAGAGCGAACAGGGGCAAGACATCCTGAATTTCGCAAAGATGTCGATTTTCGAGGCCATCGAATCATACTTCGAGCACCCCAAAATGCGGGCCTTGTTTTTTTTATTCTCCCACGCCATCACGGTGGAGAATGCTCCGGGTACGGGGATTTTCCTCCCGAGTCTGTTCTCCACCCATACGACGCTGGGGCTTCCGGTGGGAGGTGCCATTCAATTGCCTCTGGCACTCGAGCGCATCGTCATCGAAAACGGTGGCACCGTCCTGAGGAACAGCCAGGTCCGGGAAGTCCTGCGCGAAAACGGACGCGCGGCGGGCGTCGTGCTCGACAACGGAGAGAAAATGACGGCGCAACGCTTCGTCGCCTCGAGTCTCAACGCCCCTGCGTCGATCAAGATGGCGGGAGAAGACGCATTCCCCGATGAAGTGAATGAAAAGGTAAGAAACTGGGACTGGGGTTTCCATTCCCTCAGCACGCTGCACCTCGCCCTGGCCGAACCCCCGCGCTATACCGCCGAAGACTTCGATCAGGACGTGGGCAGGGCGTACAACATCATTTTCGGCGCGGATTCCGATGCCGAGATGGCCGAAAACACCCATGAGCGCAAAAACGGTCTCCTGCCGTCACGCCCGATGGGCAACGGTTCGTGCAACAGCCAGCACGACCCATCCTATGCGCCTGCGGACGGGCATGTCGCCTTCTGGTGGCCAGGCGCCCCCTACGACCTCAAAGAGGGCGGCCCCCAGAGGTGGGACGACATAAAGGAGGAGTACACGGCTCGCCTCGTGGACGTATGGCGAAGTTACGCCCCGAACCTCACACCCGAGAACGTTCGCGCGGCGAAGCTCTATACCCCGCTGGACGTGGAGCGCGGAAACAAGAACATGGTGCGGGGCGGCGTGCGCATGGGAGCGTATATACCCGAGCAGTTGGGAATCAACAGGCCCCACCCCCTGCTCTCCGGCATGCGGACACCGCTGGAGGGATTCTACCTGTGCAGTTCGAGTTGCCAAGGAGGTGGTCTGAACGGAGCACCCGGCTACAACGCGGCCGGCGTCATCGCGGACGACCTGGGTATCGAGAAATGGTGGGAGCCGCTTCCTGCGCCTGCCGCATCCGCGAAGTGACTCAACACTTCGGGTCGGGAATCATAACCACCGCCTCGATTTCGACGATGTCGTCTTGATTCAGACGACTCACTTCCACAATGGTGCGGGTGGGTAGGTTTGGCCCGAAATATTCCTCGTACAGGCGATTGATAGTCGGGCGATGGGCGTTCATATCACGCACGTAGACGACGGTGGAAACGAACGTCGCCAGCGATCCGCCCGCCGCCTCCGCAATGCCCTTGAGGTTTTCCAGGGTTCTTCTGGTACGCTTTTCGATGTCTCGCTCGACGAGTTCACCGGAGTGCGGGTCGATGCCGCGCTGGCCTGCAATGAACACCAGATTCCCCGCGCGGCGCGCTTGAACGAAAGGCCCGGTGGGAGAAGGGGCCTGCGTCGTTTGGATCGTTCGCGGCGATTCCAAGGTATCTCCTCAACCCGAGCGTTGGGATAAAACTTTCCCCCTGGTTTCTCCGCAGGTTCCCGGCACTACTATTTTTTCTTGCCTTTGGGCAATTCTGCCGGAAAAGCGATCTTCAGCCATTGCTGCGTCATTATCCTGGCAGCGTGTTCGTCTTTCCCGGGAATGAAAGCAATGGGTTCCTTGGGCTGAGCGCCGTCCGGCTCCAGCATGAAGACGTCGACGCCGAACCCGTACAAATCGTGTTCGCGGGCTTCGAGATTGTAATTCACTCCATTGTTCGTCACTTGGTCCATTTCTGATTCATCCTCTCCATTCGCTGGCGAAAACTCAAAGTAGACGCTTTCGGCTCATCCTATCATAAGGGATGGTGCGAATAGCCGTAAAGTTCGGGCAACCACTTTGGACGCGCCTTTTCACGTTCCCTGTCCGAATCCACCCCCCAAAGGACCGCCTGGCACGTCGATCCGTATCCTTTCTTGACCGACCCCCGAGCCTATGATAAACGCAAGACCAGTGGGCCGTTAGCTCAGCGGCAGAGCGCTGCCTTCACACGGCAGAAGTCACTGGTTCAAATCCAGTACGGCCCACCATCCGACACCTACCAGCGCGCGTTCCGCGTCATGCAAGTTTCCTTGTTTTCAACATCAGAGAACACGAAAAACGCTCTCCCCCGCGCGAGAAGATTCCCCTCAAACACGCATATTCCAGAACACACGTGGAAGCCTACGGCATTGCATCGCGCGCCTTACATCAGGCTCACCGGGTCGACATCCACCACCAGACGAACGGACGAATAGGCCGTCTGCGTGTCGAATTCGGATTCGATCGACTTGAGTAGCACACCCAGACGCCGCGACGTTTTGGCCTTCAAGATTATATGATACCGCCAGACCCCGCGGATTCTCGAAAGAGGCGCGGGCGCGGGCCCCAGGTATTCGGCCTCGTCCATCTCGCTGGCGTGTCCAACCTCCCCTGCACCGCCTTTTCTCAACCAGGAGGCCGTCCACGCACTTGCCTTCATGGCGAGGTTCCTGTCCTTTGATTCGAAACGAAGTCTGGCCAAGCGTCGATACGGCGGGTAGCCTATCTGCTCTCTCGCCAAGGCTTCTCGACTATAAAATCCGGTGTAGTCGTGCCCACGGGCGCACTGAATCGCAAAATGATCGGGGCGAAAGGTCTGGATAAAGACCTCTCCCGGCAAATCGGAGCGGCCCGCCCGACCCGCTACTTGTGTAAGAAGTTGAAAGGTACGTTCGCTCGCCCTGAAATCCGGCAGATGAAGACCCACGTCAGCTACGACAACGCCCACGAGCGTCAATTTCGGGAAATCATGACCTTTCGTCACCATTTGCGTCCCTATGAGAACGTCGATCTCCCCGTTTCGCATGGCCTTGAAAATCCGGTCATACGCCCCCGCGCGGCGGGTGGTGTCGCGATCCAGTCGCTGGACGCGCGCATGCGGGAAGCGCGTGCGTACGGCCTGCTCCACGCGCTCGGTGCCGACGCCAAAATAGCCGATCCGCTCGCTGCCGCACGATGCGCACAGGCGGGGCGGGTGCGCACTGTAGTCACACCAATGACACTGCACCCTGCCCCCCCCTTCGTTGTGAAACGTCAACGGAATGGAGCAGTGTGGGCACTGAAGCGCCTCTCCACAGTCCCGGCACAACAGCACGGAGGAAAATCCACGCCGGTTCAGGAACAAAAGGGTTTGCTCACCTCTCGCCAACCGCTCGTCAATCGCCTCCGCCAAGTCGCGCGTCAGCAACTCCGGCGTCCTGGGGTCAGAACCGGCCTCCGTCCGCAGGTCCAACAATCGCACTTTCGGCAAGGCCCCTCCTGCGGGCCGGTGTGAGAGCGTGCGAAGGCGGTAGCGACCACTTCTGGCGTTTGTATAGCTCTCGATGGAAGGTGTCGCCGAACCCAGCACCACCGGAATTCCCAGGTTCCTGGCGCGCACGATGGCGGTGTCTCGGGCCTGGTAGCGCGGAGATTCCTCCTGCTTGTAGGAGCCATCATGCTCTTCATCCACCGCTACGATCCCTAAATTCGGAATCGGGGCGAAAACGGCTGAGCGCGTGCCTACCACGATGGGTGCTTCTGCGTTCTTGATGCGCCGCCACGCGGATATACGCTGTTTCTCCGAATAGGCACTGTGCAGACAGGCAACCCGCTGGCCGAAGCGTTCTTGAAACCGCGCGAGAAGTTGCGGAGTCAGGCCGATCTCCGGCACCAGAATCAACGCGCCCAATTTCTCTTCCAGGGCCTTTTGGGCAAGTCGCATATACACTTCCGTTTTGCCGCTTCCCGTTACACCGTGAACAAGAGTGACGGAGAATTTTTTTTCTTGAACATCCCCAGCCACCAACTCGACGACTTCCCTTTGCTCTTCCGTCAGAATCGCAGGGGAAATATCAGAACGTGTTACGGGGCCGGCTTCGTCCGGCTCGTCGGGCACGACGTCTTCCTCGATCTCCACCCATCCCTTCCGCTTCAGGGCCGCACACGCGGAGCGCGCACCCAAGGAAAAAGATTCGAGTTCTCGCAAGCGCAGGCGTCCGTTCTCGGCGTGAGTCAAAAGACGCAAAATCTCCGCCTGGCGCTTCGCTCGGGTCTCCAGCTCCTTGAGTTCCTCCTCCCTCGGCTTTTTGCACAACCGCGCGTATTTGACCTTTCGGGGCGTGGAGCCACCCACGATGTCGACACTCTTCTCTACAAGACCCACCTCCAGAAGGCGTACAACCCGAGCGCGCGTTCCGCGCCCGAACGAAGCCGTGAGGGAGCGCAGGGTTCTCGGCCCCTTGCGAAGCGCAATCAGAATGCGCGCCTCCTGGTTGCCCTTCTCCTGAGAGGGGACGAGCCCCGGCAGACCCAGGCCGCCCTCTGCGAGTGCGGCTTCTCGCCGCCCGGACGTGCTCAGCCGGTAATGCTCTAAGGTCTTCTTCTCCTTGTGGGAGGGCAGCGCGAACTTGAGAGCCTCACCCCAGCCGCAGCAGTAGTATTCAGCCACCCACTTGGTGAGTTCCAAAAGCTCCTGTGAGAGAAGCGGTATGTCATCCAGCGTTTCGAGAACGGGCTTGACCGAGGAGGGAACGACGTCAGAAGGCGGTTTTTCATGCGGGAGTTCGACGACGTAGCCCGTCACCTTCCTCTTCCCCAGCGGTACCAGCACGCGCAGCCCGGGCACGAGTCGAGTTGCAAGTTCCCCACTCGCCCGATAGGTAAGAGGCTCAAGCTGCGGGACGCTGAGTGCGACGGCGACGTAACTCTCCCGCGGCGCCCGCTCCACGACAACTTTTTTCTTGATGGCGTATTTCAAGGACGGGGCACCCCGCCGTTCATGATGATGCGGAGATGCTCTTCTGTAAGATTACGTCCACTCAGGATTCCGGCGACGCGCTTGCCCCTCAAGTCCATTTTGAGTGCGGCCGCCGTTGCAGCGGCCCCTGCACCCTCGGCGACGACGTGCACACCGAAAATCAGCAGGCGAATGGCCTCGCACAACTCTTCTTCGCTCACCACGACGATTTCGTCCACGTATCGCTTCATCATCGAAAAGGTGAGTTCATAAGGCACCCGCGTGGCGAGGCCGTCCGCAAAGGTGTTTGCCGCAGGCTGGGGGAGCATTTCCCCCGCGTAGAAACTCTTGAAGAAGGCAGGGGCGTTTTGCGCCTGCACCCCCACCACGTGAATCCGGGGGTTGAGATGTTTGGCGACGAGAGCGGCACCGCATACCCCACTCCCCCCGCCGATGGGAACGATGATCACCTCGATGTCCGGCTCGCGCTCCATGATTTCAAGCGTCTGCGTTGCCACGCCCGCGATGAGGTGCGGTTCGTTGGCCGAGTGAACGTAGCGCATGCCTCGCGCTTCGCATTGCTCCTCACACCACCCTCTGGCGTCGTCGAAATCCTTCCCGACCAAGGCGACTTCGGCTCCGAGTCTCTTGATAGCCGTAATCTTGTCCGGGTTGGCGCCTTGCGGCGCCGCCACCAGCGCTTTGGCCCCGAAAATTCGCGCGGCGTAGGCTATGGATTGTCCGTGATTGCCCGTCGACGCCGTGATGAGACCCGCTCTTTTCTCTTCCGGCCCTAGCCGGGAGACGAAATTCACGCCGCCACGCACCTTGAACGCGCCGATGGGCTGCATCGACTCGAATTTGAGAAAATAACGGCATCCCATCTGCTCAGAGAGCACGGGTACTTCGTGAAAGGGTGTGGGCTGCAAGTATGCGGCGATGCGCTCTCGTGCCTCCAGAACGTCATCGAACATAGGTGCGTTCATGGATTCCTCCATCGGCGGACGCATCCAAGCCTTTATGCCTTATAGCAAAATTCACGTGTCAGGAATGTACCAGGGACAAGAAAAGACCATTATTTCGCCATTGCCATTCACAAGGCGGAGTTCTCCTCCCCGGCCTGGTCGATGAGGAACGCGCTTCGTGGCCATCGTCCAAAGACGTGGATGTTGACCCCCTTTCTCACGCAACCTAGAATGCGCGTATCCGACAAGGCCACCGACACCGCCGCGGAGGTTCAACATGAAAAGCGCCTTGGAAATAGCGATGGAGAAGACTTCCGGCATTGGGGAGCAAGCACGCCAGGAACTGGAAAAACTCAGTCCCGAGCAAAGAAGCAAGATTGAAGAAATCAGGAAGACATACGAAGGAAAAATCGCTGAAAAAGACGTCCTCCATCAACAGGAACTGCTGAAAATGACCGGAGGTACTCCACTCGATATCGCGGAGGCACACCTCGAGCCCGAGGCCAAGGAGGCGATTGACGCACTGCGCCAAAAATTTCGGGAAGAACGCGATACACTCGAGATGGAGCGCGACGATAAAATAGAAGCCATTAAAAAGGGAAGTTGACCACCCCATGAGCCGCGTTGCGATTGTCCGATGTCGAGATTACGACAGGGAGCGTGTCGGCGACGCAGTCGCCGAGGCTTTCGAGTTGTTGGGCGGTACGGCGCAATTCGCATCACAGACGGACGAAATTCTGCTCAAGCCCAACCTCGTGAAGGGCGCACCACCCGAGCGGGCGCTCACGACCCACCCCGAAATACTCCGCGCCGTAGCAGAGCAATTACGAAAATCTCCCTCCCCGCCTCGAACATTGTCCATGGGAGACAGCCCCGCCTGGGGTAGTTTCGCCGCTTGTGCCCAACAGGCAGGCCTATCGGGAGTATGCGACGAATTGGGAATTCGCCTCGCTCCTTTTGAAAAAGGGATGAAAGTTCCCAACCCCGAGGGAATCGTCTACAAATATCTCACCATGGCAAAGGAGGCCATGGATGTCGACGGCATCGTCAACCTGCCCAAACTCAAGACCCATTGCCAGTTGTACATGACGGGAGCGGTCAAGAACCTGTTCGGCTGCGTTGCGGGCAAAAGAAAGGCGTGGTGGCACTTCAAGGCGGGCAGTTTCGAGAACTATTTTCCACTCATGCTCGTCGAGACGGCGCGCCTACTGAAAACACGCATCTCCGTTCTCGACGCCGTATGGGCGATGGAAGGCCAAGGACCCACCCAGGGAACACCGCGCTGGATGGGTCTCGTCATGGCAAGCACCGACCCGGTCGCGCTCGACCGCGTGGCCTGCGAGCTAGCAGGGCTTTCTCCCGAAAGGTTGAGAACGCTAGAAGCCGCCCGCCTCACGGGCTTCGGAGAAGTGGAGCTGGACAAAATCGAGGTGGTGGGAGAGAAATTGCGGGAGGCTCGTTTGTCCATCCCCTTGCGCGAACCGAGGATGTTGCCGATAGGGTTCAGCATCCCGCGCGTCGTCAAGAGCACTCTCAAACAACAATGGCTCACGCACGTGCGGGATCCATTCCACAAGGTTTCCTGAACGCTCGCCGAGACTCAGATATTCGACCTGCTTTGTGAACCGTCGACGTTCCAGCATGCTCCGTGCACCAAGCTCGCCCGGGGGCTGAGCATGAAAACAGCCACCGCAGAGAGTTCTTCAGGGCGACCGAACCGACCCAAGGGCATTTCAGCGTCGACGAAACCCTTCAGCCCGTCAGGGGCCTCTTCTACCCTACGCTCCCAAACCCCTCCCGGGAAAAGGATGCTGCCCGGCGCTATGGAATTCACACGAATGTTGTCCTTCGCCACCTGCTGTGCAAGGCCTTTGGAGAAGCTAATCAGAGCCGCCTTTGAAGCGTTGTACGTCATCGCGCCTCTCGACTCACGTCCGTAGACGGAAGCGACGTTCAAAATGGCGCCGCCTCCCCTTTTCTTCATCTCCGGTATCACGAGACGCGAAAGCGTCACCGCGTGATAAAGGTTGAAGTCGAAACCCTCACGCCACTCTGCGTCCGTGATGTCGAGAAACGCCTTGGGGTTGCTGCCCCCCACGTTGTTCACAAGAATGTCGACGCCGCCGAACTCCTCGAGCGTCTTACCCAAAAAGGTCTCGGGCACGCCCTGTTGCGTTACGTCGCCCACGTAACCCACCGCACGGCCCCCACCCCGAGCATTCAATTCCTCGACCGCCTGGTGTACGCGCTCCTCACCACGCGCGCTGATCGCCACGTGGCAACCCTCGCTCACCAAATCTTTGGCGATATGGAAACCAAGGCCCCGGCTGGCACCCGAGACCATCGCCACTTTGTCGGTGAGCATCAGATCCATCGCTTGTCTCCATCCAACCAGGGCGCGCCCGGACAGACCCGGGAGCAGCGCCGTTTTCTCATACAGGCTCGTCCAGCGTTTGGGCGGCGCGCAGAAGAGTCATCGAATCCGTCCCATCGCCGTGGAGAAAGGTAATGAGGTCACGCATCATCTTCTCCGTCGGTGTTTCCTTCATGATGCCGATGCCGCCGAGAATATCCGTGGCGAAGCCAATCGTCTTGAGCGCGACCTGGTCGCTGAACACCTTGCCGTAACGCGTGAAGCGTGTGTTGAAGCTCGCATCGTTCTCCACGCCCCAGCAGATGCGCCACATGAATTGTTCGGCCACCTCGATATTCATCAACATCTCGGCGAGTTGGTGCTGTATCACCTGATGCTCGATGATGGGCTTGCCGCCCTGGATGCGCTCTTTCGCATGCTGCAAGCAGAAGTTGTACACCCCGCGCGCGATGCCCGTGTTGCAGGCAGGAAGCTCCGCACTGCCCCGAAACACCGACGCGAAAGTGTGGAAACCCTTGTTCACTTCGCCCAAGATGTCGTCCTTGTGAACGCGCACGTTGTCGTAATAGCTCTCGGCGTTGGGGTACAGCCTGTAACCGAGTTTGTCGTGCACGTTGCCGTACGAGACACCCTCCTGATCCCCATGGACGAGAAAACAGGTGGTGCCCTCGTGTACCGCTACATCGGGATTCGTGCGGGCAAAGACCAGTAGAATCTTTGCCCAACTCGTCAGCGAGGTAAAACGCTTCGCCCCATTGATGACGTAGTAATCGCCGTCTTCGACTGCCGAGGTCTTGAGACCCAGTTTGGGATCGGGCTGCCGATATAGATTGTCCGCCCCGTAGTCCGGTTCCGTCATCACGAACGAACCGACGCAGTCGTGATCCTCTACGAACATCTTGCCCCATTTTTCGAGTTGCGCCTCCGTACCGCACTTGAAAAGCGCAGTCGATATCTTCCAGCATTGGCTCAGACACTTGATGACGCCGATTTCGATTTGCGCCCCCGTCCAGAGGCAAAGGGCTTTGGTCGTCGTATCGGCACCAATGCCGCCGTGTTCTTCGGGAACCGCCATGGTGCGGAGGCCAAGCTTCGAAGCCTTGTTGAGAAGTTCGCCGGGATAGCAATCTTTCGGGTCGAGACGTCTGTCTATTTCTGGTGCAACGGGCGCGACTTCGCGCTCCATGAAGTCTCGCGTCAGATCGGCTAACGCCAACTGTTCTTCGGTAAATGGATATTGCATAGCTTCTCCAGACTATTGGGTGCGAACCCGCTTCAACGCTCGATGTATCTTCCCTGCCTATCCTCTGGCGTCCATGGTGTCAACTTGAATACAGCCTTTACGAACCTCCGTATTGCCGTGCCATATCACGCAACTCTTCTGCCACCGGCACTCGTTCGTGCAAGGGCGAGCCCTCCTCGTCGAGAGATACGTGTATATTGGCAAGCCAGTTCTCGTTGTCTGGTTCGGGGAAATCGGAGCGAACGTGCGCCCCGCGACTTTCCGTACGCATGGCCATGGCGCACAACATGGCCTCGGCCACCAGGCACGTCAGCCGCACTTGGGTATAGCGTGAGAGGAGTGGGCCCGCCGGCGTCAGGTGAGAAATTCTCTCCCTAAGGGAGGACATCTTCCCGATGCCCTCTTGCAGCGTCGCCGCGTCGCGCTCGATGCCACCCGAGGAGAACATGACTTCACTGACGCTCTTTTCGATCTCGGCCAATTGGCCCTCATCCCCCTGTTCCGTACTCGATGCGCCCTGCCTCTCCTGTGCGGGCGACCCGCCCTCGGTCTCCACGCCCGCGGCAGCCCGCCCCGCGCGATCGCCCATGACAGCGCAAACGGTAAGCCCCCCACTCGCCAGGCGATTTGCCCCGTGCAGACCACCGCCGTTCTCGCCCGCGACGAAAAGGCCCTCAACGTCCGTTCGCCCGTACGTATCGATACGCACACCTCCCATGCACGAATGAGCGGCAGGGGCGATCTCCAGAGGCTCGTTGCGCACATCCACGCCCGCCGCTTCGAAATCATCTATGATTTCACCCATCACATCTCTGAGCGACTCGTAGGGCACTGCCGTCAAATCCAGGAAGAGACCACCGTTTTCGGTTCCTCTTCCCTCGACGATTTCACGGTGCATGGCACGCGAGAGAACGTCGCGCTTGGCATGCTCCATGTCCTCCGGCGCATAGCGGGCCATGAACCGCTCGTTCAGCCTGTTCGTCATGCGTGCACCCTTGAAGGAAAGCGCCATGCCGCCCGAGTTTCTGCCGCGCAACTGCGGCGGATGGGCCAGTGCCGTCGGTGTGAACTGAACGAACTCCATGTCCCGCAAACGCGCCCCGGCGTCCAGGGCAGCCCCGTAGCCGACACCCACGACACCGGGCGCATTCGTCGTGACGGGATACATCCCCCCCAAGCCGCCCATCGCCAGAACGGTCGCGCGCGCATGCACCCGAAGCACCCGCCCGGAATTTTCATCCTGACAATCGGCTCCCACCACTCTGCCGCTGCCGTCGCCCAGCAACCCGACGAGGGAGAGGCCCTCCAGGACGCATGCCCCGCTTTGCGCGAGCCTGGCGCCGAGGATCATCATCAGCCGAGGTCCACCCCCCGGCACGCGCGCTCCCCGGGGGTAGGTGTGCCCAGGGAGCTTCGTCGGGGTCATACGACCGTTTTTTTCAAGAAAAGGAACCACGTGAGTGCGCAGACGCTCTATCGCCGCGCCTGATTCGGACGCTATCGTCCGTACCAAGGCGGGATCGGACAAAAACCACCCGCTGCGAAAATTATCCGCCACCATGATTTCCACGGAGTCGTCCGGCAAGGAAAAACCGTCGAGTATGGTGGCGAAAACACCGCCTGCGCGCGCGGAGTTTCCCGTTGCGCCGGCTTCGCCTTTCATGGCGACACAAACGGCCGCACCCTCTTCGCGTGCGGTCAGAGCGGCCAGCGTGCCCGCCAGACCGCCGCCGACGACCAACACATCCGTACGCACCTCTTCCATGATTCCTCCGCACCTCATCCGTCGGGGTAGATAAGCGGGTCGCTCTCCCCTATTTCTTCAAAACCATTTCGCCTCAGGATACAGGCGTCGCACACACCGCAGGGGCGTCCCTCCTCAAGCGGATCGTAGCAGGTATGGGTGAGAGAAAAATCCACCCCCAGTTCCAGACCCTTGCGTACTATGTCCGCCTTTCTCATAGTGCTCAGGGGCGTGTGAATCCTGAGAGGAATACCCCCCACGCCCGCCTTCGTGGCCAGGCGCGCCATGCGTTCGTAGGCTTCAATGTATTCCGGACGACAATCTGGATAACCCGAATAATCCAGTGCGTTCACACCGATGAAAATATCGTGCGCACACCTGACTTCGGCGAGGGCAAGGGCGTAACTCAGGAAGATGGTGTTCCGTGCAGGCACGTAAGTAACGGGAATCCCACTCCCTATGTCGTCGCGCTCCTTGGGCACCTCTATGTCGTCCGTGAGCGCGCTCCCTCCTATGGCTCGCATGTCGATAGGCAACACGGTGTGGGCGGACGCGCCGACTTGTTCGGACACCCTCTTCGCGCTCGCGAGCTCATGCCGGTGCCTCTGGCCATAGTCGAAAGTCAGCGCCTCGCAAGAGAACCCTGCACGATTCGCCATCGCCAAGACGACGGAGGAGTCCATGCCACCGCTCAGGAGAACGATTGCTACCTTTTTCTCGTCCACATTGGAACTCCCGCCCGTTTTCACTTCGACGAACCATTCTGGGAAAGCGCATAATAGGGGTATTCTGGCGCAACGGTAAAGGCGAACGAAGTATTCACCCATAAGGAGAATTCCATGACGCACGACGAGGCGCTGTCTTTCTTGAACGAACAACATCATGGCGTTTTGAGCACTCTGTTGAAGGACGGCAGATCGCACCCGACGCCCATCGTGTTCGACTACCGGGAAGGGACGGTGGAATTCTCCATGACCTGGAATCGCGTAAAGGCCAAAAACCTCATGCGCGACCCAAGGGCCACGCTTTGCGTGATGCCGCAGGACAGCTTTTACCCCTACATTTGCGCCGAAGGAGAGGCAACGCTCCTCGAAGATTCCGACGGCCGCAAGAATCTAGATCTGTATCGACGCATCACCGGAAAAGACCCCGACGACATCGGCGAATACTTGAATGCCATGAAAAATGAAAAACGACTCGTAGCCCGGTTGCGCGTCACGCGGATGTACCCTCTCACCTGAAACCGCTGAAACGGGACGACCCGGCGAGAAAGCAAGGAGCAGGCATATCCGCTGTGGCGCCAGCATTGCTCCGCATCTATAATCGCCGATAAACACATCACCCAGACGAAAGGGGTATTGCCATGGCGACTACTGCAATCGTGCGATTCGCACTTCCTGAAGGGAAAACCCACGAAGAGATGGCTGCGGCCTTCCAGAAATCCGCGCCACTCTATCGTGACGTTCCTGGTCTGGTGCGCAAGTACTATCTGGTGTCCGATGACGTACGAACAGGCGGTGGGGTCTATCTCTTCGAATCACGCGCCGACGCCGAACGGCTCTACGACGATGCATGGCACGCGGGGCTGCGCGAGCGCCTGGGGGTCGAGGCCACTGTGGAATACTTCGATTCGCCCGTCATCGTCGATAACGAGAAGGAGGCGATATCCATCGCTCCCTAGCACGCCAATCTCAACGCAATGGGCGTCTCTACATTCGCTAACTATTGCGTGCAACAAAAACCGAAGCAACACGTGTTCAGCGTCGGTCCAATCCAACGGAACGAAAAAGCCGGCTTTGTTCTCAACAACGAAAATGAACGGCGAACACCTCACTCAGTCCGCAAGTGCCTCCAGCCGGGCGCGGATTTCCCGGGGGAGAATGCCGCCCAAAGATGCTGCCGCGTTCTCGCGCATGCGTCCCGTCCTTCCTGTGGCGGGAATAACGCAGGAGACGCCCTCGTCCGCAAGAAGGTATTTGAGCAATGCTTGGCCGGGTGTCTTCACGCTGTGGGCATCGAGTTCCGGCATACGGGCGATGGGACCTTCCGAATTGAGCAAACTCCTCTGCAAATGACTGAAGGGCCGCATGACGATCACGCCCAAATCCATCTCCCGCGCCAGGGGCAGGACTTTTTCGCGGCACCGCGTCTCCCCAAGGTAGTATGGTATCTGCACCACGTCGTAGATACCCGTCTTCATGGCCTCGATGAGCTCGGGAAAGTTCTCGGGCCTTCTGTCGGTGATGCCGACGTAGCGAATTCGTCCCTCGCGCTGAAACGCATGAATCACGGGCGTCACCTCGCGCCAGGCAGACATGTTGTGGATTTGGAGAAGGTCTATCACCTCCGTCCCTAGCCGCCCGAGCGAACGCTCTATGCTCTTGCGCGCCGCAGTTGCATTCGACTCCCATACCTTCGTGGCCAGAACAACTTCCTCCCTCCTGCCAGCCAGTGCTTCGCCGAGCACCTTCTCGGATTCTCCATATATGGGGGCGGTATCGAAAAAATTGATCCCGCACTCCAGGCACTCCTGGACGATTTCGAAACACCGGGTTGGGTTGTTCCCCGCTGCATTCTTGAAATTATGGGAGGTTCCCAAACCGATTTCGCTCACCTGCAGATTCGTTCGGCCGAGCCGGCGATAATTCATACCCTCATCCTCGTCTTGCCCACATGATAGAGCCGCTGGCGTTGGGCGGGCCGCCGCTTCAACCCCGCACCGCTTTCGAGAGGATGTCACGAAAGCCCGCGTAGACCTCTTCGCCGTAGGCGGGGGGTGCGTGGACTTCCGTGAGTTTTCCGTCCTCTATCGTCTTGTCCGATGCGTAGGGATTGTGAACGACCTCCCCGTCAGGAAGGATGAGGGTGGGGCTCGTCATCGGCAAGCCCTCCTCGTCACGCAGACGCATGGCCTCATGGTAGTCGGCCATCACCGCACGTTCATATGCTCCGGATGCGAGGTCAGTGCCCACTCCCGAGGCGTCGAGGCCCGCCTCCTGGGCGATTTCGCAAAGAACGGAATCCTCATCCACCCGCCTGCCCTCGTAGAAGAAAGCCCGCCGGAGTTTCAAGTCGTAGACGCGCGCCTTCTCCGGCTCTTGCGCATAAGCGCTCGCATAGGCCTGAAATGCCCGCATCGTGGTACCCAGATACGTTTCGTGCGGCCATCTTTTGCAAGGAGCGAGCGGTTCCTGAACCGCCACCAGAGGCCACTCCTGATCCACGATATGGCGCGGCGCCGGACGCTTGTTGATGACCTCGAGGGGAAACGCACGCCAGCGCAAGTGAAGATTCTGATCCAAGTCGGACATCACCCTGTCCAGCCGCGCCGCGGCCATGTATGCCCAAGGTCAATGGTATTCGTGAAAAATCTCGACAACCGGCGTATTCGCCATGGCGTGCCCTCGCTCGAAAAGGGGAAACAAAACAACCAGTCGGGGAAATCGAATATAACCGCCAAAAACATTTTTTCGGCAAACTCCAGGCTCGTGGAATGATCTACATGCCGGCTTCAACCAAGGCAAGGAGGCCGCATCGTTTCATACATCGCGCGGTATGATATCATGGCAAAAAATCGAGGAGTCTTCCCGGAGTGAACCCTTCAAAGAGCAGAATCGACTCCATACTCTCTGCCGCTGAAACCATCGCCGTGGTCGGTCTCTCGGACGATACGGCACGCGCGAGCCACCGCATCGCCGTCTATCTAAAGGAAGCGGGCTATCGCGTGATTCCGATCAACCCGAAAATCCAATGCGTTCTCGGAGAAAAAGCCTATGCGCGCCTCGGAGACGTGGAGGAACACGTCGATATCGTGAACGTGTTCAGGCGCTCGGAGGAAGTTCCCTCCCTGCTCGAGGAAACTCTCAAGAAACGTCCGGCTGCATTCTGGATGCAAAAAGGAATCTCGCACCCCGAATCCGCACACGTCATGGAGTCGTGCGGCATCACGACGATTCAGGACCTTTGCATCAAGGTCGCCCATCGCAACCTCACCCGAACGCCTCGATGAAAGCAGGCCGTTGCGATTCTCCCAGCGCTTTCACCGCTACGCACTCCTGGTTCTCACCATACTGATGGCGATGGGGATTTTCACCCTTCTGGAAAACGTGCTTCTCTATCATCCCCACCGGGAAGTCGCTTTGACGCCCGCAGCCTACGGCATCGCCTACGAGAACGTCGAATTCGAGGCCGAAGACGGCGTGCGCCTCCACGGCTGGTATATTGCGCCCAACGATCCGCGCGGCCAGGTGCTCCTGTGGGCACATGGCAACGCCGGCAACGTCTCGCATCGTACGGAAAACATCGCACTCATCAAGGACAGGCTGGGGGCAGGCGTCTTCATCTTTGATTACCGGGGGTACGGGAAAAGCGCGGGCCGACCCAGCGAGGAAGGCCTCTACGCCGACGGCAGGGCCGCACACGCCTGGCTCCTGAAACGCATACCGCCCGAGCGCGTTTTCCTCTACGGCCGTTCCCTGGGTGCAGCCGTAGCGGTCAAACTCGCCGCCGAGGGGAAGGGCGCGCGCGGCCTCATCCTGGAGAGTCCCTTCGAGAGCACCGTCGCCATGGGGAAGAAGATGCTTCCCTTTCTTCCCGTCGGCTGGATCGTCTCCCAAAAATTCGACAACGCGGCCATGATTCCGACAATCCATATTCCCCTGCTGATCCTCCACGGGGATGCGGACGAAATCGTGCCCCACCACCAGGGTAAGCGGCTATACAAAGCGGCGCGCATGAACGACAAACGTTTTTTCACCATCCAGGGAGCCGGGCACAACGACACCTACCTGGTCGGAGGCACAGCCTATTGGGCGGCTTGGCAGGATTTTCTGGAACAGGGCTCTTCATTGCCAAAGTGAAGCAGAGGATAGATTAGCTGCTGTTCGCCCGGCGTCTTTCCCGAAATTCTTGCAGCAGCCTGTCGTGGTGCACGCTGGAAAGAAAACCCTCGACGAAGGGTTCCGCCGGATGGTTGATGAGATTCTCTGGCGTGTCGACCTGGATGATGGCACCCTCGCGCATTACGGCGATTCGGTCGGCGATTTGAAACGCATCGGCCAGATCGTGCGTCACCAACAGGCTCATCGCCCCGATCTCGTCGTGCACCCTGCGCAACTCCTTTCGCACCTCCTGCCTGGCGAGCGGGTCGATGTTCGCCATGGGTTCATCCAACAGAAAGACTTGCGGGGGTATGGTAATCGCACGGCCAATGGCTACTTTTTGCTGCTGGCCCGCACTCAACGACTGGGGACGCCGGGCGGCCCAATTCTGGCCGATTCCCAGGCGCCGCATCACGTCTTGAACGCGCTCGTTCAAAACGCCCGGCACCCACCGGCGAATCTTGAGCGCGAAACCCAGGTTCGAATACCGCTTCTCGTCGAAAACTTTCATGTGCGGCCAAAGAGCATAATTCTGGAATACCAGTTGAATGCCTCGCCTGCCGGGTGGCACGTCGTTCAGACGCACTCCGTCTAGATAAATGTGCCCCGCGTCCGCATCCTCGAGACCCGCGATCAAACGCAACAGAGTCGATTTTCCGCAACCCGTCGGCCCGACAAGCACCATGAATTCCTTGTCTTCGAGCGCAAGGGCCAGGTTGTCGACCGCCCGCACGTCGTCGAAATTCTTCTTGAGTCCCGTCACAGTCAAACGACTCATGCTTCTCTCCAACCGCTCGAGCAACCGAAGGGTCGTGAAGAGGCTTCGTGTATCAACCTGCTTCCTAGGCTTGGTGGCCTTCCGGCGCCAGTTTGTTGAGTTTCTCTACGCCCGGCGTAAAAATTTCCTCCAGGACGAGTGGCCCTTCCCCCGCGTTTCGCGTGGAGTGCTCCTGGTTCGGCGGAAAAACCACGACGCCGCCAGGACCGAGTTCGACCTCGCGTCCGCCGCATTCAAACCGTGCCCTGCCTTCGATGACAATGGTCATTTGTTCGTTGGGGTGCGAATGGGGATTGTAGATGTCCACGCCCGCGCGAATCGTCTGGCGCAACACGGTAAGGCTCTCCCCGGCTACCACCCTCTGAAGCCTTTCTCCGGTATCGTGCGCCTCCATCTCCTCGAAGTGATAATATTTCATGCCCTACTCCATCAGCATGGGTGAAACCTCAGGGAAAGTCGCGATTCGACCTAAAAATCACTTTACTACGCATCGTATAAGAGTATTTGCATCGGCTCAATCGTTTTTCTAAAGTGTCCAAAGGTTGCCCACCCCATTTGGAGACCATGATGAAGCGAAGCCGTATGTACGTCCCCATCGTCCTCGTTTTTCTTGTCGGGTTGTGGGCGTTTTATCCGGCAGGTGCATCGGGACTGGCGCCCGGCACGCGGGCACCCGAGTTCGCAGGCGGCCCCTGGCTGGGTAGCAATCCCCTGAAAATCGCCGACTTGCGCGGCAAGGTGATACTTCTCGACATGTGGACATTCGGCTGAATCAACTGCGTGCGGGAGATCCCCACGCTGCGTTCGTGGCACGAACGCTACAAGGAGAAGGGGCTGGTCGTAATCGGAAACCACGCGCCGGAGTTCGGTTTCGAGAAGAGCAAGGCCAACGTGGAAAGCGCCATGACCAAGCTCGGCATCACCTACCCTGTCGTAATGGACAATGAATTTACCAACTGGAACGCATATCGGAACCGCTACTGGCCGACGAAATACCTGATCGACAAGAAAGGAGTCGTACGCTTCACGACGATCGGCGAGGGCAACCACGCGCGCACCGAGGCAATGATCATGAAACTGCTGGCAGAATGATGGAAGCACAAGAGACGGCGCAGCCGACGAATCCTCCCGCCTACACCTACTCGGCTCTGCTCCGCCTCACCCATTGGCTGAACATCCCCTTGTTACTCCTGATGATGGCGAGTGGGCTCCAGATATGGTGGGCGTATCCAGCCTTCGGGCCGGACAGGCCGAACCCGGAAGCCGTCTTCGAGTTGCTGCGCGGAGGGGAAACCCAGGCCGACGCGCGCGGAATCAACCTCGGGGCCGACTACAGAAAGTTCGTCCAGAGTCTCACGCGCACTTTCGGTATCGGGGAGTGGCTCGCAGGCGCGCTGCGCTGGCACTTCGCCGTCATGTGGCCCTACACCATCAACGGCCTGGCCTTCCTGCTCCTCCTGCTATTCACACAGGAGGGGAAGCACTACCGCATCACTCGGGCGGACTTTTCAGGTGCCAAGGAAATGATCCTCCACCCGGTCCGAACGTTTCATCATCCCCCCGGCGTGGGAAAATTCAACCCTCTCCAGAAATTCGCATACAACGCCGTGGTGCTCTCCGGTGTTCTCTCCGTCCTGACGGGTCTCGCCATACTCAAGCCCGTCCAACTCCAGTGGCTGACCTGGCTCTTCGGGGGATATCAGCCGAGCCGGTTCCTGCATTTTCTGGTGATGCTGTTTCTCATCGTCTTCATGATAGGCCATTTTCTGATGGTGGTATCCCACGGCTGGCGGGGCGGGCTGGCTCCCATGGTGGTCGGAATCAAAGCGGAGCGCGCCACCTTCCGTGCCCGGCAAAAACAGTTCGCAGGCCGTCTTGGGCGCGTCCTCGCCGAGGCGGCGATTCTCCTGCTCTGCTTCTGGATCGGAAACCTCGTGGCGGGCGCGATGAACGCGGTTCTCGGTGGCACATCCTCAGGCACATGGTTTGCCGCACCAGGCTACATTCTCGTCCGAGCGGGCCTTTTGCGGGGACGAAGCGCAAAAGACTTCTGGCGTAAGCGCGTAAGCGAGAGGGCAAACACATGAGCACGAACAAGCAGGCGGAATTCACCCTGCCGACCAAAATGGCGCGACGCCGGCTCCTCGTCGGCAGGCTGGTTCTGAGCGTCCTTTGCACGAACGCCCTTCTGGCTCTCGTCGCCGCTTATTTGCTGAGCGGTTCAATGGCTTGGGTAACGCGTTTTCAATTCGGGTTTCTGGCCTGGAGCGGCATCCTTTTCCTGGCCTCTCTCGTTCTGGCGGTTCCGGCGATCACCCCGATAGTTTTCAGGTTGCTGAAACCGCAGGACGAAACCCCGGTGGAGATGACCGAAACGCAAAAGACGAACCTTTCGAGAAAAGAGCGGGAAGCTTCGCGGCGCCGATTCATGCAGATGCTCCTCGCCGCCACGTCCGTATTCATGTCCGGATGCTCTCGCCTGGACGAATCCCCCTCGGTGCAAACTGTCCTGAGTTGGTTCGACCGTCTGAACCACAAGGTGGGCCTCATGGTGGACAGCAATTACCGGCTGGCGCGCACCTATCCCAGAAACGCCGTTCAACCCGAACAAATGCGGCCCAACGGCTCCGTGGTCACACCCGATTCCCGGCTGATCCAGACGCCTCCCGAGGAATGGCAGCTCGTCGTGGGGGAAGCCCACCTCCGGGAGGGACGGATGATGAAAAGACACTGGGTCCGGGAATACACGATGGAGCAATTGCGCGCGATGCCGGCACTCGAACAGACGGTGGAGCATATTTGCGTCGAAGGCTGGAGTGCAATATGCCACTGGCGCGGAGTACACCTACCAGCCTTCATTCGCATGCACGACCTCAGACCCGAGAGCCGCTACGTGTTCTTTTTGTGTGACGACCTGCTCGCCACGGCCAACGGACACGAGCGCTACAGCGTGACGTTCGACCTGAAACAGGCCCTCCACCCCCAGAACGTTCTGGCCTATGAATACAACGGAGAACCGCTGCCCCTGGAACACGGCGCTCCCGTCCGCCTCGCTTCGCCGACAAACGTCGGTTGGAAGAGTGCAAAGTTCGTTCGCTATGTCTTTTTCACCAACGAGGACATGGGCGGATTTTGGGAAAAGCAGGGCTACCCGCGCTACTACGGGTTCTGACGGCCCCAAACGTCTTGACAACCCGGCACCCGCTACATATAAGAAGTGCCTGCGTTTGAGCGCAGATACGGGGTAGAATGTGTAGCGATCCGGCGTAGCTCAACGGCAGAGCAATCGGCTGTTAACCGATGGGTTGTAGGTTCGAATCCTACCGCCGGAGCCATTTTTCGAGTGGACGCTCCAGTCTGTATTGCCACGCAGTATTTTCTATACAGACGATTCGCCGTACCCTTCGCTTTTTGTTGTGCGCTTTCTCGAACGATTTCTCCAAATCCCCAAGGCGTAAAGAGCACCCACGTGCGGGCGGAGACGCTCATCCGAGTTTCAGAGCCTGGAACGACCCTTACCCTCCGGCCAGTTCCTCGGCGGCCTGGATGATTAGCGCGATGTCTCGGGGTGTGGAAAGCCTGTGATCCCCGTCCTTGATGAGAGTCAGGCACACATCGCCGCTGGCAAGGGCGTCTGCAAGGCGCAGGGCCGTATCCCACGGCACGCTATCATCGCGCATTCCGTGAATGAGACGAACGGGACGGGCGATTCGAATCGTATCGCGCAGAAGCAGATGGTTCTTCCCCTCGTCGAGCAGCAGGCGAGTGATGGGATAGGGCGCCTCGTATTCAGATTCGCGCATAAAATATCCCCGTGCATCCAGTTCTTCGCGCACCGCTTCGGTTAGTGCGTCCCGTACCAAATCCTCCGTGAAGTCGGGAGCCGCCGCCACGCCTACCAAACCCTGCACCCTCTCGGGCCTTGCCAGGGCGGCGAGCAGCATTATCCACCCGCCCATGCTCGAACCGACGAGCACCTGGGGGCCCCGGGCGACCCGATCCAGTATCGCCAAGGCGTCCTCCATCCATTGTCCGATAGTGCCTTCTTCGAACTTTCCCGAGGATTCGCCGTGTCCGCTGTAGTCGAAACGTACGTAGGCGCGCCCCATATTCCGACAATGCGCTTCGAGCGCACTCGCCTTCGTCCCGCTCATGTCCGAACGGAAGCCACCCAGAAACATCAAGCCGGGAGATTTCCCTTCGAGTCGAAACCAGGCGAGCGAAGCCCCTCCTGGCCCGGGCAAGAACCCCGAAACTCCGTCAGGCATGTTTATGAGGGTGAATTCTTCAGGAATTCGACCAAGGAGGAGGCAACACTTCGAATGGAGGCTTCTGCTTCCACGTCCAGACAACGTCCCTCGTCGTCGAACACCTTGTGGACACTCCCTATGGAGGCGTGTGCGGGCATAACCTCTCCGCCTACATGAGTGAGAATGTGTCTTAGGTGCGTGAGGGCGTTATCCGCACTCGGGCCCATCGCCACGCCCAAGATAGCGATTCGCTTGCCCTCGAACGTAGAGGGATACCCCAGGTTGTCTATCGCCAGCTTGAGCGTACTACTGATGCTTCCGTGGTACTCGGGCGTCGCGATGAGAATTCCCTCCGCACCGGCAACCAGCTCCCGCAGCATTTCAGGATGCTTCGAGTCGCTCGGAGCACCGGGTAGGGGCAAATCCAACTCACCCAAGTGGACGCGGTTGATCTCGAAATCGCCCTTCTCCAATTCATCCAGGGCGAGGGCGAGGGCTTTGTCGGTATTATTTTGCGGCCTCCGGCTGCCGCCGAAGACGAGAATATAGGAGGCCATTCGCGCCAATTCCGGCTAAGCGGCCACGCCCGCAGGCTCTGACAGAACGATGGGGTCGGTGCCTTTGAGAAGCGGTAAAACTTCTTTCCCGAAGATTTCCGCTTCTTCCTTATGCGGCCACCCGTTCATGATGAAGTGGCGCACGCCGGCGTCGTAATATTCCCGAATCACGTTCGCGACCATCTCCGGCGTACCGACGAACATGGTTCCCGCACCGCCGCGCACCCTGTTCACCCCCATCCAGATAGTGTCGGTCAACCAAAGACTTCCCCGCGAACCCATCTCGTTGATGCGCATCTGGCCGGTGGACTCGGTGTTGTTCTTCATGTCGTTCCAGGTACCCGTGTTCGAAATATCGCTCTTGTCGATGAGTGCTTCGGCGGCACGGACCGCTTCTTCCCTCGTCTCACGCACGCAGACCAAGTGGCGGATGCCGTAGCTGAGCGGTCGTTCTCGGTCGTATTTCTGCGACTCTCGTCTACCCTCTTCAATGTCCTTGGCGACGACTTCGGGTTCGGCGGCATACATGACGTGCACATCCCCATGTTCCCATGCCACGCGTTTACCCGCGTCCGAACTACCCGCCAAAAAGACGGGAGGATTCGGCTTCGTCACCCTCTCGGGGAAGATCGCCGCGCTTTCGATTTCGAAGAATTTCCCTTTGTAGTCTATGGGCTCATCCGCCGCCCAAAGCTTCCGCACCACGTCGAGAAATTCTCCTGTGCGGGCATACCTGTCTTCGTGGGGCATGAAATCCCCGTACCTTTTCTGATCGACGGGCGTGCTGCCCGTCACGACGTTCAGGGTACACCGTCCGCCGGTGAGATAATCAAGGCTGTTCGCTTGCTGGGCTGCGTAAACCGGACCGGTAATTCCGGGACGGAAAGCCACCAGGAAACGTATCTTCTTCGTACGGCTCGACAGCGCACCCGCGGTCGTCCAGGCATCGATGCAGTGCGTACCGCACGGCACCAGGATGTTGGCGAAACCTGCCTTCTCGGCCGCAGTTGCCACTTCAGTGAGATAATCCAGGGTAGCGGGCCGCTCGGGCGTCTTTTGGTTCACCTGCGTTCCATCCCCAGCCCTGTGCGAGCAAAGGGCCCAAATATATTCAGTGGACATCTCTCACCTCCTGGATGCGTCCGGCACAAACAGGATACGTGTACCGCGAGAAAAGTCGAAACACTTGCAGCGATCCATCAATCGCTTCGCCAAGGTAAGGTGCTCGCAGGAGCGAATCAAGGCGCCGCGAAGCGAGCTCCCAAGTTCTCGAAAAGGCATCCTTCCTGCCCCGGAGGCAAAAGCCCCACCGGGAGATATGAAGGAGAGTGCCGTCGATACGGCAGGCTACGGTTCTCTTTCGAGAAAAACGCGATAGATTCGTTCCCGGCCACGTTCGACGACGATGTTGCGGCGCTCCATGCGATAACCCGGCAAGCGCAACCACATCGAATAGGCGCCCGGGCGCAGGCTACTCACCTCGAGCGTCGGATTCGTCTTGCCGTAATAGCGGCTGGCGATGAAAACTTCTGCACCCGGCGGATTCGAGAGGACAACCAAGCGCCCGGCACCGCCTTTCGTGAGTTTCATATGGACGGGAACTTTTTCTGCTCGTACGTCCACTTCCAAAATCTGCGCAACGTAACCCGGGAATTCCGTGCGTATCGAGTGGCGGCCGTAATTGACTGCCTTGATCACGACAGGCTTTCCAGCATAGGTCGTCCCGCGCAGGTTACCGTTGAAAGCAACAACGGCGCCCTCGGGCGCGCTCGTTACGAAGATGTCGCCCTTGCCCTGCGAAGACGCCGTATCGACGCTACTGTTTCGCGCACACCCAGTGGCCTGCGCCAAGGCGCAAACCGCCAGAAATCCGAGAATCAAACGAAGCCGATTCCGCTCCCTTCTCCATAAGGTCGAGCGTCTTTTCTCCATATCCCTCTCCATCTCATCTAGACTTCGTGGAATGTAGCGTGTTTGGCACAGGAGCGAAAGCCCACCAACCCAGAGCGAGCAGAGCCCGAGATTCAGTGGGTGGCAAAGCCGATGCTCTGGTTAGAGGCAAGTTCGTCGCCTTACGGAAAAATAATAAACTCCCTTATCTTCCCGCAAACTCGCCTAGCCCCCACCCTGCATGCGCTTGCTCATTCATTACCCATGAGGAATGATGAGGACGAATGTGAGAGAACTTCATTTCTGCAGGAGAACCTTCGAAGATGCGAGGACACCTGAGAGGATTGACAAGCTATGGCGACCCGGGCTTTAGCGCCTTCGTGCGCGGTGCGTATGCCCGGGGGTTCGGGCTGACGGAGGAGGATTTGCAAAAGCCCATCGTCGGCATCGCCCAGACCTGGAGCGAACTCAATCCCTGCCATCGCCATTTGCGCGAAATCGCCGAAGCCGTCAAGCGCGGCGTCTGGCAGACGGGCGGCCTCCCTCTGGAGTTTCCCACCATCTCGTTGGGGGAAATATATCTCAACCCCACTGCCATGTTCTTCAGAAACCTCCTCTCCATGGACACCGAGGAGATGATCAAAGGCCAGCCGATGGACGGCGTGGTGCTGCTCGGCGGATGCGACAAGACCCTTCCCGCCCAGCTCATGGGGGCGGCCAGCGCGGGCATTCCGGCCATCTGTGTGACGGCAGGGCCGATGATCGGCGGGCGCTTCGAGGATAAGGTGCTGGGCGCCTGTTCGGATTGTCGCGGGATGTGGAGTGAACACAGGGCGGGCGAGTTCGACGACGCACGCATCGAAGAGGTACAGGGTTCGCTGTTTCCTTCCGCGGGAACCTGCATGGTGATGGGAACGGCGAGCACCATGGCGTCTATTGCCGAAGCCATCGGGATGATGGTGCCCGGACTTGCAGCGGTGCCCGCTGTGAACTCCCAGCGCCTGAGGCTGGCGGAGCAGAGCGGGCGACTCATTACCGCTCTTATCGAAAAGGACATCACCCCCGACAAGATCATGACGCGCAAGTCGTTCGAAAACGCCATTCGCGTGCTCATGGCCGTTGGCGGCTCGACGAACGCCGTCGTTCATCTACCTGCCATCGCCGGGCGCCTGGGAATCGACCTTCCCTTGTCTCTGTTCGACGAAATATCGCGTACCACGCCGATGATCGGAAACGTCCGGCCGTCGGGCAAACGATACCTGATGGAAGACCTCGCAGCGGCGGGTGGAATTCCGGTTGTCATGAAGGAACTCGAGCCCCTCTTGCACGGGGAATGTCTCACGGTTACGGGAAAACCGCTCGCCGAAAACCTTTCGAGCGTATCCAGGGCACAGTCATGGCAAGACGTTATCTACACCCGGGACAAGCCTATCTCGGAAGAAGGCGGCCTCGTCATACTCAAGGGGTCTTTGGCTCCCGACGGCGCGGTCATCAAAATTTCGGCAGCAAGCCGCGAGATGCTCACGCACACGGGTCCCGCCGTCGTCTTCTCGTCCCAGCAGGACCTCATCGAGCGCATCGACGACCCTGCCCTTCCCGCTACGGCAGAGAGTGTCTTCGTACTTCAGAATGCCGGCCCCATCGGCGCGCCCGGCTTCCCGGAGGCAGGCTCCCTGCCCATTCCCAAGAAGTTGCTCGAAGCCGGCGTGCGCGATGCCGTACGCATCTCCGACGCGCGCATGAGCGGAACGGCATCGGGAACCATCGTGCTGCACGTGGCACCGGAGGCGGCGGTAGGCGGCCCCCTCGCCTTGGTGCGCGACGGCGACATGATAACGCTGGACGTGCCCAACCGAAGGCTCGACTTAAACGTCCCCGAAGAGGAACTCGAACGTCGCCGCGACGCCTGGGAACCCAAGCCACCCCACTATGAGAGAGGTTACGGAAAACTATTTCTCGAAAACGTGCTCCAGGCACCCGAGGGATGTGATTTCGGCTTTCTGAGAAAGGTGCCATAGGACACCATGTCCCGGGTCCGCGTCGTCGCGCGCTTGCTGCCCAGCATCCGCGCCTTGCGCGGCAGGCCCCTCGCTCCCGCTATCAAAAGACGCCTCGCACGTGCGTTGGATGAGAACAAAATCGAACTCATCGTCGAACCCGATCCCCAAAAACAGATGACGGCGCTGAAAAAGGCGGATTTTTTTCTGTGTGAAAACGATTCCTTGCCCGACGATTTCTATCAACACGCCAAAAACCTGAAGCTTATTCAAGCGGGCGGTTATTTCTTCGAAAAGCTGAGAATCGAACGCGCCACGCAAGCGGGTGTCCCCGTGGTGACTTTCCCGATGCCGATCACCGACTCGGTGGCGGATCACACCGTTATGCTCCTCCTCGCTCTCGTGCGCAATTTCGAGGAAACAGTGCGCGCCGCCCGGCAAGGAAGCGACAACCCTCCTTCTCCCCAAAGAGCCGACGGCAGCGCCTACAACTGGACACAAACGCAGGGAATCTCCCTCCTGCGCGACAAGTGTCTGGGAATTTTAGGGATGGGAGACATCGGCCGGGGCGTTGCGATGCGCGCCCGCGCGTTCGGCATGCAGATTCTCTACTGGAACCGAACACCGCTGCCGGCATGCCTGAGCGAAGCATTGGGCGCCCGGCCCGTAGCGCGCGAAGAACTCTTCGAGAAGGCGGAGGCACTCATGGTAGGCGTCGGCCTGAACGAGGAGACCCGGGGAATCGTCGGTGAAAAGGAAATTCGCACGCTTCCCCGGGGAGCGTATCTCCTGAACATCGGCCGCGGAGCGCTCATCGATCAGGAAGCACTCCGCCGCGCACTGACGGATGGCCATCTCAGCGGAGCCGGCCTGGACGTGTTCGACCCCGAGCCCCTTCCGATCTCACATCCTCTGCTGCAGTTGCCGAACGTTATTCCAACGCCTCACTGCGCGGGCGGGGACGATGAAACCATCGTCTCCGAAGTCGAGCTTTTTCTGGACAACGTCCATCGCGTCCTGGCCGGCGAAGAACCTCTCGGCGTCGTGAACGGCGTCGCCTGGCAAGGCTTGTAAACGATGTGTGGGCGCTTCACGCTCACCGACCCCGCGCCCTGGCTCGCGGAAATTCTGGGGGTGCATGACTCGGCAAGAATGGGCGAGATTTCCCCGAAATACAACGTCGCACCGGGGACGGACGTCGCCATCGTGCGCTCAGGCGCACGCAAGAAGCGCGAGTTGGCTCTCGCTCGATGGGGTCTGGTGCCCTTCTGGGCGAAAAGCCCCGACTTCGGGGCAAAGACAATCAACGCGCGTGCGGAAACGGCAGCCCAAAAACCCGCCTTTCGCGCCGCCTTTCGCTACAGGCGATGCCTTATTCCCGCGGACGGTTTTTACGAGTGGGCAGGAGACGGGAGGGAAAAGCAACCCTTCTTCATTCATCTGCAAGAGAGGAAGCCCTTTGCATTCGCGGGTCTTTGGGAGAGTTGGAGCGGGGCCGACGGCGGCTCTATGGAAACCTGCACGATTCTCACGACGAGGGCCAACCAAAAATTGACCGAACTCCACCCCCGAATGCCCGTTATCCTGCCCGAAAATTCCTACGAGGACTGGCTGCATCCGGGCGGAAGGCGTCCGCTCGACACCCTGCACGCACTCCTCCAACCATACTCCGCCGATGCCTTTGCGTATTACCCGGTGAGCAAACGAGTCAACAGCCCGAGAAACGACGACCCCGCCTGCCTGGAAAGACGCCCGGCGGAAGAAAAAAGCGCCGGGGCACGCCAAGGGTTGCTTTTCGGGAATGGAAACCCTTGAGCGAGGATCGCAACCCACGCCTATTCCCGCGCATGCACCGAACCGTGTCGCTTCACCGCCCCGGTCTTAACGGAGCACGTATCTCTCGAACCTAGGAAATGGAAGAGCCTTCCGGCTGCTCTTCCACGGGCGCATCTTTGCTCAGGCGTTTTTTCGCCGTCGGCGCATAGCCGCCCCCCGACATCTTTGAGGCGACCTCCAAGACCTCGCGCATCGATTCGGGCGGCCCGAAGGGATACGCCTCATCAGGGCACCGGCTCTGCGTCATGTATGCGCATGGCTTGCACTCGATGCAACGGACGATCTCCTCATCCCGCGCGGATATCGCCTTGTTCGCGTAATCGGGATCCGTGAGCATCGCCCGCGCTACACCGACGAAATCGGCTCCCCCGTCGAGATACGCCTGCACCCGCTTGGGCTCGAAGGCGGCCCCGTTCGCAACGAGAGGAACATCCACCGCTGCGCGCAACCTGGCGAACGCGGGGTTGTACAAATCGGGCATGACGGGCAACCCCACGCGCGCGTTTCTCGAGCAGTGCAGAACGTCGACACCCGCCTCCACGAGTGCGGGGGCAAGAGCGAGCGTATCCTCCACCGTGAAGCCGTTTTCAAAGGGTTCCAGAAGACCCAGGCGATAGCTGACCACCATCTCCTCGCCCCCACCTTCACGCACCGCCTGTGCGACTTCGAGCGGGAAGCGCATACGTTTTTCAAGCGTGCCGCCGTATCCGTCCGTGCGGTGATTCGAGGCAGGGGAGAAAAACTGCTGGCACAGATACCAGGTAGCCCCGTGGATCTCTATCATCCGACCACCCGCCTCCCGCACCCGACGCGCTGCGTCCCCATAGGCCTGTACCGCCTCTTTTATTTCTGCTTCGGCGAGTTCACGGGGCACCTCGTCCTCGGTAGGATGCGGAATCGGTGAAGGTCCCACGGGCTGCATTCCCGTGATGGGGCTGAGCGCCGTTCTGCCAGCGTGATAGATCTGAACCGCCAGGGGTGCGCCCGCCTCCTCGACGGACCGTACCAGTTCGCCCAAGCCAGGCACGAGCGCGTCGTCGTGCGTGCCGAGTTGGTTGGGAAAACCCTTTCCCTCCTGGTTGACGTAAGTCGCCTCGCTGAAACACACGGCGGCCCCCCCACGGGCGCGCGCCGTATAGTGGGCGTGCGTCCACGCAGAGGGTGCACCGTCTTCCTCCGCGCGCGAGGTTGTCATTGCGGACATGAGGATGCGGTGCTTTACCCTGTAGCCGCGAACCTCGATGGGATCCGTAAATTTAGCCATGCAAAAAATCCCCTGAAAATCACCCTGAAGAATCACGCGAGGCGTGGCCCGCTCCGCCGCCATACGTCGCGTTGCAACAACGGAAAGCCGATATCGCGCCTAGGATCCGTTTTGGCCTAGTTTCTCCCCAGAAAATCTTCGATGTCCTGCAAGGACTCCTCGAAGCACTGAATCAGAAAGAAGTGGCTCGCCTTCTCATAAACCTTGATCTCGCAATTCGGCACCCGCTTGGCGATCTCGCGCGACGCGCTCGCCGCGCACAGCACGTCCTGCCCGCCCGCGAGCACCAGGGTCGGACATTTAACCTCGTGGAGCCGATCGAGAGCGTCATGCGTCAGGCAGGCGCTGGTTGAATGGACGTAGCCGTGAACGGGGCGGTCGGTGTCTGAGAGACCCGCTTCGAATGCATCGAGTTGCTCTTGGTTTTCGTTGAAATAGTGAGGCGGGAAGAAGAAAAGCGACTGATGCTTAGCCGCAGGCCCGTATCCCTGGGCCTTCACCACCTCGTTGATGTTGTAGAGAATCTGGTATCCGTAGCGGTCCAGTTTGCCGAAAGAGGCGGTGATGAGCAGGCCGCGGACGCGATCGGGATAATCCAGCGCCATAATCTGGGCTATGGCCCCTCCCATCGATCGGCCTATGACGTGGGCGGGCTCGGTGATGCCTACCGCGTCCATGAGGCCGATGGTGTCATCCGCAAAATGCTTGGTCGTATACGGATAGTCGGGCGAGGAACTCCTGCCCGCCCCACGGTTGTCGAAAGCGAGTACGCGGTAGTTTTTCTCCAAGCTCGCGATTTGCGCCTTCCACGCACTGCAATCGCCTGCGAGACCATGGATGAGAACGACCGGAACGCCCTCGCCGTATTCCTCGTAGTAAAGCTCCACATCTCCCACCTGAACCTTCGGCATCTTGCAAATCCTCTTTTGTGGAAAGTCGAAAAACTACTTCTTGCCCTCTACACCTTCGGCAACCTTCTCCATGAACTCCTCGTTGTCGAACACCCAGCCCAGACATCTCATGACGTTTTGCATCCCGAATACGTGCAAATCCGGCCCGTACATGCTCGCTACGCAATCGGAGAGCATCACCACCCGATAGTCATAGTTGAAAGCAGTGAAGGCCGTGTTCAGGACACACGTGTTCGTGTTGATGCCCATGAGGCAGACGTTCTTCGTGCCCAAAGAGTCGAGGAGTGCCTTCAGGTCCGTTCCCATGAAGCAGTCGAGGCGTTTTTTGTTATCGATGACGTAGTCGCCCTCCTCCACCAGGGAGGGAATCATCTCCGTCGTCGGCTCGCCCATGATATTGTGATCGTTCACCGTGCTCTTGCGTCCCAGGGTGAGGCGGTTCTTCTCGTCCTGGATGTCGTGCAGCGCCTTCCAGAAAACGACCTTCATCCCCTCGCTTCCAAGGCCGGGAATTTTCCGGAACACGAGCTTCACGTGGACTACGGGTATCTGGTGGCTTCGAGCGAAGGCAAGCAACTCCTCCGCTTGTCGGATGACACTCTCGCAATCCTCGGGGCTCGCCGGCATGGTGGCGACATCAGGGTCCAGGTGCCCCCTGTGCATGTCGATGGTGACAATCGCGGTCTCCTTCGGATCGAGCGACACCATCTCCTTCAATTGGTCGGTCATTTCAGAGCGATCCAGAATCTCTACCTGCGTAGACATGGTTTGCCCCCTCCAAAATGTAGACACTCAGTTTCCACCGGAATTATCAGCATAGTACATATCGCCCGAATTGAAAATAAGACGCTTGGAGGAAAATTCGTGCGTTCACACCATAAGGATCATAGGCGCGGGAATTCCTGAAAAGACATCACGAATCGACGTGCGGCCTGCTTCTATGCCGGTCGATACCACGCTGTTCAACTTTATGTTTTTATTCGCTACTATGGCGATTACCGCGCAATGAGCACCGAGCATCGGCATGAACCCGACCAACTTCGCTTGGGCGAGAAGTTGCGCGAGAGGCGTAGTTTCACGAGGTTGCATTTCACGACGGAACCCGGGAATGGGCGAGAATCTGAAGTTACGCAAACTGCGGCTGCAAAACTGGAAGAACTTCCGGCACGTGGAAGTCGAACTCCAGGACCGCATGTTCCTCGTCGGCTCCAATGCATCGGGAAAATCCAATCTCCTGGACGCCTTGCGGTTTCTGCGCGACCTCACCTCCTTGGGCGGCGGCTTCGGAGCGGCCGTCCAGCAGCGGGGCGGGGTGAGTGCAATCCGCTGCCTTGCAGCTCGACAAAACCCGGACGTCGAGATTGGCGTCGAACTCCAGACAACCGGGGGAAAGCGCTGGCAATACGAACTCGCTTTTTACCAGGACAACCAACATCGGCCATTGGTGCGCAAGGAACGTGTTTGGCGAGATGGGAAAATCATCATCGACCGACCCGACGAGGAAGACCGCGACGACACAATGCGGCAGACACAAACCTATATCGAACAGGTGAACGTAAATCGTCCGTTTCGCAGTTTGGCCGCGTTTTTCGCATCCATTCGCTACTTGCACATCGTGCCGCAAATCCTCCGCGAGCCGGACAGATCGGTGGGCCGCACGAATGACCCCTTCGGGGGTGATTTTCTGGAGCAGATCGCCAAAACACGCAAACAGACCCAGGACGCACGGATGAAGCGAATCCAGACAGCACTTCGCGCGGCGGTTCCCCAACTCGCGGAAATAGCATTGACGCGCGATGAACGGGGGACACCCCACCTGCGTGGCAAGTACCGGCATTGGCGTCCACAAGGAGCATGGCAAACGGAGGAGCAGTTCTCGGACGGCACGCTGCGTCTCATCGGACTACTCTGGGCAGCCATGGAAACAGGAGGACCTTTGTTACTCGAAGAACCGGAGTTGTCGCTTCACCCAGAAATCGTGCGCGCACTTCCGCAGATGCTGGCGCGCGTTCAGCACCGCACCGGAAGACAGACGTTCATGAGCACGCATTCGCCCGATCTCTTGCGCGACGAAGGAATCGGCCTCGACGAGGCGTTGCTTTTTCTGCCCAGAAAAGAAGGAACCGAAGTGGGGCTCGCGGCACAGGACACCGACATCCCCCGGCTGCTGGAAGAAGGACTCCCGCTCAGCGAGCTCCTCATCCCCAAAACGGGACCCGTGGATGCCGGTCAATTACATTTGTTCACCGATGCGTGAGGCAGCAAAAACTATGGAACCACCGGACAAAACCGACCCGGCGCAACCAAGCCTCGACACCATACGAAAAGGCTCCCCGTACCGGGAAGCCTTCAAGCTGAACAGACGCGGGGAAGAACCTAATCGCTTGTTATGGTCGCCCGGATGAATTCGCGGTTCATCTTGGCGATGTGACTTACGCTTATCTCCTTGGGGCACATCGCCTCGCATTCACCGTGGTTCGTGCAGTTGCCGAAACCCTCTTCGTCCATGCGCTCGACCATCGAGAGCACCCTTTCCCCTCGCTCCGGCAAGCCTTGGGGCAGGTGCGCGAGATGGGAAACCTTCGCCGCCACGAAAAGCATCGCCGAACCATTCGGACAAGACGCCGCGCAGGCGCCACAACCGATACAGGCGGCTGCATCCATGGCGGTATCGGCGTCGGCCTTCGGGATGGGCATCGCGTTCCCGTCGGGTGCACCTCCCGTATTCGCCGAGATGAAACCGCCCGCCTGAATGATACGGTCGAACGAAGAGCGATCAACCGACAAATCCTTCAAGACGGGAAAAGCACTAGCCCTCCAAGGTTCGACCGTGATCGTGTCGCCGTCCTTGAATTTTCGCATATGCAACTGGCAAGTGGTGGTTCCGTTAAACCCCCCATGCGCCTTGCCGTTGATCATCAGGGAACACATGCCGCAAATTCCCTCGCGGCAATCATGATCGAAGGCGATGGGTTCTTTGCCTTCGAGAATCAGACGTTCGTTCGTCACGTCGAGCATTTCCAGAAAGGACATGTCCGGAATCACGTCGCGCACTTCGTATGTTTCCAGTCTGCCTGGCGTCTGGCCGTTCTTCTGCCGCCAAACCCTGAGGGTGAGGTTCATTACTTGTAACTCCTGACGCTTAATTGGGCTTCTTCGAACTCCAGGTTTTCTTTGTGCAAGATCGGACGCCCGCCATTGCGCGGCACCTCCCACGCACTCACGTAACTGAAATTTTCGTCGTCGCGCAGGGCTTCGCCCTCATCGGTCTGATATTCTTCCCGAAAATGTCCGCCGCAAGACTCTTCTCTCATGAGCGCGTCGTAGCACATCAATTCGGCAAACTCCAGGAAATCAGCAACGCGCAACGCCTTTTCGAGCTCGGGATTGAGCTCGTTGGGGCTTCCCGGCACGCTTACGTTCTCCCAGAATTCCTCCCGAAGAGCGGGTATCAAATCCAGGGCCTTCGTCAGACTCTCTTCGGTGCGGGCCATCCCACAATAATCCCAGCAAACGAGACCCAACTCCCGGTGGAACGAAGACACCGTGCGCTTACCGTCAATCGAAAGCACCCGCTTGATGCGGTCTTCCACATCTCGAGCGGCATGGTCGAACTCAGGAGCGTCTGCCGAAACCTGGCCGGGCGTCTGGCCCGCCAAATAATTACCCACAGTATAGGGCGCGACGAAATAGCCGTCGGCCAAGCCCTGCATGAGCGCGCTGGCTCCCAAACGGTTCGCGCCGTGGTCGGAGAAATTCGCCTCACCAAGCACGAAAAGGCCGGAAACGTTACTCATCAGGTTGTAATCAACCCAAAGGCCACCCATGGTGTAGTGAATAGCCGGGTAGATGCGCATCGGCACTTCATAGGCATTTTCTCCGGTAATCTTTTCGTACATGTCGAACAGATTGCCGTAGCGCTGTTGCACCGTATCCAGCCCCAAACGCTTGATAGCGTCCTTGAAATCGAGATAGACGCCGAGACCCGTTTCGCCGACGCCGCGCCCCTCGTCGCACGCTCTTTTCGCCGCACGTGATGCGATGTCGCGCGGTGCGAGATTCCCGAAACTCGGATACATGCGCTCCAGGTAATAATCTCGCTCGTTCTCGGGTATTTCAGCTGGGTTTCGCGGATCTCCCTCTTTCACCGACACCCAGATGCGCCCATCATTTCTGAGCGACTCGGACATCAGCGTGAGTTTCGACTGATGATCCCCTGAAACGGGTATGCACGTGGGATGAATCTGGGTGTAACAAGGGTTCGCGAAATAGGCGCCTTTCATGTAAGCCCGAACGGAGGCGGTTACGTTGTTCCCCATGGCGTTCGTCGAGAGATAGAACACCGGGCCATAGCCGCCCGTGGCCAGGATGACCACGTCGGCCGCGTGTTTTTGGATTTCTCCGGTCACGAGGTTCCTTGTGATGATGCCTTTGGCCTGCCCGTCGACCAAGACGATATCGAGCATTTCGGTGCGGGAGTGCATCTTCACCGCACCGGTCGCTATCTGGCGGCTCAGAGCCGCATATACGCCGAGCAGAAGTTGCTGGCCCGTCTGGCCCCTCGCGTAAAAAGTTCGCGACACCTGCGCTCCACCGAAAGAGCGATTCGCGAGCTGTCCCCCGTATTCGCGTGCGAACGGCACGCCCATGGCGACGCACTGATCGATGATGTTGGCGCTCACCTGGGCGAGGCGATATACGTTCGCCTCACGAGAGCGGAAATCGCCGCCCTTGATGGTGTCGTGGAAAAGCCTGTAAGTGCTGTCTCCATCGTTTTGGTAGTTCTTTGCGGCATTGATTCCACCCTGGGCCGCGATAGAGTGGGCTCTTCGGGGACTGTCCTGGAAACAAAAGCAATCCACGTTGTAACCCAACTCGCCCAGCGTAGCCGCAGCTCCACCGCCGGCCAGCCCCGAACCCACCACGATGACCTTGTAACGACGTCTGTTCGCCGGATTCACGAGCTTCATGTTGAAGCGGTGGGTGTCCCACTTCTCCGCCAATGGACCCGGCGGGACGTTGCCGTTCAGGGTGCCGTTCGTACCCATGCGCCTCTCCTCATCAAGGCAGAACTATTTTAATACTCCCGCCAGGACGGCTAACGGAATCGACATGAAACCGACGGCGACTACCACGCCGCTCCAAGGCCCCAATCGCTTGATGACGGGATTGTAAGCCGGATGGTTGAGCCCCAAAGACTGAAAGAGGCTCGTCACACCGTGGCTCAGGTGAAGCCCCAGAAGAATCATCGAAACGAGATAGAGCCCCGATACCGCACCGTTTCTGAATCCGAGAATCACCATTCTGTAGACATCGTGACGGCCTTGCGCATCATATAGTTGAGCGAATTCCGGGTTCGTGACAAACAACGTGAAATGCAAGAGATGATAAACGGCGAATGCCAGGATGAGGGCACCCGTCAACACAATCGAGCGGCCCGCGTAGGTAACTACGGCGGAATCGAGCACATCATACGATTGTGGGCGAGCCGATTGATTCAGGCGCCAAAGACGCAGTGCCGAACCGATGTGCACCAGCAACACGACCAGCAAACCGACGCGCGCCAACCACAAAAGAGCACCCAAGTCCTTGAGCCCTTTTGCATAGGCATTCGTAGCATCGGGACCCGCAAACATCAGGAGGTTGCCCAGTAAATGGGAGATAATGAACAATACCAGAAGAATTCCGGTGACGGCCATGACGACTTTCGCGCCAACGGATGATTGCAGTACTTTCGCAAACCGGCCCATCGAATGTATCTCCCCCACATCCGAAACGAAGGACTTTGAAACCGAGAGCGGCGCACCCCTTTTCGGCTGCGCCGCAATGTATAGTTTCACGTACACATGGTCAACCACATTACGAGAAATCCTCCATTCGTATCAAGCCTTCTTCCATTCGTAGCCTCTTCCCCGTTTTTTCGATATTTTAGAGTGTGTATTGCCCAGCTCTCCTGAAACCGAAAAGGGAAGCTCGAATGCTCAACGAAGATGTCTTCGTGTTCGACAACGTAGTGCACATGTATGATCTCTCGAATGAGAATCTCGCTCGTCCGGACAGTCATCTCGATCGCCTCTGGCACCTGAGAATCGGCGAGGGAAGGCGGCCCAAAGGCCAGGGAAACGTCTACGGCGACGGAAATCCAATCGAGGGTTTCGCGAAAAAATGGACTTCCCGGGAATTGGGGCAGTTGATCTTCGAAGATTCGCAAACCGACATGGCGATGGTGCAAGCCGTTGTTCTCTATGACGTCTACAAGGAGGGATTCTCGCCCGTCCGGGCGCAATACGAATTTGCCAAGGCGCACCCGGAGCGCGTCCTGTTTTGCGGCGGAGTCGACCCGAAATATCCAAGCGTTGGGGGCGCTCTCGAGGAACTCGAACGCCAGGTTAATGAGATGGGCGCACGCTCGATCAAATTCTACAATGCCCACATCGACGGAAATTCCTGGCGATGTGACGACCCAGAGCTCGCGTATCCAATCTACGAAAAGGGTCGAGAATTGGGAATCGACGTGTTTCAGTACCACAAAGGCTTCCCCATCACCCGGGCACGCCTTGAGGACCTGACACCGCTCGACATCCAGCAGGCAGCTATGGATTTTCCCGACCTCACCTTCGCCATTCATCATCTGGCGCTACCCTATTTCGAGGAGTGCGTCTATATCGCGGCGCGTTTCGAGAACGTGGTGCTTGTCCTCTCCGGTACGATGCATTTGCCCCTCATCGCCCCCTGGCAATTCAAGGAGTACATGGGGAGGCTGCTTCGGGACGTGGGTTCAGACCGCATCCTCTGGGGTTCGGAGGCGCCTTTGTTGGGGAATCCCCAACCGATGCTCGAATGGTTCTGGGAGATGCAAATCGATGAAGAACTTCAGGAGCGATACGGATATCCTCCCATTACAGAGGAGGATAAACGAAAAATTCTGGGCGAAAACCAGGCCAGACTCTTTGGAATAGACATAGAAGCGAAAAAAGCGGAACTCGGGCTGGTCGCCTGAAGTCGGGACAAGCGCATCAACACGGTTTCGTGAGGACGCGCCGTGCAAGCGGCACCGCGAGAAGACCGTGCGCAATGCAACGCAAAAGCTGAAGCAAAATGCGACTCCCTCGCCTAATTTCAGTGTCCACCTGTTTGACCCGCCGCCGTTTCATACGCGAAGATTCATCGAACGCGCGTTTATCGGGATGTCCCCGGAAAAACTGAATTGGAGGATGCATCCATGAAACCACCCTATGATGGTGAGAAACTCGACCGCCTCATGGAAGAAGCCGGTATCGACCTCATACTGGCCAATACGAGAGAAAATGTCCGTTATCTATGCGGCGGATACTATTTTCATTTTCACGACAGGTTCACGGCTATGGGCCAAGGACAGTACATGGCCTTAGCCGGCATACCGCGTGGAAACGTCGAAAAATCGTTTCTCATCGGCGGCAGCGGGGAAATAGGCCAAGCGAAGGATCAAAATCTCTGGATACCCGAACTCATCCCCTCGGGCAGACACCCGGCGGAGGCCGCAGCCGATGCCGCGCGGGCCGTCTCGGCGCGTGCTCTGGGTACCGGCGTCATTGCCATCGAGGGGAATTTCTTGCCGGCTATAGCAAAGGAAACGTTGGCGAACGAACTGCCGGGCGCACGATTCGTGGAAGCACTCCCCATACTGGAGGAATTACGCGCTATCAAAACGCCAGAGGAAATCGAGCGCTACCGCCGTATTTCTCAGTCGGACGCCGAGGCAATCCGTGAAGGCTTCGAAACTGCGAAACCCGGGGCGACCACGAGGGAAGTCGCCCATGCCGTGGAAAGGGGCATGACGAACAGAGGTCTGCACTTCTTGTGGGTCTTTGCAGCAGCAGGGCCGGGAATGTTGCGCGCCCCCTCCCAGAAAGTGTGGGAAAAGGGCGAAGTACTGCATCTCGATGCAGGTGGTTCGGAGGCCGACTACCTCACCGACATCTGCCGAATGGGCGTGAGAGGAAAACCATCTGCCCTGGCCGATGAACTCTACAAGGCCTGCCTGCACACGCAAGACCACGTGAGAAGCGCATTGCGTCCGGGTGCAGTGTGCGGCGACATCTACGAACGGGGCTGGAATCAACTTAAAAGCACCGGACACGGTGAATATGGCCATTTCATCATCCACGGCATCGGCATGGTCTCGCACGAACAGCCGCATTTCGGTCCGGGAATCGAGAGAAAACTCGAAGAGGGAATGGTGATTTCGATAGAGACCGACATCCGACACCCCGAGGTCGGTTACGTCAAAGTGGAAGACGCCGTGGCGGTGACAACCGATGGATATGAACCTCTAGGGGATCTGGGACGCGAAGATTGGGTCGTAGTCGAATGATAAAGCCCCCTTATGACCAGACCAAACTCGAACGCCTGATGGAAGAAGCCGGCGTCGATCTGATACTCGCGCACACGCCCCACAACCTTCGTTATCTGACGGGGGGGTACTACTTTCACTTTCGCGAGAGGATAGCCGCGATTGGCCCAAGTCAGTACCTCCCCTTCGTCGGGATTCCCCAAAAACGTACGGAAACCTCCTTTCAAGTCGCTTGGCGCGTCGAAGCGTCTCCTCGCAACGAGGTAAAAACCTGGGTACCCGACGTCATTTATACGAAGGCAAGAGGAACGGTCGGCGCAGCGAAAACGGCTGCCGAAGCAATTCGAAATCGGGCCCTGGACGGGGGGACCATAGCCGTCGAGCGCGCTTTCTTGCCGGTCGATGCGATGGAAACGCTAGCGAACGAGATGCGCGGTGCCCGATTCGTCGATTCACTCGAAATTCTCGAAGAACTCCGCGCCGTAAAAAGAGAAGACGAACTGGAGATATTTCGACGTGCCGCCCTTGCGGACGCAGAAGCCATACAGGCCGGCTTTCAAGCCGGTACGCAAGACGTCACCACACGGGAGGTGGCCCGCAGAGTAGAAGAAGAGATGGTGCGACGCGGGCTCCATTTTCACTACGCCTTCACCGCCGCAGGAGCTGCCATGCGGCGTGAGCCATCCGATACAATCTGGGAAAGGGGAGAAATTCTTCACATCGACGCAGGCGGCTCGGAGGCGGGCTACATGTCGGACATCTGTCGCATGGGGGTCCGGGGCCAACCATCTCCTCTCGCCGAGGAATTACATAAGGCCTGTCTCCATTCCGTCAATCAATGCCGAGACGCCATCCGGCACGGAGCCAGTTGCGCTTCGGTTCATGAGCGCGGGTATCGGGCATTTCAGGATACGGGGTTTTCCGATTTCGGGATCTTTGAAGTGCACGGAATAGGCATGGTGCAGCAGGAATTGCCACGCTTCGGCCCCGAGGTGAACCGAACCCTCGAGGCAGGCATGGTGGTTTCGGTAGAATGCGACATCCGCCATCCGGAGGTCGGTCATGTGAAGATTGAAGATGCGGTCGCCGTCACACAAGACGGGTGCGAGGGATTGGGAGATTTGGGCCGGGATTCCTGGACGTGCATCGACTCGTGATACCAGGGGAGAATTTTCATGCAAAGACCATCACAGGGTTTAATGCGACTTCAGCATGCCGCCATCAAGGTACATGACATCGAGGCAGCAAAGAATTTCTACGTAAATATCCTGGGCTTCAGTATCTCGGAAATCTACCCGCCTGGCACAGTGGGGGATTTTCCTTTCGGCTTGTGCTTCATGAGGTGCACGGAACTTCACCACGACCTTAATCTCGTATTCTGGCCGGAGGGAGAGGGTCCTCCCCCACCCGAGGGGCGCACCTTCGACACCCTTCGAACGGGGCTTCATCACATCGCGTTTCAGGTAAACGACAGAACCGAACTCGAAGCCTGGGCCTCATATCTGAGCGACAAAGAAATAGAAATTTTCTGGGGACCGTCCATCCACAGCCCGACGCATCCCGAGGGAGACGGATTCTGGGGCGAGAATCACGCACTCTACATCTCGGACCCGTCCGGGAATTGCATCGAAATCTTCTGCGACTTGGCCGTCATGGACCCTTATACGAACCGAATTAACGAAACGTGGTTCCGAGATCGGCTAGCCCGGGACGGCCACGCCCGGGACGCTGCCGATCCGCCGAAGGCCTGGAAACCCTGAATCGCACCACAAACGAAATCTCGTTTCCAGACAACCGTCTTATTTTATATTGCCGGCCATGTTGATGGAACAAAGGAGGGCGTGAACCGCACTGTTGAGGGGTGTGGCGATTCCATGCTTGGCACCCAAGCGAACGACCGCCCCCGTCATGACGTCCGCCTCGATTCTTCGCCCCGATCTTCTGTCGACGAGCATGGAGGTAGTCGCCTCCGGGTCCGCATCGTGGAGACGCTCTATCGTTCGCTCGGCAATGTCGTCCGCCAATTTCGCACCCTCTGCCCTGCCCACCGAGGCACATTCACGTACGAGCGCGCAACAAAGTTCGGCAATGTCGGGCTCGTGCAGCACCCCTCTCCCCTTATCGGTCAGCGCAGTGGCGGGACCGGCGCCGATGTTGTTGCACAACTTCGCCCAAGAAGCAGTCGTGAAATCAGTTGTCGGCCTCACCGGAATGTCCGTACCCTCGAAAAGGGACACGAGAAAACGTGCTCCCCGACCCTCTTGGGGAACAAGTTGGGCGCCTCCCTGCTGCACCACATGACCGGGAGCCAACCTGTCCGCCGGACAATTCACCACCACCGGAACGACTTCTGCTCCTTTGGCGTATGGGGCGACTCTTTCTTCGTGTTCCACACCATTTTGCAAAACGGCGACGATGGTATCGGCCCCTATAAGGGTTTCGAGCCAAGAAGCAACACCTCGCACCTGGTACCCCTTCACCGCAAGGATGACGCAATCGACGGCTCCTATCTGTGAGGGTTCCGTAGCGCATGTCACCCTGGATTCGACAACCGACCCGGGTGTTTCCACCACGAGCCTATCGATGGGCTTTCGCACGCAGAGTGTCACGTCGTGCCCATCCGCTCGGCACAACCGAACCCCGAACACACCACCAATCGCCCCGACTCCCAACACCGCTACCTTGCTCATGTGTCCCCATCCATGAGGTTTATGTCGAAACACGCCGGCATTGCAGCAAAGACGGCATACACATCAAAACACACACCAGCCCGGCCAGAGAATCCCAGCCGGAGGTGTGTCCGATTCTACCCAGCACACGCAAGGCGCGACCCACAAGATGCTCACCCTTTGTGGTAATCGCCGCGAGCACTTCATGCAGGGCATGCGCTCCCTGTCCATTGGCCGCACATTCCAAATGCGCGCAACTGATTTTGTTCGTTCGCGCCCTGGCCTGTTGCAATAAGGTAGTGCCCACCTCCCCCAAGACGTCAAAACGTCCCAGAGCAGACAGCGCTATCATCACACCACACCAAAAATCATCTCCGGACGGAGTGAGCCCCGGCCCCAGACCGACGAGTTGATTGTCCACCGAGGAAAAATCGAGACTTGCCCTTCCGCTCAGGCGACGCGACAACCAGTTGCCGAGTTCAGAAATCGCCTTCCACGCAATTTGTCGAAAAACGTCGTCGCTTGACAGATCTTCACATCTTATAATGTGCGGAACGAGTGGAGCCAGACCTTCTCGAGGCCCTCTATCGTCTATCCACGCAGCGACAAAAGAGAGATTACATAGCAGAGACTCAAAATCCCGGAAAACGGGGAAGGGCTCAGGTTTCCATTCTTCGATTTGCGAGGTATCGAGCCCTACGCCCTGGCCGAGGCGAACAAAACCGTTTGCGACCAAAGCGTCCACCGAAGAGAGCATTTGTTTTTTGAAATCCACGTCGCCGGAGAATTCACAAAGCGCGTTCAACGGTCCCGGGCCGATATCCCGTGCCCCGATGCACACGATTCGCCCGGACGTATTTTCCACGTACAAACTTCTGCGGAATACACTGATGATTCGCGCTTTGCCCGGTGCGTCGAGAAATTCCTTGGCGAACGATCCTGCAAGAACCACTCGGGAAATGTTCGGCAAAGCAGAGACCTGCATCATGAAAGGATTGCTGTACCCAGCGGGAAAAACCCGCTTTTCCCTAAGGGAGCCAGGGAATTTCTACACACGCTACCCTCATCCACAGCCTGGCCCCCTAACCTCTCTCACCGCGACATCGGACGGCACCAACGTCTCGGCAAAACTCGGGTCCGCCTGCTGTTTTTCGACCAACTCGCCTATTTGGGCGAGCAACATATCGCGCTTCATCAATCCGATACGATAGATGCCCATCGGGTTTACAAGTTTCATGTAATAGTGGTTTCCCGAGTCGTATTCCGTGGAACATGCAGAGGGTTTCTGGGCGATAGAAAGAGGATAGCCAAAAACATCCGCAAATTGCGCCAACACTTCCTCACCAAGCAAATCTTCGGGGATTTCGGGAAATCTGGCTACGAGTTCCTGGACGTTCATCGCCGCAACTCCTTGATTGGGTGGCTCGCTTCAAATGCAATCACCTGCGCAGTCTACCATACGTTGCGTGAGCACCCCTGCCGGGTCGAGGGGTTTTAGCTCTTTGGGGATAACCATGGACTGCGTTACGTACGAAACCCGGTGAGCAAAGTGGCGTTCACAACGTGCAATCATCGCCTGCGAAGAAACTTCGAGAGGGGAAACCGTCTTTACATCTCTCTAATGAACTTCGCGGCATAGCTTCTGACGTTCTTTCCTCCGAGAACATGAAAGCGACGGATGCGTGCGATGGTTTCTCCGGAAAATCGAGCGATGGGGATGTAGATCAAGTGCTTTTGATAAAACCTTGCAATGCGGCGCCAACTCGCACCAGGTGGATGCGGACTCACCAGGGCGATGAACCGCTCTCGGGAGTGAAAACAGGCCCCGGCAATCAACCGCTCCTCCAGCGTGTGCGTATACTGAAATCGCGCATCCCGCCACACATCTTCAACGTGCCGGGGAGGGAAAACAAAAAACGCCCCGCCGTATTGCGATTCCGCAATCCCCGGTCCCACCAAATCGTTCTCGAACGGGGTGGCATACATACAAAGAGTCGATTCATTTTCGTGTTCCGCGTACCACATCGTACGCCACGAATATTTCTCGGCATCCGCTGGGGTATCGAATAAAAAAACGACGACTTCCAGACCCCCGCGCGCCGGAGGAATGTCCTTTACGTACAGATCGCCCGTATGCCAGTTGCGGAGCGTTTCCCTGATGTCGAGGCCATCCTTTATGGACGTCGTGAACTTTTCGGTGCGGGCCAAATCCTCTCCCAGGAGCGCTTTGGCCTGCTCACGCACATGGGTATGAAAACTTTCTATGGCTTGATCTTCCGGTGGCCAGGAACACATGCCAAAGGGGTTCCACCTCTGTGCCCATTTGCGTTTTTCAAACGGGGTGGGCTTTGGTTTGAGGGAAATGCTCCTCCAAACGACAGCCGAGCCCCCTAACCTGTTTTTGGTGATTCCGACACCCTCGTCGGGGAACAATGCACGACCCACGCCTACGTGGACAAGTTCATCTTCAGCAAATGAAGAACCTTCACGTTGATAGGGATATTCCCTAGCGGTCTCGAGCAGCGAGAGAGCGAAGGCATCGCCGACAGTCTGCTTGGCGGCAAGGACAAGGGTAAATAAGTCCGGCGTCAACCTTCTGCCTTGAAGCGTCAAATTTCGGGCATATTGCAAAAATATCTGGAGCCTTTGGGGGGTAGCCCAATTCCGGGTCGGTCGATATTCTGCGAGCCACGCCGCTCTCGCCTCCATGAGAAGTTCTTTGACGCCGTCAATACCCAAATTTGAATCAACCATGAATTGTTCACGCTTCTCCTCATACAAATGCGTTAGGTAAGGAAGTTCGCCCAGAAAAAAAGCCAGGGTATTCTCCGATACCCCGTGCCTTCGAGGTTCGTGGAGAGATACACCCATATGGGATTCGAACAATGTTTCATCACCCGATGATCCGTTGCGGCAAGCCGCCCGAATCCAGGGCCAATCCATCGCGGAGCAGACGAAGACGATGCGCTCGTATTTCGTTTCGAGTTCCAGTAAGGCGTTGGCCATCCAGCGGATTCTCGCCGCACGTTGTGACAAAGCGGAGGGTCTTGGTGCTACCGTCAAGAGAGAAGCGGCAAACGCTTCCAGCGGTACTTTCTTGAGTCCATAGGGATCGGGCAGTGCATGAGTTTCTGCATGAAACCGCCCCACTTCCAAATCAACGAAAGCCCTGGGGATATGCTCTCCCATCGCCACCCTGAGAGCAGAAATTACAGGCTGACATGGGTCGATAGGCACATAATTATGAGAAGATGCGTCGGATTCATTCGACGAGAATTTTTCTTCGTCTTGCGCATCACCTTCCAGAGGCGGATAAGCGTCCCATGATACATCCGGATACGTATCGTCGCCCTGGAGATGAGGTTCGACATCCTCATGTACCGACACCATGGATACATACGGAAGAGCATCCACTCCCGCCTCTACTTCCTCCTGGAAAGAAGGTGGCAGTGGAACCGCAACGCAATCAGGCTCGATTTCCAAAATCCTGTCGCGCACTTCAACGGCGAAATCTCCCGAGCCGTGGACGACGGGGAGGACGATGATTCGATTAGTGATTGCAAGAAAATCTTGCGCACTCATGGATCAATCGCCGTGTTCAGGAGGCAGCGGGGCGTCGCCGCCAAAAAACAGATCTCCGAAATCGATCGGTGGCGGTTCGTCACCGAGTGCTTTGCGCCTCCTGCGCGCAAGCTCCTTCAGATCCAATGCTTCATCCCCCAGAACCTTCGCGAGTGCTTCTCTCCAGGCTTCGTCTTGCGAAAGCGGATGCTCCGGGTCCTGCGCGAGACGTTTTAGTGCGTATTGAAGAAGATGAATTCCGTCCCGGGGAGAATAATCGAGATCCAACTCATGGGACTCCTGCAAGAATTCCACTGTCAAGGCCAACATCTCGCTTGGAGCAAACGGCAAATGATATTTGAGGATAGACAGTTCGTCTCTCCTGTTTGGGAACGCAAGCTCCAAAGTGGGGTGTAGCCTCGATAGAATGTAATCGGGCACTTCGTACGTCGAGGCATCCTCGTTCATGGTCACGCAACAGCGAAAATCCGGGTGCGCCCTTATCGTAATGCCCGCCACGATGGACTCCACGTAACGACGATGATCGAGCAGCGGCGCCAGCGAAGCCCAGCTCTTTTCGCTCATGCGGTTGCCTTCATCCAGCACGCAGACTCCCCCCCTTATCATCGCCGTAACCAGAGGGGATGCGTGATAGGCAATTTTCCCCGATTCCGCCAGCACGGGCGTAATCAACAAATCCTCCGGGCGGGTATCGGAAGTACACTGAAAAATAAAAAGTTCCTGATTTCTCTCCCGTGCCGCTGCCATCGCCAAGGTCGTTTTCCCGATTCCCGGGGGACCGACGATTCTCGGGGAGAGAGCAAAATCCTCTTCCGCCACGACCAGCCAACAAGCGTGAAGTTGGCGCAACACTTCTGTCTGACCGATCCACTCTAGATCTTGCTCAGCAGGCCTGCTTAAACGCAAAGATATGCCGGCTATTTCAAGGATCCGTGCCCCTGATTCTTCATTGCCTGCCGTTTGATCGTGCAAAATTCACTCCCCGCCTGAAATCGTTTCTTGAAAGATGAGAACGTTCCGCTCCCATTTTCTGGGAACATACCTAATCGGTAAAATAGCCTCCATTGACGTCCAGTGCTTCTCCCGTGATGTGGGCGGCTTCCTCACTGGCGAGAAACAGGGTAGCAGGCACCAATTCTGAGGGCAGGGCGAATCTGCCCATGGGATGTTTCTTTATCGCCTTGTCATACAAATCCGGGCCGAACTCCCGCATCAACGACCCATCGATCGGACCGGGAACCAGACAGTTCACCGTCACCTTCGTTTTCGCCAAGGCACGAGCGAGATTGAACGTCATGGCCAAAATACCGCCTTTCGAAGCTCCGTATGTGAGATTATGGCCCAAGCCGCCCGATTTCCCGGCTCCGGAACCATAGAGAATTATTCGCCCCGCCGGAGAAGTCTTGAGCGCCGGCAGCACCCCCTGAATGCAAAAATAGGGAGCAAGGAGATTTACATGCAGCGCACGCCTCCAATCAAACGCATCAAGCGAGAGAGGGGGCTTCACCACCATATTCGCTGCCGCGTGCACGAAGATGTCACATCCTCCCAGCCATGCAGTTGCCTCCCCAATCATGGCTTTCACTTCATCGAGATTTTCCAAATCGCAGGGTATTTTCTTCATCATTTCGTAGGAACCCGCAATGAGACGCAATTTCTCCGAATTTCTCCCCGTGACGACGACTTTCGCCCCCACGTCCAGAAATCCCTGGGCAAGCGCCTTGCCTACATCCCCCGTGGCCCCCGTCAGAACCACTTTTCTGCCCTGAAAATCAAACCGAAGCACTATCCCGTTTCTCTCGAAATGAGTGATTCAACTTTCGGCAAGTCCCGTGCCTTGATATATATCGAATAAGATACAATATCGGCGGAAGGATTACATATTTCCCTGACGGGAAACATTATCCAACTGCTTCGAAATAACGGGAGCAATCCGGAGAGTACCCATGAGTTTGCTGGATGAACTGAGAGTTCGCGGCCTCGTGCATGATCATACGGATCAGGCGGAGATGCAGGGAGCTCTTGAAAAAGGCGGCATGAGCCTCTATTGCGGCTTCGACCCCACGTCCGACAGCCTGCACATCGGCAATTTGGTTCCCATCATGGGACTCATGCGTTTTCAGCGCGCGGGGCACCGACCCATAGCGCTCGTTGGAGGCGGAACCGGTATGATAGGAGACCCCTCGGGGAAATCCGAAGAAAGAAACCTCCTGACCCCGGAAGTGTTAGAGCACAACCTCCAAGGCATCAGAACCCAACTGGAGAAGTTCCTGGATTTCGGGGCAGGCCCTTATGCCGCGCGGATGTTGAACAACGCGGAATGGCTGAACCAAATGCCCCTCATCGATTTTTTTCGTAGCGTAGGCAAGCATTTTCCCATCGGTTACATGATGGCGAAAGAATCCGTCAAGGCACGCATCGCCGATGCTGGCATATCGTACACCGAGTTCAGCTACATGGTGCTCCAGGCATATGACTTCCTTCATTTATTCGAACGGGAGAATTGCACCCTGCAAATCGGCGGCTCCGATCAGTGGGGTAACATCACGGCAGGAATCGAATTGATTCGCCGTACGCACGGAAAACCCGCATACGGAATGACTTTTCCGCTCATCACCACTTCGGACGGGAGAAAATTCGGCAAGACGGAAGAAGGAAATATCTGGCTGGACACGAAGCGGACGAGCCCATATCGATTCTCGCAATACTGGATTCAAACCGACGACAGGGACGTAGGCAGGTTCTTGAAATACTTTACCTTCTTGTCAACCCGGGAGATCGACGAAATCGAAAGGGAGCATCTCGAGTCGCCGGAAAAACGGAAGGGACAACGCCGCCTCGCCAGGGAATTGACGACGCTCGTGCATGGCGCAGACGTGGCGCGGAGTGCGGAGCGTGCCGCTAAAATTCTTTTTGGCGCCGAACTCGACGGTATCGAGAAAAACGACTTGCTATCGGCGGCAGAGGAAATGCCGAGCACCCGACAAGTAGGATCACCACCCTATCCCCTGATCGACGCACTGGTGGAAACCGGGCTTTGCAAGTCGAAGTCCCTGGCGCGCAAAGACCTGAAAGGCGGCGGAATTTACGTGAACAATCGCCGTATTACGGGGGAGGACAGTATGTTGTCCGTCGACGACATACTCTTCAATCGATATGTTCTTTTGAGAAAGGGAAAAAAGAACTACCATCTGATAGAGTTCGAGCGATAAGTCGATATGGGCACCACCCATTACACTCTTGTACGCGAGGTGAGCAATACTTCCTTGAAAAACGCCAGACATCCACAGACGGGTAAAACGAGCGCGCGTCTCGAATCTGCCGATGAAACCCTCCGAACATGAATACTCCGGGAAATCCGAACCAAGTCGAATATCACGACCTGCCTCCCGAGTTTCATCGATGGAAATGGCGCGTTCTCATCGCCTTTTGCGTTTTCTATGCCTTCAACTATCTGGGCAGATTCAACTTCAGCCTGGTGCAATACGCCGTCATCCAGGATTTGGGCATCACGCGAGCCGATACCGGATGGATCAACTCGTGGATGTTTTGGGGATTCGCCTTCGGTGATCTGATCTTTGGGCGAATCGCAGAAAAAGTAGGGTATCGAAACACAATTCTCTTTGCCGCAATCACCACGTCGCTTTTCAACTTCGTGGCAAGCTTCGGCAATTCCATCTCCACACTTGCCATCCCCTGGGCGGTGGTTGGTTTCGTGAACGCGGCGACGTGGGGGCCAGGGCTCGGCCTCGTGGCGCAATGGTGGCCCAGACGTGAGCGCGGCCAGGCGATTGGACTCGTGGGAACGTCCGCGGGAATAGCTCTCCTCATCGTTTGGGCAATCGTACCCTGGGTGGCGGCGCAATACGGCTGGCGCGCCGCGATTCGCTATCCCCCGATGATCATCGCCTTCATGGGAATCATTTTTTACGTCATCGCGAAAGACAAGCCCGCAGAACTGAACCTTCCCGAATATCAGGAAGCAGACGCCGTCTCCCGGGAAGCGGAAACAGCAGGCGAAGAGAGTGAGCGTGGCCTAAAGGCATACTTGCACCTAATGACCAATTTGCGCTTCTTCCTGGCGTGCCACGTAAAAGGGCTGGACAACGTAGTTCGCTACGGCGTCGTCTCCTGGGCGCCCTTGTATTACGCACAAATGGGCGGTTTCAACCTGAAGCAAATGGGTCTGCTCACCTTCGCCTATCCGCTTGGATATTTATTCGGCCCTATATTTGGCGGCATCATTTCCGATCGATTCTTCAAGAGCAACCGCTCCATCGTCATCATCCTCGCCGCTTTTTTGAGCGCTGCCGCGATGATAGGAATCGCTTATGCGCCCGCCGATAACATTCCACTCGCCGTCGTTTTGCTGATCGTCGGCGGATTTTGCGTCAACATGTCCACCGTGCAGGCACTGGGCGTCGATCTCGCCGGCAGACGACTCGCCGGAACGGCCGCGGGCGTATTGGACGCCCATGGCTACATTTACGGAGCCCTTCAGGCAATATTCTTCGGATGGCTGTCTCTCAGCGTTTCGGACGGATGGTTTTGGGTGTTCACGGCCATGGCGGCGAGCAGATTCATTGCCGTAGCCCTCGTCTGGAGAGTGCGCGCCTAATGGAGCAATCCCCGCCGAAAGTCTGTGCGCCTCACCAGCGCAACGGCGTCGACATCCATTACTTTCTCACTTCATGCCCCTCAAAATTTCCAGCTGAATCCTGCCTTCATCGCCTTGGAATTTTTTCGACAGATAAGAAAGCAGACATGCCACCCACATCTTTCGATGCTCTTGCGTCATCACCAGATACGAAGAGGCGCCGAACCGCCAATTCCTGTCCTCCCCTCGAACGATAAAGTCCAGCCGCACGTCATCCTGCTCGGCCAAATATATCGCCGCCAAAAGGTCTTTCCCCTCATCGAGTCGAAAGGGAAACGACCTGTGCGTCCCGTCCCCGAAACGAACCCCGAGACCCAGCACATTCGCCTCGACACACTCAGGTGCACCCAAAGCCACCGACAGCAACTCGGGCGAAGCCGCCGCATCGACCCCGACCACGATGTACGTTTCTCCGCCCACGATGAATCGCCCCGACGAGAGAATACCGTCGTTTTCATTTTCGTTTTTGTCGCTCAGAAAATCCTCCAGCCAATCGGGGAGTTTCTCACGTCCGGGGTAAGCCGTGGGTGTTTCCCCCTCATGCAACAACTGGAGTTTGTTCGCCCATGAAAGCAGGGAAAGCAGTCGTGGCGACCCGGCACGCAAAACCGCCGACTCCCAGGGCGTAATGCCATTCATGGCGCCCTCCAAACTCCTCACCAAGCCAATCCGCACGTCTTCCCATGCCGCCTCTCTGCCAGCACACTCTGCGGACGCCATGGCAATTCCCAAACCCTCTATCGCCGCCAGACGATTGAATACCTCGAACAGATGATGGCTCTCCTCCACCCTCCCGTACGTTTTTCGGGTCCGGGCCACCCTATTGGTCAGCCCGTTGCTCTCCAGCCACACGTCCAGGTTCATGGGCAAAGGCGTCAATCCAAGATGCGCATCGCCGAGGCGTCGCCAAAGACCGCGACCACTCGCCAGCGTGGCGTTTGCGATCGCTTCAGTACGAATCTCCCATACACCGGAAAGCTCTTCGCGTATGGTATCTTCATCTACTCCGTCATCGAGCATATGCGCCACGCGGCGAAGCAACAGGCTGAAGAACGCGGTTTGCGCCCTCGCCATGGACGAGAGTTTCGCGTGTCTGGACGTGAGAGCCGTCAAGACCAGATACAAGAGGCCGATCGTAGGCTTTGCGGCCCGCGCGCCGAAAAGCGCCGCCAGGTTTTCCACTCGTCGCAACACGAAACCCAGCTCCTCCCCGGCCAAGAGCCTCAAATGGATGAAAGAAACCGGCAAGGCCAGCTCAGGCAGTGTAGGTTCCGCGTGAGGAGGGAAAAGTATTTCGGCGAAATTTTTTCTAATTTCCTCGCCTACATCACCGAAATTCTCGCGGAAGTAAAACTGAGAGGACGATTCCCACCAATCATAAAACGCCCTGCGCCGTCCCAGGCGAGACGCCCTCATTCGCTCTCCCGCGCGGAGGAGAGACGACGTCTACCCGGCGCGGGCGCCTTTTGCTGTATCAAACGCCCGGCGGCGAACAAGACGACAGCCGACCCCAGAATGGCGAGTTGTACGGCATAGGCCGCAGGATTCACCATGCCGACGAACAGCGCAATGGCACAATCCACCATGGCGAGGATTTGTAGAGCGCGCCCCAGACCATACATCAGCCCAGTTGTCCCAAAGCCGCCTTGATGCGATCTATGCCCTCTTTTACGTTTTCGAGAGAGGTCGCGTAGGAGAAGCGCACGTAATCGTCGTTGCCGAATCCTGCGCCGGGGACGCCGGCGCAGTGGGCGTGCTCCAAAAGATACAGCCCCACATCCATTGAATTTTTCAATACCCCGTTCGGCCCCTGACGCCCGAATATCCCGCTCACCCGGGGAAAGACGTAGAACGCCCCCTTGGGGTTGACGACGCTGACGCCCTCCATGGCGCCGAAGCCCGCGACGATGGCCCGCCTCCTCTCGTCGTATTGCGCCAGCCACTCCGCGAGAAAATCGTGCGAGCCGCGCAGGGCCGCGATTCCCCCGTGCTGGGCGAACGAGGTGGCGTTGCTCGTGCTCTGGCCCTGGAGGGTGTCCATGGCCTCGACGATTCGCGCGTCGGCGAGCGTGTAGCCCAGGCGCCAGCCCGTCATCGCGTAGGTCTTCGAGAATCCGTCGAGCAACAGGGTGCGCGCCTTCATCTCGGGCGAGAGGCTCGCTATCGAGACGTGCTCCTCGCCGTCGTAGGTGATCTTCCCGTAAATCTCATCAGACAACACCATGGCGTCGGTGGAGAGCACCACCTCGGCGATGGCCTCGAGTTCCGCGCGCGTGTAAACGCAGCCCGAAGGGTTGCACGGGCTGTTGAGCACCACGATCCGCGTGCGCGGGGATATGGCGGCGCGCAGTTGCGCGGCGGTCATCTTGTGGCCGTTCTCCTCGGTGGTCTGCACCAGAACCGGCGTCGCCCCCGTGAGCGTGGCGACGGGCTCGTAGGCCACCCAGATGGGGGCGGGCACCACCACCTCGTCGCCCTCCTCCACGAGCACGTGCAAGACGTTGAAGACCGACTGCTTGCCGCCCACGGTGACGATGGCCTCGGTCTTCGGGTCGTAGCGCAGCCCCTTGTGCTCCTCCACCCAGTCGCAAATCGCCTCGCGCAGGGCGGGCAACCCCCGCACCGCCGTGTATTTCGTGGCCCCGTCGCGCAGCCCCTGGATGGCGCCCTCCTTGATGTGCTCGGGCGTGTCGAAATCGGGCTCGCCCGCCGCGAAGGAAATGACGTCGACTCCCTGGGCCTTCATTTCCGCCGCCTTGGTGTTCATGGCCAGCGTCGGAATCGGGGGCAGCTTGCTCATTCTGGATGCGAAGCGCATGGGGAAACTCCGGGTTGCGAAAAAGGGGGCGTCAGCGGCGAAAGCGCGCACTCAGGGCATCGCGCACGGATGAGGACACGTGTTCGCTCACGTCTCCTCCCAGGGAGGCGACTTCCTTGACCAGGCTCGAACTCAGGAAGCTGAACTGCTCGCTGGGCATGAGAAAAATCGTCTCGATCTCCTCGTTCAGCCTCCTGTTCATGAGCGTCATCTGCATCTCGTAGTCGAAGTCGCTCACCGCGCGCAGGCCGCGGATGATGGCCTGTGCGTTCACGTTGACGGCGAAGTCCACGAGGAGTTCGCGCTCGAAGCCCGTGACCTCGAGGCGGTCGGAGGCGCCGAACTCCTCCAAAAAGAAGTTCTTGCGTTCATCGAAGGAGAACAAGGGGGTTTTCGAGGGATGCGCGGAAATCGCCACGGTGACTTTCGAGAAAAGCCTCTGGCTTCTGCGAACGATGTCGAAATGCCCCTTCGTGGGCGGATCGAACGTTCCGGGGTAGACGGCGTGACTTTCCATGCAAACGCACCTTGTTCCGAGCGGGCGGGCCGGCTGGAACGCACCGACCCGTGCGAAAACCGCGTTCAACCTAGTCGCTTTGGAGGCTGCGTGTCAACTTGGGAGGCCAAAGGCAGGCGGTCGCCCGGCGGCCCGCGTCGCCCTTACTTCAGCACCTCGCGCACCATGTGGCTGATTTCGGGCAGGATGATTTTCTCCATCCCCGTGCGGCAGGCGTTTCCCGAACCCGGAAGCGTCATGATGATCGTGTCGCGGCACGTCCCCGCAGTCGCACGGGTGAGCATGGCGGCGGTGCCGATTTCCCCAAAACTCACGTGGCGGAACAACTCGCCGAAGCCGGGCATCTCCTTCTCGAGCAAGGAGACCACGACGTCGTACGTCGTGTCCCGTTTCGTGATGCCCGTCCCCCCGTTCGATATCACCACCTGTATCTCGGGGTTCGCGCAGGCTTCGAGCAACGACTCGCGAATCTGCGTGGGTTCGTCCTTCACGATGCGGTAGAAGGCGACATCGTGGCCTGCGTCGACGAGCATGTTGCGGATGAGCTTGCCGCTCGTGTCGGTCTCCTCGGTGCGCGTATCGCTCACCGTGAGTACACCGCACGTAACGACGTCGGGCCCCTCGGCGCGGTGCTCCTCGAACGTCCTGCGCTCCGCCGCTCGCTCGACCTCTCCGCGCGACGGGCCGTCCGCCTGGTTCATGTTCGTCTCCTCGCCCGGCGCGCGCGCGGGGACGTCTACTTCTTCTTGAACCCGTTGTCCTTCATGCAGGGCTCAAAATCGGAAACGCGGCTGCCCAGGGCACCGACAACCTCGGGATCGCCCGACTCGGTCTTTGAGAGGTAGACCAGCCCCGCCTTCTCGGCACACGCGCTCATCTCCTTGAGTGCCTGCTCCATGCTCACGTCCTGCTTTACCCACACGTTATGCGGGACTGCACACCCCGCAACCAGCAAAAGCAACACCGCCAGAAACGTACCCATCGTCTTTTGCATGACTCTCCATCTCCCATCGGTTCTTGGCTTTGCGCACCTGCACCCGGCTCGAAATGCCCGCCGGGCGCACCCACGGCAGAGTCCTCTCCCTTTCATCTCTGCTCCTTCATAACCTAGCATCCCGCGTGGGGAAAATCGAGTCTTTTCTCGCAGAATGCGTCGAACCCCGCTCCCGGCCCGCCACACCTCCCGCATGAAACGCCGCCATTCATTAAAAATTTCAATCGAACCGCCTTTTTTCGTTCCCGTGTTTTTGCGAGTTTTCCCGGGTTTTACCGGGTTTTCCCGGGTTTATGGCATTTTTTGCATTTCATGCGGGAAAACCCGTGCGCCCTCCCGTTTCGATTCGAGGAATTCGGCAGATACGCCCGACGCATCGACCGCGCACCCGTGGAGACCGCCAGCGCGAATGCCCGGCAGGAGTGGGCCGTGCGGCGCGCCTCCCTACAGAGTCTTCCCCATGCAGTCTTCCCCATAAGCCATAAAGCCTTCAAGCCATAAAATCTTCGAGCCATAAAATCTTCGGGCGGCTCCTCCCCGTGAGGCCAGAGGGGTTTTGCGGCGGCATCTCTGCCCCCTGCTGCTGCACGCGCACGAGGCGGGGGGATGTGCTATAAACCACCGGAACAGCGATTGACGCAGCCCGAAAGGAGACAGCCAAGGTGAGCAAAACGGACGCGGCGGGAAGCTGGGCGCTCATACTGGGCGCGAGCAGTGGTTTCGGTGAGGCGAACGCGCTCAAGCTCTCGAGCCTGGGCGTCAACGTCTTCGGCGTTCATCTCGACAGAAGGGCCACGCTGCCCAACGTCGAGCGCATTCAGGAGGGCATCAGGCAAAACGGCGCGGAGGAGATGTTCTTCAACGTCAACGCGGCGGGCCACGAGGAGCGCGAAGACGTGCTCGACCGGATGGAGGCGCACCTGGGCGCGGATGCGCAGGGGGCGGTGCGCATTCTGCTGCACAGCCTGGCCTTCGGCACGCTCAAGCCCTACATCGCCGAGGAGGAGAAGGACGCCATTGCGCCCAAACAACTCGAGATGACGCTCGACGTCATGGCGAACAGCCTCGTCTACTGGACGCAGTCGCTCGTACGGCGCGGGCTGATGGGCCGCGGAGGCCGCATCTACGCCATGACGAGTGCGGGCGGACACCGCATCTGGAAGACCTACGGCGCCGTCTCGGCGGCCAAGGCGGCACTCGAGAGCCACATACGCCAGCTCGCCGTCGAGCTCGCTCCTCTGGGCATCACGGCGAACAGCATCCAGGCGGGTGTTACCGACACGCCCGCTTTGCGCAAGATTCCCGGAAACGCCGAGATGATCGCCCACACCAAGACCATAAACCCCCACGGAGAGTTGACGACGCCGCAAAAAGTCGCCGACGCCATTGCAGTCCTCGCCACCTCGGGCACCCAGTGGATGACGGGAGACCTGATTCGCGTGGACGGGGGCGAGGACATCGCGGGCTGAGGCGCACACACCCGGGAGCGCTTCTCCCTTTCCCCGCGGGGAGGAGCCCCCGCCCCGCGCGTGATGCACCGCCGAGCGGACGTGCGCGGCCGCCGCGCAGCGCCTCCCCTTTTTCGGGCACGACATGACCCATCCCGAAACCATTTTCGTCGTCTGCGTTCTCCTGCTGGGCGGGTTCGTAAAGGGCTCCATCGGCTTCGGCACGCCGCTGGTGGCTGCTCCGTTTCTCGCACTTCTCCTGCCGCCCAGAAACGTCGCCACGCTGCTCGCGATCTCGCTTTTGGTCTCGAACGTCACCGACACCTGGCGGCTGCGCGCAGAGTGGCGCGCCCTCGGCGAAATACGGCTCTACCTGGCATGCGCCCTCGCCTGCATACCGGTGGGGGTATGGTATCTGGGCTTCGGGGATCCGGACGCCATCCGCTTGATGATGGGCCTCATGGCCTACGCCTACCTCGTCGTGGAGAGCCGCCTCGGCTCGTTTCGGGAACTGGGTGCGGGGCTGCAGCGCGCACTCGGCGCGCTCATGGGCGCGACGCTGGGCTTCGTCTACGGGACGACGACCATCAGCGGAGCGATAAATACCATCTACTTCAGCATGCTCCGCCTGCCGAAAAACCCCTTCATCTTTCTGATGAACGCCTTCAACTCGGTAGGGATGACGGTGATGATAGCGAGCCTCGCCCTGGCGGGCCTCTACACCAAGCCGCGCCTGGCGGAGGGGCTGCTCGCCATCGTGCCCGTCTACGTGGGCTACTGGGCGGGGATTCGCGTGCGCGAGCGCATCGATCAGGCGCTGTTCTTCAGGCTCATCCGCGTTTTTCTGTTCCTGATCGCCACGAGCCTCGTGGTCAAGTTCGCCCTGGCGAAATTCTAGCCGCCTCCCCGGCGCGGCGCCGACGCGGCCAACCGCGAGACCGGCGATTCCCCAGCAGACGAAAAAGCCCCGCCCGGGCGCGCCGGGCGGGGCGTGGTTCCGGTACTGCATGCCTATTCGGCAGAGCGCTTCGCCATGATGGCGCGGGTGATGTCGCCCTCGGGCGTCTTTCCCTTCGGAGCGCCGTTCATGCCCGGGAATTTCAGGTGGTTCTTCACCGGGTCGATGCCCGCCAGCCGCGCGAGCGTGCCGCCCAGGAAGTTCGCCTTGTCGCTCTTGGTGATGGCGGGATAGCCCCACTTCTCCTGCAGTTCCTCGTCGATGTAGAGTTTCAAAATCGCCTCGACCGACTGATAGGGGTCGGAGGCGGGCCAGTCGCTGCCCCACACGAAGCGGTCGGGACCGGCGATTTGCAGCGTCGTGCCGACCATGTGGGCGAAACGATGCGGGGCGCGCATGAGCCAGGGCAGCAGAATCGAGTAGCTCACGTAGACGTTGGGGTGCTTCCACAGCAGCATGACGAGGTCTTCCCAGTAGGGATAGCCGCCGTGGTAGGCCACGATCTTGAGGTCGGGGAAGTCCGAGGCCACCTCGTCGAGCAGAATCGGCAGGGTGTAGCGCGTCGGCCCCATGCGGATGGTGATGCCCGTGTGGAAGAAGGCGACGATGCCCTTGTCCTGGCACATCTCGTACGCCGGCCAGAGCCTGCGATCGTTAATGGGGCAGTCTTCGGGCTGATAGAATTTGGTGAACTTGAAGTTGTAGTTGTCGTGGAGGTACTCCATCTCCCACAGGAAATCCTTGGTCTTGCGCTTCGAGAAGGGCCCGACGTTCGAGACGCCGATGACGCGGTCGGGGTATTTCTCGATGGCGTCGATGACGTGCTGGTTCGTCGAGAAGGGCGCACTGTCGCCCGCCGTGTCGATGAACGACTCGCGCATGAGGGCAATCTGGTCCACGCCCGAGCGGTTCATGTCGCCGATAATCTTGTCGATGTGCCAGTCCATGCCCGGGTGGATGGCGGAGGGCCTGTTGTTGCGGTGGTCGATCCACTGCCACTGGTTGCACATCTTGTGGGCGTACTCGAAGGTGCTCGTGCCCTCGAAGTACTTGATGAAGCGGCGGTAGTCCTCGGGCATCACGTGCGTTTCGCAGTCGATGATGTAGTAGTCGTTCGCGTCCTCGCCCGTCTCGGGGTTCGACGGCAGAGGCATCTTGGTGTCCCAGGTGGGGGGCACGAACTCCTCGGTTTGGGTCGTTTCTTCCTTGGCCATTCTCTGTTTTCCTCCCGAAATTCGAATGGAGACCGAAGCGGCGACGGCACCGAACGGCATTTGCCCGCAAAGGGAATAATGCCTATGGTAGAATGCCGAACATGCCGTGTAAAGCGCACGTCCGCACCGAAACGGGGGGAGACGCCATGCCCGAGAAAACCTTCACGCTCTGCTCCCCCCACTGCGGGAACAACCCGTGCAGCTTCGAGGTCGAGACGCGAGGTGGGGAAATCGCCTCGTTCGGCGCGAACAGCCGGATGCGCATCAAACCCTGCATCAAGGGCTTTCAGCTGCCCGACAGATACAGCCACCCCGACAGGCTGCTCTATCCCCTGCGGCGCGTGGGTGCGAAGGGTTCGGGCAAGGGGGGTGCAAACCGCTTCGAGCGCGTGAGCTGGGACGAGGCGCTCGAAACCGTCGCACAGGGTCTCGAGGCGGCGAAGGCGAAGGGCGGCAACGAGTCCGTGATGATGTATCACTACTCCGCCCAGCACACCCTGCCCGGTGGGCGCGACGCCGAGCCCGCCACCATCATGCGCCTGCTCAACATGTGGGGAGGCGCCGTGCAGCCCTACGTGCGCGGCAGCCTGTGCTGGAAAGCGTATCTCGGAGGGAGCGAGGACGTATTCGGCCACTGGCAGGTGCGCCACAGACCAAACGCGGAGTGCGAGTGGATCGTCTTGTGGGGGAACAACCCCGTCGAGACGGGCTACCGCGGCCTGCTGCAATCGCTTCAGGACGCGAAGCGCGGGGGAACGCGCTTCATCGTCGTCGACCCGGTGCGCACGCGCACGGCGGAGCGCTTCGCCGAGCTTCACGTGCCGGTGCGCCCCTCGACGGACACGGCCCTCGCCCTGGCCGTGCTGCGCCTCATCCTCGCCGAAGAAACCCTCGACGAGGAGTTTTTGCGCGCGCGCACCAACGCCGCGTTTTTGGTGGAAGAGGAGACGGGGCGCTTCCGCACCGACGCGGGCGGCGCACCCCTCGTCTGGGACGAGAACACCGGGGCCGCACGGCCCTTCACCGCCTGCGCGAAGCCTGCGCTGCGCGGCTCTTTTCGCGTGGGAGATGCGCGCTGCGCCACCGCGTTCGATCACCTGCGCGCGGCGGCGGAAGCCTGGACGCCCGAGCGCGCGGCGCGAGAATGCGGCGTATCGACGGCGCACGTGCGCGCGCTCGCCCGCGCACTCGCCAGGGGCAAGGTGATCGTCTACTACGGCTCCTACCAGCGCACCCTGCACGGCGAGCAGGCCGTGCGCGCCCTCCACGTCCTGAACCTGGTGACGGGCGGCTTCGGCGGGGTGCTGCGCCACGGGGCGGGCCTGCCCGCGACGGCGCACGGCACCGGCCTCGCCCAGGTGATGGCCGAGCGCTGGGCGGTGCCCAACCCCGTCGCCCGCACGATTCCCACCGGGCGCGTCGGCGAGGCCATCCTGCAGCCTGAGTCCTACGGCGGCCCCGTGCACGCCGCCCTCATCATGTGGGGCAACCCGGTCGGCCAGGCGGGCAACGCCCGCAAGACCGAGCGCGCCCTGCGCTCGCTCGATTTCTGCGCGGTGGCCGACGTCTTCATGACGCCCACGGCCCGCTGCGCCGACGTGGTGCTGCCCGCCTCGACGTGGCTCGAGCGCTGCGCGATCACCGAGGGGCTCGAGACGGGCGCGACCTTCCACCACCTCATACCGGAGATGCAGCCGCAGCACGTCCTCCTCTACACGCCGGGCGCCCTCCCCCCGCGCGGGGAGTCTCTCGATGATTTCGAGATCGTCTGCCGCCTGGCGGAGAAGATGGGCTACGGCGCGCATTTTCCGTGGAAATCATCCAGGGAGTGGGTGGAGGAGCTCCTCGGCGCGGCGCGCGCGGACGCGCGCTTCCCCTGGTTCAAAGACGTTACGCTCGAGCGCCTCGAGGCGGAGGGCTACGTTACCCTGAACGTCCCCGAAGCCCGCCCGAGCTGGCGCCTCGACACCCCGCACGGGCGCGCGCAGGTGTACTTTGAGAATCTCGCAGAGCGCGTGCCCGCGCACTTCCCGCCCCAACAGGAGGCGGACGACGCCCTACACCCCCTCCACCTCCTCACGCCCAAGACATACTTTCGGGCGAGTTCCACCTTCAACAACGCGCGCAAGCTGCTGCGCCACGGGTGGAACGTGGCGACGCTCCATCCACAAGACGCCGGCGCGCGCGGCATCGCCTCCGGCGACCGCGTACGCCTCAAGAACCATTTCGGCGCCTCCGTCTTCCAGGCCAGGGTGAGCGAGGACATCCGCCCCGGCGTCGTGCACGTGCCCGCGGGCGGACTGCCCGAGGACGGCGCGGCGAACCACGTCACCGGCGACGCGCTCTCCGAATACGAAAACGCCACCTTCAACAGCTACCGCGTCGAAGTGGAAAAGGCCTGAACCCGTCGCACCGAACCCACGCGAACGGATCGCAAGAAACAAACTGCAGAGGGAGAACCTCCGCGCCCCTCCATAAACCGCGGCTGCGCATGGCCTTCGGTTCAGGCTCCGTCCGCCGCAGGCGGGATTTCGTTGAGAGGCCATAGGGCGCACCGCTTTTCTGCAAACCGACGAAACACAGGCATGAACGGGGCCGCACACTGAAAAATCCGCACCCTTTGAGAAAGCCACCTCACTACAACCCGATTTGTACGGAGAGGTCGCGCCCACGCTTATCAATTCTCGCGGGTTTCGCCGCCTGCTCTGCCGCAGATTCTCAAACCGCCCGCTTTATGACACCATGGGAGCATCGACGCCCACGCGGGAGAGGAGCCCCATGCCCGTCATCGACCTGAGCCTCGCCCACTACGACGAGATGGACCCGGTGGCCGCCGCCGTCGGCCAGATGATGGGGGCGGAAACCTCCGTGCGGCGCAAGTATTTCCCGCCGCGCGAAGAGCCCGACGTGGTCTTCGTGGACAGCTGGCTCTCCATATTCGCCCACGCGGGTACGCATCTGGACTGCCCGCGCCACATCTTTCGCTGGGGGCAGACAACCGACCAGGTGCCTCTGGAGCGCTTCATGGGTCCGGCCTGTCTGCTCGATTTCTCGGCCAAAGGGCGCGACGACGCCATCACCGCGGACGATCTGGAGGCGTATGCTCCCTTGGTGCGCGCAGGCGACATCGTGCTCCTGCGCACCGATTTCACCGACAAATTCTGGGGTTCGGACGCCTACCTGCGCCACTCGCCCTACCTCACGGGCGAGGGCGCGCGCTGGCTCGTGGACAAGGGGGCGAAGGCGGCGGGCTTTGATTTTCTCCAGGAAGAGGAGGTGAAGAAGATTCCCCACAACGTGCCCGAGCGGTACGTCGTCCACCGAACGCTGCTCGAAAACGGGGTCGTCCAGATCGAGCACATGACGAACCTTGCGGCCATCGGACGCGAGCGCTTCGAGGTCATCGCCCTGCCGCTCAAGATGCCCGGCGTGGAAGGCTCCCCCTGCCGGGCCGTGGCCGTCGTGGAGTGAACGCCATGCACGACGCCCTGGAATTCTTCTCGCGCGCACCGACCACCGCCATCGCGGACGCCTCGATTTACCTGGGGCTGGACCTGGTGATGCGCGACGTCGCCCCCCTCACGCCCTTCACGCAGACGCGGGTGGCCGCCCCCGCCGCCACCATGCGCTTCGCACCCGTGGACGACGCGGGGGAGATGCCGCCCGAGCGCGTGAGCCTCTACGGCGCTCACGAGCAGACGCCGCCGGGCAGGTTCGTGGTGATCGCCACCGGCGGGAGCGACATGGCCGTTTTGGGGGCGAACGGGGCGCGCGTCATCCACAGGCGCGGAGCCGCGGGCGTGGTGACGGACGCCAGGGCGCGCGACGTGCTCGAAATCCGCGCACTCGGCCTGCCCGTATGGTCCTGCGGCGTGCGGCCCCTGCCCTACTCGCGGCGGCTGGTGCTGGTCGAGCGCGACGCGCCCGTCATATGCTGCGGCGTACAAGTCGCGGCGGGAGACATTGTCGTTGCCGACGCGGACGGCGTGGCCGTGGTGCCGCTCGACCACGCCGAGGCCGTGCGCGAGCGCACCCGCATCGTGATGGAAGTAGAAGAGGAGTTCACCCGCAGGTTCGATGCGGGTGAATCGGGAACCGAACTCGTCCGGATGATGCGCAGAAAATGGGAATGACCACGCAAACCCGCTTTTGAGAGGAAAAACGAACATGCGACCGACAACCCCACTCCCCGCCATGAAGAGCAGGCTGAGTGCGCACGAACTCCTCGTACTGGAGAGCGAACTCGTGCGGCGCAGAAAGTCCACGCTGCTCACCTACGGCCTGTGGTTTTTCCTGAGCGGGTTCGGGATTCATAAATTCTATTTGGGCAAGCCGGGCATAGGCATCCTCTACGTCATCGGGCCCTTCGTTGCGGTCGTCTTCATCTTTGCGGGCGTCGCGGCGGCGGAAACCTCTCCCAATGCGGCGGTCGCACCCACCGCCGTCGGTTTGCTCGGCCTGCTCGCCTACGGGATATGGTGGCTGGTGGATCTGTTCACCATCCCCCGGCAGGTGAACGCCTATAACGAAAGACTGGAGATGGAGATCATCGCCTCCCTGCCGACGCCTGGAACGACGCCCGACTCCCCGCCCGAGAGGCTCTCGGGCCGCTTTCCGGACGGCCCCCGCACCCACGGGCGATGATGAGCGAAAACAGGCAGACCCGCCTGCCCCGCTTCTGAGAGGAGAAACAAAAAATGCAGCCGGCAACCACACTCCCCGCCATAAAGAGCAGCCTCAGTCCGCAAGAACTCCGCGCGGTGGAGAGCGAATTCAAGCGGCGCAGAAAATCCACGCTCACCACCTACGCCTTGTGGTTTTTCCTGGGCGGGTTTGGTTCTCATAAATTTTATTTAGGCAAGAAGCGCAAAGGCATCCTCTACGTCATCGAGTCTTTCGTTGCGGTCGTATTCATCGCGGCGGGCGGTGCGTTGGCGGAAACCTCTCCCCAGGCGGCGCTCGTCCCCATCGCCATCGGTTTGCTGGGCCTGCTCGCCTTCGGCGCGTGGTGGTTCGTGGACCTGTTCACCATCCCCCGGCAGGTGCGCGCCTACAACGAAAACCTGGAGATGGAGATCGTCGCCTCCCTGCCGGCGTCCGGAACGACGCCCGACTCCCCGCCCGAGGGGCTCTCCGGCCGTTTTCCGGACGCCCCCCGCACCCACGGGCGATGATGAGCGAAAACAGGCAGACCCGCTTCTGAGAGGAGAAACAAAAAATGCAGCCGGCAACCACACTCCCCGCCATGAAGAGCAGGCTCAGTCCGCACGAACTCCGCGCGGTGGAGAGCGAACTCAGGCGGCGCAGAAAATCCACGCTCACCACCTACGCCTTGTGGTTTTTCCTGAGCGGGTTCGGTTCTCATAAATTTTATTTAGGCAAGAAGCGCAAAGGCATTCTCTACGTCATCGAGTCTTTCGTTGCGGTCGTATTCATCGCGGCGGGCGGTGCGTTGGCGGAAACCTCTTCCCAGGCGGCGCTCGTCCCCATCGCCATCGGTTTGCTCGGCCTGCTCGCCTTCAGCGCGTGGTGGTTCGTGGACCTGTTCACCATCCCCCGGCAGGTGCGCGCCTATAACGAAAACCTGGAGATGGAGATCATCGCCTCCCTGCCGGCGTCCGGAACGACGCCCGACCCCGCGCCCGAGGGGCTCTCCGGCCGCTTTCCGGACGCCCCCCGCACCCACGGGCGATGATGAACGCAGGCAAGCCCCACGTCTCCAGCAGAGGCGGCTCCGGCCCGCGCGAAAAATCGATCGCCTTGGCTTATGTGCTGTGGCTCGCCTTGGACTGGCTGGGGGCACACCACTTCTATCTGGAAAAACCGCGCTCAGCCCTGCTTTATTCCGCCGCGTTTTTTGTCGGCTTTCTCACCTCGATATCCCTGCCCGACATGGGCGTGCAGACGAAAGCAATCATCTTCATCGCCTTTTTGCCCTACACCATGTGGCGATTCGTGGATTTATTCACCATTCCCAGACAGGTGCGCGCGTACAACGCGGAATCCCGCGCACAAGGAGCGGCAAAAGCGGACACACCCTCCGCGTAGAGCGCCCTACTTGCGCTCGTACTTGTGGCCCAGGTTCTCCTCCCAGGTGAGGTAGGCCTCCATGGCGCCGCGCCCGATGTCGTAGGGCTTGAGCTGCACGTCCTTCGGTTTGTCGCCCAGCCCTGCGCGCCCGGTTTGCAGTGTGCGGCCCGCCGCCCGCCAGGCCGCCTTGCCGCCCGCGAGGTAGCCCGCGTCGTGGCCCAGCCGCGCGAGTGCGTGCGCGCTCAGGGCGGACTTGCGCCCATCCTCGCAGACGCAGACCAGGGGTGCGTCGCCCGCTTGTGCGGGCGCTTCTTCTTCTATGAGCCCCCTCGACACCCAGCTTGAGCCCGGCAGGTGGCCGCCCTCGTAGGAGGCGCTCGTATCCACGTCGAGCACGACTCCGCACTCCGCCGTTTCTTGTGCCGTATACGCGCGCGCCGCGCGCATGGCTTCTTCCAGTCCCAGGACGCCCGCGGCCTGGGCGGGGCTTTCGCCCGAGGCGGCGGCGTCGGATTTCTCCAGTGCGCCGCCGGCTTGCGTCCACGCGGCGAGCCCCCCGCGCAGGACGCTTACGTCGAGCCCCATCTGCCGCAGCCAGTAGGCCGCCATAATCCCGCGCGCGTTCTGGTCGCAATAGGTCACCACCCGTCCCGCGCGCACGGCGATTACCTCATCCGTGCGCTGGGCGGCCTGCCCGCCGGGGATGGAGATCGCCCCCGGCAGATGGCCGCCTGAGAATTCGGGCGCCAGGCGCACGTCGAGCAGATAGAGGGTCTCGTTCTCCGCCCCGTCGATGAGTGCGCGCAGCTCTTCGGGCGAGACGAAGGGAATTCCCTCCTCCTCCGCAATTTGTGCGCCGAGCGTCTCCCCGTGGGCGCGGCTTTGCGCGGAGGGTGCGGGAATCTCGCTCGCCACGCCTTCTGCCAGCGGCAGCCCGGCCAGCATGATGCCCATGCCGCCGTTTTTGAGAGCGCGCGCCTGGGTGACGCCCAGACGGTGGAGCGCCTGCGTGCCGATGATGCTGCGGGTGCGGCCCGCGCAGTTGATGATGAGAGGCGTCTCGGTGTCCTGGGCCAAATCCCAGGCGTGGAGAATCAGCTCCCCGCCGGGCAGGTTGCGCCCGGTGGGGACGCAGAAGCGCTCGAACTCCACCTCGGTGCGCGTGTCGAATATGCGCGGCGGCGGGTCGGCCTCGATGAGTGCGAAGAGGTCTTCCGCCGTAATCTCGGGCACGGCGTTTTCCACGTGCACCCGCTCGCCGAAGTCCTTGCTCGGCACGTTGGTGCCCGATACCGTCGCGAAGCCCGCCTCCTCCCAGGCGCGCAGGCCGCCTGTGAGCACCGAGACGTCCGCGTAGCCGCTCTCTGCGAGCAGGGCCGCCGCGCGCCCGGCGCGGGGGCCGCCCTCGTCCACCACCACCACGCGCGTCGCGCGTACGGGCACGAGGCGGGGGGCGAGAAACTCCAGTGCGGAGCGCGGGGCGTTCGTCGTCATGAATATTTGTTTTTCGTGAAATTCCATCGGGTCGCGCACGTCGAGCACCGCGTACGCGCCGCCGCTTTCCATCAGGCTCTTGAGTTCAACCGGGGATATATCCTTCACCATTCTTCCTCCCATGTACGCGCTAGCGGGAGGGAATGCCCGCCATGCGCCTGAGTACTTCGATGACCGCCGAGTTGTCCGCGTCGCCCAGCCCGCCCATCTCGGCGGCCTGGAGTACTTGCTGGTGGATCGAGCTCAGCAGCATCGGCGCGCCGAGCTTTTGGCCCTGCTCGATGATGAGGCGCACGTCCTTGTGGTGCTGGCGTATGCGCGAGAGGGGTTCGTCGTAGTCGGCGTGCACCATTCGCGCGCCGCGCTGATCCATCGCCTTGCTGTAGGCCGCGCTGTCCTTGAGCACCTCGAGCAGGCCTTCCATCTCGAGGCCCGACTTCATGCCGAGCACGAGCCCCTCCGAGAGGGCCAGGCGCGTGAGGCCAAGCACGAGGTTGATGACGAGCTTCGTCCGCGCCCCGGCCCCGTTCGGCCCCATGTGGTGGATGGAGCGGGCGAAGGTGGCAAGCAGCGGCTTTGCCGCGTCAAAATCGCCCTGCTCCCCGCCCGCCACCGAGACGATGTTGCCCTCAAGCACCTGGTTGCGCGAGCCGCTGAGGCTGGCGTCCACGAAGCCGACCCCGCGCGCGCGCAAATCCGCACCGAGACGCTCGGAATCATCAGGGCTGGACGTCGAAGTGTCGATGACGACGAGCCCCGCGCGCGCAGAGTCCGCCACGCCCCCCTCGCCCAGGCACACCTCGCGCACGACGCTGCTGTAGAGCAGCGAGACGAGCACGAAGTCCGCGTCCCGGGCCGTCTCGCCCGCAGATGCGGCGGGGGTGCCACCGTTTTGGGCCAGCACCTCCATTCTGCTCCCATCGACGTCGAACCCCTGCACCCGGTAGCCCGCTTCCATGAGCTTTTGGCTCATGGCCGTTCCCATCAGCCCGAGCCCCACGATTCCGACGCTTGCGCCGTCCGCCATGTCTTCTCTCCACGCTCGCGGGGCGCAACCCCGCAGAAATCAAAACCTGGGCCGCCCCTCGGAGGCGTAGCCCGTCATTTCGATAAAACCCACGCCGGCGGGGCCGCCCGCGGGGCTTTCGGCGAACACGCCCCCCTCCCAGTAGGTGATGCGCGTGCTGCCCGGCGTTTCTATCTCCTGTGCGCGGGCGTAGGGCTCCACCCGCAGGCGCAGGCCGTGGGCGGGCACTTCGACCATCCACCCCATGGGGTAGACCGCCCCGCTCTTCGGGCTCTTCCAGGTGCCCGTCGCGCGCAGCGTAAAATCCCCCAGGCGCAGATGGACGGCGCGCCCGTCCGCCTCGACGATGGTGCCGCTGCTCGTAGGCTCCACGCCCCCGTCTTTTCGTCTCAGAAGATATAACATCAAATCCCGCCCGTCGGACAACTGCAGGCTCACCCAGTCCCACCCCGCCTGGGCGGGGCCGAGTTGGTTCGAGCCGAACTCGTGGTCCATCCACGCCGTCCCCCGCACGGGAATGGTTTTCCCGTCGAGTTCGAGCACGCCCCCGGCGCGCAGCCGCGTGAACGAGTAGTAGTGCGAGGCGCGCCCCGCACCGGGCGCCTTTTGGCTCACGCCGTCCTCTCCGTGCACCACGAGGGGCTTTTGCGGAGTGAGCGTGAGGCGCAGGGCGGCCTTCTCGCCTGACGCCTCGACGCGAAACGCGCCGCCTGTGCTGTGCGCGCGCCACGCGCCCAGCCAGACGCGCAAGTTCCCTTGTTCCGCTCCGGCTTGCTCGAGCGCGCCGCGGCTCATACGCTCCGAGGTGCGGTGTTCTCCGCTTTGGGCGTCGAGAACGGAGAAGTGCGCGGCGTAGATGTTGCGCAGCGCCCAGCGGCTCTTTGATTTTCGCCCCGCGCCGGGGGGGCGCAGCCCCGCCCGAAAGAAGGTGAGCATGAAGGGGTATTTTCCCCCGCGCGCGTCTTGGAGATTTCCCGAAAAATACCACCACTCCGTGCGAAACGCGGGGTGCGCGCCGTGATCGCGCGGAAAAGCGTAGCGATAGCCCGGCAGGGCGCGGCGCCAAGCGTCGGCCCAGGCGGCCGCGGCGCTCGCAAGCAGGAGCGCCGCCATAAAGCAGGCAAGCGTTTTTTTCATTCCCGTCCCACAGCCTCCCCGATGGAGACGCGCGCCGCCGCCCGGGCGGGCAGCCAGCCCGCAGCCAGCGCCGCGAACACCACGAGCAGCAGATAGGCCCCCACCTCGCGCCAGGGGAAGACGTACTGAATCGTCCACCCGAAGCTCAGCTTGTTGACGACGAAGATCAGGATGGAGGCGAGGCACACCCCCGCCGCAAGGCCGAGCAACACCGAGAGCGCACCCAGCATGGCCGCCTCGCCCATGACGATGGCCCCCACCCGCGCGCGCGTCGCGCCCATCGCGCGCAGCGCGCCGATTTCGTGCGCGCGCTCCACCACGTTCGAACCCAGCCCGGTGGCGACGCCGAGCAGGGCCACCAAAACGGCGATGAACTCGAGCGCATAGGTGATGGCGAACGTCTGATCGAAAATGCGCAGCACGCGCCGCTTGAGGCGCGCGTTCGAGACGATGGCCACGGCGGGGTCGAGAACGCTCTCGAGCCCGGCGCGCACCGCCTGGGGCCGCGCACCCTCCTCGATGTACACGGCGAGCGAATTCAGGCGGGCGTCGCCCCAGTGCTTTTTGAGAAACGCGCGATCCACCACCACGTAGCCGCCGTCAGTGGTGTAGTCGTAATAGACGCCCGCCACGCGCACGCGCACCTCGCCCGCGGGTGCGGGAAGCGTGAGCACGTCACCGCGCCTGATTCCGTGGGCGTTGGCGAAGGTCTCGGTTATCACCGCCTCTCCGCGCGTCCGCGCCCGCGTGAGAATCGCGCGTGCGTCGCCTTCCAGGAACAACAACCTGCCCCGCTCGGCCACGATGCGAAAATCACCCCCCGCAAGCGAGATGCGCTCCCCGCGCCAGGGCAGGCGCATCGCGCGAAAGCCATCTACCGCCGCGACGCCCGGCACGCTCCGCACGGAGCGCAGCAAGTTTTCGGAAACGCTCGTGCGCGCACCCTTGATAAAGCCCGAAGCGGGTGCGGCGTAAAAATCCGCCCGCAGCGTCTGGTGCGTCCAGACTTCCACCGTCGAGCGGAAGCTCTCTATCATCAGCAAAAGGCTCACCAGCATGGAAACGGCGATGGCCAGCGAGGCGAGGGTAACGGCGTTTCTCTGCGGGTGTCTGCCCAGGCCGTGGGCGGCGAGCCTGCCGTTTACCGAAAGACCCCGCGCCTCGCGCAGCGCAAACGAACCCGATAAGAGGAGCGGGAGGCTCGCCAGGGCGGTGGCGGTAATCACCGCACCCGCCGCGAGATAGCCGGGCGCCGGCGTGCCGCGGGCGAGCGCCTGCCCTCCCAGCCACCAGGCGACGGCGCCCGCGAGGAGTGCGCCGCCGAGCAGGAGCGCCACGGTGCGCGGGCGCACCTGCACCTTGCCGCCCCGCTCGGCCAGACCCCGGCGCGGGCTTTGGCGCGCGGCGACCACCGCGGGAAAAACGCCCGATACGAACGCGACGCCCACCCCCACGCCGAGCCCCTCCAGAAGGTCGACGCCCGTGGGGGCGACGCGGCCCACCTCCAGAAACGCGAAGAGGTTGCTGATCGTCTGCGAGACGACCGAAAGCGCGCCCCGGGCCATGAACGCCCCCGCCGCAAGGCCCAGGCACGCACCCGCAAGCCCGATGCAGAGCGCCTCCGCCCCGTAGAGGAGCGCGACGCCTCTGGCCGTCACCCCCAGCCCGCGCAGGGTGGCTATCTCCCCCCTGCGCCTGAGTACCGAGGCCGACATGGTGTTGTAGATGAGAAAACAGCCCGCCAGCAGCGCGATGACGCTCAGCACCGTGAGGTTGAGCTGAAACGACGCCAGCATCTTCTCCACGTCGCGCCCGCGCCTCTCGGGCCGCGACACCACCACGCCGGGCGGCAACACGGCGCGAATCTTCTCGCGCGCCGCCTCCACTTCGCCCGCGTTTTTGAGAATCAGGTCGATGCGGTCGAGTTTGCCCAGGCGATCCAGGGCTTCTTGTGCGACGGCCACGTCCATCATGAGGAGGCGGCCGTCCATCGACTTCGCCACCCCTTCGGGCTTCATAACGCCGCGCACGCGAAAGCGCATTCTGCGCCCGGCTTCGATTTCGACGAAATCGCCCGCCTTCACGCCCATCGCGCGCGCCATCGTCCGCGTGAGAAAAACGCCCTCCGGGTCGGCGATGCGCTCAAGCACCTCGTCGCGCACGTAGTCGCGCTCGAACGAATAGGTGCGAAAATCCGAATCCCCCAACAGGTCGAGTCCGAGCACGAGGGCGGAGCGCCCCTCAGAGGAAGCCCCGCGGCGCCACCGCGCGTCCGAAACGCCCGCCTTGCGCACCCACACGTGGCCGCGGATGACCGGAGAGGCGCGCTTCACCTCCGGCATGGCCGCGAGCGTGAGAATCAGGTCTTCGGCCACGCCCGGGTCGCCGCCCGAGACTTCCAGTTGCGTCTTGCCCGAGATGACCTCCAGGCTGTTCTGAAACGCCTGCACCGAGGCCGTGTTCGCCAGCTTGATGGCGATGAAAACGGCGACGCCCAGCCCCACGCCCACCAGCGTGAGGAGCAGCCGGAAGGGCTCTTGCCTGAGTCTCCGCCAGGCCAAAAGGCGCAGGAGCGAAACGAGGGCGCTCACGCCTCCTCCCGCAAGCGTCCGTCGACGACCTCGAGGCGCCGGGTGGCGTAGCGCAGGGGCATCTTGTCGTGGGTCGCCATGACGATGGTGAAGCCGTCCTCTTCGTGCAACTGCGAGACGAGGTCCATCACCCGGTGGGAGTTTTCCGAATCCAGGTTGCCCGTCGGCTCATCCGCCAGCACGAGGCGGGGGCCGTGGACAACGGCGCGCGCGACGGCCACCCTTTGCATCTCCCCGCCCGAGAGCTGGGAGGGGTAGTGCCGCATACGGTCCCCGAGCCCCACGCGAGACAGGGCTTCCTCGGCGGTCCGCGCAGCTTCTGCGCGCCGCCTGCCCTGCAGGATGAGCGGCAGGGCCACGTTCTCGTGCGCGGTCATCGTGGGCATGAGGTGAAAAAACTGGTAGACGAAGCCCATCTCCTCGAGCCGAATGCGGCTGAGCGCCTCATCGCTCAGGCGCGAGATGTCGCGTCCGTCGAAGAACACCTGCCCGCTTGAAGGGACGTCCACCGCCCCCAGCAGATGCAGGAACGTACTCTTGCCCGAGCCGCTCGGCCCCGAGACCGTGATAAACTCCCCCTGCCCGGCGCGAAAGCGCACGTCCACAAGCGCCCGCACGGGAGCGTCGCCCCCGGCGTAGTGCTTGCTGACTTCTTGCATCTCTATCAGGGGCATGGTTTCTCCGGGCGCGCGTCCGCGCAAATCAGGGAGATTCGTCTTGCTTTTGTCCACCGTATTCCTCATCGCCACGGACTTTGCGGCCTCACGTCTTTTTTATACCGAAACGCTGGAACTGAAAGAAGCGAGCCGGGCGAAAGACCACGTGCGCTACGACCTGGGGAGCGCGGCACTCGTCGTCCACGCGCCGATACCCGATGCGGAAATGCGCAAATGGAACCTCCCCCCCTTGCGTGAGCCAAGGGGCGCGGGGGTGGTGGTTACCCTCACGCCCGAGGACGTGGACGCCGCGTACGAACGCCTCCTCGAAAAAGGGGTGGCGCCCCTGTTTCCCCCGCGCGACGTGCCCTGGGGGGTGCGCATGTTCATGGTCGAGGACCCGAGCGGGTTCCTGATCGAGATGAGCAGGCCGCTAGGATAGACCATCGAACACCGAGCGTTCTTCTTCGGGCGTCTCCACGTCCGAGCGGACGCGCACGAAGGTTTCCTCCTCATAGAGCCAGCGGCCCGTCAGCCGAATGAACCACCAGAAAAAGTTGCCCGTTATCTGGCTCTTGTGCGCGTTCAGGGCGCGCCATTTGCGCCGCAGGTGCTTGCCCACGTTCACGCGCGTGGTGATAACCTCATCCGGCGTGCCGTACTTGTCTTCCCGAAAGTCGGGGTCGTCCAGCGGCGTCTTGCGCCCGAAAAAGCGCATCCACCGCCAGGTGCGCATCATGCGCGAGCGCGCCCACGCCGTGTGGTAAAACTTGGGCGTGCGCCACGCCTCGCCCGCCTCGGGATAGAATGCGGGGTCGGCCGCGGCCTCGAGCGCTTTCGTCGTGGCCTTGTTGGCCATCACGTGATCGGGGTGGCCATAGCCGCCGCCTTCGTTGTAGGTGATGACCACCTCGGGACGGTAGCGGCGCAGATGGGCGACGAGCTTGCCGACGACTTCGCCTTCTTCCGCGTTCATGAAGGCGCGCGGGTCGCCGTTCCCCTCCCAGCCCTCCATGCCTGAATCGCGGTAGCCGAGCGGGTGTAGGTGCGCGACGCCCAATATGCGCGCCGCTTGCGCCAATTCCTCGCACCTGGCCGCGCCGAGCCGCTCCCTGTCGGCCTCCACCTTCGCGTCGAGCCCGAGGTGCTTCGTCTCCCCCATCTCTCCGTTCGTGCAGGTGATGAGAACAACGCGGTGGCCTGCGCGCGCACTCTTTGCGATCAGGCCGCCGGTGCCGCTGCACTCGTCGTCGGGATGGGCGTGGACGAGAAGGAGAGTAAATGTTTTGGACATGGGGTTCCGCGCGCGCCTGAAGGCGCGCAAAAAGGCCGCCGCGACGAATCCCGGCGGCCTTTGCAGGTGTGATCGCGGCTAGTGGTGCTCCCAGGTGTCTCCGGAGCTCAGGAGTGCGTCGATGTCGCCCTCGCCCTTGCCCTGGGCCGAGACGACCTGCTCGGTCATGAGTTCCTCGAAGGGGGGGCGTTCGACTTTTCGCAAGATGCCCAGGGGCACCGGGCCGCCCTCGAGCTCGACGCGGCTGAGCGTGTGGGCGTAGCCGCCCGTCTCGTCGTTCACGCGGTGGACCGTCACCTCGGGAGAATCCGCTTCCACCAGGCGCACCTTGTAGTCATCGAGCGCAATGCCCTTGCGGTCGTCCTCGGGGCCGAAGACGAGCGGCTGGCCGTCTTCGAGATAGATGACGTTCTGCTCCTTCAGGCCCTTTTCTGTGTACTTGTGCCACGCGCCGTCGTTGAAGACGATGCAGTTTTGCAGCACCTCGAGGAGAGACGTGCCCTCGTGGTTCGCCATCTCCTCGAACATCGCGGCCATGTGGCGCTGATCCCTGTCCGAGGTGCGCGCGACGAAACTGCACTCCGCCCCCAGAGCCAGCGTGAGCGGGTGGAGAGGGTAGTCCACCGAGCCGATGGGCGTGGACTTCGTGCGCGAGCCCAAAAGCGAGGTCGGCGAGTACTGGCCCTTGGTCAGGCCGTAGACGCGGTTGTTGAACAACACGATCTTCACGCCCACGTTGCGCCGCATGGAGTGGATGAGGTGGTTGCCGCCGATGCTCAGCGCGTCGCCGTCGCCGCTGATGACCCAGACCGACAGATCGGGGTTGCTCACCTTAACACCCGTGGCGAACGCAGGCGCGCGCCCGTGGATCGTGTGGAAACCGAAGGTGTTCATATAGTAGGGGAAGCGCGCCGCACACCCGATGCCGGAGACGAAGACAAACTTCTCGCGGGGAATCTCGAGAGCCGGCAACACCTTTTGCATCTGGGCGAGAATCGCGTAATCCCCGCAACCCGGGCACCAGCGCACCACCTGGTCGGACTGAAAATCCTTACGGGTGAGTCCCAGCCCGCCCCCGTTCTTCGGCGTCGTGGTAGCCATCTCAGAGTAGCTCCTCAATCTTGGTAATCAGTTCTCCGACCTTGAAGGGTTTGCCCTGAATCTTGTTGAAGCCAATCGTCTCGACCATGTACTCGTAGCGCAGCATCTTCGAGAGCTGCCCCATGTTGAGCTCGGGCACGAGAATCTTCTCGAAACCCGCCATCACCTCCTCGAGGTTCGCCGGCAAGGGGTTGAGGTGGCGCAGGTGCACCTGGGAGACCGAGGCGCCCCGCGCCTGCAGCGCCTCCACCGCCGCCGTGATGGCGCCGAAGGTGCCGCCCCAGCCGATGACGAGCACCTTGCCGCTGCTCTCGCCGATGACCTCGGCAGGCGGGATGTCCTTGGCGATGCCTGCGATTTTCGCCGCGCGCGTGCGCACCATGAACTCGTGGTTCTCGGGCTCGTAGTTGACGTTGCCCGTGCCGTCTTGTTTCTCGATGCCGCCGATTCTGTGCTCAAGCCCCGGCGTGCCGGGAACCGCCCACGGGCGCGCGAGGGTTTCGGGGTCGCGCTCATAGGGCAGGAAACCCTCGGGGTCCGTGCGGAAGGTTACGGGCATTTCGGGAATGTCCGACGCCTTGGGCAGCAGCCAGGGCTCCGAGCCGTTGGCGAGGTAGCCGTCGCTCAGCAACACCACGGGCGTCATGTACTTGACCGCCAGGCGGCAGGCCTCGATGGCCGTCCAGAAGCAATCGCCCGGCGTCGCCGCCGCCACGATGGGCAGCGGGCTTTCGCTGTTGCGCCCGAACATCACCTGGAGCAGGTCGGCCTGCTCGGTCTTGGTGGGAAGGCCCGTGCTGGGGCCGCCGCGCTGGATGTCGGCGATGACCATGGGGAGTTCGGTCATCACGCCCAGCCCCATGGCCTCGGCCTTGAGCGCGATGCCCGGCCCGCTCGAGCACGTAACGCCCAGCGCACCGGTGAAGGAGGCTCCCAGGGCCGCGGATACGGCGGCTATCTCATCTTCTGCCTGGAAGGTGTGCACGCCGAAGTTTTTGTGGCGCGAGAGCTCGTGCAAAACGTCGCTCGCGGGCGTTATCGGATACGCACCCCAGAAAAGGTTCAGGCCCATCTTCTTCGTCGCGGCGATGAAGCCGTAGGCCAGGGCCACGTTGCCCGATATGTTGCGGTATCTGCCCGCCGGGTAGGTCGCCTCGCGCACGATGTAGTTGCTGGTAAAGACCTCGGTGTTCTCGCCGAAGAAATACCCCGCCTCAAGGGCGCGCGTGTTGGCCTGGACGAACTCGGGGCGCTTGCCGAACTTCTCCTCTATCCATTGGCGGGTCGGCTCGAGGGGGCGCGAATACATCCAGTACATCAGCCCCAGGGCGAAGAAGTTCTTGCACCTGTCGGCGAGGTTCGACTGCAGCTCCATGTCCTCGAGCGCCTGGCGCGTCATGGAGGTAATCTTCACCTCGTGCACCTGGTAGTTGTTCTGAAAATCCTCATCCTCAAGCGGGTTGGACTCATAGCCCGCCTTCTGGAGGTTCTTCGCGCCGAAGTTGTCCACGTTGGCGATGACGATGCCGCCGCTCTTGAGGTCGCCGATGCTGGTCTTGAGCGCGGCGGGGTTCATCGCCACGAGAACGTCCACGGCGTCGCCCGGCGTGTGGATGTCCTTGCTCGAGAAGTTGATCTGGAATCCGCTCACGCCCGCCAGGGTGCCCACGGGCGCGCGAATCTCGGCGGGAAAGTCGGGAAACGTGCTCAGGTCGTTGCCGGCGATGGCCGCCGCGTTCGTGAACCTGTCGCCCGTGAGCTGCATTCCGTCGCCGGAGTCGCCCGCGAAGCGAATCGCCACCGTTTCGAGTTCGACCAGCTGCTTTGCAGCCCCGTTTTTACGTGAAGATTCAGCCATCGTTTCGGATGTCCTCTATCTTGTTCGACTCTGGTGTGGGAGCGCTTTCAGGAGGGATTCTCATCGTTGCGAAACGCCGTGTGTAGCGCATGTCTTCGCCGATGTCCATTCCGTGTACGAGCGATGTGTTTGGTTGACCGTTCAGCCGACCGCCGATTATGCGCAAAACCTTGCGGCCCGTCAACGCAAAATAAAATTTTTTTCATAAAAAAATCCGGCCGCGCCTCAACGCGCGAGCGCGCCGTCGAGCCCCAGCTCGGCCGCCGCCCCCTGCATGGCCTCGAGCGTGAAGGCGACGTGCTCATCGAGCGGCACGCCGAGTTCGGCCGCGCCCCTTTCCACGTCGCCGCGGTCCACGCCCCGGGCGAAGGCCTTGTCCTTCCATTTTTTGCGCACGCTTTTCGGCTTCACCGCGCGCACGTCCTTCGCGGGGTTCACCAGCGCAACGGCGGTGATGAGGCCCACCAGTTCGTCCACGGCGAAAAGCGCGCGGGCCAGGCGCGTCTCCCGCACCACGCCGAGATACTGCGCGTGCCCGAGAATCGCCTGTATCATCTCCTCGGGATAGCCCGCCTCGCGCAGCACCGCGCAGCCGGTCTCGGGGTGCTCCTCGGGCGTGGGGTGCTTCTCGTAGTCCATGTCGTGGAGCAGGCCCGTGATGCCCCAGAGCTCCTCGTCCTCCCCGAACCTGCGCGCGTAGGCGCGCAGTGCGGCCTCCACCGCCCGGGCGTGCGCCCTGAGGTTCGGGCTTTTCGTCCACTCGAACAAAAGCGCTTCGGCACGCGCACGATCCAGTTCCACGCTCGCCTCCTCCCCTCGCTGTCCCGCTCCGCCGAACGTCCCCTGCTCCGGCACGTGCGAAGCATGGTTCGGGCCCGCGCCCGGCTCCTCCCCGCAAAGCGCCACTCCCCGCTTGGCCTTCGCCTCACAAAACACGATCCGCCGCCTGGCGCACGAAGTATGCTCCGCCCCGCGCGGTCGATTGCTCCCCGCGCGGCCTTCGCCTCACAAAACACGGGCTGACGTCCGACGCACGCAGCATACTCTGCCCCGCGCGCCCGGCTCCTCTCTGCGCAGTCTCCGCTCCGCGAAACACAGCCTGATGTCCAACGCACGCAGCACCAAACCCTTGCGTTTCGCGGCGTTCGTGTCAAGGCCCTCCCGCCTCGCGCGGCGCGCGGGGGTTGTGCTACATATGCGGCATCGGGACGCTTGGCCGCATACACCTTTTTCCATGACCCCCTGGAGAACGCCATGCTCTACAACAGGCAGCGCGCACTGGAACTGATGCGGGAGAACGACGTCGTCGCGATGATCGGCACGACGCTTGAGAACGTAACCTACCTGACGGGCCACATCGGCTGGGCGCAGCGCGTCTACCGCGCGCGCAAGAGCTACGCCGTGATGGCGAACGACCCAGGAGCGGGCACCGACCTCATCATGAACCGCGCGGACAACACCTATTACGCCGCCTACGGCGGACACGCCGAGAACGTCTACGTCTGGGGCGGGCAGGCGTATCACATCGAACCCGCAGGCTACGAAGCCCACGACGAGGAGATGCGCCGGTACCGCGCACTCCACGAGAGCGGGGCGAAGCACGCCACCCTGCTCGACGGGCTCCTCGCGGCGCTTAAGGCCCGCGGCATCACCTCGGGCAGAATCGCCCTGGATGAGGAGGGTTGTCCGGACAGCCTGTTCGCCGCACTCAGAGAGAAGCTGCCGAATTGCGAGTTCATCCCCGGCTCGGGCCTGTTTTTGATGACGCGGCTCGTCAAGACGGCGGAAGAACTCGAGCGCCTGCGCGAGGCGGCGCAGGTGAACGAAGACGCCATCGGCCGGGTGTTCGACTTCGTGCGCGCGGGCGTGAGCGAGCGCGAGGTGGCCGAGGTCTGGCGCGAGGCCGTGGCGAAGCCCGGCGGCATGTGGCACTGGTTCCACTTCAACAGCGGCCCCAGGAGCGTCTTTATCTTCCCGCCCACGGAGAGAAAGCTCGAGCGCGGCGACCACTTCATGTTCGACGCAGGGCTCTTCTACCGCAACTACAACGCCGACACGGGCAGCTGCGGCTCCATCGGCGAGCCGAGCGCGCAGACGCTGCGCGAGTGGAAGGGCATCGAGGAGGGCTTTCACGAGTGCCTGGACGTCATCAAGGCGGGCTGTACGGGCAACCAGATATACCAGGCGCTGCTGCGGGGCATTCAGTCGCGCTTCCCGGAGTTCGACGCCCCCTTCGCGGGCCACACGGTGGGGCTCGAGGCGCGCGAGTTTCCCTTCATCATGGGGCCGGAATCCAGACACGAGCAGCCGTTTTATCCCGAAACCTCGGAAATTCCCCTGCCCGTCGATTCGGTGATCAACATCGAAGCCCCGGTGGGCACGTTCGGCTACGGCGGATACCAGATCGAGTACTCGGTCATCGTGAAGGAAAACGGCTGGGAGCCGCTGATTCCCCAGGACAGAACCTTCCGCATCATCGACGCATAGGGGACCGGGCGGCTGCGTGTGCGCATCGAGGGTTTGCCCCGATTGCGGAGGGCCGATGGGCAGCGGCTACGTCCGCTGCTACGACTGCCACGTGCGTCGCCGCCGGGGCGGATGGCACGACCCCGAACGCATCGAGGGTCTGGCCGCACGCGACGCGGCCCTGGGGCGTAGTGCGTTTTACGTCTACGTGCTCGAGACCCACTACGGCCACTACGTCGGACACACCGCCCACGTGCGGGGGCGTCTGCGCGCCCACCGCGAGGGAGAAGTTCCCTCCACCGCCCACGGCGACCCGAAACTGATTTGGCAGTCCGGCCCCCTGTCCACCCGCACGGAAGCCGCGCAATTCGAGGCAGCCCTCAAGTCGCTGAGAGACCAAAGCGAGGAGCGTTTTTGTGAGATCACCGGCGTGGAACCGATTCCCTTTGAGCGCGTTTTCACGGAAGGGAGATCCGCACCGGGACGCGGGAAGAAGAAGAGGTCTGCCCTCGGGTGCGGGTGCAAGCTGGTGATCCTGGCGGCGATAGCCGCCGCGTTGTTGATGCTCATCGCCGCCTCATAAGTGCGCGCGTGGCGGCGGGCTCCCCTCCTCGCTTTGGGCACGCAGCGGCAAACGAGAATTTTGCCTATTGACCCGATGGTGAAAATGGGTTGAGATCGGATGCAGCGCCGTTTGCAAGCGCGCGGGGAACGTTCACCTGGCCGGGGAGGATGGACGATGAGCGAACGCTCGAAACTGTTGCCGAGACGCGATTTTCTCAAAAAAAGCGCCTTCGCGGGCGTCGGCGCGGGGTTGCTGCCCCTGGCCCGCACTGCAGGTGCTGCGCAAAACCGCGTGCGCCGCTACGTGCGCCTGGGCAAGACGGACATCACGATGTCCGACGTCTCCTTCGGCGGCAGCAGGCTGGGCGCGGGCGAGGAGGACCTCGTTCTTCACGCCCTCGACTCGGGTATCAACTACTTCGACACGGCGGAGAGCTACACGGGCGGCGAGTCGGAAGTCACCATCGGCAACGCTCTGAAGGGCAAGCGCCACAAGGTCTATCTGATCTCGAAAACCTACGCGAGCGCGGGCGAGGACAAGGCGACGATGATGCGCTCTCTCGAGGAAAGCCTGCGCAGGCTCCAGACGGATTACGTGGACGTCTACTTCAACCACGCCGTGAACGACGTGGACAGGATGAAGAACCCCGAGTGGAGCGAGTTCGTGGCCCTCGCGAAGAAGCAGGGGAAAATCAGGTACTCAGGCATGTCTGGCCACGCGGGCAACCTCATCGAGTGCCTCGAGTATTGTGTCGATCACAACGCGGTGGACGTGTTCCTCGTGGCCTACAACTTCGGGCAGGACCCGGCCTTCTACCAGCGCTTTACGCGGGGCTTCGACTTCATCGCCCGCTTCCCCACACTCCCCCGCACGCTCGAGCGGGCGAAGGCCGCGGGCATCGGCGTCGTCGCCATGAAGACGCTCATGGGCGCGCGCCTCAACGACATGCGGCCCTACGAGCAGGGGGGCGCCACCTACGCGCAGGCCGCCTTCCGCTGGGTGCTGTCGAACCCCAACGTGGACGCCCTCGTCATCTCGATGACGAGCAAAGAGCGCATCACCGAATTCCTGGGCGGTTCGGGCTGGAAGCGCACCTCGCGCCGCGACCTGCCGATTCTCAAGAAATACGCACAGCTGAACGGCGCCTCCTACTGCCTCCATGCGTGCAACGACTGCGCGGGGGCGTGTCCGGAAAACGTGCCCATCGCCGACGTGCTGCGCACCCGCATGTACGCGCGGGACTATCGCGACCTGCGCCTCGCCCGGGCGGAGTACTCCCTGCTGGGGGCAGGCGCGGGGGCTTGCCTGGACTGCACCCACCAGGCGTGCGCGGGCTCCTGCACCCACGGGCTGCCCATCGAGAGAATGACGGCGCCAACGCATAGGCTCCTCACGGTATAGGCACGCGCGGGAGGCGAACCATCGACATCGCCATCACGGGCGCGAACGGCGCCGTCGGGCGCGCACTCATCGAACGCCTGGGCGCGGACGCCCGCCCCAGGGCACTCGTGCGAAGCGCTGCGCGGGCGGAAAACCTGCGCGGCCTGCCCGCCGAAGTGGTGGAGGTGAACTACGCGGACGCGCAAAGTCTGGAGGATGCTCTCAAGGGCGCGCGCGGCGTAGCGCATCTTGCGGGTGCGCTGGTTCCCAGAAGTGGTGATTCGCTTGCCGAATCGAACCTCGCCATCACCCGCAACGTGGTGGAGGCGAGCCTCGCCCGGGGGGTCGAGCGCTTTGTTTATCTGAGCTTCCCCGGTGCCGACCCCGATTCTTCCAACGAATATCTGCGCACCAAGGGACAGGCCGAGGCGCTGGTTCGCCAAAACTTCACGAGGGGCGCGGTGTTTCGCGTTCCGATGATACTGGGGGCCGACACCCCCGCGGTGCGGCAGATGCACAGGCTCACAAGCGCGGCGCTCACACCCCTGGTGGCGGGGGGCCGCGTGCGCATACAGCCCGTATACGTGGGCGACGTGGTGCGCGCCATCGAGTGGGCGCTGCTCCACACGGAGGAGCCGCTGCGGGTCATGCACCTCCTCGGGCCGGACACCCTGCCCTACGCCGACCTCCTGCGCCGCGCGGGGCGCAGGCTGGGCAGGCAGCCGCGCATCGTGCCCATTCCCCGGGGGTTGGGCCGGCTGGTCTCGACCATCATCGGCAAGGTCGCGCCCTCCTCGCCCATGGGCCGCACCGTGTACGACGTCGTTTTCTACGAACATCTCTACGAGGACGACGGCCCGCCCATCCCGCGCACCGGGGTGGACGAGGCGCTCGACCTCTCGCTGCCGCCTCAAGCCTGATACGCCAAGGGGAGTCTCACGCTTTGGACGAACGAACAACCGGGCAAGCCGCACACCAGACGAGCAGGGCGGGGCGCATCATCCCCATTGTGCTCACCATCGTCATCTTTCTCGTTATCTTCTGGCGCATTCCCTTCCACGAGTTCGCCCTCGCCATATCGAAGGCGCGGCTCGCACCCTTTCTCACGCTCATGGCGTGCTTTTCCATCTGCTTTTTCTTGATGGACACCTTCGTCTTAAGCCGCATGATTCGCTGGTTCCACGGTCCGCTCACCTTCCCGACGCTGCTCCCCGTGCGGGCGGTTACCTACGTCGTCTCCATCATTAACACGCAGCTCGCCCAGGTGGCGCTCGCGCTGTATTTTCACCGCCGGTTCTCCACCCCGCTCGCGGAGATCACGAGCACCGTCGCCACGCTCATCCTCCTGGAGGTGACGAACCTCCTCTCGTTCGCCACCATCGGGCTGCTCGCCTTCCCGGGCGGAGCGCCGCCCGTTCTCTTCGCCCTGCCGGTGGGGCTCGCGGCGTTCTGGCTGCTCATAACGCGGGTGGCGCGCGGCGGTCTGGGAGCCCTGGGCAGAAAAATCGGGAGCCACACCCTGCTGCAGACGTTCCGGGCGATTCGCCCCGGCCAGGTGCTCATCGTCCTGGCGCTCAAGGGCAGCGTGTTTCTGCTCTCCTTGTTCGTGCACAAATACGCGCTCACGCTCTTCGGCATCGACATACCGCTTATCCGGCTTCTGACGTTCCTGCCCCTCGTCTTCATGATAGGCGCCCTGCCCGTCACGGTGGCGCACCTGGGCACCTCGCAGGCCGCGTGGATTTTCTTCTTCCAGGACTACGCGGCGGAGGCCGACCTGCTCGCCTACAGTCTCGTCTCGCACCTCACCTTCATGCTGGCGAACGGAACCATCGGCCTGCTCTTCATGCCCAAGGCGTATGCGGACCTGTTCGGCAAGGGGCGCGCTAGCGCGGTGCGGGTCTGAGCAGAAGGCACAGCGTGTAGAAAAAGGCCAGGTTCGCGAGCCAGGGCAGCAGACTCCCCAGCCCCGGCGGGGCGAAGGCGGCGTCCGCGACCAGCGCGCCCACCAGCGCGTAGAACGCGACGCCCGCCCACTTGCCCGGCCCGTCCTCGGGCAGGGCCGCGCCTTCGGGCAGGCTTCGGCAGCGCCACAAAAACCTCCCCCCCAGCGCCGCGACGCCCAGCGCCGCCCAGGGGCCGATGCGCCCCGTCCATGCGGCAACCGCGAGGGCGGCGGCGTTAAAGGCCACGTCCGAGAAGGCGTCCAGCCGCCCCCAGGACGCGCGCACCGCACCCCCACGCCGCGCCAGCGGGCCGTCGCCCAAATCGCTCGCCACCGCGTAGACGTAGATGGCGAGCAGCGCGAGGCGAGCGGCGCCCTCCTGCGGGGCGGCCTCGAGCCGCATCCAGACCCACACGAACGCGGGCGTCGCCGCGACGCGCCCGAGCGTGAGGCTCCTCGCCAGAGGCACGCACCATCTGCCCATGCTCAGCCTCCCTCGAGAGCGCGCAGGCGGTTTGCAGCCCCCGCGCGTTGACACGCCCACCGCAAAGTTCTAGTAATGGGCTACCAGAGTCAGGTTACAGCAAACGCGCTTCATCACAAGCCGAGGATACGGCATGACCAAATACGCCATGGCAATCGACCTGGAATCCTGCATCGGTTGCCACGCCTGCACGATCGCCTGTAAATCCGAGCACGAAATCCCCATCGGCGTCTGGCGATGCTGGGTAAAAGAAGTCGAAAAGGGTTCGTTCCCCCGCACGCGGCGGGAGTTCCTGCCCGTCTTGTGCAACCAGTGCGACGACGCGCCCTGCCAGAACATCTGCCCGACCAAGGCGCTTTTCCGCCGCAGCGACGGCATCGTCGATCTGGATGCGGACTGGTGCATCGGGTGTAAGTCCTGCATCGCGGCGTGTCCCTACGACCAGCTCTTCATCGACCCCGACACGCTGACGGCCGAGAAGTGCAACTTCTGCGCGAACCGCCTCGAGGCCGGCCTCGAGCCCGCCTGCGTGGTCGTCTGCCCCACGCAGTGCCGCGTGTTCGGCGACGTAGAGGACGCGGACTCGAAAATCTCGCGCCTCACCACCCAGCGCCCCTACCACGTGCGCAAGCCCGAGTACAACACGGCGCCCAACATCTACTACCTGGAGGGCAGCCGCCAGTTGCTCGACCCCACCGAGGCGGGCCAGTCGGGCATCTACAAGCAAGGCGAGATGGACGCCCAGCGCGAGGACGCTGTCCCCGAGTGGGAGAACAAGCCGGGCGAGAGCCGCACCGTCTACGACACCTTTCACCACGTGCCGTGGGAGACGAAAATCATCACCTACCTCATGACCAAGGGAGCGAGCACGGGCCTTCTGGTCGTGAGCCTCTTTCTGTGGGCGTTCGGGTTCACGAGCTCTTTGTTCTCGTTCTGGATGCCCGCGCTGAGCGGCATCCTCCTCGCGGTTACGGGAGCGGTGCTCATCGCCGATCTCAAGCGGCCCGAGCGGTTCTACTACATTCTTCTGCGCTCGAACTGGGGCAGCTGGATGGCGTGGGGCACGTGGTTCATCGCCCTCAACGGCGTCCTCACCCTCCTGTGGCTGCTGGGGGCGATGGCGGGGGCGACGGGCCTGTTGCGCCTCATCCTGTGGCCCACCATCGCCATGGGGGTTCTCTCCTCGATATACACGGGCTTTTTCTTCGCCCAGGCGTCGGCGCGGGATTTGTGGAAGGGCAGCGAGAACACGCTCGACGTCGGCGTGCAGTCGGGCCTGAAGGGCGTCGCCATACTGATTCTGTTCGCCACGCTCTTCCCCGTCGCGCAGCAGGCCGCCGCCCTGAACGTGCTGGGCGGGCTGCTGGCCGTTCTCCTCGTGCTGCACCTGGCGATTCTGGTGTTCTCGGTGCTGGTGCACCGCTTCGGCTCGGTGGCCCACGAGCGGGCGATAGACCTGCTGCGCACCGGGCCGTTCAGCGATGATTTCTGGAGGGGCGCCGTCGGCGCGGGATGCGTTTTGCCCCTCGCCCTGTTGTGGCTCTTCGGCTTCGGCGGCTACGGCGCGGTGCTGGCGGGGGTGCTCGCCACCGCGGGCGCCTACGTGTGGGACAAAATCTGGGTGAAGGCCGGCCAGGCCGTTCCCCTTTCGTAACCGGGGGGTTTTGAGAACATGAGCACAAGCCATCTCCAAGTCGGCAAGGGAGCGCGCGACGTCGCCTCGCTGGGTCGTCCCGACCTGCTGGCCAAAGCCCCGCCCCCGGCCCCGGCGGGTCAGCTCGACTACACGAACACGAACGGCGCGCTGGTCTCCTATCCGAGCCCGGACAAGTGGGACCACTGGACGGAATACGAGAGCACCGAGTGGCCCCGGCGCGTGGCGCGCAACTACGCCCTCGTCCCCACGCTGTGCTTCAACTGCGAGGCGGGCTGCGGGCTCTTGGCCTACGTCGACAAGGACGACATGAAGATCCGCAAAATCGAGGGCAACCCGCTCCACCCCGCCTCGCGCGGGCGCAACTGCGCGAAGGGCTGGGTTACGCTCAACCAGGTCTACGACCCCGACCGCATCTTCCATCCCCTCAAGAGGGTGGGCGAACGCGGCGGCGGCCAGTGGGAGCGCGTGAGCTGGGACGAGGCGCTCGACGACATCGCAGGCCGCATCCGCGAGGCGATACTCGCGGACCGCCGCAACGGCGTCATCTACCACGTGGGGCGCCCCGGCGAGGACGGCTACATGTTCCGCACGCTGGCGGGCTGGGGCGTGGACGGCCACAACAGCCACACGAACGTGTGCAGCTCCTCCGCGCGCATCGGCCAGTTCCTGTGGAACGGCTCGGACAGGCCCTCGCCTGATTTCACCAACGCCGACGCCATTTTGCTCATCAGCAGCCATCTAGACACCGGCCACTACTACAACCCCTCGGCCCAGCGCATCATCGAGGCGCAAACCAGCGGGGCGAAACTCATCGTCATCGACCCCAGGCTCTCGAACACGGCGGCGAAGGCCGACTACTGGCTCCCCGCCTACAGCGGAACCGAGAGCGCGATTCTGCTCGCCATCGTCCGCTACCTGCTGGAGACGGGTCAGTTCGACGCGCAGTTCGTCGAGGAGTGGATGAACTGGGGCGAATACATGCGCGCCCTCCATCCGGATGAAGAGGCCACGTTCGAGAATTTTATCGAGAAGCTCAAGGAAGAATACGCGGAGTTCACCTTCGCCTACGCGGCCGAGGAGACGGGCGTCGACGCAGACCTCATCGCCGAGGTCGCCCAGGTCGTCGCCCGCGCGGGCAGCCGTCTGTGCGTCCACGTCTGGCGCGCGGCCGCCACGGGCAACCTCCACGGCTGGCAGGTGGGGCGATGCCTGCACTTCCTCCCCTCCCTCACCGGGGCGGTGGGCACCGTGGGCGGCACCCACCTGGCGAGCACGCACAAGTTCGTGCCCAAACACCCCAACCCCGCACCCGGCCCCGAGGAGTGGAACGAGCTCCTCTTCCCGCGGGAATACCCCCTCGCGTTTTTCGAGATGAGCTTTTTGATGCCCCACCTCGTCAAGGACAAGGGCCACAGCGTCGACGTCTACTTCACGCGGGTCTACAACCCGGTGTGGACGAACCCCGACGGCTTCATGTGGGTGGACATGCTCAAGGATCACGACAAGATCGGCTGCCACGTGGCCCTCACCCCCACCTGGAGCGAGACGGCCTGGTTCGCCGACTACATTCTGCCCATGGGCAACGCGACCGAGCGCCACGACAACCAGAGCCAGGAGACGCACCCCACGAAGTGGGTGGGCTTCCGCCAGCCTGTCCTCCGCTCCCTGCGCGAGAGAATGGGAGAGACCTTCGAGACCTCGCGCGAGACGAACCCCGGCGAGGTCTGGGAGGAGGACGAACTCCACATCGAGCTCTCCTGGCGCATCGACCCCGACGGCTCGCTCGGCATCCGCCGGTATTTCGAGAGTCCCTACAGGCCGGGCGAGAAGATTACCGTTACCGAGTATTACCAATGGATGTTCGAAAACGGCGTGCCGGGCCTTCCCGAAGCCGCCGCCAAGGAGGGGCTCACGCCGCTCGATTACATGCGCAAGTACGGGGTTTTCGCCGTGCAGGAAAACGTCTACGAACCCCACATGCACGAGGTATCGGGCGAGCAGATGGAAGGCGCCGAGGTGGACGAGGCGACAGGCGGCGTCTGGAAAGAAGGCGCCCTCATCGGCAACATGAGCAAGGGCAAGGCGAGGGTGGGCTTCCCGACGCCGTCCAAAAAGCTCGAGTTCTACAGCCCCACCATGGAAGCCTGGAACTGGCCCGAGGCGGCCACGCCCCAATACATGAAGACCCACGTCTACTGGCGCGACATGAACCGCGACGAGAACGAGTTCGACCTGTTGCCGAACTACCGCCTCGCCACCCTCATCCACACGCGCTCGGCGGTAAAGTGGCTCTACGAGATCACCCACAACAACCCGCTGTGGATACACACCGACGACGCGAAGCGCCTCGGGCTGCGCACGGGCGATTTGGCAAAGGTCGAGACGGCGATAGGCCACTTCGTCACCAGGTGCTGGGTTACCGAGGGGGTGCGGCCCGGCATCGTCGCCATGGCCCACCACCTGGGGCGCTGGCGCCTCAGCGAGGATCGGGGTGCGCCCAGAATCGCCTCCGCCGTCGTGCGCATCGAGGAGAAGGCCGAGGGCGAATACGCCATGCGCCAGGTGCACGGCGTCCAGCCCTTCCGCAGCGACGACCCCGACACCGAGCGCATCTGGTGGCGCGAGGTGGGCGTGAACCAGAACCTCACCTTCCCGGTCAACCCCGACCCGGTGAGCGGAATGCACTGCTGGCACCAGAAGGTGCGCGTAACAAGGGCGGGGGCTGCGGATCGCTACGGCGACATCAGCGTGGACACGAAGAAGAGCTTTGCGCACTACAAGCAGTGGCTCGAGATGACCCGGCCCGCTCCCGGCCCCGACAACCTGCGGCGGCCCCTGTGGTTCGCGCGGCCGAACAAGCCGCGGGCCGAGGCCTACACCATCTCCGAATGAACCCCTGGAGGCGGCGCCCCTCTGCCGCGCAATGCGCCGAACAGGCCAGGCTGCGCGCGCAACTCTACCGGGTCCAAGCCTGCGCGATGCTCGATCCGCCAGACGCGGAACTCGCCGCGTTCCTGGGTGAGAACTACCCCTTCCTGCTTCCCGAGGGTTTTGCGGTTTCAGAAACCTCGCTCCGGGAGATGCGGGTGGACTTCACGAACCTCTTCGTCCTCTCCTCGCCCCCCTACGAAGCGGCGCTCATCGACGAGAGCGGCCACCTGAACGCGAAGACGACCGACGCAGTGGCCGACTTCTACCGGGCGAACGGCTACAACCCCGGGCGGGGCAGCGCGGGTCTCGACCACCCCAGCATTCTGGCGATGGACCATCTGAGCGTGGAGCTCGAATTCCTCGCCTGTCTCGCGGACGAAGAAGCCCTGGCCTGGGAGGAGAGCGCAGACTCCGCGCGCGAAAAACTCTCCGCCGCCGCGGAGTTTATGGATCAACACCTCATGCGGTGGATGCCCCTCTATACCGCGGGCGTGGAAGAAGACGCCCAAACGCACCTCTACCGCGCACTGGCGAAGTGGATACGCGAATTCGCCTTCTCGGACAGAAAATACGTGGCGGGGCTGCTCTAAGAAGTAACTTCGGCAGGGCGGACGCCCCCGTATCGGGAGCTACGAAGCGTCTTGCTGCGCGTCGTGCGCCCAGTTGCGGGCCTGTGCGAGGTGGCGCCGCAACGCCCGCGTCTTCTGGCGCCACGGGCGCCACGCACCGCGCGCGGGCGGGCACGCCTTCGACCAGTCGCGGTACTGGGCGAGGCTGCGCGCGGCGAGGGCGTCCACGCGCTCGAGCAACTCCTCCACCCGGTTCTCCGAACCCGCCTCCCGAAAGAGGTTCTCCAGCATTCTGGCGCGGTTCTGCACGCCTGCGCGCAGGCCCATCTCCTCCGCGAGCGTGCGGATGCGGGTGCGCGTGAGGAGTATGCCCGAACGGGCGGGCGTCACCAAAAAGGCGGCCAGCTCGTGCAGGTTTCCGCGTTCGAAGGTTCGGGTCATGTCGTTCGTCATGGCGGGGCCATCTTACGCCAAAGCGCACCGCACCGCACGGGGCGGCGGCGGAAATTTTCCCGGCGCACCAGGCGGCGCGCCCGCTCCGGGCAAAACCTCCGGGCAAGACTGCGGTTCGTTTATGACAGGCCACGCCGTTCGTGCTATAGAAAGAACGCTTCCCGCGCGCGGGCGAGCACGGTTCCCGTTCCCACGACGCCCCGGCCCTACGCAATGGACGAACCTCTCTCTTTGGATGCGACGACCGATTTCGCCGTCGTCCTCGTGCGCCCGCGGGGGGCGCGCAACGTGGGCGCCATCGCCCGCGTGATGTCGCACTTCGGGGTGTCGGATCTCCGCGTCGTCGCCCCCCACTGCGACGTGAAGAGCGTGGAGGCGCGCTCCATGGCCATGGGCGCGCAGCCCCTCCTTCTGGGGGCGAAACACTTTGTCGACCTGCGTGCGGCGACGCGCGACTGCGGCTGGCTGGTGGGCACCTCGAGGCGCCTGGGCAGAAAGCGCCAGCCCACCATGCGCGCGAGAGAGGACGCCCCCGCCTTGCTCGCGCGCGCAGGCGCCGCCAGGGTCGCCCTCGTCTTCGGCCAGGAGGACAAGGGGCTGTTCACCGAGGAGATGGACCTGTGCCAGGAGCGGCTCCTCATTCCCGCACTGCCCGGCGGGGAGTCGTTCAATCTCTCCCAGGCCGTGCTCGTCGTCTTGTGGGAGATTTTCTGCGCGAACCAGGCGGCGGCCCGGCCCCGCGAGCTCCCGGCGGCGGCGGAAGAGGCCGCCGCGCGCGAGGAGATAGAGGGTTTGGTGGATCATCTGCTCGAATCGATGGAGCGCATCGGCTTCGTGCCCCACAACGACCCTGCGCGCGTGGCGCGCACCTTCCGCGGCATGCTCGACAGGCTGGGACCCAGCGAGCGCGAGGTGCGGGTGATGCGCGGCGTACTGCGTCAGGCAATCTGGAAGCTCCTCCACCCCGACGCTGCCGAAAACGCCGGCCCGCCCCCTGCGGAGGAGGGGCAAAACCTCCCGCCGAACGCATGAACCTCGACGACTTCGACTTCCATCTGCCTGAGGACCGCATCGCCCGCTACCCGCCGCCCCGGCGCGAGGACGCGCGGCTCCTGCGCCTGCCCCGCGCGGGCGGGCCGCTCTCCCACCTCGGGATAACCGACCTGCCCGCACTGCTGCGCGCGGGCGATTTGCTGGTCGTGAACGATACGCGGGTAAACCCCTGGCGCATTCGGGGCAGGCGCGAGAGCGGCGGCGGGGTTGAGGTTTTGTTGCTCGAGAGGCTCACCGCACACAAATTCCGCGCCATGGTGCGCGCGAATCGCCCCCTCGCCGAGGGCGAGACGATTCTTTTCGTACCGAATCGCCGCGCCGTCCTCGGGCCGCCGGGCCGGGAGCGCGAAATCGCGTTCGAATCCGCCGAGGGTCTGCCCGCGTGGCTCGAATCCGCGGGCGAGATGCCGATTCCGCCCTACCTCGGCAGAAGGGCCGAGGCCGTCGACCGCGAGCGTTACCAGACCGTCTTCGCCGAGCGTCCGGGGGCCGTGGCCGCACCGACGGCGGGCCTGCACCTGAGCGAGGAGCTGCTCGGCGCCATCCGCGGCACAGGGGCGCGCCTCGCCCGCCTCACCCTCCACGTGGGGGCGGGCACCTTCACGCCCGTGCGGGCGCAAGACTTAGAAGACCACAAGATGGAGTCGGAGCGCTGCATCCTGCCCGAGGAGACCGCACGCGCCGTCGAGGAGACCAGGGCGCATGGCGGCCGCGTGCTCGCCGTGGGGACGACGGTGGTGCGCACGCTCGAATCCGCGCGCATCCAGGCCGCGGAGGGGCATCTGCTTAAAACGGGGGAGTTTCGCGCCGGCCTGTTCATCCGGCCCGGGTTTCGCTTCCAGGTGGTGGACGCCATGCTCACGAACTTCCACCTGCCGCGCTCGACCCTGCTCATGCTCGTCTCGGCGTTCGCAGGCAGGGAGAACGTGCTGCGCGCCTACGCCGAGGCGGTGCGGGAGGGGTATCGTTTCTACTCCTACGGGGACGCCGTGCTGATCGACTAGCGCTTCAGTAGAAGCTCACCTCCGCGCCGTTCACCGCTTCCTTGAAGTGGTTGCCCGCCTTGAAGCGCACGACCTTGCGCGCGTAGATGGGAGCCTCCTCGCCCGTCTTGGGGTTGCGGCCCACGCGCGCGTTCTTGTTGCGCACCTGAAAGGAACCGAAGCGCCTGAGAATGACGGATTCGCCCGCCTCGAGCGATTCCTTGATGGTGTCGATAATCGTCTCGACGGCCTCACCCGCCTTCACCTTGCTGAGGCCGGTGTCTTCCGAGACGAGGTTGATGATGTCGATCTTCGTCATGGGAATCCCTCCCCCTTTGGCGGCGCCTCACGCGAGACGAAGCGAACCTCCACGAGATGCGAAGCGAGAATCCTCTGGTTCGTCCACCGGCAGTTTGTCGATATATTGCGGAGGCTTCTTGAATTTCGGAAACTTTATCACTAGCCTTGCCACTGAGCAAGCGCCCGCACACCCGAAGTCCCCGGAGCCCGACCGAGATGGCGGAATATGCAGTGCCCGCGCGCGTCGCGGGCATCAAGCCCTTTTTGGTGATGGACATCATGAAGCGCGCCCATCGCCTCGAGGCCGCCGGCCGGGAGGTGATTCACCTAGAAGTCGGCGAACCCGACTTCGACACCCCCGAGGTCGTCCTCCGCGCCGCGGAAGAGGCCCTGCGCGCGGGCCACACCCACTACACAGCAGCGCTGGGGATTCCCGCGCTGCGCGAGGCGATTGCAGAGCATTACGGCGAAAAATACGGGGTGGAGGTATCGCCCGCGCGCGTCATGGTGACGAACGGCACCAGCCCCGCCCTGTTGATGCTCTTCTCCGCACTCTTAGAGGCGGGGGATGAGGTGCTCATCACCGATCCGCACTACGCCTGCTACCCCGCCTTCATCCTCTCGGCCCTGGGCAAGCCCGTGCGCGTGCCCACGCGCGCGGAGCGGGGCTTCGCCATGGAGGCTGAGGCGGCGCGCGGGTTCATCACCGAGAAGACCCGCGCCATCCTCCTGAACTCCCCCTCGAACCCCACGGGGGCGTCGCTCTCCGCAGGGGAGCTGGAAAGCCTGGCCGGGCTGGGCAGGACCATCGTGTCCGATGAGATATACCACGGCCTCAACTACGCCGGGGAGGAGCACACCGCGCTCGAGTTCACGCAGGATTGTTTTGTCATCAACGGGTTTTCCAAGTATTTCGCCATGACGGGCTGGCGCGTCGGCTACGTCATCGCACCCGAGGCATACGTCCGCACGCTCGAGATACTGCAGCAAAACTACTTCGTCTCGCCCAACTCCTTCGTCCAGCACGCGGCGATAGCCGCCCTGCGCGAAGGCGTGCCCGAGGCCGAGCGCATGCGCGCGATGTATGACGAGAGGCGCAAGGTCATGCTCGCGCGGCTCGAGGGCATCGGCCTCAAAATGCTGCACGAGCCGACGGGGGCGTTCTACGCCTTTGCCGACGCGCGCGCACACGCGGCGGACAGCCTGGCGCTCGCCCGCGAGATTCTCGACGCCACCGGCGTGGCCATCGCTCCGGGGCCGGACTTCGGCCCGGCGGGCCAGGGCTTTCTGCGCTTCTCCTACTGCAATTCCATCGAGAACATCGAGGCGGGGCTGGAGCGGGTGGGCGCGTTTCTCGCAAGCCGATAAAAAAAACCGCCGCCCGGCGCAGCGGACGGCGGCCGTAGAGGCGGCTCAAGCCTCGTCGTCAAACCCCCCGCTATCAAGGCTTTGGCCCATCTCCTCCATGTCGAACTCCGACGCCGTCTTGCGCCACTCGAGCTTCTCCTCGATTATCTCGCGGAACACGACCTGCTCGGGCGTCTCGTGGGGGTGGGAAAACACCAGCGGCTCCGCTCCGCGCCTGAGCTGCGCCACCCGCTTGGCGAGCAGCACAGAGAGCAAAAAGCGGTTCTTGACGACGTGGAGAGCCTCTTCGAACATCTCGTCGTAGGTCGTTGCTGCCATGTCGCCTCCTGCGTGAGAGATGAAAGTATGACCGGCGGCGCGCGCAGTGCCCGACCCTAGCCGAACCCGACTTCGCGCACGTACACCATCTGCAAGTCCGAGTGCACCTGGTTGAGGAGCTGTTCCTCCTCGGCGGAGAGATTCCCCCGCGTCTTCTCCTTGAGGGCCGTGAACAGGTCGACGAACATTTTTGAGCTTCTCGGGTCCGCAGCGCCGATGCGCTCGCCCGTCTGGGGGTGGATGCCCATCGCCGCCAGGGCGTTGGTCTGCATGATGGCGACGAGCATGTCGAAGCTCTTGTCCTCCTCCGCCTCCTCTGCGTCCTCTGGCTCCCCGGCAGGCTCCGGCTCCGGCCTCTGCGGCGGTGCGGGGGCGGGTTCTCGCGCCTCGGGCGGCGCGGGCGCAGGTGCGCCGAAGCCCGCCCGCTCATCCTCCCGGGGAGGTGCGGGGGGTTGCGCAGCCGCTTCCTCCTCGTCCTCGTAGCCGCGTACGGAGAGCCTTCTGTCCGAAATCTTGAAACCCTTGTTTTCTACGTTTTCCTCTTCCATCGTCATCCTCCCGACCCGGCCTGTACACCTCGCCCGGGGGGTGTGCTCATCCCCAAAGAGAACCCAGTTTGCCGAGAACGCCCTTTTTTCCGTTCTTCTCCGCCTTGTCCCGCTCGATTTCCGCCAACTCGCCGAACAGGCGCTCCTCCTCGGAGGTGAGTTTGCTCGGCGTGCACACCTGCACCAAAAACATGTGGTCGCCGCGCCCGCGCCCGTCGAGGCGCGCAAAACCCTCGCCCCTGAGGCGCAACACCTCGGAGGATTGCACCCCCCTGGGGATTTCGAGTTCCGATTCCCCATACAGCGTTCGCACGCGCACCGTGTCGCCGAGCGCCGCCTGGGAGAAGGTGACGGACACCCGGCTCGCCACGTCCGTCCCGTTGCGCTCGAATTCTTCGTGCTCGAGCAGCGAGACCACGACGAACAAATCGCCCGCAGGGCCGCCCTTGGCCCCTCCTTCTCCCTCCTCGCGGAGGCGGAGTCGCGCCCCCTCGTCCACGCCGGGGGGGATGCGCACCTTCACGTTTCGCCGCTCCATGCGGCGGCCCGCGCCCTCGCACTCGGAGCAGTGTTCCACAATCTCCCTGCCCGCTCCCCCACAGGTCGAACACGTAGTGGAATAGGTCATGAACCCCTGGCGGTAGGACATCTGCCCACTGCCGCCGCACGCACTGCACGTGCGCACGGCGTCGGGGGATTTGGCTCCGCTGCCGCCGCAGTAGACGCACTCGACGGAGCGCTCAAACGCAATCTCGCGCTCGATGCCCGAGGCCGCCTCCTCGAACGTCATGTCCATCTGGTAGGCGAGGTCGCGGCCCTTTTGCGGCCCGCCGCGCCGCGCGCGCCCGCCGGAGAAGACGCCGCCGAAGATATCGCCAAAAATATCGCCGAATGAGGAGAAGATGTCCTCAAAATTCGAGAACCCCTGGTGCCCCATGCCGCGCAGGCCGTCGTGCCCGAAGCGGTCGTAGGCCGCGCGCTTCTCGGGGTCGCTCAGCACCTGGTAGGCCTCAGAAGCTTCCTTGAAGGATTCCTCGGCCTTCGCGTCGCCCGGGTTGCGATCCGGATGCAACTCCATCGCCAGGACGCGATACGCCTTTTTGATTTCGGCGTCGCTCGCCTCGCGCCCTACGCCCAGCACTTCGTAATAATCACGCTTGCTCATGCCCTACCCCGGAAATCGAAACACGCGAAGATACTATGAGCCGCCGCCCGATTCAAGGGGCGCAGAGCCGCTCGCGTACTTGCCCACCGAGACGCGCGCGGGCCGCAAAACCGCCTCACCCAGCCTGTAGCCGCAGGAGAGCTCCTCGACCACGAGGCCGTCGCGGGACTGCTCGTTCACCTCGACCACCCGCACCGCCTCGTGCTCCTCGGGGTTGAAGGCCGCACCCACTGCCGCCAGGGGCTCCACCCCCAGATTCGAGAGCTCCTGAAAAAAACGGCCCTGGATCATCCGCACACCCTGCACCAGGGTTTCGAGAGCGCCCTCGTTCGCGGCACCCCCCTCGGCCGCCGCCGTTGCGCGCGCCAGATCATCAGCAATGTCCAAAAAGCCCGACACCGCCTGTTTTTTCACCTCGCGGGCGCGCCGCTCCATCTCGCGCTCCTGACGCGCGCGAAACTCGGCCGTTTCCCTGTCGATCTTCTCGACGTATTGCCGAAACTTCTCCTCGGCCGCGGCGACCTTCGCCTGCAACTGCTCGACGTAGGCGGGCACGCGCCGCTCAGGTGCGTCGTCTCCGTCGGCCTCCTCGCTCGCCTCGCCGTCCGCGCGAATCCGCCGCCTGTCGACGACGCGCGGCCTCTCCTCCTCCCCGGCGGCAGTTTCCTCCTCCGTCGGGGGCGTTTCGTCCCCTTCCGTCTTGACCTCCACCTTCTCGCCTTTCATCCAGCCACTTCCTCCCGAAGCCAGGGCGTCACATCGCCATGAGCCGCCGAATGCGCTCCTCCATCGGCGGGTGCGTGCTGAAAAGGTTCGCCAGTCCCCCGCCCGCGAGCGGGTTGACGATGTACATATGGGCCGTCGCCTCGCTCGCACAGGAGAGGTACTCCCTGCGCGAGGCCGCATCGAGACGATCCAGGGCATTCGCGAGGCCAACCGGCGTGCCGGCGATGCGCGCCCCGGTAGCGTCGGCGAGATACTCCCGCGAGCGGCTCACCGCCATTTGCAGCAGGGTCGCCGCAACCGGAGCCACGATGGCGGCGAGAATGATGCCGAGCAGTCCGCCGCCCCCGCCTTCCTCATCGTCGCCCCTGCCGTATGCGCCAAAAAACGCGGCGAACTGCGCCATCTGCGCGATGTACATGATGGCGCCCGCCAGCGAGGCCGCAACGGTGGAAAGCAGTATGTCGCGGTTTTTGATGTGGGCGAGCTCATGCGCGGCCACGCCCTCGAGCTCCTCGCGGTTCAAATCGCGCAGGATGCCCTCGGTGAAGGCCACGGCCGCGTTTTCGGGGTTGCGGCCGGTGGCGAAGGCGTTGGGCGCCTCCTCGGGGATGACGTAGACGCGCGGCATCGGCAGGTGCGCGCGCCGCGCCAGCTCCTCCACCATGCCGTAGAGTTCGGGCGCGTGCTCGGGGAGCACCTCGCGCGCGTCGGTGCTCGCGAGCACGATTTGGTCCGAAAACCAGTAGCTGTACCCGTTGATGCCCACTGCCAGCACCAGGGCGATTACCAGCCCCACCGTTCCGCCCACCAGGTTCCCTATCAGCAGAATCAGCCCCGTCAGCAAACCCAGCAACAAGAACGTCTTGATGGAATTCGTGCTCACGATGTTCTCCTCCTGGCGGCGCGTACGAGCTTGCCCGAAAGGGCGGGAATCATGGCCTGCATCTCGGGCGTCGCGTCGTCCATCTGCGCGCGCAAGTCCTCGAACGCACGGCTTTCGAGCAATTCCTCGAGTTCGCCCAGGCGCCCCAGGGCCTTCACGAGCTTCTCGCGCAGATCGATGATTATCTGCACGCCCGCCAGGTTCACGCCCATTTCGCGCGTGAGCGTCATGATGACGTCGAGACGCTCGATGTCCTCTTCGGAGTAATAGCGCGTCCTGCCCTCGCTTCGGGCGGGAACGATGAGGCCCTCGCGCTCGTAGAAACGCAGCGTCTGCTGGTGGACCTCGAACATCTCCGCCACTGCGCCGATGGTGTAGCGTCCGCTTCTCGCCCTTCTGCGCGCCACGGTCTCCTCCTCCGCCCCCCGTCGGGGGCCTTTCGTTCGCTTCCCTGCGACCTACATGCTCACGCCCGTCATTTTGGCGCGCGGTGCGGTGGGGTTGCGCCGCTCCAGTTCGCGGACTATCTCCTGGCTCTCCTCGTCCATGCCTTCGGGCAGGCGAACGTTGATGGCCACGAACAAATCGCCCCTGCCCCCGCCCTTGAGCTGCGGGGCGCCCTTGCCCGGCAGCCGGAACGTCTGTCTGTTCTGGGTGCCGGGGGGAATCGTCATCTTGGTCGTGCCCTCGAAGGTGTTGATCTCGACGCGCGCACCCAGCAGCGCCTCGCCGAGGCTGACGGGAAGTTCGAGGTAGAGGTTGTCCCCCTTGCGCTCGAAGAAGGGGTGTTCGCGCACCTTGGTGACGATGTAGAGATCCCCCTGCTCCCCCCCGTTCGCCGAGGCTTCTCCCTTGCCCGCCAGACGAATGCGCGAGCCGTTCGAGACGCCGGGCGGTATCTTCACCTGAATGCGCTCGGTCGTGCGCTGCAGCGCGCCGTTCTCGTGGGTGTCCTTGGGGACGGTGATGGTGGTGGCGAGACCCTTGAGCGAATCGTCAAAACCTATCTCCATCGAGTAGTTCACGTCCTGGCCCCGGCGGGGGGCGTCGGGCCGCGCGTAGCGCCTGCCCGCGCCGCGCGCGCTGCCGAATATGTTGCCGAAGACGTCGCCCAGCCCGAACTCGCGCAGGATATCCTCCACCCCGGGCGCACCCCCCTCGCCCCAGGGGCTGCCGCCGCCGAAGGCCGCGTGCCCCATGGCGTCGTAGCGGCGACGCTTTTCGGGTTCGGAGAGCACGGCGTACGCCTCGCTGATCTCCTTGAAGCGCGCCTCGGCGTTCGCGTCCCCGGGGTTCACGTCGGGGTGCCACTTGCGCGCGAGCCTCTTGAAGGCGCGCTTGAGTTCGGCATCCGAGGCGCCGCGCTCGATTCCGAGCACCTCGTAATAATCACGCTTCGACATCGTGCATCCTCATCAGGGGCGGGTCGTCAGGGCTTGTCCTTGTCGACCTCCTCGAACTCCGCGTCCACGACGTCGCCTCCCGCGTCGGGGGCGCCGTTCGTCGCGCCGCCGCCCTCGCCCGCGTCCTGGCTCGCCTGCTCGTACATCGCCTGTGCGAGCTTGTGGGAGGCGGCTTCGAGTTTCGACTGCGCTTCGGTGATTTCCTCGACCGTCGCGTCCTCGCGCGCCAGCACCGCGCGCACGGCGGCAACGGCCTCTTCTATCTCCTTCTTGTCCTCGGGCGAAACCTTGCCCTCGTTCTCCTTGAGCGTCTTCTCGGTGTTGTAGGCCATGCTGTCGGCCATGTTGCGGGCTTCGACGGACTCGCGGCGCTTCTTGTCCTCCTCCGCGTGCTCGTCCGCCTCGGAGACCATGTTGTTGATCTCCTCCTCGGAAAGCCCGCTCGAACTCGTGATGGTGATGGCCTGCTCCTTGCCGGTGCCCAGGTCCTTGGCGGAGACGTTCACGATGCCGTTGGCGTCGATGTCGAAGGTCACCTCAATCTGGGGGACGCCGCGCGGTGCGGGCGGAATGCCCACCAGGTGGAACTTGCCCAGGGTGCGGTTGCCCGTCGCCATCTCGCGCTCGCCCTGGAGCACGTGCACCTCGACGGAGGGCTGGCTGTCCGCCGCCGTGGAGAATATCTCGCTCTTCTTGACCGGTATGGTCGTGTTGCGATCGATGAGCTTGGTGAACACGCCGCCCAGCGTCTCGATGCCCAGCGAGAGCGGGGTTACGTCGAGCAGGAGCACGTCCTTCACGTCTCCCGCCAGCACGCCGCCCTGCACGCCCGCGCCCACGGCCACCACCTCGTCGGGGTTGACGCCCTTGTGCGGCTCCTTGCCGAAGAACTTTTGCACCGTCTCCTGGACGAGCGGCATGCGCGTCGAGCCGCCCACCAGCACCACCTCGTCAACCTCGCCCGGCTGGAGTTTGGCGTCGTCCAGTGCGCGGCGGCAGGGGGCGAGGGTCTTCTCCACCAGCTCGCCCGTGAGTTGTTCGAGCTTTGCGCGCGTGAGCTTGAGGTTGAGGTGCTTCGGCCCCGAGGCGTCCGCCGTGATGAAGGGCAGGTTGATGGTCGTCTCCATCGAGCTGGAGAGCTCGATCTTCGCCTTCTCCGCTTCTTCGCGCAGACGCTGGAGGGCCATGGGGTCGCCCGAGAGGTCGATGCCCTGATCGCTCCGGAACTCCTCGGCCATCCATTCGATGATCCGCTGGTCGATGTTGTCGCCGCCCAGGTGGGTGTCGCCGTTCGTCGCCTTCACCTCGACGACGTTGTCGCCCACCTCGAGGATGGAAATGTCGAACGTGCCGCCGCCGAAGTCGTAGACCGCTATCGTCTGATCCGTCTTCTTGTCGAGGCCGTAGGCCAGGGCCGCCGCCGTCGGCTCGTTGATGATGCGCCGCACGTCGAGACCGGCAATCTTGCCCGCGTCCTTCGTCGCCTGGCGCTGGCTGTCGTTAAAATAAGCGGGCACGGTGACGACCGCCTCGCCCACCTGCTCGCCCAGGTAGTCCTCCGCCGCCTGCTTGAGCTTTTGCAGCACGCTGGCCGAAATCTCGGGCGGAGCGTGTTCTTTCCCGTCCACGCGAATGCGCGCGTCGCCGTTGTCGGACTTCACGACCTCGTAGGGGACGATGCTCGCCTCCTCGGGCACCTCGTCGAAGCGCCTGCCCATGAAGCGCTTGACGGAGTAGATGGTGCGCGTGGGGTTCGTCACCGCCTGGCGCTTGGCCACGAGGCCGACGAGCTTCTCGCCGTCGTCGGTGAACGCCACGACGCTGGGCGTCGTGCGGTTGCCCTCCTGGTTGGCGATCACCGTCGGCTGTCCGCCCTCCATGACCGACACGACCGAGTTGGTGGTGCCCAAATCGATTCCGATTACCTTCGACATCTATCTTTCTCCTTATGTGCCGGAATGTACGTCAAAACCATCGCAAAATTCTGTGCTTGCGTTTCGTCGCCTCCCCCTGCGGGAGAGAAGCCACGCCCGCCGGAGGCGCTCAAGCCCGCACCGCCTCGGCGGCGGAGAAGGCGAGCATCTCCGCTCCCTCGACGTGGTCGACTTCCACGGTCTCGCCCGCCTCGAACTCGCCCGCCAGCAGCTTCGTGCTCAGCGGGTTCATGACGTGGGTCTGCATCGCCCGCTTCAGGGGCCGCGCTCCGTAGGCGGGGTCGTAGCCGCGCTCGGCGAGGAAGCTTCTCGCGGCCTCGGTGAGGCGCAAGGTAATTTTTTGCGCCTCGAGGCGCTTTTGCAGAGCGCGCACCTGCATCTCGACGATCTCGCCTATCTGCTCCCGGGTGAGGGCGCGGAAGGCGATAATCTCGTCCACCCGGTTCAGGAACTCGGGCCGGAACACCCGGTGCAGCTCCCGGAGCAGCTGCCCGGAGCGGTCCGCCTCCTCCACGCCGCCGCCGGTGAAGCCGATTTCGGTGTGGGAGAGCTCCGCCGTGCCCACGTTGCTCGTCATGATGACCACGGTGTTGCGAAAATCAACCGTGCGCCCGTGCCCGTCGGTGAGGCGCCCCTCATCGAGCAGCTGCAAGAGCAGGTGGAACGTCTCGGGGTGGGCCTTTTCGATCTCATCAAGCAGGAGCACCGAGTAGGGCCTTCTGCGCACGGCTTCGGTGAGTTGCCCGCCCTCCTCGTAGCCGACGTATCCGGGCGGGGAGCCGATGAGCCGCGAGACGGCGTGCTTCTCCATGTACTCGCTCATGTCCACGCGCACCATGGCCGCCTCGTCGTCGAACAAAAACTCCGCCAGCGCGCGGGCGAGCTCTGTTTTGCCGACGCCGGTGGGACCCAGGAAGATGAACGAGCCGATGGGCCTGTTCTCGTCCATGACCCCCGCGCGGGCGCGGCGCACGGCCTCCGCCAGGGCTTCGACCGCGCGCTCCTGGCCCACCACGCGCTTGTGGATGTTCTCCTCCATGTGGAGGAGCTTCTCGCGTTCGGTCTCAAGCAGCCTGCTCACGTTGATGCCCGTCCAGCGGCTCACGACGGCGGCCACGTCGTCCTCGGTAATCTCTTCTTTGAGCATCCGTCCGTTGTGGTGCGCCTCGAGGTGCGCCTCGGCCTGCTCGACTTGTTTTTCCGCCGCGATGATGGAGCCGTAGCGCAACTCCGCCGCCCGGCCCAAATCTCCCTCGCGCTCGGCGCGCTGGGCTTCGGCCCGCATCTCCTCGACGCGCTCTTTGAGCTCGCGCACCCGCGAGATGGATTCTTTCTCCTCCATCCACCGGCCGCGCCGCTCGCGCGTCTGCTCGTCGAGGACGGCGATGCGCTCGCGTATGCGCTCAAGACGCTCGCGGCTGTCTGCGCCCTCTTCCTGCTCGAGTGCGTGCTCCTCGATGCGCAGGCGCACGAGTTCACGCTCCTGGCCGTCGATTTCCTTGGGCAGACTGTCGAGCTCGAGGCGCCGCCCGCTCGCGGCCTCGTCGATAAGGTCGATGGCCTTGTCCGGCAGATAGCGGTCGGCGATGTAGCGATGCGAGAGAGCGGCCGCCGCCACCAGGGCGTTGTCCAGAATGCGCACGCCGTGGTGAATCTCGTAGCGCTCCTTGAGACCCCGCAGAATGGAGATGGTGTCCTCCATGCCGGGTTCTTCGACCAGCACGGGCTGGAAGCGCCGCTCAAGAGCCGCGTCTTTCTCGATGTGCTTGCGGTATTCGTCGAGCGTGGTTGCGCCCACGCAGTGCAGCTCCCCGCGCGCGAGTGCGGGCTTGAGGAGATTCGAGGCGTCCACCGCCCCCTCCGCCGCGCCTGCGCCGACGACGGTGTGGAGCTCGTCGATAAACAAAACGATTTCGCCCGCCGACTCGCTCACCTCCTGGAGCACGGCCTTGAGCCTGTCCTCGAACTCGCCCCGGAACTTCGAGCCCGCCACGAGAGAGCCGATATCGAGGCTGATCAAGCGCTTGCCCTGCAAGCCCTCGGGCACGTCGCCGTCCACGATGCGTTGGGCCAGCCCCTCTACGATGGCCGTCTTGCCCACGCCGGGGTCGCCGATGAGCACCGGGTTGTTCTTCGAGCGGCGCGAGAGCACCTGCATCACCCGCCTGATCTCCTCGCCCCGACCCACGACGGGGTCGAGCTTGCCCGCGCGCGCCTGTGCGGTGAGGTCGACGGAGAAACGCTCGAGCGCCTGGTAGCGGCTCTCGGCGTCCGGGTCGGTAACGCGCTGGCTGCCCCGTATTTCCTTGAGAGCCGCGAGCACGGCCTCGCGGTCGATACCCGCCTCGCGCAGAATGCGCCCCGCCTCAGCCCCCGCACTCTCGAACGCCGCCAGCAACAGATGCTCGCCGCTCACGTATTCATCCGCCATGGCCGCCGCCTCGCGGCCGGCCGCCTCGAAAAGCTTCGCCAACTCCGGCGTTACGTAGAGGTTATCGGGGGCACCCGACACCTTAGGCAACAACGCGACGGAACTCTCCAGGGCGCGGTGAAGCACGTGCAACTCCCCCCCGGCCTTCTCGACCAGCGGGGGCAGTACTCCTTCGGGCTGGGCGAGAAGCGCCAGCAGTACGTGCGCTGGCGCAACGCCCTGGTGTCCGTGCTGCCGCGCCGACTCCTGGGCGTATTGCAGGGCTTCTTGCGTCTTGTGCGTAAAGCGGTCGAAATTCATGCCGTTCTCTCCACACCCCCACCGAGCCCACACGTGCGAACCCGGAGCGGATATCGTAAACTTCGTGTATTCTTTCCCTTCCGCGACGGGAGCCTCGCTCTCCGGAGTGCTCTCGACACAAGAGGAATATATAATCTTAGTCTTTTGTTGTCAACTTTTCTGCGCAAAATAGTAAAATATTTTGCGGCTCCTCCTGGGCGGTTGCCTGCCCCGCCTCTTCGTGGTAGACAATAGACGCCAGGAGGAGCCTTCGCCCGTGCACGTGGGGGTTTTTCGGGACGTGGGGGTCTTTGCACAAGACGCGAAAAAGGTTAAGGTAGTTGTGGTATCATCCATAAAGTTTATTGGCGAAGCCCTATCGTCATCAACAAGGAGAAACGAACGATGTCGAGCGGAACGATAAACCTTTTCGATCAGACCCAGAGCAAGCCCCAGCCCGCCGAGGGCATTTCGGTCACCCCGGTGGCCAGCGGAAAGGTGCTCGAGATTCTCGAGGCCGAGGGCAAGACGGGCCACGGCCTGCGCCTCGCCGTAACGGCGGGCGGCTGCTCGGGCTACAACTACGGGCTCTACTTCGAGGAATCGGCCAATCCCGAGGACAAGGTGTTCTCCGCCGAGGGGTTCGAAGTATTCGTGGACCCGGGGAGCTACCCCGTCCTGGCGGGTACGGAGATAGACTTCGTCGACAGCCTCCAGGGCTCGGGCTTCAAGATCAACAACCCCAACGCCATGGGCATGTGCGGCTGCGGCAAGTCGTTCACCACCTGAGCGGGCAGCCGAGCCTTATCGCCGAAAGCCCCGGTTCGTCCGGGGCTTTTTTCTTGACGAGGGAGGAGGAGCCGCCTTGAACACTGGCGGAAAAACGCGCGAATGGCAGGCGCCGGGCGCCGTCGTGCTCGTCTCCTGCTACGAGTTGGGGCGACAGCCCATCTCCCTCGCCTCGCCCCTGGCCTTTTTGCGCGCGGCGGGCTTTCAGCCCTGGGCAATGGACGTGGCAGCCGAGGAGTTTTCTGCAGACAGAATCGCCAACGCGAAGTTCGTGGGCATCAGCGTGCCGATGCACACCGCCTTGAGGCTCGGCGTGGAGGTGGCCGCCAGGGTGCGCGCGGCAAATCCGGGGTGCCACGTCTGCTTCTACGGCCTCTACGGCCTGCTCAACAGGGACTACCTGCTGGCGAACGGCGGGGATTCGGCTATCGGCGGGGAGTTCGAGTGGCCGCTCCTGCGGCTGGTGGAAAAACTCGCGGGCGTCTCGGACGACGCGGAGATTCCCGGAGCAGCCACGCGGGAGCACACCGCGGGTCCCTACCTCGAAAAGTTTCCTCTCCGCAAGCCCGAGCGCGGCGGGCTGCCCGCCCTGCACTCCTACGCGCATCTCGAAAGAGGCGGGGAGCACCACCTCGCGGGAGCAGTCGAGGCGAGCCGAGGCTGCAAGCACCTGTGCCTGCACTGCCCGATTCCGCCGGTCTACGGGGGGCGCTTCTTCATCGTGCCCAGAGAACAGGTGCTCGAGGACGTGGAGGAGCTCATTGCACAGGGCGCGCGCCACGTCACTTTTGCCGATCCGGACTTTCTGAACGGCCCCGCCCACGCGGTGCGTCTCACGCGCGCCCTGCACGAGCGCTTCCCCGATCTCACATTCGACTTCACCGCCAAGGTCTCCCACCTGGTGGAGCACGAGGCGCTGCTGCCGCAGTTTCGCGAGAATGGATGCGCGTTCTTCGTAACGGCGGTCGAGTCGCTGAGCGACCTGGTGCTCGCGCGGCTCGACAAGGGACACACCCGGGCGGACGTTTTGCGCCTGGTGCGCGCGGCGCGCGCGGCCGATCTGTCGATTCGGCCCTCTCTCGTGGCGTTCACCCCCTGGACGAGTGCGGCGGATTACTTCGACCTGCTCGACTTTATTGAGGAATACGGGCTCGTCGACGAGGTGGACCCGGTGCAGATGGCCATCCGGCTTCTGGTGCCGCCGGGCTCCTGCCTGCTCGACTCCCCCCACATGCAGCCGCACTTGAAAGAGTTGGACGCGGAGAACTTCGTCTACCGCTGGGAGCACCCCGACGCCCGGATGGACGTTCTCCACGAAGAAGCTCTTGCCCTGGTGGAAGACGCCGCCGCGCGCCGCGAGGACGCGGCCGCCACCTTCGCGCGCCTGCGCGGGCTGGCCGCCGCGACGCTCGGGCGTCCCGAAGAGGCGGAGCCCAGGGCCGACTTTGCCCCCGACAGGGTGCGCCCGCCCCGGCTCACCGAATCGTGGTTTTGCTGAGCGGAGCCCACCCGGGGCCAGTTGGCCCTGTAATCCGGCGGGCGGGGTGTATCAGGTCAAAACCTGCGTATAGGTTTCCTCATCGAAGCCGACGATGAGGGTATCCCCGCATTTGATGACGGGTGCGCGCAGCGTCCCCGAACGCCCCATCATGAGGGCGAGCACGTCTTCGCGCGCGGGCTTCTCTCTCAAGTCCAGATGAAGCACCTTCCGGCCCTTGGTCGAATACACCTGCCCCACGCCCTGCAAGAGGGCGTCTGCGCCGCTCTCGTCCACCGCGTCTTTTCTCGAGTTTACCTGCTCATCCACTGCAACGCCCTTTTCCGCAAGAAACGCTTGCGTTTTCGCACAGGTCTTTCAGCTCGGGCGATGGTAGTACCAATCCACCTTTTTGGACATGTCGTGCCCTCCCCTGCAAAGTCGAAAATTCCGCCGGCGGCAAAGCGGCTTCCAAAAGGCGGCTTTGCCGCGCCCTAGAGGTTCATGACCGCCGCGGCGCGCACGGGCGAGCCCGTGCCCGCGCGAATCTTGAGCGGAAGCCCCACGTAGAGAAACTCCCTGCCCGCCACCGCCTCGACGTTCGCCAGGTTCTCGGTGTTGTGGCGCTGAAGCTCGCGGCAGAGCACGTGGCAGGGAAACGTCATCTCCGTGGTGTTGACGCCCGCGTCGATGCTGGGTGCGTCCTGGCCAATGTTCACGACGCCGCACTCACGGTAGAGAAAGTTCGCCGCCTCGTAGCCCAGACCCGGATAGGTGGTGAGATAGTCATCCGTCGGGTAGGTGCGCTTGTAGTGTCCGCCCGTGAACAAAAAGGTGCCGTCCCGGGGGGGCGTCAGGTTCGCCGCGGCGAGCTCGTCCTGGAGAAGGCGGAGCGATATCTCCTCCATCGGCTCCACCTTGCCCGTGAAGTCGAGGGCTATCGCCCGCGTGATGAACCATTCGAGGGGCGCCTGGTCGATGTTCGGCGCACTCTCGCGCTCGTCGATGTGGCTCACCGAGTCGGTGTGCGTCGGCCCGTGGTCGCACATGTGGAGCATCATGGCCGCGTAGGTGATGTCCTTGGGCCGAATCGGCGCGTTGGCCGCGTCCTCGTGGCGGGCGACGTACTCGATGGTCGTCGCCGGATGGCCGGGAAACCGGGGCGCGCCCGTGTAGATTTCCTGGCTCAGATCGATAATCTCGTACATGCTCGCCTCCTTGTGAACGCTCCCGATGAAACCGTGCGCAGACCCCGCAGGCGCCTCAGGAGACGCCGCCGACCGTTACGCCGTTCGACACCGGGCACTCGAGGTCGGGCCACACCTTGGTCATGAACGTCTCGAGCTCGTAGATGACTTCTTCTTTCGGACACTGGGCGTAGTGCCAGATGAGGGTGATGAACTCAGAGGGCACCTTCTCGTAGGTCTCCTCCCACTCGCGCTTGAGCCGCTCCACGGGGCCGCCCAGGAAGATGCCGCTCTCCTTGATGTTCTGAATCCAGTCGATGCTCTCCGTGTCGTCGGGAAACTGCGGGAAAAACGGCACGTAGAAATTCTGGTAGATGTCCTGATCGTACTTGCGGAGTTTTTCGTCGTATTCCGCCTCGGTGTCCGTGACGTGAATCCAGCGGCACACGCACTGCCGCTCGCCGTGCGCGAAGTCATGGCCGGCCCGGGCGGCTTCTTCCACATAGAGATGGGAGAACTCCTCCATCTTCTCGAGCTTGGTGAAGTAGACGGGCCGGAAGCCGTGCTTCGCCGCGAACTTGATGGAGTCCGCACTCGCGCTCACCGCCTGGAACACGGGCGGATAGGGCTCCTGATAGGGCTTGGGAACGACGCTCACCCGCCGCACCCGCTGGTCGTCTCCGATTTCGCCGATGGCGCCCGCGTCGCGCGCACTCTTCCAGGCGGGGTACGGGATGCCCTCCTCGTAGGGGTAGGGAATCTCGTAGTAGCCGCCCTTCACCTCCACGGAGTCCTCCTGCCAGAACTTGAGGAGCATCTCCACGCGCTCCTCGAAGATGTCGCGATTCTTCACGTCGTCGCTGCCGCCCAGGTCCGAGGAGACGGTCGCGCGCGTGTCGCTGAACTGCCCCAGCACGTTCGCCCACCGCGACTGATACCCCCGCGCCACGCCACAGAAGAACTTGCCCTTGGTGATGTGGTCGAGAATCGCCGTCTCCTCCGCCACGCGAATCGGATCTTGCGTCGCCATGACGTAGCCGAGTGCGCCCACGCGCGCGTTCTTGACGTGGGCGGCCCACCAGGAATTCAGCACCCCGGGGTTGGGGCCAACCTCGTAGCCCTCCGAATGCAGGTGGTGCTCGATGGTGCTGATGCCCCAGACGCCCATCTCATCGGCGGCCTTCACGATGTCCATCCACTCGTGCAGCACGTGGTGGTAGAGTTCCTTGTCCCTGGCCAGGGGCCTTTTGCGCTCGCGCTCTTCTCGGCTTTCGGTCGGCAGCATGGGGTAGAGCTGGATGATCACCTTGGGTCTGGGCATTTGCGCGTTCTCCTCCTTGAGGGGGTTTTTCTCTTATGTCCGATGCGAAGGCGCCTCGCCCGCCTGCGGGGTCTGGTGCGTCGACGCCTCCATCTTGTCCTTCACCTTGTGGAGGAGAGCGGAGAGCCGCTCGCGCTCCTCGTCCTCCAGGTCGTTCATGAGTTCCGCGATGCGCGCGTAATAATCGGGGAAGATGGCGTTCAGGCTCTCCCTGCCCTTGGGCGTGAGGCGCACGACGACCCTTCTGCGGTCGCCCCGGTGGCCGAAGCGCTCGATGAGCCCGTCGCGCTCAAGTCCGTTCGTCAGCCCCGTCATCGTCGCGCGCGTAACGCCCGCCTGTCTGGCCAGCTCCGAGGGTCCCAGCCCCGCGCCGTTGTTGCGCACCTGCGCACGCAGGAGCAGCAGCAAGACGATGAACCTCCCCTGCGAGACGCCGTGGTCGGCCAGGTGGGTCTCGAAGGCGGTGAGCATGTCGCTGCCCACCTGCAAGAACAGATAAAAGAGCATGACCGAGCCGGTATCGAGCGAGGAATACTCCGGCACGAGGGGGCGGAAGTCCTCCTCGTTCGGCAACTCCTTCATGTAGAACATGGCACGCTCCCGTCGAACGCAAATACTATGGGGCCTAATTATATGGAGCCTTACAATCCAGTCAACCCCCTGCGCCCGTCCCCGCGCCGCGCACAACGACGAAACGCCCGCGCGCGGAAAAACCCCGCACGGGGGGTGCAAATTTCCGTGCAACGGCACTATACTAAGCAACGTGCGTATCGGTATCCCGCGCCACGACGCGGGCCGCCCAATGTTTGGACACTCGGACACTCAAGGAGGATGTTCCCGCATGCGCTCTCAAGACTTCACCCGTTCGACCGGACAGCGCGTCGTCGCGCGCGACGCCGTCGCGTTCATGCAGCGCGTCTACGGCTGGATGACGCTGGGGCTCTTCGTAACGGGCTTCAGCGCCTTCTACGTGGCGTCCAGCCCCGCCGCCGTCCAGTTCATCTTCGGCGGCTCGCTCTCGGTGTTCTTGATCCTCGGGGTGCAGATTGCCCTGGTTCTCTGCATCCGGCCGGTCATGCGCAGCATGGGCTGGCAGGCGGGCGCGGTGCTGTTTCTGCTCTACAGCGCCTCGCTGGGCGTCACCGTCTCCACCCTGCTCTTGCGCTACACGTTCACTTCCGTCGCCCAGGCGTTCTTCGTAACCGGCGGCGCCTTCGCGGGGCTCACTCTGTTCGCCTTCGTGACGAAAAAAGAGCTCTCGGGTCTGGGCAACTTCTGCATGGTGGGCCTCATCGGCATCATCCTGGCGAGCGTCGTGAACATATTCGTAGGCAGCCCCGCCGTGCACTTCGCCATCAGCGTGCTGGGCGTGCTCATCTTTGCGGGGCTGACGGCCTACGACACCCAGAAGATGCGCGACTACGCCTACTCCCAGGACACGGACAACGAGACGGGCAGGCGCGCCTCCATCATGGCGGCCCTGGAACTCTACCTCGACTTCATCATGATGTTCCTCTACCTTGCGCAGCTTCTGGGCGCATCGCGCGACTAGACCAACAAGCCGCGTGGGCCGGGGCGCGAGTCCCGGTCCACGCGGTTGAATTCGCTGCGCACGACTACTATACTGCGGATGGTGAATCCAATGGCACTATGTAACTGCTGTCCGTAGGCAACGCCCGTTAGCGCCTCCGCGCTGCGTCTTGGCGCACATACGCAGAGGAGCAAGGTCGTGGGCATTCGGCTGGTTATCGGAGTGTTCATCGCCATCCTTCTGGGCGCAGGAGCATACTTCGCCCAACAATCCTATTCGACCAAGAATCTGCTGGAAGAAGCCCGCAGCGCCCTCTCCGGCGAGGAGGACCGCTCCCGGAACATGGAGCAGCAGATACAGGATCTGCGCACCCGGCTCGCAGAGGCCACGGCCTCCATCGGAAAGCAAGCGGAAGAAATTCGGGCTACGCTCGAGGCCGAGCGCAAAGCGCGCGCGCAAGCCGAGGCGGCGGGCAAGCGCAATCTCGACCTGGCGAACGAACGCGCAGAGCAGATAGCGCGCCTCGAGAAGGCGGGAGAATCCCTCCGCGCCCAGATGAAAGCCATGAACCTCCCCGCCGCGGAAAAAAGCGCACCGCCCGCGCCGCAAAGTGCGCAGAACCAAGGCCTCGAAGACATTCTCGCACGCGCGCGCGCGGCGCTTGCGGCCGAGCGCAAGGCGCGCGCGCAAGCGGAGACGGAGGGCAAGCGCAATCTCGCCCGCGTGGATGATCACGCCCGCGAGATAGCGCGCCTGGAGGAATCCAAAGAGATTCTCGAGGCGCAGGTAGAGGAGATGAGCCACCTCGTCGCGGAGAAGATATCCGTGACCGACCTCATCAGGAAGAAACTCGACCGGACGAAGATGAGCCTGGCCGAGACGGTTCGCGAGCACACCTCGGAAATCGCGCGCTCCAAAGTTCTCGCACAAAGAGCGCGAGCAGAAGCCGCGCGCTCCAAAAAGCTCGAGTCCGACCTCGCCGCCATGAACACCAGGCTCCAGGAGCCGGCCATCAGCACGCAGCGCGGGGAGAGGGGCGCCTACAGCGTGAGCATGATCAACAAACTGTTGTTCCCCACCGGAAGCGCGGGGATCAAGGAGGGAGGCTACGAGGCCCTCGCCCGGTTGGCGGATTTTCTCAAGCACGAAAAGGGCCGCGCGATTCAGGTGCGGGTGGAAGGCCACGCAGACGACAGGCCGATTGCCGGAGAGCTCGCCCTACGCTACCCGACGAACTGGGAACTCTCCTTCGCGCGCGCCGTCGCGGTCATCAAGTTTCTCGAAGAAAAGGGCATATCGCCGGAGCGCCTCTCGGCGACGGCCTACTCGTTCCACCGCCCCGTGGTCTCCAACACCAGCGAGGAGCAGCGCGCGAAGAATCGCCGCATCGTCGTCCTGCTCGAAGGCGCGGAGGACGACGTTCCGCCGCAAGGGGCGCCCACCAAACCTTAATCAAACCTTGAGCACGGCCTCGATGGCGGAGCCGAGAGATTCTTCGGCAATCACAGCACCCGTGAGGCGCTCCTCCTGAAAGACCTCCCCGGCCACGCGCCGGATGTCCTCCTCCGACACGGCGTCGACCTCAGCCAACTCCTCCTCGACGGTGTACACCCTGCCCCGCAGCATGAGGTTCGAGCCGTTGCGGCCCGCGTGGTATTCGGAGCTTTCGTGTATCTGGAGGTTCCCCTTGATGTAGCGCTTCGCCTCGGCGAGTTCCTGTGCCGTTACCGGTTCGGTCTTGAAGCGTGCGGTTTCCGCGAGCATGACCTCGGTGGCCTCCACGGCCTTCTCAAACGCCACGCCGGCTTTGAGTTCAATCATGCCCGTGTCGGTGTAGCGGTGCGGGGCGGCGCCCACGCTGTAGGCGAGGCCGCGCTTCTCGCGCACCTCGGTGAACAGGCGGCTGCTCATCTTCCCGCCCAGAATGTTGCACATCACCCGCAGGGGCGCACCATCTTCGCGGTCGAGACCAAAGGAGCGAAAGCCAAGCGCCAGATTCACCTGATCCGTCTGTCGCACCTGATCCACAATCTTCGCCTTGCTCTCCCCCGGCAGGGAGGGGGACGCGGGCTTTTCCTCGCTCCCGCTCCGCCCCCCGAAGTGGCTCTCCGAGAGCGTCATCACCTCTTCGTGCTTCACGCCGCCCGCCACGGAGACGACCGTGTTGCCGGGGACGTACCACTTCTCTATCAACTCGCGCATGTGTCCGGGTTCGATGGCGTTGATGGTCTCACGATTGCCGATGACGCCCATTTGCAGGTTGAAGACCGTCGTCTCGAGCATGTCCGACACCCAGATGCGCGGCATGTCCTCGTACATCTTGAGTTCTTCCAGGATGACGAGGCGCTCCTTGTCCCACTCCCCCTTGTCCAGCAGACAGTTGTTGACCGCGTCGGCGTAGACTGCGAGCACCGGGGCGAACGCATCCGCCGGGGCCGTAAAGTGGTAGCAGGTACGCTCGGAGGCGGTGTTCGCGTTGATGGACGCGCCGTTTCCCTCCATCTCGCGCGCGATGTCGAGCGTCGTGCGCGAGGGCGTTCCCTTGAAGACCATGTGCTCGAGGGCGTGGGAGACGCCCACCACCTCGTCGCGCTCGTGGCGGCCTCCACAGCCGAAGTAGATGTGAAACGCCACCGCCGCCGAATCGGGGCGCTCGGCCGTCACCACGCGGATGCCGTTGGAAAGCCTGTCCTCGAGAATCTTCATGCGCACCCCCCGAACCGAAAAAAGGCGGACTCCCTGCTGGCGCGGCGCGAGGCGCCCGACGGTCTGTCGTTTATTGGTGCCGGAGAGAGGACTTGAACCTCCACGGGCCGAAGCCCACTAGAACCTGAATCTAGCGCGTCTACCAAATTCCGCCACTCCGGCGAGAGGATTGGCAACCATTCTCTATAGCGACGGGCGCACCCCTTGTCAAGGATTCAAGAAGGGGAACCAGCATTTTCTGCTATGATGGCCGCAAAACGAAACGCCCCCGAATCCATGAGGAAGCACCCCACGTGCCCGCACTCACCCTCTACACGCGAAGCGCGTGCCACCTCTGCGAGGAGGCGAAAGACGAGGTGCGCCGCCATTTTCCCGGCCTCGCCATCGAGGAAGTGGACGTGGATGCCGACCCCGCACTCGCGCGCGACCACGGCGCGGAAGTGCCGGTTGCCTACCTGGGCGCAACCAAGGTGTTCAAGTACCACGCGGACGTAGGGCGGCTGGCCCGCCTGCTCGCCGCACTCGACGAGAACGCATGAGCCTGCTCGCGTTTTACGGAGTCGTCTTCGTCATATCGCTGAGCGGCGTCATGTCGCCGGGGCCGCTCACCGCGTTCATCATTTCGCTCGGCAGGCGCAACCCCTGGGCGGGCGCATGGATTACGCTCGGCCACGCCCTGATCGAGGTGCCCCTCATTCTCGCCCTGTTCGCCGGGCTGCAGCCGTTTTTCGAAAGCCCCGGAATACGCGAGAGCGTCTCGCTGCTGGGCGGCGGGGCGCTCGTCTACATGGGAGGGAGCGTGCTCCGGAGCGCGGGAGGCAAGGAGGTTGGCAGCGCCGGGGCGCACAGGCGAAACGCGGTGGCGGGCGGCATACTGCTCACCGCGCTCAACCCCTACTGGGTCGTGTGGTGGCTCACCGTGGGGGCGAGCATCATCACCCGCACGGGCACGTTCGGCCTCGTGGCGGGCCTCGTGGGGATGGTAGTCGTCCATTTGCTGGCGGACGCCGCCTGGGCGGTATTCCTCACGTGGTCCGCACACCGGGGGAGCCGCGTCATCGGCGAGGCGGGCTGGAGGCGCATCGAACTCGGCTGCGGGTGGGTGATGCTCGCCTTCGGGGTGTTCTTCGTCTACGACGGCCTGGCGAGCCTGACGGCCTAGCCGCCCAGCCGCGTGCGCCCCTCCTCGATGTCGCGTCGAATCTGGGCGACGAGTTCCTCAGGACCCGAAAACTTGCGCTCCTCGCGCAGACGCGCAACGAACTCCACGCGCATCGACTTCCCGTAGAGGTCGCCCTCCCAGTCGAGCAGGTGGGTCTCTACGGTCACCTGTTTTTTGTCGAACGTCGGGCGATTCCCGATGTTCGTCACGGCCCGCAGGCGCGGACTCTCCCTGCCCCCGATCTGCACCAGGCAGGCGTAGACGCCGTTTTCGGGCACGAGGACGGAGGGGTAGTCCACGTTCGCCGTCGGTATGCCGATTTGCCGCCCCCGCCCGTCGCCCCGCACCACCCTGCCCTCCACGAGGTGGTGCTGCCCCAGCAGGCGCGCGCCCTCCTCCACCGCTCCGCCCAGGAGGAGCTTGCGTATCTCCGTGCTGCTGACCCGCCTGCCCTCGAACATGTAGGGTGCGAGCACGTGCGTCTCGAAGCCGGCACGCGCGCCCTCCTCCCGGAGGAGGTCCACGTTGCCCGCGCGATTCTTGCCGAAACGGAAGTTGAAACCGATGACCACCAACGCGGCGCGCAACCCCTCGCCCACGATGCGCCGCACGAAGTCGCCCGCCTCGGTCTGCGCCAGGTGCGCGGTAAACTTCTCGACCACCACGGCGTCCACGCCCTGGGCGGCAAGGCGCGCCAGCTTCTCTTCCAGGGTTGTCATGAGGGGGGGGCGGCGTTCCGGCGCGACCACGGAGAGGGGGTGCGGCTCGAAGGTCAGCACCACGCTGCGGCCGCCGCGCCGGGCGGCCTCTTCGCGGATGAAGCGGCAAATTTCGCGGTGCGCGAGGTGAACGCCGTCGAAGTTTCCGATGCTCAGTATCGAGGGAGAACCCCCGGAGTCGTAGGCGTCCACTCCCTCAAAGACTTCCACCGCTCACGCACCTCGAAAGAATCGCACCCTACGCGACTGAACGAGTAGACGAACCTTCCTTTTGCAGGCATCTTTCTAGCAGAGCACCGCACACTTGCGCAAGAAAAGAACGCGTCGGGCGCACCCCCGCGTTGGCGGGCGGGGGGATTTTCATTTGAGTACCCGTGGGCCATAATACGGCCCTTGATGTCCGAAAGTCGGCGTGCGCCCGCGCCGTCCGTATCGCGCCGCAAGGCAAGAGAGGTTCTTGCCGGAGTGGAGGAGTCTCCCCATGCATCCGCCCAGGTCGTTTTCACTCGTCCTCGCTGCGGCTTCGATTGTCGCTTGCCTGTCCACTCCCCTCCCCTTGGGAGCGGCCCCCGCCGCGGATTCCCCCATCTCGCCCGCGCGCCCGCGCAGCAACGTGGCCCCGCCGCCGGTCGCGGGACCCCGCCTCGTAGTGTCCATCCGCGAAGCGGTGAGCCTGGCCCTCGCGCGCAACTTCGACATTGCCATCGCCGCGTTCACGCCCGCACTGGCGGAAGACGACGTCATCAGGGAGCGCGCCGCTTTTGATCTTTCCGCCGTGGCGGGTGCTTCGGCGAACCGCTCCAGCCTCGAGGGAATCAACACCAACACGGCGAGCGTGCGGCAGCGCAAGGCGGACGCCGTGTCCATATCGGGCGGCGTTCGCCAAAGGCTCGTCTCGGGGGCGGAGTATTCACTGATGTTCGAGACGGCCCGCGAATCGCTGAGTTCCCTGCCCGGCTCGCTGGACCCGAACTTTGAGGCAGGCCTCACCTTCACCATCAGACAACCCCTGCTCAAGAACTACGGCGTCGATTTCAACCAGGCGAGAATCAAGGTGGCCATGGCGACGAAAGACCAGACGATTTACGCCTACCGAAGCAGGGTCATCGAGACCGTCGACGCCGTGGAGCAGACCTATTGGGAGCTCGTCTTCGCCCTCGAGAATCTCGCGTTCCGGCGCAAGTCCCTCGACCTCGCCAAGGACCTGCTGCGCAGGAACAGGATTCAGGTCGAGGTCGGCACCCTCGCACCGATAGAGATCACCGAAGCCGAAAGCACCGTTGCCTCCCGCGAGGAGGCTCTGTTCATCGCCGAGCGGGAGATTCGAGACCGCGAGGACGACCTCAAGCGGCTCATGAACGTAACGGATACGCCCGGCTCCTGGGCACTCAAAATACAGCCGACCGACAAGCCCGCGTTCCAGAAAGTGGAGCTCAACGAGATACGGCTCATCCTCGCCACCCTGCGCAGGCACGCCGACATCGAGAACGCCCGCATCGAAATCGACAAGAAGAAAATCGAGGTCGAGGTGGCGAAGCGCAACCTTTTGCCCGAGGTGGACTTGAACGCTTCGGCCTCGAACAACTCTTTTTCGACGGACTCGGGAAGGGTACTGGAGAAGCAATTCGAGAACGACGGCTACACCGTCTCGGGCGGCATCTCGTTCCACTTCCCGCTCGGCAACAGAAAAGCGAAGGCGGAGTATCGCCAGGCGCAAATGCGCCACGCGCAAATCGTGGCTTCCTACCACCAGAAGCGCCAGTCCATCATGGAGGCGGTACACCGCAGCGTGCGGCGCATCGAGCTCGACGTGAAGAGAATCGCGGCCACGCGCGTCGCGAGAAAGCTGGCCGAGGAGCGCCTCGACGCCCAGGAGAAGAAGTTCAAGGTCGGGCTTTCGACGAGCAGGGAGATTCTCGAAGACCAGGAGAAACTCGCCGACGCCCTGACGAAAGAGACCCGCGCCCTCATCGACTACAACAAATCCCTCGCCTCCCTGGACAGGGCGACGCACTCCACGCTCGAGCGCTTCGGAATCGAGATGTCCCACCCCGACGGGGAGAAGCCTGCGCAAAAATGAGCCGACCCCGCGTTTTGGGCATGGACTTCGGCGAGAGGCGGGTGGGGCTCGCCATCAGCGACGCACTGGGGCTGACCTCCCAGCCCCTCGGCCTGATCGAGAGGCGCTCCGACGAGCAGGTGGCGGAGGAGATGCGCGACATCATCCGCGAGCGCGGCGTGCGCCTGCTGGTCGTGGGACACCCCCTCGGCCTCTCGGGCAAAGACACCGCGCGGGCAAAGCGCACGAGGAGGTTCATCAAGTTTCTGCGCGAGCGTCTCGACGTCTCGGTGACGAAATGGGACGAGCGCCTCAGCACCACGCAGGCCGAGCGGGTGCTGAACGAAACGCACACCAAACCCGCCCGCAAGGCGGAGAAGCGCGACGTCCTCGCGGCGCAACTGATTCTCCAGGCGTATCTGGATCACGCCGCCCTCCATGGCTGAAGACGCGCATTCCGCATCCGGAAAAAACACCCCGCCGCGCGGTCGCGCGCGCGCAAGGCTCGCGGTGGCGCTCCTCTCCCTCCTCGTTCTCTGCGCCTTCCTCGTCCACCGCGGGCTCGAGGCGGAATTCTCCCGCCCCGCCGACCCGAACGCGACAGAAGCGACGCGCGTCCACGTGCGCCCGGGCATGTCCTTTGCCGAGGTGCGCGCACTGCTCGCGCGCAAGCGCCTCATCCGCAACCCGAGGCTGTTTGACCTCCAGGCCAGGCTCAGGGGCGGAGCCAGGAGGATGCAGGCGGGCGTCTACGCTCTTAAAGCCTCCATGTCGCCGCGCGAGATATACCGCCGCCTGTCCGAGGGCAGGGTCGTTCAGCGCACCTTCACCGTTCCCGAAGGCTCGAGCCTGCGCGAAATCGCACGAACGATCGAGCGCGCGGAACTGGCGGGAGAACAAGAGATTCTCGCACTCGCGCGGGACGCCTCCTTCCTTCGGGAGCTGGGCGTGCCCGCGGACTCGCTCGAGGGATACGCCTTCCCCGACACATATCACTTCCCCGAGGGGGTTTCCGCCAGAAAAATCCTCGCGTTCATGGTGCGCACGATGCACCGAAAATTCTCGCCCGCGCTCAGGGAGCAGGCGCGCGAGATGGGCTTTACCCTCCACCAGGCGCTCACGCTGGCTTCCATCGTCGAGAAAGAAACCGCCATCGACGCCGAACGCCCGCTCGTCGCCGCCGTGTTCGTCAACCGGCTCAGGCGCGGAATGCGCCTGCAAAGCGACCCGACCGTCATCTACGGGCTGCCGCGCTTCGACGGGAACCTCACCAGGAAGCACCTGCGCCACGACTCTCCCTACAACACCTACCGCCGCCGGGGGCTCCCCCCCGGCCCCATCGCCAGCCCGGGGCTCGCATCCATCGCGGCGGCGGTGCGCCCCGCGCGGGTGAAGTATCTCTACTTCGTGGCCAAAAAGGAGGGCGGCCACCAATTCTCGCGCACCTACCGCGAGCATCGCCGCGCCGTGAACCGCTACCGGCGCAGATAGTTGACCCCGAAATTGCGATAATGGCATGATTCCCCGCGGACGGCCGGCTGGAAACGCACGACGCCTCCGGGAGGGGGGCGCAAGGTGCACCTGGCGTTTCCATGGCCCATCCCGCCGTCCAGCGCCCACCCGGACGAGGACCCGACTACATGGCGACCAACCTGCTCCTCCTCGAAGAAAGCCTGCTGGTCCAACGGGTCGTGGAACTGGCCTTCCGGGACGGAGATTTCGAGGTCCACATCGCGCAAAGCGCAGATGAAGCCCTCGCCACCGCGCACGACGCCTCGCCCGACGTCGTCCTCGTCGGGCTGGACATGGAGAATGCGGACGGGCTGGATTTCTGCCGCAGCCTCCGCCAGGCGCCGGGATGCGGCGGGGCTGCCCTCATCGTCCTGACGAGCACGCGGGGCGAAATAGGCGAAGCGGAAATCACGGAGCTCAGCGTTGCGGGCAGCATCGAAAAGCCCTTCAAGCCGCTCACGCTCACCACGGAAGTCGACCGCGTTCTCGCAGCCGCCGCGGACGCGGGCAGACAGGAGCACCCCCCCGAAGACGCGCCTGCAGAGGAAACCGCGGCGGGGGAGGCAGTGGCCGGCAACGTGCAAGACCGCCCCTCAGAAAGCGCCGAGGAGTTCTTTACACTGGAGGATGAGGAGACGGAGGCCGTCATTCACCAATCCGTGGAGCGCACCGTCGAGCGCATACTCCCCGCGCTCTCGCACCGCGTCGAGGCCATCGTCGTGGAGCGTCTTCCCGACCTGGTAGAGAAGATAGTTCTTCGAGAAATCGAAAAAATCAAACACGGAGAATAACCTTTGCTCGAACCCCGCTACGACCCGAAAGGGGCCGAGGCTCACTGGTATGCCGAATGGCTCGCACGCGGCTATTTTCACGGCGCACCCAGCGAGGAGCACACGCCCTACTCCATCGTCATCCCGCCGCCGAACGTGACGGGCTCTCTCCACATGGGCCACGCCCTGAACAACACCTTGCAGGACGTCCTCGTGCGCTGGAAGCGGATGAGCGGCCTGCGCGTCTGCTGGATGCCGGGCACCGACCACGCGGGCATCGCCACCCAGAACGTGGTCGAGCGCCAGCTCGCCGAGGAGAACCTCTCGCGCGAGGCGCTGGGGCGCGAGAAGTTCATAGAGCGCGTCTGGAAGTGGAAGGCAGAGAGCGGCGGCACCATCATCCGCCAACTGCATCGTCTGGGAGCGTCGTGCGACTGGGAGCGCGAGCGCTTCACCATGGACGAGGGCCTCTCGCGCGCCGTGCGCGAAGCCTTCGTGCTGCTGTATGAAAAAGGACTCATCTACCGCGACGACTATCTGGTCAACTGGTGTCCGCGGTGTGAGACAGCCGTCTCCGACCTCGAAGTCGAGCACGAAGACCACGACGGCCACCTGTGGAGCTTCCACTACCCCCTCTGGGAGGGCGGCGAGGGCGTCACCATCGCCACCACGCGCCCCGAGACCATGCTCGGCGACACCGCCGTGGCCGTCCACCCCGAGGACGAACGCTACGCGCACCTCGTGGGGCAAAGTTTGCGCCTGCCGCTTCTGGACAGGCAGATTCCCCTCATCGCCGATTCTTTCGTGGACCCCGCCTTCGGCTCCGGGGCGGTAAAGGTAACGCCCGCGCACGACCCGAACGACTTTGAGGCGGGTCTGAGAAACGACCTGGAGCAAATCAACATCCTCACGCCGGATGCGAAGATCAACGAAAACGGCGGCCCCTACGCGGGGCTCGACAGGTTCGCGGCGCGCAAGCGCATAGTCGCGGACATGGAGGAGCGCGGCCTCACGCGGGGGGTCGAGGCCCATCGCCACGCCGTGGGCACGTGCTACCGCTGCGCCACGGTGGTGGAACCCTACCTCTCCAAGCAGTGGTTCGTGCGTGCGAAGCCGCTGGCGGAAGAGTCCATCCGCGCGGTGGAGGAGGGGCGCATCAAGATCATCCCCAAGCAGTGGGAAGCCACCTATTTCGAATGGATGCACAACATTCGGGACTGGTGCATCAGCCGCCAGATTTGGTGGGGCCACCAGATACCGGCCTGGTACAACGATGAGACCGGCGAGGTGGTCGTCTCGCGCGAAGACCCCGACGACCCGAAGCTTCGCCGCGAGACCGACGTGCTCGACACCTGGTTCAGCTCCGCCCTGTGGCCCTTCTCGACCTTTGGCTGGCCGGAGAAAAACGCCGACCTCAACTACTTCTACCCCACCTCCGTGCTCGTGACGGGCTTCGACATCATCTTCTTCTGGGTGGCGCGGATGATCATGACGGGCCTCGAGTTCATGGGCGACGTCCCCTTCCGCGACGTTTACATCCACGCTCTGGTGCGTGACGAGCACGGCCAGAAGATGAGCAAGACGCGGGGCAACATCATCGATCCGCTCGAGATTATCGAGGAGTTCGGCACCGACGCGCTGCGGTTCACGCTCACCGCCATGGCCGCCCAGGGGCGCGACATACGCCTCTCGACCGAGCGCATCGCGGGCTACCGCAACTTCTGCAACAAAATCTGGAACGCCGCCCGCTTCACCCTGATGAATCTGGGCGAGAAGGTTCCGCCCATGCCGCCGCGAGAGGCCCTCTCCCTGGGCGATAGATGGATACTCAGCCGCCTGAACGGCGTGACGCGCCAGGTGGAGCAAGCCCTCGCCGAATACCGCTTCAACGACGCGGCTCTCGCTCTTTACCACTTCACGTGGCATGAGTTGTGCGACTGGTATCTCGAGGTCATCAAGCCCGCCCTCACCTCAAAGGAGGGCGGCGACGCCAGCCGCGCGGTGCTCGCCTCGGCACTCGAGCAAACCTTGCGCCTGCTCCACCCCGTCATTCCCTTCATCACCGAAGAAATCTGGCAAAAGCTGCCCCATCGCACGGGCGAGAGCATCATGGTGGCCGCATGGCCCACGCCCCGAGAGGACTGGGACGACCCCCAGGCCGAGGCGGAGTTCAGCGCTCTGATGGAGTTAGTCGGCGGCATCCGCAACATTCGCGGGGAGCTCAACATCTCCCCCAACAAGGAGATGCCCGCCCACCTCCAGGTTCCCGACCCTGCGAACCGCGCTCTCATACTGCGCGAGGCGGAGTGGATTCGGCGTCTCGCGCGCATCGCACCGGACTGGCAGGTCGCCTCCGACGTGGAGCGTCCCAAGGCGTCGGCAAACGCCGTTTTCGGCTGCGGCCAGGCGTTCGTGCCCATCGGGGGGCTCATCGACGTCGAGGAGGAGCTCAAGCGCCTCGAAAAGCAAATCGCCGAGGCGGAGGAAACCGCGGCGGGCCTCGAGAAGAAGCTCGCCAATCCTGCGTTCGTCGAGCGCGCACCGGCCGAAATCGTGGAAAAGGACAGGCTTCGCCTGCACGAGACACAAGCACGCGCGGAAAAACTCCGCGAAAGCGCGGCGCGCATCGCGGAGCTTCAGGACTAGATGCGCACCGCCCGCGCCATCGCCTGGCGCGTCGAAACGGTGGAGGAGACCGCCTCCACCAACGAACTGGTGGCCGAGAGGGCGCGACGCGGCGAGGCGGAAGGCCTCGTCGTGCGCGCCGAATGCCAGAGCGGCGGCAGGGGAAGGCAAGGCCGCGCGTGGTTCTCACCGCCCGGGGGCCTTTACTTCTCCGCCCTCCTTCGGCCCGAGGCGCAGACGCCCACCTCCCTCACGCTCGCCCTGGGCGTCGCCGCGGCGGAGGCGACCCGGGAGGCAACCGGCCTCACCGTCGGCCTCAAGTGGCCGAACGACTTGCGGGTGCGCGGGCGAAAAATCGGCGGCATCCTGTGCGAATACTTAGCCCGCCCCCAGCCGGCCGTGGTCGCGGGTCTGGGTCTGAACCTCCGGGTGCGCGCGGAGCATTTTCCCCCCGCACTTCGCGCGTCGGCCTCCTCGATTCTCTTAGAGGGCGGGCGCGTCCCGACCGCAGAGAGCCTGCTCCACGCAATTCTCGAGCGCATCGCCGCCCGGCTGTCCGCATACGAATCAGACGGCTTCGCCGCGGTGCGGAGCGACTGGCTGCGGCTGTGCGACAATCTGGGCGAGGGAGTCTCCGTTCGCGTCGGTAACGAGACGGTGCGAGGAACGAACGAAGGGGTGGACGAGGCGGGCCGCCTGCTGCTCGGGGTTCCCGATGGCTCCGTTCTGCGGATAGATTCCGGCGAGGTGGGAAGCGCATGAGCACGGGCAAGCGCCTTTTGGCCATCGACGTGGGCAACACGCAGACGGTCGTGGGGCTTTTCGAGGGCGAGGAGCCCATTGCGAGCTGGCGGCTCGGTTCGGTAAGCCGCCGCACCACGGATGAGCTGGCCATTCTGGTGGAAGGCCTCTTCCGCCTCGGGGAGCACCGCATGGCGGACGTGGGGCGCGTCGTCATCGCGAGCGTGGTCCCCCCCCTGGGGCCGGTTCTCGAAGAGATGTCGAACCGCTACTTCGGCGTCGAGCCGCTGGTGGTCGGCCCCGGCACCCGCACGGGCATGGTCATCAAATACGACAACCCCCACGAGGTGGGGGCCGACAGAATCGTGAACGCCGTCGCCGGCCACCACCTCTACGGCGGCCCCTTGATCATCGTCGACTTCGGAACCGCCACCACCTTCGACGCCATCTCCGCGCGCGGCGAATATCTGGGCGGGGCCATCGCACCGGGCGTGGGCATCGCCCTGGAGGCGCTCATCGACAAAACGGCGCGCCTCCCCCGCGTCGAAACCGCCCTGCCCCCCTCCGTCATCGGCAAGAACACGGTGCACAGCATCCAGTCGGGCATCGCCTACGGTTACCGGGGGTTGGTCGGAGAAATCGTCGGGCGCATGAAGAACGAACTCGGCCAGGAGGCGAAGGTCGTCGCCACCGGCGGGCCGAGCCCCACCCTCGGCAGGCAGATGGAGGCTTTCGACTTCGTGCACCCGGACCTCACGCTGCTGGGCCTTCGCCTCATCGCCGAGCGCAACCCTTAAGGCTGGCGCGCCGGGCAGACAAACGAAATTCCCGCAGCCGCGCGGCGCTAGCGAAACGCATCGCGCAGTAATTCCCTTGCTTTTGGTCTCTTGCCCGCCTCGGCTTCGAGCAACACCACGTCGAATCGGCAGAGGCGCGCCTGCTCGCCCGGGTGGGTCATCAGGTAGTGCTCCGCGGCCCGAACGATTCTGCGCTGCTTCTCGCGGCCGACGGCCAGAGCGCCCTCGGGCGCGCGGCCCGGCGCGCGCATCTTCACCTCGATGAAGGCGAGAACCTCCCCCTCGCGCGCGATGACGTCCACCTCGTAGCGCGCACCCCGGTAGTTGCGCTCGATAATCCTGTACCCGCTGCGGCGCAGGAAGCCTACGGCTGCGTCCTCGCCGATTCTGCCTCTCTCCCGGCTCACGACGCACCCGCCTCCGCCACCCCCCGAAACGTGCGCCTGTGAATGCGGCAGGGGCCGTGGCGTGCGAGAGCCGCCAGATGATCCCGCGTGGGGTAGCCCTTGTGTCTGCCGAACCCGTAGACCGGAAAGCGCGCGTCCATCCGCGCCATCACCCGGTCCCGATACACCTTGGCTACCACGCTCGCCGCGGCGATGCAGGCGCAGCGCGCGTCGCCCTTCACCAGCGGGGTCTGCGGCAAGCGCGAGGGAATGCGCCTGTTGCCGTCGACGAGCACGTGGGCGGGCGCCACGGCGAGGCGCGTCACGGCGGTCGCCATAGCGCACAGCGAGGCTTGCAGAATGTTGACGCGCTCTATCTCGCGCGGACCCACCGCCGCCAGGCCGACGGCGCGCGCACTGGCGAGAATCTCGCCGAGCAGCGCCTCGCGCCGCCCGGGGGTGAGTTTTTTGCTGTCGTCGAGCCCGTGGATAGGCCTTTCGGGGTCGAGCACCACGGCGGCGGCCACCACCGGCCCCGCCAGGGGGCCGCGTCCGGCCTCGTCCACGCCTGCGACGCACGAGACGCCCTCGCTTGCGAGATCGCGTTCGATGGAATACATGAGAGACTCTGGGGCGGTGAATTGCGCCACTATATCGACGATCACGCGCGCGCTCAAGCGCACCGCCGCCTCAGGCAGCCTGCGAAATGGAGCGTGCGCCCCTGTGTGGAGAGAACACCTTGGCCAAGACGGGAATTATTCGCAAAGACCACTTTATCGATGCACACGACGAAGGCGTAAAACTCCACCTGCGGGAGAAGAAACCGCGCGGCATGGAAAAATCCGAAGCCGCCGCCACCCTGCTCATGGTGCACGGGCAGAGCACGCCCGCCCCCGTCGCCTTCGACCTCCCCCTGCCCGGCTACTCGTGGATGAACTTCGCCGCCGCGCGCGGCTTTCACGTCTACGCCCTGTGCATCCGGGGCTACGGCCCCTCGACGCGCCCCCCCGAGATGTTGCAAAGCCCGGTCAACCAACCCCCCGCGGTGCGCGGAATCACGGCCGTGCGCGACATCGACGCCGCCGTGCGCTTCATCTGCGCGCAAAACGCCATCAGCAAGTTGAACCTCCTCGGCTGGTCGTGGGGCACGACGACCACGGCGGCCTTCACCGCGGGCAAACAGGCGCGCGTGCGGCGTCTCGCCCTCTACGCGCCTTTTTACGCATACGACGACCCGCGCGCCGCCGCCCTGTGGGAGGACCCGGAGCGGCCCGGCCGCTGGGACCCGCGCAAGGGGGCGTGGCGCTGGGTCACGGAAAAATACCAGCGCGCGCGCTGGGACGGCAGCATCCCCCCCGGCCGCCACGCGAAGTGGAGAACCGAGAAGGCGATTGCGCGGTTTTGGGCGGAACAACTCAAGTTCGACCCCGCGGGTGCGCGCAGGCGCACGCCCGCCGTGCGCGTGCCCAACGGCGCGATGGCCGACGCCTACGACCGCGCGCGCAACAAACCCCTCTACGACGCGCGCAAAATCACCTGTCCGGTGCTCGCCATTCGCGGGGATCACGACACGAGTTCGACCGATCCGGTTTTCTCCGCCGTCTGCCGCGCCCTGGTCAACAGCCGGGGGAAGCGTTCGGTCGTACTGGGCGACGCCACCCACTTCGCTCAATACGAGTGGTGCCGCGAAGCCCTCTACACCGAGGTGCAAAACTTTCTGGAGGGGTAGTCAAACCGCAACGGGGTGCACACTCCGAACGCAATCCAGCAACAAACGCCGGAGCAACCTTTCGCGCCCGTCGTAAACGATCTCACAATGCGAGGGATCCGCTGCGCAAACAAAAAAGACCCGGGGCAAGCGCCCGGGCCTCTTTTTCGAAAAATACGCACCTACCGCCAGCGGCGCTCCTTGACCTGGGCCGCCTTGCCCTTGCGGTCGCGCAGGTAGTAGAGCTTCGCGCGGCGCACGCGGCCCTTGCGGGTGACCTCTATCCGGTCGATACGCGGAGAGTGCACCGGGAAAATGCGCTCCACCCCGATGCCGTAGGAGAGCTTGCGCACGCGGAAGCGCTCCCTGAGTCCCCCGCCCTGCCTGCCGATGACGACGCCCTCAAAGACCTGGATGCGCTCCTTGTCGCCCTCGACTATCTTCACGTGGACGCGCACCGTGTCGCCCGGGTCAAAATCGGGGACGTCCTTGCGCATGCCCTCGCGCTCAATTCTGTCGATGATGTTCACCTGCCCACTCCTTTTCCTCTGCAAAATATCGTCCGGCGCGCGCTCAAGCGCGCCTCTCACCGAGAATGCGATCCACCACAATTGCCGCCGCGCCGCGCACCGAAAGGTGGTTAAACCCCGTATCGGCTTGCGCCCGCACGGGTGCGAGCACCATCTCGCACCGCGCGAGCACCTCCTGTGCCAGCCCCCAACTCGTGCCGAACAGCACGACGAAAGGCTCCGCACCCTGCCCGAGTGCGCGGCGCGCCTCCTCGTAGCCCACGGCGTCCGGGGTGGGTCTGGCCGTCGTGGCCACGAGGCGCGGTCTTTTCCCCTCTGTGCGCTCCACCTCCTCCACCAGGGCGTCGAGCGAGGGCAGAACTTCGAGAAACTCCAGCGTCTCGCCTCGCTGGGGGTGGAGCCTGCGCCCCGGACCCTCGACGAAATGCCCTACCACCCGCGCGACGAAGGCCCGCTGGGCAGGAGAAGGGTGTACCACAAATACGCCCGCGATTCCATAGGTGCGGCCCACGCGGGCGAGATCGTGCAAATCGAGGCTCGTGACCGAAGAGGTCACGACGCCGCCCGCGCGATTCAGCACGGGGTGGTGCACCAGTGCGAGGTAGACGCTGCCCACTACCCGGGGTTTTCCTGCGCCCGAACGGATTCGAGCAGCCGCGCGTCCTCCTCGCTCAACCGGGCGCGATCGAACAAGTCCGCCCGCCGCGCGCGCGTTCTCTCGAGTGCCGCGCGCCTGCGCCAGAGCCGAATCGCCTCGTGGTCCCCCGAGAGCAGCACCTCGGGCGCGTGGATTCCCTCAAACTCCGCGGGGCGCGTGTAGTGGGGATGATCGAGCAAACCACCCGCGAAGCTGTCCTCCTCCGCAGAAACCTCGTTGCCCAGGACGCCGGGTACGAGCCTGCCGACCGCGTCCATCACCAACATGGCCGGAACTTCCCCTCCCGAGAGCACGTAGTCGCCGACGGATATCTCCTCATCCACGCAGAGTTCGCTCACCCGTTCGTCCACCCCCTCGTAGCGCCCGCAGATGAGCAGGAGCCGCGGGGAGCGCGCGAACCGCCGCGCCGTGTTCTGGTCGAACAGCCGCCCCTGGGGGGTGAGCAGCACCCGCAGCGGGACGGCGTCGCTCTCTTGTGCAATCGCCCGAACGGCGCGGACGATGGGTTCGGGCTTCATCACCATCCCCGCCCCGCCGCCGAAGGGAGCGTCGTCGGTCTGGCGATATTTGCCCTCGGCGAAATCGCGCAGATTCCAGACCTTAAGCTCGATAAGCCCCCTTTGCGCCGCGCGGCCCACGACGCCCTCACGAAACGCTTCGTCCACCATGCGGGGGAGCACGGAAAGCACGTCAAAGCGCATGGGCGGCGAACTCCTCAATCCTCGTCATAAAACGCAGGGGGTCGAAAAATCCAGCACCCCCCCTCGCGCCGCAGCACCGCCTCGCGCGTGGCGGGCACGAGCAACTCCCCGCCCTCGGGCGTGCGGATGGAGATGACGTCGTTGCCGCCTGCGCCGAACATGTCCACCACCCGGCCGAGGAGGCGGCCTTCTTCGTCCAGCACGTCGCAGCCCTCGAAGTCCTCGAAGTAGAGCACCCCCTCTCGGGAGCCGTCGAGAAACTTTCTGTCCGCCAGGAACACCGTCCCCCGCAACGCCTCAGCACCCTCGGGGGTTCCGATTCCCTTGAACTTCCAGACGACGACACCCTTGCCGCCCAGGCGGAAGGATTCGACCTCGAAGCGTTTGGCTGGCTCCTCGCGGGAGACGACCTCGGCGATGCGCCCGTACGCCTGCGCGTCCTCGAGCCAGGGCTCCACCCGAACGGCGCCTTTGAGGCCGTGGGGTCTCAGCGCGACGCCCACGGCCACCTTTGCGCTCACGGGGGGTTCCTAATCGTTGATGCCCGCCCTATCGAGCAGGTTGCGGACCGTGCGGGTCGGAATCGCGCCCTTGCCGATCCACGCCCGGGCCTTGTCCAGGTCGATGGCGACAAAAGCGGGGTCCTGCGAGGGATCGTAGCGGCCGATGCTCTCGATGAAGCGGCCGTCGCGCGGCATCCGCTCGTCCTGCACGACGACGCGGTAGCGCGGCGCCTTCTTCATGCCGCCCCGGGCAAGTCTGATCTTTACGCTCAATGTCTCTCTCCCTAAAAGTTGAGCATCTGACGCATTCTCTGCATCTGCTTTTTCTTGCCACCTTTGGAAAACTGCTTCATCAGCTTCTGCGTCTGCGTGAATTGCTTGAGCAGCCTGTTTACGTCCTGCACCCGGGTGCCGCTGCCCGCGGCGATGCGCCTGCGGCGGCTGCCCTTGATGATGTCGGGCTTCACCCGCTCGGCGGGCGTCATCGAATCGATGATGGCGACCGTGCGGCCAAGCTCGCGCTCGTCCAGGTCCACGTCGGCCATTTTGTTGCCCAAGCCCGGAACCATGGAGAGCACGTCGCTCATCGAACCCATCTTGCGCATCTGGAGAATCTGCTCGCGCATCGTCGCCAGCGTGAACGCCCCCTTGCCGAGGGATTCCGCCATCGCCTGCGCGTCGGCGGCAGAGACGGCGGCCTCGGCCTTCTCGATCAGGGAGAGGACGTCGCCCATCCCCAGAATGCGCGAGGCCATGCGCTCGGGATGAAACTCCTCGAGTGCGTCGAGCTTCTCGCCCACGCCGACCATCTTGACGGGCACGCCCGTCACCGCACGCAACGAGAGGGCGCCGCCGCCCCGCGCGTCACCGTCGAGCTTCGTGAGCACAACGCCCGTGATGCCGATGCGCTCGGCGAATGCCCTCCCGAGGTTCACGGCCTCCTGGCCCGTCATGGCGTCCGCGACCAAAAGGGCCTCATCGGGCCGGGCCGCTTCTTTCATCCGCGCGAGTTCGTCCATCAACGCGTCGTCGACGTGCAGCCTGCCCGCACTGTCCACCACGCAGTAGTCGTAGTGTTCGCGGCGCGCCCTTTCCACCGCAAGACGGACGATCTCCACCGGATTCGAAACCCCGTGGGTGTCGAAGGCGTCCGCACCCGTCTGCTCGGCGAGGCGTTCGAGCTGGGTGATGGCCGCGGGGCGCGCCACGTCGGCGGGCACGAGCAAAACACGCAGCCCCCTGCCCTTGAGCCTGAGAGCGAGCTTGCCCGCCGTTGTCGTCTTGCCCGACCCCTGAAGGCCGACCAGCATCACGGTGGTGAGGCCGCTTGCCGCGCGCGCGAGCGGCGCACCCTTGCCCCCCATGAGTTCGGTGAGGCGCGCCTGCACCGCCTTGACGACCTGCTGGGAGGGATCGAGGTGGGCGAGGCTCTCCGCCCCCACCAGGTCGGCGCGAATCTTCGCCACCAGGTCCTTCACGACGCGAAAGTTCACGTCGGCTTCGAGCAAGGCGAGGCGAATCTCGCGCAGTGCGGCGTCGACCTGTTTTTCGCCCAAAACGCCGCGGCTTCTCAATTCCTTGAAGATGCCGCTCAGCCGCTCTTTCAAGCCGTCGAACATCGCGTGTCCCAACTAATTGATATTCAATACTTTTAGACGTTCCCCTCGAAACTCCGCGCGGGAGAGTCAACTTATAAGGATTTTGTGCGGAGGGGTCAACCGCACCCCCCGCCCCGGATGGCGCGTATCGCCTCCGCGTAGTCCGGAGAGCCGAACACAGCAGAGCCCGCGACGAGTACTTCCGCACCCGCCGCGCGCACTTCGCCCGCGTTTTCGGCGTTCACGCCCCCGTCCACCTCGATGAGGACGGAAAGCCCCCGGGCGTCGATCGCCGTCCGAAGCCGCCGGATGCGCTCAAGTGCGGAGGGAATGAACGCCTGGCCGCCGAAACCCGGGTTCACGCTCATGACGAGCACCATGTCCACTTCCGCGAGCAAGTCCTCGACGTGGGAGAGCGGCGTACCCGGGTTGAGCGTCAACCCCACTCCCATGCCGTGCGTGCGTATGCTGTCGAGCGTGCGGTGGACGTGGCGCGGGGCTTCCACGTGGACGGTCAGCACGTCCGCCCCCGCCTCCGCAAAGGCATCGACGTAGCGATCCGGGTCCGCAATCATCAGGTGCACGTCGAGCACGGCGTCGGGTGCGGCTCTTCTCGCGGCTTCCACGGCCAGCGGCCCCACGGAGATGTTCGGCACGAAGTGGCCGTCCATCACGTCGACGTGCAGCCAGTCCGCCCCCGCCGCGCGCACCGCCGCTATCTCCTCCGCCATCCTTTCGAAAGCGCAGGAGAGCAGCGAGGGCGCCACGCGAATCCTCCCGCGCGTCATGTCGGGCCTGGGCATTCGTGTTTCTCCCTAATGCATGCGTTCCTCGACCAGAAGGCCGTCCAGAAATATGCGCGCGCGCGCCGCGCCCTGCACCCGCACGAGCAGGTGAATCTCCTCGCCCGCGCGCGCCTCGCGCGCGAGCTCCTCGCGTGTCTCGCCACCCGATTCCACCTCGACGCGCAAGGTGCGGCTCGGTTTTCCGGGCGGTACGCGGTAGCGCAGGACGATAAAGTTGCCCTCCATCTGGTCCGCCCCGCGCGCCACGTCCACGTGCACGCGCTGGCCCGCCAGAACACGCTGCCCGAGCGGAGGTATCTGCGAGACGATGGAGCCTCGCAGCGAGCCGGGGCGATCCACGTAGCGCACGCGCCCGACCGCAAGCCCCAGGGCGCGCACCCGATCGAGTGCGCGGTTGACGGGTTCGCCGATGAGCGAAGGCATGACGTAGGCGCGATCCCGCGCGCCCTGGCTGACGACGAGCACCACGCCCTCCCCGCGCCGGATGTTCTCGCCCTCCCCGGGCCACACGCCCACCACCTCGTCGATAGGCCGCCTGGTGTCGTAGAGCCGCTCCACCAGGCGCACGCGCAAGCCCTTGAGGCGGATGAGCGTATCTGCGCGGTTTAAGTGCTGGCCGAGCACTCTGGGCACCGCCACGTCGCGCGGGCCGCGGCTCAGGGCGAGCAGCACGATTCTCCCCTTGCGGATTCTCCGTCCGCCGGGGGGCGTTTGCCGTACGACGTGGTTCACGGGAACGGCGTCGCTGAACACGTGCGCGTCCACCTGCATGGGAATTCCTCTCTCTCCCAGCAACTCCACCGCGCGCACCACGTTCAGCCCGGCCACCTGGGGCAGGAAGACGCCCTCTCCCCCCCGAAAGAGGTAGAGTCCCGCAGCGCCTGCCGCACCGCCCACGGCAACGAGCACCACCGCCCAGAAAAACCCATTCAGCATCTTGCGCAACACTTGCTATCCCTCTTTGCGCCAACCCACGGCGAAAAAACCGTCCATCCCCGCTTCGGGCGGAATCCGGAGCGCCCCGTCCACACCCAGAAAAGCGCGGGCGTTATCGGGCAGCGCGCCTCCCCCCCGCATCGGGACGAACCCGGGCGCGCGAAACGAGGCCGCGACGTCTTCGGTCTCCTCGGGCTCGTTCGTGCACACCGCGTACACCAGCCTGCCCCCCGGCCGCACGGCACCGGCCGCACCCCGCAGAATCTCGCCCTGCCGGTGCGCCTGGGCAGCGAGGTCTTCTTCTCCCACGCGCCACCGCGCGTCGGGATGGCGTCTGAGCACCCCCAGCCCGCTGCAAGGCGCATCCACGAGCACGAGGTCGAACGCCTCACGAAAGGGCGAGCGCGCGGCATCCATGCGCACCGTTTTCGCGTCCACGCGGACGCGCGCACAATTCTCGCGCAAACGCGCCAGGCGGCGACGCGACTTATCGCCCGCCGCCACGCTCTCGCCCGTCGCCCAGGCGAGGCAGGCCGTCTTGCCGCCGGGGGCGGCACAGGCGTCGAGAATCCGCTCCCCCGCGCGGGGCGCGGCGAAGCGCGCCACCAGGCTCGCCGCCTCGTCCACCACGACGAACCCGCCCGCGCGATACGCCCGGGTTTCGCTCAAGCGCGCATCGGGCACGCTCTCCTCGGGCAGAAATACCAGACAATCCGGATCGACGCATCCCGCCCGCGTGGCCAGACCCTCGTTTCGCAACTCCGCCGCCAGCGCGTCGCGACGCCCGCGGGCGCGAAAGACCACCCGCGCTCTCTCGTTGTTCGCCCGGCAGCGCCTGCGCGCACCCTCCGCCCCCAGCCGCCGCATCCACCGCCGCACGAGCCACCGCGGATGCGACTCCCACGTCGTGAGGTAATCTTCCGCACCCTCGGGCGGGGCTGCCTCGCACTGCGCCACCTTGCGCAGCACGGCGTTCACCAGCCCCCGCGCCCAGGCGAGATGCGGACGATCCAGCAAGGAGACGCAACCGTCCACCGCCCCGTGGGCGGGGACGCGGTCCATGAACAGGAGCTGGTAGGTTCCCAGCCGCAAGGCCTCGCGCACGGGAGGCGCGAGGCCGGGTTTTTGCAAGAAGCGCCCGTAGACGAAATCCAGCCGGTTCCTCCAGCGCAAAACGCCGTAGACGAGCTCGCGCAAGAACGCTCGGTCGCGCGGGTCTGCGCCTTGGGGCGTGAAGCGCTCGACCAGGACGTCCGCCGCCGCGGGTTTTTTGCCGAAAGAAACCAGGGCCGCGTGCGCCGCCCGGCGCACGGGAGGGTGCGCGGCGGCCGCCGCCTTGCTCATGCGCCCTCCCCGAGAACGAGACCGGGTGCGCACGGATATCCCCGGGCGAAGACGACGGCATCCATCCTCTTCCCCCCCGGCGGCTGCACCTCGAGAACCACCAGGTCGCCCGCGCCGGTGGCGACGCGGATGCCGCCCCCCTCGGGCGACTCGTCCAGACCGAGAATCTCGCCCGGCTTCCCGCCCGAGGCTCCCTCCACCGGCCAGGCGCGCCAGATGCGCACGGGGCCGTTCGACATCCCCGGCCAGCGGGTTCGGGCCACGGGCCAGGGGTCGAGGCCGCGAACCAGCAAATCAAGGCGCGGTGCACTCAGGCGCCAGTCGAGCGCGGCCTCTTGTTTTTCGAGTTTTTCCGCATAGGTCGCCAGCGATGCGTCCTGCGCCTCTTCGCGCACCGCACCCGCCTCGAGTGCCGAAAGCGTCTCGAGCATCTGCTCCGCCCCCAGAGCGGCCAGTTTGTCGTGCAGGGCGCCGGCGGTCTCCCGCGGCCCGATGGGCACCACGCGCCTGCCCAGCACGGGACCGGCGTCGAGTGCGGGCACCAGCCGCATCACGCACACCCCCGTCTCGGCGTCGCCCGCCAGCAGAGCGCGCTGGATGGGAGCGGCCCCCCGCCAGCGGGGCAGAAGCGAGGGGTGGAGGTTCAATACGCCGTGGCGGGGTGCGTCGAGGAGTTTGCGGCTCAGAATCTGGCCGTAGGCAGCGGCGACGCCCACGTCGGGGCCGTGGGCGGCCACGTCCGCCGCACGGATGCGCTCTGGCTGAAAGACGGGCAAACCCGCCTCCTGCGCGCGCGTCTTGACGGGAGGCGGCGTGTGCCTGCGGCCCCTGCCCGCGGGCCTGTCCGGCTGGGTGAAGACCGCCGCCACCTCTACGGGAGAGGCCACGAGAGCGTCCAGGGCGGGCAGGGCGAATTGCGAGGTGCCGAAAAAGACCGCCCGCATGCATTCCTCCCGCGAAAAAAGGCGCGCACCGCACGCCGGAATATAGCACGGCGGACGCGGAAATTCCTAAGAAGCGGCGCGGGCAAGTTTTTTCAGCCGACGCTTCAGGAGGTCGCGCTTGGTCTTGTTGAGATGATCCAGGATAAGCCTGCCGTCGAGGTGGTCGATTTCGTGCTGCAAGACGAAGGCGAGTACCCCGCGCGCGTCGAGAACCACCTCCTCATCCTGCAAGTTGCGCCCCCGCACGCGCACCGCTTCGTGGCGGCGTATCTTCTCGCTCACGCCGGGTAGCGAGAGGCAACCCTCCTCCACCACGCGCTCGCCCTCGGCGCTCACGACTTCGGGGTTTGCGAGAACGTGCGCCTGGGCCGGGTTCTTGCCGAGCGAAAGATCCACCACGATGAGGCGGAGGTTCCGCCCCACCTGGGGGGCGGCGAGACCCACGCCCGGAGCGGCGTGCAGGGTGGCGAGCATCGCGCGGGCGAGCTGTTCGATTTCCTCGGTGACGCGCTCGAGGGGGGCGCATTTTCGCCGCAGGGCGGGAGCCGGATACTTGAGAATTTCCAGCAAGTCCATGAGATTTCCCGAACCGGTGGCACGCGGGCATCATGCTCCCACAGGCGAACGATGGGCACAGGCCGGAAAAGGAACCTCCCTGCTGGCGCGGGACGTCCGCCCGCCCTGCCTTATTTTGGAGCAGCGGCCTGCGGCGGCGTCTGGGCCGCGGGCGATTCTTCGGAGCGTTCGATCTCTTTTGGTGCGCCGATGCCGACGGCGACGCGCACCTGCCGGTCGATTTCGCCGAACAGATCGGGATTTTCCTTGAGGAAGCGCTTCACGTTCTCGCGCCCCTGGCCGATGCGCTCCTCGCCAAAGGAATACCACGCCCCCGTCTTCGAGACGATGCCCTTGTCCACGCCCAGGTCGAGCACGTCTCCTTCTTTCGAGACGCCGCGCCCGAACATGATGTCGAACTCCGCCGTGCGAAACGGAGGAGCGAGCTTGTTTTTCACCACGCGCACCCGCGTCCGGTTGCCCACGTTGTTCTCGCCCTCCTTGATGGCGGCGATGCGCCGCACGTCCAGGCGCACGGAGGAGTAGAACTTGAGCGCGTTCCCACCCGAGGTGGTCTCGGGGTTGCCGAACATCACGCCTATCTTCATGCGAATCTGGTTGATGAAGATGAAGCACGTGTTGCTGCGGTGCACCACGCCGGTGAGCTTGCGAAGCGCCTGGCTCATGAGCCGCGCCTGAAGGCCCACGTGCTGATCGCCCATCTCCCCTTCGAGTTCCGCCTTGGGCACGAGGGCGGCCACGGAGTCGATGACGACCACGTCCAGCGAGGCGCTGCTGGTGAGAATTTCTGCGATTTCGAGGGCCTGTTCTCCCGTGTCGGGCTGGGAGACGATGAGGTTGTCCGTCTGTACGCCGAGGGCCTTGGCGTAGACGGGGTCCAGGGCGTGTTCGGCGTCCACGAAGGCGGCCATGCCACCGCGGCGCTGCACCTCGGCGATAATCTGGAGCGCGATGGTCGTCTTGCCCGAGGACTCGGGGCCGTATATTTCCACGATGCGCCCGCGCGGCACGCCGCCGCAGCCCAGTGCCGCGTCGAGCGACACCGAGCCCGTCGAGATGGTCGGAATCGCCTCCACGCCCGGGCCTTCGCCCAGACGCATGATGGAGCCCTTGCCGAACTGGCGGTTGATCTGGTTGAAGGCCATGTCGAGGGCCTTGTCGCGACGCTCGCGATCCTGGGGATTGGCGGAGGGGGACCCGTTTTTGAGGTTCATCGGAAAACTCCCTTGGACGAAAGAAGGCTTGCCGATTCGGGCGACGAAGGATACAGGTCGAATGTAAGGGATTGGGTCCCTTCGCGCAAGACGCGACGCGGCATTGCGAACGCGCGCGGGGCGGGCCTCGTCCTCGTATTCATTCGGGCTTCCCTGATCGGCGGATGGCTGACTTTCGCTAAATATACGTAAAAAGAACGGGCGAATCAAGCAAAAAAGCGAAAATTTTTCGGAAAAACGACCGCGCTCCGCATGGGAGCGGATACGAGGCGTTTGCAGCCCTGCGCATGGCGGCATGCATTGCTTCTCCCCGCCTGGGGAGGTGCTGCGCGACCCAGGCCGCATCTTTTCCCGCTACAGCCTGCGCGGGCTAGCCCAGCGCCACTTTTTCCACCGTCGTGTGGATGGCGCCCGAGGGGTTGAGTTCGCTGCGGAACAAAACCGCCTCACGCGCGCGGCACACCAGAGGGGGCGTGAGCCAGCGCCGCTCCGCAGTTGCGAGTTCGCCCTCGAGGCCAGCGGGGGAACCCGCGCGCGAGCGGCGGCGCGCCAGCGTCACGTGGGGGCGGAAGGGCCGCTCATGCGCCGGGAAACCCGCCTCGCCCAGATGGTGTGCGAGCCGTGCTTCGAGATCCGCCAGGGGCGGGGGCGTTTCGGCGGGGCCGAGCCAAACGACGCCGGGGTGCTTGAGGTTCGGAAAGACGCCGAAACGATCCATCGAGACCCCGAAGGCGCAAACCCCCGCGCACGCGCGGCGCAGGGCGCCCGCTGCGGCATCGACGCGCTCATTCGGCGTCTCGCCCAAAAAGCGCAGGGTGAGGTGAACGTTCTCAGCCCGCGCCCAGCGAAAATCATCCAGCGCGGGCATGGTGGCGAGCGCTTCCTGGAGGGAGGCGATGCGCCCGCGCTCCTCCTCGCTCCACGGAATCGCGAAAAAAACGCGCACCCCGCACTCCTCAGCCGGCGGTTTGCAGGGCGTCGCGCACCATCTCGAGAGCGGCCTGGGCCGTCTGCGCCTTGACCTCGAGGCGCGAGCCCGCGAACAGGCAATGCTTACAGGTCGTGCCCGAAGGCAGGGCGACGGCCATGTAGACCGTGCCGACGGGTTTTTCTGCGCTTCCGCCCCCAGGGCCGGCAATGCCCGTAACCGACAGCCCCACCTCGCTGCCGGCCGCCGCGCGGACACCCTCGGCCATCGCGCGCGCACAAGCCTCGCTCACCGCCCCGGGGCCGCCCTCGGCCGCCACAATCTCCTTCGCCACGCTGAGAAGCTCCATTTTCGCCTCGTTGCTGTAGGTCACGAAGCCGCGCTCGAAATACGCCGAACTGCCCGAAACGTCGGTAATGCGGCTCGCTATCAGCCCGCCCGTGCAACTCTCCGCCGTGGCGATGCGCCAGCCCTTCTCGCCCAGCCGCACGCCGAGCCACGCCTCCACCGACTCCGCCATGCCCTTCCTCCCGCCCGATCAGAGGAATCCCGCGTAGGCCAGAACGAACAAAACCATCCGGCCCATGACGCCCGCCACCACGTCGTCCGCCACTATGCCCAGCCCGCCCGGCAGCCTCTCGGCGCGCCCGACGGGCGGCGGCTTCACGACGTCAAAAACGCGAAAAGCAATAAAGCCCGCCACCAGCCCGCCCGGCGTCGGTTCCACCCCGAGGAGGCAGACAAACTGGCCCACCCATTCGTCGACGACGACCTCAGGGGGGTCGCGCCGCCCCGCGAGCGTCTCGCAGCGCCCCGCCCCCCACACCGCGAGCGGAACCAGAACGAGGAGAAACACGAGCGGCAGGCGGGGGTCCGCCCCGTACAAGAGCCCATACAGCAAGACGGCCGCCAGAGAGGCCGCCGTTCCCGGTGCGCGGGGGAATCGTCCCAACCCGCCCAGCGTCGCGACGAACCAGGGCAGAGTGCGGTATGCGTCCCGACCCCCCATCGTCCCTATGCGCCCGAAGCGTTTCCGTTCAGCCGGGCGGCGGCGTATGCGCGCGCCCAGCCATCCGCCTCCAGAATCGTGTCGAGTGCGTCCGCCCCCGCGCCCGCGTGCGCGTCGAGCGTCGCCCCCACCACCTCGGGGATGTCCATAAACCCCGACTCCCCGGCCAGAAACGACGCCACGGCCACCTCGTTCGCCGCGTTCAAAACAGCGGGGGCCGTGCCCCCCTCGCGCAGCGCGTTCTTCGCGTGGACGAGACAGGGGAAGCGCTCCGGGGCGGGTTCTTCAAAGGTGAGAGAACCGACCTCGGCGAGGTCGAGCCTCGGCGCCTCGATGGGCAGCTTCTCGGGCGAGAAGACGGCCTGGGCGATGGGAATCCGCATGTCGGGCACGCTCATCTGCGCGACGAAGCTGCCGTCGACGAACTCCACCATGGCGTGGACGATGCTCTGGGGGTGCACCAGCACGTCCACCTGTTCGGGCCGCAGTCCGAAGAGCCAGCGCGCCTCTATGATTTCGAGACCCTTGTTCATCATCGAGGCGGAATCGATGGTGATCTTGGGGCCCATCTGCCAGTTGGGGTGGTCGAGCGCTTCCTCGCGCGAGACGCCGCGCATCTGCTCGAGCGTATGGTTGCGAAAGGGCCCACCCGAGGCCGTGAGCACGATGCGCTCCACGTGGGCGTGAGGTCTGTCGGCCAGTGCCTGCGCCACGCCTGCGTGCTCGCTGTCCACGGGGAGCAGCTCCACCCCCTGTGCCGAGACGCGCGAGGTGACGAGCTCGCCCGCCATGACGAGCACCTCCTTGTTCGCAAGCGCGATAGAGGCGCCCGCGTCGATGGCGGCCAGCGTCGGCTCGAGACCGGCGGCCCCCACCAGAGCGGAGACGACAATGCCCGCACCTGCCCCCGCGGCGACCTCCAGGAGCCCCTCCTCCCCCGAAAGCACGGCGATGCCGGGCGGGAGGGCGTCGCGCACGCGCGCGGCGTCCGCAGCCTCAGCCACGGAGACGAGGCGGGGGCCGAATCGTTCGGCCTGCTCCACCAGCCGCTCCCAGCTTCTGCCCGCGGCGAGCGCCACCACGTCGATGCGCTCGGGAAAGCGCGAGACGACGTCGAGCGCATTTTCCCCGATGCTGCCCGTGGAGCCGAGTATGGCGATCTCGCGACGCTCCATGTGCTCCCCCCGCCGCTCGGTGCGGGCCTCAAAGGGTTCCCGTCAGATACAGGTAACCATAGAACGCAGGACCCGCCACCAGCAAGCCGTCGATTCTGTCGAGCACCCCCCCGTGGCCGGGGATGATGGCGGATGCGTCTTTCGCACCCGCGGCGCGCTTGAGAACCGACTCGCCCAAATCGCCCGCCAGCGCACACAGGCCGAGCGCAAGCGCGAGCGGAGCCGCGAGGTCCGCGTCGACGCCGGGCACGCCCGCCCAGTTCACCGTGAGAACCCCCGCGATAACCCCCGCGAGAACGCCGCCGACCGCACCCTCCATCGTCTTGCCCGGGCTGATGCGCGGGGCGAGTTTTCTTCTCCCCCACGCCTTGCCGACGTACATCGCCGCGACGTCGTTCGCCCATACGACGGCGAAGAGGAAGAAAACGGCCTCCCGCCCGCCCGGAAAATCGCGCACCAGGGCGAGCAGTCCCCCCGCGCCGCCCACCCATGCCACGCCGAGCAGCCACAACCCCGCCGGGAACAGCCCCGATTCGCCCAGAAGCGTTTTGGCCAGGACGCGCAGTATCACGACGCCGAACACCAGGGCGGGGAACACGCCGCCCACCCACACCGCGAGGGCGAACGCGCAGGCGTCCAGGGCTCCCTCCCAGACGCCGACGCGCCATCCGCACAGGCCGATGAGACCCTGAAACTCCCAGCCCGCGCGAAACACGAGCACGAGCGTCAGGCAGAGAAACACTACGGAGGGGGCGAAGAACACGATGGCGAGAACGGGCGCCGCAAGCACGAGGGCGCTGAGGAGGCGGGTCAAGAGCTAGTTTCTCCGCGTCGTGAACTGCTCCTCGGTCAAGCCGAACTTCCGCACCCGAGACTGGTAGGCGAGAATGGCGTCTTCGAGTTCGCGCTCCCCGAATTCGGGCCATTTGATGTCGGTGAAGTAAAGCTCGGCGTACGCCGCCTGCCAGAGGAGGTAGTTCGAGAGGCGGAGTTCTCCGCTCGTGCGAATCAACAGGTCGAGCGTCGGCAGGTCCGCCGTGGAGAGGTGGCGTTCCACGTCGCTCTCGTCGATCTCCTCAGGCTGGAGAACCCCCTTGCGCACCTCCTCGGAGATGGCCCGCGCCGCGTCGGCAATCTCGCGGCGCGCACCGTAGCTGAGGGCGAGGGTAAGAATCATCCCCTCCTGCCCGGCCGTCTCGTGCTTGACGTACTGCACGACCTTGCGCGCGAACAGGGGGAGGTCCTCCTCGTGGCCGATGGTGTTGAAGCGAATGCCCTCGCGCATCATTCTGGGGAGTTCGCGGTCGAGGTAATCGGCCAGAATGTCCATCAAGGCGTCTACCTCGTCTTTCGGGCGATTCCAGTTTTCGAGAGAAAAACTGTAGAGGGTCAGCGCCTCGACCCCCATGCGGCGCGCATGGGCGACCACCCTGTCGACGGACTTCACACCCTCCCTGTGGCCCGCAACCCGCGGGAGGCGCCGCTTTTGCGCCCAGCGGCCGTTTCCGTCCATGATGATGCCGACGTGGCGGGGAAGCCTGTCCAGGTCGATGCGTGGGTCGATGCGAAACTCCATATGCGCTCCAGCGCAGGCGAGCTAGACTTCCAGAATCTCTTTCTCTTTCGCCGCAAGCAAGTCGTCGAGTTCGGAGACGAACCGATCGGTGAGCTTTTGCACGTCTCCCTGCCCCTTTCGGAGTTCGTCCTCGGTAATCTCTTTTTTCTTCTCGAGGTCCTTGATGCCGTCGTTGCCCTCGCGCCTGATGTTGCGGAGCGCGACCTTGTGGTCCTCGGTCATCTGGCGGAGGAGTTTTACCATCTCCTTGCGACGCTCCTCCGTGAGGGCCGGCACGGGCACGCGGATGATCTTGCCGTCGTTCGCGGGGTTCAGCCCCAGCCCCGCCGCCTGAATCGCCTTCTCGATGTCGCCCAGCGAGTTCATGTCAAAGGGCTGCACGACGATGAGCTGCGGCTCGGGCACGCTGAGCGTGGCGAGCTGGTTGAGGGGCGTGGACGTTCCGTAGTAGTCGACCAGCACGCCGCTCACCAGGCTCGGCGAGGCACGCCCGGTGCGGACGCGGGCGGCCTCGGATTTGTAGGATTCCACCGTGGAGCGCATTTTCTTCTCGAGCGCGGCCAACACGTCATTCATCGCGCTTTCCCTCCCCTTCGTGCTCCGACATTGCCTCGCCTCAATCCCGGCCGGCCTTCACCAGGGTGCCCACCTGCGCGCCTTCGACCACGCGGCGAATGTTGCCGGGCTCGAGCAGGTTGAAGACGATGATGGGCAAATTGTTGTCCATGCACAAGCTGACGGCGGTGGTGTCCATGACGGCGAGCTGGCGGTTGAGCACGTCGATGTAGGTGAGCTCGTCGATGAACTCGGCCGTCTCATCCTCGTTGGGGTCGGCGGAGAAGACGCCCTCGACGTTCGTCGCCTTGAGAATGCACTCCGCCCCCACCTCGATGGCGCGCAGGCTCGCCGTCGTGTCCGTCGTGAAGTAGGGATTGCCCGTGCCGCCCGCGAAGATGACGACGCGATTCTTCTCCAGGTGGCGCACCGCGCGCCTTCTGATGTAGGGCTCGCACAACTCGGCCATGTGGATCGCACTCTGGACGCGGGTGGCGAGGTGCACCTTCTCCAGAGCGTGCTGGAGTGCCAGGGCATTGATGACCGTGGCGAGCATGCCCATGTAGTCGGCGTTGGTGCGCTCCATGCCCGCGGCGGCGGCCGCCGCGCCCCGGAAGATGTTTCCCCCGCCGACGACGATGGCGACCTCCACCCCCATCCGGTGGATTTCGTGGATTTCCTGCGCTATGTCGTCAACGACGTTGTGGTCGATGCCGTACCTGGCGTCGCCCCCCAGGGCTTCGCCCGAGAGCTTGAGCAGAATGCGCTTGAATCGCAGGTTGCCGCGCATGGACACCCCTTTGCGTTTCACGCCGATGACGATGGGCGGTGCCGAGGATTTCCCTACGCTTCGTCCGGCGCGGAGCCTCCGCCGAGTTGATAGCGCACCCAGGAAGATACCTGAATTTCCTCGCCCAGCTCCTTGCCCCTGTCCTCGATGTACGCCCGGACCGTCTTGTCCGTGTCTTTGACGAACGGCTGATCGAGCAAACAAATTTCCTTCTTGAACTTGGCGATGCGTCCCTCGACGATTTTCTCGAGAATATGCTCGGGCTTTCCCGAATCTTTCTGCTGGGCGAGAAGAATCTCGCGCTCGCTCTGAAGAACCACCTCGGGGATGGCGTCTTCGGAGAGGAACTGGGGGCTGCTCGCCGCGACGTGCATGGCCAGATCGCGCGCGGTCTCGGCGAATGCGGCGTCGCTCGCCTTCTCCGGCGTATCGCAGCGCAAATCGAGCATCACGCCGATGCGCCCGCCCGGGTGGATGTAGGAGGCCACCTCGCCCGCCTCGCCATCGGCCAGGGCGAGGCGCTCTCCGCGCGCGACGACGATGTTCTCACCCAGTTTGGCGATGGCCTCGGTCGTCACCTCGCGCAATGCGTCCGCAAGGCCTTCTCCGCCGTTTTGCGCCACGTGGCCCGCGACCGCCTCGAGCAGGGCCTGAAAATCCTCGGTGCGGGCGACGAAGTCCGTCTCGCAATTCACCTCGACGATGGCGCCCGTGCGGGCGTCGGCGGACACGGAGGCGTAGACCTGGCCCTCGCTCGCCTCGCGCCCCGCCTTTTTCGCGGCACTCGAAAGCCCCTTCTCGCGCAGGTAGCGCACCGCTTCCTCGAAGTCCCCCCCGTTTTCTTTCAGGGCGTCCTTGCAATCCATGATGCCCGCACCCGTGCGGGTCCTGAGTTCCTTGACCATTTGCGCAGTAACTTCCATGCCCTGCACCTCTCCTCGTGAAATCAGGCCTTCGTAGGGTTCGCCCGCCGCCGGGGGCGACGGTTATTCTTTTGGTTTCTCGCCGCCGGCGGCCGCCATCATCTCCGCCGCCACCGCGTCGCCCGACGCCACGACGGCCTCCACGTCTTCGGCTCCGGTCTGCTCGCGCAGGGTAACGCCCTCCGCGATGGCCTCCGCCACGCGGGAGACGAAGAAGCGAATCGAACGCAAGGCGTCGTCGTTGCCCGGCAGGAGGTAGTCCACCCCATCGGGGTCGCTGTTCGTGTCCACCACGGCGAGGACGGGAATACCCAGCTTCTTCGCCTCTCTGATGGCGTTGTACTCATGGCCCGTGTCGATGACGAACATGGCCGCGGGCAGTTTGTCCATGTGCTTGATGCCGCCCAGAAACTTCTCGAGCCGCGCCATGTCCTTCTCGCGCCGGACCGCCTCTTTCTTGGCGAGAAGGTCAAAGGTGCCGTCGTTCTTCATCGTTTCGAGATCGAGCAGGCGCGAGATGGAGTTCTTGATGGTCGCGAAGTTCGTGAGCGTGCCGCCGAGCCACCGCTGGGTGACGTAGGGCATCCCGACCCTGCTCGCCTCCTCGATCACGATCTCCTGCGCCTGCTGCTTCGTGCCCACGAAGAGCACCTTGCCGCCCTTGGCCGCGATGTCGCGCACTGCTTCTCGCGCAACATCGAACAGCCTGAGCGTCTTTTGCAGGTCGATGATGTAGATGCCGTTTCGCGCGCCGAAGATGTAGGGGCGCATCTTCGGGTTCCAGCGGGTGGTCTGGTGCCCGAAGTGGGCGCCTGCTTCTAGCAACTCACGCAAGGTAATCGGTTCCACGGCTGTGCTCCTCTTGCCCCGCCTTTCGTCGAGGGGGGCCCTGCCGACCGCCAGGCGGATGGGGCCGAATTTTCAAATATTTGATTTTGTTTGACTAATGCGCAGAGCAACTACGCCGACGCGGCGTCCGCCACCGCTCGCGCATCGTCGGGAATGTCTCACAACGGCGCGGATGGTTCAAGTCGCCGCCATCCCGCGCGCTCAGGTCTTGTAGTCGGCGTTGAAGCGCACGTATTCCGCACTCAGGTCCGTCGTCCAGAAGACGGCCTCCGCCTCGCCGACGCCCAGCCCGAGTTCGAGAGCGTACTCGGGGCGTTCGAGCACCGGAGCAAGCGTCTCGGCCCAGCCCGGCACGGGCGCGCCCGCGCGCATCACCTCCACCTCCTCGATGCGGAGCGACATCTTCTCGGGCGCCACCTCCGCACCGCTGTAGCCCGCCGCCGCGAACACGCGGCCCCAGTTGGGCATCTCGCCGTGAATCGCCGTCTTGACCAACAGGCTCTCCGAGACCGACTTGGCCGCCATGCGCGCCTGCGCCTCGTCGGCGGCGCCGGCAATCCTGACCTCCACCACCTTGTTCACCCCCTCGCCGTCGCGCACGATGGCCAGTGCGAGTTCCTTGCACACGCGGTGAAGAGCGGCTTCAAAGCGCGCGAGGTCCTCGCCCGATGCCACCGCCACGCCCGATGCACCCGTGGCGGCGAGGACGACGGTGTCGTTCGTCGAGGTGTCGCCGTCTATCGTCACGCAGTTGAACGTCCTGCGCACCACCGCACCCAGCAGCGTTTGCAGGTCGTCCTGGGCGAGGGCGGCGTCCGTGGCGACGTAGGCGAGCATGGTGGCCATGTCGGGGGCTATCATCCCCGCACCCTTGGCGATGCCGCCGACGCGGAATACGCCGCCCGCGGCGCGCACCTCGACGGCGAACTCCTTGGGCCGCGTGTCGGTCGTCATGATGCCCACCGCCGCCCCGTGGCCGCCCTCCGCCGAGAGGTCCGCAACCAGATGCGCAATCTGCGCGCGCATGACGTCCACGGGCAGTGGTGCGCCGATGACTCCGGTGGAGGACATGGCAACCTGGGCTTCGGGGCAGTCGAGGGCGTCCGCCACCTGGGCGCACAGATGCACGGCGTCCGCGTAGCCCTGGCTGCCCGTGCACGCATTCGCGTTGCCGCTGTTGACCAAAAACGCCCGCAGGGGCGCCTTGCCCACCCGCTCTCTGCAAAGCGTCACCGGAGCGGCGCACATTTTGTTGCGCGTATAAACACCCGCCGCGGCGGCAGGGGGGTCGAAGGCTATCAATACCATGTCGGGCTTGCCCGAGGCCTTGATGCCCGCCGTCGCCGCAGCCGCGCGCACGCCGGCAGCGGCGCAGACGCCGCCCTCTATCGCCTGCATGAATTCGTGTTCGCTCACATCCACCACCCCGCGTGAAGAAGGCCCTGCGTTTCTGGCAGCCCCAGCATGAGGTTCATGTTCTGCACCGCCGCACCCGATGCGCCTTTTACCAGATTGTCTATCGCCGCCACAACGACGAAGCGCCCCGTGCGCGCGTCGTGGACGAGGCCTACGTCCACGTAGTTCGACCCCGCCACCTGCGAAACGTTGGGCAGTGCGCCCTCGGGCATGACGCGCACGAAGGGCTCCTGTGCGTAGGCGTCGCGCAGCGCGGCGCGCGCCGAAGCAGCGTCGGCTCCGCCCGCGGCCTCGGCGTAGATGGTCGAGAGAATGCCCCGCGTCATGGGCACGAGATGCGGGGTGAAGGACACCCGCACCGCCTCGCCCAGGACGGCGGAGAGCTCTTGTTCGATCTCGGGCGTGTGGCGGTGGTTGCCCACTCCGTAGGCCGCGAACCTCTCGTTCACCTCGCAGAACTGGAGGTTGAGCGCCGCCTTGCGGCCCGCCCCGGAAACGCCCGACTTCGCATCCACGATGACCGAGCCGGGCACAAGGAGCCCTGCCCGAAGCAGCGGGGCGAGGGCCAGAATCGTGCCCGTGGGGTAGCAGCCCGGGTTGGCGACGAGTTGCGCGCCGGCGATGCGCTCGCGATGCAGCTCGGGCATTCCGTAAACGGCCTCGGCTATGCGCGCAGGCGAGGTGTGCTCCGTTTCGTACCACGCCTCGTAGACGGCGGCGTCGCGCAGGCGATAATCCGCGGAAAAATCCACCACCCGGTGGCCTGCGTCGAGCAGGGCGGGGACGGTGTTCATCGCCACGCGGTGGGGCAGGCAGCAGAACACCAGGTCCGCACCCGCGCAGGCGGAAACCTCGAACTTCTCGAGCACCGTCTCGAACGCCGAGGCCAGAGCGGGGAACACCTCGCCCACCCGCTTGCCCGCGTAGGTCTCGGAGGTCAACGCCGCGACCTCCACCCCGCCGTGCGACCCCAAAAGCCGCAACAGCTCGAAACCCGTATATCCCGTGGCGCCGACCACGGCGATCTTCTGCATCTTCCCTCCTCCACGGCAGCGGAGCGCCCGCGGCCCTCACCTGCACAAGGTACACCAAAATCCGTTTTTCGCGCAAAAAAAGAGGGCCGGCGAACACCGGCCCCCGTGCCCGACCGCCGCGGCGGTCAACGCTTGGAGAACTGGAAGCTCTTGCGCGCGCCCTTGAGTCCGTATTTCTTGCGTTCCTTGACGCGGGAATCGCGCGTGATGAGGCCCGCTTTCTTGAGAATCCGCCTGAAGGCGGGGTCCACCTCCAGCAGGGCCTTCGAGATGCCGTGGCGAACCGCGCCCGCCTGACCGGTGAGGCCGCCGCCCTTCACGGTGGCGCGCACGTCGTAGCTGCCCCAGGTTTCGGTAAGCTCGAAGGGTTGTTTGATGATCATGAGCGAGGTGTCGCGCAGAAAATACTCGTCCGCGGGGGTGTTGTTCACCAAAATCCTGCCGTCGCCGGGCTCTATCCAGACGCGCGCGACGGAAGTCTTTCGTTTTCCCGTGGCGTAGTGCTTGGGTATCGTAGCCATTGGGTTGTCGTGAGCCTCTTGAGCAGTATTCAGTCGAACCGAACCGCTTCGGGGCGCTGCGCCTCGTGCGGATGTTTGTCGCCTGCGTAGACCTTGAGCTTTTGCAGCAGGGCGCGGCCCAGCTTGTTCTTGGGCAACATGCCGCGCACGGCGTGCTCTACCACCCGCTCGGGGTGCGTCTCCAGCAAACGCCCCGCACTCACCTCCTTGAGGTGGCCCGGGTAGCCGGAGTGGCGGTAATACTTCTTCTCGGTCAGCTTGCGGCCCGTGAGCAGGACGCGCTCGGCGTTGATGACGACGACGTACTCGCCGTTGTCGACGTGGGGCGTCCAGTCGGGCTTGTGCTTGCCGCGCAAAAGCGTCGCCACGCGCGTGGAAAGACGCCCCAGCGTCTGATCCTTCGCGTCGACCAGCACCCAGCCGCGCTGCGCGTTCGCCTTCTCCTTCGAGAGGGAAGGCGTCTTTTGGTACATTCTCATCGGCTCTCTTTTCTTTCCTGGTGCCGGGGAACGCCTCCCCGACGAAAAACGAAGTGGTATATAAACCCCATCCGGCAGGGAGATGTCAACCGGTTCCCGCAAAATTTTCGGGGACGTAAAGCACCCTCACAGGTTCATCGCGCGCACCAGGGGCGCGCTCCCGCCCAGGTCGATGACGTTCAGCGCCGCAAAATCCTGCTCCAGCCGAAAGAAGCTCCCCAGCGGCGCACCCAGGGCGTCGCACAGAATTACTCGGTTCACCGCCGCGTGGGCGGCGATGAGGAGGTTCGCACCCCCCGCCCCGGCACAGGCTTCTCGAAACGCGGGCAACACCCGCGCCGCCAGGTCCTCGAGCGATTCCCCGCCGCCGGGCGGGCGGGAGTGCGCAAAATTCGCGTAATGCGCCCGCAACCCCTCGGGGTCCTTGCGCATGAGGCTCGCGTGGCTCTCCCCCTCCCACTCGCCCAGGTGGAGTTCGGCAAGGCCGGGTACGACGCCGGGCTGTGCGGCGAGACCCAGCGCGTCCGCGAGAATCTCCGCCGTCCCCAGGGCGCGCGCCAGCGGGCTGGCAAGAAGCGTGGTTTCGCCCGCAAGCAGCCACTCGCGCACGCGCCCCGCCGCCTCGCGCACCTGTTCTTTCCCCTCGGGCAGGAGCGCCACGTCGGTGCTGCCGTAGAAAAACCCCTCTTGGGACCCCTCCGCCGCTCCGTGGCGAAGCAAGAGGACGCGTGTCCTCGCCCCGCCCTCGCCGGGCATGGAGACAACGGAGTCGGCTCGTCTGCGGTTCATGCGCGCGGCTCCGGGCAAAGCCTATTTCATGGCGAGGGAGAGATCGCGCACCCCCGCCTGGGAGATGACGCCCATCACCCGCACCACGTAGCCGTAATCGAGCCGTTTGTCCGCCTTGATGGTCAGGGAGGGCTTGAACTTCCCGCTCCGAACGCCCGCCTCCAGCGCGCCGCGCAGGGCGTCGAGCGCTATGGTCTCGCCGTTCAAGGCGATGCGCTTCTCCACGCCGACCTCCACCAGAAAGGGCTTTTTCTCCTCGACGGCGATGCCCGATTCCGACTCGGGCAGCTGGATGTCTATCCTGCGGGTGAAGTCCACGAACGAGGTGGAGACCATAAAGAAGATGAGGAGCAGGAAAACGACGTCGATGAGCGAGGTGAGCTGGAGGTTGTAGTCTTCTTCCTCGTCCTTGAAAAAACGCATTCAGGCATCCTCGCTCGCGGGCTTTTGCGCGTCGGACGCGTCATCCGCCCTCTCGGCCAGGTGCTGCAGAAGCGAGAGTGCCACCTCTTCTATTTCGAACAAAAAGCGGCCCCCGCGCGAGCGGAAGAAGTGATACGCCGCCAGCGCGGGGATGCCGATCAGAAGGCCGGCCGCCGTGGTGAAGAGCGCCTCGGAGATTCCTTCGGCCACCAGGTTCGGGTTCCCCGTCCCCACGCGGCTGATGACGTCGAAGGCGCGAATCATGCCCACCACGGTGCCGAACAGGCCGAGCATGGGCGCCAGGTTGGCGATGACGCCCAAAGCCCGCAGGTTGCGCGACAAGACGGTGGACTCGTGTTGGCCCGCGCCGATCATGGCGCGCTCCATCTCGCCGAGTCCCATACGCCGCCGCGCCAGCCCGGCCTGCAACACGCGCGCGAGCGGAGCGTCGAACCGCGCGCACAGGCGCGCCGCCGCCTCGTAGTCGCCGCGCAGCCAGTGGTCTCGGGAAGCGACTATCAGATCCTCAGGCAGGATTTTCTCGCGCCGCAGAGCGAGCAGACGCTCCATGACCACCATGAGGGCGACCACCGAGCAGACCCCCAGGGGAATCATGGTGTAGCCGCCCTTTTTCACCAGCTCCCACGCCCGGGGCGTAAAGCCTCCCCACCAGGCCGCCTGCACGGCCGCGGCCCAGACGAGCAGCAACAAGACGCCTGCGAGTACGAGGGCCGTTCTGCCGCTCATGCGGTGCGAGATCTCACGAAACACCGGGCAAGGCTCCTGCAAGGTCCGCCGCCTCGAGTGTGAGGCGCGCGCCGAACGTCTCGGCACACAAGGGGAGCAACTCCCGGACGAGTGCGTCCAGAGGCGGTGCTGCGCCGAGGAGTTGCTCGAGCGAGGTCGCGCGTCCGCCCACCTCGCCGCAGGGGTGCATCATTCCGAAAAAGCGCAAATCGGGAGCCGCGTTGAACGAAACCCCGTGCATCGTCACCCAGCGTCTCGCACCCACGCCCAGGGAGAGAATCTTCTCTTCCCCCACCCAAAGGCCCGGGCTTCCCGGCCTTCGCTCGGCGCGCAGTCCGCATTCTTCCAGATAGAGCCGAAAGACCTCCTCCAGCCTCCGGCAGTGTACGTGCACGTCGCGCTCGCGCTCGCGCAGGTCACAAATGGCGTAGAGCATCAACTGGCCGGGGCCGTGAAAGGTAACCTCGCCGCCCCGGTTCACCCGCACGAGGGGAACTTCCGCCCCGTCCACGGGCGAGCGGCGGCTGAGCACGTTTCCCTCGGCTCCGCCCTTGCCCAGCGTCATCACGGGGTCGTGCTCCAGAAACAAAAACACGTCCTCGCGCAGGCGGCCCTCCGCGCGCGCCGCCCACAGGCGCTTTTGCAGGTCCCAGGCTGCGTCGAACGACATGCGGCCCAGAAAGGCCGCGCGTATGGTGCGACTACTCAAAGTGCACGGCTCCGGCGCCGACGAGGTCTCCAATTTCCGCGGTGAGCTCCGCCGTCGGCGCGACGACGTACTCCGGCCCCGCCTCGATCGCGACGTCGCGGTCGGGGAAGCGCAGCGTGAAGCGCACCGCACAGTTGCCCGGGTGTCTGCCCAGCACCTCGCGCAGAGACTCGAGGCGACTTGGCGTGCGGCAATCGGGAGCGAGGGCGACCAGCACCCTGTTCGCGCGCCGCTCCTCCACGCCGGCCAGAGGCTCGATGTTTTCCACCACCACCTGCACCCCGTCGTCGGACACCTCGGCTTTTCCCTCGACGAGAACGGCGTCTTCTTTCTCCAGCATTTCGTGGCAGGCGTCGAACTTGTCGGGAAACAGCGTCATCTCCGTCGTACCCACCCGATCCTCGAGAACGAAGTTCGCCATGCGCCGCCCCGCGCGCGTGGTGCGCAACCGCGAGGAGCGAATGAGGCCCGCCATGAGCACCTTGGCGTTGTGCGCCACCTCGGCGAGGCCGAGCGTGTCGACGTTGGTGAAGCACTCGATGACCTCGCCGTGGTCGTCGAGCGGATGGCCCGACACGTAGAAGCCCAGCACCTCGCGCTCGCTGGCGAGGCGCTCGCCGTCTTCCCACTCGATCACCTCGGGCAGGTGCAGCGCGCCGCGGACGGCTTCTTCCTCCCCGAAGAGAATTCCCTGCCCGACGGCCGCGCTTTTCTGCTCGCGCGCGGCCGCCTCGAGCACGATGTCCAGCGAGGCCATCGCCTGTGCACGGCCCACGCCCAGCGAATCGAAGGCCGCGGCCTTGATGAGGCTCTCCAGGGCGCGCCTGTTCAGGTGCTTGTGCTCCACGCGCCTGCAAAAATCCGCCAAATCCGCAAACGGCTCGCCCTCGCCCCGCGCGGCCAGCACGGCGTCCACCAACCCGCCGCCCACGTTCTTCACCGCCGCCAGGCCGAAGCGAATGGCGTCCGCCTCGACCGTAAAATCCTTGTGGCTCGCGTTCACGTCGGGCGGCAAAACGGCAATCTTCATGCTGCGGCACTCGGCGATGTCCGCGATGACCTTATCGGCGTTCTCCCTGTCGCAGGTGAGGAGTGCGGACATGAACTCACGCGGATGGTGGGTCTTCATGTAGGCCGTACGGTAGGCGATGAGGGCGTAGGCCGCGCTGTGGCTCTTGTTGAAGCCGTAGCCCGCGAATTTCTCTATCTGATCCCACAAAAACTCGACCTTGCGCTTCTCGTGGCCGCGCTCCACGGCCCCCTCGACGAAGTCGGTGCGCTGCTCCGCCATGAGTTGGGCGCTCTTCTTGCCCATCGCCTTGCGCAACACGTCCGCGCGCGCCAGGGAGAAGCCCGAGAGGGCGTTGGAGATTTGCATGACCTGTTCCTGATACACCATGACGCCGTAGGTGCTCTCGAGGATGGGCTGCAACTCGCCGAAGAAATAGTCGATCTCGGCGCGGCCGTGCTTGCGGTTGATGAACGCATCCACCATCCCGCTCTCGAGCGGGCCGGGCCGGTAGAGCGCGACCATGGCGATCAGGTCCTCGAACGTCGTGGGGGCGAGCTTGCGCAGGTACTCGCGGATGCCGCGGCTCTCGAGCTGGAAGATGCCCGTCGTCTTGCCCTCGGAGAGCAGGCGGTAGGTCGCCGCGTCGTCGAGGGACAGCGTCTCGAGGTCGAGCGTCCCGCCCCCTCCGCGCACGAGGTTCACGGCGCGCTCGAGCACCGTGAGCGTCTTGAGACCCAGAAAATCCATCTTGAGCAGACCCAGACCCTCGATGTCCTTCATGTCGAACTGGGTCATCGTCTCGCCGCCCGACGCGCGGTAGAGCGGCACGAAGTCGGTGAGCTTCGAGGGTGCTATGACCACGCCCGCCGCGTGGGTGCCCGCGTGGCGGATGTTGCCCTCGAGCTTGCGCGCCGTGTCCATGAGACTGCCCACCCGGGGGTCGCGCACCACGGTGTCGCGCAGGCGCGGCTCCTTGCGCATGGCGTCCTCGAGGGTGATCTTGAGCTCGTTGGGCACCAGCTTGGCGATGCGGTCCACCTCGCCGTAGGGCATGTCCATCACCCGGCCCACGTCGCGCAGAACGCCCTTGGCCAGCATGCTCCCGAAGGTGATGATCTGGCACACGTTGTCGCGCCCGTATTTTTCCTGGACGTAGCGAATTACCTCGTCGCGCCTGTCCATGCAGAAGTCGATGTCCACGTCGGGCGGGCTGATGCGCTCGGGGTTGAGAAATCGCTCGAAGAGGAGGCCATACTTCATCGGGTCGATGCCCGTGATGCCCAGTGCGTAGGCGGCCAGGCTTCCCGCCGCCGACCCCCGCCCCGGCCCCACGGGAATGCCCTGCTCCTTGGCGTGGCGAATGAAGTCCGACACGATGAGGAAGTAGCCCTCGTAGTTCTGGCTGTTGATGACCCCAAGCTCCATCTCGAGCCGCGCGCGGTAGCGCTCCGCCTCTGGCCCCTCGATACCGAAACGCTCGAGCAGACGCGCGAGCCCCTCCTCCGCACTGCGGCGGAGGTATTCCTTCTTGCCGGCGCCGTCGGGGGTCTGAAAATCGGGATAGTGGGCCGCGCCGAAGTCGAAATCGAAGTCGCACTGCTCGGCGATGGCGAGGGTGTTCGAGAGGGCTTCGGGCACCTCGGCGAAGAGTGCTTCCATCTCCGCCGCGTCTTTCAGATAAAACTCCTCGCTCTTGATCTTCATGCGGTTCGGATCGGTGAGGGTCTTGCCCGTCTGGATGCAGATGAGCACCTCCTGGGCGCCGTGATCCCCCTTGTCCAGGTAGTGCACGTCGTTGGTGGCGACCAGGGGCAAATCCATCTCTTTCGCCAGGGCGATCACCCGGGGGATGACGCGCTTGTCCTCGTCGAGGCTGTGGTCCTGGAGTTCGAGGTAATAACGACCCGGAAAAAGCTCCTTGTAAAAGCCCGCCGCCTCGCGGGCCGCCTCCTCGCGCCCGTGGAGAAGATGGTCGTTCACCTCCCCGCGCAGGCAGGCGGAGGTGCAGATGAGGCCCTCGGCGTGCTGGGCCAGCAGTTCGCGGTCGACGCGCGGGAAGTAGTACATCCCCTCGGTAAAACCGCGCGTCACCAACTCGCACAGATTGTGGTAGCCCGTCTGGTTCTGGGCCAGCAGCAGCATGTGGTAGGCGCGTCCCCCGCCGTTCTTGCCGCCCTTCTCGAAGCGGCTGCCGGGGGCGACGTAGACCTCGCAGCCCACAATGGGCTTCACACCCGCACTGCGCGCCGCCTCGTAGAACTTCACCGCCCCGAACATGTTGCCGTGGTCGGTGAGTGCGACGGCGGGCTGGCCGCGCTCGGCGACGCGCTTCACCAGGTCGGCGATGCGCGTGGTGCCGTCGAGCAGGCTGTACTGCGAGTGTAAGTGCAGGTGAACGAATTCGGCAGGCATGGCTGCTCCCGGGGGCGGTGGGGGCGGTCGTCGCTCTTGCAGACCCCTCGTCTCGGGGCTTGGCATCTTTCGCCGCGTTGCGGCGCGGTCTCTTACGTCAGCCGGCGTAGCCCAGAATCTCGCTGATGAACCTGCCGGGCAGCATGGCGAACCCGCCCGCGATGAGGGCGCCGACCATCGTTCCCGTCATGAAGGCCGCATGCGCACGCACGCGTCCGCGCCGTATCGAGACGACGGCGGCCACCATGCAGAATATCGTCCACGCCGTCAGCAGGTGTATCCAGCTGAAAGCGCCGTCGTTGAGTTCGCGAATCCAGAACGAGGGCACCGTAACGAACGTCATCACCACGATCCAGCACCAGCCGAGAACGCGGTGTCTGCGCGTTCCCTTGGCAGAAGCCAGGTTGATCAGTCCCAGACCAACCGCCAGCACGGCCAGGACCAGGTGCGTCCATATCAGCAAGGCTGCGTCTCCGGCGGCGGCTTCCCCGGGCGGCCAGGCGCGTACACGCTTAAGTACGGTTCGGGTCGAAGGCGAACTCCACGACGTCCTCGATCATCTTGCCGTCGTGGACCAAATCTTCGTGCATGTTCGTGTTGAGCGTGACGCGAATCTTCAACTTCTCCGCCTTCGGCAACTTGTCGAGGTGATACGCGGCGCCGTAGAGCCGGGCAACCTTCTTGCCGTTCACGTAGAGGTGCGCGTGGCCCTCGTTGATCTTCGAATCCGCGTTCACGTTCTCGGGCGTGAAGCGAAAGTGCGTGAGGTCGAGATACAGATTGAGCGCGCCTGTGCCGTGGGTGTCGCGCGCGACGCGAACCTCAACGCCGGGCACTTTCTCGTAATCGGCCGGAATCACCTTCGCGGCCATGCCGTGGCCGTGCTTCATCCCCGCGTAGCCCGACTTCGTGTCGTAGCCCCGGGATTTCTGTGTTTCGTCCGCTCGACCCGTCTGCATCTGATAGCCATCGTCTTTCTTCATATGGTGCATATCGTGGCTTCGGGCCGCCTGCGCCCCGCGGTCTTTGGCGTCGTGGCCGTGGTGCTTGTATGCGCTGACTTTCTTGTCGGCCTTTGCTCCCTGCTCCTCGCCTGTCTGCTCTTCCTCGTGGTGGGCGTGGTGCTCGTGGCTGTGCCGCAGACCCAGGTTGTAGCCGTAGACGAGAAAAGTCGCGCCTACGAGCACGAGCCCGGCAACCACCAAGACGGGCATTTTCCATTTTCGGTTCATTTCGTCCGACCCTCCTGGAAATCGCGGCGGCGAATCGCAAAACCCGCAAAAACGCAAGCAAACGCGCACGAGGCATGGTTCGTAAAAGGTCGCCGGGGCGAGCGCGCGCAACCGCGTTTTCGCTCTGTCCTGGGGCGGCTCCCCGGTCTACAATCGAACACCGCCTTCCCGATCCGCATCGTAGGAGAGTCGCCCGAAATGCGCAAGGTTTTCCTCCTGATTCTTATGATCTTTTTGGCGGGTTGTAAAACTTCCTCCCCCGTGTTCTTCGAGACGGGTGCGCGCCCTCTCTACCGCGACGCGGACTGGAACCTCGCCTTCTACGAAAACTGCGCCGTCGCCCCCGCCGCCATCCGTTGGGTGCGGGAGGCAGACCGCAGATTTTTGCGCTTCACGCTCAAAGACGGCCGGGTCGGCGGCTGCCGCTCCGACGCCTACGCCCGCCACGGCGCACCCTGGTGGGAGCGCGCGGAGATAAAGCAAACACACAGCCTGCGCGCGAACGCAAACTACCGCCTCGCGTTTCGTGCGCGCTTCGCCCGCGGTTTCATTCACGAACGCGAGAGTTTTTTGCAAATCCACCAAAGCGCCGCGGGCTGCCGGGTGGGGCCTGCGGCCATGTTCCGCCTCCACAGGGGAAAACTCGGCGACGCCCTCGACGTGCGCGACATCCGCGGCCGCTGGGTGGAGGTGCGCCTCGCCTTCAACGTCGAGCAGGCCCGCTACGCCCTGCACGTGGACGGCAGGAGAATCACCGGCGGCGGCCTCCTCATCCGCTCTTCCGTTCCGTGCGGCGCACCCCATCTCAAGATCGGCATCTACAGGCCGGGCCGCAAAACGCCGGGCACCGCGCGCACCTCGGTACTCGACGTGGACGAAATCAGGCTGGTGGAGGTGGGGCGGTGAGACGTTTGCGCACGAGCGGCTTCGCCACCTTTTCCCTCACTCCCACTCAATCGTGCCGGGGGGTTTGGAGGAGATGTCGTAGGTTACGCGGTTGACGCCGTGCACTTCGTTGATGATGCGCGAGGAGGCTTCGGCGAGCAAATCGGGCGGCAGGCGCGCCCAGTCCGCCGTCATCCCGTCCACGCTGGTGACGGCCCGAAGCGCCAGGGCGTTCTCGTAGGTGCGCGCGTCGCCCATGACGCCCACGGTCTGGATGGGCAGGAGCACGGCGAACGCCTGCCACACCTCGTCGTAGAAGCCGTGGGCGCGCAGCGTCTCGATGAAAATAGCGTCCGCCTCCTGGAGGGTTTCCACGCGGCGGGGGGTCACCTCGCCCAGGACGCGCACGGCGAGGCCGGGGCCGGGAAACGGGTGGCGCCAGAGCATCTCGCGCGGCAGGCCGAGCTCCACGCCGGCTTCGCGCACCTCGTCCTTGAAGAGTTCGCGCAAGGGCTCGACGAGTGCGAGCCGCATGTAGGAGGGCAGCCCGCCCACGTTGTGGTGGCTCTTGATGGTGACCGAGGGGCCGCCCGTGAACGAGACGCTCTCGATCACGTCGGGATAGAGCGTCCCCTGGGCGAGGAATTTGGCGTCGCCGAACTTGCGCGCCTCGCGCTCGAACACGCGGATGAAGAGCTCGCCGATTTTCTTGCGCTTCGATTCAGGGTGCGTTACCCCGCGCAGCGCGCCCAGAAACTCCTGGCCCGCGTCCACGTGCACCAGCGAGAGGCGCGGGCCGTAGGTGGCCACCACCTCCTCGGCCTCGTTCTTTCTGAGCAAGCCGTTGTCCACGAAAATGCAGGTGAGGCGATCCCCCACCGCCTTTTTCACGATCATCGCCGTCACGGCGGAATCCACGCCGCCCGAGAGGCCGCATATCACCCGCTCCCTGCCCACCTGCTCACGGATGCGGTCTGTCGCCTCATCGACGAAAGAGCGCATCGTCCAATCGCCCGCGCATCCGCATACCCCTAGCACGAAGTTGCGCAGAATCTCCTTGCCGCGCGGAGTGTGGACCACCTCGGGGTGAAACTGTATGCCGTAGCGGCGCCCGTCGTCGGACATCATCGCCGCCACGGGCGAGCCGTTCGAGTGCGCGAGCGGCCTGTAGCCGGGAGGCGGTGCGTCTATCGCGTCGCCGTGGCTCATCCAGACGGTCTCCACGCCCGGAGAGCCCTCGAAGATGCCCGTCGATTCGTCCACCACCAGCTCCGCGCGCCCGTACTCGCGCTTGCGCTGCGCACCGACGCTGCCGCCGAGCAGGTGCGTCATGAGCTGCATGCCGTAGCAGATGCCCAGCACGGGCAGGTCGCCCGCGAGCAGGGCGGGGTCGAGGGTGGGGGCGTCGGCCTCATACACGCTCATCGGCCCGCCCGAGAGGATGACCCCGCGCGTCTGCTCCCCCGCCAGTGTGCGCCAGTCGCGGGTGCAGGGGTGAATTTCGCAATACACGTTCAGCTCGCGCACGCGCCGGGCGATGAGCTGCGTGTACTGGGAGCCGAAGTCGAGGATGAGTATGTGATCGCGCATCATCGTGAAGCGGGCGAACCGCCCTTCTTCCTCCATCGCCGGAATCCGCGCGGCCGCGGCCGCACGGGGCGTCAATCGCGCTGGTAGTTGGGCGACTCGCGCGTGATGAACACGTCGTGTACGTGGCTTTCCGTGAGACCCGCCGAGGTGATGCGAACGAACCGGGCCTTCTCGCGCAACTCCCGCAGGCTGCGGCAGCCCGTGTATCCCATTCCCGCCGCCACGCCCCCCATGAGTTGGTAGACGGTGGCCGAGAGCGGCCCCTTGTAGGGCACCCTGCCCTCCACGCCCTCGGGCACGAGCTTCGAGTCGCTGAAGGCGTGCTCCTCCTCGGTCGAGGGGTAGCCGTTTTGCGCGTCCTGGAAGTAGCGATCCCGGCTTTTGCCGTTGCTCATCGCACCGACCGACCCCATGCCGCGATAGACCTTGTAGCTTCTGCCCTGGTACAGCACCCGCTCGCCCGGGCTCTCCTCCACGCCCGCCAGCAGGCTGCCCACCATCACGGCGTGCGCACCGGCGGCGAGGGCCTTGACGATGTCGCCCGAGTACTTGATGCCGCCGTCTGAGACGATTTTGACGCCGTGGGGCTTTGCTGCCGCCGCGCAGTTCGCCACCGCGCTAAGCTGGGGCACGCCCACGCCCGCCACCACGCGCGTCGTGCAGATGGAGCCCGGCCCGATGCCGACCTTTACCATGTCCGCACCCCGCGCGATCAAGTCGCGCGTGCCCTCCGCCGTGGCCACGTTGCCCGCCAGAACCCGCACGTCGGGCCACTCGTTCTTGATCTCCTCGACGGCCCGCAACACCCGCTCGGAGTGGGCGTGCGCGCTGTCGACGACCAGGAGGTCCGCCCCCGCCTCATCAAGGGCGGCTACGCGCTCGCGCATGTCCGCGGCAACGCCCACCGCCGCCGCCACGCGCAGACGCCCGAGCTCGTCCTTCGCCGACTTGGGGTAGCGGCGCACCTTCTCGATGTCCTTGAGGGTGATGAGGCCCTTCAGGTTGAAGTCCTCATCCACGACGAGCAGCTTCTCGATGCGGTGCTGGTGGAGCATCCCCTTGCTCTCGTCGAGCGTCGTCCCGACGGGGGCGGTGACGAGGTCCTCGCGCGTCATCAACTGGGCGACCGGCCTGTCGAGGTTCGTCTCGAAGCGCACGTCGCGGTTGGTGAGAATGCCCACCAGCCGCTCTCCCTCGGTAATGGGCACGCCCGAGATGTGGTAGGTCTGCATGACCTCGAGCGCCTCGCGTATCTTCTGGTCGGGCCGCATCGTGATGGGCTCGGTCACCATGCCGCTCTCCGAGCGCTTCACGCGGTCCACCTCGGCCGCCTGGCGCTCGATCGACATGCTCCGGTGCACCACGCCCAGCCCGCCCTGCTGGGCCAGGGCGATGGCCAGACCCGACTCGGTCACCGTGTCCATGGCCGCGCTCAGGAGCGGAATGCCCAGCTCTATCTCCTCGCACAGGCGCGTGGCGAGGTCGACGTCCTTGGGCAGTACGTCGGAACGCGCGGGCAGCAGCATCACGTCGTCGAAGGTGTAGGCTTCTTCTATCGGAGCGTTGAACATCTGTGTCGCGACTCCCTGGAACGAGGCGAAACGAGCGGCGGCTCCCGGCTATCGTGTGCGGCGATGCATACGGAAAACGCCCGCCACCCTCTCGCCCGAAAGACGATGGGTGCGCGGGCGCAACAAACGAACCGACCGCCGCCTGCAGGCGGCGACGCGGGCCAAAAAGCGCGAATGGGAGGCTTCCTCCAGAGGATGCGCCATCAAAAACCCTCCCCGACGGCTCCGCGTTTTCCTGCCCCCCATTTTGTTGCGCGCACGCAGTGGTGTCAAGCAGCGCACTCCCCGCCGCCGCGCAGCCTGCTCAGGTGCGCAAAAAGCGTCTCCGCACGGGCTCCGCGCCCATGACCAGCATGATGGGCCGCCCGTGCGGGCAAGTCCACCGGCCCGGCGTCTTCTCCAGCTCGGCGACCAGAGCGGCCACCTCCTCGGAGCGCATGGCCCGGGCCGCCTTCACCGCGCCGCGGCAGCTCATCCGCGCAATGATGCCGTCTATCAGATCGGCAAAACTCACCGGGCCTTCGACCTCCGCCAGACTCTCGACGATGCGGCGCACCGCCCCCGCGGGGTCCCTGTCCGCCAGGAGGGCGGGTACGGCGCGCACGTGGTATGCGCCCGGCCCCGCGCTTTCGAGCTCGAAGCCCGAGCGCAGCAAATCGTCGTGGTGCGCCTCGATGACCAGCGCCTCCTCGGGTCTGAGGCGAACCTCCTCGGGCACTAGACAAGCCTGGCTCTCCACGCGGCCTTCGCGGAACTGATCGCGAAACCGGTTGTAGAGCACCCGCTCGTGGGCGGCGTGCTGGTCGACGAGCACGAGCCCCTGCGGAGAGGCGAACAGCAGGAAACATTGCTCCCACTGGCCGAGGTAGCGGCACTCGGAGAGCACCACGGGGTCGGCGGGATGGGGTGGCTCCAGCATGCGCGCAAAAGGTGCGGGCGCCTCTTGCTGCTGCGCATCCACGGGGGGAGGCGCGACCGGGGGCGGCCCGGCGGGGGCAGGCGTCTGCCCGCCGAAGTATCCCCCGCCGCTCACCAGTGCGGGCGAGCGGGGAGCATCCGCCGTCTGCGCGCCGCCCGCGCGTGCGTAGTCGGGCGCCACGCGGCCCGGCGGGGCAAAACTCCTCCTCGGCTCGGGCCGCGCCCCCAGGACGGCGGCCACGCTCTCGCGCACCAGTTCGTAGACGCCCGGGGCGAAGCGAAAGCGCACCTCCTGCTTGGCGGGGTGGACGTTCACGTCCACGTCCCCGGGCGGCATGTCGAGAAACAGGATGAAGACGGGATGCCGCTTCACCGGCATAAAGCTTCTGTAGGCCGCATACGCCGCGTGGACGAAGAGGCGATCCCGAATGGGGCGCCCGTTCACGAACAGATACTGCGCGTCGCGCGTGGAGCGGTGCAGACTCGGCGCACCCGCCCAGCCGCCGAACGTCATCTCGCCGGATGCTGCGCGCGGAATTTCCAGCAAATGCTCCGCGGCAGCCGCACCCACGAGCTCCGCCGCGCGGCTGCGGGCGTCTGCCGAGGCGTCCACGTCGAGCAGCACTCGCTTGCCGTGGCGCAGGACGAAGGCGACTCCGGGGTTCGCCATCGCCGCCTGGTGGGCCACCTCCAGGCAGCGGGCCAGCTCCGTTTCCCTTCTCTTGAGAAACTTGCGCCGCGCGGGCACGTTGTAGAACAGGGAGCGCACCTCCATCCGGGTGCCCGCGGGTGCCCCCATCTCGGTTACGCGCTTTACCCTTCCGCCCTCCACGCGCACCTCCACGCCGAGGGCATCCTCCGGCCTTCTGGTAGTGATGGTCATCTTCGAGACCGCCGCGACGCTCGGCAGCGCCTCGCCCCGAAAGCCCAGGGTGGTGACGCTGCCCAAGTCCGCATCCGTCGCTATCTTGCTCGTCGCGTGGCGCTCCAGGCACAACAGCGCGTCGTCAGCGCCCATGCCGCAGCCGTCGTCCACCACCTGCACGCGCGACGCCCCGCCGGATTCGAGATCGATCTCCACCCGCGCGGCGTCTGCGTCGATGCTGTTCTCGAGGAGTTCCTTCAAAACCGATGCGGGGCGCTGCACCACCTCGCCCGCGGCTATCTGGTTGGCGAGCGCCTCGGGCAAGACGCGTATGCGTGAGGTTCGTTGCATGGGAAATTCCTCATGGGCCGTCAAAAGTGCAATTTCCATCATTTGGCGCGATATGTCAAGCGCAAACCACAATATTTTGTGTCTGCACGTGCAAATCATCCTATATCATGGGCTAAAACCCCTTTGTAGGAACCGAGCGCCTCGGGCGGGGCCGGCCGCCCCGCCGCAACCCGCCTCGTTGCCCGCACCGGGGGTTGCGCGTATACTTCGGTGCGCCGGAATTCCCCGCACGTGAGGTGCGCCTTGAGCGAGAAGAAAAGCGGTTTCGAGCGCGCCGTGGAGGTGATGGCCCGCCTCCGGGCGCCCGACGGCTGTCCCTGGGACAGGGAACAGGACCACCACACCCTCAAGCCCTACCTCGTCGAAGAAGCCTACGAGGTGATGGAGGCCGTCGAGGCGGGCGACCCCGACATGCTGAAAGAGGAGTTGGGCGACCTGCTCCTCCAGGTGCTCTTTCACTGCCGCCTCGCCGAGGAACAAGGGCTTTTCGACGCCGACGAAACGGCCCGCGCCCTCGCCCAGAAGATGGTCGACCGCCACCCCCACGTGTTCGGGGACACCCCGGCCGACACCAGCGGCGAGGTGCTCAGGAACTGGGAGATCAACAAGAGGAAGGTCCGCTCCGGGGCGAAGAACGAGGCCGCCTCCATTCTCGACGGCGTGCCGGCCGCCATGCCCGCCTTACAGCGCGCCCAGAGGCTTCAGGGAAAGGCCTCGCGCGTGGGGTTCGACTGGCCCGACGCCGCGGGGGCGGCAGACAAGGTGGAGGAGGAATGGGCGGAACTCGGAGCGGCGATGCGCACGGGCGACGCGCAGGCACTCGAGGAGGAGATGGGCGATTTTCTCTTCGCCGCCGTGAACCTCGCCCGCAAACTCGGCGTGAATGCAGAGGGTGCGGCCCGCGCCGCCGTCGCGCGCTTCACCGCGCGCTTTCACCACATAGAAGACGCCCTGCGCACCAGGGGGCTCTCGCCCGAGGAGGTATCGCCCGAGGAGCTCGAAGCCCTTTGGAACGAAGCGAAGGCGCACGAGAGAGGCGCCTAATCCTAAGCAGCCGCAACACCGCCCGCCCCGAAACGAGCAGGAACGACCCATGACGCGCAAGCCCGCAACACGCCGCCCCGCAGCACAGCCCCCCCAGGGGCGACTGTTTCCGGCAGATGGCGGCGAGCTCGTCGGCACGGTGGAGCGGATTCGCTTTCGCGCCGAGGACACGGGCTACAGCGTGCTGCTCGTACAGCCCGACAACGCGGATTTCGCGCGCGTGGCCGTGGTGGGCCACCTCTCCTCCATCCGCGAGGGCGAGCGCGTGCGCTTCGCGGGAGACTGGAAGGAGCATCCCCGCTTCGGCCGCCAGTTTCACGCACAAAGCGCAAACCCCCTGCCGCCCACCACGCTTGAGGGCATCGAGAAATACCTCGCCTCGGGCATCATCAAGAACATCGGCCCCGCCCTGGCCCGGCGCATCGTCGAGCATTTCGGCGAGAAATCACTCGACGTGCTCGACAACCAACCCGAACGCTTGCAGGAGGTGAACGGCCTGGGGGCGAAGAAGCTCGAGAGCATCGTGGAGAGCTGGAAGAGCCAGAGCGAGGTCAAGGAGATCATGCTCTTCCTGCGGCAATACGACGTTCCGCTCCATTTGTCGGAGAAGATTCTGAGAACCTACGGCGCGAACGCCATTCAGGTGGTGCGCGGCGACCCCTATCGACTGGCGGCGGAGATTCACGGCGTGGGCTTCAAGAGTGCGGACCGCATCGCCCGCCGTCTGGGAATTCCCGCCGACGCCCCCGCGCGGCTCGAGGCCGGCGCCTTCTACGTGCTGAACCAACTCGCCGAGCAGGAGGGGCACTCCTTCCTGCCCTACGCCGATTTGGTCGAGGCCGCCGCCGAGATGCTCGAGACGGAAGAGGACGCCTTGGCCGCGACCCTGGACGGTCTGGGCAAGGGCGGCTCGCTGGTCATCGAATCGGCCCACCTGAGCGAAAACCTCTCCTCCTCCGCGAACAAGCGCGTCTACGCGCGCCCGCTCTACGCGGCCGAGTGCGAGGTCGCCCGCCGCCTGGCGACGCTCATCCAGAGCCCGCGGGATGAGGCGCGCCTGCAAACCGCCCTGCGGGGTGAGGGCGCACCGGGGGCCAACACCACCGAGCGTCTGCGCGCCCTCGCCCGGCGCGCACTCGAGGGCGGCGTGGCCAACGAGGCGCAGGGAGCCGCGATAGAGGGCGCGCTCACCGATAAGGTGCTCGTCGTAACGGGCGGCCCCGGTACGGGCAAAACGACCATCGTGAGCGCCGTAACGAGCCTCTACGCGAAACTCGGCCTCGAGGTCGTGCTCGGCGCGCCCACGGGCCGGGCGGCCAAGCGGCTCTCTGAGGTGACGGGACACGAGGCAGGCACCATACACAGGCTGCTCGAGTTCAGCTGGCACGCGGGCGGCTTCACGCGCGACGCGGAAAATCCCCTGACCGCCGACGTCATGATCGTGGATGAAGCCTCGATGCTCGACGTGCACCTGACGGCGCATCTGCTCCGCGCGGTGCCCGACGCGGCGACGCTCGTGATGGTGGGCGACGTGGATCAGCTCCCCTCGGTGGGTCCCGGCAACGTGCTGGGCGACGTCATCGCCTCCGAAACCCCCAAAGTGGTGCGGCTTAAGGAAGTGTTTCGCCAATCGAGTGAGAGCCTCATCGTCGAGAACGCCCACCGCGTCAACCGCGGCGAGATGCCCCGCGGCGGCAAGCCGGGGGCAGACGGCGCGCCGCTCGACTATTACTTCATCGAGGAGAGCGAGGCGGAGCGCTGCGCGGACTTACTCGTCGAACTGTGCCGCGAGCGCATTCCCGAACGCTTCGGCCTCGACCCGATAAAGGACGTACAGGTCATCTCCCCCATGCAGCGCGGCGTACTCGGCGTACAAAGCCTCAACGGACGCCTCCAGGAGACGCTCAACCCCGCGGGCGGCACTGCTCTTCAGAGCGGAGGGCGGGCGTTCCGCACCGGGGATAAGGTCATCCAGGTGCGCAACAACTACGAGAAGGACGTGTTCAACGGCGACATCGGCGTCGTGCGCAGCGTCTCGACCGAGGAGGGCGGCATTCGCGTGGCCTTCGACGCGCGCCTCGTCGATTACACGCGCTCCGCCCTCGATGAGGTGGTGCACGCCTACGCCATCACCGTCCACAAGAGCCAGGGGAGCGAATACCCCGCCGTCGTCATACCGCTTCACACCCAGCACTACCCGATGCTGCAGCGCAACCTGGTCTACACTGCCCTCACGCGCGCGCAGCGGCTCGTCGTGCTCGTCGGGACGAAGAAGGCACTCGGCATCGCGGTGGGCAACGCACGCGTGCGCCAGCGGTGGAGCGGCCTGCCCGAGCGCATCCGCCGCGAGGCGAACCGCCCGCCCCTCCCCGCGCCGGCCCCCGCCCCGGCCACAGAAGAAGACACGATGGGCGACGACGCCCACTACGCAGGGGGCGAACCGCCCGATTCCGTGTATGAGGAAGAAGCGATCGGGGGCGGGGAGGATTTTTCGGCGGATGCGGACGATCCCCTCAGCGGGGACGACTTCCCCGACGCGGACGAACTCACCTACCACCCGGTGGAGGAGTAGAAGCAAAAAAAGCCCCCGTCCCTCAAAGGACGGAGGCCGCGATGCGCCGGCGGGAGTGGAGGCTACGATCGCGCCATCTTCTCGGTCATGGCCGTTAAGGATGCGATCATCGCCTTAAGAGAGACCATCGTCTCCTCGTGGCGGCGTGCTCCCTCTCTTTCATTCGCTTCGTAAGCGCGCGCCATGGAACTCATCAGCTCCTCGTGGCGCTGCGTCTCCGCCTTCTCGCGCCTTTCCGAGGCGCGCCCCATCTGCCTGATGCCCGTCCAGATGAGCAGGCACTGTATTGCGTAGAACAACAGCGACGCCGCTTCAAACTCCGTCATGACCTTCTCTCCCTTGCGTTATCATTATGAAATATGAATGAAAGCGCTCATATAAAATAGGGTTGCTGCCCACGTACCTCAAGCTTCGACGAAATTTTATTCCTTCCCGTATGTCCGCGCAAGATTCACCCCTCCTACGGACAAGACGAAGTCAGTCCGGGCAGGGCACCGCCTCCGGCCATGGATAGCAGGCGTCTCCCGCCGGAAAGTGCAACGCCTTGGAGTCGCCAAACGCCTCGTAAAGGTTCACTCGCCAACGTTTGAAATGCCACCGGGAGGCGCACCATGCGGCGACAAGCGCATCGGCCACGTGGTCTCTTTGAGCGTATTCCCTCTTCAACTTTTTGTGGCGAGCAACCAGGTCGCCGGGAAGCAGGTTTGCCTTGAGGAGAAGTTTCGGGTGGCTTTCGATGAGTGGAAGCCCACGATCCCGGGCAGCCAGGGCAACGAGGGCGCCGTTGAGCGTCATTGCACTATAAAGAGAATTCTGCTGGACAACGGTTTGCCCGTGTTTTTTATAACGCTCGCGGAGTGCATCATCGCAATCGCGACGGCCTCGGAAAGACCAGGCAAGTAGCGTATCAATCCCTATCGCCTTGGCCGAAAGGTAACCATCCAGCCAGTCTCGCACCTCGTCGGCATCACACAAAACTTTATGCTCAGGCTCTCCCGCGAGGCTTCCATCCTCATCGATTTCAACCGCAACGACACCATTTTTATCCTTACCGCCGGGATCGTATCCGAGAAAAAGAGCCATGTTCAGCCTCCATGGAGTTGCGCAAATTTCCCCCTCACGGCCGAAGCACCACCTTGAGGGATGCGCCCGCGCGGGCGACGAGGCGAAAACCCTCCTGGGCGTCGGCGAGGGGGAGTGTGTGGGTAATCATCTCCTCAACCTCGACGCGGCGGTGGCGAATCATCGCCAGGGCTTCTTGCAAATCGAGCGGGGCTGCGCCGTAGGTGGTGGTGAGGGCGATTTGCTCGCTCCAGATGCGGTGCAAGTCCATCTGTGGGCGGTGGTCGGGCGGCGTGGGGGCGAACAACTGCACGACGCCGCAGGGTGCCGCGCAGGCCAGTGCCGTATCGAGAGCGGCGGGTGCGCCCGCGCACAGCACGACGCGGTCCGCAAGGCGCCCCTCGTTCGCCGCGCGCAAAGCCGCGGCCACGTCCTCTCGCGCGGAGAGGGGATGCGCACCGAAGCGCGCCGCGGCCTCGAGACGATACGGTTCTATATCCGCCGCGAATATGCGCCCCGCCCCCAAAGCGCGGGCGAGTTGTACGTGCAACAGCCCGGACATGCCGCTTCCCACCACCAGGACGCTCAGCCCCGGCGTCATCCGGAAGCCGCGCCAGCCGCGCAGGACGCAGCCGAGCGGTTCGACGAACACGGCCGCCTCGTCGGAAACTTCATCGGGGAGGCGGAACGTCCCGCTCGCCACGTTGATGGCCGGTATGCGGATGAACTCGGCGAAGCCGCCGGGGTCGAAATGGGTGCGCTTGAGCGTGGCGCAGGCGGTGTGGTGCCCGCGCAGGCAATAGTCGCAGCAGTTGCAGGGCACGTGGTGGGTAACGCAGACGCGATCGCCCGTGCGAAACGCCTCCACCCCCGCACCCGCCTCGACCACGACGCCCGCCACCTCGTGGCCCAGCACGCGGGGTGCGGTCTTGACGCGGTACCACTCCATCACGTCGCTGCCGCAGATGCCAGAGGCGCGCGTGCGTATGAGCAGCTCGCCCGTACCCGCGCGCGGCCTGGGAACCTCCTCCACGCGCACGTCGTCGTTTCGGTAGTAGACTGCCGCCCGCATGGCGGCGCGCGTTTCGGGCATGTACGGCTCGCCTGCGTTCAGGTGCGCGGGGAGGCCGCGCCCAGGTCGCGGAACATCTCGTAGGCGGCGTCGGGAGTGAGGTCGTCGTGCACCACGCCGCGCACCGCGCGGAGCATGGCGAGGGGGCGTTCGCTCTGGAATATGTTTCTGCCCATGTCCACACCCGCCGCGCCCGCGTCGATGGCGCGGCGGCAAAACGCGAGCGCCTCGCGTTCGGGCACCTTCTTGCCGCCCGCGATGACGATGGGCGCGAAGCAGCCGCGCACCACCTTCTCGAACCCCTCGCAGTAGTAGGTCTTGACGACGTCGGCCCCGTGCTCCGCCGCGATGCGCGCGGCGAGGCCGAGGTAGCGCGCGTCGCGCGTCATCTCCTTGCCGACCGCGGTGATGCCCAGGACGAGCAGGCCCGCCGCGCGTCCCTCATCACTCATGCGCGCGAGATTCAGGATGGATTGCTTCTGGTAGCGCGCGCCCACGTATATCGACACCGACACGCCCGCCACGCCCAGGCGCGCGGCTTCTGCCGCCGAGACGGTGATGCCCTCGTTCGAGAGCTCGCGGTTCACGATGTCCTCGGCCACCTGCGCACGCAGGGCGGCGAGGGCGCCCTCATCCTCCATACCCGCTCCGCGGGCGCGCACCTCGCGCTCAAGCTCCACCGGGTCGGAATAGACGATGGCGTTGCCGCCCGAAGCCCGCAGGACGACGGGCGTCGCACTCTCCGGCGGCACGCAGTGCAAAAAGACGCCCTTCGTCGGGCTGATGGCGTCGCAATGCGGCAAGAGAGGCGTGAGAGTCTTCGCGGGTTCTTCCAGCCCTGAGGTCGGCCCCTGGAAATAGCCGTGGTCCACCGCCAGCATGACGATGCGCCTCGTCTGCGCGTTCATTATCGAGCGCGCGTTCTCAGTCATCGCCCGGCTCCGCGGGCGGCAGGGGCGGGCCGCCCTTATAAAACGCGCGCGCCATGACGTGGCTTCTCTCCGTAAACTCCCCCTCCCCCCGGGAGGCCGCCACGGCGCGCTGGAGCAGGTTGACCTTCGCATCCATGTCGTCGGCATAGTGGAGCAGTAACGCTTCGGCGGACATGGGCACTTTCACCGTGCCCCACTCGGGCTGTCCCTGGTGGGAGAGAATGAGGTGCTCGAGGTGGAGGAGAAAATCCGCGGGCAGCTCCTCCCCTTCGGGGAGAACGTCCGCGCGCCGCCCCCAGTCGCGCACGACGTCGCGCCCCAGCACCACGTGGCCGAGCAGGCGGCCCGCGGCGGTGTAGTGCGTGGCGCCCTCGGTGGAGAGCTCTTCGAACTTGCCGACGTCGTGCAGGAGTGCGCCCGCGACGAGGAGGTCCTTCGACACGTCGTACTTCTCCGCGAGGTAGAGGCACGTCTTCGTCACAGAGAGGGTGTGCTCGAGCAACCCGCCCAGGTAGGGATGGTGAATCCGCTGGGAGGCGGGCCACTCGCGGAACTTCTCCTCATACGCGTTCAGTATGGCGGTGAGGAAGGCGGCCACGAGCGGGTGGCGCGCCGCGGCGATGCGCTTCGCTTCTTCCCACATGACGTCGACGTCGTAGGGGGTGGACGGCACGCAGTCCTCGCGGCGAAAGCCGCTCTCGTGGTCCTGATCGCTCACGCGGCGGATGCGCTCCACGCGCAGCTGCAGGCGATCCTGATAATTCTCCGCCACGGCGCGCACCTTGACGAAGTCGCCCGCCTCCACCGCGTCCACCACCTGGTTGGCGGGCTCCCAGACCTTGGCGGGCACTTCGCCCGTTGCGTCCTCGAGCGATAGGTCGAGATACTCCCTGCCCGCCCGGCTCACGCGCGCGCCGTACTCCTTGATTCTGAAAAACGCATCGAAGCGCTCGCCTTCCTGCAACGTCGCCACGCTCACCATTTTCCGCCCTGCCCAGAGGCCAAACCGCCGTCATGCCCGAAACGATGCGCCATTGTAGGGCCAAGGCGGCGCACGCCGCAACGAAAGGGGTTGCTATCGTATCGACACGCGCAGGTTCTCCCCCGGCCTCCCCGCGCGCAGCTGTGGTATCATGCGCTCTATAGACGCGAGCACCTGCCTGCGAAACGCACGAACCCGGCGAGGCGGCGATGCGCAAAACGGCCCGACTCCTTTGTCTGCTCATGCTCCTCGGCCTCCCCGGCACGCCCGCCCTCGCCCAGGAGCGCGCAAAGCGCCTCAACGCGCACGTCACCAAAGTCTACGACGGAGCCAGCTTCCAACTCGGCGGGGGGCTGCGAGCCGCCCTGATCGGCGTGGCCGCTCCCGCTCCCGGCGCACCCGGCGCAGCGCAGGCGCGCGCGGTGCTCAAGCGCTTGCTCGAAAACCGCGTCGTGGGTCTTGAAATCGACAAAAAACCCGTGGACGAATACGGACAGCCCCTCTACTACGTCTTTCTCAAAGACGGCGCACACGTGAACGTGCTCATGGTGCTGCGGGGGCTGGGCCGCGCCCTCGTCAAGCACCCCAACGTGCGCTACCGCAGGCAGTTGATAGAGGCGGAGAGCATCGCCAAGGCGTATCGGCGCGGCGTTTGGGGCGAGTTCGACCCGCCCCGGGAACCGGAGCGCCCCTTCAACCGCTGGTGAGCGCGGACGCAGACGGTCCGGCGCAAGGACGCAGCGGGGCATCGCCACTACAGGGGCTTGTGCGCAAACATCCGCGCGCGCGTTCGCGCGCCGCTATCCTTGCCGGGGCGCTTCGTTCGCGCCCGCCTCGAGGAAGGGACGCACCAAGTCGAGCGGCAGGGGGAAGATGACGGTCGAGTTGTTCTCGGTCGCCACCTCGGAGAGCGTTTGCAAAAAGCGCAGCTGGAGCGCGCCGGGGGCCGTGGCAATGTTGTTGGCGGCGGAGGCGAGGCGCTCGCTCGCCTGATATTCGCCCTCGGCGTGGATGACCTTGGCGCGGCGCTCGCGCTCGGCCTCGGCCTGGCGGGCGATGGCGCGCTGCATCTCGCTGGGAAGGTCGACGTGCTTGAGCTCGACGTTCGTCACCTTGATGCCCCAGGGATCGGTAGCGAGGTCGAGGAGTTCCTGCAGCTGGCTGTTGATCTTCTCGCGTTCGGAGAGCAAATCGTCCAGCTCCATCTGGCCGAGCACGCTCCGGAGCGTCGTCTGGCTCAACTGACCCGTGGCGTAGAGGAAGTCCTCCACCTCGATGATGGCGCGCTCGGGGTTCAGCACGCGGAAGTAGACGACGGCGTTCACCTTCACCGACACGTTGTCGCGCGTCACGATGTCCTGGGGCGGCACGTCCATCGTCACCAGCCGCAGTCCCACGCGAATCATGCGGTCGATCAGCGGCAAGACGATGATGATGCCCGGCCCCTTGGTGGAGTAGAAGCGCCCCAGCCTGAAGATGACGCCGCGCTCGTATTCATTCAGGACGCGGATGGCGGAGAAGAAAAACAGCATCACGATAATGGCGGCGACTATCAAACTCAGGTTCATCTATGCACCCTCCTCCTTTTCGACGCGCAGCCTGAGACCTTCCACGGATACCACGCGCACCCTGTCGCCGACCTCGAGCGGCTCGGCGGCGTCTGCCAGCCATATCTCGCCGTGCACCAGCACCTGGGCACGGCCTCCCGCCCCGGACAACGCGCTGACGACGCCCGCTTGATCGAGCATTCCCTCCGAGCCCGAAACGGGCCGCACCTTCTGGGCGCGAAACCCCAGACCCACGATCCAGACGAAGAACATGGCCGTGCCCGCGACGGCGGGCAGAATGACCTTGAGGCTGATTTGCAGATAGGGGTCGGGAGAATCGATGAGCATGACCGAGCCGAGCGTCATGGCGATGATGCCGCCGATGGTCAGCCCCCCGTAGCTCACCACCTTGATCTCCAGTAAGAACATGATGACGGCCAGCCCCATCAACAACAACCCCACGTAATTCACGGGCAGGACCTTCAGCGCGTAGAGCGCCAGCAGAAGGCTGATGGCCCCCACCACGCCGGGGAGGATGGACCCCGGGTTCGAGAGTTCGAAAAACAGCCCGTACATGCCCAGCAGCATCAGGACGTAGGCGATGTTGGGGTCGCTCAGGAGCGTGAGCACGCTCTGGCGCCAGTTGCGCTCGAGGACAATTTGCTCCGCCCCCCGCGTCGAGAGCGTTACGGTGGTACCGCTCGCCAGCCGTATCTCCTTGCCGTGCACCGCAAGGAGGAGAGATTTTACGTCGGCGGCCACCAGGTCGATGACCTTTTGCCTGAGTGCTTCCGCCTCATCCACGGAGACCGCCTCGCGCACCGCGCTCTCGGCCCACTCGGGATTGCGCCCCGTGCGCGAGGCCACCGCCCGCGCGAAGGCGGCCACGTCGTTCATCGCCTTATTGCGCATGTCGCCTTCTATCTGCTTGCCTCCGCCCGAGACGGGAGAGGCCGCGCCGATGTTGGTGCCCGGAGCCATGGCGGCGACGTGGGCCGACATGGTGATGAAAGTACCCGCCGAGGCGGCCCGCGCACCGCCCGGAGCGACGTAGACGGCCACGGGAACCTCCGAGCCGAAAATCGCCTTCACGATGTCGCGCGTGCTGGTGACGAGCCCGCCCGGGGTATCGAGGCGCACGACGAGCAGTTGCGCGCCCTTGCGCGACGCCTCCTCGATGCCGAAGCTGATGTATTCCGCCGTGCCGGGCGATATGGCGTCGGCCACGTCGAGCACCAGCACGGGAGGAGTCGGCTTTTGCGCGGCGGTTGCGTGAAACAAGGTAAGCGCGGCGCCCAACGCCGTCACGAAGCCTAAAAACGCCAGACGCATCTTTTGGAATTTTCGCGGCATCTCGTCTCTCCGTACAGCGAAGCCCACAGCGTCATCTTACCACAAACAAAGGGCGCCGTCGGCTTCCTCTCAGGCGCCGATTTCGAGCAGCACCTCGTCCAGCACCCCGACGGCGGCGTCGACCTGGCTCTCCTCGACGATCAGAGGCGGGAGGAACGCCACGACGTTGCCGTGGTGTCCTCCCGGATAGACGAGCAGGCCTCTCTCGAGTGCGGCCGCGCTCGCCTGTTTGGCGACGGGCAGGGGTTCGCGCGTCGCCCGGTCGGTCACCAACTCCATCGCCACCATCAGCCCGCGCCCGCGCACCTCGCCGACGAGGGAATGGCGCTCTGAGAGTTCCTCCAGCCTCTGGAGGAAATAAGCGCCCGTCTCCAGTGCGCGCTCGGCGAGCCCCTCCTCCTCGTAGACCTCGATGGAGGCCAGCCCCGCCGCGCAGGCCATGACGTTTCCGGCATAGGTGCTGCTCTCGGTTCCGGGGTCTGAAGCGTCGGCAATCTCTTTTTTTGCCAGACACGCGGCGAGGGGCAGTCCGCCCGCAATCGACTTGCCCATTACGACCAGGTCGGGTTCCACGTCTTCGTACTGGTAGGCGAAAGTTTTGCCCGTGCGGCAAAAGCCACTCATCACCTCGTCCACGATGAGCAGCACGCCGTGCTCGTCGCACACTTGCCTGAGCGCCCTCAGAAAACCGATGGGTGCGGGAATCATGCCGCCGTTGCCCTGCACCGGCTCGACGATGATCGCCGCCACCTCCCCCCAGCCGCTCACCGGGTTGCCCAAAAACTCGCGGATGTAGCCAATGGTTCCGCGCACGCATTCCTCCGCCCCCTCGCCGAAGGGGTTTCTGTAGGGGTAGGGATAGGGGACGTGGTGAATTCCGGGAACGAGCGTCCCCAGCCCCGCGCGCTGGTTCTTTCGGCCCATGAGGGCCACAGCGCCCAGCGTTCTGCCGTGAAACGCGCCCGTGAAGCCGACTATCTCGTCGCGCCCCGTCGCCCGGCGTGCGAGTTTGAGGGCGATTTCGGCGGCCTCGCTGCCCGAAGTCGCGAGAACCAGGCGCTTGGGCGTGGCCCCGGAGTGGAGCGAGAGCACCTTTTCCAAAAAGCGGTTGCGCACGCTCGAGCCAAGCGACATGGCCTGGTGCACCCGCCCGGCCTGCTCCTGCATCGCCGCCACCACCCTGGGGTGGCAATGCCCGGCGTTCAGCGAACCGAAGCCCGCGACGAAATCGAGAAATGCGTTGCCGTCCACGTCCTCGACCACTGCTCCCCGCGCGCGTTCGACGACGACGGTCTCAGGGCTCATGCCGAAACTGAGTGCGGCGCGTCCCTCGGCCGCGCGCAGCCGCTCGAGCTCGCGCTGCGTTTCGGGGCCGGGGTGGGAAGCCGCCAACCTGGGCGCCTGCATGTCGAAATCCTCCTCCTCGTGCGGCGACCGCTCTCTCGCATCGCCGAAAGGCAGGCGAGCCACCCGACGCGAAAAAACCTCCGGGCGCGTGCCATTTTACCTTTCCATGATATAGAATGCGGCGCCATCAAGCACCATGTGCGCCCCGAAACCGCCCAACCACGAACCCTGAGGTGTCCGTGAGCCGAACCGCTTCCTCCTCAAAAACGTATTACGGCTGGTACATTCTCGCCGGATGCTTCACGATGATGTTCCTCGGCATGGCCACCCGCAACTCCTTCGGCCTGTTCCTCAAGCCCATGCTCGAGGACTTTCAGATCAGCCGCGCCGCACTCTCGCTGCCCTTTTCGCTGTGCCTGATCCTCTACGGCGCGTCCCAGCCCCTCGGCGGGCTCATGATACGCCGATACGGCGCGAAGAACGTCATCATTTGGGGGTCGGTGCTGACGACGCTCTCCATGCTGGGCATCACCCAGGTGGACTCGCTGTGGGGCGTCTACCTGTTCTTCGGCATTCTGCTGGGAATGGGCGGAATCGGCAACAGCGTGACGGCCTGCACCCCGCTGGTCTCGAACTGGTTTCCGGACAGGCGGGGAATGGGCATGTCCATCGTGAGCGCGGGGCCGAGCATGGGGCAACTCATGCTGCTGCCCGTCTTCGCCTATCTCATCGGCATTCTCGACTGGAGAACGACCTCGTTCATCATCGGCATCGTCTTCGTCTTCACGCTCATGCCGATTTCCATCTTCCTCATCCGCAACGCTCCCTCCTCGGAGGAGTTTTTGCAAAACACGACGTCCTCCGCCTCGAACATCAAGATGGTCGTTCCCTACGATCTGCCCTGGGCGCAGTGCCTCCACAAGGTGCCCTTCATCCTTTTGGTGACGAGCTTCTTCACCTGCGGGTTTACGGTCACCGTCGTCTCCGTGCACTGGGTGCCGTTCGCGACCGACGTGGGCTTCTCCGCGGGCTTGGCCGCCACCGCCTTCGCCCTGGGCGGAGGGCTGAACACCGTGGGCGTTCTGGCCGTCGGGCCGCTGTCGGACAAAATCGGCAGAAAAGTACCCTTAAGCCTCATCTACGCCTTCCGCGGGTTGGGCTTCGTCCTCTTCATCCTGTTCAAGAACGACTTCACCGTCTGGGCGACGCCGATGATCATCGGCCTCTCCTGGATAGCGACCGTCCCGCTCACCTCGGCGCTGACGGGCGACTTTTTCGGTTCGCGCAACGTGGCCATCCTGTTCGGGCTCATCACGTTCAGCCACCAGCTCGGCGCGGGTCTGAGCGCGTGGCTGAGCGGCTACATCTACGACGTGTTCGGCAGCTACGACCTCGCGTTCGCCCTGGCCGCCTACCTGTGCCTCCAGGCGGCCGTCATCGTGGCCTTCATCGACGAAAAGCAGGTGCGCGTCACCCAGGCCGCCACGGCCTAGCGCGCGCGGGGCGCGCAATCACCCACCGGGAGGCGCACCCGCCGGTTTGCCACCCCGGTGCGCCTTTGCGATAATCCCCGCTCCCCTGGGGCGCCGCCCGGGTCCGGCCCCCGTCTCTGGTGAGGACATGGACTGCAACTGCTGGTTCCAATGCATCAACCCCGAATGCGGGGCGCGCTACTCGATTTTCGACGCCGTCTACCAGTGTCGGGAATGCGACAGCCTCCTCGAGGTCACCCACGACCTCGAAACCCTGCGCATGCGGAGCGCCTCGGAGTGGCGGCATCTGTTCGACGACCGCTACCAGCGCAACGTCTGGCCCTACGGCAGCGGGGTGTGGGGCAAGAAGGAGTGGGTCTGCCCGCTGATAAGCGACGAAAACATCGTCTCGTTCTACGAGGGCGGCACCAACCTGTTCTGGGCAGATCGTCTGGGGCGCGAACTGGGAATCGGCGAGCTGTGGATCAAGCAGTGCGGCAACAGCCACACCGGCTCGTTCAAGGATTTGGGCATGACGGTGCTCGTCTCCGCCGTCCGGCAGATGATGGCCGACGGCAAGAAGCTGCGCGCCGTCGCCTGCGCGTCGACGGGCGACACCTCGGCCGCCCTGGCCGCCTATGCCGCGGCGGCGGACGTGCCCGCCATCGTGTTCCTGCCGCGCGAGAAGGTGTCCGTGGCCCAGCTCATCCAGCCCATTGCGAACGGAGCGCTGGTGATGGCCATCGACACCGACTTCGACGGCTGCATGCGCATCGTGCGCCAGGTGTGCGAGGAGCAGGGAATCTACCTCGCCAACAGCATGAACTCGCTGCGCATGGAGGGGCAGAAGACCATCAGCATCGAGCTCGTCCAGCAGTTCAACTGGGAAGTACCCGACCTCATCGTCATCCCCGGCGGGAACCTGGGCAACGTGAGTGCTCTGGGCAAGGGCTTCATACAGATGCGCGATCTGGGCCTCATCGACAGGCTGCCCCGCATCGTGTGCGCCCAGGCGGAGAAGGCGAACCCCCTCTACAGGAGCTTCATGACGGGTTTTCGGGAGTTCCAGCCCATCACCGCCGAGCCGACGCTGGCGACGGCCATCCAGATCGGAAACCCGGTGAGCATCGAGCGCGCCGTCCGCACGCTCAAGACCTTTGAGGGCTCCGTCGAGCAGGCGAGCGAGGAGGAACTCGCCAACGCCGCCGCGCGCGCGGACAGAACCGGCATGTACAACTGCCCCCAGACGGGCGTGGCGCTCGCGGCGCTCGAGAAGATCATCGCCAGAGGCGAGGTGAGCCCCCGGGACCGGGTGGTGGTCATCTCCACCGCCCACGGCCTCAAGTTCACGGAATTCAAGCTCGGTTACCACAAACAAGAGGTTCCGGGCATCGACAGCCGCTTCGCCAACGCCCCGGTCGAGCTGCCCGAAGACGTCGACGCGGTGCGCGACGCGATCGAGCAAAGGCTCGGCGCTCTCTCCGCCTCCGCAAGGTAATTTTCTTTCGGTTTTCATCTCCCGTGAAACAGGAGACGCCACGTTGCCCGGCCACATGAGGCGAAGCGAGCGTCGCCAGGCGCAAAACGCGCTCGCGCCGCCGATTTTCCAGACCGCCACCTTCACCTTCGACACGGCGGCCGACCTCGCGGCCTTCCACGGCGGCGAGAAGAACGCCTTTTTCTATTCGCGCTACGCCAACCCCACGAACGACGCGGCCGAGCGCCGCCTCGCCCATATGGAAGGCGCAGAGGCCTCCCTTCTCTACGCGAGCGGAATGGGTGCGATATCCTCGGTGTTTCTGGCGCTCTCGGCCCCCGGGGCGCGCATTCTCGTTCCGCCCGAGTGCTACAGGCACACGCGCGACGTGGCCGAGGGTTTGCTGACGCGCTACGGAGTGGGCGTCGACGTGCTGGCGGACAACGCGGAAGACTCCCTGCCCGATGCGCCCGCGCGCGTTTTGTTTGCGGAAATTCCCTCCAACCCCACCCTGCGCGTACCCGACGTGGAGCAAATGGCCGCGTGGGCGCAAAAGATGCGCGCGCGCTTCGTCGTGGACGCGACCATCGCCTCCCCCGCCCTGTTTCGCCCCATCGAGCACGGAGCCGACCTGGTGATCCACAGCGCAACCAAGTACATCGGCGGGCACAACGACGTGGTGGCGGGCGCGGTATCGGGCAAGCGCGATACAATCGACGCCCTGCGCGAACAACAGGCCCTGCTCGGCACGATTCTCGGGCCGCAGGATGCGTTTTTGGTCGAGCGGGGTCTCAAGACGCTCGACCTGCGCGTGCGCCGCGCCAGCGAAACGGCTCTGCGGCTCGCCGAATTTCTCTCGGGCCACCCCGAGGTGTCGCGCGTGCACTACCCGGGGCTCGATTCGCACCCCGATCACGCGCGCGCCGCCCGCTACATGGACGCCTTCGGCGGGTTGCTCAGCTTCGAGGTGAAAGGCGCCCCCGCACGGGCCGACGCCCTCATGGACGCACTCGAGGTGCCCGCGTTCGCACCCGGCTTCGGCGGCACGGAGAGCCAGGCGGAGCACCACGTCAACATGGCCTACGCCGATCTGGGCCACGAGGGCGCAGCACGGCGCGGGGTTCCGGCGGGATTGATACGCTATTCGGTGGGACTCGAAGACTTCGACGTCCTGCGCGAGGACCTCGCGCAAGGCCTCCAAAAACTATAGCGGCGCTTCTTGCGCGGCGACTCGCGCCGCCCTCCCCCCATCCGCTTCAGACAGGGTACCACCCCTCGATGGGCGGCATGACGACCAGCTCGCTCCTCAACTCGACGACTCCCTCGTGCTCCCCGGCGAGCGTCTCGGCGAGTTCTTTCTCCTCGTCGCTGTTGACGCGCCCGTGGAGAAGCAGCTTGCCCGGCTCGGCACAGTCCACGACGATGCCGCTCGCGTCGATGCGCTCATCGGTCATGATCTTCGCTTTTATCTTCTGGGCAAACGAGAGGTTGCGGAGCTTTTGGGATTCGGCGGGCCGCATGCCCGAGAACTCCTCGTTGCGCAGCACGCCCACGAGCAGGCGCACGGCCGTCGCCTCGTCGAACAGCCCTGTGTTCAGCACGAGGTCGAAGTAGGCGGGATCGCCCCAGCGCACGTCGAAGAAATGGCGCGTGTAGGCCATGCGTTCGTCGTCGTTGTGGCGAATAAACTGCTCCGCCATCGAGGAGGTGATGCCCTCGTTCTGCATCAGCGTGCGCCGGCGGTAATCCAGCGGGGCCACGATGCGCACGCGAAACACGCCCTCGATTCCCGCCAGCAGGATGTTCGACCCGCGGCCCAGCATGACGAAGTTGTCCTGAAGAGCCGACTCGTAAACGATGGCGCGCATGATGTCGAGGTACACCAACTGCCTGTCGCGAAAGAAGCGGTCCACCAGGCCGGGCTTTCTTTCGTCGACGCGCTCGAGTTCGGCGCGCACGTAGCCGTAGGACTCCGCCGCCGCGGCGAAGCCCTCGTTGTCCAGCAGGGACCATCCGAGTTCCCGGGCGACTTCCTTGGCGATGGCGTCGCCACCGCTTCCCAGCTCTCTCGATAACGTAAGAATGCCCATCGTTCAGCCCTCCTGGCCAAGGGCGGCGGCCGCGAGCCGGACGACGCACCCCGCAGCGTCCGGCATCACACACCCCGAAGTCTTGCGCCGAAGCGAAACGAACCAGCCGAAACCTCCCCTCCCCCGGGCAGAACGCTTCGGGTCGTCATTTTCGACTGGCCCTCTTGAATTTCCCCAATTGTATACGAAAATAACGATTTCCGGGTTCGAGTTCAATGGCCCTTTGGATCAGGGGAATCGCCTTCACCGATTGCCCGCTGCGGTGGTAGAGCTCGGCCAGGGTGTCGAGGTACGCAGGCGTGTCGGGCGCGACCTCCAGCGAGCGCTTCGAGAGGCGGATGCCCCGTTCGAGTTCTTTTTTCTCGGTCGCGTGGAACCACGCCAGGCGGTTGAGCGCAGGCGCGGAATTCTTGTCGATATCCAGCACCTGCGTAAACACTTTTTTCGACTCCTCCGCCTTGCCGCTCTCCCAGAGGAGGACGCCCAGTTCGACCAGCACGAGCGAAGAACGCGGATACTGCGTTAACAGTTCGTTCAGTATCTTGCGCGCGCTATTCCTGCGCCCCCGCGCCTTGTGCAGCCTGGCGATGCGGATGCGCATTTCGATGGGGTTCGCGTCGAGTTTGCTCGCCTTGCGGTAGAGCGCTATGGCCTCTCGGTCGCGGCGCCTCGACTCCAAAAGCGCGCCGAGGCGCACGTAGCCGTCCAGCCAGTCGGGCGAGAGCGCAACGACTTTCTTGTAGGCGCGAATCGCCGCGTTCGTGCGGCCCATCGCCACCAGGGCGGCGCCCAGCAAAAAATGAAGCCGCGCGTTCTCGGGCGCGCGCTTGATGGCGCCCTCGAGCAACTCGACTGCCTGCGCCGGACGCTTCCGCGAGAGCAGGTTCTCCGCGTCTATCAGCACCCGGGCGGGCGGCGGGGCGGGCTTCGCGGCATCGGGGGCTTTGGGCCGCGCCGAATCGATGCGCGCCTCCACGGCGCGAAGCCGCCTTTTGAGCACCATGTCCTCGGGTTCGCGCAAAAATGCCTCGCGGTAGACGCCCCGTGCTTCGGAGAGCCGCCCGGCGCGCACGTAGATGTCGCCGAGCAGAATCATGGCCTCGATGTGGCCCGGCGTGGCTTCGAGCAGGGCGTGTATTTCGCGTATGGCCTCGGGAGAGCGGTTCTGCCGGGCGAGCACCTTCGCCAGACGGTAGCGCACGACGCTCCTGCGGCTGCCCTCGAGGGCCAGGGCCTTGCGCAGCCTCGCCGCCGCCTTGTCGAGTTCGCCCCGGCTCTCGTGGCGGGCGGCTTCTGAGAGATACATATTCTGGAGTTCCTCGGGCACCAGACCCGGGTCCTCGCGCTCGCCTGAGACGAGCCATTCGCCGACCCGCGCCTCCCAGATGGCGTCGAGGCGCTCCCATACCTTGCGGAAATCGACGGGAAACTCGCGCGAGAGCGCCGTGGTGGCAACGCCCGCGGCCAGCAGCAGCGCCACGCCCGCCGCAACCGGGGCACGTCTGCGCAAGGGGCCGGGCCTTGGCGCCGCGACGCGCACGGCCTCGGGCATGGCCAGCTTGCCCTCGAACCGCGCCTGGGGGCTGATGCGCACCTTGCGCGCGGTAACGTCGCCCCGGTGGTGGCAGCCCGCATGCAACTCCGCCACCTCCTGTACGTGCACGAAGCCTTTGGTACGCCCGGCGCTCACGAATTCGCGCGCGTGCACGTCGCCCTCTATCTCGCCCCCCGCGGAGACGCGCAGATGGCCGTCGCCCTCTATCTCGCCTTGGAACGCGCCCTCGAGGAGTGCCCGACCCGAGAAGCGCAGGACGCCCGCGAGACGCACCCCGGACCCGATAAACGAAAAGTCGGGCTGGGGACGACCGAAGGGGCGCATGGGCAACATGCGGCGTTTCCCCCGAAAGAGGCGGAGAACGAACAGCCTTAGGCGCAATATGCGGCCTATTTTATAGAATGTACAAAACACGCGCCAATTCCCGTTTCGCTTCCTGGCAAACCATGCGGGGAAAGCGGGAAAAGCGCGCACCGGCGAATCGTTACGACGTGGCGAGGCGGGCGGCGTCGATGGCCACGAGCGAGGCGAGCAGGGGGGCGAGGTCCTCGAGGCAGAGCATGTTCGGGCCGTCAGAGAGGGCTTCGTCCGGTGCAGGGTGGCACTCGATGAAAAATGCGTCCACCCCCACGCCCGCCGCCGCGCGCGCGAGGTGGGGCACCATGCTCCTCTCGCCGCCCGAACGCCCGCCGAGCCCGCCTGGTGATTGCACGCTGTGCGTCGCGTCGAAGACGACGGGATAGCCGCTCGCGCGCAGTCTGACGAGTGCGCGCATGTCGGAAACCAGGTCGCGGTAGCCGAAGCTCGCCCCGCGTTCGGTCAACAGCACCTGGCGACAGCCCGCCTCCTCGAGCTTGGCGACGACGTGGGTCATGTCCTCAGGCGCCATGAACTGCCCTTTCTTGAGGTTCACGGGCTTGCCGGTCCGCCCCGCCGCGTGGAGCAAATCCGTCTGGCGGCACAAGAAGGCGGGAATCTGAATCGCGTCCAGCACCTCCGCCGCCTGTGCGGCCTCCTCGGGGGCGTGCACGTCGGAGAGAACGGGCAGGCCGGTTTCGCGGCGCACTTTCTCGAGCACCCGGAGCCCCTCCTCGATGCCCGGTCCGCGCGGGGACTTGCCCGACGTGCGGTTCGCCTTGTCGTAGGAAGCCTTGAAGACCGCCCCGACGCCGCACCTGCCCGCCGCCTCGCGTATCTTCTCCGCGCACCTTCTCGCGGAATCCTCGCTCTCCAAGACGCACGGCCCCGCGATGACGCACAGACCCGCGCCGAAGGCGACGTCGCCGATGCGCACGATGTTCTTTTGCGCCATGCGTCCGACCCGCCCTAGGAGAACAACTCTCCGCTCGCCTTCTTGGCGGCGGCGATGAACCCGTGGAACAGGGGGTGCGGGGCGTAGGGTGTGCTCTTGAACTCGGGGTGGAACTGGCACCCGACGAAATAGGGGTGCTCGGGCAACTCTATCATCTCCACCAGACGCTCATCGGGCGAGAGCGCGCTGAAGCGCAGCCCGTTCTCCTCGAGGGCGTCGCGGTAGATGTTGTTCACCTCGTAGCGATGGCGGTGGCGCTCCTCAAACCCCGACGCTCCGCCGTATACCTCGCTCGCCAGCGAGCCGGGCCGCAGCGTCCCCGGGTAGGCGCCCAGGCGCATCGTGCCCCCCATGTCCACCCCCTCCTGGCCCGGCATGAGCGCCACCACTGGGTGGGGGGTGTCCTCGTCAAACTCGGCGCTGTTCGCCGCGTCAAGCCCGCAGACGTTCCGCGAATACTCCACGACCGCGCACTGCATCCCCAGACAGATGCCGAAAAACGGCACCAGCCGCTCGCGCGCGTAGCGCACCGCGGCGATCTTGCCCTCGATGCCCCGCTCCCCGAACCCGCCGGGTATGAGGATTCCGTGTGCGCGCGCGAGCAGAGAGGCGGTTCCCTGCCGCTCTATCTCCTCGCTGTCCACGTACTGGAGGTTCACCTCCACGTCGTTGCCGAAGCCCGCGTGGCTGAGCGCCTCGGAGAGCGACTTATAGGATTCCTTGAGGTCCACGTACTTGCCGACGATGGCGATGTTGCTCCCCACCTTTTGCTCCCTGTCCTTCTCGACGATCTCCTCCCAAACGCGCAGGTCGGGCGCCGCCCGCGCCTTCTCGAGCCGCAACAGGTCCACCACGATGCGGTCGAGCCCCTCCTCGTTGAACTTGAGCGGCACCTCGTAGATGCAGTCCACGTCTATCGCCGTGATGACGGCTCTGGGCGGCACGTTGCAGAACAGCGAGATTTTGCGCTTTACGTCCTCGTCCAGGGGCTTCTCCGTCCGGCACAACAGGACGTCGGGCTGAATGCCGATTTCGCGCAACTTCATGACGGAGTGCTGCGTGGGCTTGGTCTTGAGCTCTTCGGACGCCTTGACGTAGGGCACCAGCGTCACGTGGATGTGGATGACGTGGCCCGGCGCCTGGTCGAAGCGAAACTGGCGAATCGCCTCCAGGAAGGGAAGACTCTCGATGTCGCCCACGGTGCCGCCAATCTCACAGATGACGACGTCCTCTCCATTGTCCACCGAGCGGATGCAGCTCTTTATCTCGTCGGTGATGTGGGGAATCACCTGCACGGTGCCGCCCAGGTAATCGCCCACGCGCTCCTTGGAGATGACGTTGTAATAGATGCGCCCCGCCGTGTAGTTGTTCTCCTTGCGCATGCGCGCGTGGGTGAAGCGCTCGTAGTGGCCCAGGTCGAGGTCGGTCTCGGCCCCGTCGTCGGTGACGAACACCTCGCCGTGCTGGAAGGGGCTCATCGTTCCCGGATCGATGTTCAGGTAGGGGTCGAGCTTCTGGATGTTCACCCGCAGGCCGCGCGCCTCCAGGAGCGCGCCGATGGCTGCGGAGGAAAGCCCCTTGCCCAGAGAGCTCAGGACGCCTCCCGTCACGAAGATGTACTTGGCCACTTGCCCCTTTCCTCCTCGAGTGCGTTGCGCGTCGCCGCGTCCGCCAGCAGACGATCCCGATCCGCGGGCACGTCCACCCCTACAGCATCCCGCCCGACCTCCACAACCCGAATCGCCATGCCCGCCTCGAGCGCGCGCAATTGCTCAAGGCGCTCCGACTCCTCGAGCGGCGAGGGCGCAAGCTCCGCGAAGCGCAGAAGAGCCGCACGCCTGTAGGCGTAAAACCCCACGTGCTTGAGCGGTCTGGGCGAGAGTTCGCTCCATTTCTCCGCAACCCGTTCGTACGCCCTGCTCTCGCCCGCGAGCAAGTCCCTCGGATAGGGTACGGGAGAGCGCGAGAAATACAGAGCGTCGCCCCCCGCACCGCGCACTACCTTGACGACGTTGGGATCGAGAAATTCCTCCGCCGCCTCGAGCGCAACCGCCAGCGTCGAGACCTCGGGGCCGTCCGCCTCCAGGAGGGGTGCGATTCCCGCGTCCACGTCGTCGGGATGTATCAGAGGCTCATCCCCCTGGACGTTCACGATCACCTCCGCCTCGGCGTCCGCCGCCACCTCGGCCACCCGGTCGGTGCCGCTCGCGTGCGCACTGCGGGTCATACGCACCTCCCCGCCGAAGCCGCGCACGGCGTCCGCGATGCGTTCGTCGTCCGTGGCGACGCAGACGGCATCCACCAGAGCGGCCCGCAGGGTGCGCCTGTAGACGTATTCAATCATGGGACGCCCGCACAACAAAGCCAGCGGCTTTCCCGGAAAGCGCGTGGACGCCCAACGGGCGGGTATGACGGCCATCGTCCGCACCCCGCTCATCCTCCCCGACGCCTAGTACGCATTTTCGCTCACCAGCCCCCGCCAGAGAGTGAGCCATAAAATCTTGAGGTCGAACGCCAGCGACCAGTTCTCGATGTAGTGTAAGTCGAACGCGAGCCTTTTTTCTATCGAGGTGTCTCCGCGCCAGCCGTTCACCTGCGCCCAGCCCGTCATGCCCGCCTTCACCCGGTGGCGCAACATATAATCGGGCAGCGCGCGACGAAACTCCTCGACGAACGCGGGCCGCTCGGGGCGCGGCCCGACGAGGCTCATCTCCCCGCGCAGCACGTTGAACAGTTGGGGCAGCTCGTCGAGGCTCGTTCCCCGAAGAAACGCGCCCAGGCGGGTGCGCCGCGGGTCGTTCGCCCGCGTCCATACGGCGCCCGTCCCCGCCTCGGCGTCCAAGCGCATCGAGCGAAACTTGTACATGCAAAACCGCGCCCCGTCCAAGCCGACCCTTTCTTGGCGATAGAGCGCAGGGCCGGGGCTCGTCCACCTGACGAGCAGGGCGATGCCTCCCATGAGCGGGGCCAGAGCCACCACGGCGAGAGCGGCCACGCAATAATCCAGCGCCGCCTTCGCCCTGCCCGCACACCCCGCGCCGGGCGTTGCCGCCAGGGGCGCGGGCGCCCCCTCCCCCGGCCCGCGCACGAGAGGCCGCGCCAGCCGCCGGAAGACGAAGAGAAGCACCGCCGCCGGCCCTAAGGGCAAGACGAAGGCGAGAGGATTTTCTCCCTCCGCCCCGCAAAAAAACGCGAACGCGGCGAGAAGCACGACCGCCCCGAGCGTCGCCCGCGCCAAGCGCGCGATTTCCCCGCCCCCACCAGGCGGGAGGCGGTAAAGACCCGAGGCTGCAGCCGCGAGAGCCCAGGCGAGGAGCGTCACCCAAAGCGCGCCCGAGAGTGCGCCTCGCGTCCACCAGTCCGCACCCCGCCAGGCGATCCCCACCGCCGCCAGGTCGCACCCCACGATAACCAAAACACCAAACCCGCCGTATGCGCGCAACACGGCTGCACCTCCCCTGTGCATCGAGCAACGCTTTTCGGCGGCTTTGCTTTATTCGTACGACTCGGTGTCGAACTTCTCCAGACGCGCGCGGTGGTCCTGCAGCCCCTGCCCGAAGCGCTCCATCGCGGCGCGCTTGAATTTCTCGCGGGCGAAGCGCTCCGCCTGCGCGCGCGCGGCATCGGGCGAAAAGCGGCCCTCCTCCTTCTCGAACGCAAGCACCGCCTCCTCGATGCAGGCGGGCACAGGGCGGGGGAAGAACATGCCCGTGGGCCGCGCCTCCTCCTGCGGCGCAAAGCCCGGCGGGCTCTCGTATTCCCCCGCGTTTAGGCCGACGACCGTCTCGAGCGCACCACCTGCCCCCAGAGCCAGCACGGGCCGCCCGCACGCCTGCGCCTCCAGGGGCGCAATGCCAAAATCCTCTTCCCCCGGCAGGACGAAGGCGCGGCAACCCCGGTAGAGCTCCCGCACGGCGGCGGCGTCCAGGCGACCCAGAAATTCGACGTTGGGCTTGCCCAGTGCGCGAACGCGCTCGAAGTCCTGCCCATCGCCCACCACCCGCAGCGGGCGGCCCAGCCTGCCGAACGCCTCGACCGCCGCGTCCACGCGCTTGTAGGGAGAGAACGCGCTCACCATGAGGTAGTACTCCCCCGCGCCGGCCCCGGAGGGGCGGTAGAACTCGGTGTCCACGGGCGGGTGGAGCACCTCCGCCTCCCTTCCGTAGTAGCGGCGAATGCGCTCCGCCACCGTGTGGCTGTTGGCGAGAAACTCGTGGACGCCCCGGTTGGCCTCGTTGTCCCATTTCCGCAGGTATTCGACCAGAAGCGGAAAGAACCTCCCCGCCACGCCGCCCAGGCGCGCGCGATAGAGCGCATATTCGTTCCAGGCGTAGCGCATCGGCGTGTGGCAATAGCTCAGGTGGTAGGTGCTGTGCCCGCCCCGCGCTCCCTTGGCGACGCAGTGCGAACTCGAGAGAATGAAGTCGTACCCCTCGAGCGCGAACATACGCACGGCCGTCGGCATGAGGGGCAGCAGGCTGCGGTAGCGGCGCGCGACGCCGGGTATGCGCTGGAGAGGACTGGTGTGGATGCGGTGGCGCTCGATGGTTCGGGAAACCGAGCCCGGCACGTGCAGGAGGGTGAAGAGGTCGGCCTCGGGGTATATCTCGCAAAACACCTCAAGGCACTTCTCGCCCCCTCTCATGCCCGTGAGCCAGTCGTGGACGATGGCTACCCGCATCGGCCCGCCTCCCTCTCCCCGGGGAGCGCTACTCCCTCGCCACGGGGAACCCGCAATGCGTCGCGGTAGGCGCGCTGTGTTTGCGTCGCCAGTTGCTCCCAGCGAAAAAGGCGCGCGCGGCGCCGGGCCTTTTCAGAAAGGGATTCCCCGAGACCAGGCCGCTCGAGCAGGCGCAGCATGGCGGTGCGCAGGGCGTCTACGTCGTTCACGGGTACGACGAGGCCGGCCTCCCCGACCACCTCGGGCAAAGAAGCCGCGTCCGAGACAATCGGCGGCGTCCCGCACGCCATGGCCTCCAGGGCGGGATAGCCGAATCCCTCGTAGCGCGAAGGCAGCACGAGTGCGAGGGCCGCGCGGTAGACCGCGGGCAGGGCTTCGGGCGAAACGCTCCCCAAAAACACCACCTCCTCCCCGAGGCGCAAAAGGCGCAAGTGTTCGGTCAGATTCTCCCGCTCTCCCGTCATGACGAGGCGCACGCCGGGGGCCGCGCGCGCAAGACCCGCGAAGGCCTCCAGCAAAACGCCCAGGTTCTTGTGGGGCTTTCGGTTCCCTACGTAGAGGAAAAAGGGGGCGTCTCCCACTTGCTCCAGCCCACGGGGTGCGGGCGCGCGGCCCGCCGCCCAGTCGGGCGGCAGGGCGTTGCGCGTTACGCGAATCTTTTGCGGCTCTATACCGCCGCGGGTTACAAGGTCGTTCTTCGTGTGTGCGGAGACGGCGAGCAGCATACGCGCGCGGCGGGCCGTTCTCGCGAGCATCCGCTTCGAGACGCGCCAGTGCAGCGGCGAGGGGCAAAACGCGGGGAACAACTGGTGAATCATGTCGTGTACCGTCGCCACCACGGGCGTCGCACCGAACCAGGGAGCGAAGTAGTGGGGGTGGTGGATGAGGTCGAGCCGCTCGCGCTCGACGAGCCGCGGGAACCAGGCCTGTTCCACGAACGAATAGGGCCGGGCCGCACAGGGTACCAAGCGGAAGTCGGGGCACAAGTCTGCGCAAAGCCCGGCGTCTCGCGCGCCCGTGAAGACGACATATTCCGCCCCCGCCCCGCAGCGGGCAAGACCCGCGAGCAGGCTGCGCAAATAGGTGCCCACCCCGCCCATCGAGAGCATCCGGGCGTCTATGCCTACACGCATCTTCGCACCGCCTCGTAGACGCGATCGAGCTCGCGTCTCTCCTCCTCCGCCCCTGCGACGCCGGGCGGGGCGGGGCGTTTTCTGAGCACCATCACGTTCGGCCCGCGCGGCCCCCAAACGCTCGGCTCGGCGGGTCCCTGAAAAATGCAGACGACGCGCAAGCCCAGGGCGGCGGCGACGTGGGTCGGCCCCGCGTCGTTGCCGACGTAGAGGCGACACGCCTTCATCACCCCCATGAGCGCGCGCAGACCCCGCACTTTTTCGCAGGCGTCGACCACTCCGCTCCGCACGAGAGGGTCGTTTATCGACCCCAGTACCTCGTCCACCACCGCCCGATCCTCAGGCCCGCCCAGAAGCAGCACCCGCACGGGAATCGACGAGGCGACCCGCTCGATGAGCCTCCCGTAAAGCGCCGGATTCCACACGCGATCGCGCGCGCCTGCGCCGGGGTGAATCCCGATGAGGGCTCTCGATTCATCCCCGACCAAAGCGGCCACGCGCGCGCGCCCCTGTTCGCATTCCTCCTCCGTGAGGGCGAGGGAGGGATTTGTGGTGTCAAACGCCCCCAGCCCCGCGCGTTCGAGCATCGCCAGGTTGAGCTCCACCTGGTGGCGGCGGGGCGTCTCCTCGGCTTCGGCGTCGAGGGCGAAGCCGCCGCCCCGGATGCCGCGCCCGACGAGATAGCGCACTCCTGCGAGCCTGGCGGCGAGAATCGACTGAAAATCGCCTGCGAAGTCCACCGCCAGATCGTAGGGGCCGCCAATCTCGCGCGCGCGAACCCTGAGCAGCCATACCAGCCGCGCGGCCGAGCGCAGGGCGAATTTCTTGCGCCCCGGCCTGTCGCGCCACGCCGCGTTGAACAGGAGAAAATCCGCGCCCGCCACTTTTTCCGCCTCCGCGAACAGAACGCGCGCCGAAGAGCGGACGAGGAGGTCGACGTGGGCGTCGGGCAGGCTTTCGCGCACCGCGTGTATGGCAGGCAGGGTGCAGACGAGATCGCCCACGTGGTCGGGGCGCATCAGCAACACGCGGCGTATGGGAGAGGGCCGCTCGCGCCGCGCCCCCAGGAGCGTCTCGCCCACGAGGTCGAATGCGCGAAACGCCCCCCGCGCCAGAGAGCCCCGGTAGTGGTAGGCGCGCTCGAACACGGGAATCCTGCGGCGCATCTGCTCCTGCCCGCGCACCGGGGGAGCGGCGGATTTGGGCGGCACCCCCAGGCGCGCTTCCTCAAAGAAGTTCGCCGCGTCGAGGTGTTGCTCGCGCGTATGCACGTCTTTCGTCTCAGCCATCGCGACTTCCCGGGGTGCGTCTCCACGTTGCGGGCAAGAGCGAATATAGCGCGCTTCGCCCCTCGACGGAAATTCCGCCCCACCAAATCACGCACCCCGCGTAGAGCACAAGGCCGCACGCGGCGCGCAGGAGGGCCGGCGCGGGCAGCCAGAGCGCCGCCGCGCCACCGAGGAGAGCCGCCAGGGCGGCGCGCGCCATCGCCCCCCACGGGGGAGTGCCCGCACGACGCGCAAGCGCGGCCAGGCACGCACACGCCATGAAACTCTCGGTCAGAAGGCTCGCCCACCCCGCGCCCACGAAGTCGAAGCGGGGGATGAGCAGGGCGTTCAGCCCCACGTTCAGCAGGGCGAGAGAGACCCCGTAGAGCAAAAAGGCGCGCTCACGCCCCAGGGCCACCAGGAACATGGTCGCGACGTAGAGCGAGAAATTAACGGCCATCGTCCAGCACAACACGCGCAGCGCGTCCGCGACCCCGTGGTACGCAGGGCCGTAGAGGAGCGAGACGACTTCTTGCGCGAAGGCGAATCCCCCCACGGCGAGGGGAAGCGCCGCGGCCGTGACCAGCGACAGCGCCCCCCGGTAGAGGTCGGCCACGCGCCCGCCCGCGGCGTGTGCACGCACCACCACGGGCAGCAGCGCCGCCGCGAGGGCCGCAGGCAACACGCCCACAGAGCCCGTCAACCGATACGCTGCGGCGTAGACGCCCACCGAAGCCGCCCCGCTCATCCACTCGAGCATCAACAGGTCGACGCGGGCGTAGGCGATGATGCACAAATGCGCAGCGCCCACGGGCAAGGCCTCTGCGAGCAGGCGCCTCCAGAGGGGGAAGCGAAAATCGAGGCGAGGGCGCATCTCCCGCAGGCACGCCGTGAGGAGCGCAAAAACGCCGGGGAGCGTCCCCAGCAACTGCACGCCCACGAGTGCGGGCAGGGACCATCCGCGCCACGCCGCCCACAACAGGCACAGGGCCGAGAGCGCTTCCGCTCCCATCCAGGCCAGAGTGGGGGCGGTCATTTTCAGGCGCGCGCGGAAGGGCGCCTCAAACGCCGCGCGCAGCGAGACCACCCGAAACGAGACGAAAATGAAAAGACACGCGACCAGAGTCGCGCCCTGCGTCTCGCCCGCGGGGAGAGCGAAGAACGCCACCAGACTCGCCGCCGCCCAGCCCGCGAGCGAAAGAGCGGCCTTGAGCGCGATTCCCTGCCCCAGTATCGTGGGCGCACGGGTGGGGTCGCGCGCCATCGCGCGCACCATGACGCCGTGCAGCCCCCAATCGGCGAAGACGCACCACGTCTCCGCGTAGGCCAGGGCGAAGGCGTACCCACCGAAGGTGCGCACCCCGAGCATCCGCGCCAGGGCAACCACCACGACCAGCCGCACAACGCGCTCGAACACCTTGCCGAGCAGCATCCAGCCCGAACTCCCGGCGACCGGCCTCGCCTCCTCCATGCCCGCCCTATTCCCCTAGAATTTCCCGGTAGAGGCGGTGGATCTTCTCGGCCACGACCTCCCACGCGAAAGTGGCGAGCACTCTCTTGCGACCCGCCTCGGCCAGGCGGCGGCATCGTGCGGGGTCGTCCCCTAAGCCTGTGAGAATCCGCGCCAGGGCCGCATGGTCGTTTTCAGGAAACACCCACCCCTCCGCTCCGATGGTGCGGGGTATCTCCCCCGTGGCCGCTCCCACGGGCACGGCCCCGCAGGCCATCGCCTCGATCAGAACGCGCCCGAACTGCTCGCGCCAGCGCGGGGTCTCCCGCGAGGGGAGCACGAGGGCGCGCCACCCACGCATGTACCCAGGCATGCGCGCGCGTTCCACGCCGCCGACGAACTCCACCCGAGGCGCGATGCCGAGGCTGTGCGCGAGCCGCTCCAGTGCCTGCCGCGCACTCCCCTCGCCCACTATCTGCGCGCGCCATTCTCCGGGCAGGCGCGCCAGGGCTTTCAGGAAAACGTCCACGCCTTTCGCCTCCACCAGGCGGCCCGCGTAGCCGGCGAGAAACGCGCGCGCACCGCCGGCGGGCGGGCGAAAGAGCCCCGGGTCCACCCCCCACTGCGGGAGAGCGCGCACCTTCTCGAGCGGCGCGCCGGCGCGCGCAAGCCGCTCCCTGGCGCTCGCCGCGTAGACGAGCAGGGCGTCCGCCCGCCGAAAGACGAAGCGCTCGACCATCCGCGCGCGCAGAGGCAGAGCGGCCTGCGCGTTTTCCGAACACGTAACCAGCACCCGGGGACGCTCCCGCATGCGCGACGCGCACACCAGCGCCTGCGCCGCCGCGAGGCCGTAGGATTGCTCCTCCAGGTGCACGATGTGCGGGCGCGCCGCCCGCAGCGCGCGACGCAGCCCCGCCCGGTAGAAATGCCCGCCCACCCGACCGCTCAGGGCGATTTTTCCCGCAAAGAGGCGAAAACCGCCCTCCTCACCCGCCCGGCAGACGTGCACGCGCCCCCCCTCTCGCCAGTGCGCGGGTGCGAGTGCGAACACCTCGACGCCCGGCCTTTCGGCGAGCGCAGTGAGCTTCGCCCGGTGGGTCGGCTCCGCCAAAAAACGCGAAACCACCAAAACGCGCATCGCGCCCTCCCGTCACGTGCGGCGAAAGACGCCCTCGACGACCCCGCTCAGCCGGGCGACCCCGGGAACCCGCGACACCCACCTCTCGGCGCGCAGCCACGCGCACGGGTACGCCCCCAGCCGCCTTCTCAGGCTTTCGGGCAAGGGCGTCAGATTCCTCGGCAACGTATTCGCGTACCAGGTCTCCAGGGCGTGAAACCCGAAGCGGGCGAGCAGTGCGCGCACCGCATCCATCGTGTAGAGCCTGTCGTGATCGCTCGCGCGAAAGACGCGCCGGGCGAGAAATTCCGCCCAGCTCGCGGCGTTGGGCAGCATCATGACGAAAAACAGCCCGCCCGGACGCAGGACGCGCGCGATTTCCGCGAGCGAGCCGCACTCGTCCTCGACGTGTTCGAGTACGCCGCAGGATAAGACGGCGTCGAAAGCCGCCTCCTTGAAGGGCAGGCGCACCGGGTCCTCCCCGTGGACGAGCGCGAGGTTTTGCTCGCGCAAAAACAGGTTGTGCGCACAAGGGACTTGCGGCTCGATGGTGTAGGCGACGACCTCGAACCCCGCATTGCGCAGCAGCCAGGACATCTGCCCGTAGCCACAGCCCCAGTCGAGAATTCTTCGGCCGCCGGCGCAGTGGGTCTCCATGCTCTGCGCGATGGTTTGCGCCTTGCGGACGTAGCTCGCCCGGCCCAGCGGCGTGGAGAGATGGCGAAGCCCCGCACAGCCCTGCGCGAGCGAACGTGCGACGGCGCGGGCGAGCACGGCCGCTTCGGGCGACTCGCGCAAGGCGGAGCGTCTTTTCGGCATACGATAGGAACCCCGTGTGGCGGCGAGGCCCACTCTAGCCCCCCGCGCGGGCGGAGCACAAGACTCGCTTGACACGAAGGCGGCGCGTGGGCGAACTTTCGCCTAGCCAGTCCACCCGTTCAAAGGACGAACCCATGACCCACCGCGGCGCGCGCCTTCGCGCGCTCATCGAAGAGAGGGGCCAGGTGCTCGCCCCCGCCTGCATCGACGCGTTCAGTGCGCGCATGGTCGAGGCGGCGGGGTTCGAGGTGAACTACCTGACGGGCAACGGCGCCTCGGCAGCGCTGCTCGGAAAGCCCGACGTGGGCTTCATGACCCTGCGCGAGGTGGCAGACGTCTGCCGCAACGTCGTCCAGGCCACCACCATTCCGCTCATCGCCGACGCCGACACGGGCTACGGCAACGCCGTGAACGTGATTCGCACGGTGCGCGAGCTCGAAGCGGCGGGCGTCGCCTGCATCCAGCTCGAGGATCAGGTAACGCCCAAAAAGTGCGGCTTTCTGCCCGGTTCGGTTCCCGTCATCGCGCTCGAAGAACAACTCGGCAAGCTCAAAGCTGCTCTCGACGCGCGCAGGAGTGCGGATTTTCTCATCCTCGCGCGCACGGACGCCGCCGCCGACCACGGGCTGGACGAGGCGATTCGCCGCGCGGTCGCCTACAGGGAGGCGGGCGCGGACCTCACCTTCATCGAGGTGGAAGGCACCGAGGAGGAGCTCAGGCGCATCGCCGCAGAAGTGCCCCCGCCCCACGTCACCACGCTGGACGAATCAAGACGCGAGGCGGCCCTGGAGCTCGCCGAGTTGCGCGCGCTGGGCTTCGCCGTCGTGGTCTACCCGGGCATCGTGCGCTGCACCTACCTCAAGGCGGTGAGCGACGTGCTGCACATTCTGAAACAGGAGGGCTCCACGCGCACGGCGCGGGAGATGATGGCCACCTTTCAGGAGTACAACGACGCCCTGGGGATATCGGAAATTCAGGCGTGGGAGCGGGACTACCTCCAAGAGCACAGGGAGCAACCATGATCACCGTGGGCATGTATTACGAGGTGCTGCCGGGCAAGGAAAAAGAGTTTGAGGAAAAATTCGAGGCCGTGGCCAACGCCCTCGAAGACCAGGCGGGCCACGTGCAGAGTCTGCTCTACCAGCAGGTGAAGAACCCCAACTCCTACACCATCCTCTCGGAGTGGGAGGCGCAGGAAGCCTTTATGGCCTTCATTCGGAGCGACGCCTTTCGCGCGGTGACAGACTGGGGGAAGGCGGAGATTCTGGCGGGCCGCCCGCGCCACAAGCTCTATGGGCGCGAGGGCGATCTCCACTAGAGGCGATTCTCGTATGCCCGACATTTTCGATTGCCCGCCCGCGGACGCACGCCCCCGTGCGCCGCGCTTCCGGCTTCCGGCAGGCGCGTGGGACACCCACGCCCACGTCTTCGGCCCCGAGAGCAAGTATCCCTACTCGCCCGCGCGCGGCTACACGCCCCCCGACGCGACGCTCGAAGAGTACGACGCCCTCCACCGCATACTCGGGGTGGCGCGCGGCGTCCTCACCCAGCCGAGCGTCTATGGAACCGACAATTCCGCCATGCTCGACGCCATGGCCCGCGCGGAGGGCAGGCTCAGGGGCGTGGCCGCCGTGGACGCGCAAGCGACCGAGCAGACGCTCGCAAGCCTCCACGAGGCGGGCGTGCGCGGGCTGCGCGTCAACCTGGCGGACGCGGGCGGAAACCCCTTCGGCTCGTTCGCACAGGTCCGCGCGATGGCCGAGCGCGTCAAGGACATGGGCTGGCACGTGGAGTTTCTCATCCACGTGCACGAATTCGCGGACTTATACGAGACGTTCGCGGACTTTCCCGTCGATTGCGTCTTCGGGCACATGGGCTACGTTCCGACGCGCGCGGGCACCGGCGCGCTCGGCGAATTTCTGGATTTGCTGAAAAGCGGACGCGCGTGGGTGAAACTCACGGGCGCCTACCGCATCACGGGTCTCACGCAAACGCCCTACACGGACGTGGACGCCACCGCGCGGGCGATTGTCGAGGCCGCGCCCGCGCGCGTCGTCTGGGGCACGGACTGGCCGCACCCGCGCTGCCCGGTTCCCGTGCCCAACGACGGCGACCTGGCGGATCAACTGCTCGACTGGGCACCGGACGAAGACGTGCGCCGCGCGATACTCGTGGACAATCCCCGCGCCCTCTACGGGGCCGACGCATAGGAGAACGCCATGGCGAAGAAGAAAGTCGCTTTCCTGGGGTTGGGGCGCATGGGCGGCCTGATGACGAAACACTTAATCGATGCAGGCTTCGACGTGACGGGCTACGACCCCGTCCCCGCGGCGACGGCCCGCGCAGCGAAAAACGGCGCGAAAACCGCGGACACCGTGGCCGGGGCCGTGCGCGGCAAGCAGGTGGTGTGCAGCTCCCTGCCCTCCCCTGACGTCGTGCGCAGCGTCTACCTCGGGCCGGGCGGGGCCATAAAAACGCTGCGGCGCGGGGCCGTGTGCTTCGAGCTTTCGACGAGCAGCGTCGCCCTGGCGAAGGAGATAGCACGGGAGGCACAGAAGAAGGGCATCGCCTTTCTCGACGCTCCCGTGAGCGGCAGCATCCCCCACCTGGAGCGCCGCGAGGTTTCCGCTATCGTCGGTGGGGAGGAGGCCGCCCTCAAGGCCCACCGCGACGTGCTCGCGGCCTTCAGCAAGTCGATTACCTACATGGGGGAGTCGGGCAACGGGCTGATCATGAAGCTGGTGACGAACCACATCCTGAACATCCAGCACGCGGGTATGGCCGAGGGGCTGGCGTTCGGGATGAAGGCGGGGTTGAGCAGCCGCAAGATGATGAAGTTCCTCCGAAACAGCGTGCTGCCGAACCTCATGCACTACAAGGGCGATACGATGGCGGCGCGCGATTACACCGACGTCATCGCGAACGTAGGCATCAGCTTCAAGGATTTGGGGCTGAGCATCGAGGAGGCGAACGATGCGGGCGTACCCGTCCCCCTGGGGGCCGCCGCGCGCCAGCAATATACCTCCGCCATGGCGTTGGGACTCGAGCACGCCGACTTCAACGCGGTCTTCGAGGCTTTCCTGAACGCGATGGGCAGGCGGCCGAAGAAAAAATAACCCACTGCGGCACGAACCGAGAACGGGCGCGCGGGAGCCCGGGCGGCAAGCAAAGGGTATGGATGGGTGTAGCGATTCCGCGCACCCGGGGCCAAAGCGGCCGCACGCCAGAGATCGCAAAAGGTCGGGAGCAAAGAAAATGACGAAAGTGGTGGCTTTTCTGGGTTTGGGCAACATGGGCTCCGGGATGTCGGCAAACCTGGCCGACAAGGGATTCCGCGTGCGCGGCTTCGACCCCGCGGCCCCTGCGCGCGAGCGGGCGGCGGAGGCGGGCATCGAGGTGTTCGAAACGGCGGCGGAAGCCGCCTCGGGTGCGGAGGTAATTTGCAGTTCCGTGCCCGAGGTCGAACACGCCGAACGCGCCTACCTCGGAGAAACGGGCGCGCTCGCCGCGGCGTCTGAGGGCGCGGTGTGCTTCGATTTATCCACCCTGACGGTCGAGGGCAGCCAAAGGCTCGCGCAAGAGGCCGAGAAGCGCGGCGTGCGCTTTTTGGACACCCCCGTGAGCGGGAGCGTGCCCCACGCGCGGGCGGGCACCCTCGCCATCATGGCGGGAGGCGACGCGGCCGCCCTCGAAGCCCACCGCGACGTGCTCGAGGCCTTCAGCGCCTCCATCCACCACTTCGGGCCGAACGGCGCGGGTCTGCAGATGAAGCTGGTGACGAACCACATCTTCGCGGTGCACATTTCCGCCATCGCCGAAGCCCTGACCATGGGAACCAAGGGCGGCCTCGACCCCCCACAGATGGTGGAATTCCTCAAGGCCAGCGTCATCCCGAAGATTTTGGAATACAAGGCCTCGCCCATGATCGCCAAAGACTACACGCCGACGTTTACCGTGAACCTCATGCTGAAAGACCTGCGCATCATCGCGGCGATGGCCGACGGCCTGGCGATGCCGATTCCCCTGGGCACGACGGCGCGGCAGGTCTACATGAGCGCGGCGGCCCTGGGCCACGGGGACGCGGACCAAAACGCCATTCTCGCCTTCTTCGAGAAAAGTGCGGGCATGGATGGCGGCTGACGCCGACAGGCGCGAGAAGGAGCCTCCGGCGGGGCGCGGGAAACGTCCGGGAAAGGACACGGCGTCTCGCGCGCGGGAGGCGGCTTGCCATTCCTGACTAATTTAGTTTAGAATTCAGGTGAATTTGGGTTTTACGCTTTCGCCCGCAGCGCCGGGCAGTAAAGGAGACGAGGACATGGCCAAAACGGGACGGGACCTCCTTGACGCCGCGCGCGGCGAGGTTCCCGAGATAACGGCGGAAGAGGTGAAGTCCGCCATCGACACGGGCGAGGGGGTGGCGCTCATCGACGTGCGCGAACCCGACGAGTTTCGGGGCGGCTACCTCCCCGGGGCCGAACACGTGAGCCGCGGCTTTCTGGAGCTCAAGATCGAACAGGCCGTGCCCGACCGCTCCACGCCCATCGTCGCCTATTGCGCGGGCGGCGTGCGCTCGCTGCTCGCGGGCCAGGTGCTGCAATCGATGGGCTATGAGAACGTGAAGTCCATGGCGGGGGGCTATGGGAAGTGGAAGGACCTGGGCTTTCCCGTGCAGGTGGACAAGCAGATGAGCGATGAGCAGCTCAACCGCTACAGCCGCCACTTCCTGCTCTCCCAAATCGGCGAGAAGGGCCAGGCCAAGCTGCTCGACGCGAAGGTCGTGATGATCGGCGCGGGCGGGCTGGGCTCGCCCACGGGGCTGTATCTGGCGGCGATGGGCGTGGGCACCCTCGGCATCGTGGACCTCGACGTGGTGGACATGAGCAACTTGCAGCGCCAGATCGTCCACACCAACGACCGCGTGGGGACCTCGAAGGTCGAGAGCGCCCGGGCCACGCTGACTGCACTCAACCCCGACGTGAACGTCATCGCCCACGAAGATCGCCTCAACCGCGAGAACGCGCTCGACATCCTGAAAGACTACGACGTCATCGTGAACGGAGCGGACAACTTCCCCACCCGCTACCTCGTGAACGACGCGGCCGTCTTTCTCGGCAAGCCCATCGTGGACGCCTCGATCTTCAAGTTCGAGGGCCAGGCCACCGTCTACCACCCCGCCGCGGGCGGCCCCTGCTACCGCTGCCTCTACCCCGAACCGCCGCCGCCGGGCATGGTGCCCTCCTGTCAGGACGCGGGCGTGCTGGGTGCGCTGTGCGGCACCATGGGCTCCATTCAGGCGACGGAGACGGCGAAGCTCATCGTGGGCTTCGGCGAGCCGCTCATCGGCAAGCTGTTGATGTACGACTCCTTAAAATCGCAGTTCAGGACGCTCAAGATCAGGCGCGACCCCGCCTGCCCCGTCTGCGGGGACAGCCCCTCCATCACCGAGCTCATCGACTACGAGTTCTTCTGCGGCCTCACGGAAGCCCCCGCCGCGAACGGGCATTCCTAGGGCGCGCGGCTGCGCAAGCAAGCGAATACCCCCCGGGACGCAAAGTTCCGGGGGGTTTTTGCTGGTATAGCGATCCACATCGCAAGGCGCTTCCGGCGCTGCACCAAAAACAACAAGCCACTCTCTGAAATAAGCCCCCTACCCGATTTCTTCGAGCGCCTGCCCTTCGGGAACGGGGCGGATGGGGTAGGAGCTGCGCAGGAAGTCCGCGAAGAAGCCGAGCAACTCGGCGAGGGCGGACATGTGCGCGGCGGCGTAGCGGGCCGAGAGCGCACCCGCTTGGTGCGCCAACTCCTCGCGCGCGGGGGCTCCGGGCTCGGTGCACGCGGCCAGGGCGTCGTAGGCGAGGAGCAGTGCGCGCACCTCCTCGTGCGCGTGCGCGTAGCCGATTTTCAGTGCGCGGGGGCTGCCCAACACTAAGTGGATAGGGTTTTGCGTGTTCGACGACTGATCAAGCATGCACCTGCTGCGTCTTTGGTCGTAGTCCTCGGGCATGGCGCCCCCTCCCCCCTTGGCGGCCTCAGCCTCCCCGTGCGTCGTGCAGCGAGATGCCCTCCTCGCCCCTGCCGCGAAACTCGTTGTAGAGCTTCATGACCGCCTGCTCGACGCGGTCGGGCTTCATCCACTCCGCGTAGCGGCCCAGCGGAATTTCCCGCGCGGCTCTGCGGGCGGGGGTGCCTGCGTCGAAGCGCTTTCGCGCCTCTCTGCGCACGAGGCGCAAATACCCCAGGGTGGCCCGCAGGGCGTCCGCGTCCCCCGGCGGCCCGTGGCCGGGAACGAGGGCGCGTATCGAAAAAGTCTGCAAAATCTTCTCCGCAATCCGTATCCACCCGCCTACGTGGGCGTCGAAGGTGGCGGGCGTTACGAGGTGAAAGCACACGTCGCCCGTGAAGAGAATTTCCTCCGCGGGCAGGTAGACGATGGTGTCGCCCTTTGAGTGCGCGTGCCCGAGGTGGTGGAGCTCCACGACGCGGCGGCCGAGGTGCAGCGTCATCTTCCGCTCATAGGTAACGTCGGGAAGTCGCTGCCTGAGGCCTCTCAGTTCGGCGGCGTATTCGGGGTTCACGCTGCGGTAGTGGGCGAGGTCGAGCCCCGTCTCGCGCATTCTCTCGCGCATGTGGCGGTGCGCGATGACGGGCACCTCCCTCTCGAACCAGGCCAGCCCCAGGGTGTGATCCGCGTGGTGGTGGGTGCAGACGATTCTGCCCACCGGCTTGCGCGTCGCCCGGGCGATGGCGCACTGAAAGGCGCGCGTCATCGAGCGCACGTAGAGGGCGTCGATGACGAGCGCGTCCGCCGCACCGACGACGAGGCCTGCGTTCGAGACGTTCAGCCCGCCGCCTTGCACGTAGGCGTAAACGCCCGGGGCGAGACGCCTCAGCCCCGTCTTCCAGCGCGGCGGACTTTGTTGGGGAGTCGCGCTCATGGCCGCCTCCTTCTGCGGGGATTCTACACACCCGCGCGATTGACCGCACGCCCCCGCGCGGGGGACATTGGCACCCGGAGAATCGCCCTCGTCCACCACGAAAGGAGGCGCCCATGCGCTTGTCGTTCGATCACGCACACCTCATCTGCAAGGACCTCGAGGCGATGGTCGCCTATTTCGAAAAAATGTTCGGGGGCGCGGTCGTCTACCGGGAGGAGAACTTTCACGGTGCGCCCAACGCCGTCGTGCGCGTCGGCGAGGCCAGGCTCTTCCTGCGGGGGGTGCGGCCGGGCGAGTCCATCGGCGAGAACCACCCCGACGCCGTGATGGGTCTGGACCACTTCTCCTTCGCCGTGGACGACGTGCACGCCCTCTCCGCCGAACTGAAAGAAGCGGGTGCGGAGTTCATTCGCGAGCCTGCGCCGGCGGGCATGGGCGGGAGGACAACGGCCTTTGTGCGGGGGCCGGAGGGGGTGCGCATCGAACTCTCCGAGCGCGCGGGCGCGACATACGACGGCGGCTAGCCGCACCCTCTCGCCCGGAGCGCGCGAGGGAGAAAACGGCCGCGCGGTGCAGACCTACTCGTGCTCGTAGCGGGCAGGCATGCCGTTTCCGTTCCACTCGACCAGATCGCTCGCGCGCAAATCGCCCGCGATGAATTCGTCGATCATCTGGCGCGAAACGTAATCGGGCATCTGCACGGGGGGGTGCTTCATCAGATAGGCGCTCACCGGATAGAGCGGCCCCGCCTCGCCCCTGTCGCGCGCGATGCGCGCCAGGCGCACGGCGTCGATGACGACACCGCCCGAATTCGGTGAATCCTCGACCGAGAGGCGCGCTTCGATCTCCATCGGCACGCCGCCGAAGCCCTCGGCCTCTATGCGCAGGAAGCACACCTTATTGTCGTTTTGCCAGGGCACGTAGTCGGAGGGGCCGATGTGGATGTCCTCCGCTTCCAAGGGCTCGGGCAACTGGCTCTGCACGGCGTCGGTCTTCGAGATTTTCTTTGATTTGAGGCGCGAGGTTTCCAGCATGTTCAGAAAATCTGTGTTTCCCCCCGTGTTGAGCTGGTAGGTGCGCTTGAGCCTGACGCCCCTGTCCGCGCACAGCCGGGCAAGCGTGCGGTGCAAAATGGTGGCGCCGAGCTGGGCCTTTACGTCGTCGCCCACCGCGGGGATGCCCGCCTTGGTGAAGCGCGCCGCCATGCCCGGCTCCGAAACGATGAAAACGGGCATGCAGTTCACGAACGAGACGCCCGCCGCAAGCGCCGCCTCGGCGTAGTGGCGCGCCGCCTGCTCCGAACCCACGGGCATGAAGTTCAGGAGAATTTCCGCGCCGCTCTCGCGCAACTCCGCCGCCACGTCGCACGGCTCCGCCTCTGCGGGGAGAAACGAACGATCCGAAGGATAATCCGCCATATGGGAGGCCACGCCGTCCAGAACCGGGCCCATGCGCACGTTCACCCCGTAGTCGGGCAGGTCTTCCCAAATCGTCTTCGTGCAGTTGGGTCTGGCGAAGGCGGCCTCCTGGAGCGGACGCCCCACCTTGCGGACGTCGATGTCGAACGCCGCCGCGACTTGCACGTCCTCAGGTCCGTAGCCGCCCAGGTCGCGGTGCATGAGGCCCGACTCCTCGTCGGGGTGGTGGCGATAATACTCGATGCCCTGGAGCAGGGAACTCGCGCAGTTCCCGACGCCGGCGATGGCGATGCGAATCGGAGCCATGAATGCGTTTCCTTTCTTACCTTTGCAGGCGCCGCGCTCCCGAAGGACGCAGACCGGGGCAACCCCCCGCGCCGACTTCGGGTGCGCGCATACGGATTCGGGTTCTGATCAATCAGTGCGAACAACCGCTACAGGGATGCGACTATATCCCAAAAACGAGATTTACTCCACCAAGGGAGAGAATGGGCTTCCGGACGGATGCACTCTTAGTAGAGCAGGCAGCGGACGAAGTGCCCGGGGGATACCTCTTTGAGTTCGGGCTCGTGCTGGCGGCACATATCCTTCACGTCGGGACACCGGGGGTTGAAGCTGCACCCCGACGGCAGGCGGTTCAGGCTGGGCACGATGCCCTTGATCTCCTCGAGCCGCACCCGCGCGCCGGGCTTCTCGACGTTGAGCTTGGGAATCGAGTTGAGCAGCCCCCGCGTGTAGGGGTGGAGCGGATTGCCGAAAATCTCCTCCGTAGAAGCCTCCTCCACCACCTTGCCCGCGTACATCACGACGACGCGCTTGCAGGTCTCGGCCACCAACCCCAGGTCGTGCGTGATGAGGATGACCGCCGTGCCCAGCTCTTCTTGCAGCTTGACCATCAGGTCGAGAATCTGCGCCTGGATGGTGACGTCCAGGGCCGTGGTGGGCTCGTCGGCGAGGAGGATTTTCGGGTTGCACGAAAGGGCCATGGCGATCATCGCGCGCTGGCGCATGCCGCCTGAAAGCTGGTGGGGGTACTCCCGCACCCTTTGACGCGGCAGGGGGATGCCCACCAGGTCGAGCATCTCGGCGGCCTTGTCCATCGCGTCCTTCTTCGAGAGCCCCTGGTGGAGCATGACGGCCTCGGCAATCTGAAAGCCGACCGTGAACACGGGGTTCAGGCTCGTCATGGGTTCCTGAAAGATCATCGAGATGTGGTTGCCCCGAATCTCGCGCAACTCCCTCTGGCCGAGCTTGGTGAGGTCCTTGCCCTCGAAGAAGATGCCCCCGCCGAATATCTCGCCCGGCGGCTCGGGTATGAGACGCAGCACCGAGAGAGCCGTCACCGTTTTGCCGCACCCCGACTCGCCAACGACGCCCAGCGTCTCGCCGGCCTTCAGGCTGTAGCTCACGCCGTCCACGGCGCGCACGGTGCCCTCCGGCGTGTGGAAGTAGGTGTGCAGGTCCCTGATGTCGAGAATGGTGTCGGTGCCGACGGCCGGGCTATGGGCCATGGGTGACCTCCAGGTTGCGTGTCCGTGGACGAATTGCTTACCTGCGATTATAGAAACACGACGATTCCCTTGTCCAGTCGGCCACGCCTCACGCGCGCAACGCCTCCTGGCCGTGGGGGCAATCTGCCAAAAGGGGGCAATCCCCGCAAAGCGGCCTGCGCGCGGAACAGCAGTTTCTGCCGTGCTGGATGAGCAGCAGCGTCACGCGGCCCCACCATTTCTCGGGCACCAGCTCCATGAGGAGGAATTCGGCCTTTACCGGATCCCTGGTGGATATCCACCCCAGCCGCGCACTCGTGCGCAGAACGTGCGTGTCCACGGCGATGGCCGGTCTGCCGAAGGCTTCGTTCAGAACGACGTTGGCCGTCTTGCGCCCCACGCCGGGCAGGCGCGTCAGCGCATCCAGAGCGTCGGGCACCGCGCCCCCATGTTCTTCCACTATCAGTTCGCAGCACGCGCGTATGGACTTCGCCTTCTGGCGGTAGTAGCCGCAGGAGCGAATGAGGCTCTCGAGCTCGGCGGGCTCGGCACCGGCGAAGGCGGCAGCATCCGGATAGCGGGCGAAAAGCGCAGGCGTCACCTGGTTCACCCGCTTGTCCGTGCACTGGGCGGAGAGCATGGTCGCCACCAGCAGTTCGAGTGGATTGCGGTAGTCGAGCGCGCAACGCGCGTCGGGGTAAGTCTTCTCGAGCGTGCGCAGCAAGCGCGCGGGCGTGGACATGGAACCGGCCTCCGCCTTCTCGGGAGCGGGCCGCTCCCGTGCTCCTTCCCAAGAGCGGCGATTCCACATACAATAGCGGAACGAAACCCGCTCCGACCACCAGACGAGGAGACCGGACGAATGGCCGAACCCCACATGGCCCAGAAATCACCCTACATCCACAAATCCGAAAAAGACGAGAAAGTCGCCTGGTGCGCGTGCGGACAAAGCGCCTCCCAGCCCTTTTGCGACGGTTCGCACCGGGGCACGGAGTTTCGCCCCATCGTTCTGGACGTCCAGGCGAACAAAACCTACGCATTTTGCGGCTGCAAGCGCACCGGCAACGCGCCCATGTGCGACGGCAGCCATTCGTTCTTCTAGGAACAGCGAAAAGCCGGACTCTTCTCGTGCGCGTGTAGCTCAGAGGATAGAGCGCCTGCCTCCGGAGCAGGAAGTCGCAGGTTCGACTCCTGCCACGCGCACCAGTTGCGGGCGACGCACCCCGCACCCACCCGCAGCACGCAAGCCCCCCTCCCTCGGAGAGGTTCGATGTTCGGCGAATACATCGACAGCCACAACCACATCCACGCCCTGAGCTGGGACGACTGGGAGTTGCTCTCCACGACGGGGATGCGTGCGGCGGTGCTCTCCTGCGGCAACCCCCACCTCTACCGGGAGGTGTGGGAAGAGGCACCGGGGTTCGACGACGTCATGCGCTTCTGGGAGGGGCCCGTCGCCATGGCGGAGGCCTTCGAGGCGCAGCACTTCATCCGCATCCGCTGCGCGGTCGGCATCAGCTCGATGACGCGCGTGCACGACTGGGAGCGGCTGCTCAAGGAGTTGCCCGCCTTTCTCGAAGACCCCCGCGTCGTCGCCCTGGGCGAGGTCGGCCTCGACCCCACCCAGTATTTCTCGCTCACCTGGCCGATGGAGGAGCAAACCGCCTGTCTGGAAGCCCAGGCGCGCATCGCCCAAAAATACGGCAAGCCCATTATCCTCCACACGCCCACGCCCAAGAAGAGCAAGGATTTTTTGGGGAAAGTCGCCGTGCAGGAGGACGTTCCCCCCGAGCGCATTCGCCTCCACTATCTGCAAAAGGACCTCGAAGCCCTCGCGCGGGCGGGTTTTGACGAAAGCCGCGTCGCCGCCGACCATACCGACGAGACGACCATCGAGTACATCCACCGCCACACGCGCGCGATGTGCGCCATCAGCATCGGCAGTGCTCTGAGGCCCATACGGCCCGAGCAGGTCGTCTCGTGGGTGCGCACCTTCGGAGCCGAGCGCATCATGCTCAACTCCGACCATCTGGGCTACCGGCCCATCGACATCCTCTCGGTGCCCAAAACGCTGCGCGCCATGAGAAACGCCGGACTCGCCGAAGAAGCTATCCGCCGCGTTTCGTTCGACAACGCCAGACGCTTTTACGATCTGCCCCTATAGGCAACCGACGATATGAACGAGACGACCGACCCTTTCGAATACTTTTTCGAGATGCCCTGGTCGGACGGGCTGCCCGTGGTGACGCCCACGCCGGAGCGCCTCGCCCGGATGCTGGGCGGCACGAGCCGCGACCCCGCCGAGGTTCTCGGGTCTGTCCCCCCCTCGCTCAACGAAGCGACCGTGGAGAGCGTGGCCGTCCACGCGCTGATGGCGGGGTGCAAGCCCGCATACCTGCCCGTGGTGCTGGGCGCACTCGAGGCCATGCTCGTCGAGCGCTTCAACCTCGGGGGCATCCAGGGAACCATGTTCACCGGCGGCCCCCTGCTGATTCTCAGCGGCCCCTACGCAAAAGACATCGGCGTGCACGCGGGCTCGGGCTGCTTCGGCCCCGGCTTTCGGGCGAACGCCACCATCGGACGGGCGCTGCGCCTCGTCATGATGAACACCGGCGGCGGCCTGCCGGGCGTATCGGACATGAGCACCTTCGGCAGCCCTTCGAAGTTCACCTACTGCGTCCGCGAGAACGAGGAGCAAAGCCCCTGGGAGCCGCTGCCTGCGGACTTCGGCTTCGGTGCGGGGGAGAACGTGCTCACCGTCTGCAACGCCGAGGCGCCGCGCATGGCCATGGACGACGTGAGCGCCGCACCCGAGGGCGTCCTCACCACCCTGGCGAGCACCATGTGCGCCATGGGCAGCACGACGGCCTACACGCGCACGAACTGGGTGATCGTGGTCGGCCCCGAGCACGCACAAATCCTCGCCCGGGGCGGGCTGGGCCGCGCGGACGTGAAGCGCGAGCTCTTCGAGCGGGCGCGCATGCCCCTGGGGCTGCTCAAAAAAGGCGGCCGCTACCGCGGCCCCGCACTCTCGCGCTGGCCCGACTGGGTAGACCACGACGACGAGGATTGCCCCGTTCCCATGGTGCACGAGCCGGAGGACGTGCTCCTCCTCGTCGCGGGCGGCGTGCCGGGGCCGTCGTGTCTCGTCATACCGGGGTGGAACACCTCAAGCCAGGCGATAATCCGCCCCTACCGCACAGACTGAGGGCGCGGCACCCTCCTCCCGAAAACCCTCGCAAAGAGGAGCCGCGGCCTGCACCAGCGGCGTTCTCGTCGGCTCGGCTTTCCCCGTGCGGATAACCAGTGCGCGCCGGGAGACAAACGCTTCCTGTCTGGATTGCGCGGCGTGAAACCGGTATAATCGCCCCGTTCACCGAACATGCGTATTTCACGGCGGCGGCGCGCGCCGCTCGAACTCCGAAACCATTTCAGCATTATCGAGGGAAAACGAATGAGCGACTACAAGACCGAAGACAGGGACGGAATGCGCATCGACTGGGACGTGCCCATCCCCATGGAAGACGGCGTCGTGCTGCGGTGCGACGTCTATCGCCCCCAGGATGAGGGGAAATACCCCGTCATCATGACCTACGGGCCCTACGGAAAATACCTCCACTTCGAGGACCTCTACGAGACGTGCTGGACGCGCATGGCCGAGCAGCACCCCGACGTGCCCGCCGGCTCGACCAACAAATACCAGAACTGGGAGGTGGTCGACCCCGAGAAATGGGTGCCGGACGGCTACGTCTGCATTCGCGTGGACTCGCGCGGAGCGGGCCGCTCGCCGGGCGTCATCGACATCTGGTCGGCACGCGAGGCGCAAGACTTCTACCAGTGCATCGAGTGGGCCGCCGTCCAGCCCTGGAGCACGGGCAAGATTGGCCTCAACGGCATCTCCTACTACGGCATGAACCAGTGGCAGGTGGCCGGCCTCCACCCCCCGCACCTCACCGCCATGTGCGTCTGGGAGGGAGCGGCGGACTTCTACCGCGAGATGGCCCACCACGGCGGCATCTTCTGCAACGGGTTCGCGCGCAACTGGCCCGAGATGCAGGTCTACAGCGTCCAGCACGGACGCGGCACGCGCGGCTTCAAGAGCCGCTTCACGGGCGACTGGGTGTCGGGGCCGCCCACCCTCACCGAGGAGGAACTCGGCGCGAACCGAAACGACTTCGGCGAGGACTGCTTCTCCCACAAGCTCGCCACGGCTGATTACTGGGAGTCGCGGATGCCGGACTTCCAGAAGATTGAGGTGCCCCTGCTCTCCTCGGCCAACTGGGGCGGACAGGGTCTCCACCCCCGGGGCAACTTCGAGGGCTTCCTCGGCACGGCGTGCGAAGAAAAATGGCTCGAAGTCCACGGCATCGAGCACTGGACGGAATTTTATACCGACTACGGCGTCAACATGCAGAAGAAATTTTTTGGGCATTACCTCAAGGGCGAGGACACGGGCTGGCCCGAGCAGCCCCGGGTGCTGCTCCAGGTGCGCCACCCCGGCGAGCGGTTCGTGGAGCGCGCGGAGAACGAGTGGCCCCTCGCGCGCACGCAGTGGACAAAGTACTACCTGAACGCAAAGGGCCAGACCCTCGAGGCCGCACCCGTGGCCGAAGGCGGGTCCCTCACCTACGCGGGCTTCAGCGAGGGCGTGACCTTCCTCACCCCGCCGCTCGATACCGAAACCGAGATTACCGGCCCCATGGCGGCGAAGCTCTTCGTCTCCTCAGAGACCGAGGACGCCGACTTGTTTCTCGTGGTGCGCGTGTTCACGCCGAACATGGAGGAGGTCGTCTTTCAGGGCGCACTCGACCCCCATACCCCGATCGCACAGGGTTGGCTGCGGGCGTCGCACAGAAAGCTCGACCCCGAGAAGACGCTCCCCTACCGGCCCTACCACACACACGACGAGCAGCAGCCCCTCACGCCGGGTGCCGTCTACGAGGTCGACGTCGAGATATGGCCCACCTGCATCGTCGTGCCGCCGGGCCACCGCATCGCCTTCACCGTGCGGGGGAAGGACTACGAGTACCCCGCCGACATCTCGGGGGCGGGCCTCTCGAACATGAAGAACGAGTTCACGGGCTGCGGCTGCTTCATTCACAACGACCCGAAGGACAGGCCCGCCGAGGTCTTTGGCAAGAACGTCACGCTCCACTGCGGCGGGGAGCACGAGTCCTGGGTGATGCTGCCCGTGATTCCCGAAAAATAAGCGGCGCATCGGCCGCTTCGTTTCCCTGAGACGAACGAGGTGAAGATGAGCGACATCGACCTTGCCACCGACCCTCAATACCGCACCGAGAAGCGCGATGGCTTTCTGATCGAGTGGGACGTCCCCATTCCCGTGGACGACGGCCTGGTGCTGCGCGCGAACGTCTACCGCCCCGACGACGGCGGACGCCACCCGGCCATCCTGAGCTACGGCCCCTACGCGAAGGACCTCGCCTGGCAGGACGGCTACGAGACGGTGTGGGAGCTGTTCTCCGCGGCACACCCCGACGCCGTGGCGGGTTCTTCGAACATCCACCAGAGCTGGGAGGTCGTCGACCCCGAGAAATGGGTGCCCGACGGCTACGTCTGCGTTCGCGTGGACTCGCGCGGGGCGGGCCGCTCGCCGGGCTACATCGAGCATTTCTCCCTGCGCGAGGCGCACGACTTCGCCGCCTGCATCGAGTGGGCGGGCACGCAGCCGTGGTGCAACGGAAAGGTGGGTCTCACGGGCATCTCCTACTACGCCATCAACCAGTGGCACGTGGCGGGGCTGCAGCCCGAACACCTGACGGCCATGTGCATCTGGGAAGGCGCGGCGGACTTCTACCGCGACATGAGCCACCAGGGCGGCATTCTCACGACGTTTCTCGCCAACTGGTACGACATGCAGGTGAAGACCGTCCAGTACGGCCTGGGAGAGAACGGCCCCAAAAGCCGCGTCCACGGCGGGCTGGTGTGCGGCCCCGAGACCCTGAGCGAAGAAGAACTCGCGAAGAACCGCTCTGATTTCGGCGAGGAGACGTTCGCCCATCCCCTCGACGACGACTGGCATCGCGCACGCTCCGCCGTCTGGGAGAAGATAAAGACGCCGTTCATCTCCGCAGCCAGCTGGGGCGGGCAGGGTCTCCACCCCAGAGGCAACTACGAGGGCTTCATGCGCGCGGCGTCGGAGGAGAAATGGCTCGAAGTCCACGGCCTCGAGCACTGGACGGAGTTTTATACCCCCTACGGCGAGAAGCTCCAGAAGCAGTTTTTCGGCCATTACCTCAAGGGCGAGGACACGGGCTGGGAGAAAAAGCCCCGCGTCATGCTGAAAGTGCGCCACGTGGGCGAGAAGTTCGTGGAGCGCGGCGAGAACGAGTGGCCCCTCGCACGCACGCAGTGGACGAAGTTTTACCTGAACCCCGAGCACATGAGCCTCGGCACCACTCCGCCGGAAGGGGAAAGCAGCATTACCTACGGAGGCTTTTCGGATGGAGCCACCTTCATGCTCCCGCCCTTTGCGGCCGAAACGGAGATTACCGGGCCGATTGCCTCCAAGCTCTTCGCGTCCTCAGAAACCGAGGACGCCGACCTGTTTCTCGTCCTGCGTCTGTTCACGCCCGACATGAAGGAAATCACCTTCCAGGGCACGCTCGACCCGAACACGCCTATCGCCCAGGGGTGGCTGCGCGCGTCGCACCGAAAGCTCGTGCCCGAACTCTCCACGGAGTGGAAGCCCTACCAGGCACACGACGAGAAACAACCCTTGACGCCCGGCGAAGTCTACGAGCTCGACATAGAGGTCTGGCCCACCTGCATCGTGGTGCCGCCGGGCTACCGCCTTGCCCTTACCGTGCGGGGCAAGGACTACGAATACAGCTGCGCCACGACACACAAGCTCTCGAACATGAAGAACGTGTTCAGAGGCTGCGGGCCCTTCCTCCACAACGACCCCAGGGACAGGCCCGAAGAGATTTTCGGCAAGAACGTGACGATCCACTGCGGCTCCGCGCACCCCTCCTACGTCATGCTGCCCATCATCCCGCCGAAGGAGGGGTAAAAGGGGCGCGCAGGAGCGGGGTGCTCTTTCCAAAGAAAGAGCGCACATCCGCAAGACGGAGCCCGGGCAATCCCGCAGGGGCGAGCCGCGCCTCGTCGGTGCGGACTTCGCCGGGATCGATGGCCTGGTTGCGGCGATGTTCCCCTTGCCCGAGGCAGACACGGGGGCTTTCCCCCCTGCCCCGCCGCGTGCCGAACAACCCGCGCGCGTTTGCCATGCGTCTTCGTTTTCGCCTAGAATCGCGCCTTTGCATTTGCGGATAATGCTCCACCACCCAGAGAGGATTCGCCCGTGTCCGTCTGCATCGTCCACGCGACCCGCGTGGCCGTGGCACCCATAGAGGCCGCCTTCGCGCGGCATTGGCCCGAAGCCGAAACCATCCAGATTCTCGACGAATCTCTCGTGCGCGAGCTGGAGAGCGCAGGCAGCCTCACGCCCGCCATTCGCGCGCGCGTGGCGCGCCTCGCGGCTTTCGCGCAGGCGGGCGGGGCAGAGGGCGTTTTGTTCTCCTGCTCCGCGTTCGGGGCCGCCATAGAAGAAGCGCGGGCGCGGCTTCCCCTCCCCGTTCTCAAGCCCAACGAGGCGATGCTCGAAGAGGCTCTGACGCTCGGCAAGCGCCTCCACCTGCTGGCGACGTTTCGCCCCTCGCTGCCCTCGGTGCGGGCTGAGCTTGAAGGCCTGGCCGCGCGGCGCGGCGTGGACGTGAAGGTAGAGACCTCTTTCGTCGAAGGCGCACTCGACGCTCTGCTTGAGGGCCAAGCGGACACCCACGACGCCCTCATCGCCCGGGCGGCGGCGCACTGCGACACTGACGCGGTGCTCCTCGCCCAGTTCTCCATGGCGCGGGCGCGCGAGCAGGCGGCGAGCCGCACGGCTTGTGAGGTACTCACGAGCCCGGACAGCGCTGTGCGCGCCCTCAGGCAGACGCTGCGGGGGGCGCGCCCGGGTGCTTCCTCCCCGCTCGGGGCAGTCTCCGGCGAGAGCCAGCGAACGAAAAACGGGGCGGCGCAAACGAGCGCAATCCCGGGATAAGCGCTCCGCTTGACCCTCCATCCCAACCTGGTGGCGCTGTTCTCGGCGCTGTTCATCGCCGTCGCCAGAACTCTCTACCGGGGCGCCCTCACGCGCATGAGCCCCCTCGCCACGACGATGACCGCAACCATCATCACCACCGCCTTCGCCTTTGGGCTCTACGCGGCGGGCGCGGGCGTCGCGCACTGGCCGCTCTACGGGGTGTTGTGGTTCATGCTCGTGGGCGCGGTGGGCGGAATCGGCGGGCGCTACATGAGCATGATCTCCATCAAGCTCGTGGGGCTCGCGCGCACGCCCATCCTCTCGCAGACGGGACTCGTCTGGTCTTCGGGGCTGGCCGTCGTCCTGCTCGGCGAGCAGCTCACCCCCATGGTCGCGCTCGGGACTCTGGGCATCATGGGCGGCGGCGCGCTCCTTCTCTACGACCGCAAGGCCCTGGAGAGGCGCATTCCCCTCGCCTACTACCTGATTCCCGTGGTGGGCGCCGCGTTTGCGAGCGTCTCTCACGTGGTGCGCAAGTACGGCTTCGTCCACATCCCCTCGGTGCCGCTGGCGATGGGAATCTCGAACCTGACGACGCTGGCGATACTGTTCGCGAGCTTCTTCCTCTTCCCGGCCCAGCCCAGGGGCGGGAGCGGCGGCTTCACCACGCGCGCATTGTTCATCACCATCCTGGGAGCGGCGTGCAACTTCCTCGCCGCCTTTTGCTTCTGGGTGTCGATCAAAAACGGCGAGGTCGTCCAGGTCGTTCCCATCAACAGGCTCTCGATTCTGCTCGTCATTCTTTTTTCGTGGGCGTTTTTTCGAAAACAGGAACGCGTCAGCATGCAGGTGGCGGCAGGCGGAGCCTGCTCCGTGCTGGGGGCGTGGGCCGTCGTCTGGGGGAAGTAGAGGCGTCCGCGCAGGAGACGCCGATGCGCCGCCGCGCGCATACCAAGACGGAGCGGGACGTAATACCATGCGCGGAACATCATGGACACAGCAACGAGCGGGGAGCTTCGCGTTGGCTGAAGACACGTCTCTTAAGGGGAAAGTCGCCATCGTAACGGGCGCGAGCCGGGGCATCGGGCGCGGATGCGCACTGGCTCTCGGCCGCGCGGGCTGCCGCGTCGCGGTGAACTACAAAGAACGCGCGCAGGAGGCGGCCGAAACCTGCCGCCGGATAGAGGAGGCCGGCGGACAAGCCTTCGCCGCTCAGGCCGACGTCTCGCGCGGAGACGAGGTGCGCCGCCTGGTGGAGGAGACGCGCGCGCGCCTCGGCCCCGTCTCGATTCTCGTCAACAACGCGGGCGTCGCCATCATGAAACCCCTCGACGCCCTCACCGAGGAGGACTGGAACGAGACGCTGCGCGTGAACCTCACCTCCGCGTTCCTGCTCATCCAGGCCGTCTTGCCCGACATGCGCAGCGCGCGGTGGGGGCGCATCGTGAACGTGTCGTCGAACGCCGCCTTCACCGGCGGGCGCGTGGGGCCGCACTACGCGGCTTCGAAGGCGGGAATGCACGGGCTCGCGCACGGCTACGCCGCGGCGCTCGTGAAAGAGGGCGTTACCGTCAACTCCGTCGCGCCCGCCGTCGTCGAAACCGACATGGTGACGCGCGACATGGGCGTCTCCACCCCGCACACGCCGATGGAGCGCTTCGGCACGGTCGAGGAGGTGGTCGACGCCGTCATGATGATGATTCGAAACGGCTACACAACGGGCCAGACACTCCTTTTGAACGGCGGCATCCACTTTACCTGATCACGAGAGGCCTCACGCATGAGAACCACCGACGGCGCAAGCCTGTTCCTCGAAACCCTGCTGGACGAGGGCGTAACCCACCTGTTCGGCAACCCGGGCACGACCGAGCTGCCCCTGATGGACGCGCTGGTGAACGAAGAGCGCCTCGCCTTCGTCCTCACCCTCCACGAGGGCGTGGCGATTGCCGCGGCGGAGGGCTACGGGCTGAGCACGGGCAGGCCCGCCGCGGTGAACCTGCACGTTGCACCCGGACTGGGCAACGCGATGGGCCTGCTCTACAACGCGAAGCGCTCGGGTGCTCCCATGCTGGTTACGGCGGGCAACCAGCCCCAGAGCGGACATTTTCACGAAATCATCCTCTACGACGACCTGGCGCGCATGGCTGAGCCTCTCACCAAGTGGGCCTACGAGGTGCGCCGCGCCGAGGATTTGGAACAAGCCGTGCGGCGCGCCGTGAAGGTCTCCCTCACCCCGCCGACGGGGCCGGTATTCCTCTCCCTTCCCGGCGACGTGATGCGCGCCCCGGCTCCCCCCATGAGCGAAAAGCCCACGCGCATCCAGACGCGGTTTTGCGCCTCAGGGGATTCTCTCGCCGCCGCCGCAGAACTCATGGCGCGCGCGCAGCGCCCAGCCATCATCGCAGGCGCGGGCGTCGCCCGCTCGGGAGCGCACGCGGAGGCGGCGCGGCTGGCCGAGCGCATCGGCGCCAGGGCGTATGAGGAGAACTTCGCCAACATGATCGCCTACCCCCTGGGCCATTCCCTCTACTGCGGGAAACTCCCCATTCTGGCCGCACCCCTGCGGGAGCGCCTCGCGGACGCGGACGTGGTGTTTCTCATCGGCACGGAGGCATTCTCGTTCTCCTACCCCGCCGACGTGCGCCCCCTGCCCGAGGGCTGTGCGGTGGTGCATCTGGACTTAAACGCCTGGGAGATGGGCAAGAACTTCGGGCTGGACGTCTCTCTCTACGGCGACCCGAAGACGACGCTGCTTGCCCTCCTCGAGGCGACGGCGAACGCGCAGAGCGAGACAGAGGCGGCGCAGGCGCAATCGCGCGCGCAGCAGATCGCCGAGGAAAACCGAGCCGCCCGCGCGGCGAACGCACCTGCGGAGGAGGCGAATGTCGCAGGCGGCATGACGCTCGCGGGTCTGCACCGCGCTCTGGGCGCGGGCGCTCCGCCGGGCACCGTCTGGGTGGATGAGGCCCTCACCTCCGCCGGGCCGAACTTTCGCCGTGCGGTGGGCGCCGGGGCCGCGGAGATTTTTGGCAGAAAAGGCGGCGGCATCGGCAACGGCCTGCCGATGGCCCTGGGGGCGAAGATGGCGACGCCCGAGCGCCCCGTCGTCTGCCTCTCGGGCGACGGCTCGGCCATGTATTCGAACCAGACGCTGTGGACGGCGGCGAAATACGGCGTAGGCGTCGTCTTCGTCATCGCGAACAACGGCGCGTACCGCATCCTGAAAGAGCGCGTGCTCGCACTCGACGGCAAGGCGAAGGAGTTTCACCGCTTCGTCGGGATGGACCTCACCGAACCCGCGCTCGACTTCGTCAAGATGGCCGCATCCATGGGGGTGGAGGCCGTCCGCGTCCATACGTCCGAAGAGTTGGAAGCGCGTCTGGCCGAGAACGCGCAGCGCGAGGACGCGCCCTTTCTCATCGACGCCCTCATCGAGAACGCACCCCTGGGCGGTGCGCCGAGGGAGTTGTAGGGCGGAGCGTCAGCCCGCTTTTCGTCCCAGGATGGTGATTCGTTTTCTGACGACCGAAAAATCCGCCCCCTCCCCGTGCTCCTCGTACCAGCTTCCGCCCGCGTCGCGCAGCGCCTCGAAAGCGCGCCTGAGACCCGGGAACACCTCGGGCGAGGCCTTGGCGGCGTCCATCCAGTCCTCAAAGCGCAAGGGGAGCCTGTCCACGGCGACCTCTTCGATGCGCACGCCCGCGTCGTGAAAATACCCCTCCATTTCTTTGCGGGAAAGGTGGCGCGTGATGGTGGGCTCGCGCACGCGGTCGAGAGCGTCGATCTTCGCGCGCTCGCGCTCCTCGTCGGGGTAGTGGTAGTCGATGAGGAAGATGTGGCCGCCCGGGCGCACCGCGCGCACCATTTGGCGAAACACGTGCGCGGGTTTCTCCAGATGGTGGAACGTGTGGCGGCAGACGGCGGCGTCGGCGGCACCCTCTGCCAGGGGCGGTGCGGCCACGTCGGCCAAGACGTAGCGTGCGTTCGCCGCAAGGTCCCATTCACGCAGCCGCTTCATTCCGCTGCGCACCATGGCGGGGGTGAGTTCCAGACCCAGGGCACAGCCCCCCGCCACCAGAAAGGGCCGCGCCGAGGTGGCCGTGCCCATGCCGAAGTCGACGATCCACTTGCCGGGGCCGAAGCCGATGCGCGCCGCCATGGCGGAGAGGCGGTCTTGCTCCTCGTCGCTGAAGTATCCGCCGTAGCCGGCGGCGAGGCGCGTGAAGGCCGCGACGTTGCGTCGACGCGTCGTATCCATGCGAGGCTCCCCGAAGCGTTGCCCCTCGTAGTGGTTTCCCTCCGCATCATACACGCGGGGCGTGTTTTGGGGAAAATCGCCCGCGGATTTACAAAGGGCGGGACATAACGCTAGAATGCGGAAAAACCAATCACCAAAAAGGGGGGGCGAGCCATGGGTGAGATACTCGACAAATTCGCAGCGGAGTGCCACGAGATACTCAAGAACGACTCCAGCAAGGCGGGTCTCCAGCAGGTGAGCGACAAGCTCGAAGAGGTGCTGGTACAACCAGAGTTCGTGCAGGAACACCTGGGGCCGGACAACGACTCCCCCCGCAAGGTACTCTACGAAGACGCCGAACTCGGGTTTTGCATCTTCGCCCACGTCCACAAGGGCGCGACCGGAAGCCCGCCGCACGATCACGGCGCCTCCTGGGCCATCTACGGCCAGGCGGTGGGCACCACCACGATGACGGACTACGAGCTCGTCGAACGCCCCAACGGGAGTGCCCCGGGCAAGGTGCGCGCGGTGCGCAGCTACGACCTCACGCCCGGCCTCTCGAAGGCCTACGACGTGGGAGAGTTCCACTCGCCCAAGCGCGAGGGCGAGACGCGCCTCATCCGCATCGAGGGCATCAACCTGGACACTATTACGCGCGATAAGTACGAGGCCGTATAGCGGGCCGGGGCGCGGCAACCGCCGCGCCAGTGCGAGCCGCGGGCGAGGAAGCCCGCTTAGCACATCAAGAGATGCCATGAACGTCCCGCCTCTGTGCGGAGGCGTTTTCCATAGCGGTGGAACGTCCACCGCGCAACGAGCCGACGGGTGTTCGGGAATCCGGTGCGAATCCGGAGCTGCCCGGCAGCTGTGAGCGACGCGCTCTTCATGCAATCCACCGGGAACGACCCCGGGAAGGAATGAAGAGCGGCTATCGGCGCGAGCCAGAAGACCGGCCCGTAGGCTTCTCCGCGCGACCCCGGCAAGGGTTCGCTTTCGAGTGCTCGGGCACTCGGGGAGGCCGACCACATGCAGCGTCCCGCAGGAAAACCCTCGAAACTCTCTCGGTTCCGGAAAAAGGCAATGCACATCGCGGGAGCGGCGCTCCTCGTCTGCGCCGCCCTTACCGGGCGGGCCGACGCCCAGAGCGCGGGGGAAGAAGTCTACCCCGACCCCATCGTCGTGACGGCCACGCGCACCCCCGAGCGGCTCGGCGACGTGGCCGACTCGCTGGAGACGTTCGATTCAGAACGCATCGAAAGCCTGCTGCCCGGCGACGTCATCGACTTTCTCGGCGAGGCGGCGGGCGTCGTCCTGCCCCAAACGAACGGCAGGGGGGGGCAAACGAGCCTGTTCCTGCGCGGCAGCGAAAGCAACTTCACCAGCGTCATGCTCGACGGCTTCAAACTCACCTTCCCCGACGGGAGCGCTTACGACTTCGGCCACCTCTCGCCGGAGTGGGTGGGGGCGGCGGAGGTGCTCAAGGGTCCGCAAAGCCCGCTCTACGGCTCGGACGCGGCGGCGGGAGTGGTGAACCTCCTGCCCGACCTCGGCAAGCCCGGCGAAGCACAGCAACTAAGCGTGCGCACCCGCGCCGGGGGGTTCGACACCTACGAGGAGACGCTCAAGATAAAGGGCGGCACGGCCAGAAGCGGCTACGTCGCTACTTTCAGCCGCACCGACACGAACGGACATCTGCCCAATGACGGGTACCACCGCACAGTCGGCACGGTGGGGCTGGACCATTTCTTTTCAGACGACGCAAAGGTGCGCTTCGTCTTCCACGCGAACCGCAACCGCTACGACCTCCCCGGCCCCGACCACGAGGGCTACCGCGAACCGAACGAATACCGCGACAGCACCGAACAGCTCATCGGCGTGCGCGCGCACCTGCGCCCCCTCCCCTGGCTCGAATACATACCCCGCGTCTCGCTCTACCTGCGCGACGCACGCGACGAGAACAAGCCCGACGCCCTCGATGCGAGCTTCAGCAAAACGGACACCGAGGGCGAGAGAATTCGCCTCGACAACCAGTTCAACGTCCGCCTGCCGGGCGAGCGTCTGGGGATGGAGGGGCTGCGCGCGTCCGTCTCCACCCTCGGCGTCGAATGGGAGGAGGAGAGCTACGCCGTCAAGAGCGACTCCGCCTTCGGCGCCAGCGAGTACGACAGCACGCGGCGGGCCGTCTCGGTCTACGCGCAACAGCAGTTGCTCTTCCGGGCGGGCTTCACCCTGGCGGCCGGGGTGCGGCTCGACGACTTCGACGTCGGCGAGGACGAGGTAACCGGCAAGCTCTCCGCCTCCTACCGCATTCCGGGCACGCAAACCCGCCTGCGCGGTGCGGTGGGCGAGGGAATCAAGCGCCCTTCGTTCAGTGAGCTGCTCGACGTCTACGGCCCCGGCAACCCGAACCTCAAGAGCGAGAAGCAAAAGAGTTGGGAGGCGGGCTTCGACCAGTTTTTTGGCAAAAAGGTGAAGCTGAGCGGCACGTATTACGAGAACCACGTCGACGATCTGATAGCCTATTCGGCCGTGGAGTTCGCCAACGGCACGAACTACGCGAACATCCGCAAGGCGCGCATACGGGGTGCGGAGCTCGCCCTTTCGCTCATCGATTTCCACGACTTCACCATCCACGCGCGCCTCAACGCCATGGACACCGAGACACTGGACGAGGGCGGCGTAAGCGGTGCGCCGAATTACGTGAAAGGCGAGGACCTCCTCAGGCGGCCCACGCATTCGTGGAGCGGCTCGCTCGTCTACCACCCCGGCCGCCTGCGCGCCGCCCTGCGGGTGCAGACGGTGGGCAAGCAATGGGACATCGACGACTCCGCCTCGTGGCCCTACCCCCGGGTGGAGAACTCCGCCTACACCCGGGTGGACCTGGCTCTTTCGCTCGAAGTCGTCCAGAACCACGTTTCGATGCTCGATAGGACGAACCAATCCCTCTTTCGGGATATGACGATAGAACTCAAGGTGAACAACGCGCTCGATGAGGACTACGAGAGCGTGTTCGGCTACAGCGCGCCCGGCGTGCAGTGGTTCGCGGGTCTGCGGATCGTCTTCTGAACGCACGGGCGCTTTTTGTGAGGGGCGCGGAATGCCCAGGCGCAGAGTTTTCCTGCTTGCGGCTCTCCTGTGGGTGTGTGCCGCCTTCACACCCGCAGGAGCCGCGCCCCCCCGCCGCATCGTCGCCATGACGCTCGCCGCGGCAGAGACGCTCGTGGCCCTCGCCCCGCGGAGCAGAATCGCGGGTCTCCACAAGCTGGCGGGCGACCCCGCCTACTCAAACGTCGCGGAACAGGTGCGGGGCATTCCGCTGCTCGGCAGCGTGCCCGAGGGCGTCATCGCACTCGCGCCGGATTTGGTGTTCGTCGCCTCTTATTCGAGCGCCGCGTTCGTAAAACACCTGCGCGCCGCAGGGGTGCGCGTCGCGCGCTTCTCCGCGTTTGCGGGCGTGGAGGACGCACTGGCGAACGTCGAGAAGATGGGCCGCCTCATCGGAGAGCGGGAAAAAGCCCGCCGCCTCGTGGCGCGCGCGCGCGCGAGGATGCGCGCCATCCGCGCGCGCATCCCCCCGGGGGCGAGGCCGCCGCGCGTGCTCCCTCTCATGAAAGGCGGCTGGACGGCGGGAGCGGACACCTCGCTCGACGCCATGATCCGTCTGGCGGGAGGCGTGAACGTGGCCGCCGCGCGGGGGGTGCGCGGAGCGCGCAGGATATCGGCGGAACAGGCGATCGCCTGGAACCCCGACGCTCTTCTCATAGGCGTGAACACCCTCTCGGGCGAGAGCATGCAGGCGCTTGTGCGCGCGAGTGCGGCCTACTCCCCCCTGCGGGAGAAAAAAATTGTCGAAATTCCGCTGCCCCGCTTCTCGAGCGTGTCGCACTACCTCGTGGACGGGCTCGAGGATCTGGTGCGGGAACTCTACCGATGAGGCGCTGCGCCCTGCCCGTCTGCACCCTGGCGGGCACGGGCATCGTTGCGATTCTGGGCGTGGGGGCGGGCGCCGCCGACATCTCGTGGAGCAAAATTCTCGAAATCGTGCTCGCCGAGGCGGGCCTCCTCTCGCCCGAGGGACTCACCCCCCAGGAGCGCACCATCGTCTGGCACATCCGCATACCGCGGGTGTTGACGGGCGCTTTCGCGGGCGCTTCGCTCGCACTCTCGGGGGTGATGCTCCAGGGTCTGTTTCGCAACCCGCTGGCGAGCCCCGTCGTCATCGGCGTGAGCACGGGCGGCGCACTGGGGGCGACGAGCGCCATCGCCCTGGGCTGGGGGGCGGCCTCGATATGGCTCGTGCCCCTGAGCGCCTTCGGCGGCGCGCTGCTCACCGTGCTGATCGTCGCCCTCGTCGCCACCCACAAGGGACACACGCCTCTGGGGACGCTCATTCTCTGCGGGATGGCGATGAACTCCGTTACGGGTGCGCTCACCACGCTCGTGCTCAGCCACAGCGTGGGCGATTTTGAACTCGCCCGGCAGATCCTGTTCTGGCTCATGGGGGGACTGACGAACCGCACGTGGGAACACGTTGCGCTCGTCGCGCCGTTCTTCGCGGCCTCGGCGTGTGCGGCGCTTTTCTTCGGGCGCGAGCTCAACCTCATGACGGCGGGCGAGGAATCCGCCATGGCCCTGGGCGTGGACACCGCGCGCACCAAGGCGTGGTGCCTCATCGTCGCGGCGGGAGCGGCGGGAGCGGCGGTTGCGGTCTCGGGCGTCATCGGCTTCGTGGGTCTGCTCGTCCCCCACGTGGTGCGGATGCTGGCCGGGCCGGACCACCGCCGCCTCCTGCCGCTTTGCATGGTTTCCGGCGCGGCCTTCGTGATGGCGATGGACCTCGCAGCGCGGACGATTTCCCCGGTCGAGGAAATACGCCTGGGCGTGCTCTCCTCTAGCGTGGGCGGGACGTTCTTCCTCTACCTGATCGTGCGCAATCGCGCCCGCGCGGAGACGTTTTGATGCAACTCGAAGCCGAAAATCTGCGCGTGGAACTCGGCGGGCGTGACGTGCTCAGGGGCGTGTCGCTCGCATTTCGTCCGGGTGTGCTCACGGGCGTCATCGGCGCAAACGGCGCTGGCAAGACGACGCTGTTGCGCGCGCTCGCGGGCATCGTGCCGATACGCACGGGCACGATCACGCTCGACGAACGACCCATTGCCTCTTTCTCCCGCAAGGAGGCGGCCCGGCGCGTGGGCTACCTCGCCCAGAAACAAGAGACGGGCTTTGCGTTTCGCGTCGACGAGACGGTGCTCATGGGCAGACACCCCCACCTGGGCAGACTCGCGCGCGAGGGCGGGGACGACCACGCCGCGGCCGAAGAGGCCCTGCGCGACGTGGACGCGCAACACCTCGCGCACCGCGCCGTCAACGAACTCTCGGGCGGGGAATTGCAGCGCGTGCTGATCGCCAGAACGCTGGCCGCGCACACACCCGTCCTGCTGCTGGACGAACCCTTTGCGAACCTCGACGTCAAGCATTGTCTCGATATTCTCGACATTCTGCGCACACAGGCGCGCGCGGGCCGCACGGTGGTGGTATCGGTGCACGACCTGAACCTCGCGCACCGCTACTGCGACGACCTCGCACTGCTCCACGAGGGGCAGACCCTCATCCACGCGGACACCCGGAGCGTGCTCACGCCCGAGCGCATCGAACGGGCCTTCGGCGTGCAAGCGCGCATTCTCCAGGCGGGCGGGGAGCGCCACTTCGTCGTGCACGCACGCGAGGCCGCAGAACGAACACGGGGGGAACGCACGCCGTGAAGCGCCTCGCGAGCATTTTGGCGGGGGTCTTGCTCCTGGCCGCGTCCGCACGGGCGCAAGACGCAGGCGCGCCGCCCCCGCGGGTGGAGGCCCCCTCCTTCACCTTCACGAAGCGGCGCGGGGGGGCGGACGCGCGCGTCGCCGCCATCGTCGAGCGCGTCAAACGCCACCACCTCTACCCCGAGGTCGCACGCAGAGCGGGGGCGGAGGGCGTCTCGACGGTGAGCTTCGGGGTGTTGCCGAACGGGCAGGTGCACGAGCTGCGCATCAAGCACACCTCGGGCAACGCCTTGCTGGATAAGGCCGCACTCGAAGCGGTGCGCAAGGCAGCACCCCTCCCGCCTTTCGACAAGACGCTCGTGCTGCGCATACGCTATACCCTGGTGGAAACGCCTCGTTAGCCCGCAACGCGGGGCTCGCGTGCCGCCGCAGGCGTCCTGCCGCGAAGAAACCCGGCTGGACGCAACCCGCTGCGCCGTCCGGGAGTTTCGGTCAGGGCGCGCGTTCTCAGAATCCCTGCTGCGCGACTTGTTCGAGAACCACCACGCATCTATCGTCTTAGGTCCCTGCATCCAGGGGGGCGAGAGCTTCCGGGGCAATCATTGCCCCGGCCTCATGGGAGCTCGTGCGGGTCGTTGTGTCTGCCCCTTGCATCTGCTAGGTTGGCGGGGAGTACACGCCCCAGCTTCGTATGAAGGTGCGGATTCGAACGGATCCTACGATATTCGTACAGGTTCGGATGGAGTGCCTGGCCTTGTCGACACTTGGGCTTCCGGGTATTGGGCGGCGATTTCAGCGCCGAGGGCATACGCCAGGCAATCCGGGAAACTGCTCCCGGTGGGCGGCTCGTCGTCCTCGTCACAGGAGTTCGCTTCGAGGCGCTCCCCTGTTTCGCATATGTTTGTTATCGAGGCGTGCGGGGTTATCCTGTATTTTCCAGATGGTTTTCCTCCCGGCGTCATTGTGCGTCGGTTATCCGCATAACCATATTGATGCAATGAATTGGGTCTATGGCTACCATGAATAGTGCGGACTCGATACCTTCTGCGTACCTGCCGGGTTACGAAAAAGCGCGTAAGCAAGACCCGGAGACGGCTGACAATTATATTGCACACACGCTCCTGGGGGACCCGGAAGCAGATGCCGCCGTGGAGGCGCTCGCCCCCTGGGGGCCAAAAGAAGGGGGCCGGTTTATCGAGGCGTTGATGGACCAACGCCAGGACATCCCCCACGATGCGCCAAAGCCGTTGCGGGATTTTTTTGAGCAGTTGGAGGCTCCCCCCCCTTCGTGGTTTGATCCGGAGGCAGTCATGCCCGGCTGCCGCGCCTTTCACGCCGATTCAACTCTCTTCACAGGGGCCTTCGTGTCGGCGGTCCTCATAGAGGGCTTCACTACGCTCATCGCCAAGTCGTTTTTTATGACGGGACGTCTGACCAGTTTCGGGGTGCGGCGGCTGCAGCAAAACAACCGGCATCTCGTGGAGATTTTCCTGCCCGGCGGCCTCGAACGGCAGGGAGACGGCTGGAAGTTGTCCGTGCGCATCCGCTTGATTCATGCACAACTCAGACGGTTGCTTGTGCACTCGCCCGCGTGGGACACCGCAGCATGGGGCATGCCTTTGAGCGCGGCGCACATTGGTTTTGCAACGGCCACTTTCTCGGCAAAGCTACTGAACCGGGCCCGCCGCTTTGGCGTCATTCTGAATGCCGAGGAGCGCCGGAGTTTCATGATGATATGGCGCTATACGGGCTATTTGCTGGGCGTACCCGAAACCATTCTCTTTCGCAACGAAGAGGAGGCGCACAACCTCTACCAGGTCGGTCACCTGTGCGAACCGCCGCCCGGTTTCGAATCTATCATTTTGACAAATTGCCTGGTCAACTCGGCACCAGTGGTGGCCGGCATTACCGATCCGGGAGAGCGGCGGCGATTGGCGAACTACATTTACTCCGTGTCTCGGGCGCAAATTGGCGACGAGATGGCCGATCAACTCCGCTATCCCCCAGGCAGGACGCGGGGCTTGCTCACATTCATGTACTTCAAGAATCGCTTTTGGCGCGCTGTGGGCGCGATTTTTCCCCGAATTGCCCAAAAGCTCAAAAAAGACAAGTTTCTCGGGGTGATGGACGTATCCATGTATGACAAAGAGGGCATTACATACAAAATGCCGGATAAAGTGGATGCAGAACAATCCGGCAACTGGTAATTTCCTCTACCAACTGCCCTTGGACGGAGGTTCGCTATGACTGAGCAGTCCACCCGTCGGCACGACCTGGACGCCTTGCGGGCAGTTGCGATGCTTCTGGGCATTATCTACCACGCTGCGGGTTCGTTCTCGGTCGGGGGGCCTTGGTTCGTTTTGGATGGTGCGCGCACCCCGCTATTGCACATTTTTATGGACTTTACGCATGGCTTCCGCATGCCGCTCTTCTTTGTGGTAAGCGGGTTCTTTACCGCGATGCTCTGGCGCAGGAGAGGCCTGAAGGCCCTGGTGAATCACCGATTCCGCCGGGTGTTTCTTCCCTGCATGTTGAGTCTGGTAGTCATTATTCCACCCACGTTCGCAGTTCTCCTGAGTTTCAGGCAACCGCCGCGCGAGCGCGCATACAGCGACCCGCTTTGGACCTCGGTACGCCGTGGAGATGGGCCTGCCGTGAAGAAGCACATTGCCGACGGCGCGAACATCCATGCAGTGCATCCCGAGTTCGGCAGGACGTACCTGTCGCTGGCGGCTTTGGCGGGTCATCGTGCAATGGTCGAGCTGCTTCTGGAGCAAGGGGCCGACATCAAGGCGCGCAACCGCGACGGCGGGACGCCGCTGCACGACGCGGCATTCTTCGGACGAAACGACATATTCGACCTGCTGATTCGCAAGGGCGCGGACCCGGACGCGCAGAACAAGAGGGGCCAGCTTCCGCAGATCAGAATACAAATGAGCTGGTCCTTCACGAACGCAATTGCAAACTGGATGAACATCAAGCTCGACCAACAGCAACTCGAAGCCGGCCGAGCCGAGATCCAAAAACGCTTTAACATGCCCGACTCCTTCTCGAAGGTAAGGTGGATTCGGTTCCTGCAGGCATTTCCGATCTTCATGCATCTGTGGTTTCTGTGGTATCTGTTCTTGTTCGTCCTTGCCTTTGCGGTCGTTGCCCATTGCGTCGACCGATGGGGTGGGGAGCGGACGGAAAGCATAGCCAAATGGCTTGTGACGTCGCCAGTGGCTCTCGTTGGCTGGGTGCTGCTGACGATGATTCCCCAATGGTTCGTGGGCTGGAAGATACCCGAATTGTTCGGGGTGGATACTTCTGAACTATTCGTCCTTTTCCCGCGCTTTCATGCCCTGGCGTTCTTCGGGCTTTTCTTTGCCTTCGGCGCCTGCTACTACGATTCCAACGATGTTTCCGGCCAACTCGGAAAACGGTGGCGCATCACCCTGCCCGTGGCGTTGTTCGTCGTGTTCCCGCTTGGTTTGGAGTTGTCTACAGGTATCTTTGGGTTCGCCGGCGACCTTTTCAGCGGGACGTCCGAGCGTCTCATCACGGATGCATTACAAGTACTCTACCCTTGGATGATGGCCATCGCCTGGATAGGAATGTTCCGCTCGCTGCTGGTGCGAGAGAACAAATACATCCGCTATGTGTCTGATTCTTCGTATTGGCTCTATCTGGCTCACCTTCCGCTGGTATTCCTCGCGCAATGGGTGATGCTGGATTGGGCACTGCCCGGTATCGTCAAGTTTGGGTTGGTCGTGATCGTTGTTACCAGCATTCTCTTGATCTCTTATGAGTACATCATTCGCTACACCTGGGTGGGCACGCTCTTGAATGGACCCCGGACGCGCCCGCAACCCGCGCAGACCTGAGCGTTGCGCCACTGGACTTGAACTTCGAAAGGGGTGTCTGTCCGATGTCTACAGGGTCGGGCTCAAAATCAATACCGGAAGCCAAAGGTATTCCTCTGTTGGGGAATACGTGTGATTTGTTGTCGGATCCGCTCCAATTCCTGATCGAACAGCACGAGCAGCTCGGGCCTGTATTTCGCCTCTCCGCTCCGAACAAACGTCCTGTCGCTTTAGCGGGTCTGGAGGCGAACGCTCTGCTCGCTCGCGAGAGAGGCGATCTGTTTTCTTCCGAGGAGACGTGGCGACAGGCGGGAGAGGCCTTCAGCGCCGACAACCCCATCATATTCGGGGCGAGCGGGACGGCGCACACCACGATGCGGGCGGGGCTGGCGGACGCTTTTGGGGTGGGGGCCATCCAAACGAAAATAGGGGAACTGGTTGACGAGCAGCTGGACCTCATGAGGGCCTGGCCGCGCGGCGAGGCGTTTTCCGCGGTTCCCTACGTGCAGCAGTTGATCGCGACACTGGCGCTCCGCCTGGCGCTGGGTCGGGTCCCCGACGGATTTGCTGCCGAGGTCTCCTACTTCCTCAGAAGGTTGGCGCAGGTATATGTCATGTGGGGGGGGATCGGACCGCTCAAGCTGTGGCGATACCTGCCGAGCGCCAGGAAGTCGAGGCGGATCATGCTGGAGGTGTACCAGAGCATTTGGGATGCGCCGGACGCGAGCGACGCGCCGGAGGAGGACCTCTACTTCATTCAGCACGTCAAGCGTTTCTACGCCGCACATCCTGAAGTCATGACGAAGCACGACGCGATAGCTGCGGTCGATTCCTTTTTGAGTGGCGCTGTCGTCGCCATGGAAAGTCCCATCGCCTTTCTCATGTTCCACATTGCCCAGAACCCGGAGTTGGCGCGGGAAATCACCGCAGAAGCGGACGAGGCCTTTGCCGGGGGGGTGCCGACGCTCGATGCACTGATGCAGATGGACAAGACGCGCAGGACCGTCATGGAAACGCTGCGCCTGCATCCTCCGGTTCCGGTGGCGGTTCGCTATGCCACGTCCGATTTTGAGTTCGCGGGTTTCGGCATTCAAGCCGGTGAACTTTGTCTGGTCGCCAATGCGATTACGCATTTCCTGCCGGAGTTTTTTCCGGATCCCGACCGCTTCGACATAGAACGCTACGCGCCGGAACGCAACGAACACGGGCGTCCCCACGCCTACTCGCCCTACGGACTGGGGGCTCACAACTGCGCGGGCGAGCATATGGCGGACGTAATGTTTGTGCTCATTGCCGCCGTGCTGTTTCATCACTTTGATATCCAGCTGCAGCCCGCGGATCAGACGTTGCACGTCACCATGCTCTCGCGACCCGGCCCCGACAAGCGCTTTCGCATTGCCGTCGCTGGAGAACGCTACCCCCTGCGTTCCTGACTGCGCGGGCGGGCAAGAAGCCGCCCGATCTGCTCGAGGCGCATACCTTTCCAGGTAAGCGGGAAGCCCGCACCCTTTCGCTTTTCGGCAAGACTCCCGTGCTGCGCATACGCTATACTCCGGTGGAAACCCTCGTTAGCCCGCAACGGGAGCCCCCATGTCGGCGCAGGTGTCCTACCGCGAAGAAACCCGGCTGGACGGAACCCGCTGCGCCGTCTGGGAGTTTCCACCCGGGCGCACGCTGCTGGAATCCCTGCTGCGCGACTTGTTCGAGAACCACCACGCATCTATCGTCTTCGGCCCCTGCATCCAGGGGTCGGTGTTCGAGTGCTGCGCACAGGAACCTCCGCGCAAAATCTCCTATCTCGACGGTTACCTGACGGTCGACTTCGGCGACTGGCACCTCCACCTGTGCATCGGCGAGCACAAGGGCGACGCGCAGCGCCCCTGCCCGCCCGAGCTGGCGCGGTGGAGAAGGTGCGCCCGCGCCTCTCTCGAGCGCGCCTGCCTGAACCCGCCCGAGGCGGGCCACGCCCCCGTGAGCTATTCGCTCGTACTGTGGAACGGGCGCGGCGAGCAGATGATTACCTTTCACCTGCCCAATCCTTTTTTCGCCGCGGATTACCGCATTCTCGAAACGCCGGACTGGACGAAACTCGCCCTGTGGAACCACCTGCGCACGGCGTATCTGGGACTCGAAGCGGACGCAGGGCCCTTCGCGGACCTCGTCGTGAGGGAGTAGGCGATGAAGGCCGTTTTCATGCACCGCTTCGGCGGCCCCGAAGTGCTCTCCTACGGGGACGCTCCCGACCCGGCGGCGGGGCCGGACGATCTGGTGGTCGAAGTCCACGCGGCGAGCGTGAACCCCGCCGACTGGAAGGTGCGCGAGGGATTGCGCAAAAACGACGTGCACGCCCGTTTTCCCCATATTCCGGGGCGGGATTTTTCGGGCGTCGTCCGCGAGGCGGGCGCCGCCGTGCGCGACTTCCGGCCCGGCGAAGCGGTGTTCGCCGTGATCGAGCGGGGTCTGGAGGGAGCCTACGCGGAAGCGGTCGCCATACCTGCCGCCCTGGCCGCGCACAAGCCGGATTTTCTCACCCACGCCGAGGCCGCCGCCCTCGCCATCACGGGGCTGACGGCTCTGACCGCCTTAGAAGACGAGGCGAAGCTCACGGCCGGCGAGACCATTTTGATCCATGGCGGCGCGGGAGGTGTGGGCAACTTCGCCGTGCAGTACGCACGACACGTGGGGGCCGAGGTATTCGTCACGGCCAGCCCCGCGAACCACGCCTATCTCGAGGAACTCGGGGCGGATGGGTGCATCGATTATACAAAGAGGGATTTCGCCGAGGCCGCACCGCCGTGCGACGTGGTTTTCGACACCATCGGCGGGCAGGTGCACGCGCGGAGCTTTGCGGTTCTCAAGCCCGGCGGGAGACTCGTGCACATCGCGGCGGGACCCGAGGGCTTCACGCCGCCGCGCGGGGACGTCTCCCTCATCCGCCCGCACGTAGGGCGCGACCGCGCGCATTTAGAACGCATCGTCGAACTCGTACACACAGGAGCGGTGCGCCCGCCCCAAACTCAGGAAATGCCGCTCTCAGAAGCAGCGGCGGCACAGGAGATCAGCAAGACGGGCCACGTGCGCGGCAAGATAGTCCTCAGGGTGCGTTGAGCCACTTCTAAGTGCGCATGGAGCCGCGCGCTGCCTCCTATGCGGAGGCGGCGAGGGCGCAGACTGCCTCCAGAGCCGCTATCACGCGGTTTTTCTCGCGCAGGAAACGGGTGTAGATAACCCTCCCCTCCGCGCTCTCAGGCCCCCTCTCCAGGCAGTGGCCGAGTGCGTGCAGCCCCGGCAGGCGAAACGCACCGCTCGCCGGGTCGTGATCAAAAGGCCCCGCCAGGGTGTAGAGGGCGGGGTTCACCGCCTGGCTCACACGAAGAAGCAGGCGGTTGCCCGCCTCCGCCTCGAGTGCATGTGCCTTAGCGGCCAGTGCGTCGCACGCGCCGGCGAAGCGCGCACCCGCCGCGCGCAGGTCGTCCAACTCCACGGCGCCGCCGCCCAGAGTCTCCACGCGGGCGACCTCCTCGGTCACCACCTCGGCTATCGCGCACGGGTCGAGCGGCACGCGCTCCATGGCGCACAGCTCGCCCAGTGCGCCCGCGTAGAGGCGGCAGTGCGCAGCCAGCAGCTCCTTGTCCATCTTGTCGAGCGTGTCGTCGGGATGATGCCAGTACTCGGGAAAGCCGCTCTCTGGGTGATCCGCCTGCAATTCGGGGTGGTCGGGCGGCAGCACGGGCAGGAAGGAGAACGAGGGAATCCCCACTCCCCAGAGGGATTGATCCGCCATCTTGCGCGGGTGGTCGGGCTGCGTACGCTGTCCGCCGAGCCGCTCCACCACCTCGCGCACCCAGCCGCGTACGTCAGCCGTTGCGAAGGGGCGGTAGAGCGTCGCCCCCCGGCAGCCGGGCTGGTCGATGTTCAGGTAGGCGACGCAGTTTTTTCGCAATTCCGCGAACATGTGATCCGCATACCAGGTGGAGCCGGAAAAACGCCCATGCGAGTGCCCGTTCCACCAGGCGACCTTGAGGCCGCGCCGCATCGTGTCTCTGGATGCATGCGCCAGGCGCGCGAGTTCCATGAGCGTGGCGTCGCCTGCCGCGTTGTCGTTCGCCCCGACGTGCCAGGAGTCGATGTGTCCGCCCACGAGCACGTATTCATTCGCACCGCTGCTAGGTGCGATGGTGGCCACGGGCATCCGCGTCGTGCGCCAGGAGGTGTCGGTCTCCGCACGCACGCACAGGGCGACCTCGCCCCGCGCGCGCAGGCGTTCGAGAAGCTCTGCACCTTGCGCGCGCGAGAGGGTGAGCACGGGGGTGCGCGGCAGGCGCGAGACGCTCTCCGGCGTGGGCGCACCCCAGATGGTCGAGACCGTGAGTTCGTGGGCCACGCCCTTGTTCACATACACCTGGGCGATGGCCCCGCGCCGCTCGAAGTGGCGGAACCGCCCCGGGCTCAACATGCCCTCCGCCACGACGATGCGCCCCGCCACCGGGGGGTCGCCCCCCGTGCCCGTGTAGAAGGGCGCCGTGAAGGGCGTGTCGGGCGCTCCTGCCTCGCCGACGTAAACCGCACTCCCGCGCACGCCCTCCTCCCCTGTGGAGGCGCCGAACGCGGCGGTGATGGCGGGGATGCGCGCGCCCTCTACCTCCAGCGACGCCGCACCCGGTACGCTGATGAGCGAGGCGAACTCGTGCACGACGACGTCCACGCCCAGTGCGGAGAGCTCCGCCTCGACGTAGGCGACCGCCTCGTTCTCGCCGCGCGCGCCCGTGTAGCGCTCCCAGCGGCAGATGCCCTCGAGGTACTTCCACAACGAATCCGCGTCCACTTGCGTCGACATATCGGGGCTCCGGTCGGGTTTGGAGAGTAAGTTGGGTGCCCGCATTCTAATACACCCGCCCGCGAAAGCCGAGGGTGCGTTGAGAAAAACGCCGCTTCGGGAGAAAATCCCGGCAAACGCGCCCCCACTGCGGGAACGATCACCATGTGGCGAAAATTGTCCCGTCCCCTCTTCCTCACACTGGGGTTCGTGTGTCTGGGGCTGGGCTTCGCCGGCGTCTTCCTGCCCGTTCTGCCCACCACCCCGTTCATCCTGCTGGCGGCCTTCGCCTTCTCGAAAAGCTCGCGCAGGCTCCACGCATGGGTGCTGGGCCACAAAATTTTCGGCCCGCTCGTCGTGAACTGGCAAAGACACGGCGTCATCCGCACCCGGGTGAAGTGGAGCGCCACCGCGTCGATCGTGATTCTGGGAGGGCCTTCGCTCTACTTTCTCGGCGTCCCTACCTGGGCGAAGGCGCTGCTGACCGCCATTTGCGCGTGCGTCGTCTGCTTCATCCTCACCCGGCCGGGCGAAATTCGCGAGGCAGAGGAAACCGAACAAGCCGACTCCTCCCGCGCAGATCGATAAAAGCGCGGGCTCCGGCACCTCGACCACCATCCCCATGCCGTCCGCAAACCCAAGAAGGAGACCAGCCATGAGTGAAACGCGATACGAACAGGGACTCGAAATCCGGAAATCTCTGGGCATCTACGGGGAGGACGGCTTCTCGGGCACCTTTAGCGAGATGGCCGAACTCGCCCCCCTCCACACCCGCGCCATCGTGGAGTACTGCTTCGGCACCTGCTGGAACCAGCCGCTGCTCGACAACCGCACGCGCGAGATGCTCGTCGTCGCCGCGGCCGCCGCACAGGACCTGCCGGGCGAGGTGGAAATTCACGCCCGGGGCCTGCTCAACCAGGGCGCGACGCCCGGGGAGTTGATAGAGGCCATCGTCTCGCTGTGCCCCTACATCGGCTTTCCGAAGACGAACCACGCCCTGCAGGCCGCGAAGAACGCCATCGAGAAAAACGCCTCGGCCTAGCCCGTGGCCGCACGAGGCGGGTGCGTGATAAGGTGGGCGCAAAAAGCCCCGAACCCCCGCGCGGAGGGTGTGAGAAGTGGATGAATTCGAGTTTTTTCTCGAAAAACCCTGGTCCGACGGACTGCCCGTGGTAACGCCCACCGAGGAGCGCGTGGCGCGGATGCTCGGCGGGACGCGGCGCGCACGCGAGGAGGTCATCGGCCCCGTGCCGCCCCTGGGCGAGGTGGCCACCGTGGGCGGCGTGGCCGCCCACGCCGTGATGGCGGGCTGCAAACCCGAATACATGCCCGTGGTGCTGGCGGGCCTCGAACTCATGCTCAAAGAACCGCTCAACCTCGGCGGCGTGCAGGCGACCATGCACAGCGTGGCGCCTTTGCTCATCGTGAACGGCCCCTACGCCAGGCGCATCGGCATAACGGGCGGACAGGGATGCTTCGGGCCGGGCTTTCGGGCGAACGCCACCATCGGGCGCGCCATTCGGCTCGTGCTGCTGAACCTAGGAGGCGGCGTCGCGCGCGTGGCGTGCATGAGCATCTTCAGCCAGCCCTCGCGCTTCACCTTCTGCGTGGCCGAAAACGAAGAGGAGAGCCCCTGGGAGTCGCTGGCCGTATCCCGGGGCTACGCGGCGGATGAGGACGTGGTGACCGCCGTCATGGTGGAAAGCCCCCACATCATCTTCAACGACGTGGACAGGGACCCGCGGCGCCTGCTCGTCTCCTACATGGACAACATGGCGGCGATGGGTTCGTGGCCCATCTGGGTGCGCACGGACACCGCGGTCGTCCTGTCGCCCGAGCACGCCCGCCTGTGCGCGCGGGCGGGATTCTCGCGCGCGGACGTGCACGCCTATCTCTGCGAGCACGCGGGCCGCAGGGTGGGCGAACTCAAGCGCGGCGGCCCCTGGCGCGCGGACAAACCCAACGGGCGGTGGGACTACCCGGTGGACCGCGGGGATGAGGACTTCTTCATCCGCGCCGTGAACGAGCCTGAGGACCTCCACCTCTTCGTCGCAGGCGGAAACGGGCCGATGGGCGCCGTGATGCCCGGCTGGAACGGGGCGAGCCGCGCCGTGCACAGCGCCTATACGCCCTGAGGGGTCGCTTCGGCAGGAGCGGCGCACACCGTGTTCGCCCGGGAAGCGAAAAATGCAGGGAAATGCGGGAAAACCAACAGGGATGCAGAAAAAACTCTTCATCAACAATTGACGGGAAATCGCTCGTCTATTCGTCCGCCCAGGCGTGTGCGCCCACGGAGCGCTTTTGGGCGCGCATGGCCTCTCCCTCCAGGCGCACGAACACGTTCATGCGCCAGTCCGCCTCGTCGGTTTCGGGATAATCCGCGCGGTAGTGCGCACCGCGGCTCTCGGTTCTCGTGAGCGCGGCTTCTACGACCGCCCGCGCACTCAGGCAAAGGTTCTCCGCCTCGAACGCCTCGAGCAGCCGCGCGGGCTCTGCGCCTCCGCACGAGGCCAGACCACGCTGCGCCTCTGCGAGCGTGCCGCGCGCCCCTTCGAGCAGCTCCCCCTCGCGCACGATGCCCGCCTCCTCCCAGCAGACGCGCTTGATTTCGCGGATGAGTTCCACCGGGCGTTGCGCCCTGCGCCCACGCTCGGCAACCCTCTCCACACCGCGGCGCGCGAGGTCTGCAACCTGCGCACCAGCCCCCGTGCGGCGTGCAAAGAGACTCGCCGCCTTGCCCGCGCGCCAACCCAGCGTATGCGCCTCGGTGAAGGCGTTGTTCGAGAGGCGGTTCGCGCCGTGGGCGCCCGCGCTCACCTCGCCGGCGGCGAACAGGCCGGGGAGTGCCGTCGCCGCGTTCTCGTCGATGGGAACCCCGCCCATGAAGAAATGCGCCTTGGGGGTCACGTAGATGTCGCTGCCGTGGGGCGAGACTCCCCTTCTCGCGAAAAGCTCGAGGTTATCGGGCGCGAAGTGCTCCAGGTCTTCGGTGGAGATGCCGGATAGGTCCATCTGCACGGCGCCATCCACCCCGCCGCCGCGCATGAGCTCGACGTAGACGGCCCGCGCCATGAGGTCGCGCGTGGCTGCGCCTCCGCCGGGCACGTTGCGCAGGATGTCCTCGCCCTCGCGGTTCAAAAACCGCGCCCCGAGCGGGAACAGCGTCGGCGCGACCACCATGTTGCTCTCGGGCCGCTTGATGACCGCCGGATAAAACTGCACGAACTCCATGTCGGAAAGAGCGAGGCCCGCCCGCAACGCCATGGCGAAGCCGTCTCCGGTGATGCCGCCCGCGTTCGTGTTCTCGGCGAACATCTGCCCCGCACCCCCGGTGGCCAGTATGGTCGCACCCGCCGCGATGACGCAGACCTCGCCGCTTCGGGTGTGAAAACCCACGACGCCCCGGCAGACGCCGTCCTCTACGAGCAAATCGACGGCCATGACGTGCTCGAGAATGCGCGCACCCTCGGCGTCGAGCTTGCCGCGCAGGGGGCGCGCCACCTCCACGCCCCAGTTTCTCACCGGGTAGAGGCCGCGATCTTCTCTGTGCCCGCCTTGGGGATGGAGGTCGAACGAGCCGTCCGCGCGCGTGATGAAGGGAACGCCCCAGGAGTGGAGATCGCGAATGCGCGCGGCGGAATCGGCGCACATCGCGCGCGCGACGCCGGGGTGGTTCAGGTACGCCCCACCCTCCAGGGTGTCTTCCAGAAACAGATTTGCACTGTCGGTGGGGGCGAAGTTCGCCGAATGCCCCGCACGGGCCAGGACGATGTTGCCCGAACCGCCCGGGGATTGCTTGCAGACCAAAAGCGCATCCGCACCGCAGTGCATGGCGGCGATGGTCGCCGTCATGGCCGCCGGCCCACCTCCCAGAATCAACACGTCGCAGGCGAGATTTCGCATGATCGCACTCGAGGGTTCGGGCGGCGCTTTCGGGATTCGTTACGTGGAGGACGCAGGCGGTGTGCGCAGACGCGCGGAGCGCCTTATTTCCGCGCCTGCTCTATCGCCTCCAGCACGCGCTCAGGCGTGATGGGCAGGGTGCGTATGCGCGCCCCGCCGGTCGCGTGATAGATGGCGTTGCAGATCGCCGCCGTGATCGGGTTGATCGCCACCTCGGCCAGCCCCTTGGCGCCGTAGGGGCCGTGGGGGTCCATGGACTCGAAGAAGTCGTGCTCTATCGGCGGCGCATCCATCGAGGTGGCAATGAGGTAGTCGTGAAAGTTCTTCCCCCGCAGATGACCCTCCAGGGGTGCGAGGCTCTCCATCATCGCGTAGCTCATGCCCTGGACTGCGCCTCCCTCGACCTGGCCTTCCGCGCCGAGTCTGTTGATCACCCGGCCCGGGTCGTGCCCGCAGCATATTTGCAGGACGCGCACGATACCCGTTTCCATGTCCACTTCCACCTCGGCGGCATGGGTGCTGAAAGAATACGTGGTCGAGGGGTTTCCGTACTTTTGCGCATCCAGCACCTCTCCGCCGGCGAGCCACTTGCCGTTGCCCTCGATTACCCTCCCCGCGCCCCGAACGACCTCGCCGATCGACATCTTGCGCTCGGGCAGGGCCTTCGCCCGCACCTCTCCCTCGACGACGTCGAGCTCTTCCGCGGGAATCTCCATAATCTCCGCCGCCGCCGCGAGCAGGTTCGTGCGCGCATCCTCGGCGGCAAGCTTTACGGCGTTGCCGCCTATGAGGGTGATGCGGCTCGCGAACGCCCCCATTCCGAACGGCATGTAGCCCGTATCCGTCGGCGGCACCCGAAACCGCTCCACCGGAACGCCCATGACTTCGGAGGCGATGTAGGCCATCACGCTCGTAGCGCCCTGGCCCAAATCCGACTCGCCCGACCAGATTTCCACCCGGCCCTCCTCGTCGATGCGCACCACGCCGCTCGACGGATCGGTGTCGTCCGGCCCCAGTTCCACCGAAAAACCCTTGTTGCCCGAAACGTGGATGCAACTGGCCATGCCCACGCCGCGGCCCTCGCCTCCCCGGGCGCGCCTGGCGCGCCAGTCCATCTTCTCCACCACGTAGCGCGTGGCGTCGGCCACGGCGCAACTCGCTATCTTCCAGCCGTGGAGAGACACGTCGCCCTTCTCGGTGTAGTTCGCAAGGCGCAGGTCGGCGGGGTCCACGCCCAGGCCGTCGGCCACGTTGTCGAGGTGGCTCTCCCAGGCGTAGGTCGCCTGCACGTTGCCGAACCCGCGCATCTGGCCCGAGGGGATCACGTTCGTGTAGACGAGTTTTCCCTCGATTTCAGCGGCGGGCGTCTTGTAGAGGTTGTCCGTCCTGAGTGCGATGGAACTCATGATCGCCGGGGAGAGCGAACTGTAAGCGCCGTTTTCGGCCACGATGCGCACCCGCTTGCCCGCCAGCACGCCGGCGCGCGTCCAGGCGGATTCGAGGGATATGTGCACCGGCATCCGGGGACGCATGGCAATCAGGTCTTCCTCGAGACTCAGGACGAAGCGCACGGGGCTTTGGGCCGCACGGCTCAGCATCGCCGCCATGAGCGCCGCCTTTACGTCGAGCTTTCCGCCGAAGGCTCCGCCCGGCTTGGTCTGCGTAACGCGAAAATCCTCAACAGACATGCCCATGACGGGCGCGAGCATGAAGGTGCGAATCAGGAACACCGACTGCAAGCAACCCCAGATGGAGATTTTGCCGTCCGGGTGCCACTGCGCGGCGCAGCCCGTGGGCTCTATATAGGCCTGGTGGGCGAGATGGGTGTGGAACTCGTCCGCGAAAGTGGCCTCTGCCGTGCGAAACGCCTCGTCTACCGCACCGCGCTTGATGTGGAACTCGTTCGCCACGTTCCCGGGCACGGAGTCGTGCACCAGGGGTGCGTCCGCCTCGAGTGCCGCAAAAGGGTCCGCGACCGTGGGCAAGACCTCGTATTCCACGCGGATGAGCGAGAGCGCCTCGCGCGCCGTGTCCTCATCGACGGCGGCGACGGCGGCGATTTCGTCCCCCACATAGCGGGCCTTCTCGCGGCAAAACGCCGCCTCGTCCTTGTGGTTGATGCCGAATGGCGCATCGGGCGTGTTGTGCCGGGACAAGACCGCGGCGACGCCCGCCAGGCGCTCCGCCCGGGAGGTATCGACGTCTACGATGCGCGCGTGGGGGTGGGGGCTTCTGAGCGCCATGCCCGTGAGCGCGCCCGGAAGCACGAGATCGTTGATGAACACCGTCGCGCCCGCGACCTTCTCCACGGCGTCGATGATGGGGTGCGGCCTGCCGACGACGCGCTCGTTCATGCCTCGCCTCCCGTGCGCATCTGCCGGGCGGCGGCCTCGACCGCCTCGAAAATCTTCTTGTACCCCGTGCAGCGGCACAGGTTCCCCGCAAGGCCGCGCCGTATTTCCTCGTGCGTGGGCGCGGGGTTCTCCTCCAAAAGCGCCTTGGCCGCCACCACGATTCCCGGCGTGCAAAAACCGCACTGCACGCCCCCTTTCTCGACCATTTGCTCCTGAATGGGGTGGAGGTCTTCTTCGGTGCCGATGCCGCGCACGGTCACCACGTCCGCACCGTCGGCCTGGGCGGCGAACATGAGACAGGCGTTCACCGCCACGCCGTCGAGCAAGACGGCGCACGCACCGCAGTCGCCCCCCTCGCAGCTGAGTTTTACCTCCACATAGCCGATACGCCTGAGAGCGCGCAGTAGCGTCTCCTCTCCGCGCACGGAGAGGGTTTCTCTCTTGCCGTTCACGCGCAAAGTGATGTCGTAGGCGTCCATCGTCTCCTCGTTCCGCCTCCTTAAGGTGCGGCCACGGCCTGCGGCGCAGCCAGCGCGCGCCCGAGCAGGCGGCGAACCAATACGCCGCACATCTTGCGCCGGTAGGCCGCCGTTGCGCGCACGTCGTCGATGGGCCGGGCATCGTGCGCCGCCGCCTCCGCCGCCGCCTCTATCTCCGCCTCCCCGATGCGTTTTCCGCACAGGTGCGCCTCCGCCGTGCGGGCGCGGTACGGCACGGCGGCCACTGCCCCCAGGCCAATGGCCGCCTGTGTGCAAACCTCCCCCTCCATCCGCAGGCAAACGGCCACGCTCAGAAGGGAAATCGCCATCGCACGCCTGAGCTGGAGCTTGTAGTAAGCGCAGCGGTCGGTCGGGGCCAGCGGCCGAATGACGATGGCCGTCACCAGCTCATCGGGGCGCACTGACGTCTTTCGGTAGTCCACGAAAAACTCGTCGAGCGGCAGGGAGCGTTCGCCCTCCACCGAGGCCAACTCGACGACGGCGTCCTGGGCGAGCAGGGGAGGAGCGAGGTCTGCGGCGGGCGAGGCGTCCATGAGGTTGCCCGCCACGCTCGCGCGGTTTCGCACCAAAGGCCCCGCGAACTCGACTGCGCTCTCATAAAGCGGCGGTGCGCCCGTGCGAATCGATTCTGAAGCCAGAAGGTCGGTGACGCTCGCCAGCGCCCCGATTCTGATGCGCCCCTGCGCCTCCTCGATGAAGCGCAACTCATCGAGGCGGCTGATGTCGACCGCGCGCGCCACCTTCTTGCGCCCGAAGAGCACGTCGGGCACCAGGTTCGTGCCGCCCGCCACGAAAACCGCCCCCGCACGTGCGGCCTCAAGGGCCTCTTCCACCGAGCCTGCGCGCAGGAATTCCATGTTTCGTTTCGCTCCGCTCCGAACATTTCTCCCGGCCGGGTCGTACCCGCCCGGTGCCCACCGACAGCGGGCCGCGGCTCACGGCCTGATGTCGGACTCTATCTGCATTCCCGTCGCCAGCGTGTTGAAGCTGTTGTAGTGATCCACCACTCCGAGAATCTCGAGAATGCGCCCCGCGTCCCACCCCATGTTCACCAGGCACGCATGAAAATAGCGGATGAAGTACTTTGAGCCGTTCGTCGCACTCACGCCGAAGCCGACGGCCGCCTTGGCGTCCGGGTCGAGGACGCCGCCGTCCAGCAGAACCTTGTGCTTGTTCCAGGTCGACTCGAAATAGTGCCTGTTGCGCGCCAAAGAGCGCCAATAGCGCGGAACGCCTCCCCCGCCCAGACGGGCGGATTCGACCTGCGCGACCTCCTCCATCGACGCGCGAACGAGGGGCTCCCACTCCGCCTCGGGTGCTTCGGGCAGCAGGGGGGGCGACTCCTCGCCCTCGAGCAACAGACCGAGGGCGACCTTGTTCATCCCCGCCACGTGGTCGGTCAGCCCGATAAGTTCAGTAACACCCGCCTCGTCGACTCCCAGCCGCATGACCGCGGCGACGTGGGAGTCGATTCAGTATTCACACGCATTGACGACGGAGACGGCCGAGGCGACCATCTCCTTGACGAGGGGCGGCACGTCGCCGCGCTGCATCGTGGCCCTTGAGCGCGCCCAACTCGCGTGCATGTATTCGGGGTGGTGGGTCATGGCGCGCCAGACGTTCGAGAGGCCATCGATGCCGAACACGCGCTTCTCGCGCGCCTTGATGCGCTCGACCAAATCGCGCGCCGCCTCGGGCACTTCCTCGTCGGACAACTGGCGAATCGTCGGCATCGCCCGCACCCTCCGGGTGCCGGGAGCGCCGCGCGGGCCGCGCGACGCCCCCGGGCCGAAAACTATCTCGGATACGTGAACTTCGCGTTCGCCACGCTCTTCGGCCCCACGGTGCGGCGCTTGCCGTTTTGCACCTGGAACAACACGATGGCGCTCGCGGCGTTCATGCCCCGCTTGTCGAACTTCACCGGGCCAAAGAAGGTCTGCAAGTTGATGTTCGCAATCGCGTCGCGCACCTTCTTCTTGTCCAGCGTGCCCGCGGCCTCGATGGCCTTCTGGGCGACGATGCCCGCGGCCGTCGACGCGGCGGCGACGTAGTCGGGCTCCTGCTTGAACTTGCCGCGCCATATCTTGCCGAAATCACGCGCCGAGCCGATGAAGCCGCCCTTGTAGTCGAGCGCCTCGCCCCACCAGGCGGCCGTCAGGATGTTGTTGGCCGTGGCGCCGAGCGAATCGGTGAACTGGGCGTACACCGGGCCGACCATGGTGAACAGGATTTTCGGCTTCACCCCCAGTTCGTTCGCCTGCTTGGTGGCGAGGAGGGTGTCGGGCAGATAGCCGGCGACCATGAGCACGTCGGGGTTCTTGCCTTTCACGATGGTCAGCCAGGTAGACATGTCCTTCGAGTCCTTGGGGAACTCGGCGTAGTAGACGTCCGTGAAGCCGTGCTCCTTCGCCCCTTTTCGGATCATCTTCGTGATGGCGCGCGGGAAGAAGTCGTTGCGCGTCACGAACGCCATGGTCTTCGGCACGGGCTTTTGCTCCTTGAGGAGCGTGAAGAAGTTGTTCGGCAGATACGCATTCGGCGCCAGCAGGCCGAAGAGGTACTTGTAGCCCTGGTCGAAGATCGGCTCCGAACTCGCCACGGGCGCGATGAGCGGCACCTGATAGCGCTCCGTGATGGCGGCGACGGACTTCGTCGCTCCGCTGCCGAACGGGCCGAGGAGAAGCGACACCTTCTCCTTGGTGATGAGCCGCTCGGCGAGCTTGGTGGCGGTCGGCGTCTTGCTCTCATAGTCGTAGTAGACGATTTTGACCTTCATCTTCTTGCCACCGACGTTGACGCCGCCCGCCTTGTTCACGCGCTCGCGCCAGATTTCATAGCCCGCCTGCTGCTTCTTGCCCTCGGTGGCCAAGGGGCCGGTGAGCGGCAAGGCGGCGCCGAACTTGATCTCCGCCGCCCCGGCATCAACCGGTAGCCCAAGGTCCGCTGTACCGAAGGTGAAAGACAAAATTGCCGCGATGAAAAACAACCATTTTCGATTCTTCATTTTCTTCCTCCCTCCATGGTTGGGTGCGCCCCCGCCGCAATGGATAAACCTGACGTTCTCGCCCTCAAACCGTATACCAAAACGGGCTACATGCCCAGATACGCCGTTTTCACCTGCGGATTCGCCAGCAACTCCTCCGAGGGGCCGGAAATCGTAACGCGCCCCGTCTCGAAGACATAGGCGCGGCTTGCGAGCTCGAACGCGGTGAGCACGTCCTGTTCCACGAGGATGATGGCCACGCCCTCCTCGTTGATCTGCCGCACGAAGCCGCACAACTCCTCCACCAGCCGGGGCGCGAGCCCCAGGGAGAGCTCGTCGAGCAGCAAAAGCCTGGGGCGGGCCATCAACCCCCGGGCGATCGCGCACATCTGCTGTTCTCCGCCGGACATGCTGCCCGCCAACTGGGACTTGCGTTCCGCCAGCCTCGGAAAAAACCCATAGACCCTCTCGAGGTCCGCCGCCAGTTCCCGATCCGCCATGTTGCGGGCGTAGGCGCCCATGAGGAGGTTCTCCTCCACGCTCATCGCCGCAAAAAGCCTGCGCCCCTCGGGCACGTGGGAGATGCCCCTGGCGACGACGTCCTGGGGCGCCATTCCACCAAGAGACTCGCCGGCCAGCGTTATGGTGCCCGCGGTGTGGGCGAGCACGCCCGAGAGCATCCTGAGGAACGTGGTCTTGCCCACGCCGTTGCTGCCCACGATGGCGACGATTTCGCCCTCGCGCACGTCGAGGTCGACCCCCCAGAGAATCTGCACGTCGTCATAACCGCCCGCCAGGCCGCGCACCTCCAGGAGGTTCGCCGCGTCATGGGGCTCGCGCAAGCTCATGCTTCCTCCTGCAGTTTGGCCATCATCGCCGCGTACTTCTCGCCCAGATAGGCCTTGACGACCTGCTCGTCGCTCGTCACCTCGCGCGGCGTGCCCTCGGCTATCTTCTCGCCGTGGTGGAGGACGATGACGCGATCCGACAGGTCGGTGATCACCTTCATGAGATGCTCGATGACCAGAATGGTAACGCCCTGCTCGCGCACCTGGTGGATAAGCGAAATGGCGCTTTCGATCTCCTTCGCGTTGAGGCCTGCGTTCACCTCGTCAAGGAGCAGCACGTCGGGCTCGGTGGCGAGGGACTTGGCGAACTCCAGACGCTTGCGCTCGGCGAGCGTGAGCTGGGAGGCGAGCTGCGCGGCCTTCTCCCCCAGCCCCACGAACGCGAGCATGTCATCGGCGAGGCGCTGGGCGCGCCTGACCTCTTTTTTCGATTTCTGGGAGCCGAACAGCGCGCCCATGACGACGTTGTCGCGCACGGCAAGGCCCGGAAAGGGCTGCACGATCTGAAACGTCCGCGCGACGCCCTTGCGCGTGATGGCGTGGGGCTTGAGCGCTTCGATGCGCTCACCGCGGAAGAAAATCTCCCCCTCGTTCAGCGGGTCGAGGCCCGTGATGCAGTTGAGAAGCGTGGTCTTTCCCGCGCCGTTGGGGCCGATGACGCCCAGTATCTCGCCTTCGCGGACGGTGAAGTCCACCCCCGAGACGGCGGTGAGTCCACCGAATCGCTTGGTAACGCCCCTGCCCTCGAGAAGTATTTCGCTCACACCCTGAACCTTTGTATGTTGCTCTTGAGAATCGGGCCCAGCGACCCCCACCCGCGGCGTTGCACCTCCTGGACGAGAGCCATCAACCCCCGGGGGATGAACAGCACAACCAGCACGATGATGACTCCCAGGAACACGCTGTGGAATTCCGTGAACGCCCCCCAGAGGTAGTCCGTGACATATTCCATCATCAGCGCGCCCAAGAGCGGGCCCATCACCGTCCCCACGCCGCCGAGCATCGCCATCACGATCGCCTTGATGGAGAAGAGGACGTCGAAGACGTCGATGGGCTCGAGAAACGCCGCGCGATAGGCGTACACGCCGCCCCCCATCGCCGGGAAGACGGCCGAGAGGACAAAGGCGATAATCTTGTACTTCGTCGTGTCCACCCCCGTCATCGCCGCCGCGTCCTCGTTCTCGCGGATGGCGACGAGTCCGTAGCCCAGCCTGTGGCGCGTGACGAAATACTGCGTCAGAAAGGCGAGCACGGCCACCCCGAGCATGGAGAAGTAGAAAAAGCGCGTAAAGTAGTCCGGCCCCCCCGTAATCTGGGGCAGGTTGATGCCGTCTCCCCCGCCGGTGATGCGCAGGTTGTCCGCCAATTCCCTAAAGAACTCCGCCACCCCGAAGGTGGCGATGGCGAAGTAGTGCCCCCGCAGCCGCAGGATGGGGATTCCCAGGGCGAGCGCCACCAGGGCGCTGAGACCCGCGCCCACGCCCAGGGTGAGAAAGAAGTTCCAGCCCGCGTTCATCAGGATGGCCGTCGTGTACGCACCCAGCCCGAAGAAGGCGGCGGGGGCGAAGGAGGGATACCCCGTCAGCCCGCCGATGAAGTTCCAGCTCGTCGCCAGGATGGCCACCATCAGAATGTCCATCCACTTGCGAATCTCGTCGTTCTCCACAAAGGAGGGCAGGATCACGAGGGCGAACACGCCCGCTCCCGCCGCGAGCCACTGAACGATGGACCAGGGTCTGAACATCTTACTCGAAGCCCTTTCTGCCCATGAGACCCGAAGGCCGGAGGAAGAGCACCAGAATCAACAACACGTAGCCAATGGCGTTTTGCAGCCCGGGGCCGAGATAGAGTGCCCCGAAATTCTCGGCGAGTCCCAGGATGAGGCCCCCCGCGAGTGCGCCCGTGATGTTGCCCAGCCCCCCGATGGTGCAGATGATGAACGATTTTGAGAGAAACTCCACGTCGCTCACCGGCGATATGGCGAAGCCCACGCTCACGAGCGAGCCCGACGCGGCGGCCACCGCCGCGCCGATGCCGTAGGTGATGGCGTATATCTTGCCGATGTCCACGCCCATGAGCTGGGCGGAGTCCAAATCCATGCGCGTCGCCCGTATGGCCCGACCCGTGCGCGTCCTGCCCATGAACCAGAACAGGATTCCCGTGAGCAAGACGCCCAGCACGAAGATCGAAACCCGCACGAAGGGAACCGAGGCGCCCAGGAAGGGAATGGAAAAACTCGCGTAGGAGGGCTGCACCGAGCGGAAATCGCCCGTGAAGAAGTATATCGCCAGCCGCACGACGATGAGCTGCAGACCAAAGGTGAGAATGAGCGACATGAACATCGGCGCGCGCACGATTTTGTTGATGAGGCCGCGCTGTGCCGCGTAGCCCGCACAGAACATGAGGGCGGCCGAAACCGGCAGGGAGAGAAACGGGTCCACGCCGTAGAGCCTGAACATCCAGAAGGTGACGTAGCCCCCCAGCATGAGGAACGTGCCGTGCAACACGTTCAGGATGTTCATGACGCCCCAGACGAGCGAGAAACCCACCGCGATACAGGCGTATATACCGCCCAGCAGGATGCTGTTAATCAGAATCTGGACATAAATCATGTGGCTCACCCACGGGTTTCGTCGCGCGCTCTAGGTGATGATTTCCCACTCCGGCGCGTATCGATCCAACTGCTCTGCGCTGTAGGGGTCGACCTCGTGGTCGCGTTCGGGTATATCGACGTGCTTCTCCTCCCCGCATAAGACGGTGGTGAAGTAGCGCTGTCCGGTATCGTTCACGTTCGTGACGACGTTGCCGAGTTCGGGGTGCCTGCGCGCCAGCTTGAGGGCAGCCGCCACGTTGCAGCCCGAGGAGATGCCGCAGAAGATGCCCTCTTCGCGCGCGAGGCGCTGCGCCATTTCGACGGATTCTTCCGTCGTCGTCGTCACGATGCCCGAAAGCAGGGAGAGGTCGAGCGCTTTGGGCACGAAGCCGTCCCCGATGCCCTCGATGCCGTGCGGCCCCCAGCCCCTTTGGCTCAGGAGGGGGCATTCCTGGGGTTCCACCGCGTAGAGCTTCACGTCGGGGTTTTGCTCGCGCACGAATTTGCCCGCACCGCTCACCCAGCCGCCCGTTCCCTGCGAGGCGACAACAGCGTCCACGCGCCCGTCGAGCTGCTCCCAGATTTCGGGCCCCGTCGTGAGGTAGTGCGCCTCGTTGTTGTCGAGGTTGTCGAACTGGGCGGGCACCCAGTAGCTCTCCGGCGAGGCCGCGCGAACCTTCTCCAGCTCCTCCAAAGCGAGGTCCACGTCGCTCTCCCCGCCCGGCGTGAACACCAGCTCGGCCCCGTAGGCGCGCATGAGCTTCTTGCGCTCCTCGCTCATTCCCTCGGGCATGACCACAATGCAGGGGTAGCCCTTCACCGCCGAGACGAACGCGCAGGCGATGCCTGCGTTTCCGGTGGAGCACTCGAGCACCGTCATGCCCGCCCGCAGGTCGCCGCGCTCCTCGGCCTTGGAGATCATGTTGAAGTAGATGCGATCCTTCAGGCTGCCCGAGGGCGAGTACCACTCGAGTTTCGCGTAGACGTCGGGGGAGACGTCCGCCGCCACCCGGTTCAGGCGCACCAGAGGGGTGCCGCCGATGGCGTCGAAGATGCTCTCCGAGCAGCGCCTGAAGGAATCCCAATCTCTTTTTTGGATGCCCATGATCAAGTTCCGCCAAGAAAAACCCTGTTGCACCGACCACCCGAAGGGCTTTCGGCCCTCTTCGCGCGAGCGCGGGAGTCTCGCTAGCCCGCCCGCAGGCGGGGGATGATTTCCTTCGCCACGGCTTCTACCTGCGCCCGTTCGTATTTGTAGGGCACGAAGATGAGCCGGTCCACGCCGGTGGCGACGTGTTCTTGCAGCTGCGCCACGCAATCCTCCACGCTTCCCATGATGGCGCTCTGGGCCGTGGACTCGCTCCAGGCGGCGTAGTCCCACTCCGTTCGGAGCCACTCGTTCATGGGCTCTTCCACCTCGGCGCGCGACGCCCCCACCATGATGGGAAGCTGGTTCGTGCTCTCGAGCGCGCCGGGGTCGCGGCCCGCCTCCTCGGCGAAGCGGCACACCTTCTCCCAGGAGCGCGTGAAGCTCTCCGGCGTGTAGAAATAGGTGAGCCAGCCGTCTCCCTTCTCGCCCGCGCGCTTGAGCACGCGGTCCACGTAGCCGCCGATGAGAATCGGCGGGCGCGGGCGCTGCACGGGCTTGGGGAACATGACGGAATTTCTCAGGTTGTAGGGGCCGTATTCCGCGCGCACCATGTCCTCGGTCCACAGCCGCGTGAGAATCTCGATGTTTTGGTCCATGATGTTGCCGCGTTTTTCGAAGGGAACCCCCACGGCGTCGAACTCGCGCTTGTACCAGCCCGACGCCATGCCGACGATGAGGCGGCCGTTCGATATCTGATCGATGCTCGAGAGTTGTTTCGCCGCCACGAGGGGATTGCGCAGCGGCAGGACGAGCACGCCCGTGCCGAGCCTGATGCGGCTCGTCCGCGCGGCCACCGCCGTGAGCAGCGTGAGCGACTCGATGATGGGGAAGTGCGGCTCCACGCCCAGGAGAATGTGATCCCACACCCAGAGCGACTCGAAGCCCAGCTCCTCCATCTCGACGCCGTATTCGACGAGTGCCGCCGCGTCGGGGAGTTCGGGATACGCGGTAAAATTCCGCATGGCGATTCCGTATTTCACGTCCGCTCCTGCCATCTCGCTCTCCTCGCCCCTACTCCGCCCCGCACCAGTCCAGGATGGCGAGGGCCAGCGTCTTGGTGGCGTCGATGACGTCCTCCACCGCCACCCACTCGTTGTTCGCGTGCATCTGGGTGGTGGGACCCGGCCCGAAAATGACCGTCGGGATGCCGAAGCCGTTCAAAAAGCGCGTGTCCGCCGCCCCCTGGCGTCCGGATATCTCGGGCGTTTTGCCCGACACCTCCCGGTAGGCGTTCGCCACGGTGTGGACGATGGGGTGGTCGGCGTCGACCGCGGCGGATTCGGCATAATACCCCACGAAACGAACCTCGGGGGGATGATCCCGCATCCAGGGGTCTTCCTGCGCCGCCTGGGCCACCTGATCGACCAGACTTTGTTTGGCCGCGTCGTGATCCTCGCCCGGCACGGTGGCGAGGCTGCCCTTGAGCACGCAGGTGTCCGGGAAGGCGCTGGGAAAACTGCCCGCCTCCATCGAGCCGACCATGCAGGGAATCGCATCGATGATTTTGGGGTACAGGGGGTGGGAGACGGTCTCCAGGCGTTTTTTCTCGAGCTCCGCCACGGCCTGGACGATCTTGTAGCCCAGGTCTATGGCGTTCACGCCCTGGTACCTGCGCTGGATGCCCGCCGCTTTGCCGCGCACGAGTATCTCGAACCAGATTCTGCCGATGCAGCCGGGCTGGATGGCGTTTCCGCTCGTCTCGCAGCAAATGCCGGCGTCCGCCGAGTAGCCTCTGAGAATGGTGTCCAAGGTGCCGTGGCCGCTCAACTCCTCGTCCACCACGAAGTCGAGAATCACGTCGCCCCCGGGCTTCAGCCCCGCCGCCATGAAGCACTTGGCCGCCATGATGATGGCCGCCACCCCGCTCTTCATGTCCGAAGCGCCGCGCCCGTAGAGGCGTCCGTCCTCGATGTCCGCCGAAAGCGGGCCGTGCTCCCAGGCGTCGTCGGGGCCGTTGGGCACAGTGTCGGTGTGGCCGTTGAGCAGAAGCGACCTGCCCCCGCCCGCGCCCTTGAGCACGGCGACCACGTTCGGCCTCCCCTCGTAGCCCCGCGTTACGGGCACGTATTCGGGGTGCTTTTTGAGCTCCTCCCAGTCCGACTCCCAGACGTCCACCTCCAGGCCCATCTCGCGCACGAAATCTGCAATGTAGTTTTGAATCTCCCCCTCATCGCCCGTTACGCTCGGTATGCGGACGAGCGTCGAGAGCAGAGAGACGATTTCTTCACGATGCGCCTCGACCTGGGCCAGAATTTTCTCTCTGTGCGCTGCGCTCATGGAGGCTCCCGTTTATGCGGTGTAGACCTGGTCCGGATCCAGGTGCCGCAGGGCGGCCAGTTCTTCTTGCGTGGGCGGCTCGGTAAACGGAACCGAGGACGCAAAGAGGAGCTCGAAGCCCGTGTTCTCCTGCACCTGTTCGGGCGTTACGCCCGGGTGGAGGGCTTCGACGCGCATCCGGCCCGTCTCCTCGTCGAAGCCGAGAATCGCCAGGTCGGTCACCACGCGGTACATGCCGCCCGCTATCAGGCCCGCATCGCGCCTGGAGGCTCCCCCCCGCAGGTAGCCGGGGCTGGTGATGAAGTCCACGTTCTCCACGAAGCGGCGCTCCTCCTGCGGCATCGCCACGATCATCCTCGTGAGGCTCGATATGTCGTTCCCCCCGCCCGTGCCGGGCAGCCGCACGGCGGGAGCATCGGCACTGCCGATGAAGGAGCTGTTCAGGTTGCCGTACTGGTCGATTTGCGCGCCGCCCATGAAGCCCACGTCCACGTAGCCGCGCTGGAGCAGGAGCAACACCTCGGTGATGCTCACCAGCATGTTCGCCTTGCGCGTGCAGCGCTGCTCGTTCGTCGTCGGGGGGAGCTGGCCGGGCACGACGTGGGGGCCGATGGTGCCGCCCTCAAAGAGAATGGTGACGCCCGGCGCGTGGAGGCGCTGGGCCAGCGTGGCGGCCAGCAGAGGAATCCCCACGCCGGCGAAGACGACCTGGCCGTCCTCGAGCGCGCGCGCGCTCATGACGCACAAAAGCTCGGACGCCGTGAAGTCCTTCGTCTCAGTCGTCATAAATGCTCCTCCCCCTGCGGGACGCATCCAGAAGGTTATCGAGCCCGATGAGGTCGAGGTATTCCGTCCAGCTCTTCGGCGCGTAGTAGTATTCTTCCAGGTAGGCCGCAACACCCTCCAGCGGGTTCTTGCGCGTGCGCTCCGCGTATTCGTCCATGTGCGAGAACAGCGGCTCGTACACCCCGTAGCACTCGTGCGGGGCGCAGCCGTAGGGGGCCTCCACCACGGCGTCGACGGTGAAGAAGGGTATTTTCGTCTGATCAGGCGCTCTTCTTATCTGATCGTTCGAGACGATGCGCTCGGTCGTGAGGATGACGCGGTTCGCCGCCATCGCCATGTCCACGTCCATGAAGGTGAGGCCGTCGAGCTGGGCGTTGCCGTAGGGGTCGCACCGCTGGACGTGAATCAGCGCGACGTCGGGGTTCAGCGCGGGCACCAGAAGAACTTTCTCGCCCGTAAAGGGGCACGCCATCTCTTCGAGATCGTCGAGCCTGCCCGCCACGTCGGAACCCATCATCGAGCGCATCGGCATGAAGGGAACGCCCATCGCCCCCGCCCTGTACCTGAGCCCGATCGACATGTGGCTCCACTCCTCGAAGCGCGCGAGTCCGTTCTCGGTAAAATGGCGCATCACGCGCGAAACGCCCCAGACGATTCCCTGGCTGAACCAGCTGGTCAGGATGTGGCTTCCCACGCCGGAAGCGAATATGAGGTCGCCCTCGGTGGAGACGATGCTGCGCGAGAAGGAGAGGTTTTTTTTGCGCGCGCGGATGAGCGCCCAGATCATGGCGAACGGGGTTCTCGAAGCCGTGGAGCCGCCCAGGGAGACGTGCTCGCCGTCGCCCACGAAAGCACAGGCTTCCTCGAGCGTCATCACCTTGTCCCTGAGGCTGCGGTCCCGCGCCTGGGTACGGTCTCTGAGCGCAAGGTAATCGTGCGTCACGTCGCCTCTCCACTACGGGAAAAGACAGGGTCGAGCGACTCCGCGCACCCCGGGGAATCCCGCCGTACGCAAAGAACGTTGCGCATCAGATTAACCGCAAGACCCCGGATGCGCAACGGAAAAAACGTGAATCCACTCCATTGAATAATTTAATGATCTTCGCGTATTATTTTTCGGCGTCCAGAGAGGACAGCCGAGGTTTCGGCACCTGTTTTCATATATCCGGAGCCGGAGAGTTCCCCACTCACATCATCAAAATACGCAATACTCAGGAGGGTTTATCGAAGTGCTGAACCTCAGGCAACTCGAATACTTCTACTACGTGGCGAAACACGGCGGCTTCACCCGCGCGGCGCGGCAACTGCCCTTCCCCATCCAGCAGCCCGCCCTCAGCATCCGCGTGAAGGCCCTGGAAGAAAACCTCGACGTGAAGCTCTACCGGGTCGTAGGCCGCAAGTTTCAGCTAACCCCGAGCGGCGCATACCTCTTCGACGCGCTCAAGCCCTTTTTTGAGTCGCTCGACGGACTCGAACGGCACCTGCGCGGGGAGACGCACGGACGGCTCGTCGTGGCGGAGGCCGCCCCCATGCTGATCCTCAAAGGCCACAAGGCGGCGCTCGCCCAATTCCGCAAGCGCTACCCGAACGTGCAGGTCTCACTCCTCGAGCGCAACTGGACGAACCTGCTCGAACACGTCTCGGAAGGAGCGGTCGATTTTGCCTTCGGCTCCGCACCCGAAGCGCGGGGAAACTTCTCCTTCGAGGAGTGGACGGAGACGGAATACCTTCTGCTGTGTCCCGAGGGACACCCGATTGCGCGGGAGCGGAACATCGGCTTAAGGAGCATCGCCGCCCATCCGCTCATACTGCTCGAGCGCGGGACGGCGGATCGCCAGCACGTCGAGCACACCTTCGCCCGCGCGAATCTGCCGATAGACGTCGTCTTCGAGACCTCCTCCTACACCCTCATCAACGAGGCCGTCCTGAGCGGGGCGGGAGTCGCCTTGGTGAACGCGCTGTGGCCCAGGCCCGAAGCCGGGGCCGGGTGGCAGACCCGCGACGCATCCCACCTCTTCGGGAAAAAACGCATCGGCCTGTTCAGGCGCACCGACATCCACCTCCCCCCCTACGCCAACGACTACCTCGTCCTCCTGCGCGAAACGCTCCGCGCGGAGAAGACATGAGGCAGCGGCTCTTTTGACGTCCGCCCCCGCCTTTGCCATGATCGCCACATGAAAACCCGCGACCTCAAAGCCTGGCTCGCACACCTGGAAGAAAGCGGACGCCTCGAGCGCGTCGCGCACAGCGTCTCGCTGCGCTACGAACTCGCCGCCCTCTCCCAAAAGGCGGACGGGCGCGCAGCCCTCCTGTTCGAGAAAACCGACGGAGCGCCCATGCCCGTCGTCGCCAACATCGCCTGCCAAAGGTCGTGGTACGCGGACACCATGGGGGTCGCGCCCGAACAGCTGCTGCGCGAGGTGCAACGCAGACAGGAGGTGAAAATAGCGCCCCGCCTCGCCCCGGACGCCCCGTTTTTGCACAACGTCGTTACCAGGGGATTCGACGTGAGGAAGCTCCTCCCGCTGCCTACCTACCACGAGCTGGACGGCGGCCCCTATATCTCCGCAGGCGTGTTCGTCGCCCGCGACCCCGATACGGGTGCGGGCAACGTCTCGATTCACCGGATGCACGCCCTCGAACCCGACTTGTTCGGGCTGCTCGTGCTGCCGCGCCACCTGAAAGGAATGATGCGGCGCGCCGCCGAGCGGGGAGAAGCCCTGCGCGTCGCCGTGTGCGTGGGGCTCGACCCCCTGCTCCTGATGGCGAGCCAACTCGTGCTCGCACCCGATGAAGACGAACTCGAGGCGGCGGGCGGGCTGCAAGGCAGTGCGGTGGACGTGGCGCCCGCCCCCTGGTCGGGCATTCCCGTGCCGGCGGGGGCGGAAATCGTCATCGAAGGCGAAATTCCCCCCCAAGAACGCAGGCGCGAGGGGCCTTTCGGCGAATTTCCGCGCTACTACAGCCCGGCGGGAGAACGCGAGGTGCTGCGGGTGAAATCCATCGCCATGCGCGAGAACCCTGTGTTCTACTCCATCGTGGCGGCGGGCTACGACCACCTGCTCATGGGTGCTGTGCCGCGAGAGGCGGGGCTGCTGCGCGATCTCCAAAAGGCGGTGCCCGCCGTTGAGGACGTGGCGCTGCCGCTCTCAGGCGCGGGGCGCTTCCACTGCGTGATTCGCCTGCGCAAGACCAACGAGGGCGAGGCGAAGAGCGCGCTCATGGCCGCCCTCGCCGCACACTACGACGTGAAGCACGCCATTTGCGTGGACCACGACATCGATGCGCACGACGCCGCCCGGGTGGACTGGGCACTCGCGACGCGCTTTCAGGCGGACAGAGACCTCTTCGTCGTCCCCGGGGCGTGGGGCAGCCGCCTCGACCCCTCCGCCGAGGGTGGCGTAACGGCCAAAATGGGCATGGACGCCACCGCTCCGCTGGGTGAGTTGGAAGGCCGCTTCCGCTCGCTCAGGATTCCGGGAGCCGAGGACGCATAAAGTTCGTCGTGAGCCTCCGCCCGGCGCACGGGCGGCATCCATACCGAAAAAAGCGCAAGAGTCGCTCTAGCCCAGATTGAGGTGGGGCAGCACCTCGTGCGTGAAGCGCTCCAACTGCCCCATCTGGTCTTTGTGCGTAAAGCGCAGCGAGACGTGCTCCGCCCCCGCATCGATGAAGGCGTTGATGCGCGATATCAGGTCTTGCGCCGGGCCGTAGGTGCCCCACTTCTCGATGGAATCGCCCCAGAAGGGGGTGTAGTAGTAATCGAGCAAAAACGCCTCGGCGTTGCGCATGGCGGACTCCTTGTCGTCGCCGAGGCACGTCGTCATGTACCAGGCGGGGGTGCCGGCCTCGCGCCCGTTCTCGTGCGCGAGACGGGCGATTTTCGACCACGTATCGCGGAATTCCCCGGGCGTTACGCGGTTGGGGAACCAACCGTCTCCGTAAAGCGCCACCCTGCGCCAGGCGCTCTCCACCACGGCGGAGGCAATCCACATGGGCACCGTCTTCTGGATGGGCTTATGGGCGAGGGTTACGTTCTCCACGCGGTAGTATCTTCCCTCAAAAGTGACGTTCTCCTCCGTCCAGAGCCTGCGCATGAGCGTCATGTGTTCCTGCATGTAGAACATGCGCTTTCGGAACGGAACGCCCATCGTCTCGAACTCGTGTTCGCACTCCCGGGGCTTGGGCGGGCCGATGCCGACGCCCAGAATCACGCGCCCTCCCGATAAGACGTCGAGCGTCGCCACCTGGTAGGCCAGGAAAACGGGGTCCCGCAGACAAGGCAGGAAGACGGCGGTGCCGAGTTTTACGCGGCTCGTTGCGGCGGCGACGGCGGAGAGCACGCTCAGGGCTTCGAGCCTTGGCTTGGCCAGCACCGAATCGCCCACGAACACCGAATCGTAGCCGAGCTCCTCCGCGCGCACGGCGAGGTCGAGCACCGGGCCGGCGTCGGGTGCGCCTTCGTTCCACAGCAACACCCCGCGCGTGGGGAGGAGCACGCCGAGCTTGACCCTTCTCTCGCCCATCGCCCGCCTCGTATCAGGAACCCTGGAGGTGAATGCCCGCACTCTCCAGTATGCCGCGCACCCGCTCGCGCCGGGCGTCGGGTATGTGGAGCCGCTCGGCGAAATCGCGCCCGGCGGGCTTGGTGGCGTCGATGCCGACCTTGGTGAGGGTGTGGTCGACGGGGTCGGACGTAGGGTCGAGAATCGCCCCCATCGCCCCGTGGATGAAGTTGATGTCCTTATCCGCCCGCGTTCGGGTGATGACCGCCCAGGCGACGTCGGAGAGGTTGAAGATGTCCACGTCCTCATCCACGACCACCACGCACTTGCAGTAAAACTCCGTACCCAGAGCGGCCATGATGGCCTGCTGCGGCTGGCCCTCGGCGGTCTTTCGCATCTGCACGATGGCCAAAAGCGCACCCGCCGTGTTTGAGGGAACGTGCACGGCCGAGACGCCCGGCAGGTTGCGCCGCAGCGTGTTGAGGATTTCCGCCTCGCGGCTCACGCAGGATATGAGTATGTGATCCGCCGACATGCCCGAGGCCACGCTGTGGAGCATGGCGTCCCCGCGCATCTGCACGCGCTTGACGACGAAAACGTTTTGCGTGCTGCGGTACGACGCATAGCCCGTGAACTCGCCGAAGGGGCCCTCGGGCTCGCGCACCTCGGCGAGAATTTCGCCCTCGAGCACGATTTCCGCCCCCTCGGGCACTTCGATGTCCGCCGTCCCGCACCTGGCGACGCGGTAGGGCTCGCCGAACAGCGCGCCGATGATCTCGTATTTGCGCACCCCGGGAGGGTAGTGGTAGGCCATCGAACCCATGTAGTGCACCGGGTGGACCCCGATGACGACGGCCGCGGGCAGGGCGTGCCCCGCCTCCTCGGCCTTCTTGTGGAAGTGGTACATCCGCCGCCTGGAGTGGAGGGAGACGCCGAGCCTGTTCCTGCCCTTGAGCTGCAAGCGGTGAAAGCCCGTGGTGTCCACGCCCGTCTCCGGGTCGCGCGCCACGATTTGCCCTGCCGTGATGTAGGGGGCCGCGTCCACGGGAAAGTGAAAGGGAATGGGGAGCTTGCCGAGGTCCACCTCGTCTTCTTCGAGCACGACCTCGCGCCAGGGAGCCTCCTCCACCACCTCCACGGAGCGGTAGTTCTGGCAGCGATCCTTATAAGCGGTCGGCAGGTCGCCGGAGGCCACGTCGAGGCACGCCGCCAGCAATTTGCGGTTCGCCGCGACGTTGGTCACCACCGAACCCGAAAAGCCTTCCACGCGCTTGAAGAGGATGACGGGGTATCTGCCCGCGCGCTCGAACTCGAAGACCGTCGGCGTGACGTCTTCTCTGCCGACGGGCTCCTCGATGCGCACGAACTCCTCGGGAAAGCGCTTCTCCACCATCTTGAGGAAACCGCGCAGGCTCTGGTCGGCCACGTCGCGTCTCCCTATTTGGCCCAGGAGCCGCGGTCCGTGTAGGGGTTCTCGATGGGGGGCAGCGGGGGGGCGCCCTCGCGGGGCTGCTCCTCGTCCCAGAACTCGATGGCGATGACGCGCGCGGGCGCGCCCTCGGTATCCTTGAGCTTCATCGCACCCGTGACGAGCAGGACGCGCTCCTTGCGAATCGCACCCATGTTCGTGCACCACTCGATGAGGCAGATGCCGCGCTCAAGAAACTTGATGTGGTTGGGGCTCCAGTTCGGGGCGGGCCACTTGCGCTCCTCGGGCGGGTAGAGCGGCGAGTCGCACGTCATGAAATCCTGCACGAGGGCCTTGATGCCCTTGTCGATGAGCCAGTCCGCCGCGTCGGTCGAGAGGTAGACCATGTGCTCCCAAAAGTCGCGCGACCCCCACATCCGGTCCGTCCACTCGGTGCTGACGATGGCGATGTCGCCGGGGCGCACCTCCACGCCCGTGGCCTCGAGGTCCTCGGCCGTCACGGCCTCGGAGTTGCCCTTGCCCGGCACCTTGAGCACGCAGGCGTCGCCGCAGACGTGGTCGAGCGGCAGCTCGTCGTTCTTCAGCCCGTCGTGGAAGAAGTGATAGGGGGCGTCGTAGTGCGTGTAGCTTTGCGTCGTGGTGGCGAAGCCGAAGTTGCAGATGTGGTCCACGTCGAGCGTCGCGATGGGGGTGATGGTCGTGCCCGGTGCGGGCTTGTCGTATATCTCGTCGCGCGGAAACTGTACGTAGGTGTCCTTGGGGTCGACGGTGAGCGTGAGATCGACGAAGCGGTAGGGCATGACGTTCCCCCGTGCGGCACGGCCGGTTTCAGAAAACTCCGCTCCCGCCGCCCCCGGAGGGACGACGGGAGCGGGGGTGCGCTAGTTCCAGCCCTTCTCCTTGCAGTAGCGCGCGGCGCCGTCGTGGAGCGGCACGCCCATCTGCGATTGTTTGCAGCCCGTCTTCGCGGGGTCGAAGTTTCTGAGACCCTTGTGGCCGGCCCGCAGGTCCTTCACGTTGTCGAACAGGGCCTTCACGATTTTGTAGGCCGTGTCGTTGTCCATGGCGGTGGAGGTGATGACGGCGGTGGTGAAGCCGAACGTCTTCCTCGCCTGCTCCTGCCCGGGGAAGGTTTTCGCGGGCATGGTGGCCTTGAGGAAGCCGATGCCCAGCAGCTTGTCGCGGTAGGCGTCGTCGATTTCGAGGAATTTCAGCTTCTTCTGCACCGCGATGGAGGTGAGCGCGGGGTGTCCCGCGTTCACGGTGTGGCTCAGCATGTCGGCCTGGCCGTCCTTCATCCGGCTCTTGATCGCCCCGAAACCGGTATGCGTGACCGAACCACCCATCTTCTTGATGCCCTCGTAGGTGACGCCGTGTGCTCCGAGCATGGCGCGCGTGGCCCACTGGCCCAGCCCGCCGCGCGGCACCGTCACGTAGTTGACGGGCACCTTCTTGAGGTCGGTGATCATGTTCACCTTCGGGTTCGTGGTGACGATGCCCAGGTAGTACTGATCCAGCCCGCCCATCAGCCCGCGGAGGTTCTTGTAGGGCTTCTTGTAGGCCACCTTGCCCTGGTGGGCCCAGGCCGCCGCCACGCTGAAGGTGAGCGCGGTGTTGAACTTGCCGGTGCCGACGTTCACGGGATTGCCGACGCCGCCGCCCTTGGAGAGGGCGTCCATCTGCACGCCGATTTTCGCGTTGTTCACGATGTTCGCCATCGTGGCCGAGTAGACGTGCCAGCCGCTGCCCTTTCTCCAACTGCCCATGGTGAGGCGCTTGGCCGCCTCGACCTGGGTGGCCGTGAACGCTCCGATGAGCGCCGCGAGAACAAGTACCGTTTTCCAGGATGTGCGCTTCATGTCGAAAGACTCCTCTGTGGGAAGAACGCCTGCGTGCCTTGCCCCTGATGCGCTCAGGAAACCGAACCCGCCGATTCTGCGGCGAGAGCGCTCCTTCGCGCGCGCGAGAGATGGCGCCAGAAAACGACAACCAACAAAACGAAGCCGATCAGGTCCGTAAGCTTCTCGGGCACGATCAGCCCCAGCGAACAAACGAAAAACACACCCCGCTCCCAGCCCGCCAGGGGAATGGATACGTGCCCGGTGAGCGCCGCCGCCAGCGCCGCCACGCCGACGATGCAGGTGAGCGATATCCACAAAGTCTCGCCCAGCGTGCCGAGGAAGAGCATCGAGGGATTATATACGAACGCAAAGGGGATGAGAAATCCCGCCAAAGAGAGCTGGAACGCCTTCCAGCCCGTGGCGTTCAGGTCCGAGCGCGCCACGCCCGAGGCGACGTAGGCCGAAAGCGCCACCGGCGGCGTCAGCATCGAGAGAATGGCGAAATAGTAGATGAACATGTGCGCCGCCAGAAGGGGTATGCCCAGCTTGGACAACGCGGGTCCCAGCAGCGTGCCCGCCATGATGTAGGCGGCGGCAGTGGGCATCCCCATGCCCATGACGATGCAGCCCAGAAGCGTCAGCCCCAACGCGGGCAGCACCACTCCCCCCGATATGTTGACGATGAGGCCCGAGAACTTGAGGCCGATGCCCGTGTCGTCGACCACGCCGACCACCACGCCCGCGATCGCGCAGGGAACGGCGACGGGAACCGTCATGCGCCCGGCCTTCTCGAGTGCCTCGAGTATGCGGTGGAGCCCCATGCGCGTCTCTTGCCGCACCCAGCTGAGCACGACCACGCCGATGGCCGCCGAGGTGGCCGACCACATCAGCGTAAAGCCCGCGACCATGTAGCCCAACAGAAGGAGGATGGGCAGCAGCAGGAGCCCGCGCTCCGCGAGGATGGCCCCGAGTTCGGGCATCTCCTCTTTGGTCAGACCCCGCAGGTTCAGCTTTTTCGCCTCCAGGTCGACCATGCAGAACAGCGAGACGTAATAGATGACGGCCGGGATGAACGCCGCCGCCGCCACCCGCAGATAGGGGGTGCCCGTGAGGTCGGCGAGAATGAAGGCGCCGGCCCCCATGATGGGCGGCATGAGCTGCCCCCCCGTGGAGGCCACTGCCTCCACCGCGCCCGCGTAGTGCGGGGCGAAGCCCAGGCGCTTCATCAGCGGGATGGTGAAGATGCCCGTGCCCACGACGTTCGCCGTCGCACTCCCGCTGATGGTGCCCATGAGGCTGCTGCTCACGATGGCCGCCTTGGCCGGCCCGCCCCGGAACCTGCCCGTGAGGCGAATCGCCAGATCGATGAACATGCGCCCTCCCCCCGAGACCTCGAGCGCCGCCGAGAAGAGCACGAAGTAGAACACCACCTCGGCGCTCACGCCCAGGGGAACGCCCAAAAGCCCCTCGACGCTCAGGATTTGAAACTCGATGAAGGAGGGAAGCGCGATGAAGCGGTGCCCCAGTGCGCCCGGAATCAGGTGGCCCAGAAAATTGTAGACGAGGGCCACGACGGCGACCGAGGTGACGCCCCAGCCGAGGTAGCGCCGCGAAGCCTCGACGGTGAGCAGGATGTAGGCGAGCCCCAGGTAGATGTAGCGGGGGGGCACCTCGTCCACGTCGCGTATGCGCTCGTTGAGGAAGTTCCACTCCCACAGGTAGAGAAGCGCGATGCCCATGGCCAGGGCGCTCAGCGCGTAGTCGAGCGCGCTGATTTGCCCTCCCTTGCGAAACGGCCGCGTGAGGAAGACGATGCCCAGGGCGAAGCTTAAGTGAAGCGGCCGCGCCGTAAAGACGTGCAACATCCCGAAAAAGGCCCAGTAGAGCTGGATGGCCGACCAGACGATGGCCAACACCGCAACCGGGGTCAGGAACCGCTTCATGAAACCTCCATCCCTTCACGAGACGGCTTTTCGAAAGCACCGCGTCGGCCCGGAGCGTCTCACGCGAACGTTACGAGCCCGTTACGAAGCGCAGAAAAACGGCCTGCGCGCGCTACTCCGCCCAGGGGCGCGTGGTCGTCTGGGTGAGGAGCTCGCAGCCCGCCTCCGTCACGAGCACCATCTGCTCGATGTTCGTACCCCCCACCTCGGGCAGAACGAACTGCGGCTCCACGCAAAGCACCATGTTGCGCTCTAAAACCATATCGTTGTCGGGGCGGATGATGGGCGCCTCCACGGTTTCGAGCCCGATGCCGTGGCCCGCCATGGGGAAGAGGTGACGCCCTGCCCCCTCCGCGTTCTCGTCGAGAAAGCGGCTCGCCGCGGCGTGGGCGTCTAAGGCTTTCGCGCCTGCGCGCACCGCACCCATCGCCGCCTCCGAGGTGGCGATGGTGAGTTCGAGCATCTCCTCGACCTCGCGCGCGATCTTCTTTCCGGGCACCACGGCGGTGCGGTTCACGTCGAACCCGTAGCCCTCCACCGCACCCACGTAGTCGAAGCGAATCAGGTCGCCCGCCTCTACCTTGCGCTGCGTCGCCTGCGGCCAGCGCGAACCCCAGCTCGCCCAAGGCCCGCTGTGTACGCGAACGTAGCGAACGAAGTCAGCACCTGCGCGCATACCCGCCGCGTGGCCCTCGGCGCACAGGTCGCTCTCGCGCACGCCGGGGCGAATCGCCCCGAAAATCGCCGCGTAGCCCGCCTCGACGATTTCGGCCGCGCGCTTGAGGTAGGCCACCTCGGTCTCGCTCTTGCGCGCCCGCAACTGCTCCACCAGGGCGTTCGCGTTGGAGAACTGCGCCTCGGGCAGGGCGGTGGCGAGATCGATGAACATCGTCGCGGGCATGATGTCCTCGCCCGCGATGCCCACCCGCGCGCGCGCGGCCCCGAGGCGTTCGAGCCGTGCGACGACGCCTGCGGAAATGTTCGCCTCCACCTGCACCGCGTCGACGTGCACCATCTCGCGGCGATAGTTGCGGTGATCCACGAAGAGCAGCGGCTCGCCCTCCGCCGGAAGGACGAGCACCCCGTGCCCCATGCCGCGCACGGTGTCGCTGAACGCTCCGGGCGGAAACGGCGGAAAATGGTTGGTGAGGTAGGTGAGGCTGCCCATGCGGTCGTAGAACGAGCGGCCCACGACGAGGAGAACCTCGAGCTGCGCCTCGCGCATGAGTGCGCGCGCCTCGGTGATGCGCCCTGCAATTTCCTCTCGGGACGCGCCCGTTCCGTTTTCGAGCACCATCTACCTGAACCTCGGCAGGAGTTCAGAGACGAAGTTCTCGAGTTGCTCCTCCTGGCTGCCGCCCGCGAAGCGCACGATGAACACGCGCGCACCCTCGCGCACGTATTCGCGGAGTTGCTCTTCCACGCGGTCGCCGTCGCCCGCGAGGACGAGCAGCTGCTTGCGCACCTCATCGAAAGTCTTGTGGTAGTACTTCGCCAGAAACTCCCCGCACTGCGCCTCGGCCTTCGCCCCGTCGGGATTGACGTTCATGGTGACGTAAAGACACTGGGGAATGGCCTGGATCTCCTCGTCCCTGCCCACCTCCCCGGCGTAGGCGCATATCTTCTCCCAGCACTGGCGGTAGAGATCCGGCGTAATCGAGTTCGTTATCCAGCCGTCGGCAAAGCGCGCCACGCGCCGCAGGCCCGAATCCACCAGGTTGCTGGAGAGCCAAATCGGCGGGCCGCCGGGGGTGCGTGGCCTCGGTTCGAGCTCCACGCCGCTAAAGGAGAAATGTTTGCCCGCGTAGTCCGCGCGGGACTCGGCCAGGAGCAGCTTGAGTATCTCCACGGTTTCCGAAAAACGCCGCGCGCGTTCGTTGAGCGGCACGCCCAAGGTTTCGAACTCAAACTTGAGGTCGGTGCGCCCCACGCCCAAACCGGGGAGCACGCGCCCCGGGAACATGCAATCGAGCGTGCTCACCGACTGGGCGAGCATGACCGGGTGGCGCAGGGCCGCCAGCATCACCGCCGTACCCACCTGGACGCGCTCGGTCGAGGCGAGAACCGCCGCCCAGGTCGTGAAGCTCTCCATGCGCGGCTTGGCGAGCACGCTGTCGCCCAGCCACAGGGAATCGAGGCCGAGAGCCTCCGCCTTTCGGGCGAGGGAGAAGATGGGGTCGGTATCCGGGGCCGCACCGCCCGCCGCCACGACGACGCCGCGCGTGGGCAGGAGGTAGCCGAAGTGGAATTTTTCGGTTTCGTTCATGGGTTCGTACGCACCTCCTCACCGGAAGAAGACGCTTTCTCCGGGGAAAGACAACGCGAGTGCAGAGCCTGTTGACGGATTATTAGTAGCACTTTTGGACCGCTCCCGCAAAAACGCCTCCCGCACGGGCAGGCGTCGACGCCCCCGGTTTGCGCGCCGTTCATTCCCGTCCATGCATTATTTGCGCTGAAAGTTGATTTATTTGAGCCTTATGTGCTTAAAAGATGCAAGATATGGGTAAGAAGAGGCCCTGCCAAGCAGGGCTACCGACAGAAACGGGAGAGAGGTTAAAAAATGGGAATTGCGCGTAAAATTCTGGCTGTGTCGTTTGTTGTTTCTTTGCTCGCTTCCGGATGTGCAACCATCGTTTCGGGAACTTCTCAGAGCATTACCGTCGATGTGGTCAATGCGGAAAATGCCTCATGCAGAGGGATCGACAAAAGGGGAAGGAAATACCACTGGCCCCAGACCCCAACCGCGACAACGGTGCATAAAGGAGACGGCCCCATCGTCCTGACCTGCGAGAAAAAGGGTTTCAAGAAAACGACACACACATTTGATGAAAACATGACTTCCGCAACACTGGGAAACGTCATACTGGGCGGGGGCATCGGAATCTTTGTCGATATCGCGAGTGGAGCGGCGCAAGAATATCCCAGCAAGGTAAGCGTCATCATGGAGCCTCGTGATTCGGCTCCCGAGCACGTCAAGAGGAAGTATCAAGAGTTGAAAAAAGAGATGCTTCAAAAACTGGAAAGGGAAAAGGAAAAAGAAGAAAAGCAAATATCGGATACCGATAAATGACCGCGGGCCGCAAAGAGAACCCGGAGAATCAAAAACTCCCGTAGCCCGTCCATTTTCTGGTGGAGCTGAGGGGGATCGAACCCCTGACCTCATGACTGCCAGTCATGCGCTCTCCCAGCTGAGCTACAGCCCCATGCAAAAGCCCCCGCTTTTGGCGCCGGGGGGCGCGGACGAAAAATGTAGCCGAACCGCGCAATGGCGTCAACGCGAACCGAACGCCCCCCGAGTCCTCCTCAGTCGGCGGGCTCGCGGATGAACGTCTCCACCTGCTCGGCCAGAGCCGCGAAATCCGCACTCCCCGTCGCGTCTTCCGCCAAAAGCTCCACCGCGCCCGGTTCGCGCGCACCCAGACCCAGCTCCACCGCGCGCCTGATCTGGCGGTGCGACCAGACGGGATAGTCGCGCAGGAGTTCCGAACCCATGGCGCGCACCACCGACGCCCCCACGACATCCACGGCAATGCGGTCGTCGCCCGCGATGATGACGTTCGGCGCGCGCTCCTCGCCCGTGTAGGGGCCGCCCGATACCCAGCACTTCGTGCCGTCGAGCACGATCAGCGCGGGGGAGTAGAGCATGTTCGTCTCCATGATCATCTCCGCCATCTGGGGGACGAAGTGGGCGCGAACGCGATCTCTGGGATGCACGAAGCCATACACGTTCTTGAGCGAGAGGCTGAAGCGCGGCCCGCCGCCGTGGCTCTTCATGGTCGGCAGGTTGACGACGAGCTGATCAGGCTGCAAAAGGCGTTCGATGCAGTGCACCCACCCGCCCCAGCGAATCGCCTCGGGAACGCGCGCGCGCACCCAGGGTTCCTCATCAAAACGCAAAACACCCACGCCCGTCCTCTCCTGGAAGTCGCCCATCCCCCAGCGCTCGAAGTTCCCGCGCGCGGGCAGGGAGAGGAGACCTCCCATCTCGCCCACCGCCAGGTCCGTACAGCCCGCCTCCTGAAAAAGCGCGACCACGGTTTCGAGGGTGTCGGGATGCGTGGAGGCCGGAAACGGGTCGGCCGAATTGAAGTTGGGCTTGAGGAGCACCGGCGCGGGATGGGGCACGACGCGCCGGATGCCGCCCAGCTTCTCGACGGCCAGGCGCACGGCGGCCTCGCGCGTCTCGGCGCGCACCATGGCGACGAGGCTCCTGCCCGCGCGCACCAGGCGGGGCGGACGCAGCGGCGGAGGCTGTGCTTCGGGGTATTCGCGTTTTGTCTCCTGCAGTGCGCGGTAGGCCGCCGCCTCATCGGAATCCAGAACGCCGCGAAACTTCTCGGCCCGCGTCACCACCGGAGTATCGAGTGGAACCGTCATGTGCGTCTCTCCCCAAGAGGATAATTGGGGAACATTCTACACCCCCCGCACCCGTTTGGCGAAACCACCCGCGAGCAGCCGCACCCGCCGCGAGGCGCGGCGCACGCCTGGGTCTCTTTCTTTCGTCCGCGCGCTGTACTAGAATCGCCGCCGTTGCGCAGCCCCCAAACCAATAGCCGACGCGAACCCGGGCGAGGTGCTTCCCTCGCGCTCACGCCCTTCGTGTGCGGGAAAGGAACGTCGATGCTCTTCTTCACGCAATTTCTGGCGATAGGACTGGGAATCGGCCTGCTCGGCACGCTGGTGGGCGCGGGCGGCGGCTTCATCCTCACGCCCCTGCTCCTGTTGCTTTTCACCGATCAGCCCTCCGAGGTCATCGCCGCCACCTCGCTGAGCGTGGTGTGCCTGAACGCACTTTCGGGCTCCATCGCCTACTACCGCATGGGGCGCATCGACATCAAGACCAGCGCGATCTTCGCCCTGGCGGGAGCGCCCTGGGTCGTCATCGGCGTCTACGCCACGAGCGAGGTCGCGCGCGGGCCGTTCGACGCACTGCTCGGCCTCGCCCTGCTCGCGCTTTGCATCTCCATCATCAACCCGCCGCCGCCTCTTGAGGCGACGCGCGAGCAAAAGAGCGGACTCGCCGCCCTGACGTACAGGCGCATCGTCGACAGCGCGGGCCGGGTCTACGAATACGGCTTTCGGTTCCGGCTCGGCGTTTTTCTGAGTTCGATCATCGGCTTTCTGGCGAGTTTTCTGGGCATCGGGGGCGGCCCCATCCACGTGCCCGTGATGATACGGGTGCTGCGCATCCCCCCCCACGTCGCCACCGCCACCTCGCAGTGCGAGCTCTTGTTCACCACCGCCCTCGCCGTGGTGGTGCACTTCTTCCACGGCAACCTCCACGCGATGACGAACCTGATTCTGCCCCTGGCGGTGGGCACCATCGCGGGGGCGCAAATCGGCGCGGCCATATCGCACCGGGTGAAGTCCACCACGCTCACGCGCGTTCTGGCGGTGCTGCTCACGCTCGTCTCCCTGCAGCTGCTCTACAAGGGCTTTCTGGCGTGGATGGGCTGAGGAGCGCCTTTGCTGGAAAATGCGCCGCGCGTGTGTGAGAATGCCGCCTCTTGAGCGAGCGAGACGCGAAGCGCTTCCATTCAACGATGCGCCCCTTGCGCGGGCGAGAAGGAGATTTTGCAGATGTCCGAAAAAGCAACCGTCGTAGAGGTGCGGGACAAAACCCTGTGGGTGGGGCTCGACCGCCCCAAGACGCTCAACGCGATGAACTTTCAGATGATCAACGAGGTCATCGAGGCTTTCACGCGGCTCGACGAGGACCCCGACATCGGCGTGGGCGTGCTCTACGGCCTGAACGGGAACTTCTCCTCGGGCGGCGACATGGACATGATGCTCGGCCTCAACTACCAGACCGGCCACATCTGGAACAACAAGATGCGCCGCCTGTGCATGACGCTCAGAAACTCGGGCAAGCCCACCATCGCCATGGTGCGCGGCTGGTGCATCGGCGGGGGCAACGAGTGGCAGCTGTATTGCGATTTGTGCATCGCCAGCGAAAACGCGACGTTCGGCCAGTCGGGCGCGCGCGTGGGCGCACTCCCCGTGGTGGGCGCGACGCAGTACCTCCCCCTCCTCATGGGAGATCGCAGGGCGCGCGAGATGCTGTTCATGGCCAAGCGCTACTCCGCCCAGGAGGCGAAGGAGGTCGGCCTCATCAACGAGGTCGTGCCCGACGCGGACCTCGAGAAGACGACCGAGGAGTGGTGCGCCACCATCAACTCCCACGCCCCGGCCACGCTGCGCTACATGAAGACGAACCTCAACTTCCTGGGCGACCTCCACTACCCCTCGTGGATGCACGGCAGCGAACTGCTCAACGCCGTGTGGAACAACGAGCAGTCCGTCGAGGGCATGACGGCATTCAAGGAGAAAAGACCCCCCGACTTCAGCCGCTTCCCCCGCTAGGCAAGGCTGCACACCCGGCGCGTCTCCTCACACGAGGCGCGCCGGTTTTTTGTGGGGAGTGAAACAAGCTACATACAGAAAAGGATAAAGTCTTGAAGGACTTGCGCTATGACATGGGAAACGCGGGGGACTTACTCAAACATGGCGTTTTGGCGGAGTTGATACACTGGCAGTGTGAGAGGAACAAAAAGTTTCGCTTCTTCGATCTGTTTGCCGGGAAACCTTTGGATGATTCGATTTCCGATAATGTAAAAGAGCGTGTGAAAGCCCTGCCAACGAGCCTCGCTTTGAGGCGGGCACAAACCGACATCGATCGGAATCATTATTACGGCAGTAGCTTTTTGGCCAAGAAAATCGGCGAAAATGTCGGGAAAGGAGAGGTTCGTGTCCTGGTCAACGATCGTTGCGAGTATCGACGCAAGGAATTAAAGAAATACGGTCTAGCATTGTTGCAAGAGGAGCCTTCGCTTCAAATCGAGACATACGACGGCTATGAAGCATTCAAGCAACTCGCCTGCAAAATGACCGAACATGATATCGTGCTCTTGGACCCATTCAGCGAATTTCTACCCCGCAAGGCAAAGGAGATCATCCCGATAATGGCGGAGGCATCCAAGGTCGCTACGGTAATCCTATTCGCCTTGAACTGGAAACCTTCAAACTGTGTCGGCAAGAAATTCGGGCAACTCCTGCAAAAGCATCTACCCAAGGCATGGCGGATGACCTTTCCGCCCCTTCCTTACATCGGCATCAAAGGTGAATCGAAATATTACGCTGAGGTCGTCCTGGCAGCGCGAGAATTTCACACAAAGAGCAGTGAGGAGATCTACGAACTAAGAAATCAACTTAAAACGCTAACACGCCATCTGAAGAAAATACCCGCAGCGCAAAAACAAGAAATAGACACATCAGGACTGAAGCTCCGAACTATCGGCAGTACATAACGAGGCCGCTCGGCCGGCCGGTGGAGGGGACTCCCTAGCGCCCGTAGCCCCTGCGCTTGTAGACGCCGGGGGAGCCGGGCTCCTGGCGGTAGTAGCTGCGTACGCGCGCCGTCCATTCCGAGGCGTTCATGTGCTTCCACTCCGGCGTTGTGCGCACGGACTCATCTTCCATCTCGTAGAGCACGATCATCAGCCGCGGACCTTCCACCGTGTTGTAGCGGCGCATGCGCCTCATCCCCGGCACCTCCTCGCACAGAGGGCCGCGATCCTGCGCGTACCAGCCGTTGAAATCGGGGAGCCTCTCCTCGGGCACGTTGATTCTGCCGAACTGGACGATGGGGGCGAGCCCCGCTGCGTCCACCGTCGGAAGACCCCGCGCCGAGGCGGGAAGGCCAGGATATACCTGCGCGCATACGAGGCGTATATGCTCGAGCGGCGGGGGGGAGGCGCGCATCTCTTCTTCTTCCATCAGCGCCATGCATTCCGCGCCGTAGAAGGTGTGGACGCTGCGCGCCTCGGTGAGGTTCAGAAAGCGCGGCGCGCCGTCTACCGCCTCGTAGGCCGCCGCTCCGGCAACGCCCGGTATTTCGAGCGTCCGCGCGAGGCGCACGTCGTCCAGCCAGGTGCGCGCCTCGTCTTCCGCACCCTCTTCGAACTCGAACAACTCGGCGAGCAAGCCCATGCCGTGTGTGCGCACGTGAACACCTCGGGGAAAGGGGAAACTATTTCTTCTGCAGAGCCACCCGTATCGTTCCCCCATACTGCGCGGCGACGAGGTAGTGGGGGTGGTAGCCCTCCTTGAGAATCTCGACCGAATACGTCTCGGCGTAATGATCCTTTATCTTCTTCCAGGGGATGAGGACGGGCGATTCGCCTATCTTCTCCTCCCCAAGCTTCACGGTGGCTCCCGGAGGCTCGGTGATCACCTCCACGCCCCGCGGCACCATGTCGCCGCACCCGCCCAGGACGAGAAACGCGGCGAGAAGCATCCAACCCACGACGAAGTTCCTGCGCATCCTCCCGCTCTCCTTTCGTTGCGCCGTATACCCGGGGCGGGCCGGCCATGCGGCCCCCGCCCTTGTTTTCGGGGGATTATGTACCCATCTCTTGACAAAATCCACCACGAAACGCGACTCTCGCCCGCAGAGGAGGAACCTCGCTTGCGCAGGCACCGCTACTATCTCGACCTCATACTCAAGGGCGCGGACAAATACAACCTCGCCGACTGCGTCGTGGACGAATACCTGCCGCTCACCGCGCAGACCCCCATCTGGGAGGTTGCAGAAAAAATCCGCGGCGGGCACTTCCACTTCGAGCACGAGGACGTGGCGCCACTCGAGGAATTCGAGCAGAACTTCGTCGCCCTGAGCGTCTACCTCCACCAGGTGGTGAAGGGCTTTCACGCCATAGAAGAGGTGGAAGAAGAGCGCGCACTCCTGGTTGAGGCAAGGAAAATCCTCGCACTCAGAGGCGAGGTGGTCTCGCTGCCTCTCCGGCTTCCGCCCACGCGCAGGCTCAACGACCTCGACCCCGACGCGGACGACCTCGACCACATAGAAGCCTGCTGGAACGACTATCCCCGCTGGTTCCGCGACGGAATGCGCAGAAAACACCCCTACCTGAGGCGGCTTAAGGCCTAACCCCCGAGGCGGCGGGCGAGCGGGGTCTCCTCGTCTTGCTCGGGAGCGGACGCCCGGAGGGCGCGGGGGTTTTTCTCGACGGGGGAGAGAGGGTCGATTTCTCCGTCCGGTGCGCTGCCGTACTCGCTGAACTTGCGCGCCGATACCAGTACGCGCGACTCATAAGAGCCCACCGCCCTGTTGTAGGCCTCTACCGTGCGGTCGAGCCCCCTGCCCATCGCCTGGAAATGCTCCGCCAGGGTTTTGAGCCGCCCGTAGAGCTCCGCCCCCAGAGTGCTCACCGCCTGCGCGCTCTCGGCCACCTTCTCCTGCCGCCAGCCGTAGGCCACCGCGCGCAAAAGGGCGATGAGCGTGGTGGGCGTGGCGAGTATGACGTTTTGCTCAACGCCCTGTTCGATGAGGCCGGGGTCCTGCTCGAGCGCTGCGCTGAAAAAACTCTCGCCGGGCAGGAACATCGCCACGAATTCGGGCGTCGACCCGCATCGCTCCCAGTAGGCCTTGGAACCCAGGGCCCTCATGTGGGAGCGAATCTGCCGCGCGTGCGCTTGGAGGTAGGCGCGGCGCGCGTCTTCATCCTCTTCTTCCAGGGCGCTCAGATAGGCGTCGAGCGGCGCTTTGGCGTCCACCACCACGTTCTTGCCGCCGGGCAGGTTCACCACCAGGTCGGGCCGCAGGCGCGCCTCTTCGCCCTTGAGCGTTTGCTGTTCGAGGAAGTCGCAGTGGGACAACATGCCCGCCATCTCGACCACGCGCCGCAGCTGCATCTCCCCCCAGCGTCCGCGCACCTGGGGGGCGCGCAGGGCCTTGACGAGGTTGCCCGTCTCGGACTGCAACTCCTTTTGCGCACCCGCCAGAGACTTCACCTGCTCGGTGAGCGCGCCGTATGCCTCGCGTCTGGCTCTTTCGAGGTCTTGCACCTGGGTGCCCACCTTATCAAGCGATTCGCGGATGGGGGCGACCAGGCTCTCCACCGCCTTTTGCCGCGAGGCGAGGTCGCCTTTGGCTTCGCTTTGGAATTTTTCGAGCGTCGCCTTCGCCAGTTCGAGAAAAGAGGCGTTGTTGCTCTTGAGCGCGTCCGCACTGAGTGCGCCAAAAGTCTCGCGCATCTCCTCGCCCGCGCGGCGCAGAAGGTCCACCTTCTCCTGGGCGGACTTGCGCTCGTGTGCCAGGTCTGATTCCAGGCGCGCCAAATCCCCGCTCAGGCCGGCGTTTTTCGCGCGTTCGGCCTCGAGGGCGGCGCGGGTCTGCGCCTCCTCCTCTTCTGCGCGCCGCAGCATGCGGTCCAGACCCGAGGTGCGCGCGCGCATCACGAAAAACCACAGCAGCGAGGCCAGGACGAAGGCTCCCGAAGCGACGAGCCAGACTTCCATGCAGGCGTTCTCCCTGGGGGGCGGATGCGACGGCTGTGCCTATTCTTCCTCGAGGCGCACGGCGGTGTCGATGAGAATGCGGTAGATGCGCTCGAGCGTTTCGGGCGGACAGGGGCCATCGTTGCCGCCCAGAACCCGGGCGATGACCTCGCTCTCGCGGCGCGCGTCCTTGACGGCGATGCCCCGGGCGCTCTTGTATTCGCCGACTTCGAGGCACACCCGGAGCCGCTCGTTGATCAGGCGGGTGATCTCCCGATCGCAGGCGTCGATGCGCTCCCTGAGTCCCGATAGACCATCCGACATGCCGCACTCCGCTGAACGACGTGTAGAGAACAAGACGTGAACGAGCGGCGATTATACTACGATTCGCGCAGGTTGCATTCCCCGCCGACAAACCTGCGCGCAACCCGCCCGCCCCTGGCGTACCGGCAGGCGAACTGCTACCCTGTTTCGTCCGCTCCCCCCGCGTTCTGCGGGCCGCCATTACCTCCGGGAAACGTCGCCGTTCTCTTGAGCCAAAAGGGGTTTCGACATGCATGGACGTCTTCGTTGGGCGGGCGCTCTGCTTATCGCATGGACGCTGGGGTGCGCAGCCGGCGCCTCGGCCCAGAGTTTTAGCGACTTCGTCGTGTTCGGCGACAGCCTGAGCGACTCGGGAAACGCGGCCCAGGCGCTGGGTCTGCCCTCGGGCACGAGTTTCACCACCAATCCCGATCCCGTCTGGGCCGAGATAGTCGCCCGGGGCTTTGGCGCCTCGGGGGCGAACTCCATCGCGGGCGGCTCGAACTACGCGTTCTCCGGCGCATGCGTGAATCCCGCTACGCCCTGCGACAACGCCGCCGTGGCGACGATAACGGAACAGATAGACGCATACCTCTCTTCTGCGCGCGTCGACCCGGATGCGCTCTACGCCATCTGGGGCGGTGCGAACGACATAGCCGACTCGGCAGTCAACGATTCGGCCAACGCACTGGGCCACACGCTGGCCGCCGCGGCCGTACACGCCGCGCAGGCGAAGCGCCTGCTGGAGGCAGGTGCGCGCTACGTCGTGGTAATGAACGCGCCCGACGTCGGGCTATCGCCCTACGCCGCCTCCCTGGGCTCAGCCGCCCAGGCGGCGGTCAGCTCTCTGGCCGACGCCTATAACGAGAAACTCGACGCCGACATCCGCACACACGAAGACGGCGTCGTTCCCGTCAACGTCCACGGCATTTTCGACGAGATAGTCGAAAACCCAAGCGTCTACGGCATCACCAACACCACGGGCACGGCGTGCAAGCCGGAGGACTCCACCCAGCCCATCTCCCTGGGCTGCGGCCCGGAGGGTTCCGGCACCTCGGTAACCTACGCGGCGGGCGACAACGAAAAATACCTGTTCGCGGATCGAAGCCACCCCACGGGCGTGGTCCACGCGGCGGTCGCCAACCTCGTTACCTCCACCATCGCGGCTCCGCTCCACGTCTCGCTCGCGGGCGAGGCGGGCATCCAGACGGCGGACGTACACCGCACCGCCGTGGCGAGCCGCCAATCCGCAGGCTTCGCCCTCCCCGCCGGGAGATGGCGGGTATACGCCGCGGGCAGTGCGGGCTCGAGCGATTTGGGCACCCTCGCGCAATCCGGAAAGGCGGAGGCCGACCTGGGGGCGCTCACCATAGGGGCAAGCCGCCGCGCGGGTCCCGATCTCACCTGGGGAGCGGCGCTCACCCTCGCGCGCCATGAGAACGAGAGCACGGGCGCGAACCTGGGCGCCGACGCCGCGCTCGCCTCCTTACACGGTGCGTGGCGCAGCGGCGGCCTCGAGATTGGCTTCGCCCTCAGCCTGGGGCAAACGTCGCTGGACATCGAGCGGAAGATCGTCTTGGCGGCGGCCACGCGCACCGAGAGCGGCTCCACCAAGGCCTCCCTGCTGGGGGCCGACCTGGACCTCGCCTGGACGCTCGCGGCGACGCAGACGTTTCGCCACGGGCCTTTTTTCGCGATTTCGTGGCTCGACCAGCAGATAAAGGGCTACAGGGAGCGCGGCGCTTCTGCGAGCGCCATGCATTTTTCGGACTTCTCGCGCAACTCCGTTCGCGCGCGCGGCGGCTGGCGCGCGGCCTGGAGCCTCGGCGCCCTGCATCCTTACGCGCACCTGGGCTATGAGCGTGAACTCGAAGACGAACCCGTGCGCGTAACGGCGGGCTCGAACACCATGCCCGGACGCTTCACCGCGGAGGGCTACGCACCCGCAGGCGGCGCGTTCACGGCGGACTTAGGCGTGCGCAAGAAGCTGGGCGAGCGCGCGAGCGCTCTGCTCGGCTACGCTGGCCGCTTCGGCGAGAACGCGCGCGACACCCACCGCGTCTCCCTCTCCGTGCGGGTGCTTTTCTGAGGCGACGCGCGGCGGGGTGCGCACGGCCGATTCGCGAGCCGCCCCCGGAGTTCGGGTGCGTCCAGGCATACCGAGAGGGATGCGCAAGCGGGGTCGAGACACAGACGGGAGAGACGCGCCACCTACGCACGAGGCGAGGTGCATCGGGCGGCAGTGGGGTGATAGCGTGATTCTTCTTCCGCAGCCGGAATCGACCTCCCGCATCGCTCGGCAATCCCTCCCCCATCGGGCAGCAATCCCTATCTCACCGGGCGGCAATCCCTCCCCCACCGGTCGGGATGGATCTCTTCTGCGGCGTAAAACCCTTCAGGCGGAACCGGTTGACTCACCGAAAAGTCTCTTGCGCACCGATCGGGAGGAGCCTCTCGCCCCGCTCGGCATCTCTGGTGCGCATTTGCCCGCATTTGCGTCGGCGGGAGGGGCAAAATGCAAAAAACAAACCCGGAAAAACCCGGGAATACCCGGGAAAACCCGGGAAAACATGCAAAACCGCAGCGCGTTTCGGCGAGTAAAACGCAAAAAATACCCAGTAGACCCTATAAGAAACGAAAGCGAAGCGGTGGCGTTTCGAGCGGGATGGGTGCGTCAGCAGGCGGGGGCGAGCAGGGGGGAGACCTCCTCGGCGAAGCGCTGCGCCACGGCGCTCCAGGTGCGCGCGGCTGCGCGCTCGATTCCGCGGCGGCCAGTGCGTTCGCGCAAGTCGTCGTCTTTCAGTAGCTTGACGATGGCATCGGCGAGGGCGCGCTCCTCTCCGGGCGGGAGGAGGAGCCCTGCGTCGCCCACGAGTTCGGGCGTCGCCGCCACGTCCAGGGCCACGACGGGCAAGCCCGCCGCCATGGCTTCCAGAAACGCGATGCCGAAGCCCTCCTGCAGCGAGGGCAGGCAGAACACGTCTGCCGCCGCGTACTCGCGCGCCACGTCTTCGTCATCAGGCACCTCGCCCAGGAGGGTGACGGCGTCCGCGAGGCCCATTCTATCTATTTGTTTCTCAAGCGATTCGATGCAAGGTCCGCCGCCCACGACGCGCAACGTGGCGCCGGGGACGCTCTCGCGCACCAGCGCCATGGCGTTGATGAGGCTCTTCGTGTTCTTTCTGGGGTACTGCCGCGCCACCGACAAGACGACGCCGCCCGAGGCGCGCCGCATAGCGCGCACGCGCTCCCAGCGGGCGGGGTGGACGCCGTTTCCCACGACGCCGACCTTCTCCGCCGCCAGGCCGTAGGCCGCACAGGCGACGCCCCGGCTGTATGCGCTCGTGACGAGAACCCTGTCGGCGCGCCGCGCGTTCGCGCGCTCGAGATGCGAAAGTGCACGCAGATACTGGCGCGGGGCGCCGCTCTCGAAGCGCATCTCGTCGGCTGCGATTCCGTGCAGATAGACGACGAAAGGGGTAGTTGGCGGGGGGGCGAGATCGAAGCCGTCGATATCGAAGCCCACGAGGAGGTCGAACTCCCCGGGCTCTAAGCGCGCGCCCAACTCCAGGTTGTAGAGCAGTCTTTGGAGAAGCAGGCTCGAGGCGCGCTCGTTCGGCCCGATAATCTCCACCTCGTGGCCGTTCTCCGCAAGCCCGTCCGCAAGCCCCGTGATGGCCGCCGCCGTGCCCGAGCCGCGCGCCACGTCGAGGGTCCAGGAGTTCAGAAAAGCGACCCGCAAGGTTTCTCCCCGGCAAAGAGGACGCGCGCCCGCCTCGCGCGGGCTCCGAGAGGACTCAGCTAGAGGGCTTGATCGGCCTTGGCTGCGAAGACGAAATCGCTCTCCGTCAAGCCGTCTATCTTGTGCGTCCAGACCGTTACGCGCACCTTCCCCCACGCCAGGTAGATGTCGGGGTGGTGGCCCTGCTCCTCGGCCATCTCGCCCACGCGGTTCGTGAAGTCGAGCGCCGCCCGAAAATCAGCAAAGCGGTATTCCTTCTCGAGGTGGTGCCCATCCACCACGTTCCAATCGCCCCCCAGCTGCTCCTGCAAAGCGGAGAGAGCCTCTCCTTCAAGCGGAGGCACGCCGCCCTTGCACGGCACGCATTCTTTGGCCGCAAGCTCGCTGCTCATGGTTCGGCTCCTCTATATGCCTTCAGTATGTTCTCGGAAAGTTCCGTCGATGCGCCGCAAAGGAAGAGGCATCATCGCGTCTTTTCGAAAAAGCCGCAAGGCCGCGTCAACCACCCTTGAGAGTGGGCATCACCGCACGGGCGAACCGCTCCATGCTCGAGGCGGCCTTCTCCACGTCCAGATTCCCGAAGTGAAAATACACGACCATGCCGCCAAAGCCCATCTTTTCCTTTTGCGCCATCAGCTCGTCGCGCACCTGTGCCGCCGTGCCTACGGCCGCCATGCCGTCGCGCAACAGTTGTGCGGGCGTCCTCACCCCCTCCCCGAGCAGACCCAGAGGCTTTTGCTGCGCCTCCCCGGCGGGTGCGGGCAGGCTGCCCGGAAAGCGGCGGCGAAGTTCCGCCAGTATCTCGGGCTGCGCGCCGTAGAGGTTTTGCCAGTAATACGAGAGCGCGGGTGCTGCTTCTTCGAGTGCCCGAGAGTACGAATCCGCCACGTAGACCTGGTGTTCGAGCCAAACGTGTTCCGCACCCGCCTCCCATCCGTGGACGCGGCAACGCTCCCGGTAGTAGTCCGCACGCTCGACCAGATCGTCGAAAGGCCTGTGACTCAGCACGACGGGGGTTCTGGTTCTCGCACCCCAGTCGAGCGAGGCGTCCGAATCGGCGGGAAACAGAACCGGAGGATGCGGCTGCTGCCAGGGCCGCGTCCACAACTGACAGCGTGGATAGCGGAAATATTCCCCCTCCCAATCGAAAGGCTCGCGCGCGCACCACGCCCGGAGGATGAACTCCCAAGCCTCCTCGAAGCGCCCCCGGCTCTCGGCGGGATCCACGTTGTAGGCGAGATATTCCCTGTGCGCACCCCGGAGAAAGCCGGCCACGATGCGCCCGCCACTCAGTACGTCCAGGGCCGCGACTTCTTCCGCCACGCGCAGCGGCTGGGGGTAGAGCGGGAGGCAATAGCCCAGTATCGCGATTTTGGCCCGCTTCGTCCGCGCGGCGACGTGGCCCGCAAATACGCCCGGCGTGGGCATCGAGCCGAAGGGCGTGCCGTGGTGCTCGTTCAGCCCGATGCCGTCGATGCCCGCCGCCTCGACGCGCTCCCAGAAAAGAAAGTGCTCCTCCCAGAGGGCGTGGGCCTTCTTCGCGTCGAACTGCGACGCATCGTGCGGATAGCGCGCCCTGCCCTCGAGATAGGGCCAGGGAATGGTGTCGAACGAAAAAATCTGCAAAGCACGCCTCCCACCGAAAACCGCCCCCGAGATCACCTTTTCGGCCTTTTTTAGCACCCTTTTCCACCCCTACAAACGAAAAAACGGCCCCGTTTGAGCGCTTTGTGGCCGCCTTCGCCCATTTTGCCACCGAAAAAGCGCCTGCGAACGCCCCCCAGCCCCCCGGAGTGCAGGAGCCACCCCTTCGCGCGGCATTCTGGGCCATTCGGGCGAACGCGCGCCGACCGCAAATGCGCGCTGATTTCCACAGATGCAGGAGGGATTGCCCCCGACCGAGGAGGAGGTGGAGCGCTCGCAGCGCCCGCATGGCGGAAGGGTGTTTTCGAGCCCGGGCATTCAAAAAGCACGCGGCGATTTTTTCCGGACAACCTGGATGCCGCCAGCATCCGGGCCGCGCGCCGGATATAAATGTGCCCGGCTGAGAAGGAAACGGGTTGGGGGAGGCGCACACCTTTCTGGAAGCCTTCGCTACCGAATTGGAGGCCACGGCGGACGACCTGAACGACTTGCGAGAATTGTTGGACATACGACTGAACGCACAAACTGCTTTTTAGGAGGCATTATGAGCGAGAACCCGCAAGATTGGTTTGACGACGTATTTGGGCACGTGAAAACGATGGCCGCCGCCTTGGAACTGATGCTGGACAAGGCCAAGAACGTTCCCAAAGCGGCGCACTTCCATCTAGACCAGATGGAGACGCTTCACTATTGCATCAAGGACTGCTGCCGCGATTTCAACTCGATGCTGGACACCTACAGCAAAACCATTCACGAGGGCAATGAGGATTTCCCCGACGAACATGCAACTTAATCCCATTTTATAGTTGCTATTATTCGAGAGAAAGCCCTATAGTTGACTTTTAACGGGGAGGCAAATCACTTTGATGTTCTTCATTTGGAACATAATCGGCCTCGCAATTATCTGTGTCGTCTGCGTTGTGATAGACGGCCTGAAAGAGGTGTGGGGGCACCTGAATGAGGAGGACAGGTATGATGGATAAGGAGCGAGGGATTCGTCGCCAAGGACGCCTGGAGGAGGTGTACTCGATGGTCTACAACCAGGCATCCGAATTGAGGCGCCAGTGTGAGTGGGGCAAACACCAACAAATGGCCGTTTGCGCGCGGGCATCCTCCTAGTTTTCGAGTGGAAAATGGCAGGCGGTTTCGATTTCGGCGGAAGAAAGCGTCAGCATGGGCATCTCCCGTCGGCACCTGTCCTCTTTACGGGGACAACGAGAATAAAACCGACAAACATGCGGAGAGGGGTTGATGGGACTCAGGGGTTCACCGGCAAGCCGAATGCGTTCGGAGCGTCCGCCCGGTTCGACCACGGGTATCGCCGAGAGGAGTGCGCGGGTATAGGGATGGCGCGGGCGTCGCAGAAGTTCCCGGCTGGAGCCGACCTCCACAATCTTGCCCAGGTACATCACCAAAACCCTTTGGCAGAGCATTCGGACGACGCTCAAGTCGTGGGAGATGAAAAGGTAGCTCATCCCGAGACGACTTTTTAATGCATCGAGAAGATGCAGGATAACTGCCTGAACCGAAACGTCCAGGGCGGCGGTGGGTTCATCGAGCACAAGGAGCGCGGGCTCAAGTGCTATCGCGCGCGCAATGCCGACCCGCGCTTTCTGGCCACCGGAGAGTTGATGCGGATAGCGTGTCAGGAGTTCCGGGGCGAGACCCACCAGGTCGCAAAGTTCTTCGACGCGCCTCGAGAGTTTGACTCCGGCCCGCATTCCGCCCAGGCGCAAAAGGGGATCGGCAACGGCCCTGAAAGCGGTGAATCCCGGATTCAGACTTTCGGTGGGATCCTGAAACACCATCTGGATTTTCCGACGCTTCTGATTCTGAATGAAACGGCGAGCCGGAATGTTTCCGACGTTTACGCCTTCGAATATGACGTCCCCCGACGTCGCGTCCTGGAGGCGTGCGATCAATCTGGCAAGCGTGGACTTCCCGCAGCCGGATTCACCCACGAGACCAACGCTCTCCCCCGATTCGATTGAGAAGGTTACACCGTCCACGGCGTGCAGGTACTCCCCCGCATTCCCCCCTTCTTCTTTCGCCCTCCGCAGAGAATGCCGAAAAGTCGAGAACATTCCGCTCGGCCGGATCGGGAACTTTTTGGCCAGGTCGACGACTTCGAGCAAGGCCATCAGAAAGGATGCCGACAGGCAACGAGATGGCCCGCTTCGATAGCTTGGCGCGGGAGAGGAGGGTCGAGACAATCCTCGGCAAAGCGTTCACACCGCTGGCTGTAGCGGCAAGCCGGGAGCTCCGCTCGCAGATCCGGCAAAGCGCCCGGAATCGAGGTCAGCTCCGACAAACTCGTATTCGCGTTGGGCGTGGCCCCGATGAGTTTCGCAGTGTAGGGATGACGCGGATACATGAACAAGCGCTCGGTATCGGCCACTTCAACCACGTGCCCCGCATGCATGACGATTATCCTGTCGCAGTAGCAAGCCGCAAGTCCGAGGTCGTGTGTGATGAGAATGGCACCCATGTTTCTCTTCCGTGCCGCGTCCTTGATGAGGTCCATGATGACCGCCTGCGTCGTGACGTCCAGACCCGTTACGGGTTCATCCGCGATCAGGAGCCATGGGTCCGAAGAAATGGCCATCGCAATCATCACGCGTTGGCACATTCCGCCCGAGAGTTCGAACGGATAGGCGCCGTAGCGATTCTCGGGGTCGGGGATGTGAACCTGGTGAAGAAGTTCCAGAGCGCGCTCGCGAATACGCTGGCCGCGTAAGCTGCCGTGCCTATAAATGACGTCCTCCAATTGTCGGCCGATGGTCCGTATCGGGTTCAATGCCGTTCTCGGGCTTTGGAAGATCATCGAAATCTCGCGCCCGCGCATCTCTTTGATCCCTTGTGGGGATTCTTCGAGCAAAGAAACACCCCCGAAAACAACGCGGCCCGAGGTAATTTTTGCCGCAGGATCGGAAATTCCCATGATGGCGTAGGACATCACAGACTTTCCCGAGCCGCTTTCGCCGACCACGCCAACCGTCTGCCCCTTGTCAATCTCGAAGCTCACGTTTTCGAGGGCCTTGACGACGCCGGTGCGGGTGCGAAATTCCAGCGAGAGATCCTCGACGACCAGAAGAGGGTTGCGGGATTCCATCAGGTCCTCATTCTCGGGTCGATGAGATCGCGGAGACCGTCACCCAGAAGGTTGAAGCACAGTACGGCAAGCATGAGAGCAGTTCCCGGGAAGATGGCGAGCCACCACTCACCCGAGACAATGAACTTCGCCCCCTCGGCCACCATGATCCCCCATTCGGGAGTCGGGGGGCGGACACCGAGGCCGATGAAAGAAAGTCCCGCCGCATTCAATATGGCGTAACCCATGTTCAGCGATATCTGAACCATCATGGGCGGCATAATATTGGGTCCCAGATGGAGGAAAAGAATCCGCCCGTGTCCATTCCCCGAAAGGCGTGCCGCCTCCACGAAGCCCGCTTCGCGGCGTGCGTTCGCCTCGGCTCGTGCAACGCGGGCGTAGAAGGGAAAATTGATGACGGCCGTAGTGTAGACGATGTTCTCTATCGTATTTCCCAGAGCCGATACGATGCCCATGGCCAACACAAAAAGAGGAAACGCCATGATGGTGTCGGTAAGGCGGCCGATCCACCTGTCCGCCATCCCTCCGAAGTAGCCCGCGCAAACGCCCGCGACGCTTCCCGTGGCGAAGGAGAGCGAAACGGCCGCTACGGATATCGCCAAGTCAAGCCGCGTTGCCACGATCACGCGGCTGAAAACGTCTCGCCCCAGATTGTCGGTCCCGAACGGATGCACCCACGAGGGCGGGCTGAGGGCGTTGGCCGTGTCGCTGGCGAGGGGATCGTAGGGCGCAAGCCAAGGTCCGAACAAACCGAGAATCATCAGCAAGAAGAAAAGGGCAAACGCGAAAAGCGTGACGGGATTCTCCGTCATCACGTAGCGCAGGTGGCGGAAAAGGGCATGCACGCTCAGCCCTCCATTCCGATACGCGGATCGACCACCATGCAGAAGACGTCGATCGCCAGATTCAACAGCACGTACATCAATGCCATGGCCAGCACGAAACCCTGCACGGCGACGTAGTCCGAAGCGATGAGCGCTTCTATGGCGAAAGAACCGATACCCGGCCAGGCAAAAACTTTTTCGACCAAAACATTTGCACCGAGCAAGAAAGAAAACACCATGCCAAACGTAGTCAGGACGGGAAGCATGGCGTTTCGAAAAGCATAAACCCACAGCACCGTGCGGTGCGAAAGGCCGCTCGCTCGCGCCGTTCGCACGAAGTCACTCGACAGAACCCCCAGCATCGCAGCCCTCGTCATCCGCGCGAGCGGAGCAAGGGCGAAAATCCCCAACGTCGCAGCGGGGAGAAGCATCTGGGAAAGCGCGGCGCGGAAAACCTCCAGGTCGCCCGCCACCAGGCTGTCGAGGAGATAAAAACCGGTTACATGATCAGGAGCGATGTGAACGATGCTCAGCCGCCCGAGGGGAGCGGGTGAGAGGCCCAAGAGAAAATAGAAGACGTACACGAGAAACAATCCGGTAAAGAAAGTGGGCAGCGAGACACCCACCGTGACAACCAAGCGGCAGAAGTGATCCACGAACGAGTGGGGTCTCGTGGCCGCCAGCACCCCAAGGGGAACGGCGACGACGACTGCTGCGAACAAGCCCATCAGCGTAAGTTCGACAGAGGCCGGAAGACGTGTGGCGAGCTCCTCCAGAACGGGCTGGCCAGTGCTGATGGATTTGCCCATGTCTCCGCGTGCGAGATTCCGGATGTATATCCAGAATTGCTCGGGCCAGCTTCTGTCGAGTCCCAACGAGGCACGTATTTCGGCAATGGACTTCTCGTCCGCCGCAGGTCCGGCAAAGAACACGGCCGGATCGCCCGGCAGAGCCCTCGTCAGGACGAAAGTAACCAATATGATGCCCATCACGACCGGCGCCGCATAAAGGAAGCGCCGGCCGATCAGGGCAACCGTACTGCTTCTCACTTCGCTCACCTCAAAGGAAGTGTGGGTGCACCCAGAAGCGTCTTCAGGATCTCTTGGGCAATTTCTTGAAGCCTCTCACGTCGAGTTGACGGTGGAACCAGTATTCGTAACCCTCCACGTCTTTTTGCATCGCCACGTCGAGATAGGGCTGCCATAGAGGAATGAGGGGAACGTCCTCAAAGGCGATTTTGATGAACGCCTGGACTCTCTCTGCATAGCCGGGGCTACCCACGGGCATGTGCAGGGTCTCGTCCACCAACGTGTTGAGCCGCGGGTTGTCGTAGTTCATCGAATTGAACAGACGCTTGGGCTGGTAGGCCCAGAAGAAATAGTATTCAGGGTAATTCAGCCAGCCGCCGAAGTTCTTGAGATGCATCGGAAGCTTCTTCTCGACGAGCGCCTTCGTCCTCCAGCTCGATCCGGGAATCTTGTCGAGTTTCGCCTCGATGCCTACCTTCCCGAGCCCCTCCTGGATAAGGAGTGCCGTCGGCTCCGTCCAGTAGGCGAGCCCCAGGTTGAACGACAGCGTGACCTTGAAGCCTTCCGCGTAACCTGCCTCTTTGAGCAGGGCCTTCGCCTTGCCCGGATCGGTATCGTAAGGAAAAGGCTGGGGCCACAGCGTGCCGGCGGGCTCGGCCGATTTCGCTCCCCACATCGGCAGGCCGCGCTCATAAGCTGCCGCCTTGAAAATTTTCTCGTAGGGCATAGCGTAAGCCATCGCCCGGCGGACGCGGACATCGGCAAAGGGCTTGAAGTTCAGGTTCAGCCCGACGGCGTGTATGCAGTTCTCGATGGGTATGCCTGCAATCTTGATCTTTTTGTGGCTCGCGAGTTCCTTGGTGTCTTTGGGCGGGAGATCGAGAGAAACATCAGCATCTCCGCGCAACAAAAGGGCACGGCGCGTGGAAGCGGACGCCACCTCGCGGACTATCACCCGCCTCACTCCAGGCAGGGGACCGGATTTCCAGTCGTCGTTGCGAAGATAAACGGTCTGCTCTCCGGGCTTCCATCGCCCCAGCTTGAAGGCTCCACCCCCCTGTGGGTTTTTGTGCAGAAACTCGGTCGCCCACGGGTCGCTCTTCGTGGCTTTGGCCTTGGCAGCCACCGAATTGATGACCAGCGGCACCGGAACGCCCAGGTCGGGCAGCGTGAGCTTGCTCTTGCGGAGAAAATTGATGCGGAAGGTGTAGTCATCCACGACGACGAACTGCTCGGGCTTGACGAGCGAGCCGGCTTTCATCTGCACAGCCGGAAAACCACCCAGCGAAACCGCACGATCGAAAGACCACTTCACGTCATGGGCAGTGACGGGCTTTCCGTCGTGAAACTTGGCGTTCTTGCGAATCTTGAAGGCGACGGACATGCCATCTGGCGCAAAAGTCCAGGATTCGGCCAACTCCGGTTCGATCTTCCGGTAGTCGTACATCACGTTGCCGTCGGGCAATTTTTTTCGCCCATAGGTAACGAGGCGATCGTAGACGTTGACGGCAACCTGGTAGCTTGGCCGGTTGGTCCCCTTTCTGTGAATGTCCATGCTGTTCGGGCCGTTTCCAATGACGACCACGAGCGTGTCTCGACCCGCGGCGGCCTCGGCGGGCAGGTATTTCAGCAACGGCAACAAGCCAGCCCCGGCGGCTGCGCCCGTCCCGATTTTCAGAAAATCACGACGCTTGAACCGCCTGACACTCGACGAACTCCTTTTCATCTCTTCTCTCCTTCTCCTCGCCCGCTAAAGGGGGTTATGGCAAACAGGCTCCGTAAGACTTTGGAATTCCTGACAAATACGCACTTATCATGCGCACCGTGTGTTTCTTGTGCTTTTCAGAAACATTAATTCCACGTTGCCGATTTATTTCGTTTTCATTTCTGGGTTTCAGCGGACAAAAGACGAGAAAAAGTGCGAAGCAATGAGCTCCGACCCGGCGCAAAAGCATGCACGGCGGAGTAAATGCATGGATACAGAGCGAACACTCAGGGGTGAAGCGATTTTCCGCGCCAGGATCAAGTCTGCAACAACACGGGAGGAAACAAACGCGGGGAATCGCCTGCGTCTACAGGCGAACCGGGGAGGCGCGCGCTCCTACCAGCCCGCGGCGTAGGATTCGCGCCTGGGGTCGGCGGCGCCCTGGAGATAGCCCGTCGCGGGGTCGCGTACAATCGCGCAGACGCTGCCCGCCGGCCAGTGAAAGTCGGGCCACGCATCCATCGCGTAGCCCATCTCGGTCAGCGCACCGCCTACCTCCCGAAACAGCCGCTCCTCGGCGCGCGCACTCGCGGGCGCGTAGGCGTGCGGCCAGAACGAATTGGGGAAATTGTAGGTGGCGGCCCTTGCCGCCTCGACCGCCATCTGCGGCGGCATTCCGAATGCGACGTGGTTCAGAAAAACCTGCAACATGACCTGGGGCTGGGTGTCGCCCCCGGGGGTGCCCAGCGTCATGTAAAAAGCACCCTCCTTCAGAGTGAGGACGGGGTTGGGTGTGAGCCTCGGCCGCTTCCAGGGAGCGAGGGCACTCGGGTGGGCCGGGTCGAGCCAGCTCTGCGAGCCGCGCCCCGAAACCGTTGCTCCCACCCCAGGGACGAAAGGCATTGCGTTCGACGGGTCGGAGGGTGTGCACGAAAATGCGTTTCCCTCCGCGTCGACCGCCGTGCAATAAGAGGTATCGTGTTGATATTCATCGGCAAACGCCTTGCGCGGAACGCGGCCCGCCCCGTCGAAACGCCAGGGATGCGCACCCCCCTGGTGCACCCAGGGGTCGCCGGGCGGCGGCGTGTCGGCGAAAGCGCGTCCCTCTTCGATGCGCTGCGCACGTTCTGCGGCGTAGGCCCTGGAGAGGAGCCCCTCCACGGGTACGTCCACGAACTCCGGATCGCCGATGAAGGCCTCTCTGTCCGCGAACGCGAGGTTGAGAGCAGCCAGAATCGTGTGGAGATAGCGCGCAGAATTGTGGCCCATGTCCACCAGGTCGAATGAGGCGAGCAGGTTCATCGCTTGCAAAAGCGTCGGCCCCTGGCACCAGGGGCCGCAGGCGTAGGCCTCGTGCCCCAGAAACTCCGTCGCCACGGGTTCTTCTTCCTGGACGTGAAAATCCGCCAGGTCCTCCATCGTCAAAAGTCCGCCGTTTTGCTGGACGAATTCGACCATCAGCCGCGCCGTCTCGCCCCGGTAGACTTCATCGCGCGCGGCGCGCACGCCGGCGGCGCGACCGCCACTTGCCCCCGCCTCGGCGCGCGCCATGCGCCGCATGGTCTCGGCCAGATCGGGAATCCGCACGCGACCGCCCACGGGGATGAGCGCACCTTCGGGGAAATAGATGGGCCGGGCCGATTCCCAGCGTGCGTAAGAATCCTCCGCGGCCCGTATGTGGTCGTACATGAAATGGTGCATGGGAAAGCCCGCGTCCGCCAGGGATACGGCGTCCTCGGCCACCTCCGCAAAAGTCTTCGTGCCGTAACGCTCAAGAGCCATGAGCCAGGCGTCCACCGCCGCAGGCGTCACCGCGCGGCGGACGCCGGGGGGAATTTCGCCGCCGCAGTTCTTCTCGAACCATTCGATGGAGGCCGCCTTCGGCCAACGGCCCAGCCCGCTGATAGTGAGTACACGGCGCTCTTTCGCCAGGTAGATGATGGTGGGTGCGACGCCCAGAAACGATACCATGTCGGTCTGCAGGACGCTCAGGCAAATGCCCGCCGCAACGCCCGCGTCTATCGCGTTTCCGCTTCTTTCCATGATTCTGAGGCCTGCCTGGCTCGCCAGATAATGGCCGGAGACGACCATCGCGTCGCGGGCGATGACCTGCTGCCTGTAGGAGACGTATTCGCGTCCGTCAGGTG